>NZ_RAIQ01000009.1 GCF_003625475.1 Butyrivibrio sp. X503 | reverse complement strand
TGCATTTCGCGTGCATGCTTTCGGGCGTAGCGACACGCAATTTCAATCTCTGTTGCATTTCGCGTGCATGCTTTCGGGCGTAGCGACACGCAATTTCAATCTCTGTTGCATTTCGCGTGCATGCTTTCGGACATGCCGACACGCGGTAACTAATTCAGCTTGCTTTCGCGTGTTTGCTTCCTAAACAAGCTGCACGCGATTACTAGTTTTATTTGTTTTCGCATGCAAATCACTGAATCAAGTGACACGCGATTGCTAATCCAGCTTGTTTTCGCGTGCAAAAAGCCACGATACTACATATATCAAGTCAACTATATCCGGCCATTTCTTCAAAATGCGCAGGATAGCCCTGCCGACCTGCCTAATCTCAGTACTTCTCCCGAAAGATCTCCTCGGCACGCTCCATGTCGGCGGCACTGGTAATCTTGAAGTTGCGCACGTCACCGGGGATCATGGCAACCTTCATGCCGGCCATGACTGCGGGCTCGGAAGAGCCGTGGATCACGAGGATCTTGTCGGGAATGAGCTTCCTGTTGGCTTCAAGATATTTCTTGTATACAAATGCTTCGGGCGCCTGGCCCGCAAATATCGTGTTTCTGTCGAGGAGCTCGTCGACCTGAACGCCGCCGTGGCTAAGATATACGGTATCGTTCATTGGAAGGACGGGCATAGCGCCGTCGTGATCCGAAAGAGCTTCAAGACACGCGGTGATGAGGTCTTCGGTAACGAAAGGTCTGGCCGCGTCATGTATTATGACATTGTCGGTCATGTCACCAAGTCCCAGTAATTCGATAGCTTCAAGGCCGCTCAATATTGATAACTGTCGGTTCTGGCCGGGATCGGCGTAGCCGAGGATCTTCTCACTGATGGCAGGGTAATCGACAATTGCATTTTCGATGTCTTCGCGCCACTTATCATCCGCAACTATTATGATGTTTTGAACTATAGGGAGATTTCCGAAGGGCTCCAAGCTGTGCACGATCATCATCTCGCCTGCAAGATCTACGAACTGTTTGGGGACATCGCCGCCGACTCTGCTGCCGACGCCGCCTGCAAGTATTATAGCTACATTCATACGCTTACACCTCTACATTCTCAAGCATCACAGGGATCTTTCTGCTTGCGCACTCCATGGCGGCGACGCCTGTGTCGCCGTAGTACGCGCCCCACTTATCTATGAAGTCAAGGCTACGGCCGGCTTCATCGAAGATGATACCGGGCGTGTTCTTGACCTTTTCTATGAAAGCAAGATAGCGCTCGCGCACGGCGGGCTCTGCCTTGTCGAGATTCGCTGTCAGGTAGTCCTGAGGGATGAAAATCGCAACGATCTTGCCGCTCGCGCCGGCGAAGGTTTCGAGCACGCGCTCGAACTTATCTATAGCTTTCTCACCGTGATATATCACGGTGCTAATTGTGAAGTAATAAATGACCGCTTTGCGGTCGGCATAATCACCGAGGAACTTTCGCCACTCGCGCTCGTGCTCAATTTCCGCAGGAGAAGCGGAACCTGCGCCATGCGCGCTGCTGCCCGATGCTTCTGCGCTGCCCGCGCCCGCGTTCTCTTCCGCGTCGCCGTGGACTCCTGCGCCCGCGCTTTGCGCGCCGCGCTTCTTCCAATCGCTTCCGACGAACTCGGAGACTTCAATCTTCTGCTCCCAGAAGGCACGGGTCTCTTCGCCGGAGAGGGAGATGAGCTTCTCGAGGTAGAGCTCGCGCTGCTTCTCTGACTTAAGCAGCACCTTATCCGCGTAGACAACGGCGGGCTGTTCGGCGAGGATCTCGATGCCGCGGCAGGCTTTGTCGTCGCGGTCGATGGGGTCGTCGATGTCAAAGCAAGGAACGTAGACGAGCTCATCGGTAAAATTTATAAGATTTGAAGAGTAGAAGAATTCATGCACGGTAAGTGCCGTATTCTCTGCATCGTAGGGAACCTGGATCACTATCTTGTCGGGACGGATCTGCGCAAAATCAAGCTCCTCGCAGTTTTCTACGCCGACATAATCGGGGAAGAGCATACGCTCATCATGCATTTCACCCACGTTTCCGTAGTAATCGCAGTCATAGAAATTTATAGGATATACGTGAACGTCATGGCCATCGGCCTTATACCTGTGCCACAGGCCTTCCATGGTCTCCCACCACATAGCTCTGCAAGGAAGGAACACAATTGTCTCCTTTTCCTTTACCGGAGCCGGAGCAAGCATTTTTGTCATGTATCTTTTTACCGATACAAGCATGTGATTTGCGTCGAAAGTATATCTGTAAGGATTATGCTCAAGTTTCTTCTTAAGGGCTCTCTCCTGACTGATATAGCATGGATACTCATGCATACCGCCGCCCTTACGTATCTCCATATAGTTTCCGTAGTTGCTTGACAGGATCTGGTCATAGCAGCACGGAATCTGGATTGTCGTATTTTCAAACTTCATCTCAAAAGTCTTTTCAAAAAACTTCTTGGGGAAAATATGATTGCCGTACATCATATAAAACGGCATCAAAGCAACCCTGTCGCCGTCGGAAACAGGGCATTCCATATAGATCTTCTCGATGAGAAGCTCGAGATCTCTTTTTAATTTTTTGCCTCTTTTAAGATGAATATGATTTTCTTTCTCAACATCCAAGACCAAGCTCTCGATATTCCTGGCAAGATCTCCGAGTTCGTCCTTGGCCTCAACGGCGTTGTGGACGAGGATGGCTCTTTTGGCCCTGTCATAACGCTCTTTTTCCTTGGCCTCATCGGCAAACATTCCGTCCATGGGGAAAATATCGACACCGACCGTATACGGGCAGCCGCTGAACTCATCCATATGTTCCTTGGTGCAGTCGATGGCGCTGCAATTAACTATTCTTCCGAGAATGTTGTCATAACCTTCCTCAATATCTCTCAGCGAAAGAATGATGTACTCCTTGGGAAATTCTTTTTTGGCAATCTCAAAAAAGCGCTCGTAATCATCGCGCATCATGCAAATATCAAAGTCATCGTCCCACGGAATATATCCGCCGTGCCTGACCGCGCCGAGCATCGTTCCGTAGTCGCCAAACCACTGAATATCATGCTTTTTACACAGCTTAGCGATCTCAGAAAGGATCTGCAGCTGTCCCGCCCAGTAACGCTTGATCATCGTCGGGATATAAAAGCCATTCCTGACCTCTTCCCTAAAAAAAGAAAGCGGAAAGCTGATCTCTTCTAGTGGTACCATCTTCATTTCTTCATCGGGATTAGTATTCATCAAGCTCTTTTAGCTCCTTATCATCGGGATTAGTATTGATCATCGAATTGTACAGGCTCCTTATCGAGGTATGAAAAATCAAGTTTCCTTACAGCCGGGATAATATCGGCGTATTCAGCTCTTTTGCCGAATAAAAGAGTTGTTCCGAGAACAAAGCCGTCCATCTTCTTGGGCACATACTCGCGCATTCTATCCGCTCCGCAAGCCCCGTCCCAGTAGAGCTCGAAGCCCATTTTTTTCCTAAGATGCAAAAGAGTGTCGATCTTCTCACCAACGAACGGCAAAAACATCTGACTGGCGTTGCCGGGATTGACCGCCATAACAAGAACTCTGTCGACGATGCGAAGGAGCTCTCTTATAGATTCCACGCTGGTTCCGGGGTTTATCGCAATGCCCGGATGCAGGCCGTAATCAATTATCTTTGAGATTGTTGTTGACGGGTGATACTCCGCCTCCGGATGAATGTAGACGGTATCGCCCTTTCTGAGATATCTGAGGAAAAGATCTATATTATTCCTCGGGTGCTCGATCATAAGATGCACGTCGAGCGGCTTCTTACTGATCCTAGCAATTGAGATCATGTCATATAAAGACATGGCAAAATTATGGACATAACGACCGTCCATGATATCTATGTGAAAAGAGTCTATTCCGGCCGCCTCAAGCGCCTTGACCTCTTTCTCAAGATTGCCGAAATCGGCGCACATCATGGATGCCGTAAGAACAAAATCACTCATATTACCCCCTCGTCAAGTCAAAACATTTTAGTAATGCACAAACACTGAAAAACCACTTCTATTTTACCACAGAAATGCGCTATAGTGGCGGTTTTACAGGCTTTTTTGCCCGCAAAATTCTTAATGTATCTTTGCAATCTCAAGCCACGGGTTTATATACACCGAAAGGTCGCACAGATCAAATATATAGCCGTTTTTCCAAGTCACATAATCAAAGCTTATCTGATCGCGCGTGTGCTCGTAGGACATGTACTCATCCCACCAATCCTGCATAACCTTCTTAAGCGCCTCGTCGTGGTGATCGCGGACTATGCAGGTAAGCTCAGCGATATAGCCTTTTGCGGTATATCCTTTTTTCTTATAAACCTCGAGCTGCGTATCGAGAGCCGCCTTATCGGCCTTTCCGCGCTCGACGATAAGAACCGCCTCATCCATTATGCTTTCCGAACAAAAATGAGCAAAGCATATCATTCCGCAGTCACGCCTGTACGTATCTATAAAAGTGCGAATATCTTTTTTTATGATCAAGGATCCGTCGATATAAACCGAATAATCATATTCCGGGAAAAAGATATGAGGAAACATCTTGGGATAGCGCGAAAGCCTCACGCTGCTTAAGTTATCGGGATTGTCGATAACTCTTATCTCCCACTTGCCCTTATAATCCGGTCTTTCTCTGTCTGTTAAAAGAACATACGAAAGGCCCGAGTCTCCCGTTTCAGGTTCATTTATTTCATCGTAGTCCCCGGTGATGACCGTGTAAACAACGCCCTTTCCCTCAAACTTATCCGAAGGCGTCGGGTATCTTAAATGATATTTTTCTCTGACGTGATCGACCTGTCTTATATATTCAAGAAGGTTATCCAGCTGCATACTTTTCTTTTCAAGATGCGCCGCCGCTTGCTTCAGACTGTCCGCAACCTCTGCGGATACTCCGTCGTCCGGGCTACTGTATGCATATTTGATGATCGCGTCCATTGAGAGAATCCGCAATCTGTCGACATCAAGGATGTTCTCATCGGCCTCTTTATAGAGTCTTTCAAGCGTATCTTTATTTTCATCACACAAAAGATTCGCATTCAGCGTCTCATATACAGACAAAAAAGCCTCTCGCACGGCGTCTTTGCCCATCGCACCTGCGTTCTCGTATAGGTATGACAATATTTCGTTTATCTGTTTGATCAAATCAGAATTCTTCATAAATAGTCTCCATGCTCAAAAATACAAGACATATATGATGTATGGATTGCTCCGACTCGTTTCCGTAATTTTCACAATCCTATATCAATTATAGCAGATATAGTGCTACAATAAGTCTATGAATGTGATAGTTTACAGATATGACAGCATTTGCGAGCCTGATTATATCGATGCTCTGAAGGCTGTCGGATTAACGATAATTGAAGACAACACCGGAAGATCGGAGCATGATTCCATGACTCTGGATGAGAGGATCACCAATCTCGGCAATTTGATTGCCGAGCACAGGCCTCTTTTTATCTTTTCCATCAACTTTTTTCCTTTTATCGCCATGCTCTGTGAGAGGATCAAGGTTCCGTACGTCTGCGTTTCCGTGGACTGCCCGGTTCTCGAGATCTATAATAATGCGATAAAAAGTCCCTACAACAGAGTTTTTTTATTCGACAAAAAACAGTACGAATCCGTCGCTTACGCCAATCCGAATTGCATTTTTCACCTTCCGCTCGGCGGCGCCGTGGACAGGATGAACGCCACAACGAAGGGTGCTGTCGGCTATGACTTCGACATCTCTTTTATCGGATCTCTTTATACCGAAAAAGACCCATACGCCGCACTTAAGCTGCCTTCGGGTATTGAATCCGGTCTCGAAGAAAAGATGCTTCGACAGTTAAAAGAAAATATTTATGGCCTTGAATATGTTGAAAACACACTTACGGACGAAGAGATTTCCGCGATAAAAGACGCCGATCCCGAGTTTTATTCATCGAGGCTCAGCATCAGAAATCTCGACAGGCAGATAGTTCTGGATGATTATCTGGGATCACACATCACAGTTCTAGAAAGAAAAGAGATATTAAATACCCTTGCGGAAAGCATCGGAAATTATAAGCTCGATCTCTTCACAACAAGTAATACAAAAGAGCTGTCACCGCTTATAAGAAATCGCGGCATTGCCAAGTCATTCACGGAAATGCCCATTATATTCAAAAAAAGTAAGATCAACTTAAACACAACAATGAGAGCGATCAGATCGGGACTTCCACAGAGAATCTGGGATATCCTTGCTTGCGGTGGTTTCCTTCTAACGAATTATCAGCCGGAGCTCGATGAATTCTTAACTCCCGGCGTTCATCTTGAAACCTATCGCTCCATCGACGAGCTTGTCGAAAAGTCCGTTTATTACCTTGAACACGACGATGAGCGCGAAGCTATCGCGCAAAACGGATACAAAAAAATCTGTGAAGAAGACAGTGTTCTTCACAGGGTGATGGCGATGATCAGAATAGTAATGGAAGCACATAAATGAAAGAGAGCCCCGAATAAACGGGGCTCTCTTTGGTAGTTGCAATTATGCAAATGACCAATTTTCCTTGTGAACCATTTAGAATTAACCGAGAAGTGAAAGTACACCCTGGTTTGTCTGGTTAGCCTGAGCCAGCATTGACTGTCCAGCCTGTGCAAGGATGTTGTTGTTAGAATACTTAACCATCTCGGTAGCCATATCTGTATCACGGATAAGTGATTCAGCTGCCTGAGTATTCTCAACTACGTTGTCAAGGTTCTTGATTGTGTGCTCAAGTCTGTTCTGGATAGCACCGAGATCAGATCTCTGCTGTGATACTTTCTCAAGAGCACTCTTGATTGTATCCATAGCTGTACGAGCTGTTGCTCCTGTTGAGCCTGCTACTGTAACTCCGCTGACACCGATTCCTGAAGCAGTCATCTTGTCGATGCTTACTTTGATAAGGTTCTTATCATTGTTCTCGGAACCAACCTGAAGGTTCTTGTTCTTAAAGTTACCATTAAGAAGCTTTGTGTCGTTGAAAGATGTAGCCTCACCAGTTCTGTTGATCTCATCTGTAAGTGCTGTGATCTCAGACTGAATGTAGTCACGATCCTTTGTTGTAAGAGTGTCGTTAGCTGCCTTTGTAGCAAGCTCGTTCATTCTCTGCAACATATCGTGTACTTCGTTAAGAGCACCCTCAGCTGTCTGAACAGCTGAAATACCATCCTGAGCGTTAGCAGAAGCCTGTGTAAGACCTCTAACCTGACGTCTCATCTTTTCGGAAATTGCAAGACCTGCTGCATCATCTGCTGCTCTGTTGATCTTGTAACCGGATGATAACTTCTCACTTGACTTAGCCTGAATACCAGTTGTGATTCCAAGCTGTCTGTTTGCATTCATTGCTGTTACGTTGTGTTGTACTACCATAATATAATTCCTCCTTGAATTTGTACGGCAGCTTCCTTGCTGCTCGTTTGCTCGTTTTTGGAAATAGCTCTTAGTGCTGGCCTAAAAACTATCTCTGTTTGTTTACACTATTATTATCGACCATAAATCTAAAAAAATAACCCCCTTTTTTGAAAATAAATTATAAATTATTTCTAAAATACAATTTATAGAGTTAAGTATTATTATCTCTTTTCTCTGCCGCCCTCTTTCTGGCCTGTTTGATTACATCCTCTATATTGTCTGTAGAGAGCTTTTCGCCGTACTTTTCAGCATTTTTGAGGATCGTGAAGCTACTCTTCTCCTCATTCCTTTCATTATCATATAATCTTTTCAGATCATCTGACTTATAGATCTCATCCAGAAATTTCTTCACATCCGCGGAGTGCCTGAGAGCATCAATGCTGCCATACAGATTGTTTATCGCAGTAATTATATCTTCTTTTTGAAGATCATCTTCCAAAATAACTCCTATAACATCAGATCTATCATATTTATAAGGTCTGTAAGAAGCCAGTTTCATAGCTGCAATGTATGCCCCGGGCATAGTCCTGACGTGGAGTATATTGGAAAAGGTCCTATAATGTACTGAATATAATGGTATCTTATCCGAATATGAAGCAGTGTGTTTGAAGTCATCATTTAACCAGCCCGGCTTGAGGCCATTCTCATCCCCCACTATATTAATAGCATCTTTTAATGCTGAAGAAGCAATAATGTATGCGTCTATATCTGTTGTTGAATATCTAAAACCGAATCCGGATACAATAGCTGCTCCTCCGATCAAGACTATCTCCGCTTCTGTATTCTTTCCATTGAGTTGCCTATAAACCTTGCCCAATTGCTTAAGATAATTATCCAGATTATCCTTCGAGTAAAAGATCTCATCCATGTAATACATCCCCCTCAACAATATTGAATCTCATGAATTCCGGGATAGCATTCTCTTCCAGCTTTTTGAGCCTTGCTTTCTTATTGGAAAGTTTATTCTCTATTGCTGCATCGATGGGATATATCTTATCTTTCAATTTATGTTCTCTAATGTGATCATAATTAGTACACTGTTGAATATCATTGAGCCGCGAAAGATAATCAATCATTCCTACCATGTACATTGCCTCTGCATAGCAGCACAATCTCCAATACTGATCTATCTTCTTATCTTCCAAAACCTCAATTATGTACTCGACCTGTCCCATCCTACTGACCAGATGGCACTGTTCACTTTTAAATAAAGTAAAGGAATACTTGCGATCACATAGAAAAGCCAATTCCTCAACCGATAACTCGAGCGCCTTTGCAATGGGCAAGACCTTTCCCAAAGCACAATTGTATATATCCGACTTGCCATTGATAAGGTTAAAGACAGTTGTATACGATACGCCTGATAACTCGGCCAATTTATATAATGATATGTTTTTGCTTTTTAAATATTCATCTATCTGCATATCCATCACCTCATTTTAATTATATACGTCAACGTATATAATATCAAGATGATCGCCGCTTGCTGCCTGCCGCCCTTCCCCGCACTAAAAAAGCTCCGGATCTCCGGAGCTTTTTTAGTGTTTGGGTTATGTTTTTTATTACTGAAGGAGTGAAAGTACACCCTGGTTTGTCTGGTTTGCCTGAGCAAGCATTGACTGGCCGGCCTGAGCGAGGATGTTGTTGTTAGAATATCTAACCATTTCCTCAGCCATATCTGTATCACGGATAAGTGATTCAGCTGCCTGTGTATTCTCAACTACGTTGTCGAGGTTCTTGATCGTGTGCTCAAGTCTGTTCTGGATAGCACCGAGATCAGATCTCTGCTTTGAAACCTTCTCAAGAGCTGCCTTGATAGTTCCGATTGAGTTTCTTGCATTAACACCGTCAGTACCTGTTACGTTAACCTTTGTTCCGTCGATCTCAAGTCCTGAAGCTGTAAGAGCTACGATGTCGATCTTGATAACGTTGTTGTCAGCCTTGTCGGAACCAACCTGAAGGTTCTTATTAACGAATGTTCCGTCAAGAAGCTTTGTGTCGTTGAACTGTGTAGCCTCACCTGTTCTGTGGATCTCGTTTACAAGTGCATCAACCTCACTCTGGATGTATCTACGATCTGATGTTGTAAGAGTATCGTTAGCTGCCTTAACTGCAAGTTCGTTCATTCTCTGAAGCATATCGTGAACTTCGTTAAGAGCACCTTCTGCTGTCTGTACTGCTGAGATACCGTCCTGTGCGTTTGCGGAAGCCTGTGTAAGACCTCTTACCTGACGTCTCATCTTCTCGGAAATAGCAAGTCCTGCTGCATCATCTGCTGCTCTGTTGATCTTGTAACCGGAAGAAAGCTTCTCACTTGACTTAGCCTGAATACCTGTTGTGATACCAAGCTGTCTGTTTGCATTCATCGCTGTGACATTGTGTTGTACTACCATAATATAATCCTCCATGAACGGGGCCCGCGTCCGTGCTGCCTTTTCATCCTTTTACTATTGTGCAGCTTACGCGGAGTCCCTTCCATGGCTGCTTGTTTTTTGTTTGTCACTATTATTATCGGCAGTGAATGCGCGTACTTAACCCTTATTTGAATTTTTTTTCAAAAAAAATTGCAAAAATGAAATTTTATTCGATTTTTTCATTTTTGCTATAAAGTATTTGCAAAACCTTGCCGATATATGGCAAACGCCCCTATCTGTGCGGATTCTAAAAAAATGGGATCGTAGGACTTTTTATCCTACGATCCCGTGTATTGTTTTTTCAGTTCTTTTGATCCAAAAACTGCGGTGGAATATCTTTGAAGTTATTCATGGTTCGATAGTAATTAAATGCCGCGGCGGATGTCTGCTTACTTACATTCATCTTCTGCCTTGCGGTGTCAAAATAGGTTTCGGCAAGCTTTTTATTCCTGCGCTCTGCCGCTTCGATCGATGCGCTCTTGGCAGTTACTTCTTCTATAAGTGCCTGCATGCGTTTGATCTGATCGGCAAACTTTTCTCTGTTTGAACCCACTTCCTCTTTTACTCTGTCGAAAAGTGACTGGAAGCCGTCGTCGAGTGCGACAAGCTTGTCAATAAGCTCGCCCTTCGTATCGACTGTGGCGTCAAACAGATCTTCGTTGACACTGTCCGGATTGGAAAGAACCTCTTTTTGCCTTTCGTTCTCGGCTTCGATCTCGGTCATTATCTCGATCTTTTTCTTAAGGCTCTCTTCCAACATATCAAGGCTTGAAGCTAGCATCCGTAAGTCCCCCTTAATTATGCATCCTTAACAACAATGTTATTGGCTCTCATGACTTCTACCCAGTTATCTCTGATAGCGTGCATGTGCTTGTTGACTTCGGCGATGATATCTCTGTCTTTTGAAATATTCGCCTCAACAAGTCTTCTTCCAATATAAGAATACATATTCTCGAAGTCCTGTGCAACAGCATACTTCATATCCAGAGTGTTCCTGAGATAGTCAATGATACGCTCTGTCTTCATGATGTTCTCATGGGCCTTGGGGACGTCGTGCTTTTCAATTGCCATGTCAGCGATATTGAGGAACTTGATCGCTCCGTCGTAGAGCATCAATGTAAGTTCCGGGCCGCTCGCACCCATAACCTTATTGTTTTTGTACTGAGCATAAGCTTTTTGTGCTGTTGATACCGGCATATGTGTTCCCTCGCATTTCTGTAAAATTATATCCGTATGATTAGTTTTTTATTATGCCATTACTGTCCGCCGCCAAAGAAGTTGGCAAGTGACGAACTGCTGCTGTTGATCTTGGAAAGCGCGGTCTCCATTACGGAGAATTTCTTGTAGTATTTATCCTGAGCCGCCTCAAGTGCTTTCTGTGCATCGGAGATCTTGGTGTTGTAAGCGCTGTACTGTGAAGCCATGAGCTTATCTTCATAGATCGTAAATGCACTGCTGTACTGAGTTCCCTTCATCATATCAAAGAGCTTGTTGTAAAGAGTCTTTGAAAGCTCTGAGAAGAAGCTCTGTACAGTATCGGGATCATTGGCGATCATACCGCTGAGAAGATCGGTGTTACCGCTGCTTACGGAATCATCCGCATCTCCGTCGATATGGAATACGTCTCTCTCGTTATCTTCTGTTGAGAAGTAACTTCCTGTTGAAATACCGAAGCTTGCAAGAGAAAACTTACTCGTCTTACCGTTCTTGTCAGTGATCTCGAAGGACTGGTTCATGATCTCTTTAAGAGCGTTTCTTACGTTTCCGATAGTCTCGTCCTTGGAAAGGAGTCCTTCTTTGATCTTCTTCTCCCATTCCTCAACTTCCTTATCGGACATCTGATCCTTCTGATCATCTGTAAGCATCTTATATTTCTTGGCAGGATCTGCATTGTAAAGAGTAGCGAACTCCTTCATAAGGTCGTTGTACTCTTTTATCATCTTCTTGATGTTGTCGTAGATTCCGCTTGTATCCTGTTTGGTCGTAAGAGTTATATCTGAAGCAACCTGATTGGCAGTTATCGTAAGTCCGTTGATCTGGAAAGTATTGGAGTTGGATTCGTATTTTACTCCGTTAAGGTAGATCTCTGCGCTGCTGCCTGCCTGGTAATTGGATTTACCATCAATCTTTTCCTCAACAAGACCAAGTGCAGTCATAGCATTTGTACTTACCATGCTAAAAGAGTTTGCTTCGCCCATTTCCTTTGATGAAATATAGAATCTTCCTGTTCCCTCATCAAAGTTGGCGTTTAATGTCTTTCCAGTGGACTCACCGGTAGTCTCATCTATTGACTTGGTACTTCTTAACTTACTAAGAACACTCTCTATAGTATCGGAAGCAGCAATGTCAACAGTGATATACTCATGTGAATTTTCTCCGCCGATCTTAAACTTAAGCTGTCCGCCCTCTTCACCTGTTGCGGCGCCAAGCTCTTCCATTGTTGTGGACATGGAAGGTCTCTTCCCGTTCTCTCCGACGGTCTTAAGCTCTTTTCCGGTAAGATATGCTGACTTAGCAAGCTTAGTTATATCAAGAGACTGTGTGGTATTCATCGCGCTGTCGCCGGTTATAACCGTAGCGGCATTGGCATTTGATGATGTAGTTGTCTTTTTTACATAAGCGGAAGCAAATCTCATGTTGCTGAGTGTTCCGTTATAAAAAGAAACTACCTTTTTATTAAGTTCTTTCCACTTATCCTGCTTCCAGGTAAGCTTCTTCTGGTCTCCCGTGAAAGTATCAACCTTATCTTTCTTTTTCTGAGTAAGGGCGGTGATGATGCTCTCAGTATCAAGACCGGAATTCATTCCTGTTATTCTGATAGGCATATTATTTCTCCTTTCTCAATCCGTGAGATGTAATCGGAAATCCGTTTCCTAATTAAGCAGATATACATCGGACAGGCAGCCTATCCATTTGCCGTCGTGCCGATCGACCTGCGTGTTACCTCTTTTCGTCAACCATAATGCCTGCAACTTCCCAGATCCTTGCGATCATATCGAGAGTCTCATCAGGCGGAAATTCCTTGATAACTTCCTTGGTCTCCTTGTCGACCATCTTAATGGTAACTCTGTTTGTCTTCTCATGTATGCCAAAAACAGCTTCGGCGTTAGACCGAACCTTCTTGGTCATCTCAGAGATGGCTTTCTTAATCTTGGCGTTATCAGCCTGGATCTGCTCCTCAGTCTCTGCTCTCTTGCTCTGATTCTGTGCAAAGTTCTGTGCAGCGGACTCGTTGTTGGAGCTCGCAGAATTATCTGCTGCCTCTACCTTGAGATCCATGCCCTGCATAGCGCCGTTTGCCTCATAATCCGCAATCTCGCTCTGAGACTGGCTCTGTACTTGTGTTCGTACCTGTGGCTGCGTCTGCTGAATAAGCGGACTAAAGCCGTTAATTGCTTCCATTCCCATAATCCTATACCTCCATGTCAGAATCAGGAATCTTACCTGTATTTATCTTGTTTACGAGCTCCATAAAGCTTAATTGGACATAAGCATAATATTTCTTACAAGGTATATCGGACAAAGTTCTTTAATCTTTAGCCACTTGGAAAAAGAAATTGCTAAATTTAATAAAAAATTTAGATTTCAGGCATTAAAAAGATCATTCTTCAAGGATCTTCGGAAGTAATTTCGTGTATGCAAACTCTTCAAAGACCTTCTTTTGTCCGCTTTGCGCGATCTCTTTTCTCTCATCCTCATGCTCAAGATAGTATCCCGCAAGCTCTACCATCTCATCGGGAGTATGCGCTATCACAAGCTCTTTTCCGTTCTCAAAATACTCCTCGATCTCTTTCTGATAAGTTGTTATAAGAAAGCCGCCTGCTGCCAAAACATCAAGCACTCTTAAGGGCACTCCCGATAATATCGGTCGGAGCGTAATGTTCAGATTTATCTTGCTTCGACGAAATACACGCGGCATTTTGGTCTGATAATCCGCAAGTCCCATGTTTTTTACGCCTTTTATGGGCTTTGCCCCCGGCGGCGTATAGAGGAAGCTGTCGTATTTTTCACCCATCCGCTCCAGGATGTGTCTTCTTTCGTTCACCGTGACCTTGGTCCGCAGCATATCAAGAATGATGCTGTCATAGTTAAGGTCGTAGTTTCCGGTATCTTCGAATTTTATATACTCCCGTAGCTTTCTTACATGCTTCGGAGTGATAACTTTTTCATCGGAAAAAAGATCTTTTCCGAATATCTTTTCCTGATCGTTTATAACGGTGTCTATGTAGTCTTTTAGACCCTGCGGAAGACAATTCACCTGATCGTAAAAGTTGAATTCGTTATCATATAGGTTTCCGAGAAAGCAGACGTCGTGAAGATAGATTATCATTCCGTCCGTCTCGGCATCGAACTCATCGCATAATCCCGAGAGCCTCTTTTCATTTACTCCAAGCGGTGAGTAGCGGACCGTCGTGATCCCCTTATCTCTCATCTGCCTGTAGCGCTCTTTGTCAAATACAAAGACTCTGTTCACGGGATTTGTGATAGTATGCGAATCAAGCGTATAGTGCGGGCAGTCGAAGACCCACGACACATACGGAGTATTATATTTTTGGCACGCATCGGAGATGCAGGGGTAATAGTCAAAGCTGTAGACTAAGTCATAATATCTTTTCCCCGAATAATCTTTCTTGGTCAAAAGAGCTCCGAATTTATCGTCAATTTCCGGAGTGAGCTCAAAGCCTTCAAGACTGAGCCTTAAAACTTCGACCTCATGGCCAAGTCTTCGCATTGCGTCCATGCAATCTTCGCCGTTAAATTCATTCCAGTAATAATATAGTATTCGCACGCTGTCCCTCGTATAGAAAAATTCGGCCGCCCTATTCCGGGCGGCCGACGATAGTCTAGATCAAAGCAATTTCTTAAGTTCCTCAATTCCGGATACATCTGTTGCTTCTTTATTCTCATTCTGGATCTGGATGTATACTTCTTTCCTGTAGATTGGGATATCCTTGGGAGCTGCAATTCCGAGCTTGATCTGGTCTCCTCTGATATCAAGTACCGTGATCTCTATGTTGTTGTTAATTACAATTGCTTCGTTCTTTTTTCTTGATAATGCTAACATGTCCTATCCCTCCCCGTGTATGATTAAGCGTTGGCCTTGTTCTTCTGCAAAATATCATATATCGGGAATTTTACAGGATACTCATCATTATCAATGATTGTCTGAGTAGCTTTCATCTCTTTGGTATTGATGATGAATGGTCCCTTGAGATTAACTGTCATCTGCTTAAGGTCATGCGGAACAGTAACCGTTACAAGCACAAGCATCTCCTCGTTGTCCAATTCGCCGATATCGGAAACTGCTTCCTTATCAACCATAGGCTGGTAATCAGGGCAAACAAAGAGCGGATCCATAACAGGCATTGCGAATCCCGGCTCTTCTATTGACTGAAGCCACTTGATCGTATTGGTTCCCTGCTCTTCGTCATACATAAGTGTAAATCTCTTAAGATCAGGAAAACCGATTATTCCATTTGGAAAAGAAATGATCTTACTGTCTTCAATCTCAACCTCTCCAAAAATTCTAGTGTTTAATTTCATGCTGTAACCTCCATAATCCTGATAAAAATATACATTGTTATCACTATTTTATAAAAAAATGATATACGAATTGCTCCATGACCAAAGTCATTTTCGCAATTCTACAAATATTCGAAATCCGCATTATCATGCTTCTTTCTCATATTTGTTCGAGTCTTAAAGTCATAATGCTTAACATGCAAGCATGTACGCATTATTGACTTTTATCCTCTATATCATTATATACGTAAAAACGTACAATTACCACATTTTTAATTATTAGATCAGATATAATTCATAAGAGAATTCTGACTGATCTTTCCTGTAGCCATGAGACTGGCCTCGTAAGTTACCTGAGCCGATGTGAGCTGAGTAATGGTCTCTGCAAGGTCGATGTCCTCGTTTTCAGACTGAAGTGTCTTGAATGTAGTCGTCTGAGTCATGAGTCTTGAATTGATAAGGTCAAGTCTCTTGCATCTTGTTCCGTTGTCGGTAACTGCGATATTGGCTGTATCTAGAGACTTCTGAAGCGATGTAATCTTGTGCTCGAACTCCTTTTGGATGTTCTCTCTCTGATAATTGAAAGCCTTCTTTGCAGCGTCTATCTCAACTTTGATCCTTTCTTTTTCGCTTGTGCTTGATGAAGCACTGTGCTTGTCTTCAAGGATCTTAATAGTAGCTTCCATCTGCTTAAGCTCTTCGATCATAGTGCTCAGATCGTCTACATCTCTTTTTACACTTGTCGTGAATACCGCATCAGCAGTGGTGTTGACAACTACCGACTGTGCGAATCCCACGTCATAAGCGATGTTATGGGATGCTGAACCTTTATTATACAGCACTGTCTTGCCATTTTCATCTGTATAATTACAATTAAACAGGTTTTGCGGTCTTATATCGCCGTCGACAAATTCTTTTTTGTCATAAACAACATCGATCGAGTTGGCATTGATAAGATCCGGAAGTGTCGAAAGCTTATCGGTAAGCTCTTTATTAAGGAGAACCTCACCTGTTGATACGTTAAGATAAGCGAGCGCGCCTGTCTTATTCTCATCAAGCTCTCTGTACTTATTATCTATCTCTTCCTGTGATGTTGTTGAGAAGATGATATTTGAACCGCCTATCTCAAGCGATGTCTCTTTGTATGAAGAATATACGCTTCCGTTTCCGGTAACATTTATCACATTTGTGCTGAAGGTTCCGTCCGGATTGGATGTTGTTGCCTTATCAATAACGGTGTAAGTTCCGTCGCTGTTAACGATCGCAGTTGCGCTTCTTCCGTCGTTCTCGATCCTCATGCTGTAGCTCTGTCCGATTGCAGGAACAAGCGGAACCTTGAATCTTACTCTTTCGCCGTCTTCATTGGTGAATGTGAGTGTTGTCTTCTGAACGGTCTCCATTGAAACCTGTCCGGATAAAACATTGCTGCTCTGAGCGGTGCTGTCATATACGCCGTTGCTGTTGATAAAGAATTTGTAATCACCTGTTGCTTCCGACGCTTTGATGGTGTAAGAACCGTCAATGCCTGCTGTTACGTTGTATTCGATATCCTCACTTGTAACCGTATAGCTTTCTCCCTGTGCAAGGTCTATCGGCGAAGGAAGTGATACGTGATGTGTCTCTCCCTGGGTTGTTGTAAATGTAAGGTTTATGAGCTGTGATGTTCCTTCAACCGAGCTTGTTGCGGGCTGAGTGAGCTGCTCTCTCCACTTAAGTGTGGGAAGTGTGAACTCGGGATCGCTCTCTCTGTAATTCAAGTTGTCATAAGAAAGTCTGATTTTTCCTACGGAATATTCCTGAATATCGCTTTCGCGCACTTCCTGCGCATTTGCATCAAGGATATTGGTCGAATCGAGCTTGCTCATTCCCGCTACTCTGTTTGACCAGCCGATGTTTGAAGCATTGAACTCATCGTTGATTCCCGTGTAATCTGCGGTTGTTGTCTTATCGAAGGTAAGAGGAGTATCTGTTCTGTAGCCTGTAAAAATATATCTTCCCGCGAAATCGACATTTCCCGTTGAGTAATACTCTTTTGCCAGAGCATCCATCTGAGTTACGATGGTAGAAAGATCGTCTGTCGTAAGGTCCATGTTAGCGCCCTTAGTAGCCTGCTTAACACAGTCTGTAAGAACGGACGTAACGGTAGAAAGAGCGTCGGCTGTGACATTAAGCCAGCTCTCTGCGTCCTTGGCGTTCTTCTCATAATATTGTGAAAGCTGAGTAACATTGCTGCGAAGGCGCAATGCTCTTATAGCGATAACCGGGTCATCCGAAGGTCTTGTGATCTTCTTGCCGGTTGACATCATGGTGTTAAGCTGATCCTCGGAAACCTTGTTATTATTGATATTGTAAAGAGAATTATTCTGCATTATCTTGTTGGTGATACGCATAGTTCGACCTCCGTGTGTAGACCATCCTTAGTCTGAAAAAACAATGCGCATCCGTGCAGCATCTAATTCTATGTATATTACTTCACAATGATTATCGGACGTTTTCGTCCATATCTTTAGAGGCAAAAGAGGTTTATTTCTTAATATACATCTCCAGCTGCTCCGAAAAAAATCGGCCGGGCGCTTGGCTCAGCCGATTCGTTATTATCATACTCCTGTCTGGAGAATAAGTCTGTCGTAGATCTCCGTAAGTGTCTGGATCATCTTGGAAGATAATGTATAAGCATTCTGGAACTTAACAAGGTTTGATGCTTCCTCGTCTTCGTCAACGCCAGAATCGGAAAGTCTCTGATTCTGGATCGTTGTATCGAGTGCTTCGTAAGTATCCTGAAGTGTTCCCGAATTGCTTGAGTTGAGGGCCACGTCCGCAAGAACCTTGGTAAGATACTCGCCCGAAGTTGCTCCTCTGAAGATCTTCTCCGTAGAGAACATGTCTTTTAACTTTGTAAGATTACCAAACTCAGACTCACCTTCTGTAAGATCTGCCTTGGTCGAAAGTCTGTTGGCGTCCTCCAAAAGTACACTGTTCACTGTGAAATTGCCACCGCGAAGCTTGTAATAGCCCTTGTTCTTGGACTCTGATGTAAGCTGTTCGTAGCTGTACTGAGCTGCCGAGTTCATGTCCATTGCACCTGTCAGCATGAACACTCCTTCCTGAGAATCCGATGTATAGCCGTTCTTGGAAATCTCGTTAACCGCTTGTGAGAACTGTCTTATGAACTCGTTCATCTGCTGCATGTAATACGGAATTCCCTGATAGTCGTTGGAATATCCGATCGATACTGTAGCGTTGTTGTCGGGAATACTCTTAAGAGACTCCTCATCCAACGTAAATGTATATGTGTTATAACCGTCATATTCCCAGCTGTCGTACTTGTAATCCTTAACTCCGACATGGATAAGTCCGTTCTCGGGGATCGCGCACTTGGACATGTCCATAAGCTGTGTATCCGTAACTTCAACGGTTATCTTGATGGGACTTGATTCGCTTTCAACATTCGTGCTCTTTCCGTGGAAGTAAGATGCATTGTTTCCGTCTCTCATCGCAAGGAGTCCCTGAAGTTCTCCGCCGATGAGCTTGGAATCCATAGCAAAATTGGAAAGCTCGCTTATATCGTCGCCATCCTTAAAACCTGCATTTCCCCACTTGATATCGAAAAGACCGTCTACGTCGTTCTGCCCCATTCCGCCGTCTGATTCTCTTGATACGCAGATCATCTTTCTGTATTCGTATGTATCAACGAGCTCATATCCGCCCGCAACCCAGATCTGGAATCTTGTCGCACCGGTATTTCTGTCAGGCTGCGCCTCGTCAATAATAGGTGTCTCTTTTGTCTCGATGGAAACCATCTTGGAAAGGTCATCCAATAGAACATCTCTCTTGTCTCTAAGCTCGTTTGCAACGGAGCCTGTCATCTCGATGACATTTATCTGCTTGTTGATGGAAGCAATTTCCTGAGCTATCGATGTGATCCTGTCGGCGCAAAGCTTAACCTCTGCGTTGATGTCTGACTGCAAGCCCTGAAGGTTGTTGTATACGTTGTTAAAATACTCTGTGATCGAGTGAACGTTGGAAATGTAAGCGGTCTTACTTTCTGTTGTTCCGGCAGCAGTCATTACCGACTGTAAGGATGCCGTCATCTTGTTAAAAAGAGAAGCGAATCCGGTTGTTCCGTCGTCGTCAAGATACTGCTCAACAAGCTTGTTGTAGTAGTTCTTCTGAGTCACGTTTCCGAGAAGCTGAGCGTTGTTTCTGTACTTAACATCGTAGAAGGAGTCTCTTACTCTTTCTATTGCGATGGTGTCTACACCCGCACCTGCGCAGCCGTATGTGGCAAATACTCTTAAGGCGTCGTTGGCTTCCTGCTTAACGGTCTGTCTGCTGTAGCCTTCGGTATTTACATTGGATATGTTGTTTGCAGTTGTGTTAAGGGCTGCATTTGCTGCTCTAAGTCCCGATGCAGCGATATTAAGTCCAAAAAATGTAGATGTCATAGCTTGCTCCTTTTCCCAAAATAACCAGGTCCGTGAGTGTTTAATTCATTGCTCGTTATGAGCCGAGTGTGTTTACGAGGTGCTCAAGCATCTCACTTACTACGTTGATATATCTGCTTGATGCATTAAATGCATTCTGAAACTGGATCATATACTCAAGCTCTTCGTCGCTTGATACTCCGACTATCTGCTCTCTTGCCGATGATACGGAAGAAACCGTCTGTTCCTGCGCTGCTGCGATACTCTTGTTAACATCACCTGTGTTAGCAACCTGTGATACGAGGCTGTTGTAATAGGTGATAAAGCTGGTCTTTGTCGAAACATTGGGGTTAAGAGTGTACTTTTCCGAAGTAAAAGCCTCTTTTAACTTGGTCATCGTCTCTGTATCTTCGTTGCCCTCGACCGTTCTGAAAGTAAAGATTGTAGGATTCTGAAGGAACTTTGAGTTTATCTGAGTGTTTGTTATTGTGAAGCCTGTATATACCGTTCCTGCCGGGCACTCATCGCCCATGTCGTAAACGATCCTGTCCTCGGGGTTTGCTACAACGAAAAGGTCGAAGTCCTTAACCGTTCCGAGTGTGTTGTCAATTGTTGCGGGATTACTCTCCGCTTCTTCCAAAACCTCGTTGATGGCTGTCATGATGTTGTGAACCATCTGATCGAATTCGGCCTGGACATTCATGATAACCGACTTGGAAATATTGCTGTTGTAGTAGTCCTCGTTCTCAACGATATCGTGATATGTTGCGTTGTGATCGCCTCTTGCCAAAAGAACCGACTTAAGCTTTCCTATATCGGTATCCGTTGATGTTTCTATCGTCTGTGTAAGGTCATAAATGTGTGCTCCGTCGATCGAAACAACAACTTTGTCGCCGTCTTTATCGTATTCTGTACGTGCTGCGTACTCCCAATAAGGAGTTGCATATCCTACCGCACTTCCAAGCTTGGTATCTATTCCTATGTGATTAACGTGGTCTGTTGTTACGAAGCTTGATCCTTCAAAAAGAACCGATACGTTTCCGAAGATGTCTTCGGAATAATCTATCTTTCCGTACTCGCCGAGCTTATCGAGAATATTGTTTCTCTCATCACGAAGGTCGTTGGCCTTCTCCTGCTTGCCGGATTCGATATCCACTATCTTTTCATTGAGCTCTTTTATTCTGTCGCCGTACTTGTTGATGTTTTTTACTATGTCGTAAACGGTTGTATCTAAGTTTTCCTGATAATCCTTAAGTCCGTCGTATACGCTCTTTGCTCTTGTAAGGAACTCGTTTGCTCTTGTTACCATTGCGCTCTGTGTTACTGCCGAGCAAGGATCTTTGGCGAGCTCCTGAACCGCTGTCCAGAGGTTGTTGAGTGAATCTGCGAACTCTGTTCCGTTCATTTCCTGAAGCTGATCTTCTACTTCTTCAAGTGTCTTTGTAGACACATCATAAAAGGCGTACCTTCCTGACTCTTTTCTGTAGGACTTGTCGAGGAATTCACTCCTTACCTGCTTACAATTATTATAATTAACGCCCGTTCCTATCTGTTTCCAGGCGATGCATTCAAGCTTTTTTTCCAGAGTCTGGTATGCTCTGGTTCCCTGCGATACCTGCTGTCTTGTATATCCTTCGGTATCTAAGTTTGCCATGTTGTGAGCTGTGGTGTTCAGTGCGTTCTGCGATACCTGAAGTCCTGAGCTTCCAACATATAAGTTAGCCATAAGTGACATGGGCTTACCTCATTTCTTTTACCAAAACCACTGTTTTTTGGGTACAAAAAAGACACTACCGCGATTAACGGTATCCATCGGTGGGTTTATCTACATGCCTTAGTACCACCGCTGTACTCAAGTGGTACATTATTGCTTTGCATCAAACCCGCCCGATGTGTAACCGATAACATCGCCAGTAGTGCCTGCCGCTCTCGAATAGTTTGCCGTTTCCGGAGCTCTTTTTGAGGCTTGGATGATGTTCATCTCGAATTGCACCATCTCCAGAGAACTTCTGAGTAGTTCCTGGTTCTGGCCGTTTACACGTCTGACATTATCCGCAACGCCAACGAGTCTATCGCGCTGCAATGCCAGTTTCTTCTGATCGTCGGGTCTTTTCTCCAATACCGCGATCAAATCGGTCAGTTTTAATGAATCAACATCCTTGTTAAGTACATTCGCAATATCCTTCATAGCTGTTTCGCGTTGTTTTTCGAGGGACTGGATATTACCTATTATGTACTGCTCCTCATCCGTGATTTTAGCAAGTGCCGCCAGATCGCCTCTCACAATAATAGAGGTCTTGCGGCTAGATAACCCCAGCAATTTCTCGTAACTACTGCATTCCCGGTCGAGTACGTCGACCAAGTTTTCCATAAGACTTGCCACTGGAATCATCCTCCGTATTTATCATTTATATTATTCAGTTAGGCGAGGCCGTTGGCTTCGTCGTACTTAGCCAGTAACTTATCAGCAAAATCCTCTCCGCTAACATCATAAGTGCCGTTCTTGATAGCTGCCTTAAACTTAGCTACGACATCTTCCCTAACATCGGGAGTTGCCTTAACAGCCTGCTTAGCAACCTGGATATCTTTTCCAATAGAAGAAAACGATACTGTATCTCTGATATCGCCTGTCTTCTTGGTCTGCTGAGCCTTATTCACTTTGCTGTTATTGTAGATCTGCTGGACCTGACTGTATGCTTCTATACGCATATCTTCTTCCTCCTTCCTTGGAGCATTTACTTCTTACTATCTTTATCGGTAGAAGTTACCATTTCTTTAGTCTTTTGAGAAAAGAAAAATGAAATAGCGTAAATACCCAAGGTGTGCATACCTTTTTACACTTTACATTATCTTTATCGGATAATTTATAAAAAACTTTAGATTAATTTTATAAAAATAAGCAAAAACCTTCAAGAAAAAATGAAAACGGCGCGCAGAGCAGGTTGACAGCCATTCGCTAAAAAATATTTTATATCGCGGATAGGGAAATGACCATCTCAGCGGTCTCTTTGAGACTCGTTCCGGAGTCCATAGCGCATTTTTGCAGATATTTATGCGCCTCGGGCTCTGTCATATGGTGCCTGTCCATCAGGATCTCTTTTGCCTGACCTATTATCTTCTTGTCCTCTTCGGACCTGCCCTCTTTCTTGGCCTTTTCTTTGGCTTTCTTCCTACTTCTTGTCACGCCCTCAAGCATGAGCTCAAGGGTGGAAAAAAGATCCGATTTCTTGAGCGGAGTCGGCAGATAAACAAGCTTATCACCGCAGTTGTCCATCGGTGCCTTGTCCGGGGATGCTATCATGAGCATCTGGAAAAACTTGGGGAGATCCAGGGCGAGCTCGGAATAGAGCATGTCACTTAAGCGGTAGCCGCAAATAACGACTCCGCTTCCAAGATCTTCCATAGCGGAAAGAGCCTGCGCTCCCGAAGTGCAGGTTATAATTCCGTCATATCCGCCACGGCTTAATATGCTTTTGAAATTTTGCGCATCTTCCGATTTGGCAAAAGCAATGATTATATTCACAAATAAGCCTCAAGTTTCTTTAAAAGATGTTGAGATATCTACCAATCTCCCACTGGGTTACACAGGTGCGGAAATCCTTCCACTCTTTTCTCTTAGCGTCGAGTATCTTATTAAATATAGAACTTCCGAGAACGCTTTTTACAAACTCATCGTCCTGGTAAGCATCTATTGCTTCGCCCAAAGTCATGGGAAGTGTCTCAAGGCTGCTCTCCCTAAGATCGTCGTAGGTTGCGTTCTTGAGATTATCTCCAAGCTCTTTCGGAGGGTTCATTTTGTTCTTGATTCCGTCCATACCCGCTGCGAGGATAAGTGCGATCGCAAGGTAGGGATTACATGTGGAATCGGGGTTTCTAAGCTCGATCCTTGTGTCCTGACCACGCTTTGAAGGTATTCTTATAAGAGCGCTTCTGTTGGCGCCTGAAGAAGACCAAGAGATGTTGACCGGTGCATCGTAGCCCGGAACAAGTCTCTTATATGAATTAACTATAGGATTTGTAACAAGTGTCATTGCCTTAACGTGGCTGAGCACGCCTGCAATAAAGTACTTGGCTGTATCGGAAAGGTCGCCCTTGTCATTTACAAAGACGTTGTTTCCTTTTTTATCCTGAGCAAGGATATTGATGTGCATACCGGAGCCGCTGATTCCTTCTGTGGGCTTGGGCATAAATGTAGCATATAGGCCGTGCTTTTTGGCGATTGTCTTTACTGCCATTCTGAAGGTCATGATCATGTCTGCCGTGCGCTCGGCATCTTCTTCTCTAAAGTCGATCTCGTGCTGCGCGGGTGCGATCTCATGGTGAGAGGATGAGATATCAAATCCGAGCTCCTCGAGATTAAGGATGATATCTCTTCTTACGTTCTCGCCCTGGTCTGCGGGAGCAACGTCAAAGTATCCGCCCTTTTCATGAGTCTTGTTGGTCGGTCTTCCCTCGTCGTCGTAATCAAATAAGAAGAACTCGGGCTCGGGATTTAATTTGAACTTAAGGCCCATCTTCTCGGCTTTTTTTACAACCTCATGAAGAACATTTCTGGAATCGCCCATAAAAGGCTTGCCGTCAACCGTATAGACGTTGCAGAACATTCTGGCAACCTTACCGGACTGCGGTCTCCAAGGATATATCTCAAAGCTGTCGAGATCGGGATACAGATACATGTCGCTCTCGTCGCTTCTGACAAAGCCTTCAACGGACACGCCGTCAAACATGCACTCGTTGTTGAGCGCGCACTCGAGCTGACTTGCAGCTATCGCGATGTTCTTGGGAATTCCGAAGATATCGCAGAACTGAAGCCTTATAAATGCTACGTCCTCTTCTTCAACGATACGGAAAATGTCTTCTTTGGTATACTTGCTCATATTGACCTCCATTTATATATTGTTTCACCATTAGATCTTCAGTAACAAACGTCTATCTTATCCAAGCTCCTCGATACGTGCCTTTATATATTCTTCAATTATATCCACGGTTTTATCGATGCCGAGCTTGGAGCTGTTTATAGAAAAATCGTAGATTCTCGAATCACCCCATTTTCCCTGACAGTGATAGTTGTGATAACGCTTTCTCTTTTTATCCTTCTTGAGTATGAATCTCTTGGCGTCCTCTTCGCTCAGTCCGTATACTTCCATGACGCGAGAGATCTTTTTATCCATATCACCTAATATAAAGAAGGAAATAAGTCCCGGATATTTCTTGAGTTTGGTCTCTGAGCATCTTCCGATCACAACAAATGATTCGCCGCTCTTTGCCTTGTCTTCAAGAAAATCGAACTGCATCTCGGAGATATTGTCCTCGATTGAATTGCTGTATCCTTTAACCCGTCTTGATAAAAAGACATTCTTGGGGGTTTCGTTGTATTTCTCCACGGAATCGATTGTCATCCCCATTTTCTCTGCAATCTCCGTGATCAGATGACGGTCGTATATCGGAAGCTCGAATCTCTTTGCCAATTCCTCGGCGATAACTCGTCCGCCGCTTCCGAATTCACGTCCGACTGAAATAATAATCTGTGACATAATCACCCTCCCGCTGATGCCAACATATAAGCTTGTATGTGCCCTGTCTTTTGGCACCTATATCATAAGTATATTATAAACAAATATATTGTTGAAACCAGTAAAATTATTACTGTTGCGGGTGCGAGCTTCTTGCAATAGCGTCCCCACGTTACGGGATGTCCGCTCTTGGCTGCGACGGAGGTTCCGACTACGTTGGCAGACGCTCCGATGGGGGTTGCACTTCCGCCTATGTCGGTACCTATGGCAAGTGCCCACGCAAGTGTTGTGATAGGCATTCCGGACGCTGCGGAGAGGTTCTTTATGACGGGAACCATCGTTGCCGCAAAAGGAATGTTGTCAACAAAGGCGCTGGCGATAGCCGATACCCAGAGAATGATCGCGATCATAAGTCTCTTGTTTCCGCCGCTTATGCTCTCGATGAACATAGCGATCTTATCGAGGATCTGTGTCTCTTCAAGTCCGCTTACGACAATAAACAATCCTATGAAAAAGACAAGTGTCTTGTAATCTACTTTTTTGAGAAGTTCAAGCGCGTGCTTTCCGGATGTAATGAGCGTGATCACTCCGATGAAAAGACCTATCGTTGCAACGGTAAGATGAGTTGTGCCGTGCGTTACGAGTAGTATTACCGCGCATGCAAAAATAACGCTGCTTATAATGAAGTCTTTTTTATCAGTGATTGCTTCCGAAGGATCGGGGAGCTTGCTGATATCTATTTTCTCTGCTTTCTTTGAAACAAGCTCTTTTCTGAATGCAAAATACAGGAAAATGACAGCCACAACAAGCCCTATTCCCGCTGCAATACCCGTGTTTGTAAGGAAATCAAAGAATGATAAACCAAGTGAAGTACCGATGATGATGTTCGGGGGATCTCCGCACATGGTCGCGCTTCCGCCAAGGTTGGCGCAGAAAATCTCAGAGAGTATCATCGGAAGAGGATTGAAATCCAAGAGCTGTGCAAGCTCGACGGTTACGGCCGCAAGAAACATGATAACCGTGATGCTGTCGATGAACATCGAAAGAACAGCGGCCATTATAGTAAAGGTGATAAAGATCGGAATTGTTTTGCATTTGACAAGAAAAGCTATCTTCATGCAGAGCCAGCGGAAGAATCCCGCTTTCGCCATGCCTTCTACCATTACCATCATTCCGGCGATGAATAAGATGGTTGCCCAGTTGATACCGGCGCTTTCGCTTTCCTCAAGCTGATACCAGAAATCTCTGGTAAAGAAATCTTTAAATGCGAGTGTATTGAGTATGGCATTTAAATTGCCCATACAAATTCCAAATACGACGGTAAGTGTGAGAATACCACTTCCCAGTGTTACGTAGTGCCTCTCTATCTTATCAAGAACTATCATCACGAACATTCCGATAAAAATAATTACGGCAAAAATCTGTGCTGCTAACAAAGTATAACCTCCTGCTGTCTGAAACCTTATGCCTGCGCCTGATTATCACTAAGCATGCATTAAAGAACTTACGCTCATGTCCCGCATGACATAAGATAGGCGTCCCATCTGATTTTTCTAGATGAAACGCCCTTGTTTCAAAAAAATATGCCTCCATGATAACACCGCGGGCAGGAATAAACAATATGCAGGATGCCCAATATGTATCGGTAATTGCGCGGATTTGTTTTCTATGTTATTTTCCACGCTGCTCCTCTTAATTTGCCACGGCTGTACGCCGATATATATTGTGAAATATCACCGCGCCGAGGTGCAGTCCAAGGCGTAGTGTATTGAGCTATGGAAAGCATGGATCTTCAAGGAGGATTATAATCTTCAGCTTTGAAGGTTCACTTTTTTTGCGCAAAAAAGAGCACCTTCAGGGCTACCGTTTGGAGGTGGAACCATGAAAATTGCACAAAGTAACGTAAACCTGACGTCGGCGTCGAGGTACTACGAAAACAATGTCGTAGAGATGTCGACCGGCGTCGCAATGGCCGGAAACTTTCAGGAAAGTTTCCAAGGAAATCTGGAAGTCCAGCAGAAAAAGGCATCGAAACAGGGCCTATCGTACGCTGCAAAGAATCCGGATTTTTCCGAGGAGGGCACTGCGCTCGGAAGCGAGAATTACAATTCTCTAAAGCCCACAAGATCTGCCTACCTCAGCCAAGCCGAGCAATCTCTTGAAGAAGAGATCATGGCGATAAGGACTTCTCTTTTGGAGCAGATCCTTAAGTACATGCAGCTGATCGGCGGCGATCACAAGTCAGTCTCTTTCAAACAGACGATCGCAGACATGTCGAATCTCATTTCTTCGGGCAGGATGCTCTCTGTTACGACGGTTAGGGAAACCCACATCGAAGAAGAGGAGGTTACTTTTGAAGGCACGGGAATCGCACTTACGGAAGATGGGCGGAGCATCGATTTTGGCGTAAGTTTTTCCATGTCGACAAGGCTTGCTCTGAGCGCAGGTATTAGCATTGCGCAGCCCGTTAACTTTCTTGATCCGCTCGTTATCAATGTAGGAAATGATGTGACATCGATCAGCGACCAGTCATTTTATTTTGATCTGGACTGCGATGGAAAGGAAGAAGAGCTTTCGAATCTAGCCGGTGGCTCGGGATTTCTTTCGCTTGATATTAACGGCGACGGCAAGATAAATGACGGCTCGGAGCTCTTTGGAACAAAGAGCGGTGACGGATTCAAGGATCTGTCCGCGTATGATCTTGACGGCAACGGCTGGATCGATGAAAACGATGAGGTATATGATAAGCTCAGGGTTTGGATGCGAAACGAAGACGGCACCGATACTCTTCTTACACTAAAAGAAGCGGATGTCGGCGCAATCTATCTTAGAAGCGCGCAAACAGATTATCAGCTTAGAGACAGCTCTTTTGGCACCTGTGCGAAGCTTCGCTCAAGCGGAGTTTTCCTAAAAGAAAGCGGCGGTGTCGGAGTAGTTCAGCAGATTGATCTGGCAACCAGGTAAAAAAATGGGCGTCGCCCGAATGTGATATGTAAGATCATTCGGCGCGATCGCCCTTATTTTATGCAATCCTCGCAGAAATTCAGATAATTCCACTACAATTCTGCATCTGTTCAATTCTTTGTCAGCGCATCAATCAGGCACAGGCGCTGGGTTTTGTTTGCATAATCCCAGGTGTGGAACGCTCCGCCCATGCAATATTTGCGGCTTGCGCAGTTTGAACATTTCTCGTTATCCACGGATCTGTCATACCTAAAGCCTTTGAACTCATTTTTCCAAATATCCGAGAATCGTCTTTCATGGATATTGCCCTGAATCACACCGGGCTGAGTCCTGTCGATATCAAGACAGCCGTAAACATCGCCCGTTACCGTGATGCTTGCAACCGTGACTCCCGCCATGCAAAAGAAATACGAGTCGCGAACTTCTCTTTCATAGTCCAAGCCCAAATAATGGCAGCAGCCGTATTCGACGGGCATGTTGTCAGCTCTTTTGTCACGGATGAATTCCATAAGGCTGCGCTGGTCTTCATCGGTTAAAAGAAGCTCCGGATGATCAAGCGCTCTTCCGATAGGCTCGATTCCCATTATGCGCCATGTATCTATATCTATGCCGCACATTATCTCGTAGAGTTCATCCAGCTCGCTTATGGTCCGGTGATTAACGACGGTTGTTACCATAATTTGGTCAAAGCACTCCAGATCAATGAGATTTTGGATGCCTGCCATCGCTCTTTCATACGCACCGGGAAGCCCTCTTATCTTGTCATGTGAATTCGGAAGTCCGTCAATGCTGACAGAGATGGTATTCATTCCGCATCTTTTCAGCATCTGTGCTACTTCAGGTGTTATAACAATTGCATTGGAAGTCATTCCCCATCTAAAGCCAAGCGAATGAGCATAGCTCATCACTTCTTCAAACCCGGAATATAAAAGAGGCTCTCCGCCTGTAACATTGATCTGAGGAAGAGAGCCTTTAAAATCATCTTTTATCTGATCTAAGATATCTTTCCATTCTTGCGGATTCATTTCATTGGCCTGCACTTCACCGCACCTGGATCCGCAATGCCAGCAATGCTCGTTGCAATTAAGCGTAAGCTCAAAGAAAAGCTGCCTAAGAAGCGGTTTTTCAAAAAACTTCTCTCGAACATCGTGCTGAATCTCAAGATGGGATATCTTCATCTTGTTTTTATTCATGGTCATTTCCTTAGCACTGTAAGTTGATTATTTATCTGATACGGGAGGTCCATATACTGTTGGAGTGAGCTCAATATCTTCAATTCTCTCTATTTCCGCATCATCCAAAGACTCTGCAAAATCAGAGGCGTCTTCGCTTGTCTCATCGATATTTGAACTTTCATATGAGCTCTCATATGAACTCTCGTAACTACTGCTTGTATCAAAGTCCCCCTGCTCCACGGGATAACCTGCCGGAGGCCCATATCCACAAGCCGTGCTAAGTATCATACTTGCTATACTTGCCGAAGTAGCAATTACTACTTTTTTTGTCCTTTTCTTCATAAGAAATCCTCCCTTTTATGTTAAAAATATATTATCATTTCTAACATAAAAAGTAAAGATATTTCCATCAGGGATTCACGGCGCGTTCTCTTTCTCCGTAAACTTCGCCGCTTAAGAAGTGACGTCTGCAAAGCGATACGTAAGATTCGTTTCCGCCCATCATAACCTGCTCGCCCGTACGAACGATCTTTCCATCGGCCACCCTGGCGTTAAAATGCGCACGTCGTCCGCACCAGCAGACGGTCGGAACTTCTTCTATATAGTTGGCGATCTCCATAAGTCTTTTTGATCCGGGGAAAAGATGGCTCGTAAAATCTGTACGCAGTCCGTAACAGATAACGGGAAGATCGTACTTATCAACGACCTGCGCCAAAATATCAACCTGCTCCTCCGTAAGAAACTGCGCCTCGTCGACGATCACGCAGTCAAGCTGTTTCCAACCTTCGGACTTTTTGGTAAACCACTCATTTTTTACTTCTTCAATGAAATCCTCAACAAATGTCGCCTCTGCACTGAGTCCCATTCTGGATTTAACGACTTTTTCGCCGTCTCTGTCATCGGTCTTGGGCTTTAAAAGAATACACTTTTGACCCTTCTCGATGTAGTTGTAGCGCACCATCAGTGCATTTGCTGTCTTGGAGCTTCCCATTGCTCCGTACCTGAAATATAACTTTCCCATACCTTCTCCAATTTATTCATGCGCATTCGCAATATCTTTTCCCTGTGAAAAAGACTCTTTGCCACACGCTTATTTTTCTTCCGAATTGATGAGAACAAGCTTGTTGTAAGGAATCTCGATTCCTTCCTGTGCAAATCGCTTCATTATCTCAACAAGACAGTCCGAGCAAGCCTTCGGATTGTCCTTGAAATCTCTTGTCTCCACAAGCACACGGAGCGTTACTCCGCTGTCATCGCAGCTCTTGCAAAGTACCGTAGGTCTTAATCCGTGATGTGTCGGATGTGACTCCACAACGTCCGCTATTATGTCCATCGCCTTTTGCATGTCCGTGCCGTAAGCCACCGAAACCACAATAGGAAAAGAAAAAGACTGTTCCTGAGTGTAGTTGATAATAGTCGCCGAACCGACTGTTGAGTTGGGCACATAGATTATCTCATTCTGATAAGTCTTGATAACGGTATGCCTAAGCGTGATGTTCTCGACATAGCCAGGATCAATGTTATCAATCTTTATTCTGTCGCCGATATCAAAAGGTCTTGATTTCGCCGCGGAGATCGCTATACCCGCAAACACATTGGATAATGTCGACTGAGCAGCAAGACCGAAGATAGCTGCAATAAGTGCGGATGATCCCGCAAATGTCTTCCACGCATTTTTAAATACGGGAATATAGCCTGCAACCGTAAAAAATGCCAATCCCCAGATCGCAGCGATCAATATGCCTCGTAAAAAGACAAGGTGGATCTTGCCGCGAAGTCTTTCCTTGCTGATATATTTGTTGATCAAAAGATTTACGAAATATGCCAGAATTAACGGAAGTGCATATTTAAGAAAGTATTCAAGTATCTCCATCGTCCATTTCCTCAAATGCGATCATAGAATCAATTATGTCCTCAAAATCTTCACGCAGCTCCTCAAGAGTATCCCCCTCGTAGGTGTATATGCGCCCGTCGATCACGACTTCACCGGTATAGTAATCACAGTTTTTGTCGTAGTTGACGGTTCCTTTGTAGCCTTCGTATTCGAATTCTTTTTCCATGGTGCTCCGTTTCCGCATGATATATGCGTATTTAATATATTCGTATTTTATATATGCATATTTATATAGATGTATTTTTAATTCATATTAGCATTTTATATCATTGAGGCATTAAAAAAAAGGGTCGGTTGCTACCGACCCTTTACTCTCCTATTCAATTCTTAACTTCCGGTCTGTCACGTCAGTCTTTAACTTCGATCTTCACAGCTTCTTCCTTCTCGGGGATTGCTTCCTTCTTGGGAATGCTTACCGTAAGGACACCGTTCTTGTACTGAGCTATGATGTCTTCAGGCTTAAGACCTGGTGTGCGGAAGGATCTCTGGTAAGATGAGCTTCTTCTCTCGCGGCGGATGTACTTACCGTTCTCATCCTTCTCGTCCTTGTTTTCGTTGTGAGAAGCGCTGATCGTAAGGACTTCATTCTTGAGATCGATGTTGATATCTTCTTTGTTGAATCCGGGCAACTCAGCCTCAAGCTGATAGCCGTTCTCTTTCTCGATGACGTCGGTCTTCATAAGACCCGATGCCGGTTCGAAGTTCCTCTCGATAAGTCCTGTATCGCACAGGTCACCGAAGAATCTGTTGTTAAAGAAATCATCCATCTCATCAAATAAGTTATTGTTACTCCATAACATAGGCATCAACATAAGTCATCACTCCTTTTTATATAAATTTTTTGTTGTAGTGTTTTGTGGCAATCGATCGGTGATTTTGTGTTAGCACTCTCACCTCTCGGCTGCTAATTTTCTTTTCAAGTATGTTATAGAACAAATAGAACAAGAAATCAAGTCTTTAATTATAAAATAATTATTAATTTCCGCAATATGAGTTATAATATTGATTAAGAACTTTAAAACAATCGCATATGATAAAGGCGGAACCAAATGACCCCCAAAACCAAATTCATTATCAAAAGAACAATTGTTGTTATTATCGTAATAGCGGCTTTTGTCGCGGGCTTTTTTTCCTGCAAAAATATCTTTACTTCTTCATCCAAAAAGACCCTCTCTTCAGACATCACTTCAGTAGATCACTCACTAATCCCTTTAGAAATAACTTCGACGATCACTCTTGACGGTAAAAAAGTTAAATTCGACAAGAAATACGTTTCTATGGTAAGTAACGTTGTAATGATCACAGAAGGCGGTAATTACTGCATCGAAGGCTTCTACGAAGATGGCCAGATACGAGTTTTTACCAACAACGAAGATGTGACGCTGATCCTAAACGGCGTGGATGTAAGATGTTTGAACATGGCACCTATTTACGCAGAGGCTGCCGACAACGTAACGATATATGTTCCGGAATCAAGCGTAAACAGTCTTACCTGTGCGGAGATTCAGTACTACGAAAGCGCACTGGAGGCCGCCACGCATTCTCCTGAAAGCACTTCCGATGACGCATCGACCGGATCATCCGAAACCGAAGACGTACCTGTGACAGGTAAGGGTGTTATTGTAACGGAATGCGATCTGGCCATCAGCGGCGGCGGAACGCTTAATGTATTCGGATATCTCAGAGACGGTATTCACTCAAAAGGATCCATCACCCTTGAAGATTCGACTTTTAGTCTTACAACCACAAATAACGGTATCAAAGCATCAAGCGATATCATTGTTGAATCGGGGCATTTTGATCTGGCCTCTGTCGGAGATGGTATTCAGGCCGACGGTAATCTCATAGTAAATGGTGGAACCTTCAATATCACCACAGGACAAGGCTCCGCCTCTATTGAAAAAAAGACAGAAACTATGCCCACATTTGATGGTACGGGCGATATGCCCGCTCCACCTTCAGATGCTGCATTTGAAATGTCAGGCTTTCAACCGGGCCCTCCGCCTGCAGATGCAAACTCCGAGAATTCCACTGAAACCGAGAACAAGGATAAAAGCAAGAAAACTGACAAAGTCAGTAGGAAGGCCATCAAGGCAGAGAATTCTCTTATCATGAACGATGGCGTCCTAACTATAGACAGCGCCGATGACGGCATTCATTCAGACGGAACTGTTGAAATAAACGGCGGAACAATTGAGATCGCATCCAGCGACGACGCGGTACATGCCGATGATCTGCTTTCCGTAAAAGGCGGAAAGCTTAACATTACAGACTGCTGTGAAGGCATTGAGTCCACAATAATAAATATCTCCGGAGGCGAAGTGAGCGTCATCTCAACAGATGACGGTATCAATGCATCGGACAAACGAGGCGAGCCCTGCATAACTATCAGCGGCGGAAAGACCTACGTTAATTCCGAGGGCGATGGTATTGATTCCAACAAAGACCTAGTTATAACAGGCGGAGAAATCTACGTTGACGGTCCTTCTAATCCCGGCAACGGCTCAATAGACGTAGGCACCGAAGATGGCGGTATCTTTGTAATAAACAAAGGAACAATAACCGCTATCGGCATGTCGGGAATGCTTGAGGTTCCGCATGAATCCTCAACGCAGCAATCTCTTACATACGTATTCGATGAGCCTGTCAGCAAAGGAAGCATCGTAACCCTGCTTGATGGCAGCGGAAAACTTGTATCGCAGTTTGCTCTCATAAAAGACGCCGACAGTATAATTTATTCTTCTCCCGATCTTGTTTCCGGTGAGACATATACTTTCACATGCGAAGAAGCAGAAGGAACTCTTGAGGCTTCCGAGATAAACGCGACAAATCATGAGGGTGGATTTGGCTTTGGTTTCGGCCCCGGTCCCGGTCCTGCTCCCGGCGAAGCTCCGGATTTCGGTGCAGATAGTGCCTCAAATTCCGATACCGGCAAAGCTAACTAAAAGGTGTTGCGCCTCACATAGTTATGTGATATATTACATGTAGTATTAAAAACTACATAGAATTTCTTTTATATGTGGGGAGGCAAATTATGAATACAAAAGAGCTTAAAAGATTTTTAAAGGAGCATTTGGTTCCTTCGAAATTATACAAGGTAGGCGGTCATCACAAGAACAGAATCTGTCTTGATAAGACCAAGAACGGCTGGGCTGTATTCTTCCAGGATAAAAAAGATCGCATCGGCGAGATTGACTTTGTTGACGAAGCAAGTGCCTGTGACAAGATGAAGGACGAGCTCAGAAAGCTCATGGAGCAGATGTACGGCATTACATGGGCTGTAGCGAAATAATATATTCAGATTATTCCAATAACACTAAAAAGGCTTTGAGACGTAACTCTCAAAGCCTTTATCATTATAACTTATGCATCGTAATGAAACTCTTTTGTTTCACCTTCCACATCATAGTATACAATCTTTTTTTCTCGGTCCATTGACTTAAAAATACCACCGTGAAGAGGTTTGTAAGTCTCATCATCTGCATTGAATTGAACATTATCTACAAAATAATCATAACTATACATGGCTGGGAAAAGCGTATCGCCGACGCCTTCTATTCGCTCCTGTGTTGTCATCATAAAATAAGTAAGGTCAATGTTTTCATGATCAACCAATACCCATGTGGGATCAATATGATATTCTTTACCGTTTATTTTGACGTATGACCATCCATGGTCCAAACCACTGTATGTAATGGCATCAACTCCACACTGAAGCAACAGATAGCTGTATGCACTACCAATCTGACCGCAGATACCTTTTTTATTCAAGATCACTCCGTATATTCCGGAATAATATCCACTTTGTTCAAGATTTTCTATATCGGTGTCTAAAGAATCCGCTTCTTCATAATCATATTCACATTCCCTTCCAAAGTATTCATAAAGGGCAAGACATTTCTCAAAATCAGTATAATCTTTGCTTACGCATTCTTTTAGTATTCTTTCCACTTCCTGCTCAAATGCCTGTTCATTTTTTACTACTTCTTCCGGAGAAACGGTATACACGATATGTCCCACTCCATCCGAAAAACTACATTTGTCACTATCAATAAAAGGTGCTACACCGGGAAAAAAGTCTCCCACCGGGCAACCTATACAAAATTCAAAGGTCGCTTCGTCAGGGCACTCAAATGTATCCTTTCCCTCTCTTGCCGCATCACAAAGGTTAAAAAATGCGTCCCATGCATCTCCGTATGAATCGCGAATCATAGGCGGGCAAACGTGAGGATTGAAAGAATAATATATATCCTCGGCAGATATCTCGGTAGTTGCAGATGTTTCAGTTTCCAAGGAATCTGTCTTTGCTATAGAAGTTGCTTTCTCTGAAGTACCGGGCTCTGATACCGAGGCTTCCCCAACTGCTTCCATTTCTTCATTCTGCTGTATTGTAATATCTTTACCGCATGCAGTCATCAATATGCTACACATTACAAAAGCAGCTATTGCCTTTATTTTCATGGATAAGTCTCCTTCCTATTCCCTTTTGTTTCTTAAATTCTATTATTTATATTTCGAAATTGTAACACATAAATTAACTAATTGCAAATCACAATATGGTTCTCTTATGTAATTTAAGAGGAACCTTTATCTGTGTAAAACATTATTCTTGTTTCGGCATGCATATAAACAGAATCCGCCACTTGACATGCTCTACATTAGCTAGCCAAGCATGTATTTTGTGAAAACCTTTTCTTTGACACGTTGATTTCAGAGGAATTTCCGATTTTTCAATCACGTATAGAAGAATAAAAGCATGTATCAAAACCAAAGATGTAAATATGCATGCTTTTTTCTATTCAATTCTTTTTTTAAAGAGAAAAATCGGCATGTCTACAAGCAAAAAAACTTGTTTGTCATGCCGATTTACGATATTACGTACAATAAATGCTATTCAAATCCGTTATCACAGATCTTTTGGGGCCAACGACATCGCGGCGAGAACCGCGCCCTGTCCCCAAGGGTAATTGCCATAGGTCTGGTAGTGAACGCCAAAGTCATCGCATGAGCTGAGCGCATCGAGAACAGCGCCTCCATCGATGTGATGGGTCATGCACTCAGAAGCCTTCTGTACTGCTTCCTTTATCTTTGTCTGCTCTTCTGCGGAAAAGATATCACTCTTTAATCCCACAGAAAGCGCATATGCGATCATTCCGGTAGCGGACATATCGATGTGTCCGTCAACTGCCTGAAGCTGCCAGCTCCATCCGCCGTCTTCACGCTGATAATCAACGGCCTTCAAGGCAAGCTCCTTGAACCACACGCCCGCGCCGATTGCTCCTCTGCCGTCATCTGAGCCAAGTCCGGTTGCACCGCTTACCCCCGCTGCAGCGCCTGCGGCTCCCATGATGAGCCAGCCGAAGGCTCTGCCCCAGCACATAAGGCCCTTCTTCTGCGCGACGAGTTCGGTATGTCTACGCTGCTCTTCATTATTTACACCATCGATCACGTATTTTACATTTTCCTGTAACTCATATGCGTGATAGATAAGTCCGCTCTTTGAATCTCTTCCGAAATCATAATAATTCTGTAAAAGACTATCCTTGACGGATCGCATGCCTTCGGCAAGCTTTTTCTGTCCGGCCTTGTGCCTGCTCTCTACACCTTCGCTTGAAGCTGCTCCGAACACTTTCTCGTATTCTGCCGCAAACATCGCTACTTGTCCGACTCCGTCGGCAAATATATTTTTATTACCTCTTGAAGCATTATAGATAACAGAACCCGCAGCATCCTTAGGATAGCCAATTATAAACTCCGCAAGTCTGTCAGCGGCGTCTTTGTACTTGGCGTTGCGCGTCCTCTCATACATCTTGATAAAGCAAAATCCCGAAAGCGCATCGTCGATATAATCAATCTTCGCGCCATACTTTGAAAGCCACATATCAAGGTGCTTACCGATTACGGATTCGATCCGCTTACGCAATCCGCGTGCCGAATCGGCATACGCCTTGGGCGAATCCGCGCCGAGGTCCCCTGCGTCGGATGCACCGGCCACATTGCCCTCACCCACGCTTTCAGCATCAAGATACTCAAGCGCGCTCACGAGCCCCAGCATCAGCATTCCAGCGGGCCAAAACAGCGGATCTTTTGTTCGCACGCTTCTTCCGAGCGCCTTTTTCACCGTATCTTTTGCCCTGTCTGAAAGGCTCACGTTCATGATATTTTCAAGCTGATTCACAGTCACTTTTACAAGTTCGAAATATGCTGAATTCTCCACTGCTCCGCCTTTCCGGCTTCCGCCACATTTTTCTGATCAGACCGGCGCCAAACTCACGCCTTTCTGTTCTTGATCTTACCAACGAGATACTTAAACTCCTCTGTCCTTCCGTACAGAAGCAGGTATACTCCGTTAAATATAACCGTGATGATCACAACCATCACGACAAATCCTACAATGTTGGTAGTCGGCATAACGCGTCTCTGAATAGCATAACATGCCGCCATAACAGCGATCAGAGATGCCAGGTATTTGAATGAATCTAAGAAATAGCTCCAAGCGCTTTTGTCAAAGCATGCCTTGTAAATAATTATGGGCTTCGTGATATTGGCGATAAGTCCCGACACAACCGTTCCGACATAGACACCGGCTATACCTGAGATACTCGAGATATCGCGCCATGCATACGCTAGCCCGATCGACAGGATAAGATTAACAACGCCCTGGATAATCGCAAGGTACTTATCCTGCTCAAACACGCCCGCAGCCGTCTTAAAATTAACGAGAACCTTTCTCTCGCCCTTAAAATAAAAATCAGTTATATAAAGAAAAACTGCGATCGGTGTAAGAACCCACGCAGGATCCCATTTAGTGCCTTTGGCGCCCTTGGTCCATATCTCAATAAGCGGCGAAAGCAGCAGCATGAAGCCGACACCGGCAAAACCATAAATCCAGGAAGCAACAAACCTGTATATCTTGAACATGCTGTACTGCTTTTCCTTGCTTTCTGTTGCGATGAGGTTTCCAAAGCTTGTAGTGATCGAATTAAACAGCGTATCCACAACACCCGACACAGACCCTACGACCATAGTGTACTGACCTACATATCCGACCTTGTCCGTTCCGATTATCTTGGAAATGATAAGGGCATCCGTCTGAAGTCTGAAGACATCCCCGACCCTATGCAGGACAAGCGCTTTGGTCTTGGTCCATATGGTGCCTTCCTCTTCCTTGCTGAGCCGCTCTACATTTTTTTCTTTTAAAAGAGGATACTTGTTATCCAGATATCTTGAGATAATAACCTTCTGAATAAGCTGAATTACCGCATCCGTAATAAGGAACATGTAAAAGCTCTTTGTGAGAACCACTACGATGATCTGGAATATTACAGAGATTATCTTTGTTCCGTTGTATGCATTCTCCTGAATGTAGCTCTTTTGCTCTGCATTGGCAAGGCTGTATTTATAAGCTACAAAATACGAACTCACCGTATTAAAAAGAAATATCAGATAAAAGAGAATGATGTCCCTATGAGGGATTATCATATCTTCAGGCAGATTAACGATCTTATCAAGAAAAGGCACAAGTGCAAGTCCGATTACAGTCACTACAAGCGCTATGTAATAATACGCCTTCTTATAGAGCTGCATGTAGGACTTCACCTTTTCTTTTTCGCCCCTGGCAACGGGCCCGTAGAGGCTGAAATTAATTGCCGTTCCGATTCCTAATTCCGCCATATTAAGGAACGAGAGAATCTCGGTATATAAGTTGTTGATACCGAGATATTTGTCCATATCAACTATAAAAAGAGTTCGCAGAATAAAGGGCAAGATCAAAGTCGCGATCTTTCCCGCCGTACCGAACATTATATTCTTTTTAGCTGCCTGAACTCTTCCCATTAAACTATGTTTCCTTTGTTGTCCATCAATATCCAGTCTTTCCAGTAATCATGCATAATCTCCGGCGTTACCGGCTGATTGTTTCTCATCTTAAAAGTGCGGATCACTTCATGATCCGGCCTGTCGCTTAGCCTTGCACCCCAGAAGCTGAAGGTTGAATTGGCGCAGATATTACCCTTGCAGTGACTCATCAGCATGAGGTCATACATACTGTCTTTTCCTGTGTTCCAATCAACGATCGTGTACCTACTCTCGTCACTGTAATTCTCTCGCGCATACTCATGATCGCTGGTAAAAATATAGAAATGAACGTCCGGATATTTCTTTTCAAAATATTCCATCGCGCCTTTATAATAGTCGTCCGTAGCGATGTTTCCAAGTATCGCAAAGTTGGACGGATCGAGATAATCGCCGCGCCTTATATGAACGCTCACGCTGTTTTCGTTATCCATTTTGGCTGCAAGCTCTCTGTTTTTCTTCTCAAGCTCCGCATTCTCACTCTTTGGAAAAACAAATAATTTCCTAAGCTCCGGCATAATATCGCCGTAGTACTTCTGGCAGGCGAAGTATCCGGTGATGTACTTATCGTCGAAATCAAAGATCTCTTCGTGATACATCTTGCTCTCTTCGAAAACCTTGGGATTACTTGATTCCCAAATCCCAAGCTTCTTAAATATCTTTCCTATAACCTTGGACAAAAGACCTTGCTTTAAAAAGCGCTCCCTCTCTTCATCCGTGCAGATCTCATACGGGAGGCCTTCAAATAAAGAGAGCTCGAATTCTCTTTTTGCAAGCATGTTCTTCTGAATGTCCTCGGCAAACCAAGACAGGTCAAGCTTAACCTCCTTGCCCATCTCAACAAGCTTTCTGTATAAAGAATATTGCTGCATCTGGTTGCCCAGACCGCCCGCGATCTGAATGATTATCATGACAATCTCTCTTTCAAAAATTCATAAGCCTTTATAAGCGAATCTTCCTCTTTCAGCTCCTGCACAGGAAGAACGTAGTTTTCGTACGTGCCGAAAAGATCTGTCGCAATGCCCCTGCTCTTAACGGAATATCCGATGACAAGCGTAGGAACCTTGCTGCTGTACGCCGCGATCGTGCTGTGCGTTCTCGCTCCTATAAAGAAGCAGCACTTGGAAATGTAGCCCTTAAGTTCCTCTGCGGAACAATCGTCGATCATCACAACTCTGCCCGTATCCTTGTACAGGGAAAAGAGCTCCGAAAGCGGCTTCCTGTCGTCGTTTGAAGGCCAGACAACATGAGGAATAAGCGCGATGTTAAGGTCAGTCTCTTTAAGCACATGATCAATGAAATTCGTGTAATTCTTCATTGTGATACCGGGCGTACTCTCCCTCTCCTGAACCATGGGACTTAGATTGATGCCTATGGTCTTACCGGGAATGAAGCCCTCTTTTTCCTTGGGCTCTTTGGTATCAAGCTTAAACGCGGGATCTTCTTTAAGAACAAGTACATCATCCGGAATTCCCGCATCCTTAAGCGCATTATACGTGATCGACTCTCTTGCAAATATAGCATCGAAAGCCTTCATGTCATCCAAAAACTCCTCTTCATTAAGCGACTCCGGCTCTATCGAGCAGCCCCATAGGATAGTTGTAAATCCCCTGTCTATAAAGATATTGTGAGCAAGGATGAGATCATTTATCATCTCAGGGTAGCAATAGTTATCGCCGCCGATCGAAACCGCAAGCGGTCTGTGAGTCTCATCCCACTGTCCGCGGCATTTTGCCATCGCCTCATTATATGCAACCGAAAAATCTTTGAATCTGTATCGTAAAAAAGACTCCGCATCTCCCGAAAGCTTTCTGTAAACATAGTAAAAGAGATGGTCAAAAAAATGTCTGTCGATGTGGTTTTCTTCCACGATCGTGCAAAGGCCCTCTTTTTCAAGTTCTCCGAGAGAATACTTTCTGTCTTCCTCTGCGGAATTGGTCACGATAAAAACAGGGAGCTTAGTTGAAACGCCTTCCTTCTTTCTCTTTTCTGCGATCATCTTAACCGTAGTGTTCGCAATAGCTTCGCAGCCATGGTTTCCGCTTCCTGCGTGCATGTATAAAATTATCGGTCTGTTTACGTTTATATCCATAAGTTTTCCATACCCCTCATCTAAAATATAGTCAGTCCCCCAAATCAAACACGCTCTAACTGCGCTTGAAATTGCCGTACATCTTAAGATACAGGTTCGGGCTGATCCTGAAGATCATCACCTTGAGCTTATGTCCCATCGGAAGTCCCGCGAACACACCTCTTGTCTTAAGTGCATGAAGTATCTGTTTCTTGGATTCATCTATCGCAAGTCTTGATAGGTCATTGTCGCGCTCTTTTTCATCCAGCATCGCAACCTTTCCGACAACGAGAAGCGCCGTTAATACCATCGATACGCCTAGGCTTACATGAGCATATCTAGAAACATATTTACCTGCGCTTATCAGCCTTTCTTCCGCAAGCTTCCAGCAGGTGAGCTGATCCAAAAAACTTTCTTTAAACGCGGTCTTCATCGCGCCGTTTTCATTGTCGGTGTAAATATAATCCGCTTTGTCTATGCATTTTATCGTATGCTCTTTTGCCTGAGAAAGAGCAATATCCATGAGGAAAAGAAGATCCTCTCCGATCGTTAGACCATCCTTAAATCTGATGTTCTCTTCGCTGATTGCCTTTCGTAAAAAGAGCTTACCCCAGACGTGGGAGTTACCTGTTATAAGATAGTTCTCCAGGTACTGATAGCCGCTTATCTTGCCTGTTCCTATGTCGCTTCCGATCTCATCTACCAAAACAGTGGAATCGTCTAAGACACGCAGCATGTTCTCGAGATATTCATCCAGAACCTTGTCATCGGCATCGACAAATGCGATATATCTTCCCGTTGCCTTCTCAATGCCAAGATTCCTTGCATTGGAGACACCGCCGTTTTTTATATGATAAGCAAAAACCTTGCCCTCGTATTCGCTTGCAAGCTCATCGCAAATTTTATCGCTTCCGTCTGTAGAACCGTCATCTATAAGAATAACTTCAAACTCGCTCGCATTTACTTCCTTTTGGTTCAAACAAGATAAGACACACTCACGCAGTGTGTCTTTTGCCTGATAAACAGGGATTATTATGCTTACAAGCTTTTCGTTGTTATCTGTCAATATTTATCCCAGCCTTCTCTTGATACGCCGTCTATTGTATCGATCTCGTAATAGTCCTCATAGGCTTTATTGATCCAGCGCACAGGATCATTAGGATTCTCGGGATCAAAAGGAACATCCGAGATATCCGATTCATAAGCCTTACTAAATCTGTTTTCCCAACCGGGTCTAAGTAGCGGCGCTGTAATGTCTTCTTCGCCTCTCTCTGCGCACTCTGCGAAATACGCATCTCTTTCATCAAACTCTCTTTTGATCCTTGCAAGGTTAGCGCCCTGCTTGATATAAGTAAATAAAAGTAATATACCCATGACAACAGCACATGATGTAACAAATGCCTGCACTAATCCCTGCGGGATCGTGTCGCTGCCATCAAGCATGACCGTGTTAGCTACAACTGCGATCCCATTTAGTACAGCTATCATCAAAAAGATACTTGCACCGTAGAACGTTCTAAGCTCAGGAGTTCTGGGAACCACAACAAGCACATATACCGTCACAAGGGCGATAAATCCCATAAGTCTCATGTATCCTGTCATCTCAAGAAACTTACTCTTAGAAGCCATCATATAAGCGATGACCACCAAAAGCACAGCAAACATCAAAGTAAGAATAAGATAATGGTCTTCGATATTGATCGTGATCTTAAGGAATCTCGCCGCCATTGCAGTAATTCCGGTATGAGCATCGCTTTCGACAGTTTGCTCTGCCCTGCTTGAATTACCGGGCGCAAGCACAAGAAATCCCAGACCTATGATACATCCTACAAGTCCCGTGATCATCCATGGTTTTACAAAGCTGAAGTTCTTATTTTCTCTGTATTTGAGATAGAGAAGTATCAGAAGAAAGAGGATCACACCTCCCGATGTATTTTCATTGCACCATCCGGAGATAAGTCCCAAAAAGAACATGCCTACAGCAGTGATCGGTTTTTCCTGAAGTCCCAGCAACAGCTTTTTCCTGTAAATTGTTATAAACGCAAGCATTATCGTTGTGGTAAACAGATAATTGCACGCGCCCGTCTCCCAAAATACCGAATCACACATCGTGGCGTCAAAAAACCACAAAAACAGGATCACAAGAGAGTACATTCTGATGTCGTACTTTTTCCTGTTGTCGATATTGGCATATATAAGGAGTGTCTGGATCGTAAACACGACTCCGGCAACGACGTTAAAGAGCCCCTTTGATCCGATATACAAAAAGATCCTAAGTATGATATGAGCCACACTCCTACCTGTGTGTGTCATGTAATGCTCATATTCTTGTACGAATAAATCAAAAAAGTTATTGGCTCCCATGACGGTATGTCCGTAAAAAAGATCATCGGACATGGCCGGTGTTAAAAAGCAAAAAACGGTAACGGAAAGAAAAGCCAAAAATACCAGTCCGTAAAAAATTTTCTTTGTGTTTTTATCAGGCATCTTGTGCTCCTTTTCTGTCTACGATCTTATGATCGTTCTTCTTTTATCTTATCCCGGGAAAAGAACTCCCAAAGATAGATCGCTGCTATCGGGAATATAAATAAACGTCCGATAAATCTGGATACAAATGTTGCTTCAACGACAGTGTAGATCGAAAGTGATAAGATGATCACCAATGTCATTGCATCTTTTTTCTTATAGCAGATATAAATAAGCAGGATCACCAAAAGGCTTATGATAACGGCCGGTATTATTCCATACCAGTAAAAAAGCCTTACCCAGCCCATGTCGAAAGTCTCTTCGCTCATTCTGTCAGAGAAAAGCTTCCAGGTTTCGATCGCACCGGCGTGCCTCTCATTTCCTCTGTAGAGATCATGGATCCTGTTTGTCAGAAGTTCATCGATCGCCGAAATGAAATTGTGGCACTTCATCTCCTGATGATATCTTGGTATGTAGCTTACGCACGCAGACCAAACAGAGAACGCCACGCAGAATACCGGTGTCACAAGTGCTGTTAATATATATATTATCCTACATTCTGCGATCTTATTCCAATATCGAACCAAAAGTCCCGTCGCGAACATGATGATACATATCGCAAGTGCGGTCTTGGACTTGGACAAAAGACATATTGCTACATTAAAAGCTAAAGCAAGCAGCCAGCTTATGATTCTCGATTTCTGACCGTAGATCCACATCCACATTGCACTTAGTGCAAAAACACAGCCGTAGAGCGTGTTGGGATGTCCGAATCCAAATACGTATCTAAGCTCCTGCGCATTATCTCTTCCGTAGTCAGTTATCATATAGATGTTGCCGAGTACACCGACAACAGACAAAAGAGCTATCAGCGCAAAGCCCGCAAGTGACACGTAAAAGATATATTTCATCACTTTCTTAAGATCTATATCTCTTGCAGCTATCATAAACATTGAAAATCTAAGAAGCTCATTCTTACCGGAGAAAAACCTCCAGCAGATAAATGTAAACGCCGCAATGACGCCGATCGCTATCCATTCGCGCTTTCCATGCTTCATTATGATGACAGCCAGGACCGTCAGCGCAAAGGTACATTTGAAGACCATGCTCTCACAGTCATGTAAGCTTATCTCGCTCTTTTCCGCGATCATAAGGACAAGCTCAATCGTAAGTGCGATATAAAATATTAAATTACTCAGCCTGGTTCGCTTATCTTCGCTCAAGTCCGATCATCCTCTTTATTTTGTGTATGGCCTTTCTCATAAATCTTCCGGCCGTGATATCAATATAATGATAAGCCTTGGAAAATGCCGTAATCTTAGGCATCACAAGGTGTCTGTATTCATCAAGGTGTTCAAGGAGATACTTTGGATAAGTAACATCCACTTCTCCGCGCTCGAATCTAGCATTTCTTCCAAAGATGTCCTGTCCGAGAACAAGATGGTCCATTGTCTCTGCAAGAACTTCTCTGTCGTTGTACTCCTGATGCGCCGCAGCCTTTACCTTAACTCCGATCCTCTTGGCGGGATTGCTTTCCTTGTAGCCTCCCATGTATCCGAAATGCCAACCGCCGTCAGCCACTCTGACAGATCGCTCATCGGTAACGGAAATGAGATCGCGGAGTCTTACGATTCCCTCCTCAGGAATATTCTTCATCGAAGTGATCTTGGTTCCGAGCCACTTTCTGTCAGCTTGAGGGATATCCGGAAACTCACCCGTGATGGACTTAAGAGTTCCTGACTTCTCCTCGTTGTTCATGTACACGTAGAAGTTTCTCTGTGCAAGGTGATAGACCTTGTTTTTATCAAAGTTATCTATTATCTGAGTAAGAACCTCGGGATTGGGGATCTCATCAACATCTCCGAAGATTATCACGTCATCCTCTGTTGCGCCGACTTCTTTAAGTCCCTCTATAAGACGGTTCTTTTGGAAATAATCTCTCTCGTGAGACTTGGCCTCCACAGGCGTATCGTCGACAACAATGTATGTGATCTTATCAAGATAGTCCTTGAAAAGTTCTTTGTTTTTCTCAAAGCAAAGCTCTTTTTTTTCACCCGAAAAAGTCATCGTGGATTCCTCAATGATAAAGCGGTCCACATATGGTTCGAGCACTCCGAGCCTAAGCTTTAAAATATCCAGTTCGTTAAAAAAAGGTATGAGATCGTATACCATGATAACCTCTTCAAATTCGCCTTTTGATCGCGTTTTTCAAATCGTGCTTAGCTGCTTCCGCAAGGAGCTTAAATGTCGCTCCCATACCGCCATCGTATGCCTTTTCGTGTATGATCACATCCTCGATAGGCGCCCATTCCGGAAGATCGAAGCGCGCATATTTCTTGTAAAAATCATCCTCAAAAAGCTCTTTTAGCTTAGTTTTCTTATCAGATAAAGACAGCGCGGAATAAACTATCCTAACTGCCGCGATCGCACAGGTAAGAGCCTTTCTCTCGTTAAGAGGAGAAGCATCGATTCCCCATTTACCGGTAAGCTCATCGACCTTGTTCCAGACAATCTTCTGATTATCAAGAAAAGCCTTGTTATAGCTTGCCGTGAGGCTTACGCCGCTCTTTCTGTAAAGGTACAAAACCTTGTCTATAAAAGCTATTCCCGAAGCTCTATCGACATATTCAGAGGTCTGATAGAGGTCTTCGCCGTAGTTAAGTCCTTCAATCCTTGTATCTATAAAAGCGATATCGCTGCGGATGCATTTGATCCACATAGCGTTTAGCTTATCGCCTTTTACAACCAGCTCTTTGAATGCTTTCTTATCTTCACCCGAATAGAGTTTTCCCTCTTTGAAAGGGAAGTCGCGAAGCTTATCGCCGGGCTTGTCCATATCAGCGGCGTTGTAGAAGATGAGATCCGGAACAGAGCCATGCTCCGGTAAATCCGGCTCATCAGCCTCGGAATGTTCTTCCGAGCCTGCGGTTTTTGCGAAGCTTCTTATAACTTCACCGAGCGTTTCCAGCAGATTCTCTTTTAACTTGTCATCGGCATCGAGCGCGAGAATATAGTCGCCTTTTGCGATCTTGATGCCTTCCTGCCTTGCCTGATAAAGACCGATCCTGCCCTCATGAATAACACTTACATTGTCATGAGAAGCCGCGTACTCATCACAGATTCTCGGTGTGTCGTCCGTTGAGCCGTTCTCGACAAGGATAATCTCAAACGAGTCACCTGTATGAACTTTTTGAGAAAGCGCGGAGTCAACGGCTTCTTTCAAAAAATCCTGCCCGTTGCACACCGGAACAATGATCGAAAAAATCATGTGATGTTATGCTCCTCTTTCCACTTCTTGGTCTTTCTCCAAAAAAGAAAAGGTCTGACCGCCATCTTAAATCTCTTCTTGGGGCTGTAGAACCTTGGATAATCTGCGTTCTCACCCCACCACTTGTGGAAGATAAAAGGCTCAACGCCTTTATTTTCGGGAAGCGGATGCTCCCTTCCAAACGTAAGCGCCAGCTCAAACGGCGCCCACTTTATGCCCTCTTCTTCCATTGCATTCTTGGAATGGCAGCAGATAAAAATGTCTTCGTTGTAAAATCCGTCGTCAACACGTACCCACGGAAGATTGTGCTTAGCCGGGAACTCGAGAAGTCTCTTGGATCTTATCGAAACGCTGTTTCCGACTCTGCAGATATTGCCCTTGCTGTCTCTGTACGCGTAGTCGTTCTTGGGAAGCGGCCACGGCGAACCGATGTAATCGTAATTAAGGAATTCATCGTTCCAGTTCTCGGGATGAATTACAAATCCATCCGCGTGAACGAGCAGCACGAAATCTGTATTTATGTGGTCTTTAAGCTCATAGACCATTTTGTAATTGAATTTATCGATGCTGTCGAGCTTGGATGTATGACTAAATCTGATTTCCTTCGGAAGATAAAAAGGCTTTTTATCCGACACCAGAACGACATCTCCGAACTCGATCTCCCTCATGCTGTACTTAAGCGCCTGCACCGTCTCATAGACGTTGACACTCGTAAGGGCACATAAAGTAACCTGCGGGAGCTTTATCTTTTTCTCCATTTTGTTCACCTAAAAGGTTGCAAGACCAACTTGCAGCCAACGCTCTTAATACTGATATTTCTTGATAATTCCGACTCTCTTCTCAAGGCTTCTGACGATCTTCTTCAGGTAAAAGACTCCGTACAGGCATTTTCTTCTGATCACCTGGAAAAAGGCGCCTACCTTGCCGGGCTTTATATTCCTGCGCGCATAAAGTCTCGATCTCTTTTTATATTCCTCGAGTTCTTTCCTACACTCGTCGGCTTCAAAGATCCTGCCTTTCTTGTCCTGGTAATGTAAGAAGCTGTATATATTCTGCTCGGAAGACCAGAAGCCGTCCGAGATATTGTGTCTTGCCCAGTACTTGGGAGCTATCGCATACTTAAGCTCCGTGCTTGAAAGAACCGGCATGATAGAGAAGGATGAATTAGAAAGGATCAGATATCTGGCATTCTTGATCGTCACATAATCCTTACCCATGTCGAAGTGGTGACACTCGTACTCGGGAAGTATTTTCCTTGCGGCCTCTTCATCCTCTGTGACCACCATGAATCTCATGTCCTTATTGATCTTCTTCATATGCTTGATAGCATTGAGGAAATACTTCCTGTCGAGGTAGAGCTCCGGATGGTTGGTGTACTCGCCGCCTCTGATATTGATGATGCAGAGGTCGTCCGCTGTGTATTCATAGGACTCCGCTTCAGGCTTGACCCTGAGCCAGTCCTTGATCTTGTCCCTGTATCTCTCGAAGTAGCTCTCGTCCTGAAGGTTACCATAAATCAAGGTATTGTCTTCAATGTCGAAGAGCCTCTTATCTGCGCCGCTAATATAACAGCCGTTATTCATATCGTGCCTTGAATTACCCATGTAGAGGCGATCGTCCTGCTCATTGAAGATTGTATATTTATCCTTGTCTTCCGCCGGAATCTCGGTACCCATGTCAATGTCCATGAAGTACATGCCCTTCTGAGAATGAAAGACATTGCCCACCTGACCGGGATTTATAAAGCCAAAATCGACTCCCTTATCGGCAGCCATACAACGGGTAACTATATAAAAAAATAATTGATTTCCCAAGCCGTAGCCCGGAATGAATTCTGTTCCTATCATTTATTAGCTCCAAATGCTCTTTCAATTCAAAAATCAAAATATATTGAACTACAGAAATTCTATGCTATAATCTAGATAAAGAAGGAGCGGATACCCCGCTTTTATTCAATGTATTATGTTACAAAAGTAACCGCCTACACTCTGCTAAAAGTACGGGGCGGTTATTTCTTTATCTCAATCACCAATGTGATAAGTGCAATAAGCACCAGAGTATACGTAAACATTTCCGTATATGTCACCATCGGCATCACCTCCCTGCTGTATAAGCAGGGCACCGCTCCGTATAAAATACTAGCACAGTACTGATCATATTACAAGAACGTATGTTCGTATTTTGTTCTACTGTATTATCGTCTTGCCATCCAGCGAAGTTTCCCTAATGGTCTCGTCTTTAACTTCATAGATGACATCGCAGTTCGCGATAGTGTTGAGTCTGTGCGCAATTATGATCATAGTCTTTTTGCCGTGGAAGCTATTGATAGCCTCCATAACTGCTGCCTCTGTCTCGTTGTCGAGAGCGCTCGTTGCCTCGTCAAATACGAGGATCTCAGGGTTGTGATAAAGAGCTCTCGCGATACCGATACGCTGTCTCTGACCGCCGGAAAGTCTTACGCCTCTGTCACCGATCTTGGTATCAAGACCTTCGGGAAGGCTTCGAACAAAGTCGGCGAGCTGAGCCTCCTCCATAACTTCCCAGATTCTCTTATCATCTATCTCATCTGCGTCTATACCAAATGCGATATTCTCACGGATCGACTCATCAACCATGTAGATTGACTGAGGAATGTATCCGATCTGAGAAAGCCAGGAATCATAGTTACTGAAGATATTGCTTCCGTCGCAGAGAATCTCACCCTTCTGTACATGAAGTAGTCCAAGGATGATATCGACAACTGTTGATTTACCGGCGCCGGAAGGACCCATGATACCTACGGATTTGCCCTTAGGCACGACCATATTGGCACCGTCGAATATCTTCACATCGGAATCCGGATAAGCAAAAGAAATATCTTTTATCTCAATCTCTTTTGACAGCTTAAGCGCGGGACCTGCGATAGCCGCTCTCTCCGCTCTCATCTCCTTGTCCATCTTCATGGAATCAGTGAGATTGTTATATACAAAATCAAGACTGTACTGATTATATGCGATCTCTGTAAGATAAGTATTTATGCGGTTTACAGAAGGCATGATACGAAGCGCCGCAACACCGAACGCCATGATCTGGGTTGTCAGCTCTTCCGACGATCCTCCTCTCACGAAATTAAAGAGCACATACAACATAATGGTTGCCATAAATACTGTCTCTATGAGAAGTCTCGGGATATTGTTAAGAACCGTATAGTTCCTTGCAAGATCGGCTCCGACTTTACCGGACTCATAATAGTTGCGGATAAAGAAATCCTGCCTGTTTAAAACCTTAACGTCCTTAAGTCCGTAGATAGCCTGAAGTCTCCACTTTGCGATCCTACTCTGGGTCTCCTGATTCTCTTTTCCTATCTTGTTGAGCCTTGGCTTAAGCACCTTGGTGATAAAAAGAGTCATCACAAGGAGAACCAGGATAGCAAGAACCGTCATCTCCCAGTTTACAACGATCAGCACTATGCCAAGACATATCGAAACAACAAGCTCCGTCGCAAGTGAAAGAATGGACAGCACGAGCGTAAATGTCCTTGGGATATCACTGTCGGTAATTCTGAAAACAGTGGGAATATCAGCTCCGAGGTAATCCTCATAGGGTCTGTTTAGGAATTCTCTCATGACCCTGCTGATCATGTCATTTCTTGCCCTTGTGATAAAGGTATTCTGCTTGTAGATCAGGAACAAAAGATATGCATTCTTGATGAAAAACACCGCGATCATGCACAGGATAAGCGGAACCGCAAGCTTGGCCGCGTCATATCCGAGATGTAACGTATCGAGGACCACTCTTATGACCTTCTGTTCCTTGACCATAGCCTCAAATTTATCGGGACTCAAAATAGCTGACATTACAGGGATTATCATCGAAACTCCCAATGTCTCAAAAAAGCCCCCAATGAGTATAAGGACAGCTAGTATTCCTAACTGTCCCTTCTGTTTTTTATCAAATATATAGTTTAACTTAGTAAAAAGACTGACTTTCTTATTGCTATCGTTATTACTCATAACTAAACTTCCACTTTCAACATTCTATCTGTATAGATATCGTCCATATCCTTGTTGTTGATCCACTTGGCCGGAGCGATGACCATCTTCTCGGGTGCATCGTTGAGCCATGCGGCCCACCAGCTAAAAGAGCTGTTGGCGATGATGTGGTGCTTACACTTACTCATAAGCATCATCTCGGCGATATCGGTCTTAGGTCCCTCTTCAAGCTCAACTACGCTGAAGCAGCGACCCTTGAAGTGGTTCTTACACCATTCCTTGTCATCGGTGAAAATAAAGAACATTGCCTTGGGATAAACTTCCCTGATCTTATTGATGGCGTTCTTGTAATATTTCTCCGAGCAAAGATTGTGAATGTGCTTGTGCTCTTCGTCTATATAGTCTGTTCTTCTAACGTGAAGACTTACAGATTCACAGCACTCTATCTGCTGGAGCAGCGTCCAGCTGACTGTATCGTTCATAAGCTCCTGAGGTCTTCTCTCAAAAGCCTCTCTTATCTCATTCTGTACGGATTCGTCGGTAAAATATTTCTCGCTCTGCCAATAGCCTACAAGGTAAGCATCATCGAGTTCCAGGATCTTTGGATCAAAGCGTCCCGACTCCTCATCTATTCTAAAGGTCTTTCTGCCTGTAAGCTTTCTTCTGATGCGGCTGAAAATATCCATCTTGGAATCAGTCAGTGCAACGACTTCTTCCTTACTTGCTTTCTCATACTCAAGCCCGTATCCCGCAATAACTGGTTTCCTTAGCTTGTCATTGATAAAGCCCGTCACATCATCTATCTTTACAACTTTACCTTTTTTCTTAAGAGCTCTGTAGAGCGCATACTGGAACATCTGATTTCCCAGTCCGCCCTTAAGCTGAATTATTATCATATCCCCTCCACCTATAAACGTCTCGTTATGTGAACGCATACATGGTTAATTATACCATAATTCTAAGTTCTAAAGAACATCCGTCAATCTTCTTCATCGCCTTGCAGAGTACTGTAGTCTCCGTTTGCGATTCTTTCGCGAATCTTGTCCTCACCGCGGGAAAGCTCTTCCATCCAAAGGTCGTAGGACTTCTTCCAGGAATTGTACTTATGCTCGTGCCTTCTGTCGTGCTTACCGAGCTTACCGGTCTTTACATAGTTCTCTGACAGGTATTCTTCAAACCACACCGTCACCTTATCGGCGCCGACAATATTCGTATGTGTTCCGCCGTCTTTGTAATCGGCGGTCTCATCAAAACCTATCTCATCAAGATGCTGGTTCATATCAAGAAAATTGTAACCTCTTTCGGTCACATAATCCCTGATGTAATTGATCTTACTCTGCTCCTCTTCGTTTACGGTAAAAGGAGTGATGATAAATAGCGCATCTTTATTGTGCTTCTTAAGGCATGCGATCAGATCGTCCAAGTACTCCTGCTGCTCGGCAGGCATCTTCTCAATATCCGATACACTGTGGAAATTCTCTTTTTCCGCGGGTTTCACCTCATCGGAAGCAACAAAACCCTTCAGATCATCGGGATAAGCGTAAAAGAACGTGCGAAGCTGGCTCCACATTATAAGCGTCTTCCAGTTGGAATGATACTTGCATATATCAAAATAAAAGTTAAAAGGCTTATAATCGGAGAACATTTTGCCGTCTTCGTCATACTCCGCATTTTCCGGCGTAACCATCGCATTTATGGTCTTTATCCTATTAAGGGAATACTTCATGTTATCAGTAACTTCCCTCGTATGCCCCATGTGCTTTTCTTTATCGGCATTTATAAGAGCTTCGTCCTCTGCCTGCCACATCTTCATCTCAAAGATAAAAAGATCCGGATCCTGCGTCTTAAGCGTCTCCTCAACAAGATACTTGGCCGCAACGGGGCGCTGCATATTCGTTGAAAGAGGATACATGGTTATACCCATATCGCCGTAGATCCTAGGTGTCGCAATGCAGTAAGGAACAGGGCTTGAGCCGATAACGACAGCGTCTATCGTGTTTCTTTTTTCTGCGTAAAAACCGACAAACCTGTCCTTCACATCACCGTTGGTCCTGATACAGTAGGTGATATGAGGGATAAGCCACATGATCATCAATATGAAAATGCCAATCTTAATTATCTGTTTCTTAGTCATTTTTATCTCAAATCCTTATACCATAATAAGCCGGGTACTCAGCATCAAAAATCATCATAAATAGAATCCGCGGGATTAAATCCGGGTCCGTACTCCGCAAGTAAAAGCACCATGAAAAACAGCGCCAGATACACGATCCATCTGATCACAAGCTTCTTGGAAGCAATGTACTCTCTAAAGTTTGAATAACCTTCAAATCTGCTGCCCGTGATCTTACCGTCACGCGATAGCTCCATTCTGTACTGAATAACGGAAACGGTAATGAACACCGCCATTGTAACAAGCAGTATTCCCCACTCGTAGATACTAAGTCCGAGATTCAGCAAACTGCCGTCAACAAAAATCTGCGGGTTAAAAGAGCTGACGCTTCCCTTCAAAAGACTGAGCGCATGCGGAATGTTTTTTGCCCTAAAGAACAAGTCACCTATGCAAACAAAGAAAAACGTTCTCACAACCCTGAAGCCGTTTGCAAACTTGCTCTGCATATTGATGTGGAGCTTTTTCTCAAAAAGCCATGTGAAGAACGGAAGTGTCACTTCACCGAGCACGATATATGCCCAGTGCAAAAGGCCCGAGCCGATAACGAACGTTGCCGCTCCTCCGTGCCACAGACCTACGGAAAACCACAGGATAAACATGGCAACGTAAGTAGTGATCTGCTTTCCTTTCTTTTTACCGAATACATTCTTAAGCTTCTTGCCAAGCCCCATTATCATCTTGGTCCTAAGAAGCGGGTAAAAGACATTGTCCTTCATCCAGATTCCGAGCGTAGCGTGCCATCTTCTCCAGTATTCGCTTATGTTCTTTGCAAAGAAAGGAGTCGTAAAGTTTTCGGGAAGAATAATTCCGAGCATCTCGGCAAGGCCGATAACGATGTCGATTCCGCCCGAGAAATTGGTATATAACTGAAACGCAAAACACACAGTGCCCAGCCAAATATACGCTCCCGGGTACTGCGCATTGTTGTTGTAGATCTCATCCACTATTATTTTGAGTCTCTGCGAGATAACAAGCCACTTAAAGAAGCCCCAAAGCATCCTCTGCGCTCCGAAGGTAAGATTCTTGTAGTCAGGCTTATGATATTCAAAGAACTGGTCGCTGTGTTCACGGGTCTTTATGATAGGTCCCTGAACCATAAGCGGGAAGAACATTCCGACAAGAGTTGTCTGAAGGAAGCTGTCTCTTCTGACGCCAATGCCGTTGTAGACCTCGATAAAATACCCAAGTAAAATAAATGTATAGAAAGAAAGTCCCGTGGGAGGGATAACATCGCCTCCTGTAATGAACTTATAGAATTTAAACACGATAAGTATTCCGAGAAGAACCGCAAGCTCCGCCGCAAGTATCAGTCTTCTTTTTACAAGCTCTTCTTCGCCTGTCCCTGCCAAAAGCTTTAAAAGTCCCCAAGTCACAAACGAAGCCACGAGCGGGAATACGATCTGAACATAGTCTCCCTTTACGGAAAACAAATAGAAGATGATGCTCGAGGTTAAGAGCACCACCCACTGACCTCTTTTCTTAAACAAAAGAGGCACCGCATAATATGCTATTAAAACAAGTGCAACGAAGCACAAAAAACTAAACGAAGTTATACTCATAAATTTTCTTTCTTATATTCTTTTTCATACCACTGTCGGAACATAAGTATATACCAAATCTGGATTCTGTAAATCCCGCGCTCTGTAAAGTCGGTCCAGATCTTCTCAACAACATCCGGATCAAGAATATCCTGCTGCCGCATCTTGTCCTTATCAAGAAGATCTTCAGCCCACTGCCTGATCTCGCCGTCCATAAGCCACTTGGCGATCGGAATCGAGAAGCCCTTCTTCGGTCCTTCCATAAGCTCCTTCGGAACATGTCTGTAGAGAACGTCACGAAGAACCTGCTTGCCGACATTTCCTTCTCTAAGATACTCGATAGGGAGCGACCACGCAAATTCCAAGAGGTCTCTGTCGAGCATCGGAACTCTTGTCTCAAGCGAAACCGCCATAGCGGTCCTGTCGACCTTAACCAGTATATCATCAGGATGATACACAAGCATATCCATAAGCATGGCGTTATGAATGGGCTCTGTCAAAAGAGCTTTCGCCATGTCGTCATATTTGTATAAAAGAGGCTTGTCCTTCTTGATTGCGATCTTTTTTACCAAAGGATCCGTCTCATGCTCAAACCTGTGAATCTCGCCGGGGCCCTTTGCTCCAAGATAAATAGCTTTACTTCTTCTTACCTCATCCTTGGGGTTAGTCGCAAGGATAGCGGCGCTTATGGGCTTCCTTAGCAAATACGGAAGCTTTCCGACCTTGCCCCAGACTCTGTCTACGGATTCATAGGACTTATAGCCCGCAAAGAGCTCATCTCCGCCGTCTCCCGAAAGAGAAACCGTCACATGCTTTCTCGTCATCTTGCTGACAAGATAAGTCGGGATCTGCGATGAATCGGCAAAAGGTTCGCCGAACATAAAGGGAAGCTGCGGGATTACCGCCTTGGCATCCTTCTCAGTGATGTACTCTTCCGTATGTATCGTGCCGAGGTGCTTAGCAATCTCTTTTGCCTTAACTGCCTCGTTGTACTTCTCATCTTCCATTCCGATCGTGAAGGTGCGTACCTGATTATCCGAAACGGACTGCATCAGTGCAACGACCGTGCTGCTGTCGATTCCCGCCGAAAGAAAAGCTCCGAGCGGAACATCCGAGATCATCTGGCCTTTCACAGACTCTTTTAACAGCCTCTCAAGCTCAAGTGAAGCCTCTTCTCTACTGCCCGTAAAGATATTGCTCTGGCCCTTTATCGCAGCCTCTGTCATCGACCAGTAGGTCTCTTCTTTGGTCTTTAATGTATCAATATCAACCGTTATTATTGTGCCCGCTTCAAGCTTGTAAATATCCTTATATATCGTGTGCGGCGCGGGAATATAACCTTCCGTAAAATATATATCAAGAACTTCTCTGTTGATCTCGTTGTCAAAACCGTCAATAACGCGCAAGCATCCGATGTCGGAAGCAAAGGCAAAAGAGCCTGCTACCGTTCCGTAGTACAAAGGCTTCTCACCGACTCTGTCTCTTGCGAGAGTAACCGTTCCGGCCTCCTTATTGTAAACCGCGATTCCAAACATACCCTTGCAAAGCCTGAGAGCTTCTTTCATTCCGTAGTTCTCGATAGCTTCAAGAAGGATCTCGGTATCCGATGTTCCTCTGAAGGTCGTAGCCTTGCCGTCTTTAATAAGCTTGTCTTTTACTTCGCCGGCGTTGTAGATCTCGCCGTTATATACAATAACGCTCTTGCCCGAATGTGAAACCATGGGCTGAGCGCCGTTCTTGGATAAGTCCACAATAGAAAGGCGCCTATGTCCAAGCGCCACTTTCATATCATCACTTATGTAAATTCCTTCATCATCGGGGCCTCTGTGAAGCATACGCTCATTCATCTTGGCTATGATCGCATGTCTGTCACCCTTATACCCGATAAGACCGTTAATTCCGCACATATATGTCTCCGAAGCACCGTATGTCTAATCCGGTGCCTATACTCAGTTCACTTTGATAACTTTGTTCTTGGGTTCGTACGCCGAAAGCTCCAGCTTGTACGTTCTGTTGCCGTCACCGTCTTCCTCTATCATATCAAAGCCGTGCAAAGAATAAAAATCTTTTACCATCTTATTCTTGGCAGTCGGATAATAATATCCGTAAATTGTCTTGATTCCTCGCTCTAAAGCCTTCTTACAGAGCTCATCCATCATGGCAAATTCCATATCTCTTTTAAGGACGCGGCAGCTCATGAGCCAGAGGTCTATGTGAAGCTCCTCGCCCTTGACGTTACCGATCACCAGCGAAACGATCCCGTTGTCTCCGAATTTATCCGTCAATCTGCCGTAGAGCGTGATGTTATTGTCATCGGCCGCCGTCTTTTCGATGTCGTCCTGTGTATAGCGCTTGGTAGTTAAGTTAAACTGGTTACTCTTATTGGTAAGCTGCGCGATACGAGGCATATAGAGCTTTTCAAAAGGCGCGATAACAGCTTCCATCTCAAGTGATTTAAGGTACTCGGTGTAGTCGGCAAAGCTCTGCTCCAATTGAGTACGCTTTTTGTTTGCCATATACATCTCGTTACGCTTCTTATCATCCTCTGAGATTGCCGTTGCCTCAAAGAATCCCGAATGATCGAGTATCCTGATATAGTGCTCGGGTGAATCTATGGCGGGCGCCATTGCACCGGGGATCTGTCCCTCTATGATAGCTCTTTCCGCAGGGTTGTCATCCACAAATACAAGTGACTCGGGAAGGACGTTAAGCTCTGAAGCTATTGCCTTCATGTTCTCACTCTTTGGCTCCCAGTTGGCCTTTATCATAACAAAATCATCGGGAGTAAGTATTCCGTCGGGATGCTTTAGTCCCGCGATCGCATTCTCTTCATCGTTCTTGGAATCAACCGTAAGGACTATTCCAAGGTCTTTTTGCATTTTTACATACTGCTGGAACTCGGAATAAACCTGCCCCAAGTTGGTCTCCTGGCCTATCTCGATTCCGTCGACGCCGTCGTCACCTACAACGCCGCCCCAAAGTGTATTGTCAAGATCGAGCACAAGGCCCTTCTTGTTCTTTCCGTAGATTGACTTGATGATATTGGCAATATTAAAGCTGAGCGTGGGAATAGCCTGAATGCAGAGCGCATACTTGTACATGTGCCATGCAAGCGGGTCTGACCACTCATCAAGACCGTAACTACTTGATACGTAGTTGATATCGTTTATAAAAAAGCTTTCGCCGGCATCTGCTTTTTTGGCAGCATAGTCCGCGAAGGCCGCATTTAATCTGTTTATGAAATTAAGTCTTCCGTGAATGTCGTAAGCATCTCTGTTTCCGAGAAGTCTGTAGAAAGGCGCCTCGAAATTGTTCTGTATTACGGGACACTTATAGAGATTTGCAAGATTGTCCCACATCGTCTCGAAGTGCTTGAAAGTAGCTTCAAACTTGGCATCAACGTCTTCTTTACTGTCAGACATCTCAGGGAAGTTTGTGATGTTGCGGTTTGATGTATGAATGTAGATAACATCAGGTGCAAACTCTTTTAACTCATCGGATGGAAACATGGCATCCTGCCAGTACTGACCGTATTCCGATTCGTAGAATGAAGGTTCTATTCCGTAATTTAGTAAAAAAAGCTCCAGTATCCTTATGATGTCATGGGTCGTGGAGCCTCCTAGTACCGCTATTTTCTTTTTTATCCTGTCCGCACCGTCAGAAAGAAGAGTCTTTTTGATGGTCTTGGACTTTTTCATTATGTAGCTGTTGTCAAAAGGATATTCAAGTTCTTTCATATAGTGTCCTTTTAAAATTTACTGTCATCCGTATTTCCGATGATCTTGTCAAAATACTTCTTCCACATTTCATTCGTAACCTCAGGGCTGCACTTTTCCTGAATCTTGGCAGCTTCGGTTCCGATCCTGTCGGCAAGCTCTTTATCTTCAAGAAGCTTTCTTATTGCCTGTGCCATTGCATCTTTGTCTCCGACGGGAACGAGAAGTCCGTTCTCTCCGTCATTTATAAGGTCCTTGGGGCCTCCGCAAGGGCAATCCGTGGATATGCACGCAAGTCCCAGTGACATAGCCTCTATAAGTGAGTTGGGCATGCCCTCGTGGTTGGATGCAAGTATAAAGATATATGCCTTCTCTATATGCTCGGCGACGTGCTTGACGTTACCCGCAAATTCAACTCGTGAATCTATTCCGAGGCTTACCGCGAGCCTTTGCTGTTTGGCTCTGTCGGGGCCGTCTCCGTAGAGTACGAGCTTATAATCCTTAAATTTATCTTTGGTAGCTTCCTTGAAAGCTTCCATTACCATAGCCTGGTTCTTGTTTTCGTTAAGTCTTGCGACCATTACGATCTTCTTCTCACGCTCACCGATATATCTGGGTCTGATAAAAGAGGGATCGATCGCGTTCGGAAGAATGATGCATTTCTTCCTGATGTATGCAGGGAACTTGGCTTTGGCGCCGTTTGACTGAACAACGACTCCGGCTGCCTTTCCGAAGTTTGTAAGCATCGCAGCCTTCATTGATGTGCTCGAATACTCCATAGAAGGGTCTGCTCTTACGGATACGACAACCTTGATCTCTTCTTTCGTTGCCGTTGAGAGCGCCATAATATTATTCTTTCCCATGAAGCTCAGGATCATGTCGGGTCTAAGGTCCTTCCAGATCTTTACAAGCTTCTCTGATCTTTTTCTGAAATTCTTGATACGACTCTTTTCCTGCTCGTCCTTAAGAAGTGCCGAGAAAATGCGCTGTATTCCGCCCTTCTCGCCGCCGTTTGGATCAACCCAAACAGGATTTTCGTCAAGGTCCGCTACAAGCTCAGCACCGGGCGCACCTGCGGGAACACTCTTCCAGGCTGCGTGTTTAACCTCGTATTCGTTGGCTGCAAGGTACGTGGTAACAAGAGTAACTTTATAACCCTGCTCAAAAAAATAATCCGCAAGATTAGCCATTACCCTCTCTGCGCCGCCCTTTTGAAGGGAGCCTATATACATAGCGATATGCTTTTTATTATTAATCTCAGAATTCAACAAGCTCGATTATCCCCATGCTGTTATTGTATAAAAAAGCGACTTTCTTGCCGTCGATACAGGGCGCGATGTTGGGCTCGTGTATCACGGTGTAGCGCTGCGCGGAAAGCTCCTCCACAGCCTTGTCTATATCTTCGACTTCATAGCAAAAATGATAAGGCGTGTTCTTATAGCGCGCAAGCAAAGGATACATGGGAGAATCCTCACCCATGGGCTCTATGAGTTCAACCCTGTAATCGCCGTTTACAAGGAACTCGATGTTGATGTTCCTTATCTCGTCGAACTTAACCGGGCGCTCGATCTCGTATCCGAGCTCCAAGAATTTCTTCTCGGACTTTGCTATGCTCTTTGCAAGATATCCAACGTGATGTATCTTCATGCGTTTAGCCCTGTAATTTGCTCATGATAATGTCTGCCATCTCACCTACATTCTTCATTGAAACGATCTGTCCCATGTTGAACTTGATGTCAAACTCCTGCTCGATGGCATTGATAAGATTGATGTGCTCAAGTGAATCCCATCCGTCAACATCTGCCGCTGTTGTAGCATCGGTAACGGTAAGATCGTCCTCCTCGAAAACATCTCTGAATACTTCATTTAATTTCTCAAAAACTTCTTCTCTTGTCATTTAAAAACTCCTTTTACTTCAAACAGGAATCCGCACTCCGCTTCCCCTGAATCATGTCATATGGTAATTGTACCATTGCTGAAAAATGTAGAACGACCACGCGATCTTGCTGTAGTTGGCTCCCGTTGCGGGGCCGCCGTCGCCGTTAACCACATAATTGTTGATAAATTCGGATACATAGTCTACATCAAATATATCCTGCTTCTTAAGGAAAGACGTGCTGCTGTAATCAAGAAGCTGTTCCTTCAAAGGACCGCGAAGCCACTGATCCATCGGAACGCCGAAACCGGTCTTTGGTCTTTCCAAAAGCTCTTTGGGAATATAGTCATAAGCAAGATCTTTAAGAATATGCTTTTTATCTCCCTTATAGAACTTATATTTATGCGGTATCCTGAACGAATACTCCATAACTTCCGTATCCATTATAGGACATCTCGACTCAAGTGAGTACTTCATGGAAGCTCTGTCCATTTTAACAAGAATATCCTCGGGAAGATAGGTGTCCATATCAAGGAGCATTCTCCTTACCTGGAAGTCCCTTACTCCGTAGAGGCTCTCAACAGGGAAAAGAATCGGCTGCTTGTTGATACCAAGGTTGTAATCCGTAGCGATATAATCAAGCGCGCTCATCGGAATATCCATCTCTTCTTTTCCTGAGATAAATGCGTGACAGGACTTGATATAGCCCTCCGAAACAAGCTGTGTCTTAGTCTCGGGATTGCGGTTATTGGCAACGACCTTGACTCTGAAAGGCATCTTATCAAGAAGCTTGCCGCTTCCCACGGGGATCTGTCCTATTCCGTGCACGATCGCACCCGGAATATCGAGAAGCTGCGCCTGTCTTACGTTTTCATATATGTTATAGCCGCAGAAGAACTCATCTCCGCCGTCTCCCGAAAGAGCAACGGTAACGTCCTTCTTGGCAACCTTACTTACGAGCATAGAAGGTATCTGCGAGTTGTCCGCAAAAGGCTCATCGTAGTACTGAGGGATGCTGCTGACAAGATCAAACATCTCTCTTTCCGTGATGTAAACCTCAGTGTGGTCCGTGCCGAGATGCTTTGCGATCTCTTTGGCGTACTCGGCCTCGTTGAACCTTGGAACGTCAAATCCGATACAGAAGGTCTTAACGGGCTGATCCGACAATTCCTGCGCTATCGCGGTTACAAGCGATGAATCGTACCCTCCGGAAAGGAATGTACCGAGCGGAACGTCCGCGATCATTCTGTTCGCAACGGACTTCTTTAAGCGCTCCTTAAGTCCCTCTTTAGCCTCTTCATAGCTTCTAACGGGATCTGCGCTCATCTTTTTATAAACATCTTTGATGTTCCAATATTTCTTTTTAATGATCTCGCCGTTATGGAACTTAAGATATGAACCGGCTTCAAGCTTATAGACATCAGTGAACACCGTGTCGGGCGCCATGATGTACTGCTGAAGAAGGAATCTGGATAACACCTGTTTTCTTATTTCAGGCTTAAAACCGGGGCATTTCATGATAGGCTTAAGCTCTGATGCGAACACGAGATTCTTGCCGTCTACCCAATAGAAAAGAGGCTTCTTACCGATCCTGTCTCTGATAAGATAAACGTCATCGGTCTCTCTGTCGTAAAGAGCGATCGCAAACATACCGTGAATGTGATCGACCATGTCGATGCCCCATTTAAGGTACGCGGCGATAATGACCTCGGTATCGCAGTTCGACTTAAAAGTGTAATCCGAAAGCTCTTTTTTGAGCTCAAGGAAATTGTAGATCTCGCCGTTGTAAACGACAGAGATCCTGCCGTTTTCCGAGTGCATTGGCTGATGTCCCAAAGGCGACAGATCAAGGATCGAAAGTCTTCTCTGGGCAAAGCCTATGATATAATCGTTCGCACCCTGATACAGTTCAACACCGCTGTCATCGGGGCCTCTGTGATACATGGTATCGTTCATGATGCGAAGCTGTTCTTCAGTTATTCTCTTTTTAGAAATATATCCGCAAATTCCGCACATTGTATGTATTAAAGCTCCACAGGAAGTTTTTCGAAGTTGTCACGAAGTGGTCCGAAGTCCTTACACTCATTGTCGATGGAATCAATGAGCTCAATGTACTTCTCGTTTACAAGTGTCTTGTAATTATCAAGGTTGTCATAGCCCTTCTTGGTCCATGCAAAAGGATGTGTAAGGATCTGCACTCTCTTGTTGGCCTTGATGGTCTCCTCGTCGGGATAGCCGTATCTCCAGATATGGTTGGCATCCGACATGTACTTTACATCAAGCTTTGAATCGGGCTTCGCCTGAGGGTCAAAAGAGAAGAACTCATCCTGGTACGCATTGATGATACCGGGAAGCTTGATATTCTCTGCAAGAACGTCGGGTGACGGTCTGTGAATGGAAAAAGATGTGATGTTAAATCCAAGCATATCGCTCAGCATATCGATTTCCTGCTTGATCCTCTTTCTTATGAGCTCCATATCGGTCATACCGTTGAGCGCAAAGTGAAGGCCGATGTGCTGGCCTCTCTCATGCATATCGGTAAGGATATCTCTGTTCTTTCTAGATAAGATGTTGTAAGAGTTGTTGGTCCACTGGAAAAAGAAAGTGGATCTCATATCCATGCTCTCTTCAACCTTTGAAAGGGCGTAAGCTCTTTCTACGGAATACTCAACGTCGTGTCTTAAGATGATAAATGAATCTCTGTTGAGCGCTTCCTCATATGTGGCGTTAAGCCCTGTCTCTTTTACAACTCTAAGTATTTCTCTGTAATCATCAAATGAAAACATTACTTCTCTCCTATTACTTCTTTTCGCCTATTACCTTTTCAAGATAATCTCTCCACTGTATAAATACAGCTTCCGCATTTGCGATCTGTTCTATCTTTCTTGCCTCGTCTCCAAGTCTCTCGGCAAACTCTCTGTCTTCAATAAGTTTGCAGATACCCTCAGCCATAGCATCGGGATCCTTTATCGGAACAAGAAGTCCGTTCACGCCGTCCTGCATAACGGTCCTAGGTCCGCCGCAAGGGCAATCCGTCGCAACAATGGGCATTCCCATCGCCATCGCTTCAAGAAGCGAATTGGGAAGTCCTTCCCAGTCGGATGAAAAGGCATAAACAGCGCCCTTCGGGATTTCTTTTTCCAACTCGTCGCTTCCGCCCATAAGAAGGATGTAGTCCTCGGCGTGGTTGTCTGCGATGATCTTATCAAGTATTTCCTTGGTTCCGTCAAAAGAGTCGGGACCGTAGATCTTAAGCACGTAATCGGGGTGCTTTTCGTGAACCTTTATAAAAGCTTCGCACAGCATGGGCTGATTTTTGAAGTCGACCAGCCTTGCGTGATGAACAACAGACTTTTCGCGCTGCTCAGGCTTTTTTAACCCGAAATACTTGGGATTGATCGGATTGAGTATGATCTGCGAATTGTCCTGAAGATAAGGCTTAAAGAACTCTTTTTGTCCCGTCGTCTGGAAGACGCAACCCGCAGCTCTGTCAAACAGCCAGGCTATCTGTATCTTGTCCGAAATAGCATCGTAATGTCCCACCGGGTCTGTCCTTATGGAAATGACCACAGGAACATCGCTCTTACCTGCCGCCATGAGCGCCCTGTAATTGGCTCTCTGGGCAAAGGCGATAAGAACGTCCGGATGATAGTTCTTAACGAATTCTCTAAGGTATTTGATCCTTAAAAAGAACTTGGCTATTCTGTTCTTCTTTTCATCACCCTCACGCAGGCCTACATGGACTCTCGTGACCTTTTCGTCAAGGGCGAACTCGTTCTCGTCCACCCATTCCGTTGCCACGTATACCTTGTAGCCTTCCTTGGCGAACTGATTGGCGAGGTTGGAGACAACTCGCTCCGCGCCGCCCTGCACAAGGCAGTTGAGGTGAAATGCTATTGTTTTCATAATTATCTGAGTACCATTCCTGTAACTAATTCCTTGGTGGAATCGTATTTATCAATGATGAGTGAGCCGTCCACGGTCCTTACGATAGGCTTACCGTCAAAGACATCGGCGATCTCTCCGGGCGCATATCCCGAGAAATCTATCATCTCATCAAAAGGATGAGCCTGCCAAACGGTAACTTTGTTCTCATCGCTATCCTCGCCCGCATAGCAGAATGCTCCGGGGAAAGGCGCCGCAACGCCTCTGATGAGGTTGTAGATGTTTCTGGTTCTTTCGTGAAAATCTATTTTACCGTCCGCAGCCGTACGTTTATTGTACCATGAATCAAAGTCTTTTGAATCTGTATGAATGGGAATTTCTCCCTTTTCCATATATGTTGTCACAAGCTTCCTGATTAGGCTCTTGGAGCAGATCATGTTCTTGTACTGCGCGGTCCTTATATCGTCGTGCTCGTTTATCTGGAACATCTCCGTAGCAAAGACGTTGGGGCTATCGGCCTTCTCGTCGTATCTGAAGAGATTGAGGTTAAATCTGGTATCTCCGAGGATCATTGACCAGTTAAGGGGCGATCTGCCTCTTCCGAAGGGCAAGTATCCGCTGTTTCCGTGGAAGCCGTAGATTCCGGCCTTAAACGCATCAAGAACATGCGGAGGGATAAGTCTCTGCCAGCCCATTACGATTCCGAGATCGAAGGTGTTGTTCTTTATAAACTCTACCGTCTTGTCGTCATTAAGGAAATAGCTCTCTGCTTCGTAAACGGGAATTCCGTATTTCTCTGTCAAAAAAGAAAGTCCCTTAAAGCCGGAGACCTGATTGTGCTCAAGGACCTTGGGCGCAATGGTCATGACAAGGTCAACCTTGCAGAGCTCCTTTTCTATGAAATCTATTATGTTTTCCGATGTATCTTTCACACCGAAGACTACTACCTTGTAATGCATCACTCATACCTCTTGAATATCTCATGAATACTGTCTTTGTACTTATCGGGAGTATAGAAAAGAGCTCTCTCTCCCGCTTTTTCCGAATAATGAGAAAGCTTATTGTCATCAGTCAAAAGAGAAAGAATCTTGTCCGCAAGTATCTTCTCTCCGTCCGTGATGTTCTCGGGGTTCATGTCGACCTCTTCGCCCATATCGGGAACGAGAATGCCATATTCACCTTCAATAGCTTCCTTGGTGCTGTCTCCGTTAGGAATCCTTGAAATAAGATCCTCGTACTGCTCAGAGCTTAATAGGATCTCTCTGGGCCCTGTCTTACAGTCAGCGGAAACAACGGGCTTTTTAAGTGCCATTGCTTCAAGGACCGCATTTGGAAAGCCCTCGTGGTTGGAGCTGCAGACATATACGTCGGAAGCCGCAACGTAAGGGAACGGATTCTTCTTCATTCCGGTAAACGCAACCTCGTTTTCTATGTTGAGCTCATTGGCAAGCTCCTTGTAAGCACTCCAATTTCCCGCACCGGCTATTACAAGCCTTGCATTCGGGCATTTCTCGTGGACCAGTGAAAAAGCCTTGACGAGATGCCAGATTCCTTTGATGTAATCGTTTCTTCCCATGGTGGAAATGACCTTGAGGTCCTCTCCCTTAAAAGGGAAATCCTCGACAGGTTCGCTTCCCTTTTCGCAGATATCATCCGTATCCAAAGGATTATAAATATATGTGCTCTTATCGTAGTTATAGTCTTTAAGGAGCTGTCTTACTATCTCTTTTGAACAAGAAAGAACCTGATCTGATCTGCTGCAAAAAAGCTTTATCTGGTCGCTTCGCTCCATATCGGTCTGACAACGAAGTCCGGTCAGAACCTTTTCTTTTCCCCTGGATAGAACGTTGACATAGTTGGCCGAACTTCCGAAGCTGTAGGAAATATCTATTCCGAGTTCTTTCTTGATCTTTTTTGTCTTTTTGACTCTTTTAATAACATTTATTATTTTATTTACAACGCCTTTTTTCGAGAGTACATCAATGTCTATGACATTCAGCCCCTCGATGTCGAAGTTGATATCTTTTGAACTGAAAATAAGAATATAAACGTTGTAAAAGTCCTGCATGAGTCTTGCAGTCTTGATGCACACACGCTCAAATCCGCCCTGATGGAGCATCGGAACCATGAGCATCAGGTTCTTTTTGTTATTATTCATCAAAAATGTCCTCTTTCGTAGAAATAAGCCATCATCTTGGCCTGGCTCTTTACGTCAAAGCCTGCTGCGCGGAGTTCATTAAGTATGTGCTCCGATGACTCTTTTCTGTTTCCTATGGAAAAGCCGGAATCGATATGGCTTATCGAATGCTTGGGCGCCGTGTTTATCGTATCGAATCCGGTACCGGCATCAAGTAAGTCAAAATCGGGCGTATCCTCGTTTTCAAAGACGCTCTCTTTTCTCTCACCGGCTATCTGCGTAAACGTCTGATTGAGCTTGATCTCTTCACTGAAAATATCCTTATCGGCGTCTCCCTGAAGCATGAGATCTTCGAGTATCTTCCTCGCCCAATCTCTGGGGTCCGAGTTAATGCTTCGCATTGAAACAAGCTCAGTTACATTAACTTCGGGAGTAACCTGATCTGAAACCAGGCACTGAAGTCCCGCTGCCTGCGCCTCTATGACACTGCCGGGAAGACCTTCGTATCTTGAAGGGAAGCAGAAGTAATCCATCGCCTGGTAATAATCCGAGGCATTACTCTTATTGCCTGCAAAAATACATCTGTCGTATATATGTAGCCTGTCGGCGAGCCTTCTCATCTCATCCATAAGAGGACCCGTTCCGAGCATTAGAAGTCTTACTCTCATGCCGTGGAGCATGCTGTATTCGTTTAAGTCGTCATTATCAAGAAGTCTGCAAAGCTGCGTAAATACCTGTAGCAAGAACTCGTGGTTCTTGGCGTATCTGAAGCTTCCGACATGTCCTATTACAACGGCATTGGAAAGTCCAAGCTCGCCTCTTATCTTATTTCTTGTTTCTTCGTTGTAAGCAAAGTTCTTGAGGTCTACGGCATTTGGAATGATGCGAACGCTTCCCTGATCCATAAGCGTCTGTCCGAATACCGAATATCCGGCCTCTTTTGAGCACGCGAAGTTGTAATCGCATATACCCTCTTTTTGAAGGGGTGTCCTGAGAAATCTTGTCGCAAGGCCTTTTACACCCTTGTCGACACCCGCGCTTCTTGCATGAGCAACGCAGATGGGAACTCCGTTCTTTTTTGCGATAGGAAGATAAATGGCTGCGGTACTCGTCATGTGGCCCTGTACCACCTTCCACTCATCTTTATGCTCGGCAAAAAATCTTTTTATGGCCGCTTTGTACTCGGCGTAATTGGTTCCTACAAATTTCGGAAGGCAGAATATCCTTCCGCCCAGCTTATATACGCTGGAATCAAAATAGTCCGGCTCTCGAACCTTCATAAGTTCGTCAGAAGTCGGACTCTTTTTTCCTGTCTTTTCAGGTGAACAATGGACAAGAAAATCAAACTGAATCCTGTCCCTGTCCATATTGCGATATAGATCGATGATCCTGCACTCAGCGCCGCCTACTCCAAGTCCTCCGAGAACATGTAAGACTCTTATCTGACCATAGTTATCTTCCATTTTATCCCCTCGCTGCGCTTCGGTCAGTTTCCTTTTCTGCTCCGAAGCTTCATTACCGTAAATTTGGTCTTAGCTGTTATAAACTCTGCCAGATTCCCAAAGAAGCTGCGTTCTGTAGGTTCTACATTCATAAATTCGGAAAAAGAAACTACGTCGGCCTGTTCAAAAAGCTTCTCGAAATTCTCAAAATCCTTGTCGTTCATGGTGTTTACGTGATAGACAAAGGTTGTGAAGCCGTCTCTTTTGTCCTTGATACTGCTGCTCTTTTTAACCGAGATCGGATAGAAGGTCATTCCGAATCTGGAATAGGGCGCTCTTCCGAAGCCGTCGGTTATCTTGTATATTCCGTTTTTCTTAAGAGACTTGATCGTCTTCTTGTCAAAGGAATGGGAAGGCGCCATGAAGATATCGGTGTTGATATCGTGGCTCTTAAATATCCTTCTTGCTTCCCTGAGCATGTCGTCCTGAACGGAATATGGCTGTCCTGCGAACTCAGACTTTCCGCCAACGGGGAAAAGGCCGGGTTCCTTGGTGGTATAAATGTGATTAAAGCCGTGAAGTGCAATGACCCATCCGCTGTCCCGGAGCTCTTTTATATAGTTCCAAAAGTCCTCACGAAAAGGTCCACAGCTTAATTTCTCATCCTTATTATCGGGAACAACACCTATGAGAGGCTTGATATCATGCGCATCGAGCACTTTCTTGAATCTCTCGAATTTGTCCCAATCCATATCAGGTGTTATGTCATCCAAACGAACAGTTATCTTCATAAATTCTCTTTGTACCAATCAATGGCAAGCTTGATTCCTGCCTTGAAATCATATGAAGGATCGTAACCGAGATTCTTTCTTGCCTTGCTGATGTCGGCGTTGGAATCTCTGATATCACCGGCACGAGGAGGTCCGTAGATAGGCTCTACATCAAGTCCGAGTGCATCTGTAAGGTGATGATAAACATCGATAAGGAACTCTCTTCCGCCCGCACCGATGTTGTAAGCTTCACCTGCTGCCTCTGATGAAGCAAGACAAGCTCTGAGGTTACCCTCAACAACGTTGTCTACATATGTAAAGTCACGAGACTGCTTACCGTCACCGTTAATGGTAGGTGTCTCGCCGTTCATAAGCTGTTTAAGGAACTTAGGGATTACGGCTGCATATGCACCGTTGGGATCCTGTCTTCTTCCGAATACGTTGAAATAACGAAGTCCGTATGTATCAAGTCCGTAGAGCTTCTTGTAAAGCTTACCGTACTCTTCGTCAACCTTCTTGGTAAGAGCATAGGGAGAAAGAACATTTCCTTCCTGTCCTTCCTTCTTGGGAAGGATTGTGGAATCACCGTAAACAGATGAGCTTGAAGCATAAACGAACTTCTTAACGCCGTTCTGTCTTGAAGCTTCCATCATGTTGAGTGTTCCGCGGATGTTGATCTCCTCGTACAAAAGAGGCATCTCGATACTTCTGGGAACGCTTCCCCAAGCCGCCTCGTTGAGAACGTAGGTGACGCCTTCCGTTGCCTTAAGGCAGGCATCAAGATCTCTGATGTCGTCCTGAATAAAAGTAAATCTCTCGTTGCTCATAAAGGGCTGGATGTTCTCGATGTGCCCTGTTGAGAGGTTATCCATGCATCTTACTGTGTAACCCATATCAAGAAGTGCTTCGCAGATGTTGGATCCGATGAAGCCCGCGCCTCCGGTTACGAGGAAAACGCTGTCTTTGTCAAATGTAAGTTCTTTGTAACTCATATCATTACCACCAATCTAAAAAATAAGGAAGTTCCGCTCTTATAGACGCCAGTAATCGAATTCCGGCGCTTTATAATCGTTCATATCGTAGATTCCCTTAAGATCCATGAACACTTTGGTCTTGTGGGAAGCATTGAAGAACTTCGCGATATCAGCGGGCTTGTAGCTCTCAAACTCCTTGTGAGCAACCGCAACGATAACCGCATCCATATCTTTAACGGCATCAATGCTGTCAAAGTCGATGCCATAGAGTCTTTTAGCTTCGTCAGAATCAGCCTCGGGATCGACAACAACAGGAGTGATTCCGTACTCTCCGAGCTCGTTGTAGATATCGATAACCTTAGTGTTACGTGTATCGGGGCAGTTCTCCTTGAATGTGAATCCAAGAATTGCAACCTTGGCATTCTTAACCGCGATATCAGCTGAGATAAGATTCTTTACAAGGGACTCGGCGATGTACTTACCCATATCGTCATTAATTCTACGTCCCGAAAGAATGATCTGTGAGTGATATCCAAGCTCCTCAGCCTTGTATGTGAGGTAATAAGGGTCAACGCCGATGCAGTGACCGCCTACGAGACCGGGGAAGAACTTAAGGAAGTTCCACTTTGTTCCGGCTGCCTCGAGAACGCTCTTTGTATCGATGTCCATCTTGTGGAAGATCATTGAAAGCTCGTTCATGAAAGCGATATTGATATCACGCTGTGAATTCTCGATAACCTTGGCTGCCTCTGCAACCTTGATAGACTGTGCTTTATAAACTCCTGCAAGTGCAACAAGGCTGTAAACCTTAGCCACTTCCTCAAGAGTCTCTTCGTCCATACCTGAAACGATCTTGGTAATAGTATCAAGTCTGTGCACCTTGTCACCGGGGTTGATACGCTCGGGTGAATATCCTACCTTGAAATCAACGCCGCACTTAAGACCTGACTCAGCTTCAAGGATAGGCACGCAGATATCCTCTGTTACTCCGGGATAAACCGTTGACTCGTATACTACGATGCTTCCCTTTGTAAGGTACTTACCAAGTGTATGGCTTGCTCCCTCTACAGGTGAAAGATCGGGTGTGTGATCGTCATTAACCGGTGTAGGAACAGCCACTACGTGGAACTTGCACTCGCGAAGCTTCTCGGGATCTGCCGTAAACTCTACGCTTGTCTCCTTGATAGCGTCATCTCCGACTTCTCTTGTGGGGTCGATTCCCTTTTTATAAAGATCAACCTTAGCTGCGTTAAAGTCATATCCTACAACCTTGATCTTCTTGGCATATGCTACGGCGATAGGCATGCCGACATATCCAAGTCCTACAAGTGATAATTTCTCTTCTCCCGAAAGGAGCTTTTCATACAAACCCATTGTGATTCCTCCACAAAATAATATCTTTAGATAATAATCTCTTTTATCTCATTAATATACGTCAATATTATACTACTCCTGTCAAACTTCTGCTCAACATAGCTCCGAGCCGCTTCTCCCATGGCTTTGCGCTCTTCTGTCGTAAGCGCCATGAATCTGTCCAGAGCATGTAAAAGAGCTTCCTTATCCCTTGGAGCAAACAGAAATCCCGACTTGTCTTTATCAACAATCTCCCTGCATCCGCTGATATCAGAAGCAATGACGGGTCTTCCCGTCGCAGAAGCCTCCATCAGTACGTTTGACATTCCCTCGTGATAAGAAGGATGAACGATCGCGTCGCTTTCTTTTATATAAGGGTGAATGTCGGGCTGATAAGATATCATCTTGAAATAGCCCTCTTCCTGCGCTTCTTTTACCTTGTCCTCGTACTCGTCGTCGAAATATCCGATTCCCGCAAAAGAAACTCTGTCACCGTACTTCTCATGCAGCTCTTTTGCCGCATAGAGATACTCGTCCGTGCCCTTTTCCTTCATTATCCTACCGATATAAAGAAATCTCGTCACGTCGTCCGCGTGTCCGGGATAGTCTTCCTTCTTGTGCTTATCAAGATTAACTCCGGAGCCGTTCACAACGACGTGCTTCTTGGCCTTGATGCCGTGGCTTTCGAATACGTCTTTGTTATGACTGTTCTGGAAAAAGAGACAGCGGCATTTCTTGAGTGCCGTCTTATACATGAACACTATGAGCTTTAGCAGCATTCCGCCTCTTTCAAAGGTCGTTCCGAGCCCCGTGACCGTCGACACGTAGGGAACTCTTAAGAATCTGCACGCCACGCCGCCGTAGATATTGGGCTTTATGGTATATGTGATGACTACGCTAGGCTTTTCTTTTTTTATCAATTTGATATAGGAAAAAAGAAGTCCGAGGTCCTGGACGGGATTGACTCCGCGCCTGTTAATATCGGTGTGGACCACTCTGCAGCCCTCGTCGTTTAATTCTTTGTTCTTGAGGTCATCGGGAAGACTCACCACGACTTCAAAGCCTTCATCCATGAGCCCAAGCAGCAGCTCATTTCTGAAGTCGTAGAGTCCGCTTGATGAATTTGCAAGTATCAGTGCTTTTTTCATATCAGATAAGCTCACTCTCCGGAAGCACCAACAGATCGTTGTATTTCATCATGTAGATGCCTTCTTTGTATTCTCCTATCGATGGAGCATTTTCTTTTCCCTCAAGGTTATTTATAACAAACTGCGGGAAGTTGACGCCGCACTCGTATGCGTGAGGATATCCTCCGCCGAATCTCGGATTGATCTCGGACAGATACCACTTTCCGTTATCGAGGAACAGATCTGCGTCGATCATTCCTCTATAGCCGCTCTCCTCCGCAAACTGCGCAAGCTTATCGAAAAGCTCGGGATCCTTTACCGAAACGGATTTGTCGGTCTCGCCGGCTCTCATCTTGATCTTTTTCTTAAGGAATATCGAAACACACTTGCCCGAGATCATGTCGATGTAGATATCGGCGCCGTACTCCTGTCCCTTCATGTATTCCTGGATCATGAGATCGTCGTATATATCAAAAAGAGTGTTTATCTCCTCGTCGGTATTAACCATGTTGATGTTCAGGCTGGCACTTCCAAGTCTTGGCTTAACGAAGACGGGATAAGCAATCTCGCCTGCTGCCTTTGCCTTGTAAAAGCTATCCTTGTCGATGTAGCACTTTCCTGTTGAGATGCCCTTTTCCGTAAGGAACTTGTACATCGCGTACTTATCAAGGCTCATCTCGCAAAGGTCGTAGCTTGATACGATCGGCGTAGTTCCGACTTCTTCAAACCTCGCACGCTCCTTGGCGATAAGCGAAAGCTCGGGATCTATAAGTGAAAAGACTCCGTCTATTTTTTCTTTTTTACAGATATCGAGGACCTTGTCGATGTAATCGGGCGCATCGATCCTCGGAACAATGTAAGCCTTGTCGGCGTCATATATAGCGGGCGCTAAGTTGCTGCAATCGGTCGCGATCACGCTTCCATTGCCCTTTAGTGTTTCCTTAAAATATCTGACAACCTTGTCTCTTGTTCCGGCGCTAAGTACCAAAATATTCATCATGCTCTCCAATTGTTTAATTCATCAAAGAAAAGCGGCGTTCCGCCTGTATGGATAAAAAGAATTTTCTTATCCTCCAAGTTATTCTTTTTGATGTAGTCTTTCATTCCGCAAAATGCCTTGCCTGTGTACGTGGCATCAAGCGGCATTCCGTATTTTATCATGGATTCTTTTATAATGTTCTCTATTTCTTTGCTGTCCTTGCCGTAGCCGTCGCCCGTGTAATCATCGATAAACACAGTCTTTGCTTCGACATCGCTCTTATCATAAGAAAAAGCCTTGGCATCAAGATACTCATAAATGCTGTCCAGCACGACATCTCGGCCTCTGGGATTCTTTCTTGCGATGCTGATCCCGACGATATGTCTGTCATCCTCTTCCATCAGCTGTCCACAGACGAGTCCTGCCTGAGTTGTGCCTGTTCCCGTGGCAAAAAAGATATAGTCGAATTTTATTCCCGTCTCTTTTTCATAGGACTTTATCTCTTTGTAGCATCTTACGTAGCTCTCGGTTCCGATGTTGCCGTGCCCGCCGCCTTGGATGAAATAAGGGTTCTTGCCCTCGCCTCTTAGGCGCGCCAGCTCTGCTTCTATAGTGTCATGCACCTTGTCTACGGGAACCGTTATGATCTTGGCTCCAAAGAGCTCCATAAGGACACTGTTGTAAGTCGTATCGCTCACTTCCTCGGGGCCTATTATAATGCAGGGAATGTTCCTTGCAGCCGCCATATTGGCTACAACTCTGCAATGATTGGAATGGCTGCTTCCGTAGGTTACGACAACGTCAGCGCCTTTTTTGTCTATCTCTTCAAAAAACAACAGAGCTTTTCTTGCCTTGTTGCCGCCAAAAGAGTAGGGGATCATGTCCTCTCTTTTGACATAAAGGAAAGAAAGCTCGTTATCATCAAGTTTGTGTATCGGTGTGGGTTTGATGTTTCCTGTATTCATCAAAATCCTCCAATGCGTTTAAAGCGACTCCCTCGCTGTGAAGTACTGCCTTTACGGTATCTATTATAACCCTAATGTCTGTAAGGAACGACATGTGTTCCACATACCAGACATCGTATTCAAATTTCTTTTCCCAAGAGATTGCGTTCCTGCCATGAGCCTGCGCCCATCCGGTAAGTCCGGGCCTTATGCTGTGGCGAAGGCGTTCCCTTTCGTTGTAGTAAGGAAGATACTTAACAAGAAGGGGCCTCGGGCCTATGAAGGACATGTCGCCTTTTAGGATGTTAAAAAACTCGGGAAGCTCGTCAAGGCTCGTTTTCCTAAGAAAGCTTCCGAACTTGGTTAGTCTTATTTCATCGGGAAGAAGCTCGCCGTTTGCATCTCTCTCATCCGTCATCGTCCTGAACTTGAACATGTTGAAGATCTTCTCATCCTTACCCGGGCGCGCCTGCTTAAACAGTACCGGGCTTCCGAGTTTAACTCTCACAAGTATCGCCACGATCGCGTACAGCCAGCAAAACAGCACTATAACGAGCAGCGACAGGATTATGTCGATGAGTCTTTTTATGTATTTGGCGTAAAATGAATTAGACATCCGAATGCATCCTCACATATTCATCAAACCTGGGCAAAAGAAGCGAAATATAGCCGTACTGCGCCGTGCTGATAACGCCTTTTCTCTTGAGCCTGTCTCTGTACACTGAAAACTGCGGCGTTGTCATATCAAGGTGCTTTCTTATCTTGCCGACATTGGTCTCACCGCTTGTTGCGATATAGGCGACAACTTTTTTGTCCGTCTCTGACATTTCAGACCATATTTTATCATAAATGTACTCATCAAGATACTGATCGTACTGCGGAAGAAGCTCGTCTATATCCTTGTTCTTGCTCTCCCACATCAGATATCCGAGTACCTGGAAAGCAAAAGAATAGCCTTTTGTGAGCTTGGCCATGTACTCCGCCTTGCTGTTATCAATATCAAATGTTTTCTTATAATGCGAGACTATTGCTGTATAATTGAGCGGGTCCATTATAATTTTCGGTGCTCTGTACAGGAATGTAAGTGTCTTTTCATTCTGCAGATCGTACAGGTTATCATAGAGTCCTGTCATGATCAGGAACACATTATATCCGCGTCTTAGATATATCTGAATAGCCGCTGAAAATACTTTTACATTGGGATTGTTTGTCACTTCATCAACCGTTACCAGCAGCTTCTTTCCTGCCTTGGTTATATGCTCAAGCATTCTGTTTACCGCAACCTCAATATCTGTGATGGGTGCGGAATTTTCAATAGACACACCAAGTCCAAGCGCGGAGAAATCAAGCTTAGCCTTTACAAACAGTGCATAAAGCTCAGGAATGGCGTAAAGCGCAGCCGCAAGTCCTTCGAGCATATCTCGCTCAGGACTTATCTCCACTACGATCCAATCCTTTTCTTTTCTGAGCTTTTCGGATATATCCGTCATCATAACGGTCTTACCCGAACCTCTGATGCCCGTAAGCATATATACGTGATTGGCTGGTTTATCTGCACGGAATGTATCAAGTATCTGATTAGCCTGCGTAAGTCTTGAAATATATTGAGTTGGAAGTGTTCCGAATGAAATTGAAAACGGATTTTGCATTTTTACCTCCACTTGTTTCTTTTATATCTCTTTATATCTTTGAGATTCTTTTATATCTTTTTATATCTCTTTATATCTTCAAAATTCTTTTATATCTCTTTATATCCTTTTATATCTCTTTATATCTATTAATATACACCAAACCAAGGAGAAGTCAATGAAAAAGGAGCAATCGGCGGTTTGGACCGATTGCTCCTGTGTATTATTTTACTCTTTATTTTCTACGAAATACTTTTTTATATTGCGCTCCACATCAGTAGCGTAGATGAGTCTGTAGCAGGAAGATACTATCGCGCATATAACAAAACCCAAAAAGCCTAGCCGAGGTATTCTGAAAAAAAGTCAGTGAACCATACTTAAACATGCCATTCCAACCAATCCCACCATCGCGATATTGGAGAAGATCCAAATCTCTTCAAGCGGAAGGAACAATCCCAATCTGTCTGTATGAACCACTACAAGATTTGTAATCCCAACAAAATCAAGTATGTGTTCAATCACCAAAAATACAATAAACACGTTGGCATAGCCATAGAATCCTCGGATTGTTGACACAGTTGATACGATCGCATCCACGCAGCATATGATTGCCAAGGCATTATATGAAAATATTGCAGCGGAATAATTCTTTTTACATGTATTCAAAAGATAATCCCGATCTTTAGATTCACTGATCTTCTCTTTTACCATATTAAGATGATCAACTATCTTAAAGACTGTAAAAGCTCTCACAAATCCCAGAATCAGAAACACCGCCACCGGAATATATTGAATTATATAATTTGCAAACTCAAGCACAGACAGGATCATCACTACAATCATGTAGGATAACAGTGGTCTGTTAACTGTTTTCTTCATTATTTTCACTGTCAATCCTCCGGAAAATTGCATTGTTTCTTAAGATCTTTCATGTATTCATTATCAATCGTCCCATGTAAGTACTCATCCCTAAGTCCAATGCTTTTAACTTGCTCCTTAGTCAGTTCAACTCGTACCTTTCCCGAATAATCTGTAATAACGTAAAAGTACTCCTCAGCAGAAATGTCGGTTTTATTTAGGTTTTCGGCTTTATATGAATAAAATATCACTTTATCCGTATCATCAATACGGTAATTAATAAGGCTATAACCGATCTCATCCGTACTCTCAGGTACTACTGTGATAATATCGCCTTTTGCATTAATAAGGCGTGCTCTATATAAATCACGATTATTGCGTACTACTTCAGCAATTCCGATATCGGAAAAGTCATCTGCATCGACATATTCCTCTTTAATGATTACTTTTCCGTTTTTATCGACATATCCGTATTTGCCTTTCGCATCATTGTAAAAACGGATGGGCAGATCGCCATTGATCTCGCCAACAAAATTTTTAGGCTCGCGGTCATAATGACAATACATCATCTCTCCTAATAAGCTGCTGACTGCGCCCGTGTGATATGATCTTAAGCTCTGTGATACGGTGCCTATTTCAGGGATATTAAGCTTTTTGTTTCCAAGTAAAGAGTTTTCATCCGCTGCCCCGATATAATACTCGCTAAACTTGTCTCTTCCCTCATACATACAAAAAAGACCTGTCACCAGGGCACTTAGTACTGCAATTATAAGTAAACTCCACTTCTTGGCAAATATACTCTTCACTTTTATACTTACTCCAAATCATATTCTTTGTGATACAGGAGCAATCGGCGGTTTGGACCGATTGCTCCTGTGTTTTATTCCAAATATATCGTTTCTTTTTCACCGGACTTTTTTATTCCGATAAGTTCGGTAACCCTTCCATCATCTTCTTTTTCACCGATGAATTCCTCATATTGATCGGACTCAAACAATATTTTTCCATCTGATACGGCTATTGTTGTATACTCATAGTCACCTGTGTATTTGTGAAATGTTTTTACTTGAGTACCTTGTATCATAAATGAATACAAGCCGTCCCACTCATTGCCGTCCTTGTCCATCAGATGATATAGCCTTTCACCGTTATTGGTTTGGTATATATATTTATCATCCCATGATTCAAATGCAAAAACACCTATGTCACTAGAAAAAAGGTGAAAATCCCAAGACCTAAAATTAATATGCTTTATAAGCACCTTCCCATCGGAATTGATTACTCCGTGGTTTCCTCTTTTATCTCGTATATAGGCCAAGCTGCTATCATCATTAGGTTCTAGCCATCTATATACAGGCTTCGCAGCAATAGTCCCGTCTTTTCTTAAAAGCCCATAACAATCATAAAAACCACTGTAGAAAACGTTTACTCCGCTTTGAAAAGCCGGGGTAAAATAAACTGAATTATTAAAATATTCAGCGCGCAGTTCCGACATTGAATTCCAGTAATCTATACAATCATCGTGATCATCATATGCATGTCCGTAATAATCATATGTATATCCATCCAAAAATCTGGGGCTGTTAGTCACAAAATACCTTAAAATGTGCTGCCTATGCGATGTGGTGATCAGTGCAGCAAACGGTATCTTAGTAATCGTATTGCCATTTCTGTCAATGTACTTATCATCGCCATCCCAAGTTATTCCGTTTCTATCGAAGTCGATACTTTTAAACCGAGCACCCGTATCCATTCCGGTCTCATTATTGATAAATCCGAACTTTTCTCTTCTTAAGCCTGTCCACTCGGGCATCTTATTAGAGACATAATAACAGGAAATGCCTTCGGTCTCCCGATATTTTAACTCTTGCTTACTCGAAAGCTGCACATGGTCCATATTGTCATCATATGAAAAATACGCATATATACCCAAAAGCAATATGATTCCGATAGCTCCAAGCAAACACTTTTTCAAAGCAGGATTGCATTTATTATTCTTCCTATAAAAACCTGTTCTATGGATCATCCAGGCAAGTGTCTTATCTTCAACAAAGACCTTGGGACCTTCGCAAAATCTAAAACCGTGAGAAGCACTTCTGATTATCAAGATCTCATACACAAATCTGACAATCATCATAAAAAGCGTAAAGTATAAAAGAATAAGCCACTTTGAAAAAAAGGTTACGCCGAAGCAGGCAAGAATGAATACATTGAATTTGATCCAGCTATTATTTTCCCTGTTTACCAATACCTTTTCGTAATCGCGATCAACAAACGATTCCTGCATCGCGATACACTTATATTCCATGAATAAAAGGCAATCAATAATAAACTTGATCAGGACAAGCAACAGCAAAATATACGGCAGTACTATTATTTCACTTATCATGTTAGACAAGTATAATTCTGCCGCGTCCAGCACTATTGTTGCCATAATTAATCTTTGGCAAACAATAAAGCAATTTCCGAAATTCTTTTTAAGAAACAGATATAAAGCCAGATATATCGAAATCTTAGCTATGTAAAGGCCGTAGTCCAACTGCAGGAAAACAACAGGAAAATAGCAGCTGATAAAATGCAGAATCAGATTCGCAAAATTAAAAACCGCTATAGCCAAAAAAGCTTTTCTTATTGTACCTGAATTAAACTTCGACCTTTCCATTTATTACTCTTCCCTTATATTACAATCAAAACTTCGTGCCGCAGCTTGGGCAGAACATTGCATCTGAAGATGTTTCGGTGCCGCACTGAGAGCACTTTTTCATCTCTACATCTTTGACGATCTGCACAGGCTGAGCGGGCTGTGCGGGCTGTGCCTGCTGAACATAACCTGCTCTGATAAGACTAAGATGTTCAGGTTTAATCTCAACCGGTACTCCGCTTGCTACAGTCTTTCCAATCTCTTTATCGAGGGCATACAATGCTCCGCAGCAAGTTGACTGCGCATAAAACTGTGTGCCCCATCTGAATGTGGGAATAAAGAAAAAGAATGTCAAAACCGTGTACGTCTTAAAAATATTGTATCTTCCGTAGCTTCCGCAACTCGGACATATTACCGGTCCTATTGAAGCATAACTCTTTTTCTTGGTCTGGGTACCCCATACAATAAACATATTTCTCTCTCCTTTGTCTTTTGAATATTATTTTGTGCTCAAGGCAACAATTACTATCATAACATTCAAAGACCTATTTTTCATAAAAATCTAAGAACTCTTCTTTGGTTCCGTTAAAGATATTCATGTCTATATATCTTTCTTTTCCCTTATAACCGCGCAAAACATGGCGATTGGAATATTGCCAAAACGTCCAGTCAACATCCTTTGGAACCTTCATGTAAACGCTTCTGTACCAAAGGCCGCAATCCTTGAAATCATCTTGAATTATCGTCTCATAAGTATCACTGCTAACGTAAATAACAGGCTTGGTACCATATTCCTTTTCCAATAAATCTATCAAAGCTCTCAGCTCTTTTTTTACTTTGGAAACATCGATGTCATCCACTGTCTTAAAGCCACCGTAGTATTCAACATCGATAACCAAAGGGAGCATCTTAGTATCTTTTGAAACCGTATCAATTATGTGCTGCGCCTGGTCTTCTCCTGACGACTCAAAACTGAAAAAATGATATGCGCCGATGCAAAGCTCAGTCTCTTTGGCATTATTCCAATTGTCATTAAAGTAAGGGTCGACATGAGATGACCCTTCTGTGGCCTTTATATAAGCAAAATCAATATTCCGGCCGCTTAGTTCATTCCAATCTATAACCCCTTGGTACGAAGAGACATCGACGCCTCTTACGGGATATTTTTTCTTACTCGGATTATTGGGATGTATTATTCCAAAGTACAGCATCAGTGCAAACGCAGCCATAATCAAAGCTATCGCACTCAGAATAAAAACAGCCTTACGAAAAACTGATCTCATAGCTTCTTTTCCCTTAAATATCTGTGTCATAGCAGGAATGCGAGGTGTATACCCTGTCAAATCCATGAGCGGTCGTCAATTCTTTTGAAAGCTCATCTGCAGAGATGTCCGTATCTTCAAAATAAACCATGTCATTGGTCTCATTAAGATGAGTCAGCAAAAGAGCTTTTGAGGTATTCCGGGTACTCTTACTGTTTTCGACGCTCTTTAGATCTTCTTTTATGGGCGCTGCAAAAGCCTCGATGCTTTCATGCTTGGCGTATCTGATGCTGCCCTGCCACTCATTGGTAACATTGGTCAGATCCACGCCAACGCCAGGAAGCTCATCTCTTTTTACTTCGCAGGGAAGCGGCCCGTTTCCGTGCCTTGTAACATAGGATCTCGTCACATAGATAACTTCATCAAGCGCCATTTCTCTCTTATCAAGAAAAAGAGCGATATTGTGAAGCCCTGTCTTGGACGAAGTAAGGTGAGGTGCATAAAGCTCGTAGTCCACGTCAAGAAGAAGCCCTTGCCCCGTCTCAAAGATAAGCCGGTCGTACTTTTCAAGCATGTCTTTGGATGCATCTATAATGGTCACGGCTTCGATTCCTTCTTTTATATGTTCGGAAAAAGATGCCAGAACCTCATCATCCGTAAGCATCTCATAGTACTCGGATTTCACACCGGGATTGTTTGTTTCAAACTTTTCTTTTATCTTCTGTAAATCCCTGCTGCCATACTCACTGCGAATAGTCTTTAGCCTTTGGAAAAGATCCTTCGCCGTCATGTCACTTACTTCTTGCATTGTAATGGCATATCCGTGAGCGTTTCTTTTTTGGCACTCATCGATACCCATTCCGCAGCTGCCATGACGCTCTTTTCCGCGGGCAGACTCTATGAACATATTTCGAAGCACGTCGTCTATAACAGTGATCTTGGTATCTTTTTCTGCATAGATCCTAGGCGCGAAGCCATAAAGAGACTTAAACTCCTCAAGCTCTTTTCCAAGCTGATACAGATCTGCAAGAAAAGTCTCCGCCAAAAGAGTATCCGCGCCAAACTCCGCTCCGGAACCAATCTGATGATGCACAAAGCGCTTTCCGCCGGCTTCCTCAACGGTATGTCCTGCCTGTCCGCCGCCGTTATGCTTGATGATGAGGGTGTTTTTTACTTTTTGGGCAAGGCTAGCGCAAGCAAGGCCTTTACCCTCATCACCAAAGTTTTTCCCGATAACGGCAATAGCTTTCATAACTGCATACCGCTATCACTTAATGAAATCTGCTCAAGTGCTTTTCTGATGCTCGGAACTTCGAGTTCATCCCACTGTTTCAATACTTCGTCCAAGCCTTTTCCGTTCTGCATCTGGATAGTACTTATGATGATCTCTGGAATCTGTCCGATCTCGCTTCTGTCAATATAGATGGTATGTCCGGGAAGTAGGTCATCATTCTTAGGGTTTCTGGGGCCGATCATGATATGGAACGCATAGAAGCTCTTTTGAAGCTCCTCAAGAACGGCTTTTCGTCCTCCATATGACGTATTATCTCCGATCACTCGACCGATCGTATCATCAACGCTGTCAATTCTGATGGTTGCATTATCTCCAATCGTGAATACAAAACCTTTCTTATTTCTCTTATTTACTGCGTCAATATTGGTGTGACGAGACAGGAATTCCCAGAGACATGTAGGAACAACATCTCCGTTTCCGCGGCTCTCAAAATAGATTTCAAGAAGCTGCTGCGCAATACGAATATCTGACTCAAACTGTGTTACCTGAAGCGGAGAAGCGTCCTGATAATCGCCGTATGCCGCGCACATAAGCGCAGGATCATCCACAGCTCCTGTTGAATATAACTTTGTAATAAGCTCGTTAAGCGCATTTGTAGCAACTTCTACGGCAACATATCCCATTGAAGCAGTAACATCAAGGCCCACTACAATAGGTGTCGTATTGGGATGATCTGCGGAATCGAAACATTCTCTTGTCCCGATAAACTTAGGATCGAATTTAGGATCGCAGCTCCTTCTTTTAAACACTTCCTCTACGTTCTGTCCCTGAGACAGATTTCTGCTTTGCTTAAGCTTCTTCCAATCCGATGCCGAATAACTTCCGTAACCCATTCTTTTTTCTCCTTTTACATCTTAATAAATTTGTGTCCACCAAAACCTTTTTCTATAACTGTATCCCAATATTCAAAGTCTGCGTAAGCATCCCCTTTGGGAATCGAGTTCAAAAATTCTGTAAGCAGAGTAATTCCGCCGTCTCCTCCGCTTATTTTCTTTGCGGCTGTCCTTACATGTTCAAGGTCTACACCGGCTCTTTTTCTTCCTACCAATCTCCAGTCTCCAAAAAGCATTCCCTCGTGCGTCAACGGATTGACAAAAACGCTGGACGGGCTGATATCTCCGTGCGTGATCTCTGAATATTCAAATGCGCAGCAGATATTCTCCATTCGTGAAATAACCCATGCCAGATGCTCGGCTTTATACGGCGCAAATATTTCCGCGGGATAAAAATACGGCTTACGCTCGAAAACCAGAGCTTCCTTTCCGTCCTTAAGTGATACTCTCTGCTTTATCACAGGAAAACACCTGTCGAGCTTCATGTCTGCCTCGGGAAAAATGAGCTTTCGCAAACCGCCAAGGAACAGATCGGCCTCTCTGGAATCATCAAATATATATACGACATTTCTTTTGGCAAGATAGCATATCATGCGCGGATACACGTACTTATCCATATATGCGATCCTAAGCGCCTGCCCGTTGTCCATCTCATAGCTGACGTTTCCGTTCTCTTCCCAAAGCGTATCGCCCGAATAATCATTATCTTTTTCTACGGCTTTGGCCATCCAAAAGGAAATGATCTTCTTTCGGAATTCATCATTACCTCTAAGCTCGGAATCAGACATATATGCTCTGCTTCCGCAATATTTGCAAGTAAATCCTCCCGCATCCGAGAGTTTAAGCTGTCCACCGCAATTTCTACATGTGTAAGTGATCATAATTTATTCCTCATCTTCCATAGGCCCGATTATCTCAAGCACTTCATCAATTATAGCATTGCTTTTTTCATAATCTCTTTGTCACCCGCCATTTCTTAAGATCAGGTCGTTGACACGGAAAAAAGAACAGTATTTCCGTCTATCCATACCGAGCCCAAATAGTACTCGGGAATTATGTCTTTGCAGAAATCCTCCGAATATTTCCAATTGCCTTCGCGCTCCTTGATGTTCTCAAATGTCACATCAGGCTTAGCCTCTGCGAAATCGTAAGATGAAGTGTACTTCGAAGCTGCATCATCCGACAACACTATGTATCCCTGAAATTTATAGTCAGCCGGTCCGGGAGCTCTGTCGTTTCCGCTACCCAAAGTAACCTGCTCCCATTCGATCTCCTTAGCGCCTTCCAATGAAGGGAAAAACTTCTCGGCAGCACTTATATCAGTGCTTACGCTTGATTTAGCCTCGCTTACGGCCGTTCTATCGTTTGTGCAGGCTGTTACACAAATTAGTAAAACAAGTACAAGTGTCAATGTGATTATTGGTTTTATACGCATCTTGTTCATTTTACGAAACACTCCTTGAATCTAGTTAGGCTTCTTCTCTTCAGATATCTTTGCAAATTCGCCATTTTCATATTTATACGTTAGTTCTACGTGTCCGCCGGGACCTGATCCGTATGAGCCCTTAAGAACATTCTCTTCCTCATCAATAAAGTAATTTGGGACTATTTCAAATGATTTTGTATATACGAATTCCCCACTATTGTCATATATGTATGCGCAATGTACTTCTTCTCCTGCAACGCCTTGATGTCCCAAGGAAATGACGACGTCTTTGTGTCCATCAAAATTCACATCAACATATGCAGCATTAAAATCACATGCGTCAAACACGTATCGCTCACTATACATGTAATCGCTTTTTGAAGGATAATCCACCATAAATGAAATTGTTTTTTCATTATTCTTTAAGAAAAAATAGTCCCTTAGATGAGCATATTCTCCTTCTACCTCTTCTGTACGCTCTATCGAAACGCGGTATAAACTATGGTCTTCATCAACCCATGCGGCGGATTCTACTTTTTCTCCTCTGCGAATTTTCACATCTTGCATTAGCTTTTCATTTATAGTCTCATCATCCGATAAAAATCCCCCTTCTTCCTCAATTATAACCGGCTTACCATCTGACCCTGTCAATATGTATTGCCTGTTATCTTCCAAAGTAAGCAGGTACTTATTCGAGTCAATTTTCCGGCAATATATAATATTGTCTGCTATTATATTTCCTTCATAATCGACCACTCTAAGATAATCATGAGCATTTATATCTCCGGTTCCTGTTTTGGTATTGTCATAGCAATAAATAACGCAATCCAATTCATGATCATTTTTGATGAATTCTAAACCGCTATAGTAGCTCTCAAGTATTTTTCCGGTTATATCTTTACCATCATAGTTGTAGATATATGCACCGTCATCCTTATGAAACATACAGATTTTTTCTGTTTCCAATCGAGATCTTGTGTAATCAATCTGTTCAGGCTTTACAATGATTTTGCCATTCTTATCACACATTCCATAGCTTCCTAGCACTTCGGAATAAAAAATCGCAGATCCATTATCTGCCAGCAACCTTTTAGAACCATTTTCTCCTAAGACTACGACTCTATCTGTTCCATCTATTTTACCAAAACTAATTTGTCTTCTTTCTTTTGCAAAAACCTCTCTATAAAACTTAGTTTTTGCCGAAATGCGGCTTAGGGCAATCTTAGGCAACGTCAACACCACATTTCCGTGATAATCGATTATATGTCCGAGTCCATCCTCGGATAAACCCTTTTCAAAGCTTATTTTGACTGGATATTTAGCACCTGTGTTCACACCATCATCTGTAGCAATCCCATACTTTACTTTATGAATCTTACTGTTAACGGGAGTTAGATTATCCTTTGAGTATCTATACACCTTCAAACTTCCGTTTTCTACTTCGGGACAATCTATACACGGATCATCATATATCGCTCGGCTTGAAGTAATCTTGGAAAGCTCTTCTGTTGGTGGATTATCGATTCTGTATTTACCACCTACATATATTCCGTTGCAAATAACAGTCAGCAACATCAACGTGGCAGATACAGAAATAATAATAGTCTCCCTTTTTTTATCTCCAAATAAGATCTCTGCAAATGCGGACAGCACTCTGTCAATCATCGAAATGGGATTATATCGATCCCACTCCCAATAAAAGAACCATTTTCGGGCATATGGCTCCTCTTCAGGGCTTAAACTGTTGACATATCCGGACATGCTTTCTCGCAGCAAAAGGATATATTGTACTAATCCAAGTAAATAACAAATGAATATATATCCGTATATAATATTAAAATTGCGATGTCTTAAGTCTGCGACATATAAATAATTAATAATCACAGGACTTATCAGAAAAATTATTCCCAGCCGCAATTTTCTCATTTTAAATTTCACACTCTTGTTCTTTGCGCCGTTTTTCCAATAAATCTCCGCCAGATAATCCAATATTCTTCTGATCAATACAATTGCAATAAAAACTTTGAGGATGATATTCATCCATATGAAAAAAAGAGAAACCTCTTTCCCGTACAAATACTGGAGAAATAAAGAAAAAATATCACAGACAGCAAAGCACTTAAGCCCTTTGATAAGGAATATACGAGGTTCGCTTGAGCGGAACAGTCCGGCAAAACACAAAAATATCCCTATCATAACAAGCACGCAGTCCAAAGTGCTTGTCATAAAAGGGTTCTTTGCGTCAATCATATGAATGACGAAATATACGCCGGAATAGATATAATATAAAATTACAAATAGTAATGTTCTGTTCTCTTTTAGTTTATTCATCCGTTCAACACCCAACAATTTATTAACATATATCTTAACATTGTTGCAATTATCTCGTCAAGGAGTCTTTTTGAAAATAGCCTGTAAACGAGTAATAACCTTTGACAAACATTTCATGATATGGGATGATTGTTCACAACAAGTCTTCACAATTTTTACGTTTAATATGAAATCAGGAGAGAAAAAATGCAAGAGAAATACAGAAATATGACGCCTGAAGAGTGTGCGGCACGTTTTAAAAGAAACAAGATTATTTATTTTATTATATATATTTTGGTCCTATTCGCCATTGGTACTTTGTTTTTGAAAAGATTCTTTTATATATTACCGCTTAAGTACGCGGATCCGGAATCTGCAGAAATATACAACGGGCTTTATAATTCTATTTTTTCTTTATTCTTGATAAGAGTAGTCGTATGTTTACTGTTAATGATCATTGTAGAAGCCATGCAGGAATTATTTTTTTACGGAATATTCCTTACATTGTGCGATCCTGAGAAATACATAAATGCCGAAGAGATTCTTTTTAGACAGAATTTCTTTTTCAGAAGATACACCGGATATGCCAGAACCAGAAAAATGAAGCTTGGACTGGCTTATTACTCACTTGAAGACTATGATACTGCCTGGAATTATTTAAAAAATATAATCCCGGCCAATCCTGAAAAATGCTCTAACATCCGCATTTTAACTGCATTTACCTCATATTTTTACGAATCAGGCGACAAGGAAAAAGCTGCCATTTACAGAGCGAGGCTTGAGCAAATAAAGGCCTCCAGCAAAAAGAAGAATCTTCAATTGGATCTTACACTGGATAGCTTAAAAATTAAGGAAGCGCTTGATAACAAGCAGTTTGACGAAGCAAAGGAACTTATCAGGAAATACATAAATAACCATCGTGTTTCTCAATTATCCAGAATGCATCATCAATACTATTTGGGACTTATAGCATACGAGACAAACGATTATCCCGAGGCTATTTATCGCTTTAAGACTTCTCTTGAAAACTGCAGCAAGCTGCCTTTCGCCCGTGACGCCGAAGCTAAACTTGAAGAGATTTGTAAGTCTTACCATGTATGATTAATATAAAAATCCGATGACAACGCATTTACGCAATGTCATCGGATTTTTTATGTCTTATTCAAAGCACTTCTTAACAGCCTCAATTATCACATCCTGCTGCTCGGGAGTCATCTTGTTGTCACTTGGAAGACAGAGGCCTCTTTCGAAGATGTCTGCGCCGACATCGACCATTCCTGTCTCTTTGATGTAAGCGTTACTTCTTGCCCGTCCGCTTCCGGATTTAGTCACAAAAGCGTTCATTCTGTAAATGGGCTGCATGTGCATTGGCTTCCAGATGGGGCGTCCCTCTGCATTGAGAGCCGCGATAGCATCAAGGATCTCTGTAGGACAGCTCTTTCCGGGTTCACTGATGTAGAGTACATCCTGCTCGCCGCGTACCTGCTTACACATTGCTTCTTTATCGATGATAAGGCATGAGAGCCAGAAGTTGGGCTCGGAATTCTTTTCATCGTATGGATTCATCTTGACGGGAAGGTTCTTGAAGCCTTCCTTGTATCTCATATAAATGGATTTCTTCTGGGCGATATGCTCCTCCAGATGAGGAAGCTGGCCTCTTACAACACCTGCGATCACGTTACTCATGCGGTAGTTGTAACCGAGCTCTTCGTGCTGATACCAAGGCGCATCTTCTCTGGCCTGAGTTGACCACTTTCTTACCTTGTCGGCGTCTTCCTTGCTGTGAGCTAAGAACATTCCTCCGGCTGAGCCTGTTATTATCTTATTTCCGTTAAAAGAGATTATGCTGTAGTCACCAAAAAGTCCTGTCTGCTTGCCCTTATAAGTAGCACCGAATGACTCGGCGGCGTCCTCAACGATAAGCGCGCCGTGTTTATCGCAGACTTTCTTGATCTCGTCCACTTTACCCGGAGTTCCGTAGAGATGCGCAACTACAACGAGCTTAACATCGGGATATATCTCGAAAGCCTTCTCAAGCGCCTTAGGGCACATGTTCCATGTATCAGCCTCCGTATCAATGTAAACAGCCTCGCCGCCTTCGTAGGCAACGGGATTAACTGTCGCATCAAAGGTCATATCTGAGCAGAATACTTTTTTACCTTCAAGTACACCGTGTCCGACCTTGGGCTGACCGTAGAGTCTCTCGCCTGCAAGCTTGATTGCAAGATGGAGAGCCGCCGTTCCCGATGACAGTGCAACCGCGTCGGTGCAGCCTATCTTTTCACAGACATTTTTCTCTATCTCGTTCAAGTTGGCTCCGACAGTGGACATCCAGTTTGTCTCATAGGCTTCCTGCATGTACTTTAATTCGTCGCCGTGCATTGTGGGCGATGAAAGATATATTTTTTTCTCAAAAGGTTTCAGTTCCATAGCATTAATCCTCGTTTATCTTCTCTGCTGCCCTCTTAAGAGCTTCCATGTGCTCCTTGGTCCTGTCCGCCTTATTGTCGGTCGGATGGTAGGTTGTAACTATCTCTCTTACAATTGATTTAGTCTCGGATGATTCTTCTCTTGATGCAACGTTCAGTTTTTCAAGTTCCGCAAAGAACTTCATCTCATCGAGTTCAATGGGCTTACCGATGTGGATCATCCTGTTGGATGTATCCTGAAGTCCCTCTTCATCCATGAGCATCTCTTCGTAGAGCTTCTCACCGGGACGAAGGCCGGTAAACTCGATCCTGATATCCTCTCCGACCTTGAGGCCTGAGAGTTTGATAAGGTTCTCCGCAAGATCAAGGATCTTGACGGGCTCACCCATATCGAGGACAAATATCTCTCCTCCCTTGGCAAAAGCACCTGCCTGAAGCACGAGAGAAACCGCCTCGGATATAGTCATAAAATAACGTATGATATTAGGGTCTGTAACTGTAACAGGGCCTCCTGCCTGTATCTGCTTCTTGAAAAGCGGGATAACGGATCCGTTCGATCCAAGGACGTTACCGAATCTAACCGCTACAAATTCTGTGTCGTAATGCTTATTGAAGGTCTGTACGATCATCTCACAGATTCTTTTGCTGGCTCCCATTACATTGGTGGGATTAACGGCCTTATCCGTAGAGATCATAACAAACTTCTCCGCGCCGTTCATCGCTGCTGCCATAGCTGTCTTCCATGTTCCGAAGACGTTGTTCTTGATAGCTTCGTTAGGGCTGTCCTCCATGAGAGGTACATGCTTGTGCGCAGCTGCATGATATACGATGTTGGGCTTATATTTCTCAAATATATTGTTGATCCTGAGCGTGTTTCTTACTGATGCGATGAGCACCACAAGATCAAGCTCGGGGTATTTGGTCTTAAGTTCCTGCTGGATATCGTAGGCATTATTCTCATAGATATCCACAATGATAAGTCTCTTGGGCTTATGTCCTGCGATCTGTCTACAGAGCTCGGAGCCGATAGATCCGCCGCCTCCGGTTACCATAACGGTCTTGCCGCTCACATAGCCTGCGATGGAATCAAGGTCAACCGCGATAGGATCTCTTCCGAGAAGGTCTTCTACCTCAACGTCACGAAGTCTTGATACATTGACCTCTCCGTTAACTAGCTGATACATTCCGGGAAGTGCACGGAGCTTACAGTTCGTGTTCTTACAGATATCAAGGATCTTCTTGAATTCCTTTCTTGATGCGGAAGGAATCGCAACAATGATCTGGTCTATGTCGTAAAGATCGGCGCACTCGACGATCCTGTCTCTACCGCCGACAACTCTGATGCCCTGGATGTACTTGCCCCACTTATTGGGATCGTCATCAATGATGCACTTAATGGACATCGTTGAGTAATTGCTTGTGATTATCTCTTTAATGATGATATTGGCAGCCTCGCCGGCACCGATTATCATTACCGCCTGGCTGTTGTTCCTGTTTTCCGCCCTGTGCTTTTGGCTGCGGAAGAATCTGTACGAGAACCTGCTCGTAAAGATAAAGGCTATAAGCAGGAACGGATACAGGAAATAACAGGTAAGAGGAACCGCCTGCTCGCCCGGATATCTAAAGAACTGAAGCCCTATAGCATACAGAACGGACGAAAGCACACAAGCCATAACGAGATTCTGAAGTTCTCTCTCTCCCGCATATGCCCACAAGCTGTCATAGAGTTTGAATATAAAGAAAATAGCTATTGTAAGCACTATGTTTATAGGCAAAAATTCCGTCGCGGGCATCAAGAAATGCTCGGGAATATTCGAGATCTTAAAATCATGCCTTATGATGAGCGCAAGATAATTGGCTATGATGACACTAAGGATGTCATAGATTATAAGTCCTGTGCGCCTATACAGTTTTTGAAAATTAAACGGTTCTTTTTTCTTGTCGTTCATATTCTTATTCTCTGTTTATATTTTTGAATAATAAAGGTGCGATTGACAGCATAAGCGGCATTGTCATCGGATATGAAAGCTCCAATACCGACTCACTTATGCCTGCAACGGCAACACCCACAATAATCGCAAATGAAAGGAGTGAAAGAGGCTCTTTTTCCTCATTCTTCTTGTAGTGGATCACTCCAACCACAAATCCGCCGATTATAAATAGCAAATACAAAAGACCTACTATAGCGCCATGATCGTATGCGATCTGAAGGTACGTATTGTGCGCATGAAGGATTACCTCTCCATCAGGAAATGCCGGCTGCTCGGTATGTCCTGTAAGGTTCAGCTCTTTGGCGTAGATCTTAAATATCGTTACTCTGCCGTTTGAGAAAACATCAAGTCTGCTGTTTTCATCGACATGCGAGATCTCAAGAAGCATCGCAAGCTCTGCTCTTGATATGCCTGCCGCGGCAAGAAGATTATCTTCGGAAGAAGGCTCTATACCCCGACTCTCTCTGTCTTCCTGCTCATCGCTTCCATCGTACGGGTTTCCGTAGTAATCATAAATAGGCTCACCCTTTTTCATGTCATAATTAAGAATATCATTGGGGTAGTCATATTCTCCGACTTCCATACCAAGTATCTTACTCTCAAAGAGATTAACGAATCTCTCAATGCACATGAAATTGCTGTTGTCCCATGAAGCTCCACCTCTCACAAACTGATCCGCATCGTCGGGCGCATAGAACACGGGTCTTGCAACCATAGCCGGAACAATTCTCTGAAGAGTGAATGTAGCGGGGAAACAAATAATAACAGCCGCTATCATTGTTGCCAATATTCTTATAAACTGCTTTTTGTGGCGTGTTGACACTACTGCCAGAACCGTAAATACAACCACAAAGATCGAAAGATATGCAGTTCTTGAAACCGTAAATATAGCATATGCCGAGATCCATCCAAACAGGATCATCTCTTTCCAAGCCGATTTAAACAGCTCTTTTACGCCAAGTCCCTTGGGGAATGCAACTATCTTGGCCGCGAGAAGAACCGTGGCGGCACCTGCCATAAATATCATATACTCAGCGGTAACCGTCTGTGTGTGGAATATGAATCCGAATCTTCCGCTGACGTATCCCGAGAAATATCTGTGAAGCAAGCTAAATCCCAGTGAGATAGCAAAGTTCATCATAAGTCCGCCGGCAACTATACGAGTGAAGTGCTCTCTGCCTTTCCACTTTGCAAGCCTTATATAGAGGCATAAGAACATAGTTGCAAGCATTGGTTCCCAGAGTCTGTCTTTTCGCATCAGGATAAGTCCGATAAAGAACAGTGCAACCAGGATTCCATAACCCGATATCTTAATCTCTCTGCTTGTCTTATCCGTGATATATCTAAACAATATCCTTATCACATTGATCACGACGATACCGCCGAGAACAGCAATGATAATCTCATATTTAAGCTTAAGATTGAAAAGGTCGTATTCATTTTCATCGGGCGAGAGCTTATTAAGCCCGTAATACCTAAATCCTGCCAAAGCCGATGCCACTAGCCAGATGAGGTTCGGAATGTTCAATACTTCCGAGGTCGTAAACGTAAGAAGTATCATGATCGCGAACCAGATGATCATCCTGCGCTCCGGAAGCCAGACGAATATATTGGCAAGTCCGTTCATGGATTCGCAGGAATTCCATATAACCATGGCCATTGCAAACATGATAAAAACGTATCTTACCTTATCTGCAAGCTCGATTCCTTCGAAGAAAGATACTCCGTTTGGAAGCTTAACCGCTTTGTGATTGATCGCATAGAACACGATCGCCGCGCTTATAAGAAGACCTATCTCGTAAAAGATAATATCGGCCACCCTCATATCAAAGATCCTAAGCGGAAATACCATGATCATAAGTGTCAAAAAGAGCACTGCGGCGATGGGATTGGCTACAACTTTTACCACCTTTCCCACGGTTATAAGAGAGTTCTTTTCCCTATACTTATTATAATAAATGCCTATCAATGCATAAATAAGCGCCGTTACTGCAAGAATTGCCGCTATAAGTATGAGCGACAGCTTCTTGGATATCGGAAGCCTGTAATTATACTTTGCATCAAGATGCCTTCCGGGAAACTCGTTTGTTTCGTTAAGAAACGCACTTCCCACATACTGTGAATTATCAGGAACATCGGTAAATACAACATTGTACTTGGAGCGGCAGCCCATGACGAAGAGGCTGTACTCTTTTCCGACTTCAAGATCGAATTCCATGGGAATATTCACATATCCCGGGAGTGTGGCATCACTTATATCCACAAATGTGTTGAAGTAGCTCGTATCATAATTCTCTCTTATCGAGACATACATGTAATGTCCCTTTTCAAGCGAGTCAACATATATGTCTACAGAGCTGAGTCTGTCATACTGTGCAACAAACTTCTGGCTTATGTTGTAATCGCAATTAACTTCCTGCGAACCGGGTTGTCTGTTTCCGCCATCGTAGGTATTCAGTACGTTAGTCCATATTCTGCAAGGAAAAATGCTCATTATGGCAACAAGTGCAAAAATAAGGAGCACTGCCCTGAATGCAGTTTTTTTATCAACAATACTTCTCATAAGTTCCATTATTCTTTCCGATATATTTGCCTATTTTCGCAAAAAATCCATCATTAAATATTATCATACACCAAAGCCTTAATCAAACCGCTTGTCACCCGTAATTGTAAGGAGCGGAAGGGCCAGCCAGAGTATAACAACATACCTTACAAGATAGGTCGGTCCGAGCAGAACTGTAAGCCATGTGAGTATAACAGGTAGAAACGGCACTATTCCGCCAAAATTCCGCCTGTTAAGCCTGTACAAAAATACAAACAGATAGATGAGCGCAAGTAGTCCCGGCGAAAACAGATATGCGATCACGGGTGCATCCTTGTGAAAGCTGCCTATGGATATATATCTGTAGAACTTATCTATAGGCGGGATGAGGCTTATTCTCTCTCCCGGAAGTTCGACTTCATAGCCGAAGTATGAGCTCTCGTCGTATGTAAAGGTATAAACCGTATTTCCCTTGTAAACATTGATGTCCGCAGGCGGATACCAGTATCCGTAAGAAGTCAAAAACCATGCGTTAATATAGGTCATAGGATGCTTTTTAAAAAGTCCCGTCCAAAGCTTCCAAAAGTTCTTTTTATCCTGCTCATATAGCGCGTTGTTAAAGCCTACCTTTACAAGATCGGAAACTCTCGGGGTATATTTCTCCAAGTTCTTTTCGGGAATATAGGCTGTTAATATGGCCTTTTCCTCTTCCGTCATTTCCTCTTTGTCGTATTTATAGACGCGCGCCATCTGCATGATCGGAACCGTCAGCATCTCCTGATTGTCCTTATGTCCTGCGGTAAAGGCTGCTGACAGAGCCGTTGATATGATGAGATAAATTATTATCGGGATTACCAAAAGTCCCACAAGCTTTCCTGATATCTTTTTCCTGAAATAAATAAGTGCAAACGGGATAAAAACAAGGTAAGCATAGAATCCGTTGTGACGCATAAGCGGCATGAGCACAGCGGATGCCAATAATAACATTTGTTTCTTTTTATCCGACATAAACCCTTCGGTATCGCGCACGAGTTCTATCAAAAGAACTGTCATAAGAAGTAAAAACGCCGAGAAAAGTCCGTCCTTACTTGAGCATAGCGTGTACATGACTATTGTCGGGAAAACGCCGTAGTACAGCGTCCAAAGGATGATCGAATTCTTGCCGATCCCTCTTTTTCTGAGGTAATTGATCACGTAGGTCATGATCAGTGTGATCACGAGCATCTGAAGGACAATATACGTAAATATCGCGATATTCCAAGAGCCCGTGAGCTTGTGAACAAGCGCGATCGTTCCTCCCAAAAGAAGTACGTGCAAGAGCGGATGGTGCGTTGTAAAGCTTCTTGTCAGCACTTCGTTAAGTTCATCCTGTGCATCATACACGAAAAACCCAGGAAACTCCGCAAGAAGAACGGGCAGATTAAGAAGTATCAAGGTGAAGAAGGTTCTTTTCTTAAAATCCTTTTCCGATATGGGCTTCGGCGGTGCATTGAGATCAATAAAGCCAAACAGTTTTCTTCCGTAAAAAGACATTTCGTAGCTCTTCCAGACATATCTGGCATCGATGGTCAGGATTACCATGATAAAGAGCATTATAAGCGTCATATTGCCTTCAAATTTGATCGAATCGAACTTCTCAAGGCTGTATCCGATAAAATTAAAAGCGCCCGCTAAAACGCCAAATAAGCCTGACAGAAGCCAGGCTACTACGTTTTTCTTTATATTGTTGTCACTTTCGGATCCTAGCCCCAAATTATTCTTTGTCATCTCTCGTCGTCTCTCGAATTACATACTGAGGATTCTTGTTCTGTGAGATATAGAGTCTTCCCACATATTCCCCTACCATTCCCAGCATCAGAAGTATCATTCCGCCGATAAATACCAATGCGGACATAAGTGCATAATAGCCCTTAAACTGGGATGAATTCGGATAAACAAACTTCAAAATAACGGTGTAAACACCAAATAAAAATCCCAAAACAGATAAGATTCCGCCTGCCAAAGTGGCAATTCTAAGCGGTTTTATACTAAAAGCGGTAAATCCGTTGATCCAGAGCTTCATAAGCTTGCTGAAAGTATATCCGCTCTCTCCGACTTCTCTTTTCCTGTGGTTGACGTCTACATTGACAACATTGCCGGTTGTTCTGAGAACAAGGCCGATCACATAAGGATATGAGCTTTCGTACTTGATCATTTCCTCAACAACAAATCTCTTTACCGCAAAATAGCTGGAAACAAAGAGATCCTTGGGCTTTCCGAGCATCACGTGCGCCATCCACTCGTTCATTGCCGTTCCGAAATTTCTAAAGCCGTTGTGCTGCTTATGCGCATATCTTGCATATACTGCATCAGCGCCGTCTCTAAGCGCATTAAGGAGCTTATAAACCTCGTTGGCCGGAGTCTGTCCGTCGTCGTCAAGGCATACGACATAGTCGCCCTGCGCTGCATTAAGTCCCGCCATAAGCGCTGCATGCTGTCCAAAGTTCTTGGAGAAGTTGATCCCGGTCACGATATCTGAGTGTTTATCTGCAAGCTCGCCAATCTTGCCCCATGTATTGTCCGGAGATCCGTCATTTACAAGCACAATCTCATAGATGTACTCATCGGAATCCTTCATTGTCTCTATTATCTCATCCACAACTCCTCCGAGGGTGTTCTCGGATCTGTAGCATGGAATTACAAAGCTTACTGATTTTTTCTGCATTCTCATCAAAACCTTTCGCCTTATTCGGGTTTCCAAATAATCTGTCAAAACTGCATTTATAAGAGTTTTTCCATAAGTATCATATCACTTTTTTGCCCATCACTGCACTCTACCTGCAAAAGATCCTTGGTCTTGACAAAACCGGCCTTGGAATAGCTTCTTATGGCGATCTCGTTATAGGTAAATGCCTTAAGGTAGACTCTTTTTAATCCGATCTCTTTGGCGTAGGAAAGAGCCATCAGTGCAATCTCACTTCCGTAGCCTTTTCCGACAGCGTCGTCCTCACCGATGAAAATTCCGTACTCGGCGGTTCCTTCTTTCCTGTCAATATCCCTGAAATACACGCTTCCGACGGGTCTGTAGTCTTTATCGTTCTCGCAGATAATAAACTGCTCGACCTCTCCCGTCATGATCTTGGTCTTAAACCAGTTCTCATGAATTTCTTTGGTAAATATCTCTTTATAAACGAAGTTGTTTCGTACTCTTTCGTTATTTCTCCACTTTACAATCAGCTCGGTGTCGTCCGGGGTAATCTTACGAATAGATACCTTATTCCCGCAGACATCAAAGCCCTGCATTTCTTTTTTCATATTATTCTCCGTCCGGCTTTACCTGTATTACTTTTCTCTGACCGCGTATATTGCGAAGGCATCGGCCACAACGTCTTTTTGCTCGATCGTAACTTCCAAGCCCTTGTATCTGTAATAATCCACCAGCCAATCTGTGCTTTCAGATTTATTTTGAACGAAATATGCCTTATCTGTCAAAAGAGCCGACTGCATATCGGTAAATCCCTCTTTTGCAAGCTTCTTTTTCGTAAGAGGACTGTTTATTCCCCAGCCGCCCATAAGATCGTGGTTGGCAAAAGAATTATCGACTCTGTCAAAGAGCTTCTCGGAGAACAAAGCTTCGCCCTCCGCCTTGTCTTTTCCGCATGAAACGGATGTGTATGTATCTATGAAATAGAAATTGTCCTCATTGGCATCAAAATAGTCATCCAAAGCGTCGTAATGCATCCTCATAAGCTCCCTTGAACGCTGCTCTGCGCTTATTACAGCTTTCTGATTGGGAACCGATAGAGCCGATAAAAGAACTGCGACAAGTATTATCTTATATGGCCAATAGCTGCTCTTTTCCGCGCGTTTTAGAAGCATCGCAAACAGGATCATTATCTCGATAAAGAACAAAGGATGCGCGATCCTGATGGGAATTCGCCTTCCCATGATCATATATATCCACAGCGACGTTCTGCATGCAAACAAAAGAGCCAGTGCTCCCACGCTTCGTACTATCTCTTTGTTACTGCTATCCTTCCTTGGAAGAATATACGAGATCAACACTCCGATATAAAGAACTATGACAATGACATTCCAAGGAAAATACGATCCGGGTTCAAGATAGTCTTTTTGCTCTGAAAAATTGTGAAGTTCGTAAATATACTCGGAAATCGCTTGCTTTAAGTGCGGAGCAAAAGGCTGCTCGCCCGATCTTTGCTCCTTATAGCAGCTTGCCACTTTGTTCAAAACAGCCGTATCTATCTTGTCATCGAGCCCGAAATTATAATTTACCAAAAGCTCATACTCACTTTTATCAAGTCCGAGGTTATCATAGAATTCCTTGTTTTCTTCATACTCGGGAATGTTCTGATAATCATAGAGCTGTGTTCTGGCCTCGAAAAAGTCATTGTACTGCTTCCAATCGGATTTTGAGAAAGCAACCTGATGTATGACAAATCCGATCACTAAGGCTGTTACTATCGCGCCAAAGAGCTTAAGACAGCCAAAAAACTCTGTCTTGTTAAGCTTCATAAGCCATCTGATAAAAATGGCCACGCACACCATCGGAAGTGTCAAAAGAAGCATCTCTGACCTTAGCAAAAATGCGATAAACAAAAGGATAAGAGCAATCTCGAAGTTCTTATCTTTGTCTTTTTCATGCATAAGGATCAAAAAAGCTGCCGTACCCGACATGAATCCGCAGGTAAACGTGTAGTGGATGAATAAAAAGTGCGAACCTACCACTCCGATCGCAAAAAGCAGCATAAATAACGACGCAGCGATCTTATGCCCACGCTTTTTGCAGGTTTTAAGCGTCGTATGCGCTATTAAAAACAGGCACAGATATTGTCCGCCGCACAAAAAAATGCCATACCAGTCTAAGCTTCTTACCACTCTGTAAAGGAGCGAGAAGAAAAAGCTTATCGGATACAGCATCTGTATATTATGACCTTCGGGAGCGCCTGTATAGGCTCCCGAAAGTAGATCCTTTATCAGGACGTCATCATTGGCTTCAAACCAATAATCACCTATAAAGCCCATGAAAAGAACCGCCACCAGCACCAAAACCAAAGAGATTATGAAGTTGGATATTTTATACGTTTTTTTCATAGTATTCTTTTACTCTTGTAATAACCTCATTACGGTCACTGTCTGTGAGCTTGTAGTACATAGGAAGGCGAAGAAGTCTCTCGCTCTCCTTTGTAGTATATTTGTCCTCTCCGCGGAATTCACTGTAGATAACTCCCGCTTTGGAAGAATGAAGAGGAACATAGTGAGAAGCAGGAAGGATATCGTTAGCTTTAAGGTATTTGATAAGTCCTTCTCTTTCCTCAAAATCCTTACACTTTATGTAGAACATATGAGCATTGTGAACGCACTCTTTCGGCACGTAAGGAAGCTCTATAAGCCCTTTTTCCGCAAGCGGAGTGAGCTCCTCGTAATATGCGTTCCAGCTCTTTAATCTGTCGTTATTGATCTCATCGGCCATCTGAAGCTGAGCATAGAGATATGCAGCGTTCATATCACTTGGTAGAAACGAAGAGCCGGGCATGATCCAGCTGTACTTATCAACCTTGCCTAGCTTGTAGAGTGTACGGTTTGTTCCCTTTTCTCTTATAATGATGGCGTCGTCGACATACTTCTCATCCCTTATAAGAAGCGCTCCGCCCTCACCCATGCTGTAGTTCTTGGTCTCATGGAAGCTGTAATTACCGAAATCACCGATAGCTCCGAGCGCTTTTCCCTTGTATGTTGCCATAACTCCCTGCGCAGCGTCTTCGATAACAAGAAGGTTATGTCTCTTTGCTATATCCATGATGGTATCCATCTCGCAGCCTACGCCTGCGTAGTGAACCGGCACGATTGCTCTGGTCTTGGGTGTTATTGCCTGCTCAATGAGGTTCTCATCGATGTTCATGGTATCGGGTCTGATATCAACGAATACTACCTTGGCTCCTCTAAGAACAAATGCGTTGGCCGTTGAAACGAAGGTATATGAAGGCATGATAACCTCATCACCTTCCTTGATGCCTGCAAGTATAGCTGCCATCTCGGTTGCATGTGTGCAGGAGGTTGTAAGAAGCGCCTTTGTGCAGCCTGTCTTTTCCTCGATCCACTTATTATCAAGATCCGTGTACTTACCGTCTCCACAGATCTTCTGGGCTTCCACACACTCTTTTATATAATCAAATTCTTTTCCCGTATAGGGTGGTACATTGAAGTTAATTCTCATAAGCTATGACCTTATTTTTATAATATCTTCTGCCCCGGTTGCTGTTTCAGTCTTTCTTCTCAAGGAAAATCTTTCTTGTAATGAAATTATAAACCATTACAACGCCCGTTGCTCCGAATTTGAAGAATACGTCCTTTGCAAAAGAAGCGCTCATAATGCCGTTAAGCCATGACCAGTTCTTGTATATGAGATCGAATCCCACAAAAAGACAAAGTTCATTGATTCCAAGTCCGATCGCACTGAGGATAACGAAGATTATGAACTCCTTCTTCCTGCTCATATCCTCTTTTCTCTCAAATACAAACTTAAAGCTGAGGATATAGTTAGCAACTACGGAAACCGTAAACGCTATAAATCCTGAGATCAAATAATACTGTGGGAAAACATTATCAAATCCCACCGCCTCGAATCCGGCATTGAAAATCCTGTAAATTACATAATCGATAATAAAGCAGATAACTCCGACTACGCCAAATTTGGCAATCTGTGCCAATAATTTATTCATAATCTTTTCCTCTTTCTTGCCTAAATATTCTTATGCGCGCTTTGCCCGCCGTCTTACTGATTGTTTGCGGTATAAACCGTAAATCTATCACTCTCGAAGATTTTATTATAATCGTGTTTGCCGATATAGTCCATCAGCTTATCGTATTTAACAGAAAAATTGGCATATCCGTCATTCTCTTTATATCCGATTATTACAGTCGGAGCGGGCTCTTTTGAAGCATCCAGAGAACTCAGGGCGTTATCAAAACTGTCAACCGAATAGCTGTCAAGATCGGGCCAGGTTGTATTTATCGCAGGACTCATGTCAAAAACATACGGAATACCCGGGATCTCACCGAAAGTCAGAACTTTTCCGGATGTCAGGTTATTATCCTCAAGGCTTGCCTTCAGCTCTTTTAGCGTACTGTAATTATCTGCGGTCGTCACAAGGCCTTTTGCTTTAGGGATCTCCGTCACTTTCGTGTCGCGAGGTGTTCCGTCCATACCGTCGACAAATGAGAAGTTAATGTGGAAAAGAGCGCCCTGGAACAGCGTTGCAATAATAACTCCTGTTATCATTGCCTGCCATGCAAAGTTCCATTCTCCGTCGCCGAGTCTTTGCATAAGTCTTCTCATAAGCCACAGACTAATGGGTGCTATCAGGAACAGACAGTTAAGGATCGGCATCGTACGGTTATTGCTTCCGAGCGGAAGAACAAGGATCTGCACAAGTGCCATGGCTGACAACGTTCTCTCTTCCACGGTTCCGTTAAGGATTCCGTGCGCCCCTATAATGCACAATACAACCGATATTATCAAAAACATCATCGCAACCTGAAACATGCAGTCATAGTAAAAATAATTGGCAGTAAGAACGCCCTGTCCGTAATAATATCTTGCGAGTACCAAGAGACCTGCTATAAAAGCAAGCTTCTTAAGAAGTACAAATCTTCCCTTTGCCATAAGGAACATGATTATTCCTGCGGCCAAACAAGGGATCATTATTATCATATTTTTAAAGGTATGCAAATATGCTTCAATGATAAGCTCAAGCATTCCTCCGGATGAATAATCGGAAGCTCCCTCAGTCATCGACAAGAGCTTCATTATAGCTTCGGGATAAGCATTAAAGCCATATCTTATCGAAATTATAATGAGCGGAAGACCAAGACCCGCTACATATCCCGCGATGCAGACACCCGTCTTTCTTGCTGCCTCTATAAACTTATCCTTGTTGATAAACGAATAGAACCACAAAACAAGGATCAGCATGCAATCCACTATAGCAGGAAAACGTGCAAGTACGTTTAGTCCAAGGCATACTCCCGCCGCAAAGAGAAGTATATTCTGCTTCTTCCAGGAAAAGATACCAAGGATAAGTAATACCGATCCGATCGTCAATAAAAAGTACGGTATGTACTGATACAGGATAACTCTCGGAGCCCAGCAAAGGCTTTCTGCGATAAACTCTCCGATAAAGATCATCCAACCCGGGAGCCAGTTCTGAAGTACGTAGTAAGCTATGAGCGCCATCGCACTTATAAAGAACGTGCAATAAACAGCAAAGCCTATCATCGTGCCCGCTCCCGGAAGCTTCATTATCACGTTTCCGATAAGGTTGGAAAGGTAAGTGGAAAAAAGCCACATCGGATCCACGTTGCTCATATACTGAAAATTACCGAGGTTGTATGTCGTGTCGGCAATATCAAGGCCGGCTGTAATACCAAAAAAGGGATATAACAACAAGACCACGGGAAAGAAATATCTCTCCAGCGGGCGTTGAAATCCCTTTAGTTTCATAAAATAGCTTCTGATATTTTTTAGCATAAATCCTCGTCTATACGTTTGATCAGTTTGAAAAGCTTAGTGTTTTCGCATATTCTTCCAATAAAGTTAAAGACGTATTTTCTGACCCAATCAACAAATATTCCGGCAAAGAATACTATCAAGATCGAAACAACCAGATGAATGAAATACATCGGAATGTTATCAAGAGGAGTCTCCCCAATGATATTCTCGATCCATTCAACCCATCTGTCCGCGATCTCAAAGTGCATATGAAGAAGGTATACGCCAAGTGTATACGGCGCAATTATCCTGATCGCTTCGGCAAACTTGTTTTCTTTTAACCTCATAAATCTAAAGACAGAAAACAGTCCGAGTGCTCCCGTTAATGTGAATATGAAATTATAATGGTTCGGAACACCGGCATAATATCTGAATCTTCCGGTATCCAGATTGATCTTGTGGAAGATAAGGCTGAGAGCCGCAATAGCAAACGCCGATACTGCAAAAACGATCGCACTTCTCTTGGCGTCGTGGAAAAGAACGATATTATATTTCCTGATATAGGCAGCGATCAGATAAAGACATATAAACCAGCCAAAATCATATCCCATCTTATCTGTTCCGAACATAACGGGAACAATGCTCTTTATAAAGCAAAACCAAGTCAAAAGCCCTATAATGACTGCCTTGAGCTGCTTTCTCTTAAGAGTATTGACTGCCGCGTTCATAACAGGCGCAAGCACATACATGATCACATACGCAGTCACAAACCAGTAATGTTCCGCAGATATGGGGAAGAAATATTTAAGAGTCCTGTCGAGCTTATCTTCCGGTCTGACCGTATACGCACCGACGAAAATCATAGCTGCGGAAACAAGTAGAGTATAGAAATAAACCTGAAGAATAAGCTGAAGCATTTTGCTGAACTTAACTGTTGAGGCGGATAGGAAATATCCGCTTATAAGCACATAGACGTTAACACCCGTAATGGCGATGGCTTCGAGTATCGTTGCAAATATACCGACATGCGAAGCAGGCTCTCCAAGTTCAGGAAGAGCATTCGATTGAAAATTAAAATGAAGCGTAAGGATCATCAGCATTGCCACGATCCTTAAAAGTTCAATATTCGCATTTCTTTTCTGTGTCATACCTTGGCCGGTCATCATAGCCTCCGTCTGTCTTGTTTATTCTACATCGCTGTGCTTATTGTCTGTCTACGACCGCTTTGCCGTCCTTTATACTGTAAACCATATCGCACTTCTCGATTGTCTGTAATCTGTGCGCAATGATAACAAGTGTTTTTCTTCCATGTAGCCTGTTTATTGAATCCATGATAGCCGCCTCGGTCTCATTATCAAGTGCGGAAGTCGCTTCATCAAGGACAAGGACCTCGGGATCTTCAAAAAGAGCTCGCGCGATACCGATTCTCTGTCTCTGTCCTCCGGAGAGACGGATTCCTCTCTCTCCTATACTTGTATCAAGACCTTCGGGAAGGGATCTCACATATTCATCAAGAGATGCCTCCTTGAGTGCCTGCCATACTTTATTATCATCAATATCCTCATCTGCATATCCAAATGCCACATTCTTCCTGATAGTCGAATCAAGCATAAAGATAGTCTGAGGGATATATCCTATATTCTTGAGCCATCCGGGATAATTGCTCATCACATCCGTTCCGTCTGCATAGATAGTGCCGCTCTCTATGCAAAGCAGACCGAGCATTACGTCTACAATCGTAGTCTTTCCGGCACCGGAAGTTCCCACGATACCTACTGACTTACCGACAGGCACCTCCATATCTGCATGATTCAGAACGTATTTATCCGAATTCGGATATTTGTAAGTAATATCCTTTAGCAAAATAGTCTTATTAACGGGAAGCTTCTGCACTTCAAGCTTCTTTCTGTAATCGTCACCGTTGTATGATATCGAACTGTCGTTGATCTCCTCCTGAAGATTGTCGCTTACGTTCATGAGGAAAGGCTCAAAGTAAGCGATACTTGTGAGGTAATTGTTTATTCTATTGGCACTCGGAAGGAGACGTGCTGCAGCTGCGGCAAGTACACCAAGCTGCGGCTCAAGCTGTTTGATATCCGCACCAAGCACAGACATGTCAAACAGCATATATCCCATCAATCCTATAATTGCTACAGTCTCGATAAGAAGTCTCGGAGTTGAATTGTACAGATTATACTTCTGTACCGCATTAACATAACCCGCTCCGCAATCAGCATATCCATTAATAAAATAATTCTCTTTATTTGCAATCTTGATCTCTTTTATACCTGTCACAGACTCATCGATCCACTTGTACAGCCCGCTGTAATAGTCCTGATTCTCCTGTCCCGCCTTAACCATAACAGGTTTTATTTTATACTTAACAAGCAAAAGAACGATAACAAGAAGTGATGCAATTGAAATCGTCATGATCGCATCTGTTTTCAAAAGGAATATTACGATAAAAATAAATACGATGACTTCACTTATAAGCTGCAGTGAACTAAGAATAAGTCCATACATATTATTTACATCCGATGTGATGTTACGCTGAATAACACTGGTATCGGCGTTGAGATAATACTCATACGGGCGCTGCATAAAATTGATCATCATTCTTCTGGATGTCGCAAACTGGTTGGTATAAACAAATTTAAGCTGAGCTTTATTCATAAAAAACAAAAAAACATTCTTTATGACAAAAACCAATATAATTGCTACCAAAAATACTCCTGTAAGACGCCCAACATCTGAATAATCAATATTAAGCACATTGCAGACAAAAGATAAATATTTGCTCTTTGCTATCTCCTTCGGAGTTGAAATAATCTTTAGTATCGGCAATATAAGCGCAATTCCGATGGCTTCAAGCATACCTCCCACAAGCATCATGAAAACCATGCCCACCATCTGTCTTTTTTGTTTTGCATCAAGCAAAAGTATCAGTTTTTTATAAATCTTACGCATAAAACCAATATATCCTTCCGGTTTTAATATATTCAAAAGCTTTAATCGGTTATCGCTTCATTCTGTCTGTGAATCTCGGGAGCTTCATATTTGTCCATGAAATCATCTCCGAGATAATGCTTTTCTTTTACAAACTGAATCGAATCAACCACCGTATATACAGAAACAAGTCTATCGAAAGAGAGGCCCTCGATAAAGTTAAGCATCTCCATCGGGAACGATCCGTCAAGAACGATAGCATCGGGAAATGTCTTGTTGTAATCAAGATAATCTCTCGGGTGCTGTTTAATAAGTACCACAGCACGCTTACCATCTATAGTACCATATTCGTCAATAATATCCTTAAAGATACGCTCTCTTGTCTCAAGGTCACAGAGCGGCTCGGATAATACAAGAAGTGTCTTGGAATCACTGTCTTTTAATAGCTTTTCTTTCAGTCCCTTCATATCATCAACGAAAAGCTCAAGCATCTTCTCTTTTTCTTCTGAAGATAGTCTGTCCGTAAGCTTCTTTCTTGGAAGTTCAACATACTTTTCACAAGGATACGGGAGAACGGATATGTTATTTACTTCCATGTCGATGCAATATCTTCCGTATCCGTTTTGTATATGTATAAGCCCCAGAGACGCCATAAATGCTTTGATTTTAAAATGCCCCCTGTTATCGTATCTTGCCGTGTCATAATATCTTATGCAGTCAAGTCCGTCTTCTACGGCATGATACTTTATCTTCTTGTAATTAAGATAATACCCTATCGGATCTGAATCGCAGAACACATATATATCCTTGTATTTCTTAAAATCAACGGGAATATACTGTTCCTGAAGCTTGCCAAATCTCTTGCAGAACTTTATCCGCTTGATCATATTGGTGACGATATTACCCGAATCGGTCTTGAGCTCTTTAAGCTCAGGGAAAAAAGTATCTTCCTTCTCATCGTACTCAAACACTTCATCGAAAATGTCGCTGTCCTTGGCTCTTTCAACCATTTTTCCAAAGTTATTGGACATTTTGGAAAGAACAAGAGAAGCTTTCCCTCCGTCTGCAATATAAAATTCCTTAAGGCATGCCACATACACATGGTAAAAGGTATGGCATACATATATTCTATTATGCATTTTTCTTTCCATTTCTTAATCCCCTGTAAAACCACAAAAGTCTGTAATATATATAAAAAAACAGATGTGATTTCATTTGATAAGAAACCTGCTTCTTTTCCTCGGGGTGTATCTTCTCTTTGTAATACTCATTGTCTTGGAAATTTGGAAAGGTTTCCTTCATTTCGATAGCGAGCTTCTTGCAAAATCCGTAAACATTTTTAAGTCCGGACTTCTTTGGCATCGCCGAAAACAATGTATTTATATAAAAGAGCACCGTGTATTGGAACTCTATCTCGGGCTTATATTCCTCAAAATAGCCATTATCTTTAGCCTGAGCGACTATCTCTCTTCCCGCAGTCATTCTGTCTTCAAGGTTCTTCATAGAAATGCTGTGAACGGTTGAAGCATCGTGCTGATAATAGAAATATAAAGGCTCGTCTATATATTCAAAATGTTTGGATCTGAGCATCCAGGTATTGCTAACAGCGTTATCCTCGTAAAAGATGTCCTCAGGGAATATATCGAGCTTGTCTTTGGTTCCGGGAACATAGTCACCCACAATAAGTTCTCGTCTGTAGACCTTAACGACCAAAGAACCTGTCTCTATCAAAAGATTCCTGTATCGTTCTTTATTCATAACACCCGTTTGTGAATAATTATTGTTGTGGACTATCTTTCCGACGTTAAAGCTATGATCAGTCACCATAGTATAATCACAGCCGACCATATCAGCGCCTGTCTCTTCTGCCTTCTTAAGAAGCCTCTCGTAGTAGTCGGGAACAATAAAATCATCCGCATCTATAAACCCAAGCCACTCGCCCCGGGCTTTCGCAAGGCCGATATTCTTGGCTCCTCCCTGATGGTGATTGACTTCGGAATGAAGGGCTATGAATTTATCCGGGTATCTTGCCATATAATCCTTAAGGATTTCATAAGATTCATCCGTAGAACAGTCATCCACCGCAATTATCTCGTATTCACCAAAAGAAAGCTGCTGGTTTACCAGACTCTTTAAACAATAATCAAGTTTTCCGTCAGCTGCCATGTTATAAACAGGCACGATAATACTCAGTTTTTTCATGTTTTATATAATCTCTAAAATAGCATGTGCAATTTTATTAGCACCGCCTCCGTCTACAAGTTTCCTTGCTTTGTCACTCATTTTTTTTCTGAATTCTTGATTGTCGATCGCTGCGATTCCCCATGCAACGATTCTTTGAACAATCCTTTCGTCTTCTCTAAGGTCGCCCGCATATTTCACAGCGCCGCATTTATCGAACGCTTTTACAAATTCAACCTGATTGTCTGCCATACTGTAAACCACGGTAGGCACTCCGACTGCGCACAGCTCATAGAGTGTTGTTCCGCCTGCCGTTACCGCGAAGTCGCAGGTTTTCATAAGTCCCGCCATATCGGGAGTTGATTCATGCAGTGTTATTGCAGGATATTTAGCCGCAAGCTCTTTTAACTCTTTGACATAGTCTTCCTCAAACAGAGCTCCGACGATAACGTCACAGGTAAAGAGCATAAAATCAGGTATCTTCCTGCACGGTCCGTCGTTTTCATATACTTCCTTAAGGAGACTGCCGACTATATGATAAGGATCGGTTCCTCCTGCGGAGAGAAAAGCTCTTTTGGCTATGGGAATAACACTATAATCTATACCCTCAAACTGCTTGCGAAGAGGAGCATATTCGGCTCCCAGAAGCTTATGAGGCGCACTGTAGAAATCCTTCGGAACCTCCACATCGTAATTGACCACAAGATCAACGGGATAATCAAATTTATAAAGATCGTCAATAAAGCCTGTCTTGGTAGCAAGACCGTTTTTCTTGATGATCTCGTTTACCGCTTCAAAATAATCCTCTTTAAGAAAATACGAGTCCATCAGGTAAAAATCCGGCTTCTCTTCCGCAAACATCTCCTCCAGAACCTCTATGTCCTGCATGGGCTCGGAAAAAACCGTATGAAGGATTCGTGCATCATACTGCATACCTTCTTCGTCAGAAAGCGTCTGCAAAAGATTGGCGCTGTCCTCATCGGAAAGCACAAACTCCACTTCAGCGCCAAGAGCCTTAAGCTCCTGAGCAATGGTCATACATCTTCTTATATGTCCTGTTGCAATGATTCCGTTACCGTTTGCTTTAATCCAAATCTTTTTTCCCATATCGCATCTGCCTCATTTACCGAAAATCTTCGTATTTGAGCGGATCACCTCTGAAAAGATCACGCGTTGCAACCTTACCTATAACTTTATCATATTCAATGGGCGGAAGGCCGTTTCCGGGTCTTATTGACCTGATATTTTCGGCCGTAAGCGCCTCGCCTTCCTTGATGTCTTTTACTATAAAAAGAGATCTCGCGCCCTCCCTTTCCGTCTCCTGAACGGGAGTGAGCTTGTATTCCTTGCTTCCGAGAGCCTTTTCAACCATCCTCACGTTCTTCACAAGTTCCTCAAATTCCTTGGGTTCCATGGAAAAAGCTCCGTCAGGACCTCCGTCGGATCTCTTTAGCGTAAGATGCTTCTCGATCATTCTTGCTCCGAGCGCAACCGATGCCACCGCAACAGCCGAACCCATAGTATGATCGGAGAGGCCCATGATACAGCCATACTCCTGTGCAAGCGTAGGAATCATGTTTAGGTTAACGTCTTCATAAGGCGTAGGATAAGCCGATGTACACTTAAGCAAGATAACATCTTTGTTTCCTTCTTCAAGACATGCCTCAATTGCAAGCCTGATATCGCTCTCTCTGGCAACTCCCGTTGCGATGATCAATGGCTTTTTCTTGGAAGCACAGTTTCTGATAAGCGGAATATCCGTAATCTCATAAGATGCAATCTTGTAAGCAGGCATGTTCATCTCTTCCATGAAGCTGACTGCCGTGTCATCAAAAGGTGAAGAGAAGCAGTCGAGTCCAAGACTCTTTGCAACCTCGCAGAGCTTAGGCTGCCACTCCCAAGGAGTGTAGGCTTCTTCATACAGCTTGTGAAGAGTTGTGCCGTCCCAGATTGTACCGCCGGTAATCTGAAAATAACTCTTATCAGAATCAATTGTTATTGTATCAGCAGTGTAAGTCTGCAGCTTTATGGCGTCTACACCCGCCTCTTTTGCGGCGTGGATTATCTCAACCGCCCTGTTATAATCCTGCAGATGATTCGCGGACATCTCCGCAATAATATATACGGGATGGTCGTTTCCGATAATATGATCAGCCAATTTGATATTTTGATTAAGTTCATATCTTGGCATGTATATCATTTCCTCCATAGCAATGAGATCCGGTAATATCAGCTCTCATAATTATTTTTCATAACGTACTCATCATTGGTCCAAGGAAGCCTTGCGGTATACAGCGTTCCGTCAACCTTCTTAACATATACCGCGGGATAATAGTGGATAAAAAGAGGTGAAAGACAAATCGTATAACCTCCTGCATTGGTAAACACCACTCTGTCCCCGGCCTTAAGCTCAGGTTCCTGCTCTGCCATAAAGAGCCTGTCGTACTCCATACATGTCGATCCGCAGATCATCTGCGCGGGAAGCTTCTCTCTTCCGGATTCTTCTCCCGCAATCTCGAATCTGTGAGGGTACCATCTTCTTGTAACCTGAGGATTGAGATTAACTCTGCTTCCGTCGATGATAACGTATCTGTGCTCTCTGACCTGTTTTGCATCAATAACACTTGTTATAAAATCAAAACTCGATGAAACCATGGATACTCCGGGCTCCATGATAAGCTTGGTCTTTGATACATCAAAAAATTCCGAAAGGGACTCGGCAATTGCAGGCACATAGCTTCTAAAGTCAGGCTTATCCTTAACTCCGCCGTAGTAACCGCCGCCCATATCGACATAATCAAGATCCAGGCCATATTCGTCCGCAACTATCCCTGCGACCTTGGCAAGAACCTTGTACGCATTTATTGAACGGGACTTTGTTGATGAATGAAGGTGAAGCCCCGCAATCTTAACGTTCTTAGCTGCGCTTAGCTTATCGATTACAGCTTTCAGCGCACCGTTTTCATAACAATATCCGAATCTGCTTCCCTCTTCGTCAGCAAGAACTTCCTCCGGAAGAAGCCTGGAAATATCGTAATTAACTCTTAAACCTACATTTAATTTTTTATCCGAATAATCCTTTGCAATCTCAAGAACCCAGTCAGGTTCGTAATTGGAATCAAGATTAACGATTCCGCCCGATAAAAGAACCTCTTCAAAAGATGCTCTGTCTTTGATAGGTCCGTTATATATAACTTCATTGGGTTTAAATCCGATTCTTTTCGCAAGATCATATTCCTCGGCGGATACAACTTCAGCAAAAAATCCATTGTCCTTAAAGTGCTTAAGAAGCCATGGAAGTGAATTGGTCTTTACCGAATAAGAACAGATGTAATTATTCCAGCCCTTATCCAGAGCGGTCTTGAGCATGTCGATATCTGCATCAAGAAGCTTCTCGTCTATTCTGTAATACGGAGTTGCGAGCTTGCTGTCGTCGAATTCCTCGCTGCTCTTTAAAGCCTCTTCAAACAGTGCGATTCTTCGAGCATCGTCATCGGGGTGAAGCTTTCCATACTTCTGCTCCGCGATCTTCCAATCATCGAAAGTATCTATGTCCTGAACCTCGTCATCCGAGAGGATCACGGGAACCATATCTTCAACATCAGTAGTTCTGCCTCTGAAGAAAGCATCGGTTCTGCAAGCATAGAACTGCCCGCTGTCATGATATAACTTTTCAAGATCCTGAGACCTTGTATTTTCAAATTCGGGATATTTTCTTACAAGTCGTCCGTCCACAACAACAAATCCCCTCTGAGGAGGATATGAAAATTGGCACACGGGAGTTACCGATTCATGCTCATCAAGGCATTTCATCGCCTCTTTTAGCCTAACAGCTGTTATGAATGGTGCTGTAGGATATATGCAGCAAAATCTGTCATAGTTTTGCCCAAGTTCTTTGTATTTTTCAAGGACTTCTGCGATAACTTCATCGGTCGTCGCATAGTCTCCCGCAGTAGCTTCCGATCTAAAAAAGGGCACTTTTGCACCGTATCTTTTGGCTACTTCAGCAATCTTTTCATCATCCGTTGAGACCATGACCTCGTCAAAGGCGCCACTTTCAAGAGCCGCCTCTATTGAATAAGCAATTATAGGCTGCCCGCAGAACTCTTTTATGTTTTTTCCGGGGATTCTCTTACTTCCGCCCCTGGCTGTGATTATGGCTATGGAAGTCATTTCGTCTCCTCCAGCTCAAACTCGCTCTTTATCGCATCACAATATCCGTCAAGCTCAAAATGAGTTGCCGCTTCAAGCACATAGAAACCTCTTCCCATAATGGATGCGCCGTTTGTAACTTTTCCAAGGAACATACCGGGTGTCAGATTACACTGCCACGCCTTGAGCGGATATTTCTTATAAAGCTCTTTTTCATCGGGAACCTTGTTGACCCTTACATTTTCAAAATCAAAATATCTGATCACCATGTTCCCGTTAGTCTTGGTTTCAAACGAATACGGTCTATTGAGACCCGGTAATGCAAACTTAATAAACTCAGCAACCTCATCTACACCGCTTGCCATCGGGGTAAAAAGATTGTGCAGATTATGTCCCGAAGGTCTTGCTGACGTTTCAATGATAAATGGCCTGTTGTTTACATCTTTAATAATATCAGCATGGATAAGGTTATCCTTAAACCCTATGGTTTCGCCGACCTTCTGCATAAGATCGATGACCCTGTCATAAAAATCTTTATTCTCATCCGTTCTAAGAACAGAATAATATCCAACACACTCTCTGTACGGAGGCGGCGTATTCTTCTTGCCCCTAAGAAGGATAAGCTTGAATTTACCGTCAACAAACACTCCGTCAACGCCGTATTCGGGTCCCGGAACGCAGCTCTCTATGCAATAATCCTCATCATAAGGCTGAGCCTTAAGAAATTTCTCTTCAAGCTCTTCGCGGGTATTATAAATTTCAACGCCCCTGCTACCAGAGCCGAATCTGGGCTTTACCACAACAGGATACACCTCATTTAGCTCTGAAGCGTCCATAACATCGGATCCCGCAGGCAAAAGATACAGCTCAGCATCCCTAAGTCCCTTCTCATTCAGGACCTTATGAAACTCATATTTGTCGGTGCAAATGCCCGCAGCATAAGCTGTAACTCCTGTAAGACCGTATTTATCATTAACCGCACCTGTAGTCGTAAGATATCTTCCGATCGGAACCGGAAGTATCATATCGGGTCTGTTTTCTTCTTTATCCAGAATCTCAAAAACCTTCTCAGGGCTCCTGATATCTACAACAAATGAAACATCTGCCGCTTTAAGCCCCGGTGCATCCGGATTTCCGTCAAGCGCCAGCACTTCAAGTCCCAACTCTTTAGCCTTATTTATCGTATATATTGACTCGGAGCTTGCTCCGATCACTGCCGCTCTCATCTTAATAAAACCTCCGAAGAATACCGAAATTCTCGCATTCTCTAACTAATTGATTATAATATATCGCGCGTACAAGGTCAAAATTCACTGCGTCACATCCGCGCCCGTACACTGTCATCTGACCTCGTAAGTCGTCCACATATCTTCCGTAAACAGCTGCTTAAAATCCCCTGCTACCGCACAAGAAGAAATCAGATTATCAAAAGCCTCTTTTTGCATATCATCATCTGCGGCATAAAGGATAATCTTATCTGCCTGTGTAACGTCTTTATCTTCCAGCTTCTGTGTATTTTCCTCATCCATGTAAAAGACCTTGTCATAGCAAAGAAGCTCATCCGTAAGCCTCCATACATTATGAGCAGTCGCAGGGTTAAACATAACAACCGCTACCGAATCCTTATTGCCGGCTGCATAGGCCATTTTCTCCACATCCTCTGGATACAAAAACAAAACATTCTTATCAATGAAATGTCCCTTAGCAAGGAAAAGCAAAAGAGCTGCAGTCATTGCGATCATGTATGCCTTGTTGCCAATAGCGTCGATGACGTAATAAAGATCCCAGAATAACAATAAGATCACAAGTCCGTAGATTGGCATTTCATATCTTCCGGACGCACTTCCCACTAGAAGCGCACATTTGGTCGTAAGAAGGAAATATCCTACGGTTCCGACTGTCAGAATAACCATCTGTGCCCCCATACCCTTGTGCTTTTTGTTTTTGACCAAAAGAGCCATTATACCAAGGATAAGCATGATCACTACGATCATCAATCCGCCCGAGAATACAAAATTATTAAGCAGACCCACAAAGAACGATATTCTCATTCCGGTATTTTTAATGTCAAAAAAGCTTCCGGCCGCGCCGGTTCCCCTGTATCCGCCGAAAAGATGATGAACACTTGCGGGATATGTGATAACGGCCAGCATAAGCGATACTGCGCAGCTTACAACATAAAGAATCGCCGTCTTAATATCTTTCTTTTTAAACAAGATCCAGCATGTAAGCGCCGCTCCGATACTGACAAAGAAAAAGATATAAAAGTACTGGATCAGAAATCCGATATAAGAAATCACCATTATCGGAAGTATTCCCCGAAGGAAAAGCCTCTTTTTATCATCCGAATACTCATCATAAGCCTTCATGAATCTAACATGGACAATTGCACACAGAACTATCGCGGCACATAGCCATGCATACATACGGATCAGTAAATTGCAGGAAACGGTCTGCGTGTTCAATCCCCAGAAAGTAAGACTTAAAACCTGTACCCAAATCGGAACATCAAGTTCTCTCATCAGCATAACCATCGCTATAAATGAGATAACAAAGGCTATTAAATTAGTTATGATCCCGCTCCACTTGGTAAAGTTTCCCGGAGTCAATGAACATACAGTGTGGAAAATATAATAGTATACGGGAGGATGAACATCCCAAGACTGAACGAGCTTAACAAGCCCGTAGTTAAAGCCTTCTCCTTTTTTTACAGAGAACTCATCATAGACAGTCTGCCTGTCCTGCCACTCTCTGTCAGGCTGATAGAGTCCAAGGCTTCTGTTTGAAGAAAAATATGTATAATACTCATCCTCATGAAAGCCCTTCTTTTGGAATCCGTAAAATACACTTACCAGAATCGATATAAGTAAGATTATGTAAATAGCATATTTTTTCATGCTTACAGTCCCCTAACATAAGCGTGGAGTTTCCTCACAAATCTCGGCGCAGGAGCAAGTATCAAAAGATATATCTTATCCCTCTTGGAAAGATATTTGCTTCCGATAATCTTTCCGAGGTTCTTCCTGATGTTTTTTACCACTCCCAGGTAAAAATCATTATCTTTTGTCATCTTGCTTGTCGGGATATGCAAAAGATAATCAAGTCTCTGATAAAAACCGAATCTCTCGGCAACAGGAACAAGCTCGGGATATCTGTTCTTTACGATATCCAGCGCGACATCCGCATTTCTGACAATGTCAGTAAAAACAGAGGGGAAATAGTCCTTATCCTCAGCTTTTTTTCTTGAATTACTGCCCGTTCTGTAAAAAACGTGATAGTACTTTTCGGGAAGTATGACAAGCTTATTTATCCTTGCAAGGACCTTGATCATCAGATAAAAGTCCTCATTAAGTTCACCTTCGGGGAACCTTAGGTCGTCAGAAAGAATCGACCTTCTTGTTATCTTCGTGCAAAAAGACGCATCTCCCGTGTGCATAAGGAGTGTCTTCATATGCTCTTTTGGTGTAACAACACTCTCTTTATCCGGGGGTGTGATCACATCGGGAAGCATCGAACCGTCTTCAGCGATCTCATCTCTTGAAACCTGCACCATGTCGGCGTCATTTCTCTTGGCCGCGTCCATAAGCGTACTGAACATGCTCTTGTCGACAAAATCATCACTGTCTACAAATCCGATGTAGTCTCCCGTTGCATGGCTTATTCCAAGGTTTCTGGCGCTGCTGGAGCCGCCGTTTTCCTTGTGAAGAGCCATGACATTCTCATATTTTGCAGCGTACTCATCAGCTATCTTACCTGTAGAGTCGCTCGAGCCGTCATCAACAACTATAATCTGCAAAAGCTCCGCAGGATAATCCTGAGAAGCCACAGACTCGATACATCTTCCAAGAAGATCCTCGATATTATATGCAGGTATGATAACCGTTAATTTTCCGGTATTCTCAGCCACTAACAGCCTCCGTCTCAGTTTCGGTCTGCTCATCCACAACAGACTCTGCCTTTATCTCATTCTCTTTCATCTGAAGGAAAAGATCATATCCAACTACCATAATGGTTATAAGCATTGCGATCGAAAGCGGCCATACCGTAGTCACGGTCGAGCCGAAAAGATATCTCGAATATGTGATCATCGCAATAACCTGAAGTGCTGTGCAGATTGACATTCTCTTATATGAAAATACGGCATAAACAACTGCAAGTACCTCGGGAATATATGCATATCTTTCGTGCATTGCAGGCAGACAGAAGCAGCAAAGCAGCGATGTAAAGATAACCAGCGTTATCATATATCTGCCGGTAATCTCAAATTTCTTTTTATAAATATAATAAGCAATAATACCGAAGATCATAACCGTCGCAACCGAACCGACAGGTATAAGGATCTTTCTGATATTTGAGTTAAGGTCATTGGCAATTATCGCATAGATACTGGGATAATTCATTGTAAGCCTTGAGAACATGGTAACCTGCTTGCCGTAAATTCCAAGGAGGTCTCCCCAGCTTCTTCCCGCAATAGCCGCAGGGACCATTGCAAGCACGTGAATAACGGGTATCCAGAAAATATATCTTATCTTCACTTTATTTTTGAGCCACATAAGTATCACAAAGGGCACAAAGAAAATAGCCTGCTGCTTGAAGCTGTAGGCAAGTGCCAGATAAATAAACGCTCTGTTATCTTTTCTCTTGATGATACTAAGAAGGGATAAGAAAACAAACGTAGTATATATAGAATCATTCTGTGCCCAAGCTCCGCTGTTAAGTACCATTGTCGGAAGGAACATTGTAGCTGCGTATGCGATCATGGACTTCTTAACGTCGCCCTCTGTAACCGCATATGCGATCCTAAATATAGTGATCGCGCAGACAAAATCAAATATAACCGAAACCGTCTTAACAAGGTACATATCGCTTATTCCGCCGCCGATATAGTGAAGTATCACGATTACATACTGGAACATGCAATTGTAGTCAAATGTACTTGCATCGGATACGCCGGGCTTGATTCCAAGATAATGAAAACCTCCTGCCTCATGACACTCTCTCATCCAATCGGCAAAAGCAAGCTTGTAATCACCCGAAACTATATCATAGAGCGACATTCTCATTATTATTCCAAGGCACGTCAATACCGTGAAAAAGAAAAGGTCAAATATTGTGATGGTCAGGCCGAAGATCTTAAATTCGGTTTCAAATAATTCATCGATGTTTCTCATAAATTCCTCATTCCAATTGATTCTTTTCCTGCAAAGTTCTCAAAAAACCTGCAGGCTTAATTATTTCGGCAGCGCTCATAGGTCCTTCCATGGAAGGTCTCGGCTCTTTACCGCTTAAAAACTCTGTGCAAAAGCGAATAAGCTCAACTGCCGCATGTCTCGGATTCCAAAGCTCAGAAATTGTCTCCTTAGCCTTTTCTCCAAACTCCAAGATTTTATCTCTATCTTCAAATAAGAGCAATACTTTGTTGTAAAAATCAAAGAAATCGCCGTTTGAATACGTGTAACCGTTCACACCACTCTCTATAAGGAAAGGAACAGCTCCCGCCTCTTGCGATGCAACAACTGCGCATCCGCACGACATGGCTTCATTAACAACGGCGCCCCAACCCTCAAGATAGTTGCTTGTGAATATAAAAATATCAGCTGTTTTCATATATTCCAGCACTTCTGCAGGCTTTTTACCACCTGTCAGAACAACTTTATCTTCAATACCTTTTTCATTTATGCTTCTTTCAAGGTCATTTTTCAGCTCTCCGTCGCCTATGATCTCCATCTTGAAATCATATCCGTGGCCTTTAAGTTTCTCAGCCAATTCGACAGCAAATTCCGGATGTTTAAGATCGATCAGTCTTCCTGCCCAACAAATCCTGATGGGATAGCCGACCTTGCGTTCTTCATCTTGGAAAGAATAGGATTCCTCTCCGATGTTTTTAGAATACCGGTCAATATTCCCTACCGGAAAATATCCCCACTTGAGCATCTTACCGGGGTAACTTCTTATCAGATTAAAATCCGAAGCGACATAAGCTCCCGCACATAGCAAGTATACGGGATTATTCCTGTATTTGATATGCTCGTTGTATTTATTGATAAGCCCTTTGGGGGTTATCATCTTCCACTGGCCTTCTCTGTAAATCCTTTCGCTAACGCGAAAAGAGAGCTTGCCGGAAGAAAGTCTTTTTGCCTCAAGCTCTTTTACAATGCCCTCAGACCATCCGAATATCGTGACATCGCTATTTAGGATGAGGTCCTCGCAAGCTCTTTTGTCCTCATAATACAAGGAAACAAACGGATAATCCGCAGGATCAACCGCCCAGCCCATATCTATCCTCTTTTGCTCCATAGGCATAGTCTGAACAAAGCGGAATTCGACGCCTTCGCCGTATCCCGCCATTTCCTTGCAAAAAGGAATCTGATGGTGATTTATGTAGTTAGAGACAAAAGTAATAACCACTTGGTTTACTCCTTATTACTATCAAGCTCGTTATAGATTTCAAGAAGTCTCTCATAATTTGCATCCGCGTCATGTGTTATACGCGCGTGCTTGGCTGCATTGTCACCGTACACTGCCGATATTACAGGCTCGTCCCAGATCTGGATGATAGCTTCGGCGAGCTTTTCCGGATTCTTTTTCTCAAACAAAAGACCGTCCTTCTTATCTGTAAGAAGATTGGGAATTCCGCCTGTATTCGAAGCAACGATTGGAACGCCCAAAAGCATGGCCTCTCCAACCGAATTGGGCGAATTCTCAAGCACAGAAGCACATACAAATACGCTGCTGTGCAAAAATCTGTCCTTCATCTGCTCCTGATCAAGCGTTCCAAGCATTGAAACCTTCTTCTTGAGCTTGTTTGCAGATATAAGCTTCTTAAGATACTTGCCGTAAGCGCTTGCTCTAAGGAAAAACGGATATTTGCTGTTGCCCTTTCCAAGTATGTTGTTTCCGGCAACGAATAAATGCGCGTCGGGATACTTCTCCAAAATCTTGGGCATGGCCTCAAGCATAAAATGCAAGCCCTTAAGCGGATAGTCACCCTGTGCCATAAATATTGAATGAGGATCTGCCTTTTTTTCATCCCATTTTCCCGTATAGAATCCGGGTCTCATAGTCTCATTCATTAAAAAATACTTGGCGGAAGGATTGATCTTGGCAGTCTCCGACTTGTCAAAATCGGTTCTTCCGGTTATATTTCCGGTAAGTCGAATCGCTTCTTTCTCATGCTCGGCACGGATCAAAAACTTATTACGCTGTTTTACGAGCGAATCGTCCTTCAATCTGTCTCTGAAGGTTGCCGCTTCCTGTACATTTACAGGGAGACCCGCCATATAATCAAACGCGATCGCACCGCAAAGTCCCTGAATACCCAGAAGTGTTTTATCCGGGTTATTAAAAACTCTCATCATTGCAAGCGTATGCGGGAATTCTGTTCCAAAAATATGCACGATGTCAGGATTGAAGTCGTCCAAAACATTACGGAATCTTTCCTCTATGGAACGATCGTAAGTTTCGGGATGATCAAGATCTTCCGTGAAATCATAGTAGGTTATTCCATCGATAACCTCTTTGTAATTACCTGCATCTTCCTTAGGGAAACAAATTCCCAAAGTAAGCTTATTCTTTTCAGAATCATTTTCCCCAATGATTCTGTTAAGGCAGCCCGTAAGCCAACCTTCTCTTACCGAATATTCAGTTCCGTGTGCTTCGGCATACGCCGGAAGCATAATGTTACATAACCATAAAACTCTCAATTTCTCTTCTCCTTTAGCTTGTAAATTAAGCTCTTAAGCGTGTTGTAAACTCCTGATGTTAGCTTGTTTGATGACAGCGCCGTTCTAAACGCTGCAAAAGTAAATATCCGTATTATATCATATTTTCTGATTTGTGACTTCGGAAGATACAATTTGATGATCTCACGCCTCTCCTCTTCGGAAAGTTTCTTGTTCACATCAGAGAATCCCCCGCCCTCATAATTAGCAATAATTACAGGCATGTATACAGCCTGCGCTTTCTCTTTATAAAAGCATCTCAAAAACTGTTCATAATCCGCTCTGACCTTGTACTTTAGATCAAACGGATTTCTGTATATGAGCCTCTCATCATAAAAACAAGCCTGATGAGAAGGAACATTTCTGTAGCAAGCAAAATCATCGATTCTGGGATTGGACGCAACTCTTTGTCCCGTCATACAATCAAACGTATCTCCGTAAAAGATCGAGGGAACCGTTGTTCCGCTCTTCTCAATCTTGGTAATGATATTGTCATGCACCTTCCTGAGCACATTTTCGTCTCTGAAGGTATCGCCGCAGTTCAAAAAGAAAATGTACGATGGAAGCTCTCCCGCACGAAGTATCTTAACATCATTCGAATCTTCAAGTTCTTCACCCTCTGCCCTTGCGCTTTTAACCTTTTCATTTAAGTATGACGCCGCAATATTCATAGCGTGATAAATACCATTGTCACAGCTCTCAACAATAGTTACCTCGCCTTTTTCATCAATATCGCCTGTTATGCCATATTTTTCTCTGAGCCTCTCAAGCGAGCCGTCGGTAGACATTCCGTCTTTTATCAAAATCCGATAGTTACAATAAGTCTGTTTCTTGACACTCTCGACAGTCTCAATCAGCTTATTTCCCGGATTATATGAAACTATTATTATTGTAAAAAAAGGTTTCTTCATATAAAAACTAACTCCTTAATAGCCTTTCTCCGAAAGGATCGGCGGCATATCATGAAAAAGAATTGTCCGGTACGGAAGTATCCTGATACCGTCGTTGGCCGCCCCTCTCATATAGATCATAAAATACAAAATACATCCGACAACTGTCGCCACGGTCAAAAGCTTTCTCTTTTTCTCATCCTTTATATTCTTTATGATCGCAGGAACAAACAATATCTGTGTTATATTCAGGTAGTATCCAATTCTCGAAACAATCGGAAGGAACGAGCCGAATACGTATAATGCAAGCGCCATAAGGTTGCAATGAAAATAGAATGAATATTTACCGCTCTCTCTTATCTTGTCCCTAAACACCCATAGTGCAAGAGCTAGAACCACGATGCATCTTGCGATATTTACATAGCTTATTCCGCTCACATACTCATCCGCATTATCCTTGTAAGAAGAGTAAAAATGAATGGCAATCTTAAGATAAAGATCTTGCAGAAACAAACACGATACACAAAACGCCGCGCCGACCACATACATCCATCTCTTCCACTTAATCCTGCAAAGCGGGTAAAAAACGAGTATCATAAACATCGATTTATGAAAAAGACATCCCACAAGCGCAAAAAACACAAATTTCGGCCAGTCTTTTTTTATCACATACTTAATCGAAAACAGCGCTATTCCCAGTGCTAAATAATAACGAGTGGTGCTTAATGATTGGAAATAATATCCAAGAAACATAAACATCACAAAGCTAATAAGGAACCACTCGCTTTGATCCCAAATTGCTTTCATAAAAAATAAAACCGTAAAAAAAGCAAAGAAAGCAAATACCAATATAAACTGCTCAGATCCGCAAAGCGAATAGATAACGCGTGTTACCATGTTAAATCCCCATTCCGTGGGGACATAGGCATCACAATAAGCAAGATGCATAAACTCTACATGCTTGGCATAATCATTGCCGACATTGACTCTCAACGCAGCAACCAAAAAAAGCCCCATGAAAATAGTGAACATAGCAATAATATTGACCATATCCTGTCTTTTCATGCCGCGATAGACACATAGATTTCCTGCATATTCGGTATTAAATTCCGTCTTTTTGATCAGCATTGCCGTCAGTATGACAAACGCCGTCAAAGCCAAGTAAACTGCCATCTATAACCTTTCGCCTTATTTCAATATGCATTTGAAACTATCTTGCTTTTACTTTTTTGCCGTGCTTAACGCCCTTTACAAGAATCTTGTAGCTCTGTAAAAGCCCCATTTCCTTGCACATTTCGTCTTTATTCTTATACAAATACCTAAATCCCAGTATCTTAGCCATCTTTCCGTAAAGGAAATGATATAGCACTCCTCTGTCAAAAAAGAATTTCTCGGTATAACCCTTGAACCATGTAGATTCTCCGGGCTCCTCATGCCCGAGTGCAACGGGCGTTCTGTACATTGAAAGCCCCGCCTTTAAGCAGTCATGTAAAAAGAGAGAGTCCTCACCGTTCATAAACTCGGCCCCGCCGCCAAATAATAGCGAATATCTGACGCCCGCCTTTACAAGCTTTTCTCTCCTTGCAGCGATCGCATATGCCGGATATCTGCCGTAGTTTCTCCATGTGATCTCGGCAAAATCTTCATTCCAATAGGTCTCTCTTCCGGGCTGCGCCTTAACATTAAACAAAAGCACATCCGCCTCGGGATGCTTGTCAAATTCCTCAATGATCCTATCTGAGTATCCTTCATCATAGACTATATCGTCGTCGCCAAAATGAATAAGCTCATGGGTCGCTGTATCTAGCGCCATATTCCTCGACAGGCCAACTCCCTTGGCGTGCCTTGTAAGCACCTTGCAAATTCCGTTAAGCGCAACGATCATCTCATCCTTGTCGGCGCCGCTTCCGTCAGGCACCTGATTGACGATCACGGCGTCAGTCTCTATTTTCATTTTGTTAGGTAGTTCTTCGGCCGCCTTGTCTACAGCCGATATCAGTATTTCAAGTCTGTCGGACATCTGTCTCCACCATCATCCCATTTTTTAGTAAAAAGATATTTCCCCAAATATCATTTAATCCCATAATAGCGCTTGATAAATTTCTCGTCGGCGCGTACTATAACGGTTCCGAGAACCGGGCAATCATGCTTTTTAAGCTGCGAAATAATATGCTCGATCATCGCTCCGTTCTTTTTCCCCATAGGTATTCCTATAACAACTCCGTCGGAAGCGTTTATCTTCCTGTAATTCTCAAGCTCTTTTCCCGGAACCTCCATGGGAGTAAGCTTAGATACGCTATCGCTTCTTCCGTTTCCGAGTACGTTTTTGAGAACATCAAGATCTTTTCCCGATCTCTCATAATCCTCCATGCTATCCGTTGAGATAAAGAATGCATTCTCAGCCTTTGAAACATATTTCTCAAAAGTCTCTGTAAGCTCATTCTTAAGCATGCCGCAGATATTGCCCTTATCGGAAACAACCCCCAGAACCGGGATTCCATATCTTCTCTCGCACTCTTCCGGCACGTATACGGAATCATCAACAGCATCAAGCAAAAGAACGATCAAAAATGCCAAAAGAGCTGCCAAAGCCGCGCCGAATATTGTCGCTGTAACTATTCTGTTGTCGACTTTTTCAAGATAAATATCACTTCTTGATATCACATCTATAGAATCCACCGCGTGCATCACACTGACATTCGGGAAATTCTTCAGGTTTTCAATAATTGCATCTGTTATCTTATTTATAAGCTCTTTATCTGTGTTTTTTACCGTAATAACAAGAAAACGATAGTCCGAAGGAACATCTGCGCTTACGGAAGCTTCGACCTCTTCCTTGGTTACATCCACTCCTTCAGCCTCAAGTATCTTCATTGTCTCATCAAGAACGTCATATGAAGGCAATACCAACTTGGACCATGAATAAGAATTGTAATAATCTATCATGGTTCCGCCATTTTCATTGGTGATATAAGCTTCAGGTGAATACGTAAGATAAAAATTGGTCTGTGCCTCGTACTGCCTTTCGGCACCAAAAGCCACGGTCACAAGATAATAGATTCCCGCTCCGATAAGCGCACCAATGAGCGCCGCCACGGGAATCAGCCATATTTTCTTCAAAAATCTAAGATAGAAACTCTTAAGATTTAACGTTTCATCCATATACTTATTCTTGTTTCTGTCCATGTATCAAGTCTCCGTATCGCAATTATCGGTTACACAAATCAATTATCCGCGCGCCGCCTTCCTTATGAGTTCTTCTTAGCAGTAATCTGGTCATCCTCAATTCCCTCCGTCGCATCGGGAGTAATAAGGATCTTGGGTGTAAGCAGCGCAATCTTAAGATCGAGCCAAAGCGAATAGTTCTCTATATAAGTAAGATCAAGCTTAAGCTTGTCATACGGCGTTGTGTTGTACTTGCCGTAAACCTGCGCATACCCCGTAAGTCCTGCTTTAACCTTGGTCCTGAACGCAAACTCAGGCATCTCTTCCATGTACTGATCTATGATCTCAGGCCTCTCGGGTCTCGGACCGATAAAAGACATATCTCCGATGAGAATGTTAAAGAGCTGCGGAAGCTCATCAATCCTGCACGCCCTGATAAACTTACCAAAAGGTGTGATCCTGGAATCATTCTTGGCAGCAAGCCTTGCAACACCGTCCTTTTCCGCATCCACACTCATACTTCTGAATTTCATTATCTTAAACTCGCGCCTGTCCTTGGTGCACCTTACCTGTTTGTACAGGACCGGGCCTCCGTCGTAAAGCTTAGTAACGATCGCTGCGATCAGCATAAGCGGCGAAGTAATGATAATAAGCAAAAGAGATATCAAGATATCAAGGAATCTTTTTATAAATCTCTGCTCAATCTTGATGGAATATTCTCTAAGCAAAAGAACCGGTGTATCAAAAACATGAAGCTGCGATGACCCTTTTAACAGCACATCCGTTATCTTGGGCATAACATATATTCTTATATTTCTGCCATAGCAGTATTTAACAAGCCCATTCCTGTATTGGCTCGGAACATCCCAGATGATAACTCCGTCGTAATCTCCAAGGCATTCTTCGTATACCTTATCAATACCCTCGGAAATATTGATCTTTTTTACAATAGTGTACTTATCTTTTCTTGTATCAAATTTACTGATAATATCATCCGCAGCATACTCGCCGTTTACAAGGAGAAGCCTTCTCGGCGGGAATATCCGCATATAAAGAGCGTTTGTTATGTATGCCCATGCAAAAGATATCAATAACTGAATCAGGAACATCCCCAACATCGGAAGGACGTCAACATACTGAATTCTAATGATCAAAAACTGGGCGTAAGTAAAGAAATTTACCAAAAACAATATAAAGATCTGTGACAAAAAAACATCCAATGGCTTAAGGTAGCCTATTTTAAGTCCGCCATAAGCATTAGAAATAACTATCAGCAATACAAAATAAAGAAGTAGTGTGAATATGTGGCCCCATATTGTATACGTAAGACCTCGACCCATGTACCAATCGCCTACAAGAACATATTCCCCAGTCTCCTGATCCAGCTGAAGAGTTTTTCTTCTCCAATCATGTAAGATCGGATAATAAACACTAAACCAAAGCCATGCGTAAACCGCAGTCTGCATAGCAAGCCCCACAAATCCCAACAACAAAACTGTTATTCTTCTTGATGATTCAGAACGTTTCATATTATTCCCTATGACCGTCATCTTTCTCGCAAATTATTCATTCGGCAGATTATATCATTGTCCTCTTTTACAGCCTGCGAAGAGTCGCTCTGACAGCCCATCCTCCAAAGTAAAATAAAGATTCCAACACCGATAGGTTGGCTATATTTCTGTATAAAAACCAGATTCTTTCCATAGCGATAAGTTTATTGGACGAAAGAGACTTTGGTGGTCTCCTGTAGATCGTAAGATTCTCATCAAGTCCGTAAGCTGTAATTCCGCTCTTAAGTATCCTCCACCACGTCGCCGTGTCCTCACTCGGAACCATAGGCATGTGGATAATTTCCATATCTATATTTTCCGTATCGAACATGACCGTACTCGTGAAAATAACTGTTCTGGAAAGCGCCTGCCTGAAATTAAGCGTAGCGGGCGCATGAACAATCTTTCCCGTAGGCCGCGCCTTCTCATCTCCGAATTCATAAGAGTGAAAAGAAAAAGCGGCTCCCGTCTTTTCCATGAAAGCAATCTGCTTTTCAAGCTTATCCATCTCCCATACGTCATCTGCGTCAAGAAATGCTATATACCTTCCGATTGAAGCGTCAATTCCTGTGTTTCTCGCAGCAGCCGCTCCCTCGTTAACTTCTTTTCTAATAAGCTTGATACGCTTGCCCTGCTCTTTGATGCACTCCTCGATGAGATCCGCACTCCCATCTCTTGATGCGTCGTCCACAAGAATAAGCTCCCAATCCTTGTATGTCTGATTGCATACCATGGCTATGGTATCTTCTATATATTTAGCCGCATTGTAGACCGGCACGATAATACTGACCATTACAACTCCTCTTTTACGATGTACAAAGGACGCTTCTTAACTTCAAGATACGTCTTTGAAAGGTACTGACCGACCACACCCACAAAGAACAGCTGCAATCCGCCAACAAACAAAATGATACTCGCCATGGAAGCCCATCCTGCCAAATGGTTAGGATCTCCCACAGTAAGCTGCCTTATAACAATAAATATGACAAAGATAAAGGCGACAAAACAACATAGCATGCCCAAAACAGATGCAATTGTCAGAGGCGTAGTCGAGAAAGCCACAATTCCGTCAATCGCATAGGTAAAAAGCTTCCAGAAAGACCACTTGGTCTCGCCCTTTCTTCTCTCGATATTTTCAAATTCAATCCATTTATTCTTAAAGCCGACCCAGCCGAATATTCCCTTGGAGAACCTGTTGTATTCCTCCATAGAAAGAACCGCGTCAACAAATTTGCGTGTCATCAGCCTGTAATCTCTTGCCCCGTCAACAATCTCCGCGTTGGAAATCTTGTTGATGAGCCTGTAGAACATCCTTGCAAAGAACGATCTGATCGGAGGCTCGCCTTTCCTGCTGACTCTTCTGGTGGCTACGCTGTCGTATCCTTCATCCATCACCGCATTTATCATTTCAGGCAAAAGAGCCGGTGGATCCTGAAGGTCACAGTCCATGATCACGACATAGTCGCCCTTTGACTTCTGAAGTCCCGCGTACATTGCCGCCTCTTTTCCAAAGTTCCTTGAAAAGCTGACAAGATGAACTCTCTTATCCTTCTCATTTAGACTCTTCACTTCTTCCTGCGTGTTATCTGAAGACCCGTCATCAATGTATATGATCTCAAGCTCGATATCTTTTTCCTTGAAAAAAGACTCGTTCTTTAAAAGCTCGTTGTAGAAATCCGCGATATTATCCTGCTCGTTGTAGCAGGGAACAACAACACTAAGTAGCTTCATTATTGTTTTTACTCCTGATTCATATTCTCGGACATCCAAAAGCCTGTGCCCTCTTCTGCCACAAGTTATAAAATCCCACTCTATTCAGTATTTTACACTTAAAGGGCCTGTCTTTCAAATTTCTGCGGGATATTCTTGGAAAAAAGCATATACTACCTGCAACCTTTACACATTTATGATTGTTTATGATGTGTAAAGGTTTTATTTTGCCGTAATTAAAAAATAATTCATATTTTCACAATAGAATCTTTACTTTATTTTGCAGAAGCCTTAAAATCTAATCAACATAATATAGGAGGACATAATATGAAAAAGACTAGATTACTTGGACTTACACTTGCATTATTGGGAACTGTGACAATGCTTGCCGCATGCGGTTCAAAGAAAGAAAGCGCTGAGTCATCACCCGAACAGGGCACTGAAGCTGCAGCTACCGAAAATACAGCCGAAATAGAATTCGGTAAAAAATCTGAAGAGGAATACCCTATTTCAGATGAGGTCCGGAAAAAGCTTGATGCTTTAACAACAAATTATTCAAAAGTAAATTGGGAAGCTGAATACATGCCGACAGACGGCATCGTAGTTTCTGAAGGAACATATATTGACACTCAGAATATGGTAAGCGTAGAATACCACCATTTGGTCGTAGCATTTACCAATACAACCGATCAGAATATCAAGTTATCATTGGACGGTAATGTTGAAGGCGTAGACGGTACCTATATACAGGACATCTTCACTGATGATATTGAAATCTGGGCAGGTAACACTGTAGCAATTACTTTGGAATTGTTAGAAAAGGTTCCTTCCGGAAACATCAAGTGGAACAAGGTTGAAATCCAGCCTCTTGACTTAGAATATACTCCATACGAAATCTCCGCAAAACTAGACAAGGGTGATTCCGGAAATTACAGCATTAAATCCGAGGTGGTTTCCGATACGGAGCATATGAATTCCTACAGCACCAAAACAGGTTGCGGACTTATACTTGATAAAGACGGCAAAATACTAAGCGGAAACAGCTTATACGAATCAAGCTGGGATTCATGGTCCAATTTATCTATCCCCGCAGAAACATTTAACGGCGAAAACGCCGATCAAGTAATATTTGTAAATCTTTATCTGCCAAAATAAATTTTGAATCAAATAATAAACCCTCTACACAACTCAACTGTGTAGAGGGTTTTCATTTTCCAATCTTTATCTCTCCGCGCGCATAGGATTCTCTAAGAAATCCTTGTACGCAAGCTTGATACCGTCTTCAAGCTCTGTCTTATACGTCCAGCCAAGCGCCTTGGCTTTTGATACATCAAGAAGTTTTCTGGGCGTTCCGTTGGGCTTTGTAGGATCCCATCTGATTTCGCCGGTGTATCCAACGATGGATGCAACCTTCTCCGTAAGCTCTTTTATCGTAAGCTCTTTTCCCGTTCCGGCATTGACCGTTTCGTTGCCGCTGTAGTTATTCATAAGGAATACGCAGAGGTTCGCAAGATCGTCTACGTAGAGGAACTCTCTCAAAGGACTTCCGTCGCCCCAACATGTAACGTAAGGAAGATTCTGTTCCTTAGCCTCATGGAATCTTCTTATAAGTGCGGGAAGAACATGAGAATGTGTGGGGTGATAATTATCATTGGGTCCGTACAGATTGGTCGGCATAACCGAAATATAATCTGTTCCGTACTGCTTATTGAGGTACTCACAGTACTTAAGGCCTGATATCTTGGCAAGTGCGTAAGCTTCGTTGGTCTTTTCAAGCTCTGATGTAAGAAGGCAATCCTCTTTCATGGGCTGAGGAGCCATTCTGGGATAAATACAGGATGAACCGAGGAACTCAAGCTTCTTACAGCCGTTCTTCCAAGCCGCGTGGATAACATTCATCTCAAGGATCATGTTCTCGTACATGAAATCCGCAAGAGCTTCGGAATTACCCATGATACCGCCAACCTTGGCAGCTGCAAGGAAAACATAATCGGGCTGCTCCTGGGCAAAGAACTTCTCGACCTCGTCCTGTCTCGTAAGATCTAGCTCGCTGTGGGTTCTCGTGATGATATTGAAATATCCCTGTTCCTTAAGCTCTCTTACGATCGCAGAGCCAACCATTCCTCTGTGACCCGCAACATAAATTCTATCATTTTTTTCCATCATGATATGCGCCTCTTTTCCCTCTTATTTGTCGATTCCTTTTTCAAGGAACTCCGCAAGGTTAAATTCTACGTGTTCGTTTGCTCTCTCAACGGCAACCTTAGCCATATCGTGCTCAACCATGATCTTTACAAGCTGTTCAAAAGAAGTGGTCTGAGGATTCCAGTGGAGTTTCTCTTTTGCCTTGGTAGGATCGCCCCAAAGGTTAACAACGTCTGTAGGTCTGTAAAAATCAGGTGATACCTCGATAAGCACCTTTCCTGTAGCCTTGTCGTAACCCTTCTCGTCTGCGCCCTCGCCCTTGAACTCAAGCTCAATGCCCGCATAATGGAATGCAAGCTGTGCAAACTCACGAACAGAGTGCTGAACGCCTGTTGCGATAACAAAATCCTCAGGCTTATCGTTCTGAAGAATAAGCCACATACACTCAACATAATCCTTGGCATAGCCCCAGTCACGAAGACTTGAGAGATTACCAAGATAAAGTTTATCCTGCTTGCCCTGTGCGATACGTGATGCTGCAAGTGTGATCTTTCGTGTGACGAAAGTCTCGCCGCGGCGCTCTGACTCGTGATTGAAAAGAATACCCGAGCAGCAGAACATGTTGTAAGCTTCTCTGTACTCTTTTACGATCCAGAAACCATAAAGCTTGGCAACCGCATAGGGGCTGTATGGATGGAAAGGAGTGTTCTCGTTCTGAGGAACCTCCTCAACTTTTCCGTATAACTCCGAAGTTGAAGCCTGATAGATACGGCATGTCTCTGCAAGACCGCACTGACGAACAGCTTCAAGGATTCTTGTAACACCTACCGCATCAACGTCAGCAGTAAACTCAGGTGAATCGAATGATACCTGAACATGTGACTGTGCAGCGAGGTTGTATATCTCATCGGGACGAACCTTGGACACGATACCGATGATGCTCATTGAATCGCCGAGATCTCCGTAATGAAGATGGAAATGAGGCTTGCCCTCAAGATGCGCGATCCTCTCGCGGAAATCTACCGATGATCTTCTTATAATACCGTGAACGTCATAACCCTTCTCAAGAAGGAACTCCGCAAGGTATGATCCGTCCTGTCCTGTAATACCTGTTATAAGTGCAACTTTACTCATATTTGCTCCTAATTCTTCCTATAGTTATATCTCTACTCAAATTTTAACACAGAATAATATATTATAATATGATATAGGTGTCAAAAGTCATATTAGCGATGAATCGCAAGTTTTCTTATACCCGCATTTCTTCCAGATCATGAACACCGCCGCAAACGACAAAAGCTGCGCGATCACGACTCTCACGATCATCAAGTCATCGACGCCCCCTTCAGTTATCACATGAAGAAGATTTGTTGCGATACAGTTGTTAAAAAAGTGATCTGCCATTCCCGCATACAGACTACCCGTCATTCGGTACAAAAGTCCCCACTTTATTCCCATCATTCCCGCGAGAATAATATATCCAATTCCAAGTCCCAAAAACGAAGCAAAATTAATATCTCCGTCAATCAAGTTGTGAAGCGGCGTCACGATATGCCACACTCCGAAAAGAAGCGCCTGAAACAGCAGCGCAAACTTCATCGAATGATCCGTCAGCAATATCTTGTCAAACAGCCCACGGAACGTGCCTTCCTCCATAACCACATTGATGATATTAAAGAAAATGCACATCAGTATAAAGCCGATTCCCTTGTGAATCTCAGATTCTCCCGTAAGCGAAAAACCTGTCGTAAATATGCCAAAAGAAACCGTGTATCCGTAGCTTCTTAAGACAATGATCTCTATACTGTAAGCTATGATAAAAGAAGCCAAACCCATAGCCAGGCCGATTCCGATGCTTCTTCTTATCTTTTCCTTGGTAAAGCCTATGTCGATAGGCTTCCACTTAAGCAGATCCAAAACAATGAATACTATGATGATCCCAAAAATCTTATTGATGCAATTCTCTCCAAGAACAGTTTCATCCGTACGGACAACTATCGCTTCCAGACCATGTACCAGGATCAAAAGACCAAATATGATAAGACATGATAAAACAGTATTCTTCTTAATTCTCTCTCCCAAAAGCTTTTCCTCCGTCATTCTTCAAATAGCGGTGTTGAAAAATATCTCTCCGCGGTATCGGGAAGCACGGTAACAACCGTCTTTCCGGGCCCAAGCTTCTTTGCAAGCTTCACTGCGGCAGCAACATTGGTTCCGCTTGAAATTCCGCACATGATCCCCTCTTCTCTCGCAAGTCTCTTAGCCATTGTAAGTGCTTCATCATCAGAAACGATGTGAATATTATCGTATATGGTCCTGTTAAGGATGTCCGGAATAATTCCGTCTCCGATACCCATCTGGATGTGCGTTCCGATGTTTCCCCCTGCAAGGATCGCAGCATTCTCAGGTTCTGCAGCCCAGATCTCAATTTCGGGATACTGCGCCTTAAGAACCTCTCCGATACCGGTAATGGTTCCACCCGTTCCGATTCCCGAACAAAAACCGTGAATAGGTCCTTCAACCTGCTCCATTATCTCAAGCGCAGTGTGGTTCTTGTGCGCCATTGTGTTATTCGGATTTTCAAACTGCTGAGGCACAAAAACATTGGGATCTTCATCTCTCATTCTGAGAGCCGTGTTAAGGCACTCCTCAATACAAGCACCGATATCGCCGTCATCATGAACCAGAATAACATCAGCTCCGTAGTGCTTAACTATCTTTCTTCGCTCCTCACTTACGGAATCAGGCATGATGATAACCGTCTTATAGCCCCTTACCGCTCCTACAAGCGCAAGTCCTATTCCCTGATTGCCGCTCGTCGGCTCAACGATCACAGTATTTTCGTTTATAAGTCCCTGCTTCTCAGCAGCTTTTATCATGTTAAGCGCGGTTCTTGTCTTGATCGAACCGCCCACATTAAGTCCCTCATATTTAACAAGAATCTCCGCTCCGTCCGGATCCGCGATCCTGTTAAGCCTTATCATTGGTGTATGCCCTACAGCAGCGAGCACGTTGTCGTGTATCATTGCCAAGTATCTCCTTAAAACTGTTTTATTCCAAAAGTCCCGAGTATTATCGGAACGCATTGTTACTATGCTTACCATCCGAGCTTACGAATCTTTTCCACAAGATTCCTTCCGTAGATCTCACATCCAAGCGGATTCGGATGAAGAAGATCAAGGAAGTATTCGGGAAGGTGCGGAACCATCTCCATTCCGTCTATTACGCTCACATTCTTATAGCTACCCGCGATCTCTTTTACCTTCTCGCAGAATGCCATAAGAACCGGAATTCCCTCTTCGCTGTCGCCGCGCCACAAAGGTGAAATGCACAGGATCGGAATCTCATTTCCGTAAATTCCTATAAGCCTCTCATAGTACTCCTCGACAGCCTGCACAGCATCAGCATCGCCGTACTGGTTGGTTCCGAGCGCAACGATGATCTTATCGGGGTTATACCCCTCCATCTTCATCAGGCAGTTCTTATCATAGATATATCCGCCGATTCCCTGATTGACTATATCATAATTTAGAATTCTGTTCGCAACGCTCACATAAGTACAGCCCGAACGAAGCGGTCCGTAGCCCTGTGTGATCGAATCTCCGAGCCAAAGAACCTTCTCATTTTTCGCAGCCTTAGTATATGCCGCGTCAATCTCAAAGTTCCTTACAAGCACTGTCTCGTCCGCAGGAAGATAAATAACAACTGATTTTTTACCGGTGGGAAGCTTCCATGAAAGCCTTCCCTCATCCGCAATATCTTTTACATAGACAATGTTCGTGATCTGTCCGTCTATCATTAGTTCAAAAGAGTCTTCGGAGCCCTTCCAGATTATCTTGTAGTCAAAAGAAACTTCGCTCGCCTCAGTCGTAAACTCAAAAGTCTTAGCTGTAGTCGCCGTACATCTCTCGTACCAAAAATCCAGAGCCCCCTTGAAGTACTCGATCTGATCCTTGTTGTACTGAAAAGCCTGAAGATATCCGTCTTCGGTCCCCTCAAATTCGTACGCCCCAAAATAAATCTCTTTTAATTCCTCATTTGATAAAACCATACCTATACCTCACATAAAAGCTGAAATAACAACATAAGAATGATTATACTTTATTCTAAAATGTTTTACCAATACAAAAGAGCTGATTTGGGAGATTCCCGCAATTGCCAATAATATTTCGCATTATTTGACAAAAATATCTTAACAATGGTATAACAATTGGAATGAGTGTTTTAATTATCAACTCATGTTTCATCTAACGTTTATCAAAGGAAAAGGAGAAAAAATATGGAAAAGAAGGGCGCACAGTTATTCATAGGTGCATTAACTGCCGGAATTGTGGCTACATCAACTATTACGGGCGCAGCAACAATCAAGGGGAACGTAGAAACTACTGAGACTGTAGAATATGTGATGAAAGAAAACGAACATAATTTTACGTCTCAAGAATACTCGCTAAATACATTAGGCACGCCATACATAACAATAACGTATAATAAAGACGGTAAAATAGTGCAAAAAAGCATCCATGAATGCGATAGTTTTGACGAAATAATAAAAGGCCTCCCAAAAGGTTTTGGATATAAGAAATTCTATTTAAAGGGCTACAAAGGAGAGGTTTTTGCCATCACCGGTCACCCCGATACCTCGAATGGAAAAAACACATCATATTATGCTTATTTCTTTACAAAACAAAGCGGCAGCCATGTCCGCTACGTTGGAAGCATCAAGACAGATAGTTATGACAGACCGATAAAGCTATCCAGTGATGGTATTCTCTATGCAAGTGCAACAAGAGACATATACGAGACCTTTCTGGTAACATCTGATGGACAGAAGCTCCTTTACAAAGATCACATCTTTCTTTTTCGTCATGAGGAGGAATGCGAAGGCATTCGAAGAGATTCGGATGTCAGCGCTCCCGGAAAACAATTCCAAAGTAGAGACAAAAAAGATTATGATAAATATGTTAAACAACTACAAAACACACCGGCAATCAGCTTTGACATTGTAAAGTAAACCACAAAAACGAGGAAGCTCACTCGAGCTTCCTCTCTTTTTTATTTTCCACTTATATCATTATTCTTTCTTAATCCCCAACTTATCT
>NZ_RAIQ01000008.1 GCF_003625475.1 Butyrivibrio sp. X503 | reverse complement strand
CTTATTTCATCTTTCGCCCTGCTCATTGCTTTTTGGAATTTTTCAGGGTTGCATTACTGTTTATTTGTCAAGGTACTTGTTAATTATGACCCTTACTGATTGCGTAAGGCAACGCAGAAGGAGGGATTTGAACCCTCGCGCCGCTATTAACGACCTGCACCCTTTCCAGGGGTGTCTCTTCAACCACTTGAGTACTTCTGCAAAATAGTTGATTACAACATAAGTATGTTACTAACAGCGTGTTCATAATTAAAGCGGAGCGAAAGGGATTCGAACCCTTGTGGCGTTGCCGCCAAACGGTTTTCAAGACCGCCTCGTTATGACCGCTTCGATATCGCTCCGAGTTAACTTATCTTACCTCAGATGAGATAACGCTCTGTGCAAGTTGCTGTCGCATCTCGCGCAGCGCAAGAATTATATTAACAAAGCTTAGTTCCCATGTCAAGCATGTTTTCAAACTTTTTCAAACTTTTTTTACGATGTATCAATCAGTGTAAACAACAGAAACGGAATTAAGATCAAAAAGTCCTGCGGCCGATATGTTTCTAAAATCTCCGGGATCATCTACAAGTCCCATACCATACATGGATTCGGCACCTTTTAAAGGAACCGTTATTACAAGATCCGATCCTTCGGGCGCAAGCTCCATTGATGAAAGCATGTACTCTCTTGTTGCGTACGCCTCCTTAATATCACCGCTTCTGATATCCCAATACGCCAAATAACTCAGTCCTTCTTTAAGCTCAGCCTTTACCGAAGGATATCCGATAAGCGCAACCAGCACGCACGCCGCCAAAGCAACATAAGATACTATGCTTGCCTTCTTCTCAAAATGCTCGCACAACCACTGCGCAAGGCACATTATAAACAAGATATACATCAGCTTGGCCGTGATCTCATACGCACATGTTGTACGCATGTTGACCATCGTTCCCTCATGATAGCCGTATGCAATGGGAAACATGGTAAAGAATCTGACAACCGCTGTTCCTACAAGGCTGACAATAAGCCATACATGACTCATCTCACCGTTTCTTTTTACTTTGACCTTTCTGATAACACATACCGTAAACACAAACGCCAGCATTATAAGAAAGACTTTACTTGTAAAAAGACCCTTATCCTCGGATATACAACATGCAAACGTATCTCTGATCCCGTCCGCAAGTGTGCTGTGTCCTTCTTTAAGACCATCCTGTGATCTGACAAAATTACCGGGCGCTACAACGTTAATGATTGCACCGATAAGTGCAAATACAAAAGGAAGTGCCGTCAACACATTCTTTTTTACCTTATCAAAAGAAAAGATAAGAACAGCAAGAATAATCGAGCAGTTAAAAGAAGTCAGATTAAGAGATCCGCCACTTGCAAGAATGGCTGTAAAACAGCTGAGCGCCAGCACAAGATTCTTCTTAATGCCCTTCTCCATACGCATATATGCTATAAGACAAGCAGCCGTCGCAAAAGACAGCCAGTATTCCAGCGTAAAGTTAAGACCGCCGGTATACCAGAAAAAAAGCTCTTTACCGCAATCGGTATTGCCCATCGCAAATATCATCGTCGTTGCCGCCAAAAAGACGCCGTACGAAGCAAGCTCATCCGACACAACCGCTTTAATAAGCTTGTACAGCATAAACATAAACAAAAGAGAATTCAGCGTCATAAAAACATGAAAGCCGGGGTTTCCCCATCTGGAATAAGCCCTGATAAAGCTGACCAAATAGGTGAAAAGATATGTTCCCTGATTGGTATTGTAGTACTCGCGCGTTCTCACCGCAGCGCCGACAAGCGATGATCCGTAGTCCCTAACAAGGTCTTTTGCTCCGCCTTCAAAACTAAAATCATCCTCGCACAGATATGTGTAATTGCATGCGATCAAGATCGGCACAATCACACAAGCTATTCCTATTATCAAAAGAAACTTTAAAAGCTTCTCATGTTTCTCTGTAAACTTCCCCATTTCGGTTCTCCTTAATTATCCTTATTACCCAATATCGTTTCCGCAACCGCGATATCTTCGGGCGTTGTGATCTTGATATTGTTGTACGAGCCCTCTACGAGCTTAATCTTTTGGTCGGAATAATATTCGCACACCATGGCATCGTCGGTTATGTTGATGCCCTTCGACATCAGCTCGCCCTCTTCTCTGTCGAGGCGTCTGTAAAGTTCAAGTATCGTCTTATACGCAAAGACCTGCGGCGTCTGCACCATCCAGACCTTGTCCCTGTTGGGTGTAGACTCGGCAAAGCCTTTGTCGTCTGCAATCTTAACAGTATCTTTTGCGGGCATACCTACCACGCACGCGCCAAATTCCTTCACCGAGTGGAGTGCCCTCATTATGATATCGTTGTCGATAAAAGGCCTAGCGCCGTCATGAATAAAAGCATAATCACTGTCAGCGTCCGCCGCTTCAAGCCCAAGGCGCACACTGTGATATCTGTAGAGTCCGCCCTCAACAACAGCTTTCACCTTGTCAAAGCCGTACTTCTCAACGATCTCTTTTTTCACATAATCAACATCGCCCCTTGATACAACGAGTACGATGTCATCTATGATGCTCTCTTCGAAAGCCTTTAACGAATAGTAAATGAGCGGCTTTCCGCCGATATCAAGGTATTGTTTTTTTACATCGGATTTCATCCTGCTGCCGCTGCCGGCCGCAAGAACTATAGCTACAGTCTTCATATGATCACCTTCCCGCGTGATAACGCCTCTCCCTGTCGCCCAACGGAAGATTCGGAACAGCGTTGAGATCAAGTCCGAAGCGCTTTCCCTTTTTGTATTCGTAGTAAGCCGCAGCACCTATCATCGCCGCGTTGTCCGTGCAAAGAACGGGCGAGGGCTTGTAGAAACTTATATTATTAGCCTTACACTCTTTTTCCATAAGCTCGCGAAGCGCGGTATTGGACGCAACGCCTCCTGCGATCGCAAGTGAATCGATCTTGTACTCCTTGCAGGCTCTGATGGCATGACCTGCGAGCACCTCAACAACAGCCTTCTGAAAAGAAGCCGCAACATCGCTTGCATCAAGCTCCTGCCCCTGCATCTTGGCCTGATTTATATAATTAAGAACCGCGGATTTAAGCCCGCTAAAAGAAAAATCGTATTCCGCATCGGCTATCTTGGCCTGAGGGAAAGTGAAAGCATCGGGGTTACCCTTCTTGGCCGCCGCATCGATCTTGGGACCGCCCGGATAGCCGAGTCCTATTGCTCTCGCCACTTTGTCAAAAGCTTCTCCCGCCGCATCATCCCTGGTCTGTCCGACAATCTCATACTCGCCGTAGTCCTTAACAACCACGAGGTGAGAGTGTCCGCCCGATACGACAAGGCACATGAACGGGGGCTTTAATTCTTTATTCTCTATAAAATTGGCGCTGATATGACCCTCTATGTGATGCACACCGATAAGAGGCTTACCCGTGGCAAAAGAGATTGCTTTAGCCTCAGAAACGCCGACTAAAAGAGCACCTACGAGCCCCGGCCCGTAAGTTACGGCAACTGCATCTATATCATCCAAAGTAAGCCCCGCCTCAGAAAGCGCCGCGCGAACGCAGCCGTTCATCTTCTCAACATGCTTTCTGGACGCAATCTCAGGAACCACGCCGCCGTAAATCGTGTGAAGCGCGATCTGGGAAGAAATGATATTGGACAAAACTTCCCTTCCGTTTCGCACGACCGCCGCCGCAGTCTCATCACATGAACTCTCGATGGCAAGGATTGTCACATCCTCATCGCCCGCAGGATCGTTCACCTTAGTATCTTCTTTTTTATCTTTATCTTTGATCGACATGAAGATGACGCCGTCATCCTCAACGTTCTTATTTATTTCCATAGCTTTTCCTTAAATCACAAATCTGCGCTTTACGCACAATACTCAGCGAGCAATGTTACTGCCAAGCTTCTTGAGAGCATCCGCCTCTTTTTTCCTGTTACCGGAAGTAAGAAACTCATAATCATCCTTACTTGTAAGACGCTCTACATCTTCGGGCAACGTCACATCGCCCGGATGGAACAAAAGCTCCATCTCTTTCTTGCCGCTTTTTGTAAGCAAGTCACCGGCATATGGAAGACACGCCATGACATTTTCATAGAACATGTGGCCCGAGAGCATAACGCCCATAAAGAACTTGCTCTTAACTCCCATGTGCCTTAGATCCTCACCGTATTTTCTCTTATTGCGCGCACTCAGCACATTTAAAATAAGAGACTTTACAACATTTATAGGCTTAATGTCTTTTACCTTGCCAAAGGCTTTAGTATAGACCCCAAGCTCCTCTTTCGGAAATCTGATATAAGAAACCTTGTAATCCTCGGCGCCAAGCACATCCATGAGCGCATCAAAGACAACGGGTATCATATGAAAATGAACATGCCCGTCAATCCTGAATTCTCCATTGTTCATGTATGGCTCACAAGCCTTAAGCTGTGCCTTGATCTCGGTCGCAAGCTGCTTCCTGTAAAAGAGCCTGATAACCGGAATATAACTTATTATAAGGAGCTTCAAAAAGCCGATGTCGAAGTTGCCCGCCGAATTGGTGAGCCTGCTTGCGTTGCTTCCTGTAAGCGGCTTGCCCTCAACGAAATTAAGGTGCGCCGTAATAAAAAGCTTCTCCTTAATATCTTTTATCTCATCCATACAAGCGGACAAATAAGGGCTGTTGGGCATAATACTGATGCCGTTAAGCGCTCCTCTGTGATAACAATCTATAATATGACGACTCTGCTCGGGAAAAAGCCCGTAGTCGTCTGCATGATATTCTGTCATAAAAATCTCCCGTCAGTCATCTTCTTCATTGGGCGCAAGATCCCATCCCATGATCTTCCATCTTCCCTCATCGTCCTGCCTCATGACATAACGATACTTAAGGATCGATGTTCCTGAAGTTCCCTTCCTTAAAGAATACATAAGATCAACATGGCACATCTTTCTGTCGCCCACCGTAGCCTCATCGATATCCTTGGTAAGCACAACATAGTTGGATATCGAATAGTCTTCTTTTTTCCTCTCCTCAACCTCATTTCTCATGGACTGAGTAAAATTACCCTGATTTGCCAGAAGCTCATCATCCATAAGTCCCGCGAGGACATTTATCATCTTAAGCTGCTGATCTGCAGAATAAGTCTCCTTGTAGAGAACCTGCATTGTCTTGGCGTAGAGCTCAACCACCTTCTTGGGATTCGCAGGATAGCTCTTCTCAAGATCTGTCGTCGTGAGCTCGTCCACCGATGAAAGCGTATAACTCTCATCGTACTTGGGCTCTTTTTCCTTATTCCTTGTCAAAAGAATATACATACCCAGAACGATTAGCGCCGCAAAAAATATCATTACTACCGATTTGATAATTGCTGATTTTGTACTGTTCATCTTAGCCTAAGCCCCCTCTGTCTTATTCTTCGAATCTGAGTGTCACGCTGCGGCCGTCCTTCGCCGCTACAGTTTTATCAAATATCTTTTTTGTTTCAGGTAAAAAATCTTTCGGATTAACAAGCGACGGACTGTAATGCGTAAGCCACAGCTCTTTTACCCCCGCCTTCTTGGCAAGATGTGCCGCCTCCGAAAACGTCATGTGCTTGTGCTCTCTCGCCTTGGCAAGCTTATCCTGCTCTCCGTACATTCCTTCGCAGATAAAAAGATCCGAATCCTTGGCATTAGCAACAATGCTGTCCGTGGGTCTTGTGTCGGTAGTGTACGTAAGCTTGATTCCCTTTCTCTCTTCACCGAGCACCATGTCGGGCGTGTAGACAATGCCCCCGTCCAAAGTGACCGTCTCGCCCTTTTGAAGTGCGTTCCAATATCTCCTGTCAATGCCCGCCGCGTTGGCCGCCTCGACATTGAACTTGCCCTGTCTTCTAAGACTCATTGAGTAGCCGTAGCAGACAACATTATGATTAACCTTATAGGCGTTTATCGTAAATTCGGGATTTCCCTCGAGTTCAAAAGAAACTTCGTTTCCGTTTAGTTCCATGAACTTGATCTCAAACGGAAGCTCCGGTGCGATAACCCTGAGCGAATTAACAACTCTCTCAAGCCCTTTGGGCCCTACCATCAAAAGAGGCTCCGTCCTCTCCGCATTTCCCATGGTAAGAAGCAGTCCCGGTAGTCCGCTTATGTGATCTGCGTGATAATGAGTAAAACAGATCACATCTATGGGCTTGGAGCTGATTCCCTTCTTCCTCATGGCAATCTGGGTCGCTTCTCCGCAATCTATCAAAATTCCTCTACCGTTGTACTTAACGAAAAGCGACGTAAGCAAACGGTTTGGAAGCGGCATCATTCCGCCGGTTCCAAGCAAACAAACATCTATCATAAATTATTTCCTTTTCCAATATATTACAGCGTCTTCTTTGGGCTCATCGTAAAAGCCCGGTCTTACGCCCTCGCTTACAAAACCAAGCTTCTCATAAAGCCTTATCGCAGCGGCGTTGCCGGCTCTGACTTCCAGCGTATAGTTCTCGATACCGATGCCTCGTCCTCTTTCAAGCAGCTGCTTTACCATCTTGTAGCCAACGCCTTCATTTCTGCAATCTCCCGAAACGGATACATTGGTGACTTCACCATCGCCCGATACATTTCGAACTCCGCAAAGTCCCACAACTCTTCCCGCTTTCTTGGCAACAAGATATATCGTATCATCAAGAGAAAGCGCTTCAAGGAGCTGCTTCTCCGACCAAGCCTCTTTTCCGAGGCAAAGAGCTTCAAGCTTGGCGGCATCGGAAACATCTTCCGCCGTCATCTCGCCGACTCTTATTATTCCGGGGTTCCCCCGCTCTTTTGATTTCTTTTCCGAAGGTGCCGTGCCTTGATTCTTTTCACTCGCTTCTCTCTCAGCCTGTGAAAGCCTGAGGTATTCGGGCGCAAAGTCATCGCCGTTTATCATCCTGCCTTCATTTGCATACTGAACCGCAAGCGCGGCAAGTGCAGCGGCATTCTGCCTGTTCTGGTGAAAAGGAGCAAGTGAATACGGAACCTTTATAAGCTTATCAAGCTTGTCTCTGTAAACCGGAACACCGTCTCCCAAAAGGACAACGGGCTTACCGATCGCATTTATCTTCTCTGCGATGTCCTCAACCGACGTAGCCATCTGTTCATTTATGACCTGCATCTCAAAGGTCTGCTCCCGGCTTTCGCCCTCACCCTTGCAAGGCACAAATGTATAAAGGCCGGTGTAAACCTGGCCTCTTCTGGCATCCATCATGGGACATATTATCTTTTCAACTCCGTAGAGATTATATGCTATGCCGTCAACAGTAGGTATCGGGATGATCGGTTTATCAAGCGCAAGCGCCAGTCCCTTGGCCGTTGCACTTCCAATCCTCAGTCCCGTAAAAGAACCGGGGCCCATCGCCACAGCAATGGCATCGATACTCTTTAGATCCAGATGCACCTTTTCCCTGATGTCATCGAGCATCGGCATAAGTATCTCGGAATGTGTAGTTTTATATTGTATCGAGAACTGCGAAAGCAAAATGTCGCCGTCAGAAACCGCGACAGCACCCACAAGTCCCGATGTATCGATTGCAAGTATCTTCATTGTTGATTCACTTTTCTTTTTATCTATAGATTTAATGATATAAAAATCATTTCGAGGTCATAGTGATAAGTCTGTAATCAAAACCCTTCTCAAGGTTCTTCTCTATAACGATCTCCGTGTAATGCTCGGGAAGTATCTCTTCTATGAGGTTCGCCCACTCTATAAAGCAGACTCCGTCTCCGTAAAAATAGTCCTCGTAGCCGATCTCATCCATCTCACTGACATCGCCTATTCTGTAGACATCGAAGTGATAAAAAGGAATCCTGCCCTCGTCGTACACCTGTAATATTGTAAAAGTCGGACTGCTCACAGGTCCCTGTATTCCGAGTCCCGCTGCAACGCCCTGCGTAAGGACGGTCTTACCAACGCCCAGATCTCCGATCAGAGTGTAGACCATTCCGGGAGTGGCGTTCTCACCGATTCTTTTACCTATTTCAAAGGTTTCCTGTGCACTAAACGTCTCGTGCCTAGTAACTATCTCCATATTCTCCTCGCACCAATCATAAAAATCCACTTTTACTATATCATTCTTAGGGATGTATGGCAAAAAACATGTAAAAAAAAGAAGCCTTTTAGGCTCCTTTTTTGTTATCCTGTACCGGCTTATTGAAGCCGTGTTTAAGTATCGGGCTGAGTTTCTTGTAAACCAAGAAAGTTATTATGCTATCCACAACACCTTTTATCAGGTTGAACGGAGCTACCGCGAAAAGACAGAATGTAAGCAGATTGTTGATCGCGGGATTGATCTCCGCACCCATGCCAATAATTGTATCAATACCGCTTCCCCACATAGCTGCAAATGTAGGAAGAAGGAAATATGCATTAAGCAAAGAACCTGTAACGGTTATGCAAATCGCACCGCAAAGGCAACCGAGAAACGCCGTCTTACGCGTCTTTTTAAATCTGTAGATGATCGTTGCGGGAAGGACAAAAGCAGCACCGACAACAAAGTTTGCTATCTCACCGACAAAAGCTGTATTGGTTCCCTGGAAGATCAAGTTCATAAGAACCTTGATAAATTCGATCATGACTGCTGCAAGAGGTCCTGCCGCAAATCCGCCGATAAGTGCGGGGATATCGCTAAAATCAAACTCATAGAACGAAGGTGCAAACGGAAGCGGGAATTCAAAAAGCATAAGTCCGAAAGCTATAGCCGAGAAAACACCTACGATCGCAAGCTTCCTTACATCAAGGACTCTTGTATTATCGCCCTGTTTTATCTTTGCGATCTTTTCAAAAAGATAAGCAATGACGAATGTCAAAAGAATAATGACCATAAGCGCACCAAAACGCGCGAAGTCGGTCATGATGTTGGTTATAAGTTTCATACATTCTCCTTTTTTCGGGGAAGGAAAAAGAAAAATCCCCAAAGCCTAAAAGACCTGGGGACAATAATCGAGCATAGCAAACATCTTGCATTCTTCTCTCATCCAGACTGTACTGTCGGTTTTGGAATCTCACCAAATCAGCCGCCTAAGCGGGTCGCGGACTTTACCGCCGGTTGGGAATCTCACCCTGCCCCGAAGAATTATTTTTTCTAGAGTTATGTTAGTCCCAATAGCCAAAAGTGTCAATCAAATTTTTCTTAATTTCGCAAGCTTTTTCAGCAGTCGAAAAACCGCTGATTGTTTGACAAACCCTATATGCAAAACTATAATTTACTTATCACTATTTTGTTGAAAATGCCGCTACGAGGATTATATGAAGAGAATTCTTACCAGGCAGCTTGCACCGGGAATGGTGCTGGCAAATGATGTTCATACTTTCGACTCTACTACTACACTTTTGGAAAAAGGAACTATTCTTGACGAGAAAGAAATTGCCAGACTTGCTTTTCATTCCGTTATCGACGTTCTTGTTGAAGATGATACTGTTGAAATTTCATCCGAAGACTCTACTCCAAATCTGGGGCTTACTTATTCTGAGCGTATTAAACAATCCCCTGAATTTATTGAATTTAAACACGACTTTGAAGAGTGTGCCGCTAATTTCGAGCACACGATAAAAGATATTTTGGCAAACAACGAAGAGCTTAATATGAAGGATATGACCGCACCAATATACGGTCTTCTTGAAAAAGAGCGCACGGCATCGGGCGTATTTGATATGCTCCAAAATCTTAGAAGCTACGATGATGCCACATTTACGCACAGCATAAACGTTGCGCTTATCTCAAACATCCTTGCGCAGTGGCTAAGATGGAGCGATGCGGAGATTGAAATTGCCACACAGGCAGGTCTTTTCCACGATATAGGAAAGATACTTATCCCGGAAGCGATCATAACAAAGCCCGCCAAGCTCACTCAGGATGAATATACCATCGTTAAGACTCATCCTATTCAGGGCTATGAAAGCATTAAGAATCTGGATATCAGTGCTCATGTAAAAAACACTTGCCTTATGCATCACGAAAGATGCGACGGCTCCGGATATCCTTATCACCTTCAGGGACCGCAGATCGATAAGTTCGCCAAGCTCGTTGCCATCGCGGATGTTTATGATGCGATGACCAGTGCAAGATACTACCGCGGACCGCTGTGCCCGTTCATTGCGATCTCAATGTTTGAAGACGAAGGCTTCCAGAAGTATGATGCCGAAATGATACTTGCCTTCCTGACAAACATAGTAAATACCTATATTCTGAACACAGTAAAGCTCAACACGGGAGAGACGGGTGAGATCATCTTCATCAACAAGATGAAACTATCACGCCCGACGATCAAGGTTGGCGAAGCCTACATCGACCTTTCCAAGTGCCCGGGAGTGTATATAAAAGAGATCATATAACTACTATCAAATTCAAAAACCCCGACAGGAAATCCTGCCGGGGTATATTTACGCCTTTTATTCCGAGCGATCACGCATTCTTTAATTTAAACTTCTGTGTATCGTACTCGCTGTCCACCTTCTCGATCTGAGCGCCGAGTTCTCTGAGCTTAAGATCAAAGTCCTCATAACCTCTCTCGATATAATGGATATTCTCAACCGTCGAAACTCCGTCTGCCGTAAGAGCAGCAATAACAAGTGCAGCACCTGCTCTAAGGTCGGGAGCTGAAATTGCGGCTCCCGTGTACTTATCTACACCTTCAATGATAGCCGTGCTACCTTCAACCTTGATGCTCGCTCCCATGCGTGTGAGTTCATCAACGTATTTGAATCTGTTCTCAAAAATACTCTCAGTCACAATACTGATACCACTTGCAAGTCCGAGTGCAACCGCAATCTGTGGCTGCATATCCGTAGGAAATCCCGGATAAGGAAGTGTCTTAACATGAGTATTGTTAAGTCTCTTGGTCGCAACTACTCTGACCGCATCGTCGGATTCATGTATCTGGCATCCCATCTCAACAAGCTTGGCACTGATTGATTCCAAGTGTTTGGGAATAACATTCTTGATAGTAATATCACCCTTGGTTGCAGCCGCTGCAAGCATGAATGTACCTGCCTCGATCTGATCGGGAATGATAGCATACTCGGTACCGTGGAGCTTCTCAACTCCCTTGATCCTGATAACATCGGTACCTGCACCCTTGATGTCCGCTCCCATACTGTTAAGGAAGTTAGCTACATCAACGACGTGAGGCTCCTTGGCTGCGTTCTCGATAATAGTCTTACCCTCAGCCATACAAGCCGCCATCATGACATTGATCGTAGCACCGACACTGACAACGTCGAGGTAGATATGACTACCGACAAGCTTATCAGCCTTAACATCAATGATCCCGTACTCAATATTGACATCGGCTCCAAGTGCCTTGAAGCCCTTGATATGCTGGTCCATGGGACGAAGTCCGATACTGCAGCCTCCGGGAGGTACTACTCCCGCTTTTCTGCATTTACCAAGAAGCGCTCCGAGGAAATAATAAGAAGCTCTTATCTTCTTGATATATTCGTTATCGAAGGTATGTCCCTTGATCTGCGATGCATTGATCTTAACGCAGTGTGCTCCGTTCCTCTCTACGAAGGCTCCGGCGCTCTCTATAGCCTGAAGCATGACATTGGTATCAGCTTCATCCGGCATATTTTCTATAACAACGGTCTCATTCGTCATAATTGAAGCAGCGATGATAGGAAGTGCCGCGTTCTTGGCACCGCCGATCTCAACTTCACCGACGAGAGAATTACCGCCTTTAATCACATATTTATCCATATGCAGCCTCTCTGCTTGGTACTAAGTGTTGTATTAAAAAAACACTCTCAACCAAGATATATTAATAGCACATTACAATACCCCTGTCAAAAAAGCCGGTATGAACAGCCATAAGACCGTTCATACCGATCATATACCTTTAATTAAGCTGATTAAGCGGATTAACCTGTGTTCCGTTAACCAGGATCTCAAAGTGAAGATGAGGTCCCGTTGATACACCGGTGTTACCCGAAAGTGCTATCTTTTGTCCCTGATCGACGCTCTGTCCGACCTTAACGAGTATCTTGGACAGATGTCCGTATCTTGTCTCTTTTCCATCAGAATGTTTGATGTATACACAGTATCCGTATCCGCTTCCCCATCCGGCTCTCGTAACGGTACCGGAAGAAGATGCCATAACTGCCGTTCCGACAGGTGTTGCCCAGTCGACTCCCTTGTGGAAAGAGCTTGCTCCCTTGGTAGGTCTGTTTCTCTTACCGAATCCGGAAGTAAGTCGTCCGCCGGAAATAGGCTTGATATATGTAGGAGGCACGATAGTTCCTCGCTCGACGATCTTGGGAACTGCCTTATATGTAATCTCTTCTTTTTCTATTTCGGTGCCCGTAATGTCGCTGTTCGTATAGCTTCTCTTAGCAACAACCTTACGGTGTCCTGCCGAAGGCTCCTGAAGAACCTTGGTCTCTGTCGTATACCAGGAATCATTGTCGACATACTGAACCTCTGCCTCGTAGTCTTCCTCGTAATACTCCTCGATTGTATAGTTGACGGAAAGTAAAGGCATCGGAACATTAACCTTAAGCTCATCTCCGTCTCTGATCATTGTATTCTCATCATTCAAAGTCTCGTTCATCTTAACGAGATCCTCAACCGACAGATTAAACTTCTCTGCAATGGTTCCAAGGACATCGCCCTTTTGAACCTCATATATGGTGGGAGTTTCTTTATCCCTGGTAACCTCATCTACAGCTGTAGCCAGATCGGTTATCTCTTCATCGGGAAGATAACTCTCTACAATCTCAACCTTATCGCCGAAATCAATATCCATAAGACCGAGCTTGTAATCCGAGAAATCCTTGTCATAGGCAAGCGGTGCCGCCTTATTGAATTCCTCAGTGACAAACGCAGAGAATCCTGCCTCGGGCATTTTGCTCTCGGCTTCCTGCTCTTCTTTTTGAGTTTCTTCCTTACTTTTTACCTGCGGAGTAAGGACATTAACTTCTCTGGTGGGATCCAAGATAAGCTTGACGTCAAACTGTTCTTCGTCATCGTATTTGTTGATTGCCGAATCAAGAAGTTGCATAACATCTTCTATACTCGACAGATTGATCGAAAACTGATTGATCTTTATAGAATAAGCCCTGTTAAGGGTAGTCTTTTTATTCTTTTTAAGAATATCAAGCATATTGCGAGACATTGCATCAGGAGAATCAACCGCTCCCCAGCTGACATTCTGTCCTTCAATGCTCATATCGGAATCCGAAAGAGTAAGCTCATCCGTTCCGACCGCAAACAGCTTTCTCGCTTTCCTGTATGCCGCGTACGCATCCATCTTGGAGCCTGCATGTCCGACAACAACATCGTTAAGCTTAACGGTAAAATAGTTGTTGCCACCCTTACGGTAAGTAACCATGCTGGGCATAAACAATATCCACAGCACTATTACAAAAAGCGAGCTGTGCAAAAACCATATTTTTATCTTATTGTGAAAAACTGTATTTCCAAACTTCATGACAGTAAAAAAATCTTCCTAACTAAATTAACTCAGTCAAATAATCTCAAGTAGTCTCAAAATATTAATTACAAGATCCGCAGCGGATATAATTAGAGTAATGATGACAATAGGCATAAGACCGCCGTTCTTGTTATCTGAAATGGCGGTAACCGTCTCAATCCTTCTCTCTATTTCCTTAAGCTCATCCATCGTCTTGCTGTTTGTTTTCTCAACAACGGCCTGAACGTTACGATAGGTCTGAACTCCTATATCGTGAATCTTTTGCTCGTTCTGCGCGAGCCCATCCTTGATATCGGCGAAATCTTCGGAATAATCCTTGCTCTGCTTCATATACTCCTCGATCTGCTGCCTGTAATCCTTGTCATTATTCCTGATCTCTTCAAGCTGACGTTTGTACTGCTCGGCTTCCTGCTTGATGCGTGCAGCCTCTGCAGTCTCTGCCTGTGAATTGGCTCTGATAAGGTCCTGAGCACTGATCTTTTCTGCGATTTTGTCCATTATGCTATCCATGACTTTTCCTCCGAACACAAAGCACATCTCCCCTCATTAGCGTACAATATAGCTTAACATTTATTGTGCAATTTAGACAAGATGGTATTAAAAAAAAGAACTTCATTATGCACTTTTACTTTTTATTCATGCCGCGTTCATACTTTGTTCATATTCTCACTGTATATTATTCTTACAGCCGATGAACAAGCGGCAATCCTTAAAAACAAAAGATAGATTTTTTCATAATAGGGTAGGTGCGGAAACGTGTCTACCCACTCCTCATTTTATGACCCTTTTGAGTCAAGCGGATAAAATAAAAATGCAGATGCCAAGTTCACTTGGGCAGATGCTTTTTTTATTTTATCCATTTGGCGAATAGCCTAAACGAGGAAAAGCGAAGCTTTTTCGAGTCTTGACTCAAACGCTGCTTCCCTCAGATATCGCCTGAATTTCATCATTAAGCGACAACATACGTGCATCGAGGTCCGCTACCATTCTTGCGCACTCATAGAGCTCTGAATTGATATGGGCCGGAGCCTTGGATTCGAACTTATACTGAATCTTGTGCTCGAGTGATGCCCAGAAATCCATCGCTACCGTTCTGATCTGGATCTCAACTTTTACATTGACGATCCTGTCCGAAAGATAAACAGGGATCGAAACTATCATATGATAGCTTCTGTAGCCGCTCGCCTTGGGATTCATGATGTAATCCTTTATGGTGAGAACCTGAATATCCTTCTGATTGCTGATCATCTCAGCAATCCTGTATATATCGGAAGTAAAAGAACATATAATACGAATACCCGCGATGTCATTGACATAGCGCACCATATTGGCTATGGTCGACTCGTATCCGTTCCTTCTGAGTTTCTTAACTATGCTCTCAGGCTCTTTTAGCCTGAACTTAACGTGCTCTATGGGATTGTATCTGTGAACCTCCTGAAATTCCTCGTTGAGGATCTCGATCTTAGTCCTTATCTGCTTAAGCGCAGAATTATAAAGAAGATTAACTTCTTCCCAGGAGTTTATATCATCAGATATATTTATATTGCTTCCCGCAAGATCCAATTCCATCTTTTTCTCCAAAGTACTTTACTTCCAGTACTCTTTATTCATAGAAAAACTAATCGCCAGTTTCTTGGGAAGCATCTTATAATTCCTTCCCAGTTTGTATCCAAGCCATCTGAAACCGCACATGATCACATAATCAGGTATAAGATACGGCTTACCGATATTTTTGAAATGCTCGATGGTCTGTCTGACCATTTTTTTGCCCTCAGTCTCCGACTTGATCGCACCGAAGATCTCCGGGTGATCCGTCTGAGAAACTCCAAGATCGAAGTTCCTGTGAAACTGCTGCATGTAAGTGTAATTGTGAGAGTGAATGACTCCCGCCTCGGGAACATACATTATAGCATATCCCTTTTGACAAGCCGTTCCGGCGTACACCATATCCTCGTTAAAAATAGTCTTATTGATAAATCCGCCTATCTTGTCATATACTTCTCTTTTGTACATCGCGCAGACGTTGGAACAAAAGTAAGTCTTGATACCAAGTCTTCCTACATCCTTCTGAGTCTTCTTCATCGGCTCGTTCGGATAATTGAACTTCCTTGAATATCTCTCGGCAAGGTTGCAATCAGTCTTGGGATACTGCCTTGCATAAGCAGCGGCGCTGTCACTGTCAAAAGACTTAACGAGACTCGATATAAGTACCTTGTCCCTCGGAAACGCATCCTGAGTCATCATGAGAAAGAACTCCGCGTTCGAAAGAGAAACTCCGAGATTCCTCGTTGCGCCGTGATCAAACTGTTCTTTAGTGACATGCCTTAATATGATGTTGTCAAATTTCTCAGTGATATCGACACCCGATTTTTCTTTTAACTCATTCCAGTACTTCTCTTCCGTATTCACAATAATGATGTGCTCGGGAGAATGTGACTGCTTCTCGAGATCCTCGATAAGAGAAAAAAGAGATATATCAGGCTTGTATGTAGGTATTATTACATCAACTGTTTGCATCGCTAACCTCGATAAAGAGATTTACTGAAATAAAATGGGGGCGTGCTCATTGCGAACCCGCCCCCTTTATAACCAAGAGTTTATTTATTCTCAGTTCACGTACGCACTTGTATCTGATTGGATCTTATCACTGTATTTCTGAACATCAGGTGATACTTCATAAGAAGAATCATCAAACAAGAACTGGTGAAGCCACTTAACGTTGCTTGCGAGATCCTTGGGGATAACGCAGCTACCCTTCTTACCAACGGTACCTGTGCCACGCATACTCTCCTCAGGGAATCCGTTGTCATCTACAACCTTGTACTTGCTAATATTCTTAAGAAGAGCAAGTATATCCTGAATATCGAGTGATGTGTATGTCTCGCCAAATGCCTTGTTTGCAATCTCTTCAAGCTTATCAGGGCTCATTCCCTGAGCCTTCTCAAGGCAAGCCATAAGAACTGTTCTCTGTCTCTGAGCACGCTTGAAGTCATCGCCCTTAGTGTATCTGATACGGCAATAAGCTGTTGCCTGAAGACCGTTAAGAGTCTGTACTCCGGCTGACTCTACAGGCTTGTAATCCATCTTGAGCTCTGTAGCCATTGATGACTGGTAGTTATTAAGGTGAGTGATCTCATCCTCTGTAACTTCGATCTCTACACCACCGAGAGCATCTACTACATCGGAAAGGCCTTTGAAACCGATAGTGATAAAGTCCTTGATATCCATATCAAGGTTCATGTTAAGCATTGAGATAGCCTGCATAGGGCCACCCTCTGCGTAAGCAGCGTTACACTTAGTGTATGAATCGTTGCTGAGGTTAAGGTAAGTATCACGATAAACTGAGCAAAGCTTGATCTCACCTGTCTCATTGTTGATAGAAGCGATAATGATCGTATCAGATCTTGTCTTCTTCTTGATTGAGCCCGGATTCTTGGCCTCATCACGTGTATCAACACCAAAGAGTGCGATATTGGTATAGCCCTTCATCTGCGTGTTGGAAGCAACGTTCTCACTGATTGTCTTGGAGATTGCTTCCTCATCAAGGTTAACCTTACCAACCTTGGTCGCACCCATCTTGATAAATACGTTGTAAGCAACTATAACAAGGATTGCTGCAACAAGCACCTCTGCGATAAGTAAGAAAAGTGCCTTGTTGTTCTTTTTCTTTCTTGAGCCGCCTCTTGAAGCGCCTCCTCTTGATGAACCTGATCTTGAAGCATTTCTGCTGCGAGATGAAGCATAATCATCACGCTCGTCATAAGATCTCCTTCTTGCAGGTCTTTCCTCGTAATCATCATACCTGTCGGAAGATCTTCTTACGGGTCTTCTATCATCTCTATATCTGTCATCTCTTCGAGAGGGTCTTCTGCCGTCTCTGTCATAAAATTCGTCGTCTCGATTTGACATAATATTTCTCTCCTATTCCCAACTTTCCTAATATTTGCGCTAAAAAGTGCAGCGCACACCCCATACATTTTGCCACAAAACCCAAAATAATACAAGTGTTGTAACAGATTTCCCATTACAACACTTGAAAATACCATCAGTATGCGTTCTTATTTCCGTGCAAAAATGTACCAATTATTATCTTTATGTCGAATGCCATAGACCAGTTTTCGATGTAATAAATATCGTAGTCGATTCTCTTTCTAATAGATGTATCACCGCGGTAGCCGTTGACCTGCGCCCAACCGGTAAGTCCCGGACGAACCTGATGCTTAACCATGTAACGTGGGATCTGCTCCTTGAACTTCTCAACAAACTGCGGTCTCTCGGGCCTTGGTCCGACAAGCGACATCTGACCGAATAAAATATTAAAGAGCTGCGGAAGCTCATCCACATTCGTTCTTCTGAGGAACCTTCCGACATTGGTAACTCTCGGATCGCCCTTGGTAGTCCAGCCCTTCTTTTCCTCTTTTTCCGACTGAACATCCATGGTCCTAAACTTGTACATCATAAAAGTCTTGCCGCCAAGTCCCACTCTCTCCTGCTTGAAGATGACGGGTCCCTTGCTCGTAAGCCTGATCGCGATAGCCGCTGCGACCATAGGGATCGCAAATATGATTATCGCAACGATAGAACCTATGATATCAACAATTCTTTTACATAGTTTATTAAACGAATTGGTGAGCGGAACATATCTGATATTAACAACCGGAAGTCCCTGAACATCCTCCGTAAACGGATTGCTGGGGAAAAGAGATGAATAATCCGGAATGAACTTGGTGTGAACGCCCGATTTTTCGCACTGCGCAACAAGCTCCTCAAGTCTGTCGTAATCATTAAGAGGAAGCGTAATGGTGATCTCGTCGTAGCTGTGTTTCTCAAGATAATGCCCGAGCTGCTCGATCTCGCCTATTACTTCAACTCCGTGATAGCTCGTTCCAATGGGTACAAAATCATCGAGAATTCCCGAGATAACATAGCCCCACTGAGGATTATCCAAAATCCTGCTGATATAACCTTCCGCAGCCCTTGAATAGCCAACAAGAAGGATGTGCTTAAGATTATAGCCCTGCTTTCTGATAAATCTAAGGAATTTGCGCAGCATCATGTGCGCAAATGCAGTAGAAGTCGTATTGAGCACGAAGAAGATAGCCATCATTCCTCTGGAGAAGTGAACCTGCTTGTAGAAGAACAATACAAGCCAGAAGGCTACCATGCCAAGAATATTGGCCTTGCCTATGTCTACAAACTCATCCCACAGTCTCTTGGCTCTCTTTGAAGTGTAGAGCTGAACCATGTAATAGAGGAAAATATAGCCGGGAACCAAAAAATACAGCGCCATAAAGTACGTGCGCATCGGCAAATGGCCGCCGTTGATTCTTTCGTCCCACATCAATACAAACTTTATGAAATATGCGGCAATGTAGGAAGCCGCCACCAAAAGGGCGTCGACTATAACATGCGCTCTGTTAAGATGAACCTGATTATCTTTTATCATAAACCGAGTGCTCCAAACCGCCTTGCGAGGTTGATCCACAGCTCAAGCTGCATCCTCACGCAATTACGCAGTTCTTTTTTCCCAAATCCGACTTTTTTGTCTGTATTTTTAAATATCTTGGAAACGCCCTTCCTAAGGCCCTTAAGATGCGCCCTTCCAAGCCCCCTCTTCGTATAAAACGCATGCTTGATCAAAATGCCTGCGATAACAAACGGCAAGTTGATAAGTATCTGTAAAAACGGCATGTTCTTATATATTAAGTATAGATTATTCGCCGCAGTAAGTTCAACCTTAAATGCATTGTATCTTGAGCCGCTTCCCGCGCTGCCCACATGGTAAACAACAGCCCCGGGCTCGCAGATGTTCCTGAATCCCTTAAGACGCGCCCTGTAACCCAGATCAACGTCCTCAAGATAGCAAAAATGCGCCTCGTCAAAGAGTCCCACCTCATCAAAAAGCTTTCTTCTGTACATAGCCGCACCTGCGCAAGCACTTGTCAAAAGAGCCTTCTTCTTTAATTTACTTTCATCCTTATCGCGCCCCGGTGAAAACGCCCAGCCGAGCGCACAGTAATAATCACCGCTGTCGTCGATAAGCTCGGGATGCTTCATCTGAAGCATCTTGGCCTGAACCGCAAAAGCCTTCTTGTCCTTCTCCATAGAAGCCACAAGCGCCTCTATCGCATGCTCGTCGCAAGCCGTGTCGTCATTAAGAAGGAACACATAATCCGCGTCCGATGCCTTAATCCCCGTATTCGCAGCGCAAGCAAAGCCCGTGTTCTTGCCGTTACTTATAAGCTTAAATTCCGGGAACGACCTTGTGATATGCTCCGCGCTCCCGTCAGTTGAACCGTTATCCACAATGATAACATCAAAATCCTTAAAAGTCTGCTTTTTTAGACTCTTAAGGCACGCATCAATGTGCTTTATGCTGTTGTAGCACGGAATTATCACGCTGACTTTACTCATATCTTCTTTACCACCTGCGGATCCCAAACAACTCGTTTGCCGCGTTTCTTTATTTCTTCGCAGAAGCGAATGCTCTTATCAACAATATCATCTTCACTCATCCCTGTAAAAAGAGCCGTCGTATCAGCCTTGGGATCGGTAAACGTATCAACATAGTCTATTCCCACAACGTCCTTGTAGATATCCTTAAATAAAGGATCTATAGCCATAGACCTTATGTCAACGGCATAGCAGTCCTGTGTGAGCACCGCCCTGTGCTGAAGTCCTCCGCTGTAAGCTACGGGCATATTTTTAAAAGGAGCCGTCTTGTCTTTTTTATAAATGCCGCCGGCAACTCTGCCCTTTTTATTAACGAGCTTACCGCCGACACAGGCAACATCGTCCCTCTCCTGAAGGATACCGCGCTCGTAATTGACGCGATAAAAGCCAACGTGAGGAAGCTGAGCAACTTCGCCTTTTATGTTGTTACTCTTAAGAACATCGGCGATTGCCGCCTGTCCCGCTTCGTAAGCATAAGTCTTGCTCGCGGGATTCGCCGCAGTCGAAGCCCTGTGACATCTCCAGTGATAGAGCACCTTATCGATGTGCACTATATGACCCGATGCCATATCCATCGAAAGAGCTGCTTCCGAGCAGCATCTTAGGAATAAGTCAAAATCCTGCGCTCCGTCGAACTTTGCGCGCAGCTTGAGTCTTTTTATTATATCAGCTCTCATCACCGCAAAGTGACAGATATAATTATTGGACAAAAGAAGGTCCATATTAAACGAAGGTTTTTCGTGAAGTTCAAAGAACTTGCGAACGCCCTTTTCATCCTCAAACTTATCCTCATTGGAATAAATAAGCCTTATAGGGCAATCGATAAACCTTGAGAGCTTATTCTTTTGCATGCTCTTTTTAATGACTCTGGAAACCTCGTAAAGCGCATCGGGAGTTAAGATATCGTCATGATCTAAAAGACCGATATAATCGCCCGTCGCCTTTTCAAGGCCCCTGTTGGTGTTGTGCGAGATCCCTGCGTTCTTATCCAAGTGATAGTACTTGATCCTCGGATCGTCATTAGCCGCAGAAACCGCGACATCAAGAGATTTCTCCGACGCATCGGCGAGCACCAGCTCCCAGTTTCCGTAGGACTGATTCACAACGGAAGCTATCATCTGCTTAAGATAAACTTCCGGAGTATTAAAAAGAGGCACAACTATGCTAAAACGCACAGCGTCCCCTGTTTCTGCCAAAAGTCTGTATTCCTGGTTTTGTTCGCGTAAAACTTCCTCGGAAAGCTCGCGATACGAATACTTCTCCGAAGAATTGATCTTTATACGCTCCATTGCAGCGTAAAAAGCAGCCTTTATTCCATTGCGCTCAGCATATGCAATTGTTTTTGAGACTGCGTTCTTTATACCCATATGTGGATTGCTCCTCATATTTTTTTATAATATTCGGCTGTGGCCCGAGAGCCACAGCCTGTATTTCTTAGCCTATCGCCTTTTTTACAGCCTCTGTGAGCTCATCTTCAAGCTTAGCGGCATCTTCAAGGTTCTTGCCCTTTACACCCATGTAGAACTTGATCTTGGGCTCTGTTCCCGAAGGTCTTGCGCAGCACCAAGCATCGTTATCAAGTGCAAAGTAAAGAACGTTGGACTCGGGAAGTCCTGTTGTTCCCTCTTTTCCTGTAGCCATATCAAGAGTCTTGCCTGTCTTGTAATCTCTGAACTGCTCAACCTTAAATGAACCGAACTCCTTGGGAGGATTGTTTCTGAGTCTCTCCATAAGAGCTGCGATCTGGCCTGCACCCTCTTTACCCTTCATGGTGATTGAGTACTGACCCTCTTTGTAATAGCCGTACTCTTCGTACATGTCGATCATTGCATCCCATACGCTCTTACCCTGCTTCTTGTAGAAAGCGGCAAGCTCGCAAAGACACATAACAGCTACGATGGCGTCCTTATCTCTTGCATGTGTTCCCGCAAGACATCCGTAAGACTCCTCAAGACCGAATACATAGTTGTGAGACTGATTGTTCTCTTCGTAGATCTTGATCTGCTCACCGATGTACTTAAAGCCTGTGAGAACCTCTGTATAGTAAAGTCCGTATTTATCTGCGACTCTCTTAGCCATATTGGTTGTAACGATAGTGGTCACGAACGCAGGGTTGGCGGGCATTGTGCCTGTAGCCTGACGCTCTCTTAAGATATACTCACCGATGAGCATACCTGACATGTTTCCGGTAAATCCAACATATTCGCCTGTCTTAAGGTCTTTTGCATAGATTCCGAGACGATCCGCATCGGGGTCTGTAGCAAGGACGATATCCGCATCCTTTTCTTTTGCAAGCTCAAGTGCAAGCTTAAATGCCTTGGGATCCTCGGGATTGGGATACTCAAGTGTAGTGAAATCCGGGTCGGGAGCTTCCTGCTCGGGCACTACGAATACGTTCTTAAATCCAAGCTCCTTAAGGACACGTCTTACGGGAAGATTACCTGTTCCGTGGAAAGGAGTGTATACGATGGTGAACTTGTCAGCCATCTCGTCAATAACGTCCTGATGAATGATCTGCTTCTTGAGCTCAACCATGTACTTATCGTCGATCTCTGTTCCGAAAGATACATAGAGTCCCTGAGCGACAGCATCCTCTTTGGACATTGTCTTGACTTCGTGATAATCGGTAATAGACATTACCTCTTTGATGATTCCTGTGTCATGAGGAGGTGTTACCTGCGCGCCGTCCTCCCAGTATACCTTGTATCCGTTGTACTCAGGCGGATTGTGAGAAGCCGTAACCATAACTCCGGCGATACATCCGAATTCTCTAAGTGCAAAAGAAAGTTCGGGTGTGGGACGAAGAATATCGCTGACATAAGCCTTGATGCCGTTAGCTGCAAGGCAAAGCGCAGTCTCATCCGCAAACTCGGGAGAAAACTTTCTGCAGTCAAAAGAAATAGCTACACCCTTCTTGCAAGCATCGGGGCCGCCGTTCTTCTTGATATAGTTGGCAAGACCCTGAGTAGCCTTTCTTACAGTGTACTTGTTCATTCTGTTGGTGCCCGCTCCGATAACTCCGCGAAGTCCGCCTGTACCGAACTCAAGCTCTCTATAAAATCTGTCTTCAACTTCAGCCTCGTTATTGCGGATAGCCATAAGCTCCTCTTTGGTGGCATCGTCAAAGTAAGAATCATTTAACCAGTAGTTAAGCTGATCTGTTGCTGTGCTCATAATAACACTCCTCTCTGTATAATCGTAAGAATTATACCATAATTCTAAGTTCGAAAGTACCTCACTAAACGAAACTCTTACTGCACTCTCAAACTCGAATAACCTTCGACATTTAAGCTGTAATCGCTTCTGTCGAGCGAGAAATTCGGGTTGTAGTACGGATCTCCCTTCTCGAGAACTTTTTTCCATTTCTCTTTAAAGTGATCAGACTCCGCATCGTAACGCTTGGCGTTCTCTCCCTCAAGATCGAGGCCTCTTGAAAGCGACTCATAGTGGAAGAGCTCCGCAAAAGGCGTAAATACGTTAAGATACCCTTTTTCTCTGAGCTTAAGGCAGAAGTCCACGTCGTTAAGACTTACGGCAAAAGACTCATCGAAGCCGCCGACCTCGTCGTACTTAGCTCTTGAAACCATGAGGCAGGCGCCCGTAACAGCGCTCACATCCTGCGCATAGCACAGTCTTCCCATGTATCCGAGATTCATTCCTGCCTGACCGTAATGCGAATGTCCCGCAGTTCTGTGAGCTCCGAGCCCAAGAACCACTCCCGCGTGCTGGATCTTTCTGTCAGGGAAATAGAGCTTTCCGCCTACCGCTCCGACGTCGCTTCTCTGCGCGTACATAAGAAGCTCTTCCATCCAGTTTACGGTAATAACCTGCGTGTCGTTATTAAGAAGGATGATGTAGTCACCCGTAGATTGTGACACGCCGTAGTTTACAACCTTTGAATAGTTAAAAGATCTCTTTTCTCCCGCAGCAGGCTGATTAGCAGGATCCGCGTAGAAATCAACGACCTTAACAATGTCTTTTAACGAGCCGTTTCTAAGCTCCTCGTAATAGCCCAAAGTCTCTGAAGCCTTGCTTCCGTTCTCGACAACAATGATCTCGTAGTTGTCGTAAACAGACTTCTCATAAATAGAATCAATGCATCTTCTAAGATCCTCCGCATGCTCGCAGGTAGGGATAACGATGCTGATCTTGGGCGTTCCCTTAACTTCGTAAGTGATCTTAAATATAGTCTCAAAAGCCCTTGTGCTCGTGATCTTGAAGTGATCGTAGCCGTGGCGCTTTAAGTGATCCGCAACAGCGCCCTTGGCAGCCTCTATTGCATAGGGCTTAGCGCTTATATCCGACGCAACGGAAGCAGCGTGCGATCTCCAGTAATACAAGAGCTTCGGAATATGCACGATGTGCTGCGCGCTGTCGGTAAGCCTTAGGATCATGTCATGGTCCTGGCTTCCGTCAAACTTAGTTCTAAAGAGCTCCGTTCCTTCAAGCAGCGTTCTCTTGAACACGCTGAAATGACAGATATAGTTATTGGCTCTTAAATTATCGATAGCATAATCAGGCTTAAAGTGCATGGTTATCATCTTGTTGATGTCATCGCCCTTGAAGGTTGTTTCATCACAGTAGATGTAATCAGCATTCTCTTCATTGATAGCCTTCACATACCAGTAGAGAACTTCGGGATGAAGAATATCATCGTGGTCGAAAAGGCCTATGTACTCGCCCGTTGCAAGCTCAAGGCAGTGATTGGTGTTGCCCGCGATTCCCTCATTCTTTTCAAGCTTCATGTATGAGATCTTGCACTCACCGTTTTTATCAAGCGCACGTGCATCCTTCATGTACTCCGAAACTATTCTTGAAACCTCTTCGATATGCGCTTCATCGGAGCCATCCGCAAGGCAAAGCTGCCAATTTGCATAGGTCTGGTTAAGCACAGACCCTATCATATCGCGAAGAAATTTCTCGGGAGTATTGTATAAAGGAACAAGGATAGAGATCTTTGTCATGTTGGCAAAAACCGCATTCTCCTGCTCTTTTCTTGTGTTCTCATCGGGAAAGCTCTCCGTTCCGTAGTGAGTCATCGCCTTTTTCTCGATCTGCTTGTACTTGATCTTGGCGATGACACCGCGAAGAGATCCCTGATTTCTAAGACGGTCGCGCTGTCTGATGACCCAGTGCATAGTGTTACGCATTGGCGTACTTGCCTTCCAGATCGGATTGTTCTTGATACGATTAAGCTTAAATTCAAGCTCCGAATTCTTGTCCTCAAGCTCCGCAATCCTCTCCGCAAGGTCTGCGCTCTTTAATTTTTCCCGCTCGTATGCGGCTTTAAAATCAAAATCTTTTTGCTCTGACATAATCAAAATCCATTAATTCTTAATATGTAAAATATTGGGAACCCAGTTGATAAGCTTGTTTCTGCCTGTCTTATCAACTGCAAGCATTCCTATCTGATAAAATCCCGGCGTAAGATCGCCCTTCTTGATCCTAAGCTTATATCCCGTAAGATCGACATTCTCCTGATCCTGAAGCCTGACTCTGATGTCGGGTCTGTACCAGGTATATATCGGGAAGCTGTAAACCTTGCTTCCTACAGGTCCCGCTCCGTCTTCAAATCTCTCTACAAGGCGAAGGAGCAATCTCTTTTCATAAAAGGCATTGTCCGAACCGATAACAAAGCTGTAACCCTTGAGGAAATAGCCCTCCTCGTTGCCGGTCGCATTCACGCCGTAGAGCCAGTTGTCCATGGTTCCGTTGTACTCGCATCCAACTCTCAGACACTGATCTTCATGCGCGCCCTTGATACCGTTGTCGTGGATCGAAACAGCCGCATAAGAGATGTCCTCAACAGGCGTATAATCCTCTCTCGGGATGATCGCAGATATCGTCTCATCCTCGGTAAGATGCGGGCTGTAGAAAGGATCCACATTGTAGAGATAAGCGTGCCGCCTCATCAGCGTATCGCCCTCAACCGCAAGCCTCTCCATCTTCTTGGGATCGAGATTATCAAGACCTCTTGTGAGTGACTCATGGTGATAGAGATATATGTGATTACAGCAAACGTTGTAATAACCTTTTTCAAAAATGCTGTAGCAAAAATCCACGTCGTTAAAGGCAACCTTAAGCTCCTCGGGGAAACCGCCCACATCATGGAATTTCTTTCTGCTGATGAGAAGGCAGGCCGCCGTAACACCTATGCAATTGTGGATGCCTCTGTTGTAGCCAAAGTAATGGCTCTTTCCGTCATGCATCTTCTGAAGCTTGTGCACCGGACCGCGGCGCACATTCGCTATTCCCGCATGCTGGATAAGATCGGTGCCCGGATAAATGAGCTTAGCTCCGACAGCGCCCACATGACGCAGCTGCGCCTGTGAAACCATCTCTGTAAGCCATCCGTCCTTAACCGCCTCAATATCGTCATTAAGGAAAAGAAGATACTCTCCGGTTGAATTTCTCACGCCCTGATTGCACATAGCGGAGAAATTAAAGTCCTGAGTTTTGTATATGTAATTGATCTTGGTAAGACCATTTTTTCGCTCTGCTCTTGAAGCATACACACCGTACTTAACTCTGTTGGCCGCGCTGCTTCCGTTATCGATAACAACGATGTCGTAGGTAATCCCCGCATCTTTCGTTGTCTCTATGATCGAATTGAGACATTGCCTGAAGATCTCGGGATGATCCATCGACGGAATGATGATGCTCACCGTCGTGGGCTTAAGCAGCATATGCTTGGAATTATGAAAGCTTCTTCCGTAAAAGACATCCTGTCCCGCGTTTCTGTGATACAGAATCTCCTTGATATGACCAATCGGAAGCTCGGTTCCCGTTCTCTTTGCAAAAGCTCTTTCGCTTATTGCAAGCATGCAGAAAAGCACATCCGCTGACAAAAGAGATGCCTCAAGCCCCACCTGCTCGGGAGAGTTCTTTTTATTGGCTGTTCCGCCGAGCATCTTGACCGCGTTGTCGTACTCGGGTGTCGCCGCATGAAGCGCACTCGCTCTGCAGGCAAAAAAGCTGCCGATATAAAAAGCATTGAGATAAGAATCGGGTGACCAGTCGGGCTTAAAGTACGGATGAATATACTTGCCTCCTCCCCCCTGTTCATCCTCATCTCCGTAAACAACATTGTGCTCGGGATGAGCGATAAAATACTGTTTAACCACCTCGGAAGCTCTCTTTGTAAGCTTACCCTTGGGGCTCACAAAAAGATAAACGACATTCTCATCGTTCTTGGCATCCGTCATCTCCCATACCTTGGCGTAAGGAACAACCTTTACCTTGGGTGCCGGGAGCTTGTGCGGTATAAGTTCACCGTTTTCTCCTTCTTCGTAAGAAACCGGAGCCTCGGCAGTTATGACAGGCTGTCTCTCAACTTCCTTCTGCCACTTGTCATATGCCGACGACTTGGCCTTTAAAACCTTATTGTATTTAGTTTGCCTCTGAGTAATAAGAGTGTTCTTAACTAAATCTTTAAGCATCTGTCAGGGATTACTCCTCGTCAATATAGTCGTCTAAATCCTCGTAGTCATAGTCTTCTTCGCGGCGTTCCTTGCGCTTATTCTTAAGCTTTCTTCCAATCTTGCGGATGATACTCACCTTTTCCTTGTTGCCCTCATCATTTGCCTTAACCGACGCAACCACCGCATCCGCGGCGTTCTTCGGAACAAGCGTTGTTAAGAGCTTAAGCACCAGCACATTGTTCTCCTTAACGGAAAGTCTGTTGCTTGAAAGATCAAATTCAATACTCGGATCGTCCGTATTAAAGACAAAAGAATCATCGCTCAGCCACTCGCCGTTGCCGGGCTCAACCGAAATGTCAGCCGTTCCGTCCTCAACCGACTTGCCATTCCAAGTCGCATCAAGTATCGTCACAAGACAAGGCGAAAAAGCAGGATCCACACGCAGCATCTTGCATGAAGAAGGAACGTCTATGGTAAGCGTAACGGTATTCTTCTCATCATACTGCTCCTCGGGGAAGATCGAATCATCCTCTGAATAGCCCTCTCCCTCATCCAAATAGATCTGTATGCAGTCCGCAGCTCTTGCCGCTTCGGGGTTCATCGCAAGCTCTTTTGGCACGATGATCTTGCGTCCTATATCTTTCCAAATTTCTACCATGGACTTGCGATTGCCGGTCACATACTTCTGGAAAGCGTACTCCTCTTCAAGGAGCACCTTCATCTCTTTCTCAGAAAGACCAAGCTTTTTGTAAATAGGCTTTGGATCGAACTTCTCTCTCTTTCTATCCTCAAGTCTGTAGCAGTAAAGTGCTCTCCACACCTGCTCTTTGACAGGAATACACTTACCGTAAGTCCACTCATAATCTATTATAGTCCAGATAGGACCGTTAACCATAATATTGCTGAAAATAAGGTCGTAGTCGGATACAGGATAATCCTCATTGTGCCTGATCCTCTTAACGTACTCGGCGATAAGAGCATTAAAGCCCTCCATATCATCCTTATCAATACACTCATCAAGAACGGAAGCAAGAGGTACTCCGTTGACAAAAGAAAATATGGCACAGCCTTCATTCTCATCTATCTGACAGTCATTGATCTCAAGATCTCCGCCGTGATACTTCTCTCTAAGGCCCGCATAAGCATCTCTGATACTGTAAACATGCTCTCTTGCAGCCTCTGTAAGAGGAAACTTCTTGATGACCTTCCTGCCGTTTCTGCCAATTGCAATATCTGTACGGATCTTGAATTCATCCACCCTGTCGTTGCTGTACTTACTGTAGATGGTGTCAAATCCGGGTCCGATTATTACTTCAAAAGAGTTTGCAAACTCAGGATACAAGCCGTCTTTAACAAGATCCTCGTAAGCGTGCTTCTCATTGAACAAAACAAGCCTGTCTCTGTCGAAATTTCTAACGTTGTCCTGAAGCTCTCCGAACTTCGGAAGATACGAATCCGAGTGAAGCAGCGTCATCAGCTTGTAATCGGGATAAGGATAATAGAAATGATAATCGTTTATCCTGCATCTTTTGAATATATTGATAAGACCGCCTCTTGTGAAGGTCTTGGCTACACTGTCCGCAGTATAGCCTTCGATTCCGGAAAAGTACGTTCCGAGGTGATCCTCTGTACATCCCGCAAAATACTTAAGTCCGAGGCGATTCTCGATAGCAATAACTATACGTCCGTCTTTTTTGAGATGTCTTTTAAGCATCAAAAGAAACTTCTCATAAGGGTTCTCGGTGCCGATGTAGCCCTGTCCGTACTCAAACACACCGATCAAAAAGATAAAGTCAAAATCCTTATCAAGATCGGGCTCAATGTCGCGGAAATTGCCGACATGGATTGTAACGTTGTCGCAGTCCTTGTTTCTTGTCGCATTGATCTCGGATCTTCTTCTAGAAAGATCGCAGGATACGACCTGTCCCGCCTTGCTTGAAAGCATGCCTGTGATGGCGCCGCAGCCCGAACCAACTTCAAGAACCTTGGCGTCCTTGCTCATCGGGATCCACTCTACGATGTTCGCTCTCTGATCCGAAAGATGATAGAGAATAGGCCAGCTTGCGCGCTCCTCGATTATCTTCTGATACTCGTCTTTTGTATGATTTTTTACAATCTCAAGAAGGTCGTTCTCTATAGCACCGTCGCTATAAAGATCAACCCCTGAGTAATGTTTGAAGTTCAGCGTAACGCTTCCGATCTTAATCTGTTCCTGCATCTGCGTCTTTCACCTTACATGTTGTGTTCATGTCATAGTAGCCTACCGTGTTCTTGTCGGAAACTACCGTGATATTTAGTGCATCATATAACCTGTGATATACGGTAAAATCATTCTGTTCAAAGCCCGTAACACCAAAGCTTAGAAGGTACTCGCCGCCCTGGAGGCTCATATTCTGGGTAAAAGAGATTTCTTTAACGTCGCCCTTCTTGACGGGATCAAGGAATGATTTCTCCACCATTGAATTGGTACCTGTGATCTCGATACCCATTATATTCTTGAAAGTAAGAGCAAAGATGGGCGCCGCAACATCCTCCTTGAAGCTGACCTTCATGTGCACTGTGAAGTCCGTACCCTTTACGATTGAATTGGACTGCACACCGTTTGAATCGGTCACGTAATAATCCGTGATCGTAGCAGCTCCGTCACCGTACTCAAGAGTGTCGGGATTTGCGCCTGCCTGCGTGGCGGGTGCATTTGAGGCCGAGGCTTTGCCTGAGCCCGGCTGAGATGACTGAGCATTTGAAGCTGCGTTTTTGGCTGCGGCATTCTTGGAGTTCTTACCTGAACCCTTAACCTTGGAATCCGCTCTCTCGTCTGCCTTCGCTGCGGCATTTCGGATATCTTCGTCATCGAGAAGATTGCCCTCGTCACCGCTCGGAAGCGGATACTGTCCTACAAGAACCTGCTTGTAGATGTCGATCATCTTCTTCGGAGTTCCCTCTCCAAGGAGCACGCCCTGGTTAAGAAGAACCGCTCTGTCACAATACTTACTGATACTTGAAAGATCATGTGACACGAAGAGAATTGTCTTTCCCTGCTTCTTAAACTCCTCAAACTTGTGATAGCACTTAGCCTGGAAGAACACGTCTCCTACAGAAAGCGCCTCATCGACAATCAGGATCTCGGGATCGATGTTTATCGCAACAGCAAAAGCAAGTCTTACAAACATACCGCTTGAATAAGTCTTGACCGGCTGATATACGTAATCTCCGATGTCTGCGAATTCAAGGATCGCATCCATTCTTTTTTCTATTTCTTCTTCGGAAAAACCGATCATCATACCGTTTAGGTAGATGTTGTCTATTCCGTTGTATTCCATGTTAAAGCCTGCGCCCAGTTCCAAAAGAGCTGAGATATGGCCGTCTACGTTGACTTCGCCCGATGTCGGTGTAAGGACACCTGTGATGATCTTAAGGATTGTCGACTTACCCGAACCGTTGGTTCCAATAATTCCGACAGTCTCGCCCTTTTTGACCGATAGACTTACATTGTTCAGGGCAAGCTTTTCCTTGAACTTCTTTTTCTTGGCAAGTCCGAGTGAATCCTTGATCCTGTCCATCGGCTTGTCGTAGAGCTTATATGATTTAGTGAGGTTTTTTACCTCGATAGCAATGTCTTTGTTCATGTACAAATCTCCATGCCACGCCACTGTGGGCGCCGCGGCTTATTAAAGCACATCCGCAAAATGCGGCTTAAGTCGCTTAAACAAAAGCGTTCCTATGCAGAAAAGAACGACAACACACATCCAGAAATATGTGGATGAATAGAAGTGTTCAAAGAACCATGATTGGCCGTAGATCGAATTCCTGTAGCCATCCACAATATAAGCCATAGGGTTTATCTTGATAAACACCTTAATAAGTTCTTCGCATCTTCTGATACTCTCTATATCCCACCCTTCCTCTGTAAGATATTTTGTGGCACGTGCTATAACATCAGAAAAACTCCACAAAATAGGTGTATACCACTGAAGCAGCTGTATTCCGATGTTTATTATCTGAAGGAGATCTCTGAAGAAAACTACAAGCGCGCAGGTTGCATAGCTGATGGACAACACAAGTATAAACTCACAGCCGATGTAATAAATAAGCTGAATCCAATAAATACTTGGTGGATACCCCATAAACCAGGCCATAACAAGAAGAACGCCTATGAAAAAGAAATGAATAAACATTGCCGCAATTATCTTAATAAGAGGCAATATACTGATCTTAAAAAGAACTTTTTTTACAAGATAATTGTACTCTAAAAGCGCCGTGGTTCCGTTGGTAAGAGCTTCTACAAAGAAAAACCAGGGCACAAGACCTGCAGTTAGAAAAAGGACATAATCAACCTCTACTTCACCTGCCATTGCTGCTCGTGCAGGAAAGAGCTTTGTGAAAACTACCCAGTACAGGATGACCGTAACAACAGGCTGTACCATAGCCCAGACAGCACCCATAACAGAGCCTGCATATCTTTTCTTAAAATCATTTACTGAAAGTCTCCAGATGAGCTTTCTGTTGTGCCAAAGCTCGATGGGAAGAACGGTCAATTTATCATACCAAAATGAGACCAGTATACAGCCCACCGTAAGTAAAAGACATCCGCATATCTTTTTAAGGTGCTCTGAGTGTTGGTCTGCAAGAGGATTTTTGTGCATTACCAGTAACAGCATGAATATAACCGCCATTACATAGAAAACGCCCAAGAAGAATTTCTTGGGGGGCTTTCTAAGATTTAATCCCTTATTCAATATTCCTTAATTCCTCCCCACTTAGTGTCCTTGTCGGAAAGATTGAGTTCTACGCCATCGATAAGAGGCCACTCTACTCCAATATCGGGATCGTTCCAAATAAGTCCACCCTCGTCATTAGGATGATAAAAATCCGAGCACTTATAAGCAAACTCGGCATATTCCGATAAAACATAAAATCCATGGGCAAAACCCTTGGGAATAAAGAACTGTTTTTTGTTCTCGGCAGATAATGTAACTCCAAACCACTTACCGAAAGTCTTAGAACCCTTTCGAAGGTCAACGGCCACATCGAATACTTCTCCGTTGATGCAGCGCACAAGCTTATCCTGAGGGAACTCCTTCTGGAAGTGAAGCCCTCTTAATACTCCCTGCTTGCTAGCCGACTGATTGTCCTGAACAAATTCAACATCAATTCCTGCTTCTACAAAATCATTCTTGTTGTAGGTCTCTACAAAATAACCTCTGGCATCTCCGAAAACCTGTGGAGTGATCACCTTCAGTCCTTCAATTTCGCATGTCTCTACTGTTATCTTGCCCATTTTTACATCTCCGATTGATATGTTATTTATTTGATCGGTTCACGCCGCATAGCAGCTGCGTTCTCCGAATTCTACCGGTTACCCGATTTTCTCAATTACCCACTGCAGTTCCAACGGGTGTTCCCTCAACGGGAGGAAGTGTACTTCCTGTCAAAGGAAGCTCATCTTCATCTATAGGATTGGGATTTTCAAGCTCACCGCTTGATACCTTTCCCATGCCAACTCTCTTTTTGTCTTCGGATCCGTCCGTTTCGTCGGAAGCTCCGGAAGACGCACTGTTTGCGGCGTCGGACTCGTTTTCTTTTATCACGACGATAGCGGGAATCTTGTCGTTCTCGTCAAAAAAATCCTCATCATAAACGAAGGCGTCAAGATTATCACCTATCTGATCACCCTCGATCATCCCGGTAACGGACACGTAAGACGCGGCAGTATCTGCCTCGTTACTGTTTCCTTTACCCGTGAGTTCACTTATCTTATCCGCATTGGTGGCATATACAATCACGAGCACCAAAATAAAGGCGCTGATGATCGTAAGAATTGCCATGGTGAATACGCGTTTATCCACTGCCCTTTCCCCTCTTTTTTACAAGGAACTTCCGCTCTCGCTTCGCTCGCCGGAAGACGTTCGCACTAGACTCCAAAATACGTCGTCAAGTGCTCACAGCTCACAGCCCGTTAGCAACTTCAACCAAATACTTACCGTAATCGGTCTTCATGAGTGGTTCGGCAAGCTTAAGAAGCTGCTCCTTATCTATAAATCCGCGCTTATACGCGATCTCTTCGATACATGATACGTAAAGTCCCTGTCTCTTCTGGAATGCGCACACGAAATCTGCCGCGTCAAGAAGAGCATCGTGATTACCTGTATCAAGCCATGCAAAGCCGCGTCCCATTGTCTCAACGTGAAGTGTTCCTCTTCTGAGGTACTCGTTGTTGATACTTGTGATCTCAATCTCACCGCGAGCTGAAGGCTTAACGTTCTTGGCTATCTCAACAACATCGTTATCATAGAAATAAAGTCCGGGTACCGCGTAGTTGCTCTTGGGATTCTCGGGCTTCTCCTCGATACTGATAGCCTTTCCGTTCTCATCAAACTCAACAACACCATACTCTCTGGGATCACGAACATAGTAACCAAAGATTGTTGCGCCCTTATCTCTTGAAGCAACATCTCTAAGGAGCTTACTAAAGCTCTGTCCGTAGAAGATATTGTCGCCAAGAACAAGTGCAACCGAATCACTTCCTATGAACTTCTCACCGATAATAAACGCATCGGCAAGGCCTCTTGGCTGATCCTGAACCGCATACTCAAAGTGCATGCCAAGCTGCTCGCCGGTTCCGAAAAGATCCTCAAAGATAGGAAGATCTCTGGGTGTTGAGATGATAAGCACATCTCTGATACCTGCAAGCATAAGTGTTGAAAGAGGATAGTAGATCATAGGCTTGTCATAGACAGGCATGATCTGCTTGGAAATCGCTCTTGTAAGGGGGTAAAGCCTAGTTCCTGAGCCACCCGCCAATATAATACCCTTCATTTGTGTAATCTCCTATAATTCTACAGTTGGCGCATCACTGCGTCACCGCAATTCATACATTATCTATTGCTATACATTTTTGTATAATACTTCTCGTAGTCGCCGCTTGTAACGTGCTCCATCCACTCATGGTTCTCGAAGTACCACTTGATCGTCTTTCTGATGCCTTCCTTGAACATTGTCTCAGGCTCCCAGCCGATCTCGCTCTTGATCTTGTCGGGCGCGATCGCATATCTTCTGTCATGGCCCTTTCTGTCTGTTACGTACTTGATAAGGTCGTAAGAAAGGTGTGCCTTTCTGGGATCTGAATCGTCAAGCTCTTCCTTGAGAACGTCGATGATTGTCTTAACGATCTCGATGTTCTGCTTCTCATTATGTCCGCCGACATTGTATGTCTCGAAAAGTCTGCCCTGTTCCTGAACCATGTCGATAGCCTTGGCGTGATCCTCAACATAGAGCCAGTCACGAACGTTCTTACCGTCGCCGTATACGGGAAGATCTTTTCCTGCGAGTGCGTTGTTGATAACAAGAGGAATAAGCTTCTCAGGGAACTGATAAGGTCCGTAGTTGTTTGAGCAGTTTGTGATATTTGCAGGGAACTTGTATGTGTCCATATATGCCTTAACAAGCATGTCAGATCCTGCCTTACTTGCTGAGTAAGGGCTGTGAGGATCGTAAGGAGTTGTCTCATAGAAATAAGCATTCGGATCGTCATCAAGTGTTCCGTAAACCTCATCGGTTGAAACATGAAGGAACTTCTTTCCCTCCTTGAATGATCCGTCGGGAAGCTCCCAAGCCTTCTTGGCAGCGTTGAGCATTGTAGCTGTACCAAGAACGTTGGTCTGAACGAAGATCTCGGGATTAACGATAGATCTGTCAACGTGGCTCTCTGCAGCGAAATGAACAACTCTGTCGATATCGTTCTCTGCAAAGATCTTGTCGATCGCCTCTCTGTCTGTGATGTCAGCTCTTACGAATGTGTAGTTGTCGCGATTCTCAACATCTCTGAGATTCTCGAGATTACCCGCATATGTAAGTACATCCACGTTGATGATGCGGATGTCGTTGTCATACTTCTTAAACATGTAATGGATGTAGTTAGAACCGATGAATCCGGCTCCTCCTGTCACAAGATAAGTTCTCATTTTCTTTTCCTTCTTATTGTCCTTTCAAAAAAAGATAATATTACTATGTAACTGCCGTGAAAGCATAATTTTGACAATTACACTAGCACAGTATACCACAAGTCAGTGTCAAGTAGAAGAGCCCCATTGTGTAACACATATATCTTGGTTGTGGGAATATCATAGAGCCCGTAACCACGCAGTTTACAGCGACCGCCGCCAAAGTTATAAACGATAAAAGCAAGAAACTTCTTCGGCCGTTCGTCACATTTATGCCATCACCCCTTGCCGACTTGATCGCCGCCATAACAAATATTGCCAGATAAAAGAAATAGATCAAAAACGAAGTTTTTATAAGCACCTGCGGTCTCATATTCGCAGCCGAGATAACAAAGGCCTTCAGAACATTTGCAAAAAACACATACTTTGCCGCCGCGCCTTTTTTATGAAAAACATCATCAATGTCTTTTTTCAAAAGAGTCTTAAAAAGGACTCCCTCTACCGCATTTTCTTTTAACTGAGCCTTGGTTCCTTCCAACTCGGGGAAATTCTCCGCCACGTATTCATCGCACTTAACCTGCACGATGTCAAAGCCGATCACATCGTAGCTGTCCGCATAGTGCGAAGCCATCGCCGCCCAGTCGCTGTTAAAGACCGTCGACTCCTCTTTATTTTCATAGCCGGGCGCGTAATCAATCGTCAGCTCTTTTTCCTGCAAAGTATTGTAGATTTCCTCATAGAGCCCCGAAAGATTCGGATAATCCTCGGAGTCATCATACTTGGTAAAAAGATCTTTATCCCCGGCGGACGCTGTGTAAAGAACCGTATCAAGCCCGCCCTTGCTGTTTCCGATGTGCTCCGCAAACTCGCCGCGAACAAAAAAATTGTATGTCCTGTCGAAAATTCCGATGCACGCAAACGCCGCGATTATCATAAGCGCCGTGATAAAGAACTTGTGAAGTCCGTTTCTTTTGATCTCGATAAGATAGACAACAAGCGCGGTGCCGCCCCACACGATGAGTAGGATCAGCATCTGTTTTCTGATGCTCGCGCTGAGGACCGCAAGTAAAAATGTTTTCCTGAGATTGGCGTTGTTGAAATTTTCAAGAAGCTTCCACAGATAGATGATAAACAGCACAAGAAGCGGCATCGCAAGCGACTCCGTCATGATGCACTCCGAGTACATCGAGCCTCTGTTTGCCATAAATCTGTTGAGCGCAGAAACCGCAAGCTGCGTTCCGATCGCGGTGTAGCCCAGGATCAGAGCTCTATTTTCCGGGAGAAAAGAGCTTGCTTTTTCATAAACTTCTTTTCCCAATCTATAGACCACGTACACCCAGAGCATGCTCTGAACGAGGATCACGGGGAAAAGATATGAATCAAGTCCGTACATCTTGCCGGACCAATCGAATAATTCAAATATCTTTCTGAATATCAAAAGAAACAGCGGATAAACCGGTTCCCTTGAAAAATCCATGCTTGTATAACTGGGAGAATCGACGCACCAAACCGGCCCGTCGATCACTGCAAATCCCATATAAAAAATAAATGGCAAAACAAAGGACAGGGTTTGGAAAGACCCTAATCCTTTGTTTCTGTAATTTCTACTCATATCATTACCTATGTTTGCGGCAAAGCTGCGGGCGATAATGCCCTTATCGCATTACCTGTACCAAGTGTTCATGTCTACGTTTCCTGAAATTCCGGATACTTTGCCCTTGGATGTGTACTGCCACATGTCGTATCTTGTGGCGTTGTAAGTCGGACTTGCCGCATACTGTGCAAGCCAGATCTTGTAATTTGTAAGCTGACTTGTGTTGATCTTACTTGTAAACCAAGTCTTGTTGGCGTATACACCTGCCTTGTAGCCCGCGTTCTGAATTGTTCCGCAGAACGCCTTTATGTTGGCGGTACGCTGAGCTGCACTGATTCCGTCACCTCGTCCGTTAGAGCCCTCAACGTCAAGATATACGGGATATGACAATCCGTATCCCTTGCAAAGGTTGATAACCATTGATGCTTCCTCAACCGCCTCAACCTCGTTGACAGCCTGCGTGAAGAAGTACACTCCAACCTTGATCCCTGCTGCCTGCGCGCCCTTCATGTTGGCCCTGAAAGTAGGATCCTCAATAAGCGCACCCGCAGATGAACCTCTGTATCCACATCTTATTATAGCAAAATCGATTCCTTCGTTCTTAACTTTCTTCCAATCGATTGATCCGTTCCACTTACTAACATCAATTCCTCTCGATCCCGATCCGCTCGAAAGAACACCGTCAGCGCCGAACGTATACTTCGCACCCTGAATTACCTGCTCACCCGTAACGTACTCATGATCCTTCTTGAAGAAATATGTCTTTCCGTCAATCGTCTGCCAACCGGTGTACTTGTACTCCTGCTTGCCGTTCTTTCTTGTATAGAACTTCTTGTTCGGATCGTAATCCGCAAGAGTTGCTTCTACAAACTTGCCATCGGAATTCTTCATGTACAGAGGATTTCCGTCTTTGTCCGTAAGAGGATCTTTCTTCGCAAGAACAGTAACCTTAATCTTATCGGAAGGCTCATATCCGTCCGCTGTTACTGTAATATTGGCCTCACCCTTTGCCACAGGAACAATTGATGAATCTCCTTCAATCTTGGCAACATTCGGATTATCTGAAGTAAGCTTGATCTTCTTTATATTGTCATCCTTTACAAGCTCAGAAGCCGCAGGCGAAACCTTCTTGCCTTCCATCAATGTCATCTTACTGATCTTGAGCGGTATCTTTCCGCCGGTGCCTTCTATATTGATTTTGAGAGTTTTAGTCTCGTATCCATCAGCTGCGACATTAACATAAGCTACTCCTGATCCCTTTGCCTTAACTTTGACTTTATTTCCGTCAACAATCTCAAGTACATTCTTATCTTCGTTTCTTACAGTGATAGATTTGATATTAACCTTTGTCTTTCCATCAGATTCATCAACGGCTGTAATCGAATTTGTCACGCTGTTGACTTTAAGCTTGATACCATCTTCAATGTTAAGCTTCATCTTCTTTGGAGCGGCATCATTTACTTCTACAACAATCTTGCCTGGATTATAACCGTTACAGGTAACTGTTATTATTGATTGTCCTTTTTTCAAAGCAACAATATTTTTACTTTCATCAATCTTAGCAACATCAGGCTTGTCAGGCGAGAACGTTACTCCGCCGGAGATAAGAGTTCCTGACTTATCTTTTACATAAACAGGCTTCTTATCACCTACTGTCAAAACAACATTGGCCGGTTCAATCCAAAACTCTTTAGGCTGAGGCTTATCTTTTACAGTGATAGGTATAGAAATAGAATTATATCCATCTTTACTCAAAGTAACTTTTGTATTTCCGGCACTAACACCTTGAATTTTATTACCGTCAACAACCTTTGCCACATTTGTTTTTTCCACACTAAATGAAACACCGGAAATCTGTTGGTGAGTATCTGCGTCTTCGGGAAGAATAGCAAAAGATTTCTGATCGACTTCAATCTCAATAGATGCACCCAGCGAATGGTTATTAAAATCCATCTTTTTCTCTTTTGGTGGTTGAGGTGTCTGTTCCTGACCACCGTTTTGATTCTGTGATCCGTTATTGTTGCTTGATCCGCTACTTGTATTGTCGCCTGATCCGCTACTTGTATTGTCGCCTGAATTCTGTTGCTGGTTTCCAGGATTCGCTGTTTGGTTGTTATCTCCACCTTGATTTCCTGTACTTGGCGTATCTCCACTATTTTCACCATTATCATCGTCAGTCTCAGGCTTTACTGTGGAAGAATTGCTTGCTGAATCAGAAGCCTTTTCACCGTTTGAATTCTCTAATGTGGAATTATCTGCTGTAAACAACGCTGTTTTTACAAATGTACCCGGCGCAAAATTTCTGCTAAATGCGATAGGATTCTTGATGCTATTATTATCTATCTCTTCGTAGGTATAGTCGCCGCCGTCACCTTCGCCGTCGCCGATGGGAGTCTTTGTGCTCTCTACCCACTCAACTGTGTCTTTTAACACGGACTCGACCTGAGTCTGAACAGCTGTGTCCTCTTTTGCGGCATTGACCTGAGACTCTTTTTTGATCTCGTTGCTGACATCGACAGCCTTCATTTCCACAGTGTCTTTTACGGTAAGAGTCTTTGACGAAGTATCCAGCTCGTATTCAGAATACTCGTCTGTGAGCGCAACGGGAGTAACCGTGTACTTGCCCGCCTTGAGCTCTTTTTTATAAATGATTCCGTCCTTGTCGTCGTCCTCAAATGTTGTCTTGGAGCCGTCGGGAGTCACAACGTCAACCTTAAACGGAACGCTTGCAACAAGCTTGTTGGTTTTGGCGTTAAAGAACTTGATCTTCATGTCGCTCTTGATCGTGGTAAGACTCATGTTGATCTTGGCACTTTCCGTTTCAGGTTCTGCTGCCTCGTCATCATCCTCTTCATCAACCATCTCGGCCGTGAGACTTCTTGCTTTCTCGGCATCGGCAACCGCGATAAGTCCGCTCTGACCGATAACCTGTGTATCGTCCATGTTAGATCCCACGTCGGCAAAAGAGTTTAACTCTTTATTTCTATCCAATGCGGTGCTAAAGAAAGACACAGTCACGATAACACCTGCCAAAATAACAATTCCGACAGCTGCAGCGGTTCTTTCAACAGCACTTGTGCCTTTAACAAACGTGAGGAAACGAGCAAAAATATTGTCGTTGTCGTCTCTGTTTTTCTTGTTTTTCTTTGAATTTTTGCGGGAATTCTTCGCTGATTTCTTGGAGCTCTTTAGCCTCTTGCTCTTGGAAGATTTGCCTGCAAATGCGCCGCCCTTATTTCTGCGCGCAGAAGCAGAGGCATAACGATCATCGTCGTCATACCTTTCATAATCATAGTCGTCTTCATAATAATCATCGCGGTAATCTTCGTCGTCGTAGTTCTCGTCTTCTTCGTCAGCGTAGTTCTCTTCTTCGTCGGCGTAGCGGGCGTCCTCGCGATAATCTACGTCGTCGGCGTAACGGTCTTCTTCCTCATCGGCGTAGCGATCGTCTTCCTCGTCGTAGCGAGTGTCGTCTTCGTCCGCATATCTATCATCTTCATCGCGATAATCCACATCATCTTCGTAGCGATCGCCTTCTTCATCGGCGTAGCGAGCTTCGTCGTAGTTCTCGCCTTCCTCGTCGTAGCGAGCGTCGTCTTCGTAGCGAGTGTCGTCTTCATCCGCATATCTATCATCTTCATCGCGATAGTCTTCATCATCAGAATAACGTTCGTCTTCGGAATCTGCATCGTCCTCGTAACGCTCTTCCTCTACATCTTCATCCGAGTAATTCTCGTCATCCTCGTCTGAATAGCGCTCATCATCGCGGTAATCTGCATCATCATCGTCGCGATAGTCAGCATCTGTGTCGTCACGATAATCACCATCTTCGTCATCGTCATAGCGGTCGTCATCATAACGAGCGTCATCTTCATAATCGCGATCTACATCATCATAGTCATCGCGGTAGTAACCATCATCTTCAGCGTAGTCTCTGTCGTAGTCGTCACTGTCATAGTCGTCTTCAAAGTCTTCATCAAAATCATCATTTTCGTAATATGAGTCTCTGTAATCCTTGAACTTGGTTACTTTCTCTCTACGCCTTGCACCGGATTTTTTACCGGCGAATAACCCAAACTTCTTCTTTTTCATACTCTCTACCTAACCCTGCTCGCCATATATAGACGAAACATATTCTCCTCATTTCACACAGTGCTATTACAAAAGCGGCTTGAAATCAGTGTTTTTGTCGTGAATAATATCACTGTATTAGTCCTAGTAATACACTATATATTGTGATTGTATCATCAGTGTACTGAATAGACAAGCCCTTCACAAAATTATCACACAACAGGTGTTGCACAACGTCGCGAGGGCTTGCTTACGGGCGCGGGAGTGAAGACTTCATTTCCACCCGTAAACTTTCGGCACTATTTACGGATGCATAGTGCAATTCTCTTCTACACCCGTAAGTTCCAGGCAGTAATTACAGGGTGTTTGACGCACCCCCCTATTCACCCCGTAAGTCACAGGCAAGTTTTACGGGTGCACAGCACAATTCTCTTCTCGCCCCGTAAGCACTCGGCATAAAGTACCGCCTACACAGCAAAATTTCTTTCTAGGCGGTGCGCCCCCGCAATAATCCACCGCCTGCACGACAAAAAATCTTCTCAGGCGGTGCGCCCTCGCAATAATTCACCGCCTGCGCAGCAAAAATCATTCTCAGGCGGTGCGCCTCCTCTATAATCCACCGCCTACACAGCAAAAATCATTCTCAGGCGGTGCACCTCCGCTATGATCCACCGCCTACACGACAAAAAATCTTTCCAGGCGGTGCTCCCTCACTAGTCTTAGCCTTCACCCAACAAAAAAGCACCGCCGAAAAGGCACAAACCTTCTCGCAGGCGGTACATACTCCCAAGAATTCCACATATATTAAACTTGTCGCGCCCTTACACGATTTCTCATTACATCCGCAGCGCAGAGCACTCGGCTTGCAGCCATATGACTTGTCGCGCCCTTACACGATTCCTAATTACATCCGCAGCGCAGAGCACTCGGCTTGCAGCCGTATGACTTGTCGCGCCTTTACGCAGCCGCCTCATTTCTCCCGCAACGCACGGGCTTGGCCGGCTGCCTTTAAACTTGTCGCGCCTTTACGCAGCCACCTCACTTCTCCCGCAACGCAGGGCACTCGGCTCCGCTCAATCCACCCACTCGGTGTAGTCGTGGTCGAGAACGTAGATCTTATAGTCCTCGATCTCAGTCTCTTCAATGATTGTGGGCTGCTTCGCAGCCAGGAATTCCGCGAAGTCCTCATCATTGGAATCGCTGACAATGTAGCAAGTCGGTCCTTCGCTTGATTTAGTCGGCGGATACCAAGTCTTATCGGAAAGCCACTTGGCGCCCTGCAGCTCAGCCATAGAATTGACCGCGCGAACCTTGACCTTATTGTTACTCATAACCGTGATGGTATTGGCATGATTAAAAGTAGAATAGCCGTACTCATAGCCGTGATCTTCCATCCAGCGCGCAACCTCGGTTTGCACAGCTTTCGAGGACTCATCGTTCACGATAAGCTCCCTGTTGAAAACATACGCCTTATCCATTCCATACACAACAACGAGCGCAGCTACAGCAAGTGCGACATAATTTGCAATCGCACATCCTCCGCTCTTCTCAACCATCTTCTTCAAACCGCGCATAAACAGCGCTACTCCGACGCCGACCACAAACAAGATCATGACGTAGTAGCGAGGCGCAGCCTCGGCCGTAGTGAACGTCGAAGAAAGCATGCACACGATAACTCCGAACGGAAACGCAAGAACGCTCCAGTACGGAGATTTTGCGGGCGCTCCCAAACTTTCTATTCCGCTCGTCAAAAGCTCTTTTATCACAAAGAAATAACCGACCGCCGCGAGCACGCAGAACAAAGCAACGAGCACAGGCATGTTTTCAAAGCTGATGACATTAAGGAAAAACGGCCAGACATATTCGATAAATTTCTCGCCGGCGTGCCTGATGTTGCGGCTTGCGCCGAGCGTATACGAACCGACGATCTTGGTCGCAAATACCGACAAAAAAGCAGTAGACAAGAGCCATCCAAGTATCTTGAAATCACTCTGCTTTTCTTTTTTTATGAACGAAACAAATCTTCTTACAATCTCAACTCCAAGGAGCGGCATGTAGCAGAAAAGCGCAGCGTGCATGCCCTGAAGTCCGTTAAGGAACGACAGCAAAAGCGTGAGCCCAAAGACCCACAGCGACACTTTGTCTTTTTCAATTGCCCTGTTATAAAGTATCAGCAAAAGAAACAGCGTAATGAAATGCACGACGTAATACGCCGCGTACAAAAAGAACATTTGCTGGATGTCGTCGCTCGTTCGCATAAGCGAAAACGACAGGATCATTGCGCTGATCACGCCGACATGCGACAACTCGGTCTCTTTTAGATAGACATACATAAGCCTCGCCATCAGCAAAAAGAGCACAACAATAGCAAGCCCCATGGCAAGATTCATGTTTTTTCCGATAATGGGATAAATAAACGAAGCCAGATTCGGCGCCATGATCACATAGTTATGAGTCGACACGACCCACGTATCGGGCTGCCTAAAGCCATTTTCGTAAATCCTGGTACTAAGAAGCGTCTCCGAAGCAATGTCCGCGTCCATCTTGGCCGTGTAGTGATGAATATTTGCATCCGCGTAAGTCCACAGGATCAGCACCAACACCGTGTCCAGAAGAAGGAGCGCTATGTGACGAACTACGCCATTTATTCTGTTTTTTTTCGCATCTGTATTAGTGTTTCCCATAACTCACCCAAGTATATTAAATACCGCGATTCCGCTGAGTATCAGCACAACACCCGCAAGCTTTTTAGCACTGATCTTTTCCTTGAAAAAGATCCTGGACATAACCATAACAATGATGTAACCGACGGGCTCCATAACGACAACGCCCATGTAGCCAAGCGCTTTTTCATCATAGCAAAAAATTGACAGCACCATAGACAGCACAAGCAACATGTAACCGCCGATAACAAGCGCGTTCAGGTACTCGCGTATTATGTTCGGATAATTTTTCTCCGCACTCTTTTTCAATAAAACCTGCGACGTTGAGGCAATCAGCTCTGCAAGCAGCATCAGGAAAAAGAACTTATTTATCATTTTCTTTTTCCTCCTCACCACTCAGATTCATGACCATAACGCCGATCACGACGAGCACGACCCCCACAACCTTCCAAGGCGTGATACCTTGACTGAAGATCACGAAGTTCCAAAGCATAGACCACATGAGGGTCAGCGCCTTATTCGCATATGCGATCGAAAGCTGGAATTTCTTGATCATCTGCTGCCAGACGATGGCGTAAACGCCAAGAATAAAGAACTCCAGACCAAAAAACAAAATATATTTCCAAGACAAAAAATCATGCTTTGATGCAAGATTTGCAGCAACCGTCGAGAGCGAGTAAATCACAACCGCGCTCTGGATCTGCAGTATGTCTACAATTCCGATCTTCTTTTTCATAACACTTCCTCCCGGCAAAAGAGCCGGCTCTTTTTACCAAATTTTCCCCTGTGTTATATCTTGCAAAATAACACCGCTCTGCGCTTAGTCTTATTCCTCAGCGACATCGCTCTCGGGATAGATGACGTTTATAAAGTGCTGCGCCATGTGCTCGTTGCAGGCCGCGTTGACATGCACGTTATCAAGAAGCCACTCCGAGCTGTTGTCCTCGTCGATCGTTCCGTAATAATTGTCGATAAAAGAAACTCCGGTGTCGCCCGAAACATCGATCATAAACTGAAGATAAGTCGTGAGCTTACCGTTACCGAAATCAACCCTGTCGCCGCTAACCAGCTCGCCGCTTGAATTGTAGGCGTAGCACATCGGGAACGACATGCAGACGATCCTGATGTAAGGATACTTATCCTGAATCAGCTTGATGCCCGAATAAAGCGCGCCGCTGTAGGTTATGACGTCTTCCTTGTTGTCGGGATTAAGACCGATCCTTCCGTTTAAGTAATCCTGCGCGTTGTAGAAGATCACGAGCGTATCAACCTTGTCAAAATCAAGCCCCGCAAGTGTCTCCGCGCTCTTATCATATGTTGAATCTTCAAACTTCTCCGCAGAAGAAAGAAGCTGCGAATAATCCTCATCACTTATTGCTTTCGCAACGTTGTAAAAACTGAAAGCATCAAGCGGATATTCATCGCTGTAATCTTTGTTTTTGTTGGTTATAGTTGAGCCCGGGAATCCCGCATTTATGCAGGTCGCGCCAAGCTTCTTGGAAACCTGTCCCGTAAATCCCGATTCTTTCATATCGTAAGTGATCGCGTCGTTACCAAGGAAAAGAATCGTCTCCACATCGTCAAATGTATGTCCCGCTTTCTTTTCTTCAGGCAAAAGAAACGGCAGATCAAGTACCTCTATCTCATAGCTCTCGCCCGTGTTTTCCTCAACGACCGCAGTTCCCTGATTCCACCTCCAAAGCGCAATAGCAGAACCTGCTACAACCGCAATGATAACGCCAATCGCAATAAGATGTGCCCAGATTGGAATCTTTCTGCCCTCGTTTATTTCGTTCTCTTCAATCTCAGGATCGATGTTCCCCGTATTTCTCTCGTTCTCTCCCATGATCAGTCCTCCTTCCTAGTATTCACGATAGATTTAAGCCCGTATGCCTTCGCAATATCTTTGTTAAAATCGCTTGTCGGATCTTCCGTCAAATAAAAACAATAGAAATTCCTGATTTCCTCAGGATGCGTCGGCACGTCAACTTCAACGTCCTCGCCCTCCATATCCGCGAATCCATCAAGCATATCCTTGGTGTTATTGTAATTCTCTTGGAACTCTCCCATGACAAGCTGCTTGTCCATCTTTAAAAAGATGTACTCTCTTATGTTAAACGGTGTCGCGATAAAAAGCAAAATTAGCATTGCGGCTAAACCGATAAGCACCGGCTTCTTCGCATTCTCTTTTAACTTCTCAGACAAAAGAGCTCCGACCGCAAGCGCAAGATTTCCCAGCGCGATGTCCATGACCACGATCAAAATGTAGAAGCACCTGTTCGGCATCCAGCCTACGCTGTAGCCCATCAACACCGGGAAGACCGTAACAAACGGCGTGAATAAAAGCATAACGGAAAGAATGGCGTAGGCGCGGGTGAAGCGCTTGCCTTCTTCCGGCGCATCGGCGGCGCCATGAGGGCGCTTGTCTTTGGCTGTTGCCTCGATTCTGTCTCGCCCGAATACTACGAAGCCCGTGATGATCAGCGCAAGAAATACGCAGCTGTAATTCTTGTTTAAAAAGAGCCATCTAATCGCATAAATAAAGTAGCCCCAAGTCGCCTTTATTCCCTCAGCTAGCCCAAACGATGAGCTGTTCTCAATTCCAAGTCTGATGAAATTGCCCGGCGCCGCTGCATTTATGAGCGCTCCGCCAAAGCAAGCAAGAAATACCGAAATGTTTTTTCTATCAAGTTTCTTATCTTTAATAGCGTAGAACACAACAATGCTGAGCACAATCCAGCACACCGTTCCCGTGATCGCAAGCGACGCTCCGACCGCGCAGAAACCGAGAATCGCGGATAAGATGTAGAGGAGCTTGGTCTTGGATGCCGCGGCTACTTTGCCTTCTGATGTCGAGGCGTCGAGTTCCGGTGTATGCGCGGTTCCGCGACAGTTCGCAAGAAGAAGGAGCGTCATTGCAAACACTCCAAGCGACATCGGGAAGCCGTAAACGCACGCACCAACGTACCAGTAGAATATCTCCTGAAAGGCGTCAAAGCCTGTAATTACAAAGGTTGCGAGCGCAAGAATGAACACCTTTGCGGTGGCCGACTTTACTTTTAACTTGCTAAGTGCAACATATACAAATGACAGGATCGATGCAAAGGCCATCGCTGCGTTGATGAACATGACCACTCTCAGCTTCGGGAAACCGCCATGAATAAGCGGGTTAAACAGCGATCCTATGAACGATGTGAAGTATGTTCCCTGATGATGCACATATATTTCGTATGAAAATCGCACCGCAACTATGAGCCTGTGCCACAGCCCCTTCGCGCCTATGCCCGTCCTCGCGTACCAGTAGTCGTCCGCTATCGGCACAGTGTACAGCGAAGCTAACAGCACCGTGCCAATCATGATGATCAGCGCCAGTACCGATAATATCAGCAATGCCCTTGATGCAATTTTCTTTGTCTTTTCTAAATTCATCTGTCTTATACCTATTATTACTGCTAGATTTTGCAAATCTTATTTCCGGCAGATGTTTTTTTCGGGGTTTATCTGCCTATATTTGCAATTCTTCGAAAGTAGCAGTTGTTTTTCACTGTGATTATCTGCCTATATCTGCAAATCCTCAAAAGTAGCAGTCTCTCACTTCAGAAATCAACTGCCTATATCCACAAATCTCCAAAAGTAGCAGTCTCCTGCCACAAATCGAGCAGCCTCAACCGCACCGCACCGTCACCACTCCTGCGAGAAGAGTGCCTCGAAATCAAAGCCGCGCACCATCTCGTCCATCTTCGACAGCTCTTTTGCCATCTCATCTTCTGAGTGGATCTCGTGCTCGCCGCTCTTAAAGCATTCTACCATAAATCTGTTGATCTCGGGCTTGTAATGCGAGTAATCCGCGTAGTTATTGAGGTCCAGCACCTCGTCAATGTTCTGAAAATAAAACAGGCGCACATTATCATATTCCAAAAGCCGCTTCGCCACGTACCTGTACTGGTTCATCGTCGCATCGTACGTGTTCTCGCACAGCACATTGTTCCAATAAAGAATGCTGTATGGCGGGAAAAAGAAATAGAACTCCGTGTCGGGATTGGCCTCAACAAACGGCAAGATATTCGCCTCGAGATTGCGCTCCGTTGCCGGGATAAAAGAGTCCTCGGGCGCGCCCTCAGCCACAACCTCAGGCTTTTCGTAGTTGTGCATGACCCACTGAATATTGTAATAATCGGGCGTCCACCAGCTAAAATAGATCTCGGAAAGGTCGGAGCCCTTGCCCTGGATCACGGGCTTTAAGATATATTCAAACAAAACATCCTTGTTGAGCACGTACTCAACGTCGTTCAGATAATTGTCGTCGTAAAGGTACTCGGGGAGCGGATACTTGATCTCGTCCACGTCCGCCGTCATCGTCGGAATGTCCGCCGCAATGAACACCGCCTTCATGTCGCAGTTCCTGCGCGCATATGTATTCTTGTCAAAAACAATTGATAAAATATTATTGTCGTCTTTGGGATAAGCCCCGCTGTAGCTGAGTTTGACCGTATCCCTTCCAAGCAGCTCCCTGAAATCGTCCGTGTCAAAATTCACTGTCATCGAAGACCCGATAATGCATGAGTCGTAGAGCATGTTCTTTGCCATTCCCGGATTTTGGCTCAACTGATTGTCGACAATGTAAGGAAAGCCCTTAATCGGCGCATGATAGTGAAAAAACGGATCCACGTAAACAACAAGCGCCGCCACCGCCACCGTCGCCGCCACAAGTATCGCTATTAAACTGATGAAAAGATTCCTATACTTCTTCATCTATAACCTCTGTAAAAAGATTCTATGTATCGCCAAAGCTCGCCCGCGCCCCGGCCCTCGCGCCGTCGCGCTTAGAAATTCATATACAAATAAGTCGCAACGCCGCCGAAGCTCAGCACACACCAGAACAGCAGGAACGCCGTAAGGAGCGTCGTGCGTATTCCGATCTTGCATTTCCTCGTGTATTCAATAGCATTTGGGCAAAAGAAAATGATAATGACTGCAAACGCCGTGAACAGCCACAAACAAATGTCCCAAGCAAAGCTTAGCTTCATAAGCGGTGTCACTTTGATGAAATACCAGATCTCATCAAGATTAAAGCCGTCCGCAAAAGTGCTGTAGAAAGGCCTGATTCCGCCGAATATCATGCGGCCGAAAATACCAATCGCACCCTTCACGCTCTCAGCCCTGAAGAACACCCACGCAGCCGTCACATACAGGAAGTTCGCAAGAACCGCAGCCGCATGGCCTATGCGAGTCTTCGGCACCTTCTTCACTGCGCGTGTGATCACACTCATCACGCCGTGCATGAGGCCCCAGACGACGAACGTCCAGCCGGTTCCGTGCCAGATTCCGCTCACGAGGAACACGATCAGAATGTTGACGTACGTGCGAGCCGCACCCTTTCTGTTACCGCCGAGCGGAATGTAAATATACTTGGTAAAAAAGTCCGTGAGCGTGATGTGCCATCTTTTCCAGAAATCCATGATGTTCACTGACTTATAAGGCGAATTGAAATTCACGACAAGCCCAAAGCCCATCAGCATGCAGACCGCCGTCGCAACATCGCAGTAGCCGCTAAAATCAAAGTAAAGCTGGAACGAATAAAAGAACGCAGAAAGAATTGCTTCCAGACGACCAAGCACCGCGATATTAGAAAAGCCGTAGTTTACCGCCTTTCCGAAAGTATCCGCAAGAATCACCTTCTTAAACAGACCCATGGCCAAAAGAAGCATCGCACGCATCACATTTTCCCAGTCAACCTTAGCTTCGAAGGATTTCTTTTGCTCTGCTACAAAGTCTTTGTAAGACATGAGCGGACCCTGAAGAATCTTAGGAAAAAAGAGAATGTACGAAAGATACGTATGAAAATCACGATCCGCGATCTCACCTCTGTACACATCGACAATGAATGAGATCTGATTGAAAGTGTAAAAGCTTATCGCGATAGGCAGAATCAGCCCCGAAAATTTGAATACCAAAAGAAGAAGGACGTCCGCAACGATTCCGATCGCCAGAATAATCTTGTCCGGGCCGGCATTCCCACAATTTTTTTTACCCGCAAGTCCACGTACGATCGCGGCGTTCCAAAGAATACTCGCAACAAGAATCGCAAGATTCCTAAGCCCGAACAGGCCGTAGAAAACCAGCGATCCCGCGATAATCCATATATTAAGAGCAAGCTCTTTTGACTTAGAATCAGAAAGAGCCCGCCTGAGCAAACAAAAACCAAGTATGAAGATTGGCAAAAAAAGCATCACAAATCCATACGAATTAAACAACATGTTATTTTAACCATTCACTTCTCTTGCTGATAAGAAGCGCCTTGAAAATATCGATATCATCAACCGTTGTGAGTTTGATGTTCTTTTCCGAGCCCTGGGAGAAAAAGACCTTTCGGCCGAGCTCGATCATGAGCGTGCAGGAAGCGACTGAGCTTGTGATGCCCTTTTCGAGCGCTTCTCTGTGAAGGTCGCAGATCTCGCCGAGCTTAAAGCCTTGAGGAGTCTGAGTTCTCTTGAGATTGTCTCTGGGGTAAGTCTCCTTGCTGTCTTCGCCGTTTGACGTTGTGAGCATGGCTTCCGCGCAGGGAATCGATGTGATCGCGTTACCGAACTGCTTGGTCTTCAAAAGACAATCCGAAATAATCTCAGCAGAGACCATGGGACGGATTGCGTCGTGAATAAGCACGATGTCGTCTTTGTCGAAATGTTTTTCCAGCTCGTAAACACCGTTTCTGATAGAGCCCTGGCCGTTTTCGCCGCCGGGCACAACGATATCGAGCTTGTCTATATTGAACTGTCTCGCGTAGGCTCTGAGCATCTGCTCCCAACCATCGACGCAAACAACCGCGATCGAATCGATCTCGGGATGGTTCTGGAACGCTTCGAGCGTGTACACGATAACGGGCTTTTCATTAACCGTAAGAAATTGTTTCGGGATGTCCTGGTGCATTCTCTCGCCGGTTCCACCCGCAATTATAAGTGCTACTGTTTTCATAAATTACTCCTTTATCACGTTCACGTGCATCGGAACGCGCTTGTCTTCCGGAGGAAGACTCATGTAGTCGCCGTAAGTCTTCTTAAGCCACCTGTCGTGGTGCTTGGGAATTGGGAATTCCCTGCCGCGGATCTTCGCGGTGTCGGGCCCGTAGATCAGATGCTCCGCGTCGAAGTCGAGGCCCCAGTATCTGGGATCAGGTTGCTCATTTGAGATGAAAAGAGTCGTCTCATCCTCACCGCGCTTCGCGGTGCCACCTAAAACCTGTAGTTTCATGTACTTACGCGCGATTACTTTGAACGGCACAAGCTTACCGATTGTGGTGAGCGCGAAGGAAACAACCTTCATCGCGCCGCTGAATTTGCTGTAATCAACGTACGGCCTGTGGCCCATCGCAAGTGCGTATAACAGCTTCATTCTGACAAGCTGCCACTTGTGATTGTCCGCCTCTTTATCAAACACGAAAAGATCCAGTGTCGGGTGGGAGTATCTGTGATCATAGAAATCTTCCGCGCCGAACGTCGTCTCCTCGTAGGTAAGTTCGCTGTCAGCTATCTTTGTAATAAAGTCAAAGAACTGCGGATACTGCTCAAATCTAAGGAGCTTGAATCTTGGATCCGCCTCTTTTTCATAAACTTCCAAAAACTTCTCGTAGTCTTCTCGGAGGAAGAGAATATCCACATCGTCATCCCACGGGATGAAGTCCTCGTGCCTCACGGCGCCGAGCATTGTGCCTCCGTGAAGATAATACTGTATATTATATTTTTGACAAATTCTATCAACCTCGCAGAGCATCGCATAGTCCGATTCATGCACTCTGTCGAGGTACTGCTGTACTTCCGGTTTCATATATTTTACTTCCATATAGTTTTTAAATGATGTTATGCTCTCAGCTGCTGATTACTTATCTTCGTATATTTTATACCCATCCACCGTCGCGACGAGCTTCAGTCCAAGCGTCGTGAGGTCGGTGTCGATCTTGCGACCTTCTTTAAGGACGATGTATTTGCAGCGGACATCCGCATTGCCGTTGCCCTCGGGGTCGCGGGTCGCCGCGACGAGCTCCTTGGCGTTTATCACCTCGGGCTTCTCCATCGCCTCGTAAACCGGGTGGAAATACCCCTCCTGCGTCCAGTCCGTGTAATCCCTGCCGTACGGCATCTTGATGTCAGTCGTGTACTGCCTTACAAAGTAGACAAGTTCTGTCGGGAAAGCTGCCACGACCTGCCCTTCGCCGTTTGCATCCTTTATCGCATCGCAAATATTGATGGCGTACTGCGGGATGTGGTACATGTTCTCAGCTTTGGTCATATACATGTTCGTATAGATAAGCGATCCCGAAAGCGCAATCACAAACACCGTCGCAACCGCAATGATCGTTTTAAACGTATACCTCTTAGCGCGCGATATCAACAAGCACACCGCATACGCGATAACAACATACACCGGCACCAGCCACAAGATCCTGTAATAAGTCTCCCCGACCGGAGGATCGATCTTGCTGACGTAAGCCCACTTCGTCAAGGGAAAAAGAAATCCCGCGATCATCACAAGCGGCGTAAATCCCAAAAGCACTCTCCTAGCCGCATTGCGCTCGCGAACCGCGATGTAGATCGCCGCAGCAAGGAAAATAATTATATATAAATACGCTCTGAAATTGTCCAAAGGTTCGCCGTAGCCGCCAAAATACTGGCGAAGCGTCACCCAACACTCTCTGAAAATTCCGTACATATTATCCTCATTTAATTAAAAATCGTATGCAGCAATCCGCGCTGGAGCAGCAAATAAATGCCGACATAAACAATGTTTGGAATCACCGAAACAGCCGCGCCCAAAACAACCGTCTTTCTCTTAGATACGATCAAAAGAATCAGTGTAAGAAGCGCCGCAAATGCCGCTCCGATACCCGCTCCGAGCGCTGTGCACATGCCCGAGAACATATTTACCAAAGTCAGCATGATCCACCACGGCGCCGCAACTTTCGCAGTCTCTTTAAGGCCGCCCTGCACTTCTCTCACCTTCTCCACATCCTCAAACATAAGTAAAAAGATCCAGAGTATCATCGGAAGTCCCAGGCTGCAGAACAGCGTCTTGCCCTGCCAAGTCCTCATCAGAAGGAACGTCGCCGGCGTGTTGATCGACACATTTCCGAACATCATAAGTAGCGTTATGAATATCATAAACACAGGAACAAGCTCTTTTCTCCCCGTTCCGTCTTTTTTATCTTTAAAAAGAACCTTCGCAATCTGATAGTAAACGAAGTAAACGAGCGGTATCACAAAGAGCGGCATAACACTGTGCGCAACGATCGTCGCATGCACTCCCGAAACCTTGGCCACAAACCCAATCCACATCGTGATCACGGCGAGCGCATGTCTGTACTCATGACTTAGAAGATTCGACCTTCCAAGATACGGATTCACCGTGTTCATCACATCAAGCTGCTGCGCCTGAAGCGACTGCACCACATAATACGCATCGTCTCCGTCAAACGGCGCATAGACAAGGCTCATCACCATCTGCAAAAAAACCAGTGCGATAAATATACCAAAATAGATCTTGGTATCAATTTTCATACTCTTAAGGTCACTTACATAATCAAGCGAAGTCTTGATCTTGCGAGCCTCCTCATCCTCTTTTTCCGTAAAAAGAAATCCGAAATACCTGCACGCACCGAGCACTGCAAGCACTACACAAATCACTCCGTAGATCCACGTGCAGTACTTAAAAGCATCGTACTTTATAAGTATCATGCAGGGAATCGAGATAACTTCGAACACGGCAAAGTAGATCAAGAGCCCCAAAAGATACGTGATCCCAAAGGTTCTGCGTTTTTTATCATTCGGCAATATGAAGTTGAAAAGCTGTCCGATAAAGAAGGGCACCGCCACCATCCAAAAGATGAGGCGTACCACGGACCACGCAATCTGCAACATACTTTACTCTCCCAATCAAACGCACAGTAGCGTCAATCCACTTTATTCTCCCAGCATAAGCTTCAAATGCTGCTGCAAAATTCCGATACCTGTGAGGTTCTCGCCGCCGCGCGGGATAATGATGTCCGCGTATTTTTTGCTCGGCTCGATGAACTGCTCATGCATCGGCTTAACGGTATCTCTGTACTGAGTAAGGATAGACTCGATACTTCTTGCACGCTCCGCCATATCACGGATAATCCTGCGCATAAGTCTTTCGTCTGCGTCGGTATCGACAAAGATCTTGATATCCATAAGGTCGCGCAGCTCTTTGTTTTCAAGCACAAGGATACCTTCAAGAATTATAACATTCTTAGGGATGATATGAACCGTCGCATCAACCCTGTTATGAATCGAAAAATCATAAACGGGGATATCGACTTCCTCATTGTTCTTTAGCTTTTTTACATCCTCGATCATTCTCTCGGTATCAAACGCATCGGGGTGATCATAGTTAAGCCTCGTCCTGTCCTCATAGGAAAGGTCGTTGTGCGCTTTATAATATGAATCATGGTTGATGACAACAATATCGTCGCCAAAACTCTCTTTTATCTTCCTAACGATAGTAGTCTTTCCGGATGCGGTACCCCCCGCGATTCCCACGATACAGATCTTATCTGCCATAATTGCCTCCTTTGGAAGTGTAGTACTCGTGATCTATCACTTCACCGGTGTTCTTATCATAGATCAAAAGCTGAACATCCTCAGCCACATGATCCTCATCGTATAAATAGTTCGTATCCTCGTCGTCCGTTTCGTAGAAAAGCCTGAAATTCTCCTCAACAGGCTGATAATTCATAAAGCCCATCGCCGTCTCGACATTATCTAGCGCCGCATCTCCCGAAGCCTCATAAACCTTGTTAAAGCCGGGATCGCATATCATGATATACGGCCCTATGGGCGTTTCATAGATCACTTTTGAACCCGAGATCTCTTTTATCAGATGCTTCATGACTTCATCGGTAAACACCTGCGAACCCTCGTTGCAATAAAGCACAAATCCGTACTCGCCGATGGACAAAGCCTTTAACTTGGTAAAAAGACTATCCTCTGAAAGTATCTTTTCTCTGAGCTCATCATAATACTTGTTGCTCAGTTTTTCCCAATATGCGTAAGCCTCATCGTCTCTGTGATCCACAAGACCTGCATTGGCCTTGAGCCAGTCGCCGATCGCTCTCGTAGTCTTATCAGCGCCTGCGGCATTTAAGTGACCTCTGTCATTAAGATCCGAATAAATGTCGATCACATCACCATCAAGCATGTTAAGATACGGCACTCCGTAAGCGTCACATATCGCACCCGCCGTGTTTGCCGCAATGATATCTTTTGTCTCGGGATTAAATGGATTGAAAGTAACAAGCACTCCAATCTCCCTATTCTGGCACTCCTCAATGATCTTGGCAAGATACTCCATTCCCACCGTCTGATCGGCAAAAGTCTCACCATCCTCGGGTCTTTGGCAGATATACGGCGCCGTCTCAACATCGTAGCGCATCTCCGCGCCAAAGAGCTCGTTCTTTGACTCGTGACCGACGATCGACTTGAAATCATCCTCCGTGATGTACTCCCACCTGTTGTGATACACGATGAAATCAAAAAGAAATTCCCTCTTTAGGTCTTTATCCTGGACAAGGTCGTTCATCGCCTCGACTTTGAGCTTATTAAGCGGCCAGACATCCATGTTCAGATGCAGCTGCTCAATCGAAGTATTGATCTCGCTCGCGTCGGGATTGTTCTCCCTGTCATCCAGATAACGATAGTTCTTTTCCAGCATGTAGGCATCAACGACCACCCACTCCGGCGTCTCGTACTGCAGCGCCTCCATAAGCTCCCAGTATGTCGCCTGAAGGAGCGATCCGTGACCGCCCATATTGTAGGAAGTGTAGCCGTAATTATTGTAAAGAACCGCCGGATTCACCGCATTTATCGTATGTGACGAGCCAAGAAAAAGAACGTCTATCTGATCTTTTTTGGCAAGCTCAAAAAAATCCGCGTACTTATACAAGCTGTCTTTTCTTCTGAGCGCAATGGTAGCGCCGTACAAGATGGCAAAAACGGTTATTATAAAAAATATGCACTTTAAAGCTATGTTAATCTTTCTCTTCATAATTCCCTTAAAACTGCTTGTAAATAAAATCAGCCACGTTGTAGCCCGGGCCCCAGATTCCCAAAACAACAGTCACCACGATGCCCGTGATCATGATGATCCATCTAAGCCACATACCCTGCTTAAGAATATTTTCCCTGATCACAACTCCTCTGTAGTTATACAGATCTACGATGACAACAAGTACTATCCCGGCAACAGCGAGCAAGAAATTTCCTCTCGAAAGTCCATAACCGTACAAACTTTTATCAACCAGCTTCCACGGTGTGAAGAAAAAAGAGCTCCTAATAATCCTCACCGCATCGCCGAGGCTGTCCGCTCTAAAGAACACCCACGCATAGCTTACAAGGGAAAAAGTGACCGCAGTTTTTACCACTCTGTGAGAAAAACTGTATCTTCCGATATTGAATAATTCTATGATCTTATCTCTTGCCGGAGTTAATGCCTTTCCGATCACCTGATACAATCCGTGCAGTAGTCCCCAGACAACAAACGTAAAGTTCGCGCCGTGCCAAAGACCGCTCACCGCAAAGACTATCATTATGTTTATGTACTTCCTGATAGTTCCTTTCCTGTTTCCGCCAAGCGGAATGTAGAGATAATCTCTGAGCCAGGATGAAAGCGAAATATGCCATCTTCTCCAGAACTCCGCGATTGACATCGCAAGATACGGAGATTCAAAGTTCTTCATAACATCGATTCCAAGAATCCTCGCAACACCTATCGAAATATGCGAATAACCGGCGAAATCGATATATATCTGAAATGTGTAAAAAAGAATCGCAACAAGCGCCGGCGATCCGTTTATGCCAAGCTCCGTCTCCGTGTCAAAAACAGTATTAACAAATATTGCAAGCCTCTCGGCCACAACAAGCTTCAAGAAATATCCCCAGAGCATCTGAAGAAGTCCGTTTCTGAATCTGTCGAAATCAACGGGAACAGGCTCTTTAAACTGCTTTATCATATTGCCCGCTCTTTCTATGGGGCCCGCAACTATCTGAGGGAAGAACGATACAAAAAGAGCCAGCATAGCCGGATTTCTCTCGGCCTTCATGTCGCCTCTGTACACGTCGATAAGATACCCTGCGGACTTAAGTATGTAAAAAGATAGTCCGAGCGGAAGAAACAGATTAAAATGTATGTCCGGAAGGGCTCCGAAAGAAACGAGCCCCAAGATTCTCATAAAGAAATTTAGATATTTAAATACAAAAAGAATTCCGATATTAAAGACAAGTGCGGCTGTCAGGATCTCTTTTGCCCTGTCCCTGTACTTATCAAGCAAAAGACCTGCCGCATAAACGGAAGCCATAGAAATAACCAAAATAATCGCAGCACCTATCCCCGCCGTTGCATAGAAAGCAAGGCTTGTGATAAGAAGCCAGATGTAGCGATATTTCTTTGGCACTATGAAATTAACAAGCACTGCAATCGGCAAAAACACCATGAATGCAAATGAAATAAAGCTCATACTCTCTCCCGAACAATGTTATGCATCGAAGTTGATGCGTTTTTCTTCGACTACAATGGGACGACCGATAACTCTCGTGTTGATGTTGAGAATATACTCGCCCATAAGTCCTATGAAAAAGAGCTGAACAGCCCCGATAAGGAACATTCCGATGATCATCGGCGCGTAACCTGCATGAAAGCTGTACCAGTGAGTAAGCTTAAGTACAAGGTAAACAAAAGCAACGATGATATCGATAAGCGCACAGATAAAGCCCGCGATCGTGCAAAGGCGCAGTCCCACCTTGGTGTAAGATGTGATGCTGAGCATTGCGGCATCGTATAAAGTATAAAAATTGTTGTGAGTCTTGCCGGCTCTTCTCTGAGGCTGCTCGTACTCGACAGTCGTCATGTTAAAGCCCTCGCCGTACTCCGCAACGATACCTCTTATGAAAGGCACCGGATCGTCAAGCTTGCGAAGAAGCTGAATAAAAGTCTTATCGTAAAGTCCGAAGCCCGTAAAGTGCTCGATCATGCGGACTTTAGACATGTTCTTTATCATCTTGTAGTACATCGTACGAAGGAAATAGACGAATCCGTTTTCCTTACTCGATGACTTAACGCCGCTGACAATCTTGTGTCCCTCTTCCCACTTCTTTACAAATACAGGGATCATCTCAACGGGATCCTGGAAGTCCGCGCAAACAGGGATCACGCAGTCTCCGTCAAGTGAGCACATTCCGTGGAACGGCGAATTGAACTGACCGAAATTCGTCACGTTAAAGATTGCCTTGATCTTCTTGTTGCCTTCGCAAATTTTCTCGATCTTGGCCCTTGTGCTGTCAGTTGATGCGTTGTCTATAAATACGATCTCATAGTCGTAGTTTGAAAGGTCATTTACAAGAACCTTTTCAACTGCGGCCGATATTCCCTCGACGTTCTCCTCTTCGTTGAAGCAAGGAATTAAAATGCTGATTTTTTTCATATATACTCCAAAACACGAATGCGGTGCGCAAGCACCGCATAAATAATTCAATCAATCTCGACTTCGTCGTTTTCTTCAGCCTCTGAAGTCTCATGGTATTCTTCTTCGGTATTGACATTCCAGATATTGCTGCGATCTGTCTCTCCGCTTACGATATTCTTTACCGCCTCAAAGGATGTGCACATCGAATGGTCGATGTTGTTGTATCTGTGCTGACCGTTTCTTCCTACGCAGTAGAGATTGTCGATAGTATCGAGATATTCGATGAGCTTATCCATCTCATCATAGGTATCAAAGTAAGCAGGATATGCCTTCTTAACTTTCTCCATGTGATAATCGATAACTTCATCTGCACTATCGATAAGTCCGAGTTTAACCATCTCGTCAATCGCCATCTTGGCAAACTCATCCTCGGTCATAGTCCACATGTTGTCGCCTTCAAAGCAGAAATACTCAAGTCCGACCCATACGGTATGCTCAAGATCTTTTACAAGATAAGGAGACCAGTTGTTGTAGATCTGGAATCTTCCCATCTTAACATTTCTGTCCTGAACATATACCCAGTTATCCGGCACGATATTACCGATAGTCTTGATCTTGGTCTTATTCTCAAGATTGAGCTTGGGAACAAGCACGCCAAGAGTCATGTAATCACGATAAGGAAGTCCTGCCGCGATCCTTGCGGGATCTGCGGGAACATCATTCATTCCTGCAACGAGATCCTTGATGGGCATTGAGCTGATAACGATGTCGCCGTCAATCTCAACCTCTTTACCATCCATTACGTAAGATACGCCCTTGATGTGGTTGCCGTCCTTCTTGATTCCGGTAACCTTGGCGTTCATGATGATGGTTCCGCCAAGCTTCTTGATCTCATCGGCAGTTACGTCCCAAAGCTGACCGGGGCCAAGCTTGGGATACTTGAACTCTTCTATAAGTGAAGTGTTAACCTTACGGTTCTTAACTTTAAAAAGTCTTCCGAGATAGTCCTTGATTATTCCGAAAATAGATAAGCCCTTGGTTCTCTGTTTGCCCCATGAAGCATCTATCTCACTGGGATGTCTGCCCCAGAGATTCTCGGTGTAATACTCAAAGAACATCGAATAAAGCTTCTTACCGAAATTATTGATATAAAGATTCTCAAGATTATCCTCGGGTCTCTTGTGAAAAACAGAGGCCATATATGAGAATCCCACCTGCATCGTAGTCAAAAAGCCGAAGTTCTTAAAAGTCTCGCCCTTAAGTGAAATCGGGTAGTCATAAAACTTAGAATCAAAAAGAATACGAGAGACACGATGTCTCTTGAGCATAACCCTATCCGTCTTCTCGGGATCCGGGCCACCCTCCGTCATCTTCATCGGTCTGTCGAGAACTATGTCATCATAAGTGGGTTTGCCCTGTCCGGGAAGCATCTTGTCCCACCACTCGTTAACTTCGGGAACCTTGGTAAAGAATCTGTGACCGCCCATATCCATGCGGTTACCCTTGTATTCTACGGTTCTTGATATTCCTCCAAACTGGTCGGTCTCCTCGAAGATCACTACCTGATAATCTTTTGACTTGGTCAAAAGCTCGTAAGCAGCTGTAAGTCCTGCAGGACCCGCACCAATTATAAGAGCCTTTTTCATATTGTTTACCCTCAACTTCTATAGTTTAAAATAAGCGGTCGCCCCAAGGGCATAGTACCACTAATAGTAGTAGTATACCTCAACCGCTTATTTTCTTCAAGAATTTAGGGGATTAACACATAATCCCCCTAAATTAAAACAAAGAAAAACCCACAGACGTTTGAGGGTATCTGTGGGTCTTCCTTTTTGTTGGTTATTTTGTTGAAGGATTTACGCATGGATGCGAAATCCGTGCGTAAACTTATTCGTCTGAACCTGCTCCGTGCTGGCGAGCCCATTCGTAGTCGCCGTTCTTGAGTCTCTCATACTGCTCGGGATAATCCTCCGCAAGCTGAGAATCAGGTACTCTGAAATAATCTTCAGGATCAAATTCTGCTATCTTAACATAGTCTTTTTCAAGGTAATCATAAGGCTCATTTCCCTCATAGAAATTAGGGATATGTGCAAGAAGCCTTGCCACTACCTGTCTTCCCTTAAGTGTAAGATGAGTTCCGTCCATAAGATACTCATCAGCAGTATCAAGATAAAGATCGAAAGGCTTGTTATTCATAGCATCAAAATCGATAACATCAAGATCATCGGCAACATTAAGTGCCTTTCTTGCATAATTGGCAAGTGTATCCACCCCGTTACTTACGATGTAAGAGTCACCGAGATACTTACCGTTACCGTCTGTATAAATTCCGTAGAAAGGTGTCATAACGACAATCTTAGCCTGTGGACTGATCTCCTTAAGGGTATTAATACCTCTCTCCAGTCCGCCGTAATATGTATGAAGATCATTGCCGTCATGCTGAGTATTGTCAAGCGGCATCTTCTGGAAGAAGTCGTTGGCACCGTACTCGATGAAATAATAATCAACCTTATCTGAATTAATCTCTTTTATAGCATGTCTGACATCTTCACGGTTGGCAAATACGCCGTCTACATCAATCTTGCCTGCAAGACCGTAACAGATTCCGTTAAATGAAGCTGAATCCCAGTTGTCCAGATCAGTGTCTGAAGTGGACATCTCAACACAAGCCGTAGTTCCGCCGATTCCAAGATTATAAACCTTGGCATGAGGAACTCTCTCTGCTACAAGGTGAGCGATATCTGTTCTCTCACTTAATCCGTTCTCCATCTGGCTGTCACCGATGAAGACCATAACACATCTGTCGTCTTCCTTCTTCTCAGGCTCTGCGGGAGCTTCCTCTGCGGGAGCTTCCTCTGCAGGTGCCTCCTGAGTAACAGTTGAAGTCGAAGCCGATGCTGCGCCCTGCTCCAATGTAGGCTGTATAAGATTCTCCGCAACCACGATTGAACCGTCCTCAGCTGCTGCATCAGACTGCTCGGCAGTTGCTAAAGTATTTTCGTTAACATACTCTTCAGCTGTATCGGAACCCTTAGCCTGAGATGAGCATGCCGTAAGCATAAATGATAATGATAGCATTGCTAAAAATGCTTTTCTGTATATATTTTTCATTCCTTTTTCTCCTCTTATAGCTGTGTACCTTCTCAGCTTTTTGCCGTACACCAAAGTCATTGTAGCATCTTTTTTTTGAGAAAAAAACAGTTTTGTATCAAAATTAAGGATTTCTGCCGCTAATCTTAAGAAAGTCTTAAGGAGTTAACGGAATATCGTTTATCGGCAGTTGTATTCTTATCATCCGAAGTAAACAAAAAAGCTCTAGGGTTCGGTCATTCTCATATGCTGAGAGACGTACAACCTAGAGCATTATTAGCCAACCAATATCTCTTGGTAACCATAATATACGCTCACGCCACTGCTATGTCAATGGATATATATGATTGTCGTCATTATGATTCCATTTTTATTTGACGCACGTCAAATAAATATTGTTGTACCGAATTCTATTTGACGCGCGTCAAATAGAATGATTGGTAATAAGGTTGGTAATAAAAAAACCACGTACCTCTTCACAAGATACGTGGCGCTCATGTGTTTTCAATACTTTCCTCTCTCAATCACCGTCCCCGATTCAACCTTGGTAAAAGAAGGGATAACATTGCCGCCTTTTACTATAGCTCCGGGAGCAAGATGAACCCCCTGTTCCAAAACGGTATCATGATCAACGATTGCTCCGATATTAACAATACATGCATTGCCGACCGTAACGCCTGTATTAACTATAGCCCTCGGAAGAACAGCAACTCCCTTACCGATAGAAACAGTGGGACTAATATATGCAGATTCATGTATAACGGTAGCAACTTTTGCACCTGCTTCTTCAAGTTTATGAAGCCAAGAACAACGAAACTCATTATTACCAAACGCAGGATAAAACTCCGAGTCATCTTCAATATACTCGGAATAATCATCCAGTGCTCCTGATACACCTTCCCCCATGCTATCGTCCAATATGATGATCTTAGAATATTTACCGGATTGCTCAGCTATATCTTTGATTGTATGACCGTAGCCTCCGGCACCTAGGATTACCAGTTTCATATAATCTTACTGCTTTCTCCAAACCATCTTATTTACAATCCCAACATAAGACTGGATTATCTTAACAACCTTAGTGCTGACATTAGTATCAACATAATCGGGAACAGGAATACCGTTATCCGCAGATTGAACCATCTCTACAGCAAGCTCAACAGATTGCTCGAGTCCCTTTTCATCAATACCCGAAATAACAAAACAGCCTTTATCAAGAGCTTCCGGCCTCTCAGTAGATGTTCTGATACATACTGCAGGAATAGGATGTCCTATTGATGTATAGAATGAAGACTCTTCAGGCAAAGTTCCTGAATCAGAAACCACCGCGAATGCATTCATCTGAAGACAATTATAATCATGGAAGCCCAATGGTTCATGCTGAATAACTCTTGGATCGAGTTCAAATTTACCGTCTGCCTTCATCTGTTCAAGACGTTTCTTAGATCTTGGATGGCAAGAATACAGAATAGGCATATCGTACTTAGCCGCAATTGCATTTATAGCATTAAACAAACTAAGGAAATTCTGCTCAGTATCAATATTCTCTTCTCTATGTGCAGAAAGAAGAATATACTTGCCCTTCTCAAGACCAAGTTTTGAATGAATATCGGATGCCTTAATCTTATCAAGGTTCTCAGTCAGTACTTCTGCCATAGGGCTTCCTGTAACATATGTTCTCTCCTTAGGAAGTCCGCAATCAGCAAGATATCTGCGTGCATGCTCGGAATATGCGAGATTAACATCTGAGATTATATCGACAATTCTTCTGTTTGTTTCCTCCGGCAGACACTCATCCTTACATCTGTTCCCCGCTTCCATATGGAAAATAGGAATATGAAGACGCTTTGCTCCAATAACTGAAAGACATGAATTGGTATCACCTAGTACAAGAACCGCATCAGGCTTAGCATCAACAAAGAATTGATATGACTTGGCAATAATATTGCCCATTGTCTCTCCGAGGTCATTACCAACAGCCTCAAGATATACCTCAGGATCAGAAAGTCCAAGATCCTTAAAAAACACTCCGTTTAGGTTATAATCATAGTTCTGACCAGTATGAACCAAAAGAGTATCAAAATACTTACGGCATTTTTTTATAACCGCTGCAAGTCTTATGATTTCCGGTCTTGTTCCTACTATTATCGCAAGCTTAATCTTGCCATTATTCTTCCAATTATATGAACCCATTAATTCCACCTACTTTATACATTACCTTTCTCAGGATTGATCTTCTCATCCCCGTCTCTGTCAACAATCTCATAGAATGTATCCGGATGGTCTGGATCAAATATCTCATTAGCCCACATCACAGTAACAAGATCCTGAGTCTTGGAAAGATTTATAATATTATGCGTATATCCCGGTATCATCTGAATCGCCTTCATCTGCTCGCCGGTAACTTCAAATTCGATAACAGGGTATCCCTTTTCAGTTTCAGGATCTATGCCAATTCTACGAAGCTGTATCAGTCCATGCCCGGAAACAACTATAAAAGTCTCCCACTTACTATTGTGCCAATGCTGGCCTCTTACAATTCCGGGTTTAGCTACATTGATACTAACCTGTCCGTGATCAAGAGTTCTGATCAGCTCTGTAAATGTACCTCTGTTATCTATATTTGATTTAAAGCCATAACTCATTTTCTCTGCAGGTAAATAAGACAGATATGTGCTGTACAATTTCTTGGCAAAAGAATCATTGGGAATAGACGGTACCATGAGAGTCTGAGGTGCCGATTTAAATGATTCAAGAAGCTCAACTATCTCTCCCAAGGTCACATGATGTGACGTCGGAACATAACAATATTTACCATTCTCATTTGCAACAGGTTGAACGCTTCCCGATGAAGTGTCATATTCACATCTGTGCTCTTTTCCCTCCAGAGCATCTAACATCTCTTCAATAAGATCATCTATATATACAAGCTCAAGCTCTGTACTTCTGTCATTAACCGTGTATTCCAAATCGTTGGCAAAAGCATTACAGAAAGTAGCCACCGCTGAGTTGTAATTAGGTTTACACCACTTTCCAAACAGATTGGGGAATCTATACACAAGAACTTTACTTCCCGTCTCCTCTTGATATTTCAGGAACAATTCCTCTCCTGCAAGCTTACTCTTACCATATTCAGAGCCTTCATATCTTCCTATAAGCGATGCCTGAATAGAGCTGGATAACATAACAGGACATGTATTGTTTTTCTTTTTAAGTGTATCAAGGAGCTTGGATGCAAAGCCAAAGTTCCCTTCCATAAACTCTGCCTGATCTTTAGGTCTGTTTACCCCGGCAAGGTTGAAAACAAAATCAGCCCTTTCACAAGCAAGCTCAAGTTCTTCGTCGCTTGTTCCCAAGTCATATCCATATATCTCTGTAATCAATAGGTTAGGCCTTGTATTATTCCTTCCATCTCGTATATTTCTAAGATTCCATACGAGATTACGGCCTACAAACCCATTAGATCCTGTAACCAATATCCTCATATCTTATGCCTCCACAGCATGTGGTCTTCCTTCCAGCTCTTCCTTTACATAATCAGTAGCCATTATCTTATCGACAACGCCGTCAACATCAAGTCTGTTGGTATTATGGCTGGTATATGCCTCATCACCCTGAGTCATTACCTGTCCCTCTACATAGAACTGATCATAATTAAGACTTCTTCCATCGGGAGATATTCTGAAATAATCACCCATATCTGTTGCACGAAGTCTCTCTTCTCTGGTCATAAGAGTCTCAAAAAGTTTCTCACCATGTCTGGTTCCAATGACCTTCACATCAGTCTCTCCAAATACCTTCATAACACCCTTGGCAAGGTCACCGATTGTACTTGCATCAGCCTTCTGGATGAAAAGATCTCCAGGCTCAGCATGCTCAAATGCAAATGCTACAAGATTAACCGCCTCATCAAGATTCATGAGGAACCTTGTCATCTCCGGATCTGTAATTGTAATAGGGCGTCCCGCCTTAATCTGGTCTATGAAAAGAGGAATAACTGATCCTCTACTGCACATAACATTACCGTATCTTGTACAAGAAAGAACCGTTCCTCCTCTCTCAAACGCCTTCTGCGCTCTTGCTGCTACAACCTTCTCGCCAAGAGCCTTAGACATACCCATTGAGTTGATCGGATAAGCTGCCTTATCTGTACTAAGGAACACTACTCTCTCTACGTTATTCTCAACAGCGGCAGTAATAACGTTATCAGTTCCGATAATATTGGTCTTTACCGCTTCCATGGGAAAGAACTCACAAGAAGGAACTTCCTTAAGTGCAGCTGCATGGAAAACATAATTAGCTCCATACATGACATCACGTACAGATTCAATATTTCTCACATCTCCAATATAAAACTGAACCTTAGAAAACTGCTCAGGATACCTTGCCTGCAGTATATGTCTCATCATGTCCTGCTTCTTCTCATCACGAGAAATAATCCTGATCTCTGCAATATCTGAAGTAAGAAAATGCTTGAGAACAGTTGATCCAAATGATCCTGTTCCTCCGGTAATAACCAATGTTTTATTTTTAAATGATTCTGTTATGTTTTTCATCAATTATAATCCTCTTCTCCATAACAAATATGATTATTTAATCTGTAATGATAATACTACAATATAGAGTATACCATTACAATAATTTCAAATGCTTAATCATTTTTCCTTGTTCTCTTTGATATACTTCTTAGAATCCTTAAGAAAACTCCATATCATCAATATCATTATAATCCCTATTGGGAATGCACTTATTATGCTCACTGATTGGATATTATTCATCGAACTCTCGCTAAACACCAGCGCAATCGGAAGGACTATCAGCAAAATACACCATAGCAATGTGATCATAGTGCTAGGCTTTTCATCTTCTTCAAGCTTTTTATAGCTATAGCAAGCAGCTGTATACGCTATAGAATCAAAGCTCGTTGCATAAAAGAAAATCATACAGAGAAGTATCCACACAAGTATAAGTCCACTTCCCGGCATGCTATGTATAATATTCATGATCAGTTCATATAAATCTCCACTTGCTTCATATTGAGCAATGAAGTCCTGTGTTCCGGCCGTTTGGAGTCCCAAGCTGTAATTACCAAGAACAATAAAAGAGCTTATTGTACTTCCAACTCCAAATATATATCCACCAAGTATAGTTTGCTTAATTGTCCTTCCTCTACTAATGTTACCTATGAAGAATGGTGCTGCTATACACCATACCATCCAATATGCCCAATAATAGATGGTCCAATCCTGGGGAAAGCTGTTGGTTCTGGCCGGATCAGTGTATGTACTGAGACTGATAAACTCCTGGACCATCTTTCCCAGACTCTGTACACCGTTTTCTATAATAAATCTTCCCTCACCACCAAATAAAAGAACTACTATTTGTAATCCAAAAAACATATAAATACAGAGTTTAGCAAGGAAGCTTATTCCTTTGAATCCATGCAAAACTGCATATGTATATACTGCGCATGTAAGAAGAAGAATGATAATAGTTACAGCAGTACGCGAAAGAGTTATTCCAAACAAAGTAACTATTATTTCAGCCATAAGAGGTGTTGCAACCGAGAATGTTGTCGCTGTTCCGGCAAGTAACGCAAAGAGTGCAAACAGATCAATAATACGGCCAAGTAAACCGTGCGCATGTTTTTCTCCGATTACAGGCAAACATGCCTCAGAGTATCTCTGTCTATCACGTTTTCTGCAGTGAAGCATAAATCCGAATGCTACAGCAAGTACAAGATAAAAAGACCACGGAATAAAACTCCAATGAAACAACGGGAATACTCCTGCCCATTCTGTAACATCCCCGCCCATCTCAGCTATGTGCGGATTAGTTGCATACATTACCCACTCAGCAAATGAATAAAAAAGAATATCTGCTGCAAGTCCGCAGGTAAACATCATCGATCCCCATGTAAAAAAGCTATACTTAGGCTTTTCATCCTGTTTTCCAAGAACTATTTTCCCATATTCGCTAAAAGACAAATATAAAGATATGATCAATACTCCCAGACCAATGATCAAATAATAACTTCCAAGTGTATCACCAAAGAAAAAACGCACCTGAGCAATTACAGCATTTGCCTGCTCAGGGAATATGAACAAATACACCGCTAGCACCATGATAAGAATAAATGGAACAAGCGTAATAAGCCAGTCTATCCTGTTCTTCTCTGCTACATTTGTTGTGTTTCCCATTTCTTTTCCTCTCTAATATACACGTACGTGTATTTTATTTTTTATTATCAATAAACGATAGATATTTGGAATCAAGCTTTGCCAGTTCATCCAAACTATCAATCTCTATAATATCTGAAGCCTTCATTTCATAGATGCCAAGCTCATAATTATCAAAATGGCAAAACATCGCAACATCATCCCAGTATATATCTCTGTTTCCGGATTCAAATTCAAACTCCAAATCTCTTTTTAATCTGTCTCCATCACGCTTAGACCATCGAGATATTGAATATAGTTGCCATCCATGTGAACCGCCGTTTCTTGAACACGATCTAACTACCCCGCTATCAACATCCATAAGCCATTCATCTGTTTCTCCTTCACACCATACAGCATTATACCCTGAACGGATAAATGATGGATCTAAAATTGCAGGATTATATATTATCTGATCTCCGTCAAGAATGATACAATCTTCCAGATGATCACGCGCAACATATAACGAGCTTATATTATTACAAGTTTCATAGTAAGGATTCTCTATAATCTCTACTTTGCTCTGTCCTCGTGCCCACTCATAAAACTGTTCCTTAAGATAACCAACTACAACATAAATCTCATTAATGCCGTTTTTCCTAAGGCCATCAACAACCGTATCTATCATTCTGATTCCATTAACTTTAACCAGAGGTTTGGGCACTTCTAATGTCAGCGGCTGCATTCTTTTACCAATTCCGGCAGCCATAATAATGGCTCGTTTCACTTTATTTACTTCTTCCAGGGATAATTCTTTTGCCATTTTATTAAAACCCGCTCAATTCATCAGTTCTTTAGCATATTTAAAATATTCCTTGGCATATCTATACTGAGCCAAACTGTATTCTCCAAACTCCACGCCAAGATTTCTCTTATACTCACACCAGTTAGACCATAAAAGCCCGCACATAGAAATATAACAATAAATCTTTGCCCTGGTATCAATATCACATCCATTTCCAAAATAAATGTCTATAAGTCTGTCAACCCTTTCTTTATCATACATGGCGTAAATACAGAACATAGCTATATCTACATGTGGATCTTGCATCCCGGAATACTCCCAATCCGTTAGTTGGAGCATTTCTTCTCCGTTTTCATTCTTATAAAACAAAAAATTATCAGGAACAGCATCTATATGAGTCAGGCAAAACTCCTTCTTATAACTGTCTATAGCAGTCTTTAACCCCATAACGTTTTCCTTGGTCTTCATGTAATCATGATATACTGATGGTTCTCCGCCCCATAACGACTCATAAAATTCAATCTGATCAAAAATATCAAATGAATGATCAACCTTTAATTTCATATCATGAAAAGCTCTCAGCTTTTTCATGCACTTGTGAAGGTCATCCTCATTTTCAGGATCACATGCTCTTATGCCTTCCAAATATTTAGTAATCTTATAACCGTTTTCAGAATTGATATAAACAGGATCATCACATATCCCAAGCCCGCTTATAGTCTTAAATACCATAGCCTCATGCTCTCTGTTGATAAGCTTGTCTGTTCCCTCTCCGGGAATTCGCATAATATATTTACCGACATTCTCACCATCATCAATTCGGAAAAGAAAAGATCTATTAGTCATTCCTTTCTTTAATACTTTAATATCAACTATATTATCACCATTGCAGCATAGTTCTTTGCTTATTGTCTTAAGCGCATCTGATTTTAACTGATTAGAATCAGAATCAAGATCTCGAAGCTGTTCATAAGTATTAATCTCAACTACATCTGAAGAATGAACAACCCTAGCTCTTACGATCATCTTATCATTCTTATACAATGATTCTTCCCAAAACTTATCATCATATAAAGGATTCTTGCAATAGCTTAATATTTTCTCTTTAACTACAGTCGCCTCATCTTCTGTAAGATAACATATCCCTATCATTGCATTACCGCCCGAATGCTTAGGAATCTTAATGAGTTCCATCTTACGATTTATTCTTACGCTTGAGGTTTCATCAACAATATCACTTACCATATACCACGAATAAAGCTCATGACTCCTAAACGGATTGCGATCACACCATATATCACAAGGAATAATATATGTATTGCCGATTTCATCTATTGCAGTTCTTAAGCTATGAATATTGTTTGTACTCGCATAGTCAGCTGCATAAGTAAGCTTTACCCCATACTCATCAATCAAATACTCAAAGTTGTCTTTCATAAATCCAACTATAACAGTTATATCCCTTATTCCCACATCATGAAGCTGACTTATAAGCCTATCTATAAGCCTCTCTCCATTAACCTCTATCAATGCTTTGGGTGTAGTTAGATTGATTGGAACCATTCTCATGCCAAATCCTGCAGCCAGAATGATAGCATTTTTAGGTTTCCTAGAATCAATAAGATCGCGAGATAACTTGGTTAGCCTGCCCTTTCCATCCAAGAAGCCTTGAGAAATCAGTTTATTCAACGACTTATTAACGACTCCCAAGCTATGGCCTGACGCTTTAGCTAGAATACGCTGATTAATATAAGGTTCAGTATAGAGATGATATAGGATATCATATTCATGTTTTTTGATATCTCTTAAATCAGCTCTTTCAGTATTTTTCATTCAAATATTACTCCACTTTTATCAAAATATAAAACTCATATTTCTTGAACGCAATAATAAAAATAGCAATGAAACTTCAGAATTGTGAATATAAAAATGGACTAAATCCACCTCCCCACATATATCCGATGGCTATCAGAAATATCATAACAATCATCAAATCACAAATCCATCTATTATCTACTAGCCTTTTCTCCAACCATACTGAAAAACCAAAAGAAAAAACGATGCCTAAAATTATACAGAAAACCAATTGTTTATCAACAATTGATAATAAATCAGCATACCATCTAGAATTAATGCTAAACATATTCTTTATATATCTTAAAGCTGCATTTATGTTATTAGCTCTAAAAAAGACCCAGCCTATGATAATAACAGATAGTGCATATATATGCTGAATTAAACGCGGAAGCTTTACTAATATATTCTTCAACCCAGCCCTTTCTGCAATTAAAAATAATGCATAAAATAACCCCCACACTACAAAATTCCAATTAGCCCCATGCCAAAGCCCAGTTAATCCGAAAACAACTAAAACATTAAAGTAGGTTCGTAATTTGGAGCAATAACTCCCTCCAAGAGGATAATATACATAATCTCTAAACCAAGTCGATAATGAAATATGCCACCTTCTCCAAAAATCTTGAATAGACGTAGCAATATATGGTAGATTGAAATTTTCTTTTGTTTCAAAACCAAACATCATTCCCAAACCTATAGCCATATCAGAGTAACCACTAAAATCAAAATATATTTCAATAGTATACGCAATGGCACCCAACCAAGCTATCGGAGCAGAATATCCATTACTATCAAAGATGATAGAGACTATATTTATCAATTGGTCTGAAATAAGAACTTTTTTCGAAAATCCCTTCATGAAACGAATTGCCCCATTATAAATCCCCTCAAAAGATACTCTTCTATCACTAATCTGTGGTTCAATATCTCCATATCTTGTAATCGGTCCAGCTATCAGTTGCGGAAAAAATGATACATATAATCCAAATTTCAAAATATTCTTTTCCGCTTCTATTCTATTTTCATATACGTCAATAACATATGATAAACATTTAAAACTGTAAAAAGATATTCCTAACGGAAGAATTATATGCTTTGGCCCTATACTAAACGGTGTGTTGCTAACAACAAAGCTAAAGTATTTAAATGCGAACAGTAACGATATATTAGCTAATATAGTAAAAAGAAAAACAATTCTCTTAAATTTTCTATTCAATCTACCAATCGCTTTGGCAAGAGCATAATTAGCACTTATTGACAATAGCAGAAAAACTATATTGATTGGTTCTCCCCAAGAATAAAAAAACAATGAAACCAACATAAGAAAAATATTATGAAATTTATTATTTATCAAAAAATAACCCGCCAAACATAGTGGCAAAAAAACAAACATAAAAAAGGCTGAATTAAATATCATTACTCGTTCTCTCCTATATACTTCATTTTTAATGAAAGAACTCTACTATCTGTACTGTTCCCCAATTCACTCGGAACAAAGCATTTACTACTAACAATCTCAATACAATATGTATCTTTTTTTGATTCAATTTTTTCCGGTTTTATGTTAACACAGTAATCTCCAAAATCCGTGTATGTTTCATCTGTACACATTTGCCCATTCACAAATATTTTTACTGTTACACTTCCTTCTACTACCAATTGATCCGGAACTACAAATTCTATTTTTAATCCTTCTTCAGCTATACGCTCATTATACAAAGTTAAGCTACTGTCATTAGTAGTCCAACGATATGTATCTTCATAACCATAATATCCTCTTGCCCTTGTTCTGCTTAATTCTTGGCTGGGAACAAAATTATCAGCTAGTTCTTGCTTCCTTGGTACATATGAATCCAAATAATTATCAAGATACTCAACAAAACCATCAGAATAATTCGAAATAACCGCTTCATTAAGTTCAATAATAACCCAATCCGAACCGTCTAGCAGTTTTTGAAAATCCACATCATCCCATTCGGATATCGTTTGATGATCACCTGTATTATTATCATAAAGATGCTTATTGTAGTTAATATAATACAAAGAAGAATCTATGGATTCGTCAAAATAATCCGTTATCAAACCTTGAGCAAATGATCCGCCTTGAAGCAAAGCACGTAACGGCTTATATTCTTCTACATCAATATTTGAAACATATTCATAATATGTTTCTTTGGGGGCTGTAAATATATTTAATAAATCTTGAACATCACTGTCTCTCCAATACGGAATATAGCTAGAATTTAACCCACCCAACTCAATATTTCTATATTGTTCACCTGAACAATCAGATAGCGCCTCAATTATTTTTTTATCAGTAACTTGTTCAAATGGCCTACTCCAATGTATTCCCGTCGAATAAAAACTTATATCAACCGATGAATCTTTGAACAACTGATTTGAATCAAGATAATTCAAATCAGTTTCAGTAAGTAAATATTTCAAATACTCATATCCGGATAATGAAGAATCAGAACCACTCATCTTATAATATCTATCAGGAATCTTATCAGAAAAATAGCGTGCTTTAGACGGTGTTATATAAAAAAATAATTTTTTCCCAACTTTTTTTAATTTGTGATCAATCTCTACCAAATCACCGACATATTTCTGCAATTTATTCTTATTGCCCTCGTAAATATAATTGTTATCTTCGTTAAGACAGAGGTATGCATCAATATATGGTTGTTGGAAAATATAATGATCTTTTCCAATTACTTGCTTTCCATTCCCAATATCAAATAAAGAATATCTTATCTGATTATAGTTTTTTATTCCTAATCCTCGCGTAACAAAATTATTACTAACCCAATCCGAATATTGTTTTTGATACTCCCCCTTCATCCACTCTTTAAGCGATGCTTTTGGCTTTTCATAAATATCAGTATACCCATTCAGAGAATAATCAAAACTATACCCCGTCCATTCACCTAATACTTGGAGCAATAACGGGGTAGCAATAATTACAAAGAATATAATAGATACTATTTTTTTACGATTTACATTTATAATATTCTGAAATCTCATAACTAATCTCTCTATTTTCATTTCCACCACACATCAAATCCGTGATGAGAAACTTGCATTTCCTTAGGTGGTAACTTCATATAATCACCATAAAGTTGTTTAAGAATATCATCATAATGAACCGGGACTTTAAACTTATAATTTTCAAACACAGCTTCAGTTATTTCCTCCATCCATTCAGAAGGCATTATCTCACCCATACCATAATCCGGTTCCGAAACTGTTCCCTTATATTTTGGATTATCGATATAATTGTATTTTTGTGATATAACCATTATTTTTTCAATTATTTTACGTTTAGAAACAGGAAACAGAATAACATGTCCGATAGATATCACTATGTTCTTTAATATCCCTCTATCTTTTGAAACAATAAGATTCTTTAGAGTTAGTAGCCTCCTCCAAAAAAGGATTTTTCTTTGATGCCGTTGCGCAAGCTTTAAATCGTTCGGCCATGTATCTACAGGAAAAACATCAACATATACACCTATAGTCTTATCGGTAGAAACATATTCCTTTAATATTGTACGCGTATCAACTATTTTTGCAGAAGTGACGTAATAATCAGGATCTGTCTCTGGAGATAATAGCATAGTGTCGCCATGATTATTCCTATTATAGCCATTTACTAATTTATCATAATCTTTCCTTGGCATACATATATCTATATCATCATCCCAAGGGATAAAACCTTTATGCCGAATCGCACCAATAAGCGATCCATATGCCAGAAAATAAACCAAACTCTCTTTTTCGCAATAAGCGCTTATATCATTTAAAATTTTTATTTGAATAGATTTAATTTCTTTCTCAGATAATTTGATTCCCATACTTGCTTACTCCGATAGCATAATAACCACTTCTAAAAGGGATGATTACTTCATCTATGCAAGGAAATAATGCCACTACCACCAGTCATATATACGGTGTCACCAACTATATAATTTCCCATTGAACTACATAAAAAAACAGCCATACTTGCAATTTCATCAGGATGTGCAAATCTATGTACAGGGCTTGATTCTTTATACATAGAATCTCCCTCTGACTTTCCTAACATAGGAGTTGCAACTGGCCCAGGGCCAATAGCGTTGACGATAATTCCCTTATCTATAAGAGAATCTGCTAAGCCAATAGTAAATCCTCTTACCGCCCATTTACTCATCTCGTATGGTGTCCATGCCGGTCTAAGCGCAGATGATGAAGTTATATTTAAAATATGTCCTTTCACACCTAATTCAATCATCTTTTCTGCCACCGCCTGGCAAAGAAAAAACACACCTTTGGTATTTATATCCATTATCGAATTATATTCATCTTCAGTAATATCAAAAAAAGTATTCTTATTTATGATACCAGCACAATTAACAAGAATATCAATTGTCCCATATTTACTGCATGCCTCATTAATTTTATCCTTTAATGAAGATACATCTGTAATATCAATTACCATACTCCTCACATTTTCATTCGCACCTAATTCCGTACAAAGCTGCGATAATTTTGACTGGTTAGTTCCTGCAATAATGACCTTGCATCCGCTTTCTAAAAACGCTTTCACTATTGCTTTCCCTATTCCACCAGTTCCTCCTGATATCAATGCCACCTTATCAGATAGTAACTGAGTTGAATATACCGGAGTAACAACTGGGTATATTCTTTTTTCTTTAAAAATGCTAACTACTCCTCTTAGTATTTTTGATAATTTCATTCCTTCCCCCTATCTTTGATATTAGCAGAAATATTAACACTAGTGTTTCTTGATAATAGCATTAACAGAATTTTTTATTGAATGTTTTACAGCAGAACGAAGATCTCTTTTACTATTCAGTTCAATAATACTCTCATGAGCAGCAACTTCATCAACATCTTTTATCATTGCTTCAATGATAATTGGTTTGTTAGATACAGAGGTAAAAGTAGGAACCACTTTTTCAAATTCTTTTTCAGACGTTATACAATAATAATCAAATCCACATGATTCCGCCCATCCTTTAGCATTAGTATAATGTCCAGCTGCAGCAACGTATCTGTCAGTTTCTTTCATATTTACTCCACTACCAAGTTTGAACTCCACACCTCCGTTGTTGTTCACTATTAAAATTCTTACATTATTTCTTATTCCCCTTATGCCAATAGAATTCATATCATAATAGAATGCTAAGTCTCCTATTATCATAAAGCACAACTCATCAGTGGCAAAACTCTGACCTATCAAAGTTGATAATCCACCATCAATTCCAAAAGCTCCAACATTTGAAAAGCATGAAACACTTGGCTTCAACTTGAAGAAATTCCATATTCTCAAACTATGTAATATCGAAAATTGAACTACAGCGTTATCTGGTATATTTTCATGCAACAAACTAGCGATTGCCACGCTAGAAAAAGGAATATTATCCGGATATTGACTTCCGTCAATAAGGCTCTTCCACGTAAAATAATAAGGATGATTTTCAACTTTATTTTCAGAAAATGCATTAAAAAACGCCATTTCATCCATTTGGAAAACACATGTTAATTTATCATATGTATCTACAACATTTCCATCGGTTGAAACGCTCCAGTGTTCAACATTATTTAGCGTTTGACTCGATAGAATATTATATAAAGGATAGTCTCCTGTCTGCCCCCCTATCGTAATCAGTATATCTGGACATAAATTATTCTTAAAATATTCTACCGACATACCAGCTAGCAAAAGATTACCATTGACAGAGTATTTTCCAGAATAATTGGATAGATGATTAACATAAATACAACTGTTTGTTTTTTCACAAAAATGTTCTAGAGCAGACTTCTCTAAATCATTAAACGGAATGTGTTCACCAACTACCACAAGAATTTTCTTCCCTTTAATTTGAGGTTGCGCATAATCTACATTACTGTATCTAGTAATTGTTCTTTTTTCTTTTACTTCTCCATCTATACTCCAATCAAGTTTTGGAACACACAGTTGTACCGGCCCCTTCCCCATATGATCTAATTCCAAAATAGCTTGATTAATTACACGAACAATATGTAAATAATCATTAGCATCAGTCAAGTACGGGACTTTGTATGATTGCTTCACACAATCTACAGGTAATGAATCCTGAATTGGTGCCTGCATATATCCTTGTAGTTCAAACCTTGGATGTTTACACATGGTGATAGCAAAAATTGGTACTTTCTTATAATACGCCTCTGTTAAGCCTGGAATATAATTCCTCGTTGCCTGTGCACTAGTACATGACATAGCTATAGTTTCATTAGTTTGGAGATATAATCCTATAGCAAAATAAACTGCACTCCTCTCATCGACAACAGAATAACACTTAAAAAAAGAATCATTTTGAACTCTAGATACGAATCCATAATTGGTTCCACCGGGGCTAATTACAACATGTCGAATATTATGAGCCTTAAGTAAATCAATAACTATCTCAATCAATCCATCATTTCCTATTTTCATAATAACCATCTCTACTCTTTCTTAATTATTATTTGTTCTCAATAATATCCAAAAATACTTCTCCACTTTTTCCCCATGAGTACTTATTTTTTACTAAATCATACCCATTATCCCGAATAATTCGTGCTTTATCCGGGTATTTAATAGCATACTCCACTGCCGAAACAAATTCCCCCTCATTATCTGCCGAAAGATAATGCACTCCATTCTCAGCATACTCAAAAGCAGCAAAATTTTTAGAAAAACCAATATTGAGCCTCCTATAAGCCCACGCTTCAAGCACCCTGTTTATTAGTCCACAATCTTTCTTTACTGTAGTAACTACAATGTCAACCTTGTCATAAAAATCATGTAAATCTTCTACTTCACCTATGTAATCAACGTTATCAAGGTGAGACAATTTTTCTTCAACCTCGACACTTGCTCCTCTTCCCGCAATTACAAATCGAATATCCGGAAACTCTTTGATTATTTGGGGGAAAATTGAATATAAAAATGGATATAAATTATTATTTAATGTTTCCTGAGAAAAGCCGGTTAATGTACCTAACGTAGGAATGTCGTTCTCATTTCTCACCAACTTATCGCTTACTTCATTAGGCAGATCTATACCATTAGGAACTACGAAAACATCACCCAAAATATCTCTATTAAAACGCTTTAATACATATTGCTTATCCACCGAAGAAACATAAACTATTTTATTGCAATTACGAAGGCAATACTTTTCCTTTAATTCATACAAAAAAAATTTCAATATATGTTCAATATATTCTTTTCCAATACTCTCATTTCTAATTACAGAATCCATATTTAGTGACATACTATCTACCAAAAAGCAAGTACAATCACAATTGCTGTTCTTATGTAACTGAAAATCTCTAAGCATCATATAACAAATATTCAGTGTGAAACCAACTATATTGTACTTTTCTTCTGATAATTTGCTATGTAACCGTTCGCTTATTCCTTTGCATGTATTATCCTTATGATAAGGAAGTTCAATTATCTCATCGACAATCATTCCATTCCTATTGAAATAATCAACATAATGATTGATTGGCATATACATTCCACCAGTCAATTTGTAATCCTTAGGAACCAAAAAAATAGCCTTCATCTTTTCTTACCTTCTAACAAAATTAATACTTCTAACCAAGCGTTTCTTTATATTTGCTATTAACCAACGGCATTCATCTGTTCTATATGTGAGCAAAATAAAAAGAATAATAGCGCAAACGCTTGATATAATAAAATATATGATCACATTTATCAGCAACGAAGATGTGTTTATCACCGAACATAACAGAAATGAAAGTGCCATACCCGAGCAATTAATAATGCAATATTTCAATACGTTTAAATAGAAAGATACTTTAGATTCCCCTATGAATAAATTATTGTAAATAACATGCGTCTCAATAGGAAAATAAATGCAACACATTATAATAATTGTTGGAATCAGTACCCCTACAACGCTATTAAGATAAATAATTAAAGATATGCTTCCAACTATATTTATCACACTACCAAGGTATGGTTTATACCAATCAGAAGTCCACAACCCTGCAGCATCTTTAAAAACTACTAGAACCGACCTAAACTGCCATGTATAGAAATAAATAATAATCACTATAAGAATACTAAGCGGATATAAATACTTCTTTCCAAGCCACAATTCTATAAATGGTTGATACATGCACAACAAGCAGGTTGATGCCCATCCCACAATCATCATCCATATATATATGGATCGCTTAAATAGATTAAACAATTCTTTTCTTTCGCTTGTAACTATTTTATTTCCCACACCTGCTACTATAGAAGATTTTATAATCTCGAGCATTTCTATTACAGAGTAGAAAATATAGTAATAATTACTATATATACCAAGTATTCCCGCTCCCAAGAAAGAGGAAATAATAATACTATCTGAAGAAATGATTACCTTCCCACCTAATTGATGCCCAAACAAAGCTGCAACTTTATTCTTAACCACTTCTCTTTCAGACTTGCTTATCATCCCTTCAGGTTTTATATCCGGGAAATCTTTTTTTGTTCTTGCAGAGATTAGTAAAGTAACAGGAATATTAGAAAACGCGAGAACCAAGGCAAATAAATAATAATTCTTAGTTGTCAATAAAAGCAAAATTTGCAATAAATATTGAGCAGCCTTAACCAAGCAGGTATATGTATTATCAATATCACGCCTCTGATAAGCATAAATGATTGATCTACGATAAGCAGGAGGAATGTACGCTGAAACAGAATTTACTAAGTAAATCAAATAGAGAATATATAAATTTAAGTCAGGCGGGCAGTCTTCTTTCACGAAATATTTAATGAAAGGTAATATTGCCACTCCAACAGTTAGCAAAAAGCCGCATAAGATATTGTAAACTCTTCTATAATATGCCAGCAAGTTATTAAGATGCGCTATATCGCCTTCTGCAATAGGGCGATACATACTATAGACTAACGCCGAACCAAATCCCAACTCAGCCAAGCTTAATACTGACAAAATAGAAGTAAACAGCGAACTAATTCCTGCATACTCCTTGCCTAATACCTTTACAATGATAGTTTGAATTAGAAATGACCCTATAACAGATACACTTTTTAAAAAAACACCACTTACTGTACCTTTTATAGCATTTCTTGTTCGATTAATTTCCATAATACCTCTATATCTCTATAAAATTCATAAATCCCCAAAAGCATTTCGAAGAAAATCTTTTGAAGTTTTTCTTAATTCTCCAAGTATTGTATTTACCTTCTCATAATCAATGGTTGTATCCAAATTTGGAGATAGATGATTTTCAAATTCTCTATCACTAATACCTAGCTCATTCATCAGCCCGGTGATTCTCTCATTAGTATTATTCTTTTTAGAATCCATTCTTACAAAGAATTGCTTATTCATGGCTATAGACAAAGCTATGCCATGAAATGAATCTGTCAGTACATACTCTGCATTACTAATAAACGAAACAAATTCCTCGGGGCCTATAGAATATTGCAATGAAGTACCTCTTCCAATATTCTCTAATAAACAACGTGCTAAATATGGAAGAATATATATTTTTAATCCTTTTTCTTTAGCAAATTTTCTAGCTTCTCGAGCAAAAGCCTTATCAGGTTTTAATTGGTAGACAAATACATATTGCTCTCTTTTTTCTCCCGTACTAAACGTCTCCCAATCCTTCTTTTCTAACAATAGCACTGGATCCAAAACCAATTTACTATCTATTCCATATCTTTCTTTTAAAAAGTTTTTCCCGGATTTTTCCCGAACAGAAATAGCTGAAAAATCTTCCAACAATGTACTGGTATCTGCACAAAATTCATCAAAAAAGCTTGTGTTTCCAAAACTAGCCGCATAAGCTATCTTTTTATAGTCCCCCATCACATCCAGCAAAAATACTGTATCTCCATCAGTATTTCTGGGATTCCATACTTGGTCGCTTCCAACTACTATAGCATCATAATTAGAGAAAACTTTCTTTACTGTTGTCGAATCACACAATTCACTAAACGATATTATATTTCTAAACTTCCTAAAGGCCTTCCTTCTCTGAGATTGAGATAAAACCTCAATATTTCTTTTTATGCAATGAATAAAATCAGACTCACGCAAACTGCAATAGTGATATTGCAACCAAATTGAATGATTATAATATCGAATAATATCGCATTCAAAAGATTGATAATCCAAATATTTTTGCAAAGCATATGCTTGACACATTGCCCCATAATTATCTGCATCAGAAAATGTTAATATACCAACTTTCATTCTTACACTCATACCTTATTTATTTAGACGTTCAACAATAGAAACGGGTTCTTCCATCAAATATAGATGCAGCGATTTCAATTCCCAATATATAATCTTATGTCTTGATTAAAAGCTGTCCAGACAAAATTCACCCACACTTTAAAAAGCCTTATATTCACATGGTTCATATATCTACATCCACGCCTCTGCAAAAAATGCGGAGTTTTTTGGTATCCCGCACTCATGATTGAGTTCTTACCGTTCCTGTTAAACTAACCTCCAACTCTCTTGAATCATCTTTACTAACTAAACCCATAAAATAGCATATAAATATTGGCAAAAACTTCTTCCAATTTGTAATATTACCATCAATCAAATGGCTAGTAACAAGCATCCATATCGAATATATACCACAATAAAGTCCAATCCCGTCAATGATATTTACGCCATGTCGCCTCTGCCTATCTACTCTCTTTTTTATTATTTCTCCCAACGCTGTAAAAAAAAGTCCTTCTACTATAGCTACTACCACAATTCCAGATAAACCTTCATAAAATGAAGAACCAATAAAAATAGGTAATGCGTTAGAATGTATAGCTTCAACCGGAAATCCCAAAATATAATTAGTATAGTATGCATTAGACGTAATATTATCTGAAAATAAAAACGTCTTAATGTAATCCATTAGTTTAAAGGGGGAATAGCTCCAAGTATCAGCCAACGCAATAGTTCCATCTAACAATCCAGTAAATCGTTGAATAAGAAAATTTATAGTCTCAAATTCACCTATCCTGACTAGATTAGTTATTCCTATTCCGACCAACAAAATAACTACCGTAAATAGTGCAATTCTAGTTGTTTTTTTTCTTTTTTTATATTCAATTTGAAAGATATCAAATTTATAAAAGCCAGTATAAATAACGACAATTAAAATAGTATCGAAAAAGGAACTTCTTTTTCCAATAGCTATAGTAGGTAACTGAGTTACAATCGCTATCAACATAACTCTGCCGTAGTAAATAAATCTTTCACTCTTTTTCACTGCTATATTTTTATATAATGCTAGAAATAAAAAATACATGCCAAGTGCTTGTATCAAATACAAAATAACTCCTGCGTACCTGATTGTCGGAACATGTCCGGGAATATTGATGCTAAAAGATTTTCTGATCACAAGCTCAAATAATGAAAAGGCACAAACTAAAGGGAACAAATGGCGAACACTGATCTTCTTGGGCAACTTAATATTCTTCCATGGCCCACGAAAAAATGGTTCCGTTAAAACAGAAATTATATAAAAAACAATATAAAAAACGGCTAAATACAAACAATACCTTCCAATTATAGCTTTTCTGTTTATATTTTCCATCACACTATGCGAAAGGCGTGTAGAAAAAGTATCAGGTGAAAATGATGCAACGACAATACTAAACGGTCCAACAAACCAAGCATACAAACTCACCAAAGCATAACTAAACAATCCCTTTATTTTTCCATAGTATGCACCAGCGCATATGATTGCCAATAGAAACAATGACACTAATGCATTGAACCATTGTAATGTTGCAAACAGCGAAATAGCAAAAAACATAGTTAAAATTATAAGTCCAAGTTCAACTTTCCAAATCAGCTTAATCATTTATAATTAATTCCTCATGTATAATTCCTTTAAATAGCTATCAATCGACCTTTTATAATCAAGATCAGCTACATCAACTGTTGGCATACTTATTTCAAAATTCTCTATAACCTTGTATACTTCATCCAAATTGCCGCGTTGAACTACATTTTCCCCGAACGCACTCTCGGAGCTTCCCCCAGTATCATATGTTAACACAGGTGTCCCACAGGCTATCGCCTCTAAATTTACTGTTGGATAGTTTTCGCAATATGAAAGATTTAAAAAAACATCTGCAGCTGAATATATACTTGCAAGTTCCTTTATACTGTTTGTTTTCTTGATTCCAATAATGGTGGATGGAAGTTTTTTTATCTGCTTCTGTGTAAGTCCAACCAAAACAATCTGATATTTTTCATTATCAAGCATTGAGGAAAGCCTATAAAAATCCGACAATCCTTTCATATCATCCCAAGCTGTAGCAACCCCTAATAATATTTTTTTATTTCCTAGTCCAAAACAAGCACGAAGATCACTCTCTAAAGGTCGGAAATGCTTAGTGTCGATACCGTTACTGATTGTTCGCACTGTGTACTCTGACAAAAAAGATTTCTTAACTAAGCCCGCAAGCCAATTGGACGGAGTCACAATCGTTAATCTAGGAATATTTCTAAACAATTGTTGTTTTTTGATCCAGTTTTTTGGACTATTATCAATAAAACTCGCCGGATAATAATTCATAATAGGGCAATCATGACATCCGTTTATCCATCTGTCACAATTAACGGTATCACAATATGCACTATGACCGGTGAAAGCCCAGCAATCATGTAGCGTCCATATTATCTTTTTGCCGCATGTTCTAAGGTAATTAAATAATTCCTCTAAGTTTATATAGTACCCATGCAAATTATGCAAGTGAATAACATCGGGATCATAACTCTTAATCCACTCTACAAATCTCTGTGTAGCTTTCCTACTCCCAAAACCACAACCATCAAATAACCTAGCCCTCAAACCATGCATCATAATATCTAAATCTGTTCCGATTCTAACTGCATAGTTTTGAAATTCTTGTGGGGCATTTTCTCGACCATATGCTATCTTGACCTCATGCCCCTGTTCTTCTAGTGCACGAGCAAGATCTGTACAAATTCTCCCCGTACTTCGTATTCCACAAACAACATTTATCATCAAGATTTTCATGTTTCACTGATTCTTTCTATGAAAAAACTGTTCAAATTTATCTAATAGCTCTTTTTTTGAAAAGTTTGATTCAAAATATAATCTGGATTTATACCCATACTCAGCTTTGAATGAAGCATTAAGCTCTTTTATTACCTTTGCAAGCTGATCAGCATTACCTATATCTACGCAAACACCACAATCAGCTTCTTTTATAACTCTTTCAGTCTCACCTTTAGCAGATGCAATTATCGGCATGCCACATGCCATGTAAGACTGGAGCTTGGCCGGAATAGTCCAAGTAAAAAGTTGCGTGTCCATAAATGAGATAAATGCTGCATCACACAGCCCCAAATAATCCGGAATAATCTCTGCTGGCTGTCTATCTATAAGAATAAACTTATCACTTACTTCAAGCTCATTTATCTCCGAAATAAGCTTGCTCTTATACCTTCCGTCACCAATAATCACAAATTTGATATCTGTGTCTTTTAATAATTTAGCTGTCGCAGGAAGCACATCTAGTCCCTGAGCATAGCCAATGTTACCGGTAAATGCGATTTTAAATGACGCAGTATCTTGTATAAGCTCTTTCGTGCCTTTGTCTGCATTTCCTGCAAGAGCACTTCTAGCCTCATCCATAGTGACCGGTTTGTAAAAATCTTCTGCATATTGAGGCCAATAATGAACTTTATCCCTTTGGACAGGTACTTTGCGATTAACTACTGCTTCAACGAAGCTGGGACTTGTTACAAATATCTCGTCACAGGCCTTGTATATCTTGTCCACCATCTTGTCTATGGGCTTTATAATAAGCGGATTATGTATTCCTGTTACAATCTCAACATTCTCAGGCCACAGGTCTTGCACGTACAAATAAAGCGGAACTTTATGCTTCTTGGCATATCTGACACCTATCTTGCACTGTGTCATAGGTGACGTTTCAAACATGAATACGTAATCAGCCTGTATTTTGGCAAAAATATTCCAAAAGAACCCGGAAATAGGGAATGAAAAGTAGTTTAGGACAAGTCCTATAGGAGTATGTCCTCTCGGGATCAGTGGTATCCTTATTATCTTAATACCATTCCATATTTCTCTTGTCTTCTTGAAGAATCCATAGCCTTTATAAAATTTGCCTTGTGGGTAGTTTGGAATGCCGGTCAATACTGTGACATCATAGCCTCTTCGTACCCATTCAGTACATATGTCATTAATCCTGAATTGCTCCGGATAGAAATACTGACATATTACAAGGATTTTCTTGCTCATATATTTTTCCCTGTGTAATATTATGTTATGGCTATTTTTGCCAAAAAATAGACCATAAAACAGCTATTTTATTATAACTTGAATACTATCAATGGGCAAGTATAGAAGAAAGAACTCCATTTCGTTTTAAACTTGACCATATCCTGTATCACATAGCAAAATTATACGCTGGAATAGTATCGAATGAATAAAACAATTGCACAAATCGACATATTGTCTGAATATGACAGTTTGTATGTTATTATTACTCTACGAATAACAAACGATCTTATGGATTAAAAATCGCCATCGGTGAAATCTATGGTTGTTTGCTCCGAGAAAAATACCTTTTCGGCGGAAAGTATTATTTAGTTGGTAAAGATGATCAAGGAAATATTGTTCAACTGGCAGATTTAACTTCGAAATTAAATCATTAGTATAGCAAAATACTGACGCTCACGTGAATATTGCAGAAAGGACTATTCCGGTCGAATAGTCCTTTCCAACATATTGTTATTTCCTATTTTTCTCTTATCTTATAAATAGAAAACAATTCTTCTGCGTTATACGTATAAAAAGCGTCATAATCAACGTCTAGATTACTCACCTTCTCAAGTTCTATATCGAACGACTCTTCAATATCACTAATATTATGATTATCAAATCTTCGTCCAATCAAGAAATAACCTCCTTCAACGGGCTCCTCTTCCCGATCTACGCTTTCCAGATCTATCATGCTTCTATCAAGAAACAACGTAACATCAGGTTCTTGCCACCAACCATAGCAATATAGCCTTGCATCAGGCGCAAGCTTATCTACCTCTGTAACGAACTCATCCATCAGCTTCTTTTCATAGTCATCTACGATCTCCTTATCAACATAGCTCATTCCACGCTTACACAGGCTTAATGGTGGAGCCACAAAAGCAATTTGGATGGAATGCTCTTGGAGACTTTAGATTATTCAAAAAGAATATGATATAAACAAATGGATGCAATGTTTGTTATCTTTAAACATTGCATCCATTTGTTTATATGCGTTCTATCAAAGAATTATTATCTTTTTTATATTATTATCTTCTCAAAATCTTTATTATTTTAGATGCCGGACAAATAATCCATAAAGTTATTCTTATTCTCAATAGCTGTTGTTGTAGGTCTTCCAAGATCCTCTCTTGCGCCAATCGAGCACTTCACTTCAATAAGGCTAAGTTCATTGGTAATCTTGGCTTTCTCAAGTTCCTTATCCAGTGCCTCAAATGAATCAACAGATACTGTATTAGGATAGCCACATGCCTTGGCAATTGCCACAACATCCATAGTCGCAGCTACTGTAGGCATTCCGCCCACAGTCTCATGTGCACCGTTATTGATGACCACATGGACCAAATTGGCGGGCTTATTGGCACCGATGACAGCCATAGCTCCCATGTGCATAAGAACCGCTCCGTCTCCGTCAATACACCAGATCTTCTGATCGGGCTTATTGATAGCCACACCCAGAGCGATTGAAGAACTGTGTCCCATGGATCCAACAGTAAGGAAATCATATTTATGGCTCTGATCATTGGCCACTCTGGTCTCGAAGAGCTCACGTGATGCCTTTCCTGTAGTGCTCACAATAGGATCTTCTCCGGATACCTTTACTATATGCTGAATTATCTCCTCGCGCTGCATTGTGTTGCTATTCTCGTACTTAACGGAAGGCGCATCTGTAAGTGATCCTTTACGAATGATGAAGGCTACGTCCTTACCCGCATCAAGAGTCTTCCTAAAGTTCTGCATAGCAACGGCAACTTCCTCATCGGTAGTTTCTTTGCCGATAATAAACGTCTCTATGCCCATATCCTCGAGGAGCTTAACTGTTACTTCTCCCTGATAGATATGCTGCGGCTCATCATGAATTCCCGGTTCTCCTCTCCATCCCACTATGAAGATCATAGGAATGGCATATACCTTGTCATTCAAAAGACTTGCTACGGGATTTATGATATTACCCTCACCACTGTTCTGCATGTATACTACGGGAACCTTCCCTGTAGCCAGATGATATCCTGCTGCCAAAGCTGTACAATTGCCTTCATTGGCAGCGATCACATGGTGATGAGGATCTATTCCGTATCTGTCCATAAGATAATTACAAAGGGCCTTAAGCTGTGAATCAGGTACTCCCGTGTAAAAATCCGCGCCTATTATATCTACTAACTTCTCTACTTTCATTTTATCGTCCTATCATCCTTTTTTCTCGGTTTGGGGCAAGATTATCTCATCGATGATCCACTGTGCAGTCTTTTCAATTTCCGCAAAAGGAACTTCCTTGGGAAGAGTCTTGCCAAATGCCTTCTGAGCCTTTTCTATAAGCGCATCAGTGTATATGAGCTTACCATCTGTAACGTCTTCCACACCGTCAAGAGCCATAGAAGCCCTATCAGCCTTATTCATCTCTTCAAAGCTAAATACCGACTCATCTATCCATGCATCAAGCGCTCCGTTCTTATAGCCTACAAGAACAGGATATCCACCGATATTACCGTCAAATCCGGGTGTGAATACCTTCTGATCCTCTCCGCTTCTGATTGCATCGATGATAGCTGTGATTATCTGATAATTACTTGAAGCATTCATCATATTTCTGGTCTGATCCACAGGCATGGATATGTGACAAGCCTTATAGATCTCAGCTACAGGAAGATTCTTCTCTTCTCCCTTGTAGTATACCTTAAGGGGAAGCTCAACTCCCTCTGTCTGGCCTTCCTTACTGATGCATACATCGTGGAAGTGACCTGCGGCAAACATCACATCTACATTCCAGAAGTCTTCAACGCCAAGCATATTTGCAACGGCGAACTTCATTCGAGGAACAAGGTGATTGAGATTGCCTGAACCAAAATCGGGATATGCCTTTCCTGCACTCTTAAGCCATGGAATAACAGCATCAGAATAAGATGTGTTAATGACAATAGCATTTGTATCAGCCTTATCACAGGCTTCCATCACATTCTTGGTAAAACGGATTGCCAGAGGACTCCAAATACCATATGCTCTGACATTGGCCCAGCTGATACTTCCGTATTTAAGTCCGGGATATGCACGGCTTGAGTTAACGATAAAATCAGGCTGATGCTTCTCAACGGCCTTTTGAATAGCAGCTATATCATTGAGATCAACTCCGCCCTCAACTTCGATGTGGCTCTTATTGACGCCACGGATAAGTCCGGCAACTCTTGTAATATTAACCTTGGTCTGCATCTTATCCGCATCACGTCCGACTACAACCACGTTGATAGCCGGATCGTTCTTGCTGATAAGATAATCAAGCAGGTAAGCACCTACACTTCCAAGTCCTATGATCATGACCTTAATGTCATTGTTTTTTACATGTTTCTCGACTACACTGAGTCTTTCCTGTAAGCTCTTCATTTCTCATTCTCCCAATATGAAACTATTTTTCTGTAATCATCCCGCGTATTGCAGTTGGTCCACCTATCCAGCGGAACAATTGCTGCTTCCACTCCCATGTCCAGATAATTCTGTATGATCCTAAGGTTGGTGTCGCCTTTTGCCTCGTCAATGAACTTGGTATTGGCTTTCTTAAGCTTATCCGTCTCCGTAAATTTCCAGGTCTGTCCTGAATTAAGGATACATGAAAACGGAGATTCTATTGTAAGCATTCCATGGTTGCTGTTGAAGGCGTAACGGTACCTGTCCGTATCATCCTTGTACAGTACCACCGCCTTGTTGGCATATATCGGTTCATACGTGTAAGTAAGAACACTCTTATCGGCTGACACAACTCTCTCAAAAGAAGTATTGTCTATATCAAGGTCTCCTTCAATAAAAAGCACTTCATCTGGTTCATACTTAAAGGTCTCTTCCAGTCCCAAATAAAGGCTATATCCGGAACCAAGATCCTCAAAGTGATCGTTCTTCACCATAGTGATCTTGCTCTGTAAGCCGCTCTCAAGCGTCTGCACATACTCTTGTAGGGATTCATATTTGTAGCCGCCTACAAGAACGATCTTATCGGCATAGGAGCATTTTAACAGCTGATGAAAAAGAAGTGTTTCCTTGCTGTCATTTTCATAATATATAGCTTTCAGCCTTTTGGATTCTTCAGGGATCCCCTCGTTGAACCTACTGGATATTCCTGCGTTTGTAATGATTGCTATCTTCATAGACCAATTCACCCTTTTACCTTAAGATAATTGGATATGCACTCCTCCAGACCTTTATCAAGGTCAACAACCGGCTTCCAATCAGTTCTTGTCTTGATCTTCTCTGTGCTAAGGAGTCTTCTCTCGGGATCTGACTCACGATAGCCCTCAAACTCTATCACAGGGTTGTCTATTCCCATCTTGGCTGCACATAACTTGGCAAGATCGATTATAGAGATCTCTTCATCGGTAGCCACATTGTATACAGTTCCGTCCAATGCTGAATCTGTAGATGCGAGTGCAAGTACAGCGCTGCAACTGTCATAATTGTTAAGGAAAGTTCTTCTGTTCTTTCTGCTGTTCTCCAGCAGTGTGACTTTGCCGTCCTTCTTAAAACTGTTGATGATAAACGGAATGATATGCTTGGGATAACGCTCATCCTTGGAATAAACATTGGCAAAACGAATGCTGCATCCCTTGATCTTGCCCTCATCCACCGCATCCTTCATGAAGAACTCGGTAAGGAGCTTACCTGTAGCGTAGGAAGTTCTCTGGCTATGCTCTGCAACAGCCATTGTCAGATAATCGCTCTCCTTGACTCCGCCGTTCTCATTCCAAGAGTTCATGGAATAAACTTCAGATGTTGAACAGTTAATATACTTCTGAGCCCCAACTCTAATTGCCTGCTGGAGGAAAGCATTCATTCCCTCAACATTGGTCTCAAATGTCTCGTAGACATGATAAAAATGCTCAGTATGAACAACAGCAGCGCAGTTGATATAGATAACCTCGTCATAGCTTGATGAAAGCGCCTTCACCCTGCTCTCGAAATCCTGCATCTGCTCTTTATTATTCAGATCATACTCAAAGAACTCAAATCTATCGTCATCAATATGGTCTGAAACCGTATCGATTGATGAAGCATAGAAATTATCAAATCCAAGGATATGATCGGTACTTCCTTCTACCAAAATCTGTCTTACCAGCTCATTGCCCGTCATACCGGTAACGCCGCTGATCGCATATAACTTACTCATTGTTTATTCCACCTTTCAAACGCCTCTTGTGAGTCTTTTCTTATAAAATACATCAATCTCATCAGGAAACAGAGACTGTTCATACTCTATATCATACTCCACTGCTCTTAGCTCCACCGTCCTTGAAGGAAGGCTAAGAATAGCATACTGAGCACATGGATTCTGATTCCTTGGTTGTCCCACGGATCCCGGATTAACAAAAGTCACTGCTTTCTTATTCCTAAGTTCCGGATCCTCTACCGGATAAAAATGTGTAAAGCAGTGTGAATAGTGGGAGTGGCCTCCAAAGACCATATCGTAGTCCACATATTCCCCACGAAGATTGTCAGGTCCTATTGCCTTCCAGTAATTATCCTCAAGAGATCCGTGAACAGCAAGGCACTTAAGGCCCTTTAATTCAAACTCCTGAATACCTGCTTTATTCATACAGTTATTGATATAGTCCACCGACTCTTCTGTCAGCTGCTGCGCGGTATATCTTGCCATAACACGGCCTCTGTCAGATGAAAGGCGCTCAAGGTCCTTATCAACAACCAGCTTCTCATGATTGCCCCAGATATTCACAAGGATCTTATCCTTCCATGCTCCCTTGGCAAGATCCATCAATTTCTGAACAATATCATTGGATCTCATACCGTAATCGATAAGGTCTCCAAGTAGGATCACTCCATTAAAATCAACATCGGAGCAATCTTCCAGCACCGAATCAAAGGCGCTTACATTTCCATGAATATCCGATAAAACTAAATATTTCTCTTCCAACAGTTATCTATCCTCTTTAAATCTCATCAATAAGTGTAATTATCTGCTTAATGGACATAAGCCTGTCATCGACTTCCTTGGCTCTGTGATATTTCAAGATATCCTTGGCCGTCTGCTGCATAGCAGGGAAAGCCGATCTTGTGAGCTGATTGGCATATATAACGATATTAACGCCGTGCTCAGCAAGCTCATCCTCAGTAATGACGTTAAAGGAACTCGGAACCACAACTATAGGAGTAGTCTTGTCCTTGCTTCTGAATTTATCGCAGAACTCCACTATCTCAGCAGGGTCCTTCTTGCGGCTGTGGATCATAATACCGTCAGCACCTGCCTCCACAAAGGCAAATGCTCTCTCAAGAGCATCATCCATTCCCTTCTCGAGAATAAGGCTCTCTATTCTGGCAATGATCATGAAGTCATCTGTAAGCTGTGCCTTCTTGCCGGCTGCTATCTTGGCGCTCATCTCTTCAATGGTCGCCTGGGTCTGCTCAACCTCTGTTCCGAAGAGGCTGTTCTTCTTAAGTCCCTTTTTATCTTCAATGATTACTGCAGATACTCCAAGACGCTCAAGGGATCTGACTGTATATACGAAGTGCTCGGTAAGTCCGCCTGTATCTCCGTCAAAGATAATGGGCTTAGTTGTAACCTCCGTGATATCTTCTATGGTACGGAAACGTGAAGTCATATCTACAAGCTCAATATCAGGCTTACCCTTGGCAGTAGAATCGCACAGACTGGAGATCCACATAGCGTCAAACTGGTCAAGCTTGCCGTTGTCTCCCTCAATGACTGTCTTCTCCACGATAAGGCCCGTAAGACCTGAGTGAGCCTCCATAACCTTGACAACAGGAGTCATCTCTATGAGCTGACGAAGACGCTTTCTGCGATACTCAGGCATTGATAGACGCTCCTTGAGCTGAAGATCGATCTTACTAACCTCTTCATTGTATGTATAGGGCACATCTACAATCTGTCCGCCATAGGCAGATACAAGCTTATCAACATGACTGCGGATAGCCGCTTCAACGCCCTGGGTCCAGTTATCACCGTGGATTATATAATCGGGATGAAGCTGCTCAATAACATCATCATAGAGCATGTCATTCTGAAGTATTACAGAATCCACGCCTTCTATACTCTTATAAAGTTCGATCCTATCCTTCTCAGGAACAGTAGGAAAACGGTTATAGCGAATAGACGCCTTGTCACTAAGGCATCCTACGATAACTTTACCGTATTTCTGCGCTTCCTTAATAATATTCAAATGTCCGGCATGAATAACATCCGTGCTAAAACAAGTATATGCTGTCTTACTCATATCAATTTCCTCACATTTAGTAATTAAGTGAAAACACCTACAATATTATACATTGAATAAATTCCTTTTTCTAGTTGTTTTAATTGTGGTATATTACTATTGTTCTATATTTAGAAAAAAAATGGAGACAAGCTATGACAATATTACAGATTCTGCATACAATTGTATTGGGGCCGTTAGAGCTCCTTTTTGATGTTGTATATGCCATCGCAAATGGGATCACCAATAACCCGGGCTTATCCCTTATTTTTTTGAGCCTTACTATCAACTTGCTGGTACTCCCCCTCTATCGCAGGGCTGACGCCATGCAGGAAGAAGAAAGAGATCAGTCACTGAGGCTCAAGCCCGGCGTTGATCATATTAGGAAGGTCTTCAAAGGCGATGAGCGCTTCATGATGCTGCAGACCTTCTACAGGCAGAATGACTACAAGCCCTACTATGCACTTAAGGGCTCATTGTCACTTCTACTTGAGATTCCGTTCTTTATTGCAGCATACCACTATCTTTCTAACTTAAATCTTTTAAACGGAGCTTCCTTCGGACCTATTGCAAATCTTGGAGCTCCTGACAATCTGATAAAGCTGGGCGGTATCAGTTTACATCTACTGCCCATACTTATGACTGCCATAAATATTGTCTCCGGTATCATATACACCAAGGGGATGCCTCTTAAGAGCAAGATACAGCTCTACGGAATGGCTCTCATTTTCCTTGTACTATTATATGAATCACCGGCAGGATTAGTATTCTACTGGACATTGAACAACCTGTTCTCACTGGTTAAGAACATCTTCTACAAGATACCTAATCCCAAGAAGGTAATAAAGATCATATGCTCTATTACGGGAATAGCTGTTCTCATTGCCGGATTCATGTACTACACAGGCTTCAGAAGAAAAGCGCTTTCTCTTATCGTAGCATTAGTATTACAGCTCCCTCTCCTTAAAAAGTACTTCAAAAAAGGAACCGAAGAAGCAGAAAGTACTAAAACTGTTAATCTCGGTAATACAGGAGTTATTTTCTACGTATGTTGCCTGCTTATGACTGTACTTGTGGGCGTGCTCATTCCTTCCGCGATCATCAGCACATCCACTGCGGAATTCGTTGAGATGTCCAATCTCCAGTCACCCCTTAGGTACGTACTTCACACAGCTCTTATGGCAATCGGAACCTTTATGGTATGGTTTGTGGTTTTCTATAAACTGTCATCCGACAAAGCCAAGAAAGCATTTAGCCTCGGTTCTGCGATCTTAACCTTCTGCTCAATCGTGGAATACATGTTTTTCGGTAAGGGATACGGCAATATTTCATCCTTACTCAAGTATGATGATCCTCTCGAAATATCCTCCAAGGATTATCTTGTAAACTTATTGATCCTCTGCTTAGTAGCAAGTGCTGTATATCTTATATGGAAAAAGGGAAAAGAAGAGCTTGTTAAAGCTATATGTATAATAGGCTGCATTGCAATCTCAGTAATGTCACTTATTAATGTATTCAAGATCAGAGGTGACGTTGCAGATCTAAAAGTCATCGCCGAACAGCGAAAGCAGGACGCTCCTCAGTTCACCTTAAGTAAAACCGGTCAAAATGTTGTCGTTCTGATGATGGACAGAGCTCTTGGTGCATTGGTTCCTTATTTAATGGAGGAAAAACCGGAGCTCAAGAAACAGTTTGCAGGATTTACATACTATCCCAACACTTTTTCTTTTGGTCTGAACACCAATGCAGGTGCTCCTCCGCTTTTTGGAGGCTATGAATATACGCCCTATGAAATGAACGAAAGGGCCGACGAATCACTTAAAGACAAAAATAATGAAGCTCTTAAAGTTATGCCTGTTCTCTTTATGAATGAGGGCTACAAAGTTACTGTATGCGATCCTCCCTATGCCAACTATCAGTGGACTCCGGATCTAAGCATTTTTGACGAGTATCCGGAAATCAATGCATATATTACCCACGGAGCTTTTAACGAGGATCAAACAGCTCATATCGCGCAGAAAGATAAGACCATCAACAGAAATCTGTTCTGTTATTCTCTTTTCAGGATATGCCCGGTATTCCTCCATAAAGAGGTCTATAACGACGGCGTTTACAACTATGCAGACCATTCATACACTTCTGAAGATGATGATGAATGGATAATGGGACATACATCCAATGATTTATATACATGTACCGGTGTAAATCCTGATTTTGTCTCTTCATTCAATACTTTGAAGAACTTATCAACCATGACTAATTTTACCGATTCCGATGAAAACACTTATTTGTCTCTTATGAACACTGTGCCGCATGACATCACAATGCTTCAGGAGCCGGAATTCGAACCCCGGAATCATATTGACAATACAGCCTATGAAGAGGCTCATGCCGTAAGAACTGCTCCCGGAAAAATAGATCTAGAGTTTACATATATAGACTCAATTGAACATTATCAGTGCAATATGGCAGGCATGATACAGCTTGGAAAGTGGTTTGATTATCTGCGAGAGAACGGTGTGTGGGACAATACCCGAATAATCATTGTCGCCGATCACGGAAGAGCCGTCGGACTTGGTTATTTAATATGCGAAGGTACAACAGGTAATATAGATCCCATGAATGCCAATCCGCTCTTGATGATAAAGGATTTTGGAAGCAAAGACTTTACTGTAGATGACACATTCATGACCAATGCAGATGTTCCTACGGAAGCATTTAAAGACCTCATTGATAATCCTGTAAATCCATTTACCGGAGTTCCAATAAACGAGGACGCGAAAAAAGATGATGTACTTTACGGTATGTCCACAGAATGGTCTATAGAAAAGAACAATGGTAACACCTTTAGCGATCCGATACGCTATTCAATAAAGAATCACAATATCTTTGATGCAGATAATTGGTCATTCGAAGAATGAGAGGATAAATATATATGAACATGATGCTGTTAATGTACATTGATCCGGGAACCGGAAGTATGCTTTTTACCATATTGATCGGTCTCCTGGGCGCAGGATATTATTTCCTTAGAGATACTTTTATGAAGATAAAGTTCTCTTTTTCCGGAGGAAATGTGAAAAGCCAGGATGAAGACCACGTACCTTTTGCTATATTTACAGACAGCAAGAGATATCAGACCATCTTTAAACCTATATGCGATGAAATGGATAAGCGCGGACAATCACTGATATACCTCACCGCAGAGAAGGATGATCCCCTTCTTAATGAGGAATATAAGACTGTAAAAACAGAGTTTATTGGAGAAGGCAACAAGGCCTTTGCCAAGATGAACATGTTGAAGGCAGATGTTGTACTGTCAACAACACCGGGACTTGATGTCTACCAGTGGAAGAGATCAAGAGACGTCAAGTGGTATGCCCACATTCTTCATGCTGCAGGTGATATATCAATGTATCGTATGTTCGGCGTGGATTACTATGATGCTCTGCTCCTTAGCGGTGATTTTCAGACAGAGCAGATCCGTGAGCTTGAATCCCTGCGTAATCTTCCCGAAAAGGAAGTTAAGCTTGTTGGTCTTCCTCACATGGATTACCTCAGACAGAAGCTCTTGGACGCAGGTCCTGCGTCGGAGCATGAAACCACAGTGCTTCTTGCTCCTTCATGGGGTGCCAACTCTATATTGAGCAAATACGGCAAGACTATGATCGATGCGCTTGTAGCTACAGGCTATAAGATCATTATCAGACCCCATCCCCAGTCTTTCGTTTCAGAGAAAGAAGTATTGGATCCGCTTTTAAAAGCATATCCTGACTCAGACAAGCTCGTATGGGACAGAAACTCCGATAACTTCGATTCACTGAACCAATCCGATATCCTGATATCTGATTTCTCCGGTGTAATCTTTGATTACTCACTTGTATTCGACAAACCTGTTATATATACCGAGGCCAAGTTTGACAACGGAATATATGATTCATGGTGGCTCAAGAAAAAGGAATGGACTTTTGAAGTTCTCGACAGGATCGGTGTAGAGCTTACCGACAGTAATATAGAGAATATAAAAGAAACAATAGATCACTGTCTTACAGACAATCGTTTCAAAGAAGGAAGAAATCAGGCAAGGTCTGAGTGCTGGGCCAATATAGGCAATTCAGTAAACAGCACAGTTGATTATCTCATTGAGAAGCGCACCGCTTTGACAGAATGATTGCCTTTGATTTCTATTAGAACAAGCTATGACAATACTACAGATTCTACATACAATTGTATTAGGGCCGCTTGAGCTGCTTTTTGATGTAGTTTATGCGATCGCGAATGGAATTACCGGAAATCCGGGACTATCCCTTATCTTCCTTAGCCTTACTATCAACTTGCTGGTACTCCCCCTCTATCGCAGGGCTGACGCCATGCAGGAAGAAGAAAGAGATCAGTCGCTGAGGCTCAAGCCCGGCGTTGATCATATCAGGAAGGTCTTCAAGGGTGATGAGCGCTTCATGATGCTGCAGACCTTCTACAGACAGAATGACTATAAGCCCTACTATGCACTTAAGGGCTCATTGTCACTTCTACTTGAGATTCCGTTCTTTATAGCAGCATATCACTATCTTTCCAATTTAAATCTTTTAAACGGAGCATCATTTGGACCTATTGCAGATCTTGGAGTTCCTGACAATCTGATAAAGCTGGGCGGTATCAGTTTACATCTGCTGCCCATACTTATGACTGCCATAAACATTGTCTCCGGTATCATATACACCAAGGGGATGCCTCTTAAGAGCAAGATACAGCTCTACGGAATGGCTCTTATTTTCCTTGTACTACTGTATGAATCACCGGCAGGATTAGTATTCTACTGGACATTGAACAACCTGTTCTCACTGGTTAAGAACATTTTCTACAAGATACCTAATCCCAAGAAGGTAATAAAGATCATATGCTCTATTGCGGGAATAGCAGTACTGATAGCCGGATTTGTATTCTTTACCGGCCTTAGAAGGAAAGCACTTTCTCTGATCGTAGCCTTAATATTGCAGCTTCCTCTCCTTAATAAGTACATAAAGAGAGGTAAGGATAATAAATCTAAGCAAAAAGAACTCATAAATGCCGACACAGCAAAAGTGATCTTCTATGCTTGCTGTCTCCTTATGACAGTGCTTATCGGTGTACTAATCCCTTCTGCCATCATCAGCACATCTACGGCAGAATTTGTTGAAATGTCCGACCTGCACTCTCCTCTTCGGTACGTGCTTCGAACAGCTCTTATGGCAATAGGAACCTTTATGGTATGGTGCATTGTTTTCTATAAGCTATCATCCGATAAAGGCAAGAAAGCTTTCAGCCTGGGCTCCGTGATCGCAGTATTCTGTGCGGTTATTGAATATATGTTTTTCGGAAAGGGATACGGCAATATATCTTCAACACTCAGATATGACCTTCCCATTGAGATCTCAGCCAAGGAATATATATTTAATCTGCTGATACTTGGCTTAGTAGCAGGTATCGTATACCTGGTATGGAAAAAGGGTAAGGGCGAGCTACTTAAGGCCGTAGGAATAATCGGCTGCATTGCCATCACGGTTATGTCAGTCGTTAATGTGGTGAAGATAAATAGCGAAGTATCAGAACTTAAAGTTATTGCAGAGCAAAGTAAACAGGAAGCTCCTCAATTCACTTTAAGTACTACCGGTCAGAATGTTGTGGTTATTATGATGGACAGGGCAATTGGTGCATTGGTTCCTTATTTGATGGAGGAAAAGCCTGAGCTCAAGCAGCAGTTCGCCGGATTTACCTTCTATCCCAACGCTTTCTCATTCGGACTCACAACCAATGCGGGTGCTCCTCCGATCTTTGGTGGTTATGAATACATGCCCAGTGAAATGGATGCAAGGTCCAATGAATCTCTCAAAGACAAGCACAACGAAGCTCTCAAGGTGATGCCTGTTCTCTTTATGAATGAAGGATTTAAGGTTACTGTTTGCGATCCACCTTATGCCAACTATCAGTGGACTCCCGATCTTAGTATTTTTGATGAATACAAGGATATCAATGCTTATCTCACAAGCGGAGCCTACGATGACAACGAGGCAGACAGGATTGTGCAGAAGGAACATTCTCTTAACAGAAACCTTTTCTGTTATTCCCTTTTTAGGGTCTGTCCCGTGTTCCTTCATAAGGAAGTCTACAATGAAGGAATCTACAACTACGCAGACTATCGCTCCCGCTATAATGATGATCAGTGGGTATTTGGTTATACTCCCTCCGGCAACTACACCAGCACCGGAGTAAACGATGATTTCCTTACGGAATACAGCGCTCTTGAGAACTTACCTTTTATGACTCAGGTCACTGATACCAATGAGAATACTTACTTGTCATTGGTAAACGGCGCCACACATGATGTTACCATGCTTCAGGAGCCGGAATTTGAGCCAAAGAACGAAGTTGATAATACCGAATATGAAAAAGAGCACGCCGTAAGAACAGCTCCCGGTATGAAGGACCTACAGCTCACGACCGTAGAACAGTTTGAGCACTATCAGTCCAACATGGCAGGTCTTATACAGCTCGGAAAATGGTTTGATTACTTAAAAGAAAACGGAGTGTGGGACAACACCAGAATAATAATAACCGCAGATCACGGAAGATGTATCGGACTTGACCTTTTAACAGGTGATGGTATTTCATCGGATGAACTCGATCCCATGAGTGCCAATCCGCTCTTTATGATTAAAGATTTCGGTAGCACAGAATTTACTATATCCGATGAGTTTATGACCTGTGCTGACGTTCCTACAGAAGCCTTTAAGGGGCTCATAGATAATCCGGTCAATCCATTCACCGGAGTCCCTATAAATGAGGACAGAAAGAACGATGATGTCCTATATGGTGTTTACTGCGAAGCATCCATAGAAAAGAACAACGGCAACACCTTCAGTGATGCTAAACAATACACACTAAAGAATCAGAATATTTTTGATACGGACAACTGGACATACTCAAATTGATAATAGTCACAAAAAAGCTGCAACGGTGGAAAATTCACCTTGCAGCTTTTTTGTGACTATTATCCAAAATATCTTTCTTCCAGCATCATACACAGACAGTGATAAACAGGTAAGTGAAGCTCCTGAATAAGATATGTCTCAGATTCGGGAACTCTTATTGTTACATCGGCAAGTTCCTTAAGCATGCCTCCATTGTCTCCTGTAAGGCCGATAATATTTATATCCATAGCCTTGGCAACTACAACAGCGTTCATAATATTCTCACTGTTACCGGATGTCGAAATAGCAAGGAAAGTATCGCCCTTTCTTCCGAACCCCATGAGCTGCTGAGCAAACACGCCATAGCCATCAACGTCATTAATATAGGCTGTGGATAATGCCTCATGAGCAACAAGCGGGATAGCCATCAGAGATTTTTCAAGATTCTTGGCAAGACCCTCTCCGCGAACAGGATCAATTTCAAGTATTCTATCAGCTAATTCCTTATCTATAGGACGAGCAATCTTAAATCTTTTCATCAGTTCTCCTGCAATATGTTCCGAATCCGCAGCAGAGCCTCCATTTCCCGCTATCATAAGCTTGCCGTCATGATTATAGGTGCCCTCCATGATCTCATATGCTTTTGCTATATCCTCACGACACACTTCAAGCTTAGGATACCTTGCAATCAAAGAATCCAAATGTTTTTCTACTCTTTGTTCCATTACTTATCTCCACTAATTAAATACTTATCTACAAATTCAAGAAGATCATTAACGCATTCCTCAGCGTCGCAATCGTTCTTATCTGATATTATCGCTGTTTTGCAGCCGGCGTTCTTTCCGGCAAGAACATCATTGTTACCATCACCGATCATCCAAGAGCCTTCAAGATCAATATTAAAATCTTTAGCAGCCTGTAAAAGCATACCCGGCTTGGGCTTTCTGCATTCGCATTCGAACTTTAATTCCGGAATTTCTCCCTCAAACCCCTTGTCGGGATGATGCGGGCAATAATAAAGCGCGTCAATATACACTCCTTTCTCACCAAGGAGCGTCTCCATCTTGTTATGAATCTCATCCAGCTCTGCGTATGTAACTTCGCCTCTTGCAATCACCGGCTGATTGGTAACAACTATCGCAAGGTATCCCGAATCATTGATCTTTTGAATAGCGTCTACCACACCGGGAAGAAGCTCAAATTCATCGATATTTCTCAAGAATCCGACATACTTGTTGATAGTACCGTCTCTGTCCAAGAATACAGCCTTTTGCTTATGCATCAGATTTCTGGCTGAAACCTTGCCTGATATAAGATCACCTGTAACCTGTTCAAATCTCTCAGGTGTTCCCATATCTTTTACATACTCAGGGCTATCATAGGCAGCCACTTTACCGGTCTTAACAAGAGGTTTTATGACTTGCCTGTCCAGATCAACTTTATAAGGCTTGCCGTCTACTTCTGTTCCAATACTGTCAATATCAATATCTGTCATTCCAAAAATCTGCGAATTAACAATATGTAATCCGGCGTTTACCCTATTCTTGTACCACTTGGGTCTCGCCTCCTCTTTGGTAAGCCAATTCTTAACAATACCGCCCTCAGAGATTATAAGGCCACTGTCATACGGATGTGAATTGGGATGAGTAAAAAGAGATACCAAAGCATTCTTGGATCTGTGAAAATCCAGGAATCTCCGGAAATCAACATCAAACATCGAATCAGCGTTAAGGAGTAAAAAGTCTTCATTGGCAGAAAACACTCCCTCCTTATAGAGCTTAAACAATGCTCCTGCATTGCCAAGCGGCTTGTCTTCGACAAAATACTTGATGTTTACACCGAATTTACTGCCGTCGCCAAAGTAATCCATTATTTTATCAGCCATATGAGAAACGGTAAGAATAATATCCGTAAATCCCTGCTCTTTCAGGCATTCTATCTCATACAGAAGTATCGGCTTATCGGCTATTTTTATGAGCGGCTTGGGAATATCTCCTGCTATCGAAGCTATTCTAGTTCCCTTGCCTCCTGCCATAATTATAGTTTTCATGCAAGAACTCTCCCGCTATTCGGAACAAATGCTTCCGGTGTATAGTGAATGATCCTTGTTCCGCCGTCTTCAAACTCAAACGGAATATACATAAGATTACTGAGAGCTTCCTTAACCTTATCCTGCTTGTCTTTCTCAACATAGAAAACAAAGAATCCACCGCCGCCGGCTCCGAGAAGTTTGCCTCCCAAAGCACCGGCATCGATTCCCTTTTTATAGATCTCGTCGATATGATCTGTTGTAACAGCAGATCCTGTATTTCTCTTAAGCTTCCAAGTATAATCCAAGAGTCTTCCGAACTCATTTAGGCTTACATTCTTATCCGTAAGAGCCTTTTCCGCTTCGTCAACAAGACCAAGCATCTCAAGTAACTGGCGCTCTTTCTCTTCCTTGTTTCCGCCGGAATTGGCCTTCTGAACTTCAGAAGAAAATCTTGTAAATCCGGTAAAGAACATCAAGAGATTTCCGTTAAGCTCTTTTTTTCTTTCGGGAGAAATGATAATCGGATCCACTTCATATCCGTTAGCATTAAAGCTTATCCTGTTAAGTCCACCATATGCTGCTGCAATCTGATCCTGCCAGCCACCGGCTTCCTTGCAGAGTACTCTCTCAAGATAGATGGCATCATCCGCAAGCTTCTTCTTATCTACATACTTACCCTTAAGTGCATAAAAAGCATTAAGCATTCCAACGGCAAATGAGCTGCTTGTTCCAAGACCCGATCTCGCAGGAAGGTCAGCCTCATATGTAAGTCTGATTTCTTGCATGTCAAGCATATCCATAGCATTTCTAATGGCGGGATGTTCAATCTTACCGATCTCACTAACCCTCTCCATCTTGGAATATGCAAGCTCTGTGGAGTAATCAAAAAAGGGCGGTAAATGTCTGACATTTACATAGCAATACTTATCAAAGGTTGTCGATATTATTGCTCCTCCGTGCTCCTTGAAAAACTCCTCCATATCCGTGCCGCCACCAAAAAACGACATTCTAAACGGTGTTTTTGATATAACCATGCTTAATTCCCTTCTTTATACCTCTATATCCAATCTTAAAATATCTTCAGCACTCTTGGGTGTGAAATACTTTTCTACAAACTCTTTACCTGCATCTGACATTTTTCTGAGCGCATCATAATCCTCATATAAGCTGCAAATACGCTCTGCCATTTCCTTGGCATCGTCAACAACGATCATGTTGCCCATGGTATCATCCAGCCCCTCGGCTCCGATAGAAGTTGTAACAAGAGGTGTCTGATAATATGCAGCCTCAACAACCTTTCCCTTCACACCTGCGCCAAAACGAAGAGGCGCAATATCTATTCTGCATGAGTTATAAAGAGCTGCAAGCTCTTCGTCAGAAAGGAAACCGTGTATTATTATATTCTCACTCGCAAGAGCTTCCACTTCCTCAGGTGCTTTACTTCCGACAACATGCCATTTTATATCGGGATATTTCTCAACGATAAGCGGCAAAATCTCTTTGGCGAACCAAAGAACGCTGTCAACATTAGGCGGATGTCCAAAGCCTCCTACATACATAAGGTCCTGTCTCTGTGAAAAGTCTTTTCTGACATTATCCGGAATATCTTCATAAGCAAAGATCGGTATACTCCTGATAGGCTTGTCCGGAAAAGCCTCTTGCATTATAGCCTGCTCATAGTTTCCTACAACCTGTCCCACATCAGCTTTAGAGAAAAGATCATACTCTATTGCCTTCCATTTCTCGGAAGCTTTTAATTTGCTCGGATCACCGGTTATCTCGTATTCTCTTTTTTCTCTCACATGATGAAGATCGTGGGCATAATATATTACCTTGGCGTTACTGCCATACTTTTTAACAACATCCATGTATCTTGATGCAATATGAGGTCTCTGAAGATATACATAATCAAAAAACTTAAGGTTCTCTTTCAGGAAATTCTTCCAGTTCTTGCAATAATAACTGCCATAGAGCACCTCTATTCCAAGCTGATTAAGCTCAGTTGTATAAGGCTCATGCTTGTAATAATTATCTCCGATAAATGTCACGTGCAAGCCCATTTTAACGAACATCTTAAGGTACATATAAGAAGTCTTGCAGCCTGCATCCCTATCATGCCACGGAACATACTGATCGACCACAAGGATATGCTTTTTAAACCTGCTGCGATCCTTGGCTATAAAGACGTTCTCCGCATTGTTGAAATTCTCTTTTTCCAGAACGTCTTTCCACTTCTCATAGAATTTCTTGCTGTTGGTTACCTGATATGATTTCTGACCGGAATTAACATCGGTTCCGTTTGAAACGCCCTCGAAATGTACAACAACAGACAAAGGCTGATAAAGCACCTTATATCCGTGTTTTCTTACTTCAAACGCAAGATCCGAATCCTCACAATATGCAGGTACAAATCTCTCATCGAATCCGCCTATCTCTTCCCAGAGGCTCTTTCTGATCATGATCGCTGCGCCTGAAATATAATCCGCTTCTTTGACATAGTTATATTCCGGATCCAACGGATCTTTTTTATTACCGTAGTTCCATGCGGAGCCGTCTTTCCAAAGGATACCGCCCGCTTCCTGAAGCATTCCGTCCGGATATAACAGTTTAGAACCCGTCATGCCGACTTTGGGATCACTCATGAGGTCAATAAGGGGTCTAAGCCAGTTCTTCTGAACCTGTGTATCATTATTAAGGAACAAAATATACTCGCCATTGGCATACTTAGCCGCATTTTTGCAGTTAAGCAGGAATCTTAAATTCTCTTCATTTCTTACAACTGTAATTCCCGATACTATTTCTTTGATACGCTGTGTTGCATCTGTAGAACGATCGTCTGCGATTATGATCTGATAGGTCACATCACCGCTGTGTTTCTGAATAGATCTTAAGCAGTTATAGGTATAATCAAGCTGATTGTAAACCGGTATTACTATCGAAACTTCCGGATTGTCGTATTCCGTAAAGCTTAGCTGTTTGTATTCTTCAATCGGTCTCTCCACGCCGTCTTTCAGAACTGGGAAAAGATCCAATTCATTGTTAAAAATAGTCATGGGGCGTCCGATACTGTCATTTACGACATACTTATAACGAAGCCTTACGCCCGCCATGCCTTCATTTTTGAGTGCTTTAAAAAAATTAAATATTCTCCTTGGATGGAGCGCGATAAAAATAAACTTAGGGTGTCTTATGCATCTGGCAATAACCTTCGCAAAGAACTTCAACTTACTGTTTTCTGAGCTCAAAACTAATTCTCCTTAACAACATACTCTTTAACATTCCCCCTGTTTATATATATAAGCCCCGGAATATCAAATTCTCGTCTCGGAACCGAGAATACCAATGCATCATCCAGCCAGCATAACTGAACATGATCGTCTTGATATCCGTTTGCCACCGCCATCGCTACAGAAAATTCCCCCTTATTGAGCGGCGGTACAGTAAAGCTCATATCATACTCCACCTTACCGCTTGCACTTTCCAACTTCACGCCAAGTGTTTCTGTGTTTATTCCTATAACTTCGTTGCCCAAACGGTCCCTTATGGACAATCCGAAAATAGGACGTGCAGCCGTCTTTTTGAAATCAATCCTTATAATACAATGAACCTTCATTCCGGGTTCCAATACATCAATGATCTCATACTTATCATTAAATAAGCCGCACTGATATATATCAGCGTCACCGTTGCCCTTGTTGTATACACCCGGAACAACATCCGGAACTTCAATGCTTTCTTTTCGCTCGTCTCTTTCTACTTCCACATCACCATCCAGCATATCATCATAATCGTGTGTACCGAAAGTACTTTTATCATCACTGATCTGGTGTAATATGTATTCCTGATATTTATGAAGTCCCTCGATCGTATTACCGTCAAACATCTTCTCACCGTGATTAAGCCAGATTACTCTTTTACAGAATCTGGTCACGGCCGCTGTATCATGCGTAACAAGAATAACCGTCTTATTCTTCATGAGCTGATCCATTGCCCTGTAGCACTTCTGCTGGAATCTTATATCTCCTACAGAAAGTGCTTCATCAACGATCAAGATATCCGGATCGGAAAAAATCTGTGTTGCGAAAGCAAGGCGCACAAACATACCGCTTGAATAGCTCTTTACGGGCTGATTGATAAAGTCACCTATATCCGCAAAGTCAATTATCTTCTCAGTGATCTCCTCGAGCTGATTCTGAGGAATTCCCATCAAAGTGGCGTTTAGCTTAATATTCTCCATTCCGGTATAGTCAGGATTAAAGCCGGCACCAAGCTCCAACAGCGCAGCCACATTTCCCTTTGTCTCAAGTGTTCCGGATGTCTGATTAAGGACATCCGTAAGGATCTTAAGAAGCGTTGATTTACCTGCTCCGTTGGATCCTATGATTCCTATCTTCTCACCCTTCTTGATCTCAAAGGAAACATTTTTTAATGCATAGAACTTCTTGTGATAGCACTTTTTAAAAGGATGAAAAGCCTCCTTGAGTCTATCCATTTCAGAGTTATACAGCTTATATTCTTTTGTAATATTTTCAGCTCTTACAACAATATCTTCCATCTATAATGCTCCATATAATTTATAGTAAATCCGAAAAATGTACTCGAAGATTCTTATATACTTTGGTACCTATTATAAACATAGCCAGTGCAAACCCCCAAAAATATACCGTTTCCAATATGGGTCTGTTCCAAAAGCCCACACTATATATAAGTGCCGCTCTGTTTCCTTCCATGACATAGTAAAGCGGATTGAAGCTGAGTATCTTCAGTATTTTTCCGTTCATTGTCGCAGGACTCCAAAATACAGGCGTCATCCAAAAGCCAAGCTGCAAAATAATATTAACAAGCTGCGCCGCATCCTTGAAAAATACTGATACAGCCCCTACACAATATGCAAGTCCAATAAGCAGTGCAAATACACAGAACGAATAGTAGAAAACACTTATCCACGCAATATTTGGAGTGTATCCATATATCAAATACATAAGGAACACAAATAAAAGCAGGAATACATGGATGCAAAATGATGAAAGCAACTTGATCAGTGGAAGCAGCCAGATCTTAAATTTCATCTTCTTGACCAAATATGAATATTCATAAAAAACGTTAGTGGTAGACAAAAGTCCATCATTAAAGAAAGTCCACGGTATATATGCTGCTACAAACCATATAATAAACTGAACGTCATCAACCGGTGGATTTTTAAATCCCGTAAATACAAACCAGAATACCAATACAGTGATAAGCGGCTGAACAAACGCCCATACAAGTCCAAGGGCCGAGCCTGAATATCTTGATTTTAAGTCGTTTTTTACAAGGCTTAGAAGCAGCCTTATATCATCTTTGGAAATTTTCATGTTATCTTACAAACACTCCTTTTCGCTTTACATTACTTCCAATTATACTAATTCTTGCAGCCACTTTGCAAAATCTTTGCTGCTCTTATGATAATCAAATTTATCATCTATCAGCTTGCGGGCATTTATTGCTATTTCTTCCGCATAACTATTATTCTCATAAAGCTTCTTTATAGCATCTGCATACTCGTTCTTGTCCTCGCAGTGCAGATAATGCTTGCCTTCCTCGGCCGGTATTCCTTCTATTCCCACATCATTGGTACAAACAGGAATTCCCGCAGCCATACAGGTCAACACCTTAACCTTTATTCCCGCTCCCAGAACAAGCGGTGCTGCAAGGCATAGGCTTGAAGCCAAATACGGTTCTATATCTTCAACAAAGCCTGTTATTATCACCTTATCCGAAGCTCTGTCAAGCAATTCCTTGGTGGGATGTCCCCCAAGTATCACAAGCTTAAGACCAAGCTTCTCAACAAGAGGGAAAACCTCATCGATCAACCACAAGGCCGGTCTGTAGTTCTCAGGCCTTGACATATCTCCGTAAAAGAGAATGTTCTTTTGAGGCTCAGTTTCCCTTTTAACAGTTATTCTATCATAATATGTAGACCATATTTTAACAGGCGTGCGAATACCACGCTTATTCAACATTTCTAGGTCTTTTTCGTTGTTGAGTATTACAAGATCACAATTGTTTAATGCGGCAATCTCAGACTTTTCTATGTTATCATAGCGCATTTTTGTGATCATTTTTTGTAGCTTGCTCTTGGCATTTTCGTATTTGCGAAGGCATGCCTGTATGCTGACATCTTCTTCTATTCCTACTATCTTGGAGGTCGCAAAGATTTTTTTCACATCTTTGACGAAAACTATCGTCTGTGTCCAATGAAGTATTATAACATCCGGTTCATAGCCTTCTTTTTTAAGTGCCTTAAGACGCTCTATTATACATAATTTCAAGTAACTTGTCGTGATATTGCCGTTTCTGTCTAACGGACACTTGAGTGAATACAGGTCATAAGCATTTCGGACAAGCTTCTTGATCCCATGATCATGATAAAAATCTATGTAGCACTTGATCTTCTTGTCCAAGGTAAATTGCTTGTATTCATCAGTTTTGGCAAAGCCAACATATCTCACATCATAGGATGTATTCTCAATAATTGAATTAATATAATGATTTAGGAGCTTTCCGCCGGCGTGATCAACATTGTCATACGGCAAGAAAGGCGATATCCATAATATCTTCATATATTACTTTCTCATCCCTTTATTTTCTTATAGATCAAATAGTTAAAAACACCGATTTTATAGAAAATATGCAGTAATTTGAGCTGTATGGAACTTGCTCCAAGATATTCCTTACAGTACCATTCTCTGCTATAATAAGCTACTTCAAAGCGTTTTTTGACGGATGCTATGTTCTTGTCTATGCTGACTGAATGCATGTGGTCATAAGTGCAGTTGTTTATAAGATAATTCTTATAGCCTTCTTTTTGAAGCTTAAATGCGAGGATGTTTTCCTCATAGTACAGGAATGTGTGCTCATCAAATCCCCCGACCTTATCAAAAGCTTCTGTTTTGATCATGAACATTGATCCCGGAAGTACATCGACCAAGCTGATTTCAGATTTAAGACGGTCCTCCTTGTATTCCAAAGGATCTCCAAACACTTTCTTGAATATATATGAATCCTGAATGAGGCAGTCTCTAAACTTAGGTAGTTTCCATGCTATTGGAAGATTTATTCCCGATAGGCAATTCATTTTGCAAGCAACAGCTGCCGCCCCCGGAAGCTTTTCTAGGTAGCCAAGCATTGTTTCTACCACGGATTCCTCAAAAAACACATCGGGATTGGATATGATGATGTACTCGGGATTGCATTCTTTGGTCAGGAATCCTGCTCCATAGTTGTTTCCGGCTGCGTATCCTCTGTTCTCATCCGTTCGGATCACGTCAATCTTGTCGTTTTCAAGCTCTTTAAGCTTATCAAATGAATCGTCGGTGGAACAGTTATCTACAACAACAATCCTCTCTATTATTCCATATTTTTTGATGTGATTCAAAAATGATATAGTTGTCTCAGAATCATTATAGTTTAGTACAACCAGTCCCAGTTTCATACTATTCCTCTGCACTTAAATATTTCCCAAGCAAGTTCTTCCTCGCTTGGGAAACAATAAATCCGTCCTAACTAACCCAATTGTGCCTTTTTATATACCTGCTTGAGAATATCAGCACTCTTCTTCCATGAGTATCTGCCTACAATCTCAGTGTTAGCTTTGCAATCAGTCTCCAAAAGAGTCTTAATAGCAGTAGCAATTCCATCTTCATCCATCGGATCAAAGAATAAATCGTTATCCTCAAGAACTTCTCTCATAACTGGAATATCCGATGCCGCCACAGGCGTGCCACAAGCCATAGCCTCAAGAGGAGGAATTCCGAATCCTTCAAATATCGAAGGATAGACACATCCTGATGCCTCATTAAGAAGCGCTATCAGCTCATCCTTGGTCACATAGTCCGTAAGAATAACCTTATCCTTGCTATCCGAAACACTCTTTTCGATCTCGTCGTACATCCAGGCTTTCTTACCTACGATCACAAGCTTATGATCTAAGCCCGTATTATCAGAATATTTATTAAATGCTCTTATCAGCCTTGGAATATTCTTCCTTGGCTGAAGATTGCTGACACAAACAATATATTTATCATCTGCGATTCCAAACTTGTTTCTAACCTCGGACCTGATCTTGGCATCTTTGGGAAGAACTGTAAAATCAGAATCCACAGCGTTATAAACAACTTCTATCTTGGATGGATCAGTACCATAGGTTGTACATATATCCTGTTTGGAAAACTCAGAAACAGTGACAACCATATCGGCTTTCCTTGCCGCATGTGAAACCAGTATCTTGTCCTTGATATATTCTGACTTGGTAAATATATCTTTTATATGCTCAAATGAAAGATCATGTATCGTTACTACTGTTTTGCAAGGTGCAAAAAAAGGAAGATAGTACTGCGTATGAAGTACGTCGATATTGTACTTCTTGCACAACTTCCTTAGTTCAACACAATTTCTGTATATTGAGCTATTCTTTTTAAAATAAACTATATTAAATCTGTCTTCGTACTCGGTTACATCCACGCCACTATTGACGAATAAATAATATTCATCTCCGGAATCGGGAGTCATCCCCGAAAGAATGCCTCTGTAAAAGCTCTCATTTCCACCGGAGCGATCACCGAGCATATGAACATCTATGCCAACTCTCATATCAAATAGTCTCTCTATCTTTTATGCAAGAAATACCTTTTCATATTTCTCTGCTATGCTCTCCCATGTATAATCATCGGATATGCGTTTCTTGGCAAGTTTCCCGTACTCCGCCCTGCGATCATCAGACAAAGCCTCTACCTGCATGATAACATCGGACAGATTCCTGCCTTCCTTGTCCCAATATACCGCTGCATCCTCTGCAACCTCATGGTTGTACTTAACATCAAGAACCAGATTGACGTCCGTCGAAGCAAGCGCCTCAAGAAGACTTGGATTGGTGCCTCCAACCTCATGTCCGTGCATATAAGCAGAGGCATTTTCTCTTATTTTCTTAAGTAACTGCTTATCATATACTGAATCTGCAACAATAACTCTGTCGCTGTTAAGGAAATGCAAGTGCTCATCATACTCTTTTAGCAGCTTACCATTCTCAGTCGTAATGATTATCAGTTTCTTATCGGATGAGCTCTTAAGGAACTCTCTTATTATGATGTCGAAATTGTTCTCTTTAACAAAGCGGCCGACTACAAGGTAATAGCCGTGAGGCTTGGTATTGTACTCCGAAAGCCATTCTGTGAATTTAACCTCATCGTCTGCGTATGTAGATCTTGAAAGATCCGCGCCATAAGCGATAAATGTTGTATCAGGATTGTATGAAGCATATTCCTTGTTAATATACTTCTCTATCTCCTTGCTGTCGCAGATAGCCTTATCCGCATGCTTGATCATAAGCTTCTCGGAAAGCTTCCAATAAGCTCTTACAGGAGCACTCCACTTTCTTCTCTCCCAGTCATGTCCATCGGGATTGACATACAGCACTCCGCCGAGCTTTTCTATCTTTTTCTTATAATGCTTTATAAAAGGTCCAATTCTGCAAGCCATAATAAAGAAAACAGGCTTCTCAATAGAAGGTCTCTCCTCGCAGTATCTGATTGCTCTGGCAAGCGCCTTGATATCATAAATGATAGCCTTGGCAGCTCCGATTTCGGGAACCTTGACATTGTAGCACTTGGCACCATTATATTCATATCTTGAATCTTCTCTTGCCATAACGGCAACATGATAGCGTAAGTCGGCGCTCTTTTTGCACAGAGTAAGATTCTCCATGAATGTCTCGAATCCGCCGTATTCCGCAGGGATTCCTTTACTTCCGATGCAAAACACCTGGCGTTTATCTGTATGATATTGTTCTTTTATCTTAATTTTTCCCATAAACAATGTACAACCATCTTAATTTAATCAATAATCCCTAATATGATAGTATAATTACCAAAATATGGCAATCTCTCAGCCAATTCATTTATGCAATTGCTGCATCCCTTTATACACCCCACCTGCTATAAATATAGCCATCGGTGTACCAACCATAAACCACATCTGGGCCTCATAAAAGAAGATTGGTATTATACAAGCTATAACAGCAAACGCACAATAAACAGCTATGCTTTTTCTGTTTTCTTTTGCAGAATCAATTACTATTCTAAAAGCAAATATATAGATGACAAATACAGCTATTATCGCTATAATCCCCCACTCATAGAGCATCGACATATATGCATTGTCGCAGATGTTATAAGGTGGCTCAAAATATGGAGATGCGGTTATCATATCCTTACTTCTTCCGGGGCCATGTCCAAATATCTTGCGAAGTAATCTACTATTTGCATACTGTTCCAGAGTGTATCTTATATAGTTTAATCTCAGATAATACGGCTGCTGCGCCTTGAGGCCTGTGAATCTTGCAATAACAACCTTTATAAAAGCCGGAATCCCAACACATGCTATTGCAGCCATCAATACCGCGCATATATATTTCTTCTTTACAGAGAGCTGCTTCCAACCTGAAACAATGCTTTTTCTGTAAATAAAAAACCACACTACAGCTGTCAATATGAGTCCAAGCCATATACTTCTGGATTTTGTCAGAATAATAAACGGAACGTATACTATTGTCCTTATAACGGCATTTATTATCTGCTCTTTTTTATCAGGTTCTCTTTTGCCCATAAAAAAAGGTATCCATAGGAACATCAGAAATATCTGCCCTGCAGGTATAGGATTCATGTAAATTGAGAAGGGTCTATATGACAACACATATGCTCTATCCTTATTGATATACTCAAAGGCAAGCTTTATATAATCAATATATCCCCATACTCCGGTCAACAGCACGAATAATGATGTGAGTCTAAGTCCTAAATCAAACAACTCTTTCTTGCATACATATATGATCATACTGATCAAAAGAACCGCTGCATCTACGTACACAAAATATGTCCACTCCGGATTGTGCAGTTCTCCTTTCCTCTGCAAGATATAAATGCTCACACTGCTGGTTGACACAATTATCGTCGTCACCGCTATAATAAATCGATAAATTGGGGGAATCGTGATATTCTTACGCTTGCATATCCCAATCACAAGCCATATGACAAACAGAATCAAAAGTGATCTAAAGAACAATTTCTGATAGTATCCCAGATTAGCAATGATACTCAGTATAAAAATATATGGTAATGTTATGATCCCCAAAACCTCAAAAGCTTTATCTAATATGCCTTTATATGTTATCTTCATATGCTTTTTCTCACCCTCAACATGTATATCTATTCTCTGTGCCTTAGCGAAGCATAATCGCTCAGTGATTGGCACTTGTTAATTGTACCATATTCACATGGTATTTCTCTATGTATTATTTCGCATGGATAAAACATAAAAAGCCGAGCTCGACACTCGACTTTATCAGTACTCCTTCTCCACTTTCTCAATGCCATAAGTCTTCTTGAAATCCTCAACATCCTTATCGCTGCAGATCAGCATGATCTCGTGGAACTGACCTGTCACTAAATCTTTAAAGCCCGCAACTTGCTCACCGGTACAGATAGATGCCCGGATTATCGGCTTTTCTTTTGTCGGATTGTAGGTGTATGAAGGGATGGATGTAGTTTTCTTATTTTTTCCAAAAATGAAATCGAATAACATGGGTACCTTTCTTGGATAATAGCGCGTTTGCGGCTTTAATGCGCTTCCTCATACATACATCCTGCACGCCTTATGCGCAATCTTAAGCCTGTCTGCATTCTTCATAAAATACAGTGTTTCAAGTATCTCTACCATATAACCGATGTAACGGTCGGCGCGCTCACTTCCCTTGGGTACTGATAACTCCTCCACCCGCGAAAGCACGGGGAAAAGCCATTCACAGTAGTCTTTAAGGACCTGCGCCTTGGCTAAGATAACATTGTAGTTGTACATGCACTGCTGCCCCAGTACTCCCGGGAAAGCTTCTGCGTACTCAGGACTAACCTCCTTAAGCGCTGTCAAAAGAGCTGTCCAGTCCGCGTCCTTTAAATATCTTTCATGATGTTTATTGATATCCGGCTCGTACATAAGTGGATACGGAAGCAAAACATCGATATCATTGCAAAAGAGCCTTCGAAGGTCATCTTCAGTTAATTCAAAGCTTCGCCTGTACTGGGCAAGGCCGAAGTATTCAGATTCAGAGTCACGCAGACTATTTTTCCAAATCCAGTATAGTCCTGTAATCTCGCAGTAGTTGCCGTTCTTGGCAGAAATATTATCCCCTGTAGCATCCGTAATCTCAGCGATCCGCTCATCTGTATTTGCCGCGCCCACCTGAATAGGATGCATATAATCCGGTCTGATTATCTTGGTTTTAAGTTCTTTATCTTTGTGGGATCTGGCGAAAAAGATATTCAATCCAAAATTATCTTTATCAAAAGACTGTTCTGCTGCCGCATTTTCCTGTATCTCATTATCGTTCTCAGCGTTAACCGCTTTATATGACGCAAGCGGCTTGAACTCTCCACTCTTTGCATGGAAAGCATCCATCAGCTCGCCCCAGCGCTTGCCAGTAAGTCTACTGTGATTACTAAATCCGCATCCATCCAGCGTCTCCTCTATCTCCTGCTGAACGTTCTCGGGTGTAGCGATAATGACTTCAATCTCTTTTTTCTCTTCATCAGAAAAAGACGCAGAGACATCCGCAAGCTCTTTTACCGGAACCCCGGCAAGCGCCACCGGATTACCTTCAAAGCTAGAAACCATAAAGAACAAAATCTCTCGCTCCGGATATAAAGTTTTCATCGCTTCATACGTGCCAAGGGCATAACCCTGGGCGCCGTAGATGATAGTTTTCATATAGCCCCCTGCTCAATTTGACCTATCTACATAAAATCTTAAGTTTTTTCGACAGTATTTCTTAAGATTTGTCTGATATCATAGAAAACATCGGCAGTCTTTCAATGACAATTCTAAGCCGATGTATGGCGAATCCGCCAAATCTACGTATCCAGAAAGGATTTTATTCTATTATGTCAAAAACAAATGACAATCGCAAAACATTAACCTACGAAACAGCAACAGGAGAAATCGAGTTCACTCTCATGAGCGACATGATGTTCCATTATGTCATGCAAAAATCCGAGAGAGCCTTAACCGGCCTTGTATGCGCCCTAAAAGGCCTATCTCCGGATGATGTAAAAAGTGTCATTGTCACGAATCCCATTGACCTCAACAGCGCAGGTAAAGAAACAATCATGGATGTAAAGCTCACTCTCAACAATAATGAGATTCTCAATATTGAGCTCCAGGTATACCCTGACAAGTATTGGACATCTCGCTCAATAATCTATCTGTGCCGCGCATATGACAACATCGGCAATGGCGACAATTATTCCCTAGTCAAACCCACAACTTTATTTTGCATCACCGATCAGGAGCTTCTCCCCCATGCAGAACCGGAATTCTATGCGAAATACCGTCTTATCAATCTCAAAAGCCATCACTTGTATACTGATAAATTTGGTATAAATGTGCTACAATTAAACCACACAGACAAAGCTACAGATGAAGATAAACAAAACAATCTTGTCTATTGGGCTGATCTTTTCAAGGCAACAACCTGGGAAGAATTCAAAGCCTTAGCCAAGAATCATCCTGATATAGAGGAGGTGGGCACCTTGATCTTTGAACTTAATTATGACAATCAGGCTAAAGAGGCTCTTGAAGGTCAGCGCCGTTACAGAGAGCAGATGAACTCTCAGTACACTGCGGGCTATACTGATGCTGAAGAAAAATATGAAGCTGTAGTTGCTGAAAAGGATGCTTCACTTGCTGAAAAAGACGCCACCATCGCCAAATTACAAGCCGAGCTTGAAAAATACAAAAAGTAAACTTTTATTTTTTTCAAGTTGCATAAATTTGTATCTATCCCCCGCAGAAATGCGGGGGTTTTTATGAAAGTAGTTCTGAACTCCGAAAATTACAAGCCTCATCGCTTTCCCTTCTCACTCCAAGAAATGTTTATTACAAAAAACTATATTGTAATCATCTTTGTGATGCAGAAAATATGCTGTCATCAGGCGCTCTGCCAAGAATCCGATATATCTGTTCTGATACACATCTTCCTTATCGCCTATTATCTTTTCGCATTCCTCCAAAACAGGAAACAGCCAAGAACAATACTTATCAAATACCTGTTTTTTCATAACAAACATATTGTACGGAATGTAGTAATTGGAATCCGCAACTGCCTCAAGTGAATCAGCATAATCAGGTGATAAATCTTTCACCACTTTTTTCATTATCTCCCAATCATTAATGTCATGATTCTTACCATACATATACTCAACAGAAGGTACATTTATAACAGGGGTAGTTAAAATAACATCTGCATCTCCTGCCGTTATTTTCGATACTTCTTCATCCGTAAAATCAAATCTGCGTCTGTAATGGGAAAGTCCGATGTAATCATGATCTGTATTTTTCCACATCCAGTACATCGCTGTCAATTCACAATATTTGCGATTCTTATCGGATATATTTTCTCCCATGTTATCTCCTATAACATTGGTTTCGATGAAATCCAATGCAGCTCCTGCATATATCTCTTCTTCCCATATTCTTGGCTTATATTCTGTTTTGATTGGCTTATCCTTTGTGCTTCTGGTCACATAGACACAAATATCAGATTTCTTCTCTGAGTCTATTGTCTTATCACTCGCCAAGCTATCTACCCCAAATTTATATGGATATCCCTCCCTCAAACAGTATTCTTCGTACGTCTTTAGTCTTACAGCCGACCAAAGATTACTTTCAAAAGTCAAAAATATTCTATTCTTCACGTTTAGACTATCTAGTAAATCGCATATATCATCTCTATATTTTTCAAGAACAGCAACCAATATTAATGCGTTTTTATCCAAATTTTCTTCGCAAAAACTAACGACTGGAATATTGCCAATTTTTTCGGGTGTTGTTTCTGCAATACTACTAACCAAAAATGAAATAACATTACAGTTATATGGTTCTCTTTCCATACAAAAACACACTTCTTTGGCAACATCCCCCGCCCCAAAAATCATTATATTACTATTAGTTCTTATCAACTGTTCCATTCAATCTCCCATATTCAAATGTTGTTTAATACTTTATGTAAGGAACAAGCTTAGTTACAGCGTGAGTATATTTATTTTTATTTTTTATCAAATATATTCCAAACAAATTTTCAGCCAAAAAACCTAGGTACCTATCCCTCCTATCGCAGCGTTTAAGATAGTAATCCTCAACATATGTCAAAACTCCAAATAAAAAATTGCAGTAATCATCAAATATATCTCGTCTTAAAATACTCATATTGTAACCGATAACAAAATGCTGATTCTCATATATTCTCATGGCCTCATCATATTCCGGAAATACAGTATGTATAGCTTGTTTCATAACATCCCAATCTTTATCATTTTTTGTGTGAAATGAAAATCTAGCTCTTATATCCTCATGATACATTGGATCTAAATGAACAATATCAATACCATTACTGGAGAGATGCCTAAGTTGTTCAACTGATATTTCAAATTTTCTTCTATAGTGCCTTAATCCCAAATATTGATATTCTTTGGCAAAACCGTTTTTCCAAGCCCAATATAGGACACTACATTCACAATAGTTGTAATTTCGATCCGATATATTTTCTCCTTGATTATCTTTCAAATCACATATATCTTTATCAGTAAGTGCGCTCCCAGCCTGAATAGGAATATAAATATCAGGATTGTCCAATTCCATATTTGAATAATCCATATGGCTCTTCGCTATCATAATTATTACAGAGTTTTCTTCGCCCTCATTTTTGTTTTCAGAAATATCAAGATACTTTCCATAGCATTTCTCATATTCATCAATGACCGGAGCATCAAAAAGTTCATTATTATCAAGACGTCTTCCTAAATATTCATCTATTGAAACACGAAAATCTCTTTTTTCATTTCTATCGACACTTCTCACCACAGGAACATCCGCTTCTGCAGGAAAATCATAATCAATCTCATATTTAGCCCCTAGGCGTTCAGATAAATATCCTCTTATAGCAACACCATTGTCATTCAACCTAAAAACTCTAATTTTTTCTTCTGCAATGCCTATATCAATCAACTGCTTTTTTACTTCTAATGCCCCTCTTGCAATAGCTATAATAAATATAGCTTCAGGAAAAAGGATTAATGATTCTTTAGGAGATCTAATTTCAATATTATATTTCTTTGTTCCCCATAAAGATTTATTATTATCACAAAAACCCACAAGCCTTTCTCTAATATCTTTGCCAAAACACTTTACAAGTTCTGTACCCATCCAACCACAGCCAAAAAGAATAATGGGAGATTCACCACCAATATACAGCCCACCAATCAGTTCTTTCCATATCTCAGCCCTTGCTTGTTCGTAGTTTTTATACTTCACAGCCCTCTCCTTTACCTGACAACACATCATATATTTCTTTGATATTTTTCATATTTGATGTTACAGTATACTGTTTACCGGTTCTTATTCCTTCGTCTATTAATTCTCTGACCTTTTTTTTATTTTTGTAAGCATTGATTATCACTCTTGCCAATTGATGATAATCACCTACATTATATAAATATCCATTTATTTCGTTGCGTATTATTTCTGGGGTGGCACCTGCATTCGCACCAATCATTAAGCAGCCAGAACACATAGCTTCAACAGTAAATCTACCAAAAGAGTCTGCTCTAGAAGAAATTATGGCTATATCCGAGCTATCATAAATCCGCTTTACATTATCAGAGAAGCCAATAAAAGATACTTCTTTTTCCATATGGTTTTCAGCCACAAGTAATTTTAAACCATTTATATACAATTCATCGCCTCTTCCAACTAATTTAACAGAAAAAGTCATCCCTGAATTCTTAAGAATAGCAGCCGCTCGTATAATATCTTCCTGTCCTTTTAACTCGTTAATTCCTCCAACATTGACTATTCTCACCTCACTTCCACTAAAACGATCATTATTAGCCGGCATAAAACTATTTTCTTCAATCCCATCATAAACCACTGAAATTCTTTCACAATCTAAAAACTCATACGCTTTACTTTCAAACTGCGAAACACAAATAATCCTTCCAGCTCCGTTCATAAGTTTGGCGGTATATTTTTCATCAATAAACCTCTGTCCCTGATAGCTTATATTTTCTCGTAAATGCCAAACATAAGTGATACCTGCCTCAATAGCTGCCTCAGCCCCCACATATGTATAAGAGGTGTTATTATGTATTATTTTCACCTTATGAGATATAATAACCTCTTTAATTGTCTGTCTAGCATATCTATTATCAAATAAATTATATGTATAATTATTGTTCTTATCTACACACCAATTTTTTGATGGTATGTACGCATAAGGAAGTTTTCTTTCTATTAAAATATCTTCTCCCTCACCATATTCAGGAAGAATAATCATCATCTTAATTCCAGATTGATTCATTTGCTCACATAATTCTACTGCGCAAAGAAATGCTCCTGATCCTTTGTAATTATCTGATGTCATTAATAGAACATCTATAATCTCCCCATTATCCGGTACCGGATATAACCTCATATGATTATTCTCAAGATCCGAACACAATTCAGAATTACAAATAATAATCGGTATATCACACCCGTTCAAACTTAAATTATTAATAATCTCTTCGTGAAATCGTTCCTTAGTTGCAACAATAACCACGCCTTTATCAAGGATATGATTTGAACAGGTATATATAGGACAACCATCAAGCCAGCAATTATCAATCGGATTTGTTGTAAGAAAAACTATATGTTCTTTCCGTATCCCTTGGTATAGTAGTCTCTTCAACACCAATCTCCCCACCATACCAGCTCCATAGATAAATATCCGCTCTTCATCTTTTATTCTATCTATAAGTTCATTCTCTCGATTCAATACAATCCCCCTTTATATATCAAAAATATCTCGAGCTTCTATAACTAGAGCATTAGGTAACTGTTTTTCATAGTATTCTCTAATGTCTCTCTTATATTTATCATTTACTAGAGTATCTATAATACAATCTACTGTTTCCGGAGTGTCTTCCATCTTATATATCGGAATATCTGACGCTATATTTTTTGAATTACGATCTATGTAGCATAGGTTAATAAATCCAGCATCCTCAAGAAGCTTTTTAAAAAAGACACCAATACGATATCCATAAATAGCAATTTTTTTGCCTCTTATATTTACCTTCTTTATTGAGACCTCACCGTTTTGACAAAGCAAAATATTCCTGAGCAAATTAACTTCTCGTTGTCGATCCTCATAATAGCTAATAACTTCTTCTATATGCAATTCCCTGCTTCTTATAAAACTATGAAGCTCATCTCCCAAAAGAATCTTTTCGTCCTCAACAATATGAATTAGCTCATGTGTTGATTTAACCCAAACGTAAGAATCCTCAGACTGATTGCTTCCTGTCTTTACATGCTCATATAAAACTCTGTCATTTTTTACAAAAACACAATCTGATGCATACATACAAATAAGAAGATAATGATCATCACAACAATTTGTTACCATACATCTTCTTAGCCAAATCCTTGGAATACTTTGTTTTTTTATCAATGTCTGTCCCAATGTAAAACCAATGTGCTGTTCTACATTAAACTTTCTTGTAATGCATAAATCTAACGAATCTTTTATCGTTCCCTCTTTATATAAAGGCTTTCCATCATATATTGCATCACAAACAACAGCATCTGCATCTCCTATTGCTCTACATTGACTACTTATCCATTCAGGATGTATTGTATCATCCTGATCCAAAAACAAGATATAATTACCAGTACACTTCTCAAGCCCTTTTACACGCGCACCTTGAATCCCCCTATTTATATTCGTGTTTATTATCACTATATCCATCTTATCGGAAACTAATTGATTATCTATTTCTTCTGATGGATCGTCATTTGAAATAATCCATTCAACTTTAGCAACTTGTTTTGCATTTTCAGCTGCTGATTCAATCATGGTAAATAGTCTGTTAATATATTTTTTTCCATGATATAAAGGTGTAATAACACTAACTTTCATCATATGTAGCCCTCTACTCTATAACTACTCCTCATCTACCAAATATTCTTTTCAGCATAAACAATCCCATGCCTTAAATCCAATGATTCACCTATCATAGGGTCATAGCTAAAAAACATTCTTCCTTCAGAAGTACTTGTAGAATAGCCTAATGATTCCAAAATAAACTTAAGATTTTCTTCATCATCGCGACGATGATAGCAACATATTGAGCATTTTGCATTACTACTTTTTAGTAGTTTCTTAGCTCCCAAAACTGCATCAACTTCAGCCCCTTCTATATCCATTTTTAAAAAATCTATTTTCTCTTGAACAAGATCATCTAGTGCTATTGTCTTTGATGATGAGCTTCGAGAAAGTTCCTTCCAGCAAAAAACCACTTTATCTTTATATGGATGGAACGTCTTCTCTAATGGTTCTCTCCAAATCGAAGAACACTCAACTAAATAAACTTTTTTTATTTCATCAATGTACCTTAATGCAAAATTCCCTTCACAAACTCCTGCGTCTACAATCACATCTCCTCGTTTCACACAATGATTCTTCTTTATATATAAGTGCGGAGATTGTTCATATTGTTCATAAAGCACATCCGGAACAAATACTCTTTCGGATGTTTTTCTTTCAAAAAAAGCCCTAGGATAATACATCTTTTTCCCATCTAACATAACATATGGATAATCTTCATCCCAAAACACTTCGTACTCTTGCGTACTAGGGAAATATGTGCCAAAAATATTCAATTTATTCTTTTTATAATAATCAACAACTTTTTTAATTTCTTCATCATCTGAGTATCTGTACTTATCAATTATCTTAGCTTTTATACGCTCTTCCAAACTTTCAACATCAGTAATTTTCTCGGGAGTCACCCCCATATCTAGCAATTGATTGTATATTTCATCTTTATATATTGAAGCTATAATAATCAAATCATACTCTATAGTTTTAAGTTCAAATGGCGAAAGAATAGGAAGTCCCTTAAAACTTTTTTCTCCCCCCCATAACAATCTATTATTGTCAACAAATGCTATTATTTCATAATCAGAATATAAACATTTCTTTTTTAATAAATCTACCGCCGAATTGCCTACTCCCCAAATTAAAGCTTTTTTATTCATGCAAATACCCTCTCATAAATGACATTTAGTTATGTTTATGCTTTCTTACAGTAAAATATTTATTATCATATATATACAGATTAGTAAGGTCTATCTGTAATCTATTTTTATCTATAACATATGGCAAACTTATCTGATCACGCTTCGAATACTTAACGATTTCAGAATGCCAATCCTCCATTGTTTTTTTTACTTCAGAAATGTTGTGGTTTCGAACAATAAGCCCTCCACAATAAAGTCCATTATTAAACTGATATCCGTTATTGTAGTAATAATTAATTTGTTTTATTATTCTTTCCTTATCTGATTTATGATTGGCTATACATACCGCAGCCTCATCATAGATACAAACTCTCTCATAATGCGGAAACAGCATTAAATCTGCTGAATTCTGATACTTATATATCATTTCAATCATAGAACTTTTAATTGTAATACTGGCATCCATCCATATGCTTGAATCATATTCTCCAAAAAACATATGTGGTAAACACTTGAATTTTCTTACAACTTCTTCATGATTACAAGAAGGATCCGTATGTATATACTCAATATTCCATATATCTGATTGCAATTTTCTTTGGTCGGTAAAGCATACATATTCCACTCCATCATCTATAAACAACGGTGAAGCCAAATAGTCATAATCTCCTATTATAGCCGTATATATCACCAACTTATCATTATTATATCTTGTAGGAATGTAATTATTATTTTTAGTAATAATTAAATTTTTTGTATATTGATAATCAATTATCGCTTGTTGTTTGAACTCTAATAGGCTCTGGATATTTGAACAGTCTACTTTATACCCTCTAATTGTATTTACAATATCTTCAAAATAATCGGTTGAGGAAATAACTATTTTTTTATACTTTTGTCCGTCTACTTCTTTTGGAGAATGGATAGATAACCCTCGAAATTCTGTCCCCCATTTTATCTCGTCAGAATCAACGACAAATAAATGATCTAAATCAAATACTTGCGGTAAGCATACCGCTTCTGCTATAAACTTTCTAAATTCCGCCCCAGCACCCCATAGCAAGACATCAGTTTTCATACTCATACCTCATCAATATACTTTTCAATAGTCAATCTTCATTGAGTATGACTATAATTTTTATACAAACTCTATCAAATCAGTAAGATCATATTCTTCACTTTCTTTTAAAATATCCCGTTTAGCGTAAGATATAAAATACTCTTTTCTGCTTTCTAATGCTTTACTATCTTTTTTTATCCACACCTCCTCTATTATATTTTGTTCCATATCTATCATATAAATTATCCCATTTCTACTCTGAAAATAATAGAATTGTCCATGTTGTATTCCTTCTTGAAATCTAGAACCATTGCTAGGTACATTCTTTTGAACAATATTACTTTGAATAATATTAAAGCTATTCTTTCCCTCTCTGCATAAAACTAAATCTTCATGAAGCGCAATCCTAAAAATTTTATTCTTGTACTTTACGCATTGCCTACTTGTATATATATTATCTTTATTACCTTTCTCATATATTGCCTTAGACTCCTCGGGATTCCATAGATATTCATTTCCTATTTCATCAAACAGATGTATAATCTGATCTTCTTCATATATATCCAAAAATCCTCCATTTCCCCCATTAGTACTTATATCCTTATATAACACTGAATCCGTTTTTATATTGATACAAAGAGCAGCATTTCTAGTCCTACATGGAACATATATAACATCGCCATAAATCACATAGCTACTTGACCAATAAATATCCTGATCTGAATCATAACTATACAAACCTATACAATTATCATTTTCCAAATCCACTTTCATGATTATATTTACTGCTTCTCCAAGAACATAAGCTATATCATTATAACGAATGACCCTATAGAATTTTCGGTCAACATCCTTACTTTTAATTGTAATATTCTCCCTAATAACAAACTGTTTTTTAGAAATAAGATCAACTTTTATAATATCCTGCGCATTATAAGGAAAAAGAAACAAGAAATTATTGTAACAGCAAAAAGAGCGATATTGCGTGCTTTCATGACCTGTTCCATTAATTGATATTACATCACTAATAACATGTTCTTTGGGATCAATTATGTATATCTGATTAGAAACATATGAAACCAAGATTAGGTTTTCATTCCACATTTCAATAAATTGACTAGCGTAAAGTCCCATATTCATTAATTTATCCACTATATCATTCCCCTTTCATAAGTATTTCTTTTGGAATACTGTTTAAGACTTTTTTCTCATCAACTCCAAGCATTACTAATATTTTCTTTATAAAATTTGATTCTTTTCTGTCGTATATAGAAATAATAATATAGTCAAAACTGTGTTTATATACCTCGCTTATGTCAGAAAGAATCATCGGATAGTCTCTGTCATTTAATTTTTCATAATTATTATCAATCCATGCTACAAGTTGTATATCTTTCTCTGACATAATTTGTCGAAAATAATCCTTTCCGACTCTTCCGGCACCATAGAGTATTACCTTATTACCCCTAAGTCTTTCGATATCTTCAAATATAAACTTTTTCTCTAATTTATCTCCAAGTGAATTTCTGCATTCTCTTTGTGCATGAGATAAATATATTTGGGCATACTCAAATATCTCTTTTTGCCTCTGATAATCACACATCTTCTTTTGAATCTCATCTATAAAGAATATCTCATCAAATGATTCTTCTTTGCTTTCATCATTCCAAATATCATCCGCGCCTATCCAATGATGCACGCCACTCTCTGTAATAACCCCCCATGCACATATCCCTTGAGACACACTAGGATAGAAATTCTCATGATCTTCCATCAAGATATAAGAATGGCCATTTTTGTCCAGTAAGCTTACCCCATCTATTTGCTCTTTTAAATTCCACCCTTCTAACTCATATATTGTTGGATAAAGATCAAGATTAGATCTTAACTTATCATCGAATTCGATTCCTGTATCGCCTTTCTTCCACAATTGAATATATGTATGCGTCCGGTCTCTATATAAAACATTTTTATACATCTTATCTGATAGTCTGAATCCATGATCAGATAAAATTATCACATAATCAAATTTTTCTTTCACATCATACTTTTCAAAAATACAATTCAGTCCTCTTAATAGCTCTGTAACGCCCTCTTTATATGCATGTGCCGAATATCCCAATTCATTTAATACCACATGTATATCCGGAAGATAAAAAAAACAAAGTGTATTATCCTGTATCTCGGCATTATTCAAGAAGTCTGCGATTCCGTCCGAGTATATATGCATATTACTAGATATTGGAAATAAACCATCTTCAACAACTAGGCTATCCGCAAAAACATTTACTCTATATTTTGCTTCTTCCATTCGTTTCCATATATTATCAATCTCATCATTAAGATAATACCTTGGATACTTGAGTCTGTGATCACAATGATTCTTTTTGGGATAATATCCTGTCCACATACATGCACTTGACCTTCCGGTATCCGGAGCAGGAGTATAGCAATTAGTGTAAACTGTGCCGCCCAGTCTTTCCAAGAATTCATCTATATCCGCATAAGGCATTTCCCCATTACACAGATTAATGTATTCACCACCTAGCATATCTGCAAATATGACTAACGAGCGCATTTCTTTATTTCCTCCCAAAAATCCTCCGTTATAATATAAAACTCACTAATACCTTGAGCCTGTATATTTCTGATTACATCATCTTTAAACTTATTTCCAACGCTTACGATTATATGAGCATCAGAGGGTATCTCATTTATCGCATATATTTTTATTCCATTATCCGATAATGATTTTACTGGATTAGTTTCAATGTACCCATCTACCTGTATTGATTTATCTTTTGCCCAAGATTCTAACGACCTACCATATAATCCGGCACCATATAAAAATATATTCCCAAGCAAACAAGTCTTAACTAATTCCTCATCGCTAGAAATAATCTTTTTTCTTTCTATTACTCCAATTTGATCAGATAAAATCGACTCCAATTCTTGAGCCATCTTGTAATAAACTTGCCTTGAAAAATGTCTATTATCTTTCTTCGGTAAATCCTCTACTCTCTTGACTATTTTCCTCATATCCAATAATTTAACGTTTGGAAACAAGCGCACTACTTCATCAATAACATTATTCATCTCAATATTTCTTCTAACTCTGTCTTCACCTATCCAATCGCTAACGTCAAGATCAGTTCCGTTTACCAATACAATTCTGATATTTTCTCCAATATTAGAAATAATCTTTACCAAATCATCATAAAATTGCTTTTTATCTTTTAAGCCTACAAATTCAAAATTTTCATAAAACCACTTTAATTTATCTTTCCCATATCTTTGATTTAGAGTGTCATTATTCTTATCATCATAATAATCACCTATAGATACTTCTATACTCGGGTTTTCTTTATATTTATAGACACAGCAGATATAATCGTCGACTAAACTCCAAACTATAGTCGGATATTTTCCGCCATATATCTCTGAAGAAAAACTAATTTTATAATTTAAAAAAGGTATTTTTTCGCAAAGATCCCCCTTCATCTCTTCAGTAAAAGTTGAATTACCCAGCAAAAGATTTGTATAAGATCTTTTATAAGGCACGCCGTCCTCAACGGTTGAAAACTCTGTTCTTATACCGGAATCAGCAATATAATATTTCATGCCTTCCAAATCGCAACCGCCAATCATTAGGATTTTCGATTCATCCGTGTCATGTTCATGATAATCAATATAAGATTCACTTATCCAATCAATTGTTTCATCTGATAATTCTACAGCTATATCACCTTCAATATTTAGTATTGGGCAACCGAGTTTTTTATAAATATACTGTTCTATTCCAAGACCTAAAATTCTGCATGAAAACAAAAAATGCTCAAGCTTGCCTTCTGCTACCGCATAAAATCCGATAATGCCATAGTCGCCATACTTATCCTTCGCTAAAATATAGGCAGTTTCTACAGTATTATCTGTCAATAATTCTCGCGTTTGTATTTTAGTAAGTCTCTTTTTAGTATAATTAAGCTGATTGGTTCTATTAATTAATTCATATATTCTATCTTCTACATCAATGCAATTATGTCTAATATCTATCTCGATATCAGATTGGAACAAAAAATCTTTGTCAGATGAAGATTCACGTTTTGATTTGTCACGAAGCTCCATGTTTTTGTACTGTTTCAATCGCTCACGATAATGCTTTCCATCATTTTCAACTTTTTCAATTCTCAATATAGTTCCATTATCAACTTCGATTGGATCAGCTGTTTTAATTCCTTTATTGTAATATTCTGCTTCTTTTCTGTTAGTTATATTATCATCAATAAAAAGAGTATTCTCAGCCCGTAATTTAGCCTGAGAAAGGATATGTTTTACGCTTTCTCCTTTCCCATCAAACGATATATCAGGAAAAATGAACAGATCAAATAACCCTAATTCTTCTAACTTAGCCTTGGCTTTGTCATAATCGTTTTTAGAGGAGATTGATACCATTATTCCGCGATCAACAAGGTTGTTTATGAGTTCCTTTCTGCCGTCAAAAAGACATACTTCCTCCTCAGCTAGTATCCCTTTCCATAATGTATTATCCAAATCCCAAATAACCAGCTTTATAGTATCCATAACTTATATTCCCTATTAGTTATTATCGTTATTTCGTAGTATATGTTTATTTTATCATACCTGATGCACTAGTACTAACCCCATATAGATGTATATCGGCAGAACATGCCATGTTCTTTACCGCTATCCATGCGTGTTTTCATGTTTCTTTTGCTAAATTTTGCCGTCATTATCAATATTTTTGACTTACAAAAGAAAAAAGCGCAGAATCCACGGTTTTTGTGCCCTGCGCCTTATCAAAATCGTTCTCTATATTCAACTCTAAGCTTTTTTATTATGCATCATCTCTATAAACTCTTTTTTCTTCCCCTTTTTAGGGATCTCTTTTGCCTCATCTTTGTAGAAGTTTCCGGAACATATCAGCCAGAAAATCTTATCAACCTTATATGGAGTGGCGGTTGTATCTCCGGCTTCTATACAATAATCTGACATTCTTACTATAGATTCATACGTTGATATCTGATCTTTTTCCGAAAGGTCCAAGCTACTAATAATATCAATCAAGTGAACATCCGGCTTAGGATACCTCGTAAATCCAAGTTCTTTAAGGAGGTCGCAAGCCAGTGCAAAGCCTATGCCGTTTATTTTATGTGATATCAGGAGCGGAAGCGCCATGCTTGTGTGAACGTTATAATCAAAGCGACCTACAAACTCTTCGAAATCTGCTATTTTTTCGAATTCGGTCAAGAACTTGGCTGAGTCCACAATGGCGTTACTCCACTTATACCAGCTGTTTTGTTTGGTATCGGCGCTTTTGACATCAAACTTTTCGCGAAATGTCCTATTAAGATCTTCAGGGTTCATTGTACTTACTTTTTTATGATCGAAATTATGCAGTATTTTCCCTATTTCTTTTTTTCTTTTATTAAAAGCAATTACATTGGGCATTCTTTGATAGTTCTGAGCAGAATAAATAAACTGTATAAAAATGTCATCCAATGACTTATATTCTCCACGGTCTACAATATAATACTTTTCAAGATCTATTCCTGATGGCGTCATTGACTGTAAAAAAGCTTCCGCTTGCTTGTAAACATCAATGTAGTGCTTTTTATCATTCATATAACATGCCCTCCTTTCGTTGGATAAATCAATTCTTTCTCACCGCATCTATCACCCTATCAATCTCCTCATAACTTACATACGCAGCCTGGGCGTGGACCGGTATAGCTGCTGAACCTTCAGAAATATTGACTATCTCTATAGGCCACGCCATATGAACTTCCAAATCCACACGGAGTCTTTTGAATTCCTTTATGCTTTCGCCGGAATCAGGGTCGACTACAAACGTAACAGCAAAAGGAGTCATGTAGTATTCAACAATCTCTCCATAGACGCCATAGGACTTGAGTAGTTCTACGAGTTTTTCTTTCATCGTCTGAACATACTCATTGTCAGTGAAATCGTTTTGAATATTGTGATAATCCAGAAGGTCATACATGTTATTGGAATTGATCATAGTAGTTCTTCCTATATTAGGGGAATCAAACCATCTGCACCTTTTTCCACTTCCGATTGACTATACTGTAGATACTTCTATCTTATCACGGTTTTTCGTATTTCTTTTGGGGTGATTTGCGCAAGCATATTTTCATCGCGAACGCAAATGCAACTTTTTGCATTTTTCGTTCGCGTTTGCGTTCGCAATTTATGATTGTTTTTATTTTGCGTTCGCGTTTGCGTTCGCATTTTTCTACCTTTTATCAATTTGCGTTCGCCAATCGTTCGCATAAAAAGAAAAAAGCGCGGAGATTCCGCACTTTTCGTTTTACTTCAAATATTTCAATTCTTCCACTCCCACAATCCTAGATCCTTTCTGCTTATTGCAGCGCTTGCACATAGGGATGAGGTTGCCAAGCTCATCCGTTCCGCCTCTGTACTTGGGAATAAGGTGATCGATGGTTGTCTTTTCGAGCGAAAGCGACCTGCCGCACTTGGCGCATATACCGCCTGTTTTTTCAAGGATTATGCGTTTTATTGTCTGTTTCTTTTGCTTTTGTCCTCGCATAAGTTCCTCCTCATAATGTTATACAATATCAAAGCCTCTATCTCTATAATAATGAAACCATCAAAATGATGGTAAATCTAGTGGTTTTTGCCATCATTTTGATGGTTTTAATATATTTATTGAACATATTCACTTATTGAGCTATAATTTAATTAACCGAAATGCATTTCGGTGAAATTGATTTCGGTGAAATTGATTTCGGTGAAATGCATTTCAGTAAGAGAGGTGTTAAATCATGAGCGAAATATTCAGAGGACGAACAAAAGAGCTTGCTATACTTGATAAAAAGTACAAACAGTCCGGATTCTCAATGATTGTCTTATACGGAAGACGAAGAATCGGAAAAACAATGCTTATAAATAAATTCATCGCCGAACATAAATGCAAACATATCTCTTTTACAGCCGTAGAGCGCGGGGAGTCAGAGTTATTATCCATGATGACTGAATCTGTATTAAGTGCCTTGGCTCCCGATATGCTCGGTAGTGTCAGTTTTAATAACTTTGATAACCTCTTTGAGTTTATCGGAAAGCAAGCTGAGAAAGAAAAAATCATTTTTTTCATTGACGAGTACCCTTATCTTGCCAAACAGTGCCCATATATCCAATCTGTTCTTCAAAAAACAATTGATACAAAGTGGAAAAGCAGCAAATTATTCTTTGTTTTATGCGGATCTCTTGTAAGCTTTATGAAAGGTGAGGTCCTGGCTGAATCCGCGCCACTTCACGGAAGAAGCAATCTGGAATTAAAGCTTCGTCCATTTAATTACTTGGAAACTGCTGAATTTCTTGATGGATACACCAATGAAGAAAAAGCTATTTGTTATGGGCTTACTAACGGTGTTGCAAAATACATAGACCAGTTCGATACCAATCTTAGCCTGGAAGAAAACATCTTAGAAGAATTCTACTCTATCGGAGGCTATTTCTCCGAAGAGCAGATTAAAAGCGTGATAACAAATGAGAAGCAGAACCCTGCGCTGTACAATTCAATTATTTCAGCCGTCGCAACCGGTCATACCAAGAATAGTGAAATTGCATCTTTTGTCGGCTCAGATGATGTCAACTACCCGCTTAAAGTTCTCACAGGTGCAGAAATTCTGGAAAAGAGAATATCAAAAAAGCCATATTATATGCTAAACGACAGTATGCTTGAATTCTGGTTCCGTTATGTAAACAGAGCAACAAGTCTGATAAACGCAGATAACGGCTCTGCATACTACTACTCTAACGTAAAGGAACATCTCCATGATTTCATGGGTAAGATATTCGAAAAAATGGCAAAAGAATTCCTAATGATGCATGCAGGACAAGATAATTTTCCTATTCTCACTGAAATATCAGACTATCAAGACTCTGTCCTTGATGAAAACAAAAAGCCAAAGCAAATAGAAATAGATCTGCTTGGAAAAAACGGAAAAGATGTCCTTCTAGTCGGAGAGTGCAAATTTAAAAACGCTCCGTTCGATAAGACTGAATACGAAAAATTGATTGATAAGATTAAATATCTACCAACCACCAATCCCCTAATCTGTATCTTTTCACTTGGAGGATTTACTGACTATATAAAGAAAACCGCTAAAGGATGTAGACTTATATCAATAGATGATATGTACTGATCAAAGCAAAACGCCACATACCCTCTCGGATATGTGGCATTACATTATTACTTTATTATTTTATTACACTATTACTTTATTACATTATTATCTTATTATCTTCTCAAAATCATCCTTGGGATGCTTGCAGATCGGGCAGATGAAGTCGTCGGGCATATCCTCACCCACATACTCATAGCCGCAGATCGTACATTTCCAGATAGTCTCGCCCTTGGGTGTTTCGCCGACGGGCTGAGGCTTGGGCTTGATATTGTTCTGATAATACTCGTAGGTGCAGGAAGGAGTATCAGCCAAAACATCCATAAATACAGGCTCGCAGATAAAAAGAGTATGCGAACCAAGGTCAACTTCTTTTTCCACGTTCAAGGAGAAATAGGCATTGGTGCCCTTTGTGATGTAAGGGATTCCATTATCGGCAAGCTTGAAATCGGTGAACGAAGCGAATTTGTCGACGTCCCTTCCGCTCTGGAAGCCGAAGTGCTTGAAGGTGTCAAATGATGCATCGGTACTGAGCACAGAGATATTGCACTTGCCTGTCTCTTTTAGCATGTCGTGAGTCAGGTTGGCTTTATTGATCGCAAGAGAAATCCTGTTTGGATCGGATGCAACCTGAACCGCAGTGTTGGTGATACAGCCATTCTTCTTATCACCGTTTACTACTGTGCATACAAATAAACCGTAAGATAACTTGTACATTGCCTTGGTATTCATAGATGAAATCTCCTTTCCACCTGTTGAAAAGAATTGACGTTGCCAAATATCCTGAATTTACTTGTTATTTTTTATTTACTTATGCGCCTGCCCCATCTCTTTTTGTTTCTCTTCGGAGAATCCTGCAGTGCTCTCTTTCTGAACGAGAATCTTGACTGTCTCGAAGATGATCTGTAGGTCAAGAAGGAGTGAATAGTTTGTGATGTAATAGAGGTCCATCTTAAGCTTACTTAAGGGACTTGTGTTGTATTTACCAAAAACCTGAGCTACACCGGTAAGTCCGCCCTTAACTTTAAGTCTGAACTCGAATTCGGGAATATCCTTCGTATATTTCTCAACGTGCTCAACTCTCTCGGGTCTGGGTCCGACAATGGACATATCTCCTGCAATTATGTTAAGGAGCTGCGGAAGCTCATCAATTCTGGTAGGTCTTATAACATGTCCGACCTTGGTGATACGGTCATCCGCTTCGCCCGCAGGATGTGGTCTTCCGTCCTTCTCGGCGTCAACGATCATTGATCTGAACTTAAGGATACCGAATACCTTACCGCCCCTTGTAACTCTGTCCTGCTTGTAGAATATCGGACCGCCATCCTCAAGTTTAATTGCGATAGCAACTATGAGAAACAGTGGACTGAATACGATAAACGCCAGTACAGAGAACAAAAGGTCAAAGAATCTTTTGAGTATTCGCTGGCCCATGCCTATTCCGCTATTTCTGCACAAGTAAAGAGGTGTGTCAAATAGGTCTATGTTTTCGGAATTCTTACCGATAATATCTGAGATCTTAGGCGTAAAGTAGACTCTTTTGCCTATGCGGAAGCATTCCTTAAGTATGATGTTCTTGAGTTCGGACGGAATATCATTGAGAAGGATTGCTTCATAATCGGGTACAACAGCAAGAATCTTATCCACGCCTTCGTAGATACCGATAGATTCCGCAACCCTGTATTTATCAGGTCTTTCGTTCATGAACTCAGTCTTTTCATTGGAGTCCTCACTATATATCTCGAGAATACGCTGAGGCTTAAAGAACTTCCTGTAGACATCCACAAGAGGAAGTGTAAGACCACAGAGTACCGCACTCTGAATAAGCGCAAGGATGAGGTATCTTACAAAAAATATATGGAAAAATCTGAACTGACCGGTGATGGCACATGAAATAAATATCTCAAAGAAATCCACCATAAAGATGGTCATGACCTGAGACGCCAAAAGATTGGCCTTTCTGTCTACACCGATCCTGAAGGCTCTGAGAGATCTGCCTATGAAGTAATAAAGTACTAAATATATACCAATGGCCATTCCGAGGTTACCAAGACCAAGGAGATAGCCTGTGTTGTTGTTCTTGTGTACAAAGCCGTACCATGCCGCAAAAAAGAGGCCTGTCGCGATGGCGCAAAGAACCATCGTGCACATTCCTCTGTATATATATCTTTTCTGAATTTTGTTCTTTTTCATTGAAGGCCTCTTATATTGTGATAATATTGGTGGTCATACTCAAAAAGAGCATAATATCAGATTGTAAATTTCAAACCTGCCTTGTACATTATACCTTGTAAGAGGTTATAAAACAAATGACTTCGAAAACGCCTCTATCTCTTTTTCCATAGTCTTTTCATTGTTGATGTTTTTGACATAATCTGCGGCTTTTCATTAAAGTATCTGAAAATCCGGTCCTATCTTGGTACTCTCAACGTATATTCGCACCATTACCACTCAACTTCCGGTTCGGGAATATATGGTAAGTCTTCAAACATATCATCTATGTGGTTGACAGGTTCATCGCCGGGATCTTCGTCTTCCCCCAGCATGTGGAAACAGATTTGTCTGCCGTCTGGTATTAAAAGATAAACATCTCTGTCTTTGATCCTGTAGAATGTAACTTTCGTTCCCTTGGGGAGGGTGATATCCTCCATGGAATCGGGATCTTCGGGTGTTTTGCTAGCTTCAAGCTCCAAGTCCTTCTTGGCCGTCATTACATCTCCGCTCTTGGCAATAGGCTCCCCATCGCAGATTGAATTTCCTTTGATATAATAGCCGTACTCATCGGTAGATTTGATCTCTCCGCAAGGATCCATGTAAAAAGTCTTTTTGGTCAAAGTAGAACCAATCAGCTCTGATATTGACATAAGTTCAAAGTTCGATGAGTCTTTTATGTCAGTCAGGCAATAGATATAATCTCCGTTAAGCTCTATCGGCGCAGTTACTTTGTTGCCGTTAAGATTGTAGACAAAAGCCGTGCCATGATACCACCTATTCATGTTGAACATAACAAGAAATGCATGTCCATCCGCTTTTTCCACAAGGAAAACCTTGGAAACAGAAAATTCGGTCTGAGTTTCCACTAAATTCTCCTTATCCATGAGGCCAAGTTTAATATGCCCCCATGAATCATCTTTTATTCCAAATGAATACTCTTTATAACCCACAGAGAAATTTATGATCATGTTAAAATCATTGGCTACGTCTCTTACTGCCTTTGGCTTGTCAGATTTTTTCTTGTTTTTGTCATTTTCTTTTTTATCATAAAGAAGCGTCACTTTATCGGCGCTATAGCCAAGTTTCTTTTGTATTACAGGAAAAGAGTCTTTTATGGTAAAAGAGTCTGCTTCCGGAAGGGAATCTTTGGTATCGGTGGAGTCTTCACCTGTTTCTGAAGCGGCGCCCTCTTCTTCATATACGCGCAGTTCATCATCCTTGAAGGTGTAGATATTGACTTTCCCTTCGCTGTCCTTAACGAGGAACTCCGGAATTCCGTCATTATCAAGCTTTTTAAGTTCATAGCGGCAAGATGCCTTTTGAGGCTCGCGGGATTCATTCATATCTTCCTCAGCCTCTACTTTTGACGCCAAGGCATAGTAAGCCTCTTTATATGAATCGTAGGAATGCGTATACTCTTCGCCCCAAAATTCTACGTCTTTTATGTCATTTTGAAGCACATACTCTTTTATCCTATCAAGGCTGTAGTCATCACCCAGTTTCTTCTTGGCATCTTCGGATGTATTTGGACGCTCCTCAAAAAAATAAGGAGTATCACTGTCCCATCCCGCATTAAATTCCATGAATCCCAGATTTTTCTTACTGCCGTGGTCTCCTGTTATCACAATGTCGTCAAAACCGTTTGCATCGTAGTCAACCGGGTATATATTATCTATTTTGGAAAAATAAGCTCCGGTAACACTGGCAACTTTCTTATTCCCCGAAAGAACAACTATATCCGCACATTCTTTGTAACGAGAATCGTAGAAAACCGCAAACTTGCACTGTCCAAGCTGTCTCAGATACACGTCAAATGTATCATCACAGTTTTTATCCCATAGAAATTCATTCTTTCTAAAAGTATATTTTGAACCTTTCTTTTCAAATACCACGATTCTGTCGGGATCGTCATTGTATGATGAATGCGCGGCTTTTTCCTCATTCTTGGGAATGCCCACGCGCTCAAGTCTCACGCGATATGTATAGCCCAGTTTTCCACCCGACACACATTTATACTGATCGGGTTCAAAAGTATCCTGCGTTCTTCTTTTGTATATAGCCTCCCAATCAATGTCATCCTCATCCGAGAACTCCTGGCACAAAAAGAAATTGTTCTCCATGTGCATGAAGTCCTCCTCAATCTCTGCAAGTTCCTCCGCGCTAAGATTGGAGGAAGAAGCTGGCGCGGTGGTGGAGTTCTGCGCAGCGGCAGTCGCTGTGGAGTCCTCTGCGGCTGAGTTTGTGCTTGTTTCTGTCGTTGAGTTTGTTTCTTCCTGTGTGTTCGTTTCTGTAGTTTTGTTCGTTTCTGTAGTTTTGTTCGTGCTGCAGCCTGTGATAAGGGCGGCAGCCACTATTGTTGCAAGTATCGCGGCTTGCAGGTTATGTCTCTTTTTCATCCCCATTTTCTCTTTCCTAGAAATCGGCGCAGCCTAAGCTACGCCGTTTTATTATTTAAATTGTCTTTAATAATTCTCAGCCTTGAGCTGGAAGTATGCCTGCGGGTGGTTGCAGATGGGGCAAACTTCGGGAGCTTGCTTGCCAACCACGATGTGACCACAGTTGCTGCACTGCCAGATGCAATCGCCGTCGCGTGAGAAGACGATCTTGTCCTCGACGTTCTTAAGAAGCTTTCTGTAACGCTCCTCATGCTCTTTTTCGATAGCGGCTACGCCCTCGAAGAGCTCAGCGATCTCGTCAAAGCCTTCTTCTCTTGCTTTCTTTGCAAATGAGGGATACATTTCCTTCCACTCGTACTCTTCGCCTTCTGCCGCGTTCTTGAGGCAATCTACTGTTGTTCCGATGCCTTCAAGGATCTTGTACCAGATCTCAGCATGTTCTTTTTCATTGGCTGCCGTCTCGGCAAATATATTTGAAATCTGCACATATCCTTCCTTCTTAGCCTTTGAAGCGAAGAATGTGTATTTATTTCTTGCCTCGGACTCACCGGCGAATGCTGCCATCAGGTTCTTTTCTGTCTCGGTGCCCTTGAGGTCCGCTGCTCTGCATCTCCATTTGTTGTTCTCTGCCATAGAAATCTCCTTTCGATATAAAAAAGCTTTTGATGTGTGGTTGTTTCAATATTCTACCATTATCTTGATATATTCGTCAGCCTTATCGCGCATAATTTCAAGTCCTTGCTGCATCTCGTCGAGTGTGAACCTATGGGTAATGAGGTTCTCGGGCGAGAATCCGCTCTTTCTGATCTCGGGTAGCCTTGAAAGAACGTAGTTCCAGTCGTCGAGGGCGAGGGTTCCTGCAGCCTCCACCGCCTTCATGGCAAACGGATTTCCATAGAATGAGGAATTCCAGGTTCCGACAAGTTTAATCTGGTTGCGGAGGATCTTCCAGTAGACTTCGCGCTTCAAGCTCATGTCCGAGGCGGGGTTTCCGACAAGAACGACAGTACCAAGCGGAGCGGTTAAGGATACTGCGCGCTCGTAGGCTTCGGACGTTCCGATGCATTCGAAGAAGACATCGGCACCGGGGCTTGTGGCTGCGGTTGCGCTTGATTCAGCGCCGGAAGTTGCGTCTGTGCCTGCGTTGGTGCCTCTCGCGCCGGAGGTCTTCTCGCGGACGAAGTCTGCAGGGTCGCCCTCGCGATAATCCCACAGGTTACTGAGCGCAAATCCCATATCTACAAGCTTTTCCAACTGGATGCCTTTGTTGTATATGCAATAGACATTGCGGTAGCCCGCGTCTTTAAGGAACATTGCAAGCAAGAGGCCGATTGTGCCAAGGCCACAGATGAAGATAGACTTGTTCGCGTCTGAAGGTATTGGAGTACACTGTTGCGTACCCGCACCGGAGCATATTTCAAGGCCGGCCTTACGCATTGCATGAACCGCAACGCACATGGGCTCAAGCATTGCCGCCTCGCTGTCCGTTATTTCATCGGGGATTGGCAGCAAATTCCAGGTAGGAACCGCCACGTACTCCGCAAATCCTCCGTCGCAGCGTGATCCTAGGTAGTCATAGTTAGAGCACATCTCGTAGTGCTTGTTTTTGCACTGAGCGCACTCCATGCAAGGTTTTAACGGGAAGATGCCGACTCTTTTTCCTACAAGTTCAGGTGCAGTCTCGCATTCCTCTACTGTTCCGGAGAATTCGTGACCGGGAATGAGCGGCATATTGTGCGCGCCCGTCTTATATATGCGCGGAATGTCGGAGCCGCAGATGCCGCACGCGCGCACCTTAACAAGCGCCTCGTTCGCTCTCGGAACGGGCTTCTCCACATCCGCATAACTTATTTCGCCTATGTCGTATAGAACTTGTGCTTTCATCTATCAATTTCTCCGTATATCGGTGATCAAGTTTTTATTTCGGGGTGCATGCTTTCGGACATGCCGACACGCAATTTCAATCTCTGTTGCATTTCGCGTGCATGCTTTCGGACATTCCGACACGCAATTTCAATCTCTGTTGCATTTCGCGTGCATGCTTTCGGGCGTAGCGACACGCAATTTCAATCTCTGTTGCATTTCGCGTGCATGCTTTCGGACATACCGACACGCAATTTCAAAATCTGATTGATTTCGCGTGAATGCTTACTAAACAAGCTACACGCGATTACTATATAT
>NZ_RAIQ01000007.1 GCF_003625475.1 Butyrivibrio sp. X503 | reverse complement strand
CTTGCACCTAACAAGCAGTCTGTACTTATCAACAAGAACGGATATGCAGTAGCAAAGAATGTAGATCTTTCAAAGGGATTGTCAGCGATCACAGTTATGGCAAAGGGAACTGCAGCAAGCAGACTGGAAGTAAGACTTGATAAGGCTGACGGAGAGCGCATCGCAATGTTCATGGTGGGAACAGAAGCGAAAGAGCTCAACTTCAATACCACAGCGAGCGTAACAGGAACACATGACCTCTACTTCGTAGATACAATGGATGGAAGCATCACATTTGACTACTGGCAGGCAAAAGCTGCTGACGGAACAGTAGTAACACCTCCTGTAGGTGATGAAGTTAATCCTTATAACAAGGTAGAGGCAGAAAATGCCAACGCTTTAACAGATGCAAAGGTGACACCGAATAAACAGTCCGTAATGATCAATGAAAACGGATACATCCTTGTACAGAACGTTGACTTCTCAAAGGGACTTTCAGGATTTAAGGTATATGCACAGTCATCAAAGCCCGGAGTTAAGCTTAATGTATACTTTGACGATGCAACGACACCTGCAGGAACCGTTAATGTTGGTACAGACATGACTAAGGCATTAGACCTTAATGTTTCTACAGATCTTACGGGTACACATTATATCTACTTCGAAGCAGCGAAGGGAGCAGTAACACTCGATGCATGGCAGGCGGTAGAGAAGTCCGGATCAGTAGTGGTAACTCCTCCTGTTGGACAGACAGTAGATCCTTACAACAAGGTTGAGGCAGAAAATTCCAACGCTTTGACAAACGCAATGCTTTCGCCTAATAAGCAGTCCGTAGTTATCAGTGACAACGGATACATCCTTGTACAGAACGTTGACTTCTCAAAAGGACTTTCAGGATTTGGCGTATTTGCACAGACTAACCTGCCTAAGGTTAAACTCAATGTGTATATTGATGATGCTACCGAACCTATCGGAAGTGTTTCTGTTGGAATAGATATGACCAAACCGGTATACATAAAGCTTCCTGCAGGAACAAATGTAACAGGTACACATTATATCTACTTTGAGGCTAAGGGCAGCTCGGTAACGCTTGATTCTTGGAACGCTATGCCGGCAGGATCAACACCGATAGACCAGCCTCCTGTAGTAGAGCCTCCTGTATATGAGGACATCAATCCTTACAACAAGGTTGAAGCAGAATCAATACCTTCAGCAAGCTATACTAATGCAATGCTTACACCTAGCAAGCAGGCTGTAAGTATCATGAACGGCGGAAATGTAGTTGCTAAGAATGTAGTATTCTCTAATGGTGTTTCTGAATTCAAGGTTGTAGCAGGCTCAACCGCTTCGGCAAAGCTTGAAGTAAGACTTGGCTCAGCAACAGGAACACTTCTAGGTTCAGCAACAGTAAGCGGTGATGCTAAAGAGCTTACAATTAAATCATCACAGAATCTGAGCGGTAAGAAAGATATCTACTTTGTATCAGCAAACGGAGTTATTTCATTTGATTCTTGGAAGGTAACAGAGTACAAGGAGCCTGTTGTAACTCCGCCTGTAGTAGAAACAGGAGTTAAGGCTTCATACAAAGAAAATAGTTGGAATGATGGTTATCAGCTCAACTTCACTGTTACTAACAGCTCAGGAAAGACAATTAACAGCTGGAAAGTCAAGGTTAAGAAGAGCGATATCAACGTTTCTCAGAGCTGGTGTGTAAACGTTTCACAGGAAGGTGATTACTATGTATTCACTCCTATGTCATACAACTCTACACTTGCCAACGGTCAATCAACAGAGTTTGGTATGATCGGAAGAGGCCAGGTTGGAAGCACCATTAACTACACGGTTGAATAACCAAAAGAAATAATATGTTATAATAGGCGTTAAATAACGCAATATAAAAGGGGGTTCAGGGATTGTCATCAGGCAGTCACTGGATCCTCTTTATTTACTAAGGAGGTAAAAGAATTCGTGAAAAGAAAAGGAAGAGTAGTTATTAGTGCGCTGGCTTTGTCGTTTATGTTTGCGACACAGGGAGTGAAAGCAGAGGCAGCCAACCCATTGGAGTACACCGGTCCACAGCTTGATCCGTACAAAGCAATTGAGGCGGAAATAAACTTTGGAGTAACCGGAAGTGAGATTGAAGAAGAGGACGGTTGGACCAGAAAAGTAATACGTCTTGAGAAGGGGGATTATTTTCAGGTCAATGATGTAAATTTTGATAAGGGGCTTTCAAAGATAACAATAAACGCAAGAGGCGATGAAGCTGCGATCGTTGAGATAAGAAGAGATAAGCCGGATGGAAGAAAGCTCGGCGATGTTAAGATAAGCCAAAAGAGCAGCTATGCAAACTATGCGTGCCCGACAGAGGATATCTTTGGGAAAAATAATGTCTACTTTGTATGTACACTGGGGACTTGCTACATCGATGCTTGGAAGGCAGATGGCACACAGGATAAGAAATCACTTACGGAAGCAGACATTAATAAGCCGCCCGTAGTCGTTAATCCTTATGAGACCGTTGAAACAGAGACAATGGAAAACGGCGGAAATTTCTATGATAGGGACGGTACCGAGTATTCGCCGATCAGTGATATGAAGGTGGTTTCACTAAAGAATGTGATGTTTTCAAAGGGACTTAAGGGCATAGAGATAACAGCCAGAACAAGATATTACGATACGGTAATGGAAATTCATCTTGATGATCCCGAAAGCGAACCTATTGGAAAAGCATTGATCAGAACACCTGATTTTGGAACTTGCACAGCATATACATCAAACATCACAGGAATGCATGATGTGTATTTCACGGTTAATAATCCGGTAGATTTTGATTACTGGAGGGCAATCGACAATGCTCCGACGCCAAAGGTCAATCCCGACAAACCGAATGATCCTGAGGAACCGAACCAGCCTGAAGAGCCAACAGAACCTCAGCAGCCCGAAACACCTGAGCAGCCGGAGACTCCCGAAACACCTCAGGAGCCTGAAACTCCCCAGCAACCTGAAGAGCCCGCTAAGCCGGCGCTTGAACTTGAGGGTTCAATAACCGATTGCGGCAACGGCTATCAGGTTAATTTCAAGCTTACCAATAATTCCGATGAGCCGAAAACAGGTTGGAAGATAACAATGGGGAAAGTTGATATCAACATAAAAGACAGCTGGTGTGTAAACATCGAAGAAGATGACAATCTTTATGTGATCACTCCTCAGGGATGGAATACAACTATTGCTCCCGGACAGACCATAGAGTTTGGTATAAGAGGAGAAGGAACACTTAATGAGGACACGGTTCGCTATATGATTGAGTAATCAATTGTATATATAAAAACACTTTTAGGAGGTAAAAGAGTAAGTGAAAAGAAAAGGAAGAGTAGTATCAAGTATTTTATGTGCAGGAACCACGTTTATGCTGATGTGCACAACAGTGGCGGCAGGAGATCCCTGGGGACACCGCGGACCCAGCATACATCCGTACGGTGGTGTCGAAGCGGAAGCAAACTTCGGAAGCTCGGTATGTGAGTCCACAGAGGCCGACGGAAGAAAAGTCATGTCACTTGAGGAAGGCGATTATTTCAGAATAATTGATGTTGATTTTGATAAGGGATTATCAGGAATTGATATTAACTACAAGGCTGATGAGCCTTCAATTGTTGAAGTAAGAAGCGGAAAGATAGACGGCCGTCTTATCGCAAAACTTAGGGTAGACGCAACTCATGGCGAGTATAAGCTTTGTTCCGCTCCGACAAATGGTCTTTCCGGAATAAACGAGATCTATTTCGTATGTACCCACGGTGCATGCTCAATAGATAATTGGACGGCATTCGGAAAAGGTCCCGATGACGCTTCAACCGTTGATCCATATAACTATGTAGAAGCGGAGAATGGAACAGGCTTTGAAGAATCAGCAATTTCAGAAGAAGCCGGAAGAAAGGTTGTATCATTTTCTAAGGAAGGTGATTATTTCAAATCTGAAAATGTAGATTTGAAATTCGGAGCGAATTCTTTCATGGTATTGGCTAAGAGTAACAGCCCGGCGGTTATAGAGATAAGAGACGGCGGAATCGATGGAAAATGCTTGGATGAAATCATGGTGAGTGGCACAAATGATGAGTATAAGTGTTATATCGCAGACGAAATTCCAAACCTTTCAGGTGTTCACGATCTTTATTTTGTAAACGTAATGGGGCAGGCTTCTGTTGATAAGTGGTGCGTATCAAGCATGGTTATTTCTGCCCCGGAAGACTATTAATAAAAAATAACTAAGAAGAAAAACGAGTAAAAAACAGAAATGCCAACCTGCAAAAACAGGTTGGCATTTTTTTACATATCCATTTTGGAATCGTAGATATTGGTTTCAAAGAATTTGTTGTAGCCCTGCCATCCGGGAGTTGTAATATTGCCAAGAAGCTCGGTAAATGTCTCCATCTTGGCATCGGTATTATCGGCAAGATTAAGTGCCACCGCTTCAACTATGGAAGGCTTTTTGGGTGAGCCGTATTCGTATTCTCCGTGATGAGCAAGAATACAGTGCTGAAGCTCTTGCCTTAGGAGTACGGGGAAATCCGGGATCTCTTTTGCCTTATCACCTACCATCTCGGCGCCCATAACAATGTGTCCGAGGAACTGACCTTCGTCCGTGTAATCATTGGTAGGGAAGAGACTTAACTCTCTTGTCTTTCCTATATCATGGCAGATAGCTGCTGTTAAGAGCAGATCTCTTTTTAATATGGGATAAGCTGTGCAGAAATAATCGCAGAGCTTGGTTACGCTTAATGTGTGTTCAAGTAATCCGCCGATAAATCCGTGGTGAACAGTCTTGGCTGCACTGGATTTTCTAAATGCGGTGATAAATGCTTCATCCTGAATAAAGAACTCTTCAAGTAGCTTTTTAAGATAAGGATTCTTGATCGTACCTATAATACCAAGAAGCTCCTTGTACATTTCATCGTTATCTTTGGAAGAAACGGGAAGATACAAAGAAGGATCGTACTCGCCTTCGTGACACTTTCTTGCGCGCTTTACATTAACCTGTATTGCACCGTTAAAGCTTGTAACTTCACCGAACACATCGATGTAATCCGTATCGTCAAACTCATCAATGCCGTCGCTGTTGGGCTCCCAGATCTTGGCGTCTACAGTACCCGTTTTATCCTGCAAGATAACAGAGTAGTATTCTTTGCCATTCTTGGTAGTGGCGCTCTGTTTGTGCTTGCACATGTAGATGTCGGCAATTCTGTCGCCGGGAGTCAGATCCTTGATAAACTTCATTTTAATTCCTCATTTCTAATTACTGTATAGTAATAAATTTTAATCATGTGTTGAACTTGTGAGAGTGACTTCCATCTCGATCTCAATATAATTGTTCGGAGCCTGTCTCATAACGGTAACTGTTATTATATCATCGGATGAGCACTGCGCAAGCCTTGAAACAAACTGCTCATAAGAATTAACAGCATAATCATTTATTCGCACGATAATGTCGCCGCTCTGAAGTCCGGCGCGCATGGCGGGTGAATTCATCTCAATCTGAGTTATGTATGCACCGGCGGGAACATTTTTATCATGCTGAAAATCTATGGGAACAGTTGCGCCGTGTATGCCCATATAAGGTCTTGATTTATCATTCGAAAGATCCGCGATGAGCGTTTTCAATTCGGATATGCCGATCGCGCTGATGTGATTTGGGATATCCGTAGGGCAGTAGGACATATCGATAATGCCGATGACTTCGCCTGCGAGATTGACGAGAACGCCGCTTCCCATCGAGCTTCCGTTTATGTCGGTTGTAATAAGTTTGTAGGAAGAATCAACAAGGTTAAGCGGAGATTTGTCCGAAGTTATAATTCCGTAGGATATGGAACCCTGAATTCCCATAGGGCTTCCGACAGCGATAACAGGAAGTCCCGCAAGATTTCCGGAGTTGGAACTTCCAAGAGACGCGGTCGTTATGCTCTTTGTCGTGTGCTCTTCGAGATCTGTTTTTTTGACCAGAATAACGCATTGATTGGTGACGGTATCCATAAGGCTCAGCGTTGCGTCAGCAGTTGAGTTGTCACAGAAAGTCACGCGTATACTCTTTGCATCAGAAGCTGCCGAAGAAGGTGCAAGGATGTAGAGATACGGTCCGTTATCCGCGATTATTATTCCGGAAGCCATGCCGCTGCTTTCATATGAATCATTGATCCAATTGGCGTCACTTGTGACAGAGGTGACGGTTACAACGCTTCTGTTTACCTCGTCGGCTACATATTTAAGTGATGACATTAGCTTTCCGTAATCGGACTGGGAAAAAGAATATGATGCAAGCGCCTCGTCAATCTTATTCTTTTCATCTTCTTCAAGGCTCATCGCTTCGCTTGCAGCAATTTCGTTGTCATCTGCAAACATCTCCTCCGGAGACAGCTCGTCGTTTACAGTCTCTTCGGGAAAAGAAATCTTTTCGGGCGAACTTTCTGGATAAAGAGTGTCGTTAAAAACAGGCTGAAGCACCAGGAAAGTAAGACACGCGACGATGCCGAATACAACCGCAAGGGAAATTGTTATGATAGTTCTTCTGAGCAGTTTTTTCCTGTTGATAGGACGCTGTTTTATCTTTTCGCTTATAAAGCTGGTATCTTTTTTATTTTCTTCAGGATTAGTAGGCATTTTTTTACCTCCGCCGTATTGCTTAATTATAAATGTTTTTTAGCTTGAATGCCAGTCCGCGAAAGTGCCGAAATTTCTGCGATTTGGCATAACCGCACTAGCCACGGTACACTTAAAATGGTAAACTGTAGTTTGGATAACTATGTGAAATAAAGGATTTACAGGACATGAACCCAAAAGCATTACACGTACTTGAGTACGATAAGATAATAGAGAAACTCGCCGAACACGCTTCCTCTCAGCCCGGAAAGAAGATGTGCCTTGAGCTTGAGCCTTCTTCGGATATTGCTGAGATTAGGAAGAACCTGAAAAAGACGAATGATGCAATAGAGAGAGTATTCAAAAAAGGTTCGATCTCTTTTGGCGACAATAAGGATCTTAAGGGAGTTCTTAAGGCGCTCAAGATTGAGAGCGCGCTTGATATGGGAGCGCTCCTTGGCCTTGCGTCTTTCCTCGATAACGTCAACAGAGTTAAATCATACGGACGCGCGGAAAGAGATGACGAAAAAAGAGATTCTCTTTCTGAGAGCTTTGAGCTCTTGGAGCCGCTTACATTTATATCTCAGGAGATCAGAAGGTGCATCAAATCGGAAGATGAGATGAGTTCGGATGCAAGTCCAGCGCTGAGACATATTAGGCGCGGAATCATGCTTACGAACGACAGGATCAGAGATGTGCTCGGAAAGATGATAAACGGTGCCTCAAGGACATATCTTCAGGACGCTGTTGTCACAATGCGTGGCGACAGATACTGCATTCCCGTCAAGGCTGAGTATAAGTCACAGATAAGCGGTATCGTTCACGATCAGTCATCTTCGGGATCGACTCTTTTCATAGAGCCCGCGGCGGTTGTAGAACTCAATAATAAGTTAAAAGAGATGTCGCTTCAGGAGCAGGCTGAGATAGAAAAAATACTTCTTGAGCTTAGCCTCCAGATAGCACCGCATGCGGCGGCAATTGGCTATAACTGCGATATCATGACGGATCTTGATTTTGTTTTTGCAAAGGCATCCTATGCACTTGAGATAAATGCGATCACACCGATATTCAACGACCATCATGCTTTTGATATCAAGAAGGGAAGACATCCTCTTATAGCAAAAGACAAGGTGGTTCCGATAGACGTATACGCAGGACGCGATTTCGACATGCTCATCATAACCGGACCCAATACCGGCGGTAAGACAGTAACGCTTAAGACGGTAGGTCTTTTGACACTGATGGGACAGGCGGGGCTTGCGATACCTGCGGCAGATAAGTCTGAGCTTTCGGTGTTCAATGAAGTTTATGCGGACATAGGAGATGAGCAGAGTATTGAGCAGTCTCTTTCTACTTTCTCATCGCATATGACCAACACGGTATCGATACTGAAAAATGCGGATGAGAATTCGCTGTGTCTTTTTGATGAGCTTGGAGCGGGAACGGATCCCACAGAGGGAGCGGCTCTTGCGATATCCATCTTAAACGATCTGCACAAGAGAAAGATAAGAACGCTCGCGACAACGCACTACAGCGAGCTTAAGGTATATGCACTCAATACGCCCGGAATACAAAATGCCAGCTGCGAGTTTGATGTTGAGTCGCTAAAGCCAACATACAGACTTCTTATCGGAATCCCCGGAAAGAGTAATGCGTTTGCGATCTCTTCAAAGCTCGGTCTTTCCGAAGAGATAATCGAAGCAGCAAAAGAGCAGATAAGCACGGAAGATAAAAAGTTTGAAGACCTTCTTGCGGACCTTGAGATCAGCAGAAAGACGATCGAGAACGAGAGGCTCGAGATCGAGCAGTACAAGAAGGAAGTAGAAGAATTAAAGCGCAGGATCGAAGAGAAATCAAGTAAGCTCGACAGCCAGAGAGAAGAGATTTTAAGAGAGGCCAACGAGAAGGCAAGAGATATCCTTCAGGAAGCCAAAAATGTTGCGGATGAGACCATACGAGCTTTCAGAAAAGCAGGACCCAATGCATCCATGCAGGATCTTGAGAGAGCAAGGACGGGCATCGGGCAGAAGGTTTCCGACAAGAACAAGGCGATTCAAAAGAAAGAAAAGCCAAAGGATACACATCCCATTCTTAAGGAGTCTCAGCTTAAGCTCGGTGAATCCGTTAAGATCGTGTCCATGGGGCTTAAAGGAACGATCAGTTCCAAGCCCGATAAGGACGGCAATCTCTTTGTTCAGTGCGGCATCATGAGAACCAAAGCGAATATTCGCGATCTCGTTATCATAAGTGACGATGATGCCAAGACGGCAATGAAAAAGTTCTACGGAAGAAATACCGGAAGTTCCAAGATGGATCTTTCGAGGGCTTCCAATATCAAGACGGAAGTCAATCTTATAGGCAAGAACAGCGACGATGCAATAGCGGCGCTGGATAAATATCTGGATGACGCATATATGGCTCATCTTAACAACGTCAGAGTCGTTCACGGAAAGGGCTCCGGAATTCTCAGACAGGCGGTGCACAATTATCTAAAGGGTGTGCCTTACGTTAAGTCTTTTAAACTCGGAGAATTCGGCGAAGGCGACGCCGGCGTTACTATAGTTACATTTATCAAATGAAGGGGATAGGTAAAATGGTTGCCAAACAGAAAATTTTAATAGTAGATGATGACAATAATATCGCAGAGCTTATTTCTTTATATCTTATAAAGGAGTGCTTTGAGACCAAGATCTGCAATGACGGAGAGTCGGCGATCAACGTCTTTGATTCTTTTGCACCCAATCTTGTTCTTTTGGATCTGATGCTGCCGGGAATCGACGGATATCAGGTGTGCAGAGAAATAAGGACCAAATCACAGGTTCCGATAATCATGCTCTCTGCAAAGGGAGAGGTTTTTGATAAGGTGCTCGGACTTGAGATGGGTGCCGATGACTATATGGAAAAGCCTTTTGATTCAAAAGAGCTGGTGGCAAGAGTAAAGGCGGTTCTACGCCGCTATAAACCTCAGACTCAGGAGCTTTCCGAGTCTGATGACAAGGTTGTAAGATATCCCGATCTTGAGATAAACATGACCAACTATTCTGTTACTTATATGGGAGACAGGGTAGACATGCCGCCCAAGGAGCTTGAGCTTTTGTACTTCCTTGCGGCGTCACCCAATCATGTTTTCACCAGAGAGCAGCTTCTTGATCAGATCTGGGGCTATGAATATGTCGGTGATACCAGAACCGTTGACGTTCACATCAAGAGACTTCGTGAGAAATTAAGAGATCACGATAACTGGAGTCTTAAGACAATTTGGGGCATTGGATATAAATTCGAGGTAGTTCAGTAAATGAAGAGGACGCTTTATTTAAAGTTTCTTTTAGCATATCTGTTATTTGCCATCTTCGGTTTTATTGTTGTTGCAACCTTCGTACACGGTATGACTTATGAGCGCCTTAGACGTGATAAGGCTGACAGTATGTATCAGGTTGCCACACAGATAGCAAACACATACGCGGCAGATCTGTACAACAGTGAGACCTCGCTTGAAGCCGTGCATCAGCAGATGGTGGCGCTTTCAGGCTATATGGGCGGTTCGCCGATCTGGATCGTAAATCCCTCGGGAAGACTTGTTCTTGATTCTTCAAGAGTTCTTGAGCAGAACAAGAAAGACGTTATCGTTGGATTTGATCCTACAGTGATCGGAACAACATATTATACGACGGGAACATTTTGGAATACGTTTAATGAAGAGACGCTCAGTGTTTTTGCGCCGATCACTGCCAATTACAAGGTGCAGGCATATGTCATTATTCATGAACCGATTTCCAAGATCAAGGCTTCGGCAGACGGATTTTTGAACATATCATATCTAATGCTTATTGTTCTTTTCCTGTTGTCGCTTATCATCCTTATCTTTTTTACAGAGCTTGTGTATCTGCCGCTTAGAAAGATCACAACGGCGACTGAGCAGTACGCCGTCGGAAACATGGGCTATGAGTTTTCCGTGGAATCCGAGGATGAGATGGGATACCTTGCGGCTTCACTGTCATATATGGCGGGCGAGATCGCGCGTCAGGAAGAAGATCAAAAGAAGTTTATCGCAAACGTATCACATGATTTCAGGTCGCCGCTTACATCCATAAAAGGCTATCTCATCGCAATGCAGGACGGAACTATTCCGCCGGAGATGCATGACAGGTATCTTGGGATTGTAATAAATGAGACTGACAGACTTACCAAACTGACGAATGAGATGCTTACGCTCAACAATCTCAACACCAAGGGAATGCTCCTTGATAAGAGCGACTTTGACATCAACGCGGTTATCAGAAATGTCGCAGAGTCTTTTGAAGGAACATGTCTTGATAAAAAGATTGCCATAGAGCTTGTGCTTACCGAGGAAAAGATGCTCGTCAACGCCGACATGAGCAAGATTCAGCAGGTTCTCTACAATCTTGTTGATAACGCGATCAAGTTCAGTCACAAGGATTCTTCGATCAAGATTGAAACAACCGAGAAACACAGCAAAGTTTTTGTTTCCGTCAAGGACAGCGGAATCGGTATTCCCAAGGAAGACCAGAAGCTTATCTTTGACAGATTTTATAAATCCGACTTGTCCAGAGGTAAGGATAAGAAGGGAACGGGTCTTGGCCTTGCCATTGTAAAAGAGATAGTTAAGGCCCACGAAGAAAATATTAATGTCATCAGCACGACCGGTGTCGGAACGGAGTTTATCTTCTCTCTTCCCAAGGCTAAGTCGATGGATGCCGATGACGAGGAGTAATTTAGAAATGCACATTATTTTACATCAGCCGGAGATTCCGCAGAACACAGGAAATATCGGAAGGACCTGCGTTGCAACAGGAACGGATCTCCATCTTATAGAACCGCTCGGCTTTAGGATCGATGAAAAGAAACTGCGAAGAGCCGGAATGGATTATTGGAAAAAGCTGGATCTTACAAGGTATGTAGACTTTAATGACTTTAAAGAAAAGCACCCGAATGCCAAGATCTGGATGGCTACAACCAAGGCAAAGAGGACATATACCGAAGTTGAGTTTGGAATGGATGATTACATTATGTTTGGCAAAGAAAGCGCCGGCATTCCTGAGGAGATCCTTGTAGAAAATGAAGAGACCTGCATAAGGATCCCCATGGGAGAGGATATCAGATCGCTCAATCTTTCCAATTCGGTTGCGATAGTCCTCTATGAAGCACTGAGGCAGAATGATTTCAAGGGACTTGAAAGAGAAGGCGAACTCCACAGACTGAGCTGGAACTAAGCGAAGCGGGCCGGGGCGATTTACCGGCCTTTTTAGGTAGGATGTATGAAGAACAAAGGCGATATTTTTGAAGTTGAAATTACAGATATAGGTAATGATGGAGAGGGCATAGGCAAGATAGACGGCTATACCCTTTTTATTAAGGATGCGGTTATCGGCGACGTTGTAAAAGCCAAGATCATGAAGGCCAAGAAAAACTATGCCTACGCGCATCTTGAAGAGGTCGTAAAAAGATCCGAATACCGAGTTGAGGCAAAGTGCTCCATTGCGCGTCAATGCGGCGGTTGCCAGCTCCAGAACATGTCTTACGAGAGAGAACTTCTCTACAAGCAAAATAAAGTAAGGAACAATATCGTAAGGCTTGGCGGCTTTGACGCGGAGTTTGTTGACAGTATTATGATGCCCATAATCGGAATGGACGAACCCTGGGAATACAGAAACAAGGCGCAGTTTCCCGTTGGATGTGATAAGAACGGAAATGTCGTGACGGGATTTTACGCAGGAAGAACGCACAGTATCATTCCGACCACGGCATGTCATATCGGGGTAAAAGAGAACGAAGAGATAATGGAGATCATCAGATCTCACATGGAAGAAAATAAGATCGCTCCATATGATGAGGTGTCAGGGAAAGGACTTGTTCGCCATGTTCTTATCCGAAAAGGCTTTACAAGCGGGGAGATTATGGTCTGCTTTGTTATCAATTATCTTTCAGGGAAAAAAGATGGTGCGACTTCCGAATACATAAAGAATCAAAAGACTCTGATAGAAAAGCTTTCAAAAGTTGATGGAATGACCAGCATCTCCGTGAGCATAAACACCGAGAAGACCAACGTTATCATGGGCCTTGAGATTCATACGATATATGGAAAAGACACGATACGAGATACCCTTTGCGGACTTGAATTTGAAATCTCGCCGCTTTCATTTTTCCAGGTTAATCCGATTCAGACCAAGAAGCTGTATGAGCAGGCAATCGAATATGCCGGCTTGACGGGAAAAGAAACTGTTTGGGATCTCTACTGCGGAATCGGAACAATTACATTGTCCATGGCGAAGGCAGCAGGCAGAGTATATGGTATCGAAGTCATTCCCGAAGCCATTGAGGATGCTAAGAGGAACGCCCTTAGAAACGGCATAACCAATGCGGAATTCTACTGCGGAAAGGCCGAAGAAGTCCTTCCCGAGTTTTATGATAAAAAGCGTAGTGTCGCAGGCAGCACAAGCGACGGCGCGGAGCTTCGCCCCGATGTCATCGTCGTTGATCCTCCACGTAAAGGCTGTGATGCGGTCTGCCTCGAAACGATGCTAAAAATGCAACCTGAACGTATCGTATATGTAAGCTGCGATTCCGCGACTCTCGCAAGAGACCTTCGCATTCTCGCCGACGGCGGCTACGAACTCATAGCCGTCAGACCCTGCGACATGTTCCCCTGGACCGTGCATGTTGAAACCGCCGTCCTGTTAACGAAGACGAGCTGTAGCGAAGGCTGAGTGTTACAGGCGCGGTTGTTCTGGCGAGCGCAAAGCGCGAGAGCAGAACTTCCTTATAGTAAGAGGTAATTGTATAAATGGTCTATGAGTTAAAAGATACATCAAAAGCATCGAACCTTTTTGAGGGCTGGAATGAAACTCTGGTTTATTCGTGCTTGCAGAAAGTAATGGGCAAGATCTTTGTTACTGATACGGAGGCGCCCAAGTCTGCGATGGCTTATGTTGGATGCTTTGCATTTTATGCGGGAGAGCCGGACAAAGAGCTTGTTATCAATAAGCCGGATGGTTTTGTTATTATGACGCCGCAGAATAAAGCGTGGGAAGCCTGTATCGAAGAGTGCTTTCCGACGGCTAAGAAAGTTACCAGATACGCTATCAAAAAGGATACTCAGTTTGATAAAGAATATTTGAAAGACATGGTAGCAAAACTCCCTGATGGATATGAGCTTAAAGAGATCGATGACAAAGTTTATGACATGTGTCTGCCGGATCCGGTGACGAGAGATTTTGTTTCGGCATTTGGGAGCAAAGAAAAATATCTTGAGATCGGTAGAGGCATGGTTATTCTTAAATCCGGAACGATCGTAGCCGGAGCATCTTCATATACAAGATACAATGAAGGAATTGAAATAGAAGTGGATACGGCCGAGCAAGAGCGAAAAAAAGGACTTGCTACGATCGTATGTGCCGCGCTTATTTTACGATGCCTTGATGAAGGATTATATCCAAGCTGGGATGCTCAGAATATGAATTCGGTTCATCTTGCGGAAAAACTTGGATATGAATTTGATCACGAATACACGGCATATGAGGTGTCCGGGGAAGAAAGGACACACTGAATATTGCCCGAAAGACAGAAGCATCATAGGAATTACTAGTATAAGGTGGATGAGAAATGAGCCATATATTGATGGTTGAAGATGACCAGAGTTTAATCAGTGGTCTTTCTTTTGCAATTGAAAAAGCAGGATATGAAATAGATATTGCGCGGTTGCGACAGTGGCTGCGATTCACGAAGGACACCGTATCTGCGCTCTGCAATGACGCTCTACTTTCCGTAGGTACCACACTAATTGGCTTAGGATTACAATTGGTGCATGGAGGTAAGGATGCTTATGAACCAATATGTTACAGGTGCAGTTATTAAGGAACTGCGAGAAAAGAATAAGATGACACAGCTCCAACTGGCCGAAAAGCTTGGAGTGAGTGACAAGACAATCTCAAAATGGGAAACGGCTAAAGGTTATCCGGATATCACGCTTCTGGAGCCTATAGCGGAGGCGTTCAGAATTTCGGTTACGGAACTGATATCCGGCAATACGATCCACAATGCGAACGTATCCGCAAATATGCTGAAGTCTAAATTCTATGTATGTCCGATCTGCGGAAATGTGATTCACAGCATGGGCGAGGCGTCTATTCATTGCCATGGCGTCCAGCTTTTGCCGTTAGATGCGGAATCAACAGATGAACATCACATGATTTTTATTGAGCGTGTTGAGGATGAGTATTATGTGCGTATCGATCACAGCATGACGAAGGAGCATTACATTTCTTTTGTGGCCGCAGCTTCCTCCGATGATATGCAGATGGTGAAGCTTTATCCGGAGGCGAGTGCCGAAGCACGTTTTAAGATTCGCGGAGTCAGAAGGATCTTCTTTTATTGTAATCGAGACGGCTTGTTTTTTATCGATCCGGTAAAGGGCGTTGACGACAAAGAAAGCGGATATGATGATTCAAAAGAGCGAAGAGAGTTGGAAGAGACGGCAAAGATGCTGTTTGATTAGAACAATAATTATTGATTTATCAGCAGAACTGTGATAGATAAATATTTAATCATATTTAACCGTGGCATATTTGTCACGGTTTTCTTTTGCCTTTTTTCGGGCAGTTTCCGTTGTATAAAGGTCTCCATACTACCAGATGAATGAAAAAGACGAATCAAAAAGGAGACAAAAAATTGAAAAATACAAGGACATTTTTATGAAGAGGATACAGAGGCGCTTCCTGTAGTAGGCGACTATGTGACATTTATGTATAACAGTCAGGGAGATTCTATGATTCTTTCTGTCTGTGAGAGAAAAAGCTTTTTACAGCGACCGGATCAGGCTAAAACGGGAGTTATGCAATATATGGCAGCCAATGTAGATTATCTCTTTATCGTCACGTCGCTTAATGAAGACTACAACTACAATCGTATCGCAAGCGGAGAGTTATCTGCAGAAAGATATGAACTGTATAAAAATCTTGGCAAAGAGAATACCAAAAACTATGCCATGAAAAAAGAAATATCAAAATGGGCGAAAGCTTATAAGAAGAACAATAAGAGAAATATGTGGGATTAAAGGAATGGAAAGCCTTAGACATCAAGTAAAATATACAGTTTATCGAGAGTCGGTCGAAAATGACCGACTCTTTTTTGCGTTATTGAAAAAAATTATTGACAAACAAAAAGGTCATGTTATTATAATGTTATAACAAGTTGAGCGGAGGGCAAAATGTTAGACAGTAACTTACCGGTTTCATTGCAATATCAGCTAAGAGAAGTATTGTTTGAGAAACTCAACTCGGGCGAGTGGAAGGCAGGGGAGATGATCCCAAGTGAACACGAGCTTTGTGAGGAGTATGGAGTCAGCAGGATAACAGTACGTGAAGTTCTAAAGGAATTGGTTCAAAGTGGTTATCTTAAGAGGAAACAAGGAAAGGGAACTTTCGTTTCCAAACCATCAGTAGAGGCAACTTTGGTAAGTAACTACTCTTTATCGGCTGACCTTAAGCAAAAGGGTATCTCTTCTGAGTTTAAACTGATCTCTCTGGAAGTTGTGGATCCGTCACCGTCAAAGAAGGAATTCTTTGAATTGGCAGATGGAGAGAAACTCTTTGAGATCATTAGAACCAGAACCATCAAGGATGAGATATATGCTTGGGAGAAGGCATATGTCCCTGAGAAATATCTCAAAGATCTGACAGAAGAAGAGATTCAGAGCAAAGGTCTTTATCCTTCAATCAAAGAGAGAACGGGACTCTACCCGATTGAAGCTGAGGAGAAAATGGAAGCGGTTATCTGTCCCGCATATGTTGCCAAACAGATGAATTTGCCCACCAATACAGCCGTTTTCAAGATCAAAAGAAATACGAAGTCTATGAACGGTTACATTGAAAAGTGCGAAAGTTATCTTGTGGGGCAGACATATAACATAAAGCACATTATTAAAAACGGCATCTAAGGGGTTAGGTGTTAGGAGATTATTTTTTACAGTGAAGGGAGAAGGCTATGAAGAGATTGGCTATTGTATTGGCATGTGCATTAACTTTATCTTGCTTTACGGGTTGCGGCGAAACGGATGCGCCTGCAAGTCCCGCGAGTGAACCCGCGGCTGCAGAAGCAACCGAGGCAAACGGGGAAATTGCAGCTGAGAGCAGCGGACCTGCAGAGGAGGTGCCTGAATTTGACACAGAGATCGAGAAGACTCTTTATGAAGCAAGTAAGATGTCAGATGAGGAACTTTATGCTAAAGCTAAAGAAGAAAAAGAGAAGACAGTTGTTTACTCAACAACGAGTTTGGCTGCAACTGCGATAGAGACTTTCCTTGCTAAGTATCCCGATCTTACGATCGAGATGTCCGATATCGGTGAAGCAGATATGTTCACTAAGCTTTCAACTGAGATCGGAAGCGCAGCAGACGGCGCAGACATGGCATTACTTCAGAATGCATACAGAGTTAATAACGAACTTATTTCAGAAGATCTTTTGTACAACTATTTCCCTGAGTCATTAAAGGGAGTTGTTGATGAGAAATATCAGGATCCCACAGCAATCCTTTTCGTATCAAAGCTTATTTTCATGAACAAGAGCGACGCTTCCGTTGAGGATCTTAAGAACGTATGGCAGCTTACAGAGGCAGCTTACAAGGACAAGATTTTCTTCAAGAATCCCGCAGATGAGCCGGTTGGAATGAACTTCCTTATCATGCTCACATCTGATGAGTGGAATAAAAAGTTAAGTGATGCATACAAGTCATATTTCGGATCAGAGTGGAACAACACAGCAGAGTACAAGTCATGTGCATATGAGTTCCTTGATAAGTTCCTTGCAAACTGCAACTACACATACACAGCAGATGGCGGTATCTGTGGCGGCATTGCAGAGGGTGAACCCGGAAGCATTGGATTATTCGTATTCTCAAAGCTTAGAACCAACGAAGTTGCAAGAGCAAATCTTCAGATTGCTGCTACAGGAAATGACGGAGCAGGTATCGAAGGCTTTGCAGGATTTATGTATCCTACATACGCACAGGTTTGTGCAGATACAGATACACCTTATACATGCGCATTGTTTATCAACTATCTTCTTTCCGAAGAAGGCGGCGCAGCTTGGAATAACGCAGACAACATGGGAACTTACCTCTCAAATTCTTCAATCGCTTTAGTTCCCGATTCAACAGGATTGGATAAGGAAGTTGATTTCTGGTTAGACCGTTGCGTAATAGAAGATGGTGAATATCTTGCAGCTAACTATGCAGACGTATATGAGTACATTGCATCAAGGATAAACTGATCTAGGAGAAAAAGGTATTTCGTATGGTGGAGGGTATTCTCTCCACCATACATGGTCTTTGGAGGGTTGTATGAAACTGATAAATTTGGAGAAGATCAAAAATAGGATAAAGACCTATTTCTCCAATCCGGCTAACTGCATGCTGGTTTTTTTCTTCATTGCATTCTTGGGGTTATCCATCTATCCCATCACGGCAATGATCAAAGAGATGTTCATAGTACATGCGGGAATTGAGAAGACACTGATCAGCGCAAAGAAAGGAACATTTACTCTTTATCATATTCAAAAATTGTTCGCTCCGGGTGAGTGGAGTGTGACATCATTCTATATTCCATTTAAGAATTCATTTTTGCTTGGCTTTTTTGGGGCAAGCCTTGCAATAATATTCGGCGGAGTCACCGCATGGCTGATGACCAGGAGTAATCTTAAGTATAAAAAACTGATCGGAACATTATTTATGTTTCCGTATCTTATGCCGGCGTGGACGCTCGCGCAGTTTTGGATCTATCTTTTCCAAAATACGAATGTAATGAGCGGCAATAAAGGAATTGTGCAGTCGTTGTTCGGATTATGTATGCCGCAATGGTTTGTCTACGGATTGTTTCCATGCGTTATAGTAAACAGTCTGCACTTCGCGCCTTTTGCATATATCTTGATCGGCGGAATCTTGCAGAACATGGATGCAACGCTTGAAGAATCAGCGCAGATACTAAGAGCAAACAGACTTAGGATAGTAAGAAAAGTCACATTGCCTATTGTTATGCCGGCGCTTTTATCGACATTCCTTCTTGTTTTTTCAAGCGGATTTGCATCATATGCAGTGCCTGTATTTTTGGGAGGCGCGGTAAGGTTTTACACTCTTGCTAGTAAAATGAAGGCCATGATAAACGCAGGATACATGGGACAGGCATATATCATTGCAGCAGTGATGATCATATGCGGAATCATTATTCTGATGATCAATCAAAAGTACACCAACAAGAGAAGGTCTTTTACAACGGTAACCGGAAAATCAGGTCAGGTATCGCTTGTTGATCTCAAAAAGGCTAACAGACCTATCTCGATCGCAATGATAATTTTGACAGTTTGCTTCTCGGTGGTACCTCTTATTGTATTTGCGCTTCAGACTATTCAGAGAGTTCCCGGTGACTACAGTATTTCAAACTGGACCTTGGATTTCTGGATAGGAAAAGATCTGGATGCATACAAGATGGGAATGGTAGGAGGAATCCTCGTAGGAAAAGATTTCCTGATGGCGCTTTTCAGACTTGTACTTCTTTCAATTGCTTGCTCGGTATTTGCAGGAACCGCAGGTCTTTTTATAGGATATTCGGTTGTAAGAAACAGAAGAACAAGGCTTTCCAAGATGGTGGAAGCAATGTCGTTCTTCCCTTACCTTATTCCTACGATCGCATTTTCCGCAATATATTTGGCTCTGGCATCGACCAAGACATTCTCATTCTTATATAACTCATTCTTACTGCTTGTAATTGTGGGTGGAGTTAAGTATTTACCTTTCGCATCGAGAGGCTGTATCAATTCGATGCTTCAGGTTTCAGCGGAGATAGAAGAGGCTGCGATACTTATGAAGGTACCGTGGTATAAGAGGATATTCAGGATCCTTGTTCCGATTCAGAAGACCAGTATTTTCTCCGGTTATCTGCTTCCTATAGTATCCGCGATGAGAGAAGTCGATCTTTTTGCACTTATTGTATCTAACAGCAGTTACATGTTGACGACCATGCTTTTGGCGTTCAACCAGACCGGGTACGATCAGTACGCAAGTGCGATAACTCTTTTGATCATAGTGATCGTACTTGTTATCAACCAGGTTTCAAGCAAGCTGACCGGTGCGTCGATTTCACAGAGCGTCGGTTCGTACAATAAACAGTAGAAGGAGTAAAGGGTATGCCAAGAATTGAACTGATAAATATCACAAAAAGATGGGGAGATTTTTACGGAGTTAAAAATCTGAACATGGTCATAGAAGACCGAGACTTCGTATCATTACTTGGTCCTTCGGGATGCGGCAAGACTACGACTCTCAGAATGATCGCAGGTTTGGAGACACCGACGGAAGGTACGATAAAGATCGGAGATAAGGTCGTTTTTGATTCGGAAACAGGAGTTAATCTTTCTTCCGATAAACGTGAGATAGGTTTTATTTTCCAGAACTATGCACTTTGGCCGCACATGACCGTTTATGAAAACATTGCATTCGGTCTCGAGAGCATGAAGTGGAACAAAAAAGATATTGATGCGAGAGTAAAAGAGATGCTCGCTCTTATGAAGATCGAAGAGTTTGAAAAAAGATATCCTTCCGAGATTTCCGGAGGACAGCAGCAAAGAGTTGCGATCGCGAGAACGCTTGCGGTTAAGCCACAGGTTCTTTTGATGGATGAGCCTTTGTCAAACCTTGACGCCAAGCTTCGTTTGGAAATGAGAACAGAGCTAAAGAGACTTCATGCAGATACAGATTCAACTTTTGTATACGTTACACACGATCAGCTTGAGGCAATGACTCTTTCAACCAAGATCTGCCTCATGAAAGAAGGAACGATCCAGCAGTATGCTCCGCCTCTTCAGGTTTATAACGAGCCTAATAATTTATATGTTGCGGATTTCGTGGGCAACCCGAGTATGAATTTTGTTGAGGGAAAGATTGCGAAGACGGGAGAAAACTTCGAAGTAGAATTTCTTGGTTACAAGGCTAAGTTTATTCCAAACGAAAAGCTTGAGGATATCGGCGGAGACATAACTGTTGGATTCAGACCCGAGTATATGAAGATCGAAGACAACGGAAAGATAAAGGCAAGTGTTTATTCGACTTTGCCATCAGGTCTTGAAACAACTATTAAGCTTAAGGTTGGTGAAGAGATCATTTCATCAGTAGTATTCGGAGCTTCCGATTATGTCACTGACGAAGAGCTTGGATGCAGCATTGCGGGAAACAACGTATGCATTTTTGACAAAGACGGACAGAAGATTTCAATGGGACAGTTGATCATAGAATAAAAAGGAAGAGCAAAAGTGAGTAAAAACATCGTAGAAATCAAGGCCATAGCATCAAGTGAAAGCTTTATTGAGGGCTTCGAACCTCAGAAGGCTCTGGACGGTAATTCGGGTACGGCGTGGAAAGCAGATCCTTATTTTAAGTGGATCATGCTTGATACCGGTGCTGCCCACTATATCGATCACATAAATCTTATCACCGGTCACGATGGGGAGTTTTATCATTATCATGTGGAATACAGTAGCGATAGGATCAACTGGTATTTTGTCATGGAAAAAGATAATGATATGCCCGCTACGGAAACAGGAGATGATATAGCAATTGAGAAGGTTGCCAGATTTATAAGGATCACTGTTTCTTATTGTTCTTCGTCAAGCGTTGTGACCGTGGAGAATATTTCTGTACATGGCTGCTGCGTTTCTGAGGTAAAAGAGAATCTTGATATTACAGAGAACAGAGTAAAAGCAATCGAAGGAGAAATACAAGCGGGATTTGCTAGGATTGATGACTATGAGATAGATGATTCGTGGGAAGATGCTGTGGTCAAGGCGTCGCAGGCAGGAGCAGTACTTAAATTTTCCGATGTGTCTTTTGACGAAAAAGAGATTGATCAATTGAGGTTCTGCTTAGGTCTTCCCGTTAAGGACAAGATTTCATATGTGAATATTGAAGTGAGACTGGACGGAGTAACGGGGGAGAAAGTCGGAAATATCCATCTGTGCAGGCAGTATACGTATTTTACGGAACTTGCGATTGATATAAGAAGAGAAAACGGAGAGCTTGTTTCGGGTAAGCATGATGTGTATATCGTTGTGACACAGATTGATGCTCCTCAGAGCGTTGTTCTTTACTGGCTTAAATTTGACAGGCATCCGGAATTATCACCGGTTGCTACAGATTACAGAGAAGAACTTATTGAAGATGATGAACCGTATAAGATTTTTTTTGGAAACATGCACTGTCACACAGGGCTTACGGATGGTTTCGGAACCGCAGAGCATGCCTATGACTATGCCAGAAACGTTGCGAAGTTAGACTTCTTGGGGATCACCGAACACAGCAATTGTTTGGATGAGATGTTCGACTGTAACAAGAGCTTTAAGTGGAGAGACTTAAAGCGTGCCTCTCAAAAAGCAACAGAAGACGGAAAGTTTGTCGGCTTGTATGGTTCGGAGACTACATGGTACAACCAGTTTGGTCATATGAATATTTATTGCGCAGATTTCTTCTTGAATTCATATGAGTTTAAATTCGATGAAGCGGGGGCCTATTACAGTAAGCTTAAGGAATATGGCGGACTTATAAGTCAGTGGAATCATCCGTGGTCCTGTGGAAACAGACATTTTGATTTCTTTGAACCTTATGATGAAGAACTGGATAAGATAACTTACACGATCGAATTGAACAATGTGGAGTTATCGGGCGAAGATGTTATAAAGTATTATGTGATGGCACTTGATAAAGGCTGGCATCTTGCGCCTGTGGGAAATCAGGACAACCATCAGGAGAACTGGGGAACGCAAAACGGCATAAGGACCGGAGTGATCGTAAGAAGACTGACCGCGGCCGACATCTATGATGCAATGAAGAATCTTCGTACGTACTTTACGGGAACACCGGGATTTAGAGTAATGTATTCGATGAGCGGCAATATTCAGGGTTCGATGATAGAGTGGCAAGACGATCTTGTTATCAATGTGAAGGCTTCGTGCGATGATGCTTGTAAGATAACAGAGGTGCAAGTGTACGGAGAAGGTGGTAAAGTAATAGATACAGTTTCTTGCGATGATTATCTGATCGAGAAAAATATAAAAGTCTGGAACAGACAAAAATATTATTTCTTAAAACTTATAAGAGAAGACGGACAGATCGCGGTAACGGCGCCTATCTGGATAAAATAAATGTTATCCGGAAAAAATTTTGCTTTGGAGGAAAGAGAGTGAACGGTAGGACTATATTTGATATGCTGCCCTTTGCTATTGTGTTTATTGTTCTTGGAATGTTTGGATATGCAATGATCATGATCGCAATGAGCGAACGAAGGATCATCAAAGAGAACTCCGATGAGGCGAGGGTTCGTGAATCGAAGAAAACATTGAATGCGCTTAAATTATTAGCGCCTATAGAGATTGGACTGGTATTGCTGTTTGGTTTTTTGGCGCTTAATTACTATCATCAGACAATGGATATCAATCCTGTCGGAGTAGGATTAACTGCAGGAGGAGTACTCTTTAGCTACATTGGTGTATTGTTCGATGGTATGAACAACGATAAGAATACAAGATACACCGCTTCTTGTGAGGGCTATGTCGAAGGAGTAACCGAATCTGAGGATTCAGATGGACATGTAAGGTACTCCCCGCTTATCAAATATTATGTAGATGGACAAGAGTATACCTGTGATTCGTCGATTTCCGCCGGTTACAATGAGCTTCCGGAAATAGGCACGCGTATGACGGTGTACTACGATCCACAATGGCCTAAAGAATCTGAGTCGGATTTTGAAAGGAGGCTGGGGAAAAGTTTTCCTATATGGTTTTTGGCCTTTGGCATGCCGATGGCAGTGATCGGATTTTTCATATTAGTTATTTGACGCAAAAGCATATAAATGATAACCTTTTTATATGCGATTTGACTTGATTGAGAAATGACCTATAAGCGCATTCATTTTATTATTGATGAATGATTATAGGTCATTTTTTAGTTGAAGACGCAGCTCGTTCGAGGGGATTTATAAACAGGGGAATTTATAAAGGTGGAGGAAATAGGGATGAGAAAAGCGAGTCGAAGAACGCTTTCTTTAGTGTTGTCTTTTTTGATGACACTATCTGTTGGTGTGTGTGATTTTTCTCTTGTAACTTTTGCAAAAGAGGAATCGACAAAGACCAATCAAATATGGACATCGATTAATTTCGAAGATATTTCTGAGAATGATTCCATAGCTATTACTATGACTAAGGGTGAGAAGACCTATGTGCTTCCGAACGCGGAGGCAACTAACAGTGGCCCGAAAGCAGTATCTGCTAAAGAAGATAAGGGAGTATTAACTTTCGAAGGAGATATTGATAACAGTGATTACGCATGGACCATCACCAAGAACACTGTTGAAACAAAGACTGTAAAAGATGATGAGAATGGTACTGCGCCCAATTCGGACGAACCTACAAACAGTTCTTTATCTTCTTCTACAGAGGAAAATGCAGATGATCCGAGCATCGGTGATTCCGGCGATGACGATAAAAAACAAACGGGTGAAACATCCGAAGGCGAGTATGACAAAAAGAATTCCGACGAGAATGTGGGAGACGACAAAACGCCTGCAGATGATAAGAGCGGAGATAAAAAAAGTGAGAATACCGAGAACGGTAATTCTCAGCTTGGAGCAAACTCCGGGGCCGGAGAAGGAATAAAGGGTTCGGAAGGTGACGGCAAAAAACCCGGCGCAGAAACCGATGAAAAGGGCGTGACAACACCGGCAAACGGAAATGCTGGTATGTCCCTTCAGAATCTTCAAGGAGAACCGGCAACTGAGCTTGAAGAAAAAGACTCTGAGGAGGAAAGCGATGATACAGTAACTGAGACTTACTACACTATCACCTCCGGCGAAAATCACCTATATACAAATGCTGACAATAACGGAGTTAGAGTTAAGAATATTGATGGTGAACTTGTAGGCGCAAAGTGGATTATTGAAGACGGATATCTTTGTGCTAAAGATTCAAAGGGAGACGTAAGATATCTTGGCGTATATGAGGATAAGAGTGATTTCAGAGCATATGCAAAGGACAGTAGCGGAGCTTTCCCTAATAATATAAAGAACCAGACGCTTAAATTCTATAAACTCACAGACGGTGCAGGTGTGCTTGCTCCCGAGGCATCTGTAAAGAGTGGTGAAGAAGTAGATTACGATACGGAGATCACTCTTACTTGTGCTACAGAAGATGCTACGATTTATTACAATACAAACGATACGGAGAATTACTCTCCATATGAAGAGCCCATCAAGGTAAACAAAGATCTCACTATCCATGCTTATGCTCAAATAGGCGAAGAGGAAACCGGCGAGAAGAGTGAGAAGGTTTCTTTTGAATACACACTCAAAAAAGGTGTGAAGATCAAAGACTTGTCTTCTCTTATTGACGGACAGGAGTTTGTTCTCGTTCATGATGATAAAGAATCAATGTCTTCTTTGCCCGGCTCCGGAAACAATAATAAGAAACTTGATAAGGTTGATGTTGAGATCAATGAAGACGGATATCTTGTTTACAAAGACAGTGAAGCAAAGCTTGCTACATTAAAGCTTGAAAAGTCCGATAACGAAGATCAGTTTTATATTACGACCGAGCTTTTAAATGAAGAAGGCGAAGAGACATCAACATGTTATCTTACGACAGGAGCTACAGGTAATTCACTTACTTTTGAAAAAAATAAGTCTGATAGCGGGTTGGATCTTTGGAAATTTGAAGATTTGGAAGACGGTTCTTTTCTTATAAAGAGTGTTAAAGCAGAATATCATGATAAAAAAACAAATGTAGATAAGCCTCAATATATAGAGTACTATAATAAATTCTTTACTGCTTATAGTTATACTGATGATTCAGACAAGGCTCCTTATACACTCTCTGCCTATACTATTCCCGATTATATAGATGGAGAAGATACACAGGAAGACGACGAAAACACTATAGCCAAGCTTCTTACAAGAGAGCTTTACGACGGGGATGAGATTGTTGTTTATTATCCCAGAGATAATAAGTTTATGTCATCCGATGCCACTAACGGCAAATATGCAGGTGTGGCTATTGAGCCTTCGGAAGACGGAAGCGTTGATATAAAGGACAGTAACGCTCTTGTTCTCGAAGTTTCTGTAGATGAAGACGGCAAGTACACTTTTAAGACGAAGGATGATAAGTATCTTACTGCTACATTTGAAGAAAAGACAGTTAACGGCCAGAACAAGAAATATTGCGGACTTACTCTTTTAGAGGAAGCTACAGCAAACAGCATTTGGAAGTTAAAAGATGCCGATGATAAGAAGGAAGGTAACTTCAATCTTATTAATGTAAATGCCAAGAACGGAAGTTATGACCTTGCGCTTGAATATTACAGCGGATTTACAACTTATGGTATAGCAAATAAACCTGAGTACGTTTTCAACTTCTATGCCCTGAAAGAAGGCGAGAAGTTATTTGAGAGTGATCCCGATACCGAGCTTTTGGTTGCACAGTGGGCAGGTAACGCCGACTATGATGCTGCAGGAATAGAAGAAACAAAAGTTATCAACGGTGACCTATACGAAACCAATGATATGCGTGACACCAAGGCTAAGTATAGCGTAGTAATAAATGGGGAGAAGGTTCTGCCTTATACAAAAGCTACATCAAACCAAACGGGTTCAACGAACTATTACATGGGCTCAAAGGGATTGGTAAAAGGCGCCGGATTTATTCAGTTGGAATTCCCGACTCTGGGATATGCGGATATGAACCTTAGCTTCCGTATGCGTTCATCCGAAACTGCGACAGGAGAATATCAGCTTCAGTATTCTACAACGGGAGAAGACGGAAGCTTTAAGGATTTAAGTGATGGTACTTATTCCTATAAGTATCCTGTCTATGACCGTAACGGTAAGCAGAGCGAGAGAGCAGGTGACGGAAAGATATCCGACGGTATCGCCAAGACTTCTTTGGCGCCGGAATATTTTGTAGAGTTTAGTTTTAAAATTCCTGATGGTGCAAACAACAAAGAGAATGTTTACGTAAGAATTGTGCCATGTACCGAAAATGCTGCCAAGAATGGTAAAGCCGCGGGAACCGGCGGAACGAACAGAATCGATACGGTTCAGGTAATGGGACATCCTGTTGTTTCAGGCGATATATGTGGTCATGTCATTGCGGATCCCACAAGCGGAGAAGTAGCTGAGGGTACAAAGGTAGCTCTTTCTACCAAGACAGAAGATGCGGAAATATATTATTCACTAAACGGAGCTGATGAAGTCAAATATGACGCCGACAAGCAGATCACACTCACTGAGTTACCTGCTATAATTCGTGCGCATGCGACCAAGGATGGGCTTCAGAACAGTGTAAACTGCGTTTATAAATACACGCAGTCACAGGTTGCAACTGTTAAGGCAACTCCCAACGGAGGAGCGATCGCGCAGACTCAGAAGATTACATTAAAGACCAAGACTGAAGGCGCAACGATCCTATACAGATACAGAACAAAAGCCGAGATTGAAAAAGACAATGAGAAACCTGCGAAAGAGCAGAACGCACAAAAAACAGAAAATCCTGAAGATGCGGAAAATACTGAGAATCCCGAAAACACTGAGAATCAGGACGAACTTATTGTCACAGAGGAAGAAGATAATTATAAAGATTGGAAAGAATACACAGAGCCTTTCGAGTTAAAAGAGCTTCCGGCTCAGATTCAGGTTAAGGCAGTAAAAGAGGGATGTCTCGACAGTGCGATCTCTACTCTTAAGTTTACTAAGAGAAAGAACGAGCGAGAGAATATTTACTTTGGACAGATCCATGCGCACACCAATATTTCAGACGGTGCCGGATCTTTGGAAGATGCTTACGATCATGCCAAAAACGTTGATAATCTTGATTACATAATCATTACCGATCACTCCAATTCGATCGATAATGAGAAAGACTCCAAGATTACCAAAAACGTCGATACCAAAGATACTGATGAGTGGACATATGCTCACAATCTTGCGAAGGAGAAATCAACCGAGGACTTTACATGTGCATACGGATACGAGATGACTTGGTCAAACGGTCTCGGACACATGAATACCTTTAACACGGAAGGATTCCAGAGCCGTACACAGGAAGCGTTTACAACATACTCAACAGCTCTTGAGAATTATTATGCTGCGCTTAGGACTGCGCCTGATTCTATCAGCCAGTTCAATCACCCGGGAACAACCTTCGGTGATTTCCAGGATTTTGCTTACTACACTGAAGAAAACGACAACCTTATCACAATGATCGAGGTTGGTAACGGTGAAGGTGCGATCGGATCTTCCGGCTACTTCCCTTCATACGAGTACTACATTCGTGCTCTTGATAAGGGCTGGCATGTGGCGCCCACCAATAACCAGGATAACCACAAAGGACTTTGGGGTGATGCCAACACGGCGCGTACAGTAATGCTCGCAGATGAAAATACGGAAGAAGCTATTTATGATGCGATGAGAAATTATCGTATCTATGCAACAGAGGACAACGATCTTTCCATTTACTACACATTGGACGGAAATGTAATGGGATCGATCCTCGATAAAGATGCTGTTGGAGACATGGTAGAGATCAAGGCTGACATCAAGGAGCCTACGGATAAGGCAATCGGTAAGGTTGAGCTTATCGTTAACGGCGGACAGGTAATCAGTTCTGTTGATGTTAACATGGCGGAAGCAACTGTTAAGTTTACAGCGTCTTCTGCATATTCATATTACCTTATCAAGATTACCGAAGGTGATAAGGATATCGCAGTAACAGCACCTGTATGGGTTGGTGATGTAGAGGCATGCGGTATCAATGATGTTTATACCGATACGGTTCTTCCAGTAGCGGGAGAGCCTCTTGATATCAACGTTGATTTTTATAATAACGAAAAGACAGATCTTACTATCAACGACATTGAGATTGAAGTAAGTGATGTAGACAATAAAAAGACACCCGTAGCTAAGGTTTCGGGTGAGGAGGCTAAAGTTACAGAGGTTGCTTCCAACGGAACAGCGTCTTATAAAACAGAATTTGTTTACAACGAGGCCGGACAGGTGACATATGAGGTAACGGCTCATGCAACGTTAAACGGTGTCGAGAAAACTTATAAGGATAAGTTCACGGTAAACTATACGCTTGATAAGATGGTTGCAAACGTGATCATAGACGGAAGTCATTACAACGATTATGTTGCAGGATACTACGGCGGAAATGTAAGTGCATTTATTAATCTGTGCGCTAAGAAGAATATTCGCGCGAAGGTAGTAATGGATGAGATCACAAGCGAGATGCTCAAAGATTGCAAATTGCTAGTTCTCGCTGCTCCGGCAAAGAAAGCAGGTACAGCGAACGCCGGTGATTATGCTCCTTCGCATTACAGCGATGAATTCTTAAGTCTGGTAAAAGATTATGTGTCAAACGGCGGTTCCGTAATTGTTTGCGGTCTTGCGGATTATCAGGATTCTACAAACGGACAGACGGCGACAGAGCAGAACAAACTTCTTGAAGCGATAGGCTCGACTATCCGAATGGGTTCGGATGAAGTTTGGGATGATACAAATAATGGCGGACAGCAGTACAGGATGTATCCCAAGAACTTTAATCTAGATTCCGACCTGCTTGCGGGAATCAGAGAAGGTCAGGTATACAGCCAGTATTCGGGATGCTCTGTTGATATTTCAAGTGCTACGGCAACCGGATTTGTGGATGCAGCGGAGTGGCTTGTAAAGGGCTTTGAAACCACCTTGTCAATGGATTGTAAGGGCCCTAACGGAGAAAAATATGATGCTAATAATCCACTTGATAATATGGGTGACGTAACCTTTATAGCCCGTCAGAAGACAAAGGCGGGAGGACAGATCATCGTAGCCGGAGGCGTATTCCTTTCAGACTTTGAAGTAAAAGCCGAGATGGATAACAATGATTCACTCCCTTATGCGAACCATACTATCGTAAATAACATCCTTGACGGCGCTGAAGTTCAGCTTGAGACAACTACAATCGCCGAGGCAAGAAAAGGCAAAATGAACGACATATTTGCGGTAGAAGGATATGTTACATCAGGAACAGATAATCCGGATACAACGTTCTTTGATACCATCTATATTCAGGACGAGACCGGCGGAATGGATATATTCCCTTACGCTACTCCCGGACTTAAGATCGGTACCAAGATGCGTATAGTAGGTTTCCTTGCTCAGTATCAAGGGGATATAGAGCTTAAGGTTCTTTCGGCCAAAGTACTTGATGACGCTCCTTATGTATGGCAGCCCAAGGTGGTTGATACCAAGACAGCAATGGATTATGACAATCTTGGCGGACAGCTGCTTCAGACAACAGGAAAAGTTACTAAAGTGGATTACAATTCCGACGGAACGGTTGCAGAATTCTGGCTCAAGGATTCAACAGGAAAAGAGGCTGCAATCTTCATCGACGGATATATTAAATCCGGAACTACAGGTAAGAACACTCTCAGTGATTTTGTAAAGAAAGGGGCCAATGTAACGGCAGCAGGTGTTCTTTACAAGCATCCCGAAGGAAAATCGGATGTCTCCGTACCTGTATTCAGAGTACGTAACTGCGATGATATTTTCCTTGCAAAAGAGTCTGCTTCCGGAAACCAAGGTGGTGGAAATTCATCAGGACAAGATTCCTCAGATAACGGATCGACCAATTCAGGATCATCACATGATAACGGCGTATCCGGTTCTGATTCAAACGGATCGGATACAAGTAATACATCATCAAGCACAGCTCCCAATACAGGAGCGGCAACCGCAGCATCAAGCGGCGCGAGCAGTATTGAAGCTGCAACCGCAAGCAGCTCCGGAACCGGTGAACAGATAACAACAGGTCAGCCCGGTTCAACCGGTACAGATTCATCTCATTCAAACGGCGGCGGTAATGCACAGCAGGACAACGCCGGCGAAGGAGGAAATTCGCAAGCATCGGAAGGCGATAACAGCGGAAACGGTGACAATCAGAATCCCGGACAGGGCGTGCAGGTTCAGGCAGGTGACGATGAGCAGATCGGTGAGCAGGTAACCACTCCCGAAAAGCCCAAGCCGCATATTCCTGTAGTGCCTGTGGCAGTAGGATTTGGTATAATAAGTGTTGCCGTAGTAACTATAGTTGTAGTTAAAGTAACTGTGGGAACTTCCTTGGCTGCATCGGCAGCATCGGGAAGTAAGCTTGCAGGATTACTCGTTAAGCTACTAAAAATATTTGGAAAATAAAAAATGAGAAAAGAACTGATCATTAAGATAGTATCAGTCCTTGTATTTATGGCCTTGAGTATTGGCGTAGTAATCTATGCCAATACCGATAGGCCAAGATACACTATTACAGAGAACTCCGGCACCGAATATGAGACTGCCAGAGTTCTTTCTGTAATTGAGGATAATACTGTCGTAGATAAAACTGTAGAAAATCAAAAGAAGGGTAGCACCGAGATTAAGATAAAGATCCTTACAGGCCGCTATAAAGGTGACGTCTGTACAGTTACCAATTATTATAGTTCGCTCTACAATGTGGATGTTAAAAAAGGCGATACTGTAAGCGTCAGAATTGATACATCAGCAGAACATACCTATTCCGTAAGCATATACAATTACAATCGCATTCCGTTAACGATAGGACTTGTGATAGTATTTTTTGCCGTGATGTTACTCATGGGAGGCAAGCAGGGACTGAAGGCATTTGCGGGACTTGTATATACCGTGCTCGCAATCTTCTTTGTGCTTCTTCCGCTTATATACAAAGGATTTTCTGCCATTCCTGTGACTATAGCGATCATCTTTGTGACATCCGCTGTATGCTTCCTTCTTATAGGAGGCGTATGTAAAAAGACAGTCTCGGCTGCACTGGGGTCACTTGCAGGTGTGCTGATAGCAGCAATTCTTGGAACGGTTTCCGCAAAACTTGGCGGAGTAACAACTTTTCAGATGGACGAAGCAGAGGCACTTCTTCTTGTAAAGTCGACAAGTGCGCTGAAGATGTCAGGACTTTTTATCAGCGGAATATTGATCGCAGCGATGGGCGCTGTGATGGATATAGCCATGACTATTTCATCGGCTATAGAAGAGATTCATCTTGCCAATAACAAGGCAGGATTTAAAGAACTCTTTAGATCCGGAATGAACATCGGAAAAGACGCCATGGGAACAATGGCAAATACATTGATCCTAGCTTATGCCGGTGGTGCACTCAATATGATGCTCTTAATTTATTCATACGGAGTATCTTTTATCCAACTCGTTAACACGGATTTTGTAGCCATCGAGATCATACGAGCTATAGCGGGATCAGTCGGAATCATCGGAACAGTACCTTGTGTTGCCGCTGTCGGCGCATATCTATACAGTAACCATAATTAAAGGTGTAACAGGCTTGGTGGGAGGATAGAATATGTTTTGGTTCGGCAAGAAAAAAGATAAAAAGATCTACAGTGTCGGAAATAATTTTGACGGGGAGATAAAAGGAGCATCCTGGGATCAGGTTCAGCTTTACATTGATAAACTTAAAGATAATTATGAGGAATTTGTGACACTGGCAATAGAAAAACCAATCAGCAAAGTGAGCTTCGTCCAAGCTGCGTGGGATAATATGCATGAACTTGACCTTGAAGTGGGGCTTGGTTATGGCAAAAATAAAAAACTCATGGAAAAGAAGTCAAATATAGAAGAGATGACTCAGACTTTGCTCGAGTTCTATAATACCGGAAATATTCAGAATATTGATTCGTTCCGTAGTGAAGTGAAACTACTGCCATGTTCTATTGGAACAGGCAAGATACCGGATTGGGAAAAGGACAACTTTGAATCTAAGTCTGAAGAGTACCTTGTAGCCATTGGTGGCGGTAGCGCATGTGGCAGTGGAGTGAAGGAATGTTTTACGGCTTCGTTTCCTATCCTGGGATATATAAATCTTAAAACAGGAAAAAAGAGTGACATAATGTCTAACCTAAGATTTGCGCCGACTGAAGAGGAAAAGGAAAGAAGCGCATATTTTGAAGAGTTTAATAAGTTGATGGTTTATAAGATAAGAGCTCTTGCGCCAAAGCTTATAGAATCATCTGAGCCCTGGGTCAACAATACCGTAAGGATGGGTGGCCTTTTTGGATTGGAAATGCTTTCTGCAAAAGTTCCGGATGAGTTTCTTGACGGACTTATTGAGAAATACAAGACACCGGTTGTCATCAAAACCGAGAAATATGGAGAACTATCTTTGAAAAAAGATCTTCATGACTTTGAAGGTGAAATCGACTGGCTCGGAGAGAAGGCTAAGTTATTTCTTAGAGTGGAAAGGGATCAGGAGAGCGCTGACGAAGTACTAACGCATATGGATGCTTTTTACAAAGATTTGGCTGAATGGGATAAACGCTTGCGTGAATTTGCAGCTAAGGAATTAACGGATCTTGCAAATGAGTGGCAGTCCAGCGATTGTGAAATTGATGATGATGGTAATCCCATAAACTTTACAGAAGTAACTAAGGCTGATTTTGCTAAAAAACTTTCGATTGAAAGCATGGCTATGGATAACAAAGGTAACTTTTCGGTGTTCTATTACGATGGCGGATTGTTCTTTGACCACTCCGTTGTTGTAGATGGAAGCCTGGAAAACGGAATAGATTCTGCAAGTATGCAGGGATGATATGGAAAAGGTTTAGGAGGAATAAGAAATGGGGATATTTGATAAGTTTCTAAAAAAAGAAGAACCAAAGGTTGAGCAGCCTTCAGCTCCTAAAGCTGAAGAAGTTGAAGCAGTAGGTTGGGGTGCAATTGAGAAAGAATTTCTGAGAGTTTATCCCGGACAGAACAATCCCAAGCATTATGGAACAATTGTAAAATGGATTGTGGGAGGAAATGATCCGCTTGATGGAATCAGTGTTTATGACGGCGGAGATTATTGGCACTTTGTTTCTTTTGGTCTGACCGAGATATATGAAAAGGAATGCAAGAATCCTGATATCAGCGGCTACGGCTACGAGCTGACATTTAAGCTCAAGAAGGATAAGTATGAAGATGAAGAGGGCGAATTAAAGTGCATTTGCGGTATCATGCAGATGATAGCCAGAATGACTTTCCAAAACGGAGAATTATTTAGGCCTTTTGAATTTGTCTATACCGGACAGCAAGAAGGCATTGACGCTTACAGAAAATCCAATCTTACCGGATTTATAACGATCAAGGATCCGACGGTTGAAACCATTTCGACACCTAACGGCAAGGTTGAGTTCCTTGAACTTATCGGAATGACTGATGCAGAGCTTAAGACACTGTCCGACAGAGCTTCTGTCGAAGCGCTTTACCAAAAGCTTGGTTCTGACGTGACAGATTATCATAGAGCTTCAGTGGTGTAAGGCAATTGCCAAGACTCTATGAGGGCATAGCATCACCAATCCGAACCCCAGTCGGTATTATCTGAATCCCATGTGTCGTTGTTGCCCCAGTCATAGTCAGAATCAGAGTCATTATCCGACGAGACGTGGTATCTGTCATAAAAAGATGTATCATTCCAGTTGGTGGTATCCATTGATTGATCCCAGTTCCTGGAAATGTAGTAGTCGTCATAGTTTGACGATATTTCTCTTGGGATGGGATCGTTTTGGCTGATCTCTACCCAATTGTCGGTGTCGTAGTAAAACCAATGATCATCGTAATTGTAATATACGCCATGACCATATCTGTAGTATCCGTTGTGATCGGGGAAGCTCATGATCAAGGCGATACCAAACAGGATGCAGAACGCGGCTATTGATATGGAAATTATTTCCATTAAGGGGAGAGAGCGGTTGTTTTTAGTCGTGCTTGAAGTGCTTGAAGTCACAGAACGTGTTACGGAAGCTGATTTTTTTCTTCCGGAACAGTTTTTCTGATGAACGATCTCATCTTTAAGTCTTTGAAGAAGCTCATTTACAGCGTATTCTTCATCGGCACCTTTATAGCGGACGGCTCTTGAACCGTCTGCTTTGTTTTTGTAGACAACAAAATCTCCGCTATCATCCTTATAGATTCCAAATGCCTTGGGCTTCTTATAATCCACGCCAATAAAAAAGCGGGTTACTTCAGGAGAAGGAAGCTTCCTGTCTTTGTACCACTTCTTTAATTCTTCAATGGTCTTGGGGTCCTTTTCATTCTTGTGTGATGGATTTGGGGCGCTGCAGTCAGGACATGCATGTAAAGTATCTTCGTAAGTATTTCCGCAATAATCACATTTAATCTTCATAAGGAATCCTCTCGGAGATTATCTTATACTTAAAAATTTCCAATTTCTTTTATCAGATACAAAGATCCTGCAATGCAGATAACTTCACTTTCCATAAGTATCCGGTCGTACGGAATCTTTTTTTCTATTATAATCGCTTCGACGCCACGTGCGCCAATCATTTTTGCAAGATTTTCAGGCTCCATGGTTCTTTTATTCGGAACCGCGGTGACGTAGCATTTATCGGCTATAGGCATAAGCTCATCCAGGATAATGTCAACTTCTTTATCCGCAAGAAGTCCGAGTATAAACGTTATCTTTTTACCCGGAAAATATTCTTCCAAAGATTGCCTTAGGACCGCGGCGCCCTGCCTGTTGTGTCCACCGTCGATGATGACATACGGATTTTCTCTTACGACCGTAAAGCGTCCGAACCACTCGGCCTTAGCTATTCCCTGTGCAATAGCCTCATCGGAGATCTTAAAGCCTTTGTCTCTTAGCTTAATGCAAGTGCATATTGCCTGCGTGGCATTATCAATCTGGTAGGTCCCGAGGAGTTTTGTTCTGTAATTAACTCCGTTAAATTCAAATACCTGTCCCTGCAAACTTCTCTCGATCACTTTGGGAGAATCAAAATACACCAGACGAACGGCTTTTTCAGAGCATGTCTTTTCAAGAACTTCTTTAACTTCGCGATCTTGAATAGGAGAAACGACAATTGTACCTGTCTTTATTATTCCGGCTTTCTCGGTAGCGATCTCGGTAAGTGTGTTTCCGAGGATCGACATGTGATCGTAGCTTATCGGAGTTATCACAGTGGCAAGCGGAGCCGGGATTACGTTGGTCGTATCAAGGCGTCCGCCGAGACTTACTTCCATGACAACGATATTGCAGTTCTTTTCCCTGAAATAAAGAAAAGACATTACGGTCAGAATCTCGTATTCACTTGGGTAAATACCTTCAGAGGCAAGCTCGTCATATGCAGGCTTTACCATAGAAAAGATTTCTGCAAAATCCTCATCCGTGATATCAACGTTATTTACCTTAAAGAGCTCGTTATACCTAAATAAAAAAGGAGAAGCAAACGTTCCGACGGTTTTTCCGGCTTCCATAAGAATTGATGTGATATAGGAAACTGTCGATCCTTTTCCGTTGGTGCCCGCAACATGAACATAGTTTAGGTAGTTTTGGGGGTTGCCGAGCCTCTCAAGAAGAGAAAGCTCGGCGTCCAATGAAAAGAAATCTTTCTTTGGATTGGCACAGTCTTTGGGTGGTTCAAAATGAGGCAATTCCTCAAAAAAAGAAATTGCCTCTTTATAGTTATACTTCTGCATAATCTTTGATCCTGGATATTGCAAATAAGAAAATTGATAATAAGATGTAGTTGATCGGTATCATGGCCAGTTCTTTAGGAAGTCTCGCCATAAGTGTGATAAAAAAGCCTTTTTTGATGTACATGAAGTCAAGCCAGAATGTATTCATGATAATTCCGACAACAAGAGTATGGATAAGTAAAGCAACGAGTATTCTTACGGTACGGAACTCTTTTTTATAAAGAATTGCTCCGAAGATAAGGCCGCTTACTATTCCGCTAATGGTAAATCCGGGGAAAAAGGGACCTGTGGGTTTTACAAGATAGCCTCCGATATCAATAAGTGCTCCGACAACGGTAGCGGGATGCGACCATAAAACCGCGGATAAAACCTTCGTCTAAATGACAACTCCCTGTTCACTTAGCACTTGACGCTTTACAGTCTACTCTGCACTTTTAATTTCTTCTGTATTATAGGTGTAACTCGGAATAATATCAAGTATACTGTTATTAATCTATTTTTAATCTTACTCCAAAGATTGTTTAATTTACGGACTATATAGTTGTCATTGTAAACAAAAACAATCTTTCCTAATGAGGAGAAAGGGAACACAAAATGGATGAATTTGAAAAGATCGAAAAGTTAAGAGCAAGAGCAGATGTAAGCTATGAAGAAGCAAAAGCAGCACTCGGCGAAGCAAACGGAGATTTACTTGATGCAATGATAATACTTGAGAAGCAAGGCAAGGTCAAAGGCCCCGAGCAGCAAGTACACTCCACGGAATATACTACGGATGCATCATATGAGATGGTTCCTGTTGCCAAAGCGAAAGCTCGTGGTGGTGACGTCGGAAAGAAGATAAAAGAGTTCCTTAAAAGAGCCATCGATTTTCTTTCAAACAATTATATTGAGATCACACGTAAGAGTGAGCACGTTATAAACATTCCTCTTTGGCTTGCGATCCTTGCGCTCATCTTTGGCTGGTGGGCAGTAATCGTTCTTATAGTTGTTTCGTTGTTCTTTGACTGGAATTACAGATTTTACGGAAAAGATGACCTCAAGAAGGCCAATGATGTAGTAGATAAAGCAAAGGAAACAGCCGAGCAGGTAAAAGACAGTTTCCGTGAGGAGTAATGCATGGCAGCGCATTTACTGATTGTAGAAGATGAAGAAAAACTGGCAAGATTCGTTGAGCTGGAATTGCAGCACGAAGGATATGAAGTCAGCAAAGCATTTGACGGAAGAGAAGGACTTAAGATGGCAATAGAAGGAGATTACGATCTCATTCTTTTGGACATCATGTTGCCGGGGCTCAACGGACTTGAGGTTTTGCGACGCCTGATGCAGGATAAGCCGACACCTACAATATTATTGACCGCAAGAGATGCGGTGATGGATAAAGTATCGGGACTCGATGGCGGGGCAGTGGATTATATCACCAAGCCCTTTGCCATCGAAGAGCTCCTTGCCAGGATCAGAGTTGCGCTTAAACTCCATGGCAAGAATTCCGCGGGAGCTTTAAATACTAATGATACCGAGCAAAATTCCGAGGGTATCTACACCTGGCAGAAATTAAGACTGGATGAAAAGAAACGAGAAGTTACTTACGATGGCCATGGCATCACTTTGACCAATCGTGAGTTTTTGATGCTTGAAATGCTACTCAAAAACAAAGACATCGTTCTTTCCAGAGACACACTTCTTGAGAAAGTATGCGGCTATGATTATGTGGGAGAGACCAACATGATCGACGTGTACATCAGATATCTGCGCTCCAAGATTGACGACGTCTATGATGTAAATATGATCACCACCGTAAGGGGAGTAGGTTATGTCATCAAATCCGAACAACAATAATAACCGCCCGTCGAAAAATATGAAGTCCATTGCGCACCGTATTGTGTGGATGATCTCAAGAACCAAGCTTGGGTTGTACTTTAAGATGGACTTTCTTATCTTTGTACTTCTTAATATTTTCTGGGCGTATATGAAAGAACTCGAAGTTATAGGAAGCTTCGCATTTAAAAGACATAGAGATTTTATCGTTGAGAACGGCTTGATAACGGATCTCGCGTACAGGGTCAGATCCATGGACGGCAAAGTACTTATGACCGTCGGTTTTTTTGATGTGTTTGCCAGAATAGCAATGCTGGTAGGTGCACTTTATTTATTGCAGCTGTTGGGAGTTCTGATTTCCCTCCCGGCGGTGTCTTCAAGAGCTCACAAAACGCTGTCTCCCATCCGAGAGGTTGCCGAGAAAGCCGATGAGCTCAACAGACTTGCTTTTTCCGAAGATAAATACAGACTGATCGAGGATGCCATAGAGCACGTAGCACCCGACGAGAATCAGTACGTTTATCTTCACGACGAAGAGCTTTTGGGAGTAGAGCAGTCTGTCAATCATTTGATAGAAAGATTAAAAGATTCATACAGGCAACAGGCGCGCTTTGTAAACGATGCATCACATGAGCTTAGGACACCAATCGCCGTAATTCAGGGCTACGCTCAGATGTTGGAGCGTTGGGGAACCTCCGATGAAAAAGTACTTGATGAATCCATTTCCGCTATTTCTCATGAAGCGGATCACATGAACCGTCTTGTAGAGCAGCTTCTTTTTCTTGCAAGAGGCGACAGCGGAAAGACTGTATTGTCAAAAGAGCCTGTGTCGCTCGGTAATCTTATGCAGGAAATATACGAAGAGTCCTTTATGATAGATGAAACGCATCCCTATAGGTTCCGTAAGAGCGAAGAGGATGTTGTGGTAGACGCCGACCGAATGCTTTTAAAACAGGCAGTCAGAATACTTGTGGACAACGCTGCCAAGTATACCAATCCCGGAGATGAGATCATACTTGGAGTCGGAATGACCGAAGACGATCGCCCGTATCTCATGGTTCAGGACATGGGTATCGGTATGTCGCAGGCTGATGTGGAGCACATGTTTGAGCGATTCTACCGCGCCGATAAAGCAAGAACATACGACGGAACGGGCCTTGGTCTTTCCATAGCCAAGTGGATAGTAGACAGGCACGGAGGTCATTTCGAAGTACTTTCCAGAACGGAGCTGGGAACGCGTATCATGATAGTTCTGCCTTAATGTAAGGGGAAAGGCAGTGGGTATACAGAAGACGAGTGATGCTAAAGGAGGAAAGAACATGCCGATTCAAGCTGCATTTATGGTACCGCATCCGCCGCTTATCGTTCCGCAAGTCGGAAGAGGCGGAGAGGATCAGATCATCGAGACAACGAAGGCTTATGAAAAAGTAGCCGATGAAGTGGCGGCGCTTAAGCCGGACACAATAATAATCACAAGTCCGCATTCTGTGATGTATGCGGACTATTTCCATATATCTCCCGGACGCGATGCGACGGGAGATTTTGGTGCGTTTGGGGCACCTGAAGTTAAGTTTAACGAGGATTATGACTATGAGCTTGCTGACCTGATCCGCATGAAGGCTGACAGCATAGACTTTCCTGCGGGAACAATGGGTGAAAGAGATCCGGCTTTGGATCACGGAACCATGGTTCCGCTTTGGTTTGTAAGAAAGAAATATACCGGCGGAAAGATAGTAAGGATAGGTCTTTCGGGACTTCCGCTTACCGATCACTACAGATTCGGAAAGCTAATAGCGGAGGCGGTTAATGAATCCGGAAAAAATGTTGTCTTTATAGCAAGCGGAGATCTTTCGCATAAGCTTCAGAGCTACGGACCATACGGTTTTGCTAAAGAAGGTCCCGAGTATGACGAACGGATCATGGAAGTGTGCGGAAATGCTGATTTCGGTAAGCTTCTTGAATTTGATGAAAACTTTTGTCAAAAAGCAGCGGAGTGCGGTCACAGATCTTTTGTGATAATGGCGGGAGCGTTTGACGGACTTGGGGTTAAAGCCACCAAGCTCTCACATCAGAATGTTACGGGCGTTGGCTACGGAATCTGCACTTTTTATCCTGAGAAGGAAGATGACAACAGACATTTTCTAAGAGACTTTGAAAAAAGAATTATAAATGAATGCAAGGAGAAAGCGGATTCAAGTGATGAGTATGTAAGGCTTGCAAGGGCGAGCGTTGAGTCTTGGGTTAAGTACCATGTTGAGCTTGATGTGCCGGATGATCTTCCTTCTGACATGCTTTCAAGAAGCGCAGGCACTTTTGTTTCCATTCATAAGCTTGGGCAGCTCCGCGGATGCATAGGCACAATTGCAGCAACTCAGGATAATATCGCAAAAGAGATAATTCAAAACGGAATAAGTGCTTGCAGCAGAGATCCGAGGTTTGACCCGATAACAGAAGACGAACTTAAATTCCTTGATATAAGCGTTGATGTTCTTGGAGATACAGAAGACATAGATTCGCCGGATGAACTTGATGTTAAGCGTTACGGCGTTATAGTGAGCCACGGTTACAAGAGGGGACTTCTTCTTCCAAATCTCGACGGCGTCGACACGATAGAGCAGCAGATAGATATAGCAAGGCAAAAGGGCGGAATCCGTGAGGATGAACCTTATACATTGCAGCGATTTGAAGTTGTGAGGCACTACTGATCGCTTGAATCAAAGCGCTTTGTCACGGATAGACGGTAGGAGGATATATGGCAAATTGTCACGTGTGTTTCAGACACTGCGAGATAAATGAAGGCGAGTTTGGCTTTTGCGGCGCAAGGACTGTAAGAGACGGCAAGGTCGTGGCGTATAACTATGGAAAATTATCAAGTCTTGCGCTTGACCCTATAGAGAAAAAGCCTTTGAATAATTTTTTTCCCGGAAGCTACATATTATCCGTAGGTAGTTTTGGCTGCAATCTTCGTTGCCCTTTTTGCCAGAATAATGAGATCTCATGGTCGGAAGATTCAAGAAAGTATGCGAAGGATGCGGAAATTATAACCCCAAAAGAGTTGGTTGAAATTGCGCTTGAAACAAGAGCTAAAGGAAATATCGGTATAGCATTTACCTACAACGAGCCGCTTGTGGGATATGAATTTGTTCTTGATACGGCAAAGCTTGCCAAAGAGTACGATCTAAAAACCGTTATGGTGACGGCGGGAACGGCAGAACTCTCTGTCCTTGATGAGCTTGCGCCTTATATCGATGCAATGAACATCGATCTGAAAGGCTTTACGGATGATTATTATAAAAGAGTTATCGGCGGAAACAGAAAGCAGACGATGACTTTTATAGAAGAAGCGGCAAAGAATTGCCACGTAGAGCTTACTACTCTAATTATTCCCGGTGAAAACGACAGCGAAGAAGAGATCAGAGAATTATCCAAGTGGGTAAGAGATTTAGAAAACATTACAGGTAAAAAAATTCCTCTTCATATCTCCAGATTTTTCCCCAGATTTAAAATGACTGACCGCGATGCGACGGATGTACAAAAGGTCTATCGCCTTGCCGAGTTGGCAAGAGAGAACCTTGAATTTGTATATACAGGCAACTGTTAGAATTTAAGATTAAAAAATCGGGGCGTCTATGGTAGAATATGTTTCGATAGTTCTAAATAATAGAACGATTGGAGGAGATGAAAAAATTGAAGGAATTTTTGAAGAGGAAAGATATTGAGATTTCCTTAAAACGTTACGGTATTGATGCACTTAGTGCAATGGCGCAGGGACTTTTTTGTTCACTTCTTATAGGAACCATTATCAATACTATCGGAACACAGTTTAATATTCCGTTTTTGGGACGGGAGATAATGGTGGATGGTGCTGAATACAAGATTTCCGCTTTTACTACCGCAATGAGTGGCCCGGCAATGGCGGTGGCAATAGGATATGCGCTTAAGTGTCCGCCGCTTGTCCTTTTCTCAATGTTAACCGTAGGATATTCCGCTAATATATTTGGCGGAAAGGTAGGTGGTACTCTTGCAGTGTTTGTTATAGCTATCGTTGCTGCAGAGTTCGGTAAAGCTGTTTCCAAGGAGACCAAGGTTGATATAATTGTAACCCCCCTTGTTACCATAGGTGTGGGTGTGTTGCTTTCGTGGGCTATCGCACCTCCGATCGGAAAAGCTGCGGAGGCATTGGGTAACATTATCATGTGGGCTACTGAACTTCAGCCTTTCTTTATGGGGATTTTGGTTTCGGTACTAATAGGAATGGCTCTTACGCTTCCTATTTCATCGGCTGCTATCTGTATGACACTTGGGCTTACAGGCCTTGCAGGCGGAGCAGCAGTTGCGGGATGCTGTGCACAGATGATCGGATTTGCCGTTATCTCTTTCAAAGAGAATAAGTGGGGCGGACTTGTTTCACAGGGAATCGGAACATCTATGCTTCAGATGGGTAACATTATTAAGAATCCAAGGATTTGGATCGCACCTACACTTGCTTCTGCGATCACGGGACCTATCGCAACCTGTATTTTCAAACTCAAGATGAATGGTATAGCTATTTCATCGGGTATGGGTACCTGCGGACTTGTAGGTCAGATCGGTGTTTATACAGGATGGATTAATGACATTGCAGCAGGAACAAAGACAGCGATCACACCTTTTGACTGGATAGGACTCGTACTTATATGTTTTGTTCTCCCCGCTGTATTATCTCTTATCATCCATGCAGGAGTTGTTAAACTCGGATGGGTTAAAGAGGGAGACCTTAAGCTCTGATCTAAACGGAGAATCATATGTCCAAAGAATGGATAATCTATGTGGTAGTGGTGGCAGCGATCGTTGTGATCGCCGCTGCCGTTGCCCATTTTTTAAAAAAGGTTAGAATGAGGCCTCTTCCGATGGATGAAATGGAAGGGCATGATTTCGAATATTACTGCGCGGACCTTCTTAGAGACAACGGTTTTGTCGAGGCTGTCGTGACCAAGGGAAGCGGCGATTTCGGTGCGGACATTCTTGCAGAGAAGGACGGGATAACATACGCCGTTCAGTGTAAGTGTTATGATAAGCCTATCGGAGTCAAAGCGGTTCAAGAGGTTTATGCAGGCAGAGATTATTACGGCAGGATGGTCGGAGTTGTCATGACCAATCAGTATTTTACTCAGCCCGCCGTCGACCTTGCGCAGAAGCTTAACATAATGTTGTGGGACAGGGGTTACCTGGACAGTATGGATAAGAGTAAATGAAGATAAAGATAGACGATGATTTTGATCTTGAAAAGATAGCCGACAGCGGACAGTGCTTTCGCTTTAACAAAAGCGGAGACGGTTACAGCGTGACCGCGCTGGACAAGCATCTTTTTATAAAACAGATTTCCGATAACGAGTTTGATTTTGACTGTAGTAAAAAAGACTACGAAGAATTTTGGAGATCTTATTTTGACCTTGATGTTTCATATAAGAAAATTAGAGGTATGATAGATAAGAACGACGAATACCTTTTTGAAGCTGCCGAGTACGGCAAGGGCATTCGCATTCTGAAACAGGACCCTTGGGAGATGCTGATCTCTTTTATCATCTCTCAGAGAAAAAACATTCCTGCGATCAAGGCTTCGATCGAGAAGCTGTGCGCGGTTGTGGGTCGTGAAATAAAGACTGAAAAAAACGCCAATGGCGATAATATATATGCTTTTCCGAAGCCGGGTGAGATGGCAAAGTTATCTGATAAAGAGCTTTCTTCCTGCGGGCTCGGGTATAGAGACAAGTACGTAAAGAAAGCTGCGAATGATGTTCTGAGTGGAGAAGCAGAACTTTATAAGTGGCAGGATCTTTCGGATGATGATCTTATGGAAAGGCTTCTGAAACTCTTTGGGGTTGGAGTCAAGGTGGCCAATTGTGAGATTCTTTTCGGATATCACAGACTGGATGCTTTCCCAAAAGACGTTTGGATCAACAGAGTTTTGGAATTAAAATATCCGGAAGGCTTTAACTTTGATAAGTACAAGCCTTATAATGGAGTAATGCAGCAATACCTGTTCTTTTATTCTAGAAGTAATGGGTTAGCGTAAGAAGGTATTTTATAGAAAAACGGGGTATGTAGTATGAGCGATATTAAAGCAGCTATCCAACAAGGAAAAACTTTTCTGGGCATCGAGTTTGGATCAACCAGGATCAAAGCGGTGCTTACAGATGAAAATTATAACCCGATAGCTTCGGGTGGTCACAACTGGGAGAATCGTCTTGAGAACGGTGTGTGGACATACACTCTTGACGACGTTTGGGAAGGTCTTAGAGATTGCTATTCCAAGCTTGCTAACGATGTGGCCAAGCAGTATGATGAAAAACTTACATGTGTCGGGGCAATGGGCTTTTCTGCTATGATGCACGGATACATGGCATTTGATAAGAACGGTGAACTCCTTGTTCCTTTCAGAACATGGAGAAACACTATTACAGGAGAGGCATCTGATATTCTTACGGATAAGTTCGGATATCATATTCCTCAGAGATGGAGCATTGCGCACCTTTATCAGGCAATCCTTAATAAAGAAGAGCATGTACCTAATGTTGATTTCTTTACAACACTTGCAGGATACGTGCACTGGAAGCTCACAGGCGAGAAGGTTCTCGGCGTAGGTGATGCATCAGGCATGTTCCCTATCGACTCTTCAACATGCGATTTCAATGCAGGTATGCTTGATAAGTTTGATGAGCTTATCGCAGATAAGAATTTCGGCTTCAAGATAAGAGATATTCTTCCCAAGGTTCTTGCAGCAGGTGAAGATGCAGGTAAGCTTACCGAAGAAGGCGCCAAGCTTTTGGATCCCACAGGAACACTTAAGGCCGGCATCCCTGTATGTCCTCCCGAGGGAGATGCGGGAACCGGAATGGTTGCGACCAATTCCGTCGGCGTAAGAACAGGTAATATTTCTGCGGGAACTTCAGTATTCTCAATGGTTGTTCTTGAACACGATCTTTCCAAGGCATATCCAGAGCTTGATCTTGTTACAACACCTTCAGGCGAACAGGTTGCCATGGTTCACTGCAACAACTGTACTTCAGATCTTAATGCATGGGTTTCTCTTTTCAGAGAATTTGCAAAAGATATCGGAAAAGAAGTAGACGACGATACTCTCTACGGAACTCTTTATCGCAAGGCGATGGAGGGAGACGCGGATTGCGGCGGACTTCTTTCTTATAATTATTTCTCAGGCGAAAGTATCACGGGCTTTGATGAGGGAAGACCTCTTTTTGCAAGAAGACCCGATGACAAATTCAACCTTTCAAACTTCATGAGGGCACATCTTTATACAGCACTCGGAGCTCTTAAGATCGGAAATGACATCCTTACCAAGCAGGAGAATGTAAAAGCTGATTTCTTCTTTGGTCAGGGCGGATTCTTCAAGATCAGAGGTGTTGGCGACAGAGTTATGGCAGCGGCACTTGATACACCTATCAAGCTTATGGAGACAGCAGGAGAAGGCGGACCTTGGGGTCAGGCAATTCTTGCGGGCTACATGATGAAGAAGGCTGACGGCGAGACACTTGAGAAATATCTTAACGACAAAGTATTTGTCGGAGGTAAAGTAGAGACATGTAATCCCGACAGCGCAGATGTAAAGGGATTTGATGAGTTTATGAAGAATTACAATGCAGGTCTTGCGATCGAGAGAGCTGCAGTTGATTCTTTAAAGTAAGAAGGAGATTCAATATGCTTGAGGAGTTAAAGAAAAAAGTATATGAGGCGAATATTCTTTTGCCCAAATATAATCTTGTTACTTTTACATGGGGTAATGTAAGTGAGATAGACAGAGAAAGCGGCTTGTTTGTAATTAAGCCGAGCGGAGTTGAATATGATACAATGACACCCGATGACATGGTTGTTATGAATCTTAACGGCGAGAAGGTTGAGGGAAAACTTAATCCTTCATCAGACACACCTACACACGTTGAGCTTTACAAGGCATTTGCAGATATCGGCGGTGTTGTTCACACACATTCATCATATGCGACAAGCTGGGCTCAGGCAGGCAGATCCATTCCCTGCTACGGAACAACTCATGCGGATTACTTCCATGGAGAGATCCCTTGTGTAAGATGTCTTACCAAGGCTGAGATTGATGAGGCTTATGAGGCCAATACCGGTGTGCTTATTGCCACTGAGTTTGAGCGCATGAGCAAGAACCCTGTTGATGTTCCGGGAGTTCTTTGCAAGAACCACGGCGTATTCACATGGGGCAAGGATGCAATGGAAGCTGTTCACAACGCGGTTGTAACGGAAGAAGTTGCCAAGATGGCGTACAGGTGTGAGGTTATCAACCCCAATGTTGAGGCTGCTCCCACAGAGCTTCAGGATAAGCATTATTACAGAAAACACGGCGCTAATGCGTATTACGGTCAGAAGTAATAGTTTTTATATTTAAAACTTAGACAAAGTGCCTTATGGACTATGAATATAGCTTGTGTTAAATTGTAAGTGCATTTTGTCTTTGAATATACGGAAAGGAATCATTCATTATGGCTATGACCAATCAGGAACTACAAAAGACGGCTAATGAAGTCAGAAAAAGCATCATCACTGCTCTTCATGCAGCCGGAGCAGGACATCCGGGCGGATCATTATCCTCTACAGATATTTTCACATATCTTTACTTTGAGGAAATGAACATTGATCCCAAGAATGTTAAAGATCCGAACAGAGATCGATTCGTTCTTTCAAAAGGACATTGCGCTCCCGGCCTTTATTCAGTAATGGCAGAGAGAGGCTATTTCCCTAAGGAAGAGCTTACAACACTTCGTAAACTTGGTTCAAGACTCCAGGGACATCCCAGCATGCAGTATCTCCCCGGACTTGATATGTCAAGCGGATCACTTGGACAGGGAATCTCCGCAGCTTGCGGAATGGCTTTGTCCGGCAAGATGGACAACAAGGATTACAGAGTTTACACACTTCTTGGTGACGGTGAGATCCAGGAAGGACAGGTATGGGAGGCAGCTATGTTTGCAGGCTTCCGTAAGCTTGACAATCTTGTTGTTATTGTTGACAACAACAATCTTCAGATTGACGGACCTATTGATACGGTATGTTCACCTTATCCTATCGACAAGAAGTTTGAGTCCTTCAATTTCCATGTTATCAACATAGACGGACATAACTTTGACGAGATCAAAGCTGCCTTCAAGGAAGCAAAAGAGACTAAGGGCATGCCTACAGCAATTATTGCTCACACTGTTAAAGGTAAGGGCGTTTCCTTCATGGAGAATCAGGCCGGATGGCATGGTAAGGCTCCTAACGATGATGAGTTCAAGCAGGCTATGGAAGAGCTGGAAAGGATAGGTGCGTCACTATGAGCGATGTAAAGAAGATAGCAACAAGAGAAAGTTATGGTAATGCGCTTGCAGAGCTTGGTGCTGAGTATCCTAACCTCGTGGTTCTCGATGCGGATCTTGCAGCTTCAACCAAGACAGCGGTATTCCAGAAAAAGTTTCCTGAGAGACATATAGATTGCGGTATTGCCGAGTGTAATATGATGGGAATCGCAGCAGGTCTTGCTACTACAGGTAAGATTCCTTTCGTTAGTTCTTTTGCAATGTTTGCAGCAGGACGTGCGTTTGAGCAGGTTCGTAACTCTGTGGGTTATCCTCATCTTAATGTTAAGATCGGTGGAACTCACGCAGGTATCACCGTTGGTGAGGACGGAGCAAGCCATCAGTGTAATGAGGATTTCGCACTTATGAGCGTTATCCCCGGAATGGTTGTAATGTGCCCTGCGGATGATATCGAAGCAAAGGCTTGCGTACGCGCAGCAATCGAGCACGAAGGACCCGTTTATATCAGATTCGGACGTGCAGCTTGCAGCGTTATCAATGACAGACCCGATTACAAGTTTGAGATCGGTAAGGGATCGGTTATCAGAGAGGGTAAGGATGTAACTATCATCGCTACCGGAATCTGTGTTGATTCTGCGATCAGCGCAGCTGAGAAGCTTGCAGCTGACGGAATCTCAGCTGAGGTAATCAACATCTGCACTATCAAGCCTTTGGACAAAGATCTTGTTGTGGCTTCCGCAAAGAAGACAGGCAAGGTAGTAACTGTTGAGGAGCATTCCGTTATCGGCGGACTCGGAAGTGCAGTATGCGATGCTCTTTCAGAGCTTGCACCTACACCTGTGAAGAAGATCGGAATGCAGGATAAGTTCGGCGAGTCAGGTACCGCAGGTGAACTTGTTCACAAGTATGGACTCGACGGAGACGGCGTATATGCCTCAGTAAAGGAATTTCTTAAATAAAAAATATGAATAAAATTTGTCCTTCAATATTATCAGCTGATTTTGCAAGGCTTGGAGATCAGATCGCTGAAGTCGACAATGCCGGTGCAAAATACTTACACATTGATATTATGGATGGTGTGTTTGTACCATCTATTTCTATGGGTATGCCTGTTGTAAAAACAATCAGACCCGTAACGAAAATGGTGTTTGACGTACATCTTATGATCGTCGATCCCATTCGTTACATCAAAGAATTTGCGGAATGTGGAGCTGATATAATCACTTTTCATTATGAAGCAGCAGAGGATCCGCAGGCGGTGATCGATGAGATTCACGACTGCGGCAAAAAAGCAGGTATTGCGATCAAGCCGGGAACCCCGGTATCAGATATCGAACCTTACCTGAATGTTGTTGAGATGGTTCTAGTAATGACCGTTGAACCCGGGTTTGGAGGACAGAAACTGATTCCAAACAGTTTCGATAAGATAAGAGAAGTCAGAAAGATCATAACTGACAGAAATCTTAATGTTGATGTTGAGGTCGACGGAGGCGTTTATACAAGCAATGTTAAAGAAGTGCTTGATGCGGGCGCCAACGTTATTGTATCGGGATCCGGAGTGTTCAAGGGAAATCCTTCCGAGAACGTTGCCGAATTCAGACGTATCCTCGGCGTATAATAACAAACGCGGCGATAGAAAGCTCATGTGCTTGGCACATGGGCTTTCTTTTTTTCACAATCCCAGTAAATACCGCGTGTCGGTTGACATTTGGAATTCGAAAAGGCATACTATATTTGTTAAATTATCGAAAAAAATAAGAAGGTCAGCAATGTATAAGAGATTGGAGAGAAACGATCTTTGTTGGTGCGGCAGTGGCAAGAAATATAAGACATGCCATGCTGCGTTTGACGACAAGATCATTAATTTTGAGCGTCAAGGGTTTATAGTACCCGACAGAAGTCTTTTGAAGACAGCAGAGGATATTGAAGGAATCAAGAAGAGTGCGGTTATAAATATGGCGGTTCTCGATGAGATAGCAGAGAAGATACATGCCGGAATGAGCACTCAGGAAATAGATGACATAGTCTATAACACAACTACCAAGATGGGTGGAATCCCCGCAGATCTTAACTACGAAGGATTTCCCAAGAGTGTGTGCACATCTATCAATGAAGAAGTGTGTCATGGAATCCCGTCAGAGGATATCATCCTTAAAGACGGAGATATCATAAATGTAGATTGTTCCACCATTTTAAACGGTTATTATTCAGATTCTTCACGAATGTTTTGCATAGGAGAAGTTTCGCCCGAGAAAAAGAGACTCGTAGATGTTACAAAAGAGTGCCTTGAAGAAGGACTTAAGGCAGTTAAGCCATGGACACCTATCGGAGATATGGGACATGCGGTTCACCAACATGCACTTAAGAATGGCTATACCGTAGTCAGAGAGATAGGCGGACACGGATGCGGCAATGACTTCCATGAAGAGCCTTTTGTAAGTTATGTTAGTAAGCCCGGAACCGGAATGCTCATGGTGCCCGGCATGGTATTTACCATAGAGCCTATGGTAAATATGGGAAAACAAGAAATATTTATAGACGAAGAAAATGATTGGACAGTGTACACAGCAGACCTCAAGCCTTCAGCTCAGTGGGAAGTTGAACTTCTTGTTACCGAGACAGGTTATGAGCTTTTATGCTGGTGATACCGGGAGGGATGATATAGATGCAGAATAAAGGAAAATATTATATTACAACAGCTATCGCGTACACATCAGGTAAGCCTCATATCGGAAACAGTTATGAGATAGTGCTTGCCGATGCTATTGCAAGATATAAAAGATGCGACGGATTTGATGTTCATTTCCAGACAGGATCCGATGAGCACGGACAGAAGATTGAGACCAGAGCGATCGAGGCCGGATGTGCTACTCCCAAGGAGTTTGTAGATCAGGTTTCAGATACCATTAAGGGTCTTTGGAATCTCATGGATACTTCATATGACAGATTCATCCGTACAACTGACGACGATCATGTTAAGCAGGTTCAGAAGATCTTTAAGAAATTCTATGACCAGGGTGATATCTATAAGGGATCATATAAGGGAATGTACTGTACGGAGTGTGAGGCTTTCTACACGGAGTCTCAGCTTGTTGACGGCAAGTGCCCCGAGTGTGGAGGCCCTGTACACCCCGCAGAGGAAGAGGCATATTTCTTTAAGATGAGTAAGTATGCCGACAGACTTATCGAGCATATCAACACACATCCCGAGTTCATTCAGCCTGTGGCAAGAAAGAATGAGATGATGAACAACTTCCTTCTTCCCGGACTTCAGGATCTGTGCGTTTCAAGAACATCATTTAAATGGGGCATCCCCGTTGATTTTGATGACAAGCATGTCGTATATGTTTGGCTTGATGCTCTTACCAACTATATAACAGGTATCGGCTACGATGCAGACGGCAACAGCTCCGAGGATTACAAGAAGTGGTGGCCTGCAGACCTTCACCTTATCGGTAAAGACATCATCCGTTTCCATACCATATATTGGCCTATTTTCCTTATGGCTCTCGGTGAGCCCCTTCCCAAGCAGGTCTTCGGACATCCTTGGCTCCTTCAGGGCGGCGAGAAGATGAGTAAGTCAAAAGGAAACGTTATCTATGCCGATGACCTTGTAAGCTTATTTGGCGTAGATCCCGTGAGATATTTCGTTCTTCACGAAATGCCTTTTGATAATGACGGAGTTATTACATGGGAGCTTTTGGTTGAGAGATTTAACTCCGACCTTGCAAATACACTCGGTAACCTTGTAAACAGAACAATCGCAATGACCAACAAATATCTTGGCGGTGTTGTTGCCGACAAGGGAGTAACAGAGGCTGTCGACGATGACCTCAAGGCTGTTGTTACCGGCTGTTATGACAAAGTAGAGAAGAAGATGGATGAGCTCAGAGTTGCAGATGCTCTTACTGAGATCTTCACTTTATTCAAGAGATGCAACAAATATATCGATGAGACCGAGCCATGGATCCTTGGTAAGGACGAGGCCAAGAAGGACAGACTTTCTACTGTTCTTTACAATCTTGTAGAGTCTATCTCTATCGGAGCGGCTCTTCTTGATCCGTTCATGCCTGAGACGGCTCAGAAGATAATCGAGCAGCTTTCTGCACCTAAGAGAGATTTCGATACTCTCGGAACATTCGGAATGTATCAGAGCGGCAACAAGGTAGCGGAAGCTCCCGAGATGCTCTTTGCCCGTAAGGACCTCAAGGAAGTTCTTGAAAAAGCTGCTGAGATCACTAAGAAACAGAAGGAAGAATTTGAAGAGTCTCAGAGAAAGGCAGCTGAGAACCTTGCAAAAGCAGGACTTGCGCCCGCTCCCGTAAAGGCAGAGAAAGACTCTGAGGACGCCGGAATAGATATTCCCGCCAAAGATGAGATCACTTTTGATCAGTTCGGAGCAATGCAGTTCCAGGTCGGCGAGATCATCAAGTGCGAAGCGGTTGAAAATTCCAAGAAGCTTCTTTGCTCACAGGTTAAGATAGGAAGCCAGATCAGACAGATTGTTTCAGGAATAAGAAAGTACTATTCTCCGGAAGAGATGGTTGGCAAGAAGGTAATGGTTTTGGTTAACTTAAAGCCCGCCAAGCTTGCGGGAGTTATGTCGGAAGGAATGCTTCTTTGCGCAGAAGACGCAGAGGGTAACCTCGCTCTTATGACTCCTGAAAAAGAGATGCCGTCCGGAGCAGAAATCTGTTAATTCTGAGCATTATATGTAGTAAAATATATATAGGCAGAAAACAATAGTATATTGGGAGGGATTTCTAATGGTGCGCAAAGAGGAACTGACTTACAAATCCAGAGACAGACAGACCATGCTTCACGCAATCAGATGGATTCCCGAAGGACAACCTGTTGCTATTTTGCAGATTATCCACGGGATGCAGGAGTACATTGATCGTTATGATGAGTTTGCTCGTTTTATGGCAGAAAAGGGCATTCTTGTTATGGGTAACGATCATCTCGGACATGGCGGTTCTGTTACTGAGAAAAAGGGTACCTACGGCTATTTTTGCAAAAAAGATCCGGCTACAGTCCTTGTGCGTGATGCACACAGACTTAAGAAGATGACACAGGAAGATTATCCGGGAGTTCCGGTATTTATCTTGGGTCACAGCTTTGGTTCGTTTATTGCAAGAGAGTATATAACCAGATACGGAACAGGTATCAAGGGTGCCGTTATTCAGGGTACGGCTTTTGCGCCTCAGGGAACTATCAATCTTATGACGTTCCTTATCAAAGTTATCTCTCTTTTCATGGGTGACAAGTATCGTTCGTCGCTTATAAACGGAATGGCATTTAAGGGATACTTAAAGAACATTCCCGGCGCCAAGAGCAAATTTGATTGGCTTTCTCACAATGAAGAGAGCGTTCAAAAATATGAGCAGGATCCCGCATGTAACTTTGTTTTTACCATGAATGGTTTCAAGACCATGGCAGAGCTTCTTAAGAGGATTCAGGATACCGACAAGATGGAAGACATCCCCAAGAATCTTCCTATTCTCATAACATCCGGAAAAGAAGATCCGGTGGGCGGATACGGTGAAGCACCCGAAAAGCTCTGCGGAATTTATAAGACTCAGCTTCAGATCAAGGATGTTGAGCTTAAGCTTTATGACGGAATGCGCCATGAGCTTCAGCAGGAGATCGGAAGAGAAAAGGTCTATGAAGATCAGTATGCATGGATCCGTAAGGTGATTAATGGTGCAGGTTGATACTTCTAAAGTAATCGTAAGATGCGCATATAATTCAGATTGGGATGGGGCGATGAAGCTTGCGTGGAATACCTTTGCAAGATTCGACGCCCCTGATTATTCACGCGAAGGAATTGATAATTTCCGAAACTTTGTGACTGACGAGACACTTCATCAGATGTTTCTTGCAGGACACTATCAGCTTTTCGTCGCAGTTATGGACGAGAAGTACCTCGGCATGTTGTCACTGAGGGAGAAAAAACACATATCACTTTTGTTTGTTGATGGGGAATGCCATGGCAACGGAATTGGCACTGCCCTTATTAAATTTGTGGCGAGATACGCCGCAACCGAAGAAGGAATCGATACGCTTACAGTCAATGCTTCTCCCTACGCCGTTGATTTTTATCACACAATCGGCTTTAAGGATATAAGAGGAGAAACGGAGGCAGACGGCATTAGATTTACACCAATGGAATTGAGGATTAATAACTATGGGAAGATTTTTTGATATCGACAGTCCGGTTATGAGAGCACTTACGAGACTTGCCGATGTAATGTGGCTCAATATTTTGACACTTATCTTTGCGATACCGCTTATTATTGAGCAGCTCTTTTTCTTGGGACCCGCTATAGGTCCTCTTATGACAGAAGGAGCAGAGTTTGATTACAGTATCTTTTTAAACGGAATACTCTGGGCATGGATATTTGGAATTATCTGTTCGTCAATCCTGGGACCCGCATGTACGGCTATGCACTATGTGCTCCTTAAGATGGTAAGGGATGAAGACAGCTATATCACAAAGTCCTACTTTAAGTCTTTTAAAGAGAATTTCAAACAGGGATTGATTCTTCAGGTAATTAAATTTTTCGTAGGCGGAATGCTGGTTCTTGATTTCTTTATCTTAAGAGCAAGAGGCGGAGTCCTTTGTTATGTGGTGCTTGGAATGGCAGTTATTCTCTATGTTGCATCGCTTTATGTATTCCCGATCTTATCAAGATTTGAAAATAAGACCAGAACAACAATAAAGAATTCGTTCCTCATGGCGATCATTGCACTTCCGAGATCTGTTGCGATGACGGTTATCTCACTTATGCCTGCACTTTTGCTTTATTTCTTTGATCTTAAGGTACTTCCGATTCTCATTCTTATCGGCGTTGCGGGACCTTCATATGTGAATGCCATGTTGTACAGCGTTACCTTTAAGCGCTTCGAGCCTGAGGAAGAAGAACTTACCGAAGAGGAAGAGCTTAGTAACGCAATAAAAAAGCTCGATGAAGAGTGAACGAAATACCGATATACAAGTTGCATATAGATTTTTTTTATTCTTCGGCAACATCACAAAAAAATAAAAAGAAATTTTTTTCTGTGAGCACATTGGCTAATGAAACCAAAAATATTTGTTGAATTAGTGAATAGTCAACAAAGTGGCGGACAGATATACTTTATTCTAGTATTAAAGATATACACAGGAGGAATTAAAAGATATGGCTAGTTTATCACTTGAGCACATTGATAAAATTTATCCTAACGGCTTCCATGCAGTTAAAGATTTCAACCTTGAGATTCAGGATAAAGAGTTTATTATTTTCGTTGGACCTTCAGGATGTGGAAAGTCAACAACACTTCGTATGATCGCAGGACTTGAGGATATCTCTTCAGGTACACTTAAGATCGGTGACAGAGTTGTTAACGATGTAGAGCCTAAGGACAGAGATATCGCGATGGTATTCCAGAACTACGCTCTGTATCCCCACATGACTGTATATGATAACATGGCATTTGGTCTTAAGCTCAGAAAGGTTCCTAAGCAGGACATCGACAAGATGGTTAGAGAAGCTGCTAAGATCCTTGACCTTGAGAAACTTCTTGATCGTAGACCTAAGGCTCTTTCAGGTGGACAGAGACAGCGTGTTGCTATGGGACGTGCTATCGTTCGTAATCCTAAGGTATTCCTTATGGACGAGCCTCTTTCAAACCTTGATGCTAAGCTTCGTGTACAGATGAGAACAGAGATCGCTAAGCTTCACCAGAGACTTGGCACAACAATCATCTACGTTACACATGACCAGACAGAGGCTATGACTCTTGGTACAAGAATCGTAGTTATGAAGGACGGTGTAGTTCAGCAGGTTGACACACCTCAGAACCTTTACGATAAGCCTTGCAACCTCTTCGTTGCAGGATTCATGGGATCACCTCAGATGAACTTCCTTGATGCTGAAGTTGTAGTTGAAGGTGACAAGGCAAGCCTCAGCATTGCAGATCAGCAGATCGAGCTTCCTCCTGCAAAGGCTAAGAAGCTTATCGATGGCGGTTATGCAGGAAAGACTGTTACATTCGGTATCCGTCCTGAGGACGTTGATGATTCAGAGATGGTTGTTAGCACATCTAAGGCTGTATTTGAGTCAACAATCAACGTATACGAGCTTCTTGGTGCAGAAGTTTATCTGTACTTTGATCTTGCTCAGTTCCCTATCACAGCAAGAGTTGATTCTCGTACAACAGCGAGACCCGGTGATAAGGTTAAGTTTGCTTTCGATGTTGAGAAGATCCACATCTTCGACAAAGAGACAGAGCAGACAATCACAAACTAATAAGAGATTGTTTAAGGAGCCGCGCAGATGCGCGGCTCTTTTTGACGCTATAATATGCTATACTAGAGTTGCATAGCAAATCTTTTGGTTGTTAGGAAGGAGCAGGCAGATGATATCATCTCAGATAATTAAAGGGAGTATAGAAGAATTAAGCAGCATTACCAAGGTCGATCTTTGTGTGCTTGATCTTGCGGGTTCGGTCGTTGCATCGACAGGCGATAAAGATTTTTTGGATGCATCCATAATAACAAGCTTTGCCAATTCTCCCGTTGACTCACAGGTAATAGGAGATATTCATCTTTTTAAGATTCTTGATGACGGTGATCCGCTCTATATTCTTCTTGCCATCGGTGACAGCGAACATGCTTATATGGTGGGAAAGATTGCGGTCAGCCAGCTTCAGGCACTTGTCCTTGCCTACAAAGAAAGATATGACAGGAATAATTTTTTCCAGAATCTTCTTCTCGACAACATGCTTCTTATTGATGTTTACAACAGAGCTAAGAAGCTTAAGATCGAGGTGTCCGTTCCGCGAGTAATAATCCTTGTGGAAGGAAAGCGTGTGCAGGACAGCAATATGCAGGAGCTCCTTTCGAGCATGTATGCTCCTCACTCAGGCGATTATGTAACCGCTGTTGATGAGAACAGTGTCATTTTGGTCAAGTCACTCGAGGAAGGTCAGGATTACAATGATGTAAATGAAGTTGCCACAACCATCGTGGACATGATGAACACCGAAGCGATGTTGAATGTAAGGGTTTCTTACGGAACGATCGTAAAAGAGATAAGAGATCTAAGTAAATCATACAAAGAAGCCAAGATGGCGCTCGAAGTGGGCAAGATATTCTACGCTGAAAACAGAGTAAATGCCTACAACACACTTGGAATTGGAAGACTTATTTATCAGCTTCCGGAGAGTCTTTGCAAGATTTTTATTGATGAGATTTTCGGAGACAAGAATATATATGACGATCTCGATGATGAGACGCTTGCTACCATAAACCGTTTCTTTGAAAACAATCTCAATGTGTCAGAGACTTCAAGACAGCTTTTTGTTCACAGAAATACTCTGGTTTACAGAATAGAAAAATTGGAAAAGAGTTCGGGACTTGATGTGAGAAAGTTTGATGATGCACTTACATTTAAGATTGCGCTTATGGTCCTTGGTTATATGAAATATCTGGAAAAAAGAAAATAAATTAAAAGCGGTCCTGTGAGGGATACATGCACGTTGACTTCGGCAGGACCAGGCACCCTTACAACACATGAAAGGTTCTGCTTAGTGCTGCTTCGTTCCCGACCTGACACGGTTCGCAGATTTTCATTGCATAAGACCCGATCTTGCACAAAGGACTGCTACATGCACCCTTCACAAAACCGCTTTATTACTATACTTTTTTTTGAATGGAATGTCAATTATTACCGCGGATCATGATGCTATCATTTTTGTTCAAGCAGGTCTGCAAGAGTAAAACTGTCGACATATTTGTTGATGGCATCATCAAGGCCTTTCCAGAATTCAATGGTGTGGCATGATGCGGAAAGAGGACATTTCAGACCGTCCTCACCGGCAGAGCAGGAGACGGGATTAAGAGTGCCTTCCATGACTCTTAAAATTTCGCCGACGTTATACTGCGAAGGATCCTTGGCAAGTCTGTGACCGCCGCTGCCTCCGCGCATGCTTTCGAGATAGCCGGCTTTTTTAAGACCCGATACGATCTGCTCAAGATATTTAATTGTTATGTTTTGCCGCTGAGCGATATCCTTGAGTGTGATGTATTCGCCGTTGTTGTTGGTGGCAAGATCTATCATTACTCTCAGAGCATATCTTCCTTTGGTCGATATCTTCATTTATAAACCTCTATCGAATATAGTGTTATAATATGATAGCAAAAATAAAAAAGAATTACTACCATTTTGGTATGAAAAGGTATGAAGCAGGAAAAAAGTAAGACAAATAAGATAAAAGCTCGCTCAAAAGCGGAAAAAGAAAACAAGCTTACGCCGGAAGAGCAGCTTGATATAAAGTACATGAAAGCAGCGCTTGCGCAGGCCAAGAAAGCATACAATCTGGGCGAAGTTCCCATAGGTTGCGTTATAGTTTACGACGGGAAAATAATAGGAAGAGGCTATAACAGAAGAAATACCGACAAAACGCCGCTTGCTCATGCGGAGATTTCTGCGATAAAGAAGGCGGTTAAATTCATGGGAGACTGGAGACTCGAAGAGTGCAAGCTGTATGTGACACTTGAACCTTGTCAGATGTGTTCGGGGGCGATAGTTCAGGCGAGGATTCCCGAAGTGATCATGGCCGCAGTTAATCCTAAAGCGGGATGTGCGGGGTCTGTCATGGACATCTTGAACAATCCCGATTTCAATCATCAGGTATCGGTTAAAAAAGGGATATTGCAAGAAGAATGCAGTGAATTGCTAAAGAAATTTTTCGCTGAACTGCGTATCAGAAATAAAGCTGAAAAAGAGAAAAAGACTACTTAAGCAAAGAATGAGGGGAAGCTTTGGTGAGAAAGAAAATTACGGCAATAATCATAATGACAGCAATGCTTCTTATGTGCTTATCATGTGCATCACATAAGAAATATGACCTTGATGAGTGCTATGAGGGGATAGACATATCAGGTAAACCTGTTACGATCACCTATCTTACCATAGGCGATAAGCCTACTAACGGAATGACCGAGCAGGTAATAGATGAGCTTAACAAGATTCTTTTAAAAAAAGCGAATGCCAAGCTTGATATTTACTATGTTGCTTGGGATGATTATTTAAGCAATTACAACAGTGCTCTTTCTATGGACGGAGACAGCATTGATCTTGTTGGTACAGGCAGTGACTGGCTCGATGCCTGGCCCAATGTCCTTAACGGCAATTTCTTGCCGCTTTCCAAAGAACTTTTGAAGACATACTGCCCCAGAACTTATGCCAATGTTTCTGACAGGGATTGGGAGTGTTGTTCATATAACGGCAAGATATATCTCATTCCCGAAAATGAATATACACAGTGGACAAATCACGGATTTATTTACAGAGAGGATATAGCAAGAGAAGCCGGTATCGGTGAGATAAAGAGCTGGAACGATCTTGACTCTTATTTTAAATATGTAAGGACAACAAGGCCAAGAATGGTTCCATGGGATGCCGACGGAAAGAAGACGATTCATGCGCTTGGTTATCTTATGTCGGTTAGGCAGTATGTTCCGATATATGAGCTTGGAACCTACGGCGTGTGGGGAGCTTATTCCACCAATCCCGGAAAAATAGTTTCTCCTTATTACGAAGGAGAGTCTTTTGTTAGTTTTGCAAGACTGATGAAAGAGTGGGACCGGATCGGTGTTTGGAGAGAAGATCTTAACTATGCCGGAAAGAACGATGATGAGTTTTATGCGGGAGAAACGGCTGTCATTCAGCATCACACGCAGAATTTTTATACGATAATAAAACCCAACATGGAAATAGTTAAACCCGAAGCGAGGACCAAGTTCTTTTACTTTGGAGAAGAGAACGGAAATCTTATAAGAACAAGTATTCTTCACGGCGCTGTGGGAATCAGCTCCAAGTCCAAGAATCCCGAGAGAGCGCTCATGGTTTACGACATCCTTCGAAACGATGAAGAGTGCTACAGGCTTATGAATTACGGAATCGAGGGCGTTCAGTACATCATAAATAAAGACGGAATGCTAGAAAAGCCGAGCGGTTACAATGATGAGCGCGACGGAATAGTGACCAATTTCTGGTGGGGAAGAAGAGATGAATTCGAGATTAAGAATTCTTCTTTTGCATGGGATGATTACGAGGCGCTTGTAAGTAACTATGATGTCATAGCCAAGGACTATCCGTGGGACAGAGTGTCTTTTTCCAAGCCCGAGATAAATGAAAAGATACAGGGCGTGTTGAAGGTTTGCGACAAATATGTTCCTCTGATCGCATACGGTCAATATGAAGCTTCGCCCGAGGAAGAAGTGAGGCTTTTCAGAGAAGAGCTTAAAGCCGCGGGGATAGAGGAAATTACGGCAGAACTTCAGAAGATTTTGGATTCTGATTAAAAAATATCCTACCAACAAAGGTCAATCTATGATAAAATAGCGCCTGTGAAATTGTATACATGTATAGCGCTTCGAATTACTAGGCAGGAGGAATGGCAATGGTAACAACATTCGACACAGGCTGTTATCTTTTAAACGGTAACACAATAGTACCCGATGATGCACAGGCACAGCAGGTTCTCGCATCCAAGGGTGTTAATGCAACTAAAGAAACTGCAAAAGAGAATACTATAGCTTACGGAATCTTAAAGGCACACAATACATCCGGAAATATGGATAAGTTATGCGTTAAGTTTGATAAGCTTACTTCTCATGACATCACTTATGTAGGAATCATCCAGACAGCAAGAGCGTCAGGACTTGAGAAGTTCCCTATTCCCTATGTACTTACAAACTGTCACAATTCACTTTGTGCGGTAGGCGGTACTATCAATGAAGACGATCACGTATTTGGTCTTACGGCTGCTCAGAAATACGGCGGAATCTATGTACCTCCTCATCAGGCGGTTATTCACCAGTACGCAAGAGAGATGCTTGCATCTGCAGGAAGCATGATCCTTGGATCCGATTCTCATACAAGATACGGTGCTCTCGGAACCATGGCAATCGGTGAGGGTGGTCCCGAGCTTGTTAAGCAGCTTCTTGGACAGACATACGATGTTGATATGCCCGGTGTAGTTGCCATTTATCTTGAGGGAACACCCAAGAAGGGCGTAGGCCCTCAGGACGTTGCACTTGCCATTATCGGTAAAGTATTTGCAAGCGGCTATGTAAAGAATAAAGTTATGGAGTTTGTAGGCCCCGGTGTTAAGAATCTCAGCGCAGATTTCAGGATCGGTGTGGATGTAATGACTACAGAGACAACATGTCTTTCATCCATTTGGCAGACAGACGAGACAGTAAAAGAGTTTTATGATATTCACGGAAGGATCGGCGAGTACAAGGAACTTAAGCCCGGTGATGTGGCTTACTATGATGGACTTGTGAAGGTAGATCTTGACAGCCTCAATCCTATGATCGCTATGCCTTTCCATCCCAGCAATGTATATGAGATTGATGAGGTTAACAGAAACGCTGCTGACATTCTTGCAGATGTTGAGAAGAGAGCTAAGGTTAGCTTTGGTGACAGCGTAGAGTTCTCACTTCAGAATAAGATCAAGAACGGCAAGTTCATGGTTGATCAGGGTATCATCGCAGGTTGTGCCGGCGGTGGATTTGAGAATATCTGTGCAGCAGCTGATATTCTCAAGGGACACTTCATTGGAAACGACAGATTTACACTCAGTGTATATCCTGCTTCTACACCTATATTTATGGAAGTTGTTAAGAACGGCGCGGCAGCAGCAATCCTTGAGTCAGGTGCGATCCTTAAGACTGCATTCTGCGGACCTTGCTTCGGCGCAGGAGATACTCCTTCCAACAACGCATTCAGTATCAGACATTCAACCAGAAACTTCCCTAACCGTGAAGGTTCTAAGGTTCAGAACGGTCAGGTTGCTTCCGTTGCACTTATGGATGCAAGATCTATCGCGGCAACAGCAGCTAACAAGGGCGTTCTTACTCCCGCTACTGCTTTTGACGGTGAATTCAATAAATATACATATCACTTTGACAGCGAGATTTACAAGAACCGTGTATTTGATTCTCACGGTGTTGCAGATCCTTCAGTTGAGCTTCAGCTCGGTCCCAACATTAAGGACTGGCCTAAGATGTCTGCTCTTCCTGAGAACCTTGTTCTCAAGGTTGTATCAGAGATTCACGATCCTGTCACAACAACTGATGAGCTCATTCCTTCAGGTGAGACTTCATCATACAGATCCAATCCTCTCGGACTTGCTGAGTTTACACTTTCAAGAAAGGATCCTGCTTACGTAGGACTTGCAAAGGAAGTAAGAGCAGCTCAGGATGCACTTGTAGACGGAAAAGATCCTATCGAAGCAGTTAACGAGCTTGGAGATGTAATGGCAGTTATCGGCAAGGACTTTGCTGATGTAAACAACTCCAATGTAGGATTTGGTTCAACGATCTTTGCTGTTAAGCCCGGTGACGGATCAGCCAGAGAGCAGGCTGCTTCTTGTCAGAAGGTTCTTGGCGGATGGGCTAACATCGCCAATGAGTATGCAACAAAGAGATATCGTTCCAACCTTATTAACTGGGGAATGCTTCCTTTCATCATTGATGAGGGTGAGCTTCCTTTCAAGAACAAAGACTATATCTTCTTCCCGGGAATCAGGAATGCGGTTATAAATAAGAGCGAGACAATTAAGGCGTATGCAGTAGCAGACGGCAAGATGAAAGAGTTCACCTTAAAGCTCGGTAACCTCACAGACGACGAGAGACAGATCATTCTCGACGGATGTCTTATTAACTTCAATCGTGTTAAATAAAGGGACAATAGATCGATATGTTTTCTGTTATGAGAGGGAAAAACAGAATAATAGTGATGGGCATTGTATTGTCCGTTTTGGGAAGCGTCGCAGGCTGCGGCGCTTCTTCTGCTGAAAAGCAGGTGGATATCCAGGAGAACTTACCTTTTATCCAGGGATCCGGAGAAGTGGCGGATTATGAGGTTCCGGTTCAGATTCCGAATATCTTAGTGGATCAGAACGGCTTTAGACCAGAGGATGAGAAGGTAGCTGTTTTTAAGGGAAAAGACCTTCCGGAGAGCTTCTATGTCTATGATGACAACACGGGTAAGCCCGTTTATGAAGGTAAGCTTGTAAAAGCAGGCTATGATGCTGCGCTGTCGGAATACACGGCGATCGGTTATTTTACGGATGTAAAAAATGAAGGCAGATATTATCTCTATGCGGATATTATAGGAGAGTCTTATTCTTTCAAGGTTTCAGGCGATGTATTTGAAGATGTGTTTACGAGTGCTTGCAAGAAGTTCTACATAAACAGATGCGGAACTTCGCTTTCGGAAGAATACGCAGGCGAAAATGCACACAGTGCGTGCCACACGGCGCTTGCACATCTTCAGGAAAATATGCAGACGGAGATTGATGTGACGGGCGGTTGGCACATGAATGAGATGGCGGACAGAGACACGGTGCTTGGCTGCATGATAGCAGAGAATTTCCTTCTGGCTTATGAGATGAACGGCGATGCTTTTTCTGATACTACGGGGATTCCCGAGAGCGGAAATAACATTCCGGATATTTTGGATGAAGTGAAATATGAAGCAGACTGGCTTCTTAAGATGCAGGATTCCAAAACGGGTGGTGTATACGGCGCCGCAGTTACGGACAGTTCAAAGGGCGGAGAGCTTTTTACATATCCCGTCTATGTGACTTCGATCTCGATGGATGCCACAATTGGCTTTGCTTCAACTATGGCAAGGTTTAGTTATATCTATCAGCAGTATGATCCGGAATATGCCACAACGTGTCTTAAGGCGGCAGACAGGGCCTGGACGTGTTATTTTAACAATCATAAGAGTGACGACAGCACGGCGGCGTTTAAGGCAGCAGCACAGCTTTACAGAGCAACGGGAGGAAAGAACTACGAGGACGTTCTGAATCTTTATTTTACAAGGAATGATTTTGACGAGCTCTTTTTTGATGATGAAGATATTTTCCTCGGAAGCGTAACTTATCTTTCCACAAGCCAGAACGTTGATGTGGACAGATGCAGCGCGCTCATGAAGCTTCTTATGAAAAAAGCTGAGAATATAGCCGCTGAGGCTTCGCAGTCCTCCTATCTTGTTACCAAGACGGGAGAGGAAGATCTTTTAAAAATGCTGTATGATATGCGATGTTTGTCAGTGACAGATCACATAATATATAATCATGAATACACAACTATTATAGAAAATCATGTGCATTATCTTATGGGAATGAATCCGGACGCTATGAACTTTGTGACGGAAGAGACTGAGAGGACTTTCCTTGCAAATGAAGCCAAGAGCGGAATTATGAACGATCCGCAGAAAGATGCGCTTTTCGTATTTATGCTCAGCGTCCTCAGACAGTAGAGCACAATTTGCAAAGTGCAAGGCATAGATGCGGATTGATTGCACTTTGACGCGGTGCTATAGTGGTGATGATATGAATGTAAAAATAGGCAATCATAATATCAATTACATAGATGAAGGCAGCGGAACACTACTTGTTATGCTTCACGGTTGGGGTTCCAACATTGAGCTTTTTAACGGAGTTGTGAACTTTGCCAAGAAGGGATATCACGTTGTTGCGATGGATATGCCCGGATTTGGAAAAAGTGATGAACCTGCGGAGCCGATGAATGTCGATGCGTACGTTTCCTTTGTTCTTGATTTCATAAAAGAGCTTTATCCAAACGAAAAGGAGATAATATTCCTTGGTCATTCGATGGGCGGAAGGATAATAATCAAGCTTGCTTCCGGCATCAACGAGGGTAGGATAAAGACTGATTTTACCATTCCCAAGATCATACTTACGGATTCAGCGGGAGTTATTCCCGTTAAGACTGCCGCTCAGAAAAAGAGAAGCAGCAGATATAAGTTTTACAAAAACCTTATTACAAAGAGTGGCCTAATAAAGATATGGCCGGGCGCGATGGATAAGCTTCAGAAAAAGTTCGGAAGCGCCGATTATGCGGCGGCTTCACCTGTTATGAGAAAGAGCCTTGTAATGGCGGTTAACGAAGACATGACGCCTTACATGCCGGCTGTTACACAGCCCGTTCTTCTTATCTGGGGAGATGCGGACACGGCTACACCTCTTTCAGACGGAAAGAAGATGGAAGAGCTCATGCCGAATGCAGGGCTAGCTGTAATTAACGGAGCGGGCCACTATTCGTTCCTTGATAACTTGTACGCATATAACAAGATTTTGGGAAGCTTTTTGGGAATCAAGATGTAAGTAGAATTGAGGATAGATGATGAATATAGCGATCATTGTTTTGCTCGCCGTTTTATATATAGCGGCAGCAGTACTGGGACTGAGATATTACACGCACATGTTGCAGCTTTCAAGCTATCAGTTTCAGGGATATTTTAGATCTTTAAGGAATGCGATCACCAATCACGGGCCGATATACGCTGCATTGATGCCGTATATTCCAAAGCCCGCAAAGAAAAAGTTTGTAGTAACGGATAGGGTTAAGAGACTGTTTGTAACTTATGGTCTTATATTTGCTTTATTCCTTATCATCGGGGGAGTATGCGCAAAGTCTTCCGCAGGAAAGACCGTACTTCTGATATTACTCGGTGTTTACATCGTACTTCTTTCGCTTGTAGTGGCGCTTGCAAACTTTATAAACAAGCCTGTTGAGAAGAGAATCTCCAATTGGTTTATAGATGATGCAAAGCGCATCCTTAAGGAACACGAAGGCCTTAGGATAATCGGTATCACCGGAAGCTTTGGTAAGACAAGCGTTAAGTATTACCTGACCACTCTTTTGTCTGAGAAATACAGAGTGCTTATGACACCCGAGAGCTTTAACACGCCGATGGGAATCGTAAGGACTATAAGAGAAAAGATGCAGCCCACACATGAGATCTTTGTTTGTGAGATGGGCGCAAGACATCTTCATGATATAAAAGAGATAACGGATATCGTTCATCCCGATGACGGAATCCTCACATCAATAGGATATCAGCATCTTGAGACGTTCCATTCTCTTGAGAATATAGTAAGCACCAAATATGAGCTTTTGGACGCCGTAGAAGAAAAGGCGGCCGATAAAGTCGGTGAGCATCTTAAGTTCGTTAACGGCGATAATGAGATAATAAGAGCCAACATGAAATATAAAGATGCCATAACCTATGGCTTGTCTGAGGGAAATGACTTCAGAGCTACGGATATCAAGGTGACAAGTTCCGGAACGACATTTACGGTCACTGCTCCCGACGGAGAGAGCGGCGAGTTTAACACCAAGCTTGTAGGACGCCACAACGTAGAGAACATCATGGGAGCTATCGCTGCGGCATACAAGATGGGTGTTCCGATGAACAAGCTTAAGATGGGCGTAAGACGTATTCAGTCTGTTCCGCATAGACTTGAGCTTGTTAAGCATGGCGCGGTGTCAATATTGGATGACGCATATAATTCCAATCCAAACGGAGCCAAGGTTGCGCTTGAGACTCTTGATCTCTTCGAAGGCAAGGTGAAGATCCTTGTCACTCCCGGAATGGTTGAACTTGGAGAAAAAGAAGATGAGTACAACAAGGCTTTTGGCGAGCAGGCTGCCAAGGTGTGCGATTATATCATTCTTGTCGGAGAAGCAAATACAAAGGCTATCAAGAAGGGAGCTGAGGAAGCAGGTTTTTCTTCAGACAAGCTCTTTGTAAAGAATTCTCTTAATGAAGCAACAAAGCTTATGTATGAGCTTGAAGCGGGAAAAGAAAAGGTAATCCTTTTGGAGAACGATCTTCCTGATAACTATACATGATAATGGTGATTTGAGACGAAAGAGGACATACTATGAAACTTAAAGTAGCGGTTTTATTCGGCGGAAAAAGTACAGAACATGAGATTTCTATTATCTCTGCAATCCAGGCAATAGGAAGCATGAACAAGGATAAGTATGATATTATCCCTGTTTATATGACCAAGAACAACGATTTTTATGTGGGCGAGAGTATCGGAAACATCGAGGAATACACACATATTTCCGATCTTCTTAAAAAGAGCACACAGGTTATCTGGGTAAAAGAAAATGATAAGGTTTCTCTCGTTAGATACCCCATGAAAAAGTTCGGAAACAATGTCATTACAACTGTTGATGTTGCTTTCCCTATTGTTCACGGAACAAACGTTGAGGATGGAAATCTTCAGGGCTATCTTGCAACGATGGGACTTCCCGTTGTCGGATGTGATGTTCTTTCATCCGCAGTCGGAATGAACAAGTATGTTATGAAGACGGTGCTTAAGGACAACAATATTCCCGTTCTTGATTGTAAGTGCTACACATGGGTTGACTACGAGGACGTTGATGCACTTATAGCTAAGATAGAAGCAGCGTTTAAATATCCCGTTATCATAAAGCCCATCAATCTCGGATCAAGTATCGGAATCAAGAAGGCGTCTGACAGAGAGGGACTTGTTGAGGCGCTTGAGCTCGGATTTGAGTTTTCAAAAAAGATTCTTGTTGAGCCCGCAATAGAGAACCTCAAGGAGATCAACTGCTCGGTTCTTGGTGACTACGAAGAGGCTGAAGCTTCGGAGTGTGAGGAACCTATCAACTCGGATGAGATTCTTTCTTTTGAAGATAAGTATATCGGCGGAGCAAAGGGAAGTGCGAAGGGAGCCAAGTCATCAGGCAGTGAAGGAATGGCTTCTCTTAAGAGAAAGATCCCTGCCGATATATCCGATGAGATGAGAGACAAGATCAGAACAATGGCTGTCGACGCATTTAAGTGTCTTGGCTGCAGCGGTGTATCAAGAATAGATTTCATGATCGATATGGATAACAATAATGTTTACCTCAACGAGATAAACACAATTCCGGGATCTCTTGCATTCTATCTCTGGGAGCCACTTGGAATGAAGTACGAGCATCTTCTTGATAATATGATCGATCTCGCGCTTAAGGCAGACAGAGAAAATCACAAGGTTGTTTACTCATTCGAGACCAATGTACTTGAAGGAGTTAAGCTTGGCGGCGGATCAAAGGGTAGCAAGATGTGATCCGGTAAGCTTCAGAAAGATATAATAAAGGCGGACATGTAAACCAGTTACATGTCCGCTTAAATGATTAATTATTATTTGCTTAATTGCAGTTATTACTTTTCGTTTTTAACATAAGTCTTTTCGATTATGTTCTTTACATAAACGTCGATATTCTTCTGATCCTCTTTTTCCAGCTCATTTAAATAGATTGGAGGACAATACTCGATCGTAACGGAAGTAGCCTTTAGGAATGGCATATGATTTTCGAAGATGTCTCTTGAGTGATTGATTACAACAGGTACAATGGGACATCCGGACTTCTGCGCGATCTTAAAGCTTCCTTTGTGGAAGTCAAGGAGCGGAGCATCCGTTGTATTTCTCGTTCCTTCAGGGAAGATAAAGATTGAGATGCCGTTTTTAACCTTATCGATCGCGGAAAGAACCATCTCAAGACCTTTTCTTAAATCTTTTCTGTCAAGGAACAGGCAATCAAGGAATACCATCCAGAAACCGAGGATCGGAACCTTTTTAATGACATCCTTGGAGATAAAGCCTGTAGGGCCGGGAACTCTGGGATAGGTAAGAACAATGTCGAAGTAGCTTCTGTGGTTACCTACATAGAGAACAGCTTTGTCCTTAGGTACGTTTTCTTCACCGATAACAGTCTGCTTGATACCGCAGATAAATATGATGCATCTAAAAGCCCAACCTACAATTGCAAGTGAGGCTGTCTTTACAAGCTGTGGATTAAATTTCTTTATAATCAGCAAAACAAGCTGGATCGGAATGCTGAAAATAAGAAATATAACAATAAATAAAAGCGTTAAAACTAAGCGAATCATTTAGACCTCTTTTCCTGATATTATTTTCCAAAAGCTATTTTACCACATATTTTAATGCCATTATCTATTAAATTGTCGTATAATGGGGCAGGAGAAAAAAGTGTTGGTTGAATCTTGTATGATTCATTAGATAAATATTGGAGACAGTGCATGTTAATTATTAGAAACGGATTTTTGATAGATCCCGGATCAGAAGTTTCCGGAGTAAAAGACATAGTGATCGACAATGGGAAGATAACTACAATAGCTGATCCCGGAAGTGATCATGTAGCCGATCTTTTGAATGATGGCAGAAATGAAGTTATAGATGCTTCGGGTCTGATCGTAACGGCAGGCCTTGTCGATGCACATGTTCATTTCAGAGATCCGGGGGCAACTTACAAGGAAGATATCTATACCGGAGCAGAGGCGGCCAAAAGAGGCGGCTTTACCACAGTAGTCATGATGGGAAATACCAATCCTCATATGGACAATGTGGATACGCTTAAGTATGTTCTTGATAAAGGTAAGGAAACCGGAATAAATGTTTATACTTGCGGCAATGTTACTAAGGACATGGAGGGAAAAGAGCTTACCGATATGAGTAAACTAATAGAAGCGGGAGCAGTTCTTTTTACTGATGATGGCAAACCCATAACGGATGCAAAACTCATGGAAAGGGCATGTGAGAAGGCTTGCAAGTATGACAAGGTTATAAGTCTTCACGAGGAAGATCCTGCGTATATTTCTGATAATGGAATTAATGCCGGAGTTGTTGCCAAGAAGCTGGGCATTAAGGGGTCACCCAGAGATGCAGAGATAGTTATGGTCAAAAGAGATATCGAGATCGCGGAGAGAACCGGAGCCAAGATCACTGTTCAGCATATAAGTGCTGCGGAGTCCGTAGAACTTATAAGAGAGGCCAAAAAGAGAGGTGTGTTAGTATACGCTGAGGCAACACCTCACCACTTTACGCTTACGGAGGAAGCAGTTCTTGAGCATGGAACGCTTGCCAAGATGAATCCGCCCCTGCGACTTGAAAGTGACAGGCAGGCCATAATTCAAGGTCTTAAAGACGGCACTATAGAGACAATTGCAACAGATCATGCTCCCCATTCCAAGGAAGAAAAAGAAAGACAGATCACAGCCGCACCGAGCGGTATAACAGGACTTGAGACATCTCTTTCGCTTGGAATAAGAGAGATTGTTGATAAAGGATATATGAGTCTTTTGGGATTACTTAAGAAGATGACGATCAATCCTGCCAAGATCTATGGGCTGGATGCCGGAGAAGTAAAGGAAGGCGGAAGGGGAGATCTTGTCATCTTTTCCAAGGATGAGATGTGGACGTTTGACAAGAGCGTATCCAAGGCGACCAATACACCGTTCCTTGGAGAGACACTTCCGGGAAAGATCTATTACACGATATGCGGTGGGGAAATAGTTTATAAGGCGTGATAAGAGCTTTATATAAAAATGCTAAAAAGGAGAGGAAAGATGAAAAGAAAATTAGTGGCAATGATGATGCTGTGCGTAGTTTTGACAGGATGCCAGTCAGGACTTTCATCTATTGATGATAAGACAGACGGTAACGTCGCAGCAAACGAAGATCCGACTATCGATGTTGAGGGCAGTGATGCAGGCAGCGACAATGCTGCATCAGAAGATGTCGCAAAGGAAGATAAGGCAGGAAACGGTTCTGGAAGTTATGACTCACTTATATCTGAGATAAAAGAAGCTGTAGAAAAGGGCGACATCAGCGCATTGGATGTTTCTGCAAGCACTCAGATAAAGGCCGGTGAGATGGAAATGGATACTGATGTGAGATACGGTTATCTTAAAAAGGATCTTGACGGCGATGGTACAGATGAGCTTATTCTCGGATCGACTAATTATATTGTTGATACCAATCTTCAGGCTAGAGGAAGATATAATTCAGTTATCTACGATATTTTTACTCTTAAAGACGGTAATCCTGAGCACGTAATAAAGTGCGAAGGCTATGACAGATATTATTTCGGAACAGACGGAACTATCATCAAAGAAGAAGGAAATCTGAATTCAGATACAACAATTGCTGTTGCTACATTTAATAATTTCAATAAGGATAAGCTTGAAGTTGTAGAAGGGATCAGATATGACCTGCCGGGAGATGATGTGGTATACTATCGCTCCGACAGTGATCCTACAGCAGACAATGCGGAGAAGATCACATACGATAAGTGGAAAGAGATCATAGATAAGCATGGCTATGAGTTCACTGAATTCACACCGTTTGTTGAGCCTGCTGCGCCTACCAAGAAAGCTACCGTATACGTTAGAACGTTTGAGGAAGATTATTTGGACAGCGCGATCCAGTATAAGTGGAGAGAGTACAAAAAGTACTATGACGATCACACCGGCTTTGACAATACCGGCAATGATCCTTTAGGTGAGTTTTCAAGTTACGATGAGGAAGCGATTGATGACCTTATAAGTAATGGATTCGTCGAAGAGAAATAATGCATTCTTGCAATTAAGATATTAAGGAGAAATCTGATGGCTAACAAGATGAAAAAAGAAGCAAAGGTACTTAGCTGCGGGCTTCTTGCCGATGGCATATACGAGCTGTGGCTTGAGACACCTTTTGCAAAAGACGTTGTTCCGGGGCAGTTTGTGGGTGTATACCCCGTAAATAAAGCAACTCTTTTACCCAGACCGATAAGCGTATGCGAGGTTGATGCCGAAAGATCGGCGATACGACTTGTGTATAGAGTTGTCGGAAGCGGAACGGCGGAGTTTTCACTTTACCGGCCAGATGATTATATTATGATACTTGGACCTCTCGGCAACGGATTTCCTCTTGATAAGGCAAATGGAAAAAATGTTGTTGTCATGGGCGGAGGAATCGGTGTTCCGCCGCTTCTTGAGACGGCCAAGCGACTTACGGATGCCAAAGTAAGCGCTGTTATGGGATACAGAAACAGCGAGACATTCCTTTCCGATGAATTTGAAAAGTATTCAGATATGTATATTGCAACAGAAGACGGCAGTGTCGGAACAAATGGAAATGTTATAGATGCTCTAAAAGCCAATGACATTAAGTGCGATGTTATTTTCGCCTGCGGACCGATGCCGATGCTAAGAGCGATCAAGGCTTATGCCGGAGAGATCGGAGCCAAGGCGTATCTTTCTCTTGAAGAGAGAATGGCCTGCGGAGTGGGCGCGTGCCTTGGATGCATAACCAAGACAAAAGAGATTGATGACCACTCGCGCGTTCATAACGCAAGGATTTGTACCGACGGTCCCGTATTTGATGCTGACGATTTGGAGATGTGATATATGAATACAAAAGTTAAGATAGCAGGTGTAGAATTTAAAAATCCCGTTATGACGGCTTCCGGAACATTCGGATCGGGAATGGAGTATTCGGAATTTGTAGACCTTAATAAGCTAGGCGCTGTTGTGACCAAGGGCGTTGCCAATGTGCCATGGCCCGGAAATCCGACACCGAGAGTTGCCGAAGTATACGGCGGAATGCTCAATGCGATCGGTCTTCAGAATCCGGGAATCGATGTGTTTATTGACAGAGATCTGAGTTTTTTGTCCAAATATGACACCAAAGTCATTGTCAACGTATGCGGTAAGTCGGTTGAGGACTATCTAGAGGTTGTTGAAAGACTCGGCGATCAGAAGGTAGACATGCTTGAGATCAACGTTTCATGCCCCAATGTTAAAGAGGGAGCTATTGCTTTCGGTCAGAACAAGGATGCTCTTTATGACATCACAAAGAGGATAAAAGAAAAGGCTAAGCAGCCCATTATCATGAAGCTCAGCCCCAATGTAACAAGCATTGCCGAGATGGCAAAAGCTGCCGAGGCAGCAGGTGCCGATGCAATTTCGCTTATAAATACGATCACGGGAATGAAGATTGATATTTATAAGAGGCAGTTCGCTCTAGCAAACAAGACAGGCGGAATGTCGGGTCCCGCGATCAAACCCGTCGCCGTAAGGATGGTATATGAGGCGGCTCACGCCGTTAATATTCCTATAATCGGAATGGGCGGAATAGCAAATGCCGAGGATGCGATAGAGTTTATAATGGCGGGAGCGACAGCAATTGCAGTCGGAGCAATGAATTTCCATGATCCTTATACAACGGAAAAGGTTGTAGAGGGAATAGAAGAGTACATGAAGAAATGTAATGTACAGGATATTAATGAGATAAGAGGTATTGTTTGATCCTTTACTGAAAGATCAAGATATTGAAATTTTTATATTTGCGCAACGTAAAAGGAAGAGTCTTTTCAGGCTCTTCCTTTTGTTACTAGCAACGATTATTCTGTCTCTGTTTTTCCGGTAAGCTCGTCAAATCCTTTCATTACTGCGTCAAAGGTGCGCTTTGAGATTTCGGGAAGCTCGCCTCCCCATGTCTTTTCCGCCTGCGCATAACCCTTTTCAAAAGCAGCTCTCATTTTTTCAAGCTTCTCCGGATCGTCTCCGGCAAGAGTTTTGGCAAAGTCGAGGATACGCTCGGAGGTCTGTTGTACGCCCCAATATCCGTCCTCGGCGATGTCTGCCTCAGCCTGAGCCTTGGTAGCCGCATCTACGGTGAAATCACCTTTTGCAAGGAATTTCCAAATAGAATCCTCATCATTTTCATTGTTTGCAATGCCGTATGCCTTTGCCTGTTTGCCCATCATCTTCTGGACAATATCCAGCAACTGCTGCTGGCGTGCTGCAACATCGGCTTGCATCTGTTTAATGATCTTGGTTCTGTCTGTGTTCTGGGAAGAGGATGCTTGTTTTTCATCAGACTTCTCATACACAGCCGCAGCTTGGGCTTTCTCCTGTACTTCATTGTCTTTCTTCTTCTCCTCAACGGAGGAAGGATTGATCGTTGAAGCATAGGTGGTTGCGATGTTGTTAGTAACCTCGGTAAGTCCGTTTACGCCCATAGTGAACTCCTTTTCCGCGACAGGATACTAAATACCGCGCTGAAACGAAACTATAGTTTACCTATCTGTCTTATCGGCTATTTTATCAAATAATTTAGCGATAAAATAATAAATTTTTATAAACTTTCTTATCTGCTATAATAACCTTGTCGGGAAGCGAAAAAAGGCTTTTTGACAGCTGAAAAATGAGGTAAATAGTGATGAAAACAGAAAGAAAAGCTTATGCAAAAATAAATCTGGGACTGGATGTTGTGGGTACACGTAATGACGGATACCATATCGTGCGTATGATAATGCAAAACGTTGATATTTATGACACGCTTACCTTTGAAGAAAATGAAAGCGGCGAAGTAATTCTTACCGCTCCCGGAAGTAATCTTCCTCTTGGAAAAGATAATCTGATCTGCAAAGTTGCTTATCAGCTCAAGGAAAAATATGGGATAAATAAAGGAGTAAATATAGAGCTTATTAAAAGAATCCCCGTAGCAGCCGGAATGGCGGGCGGAAGCACCGACGCTGCAGCGGCGTATCTTGCTCTTAACGAGCTCTGGGGGCTTGGCCTCAGTAATAATGAGCTTTGTGAGCTCGCGGTTAAGCTCGGAGCGGATATTCCCTACTGTATAATCGGAGGAACGGCTCTTGCCGAGGGAATAGGTGAGGAGCTTACGGTGATCAAGGATATGCCAAGCTGTCATATCGTAGTTGCCAAGCCTGAGATCGGCGTTTCAACCCCTTGGGTGTATAAGGAACTGGATAAAAAAGGAATAGATGTTCATCCTGATATAGACGGTGTAAAAAGCGCTATAGAAGCCGGGGATGTTCATAAGATCTGTGATCTTATAGGCAACGTTCTTGAGCCTGTAACGGCAGGAGAACACGAAGTTATAGGTAAATTGGAGAAGATCATGGAAGATAACGGCGCGATCAGAGCATTTATGACTGGAAGCGGCCCGACAGTCTTTGGTATTTTTGATGATAAGGAAACGGCGGAAGGAGCTTATAAGGCTGTCGAAGAGAGCGGGCTTGCTCCGCAGCTGTTTGTAACAACGCCGATAAATCCCGGGCAGAATAAGTAATAAGTGCTCGAGGCTGAATATATAGTAGAATTGGATGATTTTTATGAAGAAAAAAGTAGAAGTAAATGTGACCGGCATCCACAACAGACAGGGAGAGCCGGAAGAAAAGATAAATACTGTATCAGAGGGAGTTTACGAGGTCACTTCAGACGGAACAGGGATCATCGAATATAAAGAAGTGCAGGAAGCGGACGGACACAGGTTTGTTTTCCATAACAAGGCAATTATCTCGCCTGACAAGAAGATGCTCGAAGTTCAAAGAGGCGGATCGATGAGTACAGGCCTTGTATTTAGTGAAGGTAAGGACCACGAGACCGAGTATAACACCCCTTACGGCAAGATGTTTATGAACGTGATCACGAAGAGCCTTGCATTTGAAGAGGGAGATGTTGGGGAGATCAAGGCTGTCGCCGAGTACGCGATTAAGATGGGGGATGAGATTGTTTCAGATTCGGTGATAACCATAGAAACCAAAAAACGGAAATAAAAAAAGGGATGTCGTACCAAACTTGGTATGACATCCCTTCTTAGATTCAAATAATTATTTAACCATCTTGGCGCCGGCTTTTTCCTGTGCCTTTGCGAGAAGGCCTTTGAAGAAGCCTTTCTTTTTCTCGGTAACAACGGTTTTGCCGTGAAGACCCTTAACCTCAGTTACATAGATACCACTGACGGTAGCCTTAACTTCTTTTTTGACGGGAACGGATTCGTAAATCTTCTCGTCGCAGATAAGGCTCATAACCCTGTTTCCGACCCTGACTTTAAGGATGGGAAGCTTGGATCTTCTAAGAAGCTTGGGGGTCTGCTCGATAACCGACTGAGGAAGACCGGATTCGTTAAGCTTCATTCTCTTTTTATCAATAATAAGCATAGCAACGGTCTGCTTCATGGCGTCGAGCTGAACCTGCTGCTCTGCCTGTCTTTTTTCGGCTTTTTTACCGACTATTATAAGCGCAACAATGAGCGCAACCAAAATAACCGCAATTACGATAGTAACGATAAGTGCTGTACTCAATTTTCAATCCTCCAAAACACAAATTGTAGCAAGAAGTATTGTAGCATTCTTTGTGGCGTTAGGCAAATAAATACTTTAATCATTTTGCAAGGTGTGGTAGTATAAAAAATATTGTTTTTAAGATATTGCATTAATAAGGAGTAGATTATGAATAAGAAAATTGCATTGGTTTTAGCCGGCGTTTTGATGGCTTCTTCTTTGTCTGCATGTAACGGTGCAAAGAAAAATAATGCGACTGAGGCAGAAAGTGCTTCGGCATCATCGGCTTCATCCGAGGACGATGTTGCTTCAACGATGGCTATTTTCAAGGATATAGACAAGCTTGAGACTATCACACTTAATGATATCAATCCTGAGGAGTATGTAGAACTCGGTGAGTACAAGGGTATTACGATAGAAATTGCTCCCGCAACCGTAACAGATGAGCAGGTTGAGGAATATATCAACAATCTTGCACTCAGTTCACCGCTTATGACTGAGATTACAGACAGAGCGGTTGAGAGCGGCGATGTTGCAAACATTGATTTTGAGGGTAGATACGCTGATACAGAAGAGGTTTTTGAAGGCGGAACGGCTCAGGGATATGACCTTGAGATCGGCTCAGGATCTTTTATCCCCGGATTTGAGGACGGAGTTATCGGAATGGGAGTCGGAGAGAGCAAAGATATCAATCTTACATTCCCTGAAGATTATGCAGCAGCCAATCTCGCAGGTAAGGAAGTTATCTTCAAGGTCACAGTAAATAAGATTTCTCAGAAATCAACCGATATCACCGATGAGTGGGCTAAGAGCCTTGCAATGACCGGTGTTACTGATCTTGAGAGTCTTAAAAAGAACGTAAGAGAGAACCTTCAGAAGACAGCAGATTCCGAATATGACGATCAGCTCAGAGAAGCAATCCTTACTAATGTTTTTGATAACAGCACATTTAAGGATATTCCCGAGAAGCTTTATAACAGATTTTTCATTGAAGAGAGAGATGTGATAAACAGCTATGTCAATACTTACTTTATGTATACAGGACAGCAGGCTACAGCAGAAGATCTTGTAAACATGATGATGCAGAACCAAGGCGCCACAGGTTCACCTGAAGATTTCATCAAGAATCTGGTAAAAGACAACGCCAATAAGTTTATCATGCTCGCAGCAATTGCCAAGAAAGAGGGCTTGGAAGTTACAGACGAAGATATTGATAATTATCTCAAAGAGTCATACGGTGACGGTTCCAATAACGCTTACAGCACATATGAGGAATTCAAAGAGAAAGTTGATATTGAGGTTTGCAGAGAAGGCCTTATGGCAGAGAAAGTTATGGGATTCTTAAAAGACAACGCCAATGTGGTGGAGCCTGTTGAGAAATGATTTGATTAGGGAGGATGCTATGGAACAACTTACAGATATCAGAGCATTATTTGTAGAACAGGATAAATACGCAGGGCAGAAGGTTACAGTAGGTGGTTGGATCAGAAGTATTCGTGATTCAAAGGCTATAGGATTTATTGTTCTTAACGACGGAACTTATTTTAAGCCCTTGCAGATCGTATATTCGGATGCACTTTCCAACTTTGCTGAGATCAGCAAGTTGAATGTAGGAGCAGCGGTTATCGCTACAGGAACAATTGTTGCTACTCCCGGAGCAAAGCAGCCTTTCGAAATGCAGGCAGAAGCAGTTGAGATCGAGGGAGCTTCTACTTCGGATTATCCTCTTCAGAAGAAGAGACATACTCTTGAGTTCCTTAGAACAATTCCTCATCTTCGTGCAAGAACCAACACTTTTGAGGCAGTATTCAAGGTACGTTCTGTTGCCGCATATGCTATTCACTCCTTCTTCCAGGAGAGAAACTTTGTATATGTTCACACTCCCCTTATCACAGGAAGTGACTGTGAAGGTGCAGGAGAGATGTTCCAGGTAACAACACTTGACCTTAACAATGTTCCGAAGACCGAGGACGGAGGAGTTGATTTCTCCAAGGACTTCTTTGGAAAGCCCGTTAACCTTACAGTTAGCGGACAGCTTAACGTAGAGACTTATGCTTTTGCATTTAAGAACGTTTATACATTCGGACCCACATTCCGTGCAGAGAACTCCAACACAACAAGGCATGCAGCTGAGTTCTGGATGATCGAGCCTGAGATGTGCTTTGCGGATCTTAAGGATGATTGCGACACAGCTGAAGCTATGCTTAAGTATGTTATCAATTATGTTCTTGAGCATTGCCCTGAGGAGATGGCGTTCTTCAACGAATTTATCGATAAGGGTCTGATCGACAGACTCAACAACGTAGTAAACAACGAATTCGGACGTATCACATATACAGAGGCAATTGATATCCTTTCCAAGAACAATGATAAGTTCGACTACAAGGTATCTTGGGGCTGCGATCTTCAGACCGAGCACGAGAGATTCCTTACAGAGGAAGTATTCAAAAAGCCTGTATTCGTAACTGATTATCCCAAGGAGATCAAGGCGTTCTACATGAAGCTCAATCCCGACGGAAAGACTGTTGCGGCAGCGGATTGTCTTGTTCCCGGAATCGGAGAGATCATCGGCGGAAGCCAGAGAGAAGACGATCTTGCAATCCTTGAGAAGCGTATGGACGAGCTTGGAATGAAGAAGGATGAGTATCAGTTCTATCTTGATCTGAGAAAGTACGGAAGCGTTCGCCACGCAGGATTCGGACTTGGATTTGAGCGTTGCGTAATGTACCTCACAGGTATGGGCAACATCAGAGACGTTGAGTCCTTCCCGAGAACTGTAGGAAATTGCGATCTGTAATTGACGGATTGGCGAAATTTCTTTTGCCGCGTCAACATGTTATTATAGATATATAGAGTTTTGAATAATAAAGGACAAGGAGGATGAAATGAAAAAAAGAAATACTTTTTTTGCAATAATTCTTTCCTTAGTCCTTAGTATGCTGGTGGTGACCCCTGTCCGGGCTACCACCAGTTCTGATTTACAGGAAAAACAGGACAAGCTTGAAAAGGAAGAGCAGGAGCTTAAGAATCAAAAGAAAGAGCTGGAGAAGCAAAAGAAAGAGAGTCAGAAGGGGCTTGACGGTGCCAACAGTAGGATCGGTTCGATCTCAGAGGCACAGGGCGAAACTCAGGAAGCTATAGATGAGACCAACTCTGAGTTAGTTGCTATCATGGCTGATATAGAGATGATAAAAGAGGATATTGCCAAGAAGCAGGCTGAGATTGATGTAAAACAAAAAGAGTATGAGGACGCCAAGCAGAAAGAAGAGACTCTTTATCAAGCGATGGTTCAGAGAATCAAGTTTATGTACGAGAAAGGAAACTTATCGTATGTGCAGATTCTTTTGACTGCTACCAGTTATGCGGATGCGCTTAACAAAGCTCAGTATGTTGAAGAGCTTTATGAATATGACAGGACCAAGCTTTCGGAATATGTAGAAGCCAAGGAAACAGCCAAGACCATCAAGGAGCAGCTCGAGGTTGAGAAGGGAGAGCTTGAGACTTCGCAGTTTGAGCTTGAAGAAGAGCAGACATATATGGAAGAGCTTCTTGCGAAGTACAAGGCTACCTATGCGGACTATGAGGTTAAGCTTGCCAAGGCTAAGCAGGACGCTGCAGTTTACACGGCGCAGATAAAGAGCCAGCAGTCAGGTATGGCAAGCCTTCAGAAGCAGATAGAATCCAAGCAAAAAGAAGTTGATGAAGCAAGAAAGGCCACACAGGCAGCGCGCGATGCAGAAGAAGCCGAAAGAAACAGCTACGCTTCGGGCGATTCCGGCGGATCGGGTTCGGGAGGATCCGGTGGATCAGGAGGCTCAGGTAATTCAGGCGGTTCGGGTGGCTCCAAGAGCTATGCTCCGGCGGGAAGTGCTTCGGGCTCCAATGTTGCCAATTATGCGTGTCAGTTTGTGGGCAATCCTTATGTTTCCGGTGGAACGAGTCTTACGGACGGAGCGGATTGTTCAGGATTTGTATATTCTGTTTATAAGGCATTTGGAATATCGGTTCCCAGAACATCGTGGGAGCAGAGCGCATACGGTAGAGAAGTATCGTATAGCGAGGCACAGCCCGGTGATGTTATCTACTATGGCGGACACGTTGGAATCTATATAGGCGGTGGACAGATAGTTCACGCAAGTACGCAGAAGACGGGTATTAAGTACAGTTCTGCGATGTACAGACCGATTATATGTGTCAGAAGATATCTGTAAGGGTATTCGAGATATCTTTTAACAAGATATCTGTGTAATATGTTGTTTGGAATTATACAGTAGTGTATAATCGTACAGAATTAATATATAGACGAATAGTTTTTCGGGAGGAATCAATGACTGCAGAAGAAAAGGTTATAGTTCTTGATTTCGGCGGACAGTACAATCAGCTGGTAGCTCGCCGCGTCAGAGAATGCAATGTCTATTGTGAGATCTATTCATATCGCACTCCGATTGAGCAGATCAAGGCAATGGCACCCAAGGGAATCATCTTAACCGGAGGCCCCAATTCTTGTTATGAAGAGGGCGCACCCACATACACCAAGGAGCTTTTTGAACTTGGTATTCCCGTGCTTGGTCTTTGCTACGGTGCACAGCTTATGATGCACGTACTTGGTGGAAAGGTTGAGAAGGCACCGGTAAGAGAATACGGTAAGACACAGACATTTATAGATGGCTCCAAGGATGCTCTTTTTGCAGGAGTTGAAGATGACACTATCGTATGGATGAGCCATTTTGATTACATCAGTAAGGTCGCACCCGGATTTGACATTATTGCTCATACCGCGGACTGTCCTGTTGCCGCAGCAGCTTGTGAAGATAAGAAGCTGTACGCAATTCAGTTCCATCCCGAAGTATTACATACAGTAAGAGGAAAAGAGATTCTCCATAACTTCGTAAGAGGTATCTGCCAGACTGCAGGTACATGGAGAATGGATTCCTTCGTTGAGAACACTATTAAAGAAATCAAGGCAAAAGTCGGAGACGGCAAGGTTTTACTTGCTCTCTCAGGTGGTGTTGATTCATCGGTTCTTGCCGCTTTACTTGCTAAGGCGATCGGTAAGCAGCTCACATGCGTATTTGTAGATCACGGACTTCTTCGTAAGAACGAAGGCGACGAGGTTGAAGGCGTATTCGGCGAGAAAGGCAACTTTGATATTAACTTTATCCGCGTAAATGCGGCTGAGAGATATTATGCTAAGCTTGCGGGAGTAGAAGAGCCCGAGCGCAAGCGTAAGATCATCGGAGAAGAGTTTATCCGTGTGTTTGAGGAAGAGGCCAAGAAGATTGGCGCAGTTGACTTCCTTGCACAGGGAACAATATATCCCGACGTTGTTGAATCGGGACTTGGCGGCGAGTCAGCAGTAATCAAGTCACATCACAATGTTGGCGGACTTCCTGATTTCGTAGATTTCAAGGAGATCATCGAGCCCTTAAAGACATTGTTCAAGGACGAGGTTCGTAAGGCAGGACTTGAGCTCGGACTTCCCGAGTATCTTGTATTCCGTCAGCCCTTCCCCGGCCCCGGACTTGGAATCCGTATCATCGGAGAAGTTACAGCCGAGAAGGTCAGAATCGTTCAGGACGCTGATTTCATCTACAGAGAAGAGATTGCTGCAGCAGGACTTTCCAAGCTCCCTGATCAGTATTTTGCAGCACTATCAAATATGCGCTCCGTCGGAGTTATGGGTGACGAGCGTACCTACGACTACGCAATTGTTCTTCGCGCAGTAGAGACAGTAGACTTCATGACCGCCGAGGCATCAGAGCTTCCTTTTGATGTCCTCCAGAAAGTTATGAGCAGGATCATAAATGAGGTTAAAGGCGTTAACCGCGTAATGTATGACCTCACATCCAAGCCGCCGGGAACGGTAGAGCTTGAGTAATACCAGCATTCTTGCAAAGCTAGTATTTACAAGGCTTTGAGAGGTGTATGGAAGTGTAGTGACAATAAAAAGACAATACACTTTGAAAATTTGGTGTTATTTTAGAGTAAATAGCAAAGTTTAAATCAGATCATAAAATGAGCCGTAGTGAATGTATTCAATACATTTGCTACGGCTTTTTTGTATGATTATTTATTTGACTTGACTAAATGTTTAAAACCTTCCTTTTTTTGGAAGGATTTTATTTTTGTATATTGGGTTAATATTAAAATCCTATACGGATATTTCAAAGGGCTCTAAAAATTTTTCTCCGAAAGATAAGGCATTAACACAAAGGATTGTTGATATTTTTCACTCCTTGTCACACATTAAACACTATTTACCTATTTTCTCCACATTTTCTACTGACTTTTAAGTCAATACTTGTTATACTTTTATTGACTTAAAAGTCAATAGGATAGAAATGGAGGTGAGTAATAATGGCTCGTAAGAGTAATAATACTGAATTTATCGGCGAATATGAAATTGCAGATCATAAAATTATGACGATGGAGGAAGAAAAGCGTGAACGCCTTATCATGGAAGCCCTGAAAGAGTTTTCCAAAGGCTATGCGTATGCCAATATGGACGAGATCGTCAAGCGTGCCGGAATATCAAAAGGATTGCTGTTTCACTATTTCGGTACTAAAAAGGGGGTGTTCCTGTTTCTTCTGAAATATACCTTAAACATTGTCAACACAAAGTTTGAAGAGATTGTTTTGGAAAAAAACGACTTCCTTCAAAACATCTGGCAAGCGTCAAAAATGGAACTAGATTTAAGCTTTGAACAGCCGTATGTCATGGACTTTTTGGTTAAAGCGGCTTTTTCATTAAAAGAGGTTTTTCCGGAGGGGTTGCCCAAAGATGTACCTGATTTGACCGCCGGCATATTGTTGGATCGGATTGTGAAAAACGCTGACAGGTCATTGCTTAGGTCGGACATCGATGCTGAAAAGGCACAAAAAATTATCTTATGGACGATGGACGGTTTTATGAATAGCTTGCTGGCCTGCGGAGGTGATATTGAGAATTACAAGTCTCATTATGACCAGTGCATGAAAGAATTTGAGGGATATCTCCAATTGCTTCGTAAGCTGTTGTATCAATAATTTAAAGAAAGGTAGGTTTGATTATGAGTAAAAATATAATTGAGATTGATAATCTCTCAAAGTTCTACGGCAAGCAAAGAGGCATCGAGGATGTGACTTTTTCGGTTGAAGAGGGCGAAATTTTCGGCTTTATAGGGCCAAACGGCGCTGGGAAATCCACCACCATCCGTACTCTGCTGGCGTTGATTTACCCCACTTCGGGAAGTGCCAAAATCTTTGGAAAGGATTGTATTAAAGAAGCGCCTTCCATTGCACAGGATGTGGGCTACCTTCCGTCAGAAACATTTTTTTATGAAGGCATGACGGTCAAGGATTTATTAAATTACGCTGCGACGCTGTACAGAAAGGATTGTTCTAAACGAATTGCAGAACTCAGCGAAAGATTGAAGCTTGATACCAGCCGAAAAATTCGTGATCTGTCCTTCGGAAACAAGAAAAAAGTTGGAATTGTCGCGGGGTTGCTCCATTCTCCCAGACTTGTTATTTTGGATGAGCCGACCAGCGGACTTGATCCTCTGATGCAGCAGACTTTTTTTGATATACTTCGAGAGGAAAACAATAAAGGTGTTACCATCCTGTTTTCTTCTCACATTCTCAGTGAAGTGCAAAAGATGTGCAACCGAATCGCTATCCTCAAAGAAGGAAAAGTAATCAGCCTGCAAAACATCCATGAGCTGCGGGCTGATGCTTACAAAAAAGTCCATCTTAGTGTGGAAAGTAATATTTCAGACCGTTCTTTATCCTTGGATGGGATTACAAAGTATGAGAAAAATGGTGGTGAAATTAGTTTTATCTATAAAGGCAGCGTCAACCGCTTGATCGATGCCATTCAACCGTTAAAAGCAACTGATATTTTGATTGAAGAGCCGTCTCTTGAAGAAATCTTCATGCATTACTACCAGTAAAGGAGGGAAGCAAATGGGTATCTTTCGATTTGAAATGAAACAATACAAAGGTTCTGTAATTGCTTGGTCTATTGGGATTTCCGCCGCAATCCTTGCGCTGCTATCTGTGTCTGCCGCGTTTACGGAAGATCCGTCCTCTATAGCTCTGCTGGAAGGCAATGCTTTTTTAGAGGCGATGGGGGTAAACCCCGAAACATTTTTCACCGGCATGGGCATCTATGGTGTCTATGGTAGCTTTGCGCTGTTGGCAGGAGCAATCCAGGCAATAAATTTAGGACTTTCCATCATCACCAAGGAACATATGCAGAATACCGCTGATTTCTTAATGACCAAGCCTTACACAAGAAAGCGCGTTTATCTGTCTAAGCTGGCGGCGGCGTGCTGCTGTCTGCTTATTACCGCCATCTGCTATTTTGCAGCATCGTTGTGGGCGGTTAGAGCAATACCAGGTCAGAGCTTTTCATTTACAATATTCTTTCAGCTCTATTTGCTATTTCCTCTCCTGCAGCTATTCTTTCTGCTGTTGGGCATGGCAATAGGGGTGTTGTTATCAAGGATTGGCTCCACCCTGCCCCTTGCGTTGGGTATTTCCTTTGGATTTTATCTCATCGGTATGTATTCCAGCGTAGTACAAAGCCAGGTAGCAAGATTATTTTCGCCCTTCAAATATTTTAACGTCAACATCATTCAGGCATCGGGCGGCTATGAAACAGGATACTTGATTTTGTACCTTGCCCTGCTCACGACATTTTTGATTTCAGGTTATACGATTTTTGTAAGAAAAGACATGAAAATGGTTCTGTAAAGGGGGAAAGTCAATGACAGCAATTATATTTAGAGAGTTAAAGGATAACAGAAAAGGTTTTTTGATTTGGGTGGTAGCAATGCTTGGTCTGGTTGCGATCGCCGCAGGAGAATATCCGGTGGTGGTAGAGTCGGGAGATGCTATTATGGCTCTGCTTGAAACAATACCCCGTATCATGTTGATTGCCTATGGAATGGTCGGAATGGAAACAATCCCCATAAATTCCCCGCTGGGATACTATCTCGGCATGTATATGTGGTGTTCCCTTGTGGCTTTTACCCATGCGGCGGTTTTGGGAACAACTATAATCGCCAAGGAAGAACGAAACAGAACAGCAGAGTTTATTTTTACAAAGCCGTATCCCCGTAAAACCATCATTAAAGGTAAAATCATAGCGGCTGTCCTGAATGTTGCGGCTATGACCTTGACCGCAATCATTGCTAACATCGGGATGCTGGCTACCCAAGCGAAAGGGGAAAGCATTTTAGGCGCAATCGGGATTACCATGCTGGCTATGTTTTTAATACAAGTGTTGTTTTTGTCGGTGGGCATGCTGCTTGCGGCAAGATGCAAAAGCAATAAGAGGGCGCTTTCAATATCGGTACTCTTCGTCTTAACCTCTTATGTACTCATGGTGATCATCGAATATGTTGGAACCGTTGATTTTTTAGGCTTTCTAACGCCCTTCCTCTATTTTCCGGGAGCGGCATTGGTGGAAAAAGGGTTTAACATATTCTACATTCTTCTTACCATTATCATTGCTGCAGTGTCATGTCATTTCACGCTTTCTATGTATCAGAGGCGTGATTTGCATAACTGATATAGAAAATATGTGTAATAAGCAAAATGTGGTTGTAACAGAAAAGAATGACATTGACTTTGAAAGCGTAGCACCGTATTTGATGGATTTTAAGGTGAAAAAGGTATAGAATTAACAATGAAGGAAATAATACTATAGTTTGATAACAGTCCCGTGATAACAATTTGATAACATTAGCTGATACAGTCCGTGTGATATGGACAGCTGAAACCAAATGAAATCAAATCGTAACAGAGAACCCTAACAAAAATGTTTAAGGTACAGGTTAAGTTAGGGAGATGGAATAATTAACGAGTGTTATTGTATTAGGCCCTGGAAGCGCATATACGCGACTTCTAGGGCTCTGTTGTTATACTGGCTGGATTCGTCAGAGTCTAATCCTTAAGGCATAACCGTATGGAAATCCATACGGTTAGAAATCTCTTTACTTTTTTTCTGTGTTGTTATATATTGTCACTTGTATTTCAAGATAGTTCTTTTCAAAGTTTGTTTTGAAATGGCTGTTCTTTCTGGGACAGCTTGGTAAATCCCAAAATAATAGATAAAGAAGGGGCAAAAGACGGCTTACGTGAGCAGTGGCTTTTTTGAGCTACTATTCGCGTAGTGACATGCATGATATTTATGGCATCTACGTGAGATGTTGCTCTTGATTCTTGTGGTCCACGTAGAAATAAGTAGATATCTGGAAAATTTACGTTAGGAAGGGCTGGTTAACAAGAGTGTATCACGTAGAATGCCTGAATATCAGTGCAGCACTACGTGATAATAGTCAAAAGATAAAGTAGAGTCACGTAGATCTGAAAAAAGGAGTTTGTTGATGCAGGATTACAAGGAAAAATTGGAAAAACAAATACAGGAGATAGATGCTCTAATAACCCAAATTGATAAGAATGCGTTAAGGGTAAAAAGCTTGAGCAATTGTGGTATTGCAATAAGTAAGAGTAACGGGAAAGACCAGTATTACTGGGTAGACAAGCTCGCACAAAAGCGGAAGTATGCGAGAATCGAAGAAATGGACAAGCTGAAGAAGGTGGCACAGCGAGATTATGAAATGCTACTTAAAAAGAAACTAGTAAAAATCAGAAATAATATTTGGGAGTTTTTAAAGCTCTATGATATAAAGTCACTTGAAAATGTGTATATGGGCATGGCAGATGCAAGGAAAAAGCTTGTTACACCAATCATTGAACCTCTGGAAATATATGTTGAGAATTGGAAAAAAGAAATCTACGAGCCTATGGGAATTAATGAAAGTGTTACAGAGTTTTTTTCAAACAATGGAATAAGGGTAAGATCAAAATCTGAGCTGATAATAGCCAATATGCTGGAACAAAGTGACATTCCATACAGATATGAATACCCACTTGCACTTAAGGGCATGGGAGCAGTAAGACCAGATTTTACATGCCTTAATATCAGAACTAGAAAGGAATATATCTGGGAACATTTTGGAATGATGGATAACATAGCTTATGCAAACAAGAATATAGTTAAGATAGAGGCATATGAGCAAAGTGGATATTTTCTGGGGAAAAATATGATCATGACATTTGAGACTTCTCAACATGCCATCAGTTCTAATATAATAAAGGCTATGATTAAAGAATATCTAGTTTAGCAGGTTATGGCGCAATTCAACTTGAGGGATAAATGTCCATATAAAATGCCGGGAGGATAACGGTTTTGGAAGATTACAGTAAACAACATAAGAAAGCTTGGGAGTTCGATGCTTACGATTTCTGGGTGAGAACTGCAGGGACACCGGAAGAAAGGGCATTAAAGGATAAAGAAAATCCCAAGAAAATGCTGAAACAGTATGTAAACTACTTTGATTCTTTTGATGGTATCAAGGTTGCCAATATATGCGGATCCTGCGGAAAGAAAGCAATACCGCTGGCTTTGCTTGGGGCGGAGGTTACCGTTTTTGACATTTCCGAAGCCAATAAGAAATATGCCGTGGAAACAGCTGAAGCTGCAGGTGTAAACATAGGCTATGAAGTTTGCGATATCATGGAAATCGATATGGACAAGTATGCCGGTTTCTTTGATGTCGTATTCATGGAAGGTGGAATCCTTCACTATTTTCATGATATAGATGCTTTTATGAACATGATGAACGGACTGCTTAAGCCCGGTGGAAAGGTGATTTGTAGCGACTTCCATCCATTTACCAAAATCTCTGATATTTTAGGTCTCCAGCAACCAACCATGAGTTATTTCTCAACAGGTATCTTTGAAGGTGAGATGGCGCATGCAAGGTTTTATGATGAGGAAATACGTAGGCAGATTCCGAAATGCCATTATAGGAAGTACACCATCAGCGAGATCATCAATTCCATTATAGGGAATGGATTTACTTTGGAGCGTTTTGATGAGCATCCTTCATGGGAGAATGAGAAACTCCCGGGAGAGTTTACTGCGATTGCAAGAAAGGGCTGAAAGAAATGTCTGAGACTCTTAATCAATAATGTGGGGGTAAATGATAAATGCGCACAGAGAAAGAGATGATGGAACTGATCCTGCGTACAGCGAAGGAAGATGCCAGGATCCGTGCCGTTTATATGAATGGATCACGAACCAATCCCATTGCACCAAAGGATATTTTTCAGGATTATGACATTGTTTATGTCGTAAAAGAAACCGGATCCTTTATTCGGGACAAGGAGTGGATCAGGCGATTCGGGGATATTCTGTTTATGCAGTACCCGGACGAACATCCGGATTATCCGAGTGATAAAGAAAACTCCTATGGCTGGCTTATGATCTTCACGGATGGGAACCGGCTGGATCTTACTGTGAAATCGATCCCACATGCAAAGGAAAATGTTACGGAAGACAGCTTGTGCAAGATTTTGCTTGATAAAGATGGAATTCTTCCGCCGATTCCCGAGGCATCGGAAGAAACTTATTTAGTCCATCGGCCGTCAAAGGAACAGTATGCGGCCGTCTGCAACGAATTCTGGTGGTGCCTTAACAATGTCGCAAAGGGCCTTTGGAGAAAAGAAGTGACATACGCACAGGATATGTTGAACTTCGTGGTCAGAAAGCAACTTGAAAAGATGCTTTCCTGGAAAATAGGAGAGCTGACCGATTTTTCTGTCAGTGTTGGTAAATCCGGAAAATATATGAAGAAATGGCTCTCTGAGGAAGAGTGGCAGAAGTATCTGGACACTTATTGCGGCGCCGATGTTAACGACATGTGGAGCGTCGTGGAATCTATGTGCCGGCTGTTCTATGATGTGTCAAAATGGGTGGCAGAACATGGCAATTTCGTCTTTGACAGGCAGGAAGCTGATAATAGTTTCAAATACTTCAGTACTGTGAAAGAAATGGATGAAAATGCGGTAAGCTTTTTTGAAAACGTGGGTGACGCATGAGCGAGACAATGTTAGAATCATCTTGTCACCCGTGACAATAAAATGACAATACAAACTTCAAAAAGTACAGTAGATACATTCAAAGAGATATTAGATGATACTTTAAAGAAGATTGAATCTGAAAAGCAGTAACTTCTGCAAAGCAAAGTTGTATTTGCGAACTGGAATAATAAATTATATGTCAAGCCGCGTGCTGCAGAGGTGCAGCGCAGCGGCTTGATTTTTTGTTGTTTGAGTCAGGCGCATTTGCTAGAATTTAATTCAGTGGAACATATGGGAATAAGGAGAACTATAAAATGGTTGAAGTAAAGTTTTATGATGAGGTAGATGACAGCTTACTGAAATTTGCAGTTATCATCGCGAAGACAGATGGTAAATGGGTTTTCTGTAAGCATAAGGAAAGAGACACACTGGAGATACCGGGAGGTCACAGAGAAGTCGGAGAAGCGATCATAGACACCGCTAAGAGGGAATTGTACGAGGAGACAGGCGCTATCGATCATGAGCTTAAGCCGGTCTGTGTTTATTCAGTTACTGCACCGGATAATTTCGATGGTAAAGAAACCTTTGGATTGCTTTGCTATGCAGATATCCACTCTTTTGAGTCGGAACTTCACAGTGAAATTGAGCGAATTGAGATCACGGACAGGTTACCTGATAATTGGACATACCCTCTGATCCAGCCCAAATTAATGGAGGAAGCGGAGCGAAGAGGGATCATATAATTTTTGACGAAAGTTGCGGGGAATAAAAGATAAATGATAAATGAAGGAAAGACGTTATTTATAGATGCTCTGAAACAAGAGGATCTTGATGCTATCAAAAAATGCCCAAAGGCTGATCTGCACAATCATTTTGTGCTTGGTGGAAGCAGAAAGTTCTTGTTAGAGCATTCGGCAAAAGATATTGAGCCGATCACAAAGCCGCTTCAGTCCATGGATGAGATGCATACATGGAATTCCCAAAACATAGGAGATTATTTTAATTCCACCGAAGGGCGGAAGATGCTTATAAAGGCTGCATTTGTTCAGGCCAAGGAAGATGGCGTGACTATTCTTGAAATAGGTGAAGATGTCTGGGGGCTAAACGAGTTTTTTCATAACGATATAGATGAACTCGTATCGGCATTTGAGACAGCGCATCAAGAGATCTCGCCTGATATCGAGCTGAGATTACAGATTGGCATGTCCAGACATTGCGATATTGCATACTTGGAAGATTGCCTTTCGAATTTTTGGGGATGCAAAGCTTTTTATTCTATTGATCTATACGGCGACGAGCTGGCGCAGCCTATAGAGAATTTTAAGACCATCTATCGACGTGCTAGAGAAGAAGGACTTAGACTTAAAGCGCATGTTGGAGAGTGGGGAACAGCGGAGGATGTACGCCGCGCAGTAGAGTGCCTTGAACTTGATGAGGTACAACATGGCATAGCGGCGGTAGAAGATCCTTCTGTTATAAGGTTTCTCATAGACAATCACATTAGATTAAATATCACACCTTCCAGTAATTATCTTCTGGGAAGAGTGGAAAATTTAAAGACGCATCCCATTGCGGAGCTCTATCGAAGCGGTGTAGACGTAACTATCAATTCCGATGATGTTCTTATTTTTGATTCGGATGTTTCCAAGGAATATCTAAGATTATATAAAAGCGGTTGCCTTAACGTTGAGGAACTTGATGATATTCGCAATAATGGATTGAAAGCAAAAAGCAAATGAGAGACGAAGAGATAATTGAGATCAATAAGAATTACTGGAACGAACATGCAGATCTTTGGTTTGGTACGACAGCGCTTCCACAATACGGCGTTTACTTTCCGACAGAAGACGAACTGCATTTGTTTGGTGATCTAAGCGGTAAGAAGATGCTTGAGATATGCTGCGGAAGCGGACACTCTTTACTCTATAATGCTCAGAGAGGAGCAGGAGAATTATGGGGAGTCGATCTGTCGCAAAAGCAGCTTGATACTGCAGAAAAGCTTTTGAAAGAAAACGGGTATTCCGCTAATTTGATATGCGCCAAGATGGAAGACAAGCTTGTTGTTCCAAAGGACTATTTTGACTACGTTTATTCTATCTACGGAATCGGATGGACGACTGATCTGCAGGGGACTTTTGATAAGATCGCATCGTATCTTAAAAAGGACGGAACTTTTATCTTTAGCTGGCATCATACCTTGAACTATTGCATGGCATGGGATACTAAGGAAAGAAAAGTAGTATTGCATGATGATAAGCTCGAGATGACAAAAAGCTATTTTGACGAATCCTATTTTAAAATGCCGGTGCATGACAGTGAGATCGTATTGTGCAATCGCAAGATATCCACGTATATCAACGCTCTTGCCAAAGCGGGATTTGTGATCGAGCAGCTCGTGGAAGAAAGTGACAAAGAGGCTTTGAATGCACCGGAAGATGCAGAGCCCAAGATGAGAAAAGCAAAAATGCTTCCGCTTTCATTTTGTATTAAGGCCAGAAAGCTATAAGGAGTATATATGCGGACACTTGTTTTATGTACTTGAGCCGTGTTAGAATGACAGAGGCAGACGCCAAGACTATTTTATGAAAGGAGAACATTATCGTGGTGATGTTTAGAAAATTAAGAAATATCTGATAGCATGAAACTTTATTATTGGTTTCATGCTACAAAGGAATTTCTGTAGACAAAACTTAATAATAAAGGAGAATCAAAATGATATTTCAAGATAACATACTCAAAGAGTATTTACGTAATGTGTATTTTATTACAGGAACACCTTGTGGCGGAAAGAGCACAGTTTCAAAAGCTTTAGGGAAGAAGCACAATATTCCGGTTTATGATATTGATGAGCAGTTTGCGTTCCATCAGTCCATCTCGGATGCTGAGCATCAGCCAAACATGAACAAAACGTTCAAGGATGCTGATGAATTCTTCGGAAGAAGCGTAGAAGATTATAGAGCCTGGCTTGAGGCAATGATGGACGAACAGTTGGATTTTATAATTCTTGATCTGATTAAGCTTTCGCAGAACGGACCGATCATCTGTGATTGCCATTTGTCTATTGATCAGATAGAAAAGCTATCGGATCATTCAAAGGCTGCATTCATGATATCCGATCCGACAGATCTTGTAGAAACCTATTGCGACCGCCCGGACCATCAAGACTTCAGTGATTATATCCATAGTGCGACTGACTATGAAAAAGCTAAGAAGACTTGCAAGCAGACATTGTATGAACTCAATATTGAGAAATACAATGACATTAAGAACAGCAAGTATTTCTGGGTCGAAAGAGATAGTAGCAGAAGTGTTGATGAAACGGTAGCTCTTGTTGAAAAGCATTTGGGTCTTTCCTAAATTGATAGAGTAAATAAAGAACAGCAAAGCATGTGATAAATGCTCTGCTGTTCTTTTTCTTATGTAAGATCATTCATTGGATCTTACATCGGTACAGCTAAGATACATGATAGCGATCATGATAAAAGCAGTTATAAAGATGATGGATGAAAGGGTGAATGATCTTATATCTATAGTTCCTAATTCCTTTTGGTTCATGGCAATGTCAAACAAAGAAAATGGGGTGAGGTAAGGGGCGCCCTTTGCTATACATGACAAGCCGGCGAAACCGCCAAGGAAAGCAACTATCACGGGGAGAATAAAATTCCTTATAACCAAGGAAACAAGAACCTGGAAAGCACATATAACCCAGGAACTTAGGATTCCCATGATTAACCATTGAATGATTCCGGACGGAAGAGTTCCGTCCATATGTATGATCGAGCCGGAAATAAGATATAAGGCTACGACCCAGATAAGCGAAACAGATGTAATGAAACATGTTGCTGCATATTTGCCGAGTACTATCATCGCAGGTCTTTGATGAGTCATCATAAGATTCATATTTGTTCCTGTGTGTTCAACTCTCCAGATACATCCCGTAAAAATTCCGATGATAACGGGCATGAAGAAATAGCATAAAAACAAAGTATGCTGAGTCCACAGTGAGTACCAACCGTCTTTTAAGATACTGATATTACCGAGATAATTTACGGTTCCTATCGCTGCAGATATTGCGGGAACAATGAAAAAGGCAATCCATGCAGGAGAACCCTTTAATTTCAAAATCTCAACCGGACGCTTGTGGAGAAGAACCCTCTTGGTCTTTCGATTATTATTTGCTTTTTCTGTTTCCTCTACACCTGATCTCTTGAGCAAAATAAGAGTGATGCATGTAAAAAGAATTATCCAGCCAATACAGATGATCACAGGTGTATAGTCGGGATTACAGAGAGTGTATGAGATATCTCTTGTGTCCCTGTCCCAATCCATTGTGATAAATCCGCTTGTCACGAACGACTCCCAAGGAAGGAGCTTTTGTATAATTGTTGAGGGAAGGAACAAAGAGAAAAAGGCTGTAAAGCTTCCCAGTATTCCAACTGAAATACTAACTGCCTGATTTCTGTAAAAATATGCCAGCATAAGGTGGAGGCTAAGTAACGTCATGCAGGTTATGTACGTGGTCATTCCATGGATAAAAAGATATTTAACCGGGAAAGTGCTGTCAAAATCAAGAATCTTGCAACAGAGAATGACCGATCCGCATTGCATTACAACAAGTATGAGTGTGGATATTGCACCATAAAAGTATTTTGTAAAAAAGATTCTTTGCGGTGTGGTGAAGGTATACAAGCACTTAAGCATTTCTCCCTTATGTTCAATATCCATTAATCTGGAAGCAAAGCCCGCTATCGTAACCGGGAAAAATAAACAGTTTATGATGGGAATAATATAAAAAAGAATCATCCATCCATCGGCAGAACCCCTCTGACCACCATAATTTCCCATTATAAATGCTATCTCCAAAACAATTATCAAAGGAAATAACAGCAGATTGAAGCGACGCTTATGCTTTTTCAGTTCTATAAAAAGATTTCCGATAATATCCATTTTTAAGCTCCTTTTGTCATTTCGAGGAATACTTCTTCAAGAGAAGCATCACCGATCTCAAGTTCAGATAAAAGACCCTGATAGATCATATGTCCTTTGTTGATGATCCCTACGTAGTCAGCGATCTGCTCAACTTCGGAAAGAAGATGGCTTGAAATGATGACCGTTGAGTCGTATCTTTCCGGAATACTTTTTACAAGATTTCTGATCTCATTTATACCTGCGGGATCAAGACCGTTTGTGGGTTCGTCCAAGATGATCAGTTCAGGTCTTCCCATCAGCGCCATCGCGATACCGAGTCGCTGCTTCATTCCGAGCGAATAGTTTTTTACTTTGTCGTCTTTTCTCTCATACAGACCGACTGTTTTAAGAGCTTCTTTTATATCGCATGCACCGAGTTTTTTGTAGCGAGCAATTATCTCAAGATTTTCCTGACCGGTGAGATGTCCGTAGAATCCCGGGCTTTCAATAAGACTTCCGGTTTTTGTATTAATTTCAAATCTGTTCTTGGGAGACATCTTTTTTCCGAGAACTTCCATGCTTCCGCCGTCAGGTTGTATAAGTCCGAGAAGAAGTTTCATTGTGGTAGTCTTTCCCGCACCGTTGGGACCGAGAAAACCATAGATACATCCTTTCGGAACTGCTAAATTGACATCTTTTATTCTGTATTTGCGACCGCTCTTTTTGCAAAGATCGTAGGTTTCAATTACATATTTTTTCATCAGTATGTCCTCCGTATATTTGATAAGCTTAGTATAAAAAGGGAAGATTACCTGAACATGACGGCTACATTACATTTACCTTACGCGGTAAGCGCGGTTATTTCATTTCGAAAGTGATATGTGTATACTTATATTTAAATCGGAAAGAGGAAGAAATTATGGTGTTATCAGATTGCAGAATCCTTTTGGTGGATGATGAGAAACAGATTTTAGAAATCAATAAAAAGCTCTTATCTGAGAATGGATTTAATAATGTACTGTATGCATTAAACGGAGAAGAAGCAGATAAGATCATGGAAAAAGAGCAGGCAGATCTGGTCGTTCTGGACATAATGATGCCCGGTGTAAGCGGGCTTTCTCTATATGAGTCGTGGAAAAAGAGAGGGATAAATATTCCTGTTATTTTTCTTTCTGCAAGAGATGAAGAAACAAGCAGATTAAAGGGACTAGGGCTTGGTGCCGATGACTATGTGACAAAACCTTATACTCCCGAAGAACTTCTTTTGCGTATAAAAGCGGTTCTTAGAAGGACGTATCATTTGACGGAGAATACGGTCGTTGAGCTTGGCACGGTGAGAGTGGATCTATCGTCGGGAATCGTAAAAAGACCCGATGGCGAAGTAGAACTTACCGCAAAAGAGTTTCAGCTTTTTTCCAAACTATATGACAATCAAGGGAAAATTGTTTCGCTGAACGCCCTTATGGATACGCTTTGGCCGGACGGTAGTTATGGACTTGAGAACTCGCTTATAGTTCATGTAAGGAGACTGCGTGAAAAAGTTGAAGAAGATCCGTCGAAGCCTGAGTATTTGCAGACGGTTCGAGGGCTGGGATACAGGCTGAATATCAGAGGTAGGAAGTAATGAAAAAAATATCCGGATATCTACTTTCCATGATGCTGGTTTTGGCGTCATTGATCGTGATCGACATTTTTGTTTTGTTTTTTATATGCGTTCAAAAGCAAGAGAATTATCTCAATACGTCTCATATAGAAAAAGTATCTGAGAAGATCATATGCGCAGACGGTGAGTATCAGGTTGACGGATCGGTGTATGAACTGCTTGATAAAACCGGTTCTTTTGCCATGATCATAGATGATTTGGGAAGCGTTATATGGAATCACAATATGCCTTCGGATATTCCGGATTCTTATGGGATAAAAGATGTGGCTTCTTTTACGCGGTGGTATTTGAATGACTATCCCACTTATACATGGACAAGAGATGATGGGATTCTTGTGATCGGACATCCTAAAGGAAGCAGATGGAAATACTGTCTGGAAATAAATGCGAATACCATGGACGGCATGATTAAATTCGGACCATATATGTTCTTTGCTAATGTGCTGATTCTTTTGCTATTACCTTTTTTGATCACTCGCAAGTGGATGATCAACAGAGAGAAAGCGCGGACAGAGTGGATCGCAGGAGTTTCGCATGACATAAGAACTCCTCTTAGTATAGTCATGGGATCTGTGGAAAAAGGAAGCGTGGAGGAAAAGCAGTGCTTCAAGATCAGAGATCTGATAGGCAATCTTAATACCGAGAACAAACTCGAAGCCGGAACAGGCAAATGGAATAATGAAAAGATCAATCTCACATCACTTCTAAGAGAGATTTTGTGCGACTATATAAATACCTATGAAGATTATTCGTTTGATCTTCAGGTAGATGAGAAGCTCGAGAATTACAGTATTCAGGCGGATGTCATGCTTATCAGACGCATGCTTGAGAATATTATTACCAACTCTATCGTTCATAACGAAAAGGGTTGTGAGATAACGGTTACGTTATCAGATCGAGGCAAAGGCAAGGCAAAACTTGTCGTAAGTGATAACGGGCAAGGTGCAAGTGAGCAAAAGATAAAGTTGTTGAATGCCAAAATTAAGAATTCGTACCTTCCCGAACACGGTCTTGGAATCCGCGTTGTAAAGCAGGTTGCAAAAAAGTATAAGTACGCGGTACGTTTTTCTTCGGAAGAAAATGAATATTTCAAATGCGAAATAGATATGTGATAATATGAGGAATAAATAAGCGCTTATGAAACAGGAGTACCACCATGAACAATGTTGTTGATTACTATGAAAATTATCGCGAGGAAGATCGCTTAACGACCAATAACGCAAGAAAGATAGAATTTCTTACAACGGTAAGAATGTTTGATGATATCATTGGCGATTCCTCAAAAGAAATATTGGACTGCGCTGCGGGAACAGGTGCGTATGCTTTTTATCTTGCCGATAAAGGGTATAACGTTACAGCGACAGACCTCACGCCGCGCCATATTGATATCATAAATGAACAGCTTGCAAATAAGCCATACAAGATGACAACTGCTGTTCTTGACGCAACTGATATGAGCATGTTTTCCGATGATTCTTTTGATGTGGTTCTCAACATGGGGCCTTTTTATCATTTAACAGAAGAGAACATGCGAAATAAATGTATCGAGGAATCACTCAGAGTATTGCGAAAAGATGGACTGCTTGTAGTGGCATATGTCCCGAAATTCTACCTCAATCAGATGATCGTGACCGCTGATGAAAAGTATATTGATGGAAGGCTTCTGTCTCAGATAAGAGATACAGGAGAACTTCACAGTGATGATCCCAAGTGCTTTTGGACTGATACTTATTATTCGTCGGCAGATGAGATGGAAGAACTGTTTGCAAAGAATAATGTGGAAATAATATCGCACTTCGCACAGGATGGGATATTACCTATGCTAGCAGATGTTGCAGATACATGGAGCGAAGAGAAGTTCAATACTTGGCTTGAATATCACCTTTCTGTATGTAAAGAAAAATCTATTCTTGGTATGAGTAATCATGTAATTATAACTGGTAAAAAGAAATGAGAACAAACTATGTAGTAGTTCTTCCATATGATGAGAAGTGGAAGCATAATTTTATAGAAATAAAAAATGAACTGGAAGCGGCGCTTGGAAATCTGGCGGTATCTATCGAGCATGTCGGAAGTACTTCTGTTGAAGGACTTGCGGCGAAACCCATTATAGATATTGATGTTGTGGTTAAGTTGGATGACTTGCAAGCAGTAATCAAAGCTCTCAGTGGAATAGGATATATTCATGAAGGTAATCTTGGGATAGAGGGAAGAGAAGCTTTTGCATATGAGGGAAAAGAGCATTTGCAGACGCATCACTTATATGTATGTCCCGAAGATTCCGAGGAACTGAAACGGCATTTGATGTTCAGAGATTATCTTAGAGAGAATCCGAGTGCGGTCATAGAATACAGCAATATAAAACTTGAAGCTGCAAAAAAATACCCTGAAGATATTGAAAAATACATCGAATATAAATCGCCTGTAATAGAGAAAATCTACAAGGAGCTTGCATTAAGATGATCGTTCATCCGATACCGCCTCTTTATGACAAGAATTCAAGAGTGCTTATACTTGGAAGTTTCCCTTCTGTGAAATCGAGGGAGGCACAGTTTTTCTACGGACATCCGCAGAACAGATTTTGGAAAGTTATCGCTGCGGTTTTCGATGAGGAAGTTCCGAATACAATTCCGGAGAAGAAGGCTCTTTTAAAAAGAAATAAGATAGCGCTCTGGGATGTTATTCATTCATGCGATATAACGGGATCGTCCGATTCGAGCATAAAGAACGTAACACCGAATGATCTAAAAACCATTCTGGATAATTCCAATGTTGAAGCGATTTACGTAAACGGAAAGACTGCGGAAAAGTATTATAAGAAATATACGGAAAAGATTATTGAAAGATCTGCCATCTGCCTGCCATCAACAAGTCCCGCGAACGCGGCGTGGAATATGGAAAAGCTGATTGACGCGTGGAAGATTATAAAAACGAGTAAATAACGAAATAAAATATGGAGCTGTTGTGCCGGGTTAATCGGCATCAACAAGCTCCATTTCTGCATCCATATCTATAAATCCGTATTTTTCATATAAGGGTCTGCCCATATCCGTTGCTTCGAGTGATATCTGGGTGATACCGCGTTTCTTGGCATCTTGTACCAGCATATCCAAAGTCTTGATAGCGATGCCCTGTCTGCGATAAGCAGGATTGGTGTACATGTTCATGATGTACGCCTTCTTTCCGCTTGGATTGTGGTATGTAGGCATTACTTCATAGTAGCTGACTCCGCCTGCACCGACAAAAGAATCGCCGTCCATGACAAGGATGGCAGTGTGAGTTCCGTCTTCTAAGGCTCTTTTGTAATATTCTCTGGAAGAAGCCTCGACTTCTGACATGTCTACGGAAGCCTCGAGTTTGTTGGCTGCGCGAAGGACCTCGATCCTTGAAGTGGTCAAAAGGTCAATATCTTCGGGTGTAGCAATTTTGTATTCCATGATGTCGTCCTCCCTGTGATATTATAAATGTATAAAGAAAGTAGCAAAAATGCAACCTCCGGGTAATGTTACTGAGAATGATTCTTATATATGATACCTCTTGGAGGTGATAAATATGATATTTCCCGATAAATTACAAATACTTAGAAAGAATAATGCGCTTACGCAGGAAGAGCTGGCTGAGAAGCTTGGAGTGTCCAGACAGGCGGTTGCCAAGTGGGAGGCTGGACAAGCATATCCCGATATAGCTAATCTTATACAGATAAGCGACCTTATGAATGTGAGCGTTGATTACCTCGTCAAGGACAGGGACTGCGCAGTCAATATATCTTCCACGCAGCCGACAGATCTTGAAGAGCTGATCGCATTCAGGCTTGAAGCCAATAAAAACACATACGCTGCCAAGATCAATGAGGTTGAGTCGACAAGATATACTTCTCACGATTTTGGTTATGAGAGCGGAGATTACAAGTATCACGATACTTATGTCGGCGGCGAGAAGTTTGCCGGAGAAGAGGCGATCTGGGAAAAAGATATCGCGGTTTATGCCATGAATTACATGGGAAGAGTACTCGATGACAGATTCAGCGGAGATTTCCTTAAGGAAGCTCTTTTGCATGCAGATAAAAACATGCCATACCGAGGCCCCGAGATGTATAAGTCGGGAGAGTTCACATACAGATGCAGGGTGACCGGAGATTTTGCATGGTTTCAGGGATTCGAAGAGATTTATCTTGATGATAAAAAAGTCTACGAATGTGTATTCCACGGCGGACTTATGAAATAAAAAGAATGCTTAAACAGGAGGACAGAATGAATAACGTTTATGAGACTTGCCCGGTACTTGAAAATGACAAATATCTTCTTCGCTTTGTGAAGAAGGAAGATTCGGACGATCTTCTTGAAGTTTACGGAGATAAGAATGCGCTTCCTTTTTTTAACAGTGACAATTGCCACGGTGACAATTTCTTTTACAATACAAAAGAGCTGATGGATAAAGCGGTAGATTTCTGGCTCTATTCCTATGAACAAAAGTATTTTGTGAGATGGACGATCGTCGATAAAGCTTCAAACAAAGCAATCGGAACGATAGAGATGTTCCACAGAGAACCTGACGGAAGCTTCGGACATGTCGGACTTATCAGACTAGATGTCGGAAGTAAGTATGAAAAGGCGGAAGAATTAAAGAGCATCTTGGAGATTATTATCCCGCCTGCATATGAACTTTTTGACTGCGACGAGATAATATCCAAAGTTCCGCTGTACGCCGTTGAGCGTGCAAAGGCGTTCTCAGAATACGGTTTTGAGAAGACCGACAGATTATTAATTGGTGGCAATGACAACTACGGTTATAATTGCTATTGGACTATCAAGAAATAAGATATATCAGGTAAAGGGGAACATGATGACAAAACTTACAGTAATAGTTGATAACAAAGCAGGACAGGAATTAAAGGGCGAATGGGGACTTTCGATCCTGATCGAGCACAATGATAAAAAGATTCTTCTTGACGCCGGCGGGTCCGATCTTTTTGCCGAGAATCTTCAAAAGCTCGGATTCGACATCAAAGATATAGACTACGCGGTTCTTAGCCACGCGCACTACGATCATGCTAACGGCATGCCCAGATTTTTTGAAGATAACAAGAAAGCTAAGTTTTATCTTAGGGAAACCACGGCGGAAAATTGTTATGCGATAGATTATCTGATATTCAGAAGATATATCGGAATCCCAAAGAATGTTATCAGGGACTACGGAGACAGAATAGAGTTCGTATCGGGTGATTATAAGCTCTGCGACGGCGTTTATCTTATACCTCACAAATCGTCGTGCCTTGATCTTATAGGGAAAAGAGAAAAGATGTATACCAAGGTCGGCGGAAGATTAAAGCCTGACGATTTCTCGCATGAGCAGAGCCTTGTAATAGAGACCGAAAAAGGCCTTGTTATACTTAACAGCTGTTCTCACGGTGGCGCTGTAAATATCATTAATGAGATTAAGAGTACTTTCCCTGATAAGCATATCTACGGCCTTATCGGAGGCTTCCATCTGTATAACAAGAGTAAAAAAGAAGTTGAAGAAGTTGCTAAGAATATCAGCGAGACCGGGATTGAATATATTTGCACAGGACACTGCACTATGGGCAAGGCTTATGGTATCATGAAAGAGGAGCTTGGAGATAAGCTTGAGCAGCTTCATGTGGGGCTTGTAAAAGAGTTCTGAAAAGGAGACAACATGGTTTTACTTGTAATCGATACTCAAAAAGGAATCACTGATGACAGACTTTATGAATTTGAAAAATTAAAGTCGAATATTAAAGAACTCATTCAGCTCGCAAGAGACAATAAAAAAGAAGTTATTTATGTTCAGCATGACGACGGTCCCGGATCCGGTTTTAGCAAAGGCGACCCGGACTATGAGATATATGATGAATTTGCACCTAAAGAAGGAGAAAAGATATATACAAAGGCTGTAAACAGCGCGCTTCATCCTTCGACAGGTCTTTTGGATTACTTAAAAGAAAAAGGTGAGAAGACCATAATGATTGTGGGTCTTCAAACTAATTTTTGCATTGATGCGACGATAAGAACCGGCTTTGATAACGGCTTTGAAGTTCTGGTTCCGGAATATACCAATTCAACATTTGACAGCGATTTCATGGATAGGGCAACCTGCTATCGCTATTACAATGAGTTCATGTGGGATCCGAGATACGCCAAATGCATCTCCATGGACGAGGCAAGAAACAGAATAAAAGAGTGAGAGTAAGATCCGGCAAGGGATCATAAATGTAACTATTAATATTTTTAGGTGGGAGAATATTATGATTACAAATGACAAGGGACTGGTTGCGTTTAAACACAGGATAATGGTAGAAGTCTGCAAGCTTGCGTGGCAAGGTGAGCTTGATGAGGAGCACAAGGATAGGCTTGTTTATGAACTTGCTCCGGGACCAAAGCCTGTTTACAGATGCTGCGTTTTCAAAGAGCGTGAGATCGTCAGACAGAGAATTCGCCTGGCGTGCGGACAGAGCACCTCATACAACGAAGGATCCAAAAACATTGTTCAGGTAATCGATCCTGCATGTGACGAATGTCCTATTCATGCTTTTTCCGTAACGGATAACTGTCGTTTCTGTATGGGAAAGGCTTGTCTTAACTCATGTAAATTTGATGCAATCCATCCCGGCGATGTCAGGATGCACATTGATTCTACCAAGTGCAAAGAGTGCGGAATGTGCGCAAATGCATGTCCTTACGGAGCAATAGTTCATCTTGAGCGTCCATGCCATAAGGCATGTCCTGTAGGCGCAATCACTTATGATGAGAACGGCTATTGTAAGATTGATGAGAGCAAGTGTATCCAGTGCGGTCACTGCATTCACAATTGTCCTTTCGGAGCTATCGGATCAAAGACATTCCTTGTTCAGATCATAGAAGCCATTAAGTCCGGAAAAGAAGTTATCGCTATGTGTGCGCCCGCTACAGAAGGCCAGTTCGGAGAAGATATTTCCATGGCTTCCGTTAAGCAAGCGCTAATCAAGCTTGGCTTTGCGGATATGGTCGAGGTCGGTCTCGGCGGAGATATGACAGCTGCTTATGAGTCAAAAGAGTGGGCAGAAGCATATGCTGAAGGTAAGAAGATGACAACGTCTTGCTGCCCTGCATTTATCAACATGCTTAAGAAGCACTTCCCCGAGCAGTTTGAGAACAATATGTCTTCAACGGTTTCACCTATGTGTGCGATCTCAAGATATCTTAAGGCAACTCGACCCGGTTGCGTGACTGTATTTGTAGGACCTTGTATTGCCAAGAAGTCGGAAGCGCAGGATGAGAGTGTTCCGGATAACGCTGATTTTGTTGTGACATACGGTGAGCTACGAGCTCTTATGAGATCAAAAGATATAGATTTTGAACCTGTTACAGATGAGTATCAGGAGTCTTCCATCTGGGGCAAACGTTTTGCAACAAGCGGCGGCGTTGCCAATGCGGTTATTGAATGCATGAAAGAAAGAGGAGAAGATGTGAGCAATCTTAAGCTCCATCAGGTTGCGGGAGGCAACGAGTGTAAGAAAGCTCTTTTGCTTCTTAAGGCAGGAAGATTCCCCGATGACTTTATCGAGGGCATGGTATGTCCCGGAGGTTGTGTGGGCGGACCTTCCAAGCATAAGACCGAGATTGAGATCACCAAGGCAAGAGAGAACCTCCTTGCCAAGGCAGATGACAGAAAGGTTCTTGAGAACCTCAAGAAGTATCCTATGGACAAGTTTTCGATGCACAGAGACGGCAAGAAGATAGATCTTCCCGATTGAATTTAAGAACAAGGAATTGTAAGTGAACAGGGACAACACGCTTTTTACTTCAAAAATGAAAAAGACACATACCATATACATGCCGGATATGCTTCATTATCACAATGAGCTTCTTATCGCGGCGTTTAAATATGGTGGCTATAACCTGGCGGTTGTACCAGAGTATGAAAGAGTGCCCGAGAATGCATTTAGGTTTATCAACTCTGCCTATTGTACATGCGCGATAGACATTATCGGCAATCTCATGGCACATATCGCTTCGGGAAATGTCGATCTTGACAGGACCGCCATCCTTGAGCCTCAGGCAGGAGGCGCATGCAGAGCAGGTAATTACTACGATCTTATTATTCAATGTGTAAAAAAGAGCGGGTACAAGATTCCCGTTCTTTCTTTGAATTTTAGAGGAGCGGAGAGTCATCCGGGATTTAAGATCAATTTAAAAATGCTTTTTGGTGCGATCGCTGCGGTGTGCTACGGCGATCTTCTTATGAGTCTTTACCAGCAGATAAGGCCTTATGAGAAGAATAAGGGCGCGACAGATCTGCTTTATCGAAATTGGATAGATAAGCTTTCGGAAAATATCTCCATAGGGAAAAATCTTTTATTAAAGAACAATATTTATCAGGAAATTATTTCTGATTTTAAAAATATACCTTGCTATACCAAGGATGAGAAGCCGCTTACCAAGGTCGGTGTGGCGGGAGAGATCTATATAAAATGTTCGCCTATAGGAAACAGACATCTTGAGGATTTTCTTAAAGACCACGACATGGATTACAGAATGGAAGGTTTTTTGAACTATTGCATTTATGTCGTTTATACCGAGATGAAATCCGCAGAGCTTAATATGGTGCCAAAAGCTGCATTAAAGGCATATAAGTTTTTTATGGATCGGATGATCAAGATGCAGAATAAGATAAAAGAGCTTTTGGAACAAAACGGATTTGTAGCGGACGGATCGTTTTATGAAATGAAAAAGACGGCAAATGAACTCCTTAGCGAGTACTACAATATAGGTGACGGCTGGCTTGTTCTTGCGGAAGTGACAGACATGCTTCAAAAGGGATATGACAAGATACTGATAGTGCATCCGTTCGGCTGTCTGGTAAGTCACGTGGCGGAGAGAGGTATTCTAAAAAAGCTTCGGCAGATGTATCCAAATGCCAATATCAACACGATAGAATACGACTATGAGCAGTCCAAAACACTTAGAGAGAGCAGAATAATGCTTGCACTTTCCTGATAAAGATCAAAACAGAAAGACTTCTATCTGTTTAAAGACTCCCTTGAGATTTTTGATATCCTTTATTGTCTCTTTTGTTTCGAGAGAGTGGTTTGCTCCCTGTATTTCGTGAAGCGGAAGATTTAGCTCGCAGCATTGTTTTCTTGCGAGTTCGGTGTCACACCATGCATCCGCAGTTCCGTGAAAAACAATCGCTTTAACGCCTTCAAGGAATTTAAAGGTTTCAGCAACGGGAGTCAGAACGATGTGAATTGCGTTGATCTCGTTCTTCCATGCGTAATAGCCGGCAAGAGTTGTTCCGATGCTCTTTCCGATAAAAAGAACTTCCTCATATCTATCGAATTCTACATCCTTAAGCTGATCGATGGTCTGTTTTAACGCTATCTCGAAAACAGAATGCATAACTTCTTCCTTGCCCTTAACCTCGTGCGATTTGTAGGGCAGTTTGTAAGTTATCTCTATAACTTTATACCCATGCTCTCTAGCCATTTCTTTTGCATAATACAAAAGAGGCTTATCGTGAGTGTAACCGATACCCGGGAAAATAACTGCAAGTTTTTCTGCGTACATAGCGCCCCCCTCTCTGGCTAAATCTATAAATTAATGATATCATACTTTCCGAAGAAAGGAGCACATGAATGACCTGGAAAACAACCAATATTCATCTGATGAAAGGTAACTTTTTGGCGGTTTACGGGGATAGTGCGCTCTTTTTTAGATGATTTTTGGGATAGAAAATATCTATAAAGCGTAGTTATCTCCTTATTTTTTGAACTAAAAAGATAAGGAGTTTTTTTATGAATAAAAATAATGCGAGAAAACAGATAAAAAAATTATTGTTATTGGACGGAACAAGCGCGCTTATGATCGCGGGAGCATCATGGGTGGCGCTGCTTGCGGCAAGAGGCTTTTCCATGGTTGAGATCGGACTTGCGGAGAGTATATTTCATGTTGCGAGTATGTTCTTTGAAGTTCCGTCGGGAGCCATTGCCGATGTGTTCGGAAGAAAGAAGGTCATGGTAGTCGGAAGGATCATGTCGGTACTTTCCGGAATCATTTTGATCGTATCGGATTCGTTTTGGATGGTGGCGCTTGCAATGATCCCGGGGGCGCTAAGCTATAATCTTGCGTCGGGAACACGAGAAGCACTTGCGTATGACAGTCTCAAAGAAGCGGATATCGAGAGTGAATACGACAGATTTGCTTCGGCCGATATGGTGATATATAAGATTACAAGTTCCATAGCAACGCTTATGGCGGGCGTGGCGCTCATGCTCGGATATAAAAGAGCTTACGCGGTTGATGTGTTTATGGGGATCCTGAGCATAGGTATAGCTCTTTCGTTAAAAGAAATTTCTACCGAGCTTTCAAAAGAAGCGAGTATTAAAAAGAGATTTGTTGAAGTCGCAAAAGAGAGCGTTGCTTTTATAAAAGAAAATAAGAGGGCAAGGCAGATCATAGTTTTGAATGCGTTTGTCGGATCATCGGCGACGCTCATTCTTTTCTTTTTACAGGCAAAGCTTCCTATTGCAGGACTTCCGGAGCTCATGCTGGGACCGGCTCTTTTTATAATGGGAATGGGAGCGGTGCTTGGCGCGTTTGCCGCAAAGCTGATGGCAGGCAGAAGGTTTAAGCATATTGCAATGATAGGGGCGTTTGGCGTGACACTTTCCGTAGCATCAATACTGACCGGGAACAGTATCCTGATGGTGATTGGCGGATTTATCGGTTCATTTTCCGATACGCTGCTCTGCGTAAGGTCTGATGTGGTACTAAATACAATGATACCTTCAGATCAGAGGGCGACACTTGTATCCGTTAATTCTTTTTCCTTCTCGATCGTGATGATAGCGTTGTCACCTTTGTTCGGATTTATCGTGTCTGTGGTATGATTCTGTTTTACGTTATCGGGTTGAAGTGATAAAATTATGCTATATCAGACTTGAAAGGAGAAGGTATGAAAATAGTAAAGGCTTATAATAGTGTAAGTTTGATCATCCGCATTTTGTGCGGTCTTGTTCTTGGAACAATTTTGGGGTTATTATTCAAGGATCTGGCAGTTATCACGCTGTTTGGAAAGATATTTGTAGGAGCACTTAAGGCGGTTGCTCCCGTACTTGTATTTGTGCTTGTTATTTCCGCGCTCGCGCAGGGAAACGATAAGCTCGACAGAAGATTTGTATCTGTAATTGTTTTGTATATGGTAAGCACGCTGCTTGCTTCTGTGGTAGCGGTTGTGGGAAGTTTTGTTTTTCCTCAGACGATAATGCTCGCAGAGGCTTATCAGACTGAGGCCGTTCCTACAGGAGTGGGACAGGTGCTTTCAGATTTGCTCGTAAATATGGTGGCTAACCCTGTCGGAGCACTTCTTGAGGGTAGATATATAGGTATTTTGTTTTGGGCGGTTATATTGGGACTTGCTGCAAAGAAGGTCGCAAGCGACAGCACCAAGAAGGTACTTGAGGACTTCTCAAATATGGTATCTACTGCGGTTAAGTGGATAATCAATCTTGCACCTTTCGGAATCATGGGTCTTGTTTACGAGAACGTTTCGACCAACGGTCTTGCGATATTTACCGATTACGGCAAGCTTCTTGCACTTCTTGTAGGATGTATGCTTGTTGTGGCACTTGTTATCGATCCTCTTCTTGCAGCGATCACACTTAAGGTTAATCCTTATCCGCTTGTGTTCAGATGCCTCAGAGAATCTGGAGTAACAGCGTTCTTTACAAGAAGCTCCGCTGCCAACATACCTGTTAATATGGAACTTTGCGAGAAGCTCGGAATGGATAAAGAACTGTATGCTGTTTCTATTCCTCTCGGCGCAACCATCAACATGGACGGAGCTGCGATCACCATCGCTGTTATGGCTCTTGCCGCAGCTAACACTGTAGGAATTCATGTGTCATTTGCAACCGCGCTTATACTTGCTATCATCTCAACGCTTGCAGCTTGCGGAGCATCGGGCGTTGCCGGCGGATCGCTTCTTCTTATCCCTATGGCATGTTCGCTCTTTGGAGTTAATCCCGATGTAGCGATGCAGGTTGTAGCGGTTGGCTTTATCATAGGTGTTGTTCAGGATTCTGTAGAAACAGCACTTAATTCATCGGGAGACGTGATGTTTGCCGCAACTGCTGAGTATGCTCAGTGGAAGAGAGAAGGCAAATCACTTCCGACTTTCCTTGGCGGAACAACAAAGGTTGATATCTGATAAAAAGTTTTTACCCGCAGCTATGCTGCGGGTTTTTTGCTGTAATGAGACATAATTTGCATTTTGTGGTAAAATTGCAAATTATTAGCAAATTCTTTTGACCTTTTCAATATGTCGGCATATAATATGTCACGGAAAATCATTTATGATTTATGTAGAAAAAGAGTATAGAAAGAATCTGTGGGAAAAATGGGAAAAGAAAAGCGTAAGATCACGATAGATCCGGTGTTATGCGTTGCATTCATTCTTGCCGTTATCTCGGCGTTCATAATAAAACCCGGAAAAGAGTATATCGGTTATATTGATTTTAGGTCTCTGGGTATATTGTGGGGGCTGATGGTAGTCATTCAGGGACTTAAGGAAAATACGGTATTTGAGAAGATTGCGACAGCACTTCTTTCCAAGGTTAAAAACGGAAGACAACTGTCGGTGACTCTCGTTTTTCTTTGTTTTATAAGCAGCATGTTTATTACCAATGACGTGGCGCTGATAACTTTTGTTCCGTTTGCACTTATGATGCTAAGTAGCTGTAAGAGAGAAGATCTTACGATATGGGTTGTTATCTTACAGACTGTGGCGGCGAACCTCGGAAGTATGCTTACTCCGCTGGGGAACCCTCAGAATCTTTATTTGTACGGAGTAGCAGGCTTGAGCTTACCGGGATTTTTATCCGTGACACTTCCGTATACCATACTTGCTTTTATACTTATAGCAATCGGAATTCTTCTTTTGCCAAGAGGAAATGAACCTATTGTGCTCAGTGAAGAAGTCGGAACAGTCGGTAAATTCGGTTCAAAGAGACAGATCGTTATTTACGCCGTGCTTTTTGTATTGGCACTTATGACTGTTCTTGGATATCTTCCGTGGTATATATCCGTTTCGGCAATCTTTATTGTCGTTCTCGGCATGGATTATAAGATCTTGTTCAGAGCGGATTATATCTTGCTTCTTACATTTATAGGATTCTTTATCTTTACAGGAAATCTTGGAAGAATACAACGTATTTCCGAGCTACTTAAAGGTGTTGTCGGGGGCAGGGAATTTTTTGTCTCTATAATCGCAAGTCAGGTTATAAGCAATGTTCCCGCGACTTTCCTTCTTATCGGGTTTGCGTCCGATGTAAAAGAGATCATAGTAGGCGTGAACGTAGGAGGACTTGGTACGCTTATAGCGTCCATGGCGAGTCTTATATCTTATAAGAATTTTGCCAATGAGTATCCCGATAAAAAGGGAGCTTATATATTTAAATTTACTGTTATCAACATAATCATGCTTTTGTGCATGGTAGTGCTTCATCAGATATTAGGAGGATGACCAAATGGCACTAATTTCCATAAAAGATCTGACTCTCGGATATGATAGGATGATCGTTGCAGAGGGGATCAATTTTGAAGTTAACGCAGGTGATTACCTCTGCATAGTGGGTGAAAACGGCTCCGGTAAGAGTACGCTAATGAAGACTCTTTTGCATCTTCAGGATCCGATGGGTGGAAAGATTACCGTAGGTGATGGCTTAAAGGCGGATGAGATCGGTTATCTTCCGCAGCAGACAATGGTTCAAAGAGATTTTCCCGCTTCGGTGTGGGAGATTGTCCTTTCGGGATGCCAGTCACACATGGGACTCAGACCTTTTTATACCAAAGAAGAAAAACAGATCGCGTTGGAAAATATGAAACATATGGGCATCTTGGAGTTTAGGAAAAGATGCTACAGAGAGCTTTCCGGAGGACAGCAGCAGAGAGTTCTTTTGGCGAGAGCTCTTTGTGCTACAAGAAAGGTTCTTTTACTGGATGAACCTGTTTCGGGGCTTGATCCTAAGGTTACCGCAGAGATGTATGAGCTTATTAAAGAGCTTAACGACAGCGGTATCACAATAATCATGATCTCACACGATATTCATGCGGCAGCTAAGTATTCAAGCCATGTTCTGCATATAGGAAAAGAGATTTTCTTCGGAACAAAAGAAGAGTACGTAAACAGTGATGAGGGAAGATTTTTCCTTAGCAAAGAAGGAGGTGACTTGGCATGATGGATAAGCTGATGTTTTATTACAGCTATTCGTTTGTAAGATATTCGTTTATAGTCGGTGTGCTTATCGCCCTTTCATCCTCACTCCTGGGTGTTACTTTGGTGCTTAAGCGTTTTTCATATATAGGTGACGGATTGTCACATGTTGCGTTCGGCGCGATGGCTGTTGCGAGCGTGCTTAAGCTTACTAATCAGACTTTGCTCATTCTTCCGGTAACGGTTATATGTGCGATATTACTGCTTAGAAACGGGCAGAAAGCCATGATAAAAGGAGATGCTGCCATAGCGATGCTGTCAGTCGGGGCACTTGCTTTCGGTTATCTTCTTATGAACGTATTTTCCACATCATCCAACATATCGGGTGACGTGTGCAGTACTTTGTTCGGATCGATGTCGATACTGACACTCACAAAGGGTGAAGTAATAATCTGTGCGATTCTTTCCACAGTTGTTGTCGTTATGTTTGTTATCCTGTACAACAAGATCTTTGCGGTTACTTTTGATGAGGATTTTTCAAGAGCTACGGGAGTAAAGGCAGATGGTTATAATCTGATGATAGCGATAATGATAGCTGCTATTATCGTTGTTTCGATGAATCTTGTCGGTTCACTCCTTATATCGGCACTTGTCATTTTTCCTGCGATCTCTGCGATGAGACTGTTTAGAAGCTTTATGAGCGTTACGATCTTTTCTGTGATATTGTCTGTCGTATGCGCTTTTTCCGGAATGGTTTTCTCTGTTCTTGCGGGAACACCGGTAGGGTCAACGATAGTTGCCGCAGATGTCCTGGCTTTTGTTGTTATTTATGTGATAAGTGTAATTAAAGGAGGTGCATGATGAGAAAAAGAGCTGCGATAATTATACTTGTTGCCGTGATGAGTTTAAGCGGTTGCGGAGAAGTTGCCGGAACCGGTTCTCGTAATCTTGGTGGTAGTAAGAGTGTTAATGATGTTCTGGAAGAACAGATGGCAAAAGAGGAAGAATTCGGACCGTATGCAGACGATTCTGCTTCTGAGCCCAATAATAATCCCGATACATCCGTTTCCTCTGCGGCGACTTCTATGCATACCGCAGAATATATGGATGATTTCGGAGACACGATAGATCTTACAGGTCAGTCTTCAACCATGACTTATTCAGTGGTTTTCAATATGGTGTTTTATCCTGAGAATTTTGTCGGAAAGAAAGTTAAGCTGGAAGGCCTTTTTTCAGAAATGTATGTCGAATCTAAAGACAAGCGTTATTTCGCCTGCTTTGTACCCGATGCTGCTGCGTGCTGTGCCCAGGGAATAGAATTTGAACCGACGGATGATTATAAATATCCCGATGATTTTCCGAAGGACAGTGATGAGATCACGGTAGAGGGTGTTTTTGATACATACGATGAAGACGGAGAGATGTACTGTACGCTCCGAAATGCTAAATTTACCAAGAAGAACAGTAATTAACTTGGATAGTTATATCCTTGCGGCGATGCCAAGTTCTTCGTGCATACGCCGTTTGTTTTCATACATACGTTGATCCGCGAGAAGATATACTTCGTGAGAATCTTTATCCGGACATTCATGCTTGTAAGCGTAGCCTGAGGCTACGCTTCTGTGATATTCGGGATAAAGAGCGTTCATAACATTGAGAGCACTGTTCATCCTTCCGATCAGAGCTTCAATATCAAGATCCGAGGCATCCTCAATGATGACGAGGAATTCATCTCCGCCTATTCTGGCACAAAGACCAAGCTCTTCAAAAGTATTTGTAAGAACCTTTGCAAAGTCTTTTATGTACTTATCACCCGAGAGGTGACCGTATTTGTCGTTAATGGGCTTAAGTCCGTTTAGATCGATACTGATAATACAATAGTCGGTTTTTGTTTTATTAAGATCCAAAAGAGCTTTATCCGACTTGGCTCTGTTGGATAGATTTGTAAGTCCGTCCGCATAGGCAAGACGTGACAGCGAAGCGTACTCCTGCCTTTGGGCGAAAGTCTTGGTAATGTACAAAAGATAATAAGCAATCTGGCAGATTACGAAGAAAAGGCAACCGCCGGCAATGGTGACTTTTGCTGAAAGTGATGTTATCTGAGCTCTTTGCGGACCCAGGATATATACGATCAGATGTATGAATTCGGCAATCGTAAAGATAAAGAGACCTGCCATCTGTATCATACCCGCGGAGGAGATGTTTTTCTTTCGTATACTGATGATCGTATAGTAGATCACGACAATAAAGCCCACAACACAGTCTACATGATACATGGGGAGAGTTGTCCTAAGGTGTATGTTGAAACTAAAGTGCAAAACGAACTGGAAGAACGGGATCAGGCTGCTGATTATAAAGAATGCGAAAAACAGCTTTTTCTTTTCCGGTTTTTGTATGTAGTAAAGGATTATGTAGCAGAACGGGACAATAAGATACAAAGTAAAATATTCGATCTGTGTTTCGAGCGGAGCATAAACAAAAAGTGACAGGACGTTGTAGTAACTAAGAAGCCATGTTCCAAGGTTGATACACATAAGTGATGAGTAGAGCTGGACGGCAATGTCGTGTATAGCCGTTACAAACAAAAGACTCAGCATAAGGAACACGATACCAAAGACAAAGAGCGCCATTCCGGCTGCAATTATAAACAAATGCGAATTGATAAAGTTCATCCTGAGTTCCGGTGTTGAACCAAGTGAGGGACCTTCCAGAACGGTAAATGCATCGTTTTCTTCTGCGAGCATTTTAAGAGTTATGCGCTTTCCGGCGTAATCGTTAGGAAGCGTAATAAAGTGGATCATCTTACCGATGAATTTATCTTCGCGGTACATAGTAAGACCGTATTTGTATATCAGTTCGCCGTCGATAAAGCATTCGAGCGTGGTATATCTGCTCCTGAATGAAATGGCGGGAAATGGTATTTCACCAAGATCGGGAAGAGTTTTGGACATGAAGATAACATCACCGTGTTTAAGCTTTGAATCCATGACGGTGAATACTTCAGACATTTTTATGTTCTTATAATTTTCTGTGTTAATGGTAACGTCCCAGCCTTCATCCATGAGCTCTATCGGATAGTCAGGATGTATCGCGAAGGCATGGTGACAGATTGAAAAGATAATTATCATTATGAAGATTGAAAGAAGTGTTGCGATAACGCGCTTTTTGGTCAGCATATCACACACCTCCTTTCAGAGCTGCATTCTTCATAAGATCGTCGTACAGGCGACCCAGAGATTCGTTGTGATGAACTTTTTTCATGGTATACATGCGCTTATCGGCAAGAAGATATACTGATTGCGCGTTTCCTGTAAGCTTGGGTTTGAGAGATTCGCTGCTTGCATAACCCCACGATGCTGAATAACGAAGAACAGGCTCGTTTTCGTTTTTATCTATCATAAGGTCAGTGAGAAGAGCCAGTCCGTTTTCTGTTCTGTTGTCATCAACATATGGAAGTATTACGATGAATTCATCTCCGCCCATTCTTCCGATGATAGCGGCGTCAAAAAAGCTCTGTCTGAGTAGATCCGCAAAGCCGTTGAGCAGCTCATCTCCCGCAGCATGACCGTAGTTGTCGTTGGTGTATTTGAGATAATCAAGGTCAAAACTGATTATCGTATATTTTCCTTTGAGGCCTGCAAGCGTCAGCTCGCACTTGGTCCTGTTAAAGAGTCCCGTAAGAGCATCTGTGTACGCAAGACCCTCGAGCTGCTTTTTCACCGTCTCTTCGCTTATGTATTCTATGCAGTGATAGAAGTAATTAAGAAGAAGGCAGATGGAAAAGAGAAGAGCACCGACGGTCATAAAATCTATATCCGTATTTATATCTTCCAAGCCTAAATACTTGAAAACATTGTATTTTACGATGTCTATAATGGAGAACAAAAGAGTAACTATAAGTCCGAACAGGAGAACATTTGTGGACATAAATCTTTTGCGAAGATCTTCTTTGTTTGAGATGTATTTTTTGACTGTATTGACTATGAGTATAGATATTACAAGGACACCCTCGATAATAGAGAGGATGTGAAGCCAGGATACGAATGCACAGATGTGACAGATGTTTAAAATGTGCATGAGCGCCGTGCCGAAAACGAACATGGCGTTGAATATAAGGATAATATAGCCGAGGTACTTTTGATCAAGCTGATTGGCGGCAAGGACAAAAGCAAGTATTGTCCCCGGGATCATAAACAAGGCGAGATATTCGATAAATGAAAAGATACCAAGCTTGTCTGAGATCTGGGAAAAGAGATCGTTAAAGCACAAAACGTAGATGCCCAGGATAAGAGTTACAAAGGCACTGAATATAATACTGTAATCATGGAAGCTGTAGAAAATAATATAAGGAGCCAAGATCAGCGTCAGGATACCGAATACGATCATGAAAACACCGACAACGAGAGGAAGTCTGTGTTTTTGCAAAAGAAACATCGATATATCTTCGCAGTCACCCAAAGTAATGGGGGTAAAGCCTGAGAACGCGTTATTCTCATAAGATTTGAAAACTATTCTGATTTCTTTTCCGGCGTAATTATCGGGAAGAGGAACATAGTTTTGAACTTTGGGGATCATTTTTTCTTTTTCGGCGTAGTCTTTTCCGTAAGAATAGATCTTTTTTCCATCCACGTAGACATCAACTGTGGAAAGAAAAGAGCGAAAATGTATGGTCGCCGGCTTAAGATCCAGATGGGGAAGAGTGTTTTCCAAAGTGATGGTGTCGTACTTGTTCATCATGTCAAAGCTTGTGGTTGAGAGTTTGTCGACAGAATAGGTGGAATCCCCACGATGAACAGTCCAGCCTTCTTCAAGCTGAACTACGGGATGTCTGTTTGGGGTGTTGTATTTATCTCCGCCTAAGAAGATAACTGCGGCAGCCGTTATAGCGATAGCAAGTATCGATAACACAGCTGCCTGCATCCTTGTTCTTATTTTCAAAGACGCTCCTCCTATGCTACATAAATAGTATAGCTCAAAAGAGAATGCTTTGACAGTATTTAGATAATAAAGAAATGATAATTAGAAATGTCCGTGGCTTCCTCCGTGCGAGTGACCGGAGCTTGAGTGGTGGATTGAACTTCCGCCGCTGTGATGACTGCTCCTGTAACCGCTTCCGCCGCCACTGTCGGTATTTCTCATATGACGTGTCACGTGACTTCTCATATATACATCGTTGTGCCTGCTGACAATAAGACCGTCATGCGATCTGTAATCGTTTGCGGACGGCTTTCTTATCACTGTTTTTAATTCTGCGGCCATAAATCCCACGGGGATGACTGCGACACCGAGTCCGATGAGCAAGCTGATGATGATAAATCTGATATAGTCATCTATTGTTTTTGGAGGCTTATAGCCGATATCGTACGGAGTACCTTTAGAATAAAGGTCGAGGTAACGATCGGAGACTTCTATGTATTTGCAGAAAGCATCATAGTATGAGCCGCTTTTAAGAGAAGGGAATATTTGCTCCATCATCTCTTCCTGCCCATAATCGGTAAAGGCATAGATGGCATCACCCGATGTGCTTATCGCCCACTCCCTGTCTTCCATGCTGAGCATGAAAAGAACGCCGCTGTCATTATAGTCCGCACCAAAGCCGTTGTAATCAAAATAGTCATCGGAAAAAGCTTCTATCGGACCTGTGTGAGAAGGCGTAGTCAAAATACATATGTTGCTTTTTCGGGTTTCGCTTAAGGAATCAAGCTTTTGCAAAATATCTTTTTCCTCGGAAGGAGATAAAAGATCTGCATTATCCAGCAGCCTGGGCTTCTGCCTTGTCGAGGGAATGTTATAGCTGTCCCAGAGATCGGTCGAAGTGGCTTGTGCAGGTACTTGAAGAATCAGACTTAAAAAAACCACGGAAAATGCGATTGTTATATATTTAAGTAATCTGTTTTTTTTCATATTGGTAATTATCCGTTAAATTCAGCATGCAAAGTACATAAAAATAAAAGCTGCAACAGCGACACCAAGTGTGATTGGAATGTAATACTTAAGTGCCTGTTTGAGGCTGAAAGGCAGATTGCCTATAAATTTGCCGTTCTGCCCGTTCATGGCAAAGATAAAGCTCTTGTTATTCCATGTGGTACTTAACAGGTACACGGGGTAGAGTGCATATTTGTAGGAAGAATCAACCGTTCCGCAGTTCTCGTGTATTGTTCTTATTGAAGAATAGCCTGAGATGGTACCTCTGAAATCGGCAGCTGTGGTCACATCCATCCTGTTTAGTGCATGAGGCTGGCATTCTTTAGCTTCTACGTTGTATTTGTTGGCAAAAAATCCGGCCAGATAGCCCATGTTAAAAGGAACCATCTTGGAATGATCAAAAGGCTCGAGTGATTCCATAAGATCGTCGGGCATTTCTTTGGATCCGTCTACGGGAACCCTTTCGAAAGATTCGGTTCCTGCACGTGATACGTTGTAGTATTTGATCTCTCTATAGTTGTAGGTTGCGTCGCTCCACGTTCTTACTTTGGTAGCTTCGTATTCTCCGGAAAAACTTTCCTTAGCATTAAATAACCAGAAGGGTACGTATACACCCTTTATCTCATCAATGTGATTCTTTTCAAGAAAGACTTTGGGAACCAGCTTTTTGGTCTTTACGTAGTTGGTGTATGTAGCTATGGCGTCATCCTTGGTCTTTTGAAACGGTATGATGTAATCGGGTTTAAATTCGCCTGTAAACTTCTCTTTTACAACGATGTTGTTGTTACAGAAAGGACATTTGGTCGAACCGAGAGATTCCGTTGCAAGGATCTCACCTCCGCAGGAACCGCAGGAGTAAACATACATTGTTTCGGAAGTAGGATTACTTGCTGCGTCTTGAGCGGATTCATCTGCAACCTCCCCTTGTGAAGAGGAGTTGTGGTTAGCAACATAGTCTTTTACATCAAATTCGGAATCACAAAATGGGCATTTAAGCTTTTGGGTATGTGGATTAAATTCCATTGCCCCGCCACAGGCGGGGCATTCATATTCTTGTAAAGCCATAATATCCTCTATGATCAGTTTGCAGGTCTGGCACTGCCGCAATTAGGGCAGAAGTTACCTGTGTTAACATTACCGCATGAGCATGTCCATGTTCCTGTTGCCTGCTGTGGAGCAGCCTGAGCGGCGCCCATGTTAAAGAGCTGATTTGCGTTCATTCCACCGGCCTGTTGAGCCATGTTCACTCCGGCAAAGGCCATCATGGGACCTGCGGATGTGTTCTTGGCTGCATCCTGCATAGCCTGAGCCTGAGCGCTTGCAAGTGTTGCCGCTGCCATGTTGGGATTGCGAAGTGCGCCGGCTTTCTGAAGCTCTTTGATAGTCTTTTCATCTTCTTCGTCAGCTACAACAGAGCTTACACCAAAGCTTGAGATCTTGATTCCGTAGAAGTCGTCCCACTTGTCTGAGAGAACTTCATTTAAAGCATTGGCAATTTCTGTTGTGTGTCCGGGAAGAGCGCTGTAACGGATGCCCATCTCTGAGATTTTTGCAAATGCAGGCTGAAGAGCGGTAAGCAGCTCGCTCTTCAGCTGTGAGTCTATCTGGTCTTTTCTGAATTCTCCGGATACATTTCCGCAGATGTTCTTGTAGAACAGCACGGGATCTACCACGCGGTAGCTGTATTCGCCGTGGCACTTGATGCTAACGTCCATATCAAGACCGATGTTTGTATCTACTACGCGGAAAGGTATGGGATTAACAGTACCGTATTTGTTTCCTAGAATTTCTTTTGTATTGATGAAATATACTCTCTGGTCCTTGGGAGCGTCTCCGCCAAAGCCGAGTCTTTTGCCGAACTGCTTGAAGCTGTTAACGACTGCTTCTCCAAGGTCGCCATAGAAGATAGAAGGCTCGCTTGATGTGTCATATACGAATTCTCCGGCCTCGGCGCAGATTTCAGTGATCTGACCCTGATCGACAAGTATCATACACTGACCTTCGTTCACTGCGATGATAGAACCGTCTGAAATGACATTCTCACTGCCTTTCTTATTTGATCCTCTGCCTGCCTTCTTCTCGCCTTTTACAAGAAGTACGTCATTTGAAAGTGCAGGACAGTAAAAATATTCCCTCCATTGATCTGCAAGCACGCTTCCGCCTGCTGCCATTGCTGCATGTATAAGCCCCATAACTATCTCCTTTCATAACCATTGTTTTTCGAGGTTTAGGTCGGTGTTTCACCGATATTATCTATTTTCGCACATTTGTATTTAAAAAACCATAACGGAGCAAAAAAATATAGCCTTTGTGATATCATTATGTTTAGTAAGTTTCTAACTAATCGGAGATGCGGTGAAAAAGATAAGGATCAGGATAAAAAGTAAAGGCAGGATATATGATGCACAGACCTTTAAGGGCAAGCTCTTAAAGGATGTTTTTGGTGCGGAGGGAATATCTTTTCTTTTTCCATGCGGGGGAACCGGAAGATGCGGAAAATGCAAGGTTAAATTTGAAAGCGGAGCGCCGAGACCTACGGCGGCAGACTTGGCGTATCTCCGGGAAAAAGAGCTTTCGGATGGCTATAGGCTTCTGTGCAGGTGCGTTCTTGAATCTGACTGCGAAGTAAGCATTGGTGAATACACCTTCGAAGATGATATGGTGGCGGAAAGCGTTGATAATAATGCTTCGGAGAGAGTATTTGATAAATACGGGATTGCCGTGGATATCGGAACAACCACGATAGCGGCAGCGCTTCTTGGAGTGAATGACAGCGGTGAAAGTGCTGTTATTGATAGTACGTCTTGCGTCAATCATCAGAGGCAATACGGCGACGATGTGATATCGAGGATTGCTTATGCTTCGGACAATGATGGGCTTAATAGGCTAAACGAGATAGTAACTTTAGATGTAAAAGAGCTGGTGGATAAGCTTAGAAACAAGGCTGAAAATAAGGTGTCGTATCTTGTTATAACGGGAAATACGACGATGCTTCACTTGTTTAGAAATATAAGTGTTGAGAGTCTTGGAAGGTATCCGTACGAGACTACGGATCTCGACATCGAGTACTGCGATATATATGGAATAAAGACGGTGATCATGCCGGGATTTACCGCGTTTGTAGGCGCGGATATTCTATCGGGCGTCTACTTCATGGATTTAATTAAGGAGGGGGAAAAGAGCCTTCTCCTCGACCTTGGTACCAACGGCGAGATGGCTTTTTATGACGGAAGTAAGCTTAAGATATGCTCAACGGCGGCCGGACCCGTATTTGAAGGCGGAACAATTTCCTGCGGAGTTCCCTCGATTCCCGGCGCGATTTCGCATATCAAGATAAATAAAGCAGGTCACAAAGTAAGCTATGAGACGATAGGCGGTAAAGCTCCTATAGGTCTGTGCGGAACAGGAGTGATGGAAGCCGTTTCAGAGCTTGTAAGAGTGGGAGTGATCTCTTCGGACGGGCTTCTTTCAGATGAATTTTTTGATGAGGGCTTTCCTATCACAGAAGATAAGAAGGTCAGCTTAAAGCAGGAAGATATAAGAAATGTTCAGCTCGCAAAAGCGGCTGTAAATTCAGGTATAAGACAGCTTCTTTCGGGAGAAACACCTGACAGGGTTTGTATTTCGGGAGGCTTTGGAACAAACATAGATTATGATGCTATAAGACCTCTTAAGCTGTTCCCCGATACGGTTGAAGGAAACTGCGTAGGTGCAGGCAACACGGCACTAAAGGGAGCACTTAAATATCTTGCGGCTTCTCTTTCGGGAGACGACAGAGTTTCGGAGGAGACAGCTCTTTTGACCAAGATAAAAGAGTCTGCGACTGAACTAATCCTTGCAAATAAGGATGATTTTGATGATACTTTTGTTGAGGCGATGAATTTTTGAGCCCGGAGGATTTATTATGATAGATGACAGATGGGTGTTTTATAAGGATGTTGAAGCCAAGGACATGGGCGGCGGAGTGACGAGACGTGTTCTTGCTTACAGTAAGGACCTTATGTGTGTCGAGAACTCTTTTGAAAAGGGTGCGATCGGCGCGCTTCACCATCATCCGCACACGCAGATAACTTACATAGTGAGCGGAGCGTTTGAATTTGAGATTGACGGTGTCAAAAAGGTTGTAAGAGCGGGAGATACGATGCTTAAGACAAATGATGTCGTGCATGGCTGTGTCTGCCTTGAAAAGGGAGTGCTTTTGGACATCTTTAATCCGATGAGAGAGGATTTTGTATGATCTGTGATTCATGTGCCAATTATGTTTATGACGAAGATTGGGAATGCTATACCTGCATGGTCAATATGGATGAGGACGACTATGCAAGGTTTATGAGTGGCGGTGCCAAGGAGTGCCCCTACTACCAGGACGACGACGAATACAAAGTTGTAAGACATCAGATGTGAGCGATATAAGGACTGAGTAAATCAAATGCCGCGCATGCGCAGGGCATTTGATTTATGAAAGGACTGAACGTACATGAGAAAGAAGTACGATAGTACGGATTTCGAATGTACGTAGTATTGCGAGAGCACGAAGTGCGGAGCAATACGTATATCGCTCAATAAATAAATGACAAGTAAATCAAATGCCGCGCATGCGCAGGGCATTTGATTTATGAAAGGACTGAACGTACATGAGAAAGAAGTACGATAGTACGGATTTCGAATGTACGTAGTATTGCGAGAGCACAAAGTGCGAAGCAATACGTATATCGCTCAATAAAATAAATGACAAGTAAAACAAATGCCGCGCATGCGCGAAAGAGAGAAGACATGAAAATAGTTTTAAAGCATTTAACAAAAAGGTTCCCCAACAGGAATAAGAAGATAAAAGAGGATGTTATCGCGGTTAACGACTTTGACTTCGAGATAGAGGGCGGCAAGCTTATAGGCCTTTTGGGACCTTCGGGCTGCGGCAAGAGCACTGCGCTCAATCTCATCTGCGGTCTTGAGAAGCCTACCGAGGGACAGATTTTTTTTGACGATATCGATGTTACAAATCTTCCTCCCGAAAACAGGGGAGTGGGACTGGTATTCCAGAACTATGCGCTTTATCCGCATCTTACGGTGCGCGAGAATATAAGATTTCCGCTTGAGAATTTAAGAGGAAAAGACAAGCTCTCCAAAGATGAGATGGAGAAAAGAGTGCAGGAGGCGGCGGCTCTTGTACAGATAACAGAGCTTCTTGACAGAAGACCTTCTGAGATGTCGGGAGGTCAGCAGCAGAGAGTTGCTATAGCAAGAGTGCTTGTTAAGGTGCCGAGAGTTCTTTTACTTGATGAACCGTTGTCGAATCTGGATGCAAGACTTCGTCTTCAGACTAGAGAAGAGCTTAAAAGAATTCAGGTTGAGACAGGCATAACAACAGTCTTTGTAACCCATGATCAGGAGGAAGCCATGAGCATTTCCGATACTATCGTGGTTATGAAGGACGGTGTGCTTCAGCAGATGGGTAAGCCGCAGGAAATTTACGATGAACCGGTTAATCTGTTTGTCGCCAAGTTCCTTGGAACTCCGCAGATCAATGTATTTGAAGGAAAAATAGAAGGCGGCAAGGTCTATATAGATGATAAGGCCGTTCTTGATGCTACGGGTGTCAGCGATAGGGAGGTTTATGTTGCGATAAGACCTGAAGGCTTTATTGTGGACAAAAACGGTGCTCTTACCTGCAAGTTTATAAACAGAGAAGTGATGGGCAGAGATACCAGTGTTGTTGCTATGCACGATAAATTCCTGGGAGAAAACATCAGAGCAATCATTCCATCCGAAGAGGCGGTTGACCACGAGGACGGAACGGTTTCGTTTTCTTTAAAACCGCATAAAGTGCGTTTGTTTGACAAGAATACGCAGGAGAGGATTAAGCTATGAAAAAGAATCTGACCGCATGGCTGTGTCTTCTTCCGGCATTGCTATTTCTTTTGATATTTATGGTGTATCCGCTTGTCGATGTACTTGTTTATTCCTTTGAGGAAGGATTTAACTTTGCATCGGGAAGATTTTTTGGTACGGGCTTATACAACTATTCTTATGTTCTTCATGACCCGTATTTTATTCAGGCACTTAAGAACACATTTATTATTGTAATAATCACAGTTCCCTTATCTACGGGGATTGCTCTTTTGATCTCAATGGAGCTTAGTTCCATCAAGCCTCTTAGAGATTTTTTCCAGACGGTTTATTTTCTTCCGTATGTCACCAATACATTGGCTGTTGGTCTGGTTTTCATGATCCTTTTCAAAAAAACAGCATACTCGGATGGGCTTATATCTTTGCTTATACAAGTTTTTGGCGGGCCATCCGTTGACTTTATCGGCGGACCGTATTGGGCAAAGATGTTTGTTATGTGCTTTTATACTATCTGGATAGTAATGCCGTTCAAGATACTGATCCTTACATCGGCGCTTGCATCCGTTAATCCCATGTACTATAAAGCGGCGCAGATTGACGCCACACCTAAGTGGAGAGTGTTTTATAAGATAACGCTTCCAATGATATCGCCGATGGTGTTTTACCTGGTGATAACCGGATTCATCGGAGCGTTCAAGGCATACAGCGACGAGGTTGCGCTTTTCGGAACGGATCTGAACGCGGCGGGAATGAACACTATAGTCGGCTATGTGTATGACATGCTCTACGGAAACAGCGGAGGTTATCCGTCATATGCTTCAGCTGCGGCGCTTATTCTTTTTACTATAGTTTTTACGATCACTACCATAAATCTGATGATCAGTAAGAAAACAGTTTATTACAACTGATTTTTATAAGAGGTTCGCATGAACGAAAAGGAAAACAGGCAAATTGAATTAAGGGCTGGGATACGTAGCAGAGCAAGAACAGTAGGGACATATCTGTTTCTTTCTCTGTGGGGAATAATCGTTTTGTTCCCTTTTTATTGGATGATACTAAGCTCTGTAAAAAGCTATGGATCATACAATTCTGAGTATGTCCCCAAGTTTTTTACCCTGACGCCTACGATAGACAATTACATAACGGCGTTTACCGCGGTTCCGCTCGCGAGATACTTTCTTAACACGCTTATATTTACGGTGGTGACGACGGCTGTAATGATGATCGTGGTCATCCTCTCTGCATTTGCGTTTGCAAGGCTCGATTTTAAGGGAAAAGATATTGTGTTTTCGATGTTTCTTTCTCTTATGATGATCCCCAATGAGCTTGTTATTATCACGAATTTTGTGACTATCACAAATTTGGGCCTTAGAAATACTTTTATGGGACTTATTCTTCCTTCTGTGACTTCTGTCTTTTACATATATCTTTTGAAGGAAAATTTTGAACAGATTCCGGAGGAACTGTATAAAGCAGCAAAGGTTGACGGAACCTCTGATTTCAGATATTTGTGGAAGGTTATGCTTCCCATATCCAAACCTACGATCGTTACGATAACGATCCTCAAGGTTATTGAGTGTTGGAATTCGTACGTGTGGCCTAGACTTATAACAGATGATTCCAACTATTTTCTGGTTTCCAACGGTATTCAGGAGATCAGAGAGAACGGTTTCGGAAGAGAGAATGTTCCTGCGATGATGGCGGCAGTAGTTGTTATCTCGGTTCCGCTCGTTGTGCTGTTTTTGATCTTCAGACATAAGATCATGGCAGGTGTCGCAAGAGGCGGAACAAAAGGCTGACAAATGGAGAATTGGCAATGAGGAATTTGAAAAAACTTGTATTGATGCTGTGCATGGCTGCACTTCTTACGGGCTGCCACGGCGCAAGAGAGTCTGCAGAATTTGATATTCCGAGTGAGTTTGATGAATCTCAAAAGATTGAGCTTACTTTCTGGGCCAAGAACGACACTAACGTCACTCAGACCAGGATTTATACTAAAGCGATAGCTGATTTTGAGAAGCTGTATCCCAATATCAAAGTAAATGTCAGATTTTATACCGATTACGGCAAGATATACAACGATGTTATTACCAATATCTCTACGGGAACTACGCCGAATGTGTGTATAACATATCCCGATCACATTGCAACTTATCTTACGGGAAACAATACCGTTTTGTCTCTCGACAATCTTTTTGATGATGAGAAATACGGGCTTGGAGGATCTGAGCTTAAGTTTGATTCTCCTGCGAAAGAAGATATTGTTCCGGAATTCCTTTCGGAGTGCGCGATAGGGGACAGACATTATGCAATTCCTTACATGAGATCGACTGAGGCGTGTTACGTCAACGAGACTTATGTGAAGAAGCTTGGATATGAGCTTCCCGATACGCTCACCTGGGATTTTGTGTGGGAAGTGTCGGAGGCTGCAATGGAAAAGAACGCCGACGGAACATTCAAGGTAAACGGACAGCAGGTCATGATCCCGTTTATCTATAAGTCAACGGATAATATGATGATCCAGAGTCTTAAGCAGAAGGGCGCGGATTATTCAGATGCTGACGGAAACGTGCTTCTTTTTAATGATGATACAAAAGAGATTTTGAAAGTAATAGCGGAGCATGTTAAAACAGGTTCTTTTTCTACCTTTAAGATCTCGGGCTATCCTGCCAATTTCTTAAATGCGGGGCAATGTATCTTTGCGATAGATTCAACAGCGGGAGCTTCCTGGATGGGATCGGATGCGCCTTTGGTTGATATAGCAAAAGAGAAGATGGTTGATTTTGACACCAGAGTAATGACGATACCTCAATATGATCCCGAGAATCCATGCATGATCTCACAGGGACCGTCGATATGCGTGTTTAATAAAAAGGACCCGCAGGTTGTTCTGGCCTCGTGGATCTTTGCGCAATATCTTTTGACCAATGATGTGCAGATAGCTTATTCAAAGACGGAAGGCTATGTTCCGGTTACAAGCAAGGCGCAGAATGATGCAGCCTACAAAGAGTACCTTGGAAAAAAAGGAAGCGACAACAATGAGCATTATAAGGTAAAGATAGAAGCTGCGGAGCTTTTGATGGCAAACACAAAGAATACTTTTGTTACTCCTGTGTTTAACGGATCGGCTTCTGTAAGAGATGCATCGGGGCAGCTTATAGAGAATGTGGTCAAGTCGGTAAGGCGTAAAAAGACGGTGGATGATGCTTATATAGATGGGCTCTATAAAGATGTGCGTTCTTTGTATCACTTGGATCAGGGGGCGGGAGCGCAGAGCATAGGAGGCAAGGCGGAGCTTGGCAAGCTTCCGACGGCTTCGATAGTTCTTTTGGCTTCGATAGTGTTTGCGTGGGTTCTTATAGGCGGATATGCTCTTCGTGAAAGAATAATGTCCCGAAAAAAGAATTAAGATAATCGGAAATTGTTTTGCATAAATAGGTATTTTTATTTTTTATATAATCTAGTATAATTTCATTGTTTGAAAGACACGGCGTGACGCAACACAGATGAGCGCATGCACGAACAGGGAGGAATATTATGAAAAAAACGTTGGCACTTGTTTTGGCAATGGGTCTGGCTGTTTCAATGATCGGATGCACGCCCAAGAAGGCAGAGCAGACAGCAGAGACCGCCGGTGAAGCCGCTTCTGAGGCAGTAGAGGCTGCAAGCGAAGCAGCATCTGTAGTAACGGAAACTTTTGAGGATGTTAAGTCAGAAGGCGTTATGACATACGCAGAGTATGCTGCAGCCGAAATTGACAGTGAAGTTGTTGTTGAGACTTATGTTCAGGCCAAGCAGTCATGGTGGGAAGATAAGGCAACTGTTTATACACAGGATCAGGATGGCGCTTATTTCCTTTATGAGATGGCTTGCTCCGAGGAGGATTACGCTAAGCTTACTCCCGGAACCAAGATCAAGGTTACAGGTTACAAGTCAGAGTGGGAAGGCGAAGTCGAGATTTCAGACGCAACATTCGAGATCGAGGAAGGAAGCTATGTTGCTCCTGCAGAGGATGTTACAGCACTTCTCGGAACAGATGAGCTTATTGAAAATCAGAACAAGTTCGTTGCATTTAAGGGCATGACGGTTGAAGCTTCAACTGATGCAAACGGCAACGAGGTTGCTTATCTTTACAAGTGGGATGGCTCAGGTGAGCAGGGTGATGATCTTTACTTCAATGTTTCAATTGACGGAAAGACATACAATTTCACAGTTGAGTCTTACCTTTGCGACAAGGATTCAGACGTATACAAGGCTGTAGAAGGTCTTGAGATCGGACAGACAGTAGATCTTGAAGGATTCCTTTACTGGTATCAGGGAGTTAACCCTCATATCACAAAGGTTACAGTAAAGTAATAAACGGAGATAATATGCAGGGGCCCAAGATTACAAAAGAATGCGTAGAACTAGTCACTGACAAAAAGTTCTTACGAGTATTTGATTTAAAGCACACAGAGGGAAAGCATTATTATGATGCTACCAGAAGATCGCAGGACAATCTTGTTGCGACCAAGTCAGAGGAAGAGTTTAAATCGATGCTTCCCGATGCGGTCAGCTGTGTGGTTATTTGCAATAAAACAGGCGAAGAGCCGAAGCTTCTTTTGTCATATGAATACAGATATCCTACGGGAAGATTTCTTTTGAGTGTGCCCGCCGGACTTCTGGATCCTGAAGACGCGAATGCGAAGGAACCGATCCTTACTACCGCGATAAGGGAGATACACGAGGAGACGGGTATTGTTGTCGATGAGAATAAGGATGAGCTTAAGGTTATAAATCCGCTTCTTTTCAGTACTCCGGGAATGACGGATGAGAGCAATGCTCTTGTGAGCGTTGTGCTTAACGATCATGATCTGTCGCTCCTTACGCAGGACGGAGCCGAAGGGCAGGAATGCTTTGACGGGTTCTCTCTTATAACCAAAGACGAAGCGAAGAAGATACTTAAGGACGGCGTTGACAGCAGAGGGCATTTTTATTCTGTATATACTTGGGCGGCGCTTATGTATTTTTCACTTGATATGTGGAAATAATAAGATTAAACATTATAAGAATTGAGGTGCAAAAAATTGTGCTTCAATTCTTATTTTTTTCTGATAATTGCCGATATATTATTTAGAAACGAAAAGGCAGGGAAGCCATGTGCGTTTTTTCGGGAAGCCGAAGGGAAATGCACTTGCAAGAGTAATCTTGAGAAATGGAGGGAACCATGAGTAATATATCTGAAGTATCGGCAGGAATAGCCGGAACGTATGACGCTGCGCAGGCAGCAAAGACTGAGAAGTCTACCGGAAATTACGGAAAGACCATCGGTAAGGCAAAGCTCTCTGAAGAGGGCGCCAAGTACTACGAAGAGCTTAAAAAGAAATTTTCCGGAATGGATTTTGTTCTCGTAAGTAAGGATATGAAAGACTATGCTAAGCAGAACGCAAGCTCTTTCGGAAACGCCAACAGGATGGTTGTCCTTATCGATGAGGAAAAGATAGAGAGAATGGCGACGGATGAAGAATACCGCGCCAAATATGAAGGTCTTATTGCCAATGCTCAGAGCAAGATGCCCGAGCTTAAGTCCATCATGGAGAACAAGAGCAATGTAAAGACCATCGGAATGCAGGTTGAAGATAACGGAACAGCATCTTTCTTTGCGGTAATGCGCAAGTCCTCACAGGAGATGACTGAGAAGCTCGCAGAGAAAAGAGCTGAGAAGAAGGCTGAAGAGAAAGCTGAGGCCAAGAAGGAAGCCAAGAAAGAGCAGGCTGAAAAGCTTCAGGAAAAAGCTGCGGAGAGTGTCGCTGAAGATGAGGAAGATTATGTTATCCTCATGGCAAGCTCGGTGGAAGAGCTCGTAAAGAAGATAGATGATTACAATTTCAACTTGAGGGCAGACACAGTTCAGACGCCTTACGAGAAGACCATAGGACAGACAATAGATTATAAAGGATGAACCCGATATGATAAAGAAAACGCCTCGGCATAAGCCGGGGCGTTATATGTTGTACAAACCTGTGATTGTCTTATTGGCATCTCAAGAATTAAGGCTTGAAAGAAACTGCTTGGTCCGCTCTTCTTTGGGATTGCTTATAAGCTCTTTGGCAGGACCCTGTTCAAGGATGATGCCGTTGTCCATGAAGAGTGCGATGTCCGCTACGTCTCTAGCAAAGCTCATCTCGTGAGTTACGATGATCATAGTTGTGTGGCGGCTTGCGAGCTCCCTGATAACCTTAAGGACTTCTCCGGTAAGCTCGGGGTCAAGGGCTGAAGTGGGCTCGTCAAAGCACAGAATATCAGGCTCCAGAGCCAAGGCTCTTGCAATCGCTACTCTTTGTTGCTGACCGCCTGAGAGCTGGTGTGGGTAATTATCCATTCTGTCAGATAGTCCCATCTGTGCCAAAAGCTCTTTTCCGTGTTCTATGATCTTGTCCTTTTGGGAAGCGTCGGCCTCCATAAGCGGGGCAAGAGTGACGTTCTCAAGGGCAGTATACTGAGGGAAAAGATTGAACTGCTGGAAAACAAGTCCGAAGTGGAGCCTGTTCTTCCTGAGTTGCTCGGGATTTGTGACAGGACTTGCTCCGTCAAAGATCTGCTGTCCTCTGACGGATATGGTTCCTTCATCCGGAGTCTCAAGAAAGTTCAAGATGCGGAGAAGTGTGGTCTTACCGCTTCCCGAGGAACCGATGATCGACATGGTCTGTCCTTCTTCCAGATCAAAGCTTATTCCCTTTAAAACTTCAGTATTTTCAAATGTCTTTTTTATATTCTTAACTTCTAAAATTGGCATAATGTGCACCGGTCTTTCATTATCTGAAATAGCTCAGTTTCTTTTCTATTCGGTCAAACAGTACGGTTAAAAGGCCGCTGAATATCAGGTAGAATGCACCTGTATAGAACAAGGGCCAGATGATTCCGTTGCTCTTGATAAAGGCCTGTCCGTTCCAAATTATCTCGTAGACGGCGATAACTCTGGCAAGTGAAGTGTCTTTTACCAGGGTGATTATCTCGTTGGAGATGGGCGGAACGATCCTCTTTACAAGCTGAAGCAATATGACCTTGAAAAAGATCTGTTTATCTGTCATCCCCAGAACCCTGCCGGCTTCATATTGTCCCACGGGAATCGACTGTATGCCGCCTCTGTAAATCTCTGAGAAGTAGCAGGCATAGTTGAACACAAAGGCTACGAGGGCAGCGATAAACCTACCCGAGGTCTCTGAACCCCAGACATTTACACCGAGGAAGATCCCGGGGCCGTAATAGATGATCAGAAGCTGGAGCATCAGCGGCGTTCCGCGTACGACCCAGATAATGAATCTAATAGGATATCTAATTATTTTTGCTTTGCTCATAGAGCCAAAGCAAATGAGAAGTCCCAGTGGCAGGGCAAAGACCTGTGTAAGGAAGAATAGTTTCAGGGTCTCTAAAAATCCTACCAGAAGGGATGAAGTAACGGTAAAAAACATCAGCTCAAACCTACTCCTGTCTTATATTATGGGGCGATAACGGCGTCCTGAACACCGTATGTTGTTGCGATGGACTGTGTTGTGCCGTCCTTGTAGTACTCGGAAAGCTTGTCGTTTATGTATGCGGCAAGATCTGAACCCTTACGGCAACCGATACCGTATTCCTCTTTGGTCAGTTCAACTGTGTGTGTAAGCTTGGGATAGCTTGTGCCTTCGCCAATCATAGCACCTGCCATGAGAAGGTCGATGATGCAAGCTTGAGATGTTCCTGCATCTACTTCCATAACGGCGTCGGCTTGAGATGTAAGAGATGTGTAGTTATATCCGTTATCCTTAGCTGCAGCTTCTCCTGCAGATCCTGATTCTACCGCGAAAGACAAACCGGAAAGTGAAGCCGCATCCTTGTACTGATCGGCAATATCAGAAGAAACGACAACAACCTGTGCATTGTTGAGGTAAGGATTGGTGCATTCCATAGAATTCTTAACTTCGTCGGTAAGAGTCATTCCGTTCCATATAACGTCAACGGATTTGTTTTTGAGCTCAAGGATCTTGTTGTCCCAGTCAATCTCAACGAATTCTACGTTAACCCCCAAAGAATCGCCGACCTTTTTGGCAAGATCAGCATCGAAACCGATCCATTCGCCTGAATCATCCTTATAATCCATGGGAGCAAAATCTGTAATGCCAACGATCAATGTTCCCTTTCCCTTAATGTAGTCTACGTCGCTTTCGGGAGCTTTGGAGCCGCAGGCTGTAAGTCCCAACATGGTTGTAAGCAGTAATGTTGCAAGTATTCTCTTTTTCATAAGTCCTCTCTCATTCTTCTAAAATAGTGGATTAAAATAGATATATCGACATTTAATACTTTATCACGTTACCATGTGGAATTGCAAGGCTCAAAAATAATTTTGAAAAAAGTGAAGATTTTTTTATTGCTGCTTCGTTATATTATATGTAGGACATGTCACAGAAAAAAGAAGGTGGGGAAAATCGATTCCAAGGAAAAGTTAATAGAGCTCATGGCGAAGTACAAGAATCTGGTTTTCTCTTTGTGCATAAAGATGACCGGTGATTATTTCGCCGCGGAAGATATCACTCAGGAAGCTTTTATTTCGGCATATGAGCATCTTTCGGAGTTTGATGGGGCCTCGGAAAAAGCCTGGCTGTGCAGGATAGCAAGTAATAAATGTATTGACTATCTAAAGGCTGCAGAGAGGCGAACGGCGCCAACGGAAGACACGGCTATGCTTGTGGCTGCGACATCAGGAGATGGCCCGGAAGCAGAGGTTGCCAAAAGAGATGTCTTAAGCCGGGTGGAAGAAAAGTGTAATGATCTTCCAAACGGGTACGCCCATATAGCAAATATGTACTTTATCAAAGGCTTGAAGGCGGCCGAGATCTCGGAGAAACTGGGGATCCCGCTCAAGACGACACAAACAAAGATCTACAGGGCAAGAGAGATGCTAAGGAAAAACATAAGAAAGGAGGACCTGCTTGCATGAGTACTTACAATGAATATCTTTCAGATGAAGAACTGAATAAGCTTATAAATGAGATAGAAACGGAAGGCGAAACGGTCGCTCCTTACAGCATTGATGAAGCGGTGCTTTCTTATGTTGATAAGAGATGCGATAAGAAAAAGTCAAAAAAGATAAGCTATTACGCTTATTGTATGAAGGTTTCGGTATCTATAGCAGCTGCGATCATTTTGATGGTTCTTTTGCCTTATTTCAAGGATACAGGAGCAGGCGTTCCTACCAAGAAAGAAGTGATCGCGCAGGAGGCTTCGATAAGTAAAGAGGAGCTGTTTTCCGGAGAAGTTATAAGTTCAAGGGAAGAGGTCTTATCAGAAAACTCTGAAAAAGACAGGCTCAAAGAAATGCAATCAATAATACAGTCAAAGTTTGAAGGATTATCCGAATAAAAGGGAGGATTAAAATAATGGAGATCAAGAAAAAGAATAAGTTTTTTACTTTTATGTTTTCGTTTATACCAGGTGCGGTTGAGATGTACATGGGACTTATGAAGAACGGATTTAGTATCATGGGATGTTTTGCGGCTCTTTTTGCGTTGTACACGGTTTTTCCTTATATTTTCCAGGGCGTGTTCATATCATTTATCTTTTTGGTATGGTTTTTTGCTTTTTTCCATGCTTGGAACGTGTTTTCAACAAGTCCTGAGAAGCTTGCAGTGATGAAGGATAGATATATATGGGAAGAGTTTGACCTTGGAGATAAAGTAAAGCTTCCTGATGGAATGGTGCGCAAGTATATGCCTTTCGTGCTGATCATATGCGGACTTTCCATGATGTGGTCATATGTTTCAAGGATCGCTTTCAGACTTATTCCGGATGAACTGTGGGATGATCTGTATTCTCTTGTTAATGATCTTCCGGAGGTTGTCATTGCAATAATCCTGATCGTGTTGGGAATCCGTTTGATAAGGGGAAAGAAAAAGGAACTTGAAGCGGAAGATGCCGGTGGCGCTGAATCTGTAAACATGATAGCAGAAGCTGCTAAGGAGGAATAAATGGATAAGAACGTTAGATCTCACAGAGTTGGGGCGATCACCGCAGGATTATCCTTGATCGCATTCGGAATTGCTTTTGTATGTCATATTTTTGTTGGCGGAATAAGCTATGAATTCATATTTCACATGTGGCCGCTTTTGCTTGTAGGACTTGGGATCGAACTATTGATATCCAATTTGGGCTCGGAGAATGTTGTTTATGATAAGGGTGCGATCTTTCTGATGATAATCATGGCGATATTTGCCATGGGAATGGCATGTGCAGATATGCTCTTTCAGGCATATAAAGCAGAATTGTTGACACTATATATGTACTTCTCATAGAAACGGAGTTGAGGGGATTTGAACCCCTGCGCCGGCAAAACCGACCTACCGGATTTCGAATCCGGACCCTTCAACCACTTGGGTACAACTCCAGGCGCTTTGGATTTTCCAAAGCGTTTTTTATTATACTTTTTTATATGGTGCTCGTCAATGCGTATTACTTGGCATTAAACTCAATATTTTGTATAATTACAAGTAGTATGCGTTTAACCAAAAAAGGAATCCAAAGGAGGACTTTTCACATGATGAGAATTGGTATGCTGACAAGTGGTGGTGACTGTCAGGCGTTAAATGCAGCTATGCGCGGGGTTGTAAAATGTATCGCGAATAGCGGTGAAGAAGTTGAATTCTACGGCTTTTTGAATGGCTACAGAGGACTTATCTACAGTGATTTCCGCATGCTGACATCTCGTGATTTTTCCGGAATCCTTACCAAGGGCGGAACTATACTCGGAAGTTCGAGAACTCCTTTTAAGACGATCAAGGATCCTGACGAGAACGGCCTTGATAAGGTTGAAGCAATGAAGCAGAATTACTACAAGCTTAAGCTTGACTGTCTGGTTGTTCTTGGTGGTAACGGTTCTCAGAAGACGGCTAATCTGCTTTCACAGGAGGGACTTAACATCGTGTCACTTCCCAAGACCATAGATAACGATCTTTGGGGAACGGATATGACATTTGGTTTCCAGAGTGCGGTTGATGTCGCTACGGGAGTAATCGACAACATACATACTACCGCGGATTCTCACGGACGAGTATTTATTATTGAAGTAATGGGACATAAGGTCGGATGGCTTACGCTTAATGCGGGAATCGCAGGCGGCGCAGATGTTATCCTTATTCCTGAGATTCCTTATGATATTGATAAAGTTTGCGAAGCAATCGAAGGAAGAGACAAGAGGGGCAGCAGATTTACGATCATAGCTGTTGCTGAAGGTGCTATTTCCAAGAAAGACGCTAAGCTTTCCAAGAAAGAATACAAGGAAAAGGTGGAGAAGCGTAAATATCCTTCGGTTTCCTACGAGATTGCGGAAGCAATCCAGAAGCGTACAGGTCACGAGGTAAGAGTTACCGTTCCCGGCCACATGCAGAGGGGCGGAGCACCTGATCCGTACGACAGAGTCTTTGCATCAAGACTCGGAGCAGAGGCAGGACGCCTTGTCCTTAAAAAGGAATATGGCTATATGGTTGCCTATAAGAACAGAGAAATTGTAAAAGTGCCGCTTAGCGAGATCGCGGGTAAGCTTAAATATGTTTCTCCCGATGCAAGTATTATAAAAGAAGCCAAGATGCTTGGTGTATGCTTTGGGGACTGATGCATACATATAATAAGGTTTTGGTGGCGGAGTAGTTTTTCAGATGAGTTATGTAGCGTTATATAGAAAGTTCAGACCACCTGTTTTTGAGGATGTTAAGGGTCAGGACCACATAATAACCACTTTAAAGAATCAAATAAAATCTGACAGAGTCGGACATGCTTACCTGTTCTGCGGAACCCGCGGGACAGGTAAGACTTCTGTTGCCAAGATTCTTGCAAGAGCAGTCAACTGTGAGCATCCCGTGGACGGTAGCCCTTGCGGTGAGTGCGAGATGTGCAAGGCAATCGCAGCAGGCAACAGTATGAATGTTATCGAGATAGATGCCGCATCCAACAACGGTGTAGACAATATCCGTGAGATCATCGATGAGGTGTCGTATTCCCCTACAAAAGGAAAACGTAAGGTTTATATCATCGACGAGGTACATATGTTATCCGCCGGTGCTTTTAATGCGCTTTTAAAGACGCTGGAGGAGCCGCCGGAATATGTAATGTTTATTTTGGCAACGACGGAAGTACAGAAGATTCCGATAACAATTCTTTCCAGATGCCAAAGATACGACTTCCACAGGATAACTATTGATACCATAGAGGGAAGGCTTCGTGAGGTTGTCGACGCCGAAGGTATACAGGTTGAAGAAAAGGCACTCAGATATATTGCTAAGACGGCTGACGGATCAATGAGAGATTCATTGAGTCTTCTAGATCAGTGCGTTGCTTTTAATTACGGGCAAGAGCTCACGTATGATAAGGTTTTGAATGTGCTCGGAGCCGTTGACACTGAGGTGTTTAGCAAACTCTTTTCCGCATTGTATGAACAGGACGCCAATTCGGCACTTACCGTTCTTTCTGATGTTGTTATTCAGGGAAGAGAACTGGCACAGTTTGTAAACGACTTTGTTTGGTACCTTAGAAACCTTATGCTTGTTCAGGCTTCGGATCAGATGGAAGATGTCGTTGATGTCTCTTCGGACAATCTTAAAGATCTCAAGCAGCAGGCGGAAGGCGCTAAGACAGACACCATAATCAGATATATTCGTATTTTTTCGGAATTATCGTCGCAGCTTAGATACGCGACACAGAAGCGTATATTAATAGAAATCACGCTTATCAAAATGTGCAAGCCTCAGATGGATGACAATGAAGATTCTCTTGAGGACAGGCTGAGAGTCTTGGAACAGCACGATGAGGAAAACAGTAAGATCTTGGAGGGAATAAGATCGGGACAGGTTGCTGTATCTGTTTCGGGAGGAGCATCTGTTGCACCGCAGGTACAGCCTAAGGTCAAGAAGGTCCTTGACAGAGCGGTGCCTGAAGATATACAAAAGCTTGTAAAGGAATGGCCCAGAATCCTCGCGAGGATGGACAATCCTATGAAGACATATATGCAGAGGGCGAGGCTGAGCCTTGGAAACAATGATTGTTTACAAATTGTTTTTGATAACAAACAGCTTGCTGATAAATACGCCGCAGGCCAGTCTTCGGAAGATCTGCAGGACGTATTTGATCAAGCGATCGGCAAGCATGTTGAGTTTGAAACAAGATTCTTGGAACAGCAGCAGTCTTTTGAAGAGAATTATGTAAATTTACAGGCAATCAATTTTGATATTGTTACTGAAGATGAAGAAAAGGAGAGTTAAAAAATGGGAAGACGCGGAGGATTTCCCGGAGGCGGAATGCCGGGAAACATGAACAATCTTATGAAGCAGGCGCAGAGAATGCAGCGACAGATGGAGGAGAGCCAGAAGGAGCTTGAGACTAAGGAGTTTACTGCGAAGGCAGGCGGCGGAGCGGTTGAAGCAACCGTTCTCGGAAACAAAACTCTTAAGGGCGTTGTTATTTCACCTGATGCGGTTGATCCCGATGATGTTGAGATGTTGCAGGATATGATCGTTGCGGCAGTTAATGAGGCAATGAAACAGGCCGACGAGGCGAGCGGAGCAATGATCGGAAAGATGACAGGCGGCTTAGGCGGAGGATTTCCTTTCTAATGGATCTTTACAGCGGACATATTAACCGGCTGATAGATGAGCTGGCGGCTCTTCCGGGAATTGGAGGGAAGTCGGCACAGCGGCTGGCTTTTTACATAATCAACCTGCCCAAAGACAGAGTTGCCAAACTGGCAGATTCTATTACGAGTGCTAGGGAGAATGTGCATTATTGTAAGGTGTGTTGCACTCTTACGGATGACGATGTTTGTCCTATCTGCAGCAACACCTCAAGAGACCACAGCACGATCATGGTTGTAGAAAATGCTAGGGATTTAGCAGCATATGAGAAGACGGGCAAATATGACGGGGTTTATCATGTTCTTCATGGAGCCATATCACCGATGTTGGGGATAGGACCCGGAGACATCAGGCTCACTGAGCTCATGCAGAGACTTCAGACTGAGGATATTAAGGAGGTTATTGTTGCCACCAATTCAAGTCTGGAAGGTGAAACGACTGCAATGTATATCAGTAAGCTGATAAAGCCAACGGGAATTAAGGTTACCAGAATAGCAAGCGGAGTTCCTGTCGGAGGAGACCTTGAGTATATCGATGAGGTTACATTGCTTAGGGCATTGGAAGGCAGAACAGAACTTTGAGACATTATTTTTTATCATATGGAGGAATATAATATGGCAGTAAGAAAAGAACTTGTTGGGGAGACTACCAAAAACGAGGCTATTTACGCATATCACATCACAAACAGTAATGATGCTGAGGTTGTTGTGATCAACTACGGATGTATCATCAAAAATATTTTTGTAAAAGATAAGAGTGGTAACAAGGTTGATGTTGTGCTTGGATTCGATGATGTAAAAGGATATTTTGACAATAGTTGTTTCCTTGGCGCAGCTGTAGGACCTACTGCAAACAGAATTGCAAATGCCAAATATACTATTAATGGAAAAGAGTTTACTCTTCCCGTTAATGACGGACCAAACAACCTTCACACAGACATGGACAACGGATTCCACAAGAGAGTATGGGATGCGGAAGAGGGAGATAACTTTGTAAAGTTTACACTTAATTCGGCCGAGGGAGATCTTGGCTTCTCCGGAAATCGTGTATTCAGTATTACATATACACTTTCCGATGATAATGCACTTTCTCTTCATTATCATGCTACAAGTGATGCTGATACTCTTGTTAATATGACTAATCATTCATATTTCAATCTCGGAGGACAGGCATCAGGTTCTATTCTTGATCATACTCTTTTGCTTAATGCTTCAAATTACACTCCTGTAATTGATTCGGCGGCTATTCCTACAGGTGAGATCGCATCTGTTAAGGGAACTCCTTTCGATTTCACACAGGAGAAGACTATCGGACAGGACATAGCAGCTGACAATGCACAGCTTAAGGCAGTTGGAGGATACGATCATAACTACGTTATCGATGAAGCAGACGGAACAATGAGAGAGTTTGCAACTCTTTCATCACCCAAGACAGGCATTGCAATGAAGTGCTTTACGGATCTTCCGGGTGTTCAGCTCTATGCGGGTAATTTCCTTTCTGCTAAGGATGCTAAGGGCGGAATCGAATACAAGGCCAGAGATGGAGTGTGTCTTGAGACTCAGTTCTATCCCAATTCTATCAACGAGGCCGGTTTCCCCGATCCTGTATTCGGACCCGGTAAAGAATACGATACAACAACAATTTATCAGTTTGTCTGATTAAAAAACATGGTGTTTTCGGAGGCGAAATTTGGCGGAAGTACGCGATTTTAGCTCATATGCTGAAAAAATAAATAGAGGCGATGCTCGGGATACTTCCGAAAGAGGAACTTCCTATAAGGAAAGAATAAGAAGCCACAAGCTTATTGTCTTTTTCCGAACGATAATCATAGTGACAACCATTGCACTTCTTACGGTTGTAATCTATGTGAGCTGGAGGGATAAGGAGTATTCAGAGGCTACTTATACAAAAGGAGCACCTATTACCAACGGCAGTGATGCCAAGATAGTCAGCCTTAACGGCTATATCGTTCAATACAGTAAGGATGGTGTGAGCTGCCTGGATTCCGGCGGACAGGCTTTGTGGAATCAAACATATGAGATGCAGAGCCCGATAGCCAGAACTTGCGGTGACGCCATAGCTATAGGCGATTATAACGGACACAATATCTATGTAAATAATGTAAGCGGAGCATTGGGAGAGGTGGATACAAATCTTCCCATAAGAGATTTTTGTGTATCTTCTCAAGGCGTCGTTGCAGCTGTTCTTGACGGAACGGATGTAACATGGATATATCTTTACGATGCACAAGGCAATCCTCTTGCCAATTTTAAGACCACGATGAAGGATAGCGGATATCCTATAAGCATAAGCATTTCTCCAAACGGAGAGCTTGTGTGTGTGTCTTATCTTTATCCTAAAGATGGTTCGGTTACGACGAGTGTATCCTTCTTTAATTTCGGATCGGTCGGACAGAATTCTATTGATAACTTTGCAAGTGCTTATGATTATCCCGGAGTTGTTGTGCCATATGTGCAATTCATGACTACGGATAAGGCTTTTGCTGTATCGGATGACAGAATGATGTTCTATACGGGTTCGGAGAAGCCTGTGATTCAGGTTGAAAATTTTACGGGAGACGATGAAGTTCGCTCCGTATATTTCAATGAATCATATGTTGGTCTTGTTTATGCCAACAATACGCAAGACGGAGCGTATAGACTTCAGGTTTATAATGCGTCCGGTAATCTTGTGCTTACTACATATTTTGATATTGATTATTCAGAGATTATCTTCACCAATAAACAGATCGTTATATATAATGAAGATGAATTCATTCTCAAGGATATGAACGGACATATCAAATATCAGGGAGTATTTGAATCTCCCGTAAGGACAGTTGTTCCTACGGCGACGATGAACAAGTTTATTCTTGTCACCAAGACAAGTGCGGATACTTTGATTCTTAAATAAGGAGACAGCCATGAACTTTGATATTGCACAGGTGGTGTTAACAACGGTTGTTGTTTGCCTCTTCTTGTGGAGAATGTCATATGGCGCCAAAAACGGCCTGTTTGCGGAAGCAGCGGGCCTTGTTTCTGTTTTGGCGGCATTTGTGTCAATATACTACATAACGAAAATTGCGGGAGACGTGCTTAATGCCAATTTCGGAACAGTCATACCAAAGATAGGATATCTTGTCGTAGCATTCCTTATCTATAGACTGATGACAGCTATCGGAGATGCATTTTCGAAAGTCAAGGAGGTTCCCGTTTTAAGCGGTTTTAACAGACTTCTTGGAGCGGTATTCGGCGCAGCAGAGGCTTTTTTAATTATTTACCTGGTTCAATTCGTTACAAAAATCGAAGTGATAGATACGTTTAAAACCGTGTGTTTAAGCGTGTTTGAGTACATTCGGAAAACTTTTATAAAATAATAAAAAAAGTTATTGACACAGATATAACCCTATGATATTCTAAATAAGCTGTCGCTGAGGACAGCAAAACACAGTACCTTGACAAATAAACAGTAATGCAACCCTGAAAAATTCCAAAAAGCAATGAGCAGGGCGAAAGATGAAATAAGCAGGACGAGCAAGCTTGCTTGCGTAGAACTGATTATTTCAGATTTCATTTTGCGAATGCAAAAGCTTGGGAAATACGAAGTATTTCGCAAGACCGGCTCATTCAGAGAATAATTCAGAACAAAGATTTAGTAAATTAACGGACAGAACAAAAGCCAAGCTTAGTTTTGACCGGATCAACT
>NZ_RAIQ01000006.1 GCF_003625475.1 Butyrivibrio sp. X503 | reverse complement strand
AGTTGATCCGGTCAAAACTAAGCTTGGCTTTTGTTCTGTCCGTTAATTTACTAAATCTTTGTTCTGAATTATTCTCTTGGAATTTTTCAGGGTTGCATTACTGTTTATTTGTCAAGGTACTTGTTGTTCTTGCAGCCTAGCGCCGCAACTCATTTAGAATACCACAGCAGCTTGTCACTGTCAAGAACTTTTTTAAATCTTTTTTGGAAACCCGCGCTGTTCTGCGGTTTCCGGCCCCTCTCTCGAGCGGGCAAAAGTTATTATAGCAAAGGGACTATCCGAATGCAACACCTTTTTTCAGAATTTTTGAAAAATTATTTTGGCCACTATATATAGTGTAAAAGCCCGTATTCAACTACAATTTCAGCCATTGTTGTAAGGGCAGAGATTGCCGGATGCGTAGAAACGCATAATATAATAGGAAAATTAGGGGAATTTTCTAAAACAAAAAACTCCCAAGGTTTAATAACCTTGGGAGTTTATAAAACGGAGAAAGCGGGATTTGAACCCGCGCACCGCGTGAACGGTCTACACCCTTAGCAGGGGCGCCTCTTCAGCCACTTGAGTATTTCTCCATGCCTGAATCCCTCTACCAAATATGGTTTGAATTCTCTTGGCCAAACAGCCAAGACGCAAATGTAATTATACAAAGCCGCTCAGGCTTTGTCAATTCTTTTATTGTTTTTCTTTGTTATACAATTTATCGGCTGTCTCATACAGATTGTTTCCCTGAGAATCAATCACAACAATTGCAGGGAATCGCTCTACCTTAAGTTTTCTTATCGCTTCGGTTCCGAGATCGTCGTAGGCAACAACTTCAGACTCCGTTATTGCTTTGGATAAAAGCGCACCCGCGCCACCGATTGATGCGAAATAAACAGCACCGTTGCGGACCATGGCGTCTATTACTTCTTTGGATCTCTTACCCTTTCCTATCATTCCGCCAAGTCCAAGATCCAAGAGCTTCGGAGCATACTTGTCCATTCGGCTGGCTGTTGTAGGTCCTGCCGATCCTATCGGCCTACCCTCTCTGGCAGGAGACGGTCCCATATAATATATGAGGTTTCCCTTCATATCTATAGGAAGCTCTTTTCCTTCGGATAAAGCCTCATCCATTCTCTTATGTGCGGCATCTCTAGCCGTGTATATAGTTCCGGTAATATATACCATATCGCCCGCGCGAAGCTCTTTTGCTACAGAAGCATCAATAGGCGCTTGTATCTCTTTGTTCATTGTCAGTCCTTCTTACATAATCATACTTAATATAGGTATAGCTCGTTCCGATAGCTCGCAAAGCTCATCACACGGTAACGGTGACATGTCTGTTCACATGGCAACAGATGTTGACTGCCACAGGGAGTCCTGCGATATGCGTCGCATAGCTGTTGATGTTAACGGCAAGAGCCGTCATTCTTCCGCCCAGACCGGCGGGGCCTATTCCCGTCTGATTGATCCTATCAAGGATTTCCTCTTCCATCGCCTTTATATGCTCTTTATCGGAATGCTCACCCACAGGACGTGTAAGCGCTTCTTTTGCCATCTCGGCGCACTTCTCGAATGTTCCTCCGACTCCGACTCCGACAACCATGGGCGGACACGCGTTGGGTCCTGCGTCTTTTACAGCCTGTACAACAGCGTTCTTGACGCCCTCTTCTCCGTCCGCGGGCTTAAGCATGTATACTTTACTCATATTCTCGCTTCCAAAGCCCTTGGGCGCGCAGGTAATAACCACCTTGTCTCCCGGAACTATCTCATAATGAACAACAGCAGGTGTGTTGTCTCCCGTATTCTTTCTTATAAGAGGGTCTCCCACTACAGATTTTCTAAGATACCCTTCTGTATAGCCCTGGCTTACGCCCTCGTTTATGGCGTCCGAAAGGTCACCGCCCACGAAGTGAACGTCCTGTCCTATCTTGAAAAAGAAAACTGCCATTCCCGTATCCTGGCAGATCGGAATATCATCGTTTTCAGCTATTTCCAGATTCTCCATCAGCTGGGCAAAAATCTGTTTTCCAAGCTCCGATTCCTCCTTGTCTTTGGCAGAAAGCAGAGCCTTTTTCATATCATCTGAAAGAGTGTAATTGGCACTGATGCACATACCCTTAACAGCTTTGGTTATTTCAGAAACATCTATCTCGCGCATTACAAACTCCCATTATGCATTGGTAATAATATTCTTTATCTCAACAAGCTCTTCCGGAGAAGGACTTGTGGGCTTCCACAAAATGTGCTGTCCGTCGTCTTTGTATCTGGGAATGATATGAAGGTGGAAATGCATAACGGTCTGACCTGCGGTTTCTCCATTGTTCTGAACAAGGTTAAGTCCGTCGCATCCAAGCTTCTCTTTCATGATTCCGGCAACCTTCTTGGCAACCTTGGCAGCTCCCGCCACAGTCTCTTCGGGAATCTCAAAAAGATCCGCGTAGTGCTTCTTGGGAAGCACAAGCGCATGTCCCTTGGTCGCAGGACCCAGATCAAGGATCACTCTGAAATCATCATCCTCATATATTGTGTTACTCGGAATCTCTCCGTTTGCGATCTTACAAAAAATACAGTCACTCATTATGCCAATCCCTCCATGTCTTTATTATTGTTCATGATAACTACATTGATATATCCAAGGATAAATCCCGTTATAAATCCGCCAAGATGCGCCGTTGTATTGACTTCTTTTCGCAGAAAACAAGCATCAATTACGTACGCTGCCAGTAATGCCATTCTAAAAAGAAGGTTTCTGTTCTTGGTAATATCCTTCTTGTTGGCAAACAGCCAAAAGGCCAGATATCCGATAATTCCCATTGTTCCGCCGCTGGCGCCGAGCATGTATCTGTTTTGACTTGCGAACACATCATACATAAGGCTGAGAATATTGCCAACTACCGCGGATGCCATAAACATAACACCAAAATACAAATGTCCTGCATGCCTTTCAACAATTGCTCCGGCAAAAACAAGCATTAACATATTGGCCAAAATGTGCTCAAGATCCGCATGTAAGAATACTGAAGTTATGATCCTGTACCACTCCTTGAAATAAAGAACCCCGTCTACCGAAAGCACTCCTTTTGTATATATTGATTCAAACAAAGGACAAGCCAAAAACACCAAAACGTTGATAGCAAGAAGTGCTATGCAGACATATGCCGTTTTGTATATCTGTACCTGTTTATTCCAAAAGTCATCCGCGTTATTATAATCTCTGTTCTGTGTATCTTCCATATTATTACTTCTGTCTTTATCTGTATCCTGTATAAAATATCCTTATCATTCCGACTTAAGCGCAAAGAGCTGATCCATGCTTCTAAGAAGCTTGAAGTCGCCTTTCATCTTGACGCTTCCGTCCATGAATGCTCTCTGGAAGGTTATTCTTCCGTCCAAGATCTCCTCGAAAACCTTCTGATCCGATGTTATGACAACATCGCAATCTCCTTCGTCGCCTGTCCTGCAATCGCATTTACTGTTATCAACATCGATGATAACCGGCTTAAGCTTGGGATTGTCAAGGAAAGCCACCTTGAATTTAGCCTTTATTCCCGCAACGGGAGTAAATTTCTTTTGAAGAAGCTTTACATACTCATCGGAACTTCCAGATGAAGAATCGTCTCCCATCTTGTCTCTGAATATGCTCGCAAGCTCCTGAAGGTCTTCCTTTTGCTTGCGTACAAACTTATCATCGGAAGCATATTCGGACAGCTGCTCGGATTCCTGCGGTGTGAGATCCATACTCTTAGCTATCGATACTTTATTGATGACAGCCTGATTGCTTGCGGGAAGAACAGGAATCTTCTGATTTATCATCCTGTAAAAGTTCTCTGTCTTCTTCTCGATCACCTTGGTGTACTCTGAGCTGTTCTCGAGTCTTGTCGTATCGGCAATATAACCGCAGACTCCGTCGCAAACAAGGCCGCCAAGCATCTCCCACGCTGACGAAAGACTCATCATACCCTCGCGCTCTCCGTGAGTTGTCGACATGACAACAGGTGCCATGTATATGCTCTTTATCTTATCCTTGTCGCCGTAGAGCCAGCATGCATCAAGAAACTGCATCATGTATCCGCCGACGCCGTACCACTCCACAGTAGATGCAAGAATGATTCCGTCCGCATCCTTAAGCGTATTGGGAAGCGCGGTAATACCGTTTCTCTGCTCATATAGATTGTACTGCTGGACTTTGACATTAAGCTCATTTAAAACTGTAGTGATCTGTGAGATTACGCACAAAGTGGGATCGTCAATTATCCCTCTTCCGCCGTAATAGATATTAATCTTCATGAGAACCCCTCCAACCGGTTAAGGGTATTATATCATATTTATACAGCGATGATAGAACCTATCTGCAATCAAAACACACTCTTCCGATTTTTATCTCATCTCCTTCTTCTATATAATTCTTTTCCTTCGGAGAAAGTCTGACGCCATTTTTGAAGGTACCGTTGGTGGATCCGAGATCCATAACAGCAACTCTATTTCCTTCGTTTATGAACTTACAATGTATCCTGGAAACACTCATATCGCTTATTATCTTATCCACGCAGCCTTCCATCTTTCCTATGACAACCGGCAACTTATCAAGGCTTATTCTTACGGTTTTATCAAGATTTCTGCTGTAAAGAGTCATATTCTCGTCTTCATCGCACTCAAGAACCATAGTTTCATCACCACTTGAGCTCATGGGTTCATCTTTTTTGTGTGCCGTATTCTCGGTCTTAAATGATGACGTGATCTTTATAGGACTCTTATAAACATCATCATAGTCGTACTCATCGCTATACTCATCATACATTTCTTCCGAGCAATCTTCTTCCTTCCTGCTTCTATTGCCAAGTCTGTACCCATCTCTTGCCTTTCTGATTCCCCTCGTTCCGGAGATCAGCGCCACTACGCCCGTAATACCGGACACAAGTATGATTCCGATCGACAAAAGATTTTCCTCCTCGGAAAGAATATAATTCATCCTAATATACGTAACCGCGCCTATCACACACGCAAAAAGGATGGCAAATAGAATCTGTGTTTTTCCGCCAAAGGTCTCCTTACTCATCTTCATTCTGCTGCCGGATTCAGGCTCTTTTATCTCATCATCCTCTTCATATAAATACTCATCATCTTCATATGTAAAAGGCTCTTCTTTTACCTCAGTTACTTCGTTGCGTCCATCTTCCTCCTCGTCTGCGCTGATAACGCTGCCTATCACATCAAGGACCATAGCTCCGTCTTCTTTGGCCTTTTCGCACAGATTGTAAATAATGGCAGAAGCTCTGTCGTCCTCGTAATCAACATAATCCAAGAGCTCCTCGCAGAAATCCGAAAAGCTTGGATTGTTGTCTGAATAAGGAAAGAACATAAACCCGAATTCATCCGATGACAATCCCGTAAAAACGCTTCGGGCCTCAAATACTATTCCTTCTTCACCGAGCAAAAACTCCGACATGCTCTCAAACATATTTTTCATGTCCGTCAAAAGAGCTTTCACCTGCGAATAATTCATTTTTTTAACTGCAAATCTGTCTTCCATACTCATCATGGAAGTAACGTCATAATACAAAAAGCTGTCATCATTTATCTGTCTTAAGCTGCAGGGAAGGAGCTTTTTTACACGCTTTCCTTCCAGTACCTTGAGCTGATATCTAAAGCTTTGGTCTCCTTCTTCTTTTACATCCACGATCACATAACTATGCTTTAAATCTCTATAAAATCTGTGTTCCATTATGGTTCTTCCTTCCTGTTTAGTAGGTTCTCTCCAATATCTTTTACTCTCTTTACCATCCTGATATGGTCTATCTGCTTAAGCTTTCTTGCTTTACCAGCCGTTTCGTAATTCCAATCGCTCCTTGGCTTAAGAAAATAACTTCCCATCGCTCTGCTTCTTACATAGCTTTTTCCTGATACTCTAATGTCTTTTCCGCTTGTGCTGACACTGATGACCGGCTTACCTGATCCAAAATATTTCCTTCCGAGCACTCCGTCCTCTTTTTCAGAAACAACGCTCCCCGCATCTTCCGAAGAGATCGATGCCCTGAATGCCAGAATATAAGTATCCTGCGACAAAACACATCTTCCGTACAGGTAATATGAAAAATAGATCAAAAGCGCAAACACGCAGATTATCATCGGCACCACGAGCGATGCCTCAAGCGTCATATATCCCTTATATTTTCGCAAAACACGCCACCGCCATTCCAAAAGTGATAAAAGGCACAAAAGGTATTCTGCTCTTTCTCTTTGCTTTCTTTATTGAAAGCAGTATCAATGAAAAAACTCCGCTTCCAAAAAATGCTATAAGCATACCTATTGCCAGCATTTCTATTCCGAGCGCGGGCCCCAGAATCAGCGCCACCAGCCCGTCTCCGTATCCTATCTGCTGCCTTGTCACAAATGAAAGCACGAGCAAACCTATTCCGGGTAAAAGAGACAGCGCAACATCAGGAATACTCATCTTATTTCCCAGTACTCCCATAACAGCTCCAAGACATGAGATAATCGCCCCGGTTATCAGTAGCTTTCCGGAAATCTCTTTATTTTTTATATCCTGAACAGAAAGTGCCAGCATAACAATAAGCATCAAAATATAAACAATCATTTTCTACCTCCCACAGCTGCTGCACGGACGCCTTGCGCCCACTTCGGATATCGGTATCGTATATATCTTCCTCTTAAGTCCGGGGCAAGATATGCTGCTGTGATACCTGTCTCCGTAATCTGTAATAAATACGCTTCCCGCCGAAATTCTCTTCGCGCAGTATTCACAGGCATAGTATTTGGCTCTGTCTGCGTTTCTTGCATTTTTGACGGACTCATAATTTATCGTATGGACACTTAGCTTGAGATGCTTGCAATTTACGTCCCGGTGATACACTTCTCCGTGCTCCGTGACGTAAACCATCTCTTCTTCCGGACGCTCGGCTCCTCCCTCGCCCGTGATATCATAGCCTGTCCAGGCATGTCCGTAATATCTCCCCTCAACAGGAAATTCCTTAAATCCGATAAGCTTGATAAGCGGATGAACCCTGTAATCCACAACTATATCCACAATGTCATTGCCCATCATTATCCTTGAGTTTCTAAAAGACATTCCGGAAAAACCATCCGTGACACAGCTTTTATCAACTCCCGTGCCAAGATACTCATGCACAAGCTCTTTTGCATAAAAAACCGAAGCTACTCCCGCAGCGATATCTACTTTGTCCGAATCTCCGAGAAAAGTATCCGCTGCCTCCCTCTCATCATAAGTAAGAAGGCATATCCTGTTTCCGGCCTGATGCAGCGCCGCCTCCAGATCCGACTGCACTTTGATGATATTGATCATCACCAGTATGTTTACAAAAAAGAAGATAAAAAGCGGCAGTGCAATCGATGATTCCACAGTCATGGAAGCAGCTAGAGACACTTCTTTCCTTCCTGTCGCCCGGAAAAACGATTTTTTTATTTTTATATAGTTGTAATAGGTCTTTTCACCAAAAGAAGTGCCTTTATCCGCTCCCGGACTATTCCTCATATCCGTATACCCTTTCTATCTTGGTTTCATATCCATAGCTTGTTGAGACGGTTATCTCTCCGCAAAATGTATCTAAGCAGTGATCGATCATAAAAGAACTGTTTCCGGGCGTAAGCCTCATATCCATTTCGATTATGTCCATAAGTCTTTTGGTCTTATCCTCATGACTTGTCATAAGAAGTCTCATTCTAAGATAGTCTTTGTAATACAGCCCCGATCCACAGTCTCTTTTGCCAAGATTATTTCTAAAACCAAGCATCTCGAAAAAGCCAAGCTGCCAGGTTTCATCACTTTTAAAAAGCGGAACGCGTCCGCCTCCCAAAAGAATCGATATGTCGGAAACACTCTCTGCAAATGTCCATGCAAAAAGAATGGAATACTTTACAAGCTCTTCAAGCTCAGGAACCATAAGAACAACCGTAAGAGCCGTCGCTGCGGCTTCCGCGGCGCTCGTCTTGCTTGAACTTGTCAGAATATAAGCAAGGTTTGATGCCTCTCTCCAAAAAAGAAGCGTCTCAGTCATCTTCTCCAAGTTTTTCCAGTCGGAGTTTTCTCCATAGCAAAGGTACTCAAGCTGATATTTCAAAAGAGATTTTCCTATCTCTCCACCATATCTTCCGCACTTTTCAAAATAGTACTGTTCAAGTAGAAGCTTATCCGTAAGCGATAGCTCACATCTGTCATTAAGCCCGGTTCCTTTATTCTTGTTTCTGTGTGAACTGTATTCATTTAAATTTGCATAAGCTTCCGATATCTCATATCTTCCACTCGCAACAAGATTCAATACTCCGATGCCCTTTTGCGAATTGACTTGATCAGCCGGATTTGCAAGGCTCATTTCCTCTTCTTCTCCGTCCTCGTTAATGTACGTGGGAAGCTCTACAGAATCGATTTCTTCCTGATTGGCTCTTGCCATCTCCTCAACATCCGTTGTATCAAAACCCGCCTCTTGTAGTCTTCTTGTATTATCCTCTGCTTCAAACAGAGCATGTTCTATGGGCTCAGCTTTCATGTATTCCAGAATCTGCCTGTTAAGAACTGCACCTCCGTTATCGCTTGCATATGATGTTCCCGTTATCCTTGCATCCTTGCAATATATGCTCGTCATGGTCTGTGCATTTCTCACTTTAGCCTCAAGCGATCTCGAAAAATTCTTTTGCACATAATTTCTTAAATGCTCCTCGGTATTGGTGATCGAATGATTTCCGCTACCGTAGGATGTTTCAACCATGAGAATCGAAAATCTGTCGAATAATTCCCTGTTATACTCTGCCAGAATCGAGTTCATGGAAATATCCGCCACGCATTCCGTTTTCATCTTCACTGCCCCTATCCTCGCGCCCTGATAGAGCGCAAGGATCAAAGACAATATGATCGTTATCGACAAGGATAAGAATACTGTAGAGTATCCCTTAACCCGTGATGATATGGGTGTCTTCTTTGATAGACTTAAATACATCTTCTACAATTCCGGCAATCTGCTGCTTAAATACGATAACAAGTCCGATGAGAACAACGATGATAAGAATTACCTCAACGGTTCCCATTCCGGATTCATCATTCCAAAAGCCTTTAACGGCATTTACGATTCCTCTTCCGATATTTTTTGTTTTTTCTTTTAATGTGTTCATTATTTTTCCTTCTTTCTTTTCTTAATTTCTTTTATAAATAAATGTTCTAAAAACTATCTTTTAAAAAGACATATACGCAGGAATCATGATTATCACCATGACGATCACTAGCATCATGATCATCGGCAAAAGAAGTCTTGTTCCGGCCTCTTCTCCGAGCTTACGAACCCTGTCCATTCTCTCCTCAAAAGCTTTCTTTGATTCCTCCTGAAGAATCTTTAGCATCTCGCTGTTTCCCTTCCTAAGATTCTGTGAAAGAAGCGCGCTTAACCTTGTGTATTCCCTGTTCTGACAGCGAAGTCCGAAATTCTCATATGCCACGGCTTCGGGAACACCTGCTGCCATCTCTCTTACAGTCCTAAGCATTTCTTCATACACATACCTCTGCGGTGCACCTTGCGCACGCTTATTTGCATAAACGGACGCAAGCCTCTCAAAAATATTTCTCATTGTCATTCCCGCTCCAAGGTACAGCGCAAGCCTCGAGACAAGTTGTGGATAATCGCTGAGCATCTGCGACGCGCGGTTTTCGATCCCTCTTTTTAGCTCTTTGTCTCTAAGCACATACGACGCAGCGCCTCCTATCAGCGTTATCACAAGTATCATCAGGCTGTTGTCTTCAACATGCTCGCTCCAGTTCACAGTCTCTCCGCCTGCATTTTCCGGGAGTTCAAAGCTCTCATCATTTACGGATTCCTCATCCTTTTGTTTTATCAACAGACGTATGTTTTCATAAATCTGTTCGCTTGGAGATAATTCCCTCGGCACGAGATTTGCGCATAAAACTTGCGAGTATCCGTAATCGTCATACTTGTACTTCGCCGTGAGTGTAACTACCGCTCCTTCTTTTGGGATCAGATCCTTTTCAAGCCTTCCGTCGTAGTGTATAAGCTCATAGTTATCCATACTCCATGAAATGATGAAGGGATACCCTTCAAGCTTTTCGGGAAGATTAAGATCGGATTCCACTCTCTCAAGAGATTCGTTCTCCAACAGGATCTCTCTTTCCAGCTCTTTTGAAGCACTTTCAAACAACGCGTCCGTTTCTTCTTTTGTATAAACCCTCTCTTTTACGGAAACGTCATATCTTCCGATTTCCTTTCCGGATTCGTCGTTTGCGATAAGATGCGCGGTATAATCCCCGTCTCCTCCTTCGTTTCTTTGGAGCTCTTTCCCCTCGATAAGCTTTATCGATGAGCCCTGACTCACATACATGAGAATGGATAAAAAGCTTCCCGCAAGTGCCATAAGAATCACTATGCTTATTTTTCTTATGTAATACTCGGTTTCTACTCTCTCTATATCTCTCTTGTCGTTAAGCGTCTTAAGATATCCGCGCACTTTTTCTCCGGCAAAAGACATCTTGTTTTTAAACAGCTTGTTGAATATAAAAAGAGACACCTTCAATATTTCCCGCGTAATGCCCGTCTCTTCCATACCCTCCGGAAGCTCATACTCTTTTGATATAAACCAAATGATCAACACGCTTACCGGAATGGCCAAATATAGAAATATCATTTTCAAATAATCCTTTGATCAAATTGTGATGTTTACGATTTTTTCAGATAAAAGATATGCCGCAAAATAAACGAACATACAGATTGTCATAAGAATAACTCCGGGAATGTTGTGATAGAGCGGTGCGAAAAATCCGGGGCTCGTTATGCTTATGTAAAAGATAATAAAGAACGGAACAAAGTTCATGATCCTCGCTTCCAGTCTTTTGGCGCTTATCAAAACCTCTATTTCCTTCTCAACATCCATCTTTCTTGAAATAACGGATATCGTTCGGTCTATGGTCTCTGTCATGTTTCCGCCGCTTCGTTTTGCGATCGCAAAAACTCCCGCAAACTCTTCAATATCGGCATTTCCGCTCTTCTTTCCAAAATCCAAAAGAAGCTTTTCAAGCGGAACATTGTTCCTCAGACCCTTATACACCTTGTCCATGTAGCGGCTTATATGACTCTTTTTTCCATACAAAAGATCTATATCCCTGCCCGCCTCTCTGAACGCGTTTTCCACGGAATATCCGGCTTTAAGACTGGTAAGAACCGAACTGATGGCATCTCTGAACTGAATGCCGACGACTCTGCTAATGCGTATCTTTTCAGTCTTCTTTCTATAGATAAACCAGGGAATAACAAGCGGCAAAAGAATCACAACAGCAATGACGGAATTATAAAAAAGCTTTCCGAAAAGAGCCGCAATTCCGATTCCCTGTATCAGAACCGGTACATCGCTAAGGCAAGGGCGGTAATTTATAACCTGATGACAGTAGCTTTTCAGTATTTTTAATTTCACCGACTTTCCTCCATTCTCCTTTTATTATTCCCTTATCACTCTCATGAGTTTCCTCAAATCTAAAAAGCGGATTTGTAAGTATCTTCCCTGAAACAGAGTCGAGTTCTTTCTTTATCTCGCATATCTCAAGAAGTTTTCTGGATCTGTCTCGCAGCCTGCCCAGATGTACTATGATGTCTATTCCCGATGCAATCTGGCCTCGTATGGCCGGGAGCGGAATATCCATTCCCATGAGAACCATGGTCTCGATCCTGGCGAGCATATCCTCGGCGCTGTTTGAATGTCCTGTAGACATTGCTATATGGCCGGTGTTCATTGCCTGTAGCATATCAACGCACTCGCTTCCTCTAACCTCTCCGACAATGATCCTGTCGGGCCTCATTCGAAGAGATGACTTGATAAGATCTCTTATAGTTATCTCCTTACAACCTTCAACATTGGCATTTCTCGCTTCCAGTCGTACGAGGTTCGGCACCTCCCTTATCTGAAGTTCTGCGTTGTCCTCAATAGTAAGAACGCGGCTGTCCTTGGGGATATAATTTGAAAGCGCATTTAAGAATGTTGTCTTACCCGAGCCTGTTCCTCCTGAGATAAAAATGTTGTATCCCGCTTTTACAAGAACCGCCAGATAATCTCTAAGATAATCCGTAAGCGCACCGAACCTGATCAGCCTATCCATTGTCATTGGGTTTTCCGGAAATCTTCTTATTGTTATCACGGGACCGTTAAGCGCTATCGGTGGAAGAACTATGTTTACACGAGATCCGTTCTCCAGCCTTGCATCAACTATCGGTGACGCTTCATTGACAACTCTGTTGCAAGACGCGACTATCTGCTGAACTACATCTTCAAGTTTTTCTTTTGATTCAAAAATGGTCTCGTGCTTAGTCAGCTTACCGTCTCTTTCGATAAAAATGCTGTCAGCTCCGTTGATCATTATTTCCGTAACGGACGGATCATCTACGAGCTGCTGCAAAATATCAAGCTTTCTTATCGAATGAAAAATGCCGGTTCTAAGGCGCTTTCTCTCTTCAACGGAAACCGCAAGATTTCTGAGTTCTCTCGCCATAAGCTCATCGATAATCGCAAGCATCTCCTCATCGGAAATATCCTTGGAAAAATCCATCTGGCTTATGATCTTTTCTTTTATCTTGCTCCTTAGATCTTCAAATCTTCTCTCCACCTGTGATTCCCTCCGTGTAAAGAAGATCCCTCGCACATGCCGCAAGCTCCCTATCGCCCGCTCCTTCCGGAATTGTAATCTTAACTCCCGCTGCGCAGACATCTTCATAGCCGTTCTGGCTTAAGACCTCTTCGTATTTTCTTAGCTTATATCCGTCTGCCTTGGTCTTTCCCATTATGGTGATTACCTTATTGCAGTACCTTAGAATATCGTATAAGCCGCCCGGAAGATCGCTTAGATCAAGAACCATATATTCATATCCGCATTCCTTAAAGATAAGCTCTATGAGGTTTTTTAACCTTTCATAATCTATCTCTTTTATCTGCATGGCTGTCGCTGCCGGCGGAATATAATCGAATCCTCCGATACTCTGCTTGATCTTTTCAAGATAAATACAGAATCTGCTTTTCTCGCACTCGGAATAATACAAAAGATCTGTAATATCGCCTTCGGTTTCAGTTCCGAATATCATCGGAAGAGGCGAAAAATTATCAAAGTTTAAAAGCATTGTCTTTCCGTGTTTTGAGAGTTCTTCACAGAGTTTTACGGAAAGCGCCGTCTGTCCGCATCTTGCTATAGGCGAGTAAAGCCCTATGACCGTTCCTTTCCCGTCGCTTCGCCTTACTCCGACACTTTCAAAATCTTCGGGACTCTTGGCGCAAAGATCCAAAATATGATAGACAATCTCGCTTGCAGGGCTGAACTTACTTATATGTTCCGAATTAACCCCCAACGCCGCATCTTCTTCAAATGCTTCCTCATCCTCTCTTACAATCGAAAGCTCTTCATCGAGGATAAGGATATTTTTCACACCGGACTCACATGCTTTTTTCTTAAGCTCCGCCACCGCACTTTCAGCGATAACAAGAAGAGATATGAGATTTTTCCCGGCAAATTCCTCCAAACTTTTCACCTTGGTAAAAGAATGTATGTCGAAGGAAAGATTTAGGTTTTTTCTTAAATATTCATCCAACCTTCCGCAATACCTGCTTTCTGTATCACAGATGGCCAGTACCGGTCTGTTCATAGCGTACCTCCTACCGTAAAGAGGACGCCCACAAGTGCAGGTATCGCGAAATGGATTCTTGCTTCTTTGTTTCTTTTAGTGATGAGAACCGCAAGCGAGATAACGCCTGCAACGACAAATGCTGTAATTATACTTGAAACCGTGTCCGAGACGGACAGAAAAGATGCCGCTGACATGAATAATTTCACATCTCCCGCAGCAATACCTTTAAAGAAGTAAACAGGAATCAGTAATAAGAATGCTGTGCCGACCGCAGTCAGCGATGCTATTAACGAGCCTTTGCCGCAGATCGCGGAACCGATAATGCCCGTAAGAAGTCCGGGGACAACCCAGAAATTGTAGATCTTATCCTTGTACAGATCGGTAAAAGCTGCGCCGGATAAGAGTAGTAATAATAAGACTTGTATAAGATCGACTCCTCTCTCGTAATGTTTATTGCGAGCTCACGATTTAGAAATCTATCACTATCAAAAAATCTTGTAAACCCCTCTTTTTCGTTTTGACAGGTTGCACAATTAATAATTTAAATGATCCTTTTCCTATATTTCTTTTCCCTAAAAACCCCAGCAAAAATGCGGGGAAGGAAACAATGACAAACTCTAAGTTCCCGCCCCGCATGACGAATTGGCAAATATTTATGTACTTGTATATCGTAAAATGCGTCTGAAAATTAATAGTCTTAAGATTTTCTTAAGATGGCAATTTTTTATCTGTTGTTTCTGTTCTTAAAGTAAGCAAACAGGCTCTGGAGGATGATGAAGAAGCACAGAAGTGCCGCTGTCATGATGTTACTCCAGCTGGATAACAGCTTACCGTTCGTGGTAACGAGCGTTGAGATCGTTCCGTTAATGAGAACACCAAAGAGCGATCCTATTACGTTACCTACACCACCCGTAAGAAGCGTTCCACCGATAACCGATGAAGCGATGGCGTTCATTTCGAATCCGAGCGCCTGCTGAACAGAACCTGACATTGTGTTGAGGCAGTAGCAGATTCCGCCGATGGAGCAAAGGAATGATGAAAGGATATATGCCTTCATCTTGGTAGCCTTTACGTTAAGTCCCATCATTGTTGCCGACTGCTGGTTACCACCTACTGCGTAAAGATTTCTTCCGAACTTGGTGTACTTAAGTACAAAGAAGATGATCGCTACAACAAGAAGTGCGATTACAACTGTAGGTCTTATGAAAGGAACTACCGTCTTACCCTTCTTGTTCACATAGCCAAGGAATCCCGGAAGATTGATCTTGGCATTGGCCCATTTGTAGAACATGGGGTTCATGTCCTGTGTAATCGAGATCTGGTCTGTACAGATAACCGCTGTCATACCTCTTGCAAAGAACATTCCCGCCATCGTTATGATAAAGGGCTGAATCTTGAGGTAGCCGATAAGGTATCCCTGAACCGCTCCGAAGATAAGTCCGATTACGAGGATCAGGATGATAAGCGGGATACAAGGCCATCCCTTAACGCCCATTCCGTAAGCAAGGATCATACAATCCATAGCGATGAGCGATCCTACGGAAATATCGATTCCGCCTGTAAGCATTACACAAGTCATACCGCACGCAACGCAGATAAGTCCGGCGTTGGTGATCAGTAGATTAAGGAAAGTCTGCACATGAGTAAAGCCTTTTGCCGAATAAATAACGCAGCCTGCAGCATACATTCCGATGAAAAGAACTATGGTGATCAAAAGAAGCACTGTGTTTCCGCTGAATTTGTTTAATTTCTTCATGCCTTCTGACCTCCCTCTGCCGCAAGGGCTTTTCTCTTTGCTTCGGTATTGGCAATCCACTCTTTAAATGTAGGAGCCTGAACAACTACGATGATAATAACGATGATCGCCTTAATAACCGGTGCCTGGTCTGTTGAAACACCCATGGCAAGGAGGGTTGTTGTGATAGCCTGAATTGTATAGGCACCTACAACAGCACCTGCAAGATTGAACTTACCACCACCGAGTGAGTTACCGCCGAGCGCAACCGCAAGGATGGCATCAAGCTCGTAGTTAAGTCCGATGTTATTGGAATCTGCGGAGTAGATACGGCTGCTGGCAACCATACCTGCGATACCTGCACAGAGACCGCATATTACGTAGCATACAAAGCAGATCATTGCAGAGTTGATACCTGAAATTCTTGCCGCTCTGCTGTTGATACCTGCTGACTGAATATAGAGACCGAGTGCCGTTTTCCTTAAGAGTATCGATACGATCGCGATAACCGCGATGGTTACGAATATAGCTGTCGGAATGGGACATCCCGGTATAAAGTTACCCAGATATTTGTAAGGCTCGTATCTAATGTATGTAATCTGGTTGTTGCACAAAAGAAGTCCGATAGCCCTTGCCGCTGTAAAAAGAATAAGAGTTGCAACCATGGGCTGTATCTTAAGCTTAGCTACAAGTGCGCCGTTCATTGCGCCGCAAAGTCCGCCAAGGAAGATACCGAAGAGTATTCCAATCCCCATTGGAACCGCCAGCTGCGTTGTAGAGTTGACTCCGTATCCTGCGAGCATCATGCATGTTCCGCAGGCTGAGAGGCTCATTACGGAACCTACGGATATATCTGTTCCGGCTGATACGGCAACTACAAGCGTCTGACCCACCGCAAGGATTGCTATCTCACTTCCTCTGTTTAAAATATCTATTAATCTTCCATACAACACTCCATGTTGAATACCGATATTAAAAAATGTAGGACTCTTGATCAAGTTAATAAGTAGAACTATAAGAAGGCAGAAGAAAGGCAAAAATAGCTGCTGCTTCGTTATTCTCTTAATTGGATCCATTACTTCTCACCTCCCGCGATCGCACTCATTACGCTTTCCTGTGTCATGTCTCCTTCTATCTCGCCGACTTTTTCGCCGTCTCTCATGACACACATTCTTGTACAAGTACGAAGCATTTCTTCTATTTCCGAAGATATGAATACAACGCTCATACCCTCTTTAGCAAACTGTAATATCAGTTTCTGGAACTCTGTCTTGGTTCCGATATCAATACCTCTTGTGGGCTCATCCAGGATAAGGAAATCAGGATGTGTGCAAAGCCATCTCGCAAGAATAACCTTCTGCTGATTTCCGCCGGACAGCTGAGAAAGAGGTGTCTCCCTGCTCGCAGTCTTGATCTGGAGCATGTCGATAAACTTGTCCGCGATCTCTATCTGCTTAGCTCTGGGAACTCTCTTAAACATTCCGTTTCTTGCCTGAAGTGCAAGAATAATATTGTCTCTTACCGACAACTCACCGATACATCCGTCGGCTTTTCTGTCATCGGGAAGGTATGCCATACCTTGTTTGATCGCATCTATAGGTGCCTTGATATTGATCTCTTTGCCCTTCATGTACTCTTTACCTGTCTGGGCTTTGTCCGCACCGTAGATACAACGTACCATTTCACTTCGTCCGCTTCCAAGAAGTCCCGTAACTCCGACAACTTCGCCTTTATGTATCTCGAAATCGAAGGGTTTAACGGTTCCCTTGTGGCTAAGGCCTTCTGCCTTGAGCATAACTTCCGGACTGATATTTGCTTCTCCCTCGGGTTTGATAGCAGCAAGATCGTCAAAATCTTTACCGAGCATGGCTGCTACGAGTTTAACTCTGGGGAGCTCACTTATTGAATAATCTCCTACGAATCCACCGTTTCTCATAACCGTGATCCTGTCGCATACTGCATAAACCTGCTCAAGGAAGTGAGTAACGAATATGATTCCTACGCCCTTTTTCTTAAGATCTCTCATTACGTCAAAGAGCTTCTCTACTTCGTGATCATCAAGAGAAGATGTGGGCTCATCGAGAATAAGTACCTTACAATCCATATCCACCGCTCTTGCGATCGCTATCATCTGCTGAATAGCAAGTGAATAGTTTTCAAGTGCCACGGTAACATCGATCGATATTCCGAGGCCTTTCATTATTTCTTTTGCCCTTTTATTCATAGAGCGCCAGTCTATCGTTCCCAGCCTTGTGAGAGGTTCGCGCCCAATAAAAAGATTCTCTGCAACCGAGAGGTTGGGACAAAGATTGACCTCCTGATAAACCGTTGCAATTCCTATTTTCTGCGCATCCTCAGTAGAGTGGTTGAATACATTTCCCTCTACTCCCTGCACAAATACTTCTCCGGCATCACGCTCATATACACCTGTGAGGCACTTGATAATGGTAGACTTTCCCGCTCCATTTTCGCCCATAAGTGCATGGATCTCGCCTTTATGAAGTGTAAGCTGTGCGTGATCCAGTGCAACTACACCGGGAAAGACTTTTACTATGTCACGCATAACGATAAGTTCATTCTGCTCCATAAAAAATACCTTCGCTTCTCCTTTTATTGCCTTTTGTTAATTAAATAGGGTAGTTCTTGCGAACTACCCTATTTGTTTTGTCAAAATCCTAAATTAGTAAGCTGCCTCAACTGTTGCTGCGTCAACTACTACAAGGGGTTCTGTTACATCTTTGCCTGAGTTGTTTGTGTAAGAGATGTCCTTAAGGATATCTTCTGATACATACCAAGGCTCAGCCATGAATGTCTGCTTCTCGATTTCTCTTCCTGCCTGAAGATCCTGTATGATCTTTAAGCAATCAGGTCCCTGAAGAGGGTTGCACTGGAAGTCTGCATTGATCTGCTTGTCAAGAACCATCTGAAGACCTGCTGTACAAGCGTCAAATGAGATTACGATTACATCGCCGTCAACACCGTAAGAAACGCCTGCTGCCTTCATAGCATCGATAGCACCGAATGCTTCGTTATCGTTCTGGCAGATAACTACGTTGAACTTGCCTGCATAAGACTTGCAATATGACTCCATAACTTTCTGTCCGCCGTCCTGTGTGAAGTCACCTGTCTGTGAATCAAGAAGGTTCCATCCCTCAGCGTCTACATACTTGTGGAAGCCCTTTGTACGTCCGATCTCAGCTGAAGAACCTGTTGTTCCTGTGATCTCAAGGATGTTGAGTTCCTTGATGCCCTTAGCTTCTGCGTAAGCCTTAAGCCATGCACCTGCTGCAAGTCCTTCGTTTGTGAACTCTGAACCTACCCATGATACATACTTATCGGAATCGTCGATTGTACGGTCGATTACGATAACAGGAATTCCTGCATCATCAGCCTCTGTAAGAACTGTATCCCAACCTGTTGAAACGATAGGATCGATTACGATATAATCAACGTCCTGCTCGATGAAGTTACGAACTGCTTCAAGCTGTGCTGCTGAATCGTTGTCACAATCTACGAACTGAAGGTCAATACCGTTCTCTTTTGAAAGAGCTGCCTGAACGGAGTTAGTTGATGCTGTACGCCAATCTGACTCATGTCCAACCTGTGCGAAACCAACTGAGATTGTCTCACCGTCTGCTGCGGGAGCTGCCTCTTCTGCTGCAGGTGCTTCAGCTTCTGCTGCTTCTTCTGCGGGAGCTGCTTCCTCTGTAGCTGCGGGCTCTGTCTCAGCAGGTGCTGCGCCCTGTGAACCACATCCTGCAAGCAATGAGAATGACATTGCTGCAGCAACAATAGTTGCCAATACTTTCTTTTTCATGTTGTACCCTCCATTTACTTTATAATGGTTTTATTAAGCACATTTTACTTATTTGGAATAGGTATTCATAGATTAGAAAGTCACAATGCACAAGTTTCTATATTTTGACAATACAAATTTGCATGTTATACTGAGATAAAAAAGTACAAATTTTTAATAAAGCGTTTTCCTAAACCGATTTTGGTAAATTTCTTTATAAAAACAAGAAAATTTTTTAGGCATTCTTTCTTTAAGACCATGACATGACTTTGATAATTTGAATAAGACCATGTAAATTTTCGATGATTATTTTTTTATGATCGGAAAAAGATAAATTTTTTACCCTTAATTATTTATATAAACGAGGAAAAAAATGACCAAACTGGAAAATATTACCGGCAAACTTCATGAAGAGATATCGAAACGCCTTGTCATTGGCGATATGAATTTCCCGACGGAAAAAGAGCTGTGCGAGCAGTATTCATGCTCTCGTCAGACCATCAGAAAGGTTCTTTCAAACCTAAAAGATGATAAGCTCATCACCTCGCGCCAGGGCAGCGGCTACAAGCTTACGGGCATAAGCCCCGATTCCAGGCGTAATCACGTGTGTCTTTTATTCGCAAGACCCGACGAATATATTTATCCCGCTTTGATCTATGATATTGAAAAAGAGCTTTCATCAGGATACGATGCTCCGATGACCGTATCCGTATTTGAAACAGGTTCCGACTTCTATAAAGAAAGAACCGTGTTAAAAGAGCTTCTTAAAAATCCACCGCTTGCGATCTTAGCGGAATGCTTTTCCATGATGCCAAATCCCAACGCCGATCTGTATAAAGCCCTTGAAAAGAAGGGCTGCACACCGATCTTTCTCTACGGAACCTACAAGAATATGGATTCTTACCCGGCAATCTCGGAAGGCACTTACGATGCGGTCTACAACCTCATTAAAAAGCTTATCCTCACAGGACATAAAAAAATCTGCGGAGTTTTCAAAGTCAACAATCCGCAGGAAATGTCCAAGTTGTATGGCTTTTTATCGGCTCTTCGCGACAATAATCTGAATTTTGGCAAAGACAGCTACATTATTGCAGATCCCGTCATCGACAACCTTGCTCTTTCCGTACTTTGCCAAAAGAACGACGCCATTATCTACTGCAGCGACGAGCTTGCTTATCCAAGCGTCAGATGGTTGAGAGAACAGGGCGTTATTAACCTCAACGACAAGGCCGTTTACAGCTTCGACAACAGCTATCTGTCACAGATCGGTTCCCTACGCATCCCGAGTTTCCATCATAAAAAAGAACCTCTTTCGCATGCCGTCTCAGAGAGGATTCTTTCAATAATAAAAGGACAACCGAAAATATCGATCGTCCTTCCATATTAAGATCCGCTTGTCTGATTTCTGTACTCTTTCGGAGAAAGACCGTACATCTTTCTGAAGACGAAGCTGAAATAATGTGCATCCTTGTATCCGACAGCCGCTGCGACATCCGCTGTATGCATGCGCTCTTTTGCAAGAAGCTCTCTTGCCTTTTCAAGTCGCTTGGATGTAAGGAACTTTACAAAGGTAGTATCCATCTCTTTACTAAAGATGGTACTAAGGTAACTGCTGTTTACAGAAAGTGCCTCGGCAACATCGACAAGTGAACAGGTTTCGTTCATGTAGTTCTCATCGATATATGCGATAGCATCGCTTATCAACTTGTTTCCTCTTGTATTCGAGGCTCCGTCTCTAAGTTCCAGAGCGCTCTTAAGCAGCGCTGTGAGGAACTCTCCCACCATTTCGCTTTTAATATCGTACCCGCCTTCTGGTGAAAAGAGTTTGTCGGTGATCTCTTTTTTAGATACACCGCAGCTTTCAAGGAAACTGCTTGCGGCAAATAACGAATTAAGCACAAAGAAGTTTCTGAATACATGTCCCTTAAGCGCATCTCCGAGACTTGCCAGATATTCCGAAACAAATTCCGAGGTCTCTCCCACGCTTCCCGTTGCAAGAAAGCCCTTAAGAACACTTCTGTCTACCGCCGCGCTGTCGATATTCTCTATAGATCCGTCATTTTGCGCTGTAGCGTATTTGGAAGAAGTCTCTTCGGTCAATATATGCGTATCTTGTACAAAGAATCTGCACGCAAAGGCGTGGTTGACGGTATTAAAGCATTCCTCAAGTGCGCTGAATCTCTCGACCGGCTTACCCGCGGAAACGTACCACTCTATCTTGTCGTCTTTTCCCTCGCAGATTTCGGAAATCTTGGAAACGCCCCTGTCCACATATTCGGAAACGATGTCTTTCTCGCCTTTTACAACGACAATGTATGTGTTTAGCGACCATCTGGAAAGAATGTACGCGGGGAACCTCAGGAAATAACTCATCAGCTCCTCAAGCGCTTTGCAATATTCATCCGAGCCTATCTCTTCAAAGGGCTTCTCCTTATCTTTTATGGAAAAAAGAATAAGGCTGAATGCCGAAGCCGTGATATCGAGCGAAAGTTTGCCGGCTTCTACATAGATATCTTTTACCGGCATAGTTCCCGTGAGAACCTTTTCAAGAAATTCTCGTCTCTGGAGCTGCTCGTATTCCTGCGTCTCCATCTGATATTGCATCATGTAGCCTTGCTGTGTGCGCTCGCTCTCTATCTTGACCTTAACGCTGTCGAGCGCTTCTTTCATTCCAAGCTTGGTTATGGGCTTGGATATATAATGATCTACGCCTTCCTTGATGGCTCGTCTTGCATATTCAAAATCATCATAGCCACTCATGATGATCATTCGCATAGACGGAAACTCTTTTCCCACAATATGACACAGTGACAACCCATCCATGAACGGCATCTTGATGTCTGTGATAAGAACGTCGGGCGCTGTCTTTCTGATAAGGGGGAGCGCCATCTCGCCATCGCTTGCTTCGCCGACAAAGCTAAAGCCGTACTCTTCCCAGGGAATATTGTCCCTGATACTCTCCCTCACAACACTTTCGTCCTCCACAAGAAATACCTTCAGCATAAAAAAACCTTCCCATTACTTAATAATTTCTCTCGTCAATGTATTCATCGACGTTTTCTTTGGTAAAAACCTTCTCTTCCATGTAGTTTGTCTTGTCCACTTTTTTGCCTGCCTCAAGATCATTGATAAGCTGCGCAAGGAGCTCTCCCGAATTGGGATTGCACTCGACATCTACATTTATAACACCCTCTTTTACCAGCTCCAGAGCCTTCTTGGTTCCGTCAAAGGAAATTAGGATCTTATCTCCCTTTTCGCCGGTCTTGATTCCCGCCTCATCAAGCGCCTCAAGTGCGCCGAACGCCATGTCGTCATTCTGACATACAATGACGTCTATGTCATCAAACTCATGTAAGAGCCTTTCCATAGTCTCTTTTCCTTTGGCCTGAGTGAACTCGCCGTTGGCTGATGCCAGCATATTCCAGTTCATGTGCCTTGCGGCTATTGCTCCAAAGCCTCTGGTTCTTCCAACCTGTGCGGACGAGCCCGATGTACCTTCAAGGACCACGATGTTTATGTCCTTTCCGTCCATACCCTTATCTTCCAGATATTCTTCGAGCCATTTTCCTGCCGATGCGCCCTCTGCGTACATGTCTTCCCCAACAAAAGTCGTGTAGAGAGTATCGTCATTGACAGATATGCTTCTGTCCAGCAAGATTACGGGAATTCCGGCGTCCCTTGCTTCCGTAAGGACCATCTCCCAGCCTTCCTGAATAACCGGACAGATAACAATATAATCAACTCGCTGTGATATGAAACTACGAACCGCCTTGAACTGCTTTTCCTGCTTTTGCCTAGCGTTGTCAAAGATAAGGAAGAATCCGTCATTGGTAGAAAGAGCCTCCTTAACCGACTCCGTATTGGCGCTTCTCCAAGTCGACTCGCTTCCGAGCTGAGAAAAGCCCACGCTTATAAGCGCATCATCCGACACCGTCTCTATGTCTCCGTCCTCTGTCTTGACTTCAGACACGGCAAAGCCTTTAAACGATCCGCAGCCCGTCAAAAGAATTGTAACCCCTGTCAAAAGAGCTGCTGCCTTATATCCTATTGTTGTTAGTTTTTTTGCTTTATTTATCCCCATTCTTTTCCTCTTCGTTATAGTAAGGAAGTGCCGGTAAGACAACCGATACCTTGGTTCCCATGTCAGGCTCCGACTCAATCGAAATGCCGTATCTGTCGCCGAAATTCATCTTGATCCTCTCGTTGACGTTTGCCATACCAAATCCGGTATCCGTATCCTTGGCAGGTTTGTTTATCTCTTTTCTCAAATGAAGGAGCATCTCTTCGTCCATTCCGACTCCGTCATCGCTGACTTCGAATCTGACAAGACCGTCGACTTCTCTTCCCGTGATCCTTATAAGTCCCGCTCCTCGCTTATTCTTAATGCCATGATATAGCGCATTTTCAACAAGCGGCTGCAAAGTCATCTTAAGGATCTTGTAGTTATAGAGTTTATCATCAATATCAATATAATAGCTAAGTATATCCGAATATCTTACGCGCTGGATCTCCAGATAACTTCTTATATGCTGCTCTTCTTCGCGGATGGTTATGAAGTCTTTTCCGTGGCTGAGAGATATCCTGAAGAACTTGGATAAGGATACTACCATATCCTCTGCTTCCTGGCTCTTTCCGTCTTCGATAAGCCACACGATCGTATCCAGTGTGTTGTATAAGAAATGAGGATTTATCTGTTCTTGAAGGAGTTTGGCCTCCGCCATTCGCATTTTCTTTTCATCCTCTCTTATCTGTTCCATCTGTATCTCAAGATGTGCCGCCATGTCGTCGACACTTTCTGACAATACCGAGATCTCATCTTCAAGTTCAAAAGAGGTCCTGACGGAGAAATTTCCTTCCGCGATCTCTTTGGTCGCGGTTCCGAGCGTCTCTATCGGCTGCACGATGCTTCTTGCGACTTTGTCTGTCGTTATTATCGTACAGAGAATTCCGAGTACGAGAAGAAGCACCAATACGACAAGGAGCTCCTCCATTTCTTTAGACAAGCCTCTGTTGATGACTTCGATGGTCTTGGTCTGGTAATAAATGTAGTACTGGATGTTGTCCTGTATAAGTCCCGTCAGCGAATAAATATTGGAATCCAACATCTCGACGTCTTCATCGTAATGACCGCCCGCTTCGACGCTTACCCTGATATCGTCAAGCCTGTCGTTTAGGGTATCAACATTTCTAAGAAGTGTTTCGAGCCACGTTCTGCTGTTGACCTCGGTCGTAATGGCTTTAAGGCGCGTAAAGTCATTTCGGATATTATCGACAAGCACGTACGGATCGTCCTCTTCACCGCTTCCAAACTCATCTCTTCCGACAATTATACGATAAACACTCTCATCCATCTGTTCCTTAAAGGTCAGATTGTAGCTGTTTGCGACCGTAAGATTACTAACTATGGAATTATAGGCATTTCCGTAGTTAATAAGCGAATAGACCATGTACAGAATGATCAGCACAAAAGGCACCGTGGTGCCCGCCGCCAATATGATCAGCCTTCTTCGAAGAGGCTTCTTTACCTTTGTTTTGTTATCCGCCAACTTAGTTTTCATACTGAGTTTAGTATACTACAAAAGCGAGAAAGACGTGACTTTTTTAGTCATTCGTCCTTCCCGCTTTTTTTGGGTAAACCATATATTTCACAATGGTTGTATAGTTTGTTTTATGCCATGTATCCTCTGTTCATGGAAACCGCGGATACATCTTCGTTTAAGCTGTACTTTCCGTATGTAAGTCCGGCGTACACGGTCTGTGTATTTCCCATAATGGGTTCACTCAAGTCTTTTTTCTCAAGCTCTTTATAGGATGCGCAGAGCATTCTGAAATTCTGCTCAACCTTCCATACGCGGTGGATGCTTCCGCTTACTCCGGCCGCCATAAGCTCTTTTTTGGAAAAGATATAGATCGCATGGAGCATTTTTCCAAGCTCGTATTTAAGATCTACTGAGTGGATAAGCTCATCTATGCAGCACTGCGCATATTTAAGATTCTTGTTCGCTTCTTCTCTTTTACTGATGCCAAGGGCATCTATTGCTTCTTCAAGATATTCAATGACCATCTCGTACAAAATGGTGATCATCTGTGTCTTGTTGGCCTGTGATATCTTAAGGGTAAATTCCTGCTTTTTTTCCTGTGTCATATTCGCGCCTCTCTTTTGCTCAGACAATGGTTACCGCTACAAACATTACTGCAAAAGCTGCAGGATCTGCGCCGGTCTTTCGTTTGCCTGTGCCATCATGGATGTTCCCGCCTGTGAGAGAACCTGCTGTGTTGAGTAAACGGTCATCTCTTCTGCCATGTCCACATCCATTATTCTTGAATAAGCTGCCGTCATATTCTCTACTGTTATATCAAGACTGCTTACGGTGTGCTCAAGTCTGTTCTGATAAGCACCGAGTCTGCTTCTGATCGAATTTATAGCTTCAATCGCACCCTTGACGCTTTCGATAGCATCTTTTGCTCCTCTCTCGGTTGCCATATCAAGGTTGTAAAGTCCGAGAGTTGTAAGTGATACTTCGGGAATCCTGATATCAAGAGTCTGGCCTTCATTGGCGCCAACCTGCATGGTCATTGCGCCTGCTGCCGCTATCTCAACGTTAAGTGTTCCGGTATATCTCTCGTCCATCTGAATCTGGATCTTTTTACCTGTGTTGTCAGAAAGAGTAAGTACATCCTCGTTTACGTCTGCGATCATATTGCTTGTCATGTACTTCTCGGCATTTCCGTTTTCATCGATCTTGTATATCTCGATGTTCTTCTTTACGGTTTCCGAGCAAAGAAGCGCCTTTTTATCAACGCCTGTCTTTCCTGTAAGATGTATGAAATCTACGTCGATTCCTCTTATCTCATACTTTCCGGCTTCGAAATTATCGGAATATGAACTTACTCTGAAATTGGGATTGGTCTTTCCGGTCGCATCGGTCACATAGCCTTTAAGGTCAAAAGAGCCGTCGAGAATGCTCTGTCCGTTGAACTGAGTTGTCTCGGCCATTCTGTCTATCTCTTCCTTAAGCTGGCTAACCTCTTCCTGGATGGTCTTTCTGTCGTTCTCTGTAAGAGTTCCGTTGCTCGCCTGAATAGCAAGCTGGTTCATTCTCTGAAGAATATCGTGAATCTCTGACAATGTTCCGTCCGCAACCTGAACGATCGAGATCGCATCATTGGAGCTGTCATTAGCCACTCCGAGACCTTCTATCTGTGAATTCATTCTTCTTGACATTGCTAGTCCGGACGGGTTGTCCTTGGCGTTTGCAATCTTCAGACCGCTTGATAATCTCTGAAGAGATTCTGAAAGAAGTTTATCATTTTTCTGTAATGCGTTGTTTGCTATCATTGCGGATATGTTGTAGTTAACCTTCATCCTTACCTCGTTTCCGCACGTGTGGGGCTTAGATTGCCTCCACAAATGCTTTTGCCATTTTTAGAAGTGTTCCTGTATCTGTATTGTTTTCTGTTTTGCCTTCCATGGCATTAGCACTCGTACCTACTCCTGTAGGCTGAAGTTGTGCGTTGTAGAGTATTGCTATCTTAGTTTGGTCTACACCCGCATTCTCTACCGTTTCCGCTAATTTTTCGCACATTCTCTTCTTTAAGCTCTCAAGATATTCGACTTCGTCGGCGCTCTGGCTGTTTGATGTAGTAAGCATTCCGTTTATTATTCCGTCCTGCTTGTAGAGGCTTGCCGTTATGCGTCCGTATTCAAAAGTCTGAATACTTGCTTCCATCCTTGAAATATTGCTGTTATCACTTTTTAGTGTGATGTGCATTGTTACTTTGCTTCCGTCTATCTCAACGGGAACCTCAAAGCTTCCTCTGTCTGAGCTTTTGGCCATTACCGAAAGCTGCTTTTGCATGAGCGTGATCGCTCTGAAATCGATATAAGTATCTTCAGGGTTCATTAATATATCGGACATCTTGTCGGATACATTAGCAAGTTTTTCTTTATAGATTTCTTCGTAGTTTTCTTCTCCGAGAAGATCCGTTACGTCCTTAAGCTCATCTTTGATATCTTCATCATCGAGCTCGTCTGCCTTCTCCCAGATCGTTCCCGTTCTTCGATCTCTTCTGTTTGAGATCATGGCTTCGAGATTGTTGTATGTAATCTCTACATCATAGAGGTTCATCTCATTAAGCGCACCCTCTGCAGCCTTTGATCCCGCCATCTGTCTTATCTGTCTAACCTGCTCATCGCAGTACTCTTTTTCAAGCTGCTCATCTGTTTCCGCATTTAAAAGAGCACTTGCAAGATCGGGCAGCAGTGTGTCATTATCTGGTTTTGCTGCCATGAGTTTCTCGGGTTCGAGGTTCTCATATACTATATCGGCTTGTGCACTGTAAAATCTGAATGCCGAATTAATCTGCTCATCAATTTTTACCTGAGTGCTCTCTCCGGCTTCAAGTCCACCAAAGCTGTCATCAACGGTATAATCAAGGCCTCTTCTCGATGTCTTTTGAGTTCTTGTAGCGTCAAGAAGATTTCCTATGGTCATGTCGCGACCCGTCTTTAAAACAGAGCCGATAGCCTGATGATCTGTGACCTTCAGCGTATGGAAAAGTCTGTATATTCCAATAAAAGATGCTCTCTCATCGCTTGTTATATCCCCCTTTTTCTCAAGCTTATAGAGGAACTTGGAGTATTTTTCTTCTCCCTTCTTGGAATTATTCTTATCACGGTTTTCCCCATCCTTCATAAGATTATCGAGGCTCTCTGAGAGTTCTTCTATTGTCATGTTGAGAGGATTCTTGCCTTCTCTTATAAGATCAAGCACTGCTCCGGGCTTAAGTCTTTCTATGGTTGCCTTGAGCTTTTGATCCCATGCACGAACATTTTCAAAGTTCTCTTCATTGATCTCCATGCTGTTATAGCCAAGGATTCTTACGGCTCTTCTGTTTACTTCGTCGGTTTCATATCCCATATCATTTAGGATATTGTCTACGTTTCCGAATGCCTTTCTCATGCTGTCGCCAAGATCTGACCTGGGCTTTGTCATCATTGTCTCATAGCCCTGGCCTGCTGCCTTGAACTTCATGGCAAGGTTCTCGGATACGCTGCTTATCTTACTGAGTGTCGCGGTCTCGAATTCACCTGCAAGTGCTCCGGACACATCTGCGGGTCCTCTGCTGATAATGTTTACTCTTGAAACCGTAAGCGAAAGCATTCTTAACGCATTTCCGCTGTTGGCCACAGGTGCGCCTGCTGTCTGTTTATCATCTGATACGGAAGCAATGTTTCCGAGCATCTCTTTTAACTTATCTATAAGCTGCTGCATAGGAGCCGTGTCAACGGAAAATCCGCTGTCGAGCAGATTCTTGTTGGCTTCAACAGTCATCTTAAGGCGAACTTCTTCAAGCTGTAACCTGGCCTGAATAAGCTTGGGATCGTTTTCTTTTATCTCATTTACAACGAAAAGGTTTTGAGAATTTTCTTTTCCCTGAGTAACATCAATGAGATTTTTAAGATTAAGCTCTTTTCCCTCTGTCAGGGTCTTTTTTACCGCTTCATCCGTAATCTTGTTTGTGTTTTCCACAAGCTTCATTGCTTTTTCGAGGTTGCTTGTTGGATCAAAAAGATTTCCTTCGTATGCTTTTTTGCCATCTGAGATAGCAGCTGTCATAGCTTGTGCAGCCGCAGCATCACTTATGGGAAACTCTATGTCTCTTATCTCGGAAAGAGAAATAAGATTCTCTGCGGTGAGCGGGATTCCCTGTATCACCATCCATCTTGCGTTTGCCTTTGATGACTCGTCCGATGTATCAAGGCCTGCCTCTTCTATAACCTTATCTATCTGAGGATCAAGCTGCTGCCAGTTGTAATCCTCGGATTTCTGCGCATAATATCCGCCCGTCTCTTGGGCATAGAAACCTTTTCCGGTGGCGCTCTGTCCGTTTGTGCTGTGATTAGCAAAATACATATTTCCGATCGTAGGTCTTAAATTGTTGAGCACCATGTATTTAACCGCATCATCAGAAGGCTCCGGTGTATTCGAAACCTGTTCGTAGGCGCCTGCAACCGCCCTGATATTCTCTTGTGTAAGTGGAATGTCGTTTTCGGAAAAGCTCTTTTTGATAGCCATGGCAAAAGACTCGCTGCCTGTTATCTTAGCGAGTTTTTGAGTGCTGAGGTCGTCGTTGTAACCTACGATCTCTTCTCCGGACTCCAAAAGAACACTCTTGATCTTATCAAGAATGGTCACTGTCTCCGAACTATTTAGATTTTTAATATCAAAACCGTCCTTTAAGGCCTTGGAATAGTCCTTTTCAGACATGGTATTTGATAAAAGAGCCATATAATTATGCTGCGTCAAAACATCCGTGTTTTCTGCCATTTTGCTTATTTCATCTAAGCTTCTGGCACGCTGCGCATAAGCATCATTACTGAAAATGCTTGTGTCCAGGTCTACAGCAAATGCACTGCCGTGTGCCGTAGTAACCTTTCCGGCATTCATACCGATCCTCTCATCGGAATCCATTCCGGTGCGAAATGAGTCTTCGGCGTTCTTGTTGCCGGCGATGGTTTGAAAATTAATGTTCATACGCGCCTCATATATTAATTGAAAAAAGGTGATGGACTATCCATCACCTTCTATTTCGGCTCTTATAAAAAAATTCTTAAGTTTTTGATGACTTTTTATTCTTCTTATTATCCGATTTGGTCTTGGCAGCTTTTGAAACCGGCTTTTTGTCAGGTTCTTTTGCCGATTTCGGATCCTGGAAAAGAAAAACTTCGGCTCCGTACGCCGGTAGATCAAAGGTTATGCTGTAGTCTTTGTAATCGCAAAGCCCCTTTTCAGCCTTTATCTTACCGGGGATACTGCTTCCCGCTCCGCCAAAACGCTCCTCTGCGCTATCTAGGATATGCGTATAGCTTCCCGAAAAAGGAACTCCGACCTTGAAATCTTTTCTCTCTACGGGAGTCATATTGATGACAAATAGGAGATTATCTTTTCCGTTTATGGCTCTTCTGTAAAAGCTATAGGTACTTCGCTCCTTGTCGTCCGCATTTATCCACTCAAATCCGCCCCAATCGTTATCAACCTCAAACATTGCGGGATATTTTCTGTATATCTTAAGAAGATTGGAAACATAGGCCTTTAAACCTTTGTTTAATTCATTCTCCAATATAAACCAGTCAAGCTCTCTCTTTTCGCTCCATTCCCTCTCCTGACCGAAATCCTGACCCATGAAGAGGAGTTTTTTGCCGGAGTGACCGAACATATAGGTATAGCCTGCACGCAGATTGGCGTATTTATCAACCTTGTATCCCGGCATCTTCTCAACCATCGAGCATTTAAGGTGCACAACCTCGTCATGCGACAACGGAAGGATATAGTTTTCCGAACTGTTGTAGCTCATCGCAAAGGTCATCATGTTGTGCGCGCCCTGTCTGAAATACGGGTCGAGCTTCATGTATTCACAGAAATCATGCATCCAGCCCATGTTCCATTTAAACGCAAAGCCAAGTCCGTCCTCTTCCGGAGGCGCTGTGACTTTTGGCCACGCCGTGGATTCTTCCGCGATCGTAAGAAATTCGGGATAAGTTCCCCTCACAACGCTGTTAAGATGCTTGAAGAACTCGATAGCGTCGAGATTCTCCTTGCCACCGTATTTATTCGGTACCCACTGGCCGTCTTTCTTGCCGTAATCAAGATATAACATTGATGCGACCGCATCTACTCTAAGGCCATCTACATGGAATTTCCTTATCCAGAAAAGAGCATTTGCTATAAGGAAGTTTTTAACTTCGGGCTTAGCAAGGTTAAATATCTTGGTTCCCCAGTCGGGATGCTCTCCTTTTCGCGGATCCGGATCTTCATAGATGCACTGTCCGTCAAAGCAGGCAAGGCCGAACTCGTCAGTCGCAAAATGCGCAGGAACCCAGTCCAATATTACTCCTATGTTGTTCTTGTGGAGTTTGTTGATAAGATACATAAAGTCCTTGGGCTCTCCGTATCTCGATGTCGGAGCATAGTAGCCCGTGACCTGATAACCCCATGAGCCGTCAAAAGGATGCTCTGCGATTCCTATGAGCTCGATGTGGGTATATTGCATGTCTTTAAGATACTCGACAATCCTATCCGCGAATTGCCTGTATGTATAGAATCCGTCTTCCGTGCCGTCGGGATGTTTCATCCACGATCCGATGTGGCACTCATATATTGCGAGCGGCTGTCTCGTGATCTCTTTTCCCTTGATATGGTCATACCACTTGGAATCAGACCACTTAAAGCCGTCAAGATCTGTTGTTTTTGAAGCATTTCCGGGGCGAAGCTCCGCAAAATTGGCATATGGATCGGCCTTGTAGAGCTTACGTCCGTCCGGTGTCGTAATAAGATACTTGTACATTTCTCCTATTCCGACTCCGGGAATAAATGCTGTCCATATATTTCCAACCTTGGTTCTTTTAAGTGGATGCGATGTTTCGTTCCAGTTGTTAAAAGAACCTATGACATGAACGTCAGCTGCATTCGGTGCCCAGACCGCAAAAAAGTAGCCCTTTTTGCCTCCTTCTTCAGAAGGGTGCGCACCGAGTTTATCATAAATATCGTAATGTGTTCCCTGACCAAACAGATACTCATCCGCTTCAGATATGAATACTTTCTTACCCATACAAAATCCCCCCTCGATGACTGTACAAGCATTAGTGCATAAAATCTTTTTCTCTAAGAATGATCATATCGTTTTCGTCGTAACGCTTATTTACGATTATATCCATAAGATGCGATACGGAATGCTTCTCCGCGTAGTAGATGGCATCATCAATGATGTCTCTTACTTCGGAAACCGTAACCTCATGGTCAAGAGTCTGTCTCTCGGAAATCTTGGTGTGAAGCGCAAGTATTCCGAGGTTGTCGATAGCAAACTCTTTTTCAAGAGCATACTGCTTGGCGTATGCTACAAGTGAATCGTCATCAAGCGCCTCTATATCGACTCTTACATTGAAGCTCTGCTTAAGAGCAGGGTTCTTATCCAGGAATCTGTTAATGTCTTCCTTGGTGTCTTCCATGATGACAATGATTCCTTTATTCTCCTGCTGAAGAACTTTAATGAAATCAGCTACCGTCTCAGCTTCAAGATCGGCCGCTCTCTGGATGATAAGTGCTCCGTTTGCAAGCTTCTCAAATATAGCTTTGGGGCTCTTCTTGTTGAGAGTGTTGGCTGTGATCTTGGCAACCTTTCCGCTGAAGTTGGAATCTGATGCCTGAACCGCACGGATAAGTCCCTTTGCAAGGTTAACCGTTCCGGCGCCCTCTTCGCCCGTGACAATGGCATTTCCGCTGTACGCGTCCATGCTGAGGTTATCGATAGCGTTTATGATCTGTCTTCTTGATTTCTTATGGTGAATGTAAGGTCCAAAGAGCTCCTTCTCCTCGGGAGTCATTGTTCTTACGCGCTCATCAAGTTCTCTGTTACCGATATGGTGCTTTTTCTTCTGATCCTGATTCTGTGCCTGGTTTTGATTCTGATTCTGATTTTGATTCCGATTCTGGTTTGAAGATTTCTTGTTTCTGTTCTTATTTCTTCTTCCTTCATTTGAAGGCTTCTTGGAATCGGCACCGTCCTTCTTGCCGGAATCTTCTGCTGACTCTTCCGATTTCTCGCCGGATTCCTTGCCGTCTTCGGAAGACTTCTCTTTATCTTCGGTAGCTTCCTTTTCTTCAGTCTTCTTATCTTCGGCAGCATCTTCGCTCTTTGCTTCTGCTTCTTCTACTGCGCCTTCTTCAGTCTTTGCTTCCTCTACAGCAACTTCTTCGGTCTTTACCTCGGTGTCCTCTGTAGGTTCTTCAGTCTCAGTATTTTCAACGCCCTCGCTGCTAATAACTTCCGCAACGGCGTCGTCTATAACATCACTGTTATTTCTTGACCAGTCGCCTCTTCCCGAAGCCTTGTCATGACGCTCTTTTTTGAGCGCATCGGAAATAGCCTGCTCGATCTTTTCCTGAAGTCCTTCCTTGGTCTTTTCGTCGTAATCGGCAAACATATCACCTGTCTCGTCAGCAACCAGCTTCTTAACCTGCTCGAACTGCTTCTGCTGTTGCTGCTTCTTGAACTGTTCCCAGTTCTCCATATATTCTGCAATACTTATCTGGCCCGTGATCTGCTTCTCAACCTGAGGCTCAGGCTCAACTGCCATAGAAATCTGTCCGTCATACTCCTGTGAAAGGATGTTGTCAAAGTGGCTGTGCATTTGGAAATTGGAATTGGGATGAATGACTGCTCCCGGAACCTCCTCTTCTAGCGGCTTGTCCTCATAAACAGGAATCGACGCATAGTCAAGGCGCTTCTCTTCCCCAAGTATCGGTCCGTTGCCGCCGTATTTTATATCAATATTGAGCTTATGCTCTTCCTTATCCTCAAATTCATCGTCGGAATCAATATCTTCTTCGTTAAAAGAAGCTTCTTTTGCCTCTTCTTTGAGTTCGTTTTCTTCAGAAAGAGACTCATCTTCCTCTTCATCGTCTGAAGAAGCTTCCTCCTTATAAGGCTTGAACTCAGCATCGGATGTCTGCTCCGCTTCGTTCTCGGAAGCATCAAAGAACACTTCCTGCATTGTGCCTTCGGATTCTTCGGCCGCAACTGCCGCCATCGGTGAAAAGACTCCGCTCTTATTCTCTTCTTCATCGTAGATCTCAGCGGTATCGGGCTTGATAACTTCTCCCTCGAATCCTTCCGAAGGAGCAGGCTCTTCTGCCTTATCGGTTTCATCATCGTCGCTGTCGATAAAGCCCTTAAGCTCTTCTGCAAGCGCCTTTTGAAGATTCATTGTGTTGTACTGACTTACATCAACCGAAGGCTCTTTTATCTCATTGATATGAGGATATACAATCTTATCGCTGTCGGCGAGCTCCTGCGTTGGTGCTGCGACAACCGGATCAACGCCCTCTGTGGGCGCGGCGTACTGCGCCGGCTCTTCCCCTACGGCTTCGCCGTTGTTGTATGCATTAATAACCTCATCGGTTACAGGCTGCATCTCCTTGGTGGGCTGCTTGATCTCAACCGTTCCCGGCTCGTCTTTTCCGATCTCGTCCTTATCATTTACGATGGATCTGTCTACATATCCGCCGTGCTTTTCCTTGTATCTTACATATCTGTCCTGCTGCTCGGGAGAAAGGGGCTCGTGAAGTGCCTTGAGCTCAAGCGCTTTCATAACGTATCTTCCGTCACCAAGCCACAAGAACATCTCATCACATGTCTCGATGCACTCTGTTGTGAGACCCACGCGGTGATAAAGATAAGCAAGCTCGTAAACCCACTTCTCTCTGTAATCGTGTTTCTTAAACTCCTCAAGAACAGCTATTCGCTCTTCAAGGCTGACTTCCTGTGCCTCATAGAGCTTGTACTGCAAAATATATCTGCCCGTATCTCTGGGCGCAATTCTAACAAACTCCTTGTAGTACTCTACCGCCTGAACAAACTCTCCCATCTTGATGGCAAGCTCGCACAGTGAATATACGATAGCTCTTCCCGTAGGGTATCTGTCATATGCCATGAGAAGAACGTCTCTACTCTCCTCAAAACGGCGATTAATCTTATATAAGTCGCTGATCATGCAAAGCATCTGAACACTCTTCACTCTTTTCCAGTCAATTGTGTCAGCAATCTTAACAGCTTCAGCGAATCTGTTTTCGTCAATCAAAGCTTTTATTTCATCGGCTCTGATCTTATACTCGACCTTATCCAAAATATCTACCTCATTGGTGCCAAAAATACTATATCTAGTGTTTAGTTTAACATAGCGCACTAGCTTTGTAAAATATCTGAAAGGGCTGCAAACTGAGAAAGTGTAAGGACTTCGCCTCTTATTTTCTCGTTAAGCCCCATGCTTACAAGTGCTTCCTGCACTTTCTCCCTTGATACCTTAAGTGCCGGATTGTTAGCTAAAGAATTGCTTAAAGTTTTTCTTCTCTGATTAAAAGAAGTCCTTATGATCTCAAACATATATTTTTCATCTTTAACTTCTACCGCGGGCTTATCAAATCTCTTTAGATGTACAACTGCCGATCCGACTCCGGGCTGCGGAATAAAGCTGCTTGGAGGAACATCCATGACCAGCTCCGCCGAAGCATAAAATCCAACCGCCAAAGAAAGCGATCCGTAATCTTTATTGCCCGGTCCCATGGACATCCTGTCCGCTACTTCCTTCTGAACCATGACGGTGACACTCTCAATCGGAGCTCCGCTCTCGAACAGTTTCATTATAATGGGTGTCGTTATATAGTACGGAAGGTTCGCAACAACCTTGATCTTCTTGTTGTCGTTGTACTCTTTAATGATCTTATCTATATCTACTTTTAATATGTCTTCATTTATTACCGTGACATTGTCGTACTCGGAAAGTGTGTCATCGAGCACCGGAATAAGGCTCTTGTCTATCTCGACAGCAACAACTCTTTTGGCTGACTCCGCAAGATACTGCGTAAGACTTCCGATTCCTGGTCCGATCTCCAGAACGCAATCGTCCTTCGTAACGCCCGATGCATCTACGATTCCGCCAAGAACATTTGCATCTATAAGGAAGTTCTGTCCGAACTTCTTCTTGGCGCTCATATTATATTTACTGAGCACTTCCTTGGTACGTGCGGGATTTCCAAGATATGCCATTTAATACTCCTTTATATAAGAAAAAATAATCAGACTCTGCCTTCTTACAGATGAAGATTGTACATAGTCCTTGCGTTTTCCTGTGTTATACGGATCACCTCTTCCGAGCTGATACCCTTGATCCTTGCAATCTCTTCTACAACATAAGGTAAATACAAGGAAGAATTTCTTTTGCCCCTGTAAGGCTCGGGCGCAAGATAAGGACAATCGGTTTCCAAAAGAATATTCTCAATAGGCGCTTCTTCAACGACCTCTCTTAGTTTCTTGCCGTTCTTAAAAGTAATGACGCCTCCGACTCCTATGTAAAAGCCCATATCAAGGCACTCTTTTGCTATCTCCTTGCTATATGAAAAGCAGTGCACAACGCCGCCTATTTCCTCGGCGTGTTCTTCCTTCATGATATCGATCGTATCCTTCGCCGCATCGCGGGAATGAATAACAACGGGAAGCTGCTTCTGCCTTGCAAGATTCAGCTGTCTCTTAAACCACTTCTTCTGAAGCTCTCTTCCGGGCTCAGGCCAATGATAGTCAAGACCTATCTCGCCGATAGCTACGCACCTTCCGTCCTCGCTCCATTCCGTCAGAAGTTCAAAATTATCCTCTGTCAGCTCCTCTACTTCACTTGGATGCACCCCGACAGCAGCGTAAATAAAATCATATTTGTGCGCAAGCTCAAGCGCTTTCCTTGTCGTATCTATGCTCGCGCCTATATCAACCACATTTCCGATGCCCGCTTTTTCAAGCGAAGCGATTAGACTGTCTCTGTCTTCATCAAAAGCGGGATCGTCATAATGAGCATGTGTATCAAAAATCATAACTTATCCTCTGTAAAAATACCGAATATATCTAATAATTTACCACAAATGAACAGGTCTGAAAACCGCGCAAACACAGAGAAAATCAAATTTTTGGAAGTTTTTCAAAAAAAATTGAAAAAAGTACTTGCATTTCTCTTTTAGGCGTAGTAAGATATCACTTGTCGTTGAGACACGGCAACAGAGCCGAATACAGAATGCGCTGCTAGCTCAGTTGGTAGAGCACCTGACTCTTAATCAGGTTGTCCAGGGTTCGAGACCCTGGCAGCGCACGCCGAGTACTGTTTTCGTAGGTATATCCTATGGGGATGGTACTTTTTCTTTTGGAATAAAACTCCAAGCGAAGCTGTTCCGAGTCTGTCGTCATGGCTTTATTCTTTCTACCACTCCCTACCCTCTCATTATCTTGCTTTCATTTTCCTTTAACCACAATCTTCTTCTCTTGTAATCAGGGATTATTTTTTCCACTTCTCCCCAAAACGCCTTCGAATGATTCATATGTATCCTATGGCACAGCTCATGCACCACCACATAATCCACTATTTCTTCCGGCGCTCTCATGAGAACGCAGTTAAAGTTAAGATTCCCTTCCGCGCTGCAGCTTCCCCATCTCGTCTTTTGATTCCTTATCGTGATCCTTCCGTATTTCACCCCGATAAGCTCCGCAAACTTCCTTACCTTTACAGGTATGACCCTCTTGGCTCTCGTTACAAGAAGTCTCATCTCCTGCTCGCTGATGGGTTTTGACTCAGACTCTTCCTGCTGCCTTTCTTCCATCTTTTTAAGGTGTCTGCTTATCCAATCCGCCTTTTCACCGATGAAACGGTCGATAACAGTCTTAGAAGCCCCATACGGCGCCTTTACAACGACGCGGCAGTCTGTAGTTATCTCTATCGCTATTGTCCTTCTTTTGCTTCTTATAAGCTCAATTTCCATTGTCTGTCCTATTTCTATGATCTTTCTACTAAATAGTAAAAGAGATATACTCTCAATTAACCGAAAGTATACCTCTTGTAATATCATTGTCAGATGCTGTCATTCGCCTTTTCGGGGTGCTCAAGCATCTCCTGCATTGTGTGCCAGCCAAGAACCGCACATTTAACTCTTGCGGGCATATGGCTCACATCTTGAAGCGCTGCTGCTTCATCAAGGATCTCGAGAGTCTCTTCATCTGTGATCTCTCCCTTTACCATTCCCATGAATGTTGCAGCAAGTTTAAGTGCATCTTCCTTGCTCTTTCCGATGATCTGATCGACCATCATATCAACAGAAGCCTGTGAAATGGCACATCCGCTGCCTTCGTACATACCTTCTGTAATGATGCCGTCCTTTATCTTAAGCTGCAATGTGATATCATCGCCGCAGCTTGGATTAACGCCTCTGAGCACGAGATCCGGATTCTCAAGCTTTCCCTTGTACATAGGGTGAAGATTGTGCTCATTAACTATTTCGCGATATAACTGCTTAAGCTCCATAGCCCATAACCTCTCTTACCTTTGCAATCTTATCAAGGAAGATATCCACTTCCTCTTCTGTGTTGTAGAAATACAGGCTGGCTCTTGCCGTTGAACCGGCGCCGATAAACTGCATCAAAGGCTGTGCACAGTGATGTCCCGCTCTGATGCACACGTGATCGTCATTAAGTACCGATGAGATATCGTGAGGATGAACTCCATCGATAGTAAAAGTAACGATTCCGCAGTGCTTCTTGGGATCCTTTGATCCGTATATCTTGACGTAAGGAAGCTTGGAAAGACCTTCCATAAGTCTTCTTGTAAGCTTCTCTTCCTGTTCTTCTATATTATCATATCCGACGTTTCTAAGATACTTAATTGCTTCCGCAAGACCTACCGCATCTCCCGCGTTGACCGTACCTGCCTCAAACTTGTGAGGAAGCTCTGCATAGGTTGCATCTTCTCTTGTAACGTACTCGATCATCTCACCGCCTGTGAGGAAAGGACTCATGTTAAGAAGTAGCTCTTTTCTTCCGTAAAGAACACCGATACCCATAGGTGCCATCATCTTATGTCCCGAGAAGGCAAAAAAGTCTGCACCGAGATCCTTAACGTCAATCTTCATATGAGGGGCTGACTGCGCTCCGTCCACAACGACCGTAGCTCCCTTAGAGTGTGCATAAGCCGCGATCTCTTTTACCGGATTGGTCACACCCATAACGTTGGAAACATGACCGATCGCAACGATCTTGGTCTTGTCTGTGATCTTGCTCTCGTACTCTTCTTTGGTAATGGTTCCCTCTTCGTCGGGCTCCATATATACGAGCTTGGCTCCGCGCTTCTTGGCAACCATCTGCCAGGGAAGAATGTTACTGTGATGCTCCATTACAGAGATAACGATCTCATCACCCTCTTTTACGGTATCAAGTCCGTATGTGTAAGCCACAAGATTAAGAGACTCTGTGGTATTTCTTGTAAAGATGATCTCTTCAGTGCTTACGCCTCCGACAAAATCAGCCACAAGAGCTCTCGCATCCTCATAGCTCTCTGTTGCCTGCATACTCCAATCATACAATCCTCTCAAAGGATTGGCGTTTCTCTCTTTATAAAAGTTTGATACTGCGTCCAAGACCTGCCTGGGTCTCTGAGATGTAGCCGCATTATCAAAATATACATAGTCGCCGTTTACAAGGATATCAAAATCCTTGCGAAAATCTCCCAGGGTGCTCATTATATATCCTCACTTATTAGACAATGGTACTGATGTAATACTGAACCTTCTCCGCAATCTCCGGATCGGGAATAAGTCTGGCAACACTGTCAAGCTTAGCCCTTACCATAAGGCGCTTGGCTTCCTGTTCATCGATACCTCTTGAATTGATATAGAACAAAAGGTCTTCACCCAACTGTCCTATTGTAGCTCCGTGTCTTCCTTCAACGTCTTCTTCCTGACAAAGGATAACAGGCATGCTTCTGTTTATAACGTCCGGGCTGAGAAGAAGTGTATCTTCCTGCTCGTCACCTACTGATGCAGAGCTTCCGCTCTTAAAATCAAGCGTTCCTCTGTAGGTCTTTTGCGCCTTATCCATAAGTACGCCCTTAACATTCATAAGAACGTTGGTCTTCTTGCCGCGCTGATCAGCAACATAGTTGATATCAAGGGAATGCGTATCCTTTACAAGATACCCCTGATTGCTGATAAACTCTGTCTCATCTTCACAGAGATTAATGTAACAGCCTGTCCAGGATTTCTTGGCTCCAAGCTCAAGAGACACTACATTTATCGCGCCCTTCTTAAAACAAGCTCCGCCGATATCATCAAAATGAATGAAGCCGTCTCCCAAGGTCTGTGTCTTTATAAGATTGATCTTGGCACCTTCTTCTGCAAGAAGTCTTGTGCTTATTCCGTGAAAACCGGATGCGTTTCTCTCGGAAGTATAATCCATGATAATCGTGATCTCGGAATCTTTCTTGGCATGGATCACCTGGCTTGTAAGGCTGCCCTCGCCGTCATTAAGATTGTATCTGATAATGATCGGCTCCTTGGTCTTAACGCCTTCCTCTGCGGTAAACACATCTGTTGTGATGCCGTTCTCGAGCATGAGATTCTCAATATCGATTCCCATTCCCGTTCTTACAGCCTGTGCATCGTCTCTTCTGGATGTATCACCGTTGGGAACTCCGGGAACACCTGCATCTACAAGTATTCTCTTTTTATTATCTTCAAAAAGCTTTCCTGCTTCTTTGTAAGAAACTCTGCGAGTTACGGTAACTCCGTCCGGAACATTCTCAGCGTCGGGAGTGTTTAAAAGCTCGATCCCGATACCGTCTTCCTTGATCTTACTGTCGTTAACGTGTAAAAAATTATAAGTCAAAGCGGGAAGTACATTGACCCGCATATCCAAATTCTTGTTCATCGAATCCCCTCCCTTAATGTCCGCTCATCTCAAGCTTGATGAGGTTATTCATTTCTACGGCATACTCCAAAGGAAGCTCCTTGGAAACGGGATTGGCGAATCCGCTGACGATCATCGCCTTGGCATCCTCTTCGCTAAGACCTCTGGACATAAGATAGAATACAGCCTCGTCGCTGATCCTACCGATCTTAGCTTCGTGTCCCACATCGGCATCGTCGGTTCTGATATCCATTCCGGGAATAGTATCCGCTCTTGATATACTGTCAAGCATAAGGGAATCACATGAAACGGAAGCTTTGGCTTTCTTGGCTGTGCTCTGGATCACTACGCTGCTTCTGTATGTTCCGATTCCGCCGTCCTTGGAAATTGACTTACTGTTGATAACCGAAGTCGTTCCGACTCCCTGGTGAACAACCTTTGCTCCGGTATCGAGATTCTGTCCCTTACCTGCAAATGTTATTCCCGTAAATTCCATCTTGGAATGATCACCCTTTAAGATGGTCATAGGATAAAGATATGAAGTATGTGAACCAAAAGAACCTGAAACCCATTCCATTACACCGTTCTCTTCAACGATAGCTCTCTTGGAATTGAGGTTGTACATGTTCTTGGACCAGTTCTCGATAGTTGAATATCTAAGCCTTGCATTTTTGCCGACAAAAAGCTCTACGGCTCCTGAATGAAGGTTAGCCACATTGTATTTGGGCGCCGAACAGCCTTCTATAAAGTGAAGGTCCGCACCCTCATCAACGATGATAAGTGTATGCTCAAACTGTCCCGCTCCTGCAGCATTTAATCTAAAATATGACTGCAACGGAATATCAACTTTTACTCCCTTGGGAACATATACAAAAGATCCGCCTGACCAAACAGCTCCGTGAAGTGCCATCATCTTGTGGTCTGTGGGAGTAAGGAGCTTCATAAAGTGGCTCTTTATCATATCCGCATACTCTGTTCTGAGTGCGCTCTCAATATCTGTGTAGATAACGCCCTGCGCAGCTACTTCGTCTTTGATGTTATGATAAACAAGCTCTGAATCGTACTGTGCTCCTACGCCTGCAAGAGATTCTCTCTCTGCCTGAGGGATTCCCAGTCTTTCAAATGTATTCTTGATATCCTCGGGAACGTCTTCCCAGCTGCCCTTCATATCTTCTTTATGTCTTACATAAGAAGATATCTTATCCATATCAAGGCCTTCTACGCTCGGGCCCCAATCAGGCATTTCCATCTCGTTATATAATTTGAGGCACTTTAATCTGAACTCTCTCATCCATTCGGGATCGTTCTTTTCCTCAGAAACCTTTAATACAGTTTCTTCGGTAAGTCCCTCTTTTAATCTATAGAAGTCTTTTTCATTTTCTATATCTTTATAGTCATACGCACTGCGGTCTATATCAACCACAGCCTTTTTATCTTCACTCATAGTCAACCCCTATTCACTCTGCATCTGAAACGAAACGCTCGAAACCGTTCTTATTGATCTCTTCAACAAGCGATGCGTCTCCTGTATGTATAAGCTTACCCTTCACAAGGACATGTGTGTAATCAACATGAAGAGATTCCAATATCTTAGTGCTGTGTGTGATTATAAGAAGAGCTCCGTCCTTCTTTTTCTGATATTCCATGATTCCCTTGGAAACTGTTCTAACTGCATCTACATCAAGTCCTGAATCGGTCTCGTCAAGGATAGCAAGCTTAGGATTGAGCATAAGAAGCTGAAGGATCTCAGCCTTCTTCTTTTCTCCTCCTGAGAAGCCTACATTAAGATCTCTGTCCGCATATTCTTCATTCATAGAAAGAACTTCCATTGCAGACTTGAGTGCTTTCTTATATGCAAGAAGCTTGATCGGCTGACCTGTCTGCGCATGGCTTGCATTTCTTATGAAGCTTGAAAGTGAAATTCCGGGAACTTCGTAAGGATTCTGGAAAGATAAGAACATTCCGGCTTTCGCTCTCTTATCGGCAGAAAGCTCTGTGATATCCTGTCCTTCAAAAAGAATTTTGCCTTCTGTAACACAGTAGTGAGGATTTCCCATTAATGTATAACCGAGAGTAGACTTACCTGCTCCGTTTGGTCCCATGAGCACATGTGTCTCTCCCGGTTTAATATCTAAATTGATCTTATGAAGAATAGGCAATTCATTATCAATTGCCACCGATAAATCTTTAACCTGTAATAACGACTGCTCTGCCATAAATATAGTCCTTTCTCCCTTTTCCTACTAACTTGGTAGGAATCATGATAACACCTTGCCATTTCGTTGTCAATTGACAAACAATGTAAAGTTTATCACAAAAGCTATTGACATACTACCGAAAAGTCTTTAAAATACAATCTTGTCAGTACCAAGCGGGTGTAGTTCAATGGTAGAACACTAGCCTTCCAAGCTAGATACGTGGGTTCGATTCCCATCACCCGCTTTTGTCATGCATAAAAATATTTGTGTTATGACAAATATGATAAAAAAAATAATCCGGACAACGAAAAACCCCGATGCATATGCATCGGGGTTTTATGTACTGACTAAAAGCAATTGATTAAACTAGTACTACTTGGTGTTAATTAAATCTAATTGAATTAGTTATTATTTTGCAGATGAAGCGTCTGCTGCAGCATCCTCAGATGAAGCGTCTGAAGCTGCGTCCTCTGATGAAGCGTCTGTAGCTGCATCCTCAGATGAAGCCTCTGCTGCTGCGTCCTCAGAAGTAGCCTCTGTAGCTGCCTCCTCAACAGTAGCCTCTACTGTAGCCTCAACAGATGTCTCCTCTACAGATGTGTCAGCTGCTGCCTCACCACATCCTGCAAGGATAGCTGCTGAAAGTGTTGCGATTGTAAGTAAAGTTACGATATTCTTCTTCATAATTATAATCTCCTCTTTTCAATATACTTTGCAATTCTGATTGCAAAACAATTGCTTCAGTACAAATAGAGATTATAAACTGTATTAACTGTAATGTCACTGACATATATGTGCATAAAATCTTAAGATTTTCTTAAGATTTTGTGTAATTTTCACAATCAGTTATAGCTCCCAATCTCCGCCAAACCCTCTCCGGTAGCGGAATCCAGGGTGATTACAAGGGCTATTCCTTCTTTGTCTACAGATTTGAGATCTCCGCACTTTAAATTATGTGAAGTATTGTTTTGGTCTTTTATTATCACTTCCCACTCAGAGCTCGTAACATTTACATCTATAACAGCACCCATAAGTGTAAAGCCGGGTTCAAGAACAACTCCTTCTCCCAAAAGATTATCTGAATATGTATCCGTAGTTACATCGTGAATCTTAACTTCTATGATGCTAAGTCCGGTCTTGTTGATAATGTAAGATCCAAGATCCATGTGCTTGGCAGCTTCGTCTTTTTCGTTTTTCTCCGAAGAAAGCGTAGCATCAAGAGTATTCTGAAGGCTCTGGTATTCCTGCGTAAGAGCGATTATATCCGGAAGTATCCCATCTATTTTTCTGTCGCTCATCTTGGTAAAGTCGATGCTCTCAAACTCCGCTTCTCTCTTCGCAAGTTCCTCAAGCTCACCTTTCTTGGATGAATCGGTTATATCAAGATAGGTTTCCTCTGCTGCTTTTTTTGCTTCGATCAGAACCTGTCTTGTCGTCTCGGCCTCGTTTAATTTTTCCTCTGAAGGCTTGCAGGCAACAAGCATCGTTCCTGTCAAAAGAATAAGCAAAGCTCCTGTCACAATTCTTTTTCTCATAATGTATTATCCCCCGAAATGATTATTGCGTATTCGGGTTCATTGTAATAGTAATCAAGAATTAGTGCAACAACATGTGTGTAGCTTACCTTTCCAGTAAGCACTCCGTTCACCTTCAGATTCGTGTCGATGAACATATCCGCCGCCTTTTTTACTGTCTCTGTCTTGATAACGGCGTGTGATTCAACTCTTTTCCACGCTTCTTTTGTAACGAATTGATTGTCGTACTTGACTCTGTCGGAGATCTTGACGTGAGAGTTGTATTCTTCTTTGCTGACAGCTCTGTAAAAATCGTTATTTATATAATTCAGAACTCCGAGGTATCCGCTGTATTTAAATACCACGTCGTCCGATCTTATGCATGCAAGGAAACCAAAGAAATTGGCCTCATCTTCATAAATGTAACCGTGTGTGTGCGCAAGCTCATGGCACATCGTAAATGGCTTATTCATGATGGACATGGAATCGTTATAATTCGCTTCCATTGAGAATGGGAAATAATACCCTTGCATATACTGCTGACACATAAAGTCCGAGTAGTAAAGCGGCTTGGGCGTAACATAGTATCCGCCGAGCCTTGGGTACTCACGCGACAGATTCTGCATTGCTCTTATCGCAGTCTCTTCCATGTTACCTTCGTAAATGATATTGCCGAACTCATCATGCGGAACCTTTTTGGACAGGTCGTTGCACTGTGTCACGATGAAATCGCGCAGATCCGCAAGCTGCTGAAGATCATATCTTCGTGTGAACTGACTGTCATAAACGCTAAGCTTGGTCGTGTGATAAAGAACAAAGCAATTAAGCGACATCACGGTAACTACTACAGCCATCACAAGAGGTGTGATCCTGTATAGCTTTCCTGAAATAAAATCAAAGACTCTTTTTGTCTTAAAGAAATTCGGTCCCAGTTTCCCTGCACTCTTTTCATATGCAAGTATCGCAGTGTGCACTGCAATAAATACAACCACGAAAGCAATAAAAGCCACAAGTATCACCAGCATCACTTCGCCGACCGAAAAGCCGAACAGACTGGTGATCCTTCCGTATAATCCCGTTATTACGGGAAAGATATTGCTTACATAGAAGTCAGAAAAAGCCGCACTTCGCCATGCAGCCATGTTTAAAAAAACCGAGAACAAAATAAGTGAAGCTATCGTCGTGTAATAAGCTCTTTTTCCCTTATTCATATTGTCCGCCCTCATCATTATTGTATAGAAATTCTACTATACAAATATGGACGCAAAATGACTAAAACGGCGCTTCTTCGTTCATATTTTGGACATAATTTTGCTCGTTGTACGCTGCCTTTGCCGCCGCTATAATAAACATAGATCACAAACAGAAAGAAGATGCTTTTTCTATGAAAAGAGATATCGAATACATTTACGAAGATGATGATATATTGGTGTGCCACAAGCCTGCCGGAATAGCGACCGAGGGCGCCGGTGTAAGGGAGACCGATCTTGTAAGTCATGTAAGAAATTATCTTGCAAGAAAAAACCGCGGACAAAAAGGTGCAAAGCCCCCTTACGTAGGAACGGTTTACAGACTCGATAAGCCTGTTGAAGGCGTTGTCGTGATCGCCAAAAACAAAGCCGCTGCCTCCGATATTGCTGCGCAGATCAAGAATCATTCAACGGAAAAATATTATTATGCTCTTTGCTACGGCTCCGTTCCCGAAGATAAGAATCGCCTCGAAAACCTTCTTGTAAGAAGAGAAGATAACGGATCTGCCATGGTCATCACCAAAGAGGAAGCAAACTCCGTTAATGGCAACTCGATCACTCTTTCTTCCAAAGAAAAGCTCGGCATAATAGGAGGCGATGTAAAAAGAGCCGTCCTTGATTATGAAGTTGTAAAAAGAGATGAAGATAACGAGACAACGCTTGTCAGAATAAAGCTTCTGACGGGACGTTTTCATCAGATAAGAGTTCAGTTTGCCGCACTTGGATTCCCACTTCTGGGAGATGAAAGATACGGATCTGAAAACTCAAAAGCATACTCAAAAGAAAAAGGAATTAAAAACGTCAATCTTGTTTGCTACAAATTTGGATTTAACCATCCGAAAACCCGCAAAAAAGTGTATTTTGAGATATCTCCGACAGTGCTTCCTATGGTATAATATAAACATCTAAATGGAACCCGCCGTCTTTGTCTTTTCCGGGAGGTATCTGCTATGTACAAGAAAGGCGATAAAGTCATCATTCTGGATTACAATCAGAAGCCCATCGTTCCTAATGTTGTTGCAGTTGTTGAAGACGTGATCAAAGAAGATCGCGTTAGGCTCCTTATGCCCGACAACGGCTGCTGTCTTGAGTTCACAGATCGTCTCAAAAAAATCGATGAAGAAAAATATGCGAAGATACTGCACGCTGTAAAAGAAAGGGATAAAGAACTCCCCGTCGATCTGCAGCTTGATATCAGAAAGTTTGCTTCCAAACATCCTCGTCGCAGAAAAGATGAGATTCTTCAGATGTTTGAGCAGGACAAAAAATATGTGTCCATCCTAAATGCCTACACCGGAAGAGTTATGATGTACGGAAAAGAGAATATCAACGATCATTTTCTCTTTGAATATAAAGACGCTCTTTATGGAATCGTAAAGACAAGATCTTTCTTACATGAGCTTGACGAAACTATTCCCGTTCCCGATCTTGTGTGATCTCTTCGGAATCGTCTTTTATTACATAGAGACCGTATCCCAAGATCATAAACACGTAAGGAGTGGAGACGACGGTAGAAAAAGAAACCAGACCGTTAATTAAATAAACAAATATCGGAAGCGCGCAGCATAAGCCTGCGTGCTTCTTTTTATCTGTATCTTTTATCATTATCAGATTCTTAAGCACATACCCGAATGTAAAGATAAAGCTTATAAGCCCCATCACTCCGCCTTCTATCAAAAGAGTCAGATACATGTTGTGCGCGTTTGTAAGCCTGTTTCCTCCAAATACATTTATAAAAGACTCACTCCAGGAAGGATCGCTGTAAGCATATTTGTAGAAGCAGTCCTGACCGACTCCCACGATCTTTCTGATCGGCGACAGACTTTTGTACATGTCAAAAGACATTCTCCAAATGATTCCTCTTCCGTTTCCGAAATCATCCGAATAGGTTTTATATAAAAGCACTGATACTACAGCAACACCGATCAATATCATTACATAGAAGATCTTTTTATACAGCTTTTCTTTCCATTCAAGATTTACTTCTTCTGCAAATCTAGAAAGCCTGTAGATAAAAAAGACTGCTGCCATTAGTATTATTCCGGAATGGTTTTGACATATCAAGATAAGAAGATTGTCGTCGTAAGTATATCTTTTTCCAAAGAAAAACATCAAAAGATACACAATCGCCATTGCGATTCCTAGAGTAAAGAGCTGGATCAGAAATGCCTTGAAAGTCTCTCTGTCACTTAATCCCAAGAATAAAAGAAGCAGATATGTTCCCGCGATTATAAGAAGTCCACTCTCGCTTCCCTGAAGCAAAAGCGATAACAAACCTACGATCACAATTATTTCAGATAAAAAGAATTCAAGGGAAAATCTCTTTCTTGTCGCCGCGATAGAACCCCCAAGCGGTACAAATACTGAAAGAAAAGCCGTAAACCAATTTATGTTTCCGATAGTAGAAAGAAAGCTGCCGTCATCTGCGGAAACTCCGAGAGGATATATTCCGAATCTTCCGAGAATCCCCAAGATACATACCGCAAAAGGGACTATCAATATTGCTATGACAAATATCTTTTTAAATTCGATTCCGTTTGAAATTATGCATGCCGAAAATATACTAAAAAGAAGCGACAAAAGACCCATTCTCCAACCATCAAGGCCAAGGAGTGCCGTCTTTTTATCTATTGAAAGAAGAAATGTGATTATATTGGAAAACAAAAGAACGCCCATAAGCCCGAGTTTAAAGGGCGTTTTCGATATCAGCATAAGAACTGCCGACACTACAAAGAAGACTCCACCAAGCGCCATGAACAATACGCCTTTTGCTTCGCCGAGTTTATAAAAACCGTCCTTCATATAAAGCGGAAGGACGGTAGTTAACAATAATAAATATAGTAAAGTAAGTTTCTTTGTTTTTTCCATATCAGGTCAATAAGATCATACTTTAAAACGATAGCCTACGCCCCAGATTGTCTCGATATACTGAGGATTGGAGGTATCGTATTCGATTTTCTCACGGATCTTCTTGATATGAACCGTAACGGTTGCGATATCACCGATTGAATCCATGTTCCAGATCTTTCTAAAGAGCTCTTCCTTTGTAAATACGTGATTGGGATTCTCCGCAAGGAAAGTAAGAAGATCAAACTCCTTGGTTGTGAAGCTCTTCTCCTCGTCATCGACGTATACTCTTCTTGCTGTCTTGTCGATCTTAAGGCCTCTTATCTCGACAAAATCATTTTCTTCATGACCTGATCCCACAAGTCTTGAGTATCTTGCCATGTGCGCCTTAACACGGGCAACAAGCTCCGAAGGGCTGAAAGGCTTGGTGATATAATCGTCTGCTCCAAGGCCCAATCCTCTTATCTTGTCGATGTCATCCTTCTTGGCGGAAACCATAAGGATCGGAACATCTTTCTTTTCTCTTATTCTCTTACATACCTCAAATCCATCCATTCCGGGAAGCATAAGATCGAGGATAACAAGATCGAATTCCTCGGAAAGCGCCGTCTTAAGTCCGGCATCACCTGTGTTCTCGATGGAGACTTCAAAGTCACTAAGCTCAAGATAATCCTTCTCAAGATCAGCGATGGCCTCTTCGTCTTCAACAATAAGTATTCTGCTCATACTTTTTCTGCCTTTCTTTGCGTTTATGATTCGTGGTCTACTGTGACTGTTTCAGAGCCGCCTGCATATTCGATGTATTTCCTCAAAACGAAATGCATACACGTCCCTTCTCCCTCATGGCTGGTCGCCCAAATATAGCCGCCATGATCTTCTATTATCTTTTTAACTATTGATAATCCAATTCCGCTTCCGCCCTGCCTTGAGTTTCTGGAAGTATCCGTCCGGTAGAATCTGTCAAAAATATTTGGTATATCTTTTTGAGCAATTCCTTTACCGTTATCCTCAAGCTCTACGCGAATGGAATCAACTTCATCCAGGATGCGGATATCTATCTGTCCCGTTCCGTCATCTCTGTCAAGGTACTTAACGCTGTTACTTACAATGTTGTTGACTACCCTCTTGATCTGCTCGGGGTCTGCAACTATCAAAGTATCTGGACCTGTGAGATTGGAGTAATTGAGCTTGATCGACTTACTCTCAAGATCCGCTCCGATCTCTTCAATGCAATCTCCGAAATATTCCGATACGTTCAGTTTGACAAAGTTATACGGAATTCTGTTGTTGTCTATGCTTGAATACAGCGTCAGCTCATTTATAAGGTTGTTCATGTCATTAGCCTTGTTATAAATGATCTTGACGTATTTCTTTTGCTTCTCCGGATTGGCTGCGACGCCTTCCAAAAGTCCCTGCGAATATCCCTTGATCGCCGTGATGGGAGTCTTGAGGTCGTGAGAGATATTACTGATAAGCTCTCTGTTCTGCCGCTCTCGTTCTATCTTTTCCTCGGCTGATTCCTTGAGCCTTAGTCTCATGTCCTCGTAGTTACGGTAAATAGCTCCGATCTCACTTTTTTCTTTAACATCCGTCGGGAGCATGTAATCAAAATTACCGTCCTTGATCTTCTGCATCGCGATGTTAAGTTCATCTATAGGTCTGAAGAAGCTTCGTCCTATCCACGTCGTCAGAAGAATGCTTGTCAAAAGAAGTATCAAAAGAATCGCGATCAGCATGTAGATCATAAGTGATGATGTAAATGCCGGTCTGATTCCGAATATTATGAACAAGCTTCCGGGCTCTCCCGTGGAGAAAACAAAATCGTATTGTCTTAAAAGGTAATTGGAACGTGTAATATAAACGCCTTCTGTTCCCTGCGCGTACGTGGGGAGTTCCGTCAATACATCTTTTGCCCTGGATCTGCTTGCAACATAATAGATCTCTTTATCTTTTCTTACTACAATATAGGAATATTTGGATGAAAGTCTTTTATCCAATTCCTGTAAATAATTTCCATCTTCCAATATGTTGGGGTATATGCTTCTGGTCAGATTGAGCTCAGCAATAAGAGTGTCGGTCATCCTTGAAAATGATCCGACAGGATCGGATACCGTTTCGTAATCCACAACACTTGAGTATTCCTGGATCTTTTGGTCATACAATACAAACCTGCCGGCTACAAGAAATGTACCTACAGCAAGTATGACCGGCACTAATACTATTGCAAGTGATGTGATGATCAGTTTCGTACGGAATCGCATAACAGCCCCCTACATACTACAAGTATACCATATTTTTCGTAACTTTTACCCTTATCTTCTTGATATGACAAAATATCTTTGATACACTTTTAAGCGAATGGCGGAATACGTTTTCCAGCCGACAGGAGGATTTATAATGGTTAATTGGAAAAATCTGGATACACTCGCATCCTATGGCGAGCTCAAGAAGGTTTCCCGTGTAAACCTGGCTGAGGTGATGTCAGGCGATAACGGTACAAGCAGAGTTAAAAATTATTCCGTACCTATGGCTGCGGGCCTTAACTTTAACTACGCTGCAAAAGAAGTTGATGACAATGTTTTAAACGCTCTTAATGCTCTTGCCAAAGAGGCACAGCTTTCTGAGAAGTTCGAGGCTCTCTACAACGGCGAAGTGATCAACACAGGTGAAAAGAGAATGGTTCTTCACCAGCTCACAAGAGGTCAGCTCGGCGGAAATGTTGTTGCCGACGGCGTTGACAAAAGAGATTTCTACGTAAAAGAGCAGAAGAGAATTGCTGATTTTGCAAATAAAGTTCACTCAGGCGAGATCGCTAACGCAAAGGGTGAAAAATTCACAACAGTTGTTCAGATCGGTATCGGCGGAAGTGACCTCGGTCCCCGCGCTATGTACCTTGCTCTTGAAAACTGGGCACACAGAACAGGCAACTTCAAGATGGAAGCTAAGTTCATCTCTAACGTAGATCCCGATGACGCTTCCGCAGTTCTTAACGGAATTGATGTTGCTCACTCTATCTTTATTCTTGTATCTAAGTCAGGTACAACACTTGAAACGCTTACAAACGAATCATTCGTTACAGACGCTCTTAAGAAGGCAGGTCTTGATGCTTCCAAGCACATGATCGCTGTTACATCCGAGACATCTCCTCTTGCAAAGAGCGATAACTACCTTGAGGCATTCTTCATGGATGACTTCATCGGCGGACGTTACTCGTCTACTTCAGGCGTTGGCGGAGCAGTTCTTTCACTTGCTTTCGGTCCCGAAGTATTCGCTGCTTTCCTTGACGGTGCAGCAGAAGAGGACAAGCTTTCAGCTAATCCCGATATGCTTAAGAACCCTGCAATGCTCGATGCCATGATCGGCGTTTACGAGCGTAACGTTCTTGGCTATGACAGCACAGCAGTGCTTCCTTACTCACAGGCACTTTCACGTTTCCCTGCTCACTTACAGCAGCTTGACATGGAGTCAAACGGTAAGAGTGTTAACCGCTTCGGCGAGCCTATCGATTACGTAACAGGCCCCATCATCTTCGGTGAGCCCGGTACAAACGGACAGCATTCATTCTATCAGCTTCTCCATCAGGGAACAGACATCATTCCTCTTCAGTTCATCGGCTTTAAGAACAGCCAGCTCAGAAATGATGTAAACATCCAGGACAGCACAAGCCAGCAGAAGCTTTGCGCTAACGTTGCCGCTCAGATCGTTGCATTTGCATGTGGTAAGAAGGATGATAACCTCAACAAGAACTTTAAAGGTGGCCGTCCTTCAAGCATCATCATCGGTGAGGAGCTTGATCCCAAGGCGCTCGGCGCTCTCCTTGCTCACTTCGAGAACAAGGTTATGTTCCAGGGATTTGTTTGGAACATCAACAGCTTCGATCAGGAAGGTGTTCAGCTCGGTAAGGTCCTTGCAAAGAAGGTTCTTGCTCACGAAACAGACGGTGCTCTTGCAGAGTACTCCAAGCTCTTGAACATCTGATGTTGACACATTTAGCGTGCTAACATAAAATAGCTATAAATTAATACAATAATCTTCAGGGCAGGGTGCAAGTCCCTACCGGTGGTATAGCCCACGAGCCGAAAGGCATGAATCGGTGAAACTCCGATGCCGACAGTATAGTCTGGATGAAAGAAGAGCTGTGAGAACTTGCTGAGGTTTTATCGAAGCTAGTTCGAACGTCTTACGTCGAGCGTAAGCGAGAGCGTAAGTTCATTGTTTATATATGTTTATTCTTAGCCCTGAACAAAATGTTCAGGGCTTTTATATTGCCCAATGTAATGAAAGGAGCATCGCATGACTGACGAATATTACATGAATAAAGCGATACGACTTGCCAAAAAAGGTGAAGGCTTTGTAAGCCCCAATCCTATGGTGGGCGCCGTCGTTGTTAAACACGGCGTTGTTATAGGAAAAGGCTACCACCAAAAATACGGAGATCTCCACGCAGAAAGAAACGCTCTTAAAAACTGCAGCGAAGATCCAAAAGGCGCAACTCTCTACGTTACTTTGGAGCCCTGCTGCCATCACGGCAAGACACCTCCATGCACAGACATAATCATAGAAAAAGAGATCGCAAGAGTCGTTGTCGGAACAACGGATGTCAATCCCATTGTCGCAGGCAAGGGTATCGAGATCCTGCAAAAACACGGAATCGAAGTCAAGGTCGGCGTTCTTGAAAAAGAATGCAGGGAAATGAATAAGATCTTCAATAAACACATCACCACTGGCCTTCCCTACGTTGTAATGAAATACGCAATGACGGCCGACGGCAAGATCGCAACCAAAACGGGTGAATCAAAATGGATCACAAGCTCAGGTGCAAGAGAGTCCGTACATAAGCTTCGTAAGACTCTTAGCGGAATCATGGTCGGCGTTTCAACAGTGATCGCAGACGATCCCATGCTTAACTGCAGACTCTCCGAGCCTCACATTGATCCCACAAGGATAATCTGCGATACAAACCTTAGAACGCCGCTGACATCTCAGGTTGTAAGAACAGCAAACGAAATACCCACTATCATAGCAACGGCTGCTGATCCTTCCAAGGCATCCGAATATGAAAAGCAAGGCTGTAAGATCCTGCAGGTTCCCAAGAAGGGCGAGCATCTTGATCTAATCGAGCTTTTTAAAAAGCTCGGATCGCTCGGCATAAACAGCATCTTGTTGGAGGGAGGAGGAACACTTAATTTCAGTGCTCTTTCGGAACATCTTGTAGATGAGGTTTATGTTTATATGGCACCGAAGATATTCGGAGGAAACGCCAAATCCCCGGTTGAGGGAATCGGAATAGAAAACCCGGGCGACGCCATTAAATTAAACACCAAAAAAGTCACCGGCATCGGCCCGGACATACTTATACAAAGCGAGGTTGAATACCTATGTTCACCGGAATAGTAGAAGAAATCGGATTTGTAAAAAACATAATAAAGCAATCGGAAACAGGCACGATAAACATCTCCTGCAAAAAGATTCTTGAAGATGTTCATATCGGCGACAGCATCAGCGTTTGCGGCGTCTGCCTTACAGTCACGCAATTTTCCAAAGACAATTTTTTTGCCGACGTTATGAACGAAACCTTTAACCGCTCGATACTATCTCTTTTAAAAAAGGGTTCCAGAGTAAATCTTGAAAGAGCAATGAAAGCAGACGGACGCTTCGGCGGACATCTGGTATCGGGACACATTGACGGAACAGGTAAGATCGAATCAATAAAAAGAGACGGGAACGCCGTATGGCTTGAGATATCGGCCCCCTCTAACATCATGGAGGGAATAACTCAAAAGGGCTCCGTGGCTATAGACGGAATAAGTCTTACCGTCGCCAAGATGGGCATTAATTCCTTCTGGGTATCGGTAATACCGCATACTCTGACAGAGACAACTCTCGGAGAAAAAAAGGTCTCCGACGCCGTTAATCTCGAGACCGATATGATCGGAAAATACGTCATGAGTTTCCTAAACAGGGAATCGGAAATCACAATCAAACCGAAGATAACAAGAGAATTTCTTTTATCTAACGGCTTTTAATCAAGAGGGATAGAAATGGATAAAGACAAAATCATAAAAGCACTTAATGACCTTAAGGAAGGCAAACTCATACTTGTAACCGACGATGAAAAAAGAGAGAACGAAGGTGACTTTATCTGTTCCGCAGAGCTTGCGACAACAGAGAGCATCAACTTCATGGCAACGCACGGCAAAGGCCTTATCTGCATGCCCATGAGCGAAGAATTTGCGGTTAAACTCGCACTTGCTCCCATGGTAAGCCACAATACGGACAACCACGAGACTGCATTTACCGTATCTATCGATCACGTCGACACTACAACGGGAATCTCCGCTTTAGAAAGAGCTCTCACTGCGGTGAAGGCTTCGGAAGATGACGCAAAGCCCGAAGATTTCAGACGTCCCGGTCACATGTTTCCGCTTGTTGCCAAAGAGGGCGGCGTTCTTGTAAGAGAAGGTCACACAGAAGCCACGGTAGATCTTATGCGTCTTGCAGGGCTAAAAGAGATCGGTCTTTGCTGCGAGATCATGGGCGATGACGGCAAGATGCTGACAGGAAAAGCTCTTGAAGATCTTGCCAAAGAGCATGATCTTACAATGATCTCCGTAGAAGATATAAAAGAATTCAGAAAGGTTTACGACAATCTGGTTGAATGTGCTTCCGTTGCCAAGATGCCGACCAAGTACGGCAATTTCATGGCTCACTGTTATATCAACAAGCTTAGCGGCGAGCATCACGTTGCTCTTGTCATGGGCGATATCTCGGACGGCAAAGACGTTCTTTGCAGAGTTCATTCCGAATGTCTTACCGGTGATGTGTTTGGTTCAATGCGCTGCGACTGTGGCCAGCAGCTTGATAAGGCAATGCAGATGATCGCGGAAGAAGGAAGAGGAATTCTTCTTTATATGCGTCAGGAAGGCAGAGGCATCGGTCTTGTAAATAAGCTTAAAGCTTACAAACTTCAGGATCAGGGAATGGATACTCTTGATGCCAACATCGCGCTCGGTTTCCCGGGAGATATGCGTGAGTACTACATCGGAGCTCAGATACTTAGGGAACTTGGCGTTCGTTCGCTTGATCTGCTCACCAACAATCCCGATAAGGTTTATCAGCTTAAAGACTACGGAATCAAGATAAATAAGAGGGTTCCGATTGAAATAGAAGCCAATCAATTCGACAAATTCTATCTTCAGACCAAGAAGATAAGGATGGGACATATTTTGAAAGTCTGATGTCATAGACATCAAAACATAAAATATAAATCACAATAAAATAAGGAGAAGGTTATGAAAATTTATGAAGGAAATCTGGTATCGGAAAAAATAAAGGTTGGAATCGTCGTCGCAAGATTCAATGAGTTTATCACATCAAAGCTCCTCGGCGGCGCTGTTGATGCTCTTAAAAGAGAAAACGTTGCAGACGATGATATAGAAGTTGCCTGGGTTCCCGGCGCATTTGAGATTCCTCTTATCGCAGATAAGATGGCAAAGAGCGGCAAATACGATGCCGTTATCTGCCTCGGTGCAGTAATAAGAGGATCAACATCTCACTATGATTATGTATGCGCGGAAGTTTCAAAGGGCGTTGCACAGGTTAGCCTAAACAGCGGTATTCCCGTAATGTTCGGTGTTCTTACAACCGACAGCATTGAACAGGCCATCGAAAGAGCCGGAACAAAAGCCGGAAACAAAGGTTTTGAATGTGCTCAGGGCGCTATCGAGATGGTAAATCTTATCAGAAATATCGGCTGATAAAGGCCTGCGATAATTTATCTTATGGGCATATTAGAAATAAAAAAGGCGCTTGATGAAAAAGCATCAAGCGCCTTTTTATTTAATAATTTTAGTATCAAAGCTCTGCTATAAGCTCCATTACAAGTGCTGCGCAGTCTTTTGCTGCCTTAGCTTCGAATGTAGGATAGTCTACTTCAGCGCTTCCGTCTGCCTTATCCGAGATTGCTCTGATGATAAGGAAAGGAACGTTGTTAAGGTAGCTTGCCTGAGCGATTGCTGCGCCTTCCATCTCGGCACACATTCCGCCGTGATTCTTGATAATGTCATCCTTAACTTCTTTGCTGCTGATGAACTGATCTCCGCTGCAAACTCTTCCTTCGTAAACTCCAATGTCAGGAGCAACCTTCTTGATTGAAGCCTTTGCCTTTTCTCTCATCTCTTTGTCAGCTTCAAAATTTACTGCTCCGATCTGAGGAACTTCGCCTTTGGCATATCCGAAGATTGTAATGTCTACGTCGTGATAGCATGCATCAACGGAAAGAACGATGTCTCCGATGTTGAGCTTGGAATCAAGTGATCCGGCAACACCGGTGTTGATTACATGTGTAACATCGAAAAGATCTACAAGTATCTGTACGCAAATTCCTGCGTTTACTTTGGCAATACCGCTTCTTACAACAACTACGTCTTTTCCGCCTATGATTCCTTCATAGAATTCCATAGATGCCTTTTTTACGATGCGATTTACCGTCATGTTGCTCTTAAGTGCCTGAACTTCAACTTCCATGGCACCGATAATACCTATTTTCATTATTTGTCTCCGTTTTTCTTTTGAGAATTTTTCTTAGAAGATATCGTGATCACTCGGGATATACAAGATGCTTTTCATCAATGTTGTAAAGCGTGTTATCGAGATATCTTTTTGCAAGGAAATTAGCCATTCCAAGGTTCATGTCGAGATAATTTCCGCAGTCTCTTGGGCTTGCTCCGGGAACCTCTCCCTTAAAATCTCTCATAAACTCATACATTCTTGTCACAAGAGGAACTATTGTCTTGGAATCCAGATCTCCTGCAAGAACAATATAAAAACCTGTTCTGCATCCCATTGGTCCGAAATAAATAGTCTTGTCTTTGTACTCTTCGTCGTTTCTAAGGAATGTTGCTCCGAGATGCTCCATGGTATGAACCTCTGCTGTATTCATTACGGGTTCTCTGTTGGGAGCCGTCATACGAAGATCAAATGTTGTTATTGTTTCCTGTCCGACCTTGTCCTTACGGGATACATATATTCCCGGCTCGAGGTCGATGTGGTTAACCGTAAAGCTTGCGATTTTCTCCATTATGTCTCTACTCCTTGATTGGTTCGTTAAATACCTCATATGAATCTCTGAGATACTCTTTTATGTTATCATAATCGCGATTTGCCACAGAAGTATAGATGGTATCTACAAGAAACAGCTGCGCGAAACGAGAGCTTGATATTCCGCTCTTTTTGTCTATCTCGGGAGATGTGGCAAAGAGCACAAAATCGCATCCCGTAGTAAGTTGATTGTTTCCGAGCTTGGTTATGGCAACCGTCGTAGCCGCTGTACCTTTTGCTATGTTAAACAGCTCCATTATCTCTTTGTTCTTGGCATTGTCGCTAAAGAACAGTATAACATCATTTTCCTGTGCCTGCGAGATGGTCATCATATTCATATGATGATCCTGGTTAAAGACCACGTTGTAGTGGATTCTTTGAAGCTTACAATAAAGGTCGTAGGCAGCAATTCCGGCTGCTCCCACTCCGAAGATCTGTATCTGCTTAGCCAGTACAAGCTTATCGATAACTTCATTGAAGGATCCGGCATCAAACAGTCTGTATGTGGTCTGAATTGCCTGGACGCTTGTGGCACAGATATTGTCTGCAATAGACTGAAGCGACGTATATTCATTGACGTCCTTAAAAGAAACTCTGGGATTGCCTTTTTCCGCTTGAATAAGAGATGTATTGATCTCTGCATAATAAGCATTCTTAAGGTCTTTTAATCCGTTATATCCTATGGCCTGCGCAAAGCGAGTCCACGAAGCCTGCGTTGTACCTGATAATCTTGCAAGTTCTTTTATGGGATATTGAAAAAGATCTCCTTTTCTTTCAAGAACAAAATCGGCAACTGCCTTTTCCGATGAAGGCAAAGAATTATAGCAACTTTTGATTTTCTCACTGACAATATTCATAGGCGCCTCCGCTATGTATTATTGAACACTATAACCGATATACCAATAGTATATCGCACTTTTCTATAGAGAATGAAATAAATTTTCAAAGTTTTTATTATACGCTATTAAACTTTTATAAAAGCGCTCTTTTGGTACACACTTTATGTTATAGTCAAATAGGCAGAATTATTATTTCACGTATTACGAAAGGAGATTATTTCTATGAAATGGATATGTCAGGTTTGTGGCTATGTTCATGAAGGCGATCAGCCTCCGGAAGCTTGTCCAGTATGTAAGGCTCCCGCTTCTAAATTCAGCAAGCAGGAAGGTGATAAAGTTTGGGCATGCGAGCATGTTCTTGGTGTAGCTAGTGAAGCACCTGAAGAGATAAAGAATGGTCTTCGCGAAATGTTCAACGGCGAGTGTTCCGAAGTCGGAATGTATCTTGCAATGGCTCGCGTAGCTATCAGAGAGGGTTACCCCGAGATCGGCGCTTTCTACGAGAAGGCAGCTTGGGAAGAGGCTGAGCACGCTGCTCAGTTTGCAGAGATGCTCGGAGAAGTTCTTACAAACTCAACCAAGAAGAATCTTGAGCTTCGTGCAGATGCCGAGTACGGCGCAACACAGGGTCGTGCAGATCTTGCTAAGAAAGCAAAAGAGCTTAATCTTGATGCGATCCATGATGCAGTTCATGAGATTGGAAGAGATGAGGCTAGACACGGCAAAGGCTTTGAAGGTCTCTTAAAGAGATATTTTGGCTGATAGATAGTTAATAGATAAGGCTGAGCGATTTATAAAAATCACTCAGCCTTTATTTTATACGTTTACATATTCCGGTACTCGCTTTAAGAAATCAGTAAGCTGCTCAATTGGTATGGGCTTTGAGTACATATAACCCTGTAGGTATCTTGCATGCATTTCTTTGCAGCGCTCTTCGTCTTCGCTGTCCTCTACGCCCTCATACAAGACGTCGTATTCAAGGTCGCTGAACATATGCGCAAGGTGGGATACGAGGGTCTCTGATTTGGAGTCGTTCCTACTTGCCACTACGAGCGATCTGTCAAACTTTATGATGTCAAACGGTATCTCTAAGATTCTTTCGAAATTGGAATATCCCGTTCCGAAATCATCAAGATAGAACGTTATTCCGCTCATCTTAAGTTCATAGATCTTATCTTTTAACTCTATAAAGTCTTTCTCGTTCTGGCTTTCCGTTATCTCAATAGCAAGCTTATCAAACGGTATCTCGCATCCGCTCACCACATTTCTTACTTTCCTGCAGAAATCTTTGTCTTTTACATCAAGTATCGAGAAGTTAACTGAAATCCTTGATATGTAGAAGCCGTCTCGGATCAGTTTTCTTATCTGTTTACAGGTCTTGGAAAGAATTATCATTGTAAGTGCGTTTATATAATTGTGATTTTCCGCTATCGGTATGAATCTGTCCGGAAATACCATTCCGAGATCTGCGAGCTTAAGTCTCATAAGTGCTTCAGCAGTGTCATAGCATCCGGAAGTTATATTGTAGACGGGCTGGCAATATACAAGGACTCTCGGATCATCCATATCGCCTTTTTCACTTATATCCGCAAGCTGATCCACGATGTATTTATGTTCGTAGAATTTCTCTATATCCTCAGCCTGGACCATCTTGATCTCTTGTTCCGGCATTCTTCCTTCAACATATTCAATAAGTCTTAGGTAATCAGCCGGTTCTTTTATACTGTTGCTTGACTCGGTAATTACTATCTTGTAGTCATTCTTATATATATTATGCTGCTCATGGAACAGCTCCATCATCTTAACAGTCCTGGCTTCATGGTCGGGATTGCTCTCTTTATCAACGATAAATATCATTCTTCCCGGAGATATTTGGAAAAGCGTGCCTCCTCTAAAGAAATCCATTGTGACTTCTCTTAGTTTTTCTCTGATCTCTTTGGGGTACTTACGGTTATTCTTTTCAAATTCATGCATGAAAAGACTGAATACCAGGATTCCCATCTTTTTCCTGGAAGCGGTATCAATCCTCTCTTCAAAGGAATCTATGTGAAGAGAACCCCACTCAAGGTCGTACGGATTTGCATGGAGCAGATAAAGAACAGCTACTATCGGGAATAAGAATGTCGCTGTGGTAAAAGATTGCTGCCTATTATTTGCCTGAATGATCATAACAAGAGCAGCGACTGCTATAACCCCGATAAAAGCAGTGACAATAGGTCTGTAGGTTCTGTTTCTGTATCTGATGAGCAGATACAATAGCAGCGATACCATAAAGAGGTATCCTGCGGCAAACATTTTATGTCCGGTTTGAAGATTACCGTTTGTATCAACATAAAACCCTGTTTTAGTCATTGTCTGGATCACTTCTGTAGCAGTAATTCCGATTACCGCAAAGGATGCCAGCAACTCATACCTCTGCTCACCCTTTTGGACTAGCTGAAATGGATTTTTCATATATACAACGTATAATCCCAGGTTGGTATAAAGAAGGAAATGGTACAGAAATCTAAGCAGATAGACCATGGGAAGAGAAATGACCGATACATGTGTCAGTAACTGATGGAAAAGTATATTACAAATTGCCGCAGCTACCAAGCTTATCATGATGTATCTGAATATGGTAAACTCTCTGCTCTGCTTGATATATGCAACACGAATAAGAACGGTGATAACCATAAGTATCGCCATTACCAGGATGTCGCCTACCGGGCTGTATGAACTCAGATAGCTTTCCACATTCATAGTCATTTATATTTCCCTCTGCTTTTACGGAGAAAAAACTTTTCTAATTATATGATAACTCATTTAATATAAAAGCGTATAAAATGCCTATAAATATTTACAAAATTTTATGGATAATTTTTATTGATCTGACGCACCAACTTCGGTGTTAATAAGCTCAACTATGGTGTTTGTGGCGCTGTGAAGATTGCTCTTGCTCATATTCTCAATAAAGTCCTCTCTTCTCTCATAGAGATCCTCTATTGTCTCAACAAGAATGTCTTCATCAAGGTCATCGTTATCTATAACAAGAGAAAATCCCTGCTGCTCAAAGGACTTGGCATTGAGCATCTGATCTCCCCTGCTTGATTTGGTGGACAAAGGAATAAGGATATTGGGCTTTTTAAGTGCAAGGAGCTCACAGATTGAGTTGGCTCCGGCTCTTGATACCACTATATCTGCCATAGCAAAGATGTCTTTTAACTCGTTCTTTACGTACTCGAACTGCTTGTATCCGGGAACGGTAAGCTTGAGGTTATCCATCTTCTCTTTTCCGCAGATATGAACCACGTTGAAATTGGGAAGAAGTCTGGGAAGTGCGTATCTTACGGTCTCATTCACCGACTGCGCACCAAGGCTTCCTCCGATTACCATAAGAACGGGCTTATCGTCCGTGAACTCGCAAAGCTTTCTTCCTGCCTCGGGTGAGCCCATTCCAAGCTCTTCTCTTATGGGTGTTCCTGTGAGAACCGCCTTCTCTGCGGGGAGAAGTCTCATTGTCTCGGGGAAATTACAGCATATTCTCTTGGCTCCCGTCATGCTAAGTCTGTTGGCAAGTCCCGGTGTCATGTCCGATTCGTGCACAATATAAGGTATCTTAAGTGCGCCCGCTGCTCTTACAACAGGGACACTTACAAATCCGCCTTTTGAAAATACTATATCGGGTTTTATTGTTCTGAGAAGCTTTTTGGCCTCTCCAAATCCCTTAAGAACTCTGAACGGATCTGTGAAATTCTTGGGGTCGAAGTATCTTCTGAGCTTACCTGTTGCTATTCCGAAATAAGGAATGCTGTAATCTTCGATAAGTTTCTTCTCGATTCCGTTATATGATCCGATGTAATAAATATCATATCCTGCCTTTTTAAGTGCGGGTATAAGCGCTATATTAGGTGTTACGTGTCCTGCGCTTCCGCCTCCTGTAAGCACGATTCTTTTGGTCTCATTGTCGCTCAACTTCCGATCCTTCTTCCATCATAAATTTAAGGCACAAAATCAGTCTTTGTGCCTTATAGTATACCATTTTATTCAGTAATTTCATATGTTAGCATGTCTTTTTCTTCGTACGGGATTATAAGCTCGTTTACGATAGTTTCGGAAAAGTCTTTTACCCCATCGATCACTTCTTCGTAATTATCCAAGGTCATCTCTCCTTCGCCTGCCACCATCTTATCAAGCATGAGCTTATTAATCTCGGGAGAAAAATGAAGCGAATCCATATAGTATTCAAGGTTCGTGGCAATATCTCTGTCGTTCTGGAAACAGAAAACACGCACATTGTCGTATTGAAGCAGCGCCTTTGTCATCTCTTTTTCGTTGTAAATATAGGCATCTCTTTCGCCTGTTCTTACGATTCCGTCCCACCAAAGCATTGAATACACGGGATAGAAGAAAATGAACTGCGTATCGGGATGAGCTGCAACTTCACTTGTCAAAAGAGCTATGTTTTTCTCCAGGTTCTCTTTATAAGCGGTTTCTTCCATCATTTCCACGACTTCTCTTGGTCTGTAGTAAAGGCCAAGCGCCATATGGGGCCCAAACTCTTTCCATTTGGCCCAGTTGTAGGAAAGGCCCTCGTCATAGTCTGTCGACATCGCATTTGCGAGCTGATACGGAATCTTTTCAAACAATACGTCCTTATTAAAAAGATACTGCACATCATTAAACGGGTTGCGGTCGTACAGATACATGGGACAACCCGTTGATTTATAGGTTGTTTCGGCATCTGCGGACAGGGACGACGGGTCAATATTGTAAAAGACGTATTTGACGTCGTGTTTCTCAAAGGCTTCATCCAAAAGATAGCAAAGATCTGCGGTCGCGCCGTATGAACGGATGGCTTTGATGCTCTTTACGTTATAAGCTTCGTCGTACCAGGCATTATTATTGTTCTCCATAACGGAAGAACCCACAATAAGCGCATCGTAATCGAAGTTTCGAAGACTTCCCACGCACTGATATTCTTTGTCGTTAAGAACAGCCTTCATGCCCAGCCATGGTTTATGATAATGATAAAAAGGGTCGAATACGAACACTGTAGACGCTATCAGCACAGCAACCACAAGTACTGCAACGGTCAGTCGTTTTATGAAATTTGAAGGATTATTTTCTTTTTTCATATTGTTTTCTATTATATTTCTTTATCTTATGCTCAGAATTTAAAGTAAATAAAGGTGCTCACATTTGAAAGTGATATAAGCGACAGGATTGCAAGAATGGTATAGCATATGACACTCTTTAAGTCGTATCTGTTTTCTGCTATTATCTCCTGCGTGTTTTTCCTAGTCATCACAAACGCACTTATCGCAATATATACAATCATCGTGATCATAAGAACCATGCCGGCACTTCCTATGCCAAGCCTTGTTACTATCTGCCGAAGCACATAGTTTTCGGCCATCTCAAGCTGTCCGGCGCATCTTGTAAGGAAACCGGGGTATGTCCAGAAGAAAGCTCTTTTGAACATTCCAAGCGCATAACCCAGATTCTTGGATCTAAAGAACACAAGGGAAACCACAAACATAAAGAAAGTAGCTGCGTTTCCGACTGCTCCGGGCACGGTGATAAAAGGTTTTTCCCGCAATAAATACTTTTTCTTTTTATCCGGATTGTCATCCCTTACTCCGACTATTCCAAGGTCATCCCATACTACAAGAAGTCCCTGCATGAGTCCCCAGCAGATATATGTCCAACCCGCTCCGTGCCAAAGTCCGCTAAGAACAAATACTATAAGGACATTGATCACCGTGCGGCGCTTTCCTTTTCTGCTGCCGCCAAGCGGGATATATACGTATTTTATGAAGAATCTTGACAGTGTCATGTGCCAGCGCTGCCACAGCTCTTTTGCAGAAGACGCCTTGTACGGGGAGTTGAAATTGACGGGAAGCTTTATGCCCAGAAGCAAGCTCACGCCGTTTGCCATATCACAGTATCCCGAGAAATCAAGGTAGATCTGGAAGGTATATGCCAGCATGACCACAATGACGGTCAGCGTATCAAGATAAAATGTCTGCTCAAATCCATAGTTGGCAACCCTAGCTAGCGTATCCGCCAGGATTACTTTCTTGGAAAGACCTATGATAAAAGATTTTAAGCCCTTAGCGAAGTTGTCCGGATCGAAGCTTCTTAATTTGGTATCCCTGAACTGATCGATCATTTCCTTGTGGAATGCTATAGGTCCCTGTATGAGCTTGGGGAAATAGACGGTATACATGGCATACTGAAGGAACGGATAGTGTTCTGCTTCGCCGTTTGCCCTGTCTACGATAAATGAGATCTGTCCAAAGGTAAAAAAGCTGATTCCTATCGGCATAAGAATCTCTTTTACGGAAAGATTCGCTCCCGTCACGGAATTTATGTTTTCGACAAAGAATCCAAGGTATTTAAAGTAAAAGAGGAGTCCTAAATTAAACAAAACGCCTATTACCTTGAGGACTTTTATCGTTTTGTCTTTTGCTTTTGTTATTATGAAGCTTAGGAGATAGTTTACACAGATACTGATAAGCAGCACAACTAGGAAAGATGCGCCGAAAGTGTAATAGAAATACAGTGACATAAGAGTCAGAAACCCGTCTGCCACTGTATATTTGTGAATTCTGTTAAGCATATGCCATCCTGCCAAAAGGATTGGCAGGAAAAGCAATATAAATCTAAAGGAATTAAAGCCCATTTACTATCTCCATGATATCTGATTCATGAAGAGTATATCATAGTTTTATTTGGCAAGTCTAATAACATTCCAGCTTCTTGCGGGAAGTTTGCTTGTAAGGATTCCCTTTGTTATCTTTGTTGCCTTGGTGTTGTCCACAGGCTTAACGTTATCGGGATTCTTTTCGGTATTTACCGCCTTAAGATCCTTGTGTGTAAGAACGCTGTGCTCTACAACCTTGTATCCTGCGTACTGACGAAGGTCGCATGTAAGATCAAAGTCATCTTCAAGACTCTTGTTAACAGCAAAGATTGTAAGTGTCTCGTTCTCATCATCAGCTACAACAACGCTGTCTACAAAAGGAGCGTCGCCGTGCTCTGACTCGTATGTGGGTACCTTAACTACCGTGTTGAGGACTTCGCCTCTTCCGTATACGCTTGCCTGCATGTAAGGATAGAAGATTGTCTGCTTCCAAGCACCTGTATCTGATGTCATGATGGGCGCGATTACGTTAACGAGCTGTGCAAGGCATGCGATCTTTACTCTGTCGGCATGTCTAAGGAGTGTGATAAGCATTGAACCTACAAGGAGTGCGTCCTCGAAGTTGTAGATATCCTCAAGCTGATGAGGATGCTCAACCCATTTCTCAAGCTTTTTATCCTGTTCGTTTGAATGATACCAAACGTTCCACTCGTCAAAAGAGAGATTGATTGTCTTGTCTGATCTCTTTATCGCCTTAACATAGTCGCAGATGCTTACAACCTGGCTGATGAACTTATCCATAGCTACGCTGCTTGCAAGGAAGTTCGGTGTGTCATCCTTCTGATTTCCGTAATATGTATGAAGTGAAAGATAATCCGTAACGTCGTAGCTGTTCTCAAGTACGGTTCTCTCCCAATTTCCGAAGGTCTCCATGCCAAGTCCTGAAGATCCGCATGCTACGCATTCGATAGTTGGATCGACAAGCTTCATGATATGGCCTGCTCTTCCCGCCTTGCGTCCATACTCTTCCGCAGTCATGTGTCCCATCTGCCATGATCCGTCCATCTCGTTTCCAAGGCACCAAAGCTTGATGTTGTAAGGATCCTTAACACCATTCTTGATTCTCATGTCACTGTAAAGAGTTCCGCTCTTGATATTGCAGTATTCTACTACATTCTTGGCATCTTCAAGACCTCTTGTACCGAGGTTGATCGCATACATGGGCTCAGTCTTAACCTTTTTACACCAGTTCATGAACTCATCAAGTCCGAATTCGTTGGTCTCGACAACTCCCCACGCAAGCTCTATTCTTCTGGGTCTGTTCTTCTTAGGTCCTACGCTGTCCTCCCAATTAAAAGCAGAAACGAAGTTACCGCCGGGATATCTTACGATGGGCACTCCGATCTCTTTAATGAGCTTGATTACGTCTTTTCTGTATCCGTCCTTGTCCGCGAACTTGTTGCCGGGCTGATAGATGCCTTCGTAAACCGCCCTTCCCAAATGTTCTATAAAGGAACCGTAGATACGCTTGTCGACTTTACTGATGGTAAAGTCACGATCAATGCAGATCTGTACTTTGTTTTCTGTTTTTTGCTTTTTCATTTTAAATACCTCTAAAATAATTCAATATTATATAAATCAATATACCTTATTCTTTAGAAAAAGAAAATGGAAAAATGCGATTATTTTCAAAAAAGATGATAATATATATGTATCTTTATTTTGAATCACTTGAACTTACTTAAGAAAAACGCAAACAGGAAGGAACCACAATGGCAAAGAAGAACTTTTTTTTGAAGCTTGGAATTGCATCTGCGCTATTCAGCGGCATCTATGCATTCAGTAATTATATTTATAAAATTTCGTCTTTTCCGCACCAACACAAGGATAGCGATCCGGACTTTTCTCCCGACATAACGGATGGAAGGTTGTTTATCAGAAATCACACCAATAAAAGGGATATGTATATTGACAGTATTGACGGTCTTCGCCTTCATGCTTCTTATATTCCTTCGGATATCGACAGTCACAAATACGTGATCCTTATCCACGGTATCTGGAACAATTCTGAATACTGCGGAATCTACGCCAAGCACTATCTTGAAAACGGCATCAATTGTCTTCTCCCTGATCTTAGAGGCTTTGGCAAGAGCGAAGGTAAGTACGTAGGTTACGGCTACGATGACAGATTTGATATTTTGGAGTGGATCTATTGGATAGTAAAAAGAGATCCCGATGCACATATTCTCATACACGGAATGTCCATGGGCGCTGCAACAACGCTCATGACTACAGGAGAGAAGCTTCCTTCCAATGTTAAGGCTGCCATCTCAGACAGTTCTTATTCAAGACTTGTTGAGCAGTTTGCTTCTTCCTACAAATTGTTTAAAGGCTCTTTTGTTCCGCTTCCGATAGCTCTTTTTATTTCAAGAATAGTTATTCTTCTTCGTTCGGGCTTTGACATCAATAAGGTTAATCCCGTCGATGCTGTTAAAAGATCCGAGACACCGACACTCTTTATACACGGAGACGACGATACGCTTATCGATCCTCATATGTGTTCGACTCTTTACGAAGCTGCAAAGTGTCCGAAGAAATATTGTATGATACTTGGCTCCGGTCATATCGAAGCTGTAGTAAAAGATCCGGATAATTTCTGGGGTAAGATTCGTACTTTCCTTGAATCGACTGAGTTTTAAGTAATTTTTAATTACATTAAATTGGCGTAGCCTAATGGCTACGCCTTAATTTTTGATTATTTTATTATCAGACAAGTCCGAATGTTTTTAATATAAAGAGCCAGAAAGTCAGTGAAAAAGAACATCCGAAGGTCGTAAGCATTACTATACTGCTGCTTAATACGCCGTCATGTCCCATGCTTTTGGCCATTATATAGCAGCTTACGGTCGTAGCCGATCCCAGCATTACAAGTATTGCTATAAGCTGTTCTCCCGAAAAGCCAAGCTTTACTGCGATTGGAAGGAATATTGTCACAAGGACAAAGAGTTTGATAAAAGCTGCTATAAATGCGGGTTTTACTTCATTCACTGCCTTTTTTACATCAAATGCAGCGCCCATCGCCATGAGTCCAAGCGGAGTTGCAAGTTTTGCTATATCTCCCACAAGCGTAGCAAATATCTTTGGCTGAGGAATGTGCAGCACGGACCATATCAGTCCTATTAGGATCCCTATGATTATGGGATTTTTTATGATTCCGACAAGAGTACTTTTTATAAACTTGCTCTTTTCGTTTTCTTTTTCCGAAATGGCTGCTTCGCTGTCATTTGCTGTAACCATAAGGATTATGACTGCGAATACGTTATAGAGAGGAACGCTTCCAAGTATCATAAGAGGTCCCATTCCGGAGCTCATCTCTCCATATATATTTTGGATAAAAGCTATTCCGAGAAGGGCGGCGCTGCTTCTGTAAGCACCCTGTATGAATTCTCCTCTTTTTGCTTTTTCTTTTACTATAAATTTGGAAATAATTGATATAACAGCAATACTAAACGCTGTTACAAAGAAACAAAACAGTACGAATTTGCCGTCCCAAGTCCCTGCAAAATCCTGGCTTGCGAGGTCTTTAAACACCAATACGGGGAGCGCGATCTTGAATACGAATTTATTCATCCACGATGCGGCTTTCTCATCTATGATGCCGAGTTTATTGAAGATATAACCCAGCACCATCAGGAGAAATATTGGTAATGTAACGTTTAAACTAAAAAGTAAGTTTTCCATAGTCCTACGTAATCTTAATCAGTCTTATTTTAATATAATCCCAACAGGGCAGTGGTCAGAGCCCAGAGCCTCGCTGTAAATCTTTGCATCCTCAACCTTAGGCATAAGATCCTTGGATACAATAAAATAGTCAATACGCCAGCCGGCGTTCTTTTCCCTTGCATGGAATCTGTAAGACCACCATGAATATGCACCCTCAAGGTCAGGATAAAAATATCTGAAAGAATCTACAAGGTCGGAAGAAACTACGTTATCAAACTTTGCTCTTTCTTCATCGGTAAATCCCGCATGACCCCTGTTAGACTTGGGATTTTTGAGGTCGATCTCTTTATGTGCAACGTTGAGATCTCCACAGTAGATAACGGGTTTGGTCTCTTCGAGCTTTTTGATGTATTTAAGAAAATCATCTTCCCAAACCTGTCTGTATTCAAGTCTTGAAAGGTCTTCTTTGGCATTTGGAACATAGACCGTTACCAGATAGTAATCCGGATACTCTGCTGTTATTACTCTTCCTTCGTGGTCATGTTTTTCTATTCCCAGTCCGTAAGTTACGGATAAAGGTTTTTCTTTGGTAAAAATTGCTGTTCCGGAATAGCCCTTCTTTTCTGCATAGTTCCAGTATTCTTCATAATCCGGGAGGTCCATCTTGATCTGACCTTCCTGAAGCTTTGTTTCCTGGAGGCATATCACATCAGGATTTTCTTTTTCCATAAATTCCTGAAAGCAGCCTTTTGATACACAGGCTCTGAGTCCGTTAACATTCCATGATACAAGTTTGATTCCCATGCTTAGATATTTCCTTTAATTCGTTGTAAGCTCTCATCCGTCTCTTTTAGCATCTGGCGGAGCGAGAGGTTTTCTTCATAGCTGAATTCGCAGATTGAATACTGCAGATGATTTATATATCTCTTGGATTCGCTAAAGAGCTTGGTGTTCTGCACGGACATTTCCTCGCGAAGTGCCTCTGAGCGATCTTCATCGGCGGTAATCTCTATGACCGCAAATTCATCACCTCGGATCCTTCCGATTATGCAATCATCAAATACCGTCTGCAGTATGTCCGCAACCTTCTTAACGACGCGGTCTCCCTCGTCGTGTCCGTAAATATCGTTGATATTTTTGAGCGATTCCATGTTAATGTACGCAACGATCGCATATTTTCCTTCACTGAAGTTCTCCTTCAGAAGGTCGTACGCTTTCGCAAAGAATCCTCTTCTGTTGAGTCCTCCCGTGAGATAGTCCTGATCTCCTATATGATCAAGCACTGAATCGTCTCTTGCAAGCTCTTCCTGCACATCGTACAGCTCTTCTCTTGTTTCCTGCAACTGTCTTTCAAGATATGAAAGTCTTGAAATTCCGGTAAGTATACCTGTGATGCTGTCAAAAAAATGATCTATCAAAAACTTTTTATGGAAATCCACAATAATAAGACCAAGCTGGCAGTCTCCTACAAAAAGATTTCCCATGATCAGCACTTTGTTTTCGTCTCTGGTAAACAAAGATATTACTTCGCTCGTATCCGTTTCAAGCTTACCGTCTTCAAAAAGCGCTTCTTTACCGTTTATTATCGCAGCTTTTACGCCGATTTTCTCCGGGATTGCCCAATTGTTTTTCTCGTTGTTTTTGATCTTTTTGTCATAGAGAAAGATTCCGCAATCCTTTAATCCGTTGTCTAAAGCTATTTTGGTAACTGCTTTATAAGAGGCTTCGGATTCGTATTTTCTGTGAAGGATCTTCCTTCCGATATCGGCTATGGTGATAAGCGCCTTATAATCGGGCTCGGGATCGAAACCAAATTTTTGATCGGCTTCAAGCGGCGGAAGTACCTGGTTCTTTACATAGAAAATCGCATCGCAAACAGCCTCATATCCAAGCTGCTCGAAATGCTCTTTCTCATTTTCTACCTGATTTACAGATAAATATCCTTCTTGTTCCGTGAGTGTGAGTACGGGAATATCTTTGAACTTTTTTAAGAATGCTTCTTTTCTCAGAATAGTCGTCTCTTTGCCTATTCTCTCTATATCAATTAAAAGAGCATCAAAATTCATCTCTTTGGCATAGTCAAAAAGGGCATTGTACTGATAATCGTAATCATCCTCTTTTTCTTTGCCTTTTTTGGAACAGATTTTTTTACCCGGCATAATGACAAGGGTAACTTCCTTGTCATTAGCCGCTTTTACTGCACCCATGCAGATTCTTTTTACTATTTCTTCTTCCGGTTCAGAGATTAACAGTCCAATATTCATTGAGTCCCCTCACAATCAAAGTATATTAAACTTCTTCTTCGCTTACATCTTCGATATCGTCAAGCTCTTTATCTCCGTCGGAGATTTTCTCTCTGACTTTGGCTATCTTGGCAACCGTAACATCCTTATCAAGGTTGATCATCTTAACACCGGATGTAACTCTTCCGTGTACGGTAATCTCATCCATTCGAAGCTGAATGATAATACCCGCACTTGTTATCATCATGATCTCATTGTCGCTGTTTACAGCCTTTACTCCGACTACAGATCCTGTCTTTTCAGTGATCTTGTAGCACTTAACACCTTTTCCGCCTCTGAACTGGCTGTGGAATTCATCAAGTGTTGTTCTCTTTCCGTAGCCTTTTTCGGAAACGATAAGGAGTGAATCTCCCTGTGTATTGAGCTGCATTCCGACAATCTCATCTGTGTCGTCAAGCATCATTCCTCTAACACCCATCGAAGATCTGCTGGTTGTACGGACATCGCTCTCTGCAAAGTGGATACACATTCCGTTTTTGGTAACAAGGAATACTTCTGTATCCTGCTTAAGTGTCTTTACTTCTATAAGCTCGTCATCGTCTCTTAAGTTGATGGCTGCTAGTCCTGTTTTTCTGACATTTGAGAAATCAACTATAGGAGTTTTCTTTACGGTACCCTTCTTGGTAACCATGAACAGACACTTATCTTTGTCCTCGAAATCCTTAACCGGGATCATGGCCGTTATCTTTTCTCCGGGCGCAAGCTGAAGGAGGTTTACGATTGCCATTCCTCTTGATGTTCTGGATGCCTCCGGAATCTGATAAGCCTTTAATCTGTACACTCTTCCCGTGTTGGTAAAGAACATAACGTAGTTATGTGTCGTCGTCATAAGGATATCTTCCACAAAGTCATTGTCGATCGTGGTTATTCCCTTGATTCCCTTACCTCCGCGGTTCTGAGCCTTAAAGTTATCGATAGACATTCTCTTGATATATCCTAAGTTAGTCATTGCGATAACAGTATTGACGTTGGGAATGAGATCCTCCATATCAATGTCGGAATCGTCATGTCCTATCTGAGATTTTCTGTCATCTCCGAATTTGTCGGAAATCTCTGTGATCTCAGTCTTGATTACTCCAAGAAGGAGCTTTCTGTCTGCAAGAATTGCCTTTAATTCTTCAATCTTCTTTAAGAGTTCTGCGTGCTCCTGCTCAAGCTTGTCTCTTTCCAAGCCTGTGAGAGTACGAAGTCTCATATCAACAATAGCCTGTGCCTGAGCATCGGAAAGTCCGAAACGACCCATCAACTGCTCTTTTGCAATGGCAACTGTTTCACTTCCTCTGATAATCTTGATTACTTCATCGATATTATCAAGGGCAATGAGCAAGCCTTCCAAAATATGGTTACGCTCTTCTGCCTTGTTGAGATCATACTGAGTTCTTCTTGTAACTACCTCTTCCTGATGCTTGATGTAATGCTTAAGCATTTCGGTAAGTCCAAGCACCTTGGGCTGATTGTTTACAAGTGCGAGCATGATGATTCCGAAGGAATCCTGCATCTGAGTATGCTTGTAGAGCTTGTTGAGCATGATGTTAGGGTTAACATCATTTCTAAGCTCGATTACAACACGCATACCTTCTCTGTCAGACTCATCTCGAAGAGCTGTGATTCCGTCAAGCTTCTTGAGCTTAACAAGCTCGGCAATCTTGGAAATCATATTAGCCTTGTTTACAAGGTAAGGAAGCTCTGTTACAACGATTCTGTTCTTACCGCCTGACATAGGCTCAATATTTGTAACGGCTCTTACTACTACTTTGCCGCGTCCTGTTCTGTATGCTTCCTCGGCACCTCTTGTTCCGAGGATTATTCCTCCCGTAGGGAAGTCGGGAGCTTTTACGATGGGAAGAAGCTCCTCAATATCTGTTTCTCTATCCTCAAGAACGCGGTTGTCTATCATCTTAACTACCGCATTTATTACTTCGCGAAGGTTATGAGGAGGAATATTTGTTGCCATTCCTACCGCAATACCTGTTGTTCCGTTAACCAAAAGGTTGGGATAACGGCTGGGGAGTACTGTAGGCTCTTTCTCCGTTTCATCAAAGTTTGGAGTGAAATCTACGGTATCTTTGTTGATATCGGCCGTCATCTCCATTGAGATCTTGGTGAGTCTTGCCTCTGTATATCTCATAGCGGCAGCGCCGTCACCGTCCACGGAACCAAAGTTTCCGTGTCCGTCTACAAGACAGTATCTCATGGACCAAGGCTGTGCCATGTTAACCAAAGCACCGTAAATAGAGCTGTCACCGTGAGGGTGATATTTACCCATTGTATCTCCGACGATACGCGCGCACTTACGATGCGGCTTGTCAGGACCGTTGTTGAGCTCTATCATGGAATACAGGATTCTTCTCTGAACGGGCTTAAGACCGTCTCTTACATCGGGAAGCGCACGAGATGCAATAACACTCATGGCATAATCGATATAATCCGATTCCATGGTCTTCTGAAGATCAACCTCTTTTATTTTGTCTATCGTAACCTTCTCAAAAACGTCATCTGACAGGTTATTATTGTTGTTATTGTTATTATTATCTGCCATTTTTTTCCTCTGTTTATACCGGTTTTTTAGATATCCAGGTTCTTAACGAATTTAGCGTTCTTTTCGATGAATTCTCTTCTGGGCTCAACCTTATCTCCCATGAGAGTTGTAAATGTGACATCAATGTCTGATTCTGATTCTTCATCGATCGTTACTTTAAGGAGTACTCTTCTCTCAGGATCCATTGTTGTCTCCCAAAGCTGCTCGGGATCCATCTCTCCAAGACCCTTATAACGCTGTATCTTATTATTCTGATCTCTTCCAACATCCTGAAGAATCTTATTAAGTTCTTCATCGCTGTATGCATACCAGACTTTTTTATTCTTCTCAAGCTTATAAAGAGGCGGCTGTGCAAGATATACATGGCCCTCTTTGATAAGTTCGGGCATGAACCTATAGAGGAAAGTAAGCATAAGTGTTGCAATGTGAGCACCGTCTACGTCGGCATCGGTCATGATGATGATCTTGTTGTAACGAAGCTTGGAAATATCAAAGTCTTCGTGAATACCGGTTCCGAAAGCAGTGATCATGGCCTTGATCTCGTTATTGGCGTAGATCTTATCTACTCTGGCCTTCTCTACGTTGAGGATTTTTCCTCGAAGAGGAAGGATAGCCTGTGTCGCACGACTTCTTGCTGTCTTAGCGGATCCGCCGGCGGAATCTCCCTCAACTATGAAAATTTCGCAGTTCTTGGGATCTTTATCGGAACAATCCGCAAGCTTACCGGGAAGTCCAAGTCCATCAAGAGCTGATTTTCTTCTTGTGAGATCTCTAGCCTTTCTAGCTGCATCTCTTGCTCTCTGAGCAAGGATAGCTTTTTCAAGGATCTGCTTGGCAACGTTAGGATTCTGCTCAAGGAAATATGTGAGCTGTTCACCTACGATACCTGCAACTGCTCCTCTTGCCTCGGAATTTCCAAGCTTCTGCTTAGTCTGTCCTTCAAACTGAGGATCCTCAATCTTAACACTAATGATAGCCGTAAGACCTTCTCTTATATCCTCACCTGTAAGGTTGTCCTCGTTATCTTTGAGCATCTTGTTTGCTCTTGCGTAGTCATTAAAAGTCTTGGTAAGAGCAGCCTTGAAGCCCTCAAGATGAGTTCCTCCTTCAGGAGTATTGATATTGTTTACGAATGTATAGATACTCTCTGTATAAGAATCATTGTGCTGAAGAGAAACTTCAACCTGTACGTTGTTTTTATTTCCTTCAAAGTACATGATCTCATCATAAAGAGATGTCTTACTCTTGTTGAGATACTCAACGAATTCCTTGATTCCTCCTTCGTAGTGGAATGTCTGGCTTGTAGGTTCTTCGCCTTCTTCCACTCTAAGGTCTGTAAGTGTGATCCTAAGACCTTTGGTAAGGAATGCCATCTCTCTGAGTCTCTGCTTAAGAATGTTATAATCGTAAATTGTTGTCTCTTTAAAAATAAGAGCATCAGGCTTAAAGTATACTCTTGTTCCTGTAGCACCTTCGGGTGCATCACCTACGACCTTAAGAGGATAACAAACTTTTCCTCTTTCGTATCTCTGCTCATATACTTTGCCGTCTCTTGTTACCTGAACTTCAAGCCACTCTGAAAGCGCGTTAACTACAGATGCTCCTACGCCGTGAAGACCACCGGAAACTTTGTAACCGCCACCGCCGAATTTACCGCCGGCGTGAAGGATTGTAAATACAACCTCAACTCCGGTAAGACCTGACTTGTGGTTAACATCAACGGGAATACCTCTTCCGTTATCTTTTACAATGATCGTGTTATCCTCATTGATGGTTACTTCGATATGATTACAAAAACCCGCAAGGGCTTCATCAACCGAGTTATCCACTATCTCGTAAACAAGATGGTGAAGACCTCTGCTGGCTGTCGTTCCGATATACATACCGGGTCTTTTTCTAACCGCTTCAAGTCCTTCAAGAATCTGGATTTGGTCAGCGCCATACTTTACTTCTTCGTTTCCCATTTTAAGCTCCGTTTCTTAGTTTTCGCTACTTACTGTTCCTTCTGTTACCTTGAACAGCTTATCTATTTCAAATCTGTTGTTTACAAATTCATCAAGTCCGGTACAGGTTATTATTGTCTGTATATTTCCTATGGTGTTTAAAAGATAATTCTGTCTGTTGCTGTCAAGCTCCGACAATACATCGTCCAAAAGAAGTACCGGATTTTCTTTTTTAGCTCTTTTGACTATCTCTATCTCTGATAATTTTAGTGATAAAGATGCCGTTCTTTGTTGTCCCTGCGAGCCGTATTTCCTGATATCTATTCCTTCTTCATCAGGATTTTTCCTGACGATAAAAGAAAAATCGTCCTTATGCGGTCCAACTGTAGTCTGCTTGGAATACATATCTTTTTTCCTTGAAGCAGTGAGCTTTTTTTCAAATTCATCACTTTCCACATTTGGCTCATAATAAACGGACAGGATTTCTTTTTCTCCCGTCAATTTACTGTGAATAGGTCTTATTATTTCATTAAGATCTTTGATGAATTTTTCTCTTGTTTTGATTATGACGGATCCATACTCGCATAACTGCTTGTCTTGAACATCCAAAAGAACACTGTTTTCGGGATGTTCAAAAAGATCCTTTAGAACTCTGTTTCTTTCGACTACTAACTTATTGTACTTAGAAAGACTATTCAGATATATCTGATCCAGCTGACACAGCTCCATATCCATGAATCTGCGCCTTTCTGAAGGACCGTTTTTGATAATACTAAGATCTTCAGGCGAGAAAAATACTACATTTAGTTTTCCTATAAGGTCGGATGCTCTCTTGATCTTTTGAGAATCAATAGCAATTCCTTTGGATTTATTCTTTCTAAGATGCATGTCTACGCGATATTCTGCGTTATCTTTTTCAAGAATTGTCCTGATATGGGCTTCTTCTTTGCCAAATCTTATTATTTCTTTATCCTTGCTACCCTTGTGTGACTTAGTGGTTGCAGAAACAAAAATTGCTTCGAGAATGTTTGTCTTTCCCTGAGCATTGTCACCGTATAAAATATTTGTACCGCTGCTGAAATCAATCTTTACATTCTCATAATTTCTGAAATCAGCAAGTTCCAGTGATTTTATTATCATTTTTCTATCTTAACCTGACGGCCGTCGTATTCAAAAATATCTCCGTCGTATAATTTACGACCTCTTCTTGTCTCGACTTCTCCGTTCACCTTAACCATTCCGGCTTGAATGTCCATCTTGGCATCAACACCTGAACTTTCAAGTCCGGCTTTTTTCAGAGCCTGACCAAGTTTAATAAATTCATCCTGTGCTCTTAAATTTATAATTTCCATCGCTTGTTATATCCTAAAAATCAATCTACTGTGGTGAAGTTAACAGGGAGTACAAGATATGTGTATGTTGAATCTTTATCCCTGATAAAGCAAGGAGCTTTAGGATTAACAAGATAGATATCTACTGTCTCATCCTCAATCGCTCTGAGCGCATCGATAAGGAACTTGGGATTGAATCCGATCATAAGATCTTTACCCTGCTTATCTATATCAATCTCTTCATCCATACTTCCTATGGCTGAATTGATCTTAAGCTCCATCTTTCCGTCAGTAACCGAAATGATGACAGGCTTTTTATCTCCCTCTTTTACAAGGAGAGTTGCTCTGTCTATACAATCAAGGAACTCTTTTCTGTTAATGCTCATCTTTGTTTCGTAGTCACTTGAAAGCATCTGATCAATGCTGAAATACTCACCTTCAATGAGACGAGAAACAACAATAGTCTTATCAAACTCAAAGAGAACATGCTTGTCGGTAAAATAGATATTTACCATTTTCTCTGTGCTGTCGCCGAGAATCTTACTGATCTCTCCGAGTGTTTTTCCGGGAACTATAACTTTCTTGTAGGAATAAGATCCTCCAAGCTTAACTTTTCTGATGGAAATTCTGTGTCCGTCAAGGGATACGAGCTTTAAGTTTTCTCCGTCTACTTCAAAAAGCTCACCTGACATCATTTTATTTGCGTCGCTTTCAGATATTGAAAAGATTGTTTGCTGAATTACATTTCTGAGAGTGAACTGTGAAACAGTTACTCCGTCGATTTTTTCGATAGAAGGAAGATAAGTGAAATCATCACCCTTTCTTCCGATGAGGTTGAATTTAGCTTTTTCGCAGCTGATCGTAACTTTGTTGGAACTGTCGGATTCTATTGTAACGTCGTTATCAGGAAGTTTTCTAATAATGTCAAAGAAAATCTTGGCATCAAGAGCTATAAATCCTCTTTCTACAATGTTTCCTTCCACTACAGTCTGTATTCCCAACTCCATATCGTTAGCAATGAATTTGATCATTCCTTCTGTAGCGTCAACCAATATACATTCAAGAATAGACATTGTTGTTTTAGAAGGAACAGCCTTCGACACAATCTGTAATCCACTCACTAGGTTAGATTTTGAGCATACAAATTTCATTTAAGTCATTACTCCCTTCGTGCATGCAAATATAAAAATAATATAAATAAATAATAAAAGAATTAATAATAGCTGTTGATAAGTGTAAAACCTATTCTATTATACAATCTGTGAGGCTTTTTTACAAATTTTTGGGTGTTGATAATAAAAATTTAGATGTTGAAAAAATAAAAGTTATAAACAAGCCAAATTTTGGCATATCAGCCAATAAAATATTATCCACCCTCAAATAACAATTAATTCAGATACAAATACACACAGATTTACATAGTTATCCACAAATATCCATAATGATTGTGTTTATTATAAAGAAGGATTGAGTTTCTTCATTATAATATCTATGTTTTTATTGAGTTCATCATCAAGCGATAGTTTCTGTCTAATCTTATTTATTCCACTCATTACGGTAGTGTGATCTTTTTTACCAAGAATCTTACCTATCTCTTCTAGTGAAGCGTCGGTATGTTCTCTGCAAAGATACATTATTATCTGTCTTGGAAGAACAATTTCTGAATTTCTCTTCTTGGATATAATGTCGTCTTTCTTTGTTCCGTACTGTTCACATACTGTATCAATGATGAGCTGCGGTGTAATAACCTTGGTCTTGTCAGGATAAATAATATCCTTCAACGCTTCCATTGCATTTTCCAAAGTAACATCAACGTTGTAGAGTCTCGAATAAGCAATTATCTTATTATATGCACCTTCAAGTTCTCTGATGTTGGACTTAATATTGGTAGCAATGTAATCTATTACTTCATCATCAATACTCTTACCGTAGTTCTCCGCATTTTTACGAAGAATTGCCATTCTGGTCTCATAATCAGGAGACTGAATATCTGCGATGAGTCCCATCTCGAATCTTGATCTGAATCTTTCCTCAAGAGTTTCCATCTCCTTAGGTGGTTTATCGGAAGAAAGAATAATCTGTTTACCGGCCTGATGAAGCTCGTTGAAAGTGTGGAAAAATTCTTCCTGAGTTGATTCCTTACCTATAATAAACTGAACATCATCGACCATAAGTACATCAACAGTTCTATATTTTTCTCTGAGCTTGGACATACTCTCAGTTTTACCACTTCTGATTGATTCAATAACTTCATTGGTAAACTGTTCTGAAGTTATATAGAGAATCTTTGCTTTGTGATCATGCTCCATTATGAAGTGACCGATTGAATGCATAAGGTGAGTCTTACCAAGTCCCGGTCCTCCGTATAGGAAAAGAGGATTGTAAGATGTTCCGGGTGATTCGGCAACAGCAAGAGAAGCAGAGTGTGCAAACTTATTGTTGCTTCCTACTACAAAGGTATCAAATCTATATTTTGGATTAAGATTTGAATGTTCATAGTTAATGTTGCTTGAATACTGGTTTTCCTGATCTTTTACCAGATCATTTTCAAGTGTTTCTTCATTATTAATAGCATCTTTTTTGAGAATAAAAGATACGTCGACCATATCTTCAAGAAATTCAGAGATGGCAACTTTAATAAAGTCCATATAGTGGCCTATTATATATTGAAGGGCCATTGAATTATCGGATGGAATCAGAATTATGACGTTGTTGTCCTCCATACTGTATACAGTAAGAGGATCGATCCAAGTCTTGTAAGATATCTCCGTAATACCTGATTCAATCTTGATAGTGTGCTTAATTGACTCCCAATTAGCTTTTAATTTTTCTGTGATTTCAGTAGTAGATTGCATGAAAAACTCCCCAAAATAGCAAGATTATAGACTTTTACTATTTTATATTAAATAGTGTCAAATATCAAACAAGCACATTTTGTGGATAACTTTTGTGAAAAAAATTTTGCAAAACACCCTATTTTTTTCTTGTGGAAAAAACATTGTTTTTCCACCTAAAACTATCTACCGTTATAAATGGCTTAAATATGGGCTTTTATTTTAAATGTGTCCAAATTATGCCCTAGGTTTTCCACAAAATTCAGGAAAAATGTGGATAAAAAGAGGTTTGAAATATTAATCAACAGGTTATCCACAAAATCAACATTTTGATGTGGATAACTTTTATCGACACAATATATTGTCAAATATTTTTTTTAGATTTTTTTTGAAATATCCAAGCCCAATTTTCTGAGGTTTTATGGGTTGACTGCTATCTTTTTATTTATTATAATTATAAAGATTTTTTCCACACAGGATGTAATCTGTAATTATTTAGATAGTTTCTGAGTAATTATATATACTTAGTTTTTATTTAGTTTGTGTAAGAAGGAGGTGTTTCCGACTATGAAGATGACATTCCAGCCTCATAAGCTTCAGAGAGCCAGAGTTCACGGCTTCAGAGCAAGAATGGCTACTAAGGGCGGCAGAAAAGTTCTCGCAGCCAGAAGAGCAAAGGGAAGAAAGAGATTATCTGCTTGATAGTAAAGGTCACAAATGATGTGGCCTTTTTTCTTCTTCCGAAATTATAAAGGATAAACAGATGCTTTTTTCAGAATCAATGAAAAAGACAAGTGAATTCCGCAATGTTTATGGTAACGGTAAGAGCTATGCCAATAAATACATAGTTCTTTATGTGTGGAAAAATAACGGTTCTACCAATAAACTTGGGATTTCATGCAGTAAAAAGATTGGGAACAGTGTTGTAAGGCACAGATTTGCAAGACTTGTTCGAGAAAGTTACCGGCTACACGAAGATATGTTCAATAGTGGTTTGGACATAGTAGTCGTTGCCAGAGCCTGTGCAAAAGAGGCAACTTTTTTTGATATAAAAGATTCTCTTTTAAGCTTGGCAGGGAAGGCCCGCATAATAAAAAATGGCGGTATTTAAATGAAAAAGATATTGATCTATCTAATAAAATTGTATAGGAAATATCTGTCTCCGTTAAAAAGAACAAAATGTCCGTATATTCCTACATGTTCGGAATACGGACTAGAAGCAATAGAAAAGTACGGAGCCCTTAAAGGGGGACTACTGGCTGCTTGGAGAATTTTAAGGTGTAATCCTTTTTCAAGCGGTGGATATGATCCGGTTCCGTAAGTGCTAGGAGGAGGTTAAATTTGTTAGCATTATATTTTTCCCAGGATAAGGGAAAACTTCTTAAGCCCATCGTTTGGCTGCTTGGCCAGGTAATGAATGCAATTTTTAATGCATTAAATGCAATCGGCATTCCTAATATCGGCCTTGCAATTATTATTTTCACTATTGTAATTAATCTTTGTCTGCTTCCTTTGACATACAAACAGCAGAAGTTTTCTAAACTTCAGTCTAAGATGAGCCCAGAACTCAAGGCTATCCAGGAAAAGTACAAAGGTAAAAAAGACAACGATTCTATGCTGGCTATGCAGCAGGAGACCAAAGAGGTCTATGCCAAGTATGGCGTATCTCAGACCGGAAGTTGTTTGCAGCTGTTAATTCAGATGCCTATTCTTATTTCACTTTATCGTGTTATTTATGCTATTCCGGGCTATGTAACCATTGTTAAAAATGCTTTCTATCCTTTGGTAGAGCAGATCCGCACAACTGACGGTGCAATTGATTTTGTACAAAATTCAATTTCCAGCGCTAAGTCATTTTCAGGACAGTTCAGTAATGAGCTTTTTGTAAAAGGCGATGTTCAGTACGTTGAGAATACTCTTATTGATGTTTTAAATAAGGCTTCATCAGCAGACTGGTCCAATTTTACTGAGAAATTTTCAGGACTTTCTTCTTCTATAGAAAGTACACATAGTTTATTAAGTAAGTACAATTCATTCCTTGGACTTAACATCAGTGATTCACCAAGATTTATGTTTCAGACTGCTTTTGCAAATAAGCAGTTTTTACTTCTTCTCGGAGCAATTGCTATTCCTGTTCTTTCTGCATTTACACAGTGGGTTTCCGTTAAACTTATGCCTCAGCCTGCACAGGCAGATGGCAAGGCCGATCAGAACGATCCTACAGCTCAGATGCAGCAGTCAATGAAGACTATGAATGTTATGATGCCTCTTATGTCTGCGGTATTTTGCTTCAGTCTTCCTGCAGGTATGGGTATTTACTGGATTGCAAGTGCTGTTGTAAGAGCAATTCAGCAGGTTCTTATCAACAAGCATATTGATAAGACAGACATTGATGCTCAGATTGCCAAGAATATCGAGAAGTACAACGAGAAAAAAGAGAAGATGAAGGCAACACCTTCCATGAACAGATATGCCAACATGAATACTAGAAGCATTTCTTCAGTAGCTTCTAAATCATCTGTTTCTATGGAGGAGAGAGAAGCTGAGCTTCAGAAAGTAAGAGATGTTTATTCCAATAAAGAAATCCGAAAGGATTCTCTTCTTGCTAAAGCAAACATGGTAAAAGAGTTTAACGAGAAAAACAATAAATAATAATTCCTATAGGGGAGGGAAAAATGGAATATAGAGAGTTTACGGCAAAAAACGTTGACGATGCCATTACAGAGGCATGCGAAGCTTTACTTGTTACAAGTGACAGACTTGATTATGAAGTTATAACGAGCGGTTCATCAGGATTCCTTGGAATCAATGCAAAGCCCGCCGTTATCAAAGCAAGAATTAAAGAAGATAAGCCTGAAGAAAAGGTAGAAGTTAAAACTTCCGAGCCCAAGAAGGAAGTAAAGAACGAGACAAAGAAGGAAACCAAGAAAGCTGCCGAAGAGCCTAAGGTTTCAAAGGTTTCTGATATCGATGCCGGCAAGCTTACATCTAAAGCAGATGCTTTCCTTAAGGAAGTATTCGATGCTATGAAAATGGAAGTTGCTATTGAATCGAAATTCAACGCAGAAGATAATATCTTAGATATCGAGCTTAGCGGAGCAGAGATGGGAGTTCTCATTGGTAAGAGAGGACAGACACTTGATTCTCTTCAGTATCTTGTTTCTTTGGTAGTTAATAAGGAATCTGCCGATTACATTCACGTAAAGGTAGATACAGAAAACTACAGAGAAAGAAGAAAAGCTACTCTTGAAAATCTTGCTAAGAATATTTCTTATAAAGTTAGAAAGTCAAGACAGTCAGTAGCTTTGGAGCCCATGAATCCTTATGAGAGAAGAATAATTCATTCAGCTCTTCAGGGTGACAGATACGTTACTACTCATAGTGAGGGTGAAGAACCATTCAGAAGAGTAGTGGTTACTTTAAAGAAATAATTATAAGATCCCCCTCCGAGCAAATGCTTTGAGGGGGATTATTTGAGTAATATGTAGCTTGTTTCTTCACGGTAGTTTTATCGGAGGATTGAAATGCCAGGAGTACTAAGGACTTTCAGTAATGATACGATCTGTGCCATTGCTACGGCTATGTCTGATGCCGGAATAGGTATTATCAGAGTAAGCGGACCGCAGGCACTTTCTATCTGTGATACTGTTTACCTTTCATCAAAAAAAGAACATACTCTTTTATCTCATGAACCAAATACGATCAAGTTTGGTTATATTTGTGATGGAGAAGAAATTATTGATGAAGTAATGATCTCTTTTATGAAGGCTCCTCACAGCTACACTATGGAAGATGTGATTGAGATCAATTCTCACGGCGGAATGCTTGTGATGAACAGCATTCTCAATCTTTTATTGGATAAGGGCTGCAGACTTGCTGAGCCTGGTGAGTTTACAAAGAGAGCTTTTTTAAATGGTAGGATTGATCTTACTAAAGCTGAAGCAGTTATGGATATCATCAGCGCTCAAAATAATTTTGCGTTTGAAAGCTCCAAAGGACAGCTTCAGGGTAAGCTCAGTTCCAAGATTAGAAGCCTTCGTGAAAAGATACTTTATGAGATGGCTTTTATCGAGTCTGCTCTTGATGATCCAGAGAACTATGACCTTACCGGTTATCCCGAAAAATTAAAAGCAATTGTAGATCCGATGAAAAAAGAGATTGCATCTTTGATTGAGACCGCCGATGAAGGTAAGATCAGAAAAGACGGTATAAAAACCGTTATTGTAGGAAAACCTAACGCCGGAAAATCATCTCTTTTAAATGCTCTTACCGGCGATGAAAGAGCTATTGTAACAGATATCGCCGGTACAACACGTGATGTTATTGAGGAAACGGTCAGACTTGGGGATATTGTTCTTCATGTTATTGATACGGCCGGTATCAGAGACACAGAAGATATCATAGAAAAGATCGGTGTTGATAAAGCAAAGAGTAAGATCGAAGAAGCTGATCTTATTTTGTATATTCTTGATTCTACCAATGAAATTGATAGTGAAGACAAAGATATTATAGAACTATGTAAGTCCAAGAAGACGATAGTTCTTTTAAATAAAAACGATCTTTCTGATAATATTAAAATAACAGAAGATATTATTCGTATGCATTTTTCAGACTCTTCAAACGATCATTTGCCTATAATAAGAACTTCTATGTTAAAAGGAAATGGCATTTCAGAATTGAAAGATGCTATATCTGAATTATTCTTCAACGGTGATATTGTTCCCAAGCAGGAAATATATATTACCAATGTAAGACATAAAGATCTTTTGAATAAAGCTTTTAATAGTTTGGAGCTTGTTCTTGATAGTATTTCTAAGAATCTTTCCGAGGATTTTTACACTGTTGATCTGACAGGTGCGTATGAAGCACTCGGAGAAATACTTGGCGAAGAGATTGGCGACGATCTTGTAGAGGAAATCTTCTCCAAGTTTTGTATGGGTAAATAATTTATGACTATTGTTAAAGAGAAATTTGATGTTGTTGTTATAGGTGCCGGACATGCCGGTTGCGAGGCCGCTCTTGCTTGTGCAAGACTCGGTCTTGAAACTATTGTCTTTACGATGAGCGCCGACAACATTGCATTTATGCCCTGTAATCCTCATATCGGAGGATCCTCCAAGGGTCATCTTGTCAGAGAGATTGATGCTCTTGGTGGAGAGATGGGTAAAAATATAGATAAGACTTTCTTGCAATCTAAGATGCTTAATACTTCCAAAGGTCCCGCCGTTCATTCGCTCAGATGTCAGGCAGACAAGATGGAATATTCCAAAGAGATGAGAAAAGTTCTTGAAGCTCAGGAACATCTTTGTATTAAACAGGCTGAAGTTTCTGAGATTCTTTTTGAGGAAGTTTCCGATGATCTTAAAAAAGAAGGCTATACCAATAAGATTGTCGGAGTAAAGATTTTCTCCGGAATAATTTATGAGGCTAAGGCAGTTATTCTTTGTACGGGTACTTACTTAAAGAGCCGCTGTCTTACAGGTGAAGCGATTACTTACAGCGGACCTAACGGACTTCTTCCTTCTAACCTTCTTTCCGCTTCACTTATTGATGCGGGAATTGAACTTAGAAGATTTAAGACGGGAACACCTGCAAGGATGGATGGAAATACAATTGACTATTCTAAAATGTCTGAGCAGTTTGGAGATACTCCCGTTGTTCCTTTTTCTTTTGATACGGATCCAAAAGATGTACAGCGTCCACAGGTTTCATGTTGGTTGACATATACTAACGAGAAAACTCATGAGATAATTAAGGCCAATATCGACAGATCACCTATTTATGCAGGAATCATAGAAGGTGTTGGTCCGAGATATTGCCCTTCTATAGAAGATAAAGTTATTAAGTTCCCAGATCACGAAAGACATCAAGTCTTTGTTGAACCTGAAGGAACATTTACCAATGAGATGTATATTGACGGAATGTCTTCTTCCATGCCTGAAGATGTTCAGATAGCTATGTACAGAACTGTCCCCGGACTTGAGAATTGTCGAATTGTAAAAAATGCATATGCCATTGAGTACGACTGCTTATGTCCCGGTCAGCTTCATGCAAATCTTGAGATCAAAACTACAAGAGGTTTGTTCAGTGCCGGTCAGTTTAACGGAAGCAGTGGATATGAAGAAGCTGCGGCTCAGGGACTTTATGCCGGAATCAATGCTGCAATGCAGATCTTTAATAAAGAGAGTTTATACATTGATCGATCTGAGGGATATATAGGTGTTCTTGTAGATGATCTTGTTACTAAGGAAAATCTTGAGCCATACAGAATGATGACTTCAAGAGCAGAGTACAGATTGTTGCTCAGGCAGGACAACGCCGATATCAGACTTCGTAAAAAAGGATATGAGATAGGTCTTATTTCCGAAGAGCAATATAACAAGCTTTGTACCAAGATTGATCTTATTGATAAAGAAGTTACCAGATTAAAAAATACTGTGGTCGGAGCCAATGCAACTATCCAGAAATTTATGGAGAAGGTTGGTACGCCATCTCTTAAGACGGCAACTTCTCTTGCGGAACTTATTTGCAGACCCGAACTTTCATACAAGCTTATAGAAGATATTGATCCTGATAGACAAGCTATTCCCGATGATGTAATAGAACAGGTTGAGATCACAATCAGATATGAGGGTTATATCAACAGACAGGAAAGACAAGTTGAGCAGTTCAAGAAACTTGAAAAGAAGAAAATTCCTGCTGATATAAATTATGATGATGTCGGAAGTCTTAGATTGGAAGCACGACAGAAGCTTGAAAGATTTAGACCGACTAATATAGGACAAGCTTCAAGAATCGGAGGAGTTAATCCTGCCGATATTTCAGTACTCATTATTTACCTTGATTCACTTAGAAGAGGAAGTGCCGATGAGAATTAAATACTCTGATATGATCAATGACTTCAAGTCTTTGGGTGTTGAACTAAGTGATAAACAGCTTACTCAATTTGATAAATACTATGAACTTCTAATAAAGTGGAATGAGGTTATGAATCTTACTGCCATCATTGAGTTTGACAGTGTGTGCAAACTTCATTTTGTAGACAGTATTTCTGCTTATAAGTATTTTGATTTTTCCAAAGAAAAGTATTCGCTTATTGATGTAGGAACCGGAGCAGGCTTTCCGGGAATTCCGCTTAAGATTGTTTTTCCAAAACTTAAGATCACACTTCTTGATTCTCTTAATAAGAGACTTAACTTTTTAAATGATGTGATCGATGAGCTTGGACTTAATGACGAAGGTAGTATAGTAACCTTACATGGAAGAGCAGAGGACTATTCTTCTTTTGGTAATAAAGATTCTTTGAGAGAAACTTTTGATATTGCTGTTTCAAGAGCAGTTGCTAATCTCTCTACTTTATCCGAGTATTGTCTACCGTATGTAAAAGTTGGTGGAAGATTTATTGCTTATAAAAGTGAAAAAGCCGGTGAAGAATTATCCAAGGCAAAAGGAGCAATCCATCTCCTTGGAGGAAAACTTATAGACAGTCCGGAGTTTGTTCTTCCTGATTCAGATTACAGTAGAACTATCTGTATTATTGAAAAGAGAGAAAAGACTTCTAAACAATATCCTCGAAAGGCAGGAGTTCCATCTAAGAAACCATTATCATAGATATTGTGTTATTGATTATTATGTTTCACGTGAAACATTGAACTCAGACACAATTCATAATACAAAAAATTGTTTCACGTGAAACATCGAAACACTAAATGTAGTAAAAAACTCCGTGAAACATACAACGCAATAATATAATTGTGTGGTGAAACAAAACAATTTCAAACACAATATATAGAAATAATAATCATAAACACATACGATCAAACCGATTTGTAATACCATAAGCATTATAATGTGGTAAAATCAGATTAGTGTTTAAATAGCTTGGAGGAGTAATGGGTAGAGTAATTGCAATCGCAAACCAAAAAGGTGGGGTCGGAAAGACCACTACTTCTATTAATTTGTCAGCAGCATTGGCAGAAAAAGGAAAGAAAGTTCTAGTCATTGATACAGATCCACAGGGAAATACCACCAGCGGATTCGGACTTGATAAAAATGAATTAGAAAATACCATTTACGAACTCATGATAGGTGAGTGTGAAACCAATGATGCTATCATCAAAAATGTCGTTGAAGAAATAGACGGAGTAGATATCATTCCGTCAAATGTAAACCTGGCTGCTGTAGAGATAGAACTTATCGATGCAGAGCAGAAGGAATTTATCTTAAGGGAAGCAATCGGTAAAGTAAAAGATGACTATGATTATATAGTTATAGATTGTCCACCTTCTTTGAGTATGTTGACTGTCAACGCTATGACAACAGCCAACACAGTTCTTGTTCCTATTCAGTGTGAGTACTATGCTCTTGAAGGATTAAGTCAGCTTGTTCATACGGTTAATCTTGTGAAAGACAGACTGAACCCTGAACTCGAGATGGAAGGTGTAGTATTTACTATGTTTGATTCTCGTACGAACTTATCACTTCAGGTAGTTGAGAACGTAAAGGAACATATTCAGGAAAATGTTTATAAGACGATCATTCCAAGAAACATACGTCTTGCAGAGGCGCCCAGTTATGGAATGCCAATAAATGTGTATGAACCCAAGTCAGCGGGAGCAGAAGCATACAGACTTCTCGCGGGCGAGGTAATAGATAGAAAGTTTGATTAAACCGGAGGGGAACATGGCAGCTAAGAATGTGAAAAGAGGATTAGGTAAGGGACTTGATTCCATAATACCGGCAAAGGTATCATCCTCAGCAAAAGAAACAAAGATTGTTGAACAACACATTGAAGGACAGGTAGTAAAGGTCAACATCACCAAGGTTGAACCAAACAGAAATCAGCCCAGAAAAACATTTGATGAAGACAGTCTCATAGAACTTTCAGAATCAATCAAGCAGTTCGGAATCATAAATCCCATCATAGTTACCGACAAGAAGGATCATTATGAGATCGTCGGCGGTGAGAGAAGATGGCGTGCAGCAAAGAAAGCCGGACTCAAAGAAGTACCGGTTATAATAAAAGATCTCAATGAGCAGGAAATTGCTGAGATAGCACTTATCGATAATATTCAGAGAGAGGATATCAATCCAATTGAAGAAGCTATCGCGTACAAGAAGCTCATTGATGATTTCGGATACACACAGGATGTTGTCGCAGAGAAGGTATCAAAGAGCAGAGTTACAATAACAAACTCTTTGAGACTGCTTAAGCTTTGTGACAAAGTAAGGGAGATGGTTGTTGAAGGACTCCTTTCCACCGGACATGCCAGAGCACTTATTCCTGTAGATAACGAAGAAGAGCAGATAAATCTTGCGCAGAAAGTTTTTGATGAGAAGCTCAGTGTACGTGAGACAGAAAAGCTTGTAAAGAATCTTGGAAAAACCAAGAAGCCCGGTAAGAAAGTAGTTAAGAACGAAAGCATTGATGCGATTTATGCATCACTCTCTGAGAAATGCAAACAGGCAGTAGGAACAAAGGTAGATATTATCTCCAAGGGAGACGGAACCGGAAAGATAGAGATCGAGTTCTACAGCAATGACGACTTAGAGAAAATTACAGATAGACTATGTAGAGGATAATCGGAGATAATAAATATGGAGAGCCAGATATTTAATTCATTGGGTCTTGGAAATCTTGACCCCGCAATTTTATTTTTTGTACTGATCGGAGCACTGCTCATAATGATCATCGTATCAATAGTACAGACATCCAGAGTAAAGAAACTTGAGAAAAGATACAACAAATTCATGCAGGGAAAAGAAGCAGAATCTCTTGAAGATGAGATCGTAGGTCTTTTCCATGACAACAGACTTATCAGAACAGAGAACGAAAAGAACAGAAAAGATATTCAAGACATCAACAAGAGAATGCAGAAAACATTCCAGAAGATCGGACTTGAGAAGTATGATGCATTTAATCAGATGGGCGGAAAGCTCAGCTTCGCTCTTTGCATGCTTGATGAGAACGATAACGGATATCTGCTCAACTCGGTTCACAGCACAGACGGACTCAATTACTGCTATTCAAAAGAAATAAATGGCGGAGTTGCAGATGTTGAACTCAGTGAAGACGAGAGAGCGGCACTTGAAAAAGCACTTGCAAACACAAGTAGATAAGTTTATTGAAATTAAATTGTAAAAAATCTATTTACCATAGAAATTTTTGGAGGAATAAACGGAATGATAGACATTAAATTTTTACGTGAGAATCCGGACGTAGTAAGAGAGAACATCAAGAAAAAATTTCAGGATGAAAAGCTTCCTCTTGTGGATGAAGTAATTAAGCTTGATGAAGAGAGAAGAACAAACCAGCAGAAGGCTGACGAGCTTAGAGCAAACAGAAACAAGATCTCAAAAGAGATCGGCGGCCTTATGGCACAGGGCAAAAAAGAAGAGGCAATGGCTCTTAAGGAGCAGGTTGCAAAAGATGCCCAGACACTTGCTGAGCTTGAAGAGAAGCAAGGAAAACTTGATGAAGAAGTTACAAACAAGATGATGATCATTCCTCAGATAATCGATGATTCAGTTCCTGTTGGAAAAGATGATTCTGAGAACGTAGAGATCGAGAAATTCGGAGATCCCGTTGTACCTGATTTTGAGATCCCTTATCACACAGATATAATGGAGAGTTTCAACGGAATAGATCTTGATGCCGCAAGAAGAGTTGCCGGCAACGGATTCTATTATTTAATGGGTGATATCGCAAGACTTCATTCGGCAGTTATTTCTTATGCAAGAGATTTTATGATAGAGAGAGGCTTTACATATTGCGTTCCTCCTTTCATGATCCATGGAAATGTAGTTGCGGGTGTTATGAGTTTCCCTGAGATGGAAGCTATGATGTACAAGATTGAAGGCGAAGACCTTTATCTCATCGGAACAAGTGAGCACTCAATGATCGGTAAGTTCATCGACCAGATCATTCCCGAGGAGCAGGTTCCTCAGGCGCTTACAAGTTATTCACCTTGCTTTAGAAAAGAAAAAGGTGCACATGGAATCGAAGAGAGAGGTGTTTACAGAATTCACCAGTTTGAGAAGCAGGAAATGGTTGTAATCTGTAAGCCCGAAGAATCAAAGACATGGTACGACAAGCTTTGGAAGAACACAGTAGATCTTTTCAGATCTATGGATATACCGGTACGTACACTTGAGTGCTGCTCAGGAGATCTTGCGGACCTTAAATGCAAATCTTGCGACGTAGAAGCTTGGTCACCCAGACAGCAGAAATACTTTGAGGTCGGAAGCTGCTCTAACCTCGGAGATGCACAGGCAAGAAGACTTAAGATCAGAATTAAGGGCAAGGACGGAAATTACCTTGCACACACACTTAACAATACAGTAGTAGCTCCTCCGAGAATGCTCATCGCATTTCTTGAGAACAACCTTCAGGCAGACGGAAGCGTTAAGATTCCTGAGGTTCTTCGTCCTTACATGGGAGGAAAAGAAGTTCTTATTCCCACAAAGAAATAAGAACAAAGATAAACATCGGAAACTGAAAAGAGGTGAAACAGTAGTTGCATAAATTCCTAAGAGCAGTGGGCTTTTCAAACATCAAGAACAGAAAAGAAATGACACAGCTTATAGTCAGTTCAGTTCAACATCCGACGAGCAGAAATTATGCCTCGTCAAAAGACAATGAGATAATAGCGGAATTTATGAAAGACTACTCCGAGGGAATGGGACTTGCCGTATGCGGTGAGTTTGATGAGGAAGATAAATTCGTTTACGAATACTATTATCCTTATCTGATCCCATCAAGAGTCAGCACCGAAGAAGACATATCCGTAGAAAGACACGCGGCGCAGCATTCATATGCCGGAATATGTAATGAAAACAGAATCGGAGTTTCACTTGTTTTTTACCTTCTAAACATGATCTCTTATATGAAATATGAGAACGAAGATCATTTCCCGATAAGGGGAACAACTTTAAGTTTGTCGGCGCTTTCGATAAAAGGGCAGATACTTATGCCGATTGCCAAGACAGAAGAAGAGAAACAGGTAGCCAAGAAAAAAACAAATTACAGAAACAGGCTTATCAACAATGCAAGGAAAGGTGACGAGAGCGCTATCGAATCACTGACACTTGATGATATGGACCTTTACACGACGCTTTCAAGAAAAATCAGAAAGCAGGATGTGTACAGCTTGGTTGATACCTATTTTATGCCGTATGGAGTTGAGTGCGATCATTACTCCGTACTTGGCGAGATAACTGAAGTCAGAAAAACAGTCAATTCCCTCACGCAGGAGACCGTGCACATAATGCGCATAAATTGTAACGACCTGGAATTCGATCTGTGCATAAACGAGGCGGATCTTCTCGGAGAACCGGCTGTTGGAAGAAGATTTAAAGGAAATATTTGGATGCAGGGATACATCAATTTTCCAAAATAAAATAGAGATAAGAAAGGAGAACAGAGTATGGCAACACCACATAACAGCGCCGAAAAAGGAGATATAGCCAAGACCGTCCTTATGCCCGGTGATCCTTTAAGAGCAAAATTTATCGCCGAGACATTTCTTACAGATACAAAGTGCTTCAACGAAGTAAGAGGAATGCTTGGATTTACAGGAAAATATCAGGGAAAAGAAGTGTCGGTAATGGGACACGGAATGGGAATTCCCTCAATAGGAATATACACATACGAACTGTTCAATTTCTATGATGTAGATAACATCATAAGAGTTGGAAGCGCGGGCGGACTAAAGGAAGATGTCAACGTAATGGACATCATCTTTGCAATGGGAGCACATACAGATTCCAATTACGGTTTCCAGTACGGACTTCCCGGAACATTTTGTCCGACAGCCAGCTACGATCTCCTTGAGAAAGCAGTAGCTATCGCAAAGGAAAAGAATGTAAAGTATCACGTAGGAAACGTTCTTTCTTCAGATGCATTCTACAAGAAGTGTAACGAGAGTGAGCTTTACAGAAATATGGGAGCACTTGCCGTTGAAATGGAGACAGTTGCACTCTACATGAACGCTGCTGAAGCCAAGAAGAACGCACTTACAATTCTTACCATTTCAGATCACCTCTTCAAAGAAGGAGAGCTCTCCGCAAAAGAAAGAGAGACAGGCTTTACCGACATGATGGAGATCGCGCTTAAGACAGCAATACAGCTTTGATCATAATAATAAATAATATGTAAGGAGGCCTTGTGAACGCAGTTCACAGGCCTTCTTTTTTGTGTTTGTAAATTTTTTTGAAAAAAAGTGTTGACAAAGTTAGGAGGATGGAGTTATTGTATTATTGTACTAAGTGACTAGTACAGTAGTACAATAACAAAATCTGTAGAAAGGAATAGAGTATTATGCCATTGAACCTTAATTTAGACAGGCCCATCTTTGTACAGATTATTGAGCACATAGAAAACGACATTGTAACAGGAAAATATAACAGCGGTGATAAGCTACCAAGTGTTCGCGACCTTGCTGCAGAAGCCGGAGTTAATCCCAACACAATGCAGAAAGCGCTCAGTGACCTCGAACAGACAGGACTTGTCCACTCAGAAAGAACCAGTGGTCGTTTTATTACGGAGGACGAGAATATGATTAAAGATTTAAGAACAGCACTTATTGATATGGAAATAGAAGATTTTTTCAACAATATGAAGAGACTTGGATTTGATGAAGAACAGATCATACAGCTTGTAGAACAGTTTGCGAATAAGTGAACTAAATAAATAATATTAAAAGAAGAGAGGAATGAATAAGCAATAACGCAAAAAGGAGAAAAAATGGAAAGAGGATTAGACGCTTATAAATTAAAACTAATTGCAATACCTTTTATGTTACTGGATCATATTTATTCGATTTTTAGTTATGCGGCATATGATAATTTAAATTGGCCGCTTATGCCGGGTTGGATATCTTTGATCACACGATTTGTTTGGCCATTATTCATATACCTTATGATAGATGGATTTTATCACACGCGCAGCCGTATAAAATACCTGCTAAGGCTTGTTACTGCAGCATTGATCATGTTCGCCGGCACCACTATTATTTACCAGTTTTTCGACAAAACTTATTTTACTAAATATAGTTATATAACGTTCTTAGTGGATTATAATATTTTTACGTTGCTTGCGCTTATGTTCGCCTTTATATGGTGTTTGGATAATATTAAACGCAAAAACCATATAATTATTAATGTTCTACTTGCGATAGTAATTGCATTTGCATCTCTTCTCGCAGGAGGTTTAATTGTATTTTTACCGATGCCCATTATTATATGGGCCTTCTATGGAAGAAAAAATAAGCAATGTATCGGTATATTTATTTACAGCTTGCTCTTATTCATAATGGCCCTTAAAACGCACTTCACTATAGATGCAGAAATGGGCGTATCTCTTTATAACAGATTGTGTATGGACAGCGAATGGGCTGTTTTTACAGTCATACCATTCATACTTGCTTATAATGGCGAAAGAGGAAAAAACACCAAGTTTACCAAGTATCTGTTCTACGTATTTTTCCCGCTTCATATATGGATCCTTATCATAGCGCGTTTTATGATTGAGAAATTATAATAGGAATAAAAAAGAAAGCCTCAAACAAAGGCTTTCTTTTTTATGGTAGCAATGCATGAATTCAGCCATGTAGAAACATGGCCATGCGCGGAAAAGGAAGCAAGGCTTCCTTCTCCACGGGCTGGCGCCCTATAAAAAAGGATACATAAAAGCTCTCTCGTGAGTAAATTCCCGTCGAGCTTTATGTATCCTTTTTTGCATGGCTTATAGCTTTCGCGAGTGTTCCCGATGCGATTCGAACGCACGACCTTGTGCGTTTTGGTCGGCAGCGATAGACTGCCGGCCTGAAATAATGTTCCCGATGCGATTCGAACGCACGACCTTCCGCTTAGGAGGCGGACGCTCTATCCTGCTGAGCTACGGAAACATGACTTATGTATATTAGCATAAAATCAGCCTCAAATCAATAAATGAGATGAGGCTGATGAGCTGGTATTTTTATGCTGCTGCGTTACCCTTATTCTTTTCTTTGAACTGTTTAACAAGAGTCTTTCCTGCGATAACAGCAAGGATGATAGAAAGAACAACGAGGAGAACTGCGATGAGAGCCTGGATAAGAGCCCAAATATCAGCAGCGCCTGTTGTGTAAGCAGTAAGCTTAGCCTTGATTGTTTGAACAAGTGAGCAGATTGTAACAGCAAGCATGAAAGTCATAGGAATATAGAACATCTTGTTGTTCTTTCCTACAGCGCCAAGCCATGTGCAAACTGCAAGAAGTCCGATAGCTGCAAGAAGCTGGTTAGCTGCTCCGAAGAGAGGCCAGATCTTGGTGTATCCTGTCATACCAAGGCTTACGCCAAGTACAACGGTGATTGCTGTTGCAACATAAGGATTAGCGATAACTTTCTTATAGCCTGTAAGATCTTTTGCTGTCTGTCCATTCTCTACGAAGAACTCCTGCAACATGTATCTTGCAAGACGAGTAGCTGTATCAAGTGATGTGAGACAGAATACAGAAACAGCAAGGATAAGAAGCTGATACATGATATCCTGCATGCCGGGTGCGAAAGAACCAATCATTGCTGAAAGACCGCCTGCGAATACCTGTGTAGGGCTTGCGTATGTTCCGTCTGAAGCGGCAACCCATACAAAGCCGATAGCGCAAAGAGAGATAACGGCAACGATACATTCAATAAGCATTGAACCGAAAGCAACGGGCTTAGCATCCTTCTCGTTATCAAGCTGCTTAGCGGTTGTACCTGAAGAAACAAGTGAGTGGAATCCTGAAATAGCACCACAAGCGATGGTTACGAAAAGAGCAGGGAAAGCAGTACCTGTTGTGAATACGCCTGTTCCCTTAAGAGCTGCATCTCCCATAGCAGGGATAGCGAAGCTTCCATGACCTGTAACCGTAGCACCGATAATAGCAATTATACCAGCGCCGATCATGAAATAAAGAAGGAATGAGCTAAGGTAATCTCTAGGCTGAAGAAGAATCCAGACAGGAGTTACGGAAGCTATAAGGATATATGCTCCGAGAATCCACATCCATTGATTGTAAGTAAGTGCAATGGGGTGGAAGTTAAGTCCGATGAAAACTACGGCAATAATGCCAACGCATCCGATAACGGAAGAGATTCCGATAGGAGCGTTCTTTCTGTATACAAAGAAACCAAAAACGATAGCCAAAAGAATGAATAAAATAGAGATCATGGCTGTTGACTGGTTAGCTGCCAAAGTAGCACCTTCAACTGCGGCACCTGCGGCTGTCGTAACACCGAAAGTACTAGCAACGATCGATGAGAAAGCTGCAACTACAAGAAGAAGTGTAAGGTAGCCAAATGTGATGAACAGCTTCTTTGCTGTCTTACCCATTGAATCATCGATGATCTCACCGATTGACTGACCCTTGTGACGAAGTGAAGCAAAAAGAGCTCCGAAATCATGTACGCCACCAAAGAAGATACCGCCGATAAGTACCCATAAAAGAACAGGAACCCATCCGAAAACGGCTGCCTGAATAGGTCCGTTGATAGGGCCTGCTCCGGCGATTGATGAGAAGTGGTGACCCATAAGCACAGGCGCTTTGGCGGGAACATAGTCAAGACCGTCCTCAAGCTCATGTGCAGGTGTCTTACGACTGGGATCAACACCCCACTGTTTAGCAAGCCATCCGCCGTAGAGAACATATCCCACAGCAAGAACGACAATGCTGATGATTAATAATACTGCTGCATTCATACTTTTTTCCTCCTAATTTTTGTAGATATCACACAACATACTTTTTAGCTCTTTTCCGCCATAATTTGTGAACACTTCCTGCGTATCGGTCGATGTGACCGCAAGCCTGGCTTCGCTGTGTCCTCTGAAATTAAAGAGGTAACCCTTATCAAACTTAAATCTCTTGATAGCCTTTTGTGTGGTAGCATCAGGAGCTTTATCACTGATAATGACAAAAGTCAGATAAGAACACATATGGTCCTTCTCCGGGTATTTTTCATTTTTCCTAACGAGAACAGGCTCGATCGACTCCCTTATTAAATCGAGCAGCTTCTCAAGATCGGCGCGATCAACGGACTCTTTTTTTATAAAAAAGACGTGCTCGAAAATCGTGACAGCCCAAAGCTGAGCTTCTCTCTTAAGAACGTATTTCTCGCTCAGAGAATGAAACCATGCATATGCAGGAAATGTACAATCTCCTATAGTAAAGTTTTCTGTGATATCGAAACTTGCCTGATATCGGAGCAGAAGCTCCTTCAAATACATGTCTGATGAAATCATCTCATCACCTTTCAGGTCAAATTTATGGATGTGGAAAAGATAGTCCACTTTTTACTTTACCACGATAACGTGTGATTGCAAGATAACAAAATTAATATCATGGATAAAACATTAATTTTGTAATGTACAAAAAAAGTGAGTAAAATGAAAATAAAAAAATACAGGAGAAAAGAAAATGCCTTTTATAAACTCAAAGATAAGCGTTAAGATTACACCCGATCAGGAAAAAGAGCTTAAGGAAAAGCTCGGACAGGCCATCTCGATAATCCCCGGAAAGAGCGAAAGCTGGCTCATGACAGGATTTGAAGACGGATACCATCTTTATTTCAAAGGCGACAATTCAAAGCCCATGGCATTTGTAGAAGTAATGGTGTTTGGCGGACCCAATAAAGATGCCTTTAATAAACTCACAGCCAAGATAACGGAAATATTCGGACAGGTTCTTTCAATCGCGCCCGATAATATATACGTAAAATATACTCCCGCAGACGACTGGGGATGGAACGGAAGTAACTTCTAAAAGTGTATGAAAAAGTAATCAGACATTTACATAAGCCGGCGATAGCACTTCTGACAGCAGTGGTAACACTGCTGCTTTCGGCATGCGCGCAAAGCACAAGGGACAAAAGCATTGAGTACATATCGCAGAAATATGCCGTCCCGGAAGACAACCAGCTTATAGTGTACACGTCGCATAAAGAAGAAGTCTACCTTCCCATCATCCGAGAATTCGAGAGCCGGACCGGCATCTGGGTCGACGTTCACGCAGGCGGAACAACCGAGATGATGAGACAGGCGAGAGAAGCTTCCGAAAACGGAGAGTGTGACATCATGTTTGGCGGCGGAATCGAAAGCTTCGAAGCGCAGAAAGATCTTTTCATGCCATATAAGGTAGAGAGTAGTGAGGCGCTCGATAGAACCTACGCTGCTTTCGATAATTCCTGGACGGTCTTCACGGAGCTACCGATAGTATTTATCTATAATAAAAAGCTTGTCCGTCCCAGTGAAGTTCCAAGAAAATGGAGCGATCTTTTTGACGAGAAATGGAAAGGTCAGATTGCATTTGCCGACATTAAAAATTCCGGAACCAGCTATACCATTCTTTTTACCATGGAACAGATACTCGGAGAAGAGTCAAAAGAACTGGTGCCAAGATTTTACGAGCAGCTCGGAGGAAACATCCTTGATTCTTCGGGAGAAGTTATTCCCGATGTTTCCGACGGAACGTTTCTTATAGGAATAACGCTCGAAGAGACAGCCAAGAAATACATGGCGCTCGGATACGACATAGCACTTATCTATCCCGAAGACGGAACCAGCGCCATTCCCGACGGATGTGCGATGGTAAAGAATGCGCCGCACAGCTACAATGCCGGAAAATTCATAGACTTTGTTGTCGGCTACGATACGCAGAAATACGCAATGGAAAACTTCTACAGAAGACCCGTGCGAAAAGACGTTGAACTTACCAAAGATTTTGGAGAAGCTTCTTTTATAAGATTGGATATAAAAGAGTCGGCGGCCAAAGAGGAAGAAGTGTTCAAGATCTGGAATGAGCTTGAAGGCGGGGAGGACTGAGTATGAAAGGTGTGATAAAACAGTCCTTCAAAAGGCAGATATTTGTGATATTCCTGACCGTAACACTTGCACTTGTCATCATCGGCGGAATACTTACGATACAGGGATTCCTTACAAAACTGTCTTCCGATTATGAAAAAAGAGATCTCGATCAGTTTTCCGTGATAAAAAAGAATATGGAAAGCGACCTCAAGATGTCCGAGGAAGCGCTTGATAAGCTCTCAAATAGCAGAGTCATAAAAGCGACGATTGAAAACGACTACGCCAATTCTCTTGATATATACACATCTCTCTACGAAGCCTCAAGAGGGATAAGAGATTTTGCGGGAGTCGGAATATACAAGGGCGGCCGGTGCCTTTACAGCACATGGACAGATACGGGAAGCAAAGATCTTCCCCAGAATTATTCAGTTCTTGGACAGGCACAAACTCAAAAAGGAAAAACCGTCTATTCGCTTGATCCGAGATCCTCATCGGAAAGAGGAGCGGCTCTTTTGATGGCAAGACAGATCACGGAAGGCGTTGAGAACGGATATATTGTAATAAGAATAGAACAAAACGCGGTAAAAGAGAGACTTAGCAAAGAGATTAATTCCAAAGACGGTCTCATGCTGACAACAGGTTTCTTAAGACCCATATGTTTGCTTGGAACGGCGGAAGACGGAAGCGAGCTTTCCGGAATCAGGAAGAATTTCCTTATAGGACAGAAATATACATTCGGAAGCACAAACAACATATATATCACGGAGCTTGCGGATACAGGTCTTTTGTGCATATATGTTACACCGCCCGCGCTAGGCGAAGGAGCGGCAAGAGCCGGATACCAGATCGTCGTTATACTCTCTATCATAAGCGTACTTGTATGCTTGTTGGTCGCATCGAGGATGAGCGAGTACTTCTCAAAGCCGATAGCAGCGCTTTCTTCAGCAATGAAGAGATTTAGAAAAGGTGATTTTGATACAAAGATAGAGCTTGAAAGAGACGATGAATTCGAGCAGCTCGCGACGGGCTTTAACAAAATGACCACGCAGCTTAAGACCACGATGGAAGAGAGAGTCGAGGCTGAAAGAAACGTAAACGAGACAAGAATAAAGATGATGCAGGCGCAGTTAAATCCGCATTTTCTTTATAATACCCTCGATACCATAAAGTGGGTTGCCAAGGCGCACGGAGTAAACGAAGTAGCCACTCTTTCTTCGTCACTTGCGGGAATACTAAGGACGGGAATTTCCGAAAAACAGTTCTGCAAATTATCAAATGAGCTTGAACTTGTTCAGAATTACTGCGATATTCAGAAGATAAGATTTGATGATAAATTTGACATAACGATAGATGTGCCGGAAGATGTTATGAACGCAGTCATTCCAAAACTGATATTGCAGCCTATCGTTGAAAACGCCATCATCCACGGAATGGAAGAGATGGACGACGGACATATTTACGTTGCCGCGGTTCACGACACCGCAAACGGAAACAACCTTCTTAAGATATCCGTTCAGGATAACGGAAAAGGAATCAGCGATGAGATGCTCAATGCGCTCAACAACGACGATGTTGAAACATTAAAAGGGCACCTTGGACTAAACAATGTCAACACAATCATAAGATTGTACTACGGAAAAGAATACGGAGTCATGGCATTTAGGCCATCCGAGGGCGGAACCGTAATGATAGTAACGCTTCCCTACTCAGAGGATCAGCCATAACAATGGAGAAAAGAGAAAACGATGACATCGGTAATGATAGTAGATGATGAAAAATATGTAAGGCAAGGCATAATAACGGAAACCGACTGGGACCTTATCGGCTGCGAAGTTGTGGCTGAGGCATCCAACGGCGAGATGGCGTATGAGCTGGCGATCAAGCACAGACCGGATCTTATAATCTCAGACATCAAGATGCCCAAGATGACAGGAATAGAACTTGCGGAAAAGATTCACGAAAGATTTCCCAATACCAAGATAATATTCCTTACGGCATATGATGAATTTGAGTATGCAAGAGCAGCGATAAAACTCGGCGTTTCGGATTATCTTTTGAAACCCTTTAAGGACGGTGAGCTCGAAGGCTCCGTTCAAAAGCTCCTTCACCTTCATCCGATGACTTCGAATGCAGACGATGCCCAGCTAGAAGATGAGCTTATAAATCTTAAGAAAAAAGAGGACATCTCAAACAGGTACGTTCAGAGCGCGATTGAATACATCGAAAATCATTTTTCGGATGCGGATTTTGCGCTTGGAAAACTTGCGGAGTCCATGGGCGTGAGCGAAGGTCATATCAGCAGACTTTTTAAGGCGGAGACAGACATCAGTATCGGAAACTACCTCACAAGATATCGCATAAGAAAAGCCATGAACCATCTTAAGAACGTTCAGGTCAAAGTGTATGAAGTTGCCGAGAAGGTTGGATATCAGGATATAGCATATTTTTCCAACACGTTTAAAAAACTGGTCGGAAAATCTCCCTCGGATTACCAGGCAAAAGGGCTTGAATAAGCCAAAAACGAAAGATGTCATTATTCAACAAATAATATCAGATTTGTCTTATATAAATGATTAATATGCATAACTAAAATGGATGTATCAAGTAAACACACGCTTGATGCATCCATTTTTTAATTGGAATCAAAGGAGGAAGAAACGTGAAAAAGAAAGTATTATCAGCTATTCTGACATTCACAATGGTAGTAACGGCTCTCGCAGGCTGCGGAAATACAGCAGCAAACACAGCACCTGCAGGCGATCAGGCAGCACCTGAGGCAGACGCACCTGCTGACACAGCAGCAGACAGCGCAGCTCCCGCAGCTGAGCTTACAGGCATTGATGCCATCATCGCAGAGGCAGAGACAATGACAATGGAAGAACTTGCAGCTAAGGCTATTGAAGAGTCTAACGGCAAGACATTCTACGGCGTAGGTAATTCCAGCCGCGGAAAATCAGCTCTTCCGTTATTTATTGAGTACTTACAGTCAATCGATTCTTCATATTCAATGGAATTTGAGTGGCAGCAGCCCAAGAACAACAAGATCTTCGAGCAGCTCACATCAGATTCACTTAAGAGCGAAGGTACATTCGCTATGACACTTATCCAGGACGGAAATCAGATTCAGTCCAAGATGGTCGACACAGATATCTTAAAGACCTTTATTCCTAAGGAGTGGGCTGAAGCAAATAATACGTCTGCGGATTCTTATGAGGGATTCCTTCCTCTTCAGACACTTAACAAGGTATTTATGTACAACAGCACAGGAAGCGCAACATACAACAACTGTTGGGACTTCGTATATGACGGAGCACATCCTCTTTTCATGGGTGTTGATTCCGAGATCGTAGGAAAGAACTTCCTTATGATGCTCACAGAAGACAAGTACGCTACATGGCTCAAAGAAGCTTACGACAAGCTCGACGATACCAAGAAGGCATACTTCGAGCCTACAATCAAGGCTATGCAGGCTGACGCCAACGACCTTGGTCTTGGCGCAAACGGAGCATACGCTCTTGCATGGATCAAGCTCTGGGTTAACAGCTACAACGAGCAGACAGATGACGGCCCTATCTGCAACACACTTGTAGATGCATCCGCAAAGGATCAGGCAGGACTTCTTGTTTACTCCAAGCTTCGCTCTGTAGAAGAGTCAGCAACAGTATCTGTTAACAACATCAAAGTTGCAGCATACGAAGACGGCTACACAGGAATCGGCGGATACGGCTATTGCCACTACCTCTTCCTTACAAAGAACAGTCCTCTTCCTTGGACATCATGCGCATTCATCGCTTTCATGACTTGCACAGAGCAGGGATTTGAAGCATGGGGCAAAGACATGGGCGGATATTCATCCAATCCTAAGGTTGCAGAAGAGATCGAAGCTACATTCCATCACTCACAGGGCGGCGGAGATGAGTTCCCTGCAAAGAACGACCGCGGATATGACTGGTGGACAACAAACGGAGAGCTCGTACTTGAGGATCCCGTATATTGTTCAGAAGTATCCTTCTCAGTAGGAAGCTGGATCGACGTTCTCGACCACTATGCACCCGGAGAGTGATCCTTAGTTAAATAACAAAAGGGATGCCGCTTTTATAAAAAGAGGTGGCATCCCCTTTTAAGGAAAAGAGGTAAAAAATGCAAGCAATCGCAAAACCAGACAAAAGTGCGATTTTCAAAAATAAGGTAAAGACTTGGTTTTCCCAACCTCAGAACATAATACTTTTGCTGTTTGGGATTGTTTTAACCTTTAGTACTGTCGCACCTATCATAGCAATTGTAAAAGATACGTTCAGTATCCATCCCGGAACGATCGATCAGCATCTGACCAAAAAAGTTTCGGGCTATACGATAGTAAACTACATCGACCTTTTCACCAGCAGACTGGCCAGAGCCAATCTGTGGACACCGCTTCTTAACACAGTGATCCTTTCGGTTCTTACTTGTGTGATATCGATCTTGTTCGGCGGCCTTTTTGCCTTCTTGGTAACAAGGACCGACATGAAATTCAAAAAATATTTAAGTTCGATCTTTATTTTCCCTTATATCATGCCGCAGTGGACACTCGCTGTAGTATGGCAGCACATGTTCTATTCCAACAAAGTGACGGGAACAAGTGACGGACTTCTCGCAGCGATATTCCATGTTTATTTCCCGACATGGTGGTGTCAGGGAGTATTCCCAAGCGCAATGGTACTCGGCCTACACTATGCACCCTTTGCTTACATCCTGATCGGCGGAATATTCAAGAACATGGATGCAAACCTTGAAGAGGCGGCAACAATTCTTGATACACCCAAGTGGAAGATAATGTTCAAAGTAACGCTTCCCATGATCAAGCCAGCCATTCTCTCAACAATACTTTTGGTATTCGGAAGCGCAATGGGAAGCTATCCCGTTCCGCACTACTTAAACCTTACAACACTTTCAACCAAGTACATTTCAATGAACAGCACCTATACAGGTGAGGCAAGTATCCTTGCGATCATCATGATGGTATTCGGTGTGCTGATCCTTGGAATGAACCAGATGAGCTTAAAGAGTCGCAAGAACTATACAACGGTTACCGGAAAATCCGGACAGCTCACAAAGCTCACCATCGGAAAGATGGGAAAATACATTGTGGGAATCGTATTTATTCTCATTACATTCTTTACAAGTATTTGGCCGATAGTTCTTTTTGCACTTGAGACCTTCCTTCCCAACCCCGGTGATTACAGCTTCCTTTACACAGGAAACTTGGCTCATCTTACAACAAAGTGGTGGGTTACAAACGAAAACGTGACTGAAAACGGAATGTACGGACAATCCGGAATTCTGTATAACAATACAATATGGCATGCATTCTTCGGAACCCTGTTCCTTGCAGTTGTCTGTGCACTCATCGCAGGAACCATCGGAACACTTATCGGCTACGCAGTTGCCAAAAAGAGAAGAAGCAAGTGGGCCAACTACGTTAACAACGTGGCATTTTTGCCTTACCTTATGCCATCAATAGCGGTAGGAGCAGCATTCTTTATCCTGTTCTCCAATGAGCACATCAACCTCTTTAACACATACACACTGCTTATCATCGCAGGTGTGGTTAAGTACATTCCTTTTGCATCGAGGAGCTCACTTAACTCCATGCTCCAGATAAGCAACGAGCTTGAAGAGGCTGCGGTCATCATGGACACACCTTGGATAAAGAGAATGACAAGAATCATCATTCCTATCCAGAAATCGTCGATCATAAGCGGATATCTGCTTCCGTTCATGACGTGCCTTCGAGAGTTGTCATTGTTCCTTCTTCTCTGCACGCAAGGCTTTATCCTTTCGACAACACTCGACTATTTCGATGAGATGGGACTATACGCATTCTCAAGTGCGATCAACCTGATACTTATCGTGACAATCTTAGTATTTAACACACTGGTTAATAAGCTGACGGGCGCAAGCCTTGACAGTGGCATAGGAGGAAAGTAATCATGCCGGAAATCATTTTAGAGAATATAACAAAACGCTGGGGAAAATTCTTTGGCGTAGATAATGTAAGCCTTAATATACCAAACAACTCTTTTATCACACTACTTGGACCTTCGGGCTGCGGTAAGACTACGATCCTTCGAATGATCGCAGGTCTTGAGACTCCGACCGAAGGAAAGATCACAATAGGAGACAAGGTTGTGTTTGACTCTAATGCGGGCATCAACGTTCCCGCCAACAAAAGAAGAGTCGGCTTCCTTTTCCAGAACTACGCGCTCTGGCCAAACATGACCGTATATGAGAACATCGCATTCGGCCTTAAGAACATCAACGAGAAAATGCCCGTCGTTGATATCGAAGCTAAGCAGACAGCCGACATGATAAGAGCTCTTCAGAACGGTAACAAGGTAAAAGAAATTGTGGAAGAGTGCAGGGATAAGAACGGAAAGCTTGATGAAAACAAAGCTTACGTTAAGCTTATCGATAATTACAGCCTTTCAATTTTTACCGCAAAAGAACTGTACGGATTAAATATTCAGGGGGCGCAGGATGTAGCTGCGGCAGCAAAATCCAAGCTCTCCGAATACGAGGCTAAGCTCTCTTCAATCAAAGAAAAATACAGCAAGGATTCAAAAGAGCTTAATGACAAATTCGAAGTGGTTAAGAACGGAGTAGTTGTCGAAGAAGTAAGGAAGCTTTCAAAAGAAGAGATAGATTCAAGAGTCAGAGCTTGTTCAAGAATAGTTAAGATCGGAATGTTCATGGACAGATATCCCGCGGAGCTTTCGGGTGGACAGCAGCAGAGGGTTGCGATCGCACGTACACTTGCTCCCGAGCCACAGGTTCTTTTCATGGATGAGCCTTTGTCAAACCTTGACGCCAAGCTTCGTCTTGAGATGAGATACGAGCTTCAAAGACTTCATGTCGAGACAGGAAGCACCTTCGTATATGTAACACACGATCAGATGGAAGCCATGACACTTGCAACAAGAATCTGCCTTATCAACAACGGCGTTCTTCAGCAGTACGCGGCACCTCTGGAAGTTTACAACAGACCTTCAAATCTTTTCGTAGCAGATTTCGTCGGAAATCCTTCAATGAACTTTGTTGACGGAAAAGGAAGCCAGCAGGCAGACGGAAGCGTTTCTCTCGATATCCTCGGAGGAATCAAGGCAAGATTCGTTCCGAACGAAAGTCTTAACCTTGATGAGTGGAGAGCTCAGAGAGATAAAGAAGCTGAGGATAAGCTCGAGCTTGAGAGACAGAGACTTATGAAAAAGGGTGCTGTTGAAAAGAGCAACAAGGATGAGGTATTTAAGTATCACATCCAAAAGGTTGAGGAAGAGGATGACAGCATCATGGACGAGCCGGTGATAACAGACGAAGATTTCGTTATCGGCATTCGTCCCGAGGCAATAGACATAGATCCAAACGGAAAGCTCGACACAACCGTTTACGGTGCGATGCCTACCGGAATGGAGTCAACACTTAAGCTTCGCATCGGTGAGTATCTCCTTACGGGAGTTATCTTCGGCGGAGTTATCTACAAGATCGGACAGGAAGAGAAGATCAGTATAAACGGAAACGATATCCTTCTCTTCGATCGCCGCTCCGGAAAGCTTATCTGTGCAGGTAAGCTGGAAATGTAAGATATTTGCGTTAGCAAAAAATGCGCTGTTCTTATATGAACAGCGCATTTTTAGATTGCTTTATATTCCAACTTATTTGGACAGAACTCTTCCAAGGTAGATAACGATGCAGGCACCAATGGTTGAAACGATTATCGAACCAAGGAAACCTGAACCGTGAATACCGATGAGTCCAAGAACAAGATTACCGACAAAAGCACCGACAATACCAAGAATAATATTTCTTACAAGGCTTCCGTTGGACTTCATGATCTGTCCTGCTGCCCAACCTGCAATGCCGCCGATAATAATAGCCATGATAATAGATGTAACAAAAGAACTTACTGCGAACATTTTTATGCTCCTCCTATAACCTAAATTATTATTTTGAAATGATAATAGCATAAACGCTTAAATCATGTCATTTCATAGATAAATATAGCATAAAATTGTGATAATATGTATGATATAGGGGCAAAAAGAAAAAGCGGAGCAATCCGTATATCATATATGATTTATGGTTTGCGTGTATGATCAACTTTTTTGGAGGATAACATGGATAACGATAACAGACCCGTTGGAAGAAAAAAGAGAGTTACCGAAGGTGGGACAGGTGTCCATAAAAGAGGAGAAGGCCTGGGTACAGGTCCTGTTGGACAGAGCGGAGGATATTCGCAGGGACCGCAATCCTCGGGTGATGACGGCGGAATGAGACGCTCTTCGGGAAGAAGTCCTCTTTTCATGATAATAGTCATATTGGTACTCGTGCTCGGTGGAGGCGGCGGACTTGGCTCGTTCCTTGGAGGCGGTTCATCAACAGGAACTACGCCGGGACAGGGACAGGCTGTAACAACCCAGCAGGGAACAGGTACGGGAAATACACCCAACGTTGCAACGACACCAAGCGACTCATCACAGATGGGCTCGGGTCTTTCTACTCTTGCGCAGCTTTTTGGCGGCGGAATGGGTTCATATTCGGGAGCAAATGTAAGCTCTGCGGCATGGAGCGGCGAGTCCAATACCGGTGTTCTCAACAGAGAGGTTGATCCCAAGGCAAGAGCTAAACGCACTGTTATCAAAGGAAACGGACAGGATACCGTTACGATCATGATGTACATGTGCGGAGCGGATCTTGAGTCAAGAGGCGGCATGGCATCCAAGGATCTTCAGGAGATGTTAAAGGCCAACCTCGGAGATAACATTAACCTCCTTGTATACACAGGTGGCTGCAGACAGTGGCAGAACAACGTTGTATCCAGCCAAACTAACCAGATTTATCAGATCAAGGGCGGAAAGATGACTCTTTTGGCTGATAATGTCGGAAACCTTCCGATGACCAAGCCCGATACTCTTTCGTCATATATCAAATGGTCTGCAAAGAATTTCCCCGCAGACAGATATGAGCTTATTTTCTGGAATCACGGCGGAGGATCAACGGGCGGCTATGGCTATGATGAGCGCTTCGTTTCAGCGGGAGCAATGTCACTTGCAGGTATTAACACAGCACTTAAAGACGGCGGAGTAAATTTTGACTTTGTCGGATTTGATACATGCCTTATGGCAACGGTAGAGAACGCTCTTGTAGTTTCCAACTATGCGGATTACCTCATCGCATCAGAGGAGACGGAGCCCGGAGTAGGCTGGTACTATACGGATTGGCTTACGGCATTTGGAAGCAACACATCAATGGATACTCTTGATATAGGTAAGAATATCATTGATTCCTTTACGGCAGCGTGTGCTCAGACATGTCCCGGACAAAAGACAACGCTCTCAATGATAGATCTTGCTGAGCTTTCGCAGACGGTTCCTTCGGAGCTTACCGATTTCTCCAAGGATACAACAAACCTTATCAAGCAAAATGAGTTTGCTACTGTATCAAAGGCAAGAAGCAGCACGAGGGAATTTGCGCAGTCAAGGATAGATCAGGTTGATCTTATCGACTTCGCAAACAAGATGGATACAAAAGAAGCCAAGGAACTTGCGGAAGTTCTTCGCGGTGCCATCAAATACAATAAGACAAGCAGTAACATGACAAATGCCTACGGTCTTTCCATCTACTTCCCTTACAAGACAGGAAGTAAGGTTGATTCGATGGTAAATACTTACCAGGTTATTGGAATGGACGAAGATTATGCAAAGTGCATTCAGAACTTTGCGCAGCTCGGAACCGCAGGACAGGTTGCAGGCGGCGGAACGCAGAGCCCGATGCCGTCTCTTTTCGGAGATATGCCAAGCAGTTCAGGCGGCGGATCTTCAGCGGAGCTTATAGGACAGCTCCTTTCAACCTTCCTTTCAAGTGACTTTAGCAGCATTTCAGGTCTTTCATCTTCAAACACAGACTTCTTCGGAAGAGACCTTGATATTGAAAAGACCGCACAGTATATAGCAGACAACAGATTTGATCCCGAAGCACTCATCTGGACAACCAACGATAACGGCGAAGATGTAATTTCTTTGACGGAGGATGAGTGGTCCAAAGTTGAGAACCTCGCACTCAATATGTTCTATGATGACGGCGAGGGCTATATCGACCTTGGAATGGATAATGTCTTTGAGTTTGATGACAAAGGAAACCTTAAGTCACAGAATGACAAGACATGGCTTGCGATCGACGGTCAGGTTGTTCCTTACTATGTTGTCGACGTTCAGGGAGACAGCAGTGCATATCAGATAACAGGTCGCGTTCCCTGTCTTCTCAACGAGGAGCCTTCAAACCTTATCATCGTGTTTGATTCACAGAACGAAGACGGCTATGTTGCCGGTGCGGTAAGAGATTACAAGGACGACGAGACAGAGACTATCGCCAAGAATTACACAGAGCTTGAAGAGGGCGATACCATAGATTTTGTCTGCGATTATTATACTTATGACAAGAAATACCAAGATAGTTACCTCCTCGGAGAACAGATGGTAGTAAAGGGCAAAATGTCCGATATGGAGATCAGCAACGTATCCGTTGGAGAGGGAAAAGTGCTTGAGACATATCGCTTTACCGACATCTTCGGTCAGGACTACTGGACACCTGCACTTGAGCACTGATAAACGCCAAAAGGCCGGCAGATCATAATAAACATTTCGGAGAATTACATGGACCGCTGTTTGACAACTCTTTGTTATCTTGAAAGAGATGACATGTACCTAATGATGCATAGGATTTCCAAAAAGAATGACATAAACAAAGACAAGTGGATTGGCGTCGGCGGTCATTTTGAGGAAAATGAAAGTCCCGAGGACTGCATAAAAAGAGAGATCTTCGAGGAGACGGGCTATGATATCGAAGAAGAGAAGATAAAATACAGGGCCGTTGTAACTTTTATTTCCGATAAGGGCGACTATGAGCTCATGTCCCTGTTCACGGCAAAAGCCCCGGACTCGGAGCCAAAAGAGTGCGATGAAGGGGAACTTTCATGGGTCAAAAAGGGTGATGTATTCAATTTAAATCTCTGGGCCGGAGACAAGATCTTTTTAAAGCTTCTGGAAGACAGCAAAGATTTCTTTTCCCTAAAGCTTTCTTATGACATAAACGACAGACTTAAGGAAGCGGTACTTAATGGGAAAAAACTGGATTACAAAGCAATACTTAATAAGATAGACGAATAATTACTCTGCGGGCGGCCCACGGGTCGCTCGCAGCATTATTTAAAGAGGTTATAAGTTTTGGAAGAAAAGACACGGGATTTCCTCGCAGGTCGAATAAAAGATCTGGCAACAAGGGCATACATGAATAATTTTGTCACCCACACCGATTTTCTCTCGGTGTCGGAGCTTGCCTGCTTTTATCAGATACTTGCAAGTGAAGGAGTCTCATCAAACAGCAATATATACTGCGGCGCCAGGTTCGTCGTTTATGGCGGGGCAAAAGAAGCAGAGAGAGCTATGGTCTGTTTTTTACCCGATTACCTGGACGAAGAGAGTTTTCTTTTGGCAGAAAAAGAGGAACCATCGGTTCTTGAATGTGTACGCATAAGGCCGGTAAATGCAAAGTTTGCGGATGATCTAAATCACAGAGATTATCTTGGATCTGTTATGAATCTCGGAATAGAGCGTGATCAGATAGGAGACATCCTTATAGATGAAAATGAGGCATATCTGTTTGCGACATCAGACATTGCAGAAATGCTCTGCAAGGAGCTGATTCGCATCAGACACACCTCGGTAAAATGTGAAAAGGTAAAGGTAAGTGATTGCAATGTGGAGCCCAGATTTGAGGAGGTTAGCGGAAGTGTTGCTTCTGAACGAATTGATGCAATTCTGGCCTTTGTATATCATCTCTCCAGATCTGAGGCTCAGAAACTGATAGAATCCGAGTCAGTGTTTATCGACGGAAAGACGGCGTATAGCGGCGGGTATGATCTTAAACCCGGCGCAAGGGTGTCTGCCAAAGGCCACGGAAAGTTTATATATCTGGGGACCACAAATACAACAAGGAAAGGCAGGTTGTTCGTAAAGATAAAGCTTTTTGCCTAACGGTTTATAAGAGCTTTTCCACGCAAGAAGCTACATCGGACATCTTCTGAGTGGGCTCAAAACGAGCAACAACGTTGCCGTTCCTATCTATAACAAACTTGGTGAAGTTCCACTTTATGTCGGGATTATTCTTGTAATCTTTATCGATCTTCTTGAGCATTACATTCATTGCAAGGGCAGCAGGTCCTTTTCCGAAGCCCTCAAATCCCTTCTGAGACTTGAGATATTCATATAAAGGAAGCTGATTCTCGCCGTTTACATCAGATTTGGTCATCTGAGGGAACTTGGTGTTGTAATGAAGCTGGCAGAATTCATGAATCTCTTCATCGGTTCCGGGAGTCTGACCCGCGAACTGGGTGCAGGGGATATCAAGAACTTCAAAGCCTCTGTCATGGAACTTCTCATACATTTCTTCGATATCTTTGTAATGAGGAGTAAAGCCGCAGCCTGTAGCGGTGTTCACAACGAGCACGACCTTATCTTTGAAGGAATCGAGTTTAACCTCGTTGCCGTTTGTATCGGTAACAGAATAATCATAAAAATTCATGGTAAATACCTCCGTGAATATAAAACAAAAACAACAAACATTTGATTTGACGAAATTATATTGCATACAATCTAAAATGTCAATACCAGTTGCATTTATTTTTGGTGGACCGTATAGTTTAATAAGGATATAAGGCGGATGAGGAATGAGTAATTATATTATTTTTGATCTTGAATGGAATCAGGGCGAAGCACCGGTCACGGTTGACGGCAAGACTCTCTCTTTTGAGATCGTTGAGATAGGTGCAGTTAAACTTAATGAAGAAAAGAAAAAAGTCGGCGAATTCAGCAGACTTATCAAACCACAGATACACAAGCAGATGCACAAGATAACGGGTAAGCTTATACACCTTACAATGGAAGATCTTGAAAACGGTGTTTCTTTTCAGGAGGCAGCGACGGACTTTCTTGATTGGTGCGGAGAAGATCCTAAGTTTTGCAGCTGGGGCCCGCTTGATCTGACCGAGTTTCAGCGCAATCTTGATTTCTTCGGAATGCCTCTTCTTTCGGACAGGCCGCTTCCTTTTTACGATGTTCAAAAGCTTTACAGCCTGGCCTATGACGATGGCAGAACCAGGAAGTCTCTTGAATCTGCGGCTACAGAGCTTGGTCTGGACAGCGATATTCCTTTTCACAGGGCGCTTTCCGATGCTATCTATACGGCGGAAATCTTTAAAGGATTCGGAGAAAAGATACTTAGCAAGATTTCTTTTGACACCTATGTGACTCCAAAGACCAAGAAGCAAGAGATCAAGATCATCTTTGATAACTATGAGAAATACATCTCAAGGGAATTTGATACCAAAGAAGATATTCTTGAGAACATGGAGATAATGAGCACCAAGTGCTACCTGTGCAGAAAGAATATCCGAAGGAAGGTTAAGTGGTTTTCGCCTAACGGCAAGCACTACTACGCCGTGGCATACTGCGATAAACACGGATTTATGAAAGCTAAGGTCAGGATCAAAAAGGCTGAGGACGGAAGGCTTTTTGTAATAAAGACCTGCAGATTTATCCCGCCCGAGGATGTCGAAGACATGAAGGCGAAACAAAGAAAAATAAAGAAAAGACAAAAGCCATGACCTTAACGATCATGGCTTTCTATATGCTTGTTATGTGATTTAAATTACATACTTGTCAGAATTTCCTGGATCCCATGCGCCATTTTTTAAATTCGCGCTTTCTCCTCTTATATCTGATGCGGTCGCTCTTTGAAGCAAACTTTCTGTTGGAGATAGCCTTTGTCGACATTGATTCCGAAATGATCGAAATAATAACAATTGCCACAGCGATTATAAGAAGGATCTTTACGTTTATAAAAACAGGCTTTCTCGCACCGCCTTCAGCGGAAGAAGAACCGCTCTGACCCGAATACGATACAAGAGCTTTTCCCACATCGCATCCCTTATAGGTATACAGGATCTTGGCGACTGCGGAAGGATCTTCTTTTTTATCTTCTTCAGTAAGCTCATAAGATACAGTATATTCGGTATTTTCGATCTTAGCGGTCTTGGGAAGTATTACACAGTCATCGTCGTTAAGACGAAGGATCGTGCCGGACTTTCCAAATACATCGTTGTCTGATTCAAAGAAAAGTGAGTCATCAGGCATATATCTTGTATCGTTGTCAGCGATGTTGACCGAAGTGAAGTTGTTGAACGCATAATCAAGAAGAGTAACCGTGTCGTTGAACTGCTCGGGAGAATCCTCCATAAATACGACGCAGATAAGTCTCATTCCGTTCTTTTCCGCGCAGGTGACCAGCGTTTCCTGTGCCAGATCCGTGTAACCGGTCTTACCGCCGATAATTCCCGAGTAAGGAATCTCTCCGGTAATAAGCTTATTCTTATTATTAAGATAGAAATCATCCGGCTGTGTTGCTGTCGGTGTGAAGTGATATCTTGGCGTGTTTGCGACCTTACAAAGAAGCTCGTTATTAAAAAACTGTCTTGATATAAGCGCAAGATCATACGCACTTGTGTAGTGGTCGGCTCTCTGAAGACCGTTGGTGTTGGAAAAATGAGTGTTCTTACAGCCTATGTCCGTAGCTCTTTTGTTCATGAGCTTAACAAATTCATCGATGCTTCCGCTTACGTGCTCGCCAACGGCGTTGGCAACCTCATTGGCACTTCCCACCATGATTCCGTAGAGCGCCTGCTCGAGCGTTATTGATTGTCCCACATCCATTCCGATACTTGATCCGTCATGCGGAACACTGAAAACGGCATCGTCTGAGAAGGTTATCTTATCGTTTAGATTGGCACCTTCAACCGCAAGAAGACAAGTCATTATCTTGGTGGTACTTGCGGGGTAGAGCTCCTCGTGGATATTCTTGGCGTATAATATCGTGCCTGTTTTCTCTTCCATGACAATAGCCGATTTGGCACCTATCGTAGGACCCTGCGGCCAGCTGTCGATAAGATTACTCTCTATCGGGAGCGCTTTTCTTTGCTCGACGTCCATGAGCTTGCCCGGATCCCCTTCCTTTACGGGCTCATCGGCATAAACGTCTTTTGCCAAAAGAGAGGATAACAACATGATTGCCATTAGGGCTAAAACAATTTTATGAAATTTTCCTTTATTATTAGCGTATACTGTGTTGTTCATCGTATGTAAATAATACAATACTTCCAAATCGAGGGCAAATGTTGTAAAATTCTTTTATAAGATGTACAGGTAGGAATAGAAATGCGTTTACGTAATATTGCGGGATCAAGAGAAGTTATTGCGGAGAGTAAGTTCACCGTCAAAGAGCCCGAGAAGATGAAAGGCCTCTGGAAAAAAGAGGTATTTGGTAATGACAATAAGATCCATATTGAGATAGGAATGGGTAAGGGCAGATTTTTAATGGACATGGCGGCCCTCCATTCCGACATCAATTACGTTGGAATAGAGAAATATTCAAGTGTTCTTTTACGTGCCATCCAGAAGCAGGAACAGCTCCTTCTTCCCAATGTTATTTTTATCAGGATGGATGCGGAGAATATATGCGACGTGTTCGCTCCGTCTGAGGTCGACAGGATATACCTTAATTTCTCGGATCCATGGCCCAAGGACAGACACGCCAAGAGACGCCTTCCTTCAAGAGAATTTCTTAAGAGATATGACAAGATACTTGTTCCGGACGGCGTGGTTGAGTTTAAGACGGACAACGAAGACCTGTTTAATTTTGCACTCGAGGAGGTTGAGCCGGCAGGTTGGACATTGGATGCAGTCACACGCGATCTTCATAACGATCCCGTTATGAAAGAGAACAATGTGATGACCGAGTATGAAGAGAGATTCTCTTCCATGGGCAATCCGATATTTAAATACATTGTGAGCAGAAAGGGGAGCTAATATGGACTACAGTTTAAACAGCCAGAACTTCGAAGAAGAAGTTCTAAAAAGCAAATTACCGGTTTTGGTTGATTTTTCAGCTGACTGGTGTGGGCCCTGCAAGATGATGGCCCCCATGATGGATGAGTTTGCCGAGGAATACGAAGGTGAGCTTAAGGTAATGAAGATTAATGTTGATCAGGCACCTGATATAGCACAGAAGTACAACGTTATGTCCATACCGATGTTTGCATTCTTCAAGGGCGGCGAAGTAGTGGATACGGCAGTTGGAGCGCTGAACAAAACAAAATTACAGGGAATTATCGATAAGGTGCTGGCTTAAAAGGCCAGCACTATTTTAAAGAGGAGCAAAGTTTTGGCGGACAAGATTACAAATTTTGAAGACTATAAGAAAAAATCAGTAGAAGAGCCCGTTGAAAAAGTTGAAAAAACAGAACCCGTTAAAGAAAAGACGGAAACTCCCGTTAAAAAAGAGGAGCCTGTAAAGAAACCGGATCTTAGCGAGACAACGGTAATCAACGGTATCGAGATAGAAGATCCGTACAACTTCTTTACGGAAGAGGAAAGAGAGGCATATTTCCGCGAAAGACAGAAAGCTGAAAGCGGTAATAAGCAGCTCGGAAAAGAAACGGTGAAAGACGAGCGCAGGGAGAGTGTGCCCAAAAAAGATCCTGAGAAGCCGATAAGACCGCGAAGAGAAAGATCTCGTAGGGATTATTACGAGGATGATGTCCGTGAAGACGATCGCTACGAAGACGATATTCGCAGAAGAGACTATGACTACTACGAAGAGGACGACTACGACAGGGATTACGAAGACGATTATGACGATGAAGAGTACGACGAGTCGGAAGATAAGATGATGAGGATCGTCGTAAGGATCGCGTCCATTATGACGGGAATCGTTATTTTGACGCTTGTTTGCGTGGTTTTAAAGACAAGTGTGTTTGATAGACTCCTCCATAAAGATCCGGAGGAACAAGTTACGGAAGAAACACAGGAAAATCCTGAAGGAGCAGCGGAGGAGCCCAAAACCTTCGAAATCCCCGCAGGATACAATCAGGTTGATGATACCGTGACGGTTATAACCAATGATCTTAATCTAAGGAATAAGCCCAAGAATGAAGAGGGAAGTGAAGTGGTTGCCGTTGCCAAGGTTGGCACGCAGCTAAAGAGAGTAGCTGTAGACGGCGGCGGATACTGGGCGATCGTAGAATACGAAGGCCAATATCTGTATGCTTCCATGAATTATTTAACGACTCCTTGAGTGGAGCCAACTATAGAAACGATCGACAGCTTCGGATAAAGACTTGCTGGAACGGGAAAAAGAATCTGTGTGACTTAAGACTTCCTCTTTGGAGGTGTCCTTGGCATAGTCTGCAATCTTTCTGGCGTATTCTTCTTCCAAAGAATGATAATCCATGTTGATGAGCAGAGTTGAGCTTAGATTTCTGACGCTCTCATAGAGCGCAGGATATCTTTTTTGTACAACGGCAAATTCGTCGAGAATCTGCTCTCTGCTCTGAAGGCAAAAAAGACCATAAACGGACTCGACTATCTCGTGAGGTTCGATCTCATCGCGGTATGAGTTGTCTTCATAGCCGTCCTGAGTTGCGTAGTATTCGCAGATCTCCTGTACGAGAGTTCCTACCTTTGGGTTATCATAGAGTTTTTGCAGTTCGTCTATTTTTCTATCGCTCATGCTGTAAGTATAACATAATATAAAGGAAATCAGACAAAATAATGAAGATTGGAATTTTTGATTCGGGAATAGGTGGCCTGTCTGTTCTTCACGAGGCATACCATCTTTTGCCCGAGCAAAATTACATATTCTATGCCGACGTTGAGCACGTTCCGTATGGCAACAAGACTCCCGAAGAGATTCTGGGATATTCCGAAGAGATTACGAAATTTCTTTTGGACAAGGGAGCGGAAGCGATCGTTGTAGCGTGCAACACAGCTACCAGCGTAGCCATCAAGGAACTTAGGAAAAGATACGACGTACCGATCCTTGGAATGGAGCCCGCCGTCAAGCCTGCGGTTGAGGGAACCGAGCAAAAGAGGATCATGGTGATAGCTACCCCCGTTACCATTAGAGAGGATAAATTAAGAGATCTTCTCCACAGGGTTGATGAGAAGCACAGAGTAGATCTTTTGCCGATGCCGGGACTTGTTGAGTTTGCCGAAAGAGAAGAGTTTGATACAGATAATGTCAGAGAATATTTAAGAGAGCAGTTTTCGGACTACAACACTGAGAATTACTGCGCTCTTGTTCTTGGATGTACACATTTTAATTATTTTAAACCGCTTTACAGAGAATTTTTTGGAAAAGAAACCCTTCTGATCGACGGAAATCACGGGACAATTCGACATCTAGCGGATGTTTTGGGACTTTCCTTAACCAATTCCCCCGATAATGTGGTATACTTTGATAGCGTACACAAGATGTTGTGTGAGTCGAATACGGAATATTTTTTCTCCGGAAAGAGCATTTCGGATGAGAAAACTCTGGAACACTTGAAAAGACTGCATAACAGGCTTGAAGAAGTACGAAAAAAATAATATTAATTCTCTTGAATTAATCAATATAATGTATTATCATTAATTTGCAACCACAAGATATAGTTGTGGTTCATTTTATCTATGTGATTGATTTAAAGGGATTGTAAATTGCAAGGGGGTTCTTATGAAGATCATTAAGAGAAGCGGTAAGGAAGTGGCGTTTGACGGCAATAAGATTCTTGCGGCTATCGAGAAGGCTAACAACGAGGTTACTGAAGAGAAAAAACTGACAGCAGGCCAAATCAGTGACATCGAGATGGGAGTCGAGAAGCAGTGCGCTTCATTAACTCGTGCGGCAAGCGTCGAGGAAATCCAGGACATGGTCGAGGACGGCCTTATGAAATCCGGTAAATTCGAGGTTGCCAGAAAATACATCACATATCGTTATAAGCATGCTCTTGTCAGAAAGTCCAACACGACTGACGAGCAGATCATGTCTCTTATTGAGTGCAATAACGAAGAAGTTAAGCAGGAGAATTCCAACAAGAACCCTACAGTCAACAGCGTTCAGAGAGACTACATGGCGGGCGAAGTGAGCAAAGATATCACAAGAAGATTCCTTCTTCCCGAGGATGTAGTCAAGGCACACGAAGCAGGGCTTATCCATTTCCATGATTCGGACTATTTTGCTCAGCATATGCACAATTGCTGTCTGGTTAATTTGGAGGATATGCTTCAGAACGGAACAGTTATTTCCGAGACCATGATCGAGCGTCCCAAGAGCTTTTCAACTGCATGCAACATCGCAACTCAGGCGATCGCACAGATTGCAAGCTCACAGTACGGCGGACAGAGTATCACTCTTTCCCACCTCGTACCTTTTGTGGACGTCAGCAGACAGAAGTTCCGTAAGGAAGTTGCGCTCGAGTTTGAGACTGCCGGAATGAAGATCAACAAGAAGCAGGTCAACGAGATCGCAGAGATGCGCGTCAAGAAAGAGGTCGAGAGAGGATGTCAGGTAATTCAGTACCAGGTAATCACTCTTATGACTACCAATGGACAGGCGCCCTTCATAACCGTGTATATGTACCTCGATGAGGTCCCGGAAGGTCAGACAAGAGAAGATCTGGCTATGGTCATCGAGGAAATGCTTAAACAAAGAATTACCGGCGTAAAGAATGAGAAGGGTCAGCTCATAACACCCGCTTTCCCCAAGCTCATTTATGTACTCGACGAAGACAATATACATGAAGATTCCAAGTACTGGTATTTGACAGAACTTGCCGCTAAATGTACGGCAAAGAGACTTGTTCCCGATTACATCTCAGCTAAGAAGATGAGAGAGCTTAAGGCTGGCGACGTATATCCTTGCATGGGATGCAGAAGCTTCCTTACTCCCGACAATGAGAAGGTTGCAGAGGGGCTTTGCAACAAGGGCAACAAGGCAGGCGCTCTCAATTATGAGGAAGGCCAGCACAAGTACTACGGAAGATTCAACCAGGGTGTCGTAACTCTCAATCTTGTAGATGTAGCTTGCTCATCAAACAAGGATATCGACAAGTTCTGGGAGCTTATGGAAGAGAGAACCGAGCTCTGTAAGAGAGCACTTATGTGCAGACATGAGAGACTTCTCGGAACACCTTCCGATGTGGCACCTATCCTTTGGCAGAACGGAGCCCTTGCAAGACTTAAGAAGGGCGAGAACATAGACAAGCTTTTGTTTGGTAACTACTCGACAATATCACTTGGCTATGCCGGACTTTGCGAATGTACCAAGTACATGAAGGGTGTATCACACACCGATGCCAAGGGTAAAGATTTTGCAATTCAGGTAATGCAGTTCCTTAACGACAAGTGCGCTAAGTGGAGAGCAGAGACCAATATTTCGTTCTCACTTTACGGAACACCTCTTGAGTCAACCACTTACAAGTTTGCTAAGTGCCTTCAGAAGCGTTTTGGAAGCATTCCGGAAGTTACAGACAAGAACTATATCACAAACAGCTATCATGTTCATGTAACAGAGCAGATAGATGCATTTACCAAGCTTAAATTTGAGTCTGAGTTCCAGGCTCTGTCACCCGGAGGAGCTATCAGCTACGTTGAGGTTCCCGATATGACCAACAATATCGATGCGGTTATATCAGTTATGAAGTACATCTACGACAATATCATGTACGCAGAGCTCAACACCAAGTCTGATTATTGCCAGTGTTGCGGTTATGATGGGGAGATCAAGATCGTTACAGATACAGACGGCAAGCTCATCTGGGAATGCCCTAACTGTGGTAACAGAGATCAGAACAAGATGAATGTTGCAAGACGTACCTGTGGTTACATCGGAACACAGTTCTGGAACCAGGGACGCACCCAGGAGATCAAAGAAAGAGTTCTCCACCTCGCAACACCTAAGTGCTGATACAAACCAAAGTTTCGGTCCTGACAAAGGAACAACAAATAATACCACAATAAACAGCAAGGTCGGAATTATCCGACCTTGTTTTGCCCATAAACAAGATTTTGTTTTGAATAAAAGAAGAGGCGATATGTACTACGGACAAATATATTTTAATGATGTTGCAAACGGAATAGGCTGTAGAACGGCATTCTTTGTAAGCGGATGTACGCACCACTGCAAGGGCTGCTTTAATGAAATGACTTGGGATTTCATGTACGGAAACAAATATACCAAAGAGGTAGAGGATGAGATCGTAGAGTCATTAAAACCCGAGTATGTAAGCGGTCTTTCTATCCTTGGCGGAGAGCCTATGGAGATTGTAAATCAAAAAGAGATAAGACCTCTTATCGAGCGGGTGAAAAAAGAAGTTCCCCACGCCACAATCTGGATCTACTCCGGATACACATGGGAAGAGCTTAACGATAAAGACAACAAGAGATGCCACGGAGAAGATACAGATGCAATCCTTTCAATGATCGATGTTCTCGTTGACGGCAAGTTCGAGCTTGAAAAAAGAAGCCTTCTTCTTAGATTCCGAGGATCGTCAAACCAAAGAGTTATCGATGTTCCCGAAAGTCTAAAAAAAGGAGAAATTGTCCTTTCTAAGTATAACGACAAAGAGGAATCAAGACTGAGCTGAGGTTGCTATCATGACAGTTTATGAGATGCTATTAAAAGAAAAAGATTCTAAATACAAGGAATTTCAGGCTAAGCTTGTACCCAATATAGCGCCCGAGACAATCATCGGGGTCAGAACGCCCAAGATGCGCGAGGTCGCAAAAGAAGTCTTTAAGAGCGATATAAGGGGTGAGTTTTTAAGCAAGCTTCCGCATAAATACTACGAAGAGAATCTCGTTCATTTCTTTGTTGTTTCGCTTATAAAGGATTTTGATGAGTGCATCAAGGAAGTGGAGAAGTTCCTTCCGTATGTGGATTGCTGGCCGGTTTCAGATCAGGCTACGCCAAAATGCTTTAAAAAGAATCATGGAAAGCTCCTTCCGTATATCAAGAAGTGGATTGCGTCAGACCATGTCTACACTGCGCGTTTTGGCATGCGCATGCTTATGAATGAATTTCTGGATGAGGATTTCAAAGAGGAATATCTTGAGCTTGTTGCGTCCAAAAAAGGCGAAGACTATTACCTTAAGATGATGGTGGCTTGGTATTTCGCGACAGCACTTGCCAAACAATACGACGCGAGCGTTAAATATTTTGAAGATCGAAAGCTCGATGAATGGGTCCACAAAAAGGCAATTCAGAAAGCTGTTGAGAGTTTTAGAGTTACCGACGAGCATAAGGAATACCTTAAAACATTCAGATGAGATAAACCGGGGCCATACTGATCATAATAATCAGTATGGCCCTTAATTATATTCAAAAAATGTCGATATATGATATGAGATAGTTTTGACAAACGGAGTTGCCAAAAAGCGTCAAGGAGGATGCATATGTCTATCGAGATCATGAGAGACTTATTTTCAAATGAAAAAGTAGTTGAATCGATATCTAATGCGTACACTATGCGGGTTAATAGGAAAGCAGAGCCTAAGTCTGAACCCGAGGAATCCCTTGCGAAATTAGAATATGAGATGAGAAAAGCGGAGAGAGAAAAGAGCGTAGCGGATCAGAGTATGTGCTATGCAGAGAAACTGCGCGCAGCCAGAAATAAATCCAAGGCAACATCCCTTCAGAAAAAGAAACTCCAATATAATTTCAAAAAGATATCTTCGATGATAATACGAAGTAAAAATAGCGTAAGTGCAAGGAAAGCCGTGCAATCCGCAAGACGCGAAGTGATGAGATTAAAGCGCCTTAAAGGAAGCGGCGAGTACGACGAAGAAGAAATACAGCTTGCTATAGATCATGCTAATTCCATGGTAAAGGTCGCCAGAAAGAAAGTTCATCACCTTGAGCAGGAAGAGATGATAGAACGCGGCTCCGTGGGTATTGGAGAGGCGCTTGAAGAGCGTGAAGACGACAGTGCTTCTGAAGATGAGAAAGCATCAGAAGAGGAGATAGATGAAGAGGAAATGATCGAAGAGCCTTTTGATGATATGGAGTATGAGGAAGAATTCATCATGGAAGGTCCTCAAATTCAGGATGTTCCGGTAGATGTTCCGGAGTCAGAAGGTGAAGCATTAACAGAGCTTATGAGTGAGTTTTCGGAAGAGATGGAGAGTATGATGGAAGAAATGGATCTTACAGATCTTGCAGAAACTATGTACGCTCCCGATCCAAACATGTCCGAAGACGATCTTAAGATGCTCAAGATCAAGCATCGTACCAAGGAACTGAAAGAAATAGCTGAAGCCGACAAAGAATATCTTAAAAAGCTCTTTGCCTATGAAGAATCTAAGAAGAACAGTTCCTCAAATGCTGCAAGCAGCGTGGTTTCGGGAGGCTCCGCGCCTGTATTTAAAGCAGGTGCTCAGTCAGTTACTCCTATAATCTCCATGCCCGGAGCGGCAGCAGGAGGAACAACAGTAGCACCCATGTCTACCGTAGGAATCGATGTCTCCGTATAGAAGAAGGCTTGGTCGTGGCGGAATTGTATCTACGGAAGAATATGGCTTATGCGAAATATGTCTTCCCAGATTTAAAGAGATTGTTTTGTCTTGGCAGTGAAATATAGGTGGAGAGCGTCTCCCCTTGACAAGGTACATAAATGTTAATAAAATCATTTTTAAAATAATATGACGTTGAAGAGGATCAGTAACTGCGTAAGCGTTTCAGAGAGAGAGCCGTTGGTGCGAGGCTCTTACGACCAAACAGCGAACCTACCTTGGAGTCCCGTATGAAAATACGGCGTATCCCGCGTTAAGGGTTAAATTGAGTGAGACCACAGCAGAATATGCTTGGTTTAAATAGGGTGGTACCGCCGAGAATCTTCGGTCCCTGTTATGGGATTTGAGGGTTCTTTTATTTTTGAAAAAATATCTCTCAAAGTTCCCGGAAACACTTAATTGCAAAAAAAGGAGAACCAAAATGGCTGACAACAAGAAACTTGTATCAGAGATCACATCCATGGATGAAGATTTCACACAATGGTATACCGACGTATGTATCAAGGCAGACCTCGTAAGCTATTCCAACATCAAGGGATGTATGGTAATTAAGCCCGCGGGCTACGCAATCTGGGAGCTTATTCAGAAGCACCTTGATGCAAGATTTAAGGCAACGGGAGTTCAGAACGCTTATCTTCCCATGTTCATTCCCGAGTCACTTCTTCAGAAGGAGAAGGATCACGTAGAGGGATTTGCACCTGAAGTTGCATGGGTTACACACGGAGGAATGGAGCCTCTTACAGAGAGATATTGTGTTCGTCCCACATCAGAGACTCTTTTCTGCGATTACTACAAGGGCGAGATTCATTCATACAAAGACCTTCCTCAGGTTCTTAACCAGTGGTGCAGCGTTGTAAGATGGGAAAAAGAGACAAGACCTTTCCTTAGAAGCCGTGAGTTCCTTTGGCAGGAAGGCCATACAGCACACGCAACATTCGAAGAGGCTGAAGAGCGTACACAACAGATGCTCAACGTATACGCTGACTTCCTTGAGAATGATATGGCCATCCCCGTTATCAAAGGACAGAAGACAGATAAAGAGAAGTTTGCGGGAGCAGAGGCTACATACACAGTAGAAGCACTTATGCATGACGGAAGAGCTCTTCAGAGCGCTACCAGCCACAACTTCGGTGACGGATTTGCAAAGGCATTCGGTATCCAGTATGCAGGTAAAGACAATCAGCTTCACTATGTAAATCAGACTTCATGGGGACTTACAACACGTACTATCGGAGCTATGATCATGGTACACGGAGACAACTCAGGACTCGTTGTTCCTCCTAAGATCGCTCCTATCCAGGTTGTTGTTATTCCTATCCAGCAGAAGAAAGAAGGCGTTCTTGATGCCGCATACGGTATCGCCAAGAGCCTTTCAGATTACAGGGTAAAGACAGACGATACAGACAGAACACCCGGATTTAAGTTTGCCGAGCAGGAGATGAGAGGAATTCCGATCCGTGTTGAGATCGGACCTAAGGACCTCGAGGCAGGCAAGTGCGTACTTGTAAGAAGAGATACAAGAGAAAAGATCGAGTGTGCGATCTCAGATGTAGCAGCTAAAGTCGGAGAGCTTCTTGATCAGATCCAGAATGATATGCTTGCAAGAGCAAAGAAGCACCTTGAGGAGCACACATTCGTTGCTCACAACAAAGAAGAGTTTGCAGAGAACTTCAAGGAGACTAAGGGCTTTGTAAAGGCTATGTGGTGCGGAGACCGCGAGTGCGAAGACAAGATCAAGGAAGAGTTCAACGTAACGAGCCGTTGTATGCCTTTCGAGCAGGAGAACATCTCAGACGTTTGCCCTATCTGCGGCAAGCCTGCGAAGAAGATGGTTTACTGGGGAAGAGCATATTGATCCGGATAACAGACCGACAATAACAATAATAAAGGCAGTGTGGAGTTTCAGCATTCCACACTGCCTTATTTTTATTACTTATTTTTACTTACGTTTTTTCTTGCGTAATAAGTCTTTTTGTTGTTGTACATTCTCTGGTCTGCAAGCATGAATACCGTATGCGTATCTTTATCTTCCGCTTCCGACCTAAAAGCGAAGCCGTGAGAAACGCTGTGGTTGATGCCGGGATCTTCTTTATCGAGTTCCAAAAGCTTTTTATCCAAAAGATCAAGGAGCTCAATAACTTTATCTTTTTCTGATGACTCCAAGATTACCATGAATTCATCGCCGCCGATCCTGAAGCATTCTCCGATATTTTTAAATACTTCCGAAAGTGCGGATGAAAAACTCTTAAGAAGCTTATCTCCCGCAGGATGACCGTCGTTGTCGTTAACTTCTTTCAGTCCGTTTAGGTCAAGACTCACTATGCAGAAATCGGAATCGGATTCATCGAGATCCGCGAGTCTTTTATCTGAGCTTGCTCTGTTGGGAAGCTGAGTAAGCGCATCTTCAAAAGCAATCTGAGCAAGAGAAGCATACTCTTTTCTCTGGGCATAAATTCTTGTCATGAAGACGAAGTGATTAAGCAGCTGCGTGATAACAAAAAACATCGCAGTTGCAGGAATTACGTTGGTCATGAGGAAGCTCTCTCTGCAGTCCAGATTATGCCTCATAACATCGGTACATGCGGTAAGAATCAGTGATATGGACAGAGGCGTAAGACCAAACATAAGGATCTGAGTGGTCGGATTCTTGGACTTGGCTTTTATATCGATAAAATCATATATCGCAAGGAACAGGAAGCTTATCACCGCAAGCAGATAATACGGGATTATAAAGTGGTGAATATGAACTTTGTCTGTCAGGTGCAAAGCGATAAACAAAAAGCTGAAAGCAAGCGAGCCATATCCCGTTACGGTAAGGACGGTTCCGTCGTAGCGTTTGTGCAGGCAGTATATCAGCGAATATATCGTCGGAACAAGCAGATACAATGCTGAGTAACCTATAAACGTCGCCGTTGACTTATCAAGTAGGAACGTGAAGCAGTCAAATTTCGTAAGGAGCCATACACCCAGCAAAATACCTATGATCGAGCACACGATCTGGTTAAACACATCTGAAGATCGCATGTAAAATACCAGAGAGATGAGCAGGAAGATGTGACCGAAAACTATAAGGAAGATTCCCGTTATCAGAGGGAATGTCGCTGTATAGAGGAGATATCTGTACAGATCGTCAAAATCTCCCATCATCATGTTTACAACATTTGCCTTGGTATTGTTCTCGGTTACGTACAGGTTTATTGAGAGTTTTTTGCCCGCATAATCAGGCTCCAAAGGAACAATATTGTAGCCGTTTCCTATGTAAGAACCGTTTGCCACGGCGTCGAGCCCTTCATATGCAATGAGCTTGCCGTCAAGGAATACCTCATACGCACAGCACTGAGTCTTGAAGATGAGATACGGGAATGGCGCTTCGCAAGAGTCAAGAAGCCTTGGAAGTGTCAAAGTAATCTTGTCTCCTCGTGAAAAAGAAATACCTATCTGTTCGCTCAGTTCACTGAGTTCGGTATTAAGATATTGCTGGTTTCTGTATGTTGCAACCCATCCTTTTTCCAGAGAGTACATGGGATAGCGTCTCTCAAAGCGAAGGAAATTTAAAAATACGGAGAAAAGAACTATGATGAAAAGGGTGGATATTCCTATGAAAGTCACTGATTTACGCATTGAAGGATACCCCCATTCCATTATTTTCGCGGTGCTCTTTTTTCATCTCATACATGCGCGAATCAGCCAGCATGTATACCTCCTGAGCGGAGCTGTTCGGAACCTCATAGCTGTACGCGTATCCGTAGGAGGCACTGTATTGGAACACCTGCTCTTTTCTGTTCCATTCGGATAAAAGAGCATAGAACTCATGAATTCTCTTGGTGCAATGAGAAGCCTGCTCATCAAGAAGGATGACAATAAATTCGTCGCCGCCCATTCTTCCGATGAGATTCGCATCCCAGAAGCAATTGGTAAGTATGGTCGAAAAGCCCGTAAGAAGGCGGTCGCCCTCGTGGTGGCCGTAGGTGTCGTTGACAACCTTGAGCTTATTAAGGTCGATACTAAAGATCGTATAAAGACTGTGTTCGTTGGAAATGATCTGCATTATTTGCTCGCACCTTGCTCTGTTTGCAAGTCCCGTCAGAGGATCCGTGTAAGCAAGGTCAACCATCTGCCTTTTCATCGATGCATAATTGTTGTTGTATATGCTGTAGAAAAGATAACTGATGATAAGACAAGACACAAACAAAAGCGCGCCGAACGTAAAGCCGCTTCCGTAAATAAAGATATTTCCGGTGTTGCTCTTATATTTGTGATAATCGTAAACAAAGATATCGGAGATTGCGAAAATCATGAACGCAAGTAGTCCCAGTATGAAAAAGAGATCCGAAGTCGTGTTGTGATCGTCGGAGGTAAAGAAGTGTTCTCTTTCCCTGTACAAAAGGACAATTGCGATAATGCTCTGTATTATGATCGAAGCCTGAATATAGGTCGTCACATCCGAGAATTTCAGAATGTTGTAATTGTTTAGTGCCAAAAGAACAATGAAGAAACCTATGTTATACAAAAAGATAATCTGGAAAAGGCGCTTGCTCCTTTTTGGAAATACGGAGAAAAGATATCCCGTTACGGAAATCGGGATACAGATAAAAGAAGCATATTCCGCAAACGAATTGGCATGCGGATTGTTGATCAGCATGTCGATGAGCCCGTACTGTCCCAGGATAAAAAGACCGAGAAGGAACGAAGTAAGACCGCTAAAGAACAGCCTTAGCTCTCTGTCATGGTAGACGTACATGTACGGCGAGATAATAATAAGTATTACGCCAAGAATGGATAGGAATATTCCGGAGAATATACTTACCGAGTTTTGCAAAAGATGATATGAAAGAATATCGACTCTGCTTCCGAGCATAAACTCAGAGAGTGAAGAAAAAGAAGCTTTTCTCGTTCCGGTGAGAACAACCTTTAAGCGGTTTCCCGAATGAGCTCCCGTAAGTGAAACGCAGTTAAATCTGTCGGGACACTCATGATATTTTTCATAGATGTCACGTCCGTAAGAATAGATAAGATCTTTTCCTACATACACATCTACTATGGCATGCTTGGTGAAAAAATAAAGACAGCATGAGTTATCTGAAATATACGGGATTGTTCTTGTCAGAACGAGAGAATCGTCATTGTTGATGACGGGAATATTGATCTCGTGCAGAACAGAAGAAGTCGCCAAAACTTCGTCGTTTAAACAAACAGTCCATCTGTCCTCAAGATTGGTAAGGGATGAGCTGTAAGAGTAGGAATTATCTATAACCTTCAATAGTGCCATTATCAGAAGGAAAAAAATAGCAAGCAAAAGGATAGCAACAAACCTGGTGTTTTTTCTGAATTTCATATTTAAACCCTCATAATATCATTAACATAAGTATATAACCTGTAAAAGAAAATTCCTAGACAATTCTTCACAAGTATCGGTCTTTGGGCTATTATGAGAATATGATTATTAAAATGCCCGAAAATGCGAAATTTATATTGGACACCATGCACAAGGCGGGATTTGAAGCCTATATCGTGGGTGGTTGCGTAAGAGATGCGCTGCTTGGAAGAGAGCCGATGGATTGGGATATTACAACCAATGCACTTCCGGAGGATACCAAGAAGCTTTTCAGAAGAACGATAGATACAGGTATTGAACACGGAACAGTTACGGTCATGATGGGAAAAGAGGGTTATGAAGTCACCACATACCGTATAGACGGAAAGTACGAAGACAGCAGACATCCGAGCGAAGTCACTTTTACCAAAAATCTCACCGAGGATATGAGAAGGCGTGATTTTACGATAAATGCGATGGCCTACAACGATGAAGAGGGGCTTATCGACAGGTTCGGAGGAGTAGAGGATCTTGAGAAAAAGCTTATCAGATGCGTGGGTAACGCACACGAGCGTTTCTCCGAGGATGCCCTCAGAATAATGAGAGCCGTGAGATTTTCCGCGCAGCTTGACTATGAAATAGAAGAAGAGACCAAAGAAGCGATAAAAGAGCTTGCTCCAACGCTTAAGAAAATAAGTGCGGAGAGAATTCAGGTCGAGCTTATCAAGCTTCTTGAATCGGATCATCCCGAGAAATTCATGGATCTATATGATCTTGGAATTACTAAGGTAGTACTTCCCGAGTTTGATGCCTGCATGGAGACCGAGCAGAACAATCCTCATCATTTATATGACGTAGGAACACATATCGTTAAGTCGCTTTCTTACGTTAAGTCCGATAAGGTGCTTAGGCTTGCGATGCTTCTTCATGATATCGGAAAGCCTCTTACCAAAACGAACGATGATAACAATATATGCCATTTTCATGGACACGCGCAGCTTGGAGCCAAGATGGCCGAAGATATTTTCAGAAGGCTTAAATTTGACAGAGATACAATGGACAGAGTCTGCAATTTGATAAAGTATCACGACGACAGATTCCCGGCCGAGCCAAGGAGCGTAAGAAGAGCCATGAACAGAGTGGGAGTTGAGGATTTCACTCTCCTTCTCGATGTTAAATATGCAGACACCATGGCGCAGAGCTCTTATTATCAAAAAGAGAAATTGCAGGCACTTAAGGATATAAGAGTTCTTTATGATAAAATAAAAAAAGAGAATGATTGCGTGACACTTAAGCAGCTTGCGGTCGGAGGTAAAGATCTTATCTGCCTTGGAATAGCTCCGGGCAGGCAGATAGGCGATATATTAAACGCCATGCTTTCGGATGTCATTGATGAACCTGCACATAACACCAAAGAGTATCTTTTAGAGCCGGAGCGCCTAAAAAACGTATTCATGAAGGAGCATGAGCAAGGAGAAGATCATGAAAAAGAATCATCGGATAATTGAAACGGCCTTGGCAGTAGCAATTTCTTTTGCCATGCTGACACCTAATGTACCGGGCGCGGAAGCCTTCGCGACCGCAAACAAAAAGATAAGCATATCGATGATCGGTAAGTATGACAGTGCAGACACCGCTGCCATTAGAGATATAGACCTTGATTCCAAGAAGATCAGATTCAGAAATCATGCGACGGGAAGAACATACACGCTCGATTATGACAACACCAGCATGATGTATGATGCGAGAGAGAATCCGCTTTCTCCGAGTCTTTTGGAAATCGGACAGGTTGTAGACGTAAAGTTTCTTAAGAGCACCAAGCACATAACATCCCTTGTGGTTTCCAAGGATGCATGGACTATCGAGGATACAAGAGACCACGAGCTTGTCAGAGCGGACAAGACAGCCAAGGTTAAGGGCGAGCTCTACAAGATGGATACAAGAGCTTTGGTTATGGCAGAGGGCGAGCCTGCTCTTGCAGAAGACGTTCTCGGAACAGACAAGATCAAGGTATACGGTGTGGACAATGAGATCTACAGCGTAGTTGTCACAAGCGGACACGGTTATGTAAGTCTTTCTTCGGATACCGTTGAGGATAGGAGTCTTGTCGGAGCCTGGCTTGAGCTTGATAATGAGGTTATTTACAAGATATCACCCAATATGATGCTGAGCGCTCCCGAGGGAGAGTACAATCTTCAGATTCTCGGAAACGGCGCCAATTATCAGTCCAAGGTCAGCATAAGCAGGAATAAGGAGACTGTAGTCGACACAAGCGACATTACTATATCAAAGCCCAAGGAAGGTCTTGTTACATTTGAGATCACGCCTTCGGAAGCGGAAGTGTATGTGGACGGTGAGAAGCAGCTTACCGATGTTCCCGTTTCGATCCGCTATGGCTACCATGCCTTAAAGATCATGGCAGACGGCTATATCACTCAGAACAGATATCTTAAAGTCGGAACCGCCAAGTCGGTTGTTCAGATAGAGCTTGAAAAGGAGGACTCGGGATCATCCAAGAGTTCTTCATCGGCAGCAGCCGATTATAATTCTATAAATAAAAAAGACAAGGATTCATCATCTTCGGCATCTGTTGCCACGATACCCAAGAGCTCCGCTGCATCAAGCGTTGCTACGGTAAGTGCCAACAGTGATAAACCCAAGGATAAGAACAGGGTTATCGAAGGATACAAGATCTATGTCGAAGAGCCTGAAGATACGGAAGTTTACTTTGACGGAAGCTATATAGGAATGACTCCCGCGATCTTTACAAAGGTTTCCGGAACTCATGAAGTTACGCTTCGAAGAGACGGTTATAAGACCAAGAGCTACAGAGTTAATGTCGATGATTCGGAAGACAACACTTTCTATAAGTTCCCTGAGCTTAAGAAAGAAGAAAAAGAATCGGAGAATGACGAAAAGTCCGATAAGCCTTCGGATGCAGCTACAAACGCATCAACACAAAAGCCTGCAGATGCTTCTAAGGCTAAGACTGCGGATGAGGCCGCTGCTAAGGTGACGACCAAGCCCGATGCTTCTTCGGTTGCTACGACCAAACCGAAAGATTCCTCAGCGACTGCTACAACAGATAAGAAGGACGATTCGTCAACGACAGCCACAACAGACAAGAAAGGCGATTCTTCCGATAAGGATAAGACCGATTCGGGAAAAGAGGAGGCGACAAATCCCTCTGATCACGGCGGTAAGACAAATACAGAGGAAGGCACAGACGGCAGCGAAACCGGCTCTTCCAAAGATAAAAAAGACAGTAGTGATGCGGCAAACACCGCATCGGGAGAAAACCAATGAGACTTGATAAATATTTAAAAGTAACCCGATTGATAAAAAGACGTACCGTTGCAAACGAAGCCTGTGATGCGGGAAGAGTACAGATCAACGGTCGTCCGGCCAAGGCATCTGCTGATGTTAAGGTGGGTGATAAGATCACAATAGGCTTTGGTAACAAGGATGTAAGCGTTGAAGTTCTGGATGTTCAGGAAACAGTGCACAAAGAGGATGTTACGAATTTGTATCGATACATTTGACAGGCTTTTACCGCTTGTATTAGAATGTAAATATAGATATAAAGCAACATTATTGATTGGGGTAATTGCAGATGGCAGCAAAGGCACGCTATAAGAGGCGTCGTTTTCAGAATAGAGCAGGAATTGCGTGGGCCAGCATGGTGGTTCTTATTCTCGTGACCGTAGTTTCGGTCAAGAGCGTAGGCCTTATGCGTAAAGCCGCCGATCTTCAGGCCAAAGAGGAATATCTTCAGGCACAGATCGAGGCAGAGCAGCAAAGAAGTGAAAATATTGCTGAATTTGAGCGGTACACGGAAACACGCAAATATATAGAGGATACGGCCAAGGATAAATTGGGACTTGTGTATCCCGGTGAGATTATCTTCAAGAATGAAGATAGGTGACTGAAATCAGTGTAATGCAGCGCAGACATCGGTACGGATTACGTATATGTCTGCGCTGTTTGTTCATGTTATAAAAAGAGGATTATGAACGGATTTGAAAATAAAGTACTTAATTTCATAAGAGAGAACGAGCTTCTTGTTTCGTCCGACAAAGTCCTTATAGGCTTTTCCGGAGGAGCGGATTCGACGGCGCTTATCACGGTTTTGTATGAACTTCGAAAACTCCTGGGGATAGAGCTTTGTGCGCTCCATGTCAATCACGGGATCAGACCCGAAGCGGGAGAAGATGCTTCTTTTACACGGGATTTCTGCAAAGAGCGAGGTGTTGAATATATTCTTGTTGAAGAGAACGTCCCGCTTTATGCCAAGGAAAACAAGCTCACCGAAGAGGAAGCGGGCAGAAAGCTAAGGTACGAGGCTTTTGAGTCTTATGCCCAAAAGACCGGCGCAACAAAGATTGCGGTTGCCCATCATCAAAACGATGCAGCGGAGACTCTTTTGCATAATCTGATGAGAGGAAGCGGCCTTCACGGCGCGGGCGCGATCAGACCAAAGAGAGACAATATCATCAGACCGCTGCTATGCGTATCAAGGCTTGAGATAGAGGAGTACCTCAAGGAAAAAGAGCTTTCTTTTTGCACTGATTCTACCAACGAAGAAAATATCCATACCAGAAATAAGATAAGAAACGTTATTATTCCGTACGCCGAAAAAGAGATAAATGAAGGCGCGGCGGAGCATCTTAGCAAGGCAGCTGAGAAATTTGCCAGGGCGGATGACTATATAAGAAGCGTTGCAAAAGACTTTTTTGAAAAGGAAGTTGTTCATGAGAATGACAGTATTGAGCTTGATATAAATAAGCTAAACGAACTACCCGGTATCATCAAAGAAAATGTGATACTCCTTTGCTTTGAACAGCTTACTCCAAACAGGAAAGACATTACTTCTTTACATGTCGAAGCGCTAATAAACCTTGCAAATGACACAGAAGGAACCAAAAGAAAAGATTTCCCGTACCTGCTTACCGCAATAAGGCAGTATAATATACTTATTATCAGTAAAAAGAATGAGAAGGATGTCGCAGGCTCTTATGATGATAGAAAAGAGATCGAGATCTTAAAGGAAGATCTTTCGGGCGGTGAAAAGGTTTATGAAGTACCGGGACTTGGCACCGCGAGCGTTTCTATAATGAAAAGAAAAGCGGGGGATACCATTCCGTCAGATACATATACTAAATGGTTTGATTGTGATAGAATACAGACAACCGTTTTTAGACGCAGAAAAAAGGACGATTACATCTATATTGAGATGGACGGAAAGGACTGCAAAAAGATGCTTTCCAAGTTCATGACGGATGTGAAGATTCCTGCGAATGAGCGGGATGAGCTTTATGTTCTGGCGGACGGAGACCATGTTCTGTGGGTTCCCGGTTACAGAATGAGCAGTAAGGCTAAGATAAGTGAAGATACAGAAAGTATTTTGGCTATAAATATTATTTTTGGAGGAAAAAACAGTGGCTGAATCAGTTCGAGTATTACTGACGGAAGAAGAAGTTGATAAGAGGATCAAGGAGCTTGGAGAAGCTATCAGCAGAGATTACGCGGGAGAAACGGTGCATCTTGTATGCGTGCTTAAGGGCGGCGTATTTTTCATGTGCGAGCTTGCTAAGCGAATTACTATTCCCGTAACTATGGACTTTATGTCTGCATCAAGCTACGGAAGCTCAACCAAGTCAAGCGGAGTTGTAAAGATCGTCAAGGACCTTGATGAACCTCTTAAAGACAGACACGTACTCATCGTCGAGGATATCGTTGATTCGGGAAGAACACTGTCATATCTTATAAAAATGCTCGGAGACAGAGGCCCTGCAAGCATCAAGCTCTGCACACTTCTTGATAAACCTGAGCGCAGAGTTACAGATGTAAAGGTTGATTATACGGGATTTGAGATTCCCGATGAATTTGTTGTGGGCTACGGTCTTGATTACGATCAGAGATATCGTAACCTTCCTTACATTGGGGTTGTAGAGTTTAACTGATATAATCACAATATGAAAAGTAATCCAAGGGGGATTTATTAATTTGAACCGAAATAGAAGTTATAATCCGATATTTGTTTTTGTGGTCGTTTTGCTTGTGGCCGTGGTTTGCTTAGAGTACGGAAGGACTTTTTTCTCAAAAGACACAAACGCTTATTCAAGAAATGAGTTTATACAGGACGTAGACGCGGGAAAAGTTGCATACGTTGAGATAATGCCAAACGCTGAGACTCCTACGGGATCCGTAAGAGTAGGCTTTAAGGACGGAAGCAACGACAAGTCATTCTATACAACCGATGTTACGGAGGTTGAAGACATTGTTACAGGTAAAGATGTTCAGGTAGAGGTAAAAGACATACCTTCTGAGAACATTCTTATAAACGGAATAGTTCCCGTTATTGTCGGTCTGATCGTAATGGTATTTGTTTTTTCCATGATTAGCAATATGCAGGCGGGAAGTGCGGGAAACAGCCGCATGATGAACTTCGGCAAGAGCAGAGCCAAGCTTTCCGTTGCCGAAGACAACAAGACAAGACTCGCAGATGTTGCGGGACTTAATGAAGAAAAAGAGCAGCTCCATGAGATCATTCAGTTTTTGAAAGCACCCGAGAAGTTTACCAAGGTTGGAGCAAGAATTCCCAAGGGCGTGTTATTGGAAGGTGCCCCCGGAACAGGTAAGACTCTCCTTGCAAGAGCGGTTGCGGGAGAAGCGGGAGTTCCGTTCTTTAGTATTTCGGGTTCGGACTTTGTAGAGATGTTCGTCGGTGTAGGTGCATCAAGAGTAAGAGACCTTTTTGGTGAAGCCAAGAAGAATGCGCCTTGTATCATATTCATAGATGAGATCGACGCGGTAGCAAGACGCCGCGGAACCGGTATGGGCGGAGGCCACGATGAGAGAGAGCAGACACTTAACCAGATGCTGGTTGAGATGGACGGCTTTGGTGTCAACGAGGGCATTATCGTCATGGCTGCTACTAACAGAGTAGACATCCTTGACCCCGCTATATTAAGACCCGGAAGATTCGACAGAAAGATCACGGTTACAAGACCCGATGTAGGTGAAAGAGAAGCGATCCTCAAGGTTCATTCCAAGAATAAGCCTCTCGGAAGTGACGTTGATCTCAAGGGACTTGCCAGAACAACAGCAGGCTTTACGGGAGCCGATCTTGAGAACCTCTTGAACGAAGCTGCTATTAACGCAGCTGTAGAGAGCAGATCATATATCGATCAGGCGGATGTCAACAGAGCATTTACGCAGGTTGGTATCGGAACTGAGAAACGAAGCAGGATCATTACGGATAAAGATAAGAAGATCACCGCTTATCACGAGGCCGGACATGCTATCCTCTTCCATGTGCTTCCCGATGTGGGACCTGTTCATACTATTTCCGTTATTCCTACGGGCGTAGGGGCAGCAGGATATACAATGCCGCTTTCAGAGAACGACGACATGCACATTACAAAGAGCAGAATGCTTCAGGATATCATGGTTGCACTTGGCGGAAGAATCGCTGAAGAGATAATCTTTGGTGATATCACAACAGGAGCCGTAAGTGATATAGGAAAGGCAACAAGCGAAGCAAGAAGCATGGTTACCAAGTACGGTATGTCAAGCAAGATCGGACTTATCAATTATGATGAGAATGAGGAAGATGTATTTATCGGCTATGATATCTCACACAATAAGAAGCACAGTGAGCTTATGTCCGGTGAGATAGACAAAGAAGTAAAGACTATAATAGACAAGTGTTATTCCAGAGCAAAAGAGATCATTCTTAAGTATGAGGATATCCTTCATTCAAGCGCAGAGCTGCTTATAGAGAAGGAGAAGATCGGACGCGAAGAGTTCGAGTCTCTTTTTGAAGGACACGATACCCAGTGCGAAGTTAATATAGAAATATAATTGTGCAACATGCACAAAAAAGCATAGCTGTTTTTGACAAATTTGTGAAGTATTAGCCTTTACGCGGGGTTGGGTGGATGTTAGTATAATATGCGTAACCCCCCAATACATTATATAGTTTTTTGCTATACCCCATAAGAAAGAAATACCTTCTCTAAAAAAGACAGCTTCCCCGCTGTCTTTTTTGCATTTATGGGATTTCTCATAGATGCGTAATATTCCACTTCAAGGAAAAACATATGAACACAAAACTATTATTCCACGACATGACCTTGGATTATCTAAGGCCTGCCGAACCGGATAAAAACAGAACAACGGATATAAGGTTCAGATGCGCTAAGGGCGATGCTGAAGAGATCACGCTTGTTCTCAGAAAAGAGCGATATAAGATGAAGCGTTCTGAGACAACCGATGATTTCGATTACTATGATGCTTCCATAAGCGCCGGAACCGAACCGATAGATTATTATTTTGAAATAAGAGGCAAAGACGGAAGCTTTTATCGCTATGATAAAAGAGGTGTTGTAAATGATGTTATGGAAAGCATGCTCTTTAGGGTATACCCGGGCTTTATGACTCCCAAGTGGGCAAAGGGCGCCGTTATGTATCAGATCTTTGTTGAGAGATTCAATAACGGCGACAAAGGCAATGACGTACTTACCAATGAATATTCTTATAACGGCAAGAATGTAGCCCATGTGGACAAGTGGGATGCGTATCCCGATGCCGAGCATGACTTTGCCAAGTTTTACGGCGGAGATCTTCAGGGCGTTATAGATAAGCTTGATTATCTTAAGGATCTCGGAATAGAGGCTATTTATTTCAACCCTCTTTTTGTATCTCCTTCGAGTCATAAATATGACATTCAGGACTATGACCATATCGATCCTCATTTCGGAGTGATCGTTGAAGACGGCGGAGAGGTTCTGGATAAGCATGACATGGATAATACCCATGCGACCAAGTATATTAGCAGGGTCACAAGCAAGAAAAATCTTGAGGCGAGTGACGAGCTTTTTGCCAAGCTTGTAAAAGAAGCGCATACAAGACACATCAAAGTAATCCTTGACGGGGTCTTTAATCACTGCGGTTCTTTCAATAAATGGCTTGATAGAGAAAAAATATATGAGAATAAAAAAGGTTATGAAAAGGGCGCATATATCGATGAGAGCAGCCCGTATCATGATTACTTTTCATTTAACGGCGGAAGCTGGCCGGATAACGGAGATTACGACGGCTGGTGGGGCTATGATACGCTTCCTAAGCTTAATTACGAGGGATCAAGAGAGCTTGAAGACTATATTCTCAGTATAGGAAGAAAATGGGTGTCCGCGCCGTACAACGCAGACGGCTGGCGCCTTGATGTGGCTGCCGACTTGGGACATTCTCCCGAATATAATCATCATTTCTGGAAGAGATTCAGAGAAGAGGTCAAAAAAGCAAATCCGAACGCCATCATCATTGCGGAGCAATACGGACCTTCAAGGGACTGGATGATGGGCGATGAGTGGGATACCGTCATGAACTACGACGCATTCATGGAGCCTGTGACCTGGTTTCTTACCGGAATGGACAAGCACAGCGACAAGTTCATGCCGATAAGAGTTGGTAACGCCAGAGAGTTTTTTGACACCATGTTATACGCAGGCGGCGAGAATTTCAGCATGCCTTCCTTATATACGGCGATGAATCAGCTCTCCAACCACGATCATTCGAGGTTCCTTACAAGAACCAGCCAAAAGGTCGGAAGGAGCAATACACTCATGGCTTCATCCGCTGATACGGGTATCAGCAAACCCGTTATGAGAGAGGCTGTAATGATACAGATGACATGGCCCGGCGCACCTACGATCTACTATGGCGATGAAGTCGGACTTTGCGGCTTTACGGATCCCGACAACAGAAGAACATATCCTTGGGGAAAAGAGGATATGGAAATGCTCGAGTTCCACAAGGAAATGATAAAAATTCGCAAGAGCTGTTCCGAGCTTAAGCTCGGATCCATAAAAGAGCTTTATGCCGACACCAATTTCATTGCATACGGAAGATTCAACAGAGCGGCGGTTTCTATAATCATCATCAATAACAATGATTTTGAAGTGACCAAAGAAATAGACATTACTCCTACCGGAATGCCCGCTGATGCGGCGCTTACAAATATGATCCAGACCGACAGCTTGGGATTCATTGTCGGATCGGGCCAGGAAAGGGCTAAAGACGGCATTCTTACAGTGACACTGTCAAGAAAGTCAGGAACGGTGCTTAGATACGATAGCACATCGCCTGTAACCTCAGAAGAATTCTGGGCTGACAACTTCATTGATTTCGGCTGATTGTGAAAGGTTTAACTTTATTTTTGGCGACGGTCAGTATATAATAGTCTTAGTCGTTTATTAGGGCACAGGAACGTAAAAAAGTGTGTCCACAAAAAATAAATAAATTAAGTAAGGAGAAAAACTATGTTAGTATCCGCAAAAGACATGCTTGTAAAAGCAAAGGAAGGCCACTACGCAGTAGGACAGTTCAACATCAACAACCTTGAGTGGACAAAGTCAATTCTTTTAACAGCTCAGGAGCTTAATTCACCCGTTATCCTCGGTGTATCTGAGGGTGCCGGTAAGTATATGACAGGCTTCAGCACAGTAGCTGCTATGGTTAGAGAGATGGACAAGAACCTCGGAATTACTGTTCCCGTAGCTCTTCACTTAGACCACGGTACATACGACGGATGTTATAAGTGTATCGAAGCAGGCTTCACATCAATCATGTTTGATGGTTCTCACTACGATATCGATGAGAACGTTGCTAAGACAACAGAGCTTGTTAATGTAGCTCATCATCTTGGTCTTTCTATCGAGGCTGAGGTTGGTTCAATCGGCGGCGAGGAAGACGGCGTTGTAGGAATGGGTGAGTGTGCTGATCCCGATGAGTGTAAGAGAATCGCTGATCTCGGCGTAGATATGCTCGCAGCAGGTATCGGTAACATCCACGGTAAATATCCTGAAGGATGGCCGGGACTTAGATTTGACGTTCTTGATGCTATTCAGCAGAAGACAGGTGTTATGCCTCTCGTTTTACACGGCGGCACAGGTATCCCTGCAGACATGATCAAGAAGGCTATCACACTTGGTGTTTCCAAGATCAACGTTAATACAGAGTGCCAGCTTTCATTCGCTGATGCAACACGTAAGTATGTTGAGGCAGGTAAGGATCTTGAAGGTAAGGGATTTGACCCTCGTAAGCTTCTTGCTCCCGGTTCTGATGCTATCAAGGCTACAGTTAAGGAGAAGATGGAACTCTTCGGATCAGTTGGAAAGGCTTGATCTTACTAAGAATTATTACAGCAGGCGAAGCCCACAGCTTCGCCTGTTTTTCCATTTAAGGGGGAAAAGTACGTGAATAACGAATTGACAAAAAAAGATATAGAAGACATGGAAAGAGAGATTGAACATCGCAAGGTGGTTGTCAGAAAAGAACTCCTTGAGCATGTTAAAGAAGCAAGAGCACAGGGCGATCTTTCCGAAAATTTTGAATACTACGCAGCCAAGAAGGCTAAAAATCAGAATGAGAGCAGAATAAGATTCCTTGAGAGGATGATAAAAACTGCCAAAGTTATAGATGACAACAGCAAGGAAGACCAGGTCGGAATGAACAAATCCGTTACCGTGGTACTTGATGAAGATAAATCGGAAGAGACTTATAAGATAGTCACAACCATGAGACAGAACTCACTAAAAGGCCTTATAAGTATAGAGTCTCCGCTTGGCAAACAATTGCTTGGACATAGGGTAGGAGACCATGTTACTATTAAAGTAAGCGATGATTTTAGTTACGGTGTAACGATAAAAAATATCGAAAATACTGGACTGACAGACGACGATAAGATAAGGGATTTTTAAGCAGTATTTCCGGATAGGAGGTATCTATGCATGTATTCCAGCCGGTTAACCCGGAAGATATCGAAAACGGCCCGTATCGATTTGTTGGTGAGAAGATAATAATAACCTCACTTAAGGACGGGAAGGTCAATGCAGTATCCGCTGAATGGGGCGGTGTAGGCTATGTTTGGAACAAAAGAGTCACCTTTATATTTGTCAGAAAGAGCAGGTATACAAGAGAATGTCTCGATGAATCCGGAGAGTATTCTATAAGCTTTATGGATCAGGAGGCATACAGAGGAGCGCTCAAATACCTTGGTATGGTATCGGGCAGGGATGAGAATAAGCTTGCGGGGGCAAGACTTAACGTCAATTATGACGACGGAATTCCATTTATCGATGAAGCAAAAGAAGTCATAACCTGTAAGGTTATCTACAAGCAGGGATTTGAAAAAGATTGTTTTGTTGATAAAGAAATAATAGAAAAGCTGTATAAAGACGAAGATTATCATATTCTTTATACAGGAGAAATAAATAAGATATTGTTGAGATAATACTTTGAGCTTATCTTATGAGGGAAGTATGAGGCGCAGTAAGTTATCCTATATCTTAGTATGTATCTTGACGTTATTGCTTGTTTTTTCGGGGGGACTATGCGGCTGCGGCGAAGCAGACATAAACCAAGATGGTTCCGGTTCCGACGAGATGAGCAAAACAATTTCGTCAACGGGCAAGGAAGACAGTGCCGAGAACGGGCAGGTTGGAAGTACGCTTACGGATAAATCCGGAGGCGTTATTCGGATTGCGTGTTGGCAGAAAGAACCTTACCTGATCAATCTTAAGGCGTATCTCGCCGAAACATTTCCGGAGTATACCATCCAATTTGAATATATCCAGAGGGATAATTATGAATCTGTGATAGATTCGCAGCTCTCATACAACGGAGCAGCGGATATTATCTTTGTTACGCAGAAGATGACAAGCAAATATGCAAGAGCGGGATATCTTGTACCGGTTACCGATGCGTGTTACTCGTTTGACGGGGAAGCCAGATATGCGTTTGCTTTCAGGGATAGTATTTACGCCGTACCTAGCGTGAGTATTTATGAATGTTTCTACTACAACAAAGATCTGTATGAAGAATACGGTCTGACGATGCCGACGTCGTATGATAGTTTTCTGGACATATGTGATCACATCAACAGCTTCAGATCCGTAAGAGCGATTTCTTCGGGGCTTAAGGACGGAGAACGGCTTTCGAATTGTGCGCTGGCTCTTTTGGCAGACGGATATTTCAATACCCCGGAGGGTCGTTCTTTTGGGTTAAGGATTAGGAGTGGAAGTGCCTCTTTTTATGAAGAACTGTATCCGTACCTTATAGACTGGGAAAAGATGATCGATCACAATGCGTTGTCTTCCGACTTATATCTATTCGATATGGATGCGGCGATCCATGAATTTGCGGAAGGAAAGAGCGTTTTTCTTGTTGCGGGACCGGAAGATTACAACTATATAAAGTCGCTTTGTCCGAAAATGAACATCGGAACGATGCCTTACGGAAGTACAAGCGGAAACATACCGGTTATTGTAGGCGGCTGTGACACGGGAATAGCGGTCAATAAGTACGGCGAGCATGCGGAGGAATCGGTAAGGATAGTAAAGGCTCTTGCAAGCTACGACGGTCAGAAAGCGCTTTGGAGAGACAGTCCGGGAAGCAAGACATATCTGACGGATGTGGATTTTGGCGTTCCGGAAGAGTTTGATGAGATAAAAGGCGTATTGGATAATTTTATGTTCTTTCCCTATAATGATTGGGGAGACAACAGCAGAGAAGTGAAAGTTGCGTTTGGAGAGGAGCTTCAACAGGTTCTTCTGAAAAAAGAAAACTTGGAAGAAGCAATGAAAAAACTTGATATAAAAGTACAAGCCATAGCAAGTGGAAGAGAATAGACGGGACATTTATATGGAAAATGAGACGAAGAAAAGCAGGCTTCACAGTATAAAAGCGCAGATGAGGATCATATTCGCGACCCTCATAGTCATTCCTATTGCTATTTTGGGAATATATGCATATATAGTTTCCAGCAATAATCTAAAAGCCCAGACGCAGGCAGCAATGCAGGGCAGTATCGATGTTATTTCCTACGGAATAGAAAACAATGCAAAAAGAGAGACCGATGTGATCAAGTTCTTTTCATATGAAGAGGGCTTTAGAAGGGCGCTTGATTACGCGGATGCGGATCCATATACACTTACTGAGCAGCTAAAGGGCAACATCGAGCCACTTATCTGGTATTACAGAAGCAGTGATGAGAGTATAGACGACATCACTATCTACTCCGAAAATATCCCGAGAGATTCGATCGGTGATTTCCTTAAAAGACCCACAACAAGCAATGAACAGGATTGGTATACGCGCTGTAAGAATCAAAAGGGTGCGCAGTGGGTCACTGACAGAAACGGCAACGTATATATCATCAATTCCCTTCTTGATGCCGAGACAACATCAAAAGTGATCGGAATGGTTGTTCTTAAGATCAATAAAGAACATTTCTTTTCCGTTGCTACGCAGAGCGCGTATCTTGATAACGGAATCCTGATCGTCGGAGACAACAAGGAGATCATTTCTCATAAAAAGCTCAAGGACGAAGCGCTTGATAAGAAGATCACGCAGGATATCTTCAAGGGAAAAGGTGAAGATAACCGAGATTTTATCGAAGGTCGCAACTATTTCCTCATGAAAGACGAAAGTCTGAACAATATATGGAAGCTGTACTACTATGTGGACAGAAACGAGCTTGTTGCGGACGTTTTTGTCCTTTTGGAGAGCGACTTTATCATTGCGATAGTTCTTTTTATTCTGGGTTATCTTGCGGCTTCCGTATTCTCTAACTGGCTGTGCTCAAGAATCGAGAACCTGAATGTTATCGCCGAGGATATCAAGCGCGGAGATTTTGAGATCGGAATAGAAGATAAAGGTAAGGATGAGATCCATCAGCTATACGACTCCATGAGCGACATGGCTATGCAGCTAAAGCATATGATGAGCGAGATCAACTCACGTAATGAAAGGGATCTTTTGAAAAAAGAGAACGATATTCATTACAGAGAGTGGTTGTTTGATTACGTGGTTGAAAAGAACAACGATATTCTTGCGATCATAACTGAAAAGACTTTCTCCGCAGAGTTCATAACCGCCAATGCGGAGGCAATTCTGGGTGTTCCGCTTAAAGAGCTTAAGGAAGATATCAGAGTTCTTACAAAGGCCCAGTGCGAGGGCGAAGAAGAAAGACTCGGAGCGATACTCGAAAGATGTTTTAAGACAACAAGAGCCGAGCTTATTGACGAGATCAGATTTGAAAATCTTAATACCGGTGAGCTCTTGTATTACAGAGGAGCCGTTGTTTGTACAATAGACGACAAGGGAAGAAGGCTTGCTGTCGCGCTTTATGACAGAACGCAGGAGATAAAGCGTAACCATCAGCTTCAGGAAGCGCTCAGTGCCGCAGAGACAGCAAACAAAGCAAAGACGAACTTCCTTGCGAACATGTCGCATGACTTCAGAACACCTATGAATGCGATCATGGGATTTAACCTTCTTCTCGACAAGCATTACGATGAGCCCGATAAGGTGCGCGAATATACGAATAAGATAACTCTTGCGTCGCAGAACCTGCTTACGCTTCTTAACGATGTTCTGGATATGAGTAAGATCGAGAGCGGAAGGACGACGCTTTATAACAAAGAAATGGCACTTGGTCTTTTGCTTGAGGAGATCAATTCTGTCATCATGTTCCAGGCAAAGGCCAAGAACCTTGAGTATGTCGTTAAAGTTACGGATATGGAGCACGACATATTCATAGGTGATAAGCAGAAGATAAACGAAATACTTATAAATGTTCTTGGAAATGCGGTAAAATATACTCCTGAGGGCGGAAGAATAGAATTTACGATAAATGAATCTCCGTCGACATCAGAGGGATTCCAGAACGTCAAATTCACGATAAAAGACACCGGAATCGGTATGAAGCCCGAATACAAGGATAAGATATTTGAGGCGTTCTCAAGAGAAGATAAAGATACTATAAGAGGAATCCAGGGAACCGGACTTGGACTTGCCATAACCAAGAATCTTGTGGATCTTATGGGCGGAACCATAAGAGTTGAGAGTGAAGAGGGCAAGGGAAGTACATTCATAATCAACTTAAGACTTCAGGTAGTTGAAGCCAGCGACGTTGATTTCTGGAAAAAACACGGAATTGAGCGCGTGATGTTCATTGATGCCAACCACAATGAATGCGAGCAGCTTTCAAGTATACTTAACAATGACGGAGTTGACGTTATCGAGTCGCCGACGGGCTTTGGCGCGATACATCTTTTGGATGTATATCAGGCGGACAACAAGCCAGTTGATATGATAATAGTCGATCAGAAGGTTCAGATAATGACTGCGCCCGAGATCGTTAAAAACATCAGGATGAAGGATAAGCGAAACAACAATATCCTTATCATAGTCATGGCTGATGATTACAGCGCAATAGAAGACGAAGCAAGGGCAGCAGGCGCAAATGAGCTTGTTCAAAAGCCGCTCTTTATATCGAGTCTCAAGCAGACCATTGACGATCTTGCAAAGAGAACCAAGGAAAGTGCAAAAGAAGAGACCAAAAAACCTCTTGCCGGAATTAAGATCCTTGCGGCGGAGGATAATGATATCAATGCAGATATTCTTACAGAGCTTATGAATATGGAAGGCGCAAGCGTTACAAGGGCAGAAAACGGAAAAGAAGCTGTCAGAATGTTTGAGGAGTCTAAAGAAGGCGACTACGATCTGATACTTATGGATATTCAGATGCCTGTTATGAACGGATACGAGGCAGCTGTCGCCATAAGAAGTATAGGAACCGACTACGCCAAGAATCTGCCTATTATAGCCATGACTGCCAATGCCTATGCCGATGATGTGCAGAAGTCCCTTGATGCGGGCATGAACGCACATATTGCCAAACCTATAGATATAAACATAGTTGAAAAGACAATACTTGAATTCCATAACAATAATACAACCAAGGAGGACACAAATGATAGGAATTAAGAAGGTTACAGAGGATATTTTTTGGATAGGCGGAAGCGACAGAAGGCTGGAACGCTTTGAGAATATTTTTCCTATTCCCGAGGGAGTATCTTACAACAGTTATTATGTAGCGGATGAAAAGAATGTGGTGTTTGATACCGCGGATGTTACCATTGCTGATCAGTATATTGAGAACCTGCAGGAGGCGCTTTCAGGTAAAAAGCTTGATTATCTTGTGGTTCTTCATATGGAACCCGACCACTGCGCGCTTATAAGCAGAGTTGCAAGTCTTTATCCCGACGTAACGGTTGTCGGATCGGCCAAGACCTTTGAGTTTATGGGACAGTTTTTCCCTGAGTCCGCAGAGTATAAAAAGCTCGAGGTAAAAGAAGGCGATACATTATCTACAGGTAAACATACTTTTAGTTTTGTTGCGGCTCCCATGGTTCACTGGCCTGAAGTTTTGATGGCGTATGACGATGTTTCAAAGGCTCTTTTTTCTGCCGATGCATTCGGAACCTTCGGAGCGCTTGACGGAGGAATATTTGCTGACGAATACGACTATGACAGCGATTTCCTTGATTCTTCCAGAAGATATTATTCCAATATCGTAGGAAAGTACGGAATGCAGGTGCAGGCGGTTCTTAAGAAGGCAGCAGGACTTGATATTCAGATGTTCCTTTCGTTGCACGGTCCCGTTTGGAGAAAAGATCTTTCATATCTTCTTGAAAAATATCAGAAGTGGAGCACCTGGACACCTGAGACAGATGACATTCTCGTAGTATACGGAAGCTTGTACGGACATACAGCAAGTGCGGCAGAAGCAGTTGCTTCCAAGTTAAGAGAAAAATCGGGAAAGACCGTAAGAGTATATGATGCTTCCGGCACGGATGTTTCTTATCTTATCGGAGAAGTGTGGAAGTGCGCCAAAGTAGTTATCATGTGTCCTACATACAACGGCGGAATTTATCCTCCGGTAGAAGCATTTATAAACGACATGATCGCACTTGGAGTTCAGAATCGTACCTTTGCGCTTGCGCAGAACGGAACATGGGCACCTGTTACAGCCAAGCTTATGTCGGATAAACTCGCTCTTCTTAAGAACGTAAATATTCTTGAGAAAACACTTACCATAAAGAGTGCTCTTCATGCCAAAGACATGGCTGAGGTAGAAGCATTTGCCGAGGCGGTTGCAAATTGAGGTCATAAAGTATAAACTCAATAAAGTACTAGTTTTTTTAGGAAAATAACGATTCGGAGGAAAGTTGTGAGTAAGAATAATTTAATGAAAAAAGTGCTTGGAATCGTGATGACAGCGGTTACAGTGATGACGGCGGTTCTTAGCTATGATTCTTTTATAGGGGAAAACACACAGGTTATTGCAGCAGGCAGACCTGTAAATATTGATTCATGTACAATTTCCGGAGGTCAGGTTGTAGTTAATGTATCGACTGCTTCGGCTCCCGGTTCGGATGACGGAAAGTTTTATCTTTTCGCAGATGAAGTATATCAGGATGGTACAACTGGTAAGGTTGTGGCTTCTGCAGACAGAGGCGGAAAAGCAACATTTTCTTTTGACCTGGGACTTGGAACAGAGAATTCAAATCTCAGCAAGAAGTTCCTTGTTGCAGTCAAGAGCGGCGGATCTTATGTTCAGGTAAGTGATGAGCATTACATCACCAATCCCGAGGCGGTTGCGACCAAAACCGTAGGACGTAACGATCACGGTATGAAGGGTATCCTTCCCAATGATGCCAATGCAGATACATTCAAGGATCTCGGCATTGCACAGATGGTATATAACCTCTACATGGGAGATATCGTAGGACCTTCATCCAATCCAGCATATCCAACAACAGAGTTTTCATATGAAGGTAAAACCTATCAGTTTAACACTGCTGCTCTTCAGCAGTACGACGGATTTGTAAGATGGTGCTCGATCAATAATTTCCAGCTTACACTTACTATTTTAAATAACAAGACATCAGCTGGTGCAGATTTGATCCATCCTCTTTCAAGGGATTCACACGTTTGCCCCGGATATGCAATGAATACCAAGGAAGACGGTGGCACACAGCACCTTAAGGCTATTGCAGCATTCCTTGCCGACAGATATTCAGGCGGTCCTTTCGGAACGGTTGATAACTGGGTAATCGGCAACGAGATCAACGCAAGAACCGAGTGGTATTACATGAACTCAACCAATATTGAGCTCAATGTCAGCGAGTACGTTAAGGCTTTCAGAATCTTCTACAACGGAATCAAGAGCGTTAACGCCAATGCAAGAGTTTATAACTCTATCGATCAGGAGTGGAACAGAAAGTCCAATCCCGGATGCTTCCTTGCAAAAGAGTATCTCGATAGATTTAACTACTATATGAACCGTGAGGGTAACGTTGACTGGTCACTTTCAGTTCACCCTTACAATGCACCTTTGTTTGATCCTTATGCATGGAAACAGCAGGCTGAATATGTTAATACATCACTTGCAACTCCTTACATTACGATCGAGAACATCTATCTTTTGACAGATTATATGTGTAAGCCTGAGTTCCTTAATCCTGCAGGTCAGGTAAGACAGATCTCACTTTCGGAGATCGGATATACTTCAAGCTTTGGCGAGGATGCGCAGCTTGCATCTATCGTATATGCTTACACAATGGCTAAGAGCAATCCTTACATCACAAGCTTCATTCTCTTTAGAGAGACTGACGATGCTCACGAGATGGAGAGCCATATCGCACAGGGTCTTAAGAACATTGACGGAAGCAAGAAGATGTCCTATGACGCTTACAAGTTTATGGACACAAATCAGGCAGGAACATACAAGGCAAAAGCATCTCAGATCATCGGACAGGATGTGGATGCAATGGTGGCAAACAGAACATTCCTTAAGAGAAACGGCTGGTTTTTGAACGATTAAGAATGAAGAACTCAAGAGAGAAAGAATTAGAAACTTTAAATAAAATAACGAGCATGCAAAAAGATCTTCTTGGAAGTTTGTACGGAGATTTCTTTTCACCGGCACCTTCCAAGGAGCCTGCGGCTCCGGCGAAGAAGGTTACAACAAGTAATTTGGGCTCGGCGGAAATCGGCGCAGGTGCTACGGCAGAATCTACCGGAGAGAAAGATCCGATAGACAATGCCAACGAAGCCTTGGCTGAAGCTAAGGCTCTTTTTGCTAATGACGAAAATGCCAGGAAGGTCGAAGAGAAAAAGAAAGCGGAGCCCGAAGAGGATCCGATGGAGACTCTCGATAAGCTGATCGGCCTTGATACTATCAAATCCGATGTAAAAGAGCTTACGGCTTTCGTCAAAGTACAGAAGCAAAGAAAAGAACAGGGACTTAAATCGGTTCCGGTTTCTCTTCACCTTGTTTTTACGGGTAATCCCGGAACGGGTAAGACGACTGTTGCAAGAATAATCGCCAAGATCTACAAGCAGATCGGGGTTCTTTCCAAGGGACAGCTTGTAGAGGTGGATCGCTCCGGACTAGTAGCTGGTTATGTCGGACAGACGGCCATCAAGACGCAGGAGCAGATCAAGAAGGCTATGGGCGGCGTGCTCTTTGTCGACGAAGCATATTCCCTTGCGCAGAAGGATGATGCATTCGGACAGGAAGCGATCGATACGATTCTTAAGGCGATGGAAGATAACAGAGACGACCTTGTTGTTATCGTAGCCGGATATACGAACCCTATGAAGAAATTCATAAATTCCAATCCCGGTCTTAAGTCGAGGTTCAATAAGTATATTGAGTTCCCCGATTACAGCGTGGATGAGCTTGAGCAGATCTTTAATATGAACTGTGACAAGTATGACTACAAGGTTGAGGATGACGTTAAGCATCAGATAAGAGCGCTTATCACTTCCAAGAAGATGGGAAGTATCGATAACTTTGCCAACGCAAGAGAGATAAGAAACCTCTTTGAGGAGATCATTACAAACCAGGCAAGGCGTGTTGCTACACTTGAGAATCCGACCAATGAGGATATGATGACTATCTGCCTCGAGGATCTTAAAGACCTTGTAGGAAAAGAGAACAAGGAAGCGCCCGCGGAAGAAAGCGAAGCCCAAGAGGGTATTGAAAAATAATTATATCGCTGATATAATCAGATTTGCTGTCGGGTTTTGTATCCGACAGCACTACGGAATGTGGCTCAGTTTGGTAGAGCGCTGCGTTCGGGACGCAGAGGCCGCAGGTTCGAATCCTGTCATTCCGATTTTTTTAATTAATAAAAAGAGAATAAGAATATCACTCTTACAAAACCGTAAGAAAACCAATGGGAAATGTAAGCCAATTCAAAGGCAACGCATTTCCCTTTTTGTTATTCTTGGATAGTCGAATGACACACATGTAAAAAACAACCGAAGGGAAGGACAGAAAAATGAAAGTATTAAAAGTATTAAAAAAGATCGGAAAGGTTTTACTTATTATTGTTTTGGTGATCAGCTTGCTCCTTGTTGTTGGGCTTAACTACAAGACAGTTCTTGCAAGCCATAAGAATAAAGATGTTGTAGCGGCGGCAAAGTCATTGGATGATATCAATGTGCCCGATAATGTTAAGATCTTCGGACTTGGTGAAGCAAGCCACGGTGCTGTTGAGTTTCAGGAATCCAAGCTTGATGTGCTAAAGATCCTTGTAGAGAAGCACGGATTTAAGGCTATTGCAATTGAAGCGGATTTCGGAACATGCCTTGAAGCCAATGCATATATTCAGGGCGCAGATGGCGATTCAAGAGACATAGTAAATAAAATGGATTTTGCTATTTATCATACACAGCAGATGGCAGATCTTCTTGATTGGATGAGAGATTACAATCAATCTGTTCCGGAAGAAGAACACCTTAGATTCTATGGTTTTGATATGCAGTATCCAACTAATGGAGTGGAGTTTCTTTACGATTACATGGATAAAAACGGTATCAGCGGAATCGATACTTCTTATATAGAAAAATACATTGATGTAAACAGACAGGCTAAGCTTACTGACGAAGAGAATCAGAAGGTAAAGGATGAGCTTGCGGAAATAAAGGCGGCAATAGAAAATGCAGCCGGAAGTGAATTTGATTTCGATACAACAGCTGCAATAAAGGTAGCGGAAAATACAATGGTCAACGTGGATTGGAGCACAAAGGATATTCAATCCGGTGAAATGAGCAATTTCAGAGATGAATCAATGGCAGAGAATGTAACCTGGATATTGAATCTTGAAAAAGAAATCGGCTCAGGTAAGATCATGCTTGCCGCACACAACGGTCATATCGGAAAAGTGGGACAAAACATTCTGGTAAAGGAAACAATGGGTGGATTTCTTAAGGAAAAGTATGGTGATTCATATTACAGTCTCGGAACAGATTTCTTTAAGGGAACATTTAATTCAAGTGTTATCAGAACATCTGCGGATGATCCATATATGCGTAAGAACTACTATGTAACAACGGCAGATCCCATGGCTTATCAGGCCAAGTACATGGAAGATAAAAAGTTTTATTTGGATTTTGAAAATCTTTCACCTGAAGACAATAAGGCTGTTTATGATCTTGTTCATTCAAATGTGACAACAGGTAGCGTGGGTGAAGGCTTCTACGGATTAGGTTATCTTATACATGCTTCGTATCGTATAAACATTGCCCCTACAGAGCTTTACGACGGAATGCTTTTCTACTACAGCATCTCACCTATCGATCCCGTGGTGGAACTTGATTGATCCTGTTTTTTTGGTAATGTTAAAATATTTGCAATAATATATTTACAAATTACAACAAATGGTGTAAGATATTTCCATCCAACGCAGATTAGGAGGAAAAAAGATGAAGAAATATGTAAATGTATTATTGGGGCTTTCAATATCCGCGGCTCTTTGTGCCTGCGGTAACACAAAGGATGAGATAAACTATGATCTTGATGTTTCATCGGAAGAAGTTTCAGCAGTGACTTCTTCAGTAGAAGATACCGCAAGTACGGGTGAATCGGCAGATAATACTACAACTGATGCTTCAGGTGAAGCTTCTTCAGACAGTTCGTTTTACTGTCTTGAGCTTGAATATGACAAAGAGAATACGGTAGACCTCGGTGGAGACGGCAAGATGGATACGCTGATGGCAACGGGTTCAGATGACACACATTATGATCTTGTCATCAACGATCAGACCATCGAGCTCATTAACAGAGATACCAATAATGACTGGGAAATGGCAACTTCTTATTATGTACATAATTCAGAAGGCGATTTCATTATGAGCGAACTCAACGATCCTTTAAACGGATGGGAGACCACATTATATATGTGGAACAATGGTTCATTTGAGGAGATTGGCTCTGAGCCATTGGGGATAATGAAGGATGATAATTTCCAAGCGGAGATCTTTGGAGATAAGGTCGTACTTTTTGATTCAATAAGTGTTCTTAGTACTTGGAGAGGAACCAAAGACTTTACCTACGGCAAAGACGGATTCATTGCTAAAGACGAGAAATACTTCTACGCAGGAGATAAGGTGGCTCTTACTCTTAAGCAGGACGTAGCTTTTGACGACGACTATGAAGTCGGTGAAGCTGCAAGAACCGCAGCTGCGGGTGATACTATCTACATCAGCTGTATGATTCAAGACCGTGTAGGCTTTACTTCCGAAAACGGAGATTTTCTTGGATACCTTACAGTTACTCAGACTGACAGCGGAGAATACGAGGTTAACGGAGTAAATGAATATGAAATGTTCGACAACATATTATATGCAGGCTGATAAAAACTACGGATCATGATATGTACCCTCTTTACCGGACTATCGGTAAAGAGGGTTTTTTATGTAATATAATAATTATGGGCAAAAAAAGTCGAGAATCAGATTCACACTTTTAGATATTATTAGCTCACAAGGAGATGAGCGGATGGACGAACAAAGAAAAGCAGTACGCAAGATGCAGGATTACATAAGTGAACACATAACGGAAGAGATAGACATAACAGCTCTTGCGAAAGCTGTTTCTTTTTCTCCGTGGTATGCCAGAAAGCTTTTTATCAAATACCTGGGCATGACGCCGGCTGTTTATATAAGGCGCCTTAAGTTATCAAAGTCAGCGCTTTGCCTAAGAGATGAAAAGAATCTCATTCTGGATATCGCTATGGAAATGGGCTTTGGAAGCGTCGATGGATATCAGCGCGCATTCAGACGTGAATTCGGTTGTAATCCAAAGGAATATGCAACAAGTCCCGTACCTATCTGGCTCTTTACTCCCAGTCTGATCATGGAAAAGGAAAGGAATGTGAGCGAAATGAGTGAAACAAGAAATGTTTTTATCCAAGTGGTCGAAAGACCTGAGAGAAAAGTTATCATAAAAAGAGGCATCAAAGCCACAGAGTATTGGAGCTACTGTAAGGAAGTCGGCTGTGATGTATGGGGGCTTCTTACAAGTATTAAGTCCATAACGGGAGAACCTGTTTGTCTCTGGCTTCCCAAGCAGCTTATCAAGCCCGGAACGAGCGAGTATGTTCAGGGAGTGGAAGTAGAACCCACATACAAAGGCTGTGTACCGGAGGGCTTTGAGGTTATCGATCTTCCCAAGACTTCATATCTTCTTTTCAGGGGAGAACCGTTTGCTGAAGAAAATTATGAGCAGGCGATCGGAGAGATCTGGGATGCAGAGAAGAAATATAACCCTGAATTTATAGGATATAAATGGGACGACAATAATCCCAGGATCCAGCTCGAGCCTATAGGCGAGAGGGGTTATATAGAACTGGTACCGGTGAAAGAGGTCTAAGACGACGGATATAAAAAAACCGAGGCATTATGCCTCGGTTTTTGTTATAGAGTTATTATATTAAGCGTTAGCTAATCTTTTTTTAGATATAAACTGCAGGATAAGAGCAACTGCTATAACAGCAACACCAGCGGCATCTGTTATAGTACCGGGAGAGATAAGCATGATTCCGCCGACGATCATAATGATCCTTTCCCATATCTTCATGTCGGTAAACAGATATCCTTCCAGTGCGGCAGCAACTGCCATGATTCCGATCAGAGCGGTTGCGTATATTATTATGACGCTCGATACGGTGGTATCTATAAGCAGCATCGCAGGGCTAAAGCAGAAGATATACGGTATCAGGAAAGCCGCTACAGCCATCTTTGTTGCGGCGATGGCAGTACGCATTGGATTGGACTTTGCGATAGCACTTCCTGCATATGCAGCCAAAGCAACAGGAGGAGTGATATCTGCCACAATACCGAAATAAAATACAAAGAAGTGAGCTGCTATTATCGGAACGCCCATTCTTGTGAGGATCGGTGCACAGGTTGCAGCCATGATACAGTAAGTGGCTGTTGTAGGAACGCCCATACCAAGGACGATACAGCACAGCATCGTAAGGAAGAGAGCGATAAAGAGCTTGTCTCCCGCAACGGCAACGATGGCGTTGATCATTTCATTGGCAAGACCTGTCATTGTGATAGTTCCTGAAATGATACCTGCAACTCCGCAGGCAGCACCAACTGTAATTGTTCCTCTTCCTCCGGCTTCAAGTGACTCAAGGAACTTCTTTAAGGTGAAGCGATCTCCGCTGACAAAACCTTCAATCACGCCTACGAGGATGGCAACTACGATGGAATAAGCTGCTGCTCTCTGCATTGTCATCATGTTCTTGGAAACCCAGATAACAAGAAGGACAAGGGGCGCCAGAAGATAGATCTTCTTTAAAAGCTGTGAGAACTTAGGCAGTTTTTCCACCGGGACACCTGTAAGGCCGTGTTTTTTAGCTTCCAGATGAACAGCTACGAAAATACCTGTAAAGTACAGGATCGCCGGGAAAATAGCTCTTGAAAGAATGTCGGAATAAGGAACGCCGATGATATCAGCCATAAGGAAGGCAGCAGCACCCATGATAGGGGGCATGATCTGGCCTCCGGTTGATGCAGCGGCTTCTACGGCGCCGGCAAAGGATGACTTATATCCGGTCTCTTTCATCATAGGAATTGTAACGGAACCGGTAGTAACCGTGTTTCCAACGGATGAACCACTTACCATACCGCAAAGTGCAGATGAGATAACGGCAACCTTCGCGGGGCCTCCGGCGAAACGACCGGCAATGCAGTTGGCAAGATTTATGAAAAGCTCTGAAATTCCGGTGCGCTCAAGAAACGCTCCGAAGATGATAAACACGACAATATATTTGGAACAAACATTGATCGGGGTCGACAGAATACCTGTCTTTGCATAAAACAGATTTCGCACGAGATAATTAAGTCTACCGAGAGCCGATGGATTGGTAAGTCCATAGACAAGGGCATAGACGATAAAGAACAGTGCTACGATCAGGATAGGCCAGCCTACGCTTCGTCTTGTCACTTCCAAAAGTGCTATGATGCCGATCACGGCGATCACGATCTGGTAGGGCTGAAATCTTGTTCCCTGCTGAATGATCTGCTCGGCGTTGAAGGTGTAATACAAAAATGCGCCGGTTCCTAAGATCATACCAAGTATGTCGTACCAGGGTATGTGGTTTTCTTTATTGTTGTTTTTGTTTGCAGGATAATACAAAAATCCAAGGAGTACGATAAGCCCCATGAATGATGTAAGTCTTATTTCTTCAAGAAATGTGGCAAACAGAGTTACCCATATACAGAACAAAGAAAAACCTATCAATATAGCTTTAACTGCTATTGCAGGTTTTCCGGTCCAGATGCGGACATTGGATTCTCTGTCATATTTTTTCATAACCTCATCAAGGTTTTCCTGCGAAGGTGCGTTTATATTTAAGTCTTTAACTTGATTGCTCATTAAATCTCCTTCTTTGGTCATATTTTACATTACTGTGTAGGTACCGAAATACCGTGCTCCTCATAGTAACGGGCAGCACCTTTGTGGAAAGGTACGTTAATTCCGGATGTGGCATTTTCTATTGAAAGTTCTTCGCCCTTAGCATTTTCTTTTGCTATGGCTTCTTTATGATCAAAAACAGCAGCAGTGAGATTATATACACATTCATCATCAAGATCTGCATCTACGATCAAAGTAGCCTTGATCGTTATTGTCTCGATCGGTTGATCCTGTCCCGGATAGGTCCCTTCGGCTATCTGCATGGGGGTATAATACGGACAGATGCTCATGATGTTGTCTCTAAGTTCTCCGTCAATGGGGATCAGATTCACACCGTTTGTTGTGGCGAGCTCAGTAATGGCGGAAGTAGGAGCGCCGGCTACGATAAATGCTGCGTCGATCTGTCCGTCCTTAAGAGCTTCTTTACTGTCATCAAAGCTCTGATACTGTGGTTTGATATCATCAACCGAAAGTCCTGCGCCTTCAAGCACGTCCATGGCGTTGAAATACACGCCGGAACCGGGTGCTCCGATGGAGACGCTTCTTCCTTTCAGATCACTTACGGATTTGATGTCGTCCTTCATGGTTATAAGCTGAACGGTCTCGGCATAAAGGGCACCGAGGACACGGAAGTCAGTGGAAGGGCCGTCTTCTTCAAATGATCTGCTTCCTTCCCAGGCGTAGCTCATTACGTCTGACTGGGTAAATCCGATCTGATAATCTCCGTCGCCGATACTCTGGATATTGGCTTTGGATGCAGCAGTTGAAACTGCGGTTACGCTGTAATCCGTATACTCTTTCATGTACTGTGCAAGGACACCGCCGAAGGCATAATAAGTTCCGGATGTACCTCCGGTTCCCATCATCATCCTCTGGCCGCCGCATCCCGAAAGTATAAGCATGGATGTGGCAATTAGAAGGCAGATAAGCTTCTGCCTAATGCTGGTTTTCATAGTGGTTTCCTCCTATAATGCGTTGTCTTAGGGTCTATTCAAAGTGGCAAGTATTATTTCTGCACACTGAGGAATATCTATTTTTCCGACATCAAAACAGAATGTGTAATTTGATGCATCGGACATTTCTTTTCCGGTATATTTCTTGAAAAATGTACGACGCTTGCGGTCGTGTTCTTCCATGGACTTTTCTGTAACAGGCTTTCCGTCTATGGAGATCTCATCGAGACGTTGCATCTTGTTTTCCATGGGGCCGTGGAGATATACGTTAATTGAATCGACACCGGCTTCTGCCAAGATCATATTGGCGCAGCGTCCTACAATAATGCAGGGACTTTCTGCAAGCTTTAAGATAACCTTTTTTTCAGCTTTAAAGATGGCATCATGGGAACTGGTATAGGAAACGGTGCTGTTAAAAAGGTCATCGAGCACCTTTGAAGAACGACTTAATTCCTCGCCTTCGCGTTCAACGTCTTCCTCGTCGAAGCCACTTTCCTCCATGGTTTTTGATACAAAGTCCTTGTCATAATAAGGAATGTCAAGTTTTTCTGACAGAATTGCAGCCAGGCTCCTTCCGCCTGCACCGAATTCTCTGTTGATTGTGATTACCGGTAATTTTTGTTCGCTCATCTTTTCTCCTTTATGCGCGCAAATATCAGTGATATTACTGGGTCTTTCTTATTATACAATAAATTGAATGAGGAAAAAGGGATGAAATAGGCGGTTTTGCTTGCTTAAAAGAAAAAAGCGATAGACTACAGAACACTACAGCTCGAGAGGCCCTCGCGGGTTCTCGCACCCGTCTTATCGCATGAAAAAAGGACATCCGATTGGATGTCCTTTTTTAAGCGATAGACGGGGCTCGAACCCGCGGTCTCCACCTTGGCAAGGTGGCGCTTTACCAACTAAGCTACTATCGCGTTTATTTCGTTGCCGTGTTTACCGCGACAACAAAATTGATTTTAGAGTATAAGTGCTGGGTTGTCAACACATTTTTTTTATTTTTCATCGCAAACTTGAAAAATAACGAATTTAAGGTAATAAGAAGCCGCTCCGCCCCATAAAATAGGGTGATCTGCTGCCTGCTGTCTGAACTCAACCTGGCGAAGACGCTTGTGTGCATCTCTGGCGGCGTCTTTTATAGTTTTGAGGAAGAGCTCCTCGTCCATAAAGTGAGAGCAGGAGCAGGTTGCGAGGTATCCGCCGTCTTTTACGAGCTTCATTCCGCGAAGGTTGATTTCTTTGTAGCCTGTGACAGCTTTTTTGACAGAGGCTCTTGATTTGGTAAACGCAGGAGGATCGAGGATAACAACATCAAATAATTCGCCTTCCGATTCAAGCTTTGGAAGAAGCTCAAAAACATCGGCGCATTCAAAAGATGCTATATCCGACAAATTATTGATCGCGGCGTTTTCTCTTGCCTGTTCGCAGCCAAGGTCCGATGCGTCAACTCCGATTACCTTTGCTGCACCGCCGGCAGCAGCATTGAGTGCAAAAGAGCCTGTATGAGTGAAGCAGTCCAGAACTCTTTTGCCCTTGCAGAGACCGCGAATGGCCTGCCTGTTGAACTTCTGATCAAGGAAGAAACCTGTCTTCTGACCGTTCTCCACATCAACATAGTATTTGACGCCGTTCTCTTCTATAAGAACCTTGGTGTCGAAGTCCTCTCCGATAAATCCCTTAATGCGCTCAAGTCCTTCGAGTTCGCGGACTTTGGCGTCGCTTCTTTCATAGACACCGCGCACATAAACGCCATCTTCTGCAAGGACTTTTTTGCATTTATCAAGGATAAGATTCTTCATTCTGTCAGTGCCGAGAGCAAGCGACTCGATAACCAGCACGTCCGCAAATTTATCGATCGTGATGCCGGGAAGGAAATCAGCTTCGCCGAAGATCATTCTGCAGGAGAGCATAGTAAAAGCCATAGGAGAATCGTACTGATAGAGGTAAGTTTCGATATAGGAAGCCATGACTCTCTTTCTGTATTCCCAAGCGTCTCTTACGCGCATTTCTATAAGAGATTCGTTTACCGGATTATCTTTTTTCCTGGACATTATACGCACGCGAAGCTTGGACGCCGTGTTGATAAAGCCGTAGCCTAGGAAATATCCGTCGAAGTCGTTAAGCTCAATAATGTCTCCGTTATCGAAAGCTCCTTCAATACGAGCTATCTCATTATCGTAAATCCAGGCTCCGCCCGCTTTAAATTCGCGGCCTTCGCCCTTCTTTAATATCACCTTTGCATTTGAATAATTTATGCAATCTGAATTGTTCATTTTTACCCCTATTTGGTTGATTATTTGTAATTGATTCTATTACTAAATTTATATATCATAGTTTCTAACGCAGCACAATTATTAATAAAAAAGAAGCGTTGAAAGAAGGAAAAAACATGACAGATTACAAGCTGCTTGGCGAGCAGATCAAGGCTCTTGCGGAAGATGAGCCGGGATTCATTCCCGTGCTTTCCAATGCCTCTGCTCTCTTATTTGACAACATAGAGAATCTCAACTGGGCCGGTTTTTATCTTATGAATAAAGGATCTCTTTTGCTGGGACCTTTTCAGGGAAAGGTTGCGTGCATCAGGATACCTCTCGGAAGAGGAGTTTGCGGAACTGCGGCAGGCGAAGATAAAACTCAGCTTGTCGACAACGTGCATGAGTTCGCGGGACATATCGCGTGCGACGGAGCGTCCAATTCGGAGATCGTAGTTCCGATCCACAGGGGCGGAAAAGTAATCGGAGTTCTCGACATAGACAGTCCCTTACTTGCAAGGTTTTCGGAAGAGGATAAAAAAGGACTCGAAGCCTTTGTAAAGGTTCTCGAGGAGAGTACGGATTTTACCGGAATAGAAGAGTAATAGAAGCGGAGAAAAGCTATGGATAAAAGAATTTCTTTTTCAAGTGATTATACAAAGGGAGCTCATCCAAGAATTCTTGAGCGCATGACAGAGACCAATTTTGAGCAGATAGACGGTTACGGAACGGATGAATATTGTAAGAGCGCTGCAGAGAAGATCAAGACTGCGTGCGGAACTCCGGACGCGGATGTGTTCTTCCTTGTGGGCGGAACACAGACCAATCAGACAATTATCGATATGCTGCTTACGCCGTATGAAGGCATTGTTGCGGCTTCTACCGGTCATATCGCAGCGCACGAAGCAGGCGCAATCGAGCACGCGGGACATAAAGTAATAACGCTTTCTAACCGTGGAGAGGAAAAAGATACCGAGAAATACGGATCTGATATCGGCAAGATAGCGGCAGCTGACCTTAAAAAGCTTCTTAAGGATTTCTACGATGACAGCAACCACGAGCACATGGTATTCCCGGGCGCTGTTTATGTTTCTCATCCTACAGAGTACGGAACACTCTATACCAAGAAAGAACTTGAGAACATTTCTCAGATATGCAAAGAGTATAAGATTCCTCTTTTTCTTGACGGAGCAAGGCTTGGATACGGTCTTATGAGCAAAAGAACCGACGTAAGCCTAAAGGATATTGCAAGTCTTGTTGATGTTTTCTACATCGGTGGAACCAAGGTCGGCGCGCTTTTTGGCGAGGCGGTTGTTTTTACAAAGGGAGTTACGACAAAGCATCCCATTCCGGTGATCAAGCAGCACGGAGCGCTTCTTGCAAAGGGATGGCTTTTGGGACTTCAGTTCGACACGTTGTTTACGGACGATCTTTACTTTGAGCTTGGCAGAAACGCCATAGAGACCGCGGAACTATTAAAAGATGGTTTAAAGAAAAAAGGATACGAGATTTTCCTGGATTCTCCGACCAATCAGCAGTTCGTTATTGTCTCAAATGAGAAGTTAAAAGAGCTTGATAAGAATGTCAGATACGGATTTTGGGAAAAATATGATGATAATCATACGGTAATCCGTTTTGCTACAGACTGGGCGACCCAAAAAGCAGACGTGGAGAGGCTTCTTGAGCTCTTATAACAGTTCAACGCGACAACGCGATTTTGGTTGACAGTGCTAAATAAAACGCATATATTAAATATACATATAATTGTATACATGTATTTTGAAACAAGAGGAGGAAAAGTATGAAGAAGAAATTATTATCTATCGTACTTGCATCTGCCATGACACTGAGCCTTGTAGCTTGCGGAAGCTCAGCTGTCAGTGGAGTATCTCAGGACCAGCAGGGTTCAGATGCTCAGCAGACCACAGCAGACACAGCTGCTGAAACAACAGGAGAGGGCTCCGGATCAGATCTTAACGTTATGCTCGAGACTCCCGTTGAGTCACTTGATCCCCAGCAGGCAACTGACGGAACATCATTCGAAGTTATCGCAGATTACACAGACGGACTTATGCAGATGGACGCAGACGGACAGGCAGTTAATGCGCTTGCAGAGAGCGTTGATGTTGCAGAGGATGGTCTTACATACACATTCCACATTCGTGAGGATGCAAACTGGAGCAACGGAGAGCCTGTAACTGCTGCAGATTTCGTATTTGCATGGCAGAGAGCAGTTGATCCCGAAGTTGCTTCTGAGTATTCATTTATGTTCAGTGATATCGGACAGATCGTAAATGCTCAGGATATTATCGATGGCAAGAAGGATAAGGCAGAGCTTGGTGTTACAGCCGTTGACGACAAGACTCTTGAAGTTAAGCTCAACTGCCCTGTTTCTTATTTCTTAAGCCTTATGTACTTCCCTACATTCTACCCTGTAAACCAGGCATTCTTTGAGGGATGTGCAGATACTTTCGCAACAAGCCCTGAGACAACACTTTCAAACGGTGCTTTCGTGCTTGACGAGTATCAGCCTGCAGCAACAACAATTCATTTGACAAAGAACGAGAATTACTATGACGCTGCAACCGTTAAGCTTCCGGGACTTAGCTATCAGGTAATCCAGGATTCACAGCAGGCTCTTATGAGCTACCAGAACGGTGACCTTGATACAACACTTGTTAACGGTGAGCAGGTTGACCAGGTTAAGGATGATCCCGCATTCACAGCAATCGGTGCAGGATATCTTTGGTATATCTCTCCCAACATGAGAGACGTTAAGGAGCTTCAGAATCTCAACATTCGTCTTGCTCTTACAATGGCACTTAACAGAGAGGCTATTACAACAGACGTTCTTAAGGATGGTTCAGCTCCCACATATACAGGTGTTCCCATGGACTTCGCAGCAGGCCCTGACGGAAGCGATTTCTCCGCAGACCAGAAGAAGTTCGAGGACGTTTGCAGATATGATGCAGACAAGGCTGTAGAGTACTGGAACAAGGGTCTTGAAGAGCTCGGCGCTACAAGCATCACTCTTACAATGATCCACGATGCAGACGACGCTCCCATCAAGGTTGCACAGGTAGTTAAGGAGCAGCTTGAGACAACTCTTCCCGGACTTACTGTTGAGCTTCAGCAGATGCCCAAGAAGGAGAGAGTAGAGCGTATGCAGGAAGCAGACTTTGAGCTTGGCCTTACACGTTGGGGTCCCGACTATGCCGATCCTATGACATACCTTGGTATGTGGATCACAAACAACCCGAACAACTACGGCTTCTGGAGCAATGCAGAGTATGACAAGATCATAAGCGATTGCACAACAGGTGAGATCGCAATGGATCCCGAAGCTCGTTGGGCAGCTCTTTATGATGCAGAGAAGATCGCAATGGATGATGCGGTTATCTTCCCTCTTTATACACAGTGCAATGCTGAGCTTATCTCAACAAACGTATCAGGAATCGAGTTCCATCCTGTAGCACTCAACAGAGTATATAAGAGAGCAGTTAAGAACTAATAGCAATATAAGATGATTACTGCGCAAGGGTGGGTAGTGATAACCTATATCACCCTTGCGCATTATCTTTTTTCGGAGTCAATATGAGAAAATATATATTGAAAAGAGTAGTGACAGCACTTTTCACACTACTTGCCATTACACTTATTCTTTTTATACTGATGCAGTTAATGCCTGGTTCACCCTTTAACGATGAGAAGTTAAACGAGGCCCAGAGAGCATCGCTGTATGCTAAGTATGGTCTTGATCAGCCCATAATCGTACAGTTCTTTAAATACGTCGGAAACATGTTCAGAGGCGATCTTGGTGTAAGCTACAAGATATCCAAGAACACTCCTATCACACAGCTTATCGCTACAAGACTTCCTATTTCCATCGGAGTCGGATTTGCGGCGGTACTTATCGGCGCGGTAGTAGGTCTTTTGCTTGGTCTTCTTGCAGCATTTAAGCACGATACCGTGTGGGATACTTTGGCAACGATCATTTCCGTAATCGGTGTATCTGTACCTTCTTATGTGTTTGCGCTTGCGCTTTCATATCAGTTTGGATTCAGGCTCAAGTGGTTCCCTATGCTGTTCTCGGCTAAGGATGTGCTTGGTTCATCGGTATTACCTTCAATTTCACTTTCAATGTTTACAATGGCATCTATCGCAAGATTCACAAGATCAGAGATGATAGAGGTGCTTGGTTCCGATTACATGCTTCTTGCGGAGTCCAAAGGTCTTTCGGGAAGAAAGCTTGTGTTCAGCCACGCGCTTAGAAATGCGCTTATTCCGATCATCACGGTTTTGGCGCCGCTTGTTGTAGACCTTATGACGGGTTCGCTCGTTGTAGAAAAGATCTTTTCAATCCCGGGAGTAGGATCACTCCTTGTAAACGCTATTCAGTCCAATGACTACAATGTTGTCATTGCGCTCAGCTTTATCTACTCGGCAATGTACATTGGTATCATGCTCGTGGTAGACATCATGTACGGAATCATCGATCCGAGGATCCGTGTGGCAAAGGAGGGAGACTGATATGTCAAATGAATCAGCGGTTTTAAACCAAAACGAATACATCCCTACCGATGCGGATTTTGTATTAAAAAAGAACAACGCGGACATTGAAGTGGATTCTAACTTTGCGTCACAGAGCTTCTGGAAAGAAGTTATTGCCCGTTTTATAAGAAAAAGAAGTGCGGTATTCGGACTTGTTTTTGTTCTTATAATTACTTTCTTTGCATTTGTAGGTCCCGGAATGAATGCCTATACCTATTCGGGACAGAATCTGGAGCAGAAAAACCTTGCGCCCAGAATACCTATTATCGAATACACCGGCCTTTTCGACGGGCATGAGAATATCAATACAACGTCGGGAACAAAGACCGTTAACTATTATTTTGAAAAGAAGCTTCTCGATACCTTCTACTGGTTCGGAAGTGACAACTTCGGAAGAGACATCTGGACAAGAACCTGGTCAGGTGCTCAGGTTTCACTTATCATCGCAGTTGCGGCCGCTATCATCGATATGATCATCGGAATGAGCTATGGCCTTATTTCGGGATATTTCGGCGGCAAGGTCGATATGGTGATGCAGAGAATTCTTGAGATCGCCAACGGTATTCCCAGACTTGTTATCGTGACTCTTTTGCTCCTTGTATTTAAGCCCGGAATGATCACCATCATCATCGCTCTTATGCTTACAGAGTGGGTGGGAATGAGTAGGATCGCCCGTGCTGAGATGCTTAAGCTTAAAGAGCAGGAGTTCGTTCTTGCATCAAGAACACTCGGCGCAGGAAGCATGCATATTATTTTCAGCGAGATCCTGCCCAATATTATCGGACCTATCATTACTCAGGTTATGTTTTCTATACCTACGGCTATTTTCACCGAAGCATTCCTTTCCTTTGTGGGACTTGGAATTCCGGTACCGAGATGCTCACTCGGATCACTTATCTCAGAGGGATTTAACAGCTTTACGACACATCCTTATCAGATAATTCCTCCGATCATAGTGATGGCTCTTTTGATGCTGAGCTTTAACCTCGTGGCCGATGGACTTAGGGAAGCACTTGACCCCAAGCTTAAGGAGATGTAAACGCTATGAGTACAGAGAAGAAAAAAGAAAAAATTCTTGATATCAAGAATCTTGATATCACTTTTGATACAACAGCAGGAAAAGTTCATGCCATCCGCGGAATCAACATTGATCTCTATCAGGGCGAAACAGTTGCCATCGTTGGAGAGTCGGGTTCAGGTAAGTCTGTTACAATGCGTGCGGCTATGGGTATTCTTGCCAAGAACGCTACCATAAACAGCGGAGAGATTATATACAGATACCGCGACAACAAGGGCGGAATTGATTACGATCCCGATCTTGATAAGGATGCGCAGTGGAAAGAGACCGATATCCTCAAGATGGACAAGGCATGGATCAGAAAGCATATCAACGGAAGACGTATGGCAATGGTCTTCCAGGATCCCATGACTTCACTCGATCCCACAATGTCAATCGGCAAGCAGATCATGGAAGGTATGATCTGGCACTACAAGATCGATAAGAAGGATGCATGGAACCGTTCCGTTAAGCTTCTTGAAGAGGTTGGAATCGAAGATGCCGAGAAGAGAATGAAGCAGTATCCTCATCAGCTTTCAGGCGGAATGAGACAGAGAATAGTTATCGCGATAGCTCTTTCATGTAATCCCGATCTTCTTATCTGCGATGAGCCCACAACGGCGCTTGATGTTAATATTCAGGCCAAGATACTTGAGCTTATCAAGAAGATTCAGAAGGAAAGAAACATTGCGGTTATCTATATCACTCACGACCTCGGTGTTGTTGCAAAGGTTGCGGATTACGTTAACGTAATGTATGCGGGTAAGATCGTCGAAGTCGGAAACATCAATGAGATCTTCTATGATCCCAGACATCCTTATACTTGGGGACTTCTTTCCGCAATGCCTGATCTTGATACGGATGAGCCAAGGCTTTATACAATTCCGGGCTCTCCTCCGAATCTTTTACACGAAAAAGAGGGAGATGCATTTGCGCCCAGAAACGCTTATGCGCTTGAGATAGATGACAAGAAAGAACCGCCTATGTTCGAGATAACGGAAACGCACAAGGCGGCGACATGGCTTCTTGATCCCAGGGCGCCCAAGGTAGAGATGCCCGCGGAGCTCAAGGCAAGAATTGATAGAATGAAGAAGGAGGCGGAGAATAATGGCAGCAAATTATAATGAAAAACCGCTTCTTGAAGTAGAAGGACTTAAGCAGTACTTTCCCGTGAGCAAGACGTTCACGGTAAAGGCTGTAAACGATGTAAGCTTTAAGGTTTATCCCGGAGAGACATACGGCCTTGTAGGTGAGTCGGGTTCAGGTAAATCGACGATCGGAAGAAGCATCATAAGACTTTATGATCCGACTTCCGGTAAGGTTACGTTTGACGGAAATGTGATCAGCGGCAAGCTTTCAAAGAGCACAAAAGACAAGCTCAGAGTGCAGATGCAGATGATCTTCCAGGATCCCATGGCGTCCCTTAATCCCAGAAAGAAGATCAAGGACATCATCGGTGAGGGACTTGATATCCATCATTCATATAAGAACAAGCAGGAGAGAGAGGAAAAGATAGAAGCTATCCTTGCCAAGGTAGGACTTGCCAAGGAGCATGCGGACAGATATCCTCATCAGTTCTCCGGTGGACAGAGACAGCGTGTAGGTATCGCCAGAGCGCTTATCCAGAATCCTAAGCTTGTTATTGCGGATGAGTGTATCTCTGCGCTTGATGTTTCCATTCAGGCTCAGGTTGTTAACCTTATGAAGGATATTCAGGAGGAAACGGGAACAGCTTATCTGTTCATCGCACATGACCTTTCAATGGTCAAGTACATTTCCGATAGGATCGGTGTACTTCATTTGGGTCATCTTCTTGAGACGGGTACTACGGAAGAGATATTCAGCAATCCTATCCATCCGTATACAAAGAGTCTTTTGTCTGCGATCCCCGTACCGAACCCTGAGTTCGAGAAGAACAGAGTATCCGTTAATTACGACTACAAGACATCGGGCATAGACTATGATCTGGGTACAGAGCATCTCGTTGACGGAACTCATTACGTTAAGTGTACCGACGAGGAATTTAAGGCCTGGACATAAAACAGACTTGCACGATTAAAAGTTTAGTAGTATGATATGTCATTATTAAGAATAAAAAGGCTGTGACGAAGACAGTAGGCAGTATTTGAAAGCTTTCAGAGAACCGATGGTTGGTGCGAATCGGTGCGAGTAAGATCTTCCGAAAATCACTTCTGAGCTGCGGGACTGAAATGACAGTAGGTTCTGACGTATATCCCGACGTTACCGGGAAGCGTATTCAACCATATGCTTAGGCTATGGCGCGTATGTGTAAACAGGTGGTATAACGAGTGAACATAATTTAGCCTCGTCCTTTTTACAAAGGACGGGGCTTCATTTTTTTGAAAGGAGTTTTGGAATGTATAACAAAGTCGAAACTGACATGAACTTTGTCGGCAGAGAGAAAAAGATTGAACAATTCTGGAAAGATGAGGACGTTTTCAAGAAGAGCGTGGATACTCGCAGTAAGGGTGAGATGTACATGTTCTATGACGGACCTCCGACAGCTAACGGTAAGCCTCATATCGGACACGTTCTTACAAGAGCGATCAAGGATATGATCCCCAGATATCGTACAATGAAAGGTTATACAGTTCCTCGTAAGGCAGGATGGGATACACACGGTCTTCCTGTTGAGCTTGAGGTTGAGAAACTCCTTGGTCTTGACGGAAAAGAGCAGATCGAAGAGTACGGAATGGAGCCTTTCATCCAGAAATGTAAGGAATCTGTTTGGAAATATAAGGGAATGTGGGAGGATTTCTCCGGCACAGTTGGTTTCTGGGCTGACATGGAGCACCCCTACATCACATATGATGACAACTTTATCGAGTCCGAATGGTGGGCTCTTAACGAGATCTGGAAAAAGGGTCTCCTTTACAAGGGCTTCAAGGTAGTTCCTTATTGCCCTCGCTGCGGCACACCTCTTTCATCGCACGAGGTTGCTCAGGGCTATAAGCTTTTGAAAGAGCGCACAGCCGTAGTTCGCTTCAAGGTTAAGGACGAGGATGCATATTTCCTTGCATGGACAACAACACCTTGGACACTTCCTTCAAACATCGGTCTTTGCGTTAACCCCGATGAGAAATATATCAAGGTTAAGGCTGTAGACGGCAACGTATATTACCTTGCAGAGGCACTTGCAGACAAGGTTCTCGGATCTCTTGTCCAGGAAGAGGGACAGAAGGCATACGAAGTTCTTGAATCATATGTCGGAACAGACCTTGAGTACAAGGAATATGAGCCTTTGTATCAGTGCGCAGCAGATGAAGCTGAGAAGCAGCACAAGAAGGCATTCTTTATCTATTGCGATACATATGTAACAATGTCAGACGGTACAGGTATCGTACACATCGCTCCCGCTTTCGGTGAAGACGATGCTCGTGTAGGACGTAAGTACGATGCGCCTCTTGTACAAATGGTAGATTCAGAAGGTAAGCTTAAGCCCGAGACTCCTTTCGGCGGCATGAGATGTAAGCCCACTCAGAAGGAAATGGAAGAGGGCGCGATCAGTGCGGATCCCGAGGTATTAAAAGACCTTGATAAGAGAGGCCTTCTCTATTCAGCACCTAAGATGGAGCATGATTATCCTCACTGCTGGAGATGCGGAACACCACTTCTTTACTATGCTCGTTCATCATGGTTCATCAAGGTTACAGAAGTTAAGGACGACCTTATCCGTAACAACAAAGAGATCAACTGGATCCCTGAGTCAATCGGTAAGGGACGTTTCGGAGACTGGCTTGAGAATATTCAGGACTGGGGTATCTCACGTGACAGATATTGGGGAACTCCTCTTAATATCTGGGAGTGTGATGACTGCGGCCACCAGCTTTCCGTTGGTTCAAGAAAAGAGCTTGCAGAGCTTTCGGGAGATCCTTCTGCTGAGACTTGCGAGCTTCACAGACCATATATTGATAAATTTGAGATCACATGTCCTAAGTGTGGCAAGAAGATGCACCGCGTAAAAGAGGTTATCGACTGCTGGTTTGATTCAGGAGCAATGCCTTTTGCACAGCTTCACTATCCATTTGAGAACAAGGAGCTTTTCGAGAAGCAGTTCCCCGCTCAGTTCATTTCAGAGGCTGTAGATCAGACAAGAGGTTGGTTCTATTCACTTCATGCTGAGGCAACACTTCTTTTCAACAAGCCTGCTTTTAAGAACGTTATCGTTCTTGGACTTGTTCAGGATGAGAACGGACAGAAGATGAGTAAGTCCAAGGGTAATGCGGTTGATCCTTTCGATGCACTTGCAAAGTACGGCGCAGATGCGATAAGATGGTACTTCTATGTAAACAGTGCACCTTGGCTTCCCAGCCGTTTCTCAGGTGATGCCGTTCAGGAAGGACAGCGTAAGTTCCTCGGAACACTTTGGAATACATATGCATTCTTCGTGCTTTATGCAAATATTGACGGATTTGATGCAGCTAATTACAAGCTTGAGCTCGATAAGCTCACGGTTATGGATAAATGGCTTCTCAGTAAGCTTAACAGCTGCGTAAAAGCAGTAGATGAGAACCTTGAGAATTACAGAATTCCTGAGGCAGGAAAGGCTCTTGATAACTTTGTTGACGAGATGTCCAACTGGTACGTTCGCCGCAGCAGAGAAAGATTCTGGGCAAAGGGAATGGAGCAGGATAAGATCTCTGCATACATGACTCTTTACACTGCACTTGTTAATATTTCCAAGGCAGCAGCGCCCATGGTTCCTTTCATGACTGAGGAAATTTACCAGAATCTTGTTCGTACAAGCTTCCCGGATGCTCCTATCAGTATCCACCTCTGCGATTTCCCTGCAGTAGATCAGGCAATGATCGATGAGAAGCTTGAAAAGGATATGGAAGAAGTTCTTGATATCGTAGTACTCGGCCGTGCTGCAAGAAACGCAGCAAACATCAAGAACCGTCAGCCTATCGGACAGATGTATGTTAAGGCAGAGCAGACTGTTGGTGAATTCTACACAGATATCATCAGAGAAGAGCTCAATGTCAAGAATGTTGCATTTACGGATGACGTTCGCGACTTTACAAGCTACAGCTTCAAGCCTCAGCTTAAGACACTCGGACCTAAATACGGCAAGAACATCGGAGCTATCAAGGCATATCTTGAAGGTCTTGACGGTAACGCTACAATGGATGAGCTTAATACTAACGGCAGCATCAAGTTTAACGTAAACGACGTTGATGTTGAGCTCGTTAAGGAAGATCTCCTTATCGAGATCGCTCAGAAGGAAGGCTTCATTTCTCAGGAGAACTGGGGAATCACAGTTGTGCTTGATACAAATCTTTCAGAAGAGCTTATCAAGGAAGGTTTTGTTCTCGAAATTATCAGTAAGATCCAGACAATGCGTAAGGATTCAGACTTCGAAGTTATGGATCACATCAAGGTTTCACTTAACGGTAACGACAAGCTTGCCGAGATCGTTAAGGCCAACAACGACAGCATTGCAACCAAGGTACTTGCCAACGAGATCGTATTCGGCACAGACGTTGCCAATGCAAAAGAATGGGATATCAACGGCGAGAAGGTTACTATCGGCGTAGAAAAGGTTTGATAAATATAGCCTTAAGTACTATACTTTTATCAAGTGAATCAAAGAGGATTCCGCTTCCTAAGCGGAGTCCTCTTTTTGGTATCACGAAATAGTTTGATTATTAACTGTTTTGCGGTAAAATATTGATAGGTATACGTTTGCAACAGCTAAGGAGGGCGCATCGCATGAAGAAGAAACAGTTATCTTTTGACAAAGAATTGTTTACGCGCAGTGTGCTATACAACGTAAAGACTCTGTACAGAAAGACTATGGAAGAGGCAACGCCTCAGGAAATATACCAGGCGGCTGCTTACGCTATCAAGGATGCCATTGTCGACCATTGGATGACTACGCAGAAGGCGGCATCTGAGCAGGACGTTAAGATTGTCTACTATATGTCTATGGAATTCCTTATGGGAAGGGCATTTGGCAACAATCTTATCAATCTTCAGGCTTATAAGCCGGTAAAAGAGGCTCTTGATGAGCTCGGAATAGATGTTAACCTGATCGAAGATCAGGAACCCGATCCTGCGCTTGGAAACGGAGGTCTTGGAAGACTTGCGGCTTGCTTCCTTGACTCATTATCCACGCTTGGCTACATGGCTTACGGCTGTGGAATACGCTACAAATACGGTATGTTTAAGCAAAAAATCGTGGATGGTTATCAGGTTGAAGCGCCTGACAACTGGCTTGAGAACGGTAATCCTTTTGAGCTTAGACGAAACGAATACGAAAAAGAAGTCAAATTTGGCGGATACGTAAACATGTATACCGATGACAAGGGAAGAACCTTGTTTAAACAGGAAGGCTATCAAGTGGTTAAGGCTGTTCCTTACGATCTTCCTATCGTCGGCTACGGAAACGGCGTAGTCAACACACTTAGGATCTGGGGGGCCGAGCCTGTACAGTGCTTCCACCTTGACTCTTTTGACAAGGGTGATTATCAGAAGGCTGTCGAGCAGGAGAACCTTGCAAGCCAGCTCTGTGAAGTTCTGTATCCCAATGACAATCATATCGCGGGAAAAGAGCTGAGATTAAAGCAGCAGTATTTCTTTATCTCCGCTTCTGTTCAGACTGCGCTGAAGAGATATTTAAGAAACCACAAGGATATCAAGAAGTTTTACGAAAAGGCTGTATTTCAGCTGAATGATACGCATCCGACGGTGGCAGTTGCGGAGCTCATGCGTCTTTTGATGGATGAATATTTCCTTTCATGGGACGAAGCATGGGATGTTACATTAAAGACCTGCTGCTATACAAACCATACGATAATGTCGGAGGCGCTGGAGAAATGGCCTGTTGACCTGTTCCAGAGACTTCTTCCGAGAATCTATCAGATAGTTGATGAGATAAACAGAAGATTTGTCGATCAGATCATGCGTAAGTACACCAATCAGGCGGGAATCGACGTTCAAGCCAAGATAAGAAGTATGGCTATACTCTATGACAATCAGGTTAAGATGGCTCATCTTGCGATCGTGGGCGGGCATTCCGTAAACGGTGTTGCCAAGCTCCATACTGAGATTCTTAAGCAAAGAGAGCTCAAGGATTTCTATGAGATGATGCCCGAGAAGTTCAATAACAAGACCAACGGTATCACTCAGAGAAGATTCCTTATGCATGCAAATCCTCTTTTGGCGGAATGGATCACCAAGAAGATCGGAGACGAGTGGATCGTCGATCTTTCTCAGATGTCCAAGCTAAAAGACTTTGCAGATAACAAGAAGGCTCAGGAAGAGTTCATGGATATCAAGTTCAAGAACAAGGAGAGACTTGCGGCTTATATCCTTGAGCACAACGGCGTTAAGGTCGATCCCAAGTCCATATTTGATGTTCAGGTAAAAAGACTTCATGAATATAAACGTCAGCTCCTCAATATCCTTCAGGTAATTTATAAGTACCATGATATTAAGAGTCATCCCGGACAGGACTTCTATCCGAAGACTTATATCTTCGGAGCAAAGGCAGCAGCCGGTTATCTTACCGCGAAGCTTACGATCAAGCTTATAAACGCAGTGGCCGACGTTGTTAATAACGACAAGAGTATCGGCGGAAAGATAAAAGTCGTATTCATAGAAGATTACAAAGTATCTAATGCAGAGCTTATCTTTGCAGCAGCCGATGTATCCGAGCAGATATCGACAGCAAGTAAAGAGGCGTCCGGAACAGGTAACATGAAGATGATGTTAAACGGTGCTGTTACACTCGGAACACTGGACGGAGCGAATGTAGAGATCGTAAATGAAGTCGGAGAAGAAAATGCGTTTATCTTCGGACTTACTTCTCAGGAAGTTATGGATTACGAAAAGAACGGAAACTATAATCCGATGGATATCTACAACAGCGATCCTAATGTAAAGACGGTTCTTGATATGCTTGTTGACGGAACGTTCTCCAAAGATAAGGAACTGTTCAGACCTTTATACAACTGCCTTCTCAATACGCAGAATTCAAGCAAAGCAGATCAGTACTTTATCTTAAAAGATTTTGAGTCCTATCTGGAAGCACAGAAGAGAATCTCGGATGCATACTCCGATAAGAAACGCTGGGCGAAGATGGCACTTCTTAACACTGCAAGCTGCGGTAAATTCTCGTCTGACAGAACTATAAAAGAGTATGTTGATGAGGTATGGCACCTCGATAAGCTCAAAGTGGATATCAAGTAAGTAAAAAAAGTATAAAAACGCCTCGACTACTACTGTTGAGGCGTTGTTTTTTGATTTTTTTTACTGTAAAATATTAGATACGTTTTATCGCTGATTTACTTATTGTAATCGGCTGTTGGAGGATTAGTAATTATATGGCGAAAAATATACAAGATGAGCTTGTAGATGTAGGCAAGGATATACTAAAAAGCGTTTCGGCCGCAATTGACAGTAACGATTACAGTAAACTTGCTTCGGATATCACAAGAAGTGTTAAGTCGGTTTCGATACCTAAACATACGATATATTCAAGCGGAGGTCAGGGCAGAGTATACAGGCAGCAGTATAATGCTGCAAGGATACAGAGACAGATTCCTTTTTTACAAAAGAGGGTAAACAGATCCGAGGGTTTTTTAAGTGTTTTTTTCGGAAGTTTCTTCGGTGCAATAGCCGGAGTCGGTGCTCTTTTTACATTTATCATGGGTGCAACGCCGGCAGCAATAGCATTGGGCGCAATTTTTGGAATGATGTGCTTTGTTATACATAGAGGTGCCAAGAAGCATAAGCTTACCAAGAAATATTATGATTACGGAAGAGTGCTCGGAACGGTTGAGTATTTTGATATCAGCGCACTTGCGCAAAGGTGCCTTAAAAGTGACGAGGCGGTTCTTAAGGACATAAAAAAACTGATCAAGGAGGGGTATCTTCCTAGAGCAAGACTCGACGCAACCGAAAAGACCTGCATGATAACGGACAACGCTTATCAGATGTATCTTGGGGCTGAAAAGGACAGAGTCGAGAGAGAAAGAAAAGAGCTTGAAGAGGCCAATAAGAAAGCAAGACAGGAAGCAGGACTTCCCGGAACGGCAAAAGATATATTAGGCGACGGAACGGAATACATTAAGTTTGTCAGAACGATCAATGACAAGATTCCCGATACGGAAGAGATGTCAGATAAGTTGTATCGTTTGGAAGAGATCATGAACAAGATCTTTGCTCAGGTTCGCAAGAATCCCGAGAGCGCTGACGAACTTCACAAGCTTATGGATTATTATCTTCCGACAACCAAGAAGCTTTTATCCGCATATATCGAGCTTGAAAAGCAACCCGATCTGGATAACGTAACCAAGACCAAGGCTGAGATCAGTGATGCCATGGATACGATCAACGAAGCGTTTGAGAATCTTTTGGACAGCCTGTTTCAGGATATGGCGTGGGATATTTCTTCGGATATCTCCGTTATGAAGACAATGATGGCACAGGACGGACTTACTGCAGAAGGGCAAGGAGTTGCCATGCAGATGAAGAGCGAATAAGAAATACATAATCAGGAGGAAATGATGGGCGAGGAATTTAACTTTGATGCAGCTCCCGCTGCACCTACACTTACTTTTGGGGAGGGAACGGCAACCGCAGCTGCTACAGCAACGCAGGAAGCTCCCAAGGAAGAAGCTAAAGATAACGGCAATGTCGCTATGGAGGCACAGCTTTCTCCGGAGGAACTTAAGCAGGTTGAGGAATTCAGCAAGCAGATCGATATAGCCAATTCAGCAGGAATAATGAACTATGGCGTCGGAACACAGAAAAAGCTTGCGGATTTTTCAGAGAAGGCACTTGATAACGTAAAGACAAAGGATATGGGCGAAGTTGGTGATATGATCACCGATCTTGTTACTCAGCTTAAGAGCTTCGAGATTGCCGAGGATGAAAAAGGCTTATTTGCATTTTTCAAGAAGGGTGCAAACAAGTTTGAGGCAATGAAGGCTAAGTACAACAAGGTTGAGACCAACGTTCAGACTATCAGTAAAGAGCTTGAAAGACATCAGATCACACTTATGAAGGACGTTGATATCCTCGACAAGATGTATGATCTTAATCTTAACTACTACAAAGAGCTTTCAATGTACATTCTTGCAGGAAAGAAGAGACTTGAAGAAGAGAGAACCACAACTCTTGTTGAGCTTCAGAAGAAGGCTGAGGAGTCAGGTCTTCCCGAGGATGCGGAGAAAGCCAAGGATTTTGCCAATAAGTGCGACAGATTTGAGAAGAAGATCTATGATCTTGAGCTTACAAGAACAATAGCTATGCAGACAGGTCCTCAGATCCGTATGGTACAGAGTTCCGATACCGTTATGGCAGAGAAGATTCAGTCTACTATAGTTAACACGATTCCTCTTTGGAAGAACCAGATGGTCATCGCTATCGGAATCGAGCATTCAACTCAGGCAGCTCAGGCTGAGCGCGAAGTTAACGATATGACCAACAAGCTTCTTAAGAAGAATGCAGACGCTCTCAAGGTTGCTACCATCGAGAGCGCCAAGGAAGCAGAGAGAGGAATCGTTGATATCGAGACACTTAAGCATACCAACGAGACTCTTATTACAACTCTCGATGAAGTTCTTAAGATCCAGACCGACGGTAAGGCAAGACGTCGCGAGGCAGAGCTTGAGCTTACTCAGATCGAGAATCAGCTTAAGGATAAGCTTATCGAAGCTGCCAAGAACTAAGGGGTAGGGGGTTACAATGATCGATCAGGACATCAAAAAAGCGGTAATAGACGCTTTTAACAAGGTATTTCCGGATGGAGGTGAAATAAAGACATATTTCGCTCCGGGAAGGGTTAATTTAATCGGGGAACATACGGATTATAACGGCGGGCATGTATTTCCGTGCGCACTGACCATAGGAACATACGCCGCTGTTTCTAAGAGGAATGACAACAAGCTTAGATTTTATTCTGTAAATATCGAAAGCGCAGGTGTTATAGAGACATCTCTCGATGATCTAAAGCCATCCGATGAAGCGGGATGGACCAATTATCCCAAGGGCGTTGTATGGGCTTTTGAAAAAAGAGGAAAGAAGCTTGATACAGGCTTTGATATGGCTATTTACGGAAATATTCCAAACGGATCGGGACTTTCATCATCAGCGTCTCTAGAGGTGCTTACAGGATTTATTTTAAGAGATCTGTATGGATTTGAAGTTTCCAATCAGGATATTGCGCTTATCGGCCAGTATTCGGAGAACAATTACAACGGTTGCAACTGTGGAATCATGGATCAGTTTGCTTCCGCGATGGGCAAAGAGAACAATGCGATATTCCTTGATACCGCGGATCTTTCCTATGAATATGCGCCTATTGTATTAAAGGGTGCAAAGATTGTTATCGCAAACACCAATAAAAAGCATAAGCTTACGGATTCGCAGTACAACGCAAGACGAAAAATGTGTGAGGATGCACTTGCGATACTTCAAAAGAGCTTGGACATAAAAGGACTTGGCGATCTTACTCCGGAAGAGTTTGAGGAGCATAAAGCTCTTTTGACGGATCCCGATATGCAAAAGAAGGCTAAACATGCCGTATATGAGAATCAGAGAACGATTGATGCAGTCAAGGCTCTTAAGGCAGGTAATCTCGATGAGTTCGGTAAACTTATGAGAGCATCACATGAATCTCTCCGTGATGACTATGATGTTACGGGAGTAGAGCTAGATACGCTTGCAGAGGAAGCGTGGAAGATACCCGGAGTTATCGGATCAAGAATGACAGGTGGCGGCTTCGGAGGTTGTACGGTTTCAATCGTAAAAGATGAAGCTGTAGACAATTTCATTAAGACAGTCGGAGAAAACTATCTTAAAAAGATCGGATACGAAGCCACCTTCTATATTGTAGAAATAGGCGGAGGCCCTTGCGTTATCTAATTTTCAAGTAATGCCAAGATGTTCTTTTTGCTGAGAGAATTAAGATTTTTTGCAATGGGAATAAGTCCCTCAATTTTTCTTTTTATCTCTTCTTCATTGAGACCAAGCTTGGTTCTGTACATATCTGCAAGAAGCTTGTAGGTTGCGGTCACGTCAGATCTTGTCTTGACCGCAAACTCAAGCACCTTGGCAGAATCTTCATATCTTCCGAGATTATATAATTCTTTTCCCCAATCCTGAAGAGCACATACAAGTGAAGTGTAATTCTGATCGTATTTGGACAGTTCTGTGATATTGGCTGTTCCGTATTCAAGCTTGAGGTCAGTGTTTGTAATTCCCGTAAGATTAACTATTTTCTCGTCTTTAAGTTCAAGAACATTTTTCTCTGCTTCTTTTAAGGTGGTATTGTCGCCTGCAGTATCAAACGGAAGAATATCGATAGGGATGTGGATATAGTCAAGATTTTCGAGACTCTTTTTCCTGACATTATTGGCTTCGCGTTCTTTTTGCCAGAATTCGGCCTCTCTTGCTTCTTCTTTTCTTGAGACTCTGCGCATACTGATATTAAAAAAAATTGCTACTACAACGAAGCTTGCGAAAAATGGGAATTTCATCTATAATATCCTTTCAGTGATCAAGGCTTTTTAAGTTAATAATATAAGAACATAATAGCACAGAGGAAGCATTATGAAAAAACTATTTGGAGGGATTTGCCTCTTTTTCTTACTGGCGTTTTTAATTCCCTCAGCACCTGTAATTGCTGCGGAAAAGACAATCGCAAAAGGGGTCAGCATCGGAAATATTGATGTGTCGGGAATGACTGTTGAACAGGCGACCGCGGCGGTGGAAGACTACTTTAACAATCTGCTTGAGGCAGAGATCTCATTAACGGGAGAAGAAGATCAGCAGCTCACTATTACAGGTTCTGAGCTGGGAGTTTCCTGGGATAACAGAGACGTTGTTGAAGAGGCTTATGCTCTCGGACACGAAGGAAATGTTATCGCGAGATACAAGGCGATCAAGGATCTTGAGGTCAACAATTATAATTTTGATATAGAGTACGGATTTAACGACGAGGCCGTAACGGCGGTTCTTGATAACTGCGCCAAGAATTTTAACAGAGAGACCATTAATTTCGGTCTTAAAAAAGGTGCGGATGGATTTGAGATAACCGAAGGACAGACAGGATATCTTGTAGATACAGCTGCGTCCGCCGAGCTTATCAAGACCTATGTTAAAGACGGCAAGGTAGGAAGCGGCGAGGCTCTTGCACTTACAATTAACGCAGATGAGCCTTTGGGAAGCACAGAAGAGCTTTCCAAGGTAAAAGATGTTCTTGGTTCATTTACGACCAGCTATAAATCATCCAATGCAGCAAGAAGTGCCAATCTTGCCAATGGTTGTTCGCATATTAATGGAGCTACGGTTTATCCCGGACAGGAATTCAACGTACTTGATGCCATAACTCCGTTTACTGTGGAAAACGGTTATTTTGAAGCGGGTTCATACCTTAACGGTGTAGTTGTTCCCAGCTTGGGCGGCGGTATCTGTCAGGTGTCCACAACACTGTACAATGCTGTACTTCTTGCGGAGCTTGAGGTTACCGAAAGACACAACCATTCAATGGTAGTTAATTATGTTGCTTACTCAGCTGATGCTGCCATCGCGGAGTCGGGCGGTAAGAACTTCAGATTTGTAAATAATACTGATGCGCCAATCTACATCGAAGGCTATACAACAACCGACAAGCACATCACGTTCAATATTTACGGACATGAGACAAGACCTGCGGGAAGAACAGTTTCTTATCAGAGTGAGACAATAGAGCAGACATCTCCTTCCGCGGATCAGATCGTAACGGATGGCGGACAGGCACTCGGACATGTCGGAGTACAGTCTGCACACGTCGGTATTAAGGCTAAGCTCATTAAGACAGTGACAGAGAACGGTCAGAAGACCAGCGAGGTAGTAAATTCCAGTACTTATAAGATGGTTCCCAGGATTATTTCCGTGGGCACATCGGGAGCTGACGGTAATGACATGGCTAAGCTTAACAACGCCATAGCAACGGGCGATCTTGGAACGATCAAGGCAGTAGCAGGAGCTCTCAGAGCTGCCAAGGATTCTGAAAGTTCCGAAGGATCGGAAGCAGCTTACCAGGCAGCGCAGGATGCAATAGATGCAGCCAATACTCCTCAGGAAGAGCCTGCGCCCGAAGAGTGATAAAGAAAAGGACCTTTTTAAAAAGGCATGAAAATAGGTAAATTATCCGAGAACGCTTTAAAGCGTTCCGTACTAAAACCGATAAAGACCGAATTTAAAGAAAGAGTAAGCGCAGCTGTAGGGACAGACTGCGCTTTTTCTGATTCTGAAAATGCTTTTTCTGTAACGCATTCTTTTACGCTTGATGTGGAGGATGCCGGTTTTTATGCCGTGATCAAGGCGGTTAACGGCTTGGTCTCACAGGGACTTAAGCCCGATCATGTTGTTGTGGCAATCATTCTTGATCCCGATACCGAGGAAAAGAAATTAAAGCAGATAATAAAGGATAGCATTGAAGCCTGCAAGGTATGCGATGTTATATATGCAGGCGGACATACCGAAGTATCCGCGGCCGTAAAGAGCCCTGTCATAACAGTGACCGCGGTGGGAACAAAAGAGGATAAGCATTTAGCAGGCAAAAACAAAGCACTCAAAGCGGGGCTGTCACTTGTAGTAACCAATTGGGTAGGACTTGAGGGAACCGCAATAATAGCGAAGGCGGGCAAGAAAGAACTGACATCCAAATATCCTGCTTCGTTTATAGATGATGCGATAGATTTTAAGAGTTATGCATTTGTGGCGAAAGAGGCTGCAGTCGCCATAAAGTCCGGAGCCATAGCCGTTCACGATCTTTCAAACGGAGGCATTTTTGCCGGACTTTGGGAGATGGCGGAGCGAGCGGGAACCGGACTGAATGTGGATCTTAAGCATATTCCCGTCAGACAGGAAACAATAGAAATCTGCGAGTTCTACGAGATCAATCCGTACAGATTATTGTCGGGAGGAGCTCTTTTGATAGCAACGACTGATGGAGAGAGCATGGTCGCCGCCCTTAATGAGGTGGGATGTGCCGCTTTCGTTATCGGAACATTAGAGAGCGGGAACGACAGGATAATAGTAAATGCGGATGAGAGCAGATTCTTGGAGCTTCCGCAGCCTGATGAGATACACAAGGTTGTTTGTTGATTTGTTTCTTCCTACCTAGTATTATAGTTAGCGGAGAGAATAGAAAAGAGGAGTGATGAATATGGGTACAAGAGAAGAAATCTTAAGAATCATAGAGAAGAATAGCCGTATCGATGTACATGAGCTTAGTGTAATGATCGGTGCGGATGAAATAGCTGTCGCCAATGAACTCAAGGCTCTTGAAGAAGAGGGTGTTATCTGCGGATATCACACAATGGTTGATTGGTCCAAGACAGAGATAGAGAAAGTTAACGCTCTTATCGAGGTTAAGGTTACACCTCAGAGAGGACTTGGATTTGACAGCATTGCTGAGAGAATCTACAAGTATCCCGAGGTTACAAGCGTTTACCTTATGAGCGGCGGTTTTGACCTCATGGTTATCCTTGAAGGAAAGTCTTTACAGGAGGTAGCGGGCTTTGTTAATAACAAGCTTGCCACTTTGGATACGGTTCTTAGCACCGCTACGCATTTCATCTTAAAGAAATACAAGGATCACGGAACCATCCTTACCAAGAAGTATGAAGACACAAGGGAGATAATAACGCCATGAGAAATCCTATAGGAAAAAAGGTTGTAGATATTAAACCTTCCGGTATAAGAAAGTTTTTTGACATTGTCCAGGAGACAGAAGGCGCTATTTCATTAGGTGTCGGCGAGCCTGATTTTGACACGCCATGGCATATAAGAGATGAGGGTATCTATTCTCTCGAAAAAGGCAGAACCTTCTATACATCAAACTCCGGATTAAAAGAACTCAGACAGGAAGTATCCAATTATATAAAAAGAACTCAGGGAGTCACCTACGATCCCATAAAAGAAATATTTGTTACGGTAGGCGGTTCGGAAGCAATAGACCTTGCGCTTCGTGCAATGGTAGATCCCGGTGATGAGGTGCTTATTCCTCAGCCCAGCTATGTTTCATACGAACCCTGCGCAATACTTGCAGATGCCAAGCCCGTTATCATAGAACTTAAGGTTGAGAATGAGTTCAGACTTACAGCACAGGAGGTGCTCGACAAGATCACGGACAAGACCAAGATCTTGATACTTCCTTTCCCTAACAATCCTACGGGAGCAGTTATGGGAAAAGAGGACCTTGAAGCAATAGCAAAGGTTGTTGTTGAAAAAGATCTTTATGTGATCTCCGACGAGATATATTCTGAGCTTACCTATAACGGAAAGCATGTATCTATTGTTTCCTTGCCCGGCATGAAGGAGAGGACCATTTTGATAAACGGTTTCTCCAAAGCATATGCTATGACCGGTTGGAGACTTGGTTACGCATGCGGTCCCGAAGAGATCATGAGTCAGATGGTCAAGATTCATCAGTTTGCTATCATGTGCGCACCGACAACCAGCCAGTACGCTGCTATAGAGGCGCTTAAGAACGGCGACGATGACGTTAAGATGATGCGAGAGCAGTACAATCACAGAAGAAGATATCTTCTTAATGAATTTGAGAGGATCGGACTTCCCTGTTTTGAGCCGTACGGCGCATTTTACGTATTTCCATCTATCAAGAAGTTCGGAATGAGCAGCGAAGAATTCTGTACAAGGCTTCTTAAAGAGGAGAAGCTTGCTGTAGTTCCCGGAACAGCTTTTGGTGGTTGCGGAGAGGGCTACATAAGGATTTCATATGCTTATTCAGTCGAAAATTTAAAGGCAGCTATGGAAAGGCTGGAGAATTTTATATCCAAGCTCTAATTTAATAATTAAGTAAAATTCACAAACCCCCGGAATGTTATAAAAACATTCTGGGGGTTTTTACAATTACGAAAAAATCCGCGTTTGTTGAGTTTTTACTTAACAAAAAGGCTTTTGTTAAGTAATCATTGCTATTTTGAAGATTAATTTTTGTGCAGATTTGCACATTGTGCACAAAAATATTTTGTTGTTACAATAAAAATAGCTTAAACGTTTAAGGGGAATTACTAAAAGTTCATTACATTAAATCAAGGGGGTGAAACGTTTAATGAAAAGAAAGCTATCAGTAGTTTTAAGTACGGCGCTGGCAGCAGGAACAATTATGGCACAGGGGGTGCCGGTAATTGCTGCACCGCAGATCAGACCGTACGGAGCAGTCGAAGCAGAACTTGATTTCGATCACGATCATCAAGGAACTGTCACAGACGAGTATGACGTTACAGCAGTAAATCTCAAGAGTGGGGACTATTTTTCTACACAATCTGTGAATTTCTCACAGGGAGTCTCAAAGATAACTTTAAAAATTAAAGCAGAAGAGACGGGAGTCATTGAACTTCGTAAAGGTGGAAAAGATGGAGACAAGATTGGAAACATCAAGTATAAAGCCACCGACGGATTTGATGAATTCAGCGTATCTGTATCAGGCATAGATGATTTAGATGCCATTGCTTTTGTAAACGTCGCAGGATCATGCCTTGTAGACAGCTGGACAGCAGAGCCCGGCTCTACATCAGAAGAGCCTGATGAACCGGAGACACCGGATCAGCCTGAACAGCCTGATCAGCCGGAAGTTCCGGATCAGCCCGACGTTCCCGATGTTCCGGATGAACCCGAACCTTCTCAGGTTGGAATGGTTAATCCTTACGAAAGGGTTGAGGCAGAAGATTCTGCTGAAAGAGTAAGCGCAAAGATCGTACCCAATAAAGAGTCTGTATTTATTGATGATGGCGGATATGTCATTGCCAAGAATGTAGATTTCTCAAAGGGTGTTTCAGAAGTAAAAGTATATGCAAAGTCAACACAGCCCAGAGTTAAGCTCGGTGTCTATGTGGATGGAACCGACACATTGGTTGGTGAGATCAATATCGGCACAGACATGACTTCAGCAGCAACACTTGAAGTTTCATCAGCTCTTTCAGGAAAGCACGATGTATATTTCAAGGCAGCAGGCGGTTCTGTTCAGCTCGATGCATGGGAAGCATCTGAGGGAACAGGAACAGTGGAGCAGCCTCCTGTGGTTGAGCCTCCGGTAAGTGGCGGCGTAAATCCTTATACCACAGTAGCGGCTAAGGATTATGTAGACGAGAAGAAAGATGCAATGGTTACACCTATGGGTGCATCCGTAAACATCCTTACAGAAGGCGGATATTTTGCTGTAAAGGATGTAAATCTTTCAAGCGGTGTTTCTTCATTTACAGTTAAAGCCGGAGCAAAAGTGGCTTCTGTAGTTGAGATCAGATTAGATAAAGCTGACGGTGAGAAGATCGCTACAGTTAGAGTTGCGACAGAGGCAAAAGAGATCAAGACTTCCGCATTAGCTGATGTTAGCGGAAAGCACACTCTTTACTTTGTAGCAGTAAAAGGTTCAGGAATAAACATTGATACTTGGCAGGCAGAAGCAGGTCAGGGAACAGTGGAGCAGCCTCCTGTAGTAGAACCTCCTGTAAGCAGTGGTGTTAGCCCTTACGTGAAGACCGAGGCAGAGACAGCCGATGCTTCATTGTTTGTTAATGCAATGGCAGCACCTGCAGGTGGAAAGTCAGTTGTGATCAACGCTGATGGATATATCCGTATCAACAATCTTGATTTCTCAGAGGGACTTTCATCCTTCAATGTATATGCAAGATCATCAGCACCTAGAACAAAGTTAAATGTTTATGTCGATGATTCATTAACACCTATAGGATCGGTAGACCTTGGAACAGACATGAGTAAGGCAACCGAACTTAAGGTTTCCTCAAGCATTACCGGAAATCATTACATTTACTTTGAAGCAAAGGGCGGATCAGTAACACTTGATGCTTGGCAGGCAGTAGCAGCTTCAGGAACAGTGGAGCAGCCTCCTGTAGTAGAGCCTCCTGTAAGCGGCGGAGTTAATCCTTATGCTTCAGTTGAGACAGAAACAGCTACAAAAGACGATATGTCAAGCAATGTAATGGTAACACCCAAGAAAGATGGTATAACATTACTTAACGCAGGCAGTTATGTGATCGCGAGAAATGTAAACTTCTCAAATGGCGTATCAGAGATCACGGTTAAATCCGGATCAAAGACGCCCGCAAAGCTTGAGATGAGAGTAGATAAGGCTGACGGAGCACTTCTTGCAAGCATCATGATCAGTGGTGATACAGTAGCTGCTAAAAAGACTTCAGCACTTATGAATCTCACCGGAACACATGACATTTATCTTGTATCTGCGACCGGAACAGGTATAACAGTAGATTCTTGGACAGCAACAGCAGCTTCAGGAACAGTAGAGCAGCCTCCTGTAGTAGAGCCTCCTGTAAGTGGAACAGTAAATCCTTACCAGAAGGTTGAGGCAGAAGCATCTGCAGAGCTTAGCGATGCAAGGCTTGCACCTAACAAGCAGTCAGTGATCATCAACAAGAACGGATATGCAGTAGCAAAGAATGTAGATCTTTCAAAGGGCATATCAGCACTTACAGTTATGGCAAGAGCAAGTGCAGGAAGCAGACTGGAAGTAAGACTTGATAAGGCTGACGGAGAGCGCATCGCAATGTTCATGGTAGGAACAGAAGCGAAAGAGCTGAACTTCAATACCACAGCGAGCGTAACAGGAACACATGACCTCTACTTCGTAGATGTAATGGATGGAAGCATCACATTAGACTATTGGCAGGCAACAGCAGCAGACGGAACAGTAGAGCAGCCTCCTGTAGTAGAGCCTCCTGTAAGTGGAACAGTAAATCCTTACCAGAAGGTTGAGGCAGAGGATTCTGCTGAGTTGAGTTCTGCATTACTTGCACCTAACAAGCAGTCTGTACTTATCAACAAGAACGGATATGCAGTAGCAAAGAATGTAGACCTTTCAAAGGG
>NZ_RAIQ01000005.1 GCF_003625475.1 Butyrivibrio sp. X503 | reverse complement strand
GAGGAAGCTCACTCGAGCTTCCTCTCTTTTTTATTTTCCACTTATATCATTATTCTTTCTTAATCCCCAACTTATCTACCAGAGCATCGATCGTATCGGGATCTTGTTCAAAAAATCTATCCAAATCTCTTGCCCCATAAGGAACAAGTGCATTTCTTTTAGGAAAATTCACAAGTGCACTAATTGCTTCACGAATTCTATTCACTTGTCCTGTGGCATTGTCTCTGGACCCCAAATCATATGCAATATACATAAATATATTACGCAAATCATCTTTGGCTTCATCAGCGTAATAGATGAAAAACCACTCATATACCAAATTCCTCTGCGAGCATATGCACGCAATTATTTTCTTGTATTGACAAATAGTTTTAACAATGGTATAACAATTAGAACAAAGACTTCAAATGTCAAATCAGGTTTCAATTAACGTTTATCAAAGGAAAAGGAGAAAAACAATGAAAAAAAGAGGCGCACAGTTATTCATGGGTGCACTGACCGCCGGAATCCTAGCCACATCAGGTGTTACAAGCTTAGCAACAATCAAAAGCATGGCAACCACTGAAGCAGTAAACTATACTATGGAGGAAAATGAAACACTTTTTGTACAGGAACCATCCATATCATTACAAACAGGAAGCGGGATTAAAAACATAACTCAATTCGGTAGTATTGACGAAATAGTTCGAGCACTCCCAAAAGGAATGGCATATAAACGCATGTATCTAAAAGGTTTCAATGGCGAAGTCCTTCTTTTAACCCAAAGTACTGTGAAGAGAGACGGAAAGAACACTTCGAGTATCGCATATATATACACAGCGCAAAATGGCCATATATATTACCTCGGCAAATTAGTTACCGGTGATCAAAATTATCCTCTAAGAAAAGATGACGGTATTATCTATGCTTCAAATAAATTTGACTATAATACATTTTATGTAGAGTCGGACGGAAAAAAGATGTTCGAAAAAGACAGACTTAATTACGGATCAGCTCAAGGTTTTACTCATGATGAAAACAAAAACTACACATGGCATGAAATCGGTACAGCATTTAACAAAACTTCGAAAGAGCATTACCAGAAAAAGAATAACAGCATACCGGTCATCAACTTTGACATAAAATAACCTAAAAAAGAGGAAGCTCACTCGAGCTTCCTCTCTTTTTTATTTTCCACTTATATCATTATTCTTTCTTAATCCCCAACTTATCTACCAGAGCATCGATCGTATCGGGGTCGAGTGACAGGACATTCGATGAAAAAATAGTTTTCACAAACCATATCAGTACCGCAAGAACAAATACCGGAATCACGCACGCCGTTACGATCATCACTGCGAGAGATTCAAGAAGGCTCTTGACGAATGACGTGATCCTGTCAACGGTATCGCTTGTGATAGTCGTAAGTTCATTGAAGAATCCGCCTTCTGAGCCATCTTCGGATCCGCCCTCGATTTCAAGGTCATTGTACTCTTCAACAGCCGTTTCGACACGGTCCGCCTGAGTCTGATAAACAAGATCGGAGAGCTTAACGCTGGCAGGAACTATGAGAAAAATTATGAGTCCTATCAGTGCAATCTTTCCGGCAGTCTGCGCCCACTTTCTTTTTCCCGAAATAACCCACGCGCATAAAAGAACGCATGCTATTGGTATGAGTACGCCAAATACAATGTATCCGGAGAGACTTATCATAAATTTTTCAAGGTAAAGAGCACACAAGATCACAAGAAAATACTTGGATAACTCCGCAAGCTGATCCGCAATCGGCGTACACATATCTCCGGGAAGGAGTGATAAAGTTGCGGACGTAGCCGCAGATCCTCCCGATAGGATCATCACGGATTCAATCTTATTGTCAGTCTGCTCGATCGTATGCTTATGTGTACCCGGATCCCCCGCCCAAGGTGCAACCTTTGTTATTGAGATCACTGCTATAAGTAATAACAGCGCCACTATAGTAATCTTCTTAAGTTCCATAATCTCTTCCTTTCATTCGCAAGTCGCACAATCTCGCCGCGTCCTTATTCAAATACGATCTCATAATCCGAAGCCGAAGGGAAATTCGTGATAAAGTTCTTCACGAGATTTTGAGCCTGTTCATCCGATCTCTCCAGAATGCCGCTATCAAGCGCCTTTTTCTTGGCAGCCTCCTCAAATTCGGATAAAGATACATTATAATCGTCCAATTTGAGCGGATTCCACAAAGAATCTTTTTCCGAATAGATCTTGAAAGTATCCTTATCTATCGTTACCGCCTGAATCTCTGACTTCGGAAGCACGATCGTCAGCTTCTTGGCACTGTCGTCCTTTTTGATCTCGATCTTTTCAAAATCGATACCCGCCATAACCGCGCCGTCGTAGCTGTATATAAATTCCGACGATGATGTCAGAAACTGAAAGAAAGTCTTTTCCTTGGTGTACTTCTCAACCTGCGTAAAATAGTACTCCTGCGTTATTAAAGTCCCCATGTTGGCGAGTCCGTCGCGAATCGTCTCCGTGCTGACAGATACAAGCACCTTGCTGTCCCCGGTCTTGACCGTAGTCACAGGGCCGTTAACAGAGACATCACTCTGCGCCTTCATTTTCTTCACACGGTACTCGATTCCAAGCACTATCATTGCAACAACGCAAACACCGATAACCGCTATATAGATTTTCTTCTTGGTCTGCTCTGAAATCTTCATGTGCATACCCCTTCCTTTTTCGCTTCTTCAAAACGATACTCCGCGATAAATCCGTTTTCGACGGATATTATTCATCAAAAGATCAGTGAGATGAAGAGCTGCTTGCTGCTGCGCTTGATGCCACGATGACCATAAGCATGATCTCTTCTGCGATAACTTTGGCGAGAGTGCCTCCGACAACCGCAGCGTTTACGGCAGCATCGTCTCCGGCGTAGCTTTCATAAACCAAAGTAGCAGCGATCATAAGTCTTGTCTGCTTTGTCACAGACCAGAATCCAAAGCCTTTTTTCTTCTTAAGATACTCAGCAGCCTCAACTACTTCGGATACAATGTCATCAGTATTCATGGAAATATTGGTCAAAAGACCCAGTGAAGCAAGCTCATACTCTTTTCCGTATGTAGCACGTGCTGCCTTGAATGCATTTAATAGTTCCAAAGTCTTCTCGCACTTCTTATCGCTGTCACCTTCAAACGCTGTAAGTACCTGTGCGAGTGAATATGCGGCATTATCATGGAACAATAATTTGCCCTTGATAGAAGTATATGTGCTTTCGAGTTCTTCAAGAATAGCGTCCGCGCTCTTGTCAGCCATTGCCAAAATAACCGCAAGGCAGGTATCTTCATCGGTCGTCAAGAAAGGATGCTTACTCTTCATTCCCTTCATGAGTACATTAGTCTTTTCGATTATCGCGTCGGCATCCGCAACTCTCTTTGCATCAGCGATCACCATTGCAGAAAGTGCTCTGTAGCTTGATCCGAAGAACTTACCTGACTGAAGCTTACCGTAAACAGCGATTATATCCTCAAGATACTGATCCGGATTATCTGAAAGAGCCATGCCCGTAGCGGCGATCAGCTCATTGTTTCCGCGGAAATATGACATTATATTCTGTCTCTTTTTTAATTTCTTTTTGCACTCTTTTACAAGCTGAACATCAACGCTCTTTCCGCTCTCTGTATAAGAAAGTGCTGTGATCGTCTTAATAAGCGGGTGCTCGGCCCAAAATCCCTTGCGATAAGAGATTACATTCTCCCCTAACAGATCACATTTTTTCATCACTTCGTTTTTCATCTTACCTCTCCTCCATCCAATACGTTCATTAAAAAGCTATAGAAGTAATAATACCCCATTTCACAAAAAAGCGCGAGAGCCGTAGCCGACTTTCGCGCTTAAATACTTTCATTTTTTATTTTTTACTTTTTGAAAAGGCCGCCCGCAAGATTCTTGATATCGCCAAGATCAAGCTTTCCGTCTGAAACAGCTGCCTGAACCTTCTTGATGTCATCTTCGCTTATATCGATATTGGCTTTCTTCAGGATTTCTTTTGCCTGAGCGGGATCAACCTTGGCTATCTGCGCCATAAGTTCCTTGTTGCCGTTTATCTGTTTGATGATTTCTGTGATATTTCCCATAGTGTAACCTCCTCCGGTTATAAGTGTTGTCTGCGACAGTACTATTATACTACAAAAAGAGATCTCTTGAGGCATCACAGTTTCTTTTTCTGCTGCCCACCCGTCATCGCTACAAGGAGCGCATTCGGAACAAGCTTGCCAAAAAAGATCGCTGCTTTCATCCTATGCGTCGGGATAATAACGGTTTTCTTTTTATCCATACCCTTAAGGCACTCATCAACGCAGCGCTTTGCACTTATCCCGTTTAGAGCAAAAGTCACATCCGCGTTTTCGTTAAACTCCGTATCTACTGGTCCCGGGCATAGACAGCAAACGTGTACCTTGCTTCCAAGCTCTTTTAACTCTCTTGCCACAGCTCTGGTTATCGAGACAACATACGCTTTTGAGGCATAGTAGGTCGCCATATAAGGGCCTCCGGGAAGAAGTCCCGCGCTAGATGCGACATTGAGGATCGTTCCGAAGCCCTGCTTATTCATCTTCTTAAGAATCCCCTTAAAAAGAATGTGCATCGCAACGTCGTTAACCTTGATTATCGAGATCTCTTTTTCAAGATCGGTCTCAAGAAAATTCCCCGCCGTTCCAAAGCCCGCGTTGTTGATAAACACGTCGACCTTCTCATCGGATACATCCGTAAGGAGCTTCTTACACTGCTCCTCGTCCGAAACATCCGCGGTTATTATCCTGCACTCTACTGAAAGCTCCCCTTTAAGGGCGATAAGGCGCTGCGTCCTTCTGCCCGTGATAATGAGCTTGTAACCCTGCTCTGCGTATCTGCGCGCGAACTCGGCGCCAAGGCCAGAAGTTGCGCCTGTGATAAATGCTGTCTTCATAAAATACTCCTAATTCCACTCATATAGCCCAATACAACAAAGTCCCTCGCCGTCTTCAGCCGGCGAGCTCGCTCAGCGTCTTGTAAAACTCCGGATACTCTTTCTGCACCCTGATGGGTTTTCCTTCCTTGGTCAAAAAAGCGTGTGAAGAAGTCGCAGTACATACAACGGCGCCGTCTTCATTTTTCATCTCATACGAAAGAAAAAGCTTCACACCCTTAAATTCTTTTACCGAAACCTTTATGATAACTTTATCTGCAAACGTCGTAGTCTTCTTGTAATCGCAATTCACATTGATAACAGGTGATATTATTCCCATCTCTTCGAGCCTTGCATAATCCCATCCGATCTGAGATAAGAAATCAACTCTCGCTTCCTCCATCCATCTGATGTAATTGGAGTGATGCGTGATCCCCATCCTGTCTGTCTCGTAGTATTGCACGGTATGTATGTAGTCCATTTCAGTCCTCTTTCCTTAATTTATAAACGCTTGTCCCGTTCTATCAAATTTCATTATCAATATTCATCCAAGAAATTGTGTCTCACGCCATCTTTTTTATACTCGATAATGGTGTTGAGCTGCACATTTTCTACGCTTCTGAAGATATTGGACTCGACGAACGGGTTTGTTTTTTTGAGTTCGGCGATGATCCTCTTGGTCTCCAGTCTCTTTGACGGTGCGATATCATCTTCGGTGTAATCTGCAGCTCTTTCCGTAAACCTGCATGCGCACTGAAGAAAACGCAGCTCATTGTAATCTCTCCACGCGCAGATATCATTCTCTCTGATAAAATACATGGGCCTTATAAGCTCCATCCCCTCAAAATTCGTACTGTGAATTTTGGGCATCATCGACTGAATCTGACCTCCGTAAAGCATTCCCATAAGGATGGTCTCTATAACATCATCGTAGTGGTGGCCCAATGCAATCTTGTTGCAACCAAGCTCTTTTGCCTTACTGTACAAATGTCCTCTTCTCATTCGGGCGCAAATGTAGCATGGGTTCTTTTCTATATTGTCGGCCGCCGTGAATATTTCGCTATCAAAGATAGTAAGCGGAATACCCAAAGCCTTGGCGTTGCTCTCTATAAGCTCTCTATTGGCCTTATTGTATCCGGGATCCATTACCAGGTACGTCGCTTCAAAAGGAACCTGTCTGTGCTTTTGTATCTCCTGAAAAAGCTTAGCCATCAGCATAGAGTCTTTTCCGCCCGAGATACATACCGCAATCTTGTCTCCCGGATTTATGAGCTTATAGGTCTTGCACGCCTTCGCAAACTGTGAAAAGAGCTGCTTATGGTACTTCTTCCTAATGCTCTCCTCAGCCCTTTGCTGCTTCTCACCTTTTTCAAAATGTATTTCTTTCATTACTTAATTACTTTCCTACCTTCTGTTTTCCCATTATAGATCAGATAATCTCATCATAAATATCGAATATTCATCGTTCTGGAAGTCGAGATCCGGTGAGTTCTCACCGCCACCGTTGGTGCTGCGCTTGATCTCCGCATAGAACTCCTCGCCCTGGTTGACGATATCCATAACAGAGAGCTCAACGCCGGCACTGCCCGCAACCTTGCAGAAAGCCGCAAGCGGATCAGCTTCGCCTCTTGTATTCAAAAGACTCTGCTTAAGAGCCGCATCCTCTTTTGCCTTATTTAATAAAACTTCAAGTTTATCTGCCGTATTCATGATATCTCCCACCTTTCTTTCTCAGGTTTGAAACTAATAGAATTATAACAAAAAAGAGGCGACAATAGAGTCTAAAGTCGCCCCTTCTTTCTAAAATTATATTAAACTATCCCCTGACCTCATATTTATGAATCAAAACGCCTCTACATCTGATAATAAACATCCATAATAAAGAAATTGCAATTTGCTTTTCCCTGCCGCAATTTGCTGTATATCTTGGCATTATCTTTATTTTCCAATTTTGAATATATCTCATTAAGTAACTTATTGTACTGTGCAAAGTTGCCTTCGAATCGGACTTTTACAGCCGGATCAATCTTTAATTGATACCTCGTATCCTGCGTTTGAGCAGGTACATCATTACTTTCATTTCTATAATAAAAAATATAGTTATCCTGATCTTTTTCTATGATAGTACCTATATCTGTTTTCTTAAGCATTTTACAAAATTTGTCTCTGTCTACAATTATCTTATCCGTACAAACTTCCCTAAACTCCGTATACTGTTCGGCATAGTCCATATTTTCTCATCCTTGCATCTTACGTTCGTAATATATTCCGGATATTAACGCCACTAAACACTGAGCCCCAAATAGAATTTGAGTATAAATCTCAACATTGCGAAAGGAAAACAATTCATTAAGTTCGAAAATAGTTGCTATTCCCCAGCCCGCAACCGCAGCCAGCAAAACCTTGGATGAAGCTGCACGAGCTTTAGTTACAACCATCTTCCATTCAGGGCTGTTATTGTAATGTGCTTTTTTTACAGCGTTCCAGATAATAAATCCGAAAAAACTGATTATCGTTATTATCAGCGCTACCGTAACAAATACATGATTGTCCATCTTTTCCCTCCTTATTTCTTTGATCGATCTCTTTGAAATGATCGGGAGTGAGCAATTGTCACTCCCGTTTCATTTCTCATATTAATCAGTCTTTATTTCCACCTAAATATCCGCTGACCATAGATGAAACCGCTGTGACAATTGTTGCGCATGCTCTTGATGAATCTGAGATCAACTTAATAGTCTGCTTGATTGTCTCACCATCAACATCACCTGCGCCCTGAATTTTAGCCATATCAGCCAAATTCATATTCTCAAATGCAGCGCCTATGATCTTATTCATCTTCTCATTACTCATATTATCATTCTCCCTTCAAGTACAGGCTTTTGTTAACTGTTATCATTATTTAGTAAAAGATTCTGCGAGGCCTTTAGAAAGGTCATATGCAGATGCAGTAAATGATATAATTTCAATTGCCGTCTCTAAAAACCCTTTAAAGCCTTCTCCGTCAACATCGCCTGCACCCTGGAGGCGCGCCATATCCTCTGCGCTCATGTTCTCAAAAGCAAGACCTACAATCTTATCAAATCTTTCTTTTCTTTCATTATTCATGATCATGTCATCCTTTCTTAATATCAATCATTACCCGCGATATAATCATATGAAGCCTTTGTAATCTCATATGCAGGGATTGAATACTTAATAATAGTCTTAACGACATTTGACAACAAACCTTCCGCGTCAGTATCTCCTGCGCCCTGAATATTCGCCATATCTACATCCTTAAGATCCTCAAATGAATTACCTACTACCTTATTAAGATTTTCCTTTGACATATTTTCTCTCCTTTTCTTTTGTTTAATTAATGTTTTTGTTTATATCAATCCTTTTGAAAAAGACTTACTACAACCTGTGTGGCATAGACGGCTGTCTTTGCAATCCAACTTAATGTTTCAGCGTCAGTATCTCCTGCGCCCTGAGTCTTTTCCATTTCCTCATCCTTAAGATCCTCGAATGAGTTTCCTACAGCCTTATTAAGCTTATCCTTAGACATATTTCGCCCCCCTTTCTTATTAATCTTTGTTGGTGCTTGCAAGAATACTTATTACAGCAGGAATACCATAAATAGCACTTAATACCACAGTAGCTGTCTCAGCATTGGTATCACCTGCACCCTGGGTCTTTTTCATATCGTCATCCTTAAGATCCTCGAATGAATTACCTACGACCTTATTTAATTTATCCTTTGCCATAGCTTTTCTCTCCTTTTCATAATTTAATTAGTTATGATCATTTGCAGTTTCATCGGAATAATTCGCTATCTCTAGGCGGCAATGATATTCCGGTTGTCGGTAGCGTCCCAATAAATGTGAGCCTTTCGTAAATATCTCCGAAATATTCCGCCTCAGTATCTCCGGCGCCCTGAGTCTTTTTCATTTCTTCATCCTTAAGATCTTCGAATGAGTTACCTACGGCCTTATTCATCTCTTCCTTTGCCATAGTTTCTCCTTTCCCTTGTCAGACCATCCTTAATCGCTCACTGCTTTTTTCACTTATCAACCAAATATTTTTTGTGTAAGATTCAAAAATGCATCTAACGACAGTGGTGAGGGTGGTATAATCGCAGTTTTGAGTAGATCAAGAGTCTCCGCATCAGTGTCTCCGGCACCCTGAGTCTTTTTCATTTCCGCGTCATCAAGGTCCTCAAATGAGTTACCTACGGCCTTATTCAATTTATCCTTTGCCATAGCTTTTATCTCCTTTTTGTTAGTTATGCTTAAACCAATCAGCCACTTGACATGCAGATGCCATACGGAGTTTCTCATCATAATCTTCACCAAGCACTGAAAAACTAAGTGTCGCTGTTCTTATTAACCCAATAGTTTCCGCCTCAGTGTCTCCGGCGCCCTGAGTCTTTTTCATTTCCTCATCCTTAAGATCTTCAAATGAATCGCCGACCGCTTTGTTGTTCTTATTGGCCATAATATTTCCTCCTTATAACCAATCAATGTTTTTTACCCATATTCAATTTTGTTTTGGATACGACGTTCCGGCGGATACTGCTCCTGAAACCACGCTTACTATAGCAACACTTACGGTTTCTGCCTCAGTGTCTCCTGCGCCTTGCGCTGCCGCCATCTGTTCGACATCAAGTTCTTCGAAGGAATCTCCGAGTGCTTTTTCAAGCTTATTTCGGGCCATGGCGTCCCTCCTTTCATTTTTATTTGTTAGCTAACTATCTATCGCAACCGTTTTTTAACACTTAAGTCCATGTGTCAACAAAACAGGTAGCGTCACTGCAGAAGGCGCTGTAAATTCAGGCTGTATATATAATGTCTTGATTGCACCTTCGTCTTCAATTTCTCCCGATCCCTGTGCCATCCTCATTTCATCGAGAGTCAATTCTTCATATGCTTCTCCTACAAACTTGTTCGCTCTCATATTTTCTCCTTTTCTAAAGCTAATATTTACTACACCGTAAATCGACTTATTTTTACCAGTTACCTTTATGTCTATTGACATCTTTATGTTATCAGCCGGTCTATCGATATTTCGCTTTTGTAATTAACGGTATGAAAATCGGAACCAACTGTATTTTTTTATTTGTTTGTACTGATAAGCGAGATATTATCAATCGTTTCATCTGTCGAATCATCTGTTTCAAATCCGAAAGAAACGGATTTTCCGGGAGCTATATTTTGATTACTTCCTTCATTAAGAATCGAATAATAATCATCGTCATGTTCTTCTATTGATGCTCCCCATATCTTGTCGATGTTTCCGGAATAAGTGAATTCAATCTTCCAATCGGATATAGGGTGGTCAGACTTGTTTGTAATTGTCATATAGGCAACAAATCCATCTTCCCATCTGGTTGTGACCTCAAGATCGGCACTGTAATCTTCAGGCTTTACCATGTTTCTGTCATTCACCATCAAAACTTCATTAGGCAAAGCTATTTTGTCTTTGGATGGTTTCTTAGCAATAAACCCAAAGCTTACCGATTCTCCAACAGGAATATCCTGGTTGTAATCCGCATGAGTGACTATTATTTCATCTCCGTCTTTAATATATTTTGCATCCCATATATGTGTAATCTCATCCTTAAGATCCATAGCGATCTCCCACTTATGGATATCACTTGATGTATTATTGGTGAGTGTAACGTTCACATAGTACCTGTCTTCATCCTCTTCAGTGATCGTATATTCAGCTGCAATATTATGACTTTGATAACTCCTTGATCTGTCACTTTCTTGCACTACTTCCCCGCGATAAACAGAGTCCAATTCTTTTATCGATCTGTATATATTTATCTCTCCGTTACCGAATTGAGTATCTTTTCCTTCAGGTCCGACATCTTTACATCCGGCGGTCAAAAGAACCAATGCATCATCTTTTCTGAAATGCGGATATTTCTCTTTTCCATATGCATAGACATCAGCAAAGCTCGCTGTTGCTACTGCAGATGATAAACTCGTACCCATCTCCAAAGAATATCCATGAGGAAGGATTCCATCGTACATATTGTCCATATATGTGGGATAAGCAACAAATATAGCTGCCGGTAAATTTGGAATATCCTCTCTGATAACATCCTCTCCTCCGGGTGCACAGAAATCCACACATGAGCCATAACAGCTATATGATGCTAATGTCCCTTTCCATACGGAAGATACTGTATTAACACCTTCTATCGCTCCCGGAAGATGCAGAACTTTTTCTTCTTCATATTTTTTATCAAGATCTTCGCCTTTATTTCCGGAAGATGCAAAAACAGTTACATTATTATTCAATGCATATCTGACAGCTCTCTTGTATGTAGCTGTCAAAATGCGCTCCTCATTGTCATCAATGCATTTAAATGTTCCAAGGCTAAGATTTAATACATCATTACCGTCATTAACCGCATCTATTATTGCAGCGATAGTCCATATTGATTCGCCATCTACTGCACCCAACACTTTATATGGTGTTATGATCGCATCCGGTGCAATCTGTGCAATGATTCCGGCCGTTTCTGTTCCGTGCCCCTTATAATCATTAATAGAATCATCGTCCTTCACATAGGATTTAGCATGTTTAAGATCAAGCTTTCCCGAAAACACCGGATGATCCGGATCAACTCCACTGTCTATATGCGCGATCCTTACATTTTTTCCCGTTGTATACTCAAATGACTTTCCATCTTCTGTAACTTCATCCACATGCCAGTTCTGTTTATTGTACGGATCGTCTGCCAGAACTTTCATGAGTTCTTCAGTGGATTCCGATGAAATGTCAGATTTCTCGTGCTTATCCACCGGTTCCTCAGCTCCTTCAAGCTTTGGAAGATCACCCGCAACTTCTATCTGATCATGAATGCTTTTATCCTGAATGATCTTATCTACATCAACTGTTTCCGGATAAACCAAATGCATCAGATTAATTTCTTCATAAACATCTACTTCTATGTTTTTGTCTTTCCTAAGGATGTTCTCTTTAACCTCTTTGATATTCGCGTTTTCTTTTAGCAGAACATCAATTGTTTGCTCCTTCTCCCCGGCAGCTTTCGCACTTATCTGAAAACTGCCAAGTAAAACCAATGCAGGAAGAAGGGCAACAAGAGGTTTCCTTATAAAAAAGGCTCTCTTGTGTCGATTTTTCATGTTTAATCCTCTTTCCAACTGTGCGTATTACGCAGTCTTAGGTTGCTTTCTGTAAAGTTTCGCATAATGTCCGTTCTTCGCCAGAAGTTCTTCGTGATTTCCTTCTTCCACAATTCTTCCCTTATCCATAACGATAATTCTGTCAAAATCTCTGATTGTAGAAAGTCTGTGTGCCACCACCACAAGCGTGGACTTCATATGGAAAAGATGTTCCATGACAATCTTTTCCGAAGTATTGTCAAGCGCGCTGGTAGGTTCATCAAGAAATACTATCTGAGGATTTGAAATGATCGTTCTGGCAATAGCGATCTTCTGCCTCTGTCCACCTGACAGATTCTGTCCGCTCTCAGAAATCCTTGTTTCAAGTCCAAGCGGGAAGCTGCTTACCAGGCCGGTCAGATTGGTTGCCTCTATTACCTTATTTATCTCCTCATCAGTGAAGTCTCTTCCCATTGTGATATTCTCCCTGATGCTTCCGCTAAACAACATACTCTCCTGAAGAACGATTCCAACCTTTTCTCTTAATTTGTGTATATTCAAATCTCTGACATCTTTATTCTCATAAAGAACACGTCCCTTGGATGTAGGATAAAGACTTGCCATGACTTTCATCAGTGTCGATTTACCGGATCCACTGCTTCCGACTATCGCGACTTTTTCATAAGGTTTGATCTTCAGAGAAATATCGGATATAGAGTAATCAGAGAATAGACTATATCTGTATGAAACATCATCCACACTTACTTCTCTGCACTGTTCGGAGGGAAGCTCTTTTCCCTCTGTTTCCGTCTCATTTGGAGTATCCATTATGTCTAGCAATCTTTCCATGTATATTTTGACCATAACTATCTGGCCATATGAAGCCATGATTGAAATAATAGGACCAAGGAAAGCCGCTCCTATAGCATTAAAAGCAACTATATCTCCGGTTGTAATTACTCCATCCATTGCCAACGCCTGACCACCAATAAAAATACATAATGGATAGAAAATCTGAATAGTTTGCGTCGCGTTAGCCAAAAAAGATTGATACTTTGAACGAGATATCTCTAGACCAATCTGCTTATCAAAGTTTTCTTTCCACTTTTCAAACAGATTCTTTTGAGCATTGGTAGACTTAACCGTAAAGATATTATTTACCATCTCATTTATCATGTCCTGTGACTTGGTCGTAACTACCATCTCATTCTGTGCGATCTTCCTGTTTAATTTAGTATTCATATACGATACAAAACAAAGCAAGGCTGCAATAAAGAGCGTAAATACCGCAAGGACCGGACTGATACACAGCATTGTTCCCAAATATAGGAAGAAGAAAATAATATCTATTACAAGCGCTATCATCTGATCTATGATGACCTGCCTGATATATGTGTTTGAATTAATCCTATATACAAGTTCTCCCTTACTTCTGTTAACGAAGTAGGAATACGGAAGATCCAAAAGCTGTTTTATAGTATCTCCCAAAAAGCCCTTATCAAATGCCGTTTGAAGCTTTGTTATAACTCGCGTTCGTATCAGATTAAAAACATAATAATTTGCAATCAATCCAAAGCAGGCAATAAACAACACTCCCAACGTCGGGAACCTGGTTTCTTCTATTCCATCAACAAGATTTTTCATCGCCATAGGAACAACCAAACTCATACACTGCATCACCAATGAAAAGATCAATGTCGTCATCAATAACTTTCTGTTCTTTTTGGCATTTTCCACAAGCGCCGGATGGAGCTTAGGCATCTGAAAATGCCTCTGACTCTCAACTTCGGAATAAAGAACTATATTAGAAAAATGTTCACCGAATTCATCCGTACTTATTGTCTTCTTTCCCGATGCAGGGTCTACCAGTGAGATAGACTTATTATTCACCTTCTCAACCACTACAAAGTGCTTTCTGTCCCAAAAGGCTATGAAAGGCTTTGGCACAGCCTTAAGTGATTCAATACCGATCTTGATCGCTCTTGATAACACTCCGTTTTCTTTTAATACTTGTTGAATCTGTAAAAGGTTATATCCACCGTTTGGAACACCATATCGTTCTCGCATCCCCGATAGTTTTGTTTTGTCTACAAAGTAATCAATCATCATCGAGGCACATGCAAGTCCGCATTCAGAGTGTTCACATTGTTGTTGAAATCTTACTCTCAAACCACTACCTCCTCGCATTTATATTTTTCTTTTAAATAATCTTCAAATGTGTCAAAATTTATCATCCCGGTATTGTTCCAATATTCATATTCTTCATATGTAGGTATCGAATCATCTTTCATCAATTGTTCCCTGTATTTAAGAAATCCCAGTCTTGTATATTTGAATGCCATTTCAATATCTTCGTTTGAATCATGCGGAATAAATGCGTACTTCCTTATTCGGCTTGCAATCTCCGAAGACACTTTTTCCATCCACTCTTCATTCTTAAGCTGATCTGGGTCAAGTGCTGCATTAGAGCATGCGATAACATTTCCGCCCATATGGGTGATGAATTTACTAAGTGGACTTATCACCGTACCGTGTCCGTTGCTGCAGCATGTACTTAATATCACAACAGGCTTACCCTGGAGGCGAAGCGTATGCGCCCACCACGACAGCTTATCGATTATCAACTTAAGATCAGCCGTCATGTAATGCATATAAACAGGTGATGCAATAATAAAAACATCCGATTCCAATATCTTCTTTTGTAATTTCTCAAGATCATCATCACTTACACATTTCGTATTCAAGAAACACTTAGAGCAGCCCAAACACGGAGCTATCTTATAATCCTGAGGATGTGCATATTCAACTTCAAATACATCTTTATCAAGTCTTTCCGTTATTCTTTTGATAAAGGTTGCTGTATTTCCTTTCTTTTGCCTACTTCCGTTAAGTACAAAAATCTTTTTCATATATAGCTACCTCGTTTCCGTTTACTCACCCATCTCCAGCAGCAATACATTGTCTATATCAAGCGCCGCGTACAGATATGACCAGGCAACTCCGGATATTCCTTCAAACATGCCGATACTTTCAATATCACTCACTTTAGCGACTCTGTATCCGCTATAAAGTGAATTCATATACATGTCGGACATCCACTTCTTGAGATAGTCCATCCATTTTTCATCATGCGTATACTCATATAGCATTTTCAGAGTAGTTACTATTCCTCCGGTTCCTTGACAGAGCGCATCGGATCCGAGCGATTCATTAAGTAGCGTTTCAAATCGTTTGATCAGAGTGTTTAACTGCCTCTTATTAACAACGCGACTATCGATACGATTCATTGCAATTCTTGCCTGGATCATACCGGGATAACCTTCGTTCCATTTAAAAGCATTCTCGGGACTAACTTCCTGATTAAACTCATGATCCAGAAGCTTTTTTACTTCCTTTGGATCGTACTTTCCGCCGGATACCAGGCCATACATCATTCCGCTTATACCATGCGCAATTCCTGCTTTTGAGTTTCCGCTCACATATTCCTTATTAACCTCATCTGTAAGCAGATTTATATATTTATCAAGTGTGTCTTCTGTCAGTTTGAGACCGGGAAAATAGCTCCTGATCAAATTTAATATCCTGACTATTCCCGAAATACCTCTTACATAATCGTGATGCTCATACTCTTCCAGCTCTTCTTTGGTTAATTTATTAAAGATCTTGACCACTTTTTTCAGAAACTCTCTATCTCTGACCCGCCTTAAATATTTCTTTTCCAAAAGCATCGGATAGATCAATGAAAGCCTCCCGGAAAACGCACTTGAAATATCCGAATTACCGGCTATTTTTATTGCCGATCCCATTACCATATGGTAAAAATCAATATACTTCTTATCTTTTGTTGCTCGATACAATTCCAGGAACAATACTGCAATTCCGCCAAATCCTCCATATAGATTTACGTTACACGGATGCAATTCCCAATGATCGTTATCATTTCTGTCAAGAGATGCAAACGAGCATTCATTATTTTTTACATAAGCTTTATTTATAAGCTCATCAGCAAGTCTTTTGGCTTGAGCGAGATAATCGATTTTCTTTGCTTCCTGTATGATCCCCGTCCGTCCGATTTCTCTGTTGAGATACGGATCGACAATTCCAAGAGAAAGCATCATGATTGTCTTCTGAAGTCTTATCTCCTTGTCGCTAAGATGCATGAGTTTTCTACGCGCAAGCTCATAACCTGATTTATCCAAAAAATGAAAATATATTTTTCCATGACTGTCTATGACATCTTTTGAATCTGTTTTTGCAAAAAAGATCGGTATATCATTAAACAGCAAGTCATTCACTTCACTTTTTATGATCCTCTTATCTACGTACGGATATGCCCAGATATTCATCATGAGTCTTTCCCTATACTTCATATCCTCGTTATAGTTGGGATGATCTGCATAGCGGATCATTGATGCATATCTTTCCGTTGATTTAAAAAGTGCTCTTACTTTTTTACCTTTAAACGCCTCAAGTTCTTTAAGCGCAGCGTTCTTATTTTCAAGAATAAACTGCATAAACTGATCAAATGCTTCAATGATCACAAGACTATACTTTGAAACATCAACGTCTTTCTCCTCATCATACTGTGGAATATTATCTCCTCCGGTAAAATATCCCTTTACGTTTTCATAATGAAAATTTGAGGTGTCCATATTTTTCGGTGCAAGGATCTTATTCGAAGCTTCTCCGCCTTTTCCGTTGAGAGCACTCATATTGACATCCTTATCCGTACCAACGTGTACCTGTCTCGGAAGCAGCATTGAAGCAGCCACCGACTCAACTTCCAATCTCTTGGTCATATCAAAAGTTGCCGAATCTTCCATCACTTTTGTGGGAACCTGGAAAAGAGTCTCCATATCAATGATGACCGGATATTCTCCGTTCGCTATTAAGTTTTCAAGGTGAAGATCATTTATATTAAACAGATAGCAGAGAGCCACCAGATATCCGTATCTGGTATAGAATCTTTCAACTTCCTCCTCTGATCTGCAGTATTTCTTTTCTATAAATTCGTTATACGCATACGTTTCCTTATAGATTCCCTTAGGGATCTTAACTTCAAGCATTCCGGATGCCTTGGTATACCAATCCACAAACGATTCAAACGCCTGATTTATCCTAAGATCCTTGGGTTTATATACAAGCTTCTTATCATCAAACTTAAGTATGGAAACGGAGTTCCCCTGCGCATGGGAATCCCCTGTAGATAACTTAATATCCGTTAATGTAAGCTTCTTACTACCAATGAATTTCTCAACTTCCTTATGATCTTTATCAAGGTGTTCAAGAATATTCGTGTAGTTTTTTATCATAAAAAGAGTTCTTACGGTAGCAACCCTTGCTGCTACCGGATAACTCTCATAAAACGAGATAAAATCTTCTTTCTTTCCGAAAGAATTCTTCAAAAACTCCGTGAACTGCTTCTTTTCATTTCTTGCTCTGAACTTATGATGTTCCTTATATATTGCAAGTCTTAAAGCTGTTAGCTTTCCAAACACCATAAACATCTCTGTCACATGGCTCTGAATAAACGCTTGTATCGTTTTTTCACTCACCTTTACATGCTTAAGGTTTTTAACAGCCTCATTTAATTTCTTTCTCAGATAAAGAGTAAACGGAATACCCGTAAGTCCGATTCCTGCTGCCGTATCAATCATTTCATCTTTAAAGCCGTCCATGATCTCAGTGAACGTGTCGAACCACTCATCGCCTTCCTGCTTCTTGATATCGACTTCAGGTTGAAGTGCATAAGCGAATTCTTCTTCTGTCATATTGTTCTCTTTGAGCATTTCATTGAACGGTTTGTCTTTTAACAATGTCCTTACATCACGCCACTCTTTTAAATAGCTGTAATCGACATCATTATGTCCGTTATAGCTACGGCGCTTTTCTTCAATTGTTCTTGCTCTTCCGATCATTTCATTCATAATTATCTAACCAACCCTTCCTCAATCAGTTATTGATAATAGTTTCCTGCATTTATTTTTAAAGGCGATCAACACTTGCATCACCTGATGTACATATGTTATCAATCTGCAGCTGCCAATAACCCGTATCGGAGTTAACGAAAACAAAAAAGGAACCAACTGCATTTTTTTGCAGTTGGTTCCCTGACGGTATGTCGGTCACTTATTATGGTCTTATTTTCTTATAGAATAACAAAAAGCAGGATACCGATGCCTGCCATTTTTTGGTGCCATCGGTATCCCGCCTTCCTCGGTCCATAACAGTTCAATCACATACCAAATGGTGGCATAATAATAGACATACTGCCAGGACATACACAGCTCAAAGAAGTCATCAAAGCTGAAATAATTATAATGATCATTTTATCTCACCCTCCTTTTTTTGTTAATCGGTTCCTGCATTACTTTTTACAACCATATAATACCAAAAACTGTTCGCAATATCGTTTGCGAGAACGAATTGCGTCGTATTTGGAATTAACTGTATTATTAAACCGTCAACATCAAAGTAGCTATAGCTGTAAACATTTTATTCTCACAAGAAATCTTTAGATTTCCGGCGTACTTTTGCGTGACCCTCTCAATATTCGAAAGTCCAAATCCATGTGCTTCTTTATTATTCTTTGTAGTCTCTATCCTGTTTCCTCTAATAACCACATCATTTATACAGGAATTCTTTACTGACAAAATCCATATGTTTTTCTTTAATATAGACTGTATTTCTATCTTTTTTTCTCCCTTTGCTCTCACCGCTGCTTCAATAGCATTATCCAGAAGATTGGAGATAAGTATCACAAGATTTACATCTTCTACTTTATTTACCGGGATGCATCCTTCCATAGTCATAGTTATGCCCTTCTTCGTAGCAAGTTTTCCTTTATACTCAAGCAGTGCATCTGCGATAAAGTTTCCGGTATCATATTCTTTTTCTTTTGTTATTTCCATCGTCTCCTGCATTTTACTGATGTATTCAGACGCTTGATCATATTTTCTCTCAGCTATAAGAGAATGAAGTGCCAACAATAAATTTTTCGTATCATGCCTAAATCTTCTAAGTTCCGTATTTTTTTCATGCATCTCAATGTACGACGCTGCTATCTGTTTCATTGGTCCCTTCAGATTACCGATCATAGCATTCATAGATGTATTCTGATTTCGAACCGTATTTATATGTGGTATCAATATCATCATTAGTACAATTGACGCAACACTAAATACTTTAAGTATCAGTTCAGTATTTTCTTTATGAACTAATACCACCTCTATATAAGTACACGAAAATGTTAATAGGAATACTATAATATACTCTTTGATAGTCAACTTAGTAAACCAGGCTTTAAAATAGCTATAATGCTTTTTATATATTAAAACATTAAATAAAATAAGCGTTGTCAGCCCCACAACAATCCGTGAGACATTTCCGCCGGAACCATCATATAATCCAACAATCGAATCATTGATAAATAAACTGAGATTAATAGAAATAACATCAAAAAGATTTTCATAAAATGGGATTATTATTAATAACTCTAGATTAAACCCATATTTTGCCATAAAAAACGGAATAAGCCTTCCCAGCGTCAATATATACACTGTAAACCTTATCGCCATATCGTTTTGATCCCAAGACAAAATGATATTCGCAGGAGCGGAAATCAGTGAAATGATCAGATAAAGCATTATCCATATCCAATTACTGTTCCTCCACTTTGTTTTTTGAAACTCAAAGAATTTGTCAAGTATAATCCAAAAGACAATAAAATTAATCAATGCGCTAAACGCATTTATCCCCAGCATCAGTCCTAAACCATCCATTTATCTTATACCCCCTCATTTACAAGATATTCAGAATAAATAGTATTAAACTCTTTGTATTTGAGTCTGCTTATAAGAACTTTATCCCCCGTACTCATAGTGACTTCGTCATGATTATACGAATCCACTTGCGCCAGATTAATTAAAAATGATTTGTAAACTCTGTAGAATTTTTGGGATGAAAGACGCTCCTCAATAGCACCGAGTGTCTCATGACACTCCATGTTTTCACGTCCGTCGCAGAAATGTAAGATACAGTTTTTGCCCATACCTTCAACATAAGAAATTATGCTTTCTTTGAAAAAATGATTTTCACCGTCAAGCCTGATCTTCAGAACAGTGTCTTTTTCCATGGCTTGCAAGAAAGCATCCAGAACATCATAGAACTTATCATCATCAATCGGTTTCGTAAGAAACCGAAATGTCCCGACCTCAAAAGTATCAAATACAATTGAAGGATAACTTGTCACAAATACGATAGTGGAATTTTTATCTTGCTCACGAATTTTCCTTGCTATTGCAAGGCCGTTTTCTCCTTTATTTTCGAACTCATAATCCATAAAGATCAGATCATAATTTTCACCGGATTCGAGTAGCTTATCGCCTGAGTCATACTCACTAATTGAATAATCAAAATCTTTTTTGACTGAATAATTCAGAATTCGCTTTTTGACCTCTCCACGCATAAACTCTGAATCATCGCATACTGCAATTTTAACCATTTACTCTCTCCTCATAGTTTATGAATATTAAGTTGTATAGAAAAAAGCAAGGTGCCTTCCCCAAGCTACCTTGCTTATATTATGCCAAAAATCACACAAAATTTCAAATGTTATGCAACGCATGTTTTATATTAGTGTTAAAATCTCAGTTTCCCCATTTATGATTGGCTTATTTTTACCGCATTATCCAATATTTCCAAGCCTTCCTCAGAAGGACTTCCGACCGTGAATGTTGCTATGTATCCATCCTTTAACAGTGCAATTGCTTTAACATGATAATCTCCGGATGGATTATTTCCTTTTAACACAAGAGCATAATGCTCTTCTCCGAGGAAATTCGTAGTCTCGACTTCAGCATCAATATCACTGTAACCGATACCTTCAAATTCATTGATCGTCATTTGCTTGCTTCCCTCAACTACAGCCCTTTCATTAAATACCGCTGTAGTCATCTTGCCGGCTGATGATAAAGATACATTAAAAGTTGTGCCGTCATCTTTTGCCGCGTAAGCCACTATTGAACTTCGGCTGATCTCCATAGCCTCTTTAACCGTCTCGTTACTTGCATATGCGCTGGCTACATCATTTATTTCCGCAAGCTCATCATTATCAAAGAAACGCATATCGTCAGGAATACTGATCTTTACATTAAAAAAGGCGTTTTCGTATGTATTTTCCTTGATCACACCGGGTGTGAAATCCTTATCTGATTCAGTTTCTACACTCAAGTTTTCAGTGGCGGAATCTCCCGTATTACTCCCTTGAGCTGCATATTCTATTGGAGATTTATCACCGCAACCAACAGTTACAAGTGTAATTGCAACAGTGAAGATTGCTACTAAATTTTTTATCCTCATATCTGTCTCCTCTCCCATTTATCAAGTGCTCAAATCAAGCTTATACAAAATATGCCTGTTCTAAACATAAAAGGAACGAAAGACATCATTTGAGGAATGAACGACATTGTTATTACAGTTCGCTCTTCATTTCACAACCGTAAACTTTATTTTTTTAGCATTTGAATATTTCTGCTCCCACTCAGCATACGCTTCTTCCGGGTCGGCGTCGATACTCCATATCGGATCATTTGGATCGCTTACAAATCCAAGGCAGTAAGGTTCTCCATCCTCATGATAGTACTTACTGAGACTTGCCATATGAACCAGAAACATTTCTCCAGTGGTGCTATCGTCATAAACGCTATATGAAACTATTTCATCCGGCGCACAACTGAACAACATTCCGTCTCCTATCGCCAACGGGCATTCTTTTCCCCCATAGAAATACTTGTCCCCAATGCTACTTACATCATTTCCATCCTTGGCAAATATGGTGTAATACAATTCCAGAGGATTCCTATCCTCATTATCATCCGCGCAAACGTTAACAGTCACCATAAGAAGCTCTCCATCATACCCATTCAGCCTAATATACGCATAGCTCTGCCCCTTGGTAAGATATGAGATTACCTCATCATAACTTTCAAATATCTCTTTTTGCGCAGCCTTCTCAACAAAATGCTCTGCGTCCTCCACAGAAACCGCATATTTAGACGTAGCCTTAGCACCCCCACACGCTGTCAGCAAAAGAGCCGAAATACATGCGCAGATAAAAAATCTTTTTCTCATTTAATTTTCCTTTCCTTGTTATAAGCAAAAAATGCATGGAAGCCGAAACCTCCATGCACTTCATTATACCATGTAAAATCCGACCACTATTAAGCTGATTCCTTAAGATCTTTTGTATCTTGTGAATCCTCTATTCTCCTTAAGATGTTCGCAAGGATCGCTCCGGAAATATTGTGCCATACCGAGAAGATAGCACCGGGAACCGTTGCCATTGCAAAATCAGCGAATGCTGTCTTTGCAAGCGAAGTTGCAAGGCCGGAATTCTGCATACCGATCTCAACTGAAAGAGCTTTCTTCTTAGAAACAGGAAGCTTAAGAAGAATTCCGAGAAGATATCCGAGAAGATATCCGAGAAGATATCCAAGCATATTGTGAAGAATAACAACCACAAATACGATTGCGCCTGTCTCAAGGATATTTGCAGAATTGCTTGATACAACTGCTGCAACGATAAGTGTGATCGCAACAACCGAAACAACCGGCAAGATCTCACTAACCTTTTCGGTTACTTTTCCAAAGAACTTGTTAATGATAAGTCCAAGCGCGATCGGCACAATAACTACTTTTATGATAGTCATAAACATACTCTTTACATCAACGTCTACCGATGTTTTAAGAAGCAGATATGTAATAGCCGGTGTGAGGAACGGAGCAAGAAGTGTGTTTATACTTGTCATTCCTACAGAAAGAGCAACGTCGCCCTTACTAAGATATGTGATAACGTTACTTGCTGTTCCGCCGGGGCAGGTTCCTACAAGGATAACACCCGCAAGAAGTCCAACCTCAAGACCGAAGATCTTACCAAGCGCAAACGCCAAAAGAGGCATTATCGTGAACTGCGCAACAGCACCTATCAGGATCTCTTTAGGTCTTTACTTAACACGATAAAATTCAATATTTTTAGCCTTTTTATTAAGAGCCTTTATTTCATTGACTTTGCTATTGTTTTTGTAGAATTCAACCTTTTTGCCGGGATCGTTTGTTTCATTTGTATATCCCCAGTCATAACCGTCATAATAATCCTTGTGCACGATTTCCTTACCATCAGCGGATACAAGATATGATTCATATGACATTTTACCGTTTGCAAACAATATACCGTTATCAGTCCTTTTAATTAAAAGTCCGCCCATTGCATTTAAGCATCCGATACATCTTACTTTTCCATCCACCTCTGTATAGATTCTTGCATCCTCAGCGTACTGCTTGCCATCATAATCATATGACGCTTCCGCTACAAGGAAAACATCTCCCTTGTAACCCTTTAAGTATGTGTGTGCAACCCATGTACCACTCTTAAGTGATTTTTCAAATTCAGGAATTGTATTATATTGGGTAACCTCTTTATATCTTCCGGAATCTGATGCGCTTGAAGGCATACTATCCTGATTCTCGCTCATCACATACGCTGTTGTCTCAACATTGGCAATTCCTAAAGACTGTGCCCCTACAAGACCTGTAACTCCAAATACTCCAACGGTCAAAAGACCTGTCGCAAGCTGTAATACTCTTTTTTTCATGTTCGATACTCCTTTTTCTTTTAATAAGCGTTTGCAAAAATAATGCATGGAGCAAGCCGTCAGCGGTACTCCATGCATTGCCTCAAGGTGAACATTTAACCCTGTTCCGGGGAATTACTCTGTTTTACTTTGTGCCTTTTGTAAATTTTATTTCCTTTTCATTATCAAGGAATTGTCTTTGCATATCTTCAAATTCCCTAGCACTTGTATCACGATAAACCTTGGGAGAAGTGTTGTTTTCTCTGAAATATGCTGTTTTAGTCTTCTCACCTTCGCCACGTTCGATATAGTCCTTATGCTCAAGTGATCTTCCGTCTGTTGATAAGAAATAAGTTTCATATGTTCGACCTAAACTAGCGTATATGACGCCGTTTCTGCTTATCATGAAATCATGTGCGGTAAGCGTTCCGGCATAATACACTTTATTTTCTCCACTCTTTTGTGTGTAGAATTTCACCGGTCTCGTTCCACCACCATTTATAGCATCTATCACCGCGATGACCGAAGCATTAGCGCCCTGAACATTAAGATAAGCAAATCCCTGTTTCTTTGTAAGGGATTGCTCTAGTTCTTTAAGTGTTTTGAACTTTGTAATGGTACCTGTTTCGCCGCTACCTGACAACGCAGACTCGTTCTCCTCCATGGGAACTTCAACTTCCTCGACTGCATCTTCATCAGCAGGAACGTCTGCTGCAGGAGCTTCTAAGTCGGGCTCAGCAACCTCTGTAGCGGGAGCCTCTGTCTCCACACCTGTTGTCTCGGGAGCCTCTGTGTCTGTTGTCTGTGCGCTACCACAACCTGTCATTGCAACCATTCCCGCAAAGATAAGTCCTGTAGCAAGCTGTACACCTCTCTTTTTCATGTTAAATTTCTCCTTTCCTTTATAAGACCTTTTATATAAAAAACATAGAGCATGCACACACATACTCCATGCATTTTATTAAATATATCACCTAATTGTTGCTCTATTGGTTTTATATTCGTCATAAAAGTACCAGGAAGTCAAAAGTCTCTTTATGCGTAACATAATAACATATCTTCACATGTTCGTCCAGTAAAAAGGGCGGAAACTCTATGATTAAATCGAGTTTCCGCCTTCAAACAGGCTTTTTAAATGTTAACCATTGCTTTATTATTGTTATTTCACTTTAAATATAATAGGCTCCACATTTCTAAACAAAGTTTTTGCAAGATTATCATAATCCTTTAGCGTACCCGCAAAAGTAACTTTGGGGCTGTTTAAATCAACCGCTCTGGTATATCCTGTGTAAATCTGACTTTTTCCATCCCCGGAATTTTCAAAACAAACACTATCCTTAGCTTCGAGCTTCTTTCCGTCAGCTGATATCATAAATGATTCAAAAGAGTGCGTAGTACAAGCCACTATTACTCCGTTGTCAGATATACTGATCAACCTAGAAGTTGCTCCGGTATATATTTCTCCAACGTATACGACCGGTCCTCCGTCCTTTTGAACATAAACCTTAGCTTTTATGGCAGCTCCCTCCCCATCTGTAGTATGATCTGCCACAAGCAAAGCTTCTCCTTGCAAGCCCTTGAGATAAACATACTTATATCCCTGTCCGCTTTTTATGGGAATATCGCCAAGATCCGCTGCATCTTTCACGATAGTTCCTGCATTACTCAAATTCAATGCTTCCGCAGCATTTTCCTTCATGGCATATTCAACCGTCTCAACAGTTGCAATACCGCTTACCGCCTGTACTCCTGTAAAACCTGTTACCGCAAATACTCCGGCTGCAAATACAGCCGCAGCCAACTTCATACCTTTTATATTCATATCTTTTTCCTCTTTCCTTTTTTTATTATTTTACTGTGAATTTTACATAGCCTTCCTCATGAGGAGCCTTTTTGCAATATTCCTGGAATTCTGCCAAAGTAAAGTCTCTCTCAACCGTTTTGTCTTTGTTTGTAGCTCTGGTATATCCCCAAGCTGTTTCCATAGTATTCTTGTCCACCTGGATGAAATCCTTATGCAATAACTCTGTTCCGTCCGCTGAAAGGAAATATGTCTCATAATTATTTCCGGGTAAAACATAGATAACTCCGTTTTTGTCCATATTGAAATAGTTCTTGGATACACCGGTCTTAAGTGATCCCGCGCACACGATCTTACCGTTGGCGCTCTTTGTGTATATTGTTACATAACCGGCTACTGTCTTTCCGTCACGATAAACAATTCCGCTGCGATCCGCAAATGCATCATCAGAAGGTGCTACCGCAAGAGCTTTTTCAGGATATCCGGCAATCTTTACATACGCATATCCCCAGCCTTTGTCCAAAGATTTCACTATCTCATCAAGACTCTTATATTTTGTAACAGTTCCAACCTCACCTGCATTTCCGCTCTCTGAAAGTCCTGAGCTCTTGTTCACCCCCATAGCGTACTTAACAGCCGTAACGTTCTGTGCGCCTACGACTACCTGTGCCCCTACAAGTCCTGTCACTGCGAGCATTCCTGCCGCAAAAAGACCTGCAACTGCCTGTGTACCTCTTCTTTTCATGTTTCTTTCTCCTTTCCGTTTTATAACCGTCATAAAAAAGAAAGGAAGCCTAAACCAAAGTCTCTTTCCCGAAGAAAGTATAACATCATAACATTCAATCTGTCCACACAAAAAGAGCGGAAACTCCGCATGGTTGCTGAGTTTCCGCCGCTTGGCAATTACTATATTTTGTTAGCAAAACCTATCTTTTCAGATTATTTTACCATAGTAAAATTGACCTTTTTTGCTTTTTTATTATACGTGCTAAAGTGATCGCCGTAATCTTTTCTTGAAAGCTCTTTTCCGTTACCGGCCACAACATATGTGTATACGTTACTATGATAGCATGCATAAAGCTCTCCATCATAAATTGCCAATGGAGCTGATGTCCCGTATGCACGAGCCTCGCCAAGCTTTTTAATCTTGCCGTCCACCTTGCCGTAAACAGTTACACTTTCTGCGCAGATTCCGAAATCGGGATCGTCATACACGTCATTCGATACAGCAAGAAGCTTGCCATTAGAACCTTTAAGCTCAATAAGCGCATATCCCTGGCCCTTCTTAAGAGATTTGATCACCTCATTGTAGTCACTCTTAGTAGCCTTCTTATCTTTGCTTGCCTGATTCTCCTTCATTGAATACTCTACTGTCTCCACTGAAGCAACACTTCCTGTTGCCGCTACACCCGTGAAGCCTGTTGCAACGATCATCCCTGCTGCAAGCACTCCTGTAAATAACTGTACTACCTGTTTTTTCATGATTAGTACTCCTTTCCTTTTTATAACCGTCATAAAAGAAAGGAAGTCAATAACCCAAAGTCTTCGGAGACAAGTATAACATTTACTCATTAGGCCTGTCCACAAATGAAAAGGCGGAAACTCTGCGCCACTACAGAGTTTCCGCCTATGCCTCAAATCACATATTTATATTATTAGCCGCGTGCTACGGGAGGATGAAGGTCCCAATCCGGGAAACAGTTTGCGAATCCTTCAAGATTCTGCGAGAGCACTACCTTTTCCATCTTGGCTATATCGGACTCATTCTGGCCGAACATAGCTTCAAGATCGTCAAAATTCATATCGTCATTAGTCATGTTATCTGCCATTTATTCTTACTCCTTTACGCAATGATTTCTCTTGTGGGCTTTTGCTCGAATTCACCGACTGCTATCTTCGCCTTTGCCCAATCATCCACAGTACCTGCGATTGAAGACTTTCCGCTTGCTATGAGCCTGTCGTAATTGTCGTTGATAGCTGCAATGTTTTTATTCATCTGATTCTTTTCAAGAAGCATCTTTATCGCGCAGAAGCCTGCTCCGCCGAATGCAATAATTCCAAGAGGAAGGATCTTGAACAGCAAAATGATCGCAAGAACGCCAAGGCCGATCGCTGCTCCCATGAAAAGCTTGGGCTTAACCGACTCGGCTGCCGCAACGTCTTTCTGTCTGAGAGTATTTGCATACTGCTCGTAATCAGCCATAAGCGCAGGAGCGTTGGAGCCGTCGCTTGATTTGCCGTTCCATCCGTTTATGTTCAAAGTGATCTCTGTAGGGAACTCCGCTTTCTTTTCATCAATATAAGTATTGAAGCCTTTCTTGATATAGCTGCTCAGGAACGAAACCGCCGTCTTTCTCTGTGAAGGACTTGCATCGTCCTGACTAACGATCGTGCTCGCCATTCTCTCAACAAGATTAAGCCTCTGCTCGTGTCTTAGCATTTCCTCGGCTCTCATGTACTCTCTTGCCTTCTCAGCGTCGCCGTTGAACTCTTTTATCTTCTGAAGGAATCTCTCCTCGTTACGAAGCGGCTCTTCCTTGCCGTCGTATCTGCTGATAAGAGAAATGAGATTCTTATCGATTCTCTTTTTAAGCGAATCCTGGTCAACGTATGCCGAAACGATCTCGTTGAAGTTATCCGATATTGTATCGACGGATGAGATCCTGCCGATATACTCGTTGATCTGCGGGAACTCAACAACGTTTGACGCAAGAGAAGGATACTTCTCACTTACATCAAGCTTGAATCTCTCGCAATATGTCTTCCACAGCTCTTCCTGGCTGCTCTCAAAAGCGCTGCTGTTACCCTTGATCTCGTTCATCCACTTAGTGATATAGTCATCACACATGTGTCTGTCGTCGGGACCGAAAATGCCGTTAACATACGCATCGATGTATGCAAAGCTTCCCTCTGAAAAGTCTGCGGCATCCTGCTTGGCAAAATAGATCGAAAGCCACTCGTAACAAGTCTGAACTCTGTTATTTCTGCGGCAGATAAGCGCCATTGTGATAGCCGTCTTCTCTTCATCTCTCGCACATGCTTCTTTGATCGCACGCTCCGCAAGATCTCTGTCATTGGATATCCATGCGGAAACAGCAACAAGACAAGGCGCAAGCCAGTACTCGGGAGTTGAAAGCATGATCTCTTCCGAAACTCTTGAGATAGTTGTCTTTTTTACAAGCGCAAGGTCACTTGCCTGAAGCACGCCGAGCATTGTCTCTCTTACTGTCTTGTAATTACCGAAGTTCTGCTCAAGCTCCTGTCTTACTCTTACAAGCTCGGTAGCAGCCTGCTGAAGTGCCGCCGAGCGTTTTTGCTCGTTAAACATGATCTGGAAATCTTCAGCCAGCTTAGCAAGATCTGACTTAATGGTTCCCAGCGAATCATTCATTGAATTAATGGATTGGTTGACACCTTCAACCATGTTCCCCATCTGAACGGTAAGAGACTCAACACTTGAGATTCTCTTTTTAAGCCCGTTTATTTCTGCCTGTGAAATTAATCCGTCAGCCATTAAACTACAATACCTCCTAATTCTTTTCTTTTATAATTGTTCCAGAAACTGCTTCTGTTTCTGGGAATATGCACCTATAAATTTCTGCTTGAACTCGTTTTCTTTCATCGATTCGATTATCTTCCCAACCGCCAGAACATAGTTATCATAAAAATACTGTGCCTTCGCCTTTAGGAAAAAACTGTTGTTGGCAACGGGAGAATCCGGATTTTCTCCGATCGATTTGATAAGCGCAAAACACGTCTTCGGAATCCCGCAGTGCTGCGCAAGCTCCCCATACATCTCGGAAAGCTCTTTATCAAGATAATCCGCCGATGCTCTTTTTGAAATAAAATAAGGACATATCTTATCAATAAAATCCGTCAGATCGTTTCTGTCCTCTGCCGCCTGCATGTTAAGCGTAATGAGCTCAATGATATCTTTTTCATAATCCATAAGACGATACGCCGACGCCCAGATAAGCTCACGCAGTTCTTTTACCTCATCATATTCAAGAGGAACCGATTTTATCTGTTTAAAGAAATCGTGCATGGCTCCGGCTTTACCCGAAACGAACTCGTCGACATACGAAAGAATATACAGTGAAGGCGCGTTATCCATGGAAATGTCAAGAACCTCCATCGCATAGTGCCTCGACTCATCATATTTTCCGTCAGTAAAAAAACTTATCGCATTCTGTTTGCCAAAAACGACCTTGCCGTTGGCATTTAAAGTTGCCCTCGAATAATACTCTTCTTTCCCACACTGGTTGCATTTAAGTATTCGCCTCTTGGCGTCAAATACCACATTCGTACTGCCACATCCGTGGCACTGCATTCCTACTCCATCCATACGACTACCTACCTGACAGTGGATATCTTGGCGTTGCGCATGCCAAAGATCTGCTCCGCATTGTCGATCTTAGAAAGGATCTGCTCCTTGGATATTCCCTCGTCAAGTCCTCTTCCTATATTTCTGAGACTCTCAATAAGCTCTTCTTCAAGATCAGCCGTAAATCCCTGGGAAATATTTGTGCTGTAATCAACTTTCTCTTTAAATGAATAGAGTTTTTTCCTGACCTCTTCATCCTTAGCCTGACTTAAAAGTCTTGCCAAAAGAGATGCGATCTCAGCCATGTTCGCTGTCTTTGCAGCTGTAAGATCGAGCTGGCCCGCAACCCTGTCCGCGTATCTTGCGGAAAAAGAAACAGCGAGCACGTAGAGCAGCAAAAGAATAACGTTTACGATAATAAGAACATTCTTATAAGCCACAAAAGGCTGAACCATAAATATGATGTTGAACAAAAGACCTATCAGCAAATATGCAAAAGAATAAACCGCCGGAAGCGAATTAACTTCATACGTAGCTGTGCTTCCCGATTTCAAAAGAGCATTCGCAATGCTGACAACGATCAAAATAAGCAGTCCAAAACCAAATGCGAGCCAATAATATAAACTGAATACTTTGTAATCCGCGCAGACAAGTCCGCATATTATCCATGCCAGCGCAATAAGGATACAAGTAAAAAGAACCGAACCAATTTTTTTCATCTATTCCGTCTCCTTTAAAGTTTCTCTCCGCATTCAAGGCAGAATTTAGCTCCGTCCACAACCTCTTTTCCGCAGTTGGGGCAGACAGTGACAAGCTTCTTGCCGCAGTAAGGACAGAACTTAGCATCGGGCAAAAGCTCTTTTCCGCACTCAGGACAAGTCTTTCCCATAGAAAGCTTCTCTCCGCAGTTAAGACAGAACTTGGCGTCCTTGGGATTGCTCTTTCCGCAAGAAGGACAAATTGCGCCTTCGTCGGCAGAAGGGCTCTGAGTATTTGCCACACCGAGATTTGCACCGAGAGTATTCTGAGCAAGCGCGCTTACATTGCTTCCGATCGCGCCGCCTACTCCAAGGCCCATTCCCATGCCCATGCCGGCGCCCATAAAGCCGCCCGCGGTTCCTTCATTGGAAGCTGCGTCGTGCATAACACCGTAGGACTGTTCCTGCTGATATGTGTAGCCTTCTCTTTCACGCATTCTCGCTCTCGCAGCAGATTCGATATCCATCTTCATGGCATTACCCTCTGCTTCGATCTGAGACTGTTTGCGCTTGATCTTCATATCATTAATTGCATTGAGATCTTCATCCGGAGCATTGATACTGTGGAAAGAAAAATTGTCGAGCGTAAGACCGAATTCCGTGAAATGGTCCTTAAGCTGCTCGCAAATAAGATTGGAAAACTCCGAAAGCTTGGTGCTTATCTTGAGAATTCCAACTCTGTTGTCAATCATAGTCTTGGCCAAAAGATCCGGCACATACTCCAAGATCTTGGCTCTCATAAACGAAACAAGTTCATCTCTTGTAAAATCTGCTCTTGTTCCCACAACCTTCTGCAAGAACTTCCTTGCGTCGATTACCGCTTTGTCGGTATCGACCTGCTCAATGTGAGCGCCGAACAGACCGAACGCTCTTACATGAATATTAACCTCTTCCTCAGGATCCATCAGGACTACAGGTGCCTGAGTTCCCCATGTGAGTTCATTCATATATGTTGTGTTAACAAAATAAACCGTACTGTGGAAAGCAGACTCTCCACCCGTCAGTGAGTTCGCAACATTTCTAAACGGAGCAAATCTGCTGTTGCCCGTCTCCAATTTAATCTTACAGGGTCCGACAAAAACCGATACCTGCGCCTGTCCTTCGCCGTTTGCGGAAAGAGAATCACCCGCAGTCATATTGTTCGTGAAGATAGCCATCTGAGATGTTCCCACTATCAAATATGAACCGTTCGGAAAGTCCTCATACTGAAATTTGTGAACGATAACCGAAGCCGCCGAATCGGATTCGGGCTCCCACTTGATCACGTCCGCAGAAAAAGCTCCGGTTACGCCTTTATGCTGTTTTTCCTTGGGGTTTTCACTTTGAAATAAAGCCATAAAAACCAATCCTCCCATACAAATACTTTAAAGCATCGAATGCTTGCTTTTGAATCATATGTTAATTATTATACAAGCTTTGCGTGATGATTTCTATCGCTTTTTATTACTTTTTACAAATTTTTGTAAAAAAATCGCAATAAAATATTGACCGACCACCTCGACGCGATTATTGTATTTATAATAGTTATTTTTATTAGGATAAAAAGACATCAGAGTTTAGAAATAATAAGGAGAAGAGTTATGTATAATCTGCTTGAAATACAAGGATTATCGAAGAGATATGGCAATGTCCAGGCTCTTTCAAACATCAATCTGTCCATCGGCTCGGGACATATAACGGGACTCCTCGGACCAAACGGAAGCGGAAAGACAACGCTCATAAAGATCATCTGCGGACTTCTGAAGCCGACTACCGGCACGGTGCTTATAGACGGCAATCCCGTAAGCCCTGCGAGCAAGGCCGTTGTGTCCTATCTTCCGGATACGACTTACCTCGATAACAGCATGACTGTTGAAGCCGCCATCTCGATGTTTATGGATTTTTATAAAGACTTCGATGCAAACAGAGCTTACGCGATGCTTTCGAATCTTAACATCAATCCCAAGCTCAAGATGAAGACTCTTTCGAAGGGTACCAAGGAGAAAGTTCAGCTCATCCTCGTAATGAGCCGCAGAGCCAAACTCTACGTACTTGACGAGCCCATCGCAGGTGTTGATCCCGCCGCAAGAGATTACATTTTGCATACTATAATCAACAACTATGATCCTTCCGCAACCATCCTCATCTCTACGCACCTCATAACCGACGTAGAGCAGGTGCTGGATGAAGCCATCTTTTTACAATACGGCAACATCAGACTATATCAGCCCGTTGAAGCATTAAGAATGCAAAGCGGCAAATCGGTTGATGAATTATTCAGGGAGGTGTACAGATGCTAGGAACACTTATCAAACACGAATTTAAGAATACATGGATGATAATGACACTTATATGTTCAGTTACCATCGCCATCGGTCTTGTAGGCGGACTGTTTTTAAGATATCTGGTAGCTTCGGAATCATTGGACGCCGATATAGGCGAGTTCCTTCTGGCTTTCGGAATACTGGGATTAGTCATGGTGCTCTCGGCTTTAAACATGGCTACGGTAATTTATCTCGTGGTGCATTACTACAAGAGTCTTTACACCTCACAGGGATACCTTTCATTCACACTTCCCGCAAGCATCACTGAGGTTGTTTCTTCAAGAATGATAGTAGGATGCGCATGGTCGGCACTCGTTTCTTTATCAATGGGGCTGTGCATCTTCGCACTTGTCGCCATTCCGGGCGGCCTTCCCTACGTAAAAGAATTCGCAGATGAGCTCATGTCCGTTTCGGAAGATTATAATATCGCATCACTTGCGATTCAATGCGGATTAACCTGGATACTCAGAAGCTTCGCCTCACTTATGACCTTCTTTTTCTGCATAAGTATCGGCCAGCTCTGGAGCAAGCACAAGATCCTCGGCGCGGTACTTTGCTACTTCGCCACAAGCTTTGTCTTGATGATCGTATCCTTTAGCATAAATTACGGCAACCTGTTTTTCTCACCGGAGTCACTTGCCGGATACGACGGTTTTAGCTACTTAACGGATATGCTTGGCAAAACCCTGATCTACTCATTATCGCTGATCGCCATCTTCTACGGAGGATCAATATTTACATCAAATAAGCAGCTCAATCTTGATTGAGGAGATAATAAAGAAAACCGGATCGTATGATCCGGTTTTGATGTTGTATTATTCTTTTGATATTGTTGTGCCCATTTCGCTGAATATTTGGTTGATTCTCATGAAGCCTGCGAAGCCTTTGGGGTCTTTGGAAAGAGTATCCAGGCAGGTCTCGAATTCTTTACTGCCGGTATCTGCTTTAGGGATATGCAGTATATATACTTCACCGTTATGGATGAATTTGCAGTTCTTTGCTACATTTGGCTTTTCATATAATGCGCGCATGAGTGCAGGAGAGAAGCAAATGTTTTTTCCAAAATCAAGGATGATGGAATCCGCATTGGGATTTTTTCTAAGGGCTGCATTTACCATATCTGTGATGATCGTTGCGGTCATCGCGCCGGTTTGAGGCGCTGTTACATTGTTCGGAGCGCCGGAATTGCTATTGTGATCTGAGCTTACGTGGGTTTGTGATTCGGGTTTGGTTATCTGCTCCGGAATGGTAGTGCTACCCGGTGAAGCGGTATTTGTGGGAGTGCGTGGAGGAGTGGTGGGTGTACCTGTGCCTTCTCCGCTACCTGTGCCTTCTCCGCTACCTGTGCCTTCTCCGCTACCTGTGCCTTCTCCGCTACCTGTGCCTTCTTCGGTACCTGTGCCTGTTGAGGGAGGAGTAATTGTACCTTCTGTAGTAGATATCGGTGCGACTATATTGTTTTCTATATCATCGGCTGTTGTACCGACCGGGTATATATTTATTTTTCCTGAAGTATATAATCCTGATGTATCGGGCTCTACAGGGGTTCCCGGAATTGGAGTTTCTCCAGAATTTATATAGCGCAAATCAGTTGAGCCGTTTCCTATTGCGGCACCTGCACCATAGATAATAGTAGTAGTATTTGGTTCACCACCTTCTCCTATACTTAAAATAGCAGTATCATTTTTTTCGCTTCCTCCAGCGGCTGAAACGGTAGCAGAACCGCTAATAATTATTTCACTTGCAGTTCCTTCGTAACCACCACCGATACCTGCTCCGGTTAATCCACCTATAGCAGTAATATCGCCACCGGTTATTATTATATGATTGGAATCACCAGATTCGCCACCGCCGATACCTGCGGCGTTTATTCCACCGGTTGCAGTGATTTCACCACCTGTAATTTTAATATTCTCAGCATCGGCGAAAAAGCCACCACCGATACCTGCGGCGTCTCTTCCACCATTGGCAGAAATATCGCCACCGATTATAGTAATGTTATTTGCGCCACCGTATTGTCCACCACCAATACCTGCTGCCGAGTATCCACCGTTGGCAGTAATATCGCCACCGGTTATAGTAATGTTATCTGTACTACCTTGACTTCCGCCACCGATACCTGCGCCACAGGCTCCACCGTTGGCAGTTAATTTATCCTCGGTAGTAATTTCTTCATTCTGTATTGTGAGGTTTCCATCGTTTCCTTTTTCTATTCCTGCGTGATAAGCGCCTGATTGAACTGTATTGGTTCCGTTTATTTCAATCACAACATCACCATTACCTGAGGTGGAGATTGCTGCTCCGCCACTCGATCCGGTATCTATATTCACGTTTTCAATCGTGACCTTTGCGGCATTTTCGCCTTCGCCGTGGGATTCGATGCTTATAGTATTTGAAGTACCGCCGGCGTCACTGCATGTTATGACGGTTTCTGTAGTTTCGTTATGTGTATTTGTGTCTTGGGTTACGGTTCTTTCTCCGTTTTCATCAGAATTAACATTGACCGATCCGTTTACAAGATCGTAGTTTTCCGCGTAGGCAACAATAGGCGCAGCTATCAGACCTGAGGCTATTGACATGCTTATTGAAGCGGCAGTGATGGCTATCATACATTTTTTCGGTGCACATGAAAATCTTTTCCTCATAAATCTGATCCTCCGGGCGCCTAATGGCGAAACATATAACATAAGTCTCTCTATTATATAAGTGTCATCTTTTTCCAAAATTCCTAAGTGAAAATTATAAAAAATGGTACAATAGACAGAACAAAGAGTTCATTGTGAAAGGATTGAGGATATATGAGATTTTTAGGGAATGTGATATGGATAATATGCGGCGGACTTTTGAGCGCGATCGGCTGGTGGCTGGCAGGCGTTTTGTGGTGCATCACGGTTGTGGGAATTCCTGTCGGGCTTCAGTGTTTTAAGCTGTCGTCGATTTCGCTGAATCCGTTCGGAAAAGAAATTGTGGATGAAGGCGGCGCGGTGTCGTGTTTTTTGAATGTAATATGGTTCTTTGTTTCGGGACTTGAGCTGGCGCTGGGGAACCTTATGATCGGGATTATTTTGTGCATTACGATCGTGGGAATTCCGTTCGGAAAGCAGTTCTTTAAGATCGCGAGACTTGCGTTGTTTCCGTTTGGAGCAAGAGTTGTGAAGATGAGATGATTGATGCTAAAAAGGCCTCCGGTATCGGAGGCTTTTTTGTTGCTCTACATAAAATCTTAAGAAATTTCGACGGTATTTCTTAAGATTTACCTGTTATCATAGATAAAGTCGACGGTCTTTCAACGGCCATTCTCATGTCGACATATGGCGGATTCGCCATAATCTTATATTTTCGGAGGTGCTGTATGAACAGCCAAAACAATCTTTCTAAATTATTTCCAATGATCAAGACAAGGGAACAGGTTCTGGAAGAGATTCATTCAAAAGATAATCTTCGTGGAAAATTTGAAACCTGGACTGAAGATCAAAAAGAGAACTTTCTATCAATATGCACCGGTGCCAAAGGCGTAAAGATGCTCTATGACTGCTATTTCAAAGAGATACTCAACCCGGAGTACACACCTGAGCGCTTGTCAGCTTTATTAAGCATCATTATCGGCAAAAAAGTCACTGTAAAATACCAACTACCAAATGACAACACGCGTATCGGAGATGAACTGTCTCTCGTCATAACAGACATTGTAGTCGAACTTGAAGACGGAACTCTTGCCAACATTGAAGTCCAAAAACTCGGTTATGCTTTTACAGGAGAAAGAGCTTCCTGCTATTCAGCAGACTTACTACTGCGTCAGTACAAAAGAGTACGAGATTCGCTTAAAAACAATTTTTCATACAAAAACATAGCACCGGTCTATACTATTGTTTTCCTTGAAAGCAGTCCAAGATCATTTAAGGAGTACAAGGATATCTTCATCCATAAATTCTCAGCGGTATCTAACAGTGGTCTTGAACTAAACATGCTTCAGAACTATGTATTCATCCCTGTTGATATTTTCCTTGAAAAACTCCATAATAGTGGTATACAAAGCGAATTAGATGCATGGCTTACATTTATTGGATGCGATGAACCTGAGTTTATTATCAAACTGATCGAGCAGTATCCTCTATTTAAACCAATGTATCAAGATTTACATAACATGTGTCTGAACACAGAAAGGATGATGGATATGTTCTCTGAAGAGCTTAAGATACTTGATCGTAACACAGTTAAATATATGATTGATGAGCTTCAGGAAGAACTTGATGATACCAAGACACAGCTTACTGATGCGAAGACACAACTTACCGCTGCACAAAAGCAGCTCTCTGATGCAAGCTCTCAGCTTTCAGACAAGGATGCCACCATCGCCGAACTAAGCACAGAAAAGACGGCATTCATGCAACTCATAAACCAGCTCGATGATCCAAATGTAGATAAAGAAGCCATCCTTTCAAAGCTTCGTGAATTAAAAAGGAAAATAGCTGAGCTCGAAAATGCTCAAAAAGGCTAATACAACAAAACCGGATCACACGATCCGGTTTTTTATCTCCTCAATCAGCTCCCGATCCGCCGGCAGCCAGTTGACCTCATCAAGCTCATCCTTCGTAAGCCACCTCGCAGCCTCGGCTTCCTTCAGCACCAACTGTCCCGATTCCACCTCAGCCCAAAAACAATCCATAGAAAGATGAAACCCGGGATAATCATATTCAATCGTCTTTATAAGCTCGCCCACAGCTATCGTCGCAGTCAGCTCCTCTTTTATCTCACGCACAAGCGCTTCCTGCGGCGTCTCACCGGCCTCGATCTTTCCGCCCGGAAACTCCCACATACCCTTGTAATCTCCGTACCCTCTGGCCGTTGCGAATATTCTTTTTTCTCCCCCGCTGCAGTCCCAAATAACAGCTGCAACAACACGTATCGTCTTCTTATTCAAGTTGGTCTCACTTTCGTTATCAGGCAAAAGAACCTTCTCCTCCCGACAATTCATCCGTTAAGCCGGTCACGTATGATCAGCGCATTGTCGTAATATGCCTTAAGCTGCGTGACTGACAAAAGCTTTTTAACATATTCATACGCCTTTCTCGCATTCCCTTTACCATCATCTACTCCATCATCAGCTTCTTCCGATTCCACTGACGACTCCTCAAATTCTTCATCGCTGACAAAAGATCTTTTTTCACACCGATTGATTTCTTTTCCGTCTTCCGATTTCACTATCCTTGAATCGTCTACATTAACTCTTCTTTTATTTTTACCGCCATCACTTATAGCAACAACGATTTCGCCTTCTTTAACTTCTACGCCTTCTTCCTCAACCGTGATCTCACACCTGTCAAAGCTCGCGCCAAAGGCACCAACAGTATAGTAATACTTAGCTTCCCCGTCCTCCACGCAAACTGTCTTATCATCTACAGACTCTAAATCATATCCGTTCTCTTTTGCATTTTCTTTTATGCTTGTCATGTTACCCGAAGCACACGCTGTAAGGCCAAAGATAGTCAACATGCTAATTAAAATCAAATATTTTTTTATAAAAAAAGTTTTCTTATTCATTCTTATCCGTTCTTTCCATTAAGCTGATCACGTATAGTCAGCGCCTTGTTGTAATAATCTTTCAGTTCTTCTGTAGTCAAAAATCTCTCAACATGTTTATATGCTTTTTTTGCTTTAACATCACTATCTATCATCGTTTTTGATTCAATTGATGAAGAATCAAATTTCTTATCGCATATATAATATGTCACAGCATATTGCTCTTCCTCGGAGCCATCGTCATTTATCAATACTCGAGAATCATGAACTGTGACACGGACCTTATTTTTGTTTTCTTCGCTGATAATAACTTCCGCTTTCCCTTTTTTTACCTCTACGTCTTCTTCCTTAACCGGTATAACACATTTATCAAAATGAATGTCAAAAACCCCCACCTCGTAATAGTACAAAGCACCCCCTTTTTCAATATATAATATCTTTTCATTCTGATTGTTTAAAGTATATCCATTATTCTCTGCATTTTTCGAAATTTTATCTTCATCAATAAAAGAACACGATGTTAGACCTAACACTATACATACACTCATCACAGCAACCGCTAAAATGAGAGACAGTTTTTCCTTTTTCATTTTCATTCCTCTACAATCTATTATTTCCAATCAATTCCACTTTCATCAGATATATGTGTCAAGAAATTTTCTTTAGCCTGTTCTCGATCCATTTCGTTTCCTCCATTCGCTACAATAACCTTAGTTCCAATGGAAGTTTTATCTATCTCCTCTTTCAATATCTCCATCCCTTTTTCAGGATCACCTATATAGAAATTATTCAAGAATTCTATTGATTCATTTATTGTTCCAGAGCAAGCTTCTTCATTGTAATCGACCAATGTGCTCCATATATTCCCATCTTCACTTCCTATCATTCGCTTATAAATATTATACGCTGCTATATCAGATCGTATATCGTCTATTCCCATGCTCCCGGAATATATATCTCCTTTATACCCAACAAGCGCATCTACATCATCATAAGATTCTGCTGTAGTTTTAGCTACGCTATAATTTCCCATAACATACATTGTTGCACATTCATGCGCAAAATCTCGCTTACAGTTTTCTTGGCAGTTTGAATGCTGGCTATTGATAATCGTACTCAACCTCGCACCATCTACGCCAATTGAGTAAAAGAAATTAATAGCATCCTTTGGTCTGGATAAGTTATTTCCCATCAAAAAAAACATCTTTGAATTAAAAGAATATCCATCATGCAGTGATGCAAGTTTTGAATAAAAATCCTTGATTTTTCTTCTGTTCCCTAAGTAAGAATTATCATACAAATGTCCCATATGCTCATCAAATTTCTTATAGGCATACTCAAGCTGCTCAGCGTCATATACACTGAATCCATACACTTCCTGCATCATCTCAAGATATTGTCTGTGTTCCCGCTCCTTTTCAAGCTTATCTAGATACTCTTGGCTCGAATATCTTTCCGTTACTTTCTGAAGCAGTATGTTCATTTTATCCGCGATATTCTGATCAACCGAATTCCCCTCAGGTTGATATTTTCCTTCATAATCATCAGGAATCCTATAAACCGTTACATCCCCGTATCCACTCATTTCTAATCCTCTTTCCTTAATTGTAAATTTTAATGTAACATTTAACGTTATTTTATCACGCTCTTCTTTTCAAAACAAGCAACTAAAAAAGCGGACGATTTCTCGCCCGCTATCGGTGTTTTATGTGTAAATATCAAAATTCGATTGTCCAATCACCAACTGCTTTAATTTCTATCATCATTGGTTCTCCCTTCATCATGACTGTTCCTTCATACTTATCTGTAGTATTTACCAGCAGACTGTTTCTAGAAGATCCATATGATTTAACCGCAAAATGTCGCTCTGATTTATTACCGGTTATCTTTGCCGTCTTTCCATAGCTTGCCACAAGTAAAACCGAATCTCCACTACCTGTATAGATATCACCCGCTTGAACTATATCCAAAGTAAATATAGAGCGCTGTTCTATGTGCCAATCACCCGTAGCAGATATCTCCAATATTGTAGTTGATAATGAAGGATCAAGTGTGATTCCCTCGTATTTATCAGTTGTATTTACAAACAATTCTGTTCCATTTCCATCCTCATTATATCCCTTCACGGAAAAGTGCCTTCCGCTACTATTTCCCTTAACATAAAGCACCCAAGCATCTGTTCTATCTTCAAGTTCTATTACAGAATCTCCGCTTCCTTCGTATACACTTGCTTCTGCGACCGTTTTCGCTTCAGTTGCATGAGCACTACCACCAAAAACAATAAATATCATTGTTACAATCAAAGGCACGCATATTACTCTTTTAATCACATTATTCATACAGCATCTCCTTTCATATCTTTGATCATTCAACTATAACATTTGGTTATTATATAGCTGTAATTTCGATATAAACACTTTATAAAACTTCTCCAAATAATTGCATAACTATAAGGATGTTGCACATGAAATAATGCTATAATTTACTTACTATATTGATAAGGAGACATACAGCACCATGCCATTCGGAACTGACCTCGATAATCAATTCGCAGCTGAAACTTCAAGCATAACCGGAACGGTAAATGAACAAAAACTTTTTGAAGCACTCGATAGATCTTTTTCGAACTTAGCTGCAATAAGTCCAACAAAATGTAAAGTAATTCATGGTGCAAGAAATCTCGTGAAATTCAGCGAAAAATCTCCTTCACAGCAATTCTATTATGCTAAAGATCGGGGAAAAGCAGTCAAATGTGAACTCGCCGACTTACTGCTTATCACAGTAGACGATAAAGAAATGCGAATCTGCTGCTTACAAAATAAATTTGAAAAGAAAAAGACTTCCGGCATGGCTATAACAGACAGCTTCAAAGCCGACATGCGCCAGTTCTATTTATTAAACGTTCGTCCCTTGTACGAACGAAAAGGCATCACAAGTAACCTTTTGAAAGATGCCATCTGTCCGTCAGTCGGATCTTATGGCGTGTTCTATAGCAATAGCGGCGCTTACAACATGAATTATCATAGCGCTGAAATACTGAGCAAAGTTAACCCCACCACAACAGGCAGAGCCTGCAAAGTGCATATGAACCCGGCTGTTCCACAGCTTGCATATTATCCCACTCCAGCCGGAACTGTAAGTGAATGGCGGTATACCGGTAACATACTAGAGTTTGGAAACGGTCTTGAACGTATGCAGATTGGCACACCACTGCCTTTACAAACCGGTATTATTGAGCTTGCCGATCCGGACATTCTCGACGCTATAACAAACCTGACCAACATGAGCGATGTTTTAGCGAGCGAATTAAGAACCACAATCTCAATCGCTAATCCAAGTGTGTCATATAGAACCGCAATTATTATTAAATGCTCATAATATAATCAAAAATCTTTCTCCATACAATAATCAATAAAAAGCACATGAAGGCAAACACCTAAATGTGCTTTTTATTATTTTGCATATAATTCCGGAAACATCATTAGCATACTAATCATTCTTAATCTTGAGAAGTTCTTATTTCAACCTCAGCCTGAAATCACAGAGTTCGTCACCGTTTCCGATTGTTTTGGTGCGGGTGAATTCAAGGCCGGGGATGTTGCCGTAGCAGTAGATGTCGTTGTCGCAGAAGAGCCTGTTGATCTCGGGGCAGCCCAGCTCTGTGAGGTAGGTGTGGTAGGGACACTGAGTTATGTCCATGGCGAACTCGCCTTTTTTCTTGGGGTAGAAGACGTTCTTGAAGCCGGCGGTCTCTCCGAAGCTTTTCTTGGCGACGGGTCCCCACATAGCGAGGAAGAACCTTGTGAAGCCGGGGAATCTTGCCGACTTTGCAAGGGAGGCGCCTGCTTTTTCGCTGTTTGCTTTCATGGATACTCGCATTACCTCAAATGCTTTCTCAGGGTCTTTTTCCTTCATGGATAGGTAGATGGCTGCTGACGGGAAGATATTTCCGTCGGTGTGAGCGGCAACGCCCTTGGGAAGCCCTTGGTGCTCCGCATAGATCATGCCCAGCTTTTCTCCGGCTCTTTTCCATATATCATCCGCATCCTCTTGCGTGAATGCGTTGTAGAGCTCTTCTTTGATAAATGCTTTTCCCTGTAATGCTTTTTCTACTGTTGTCATAAGTGGGTCTCTCCTTGAAATCTTTTTTAAACACAATAATATGTTATCATGTATAAAACGCTTATTGGAGGAAAAGAAATGAAAACAAAATATCTTTTGACCATACCGGCTCTTATGCTGGTTCTTTCAGGGTGCGATTCGGAGGTTTCTTCGATTGCGCCGTCAGTGGATTCTACCGAGGCTGTCGCAGCTTCCACGCAGGCTACTTCAGAGAGTAGCACAGCTGCTGCCGAGAGTACCTCAGAAGCTGCCGAAAGCGAGAATTCGGCCACAGAGGCTTCAAGTGAAGTATCTTCTACAGAAGCATCATCGGAAGCGACCTCTGCGGAAACATCTTCGGACGCGGCTTCTGTAAGCAGCGAATACTCAAGCGGAAGCGGCTATCAAAACAATCCCAAGGATCGAAAAGAAGTAAAGATCGATGACGATTCCGCAGCTCTTTATGATTCATTTTTGGAGGGAACTGCCAAGGCAACTTACAGTAGCAAAGGCGACAAGTGCGAATACCTGAATTTTTCTTCCGTTTTGGATGACGGAAAAAACTATACGCTTAAAGAAATGCTCTCGAACATCGCAGCCGGCGAAATACTGGACTCTCCGATTGCTTGCAACAATATCTCGGCTAAATATCTGGACCTTGGCTTGGACGGAAAGATTGAAATGCTCATCCTTCCGGAATTTGAAGGTGAATTCCAGCCTTCTATCGTTGTCAAAAATGTCGGCAGCTCGTTAAAGGTCTGTTTCGTCGCTGATTCATGGAGTAGAAGCACTACTATGATCGGATTTAACGGCAGTGTATCTTCTACAGGCTCGGGCGGAGCGACTTCACACGGCGGCGATGAAGGCTACTTGGACGCTTCGGGTGAGTATCACTTCTGGCATAGATGTTGGGAGGAGCTTTACGGAGAGCGCGATAACGATAACAAGCTTTCATTCCGTTTAGACGGAGAAGATCCCGAATACAATATTGACGGCGCTGATCTTATGTATGTTGTGAGATATGATCTTGATGAGAGCCAAAATGACAAGGGCGCTTTCTACATGATTTATCTGACGGATTCGGATTACAATGATATCGAGGACGATCCGAGTAATCCAAACAACCCATATGACGCCGCAAGGGACATCCTTGTGAAGGAAAAAGGGCTTAAAGTCGTTTCCGAGAAAGAAGAGGCCGATCTGCTTGCAAAGGCGCGAAAAAAAATCGGATTTAGCGATGAGGTTTATAAATTTGGGGAGTGACCCCATTGCTATAAATATAATCTAAATTTTCGCCCAAAATCATAAAATCGAGTTTATACATACGCAATATTGTTCATATTAGTATATAATAATTATTATCCGGAGATATTTTCATTGAATACTTTATGAGGTTGCGAGATGGATTTTCAGACTTTTGTTGATGATTTAAAGCCGATGGCGTGCGTTCTGTCGGTCGAAAAAAAGGAAGACGGAGGATACGGCGAGATACGAATTGTCGCGGGCAACAAAGTATTTGTTGAGTTCGTGGAACACCCGCTTTTTGCCGTGACGCCGGGCACGATCATCGGAAAGTTTAGGAAGAACAATATCTACGACAAGTATCTTCCCAAGTCTCCCGATTTCGAGCATAAGTGCCATCAAAGCGCCATCTTAAAGAAAACAATCCACACATATCTTAATATAGATGTTGCCAATCTGTGGTTCAATCTGTTCTTTTTGCCTTTGGACTACGAGGAAGACAATCTCTGCTACTGCGTTTTCCTGAATGAGAAAACCGATGTCGATGATATTGATATGGCTTCGTCAAGCTCCATGAGCATCTCCAACGATGTTTTGAAGACTTGTATCAAGCTGCGCGGATCGAGTGATTTCAACGCGACGATGAATGAAGTCATACATGATATCCGCAAGCTGTGCAATGCGGATATATGTACCATTTCGCTTGTAAACCAAAGCGCAGGTACGCTGTCTATCCTCGCAACGAGCAAGTCGGAAAGCTGCACAATCAAGCCCTTGACCGAATACCCCAATCAGTATGATCTTACCATGTCATGGCTTGATATAATCGGAGAAAGAGACAGTTTAGTCATCGAAAATGACAAGGACCTTGAGTATGTAAAAGAGGTTAATTACGCATGGTATCAGAATCTCAAAGAAGCAGGGGTAAAGAGTATCATTATTTTCCCGCTTCGACACAACTGGGAGCTTATGGGCTTTATATGGGCGACCAATTTTGACACGGACAATACTTCCAAGATAAAAGAGACTTTGGAGATTACCACGTTCTTTATTTCTTCGGAAATTGCCGGCTATATCATGTTAAAAAAGCTGGAGCACATAAGTTACACGGATACGCTCACGGGTGTATTTAATTCAAATGCGATGAACAGCATGATCCTCGATGTTGTTTCCAAGAAGGCTGTCATTCCAAAGCCGTACGGAGTTGTGTTTGCGGACATCAACGGGCTTAAGCGTGTCAACGATGAGAGCGGTCATCAGGCAGGTGATATTTTGATAAAAAAGGCAGCTCTTTTGCTTCAGGAAGTATTCCTTGACCAGGACATCTACCGCGCAGGCGGTGACGAGTTCATGATCGTAGTAAAGGGCTGCACCAAGGAAGAGTTCTTTGAAAAGATCGATGAGTTAAAAGAAAGAACGAGTGATCCGGACAAAGTATGTCTGTCGGTCGGATGCGTATTTAACGATTCCGACCTATCCATACGGGAATGTCTGAGGCTTTCGGATGAAGAGATGTATAGAAATAAAGATAAGTTCTATGCGGAACATCCCGAAATAGACAGAAGAAAAGGATAAGATAAGGGGGCTGCCGAATATCATCGGCAGGCCCCTGTTTTATGCCTTTTTATTATGCGCCGGTCTTTTCCGGCTGTCTTTATTGGTTAAGTGCTACGATAAGTCCGTTTATCTGTGCGTCTTTTTCCGCGCTGGGACTGTCTTTTGGATCTATGAATATCGAAGTTGCTTCAAAGCCTTTGATCCCAATTGCCTTGGCAAGCTTCTCTATTGCTTTTACTCCGCCGCTTCCTGCCATGCAGGCGTAGGCGCAGTTTCTTTTGCCCTTAAGGATTTCCTTGTTGTCCGCTACAAATGTGCGGATAGGCGGCGTGATGGTTCCCGCCCACACAGGAAAGCCGTAGATGATGCGGTCGTACTGTGAAATGTCGACACTATAGTCTTCGAGCTCAGGCTTCTCCGCCATGAGCGCGCTCTTTCCTCCCCAGACGAACTTGGCAAAACCTTTATCTTTGTAAGCTTTCTTGGGAACAAGGCGCAGTGTGTCGGCATCTTCGATACCTGCCTTGATCTTCTCTGCGACGTACTCAGTGTTCCCTCCCATTGAGTAGTAAACGATCAGTGTTTTCATTTTTCTCCCTCTCTCATAAAAGTTTTATCTTTAAGTCATATTTTTACATCCTATATCTCTTCAAGTCAACTTTCCCGTTTATAACTTCTACGCCCTCTGACTGCAGGATTTCTCCTTGCTTCCAGGCGCCTCCGAAGGCGAATTCGCCGGCGAGCTCACCTTTTGAGTTTACTACGCGGTGGCACGGAATCTTGCCGGGCTCGGGATTTTTGTGGAGTGCGTTTCCAACGGCCCTTGCCATGTTCTTATCGCCCGCCATCTCGGCGACCTGCCCGTAGGTTGCGACTTTCCCTTTTGGAATGCGCTTTACGGCTTCGTAGATTCTTTTGCTCGGGCTGTCTGAAATAAGATCGTAGCTCTCTGCGATCATGGTCTTTACGTCCTTGTCGGGAATACTCCCGTCGAGGATTATGGTGTTCCAGTGTTCTTTATTCTGATGGTATCCGGGTATAACAGCTTTGTAGATCTTGCGCCAGAAGTAGGCTTTTTCGGGATCGACTTTGACGTTCAGATTGATAAGTCCGTCTTTTTCATAGGTCCAAAGGAATGCTTTCTTGTTGCCTTTATAGCGCACAAGCTGCCAGTTTTCGTCGTGAAAGGGCGCATCCTGATATGCGCCGTCAAAAGATAGTCCGTATTTTAAGGCTTCTGCCCTGGTTTTCATTATTGTCCCCCCACTGTGTATATGCGCCGGATCACTTATATGTGACCACTCTGACAATTACCCATGCCAGCGGAATAAGTATGTTCCACAGCATTTTGTATTTGATGGGTTTCCCGTTTTTCTCCATGTGCCTGATCACAAAATAAACGACCGTATACATGATTAAGAAGCTTACCAGAGAATATCCGGCCAGTTCATGCATCTTTTCTACCATTTTTTGCTCCCTTTTGAATGCGTAACAATTAGTAATATTCTACCATTGTATTTTATGATATTCAATGCAGATTGGGCATTTTATTGCATTTTTCTTTTTATATGTTATTATATTGTTAACATTTATAAAAGGATTTAAGAGGATTTGATATGAATAATAAAATTTTTTTTGCGATAACTGCTGCTGTGCTGATCTTATCAGGCTGCGGCGCAAAACCGGAACCGGATCCACTCGCAGAGGAAATCTCCTCATCAGAGTTTTCGAGTGATTCCGAGGCCGGAGATTATAATACAGACGATAAGCTTATTCAATCCATCGATTCGTTTTATTCCTCTCCGATTTCAAGCCGTTACACCTTAAAAGCCATCGACTCCACAGAATTCTTTGACTTTAACGCCGACCGTCAGGATGACTTGGTTGTCATAGCCGATACGAATAATGGTAAACGCATTTTCCCCTTTATATACACGGGAAAAATGTACATGTTAGATCCATACGGTAATGAAGAAGATGAGTTTTTCTGTCTTGGTGATTATCCCGCGCAAGAAGCTTGGGATAACGGTATGGATTATACGATGGACGACATCCGAACAGAACTGTTGGGAGATAATGCAGACGGTGTATATACCGATTATAAGGATGCATATGCTCAGATTGCAAAGATCTACAATGATACTTGTGATGATGTCACTTTTGAACTCGTATATGTGGATGATGACGATATCCCGGAACTTTATGTAGATATCGATCAAAACCAACATTGTTCTCTTTACACTTTTGAAAACGATCATGCCCGTCTTCTGTTGGACTCAAAGGGATTAGGCTGGAGGGCCGATGATCACTTCCTTTATTTTGACAGATCGGGAGTTATACATTATCCCATGTGGGATGGCGAGGATTCAATGTTAAATCACTTCTTTCTGATCCCCGACGCCGGCCCGCTTGCGTACACTTATTATAGCAAGGACGTGGTAGGGTACAATGATAACCTGATATCTGATCTTAGAAATTTGTTTTTCGGTGACCCGAGAGATTTCAAATGCATTACGGACCCAAACATGGATAAAAAAGAACTTGAAAAAACAATCGAGACTTACGAAAAGTACGAATGGAAGAAACTTATGGGATCCATAACGTACAATGATTTGATGTCGCAACTGACGAAATGATATATTATGGTATAAAGTTCTAAAATGACAACGCGCTTATAGGAGGAGTTTTTTCATGAAAACAAAATGTCTTTTACCGATACTGGCGGCAGCGCTGATTGTTTCAGGCTGTAGTTCGTCCGTATCTTCACCGGACAGTCAGTCAACAGACAGCGGATCTGTCGCTGAAAACGAGGAATCGCAAACAGGCGGCGGTACGCAGGGCGAAGCTTCCGATGACGACTCGGACAAAAAAGATGCCGAAAGCAGCGAACCCGGCGAAGAGCTTTCTGCCGATGAACTTTCTGAATTCACAGATCTTTTTAACACAATGGAATATAACGGATTCTTGGAAGATGGTTTTAATTCTCCCGAAGAGATAGATTGGGAGAAGGTTCTGAAGCTCGGTGCCGGAATAAGTTCCGAGAATTGCAGCGAAGAAGAAATAAATGACTATTTGAAGGCCGCAAACCGCAGTTCGCTCACTGAATACGAGAAGCTCAGTGTTATAAAAAAATCCGATCTTGCAGATTTTATCAAAAGACATACAGGCAAGGACCTCATGCCGGATAATGATGATATCGAATGGGATTATGTCGAAAAGAACGACTCTTTTTACAAAACAATTTGGGATAGCGATGCTCGCCATAAAGGATATGAGTGCATATCAGGAGAAAAAACGGGTGATAAATACACTCTTCGTCTTAAGGTGAGTCTCGAAAAAAGTGTGAATATAGAGTCTACTTCATATTACGGAAGCGACGCCGACAGGATCGTAAAATTCACCAAGTCGGGTGATGACCTTGCCTTTGAATCCAACGAGATTCAGTGGGACGATTACTGTGTTCCGGAGCAGACCTTTGATGTGGATCTTCCTCAATATGATTCTCCCGTTCATTTTGTAACCTATTACGAAGACAGCGGTCAGGCGGAAATGGTCATGGAAAAAGACGGAAAGTTGATCAGCAGCTTTAGACCATCCTTTCTTGACGACATGGGTTATATAAACGTAACAACCATTGACGCTGTCGGTTTCTTTGATGTTGACGCAGACGGAATGGATGATATAGCAATTATCGGAAGCACAAATGATGTTAAACATCTCTTCATTGAGCTCGCCACAACGGGCGAAGAGGACGACTTTTCTTATTTTGCCGATTTTGGAGAAAAAAAGGTCAAAGAAATGGGCGGAGATCTTACGATCAGCGGAGTTAAGAAAGCGCTTCTTGGTGACAACAAGGACGGAAAATATGAAAGCTACAAGGAAGCGTACGCCCAGATTGCAAAGACCTACAACTATGCTTACGACGATTTATCTTTTGACCTTATATATGTTGACGGTGATGATATTCCCGAGTTGGTTGTCGGCAACACCGGTTACTGGGTTTCTCTTTATTGCTTTAAGGACGGTCACACCTGTTGTCTTATGAACCAGTGGGGATACGGTGCGATGGGCAATGCCGGTTACCTCTATGCCAAAAAGGGCAATGTTATCTATAACGGAAACGCCGATTACGCCGGTTCACTCTATTACAACACCTACATGTCTATACACGATGACGGCAAGCTTGCCACAGACTATTGGACACTGGACCTTAACTTCAATGATATCGACGGTAACGGCGTACCTTCGGAAGAAGAGCTTGCTTCATCAGACGATTATGAAACCAAAACCGAGTACCACAGTGAGATTGACGCAAACATGTCCGAAACTGAGATCAAAAAGGTAATCGCCAAATACGATTCCTTAAAGTTTGAGGAAATAGTCGGAAGTATGGATTACGATACTATCATGGCTCAGCTGGGAAAGTAAGCCGGTGATCACCGGACCGGGCGACGCGCTTGGAATGCAAATCAATAGTAAATGTATAAATTAACGCTTAGAAATAAAGAGGAAAAAACAATGAAAGCAAAATATCTTTTACCAATTATAGCGGCAACGCTGATCATGTCAGGATGTAGCTCTACCATATCTTCGATCGATGAATCATACTCGGGAGATGCTGCGTCAACGGCGGAGAGTTCCGCCGAGGCTGCGTCGGAGGCTTCTTCTGAGGCTTCGACAGAGGCTTTTTCTGAGGCTTCGACAGAGGCTTCTTCTGAGGCGGCGTCGGAAGTTTCGAGTGACGCTTCTTCGGAAAAGGCCGTTGCGCTGTCTGACAGCGAATGTACGGAGATTGCGGATCTTTTTAACTCTAAGAAATACAACGGTTTCCTTGATAATGAATTCAAGAGCCCTGAGGAGATTGACTGGAAGTCCGTTCTTAGACTCGGCGCCGATATCAAGACTCAGGATATAAGTGATGCTGAGAAAAAAGAATATGTGGATTCCTTGAAGCTCGGCGAGTTTTCCAAATTTATGACTGTTATGGTGATAAAAAAGGCTGATATTGCTGATTTTGTTAAAGCTCATTCGGGACTTGATTATGTCCCCGAAGCTTCCGAGATCGGCTGGGATTATAACGAAGAGAACGACTGCTATTACGGTTCATATTACGAAGCCGAGGTAGTAGGCTATAAGTGCATTTCAGGTGAAAAAGCAGGCGACAAATATACCGTCACGATGCAGATAGATCCTATGAAGTGTATCGGAGCCGCTCCGACAGAGATATCAGATCTGACCGTTAAATTCACTAAATCGGGCGACGAGCTTGTAATGGAATCTTTTGAGAAGAAGTGATGGGCATACCTGAACAAGCAAAAAAGCATGCATATCAGCGTTTCCGCCACTTTGACATGTCTTTTTTGAGCAATTTATCAGCATTTCATTCATTTCCCGAAGGGAACAAGGTATAGACAGGCATGTATAAAAGAATTTTTCTTTAATATGCATGCTTTTGGAATAAAAACAGGCATGTATAATTGCAGAAAAATCTGCTATACATGCCTGTTTTCGGTATTACGTTAACTTTTTTGACTTTTATGAACTGCGGCTCCGAATAGCAGCTCTTTTCCTGTTACTTTGAAGCAACCCCGCAATATGCCATGATCGCTTGATAGGCAAACTCTGCGGTTCCGGCACCACCGGCGTTCTCGATGTTGTCGGTCACTTCGCCGCCCGATACATACCACTTGCCAAGGCCCGACAGGATCTCTTTTGTGCAAGTATACATGTTCTCGGTGATGAAGTCCTGTAGCTTCTTAACCATCGCCTGTGCTTCTTTTGACGAAGGCTCTTTTTCCTTGATGGAACCGAACTCTTCGAAGAGCTTCATCAGCTCGCCCATGAGATTTTTCTCATCTTCCTTGGTGCGATTCTTACTCTTTTCCTCAAACTCTTTATATGCGGGCGTCTTGCCCCACTGCTCTTTCGCCATTCTTGAATATTCTTCGATCTTACTCGAATCAAATGCTGTAAAACTCAATTTCTTCACTCCTCTCTTTTTTAGGTCGCGGCACATGGTGAGCAGATCTTCAATATGCTCCTTTTTAAGTTCCAGGAGCTTAATCTGCTGATCCAGTGCCTTTTTCTTATCAAAATCAGATCTGCTTACTATTTCCTTTATGTCTTTTAGCGGAAATTCCAGCTCACGAAACAGCAAGATCTGGTGCAATCTCTCCAGCGCCGTATCGTCATACAGCCTGTAGCCGGCTTCCGTATACTCTGTTGGCCTAAGAAGCCCGATCTTGTCGTAATACTGCAGTGTGCGTATACTCACACCCGCCAGCTTACTCACCTCATTTACTGTTTTCATCGCCGTACCTCCTCCACGTGTAATTAAAGCGTAAACTATTACGTTACGTCGTAGTCAAGCAAAAATTATACCCATATCGGAATTTTTTATTTTGCCGATATGGGTAAGTTTATCGGGTCATTTATCGGGTCATTTTAATATCTATAGCATCTGATTTTCACATAATAATCCACTCGCCTTTTTTGTTTGACCCTATTCTTTTCACTATTTTTTTCTCCGTCATGTTTTGGAGTGTTCTCTTAATAGTAGTCTCTGAACACCCGATGTTTTCTGCCATTTCAGAGCGCGTGACCGTCGGATTATGTTTAATAATATCAAGTATTTTTTGTTCTCGTTCGTTTAAATCAACCTGATTATTTATCGGGTCATTTACGAATCTACCACTCACATGCATCTCTCTATTGTGAAGCTCGTTTTTTTCTCCTTGTAATAAATTTCGAAGGAATTTTTCAAGATACTCTGTAGTTTCGAAAATGTTATCTTTAATATTATTATAATTTGCTCGAACCAAAGCATTTCTAAAATACCAAGAATTAGCCGAAAAAAGATCATTATTTACATCAAACCCCAGTTGTCTTAAATACTTTATAAAAAACACTGCGGTAGTTCGAGTATTTCCCTCACCGAAAACATGTATCTGCCAGAGGTCTGATACAAATACTGCCAGATGATGGATTGTCTCCGACATAGTCAGTCCATTATAACGAAACATTTTCTCCTGTGAAAAATCATATTCAAGTGTTTCCTTAAGATTATGCGCACTTCCATATGATACAGTATCACCGGCCAAAACCCATTCTTTTTTTGTTATATTGTAATCTCTGATCATCCCTGCATGAGAATATATTCCCTTAAACAATTCTCTATGAATTGCAATATACTGTGTAGGTGAAAACACAAACGCTTTCTCTGACAGTAATCTTGCTATCCTAGTTGAAACTTTATCTGCCTCTTCAGTACCATGTTCAACTCGTCCGGCTTTATTCTCATAATACGCCTCAATCAAACTATCAGCTTCATCTATCGTTATCTCTCCGTCAATATTCTTCTTTGCTGTCTCATATAAATACTCTGAAGGCTTTAGTCCATCAACATCCTGCAGCCCTATAGCCGCCGACCAAGCCTGCCCTAATTCTTTGCGTGTTGGAGCTAAATTCTTTATATACTCTTCAAAAGGATCTTTATTTATATCTTTCACCTCATTCTCCTCATACACACCTTCAATATACTCCATTATAGCATAACAGCCAGCTCCATCGTCACGTGTGGGATCCCGTCTTCCATGAAGATGTCGGACACGACTTCGAAGCCCTCTTTTGCGTAATAGCCGATGGCGTACTCCTGCGCATGCAGAGTTATCTTTTTCGCGCCGAGCCTGTCTCTGGCAACTTCCACACCGGCATGCAGAATCTCTCCGCCGATTCCCTTGCCGTGCTCAAGCGTCGCCACTCTTCCTATTTGCGCAACGCCTGCTGCCTCGTCATTCCAAAAGACTCTGAGGCACCCTGCCACACGTCCTTTTTCATTCATGCAAAAAACATGGATCGCGTCTTGATCTTTATCGTCAAGATCTTGATACAGGCACTCCTGCTCGGTTACGAAGATCTCGAATCTGGTTTTTAAAATCTCATAGAGCTCGCTGGTGGTGAGCTCGTTGAAGTGTTTTATGATCATTATCATTTACCTATTAGAATTTCAGATTATCTCCCAGCACCGGAACTTTGCTCGCAAAGAACGAGAACTCTCCGCTGTCCAAGAGATTGCCGTTGTCGTCGGTAACTCTTATATCAAATACCAATATGTGCTTGCCTGTCTTGAGTTTCATGCACTCGCAGTAGATGTATTCAGTGTTCACCGCAGGGAGTAGGAAATTCAGGTTCGCGGAAACCGTCGTCACATAATATCCGCTCATACTTCCCGTCGCACCCGCCATCGCATCAACAAATGACAGCAGCGCTCCTCCGTGGATACTTCCGTACGTGTTGTGAAGCCTCGTGTCCGCCTTGATCCTCGCTTTGCTGTACGTCGCGCTCAGTTCCAGCACCTCAAATCCTATAAATTTGTTGTATTCATTAGCGTATAATTCAGGGATTATCTTCTCCCTCATCGCATTTTCTTTTTCCGTTCGTGTCGGTCGCATTGCGGTTCTCCTTAAATTTTGCACTTTTCCTCTCTAGTTTACACCCCTTACAATCACAAAAATACCCATATCAGTAAATTCTTTTTACTAATATGGGTACTTCAATAGCTTATGATGTTTCTTTCAATTCTTAAAAGCCCAAAAACTTAGAAATCATAAAAAGCGGACATGATGGGATTCGAACCCACAACCCTCCGGTTAACAGCCGGATGCTCTACCATTGAGCTACATGTCCAGAACTACGGTAGCTGGGCTCGAACCAGCAACACCCTGAGTCAGAGTCAGGTGCTCTTCCAATTGAGCTATACCGCATTAGTGCCGCCGGTGGGGGTTGAACCCACGACCTTCGGTTTAAGAGACCGTTGCTCTACCAACTGAGCTACAACAGCTAAGTGCTCCCCACGGGGGTTGAACCCGCATCTCTCGGCTTAAAAGGCCGGTGCATATCCGCTCTGCCAAGGAAGCATGATGGGCTCGGAAGGTATCGAACCTTCTACGCGGAGATCTTCAATCTCCCGCTCTACCATTTGAGCTACAAGCCCATAAAGACGTAGGTGAGATTCGAACTCACGCTCACGGAGTTGCAGTCCGTTGCCTTTCTGGCTTGGCTACTACGTCATAACTACGGCACTTGGAATCGAACCAAGATTACCGGAACCAAAATCCTGTGGGCTACCATTACCCCATACCGCATGGTGCAGTCTTAATCGACTGCAATTATTCTTTCAATAGGAACTTCAAGATATACAGAGAGCGCTACAATCCTATCAATGCTTGGAAGTACTTCTCCTCTTATGTATCTGTATACCAAGGATGTACTTGCTCCGAGATATTCTGAAACCTCTGTGACCGTATGGCCACTTTCTCTGATCAGCTCTCTTATATGTGCTCCTGTTCCTTCGATATCAATAACCGGATAATCCATTTTTTCTTAATCTCCTTTTCAAAAAATAAGCATTAAAAAACCACCTAACTTATTGCAAGCTAAGTGGCTACTGATCTCTTCGATCATATTTTTAATGCTCCGGATCATCCATCATTTTATGAATCCGGGACCGCTTTCCACCAACTTGCAATTTGCATAACTAACAAAGCACTTCTGATTTTTGCAGAACTGCATAAACTGTTTGTTATTAAATTGCTTGTTGATAGTTACGTAGTACATTCTAAAATAATCCCCTTAACTTTCCGCGGCTTATCGCCGCTCCATATCATTGTTCTAATCATATTATCGTATCATATGATCTTGTTGTACAGTGTCATCGGATGACACTATACCAAAACGCCGTGAATAGGGATCGAACCTATCTTCCCGTGAAGGAAACCGCTGATTAGCAATCAGGTGCCTTACCACTCGGCCACCACGGCATATTTAAGTGGGCAGGGTGAGACTCGAACTCACGGTGTTTCCGGTGTCAGGGTTTTACAGACCCCTGCCTTCGCCACTAGGCATACCTACCCATATCGGAGCTGCGTTTACTCACAGCCCCTTTATTCTATTTTTCTTTCAAGCGCCTATCTGCGCATGAATGCATGTATCAACCACTATTATGTCGTCAATCGAAACTTCAAAAACTGCCGCCAACACAACCAGATTATCTATCGTCGGCATCGCTGTCCCGCGCTGCCACTTGTATATCGCCTGTGGTGTTGTAAAACCGAACATCTCCTGCAGATCTCTGACTGTCAGACCTGCATCCTGACGCAGCTTTATTATGTTTCTACCTGTTGCCGCCATATCAATGGCAGGTAATGTAACCATGTTTGCTCCTTTCTTTCATAAGCTCTTTTTACCGAGCACTACTTTTTTAGGTAATGAAAAACCGCTTGCCTCATTCAAGGTAAGCGGTTCGCAAAACATGTTTATTTATCAGCTTGGATCAACTGTTTGGGATCCTCGCAAGATCAACATTCTTTCGCATTTGACTATCCTTAAATGAGCGCATGAAACCAAATCCGCACTCAGCATAATACTGAAGTGATGATTTATAACTTTCGCTATAGAAATAATATTTGCGATTAAATGTTGTCATGTCTTTTCCTTTCCGGGAGCACTATGTTTTTTGCCCCGCTTCTCTCTTTATATATCGTATGATACCACAGCAAAATTTATATTGCATTAAACCTGTGGTATAAATGTATGCCTGCCCCACGCAGGCATACACTCACCTTTCAGTCAGCCGCCTTGAAGTTGTAGATCGGTTTCATCACATCGATGATCTCCACAGACTCTTTTATCACATCAATGATGTCCTCGAGCGACTTGTACGCCATGGGCGCCTCGTCGAGCGTAGACACACAGACTGACGAAGTATAAACGCCTTTCATCGCCTCTTTATACTCCTCCATCGAAAGATTTCTCTTTGCTGCATTTCTCGACATCAGTCTGCCTGCGCCGTGAGGAGCCGAGTAATTCCACTCGGGATTACCCTTGCCGACCGCAAGAACTGATCCATCCCTCATATTTATCGGGATAAGAACTTTCTCGCCCTTGTGCGCGGCGATTGATCCCTTTCTTAGGATCATCTCATCAGTGTCAATGTAGTTGTGGATCGTGTGAAAAGACTCTCCGGCTGCGAGACCAGTTTTCTCCAAAAGAATCTCCGCCATCTTCTCACGATTTCTTTTTGCAAATCTCTGACAGATCTCCACGTCATGAAGATAGTCCTCGAGATATTTGCCCGATAAGTAGCACAGGTCCTCCGGCATGGTCATCGGGCCCTCGTTGTACTTTTTGTTATAGAGCTCTTTTAACGCAGACTGTATCTCGGCACGTCTTCCTTGCTCTTTGTAGGTCTTGATAAGTTCCTCGCGCGACTCCAGATACTCGCCGATTCCTTTATCAAGGTCGACTGCAAGTGCCTGATACAGCTCCGCGACCTGCTTTCCGAGATTTCTCGAACCCGAATGGATCACAAGGTACTGTGTGCCGTCAGCGGCTTTATCAATCTCGATGAAATGATTGCCGCCGCCGAGCGTTCCCAGCGATCTCTCGAGTCTTTTTGCCTCCTTAAGCTGTCTGTAGCAGCGAAGCTCGGTAAGGTCAAATCTCTCCTGCCTTCCCTCCCAAACCTCTCTTCCCGAAGGAATGGTAAAAGCAGCCATATCGAACTTCTCAAGGTCGATCTCCTGTTTTCCGAGGTTAACGGTGTACATTCCGCATCCGATATCAACTCCGACAACGTTTGGAACCGCCTTGTCTGTGATTGTCATTGTGGTTCCGATAGTGCAGCCTTTTCCCGCATGAACGTCGGGCATGATTCTTATCTTCGAGCCCTCCGTCATGGGGTAGTCGCACATTCTTCTGATCTGCTCGATTGCCTCGTCCTCAACTACCTTGGCATAGCAAAGAGCAGTATTTACTTTTCCTTTAATCTCAATTGTATTCATTTCTCTTTCCTTTCGTAACCCGGCTCATAAAATACTAAGCCGGGTTCTCACAGTTATGCGGCAATTCTCTCGTAACGCTTTGTCGAAAGAACGCTCATCATAAATTTATAAGGCTCAAAATTACCGTCTTTTAACATTGAAAAGATCTGAGGATTGCAGCCGGACACAAGCGCCACGCCTTGGTCATTGACCCTGACGGGCTGCTGTCTGTTCCTGCTGTTCACGTTCCAGAAAACTATCTGGGGAAGCTTGTAACCGCGTTTTGCAAACGCCGCTTTGGCATTTTCAAAATTGGTCATGCTTGAATCACGTGCACAGCTATCGAACTCCATGTCGGAGATTATGAACAGCTTCTTAGGCATATCCTTCTGTTTAAGCCTGTTGCGAACCGCGGTATTTAATATCAACATAAAAGTTTTTTCTATATTGGTATTGCCGCACTCGTTAAAGCTCATGCAGTAGCGCACTTTCTCCACGATATCTTCGCCTTTTATCTCAACCAATCTGGGATTGGTCGAAAACGTGATGAAATGGTTGTGGAACTTACCTTTATTTCTCTCCGCAAAGTATATGCCCAGAGACTGCGCAACCGCCGCGGGAAGCGTCGTTATATTATAGTCCCAGTACATCGAACCCGAGCCGTCGACAACTACAAGCGAATCCTCTGAGCCCGCAAAGTTCTCGAGCGCATTCCATGTTGCATCCATGGCGTTTCTCTCATCCTCGGAAAACTCAGCTCTTTTTATCGCAGGCAATATCACGTCGTATGGCGTGAGCGTGCCCGTGTTCATTACGCCGGGTTTATTTTTTACTTCCTCAATAAAAGCGCGATATCTTTCACCGTCATTTCTGATGAAAGCCTGTCTGTACTTGTAAAGCGCTTTTGATGCCTGATTCTTATAGTCAAAAGAGTAATCTTTCTCGCGAAGTTTATTCTCTATGATCTTGATCTGAGCTCTAAGCATCGCCAAAACTTTACGGTACTCTTTCTCCGTCATGTTCATGGCTTTCGCTATCTTTTTTGCATTACGTACAGTCTCTTTGTTGCTTGCATTTATTGAAGGAAGCCATTTTGCAAGAAGTGAAATGTTGGCATTCTCGCCGTCAACCAAGACGGTCTGCATGTCCGCTCTGAGAATTTTCTCGAGGTAATCCGTCACTTCTTTCTCCACAGATGTATTCATAAGTGCAAGAAGATCGTCGAATCTGCCGTACTCGGCTACATTTTCGATATTCTTTTTTACCGACTCGGGCTCACATACCGCAAGGTATTTAAGTATCACCTTAAACACTCTTCGCTCACCGAGACCGCCTCTGATATCTCTTGCGAAGAAAAGCATCTTCATCGCAAGCTCTGCATTCTCTGCGTATGCCTTCATGAATCTATTTATGATCTCATCATCGGATGCATTTCTGAGCGCGCCGATCGTCGCAAAAAGATCAAGACAATCAGACTGTGTCGAAACATAAGTAGCCGCGCCGTTTTCCGTATGTGTTTTGTTTGCTTCTCTTTTTAAAAACTCTAACATATCTTTCTCTCCTTTTTTACTAGGTGCAGCCGGGATAGTGCCCGGCTCACTAACCTGCACATGCAGGTCACGTGTGATCGACGTGAAAATGTATTAATTGCTGTATGCACCTATTTATTAAGCCGTATCAAGACACACTTCCCATTGGGAAGGTGTGGGATTTGAACCCACAAAGCCGGACTATGAATCCGGTACTTGCCCATAAGTCACCATGCGTTTGCTGTATGTGTCTTTGGCTTTGTTGTGATTACATCATAGCTCATATTTTTGGAGATAAAAAGATGCAGATTGACGCTTCAGCGCAACCCCAATATAATATAATTATCAGCTTATTTACGTAGTATTTAATTAAAATCACAACCCCAAATAAGAGGATTATTATGACAGAGAAATATAAAATATATCTTTCGGAAGAGACAAGAACAAGACTGATCAACGACGCCGAGCTCTTTGAATTCACCAAGAGCGATGAGTCTGTTAATCTCAACGCATTCCTCAAGACTCTCATCGTGAATTACTTTGACAGATACCGCCACGACAGCGAGGCTCTTCTTGATAACATCTTGAAGGATCTCACCGATATAACTTCGATATCAAACAAGGCTGCATCCGCCCTTGCCGACAAGATCATCAGCACATACATAAAGGCCGACAGCCTGCAAAGCGGCAAGAACTCCGCCCTTACGCTGACCGTCAGCGGAGCTTCGTATGACATTCTTAAGATCATTGAGCTTAACATGCTAAAAGACACTTCGCTTTCGCAATACCTTAAGGATATGTTCAATTCATATCTTTCGATACCGCGAAACGAAAGAGAAACAATCATTTTCAAGGATACCTACGAAGACCTCACCAAGGCGCTTGAAGCTCGCAGAGTAATCACTTTCTTATCAACCAACTCAGAGCGCAAGCATACTTTTGTTGTGGAACCTTATATCATCGCTGCCTCAAAAGAGGAACAGTGCAACTACCTGATCTGCAGAGATGTTAAAACCCGCACTCCCAGAACCTTTAGAATATCCAGACTTCGGAGCGTGTTCATAACGTCCGATGAATTTAAGATTGATGAAGAATTACAAAAGGAACTCCGGGAAAAAGCAATCCGAAGCCCTCATTCGGTATCATCAAATGTAAAAGCTGTAGTACGCCTCAGCCAAAACGGAATCAGAATGTTTAAAGTCATAACAAAAAACAGGCCCCTTGTATCGAAGACAGAAGGTAATCTCTACTACTTCGACTGGCCTGCTTTGCAGCTTGAAGAATACTTCAGACGATTCGGAAAAGACGCCATAGTTGTAAAACCCGCATCTCTCAAAGAAAAAATACGCAAGTACTATTACCATGCGTTAAGGGAATACAATAAGTAAAAGCTTATTTATTTATGATCTTTCTAAATAGCTCATCAAGCGCAGACCAATCCTTATTATGATCGTCTGCAAGATTATTAGCTATCTCTTTTTGTCTGGAGACCTCAGTTTCTATAAATTCCTGTATAACCGGAAGCTGAGGATTTTCCTCTTTTTCGGTAGTTCTTTTCTTAATCTCAAGCAGCTCGTCTATCGCAAGCCTGAGCTTTTCGGGAATATCGAGCTTTAGTAGATCGTCGAAAAGAACCGGCGGCGCTACGTGGTTTTCTTCAATATACATAGCGGCGAGGAGCGGTCTTAGTGCATAGAAATATTTTTTGTAGCGAACTTTTTCACCGGTAAGATAGTCATGGTAAGTGCTGTTCGCCGTACCGTAATAATGATACACTGCTGATTTTTCAGAAAAATACTTTTTGGAAACTTCCGTAATAATGCCCCACTCGGGTGTTGTCCGATAAACAATGGGTGATCCGCTCCACTCAAACAGCGTTGCATTTCCTTTGGCAAACTGCTTAAGCGCTTTTTTCAGATCCCAGCCGTTAATATCAAGCACCTCATCAAGCTGCCACTCTATGACATCTCTTGGTTCATTCAGGCACAGATAGTCATCATGCTCTCTTACATAAACGAATCTTACATCATAATCACTGTCAGGCGAAGCAAATCCCCATGCCCTGCTTCCGGATTCGACAGCGTGTAATATCTTCACCTTTTCTTTTGCCTCGATTTCATCCAACTTCTCATTTATTTCTTTTAAAATATCTCTCATTCTTTTTCCTCTGTTATAGCATATCTGTTTATGCGCTCTACAAACTTTCCGACCTTTTCCATGTCAGGATTATCGGGAAGCTTTGTTTTAGCCGCAGCTTCATCCAGCTTTCTCTCGTATTCGTCGAGCATCTCAAAAAATGCAGCCGAGAACGATCCGCTCGGTTCCATGAAATCACCTCTTCGAATCGAAAGAAGCAGATCAAGATCATTAACTCTGTGTGTCCTGATCTCGCCCTTTTCAAGAATATCGATCGCCATCATGAACAATCTGATTAGGTGCATCGCATGCTTGTTTAGATGGTTGTCGTCCTTCTTCTTATTTCGCTTGCCGATCTTATCGTAATCGCGCACGACGCTTCTCATAACGCCCCACACATCTTCATAATCACGCAGCGGAAAATGCTTATAATCCGCATCCACGAATATTTCCGTGTCCAGCTCGGGATTCACCGCTTTATCGATATACACCTTAAGACCGCCGTCGGTTTTTCCGTAAAACCTTCTGTTCACATCTTCAAGCGCGTGCATAACAGACTTTAAGATGTGTTTCTCTCTTTCGCTCTGAGGAAGTGTATCTCTGGCTATGGCATTTTGAAGTCTTCGAAGCTGAGAATCCGCATATCCTCCAAATGATTTTATAGCTCTTTTGGACAAAAACAACCCGGTATTATCTATAAGTTCTTGACCAAGTTCACTCTTTATCAGGTATTGATCTTCATCGAGCCCGAGGATCTCACATGTATTTGGGTTGCAATCCAGCAGCAGTTTTACCATCTTATTAAAGCCGTATACTACAGTATCCGTCTTATCATCTTCATATTGCTCAAACTGTGTGAGACCCAAAAGATCTGACGGCTTCTGCAATGTAACACCTCTAAAATCGATATCGCTGTTTTTATTGCTTGTTCCATACGCATGACTTCCGCCAAGACCCAGAAGCATTATCCTCTTGCCCAATCTATCGTTTTTCCTAATGAAATCATATTCATCCGATTCCATTATCTTTTTAAAATCCATCTTATTACTCCCACTTCTTTTTTATTCAGACAGCGTCACACTTGTATCTTCATATCCCCGCCGCGCCGATTACTTGTAACTTCTTAGAATATCCGTCGGTCACTTGTAACTTCTTAGTATATCCAGTCCCAGCAAAAGAGCCTTCTCATGCGAATCAAATCCGAAATCTCTGGAGTCGTACTCATGTACATTCGCAAGCGAATCCGCAGTAAAAAGAAATTGTCCGAACTTGGCGCCTCTTTTCCTGCAGCAGGCAGCGAGGGCGGAGCACTCCATCTCAACTACGGAGCAGCCTTCTTCCAAACGGTATTTCACCATGTCTTTTGTCTCTCTGAAAAATCCATCAGTGGTCCAAGTCGTACATGTCACGAACGGAAGCTTGTGCTCTTTGAAGCAGTTCTCGATCACGGCCACCGGTTCTTCATCGAGCTCGATATATCTTGAAGCCGGCAAGTACTGATAAGACGTACCTTCTGCTCTTAGCGCTTTTGTCGGCACGAGAAAAGCGTTCTCGGGAATGTCCGCAAGCACTCCGCACGAACCGACCGCAATCACTTTCTTGCATCCGCAGGTCACAAGAAAATCAAGCAGCGAAGTCGCCGCCGGCGCGCCTATCGTCGGCTGAACCAGGCATATATCCTCATCTTTTTCATGCAAAATATAAACATTCACGTTGTGCGAAACCGTGATGTATTCTTCAGCGATCTCCGCGCCATGCTCCTTGGCGTATTTATCAACCACCTCTCCGAGGAAGGCAAAAAGACACTTCTCCGGCAGCTTCAGTTCTTCGCTCCCGTGATTTGGTGTGATCACTTCCTTGGAGTGGTCGTCATATTCAAGTATCGGTATCTCATTTTTAATGATCATGCTGCTCCTCACTCACAAAGTATTTTTTATTTATAATAAATAGCGAAACAAAGTACCACATCATTGGACCAAGCAATAGCAGAAATGATATGAACTTTACAATACTGCCCCTAGCAGTGTTTGCGGCAACATATAACTCTCCCTCAGAAAAAGCATAATAATTTGTACCACGCTCCGTAATGCCATAAACCGTAACAGCATCGTCACTAATAGAAGTTTCATTCTTTATCATTATTCGATCACCATCAGGCAAATCCATCACTATACTATATGACGCGCCTTTTGCCCCTACCGGAAAACAATCCACTATGGTTGCTTCATATACAACAATATTTTCCTGATTTGCTTTTATCCATTCATCTCTTTTGTATATATGTAAAAAAAGCAGAATCACAATAAGAGGAATACATACACAATACATTATCAAGAGTCGTATATTTAATTGTTTAAATGTAATTTGATTCATAAACTTGTTCCCACCATCATCGCAACTTTACTCCCACTTCTTCCAAACATCGGGCTGGTAGCCGAGTGTTGCCTGCTTGCCGTTACGGACAACAGGGGTCTTGATTATCTGCTGATTTTCAAGGAGCTTCTCGAGTTTGTCTTCGTCGGCAATATACTGCATGAGTGCAACGGCGTCTTTGTCTTTTGCGTCGGTATTTATCATGTTCATGATGCCACCGTTTGCACTTGCAACTGATGTGAGTTCACCCTTGCTCATTCCTTTTTCTTTCATGTCTATAAATTGAAATTTGATACCGCGCTCCTTAAAGAATCGCTCTGCTTTCTTGGTGTCGTTACACTTTTTTGTTCCGAATATTTGTATATTCATACTCTTTCCTCACTTATAGTTTGTTCTATTATAACCTCTTCCCATGCAGGCGCAAAGGGCTACGTGGCTGATTTACACCGTTTTCCGATGCGTCGAACACGCGGAAGCGGCTTCTGGGCCATTTTGCGTGTACCCCATCGGATTCCTAGGCACGCGATTAACCGCTCAGCCCCATTTCGCGTGCACGCCCCCTCCCCCGCTCATATACTTCCTATAAAATATTGATTAAAAGTTCATAAACACACGCTATTTAGTTTGCTTTCGATGTAAAATTTAATATGAGCCCTCTCGCAGGGGCAAGCTCTTTTTCCCGAGAAAAAGAGACACGATAACAGTTCTTCCAATTTCATAAAAGCAATTCAGTCCATTTTTCTATCCAGTTCTTCACGGAGGTGTTTATGGCGGCGAAATCTAATGTTGGTAAGCAAAAAAAGCGCAGTGATATTAGTTTTAAAGACAGCATAAAGACCAGACTTATAGCGATAATGCTCATTGTAGTTATCGTTCCTCTTGCACTTGCGGTGCTTGTAAGCTATAAGACCGCGACAGGCAAAGCAAAGACAGATGCTTTGGATCTTCTCAATTCAGATTCCAAACTTGTTGAAAGTAAATTTGAAACACTCATACATCAGAACCTCGTTGCGCTCCAGACGTGCGCATCGGCACAGAGCACGATCGACTATGTTAAGACATGGGATCAGGAAGGTGCCGAGGAAAAGAGGGAGATCATCCTTCGTCAGATGGATGAGATCAATTCCAACATCAATGACGGAAACAAGAATGCGATTCTTTCGATTCCCAGCGGCGATCAGCTTATAAGAACCGACCGCAAGGATTCGACAAATATCTCGGACAGAGCTTATTTCCAGGAATGCTGGGCAACCAAGAGCGTTGCGGTTTCCGAGATCGTTATAAGTAAGGCTGCGGGAAACAGAATCGCCATTATCATCGTTCCCGTCTTCGACCCTTCAAACGGCGAAATGATCGGAACCTTGCAGCGAAGCTTCGACCTCAGCGTCCTTCATGGCTTCCTTGCAGATAACGTTAAAAACGGATACATCGTCGACAAAGCAGGTACAGTAGCAGCTCACTCCCAGTTCGAGATCACTCCCGAAGATGAGCCGATCGTTCACTCGGAAGAAGAATACATGAGTTCCTCCGAAATGAATGGAATATTCGAGAGCATGGAGGACGGAAAGCTAACCTACACGGCATGGGTAAAAGAGCCCGTTACAGGCTTCGTTGTAGCTGTTTCCGAAACCAATTACGAGATCATGTCCTCTGCAACCCGCTCCGCGCTCACTGTTGTTATCCTCGGAATCATCCTAGTAGCCATCGCAGTAGTAATCTCATTCCTCATAGCTAAGAGCTTCACAGAGCCTATCGCAGCCGTTAATAATTCCCTCGGCGCACTTGCTGACGGAAGATTTGTTAAGGTTGATAAATTTGATAAAAGAAAAGACGAATTCGGTGCCATTTCCAAGGCGACCAATTCTGTTATTGAAACTCTGAGTGATATTGTAAGTCATATAAAAGAATCAGCTGTCGGCGTAGGTAAGTCATCCGATGAGCTTTCAGATATGGCCAACCAGATTGCACAGACCGCGGAAGACGTATCCAACGCGGTTCAGGAGATCGCATCCGGTGCTACACAGCAGGCTGACGAGATCCAGAGCGCTACCGAAAACGTAAGTAAAATCGGCGACGCTGTCGGAAACGTTCAGACATCTACGGACGATCTGTCGGGACTTGCAGGCAAGATGAAAGAAGCTTCGGAAGTTTCAAGTAAATCGCTTACACTCCTCAAAGATTCTTCCGTTGAGATGACAGCCAAGATCGACGACATCGCCAATACCATTCAGGCTACTCAGGAAGCCGTTGACAATATCAGTGAAAAAGTTGAAGGAATCACTTCCATTGCAACTCAGACCAACCTCCTTTCTCTTAACGCTTCCATCGAGGCTGCGAGAGCCGGTGAAGCAGGAAAAGGATTTGCGGTTGTTGCTGAAGAGATCGGTAAACTTGCCGACGATTCCAAGGCTATGGCTGATGATATCATGAAAGAGATGAGTACGCTCCTCGAACAGAGTAAAGCCGCTGTTGCAGCAGCAGAAGACGTTAAGAACGGCAATAACGAGCAGCAGATAGCTATCGGCGAGACTCTCGAAGCCGTAAACGGAATGCTTGATGATATAGGAAGCACCGTAGGCGGTGTTCAGCTTATATCAGAGGGCGCTGACACATGCGCCACATCCAAGAATGCCGTTGTTGATACAATGAGCGCTCTTTCGGCGATATCCGAAGAAAATGCCGCTTCTTCGGAAGAAACCGGCGCTTCCATGCAGGAGCTCTCGGCTACGGTCACAACACTTGCAACCTCAGCCGACGGCCTGAAAGATATCGCTATACAGCTCAATGAAGAAATGAAATTCTTTAAATCATAACAGGGAACTGCATCTTAGCCAGTTCCTCATCAAGATTGGAATAGAACTTGGATATATGAAGCCCGTCTATAAGGGCATGGTTTACAAAGACAACGACAGGGATCGTTGTCTTTGTTTTTTCTACAATGTTGCCGCCTTCCATAACAAGATATTTCTCGGATTTATATTTGCCCCAAACAACATTGGGAACAGAGAAATCAGAGCTTGGATAAGGCATGGTTCCGCCTGTGAAATCCTGCCACGGAACAACGGAAGTATAAAGATGACTCTCAGACTCGCCCTCTTCTTCAAGATGCTCGTCGTGAAGTGCTTTTTCCTGTTTAACCTTGGCTTCCGCAAGATAATCCTCAAGCGGCTGATCCGTATTAACAAGACAATACCTGTAGGTTTCATCGGGAATCGCAACCGTATATGACGGGTTGCAATAATCATATTCGATTATGCCATCTCCCTTTATTCTCTGACGAAACTCGGGAACTGCATTGGCAGCCCTGCTTACCGCATATTGAAAGCAAAGAAAAAGAGGATACTTCGCCTTTTTAAGTCTGACGATCCAATCGGATATATCTACCTGCACCGTCATTGTAACGAACGGATAGACCATGCTCCTAAAGTGGTCAAAATGCTCTTTTCTTGCATATTTTGTCATATCAATAGTCTTGTAATTCATAATATCTCCTTTATCCAAGTCCAACATCGAGCGCCATCATCACTATAAATCCTATCGCAAAACACACCGTTCCGATGTTGGAGTGTTCGCCTTCCGACATCTCGGGAATAAGCTCCTCGACTACGACATAGATCATCGCGCCTGCCGCAAAGCTCAAAAGATACGGCATCGTCGGGATAAGTAATGACGAAGCTGCGATGATAAGAAGCGCTCCGATCGGTTCAACAATTCCGGAAAGTACGCCGTACAAAAAGGTTCTTCCCTTCGGAACTCCCTCTCCTAAAAGCGGCATTGATACAATCGCTCCCTCAGGAAAGTTCTGGATGGCTATACCGAGTGCAAGCGCCAGCGCCCCTGTAAAAGTTATCGCGCTATTTCCGCTCATCCATCCGGCGCATACAATACCAACCGCCATTCCTTCGGGAATATTATGAAGTGTAACGGCAAGCACGAGCTTGGTCGTTCTCTTAAGTCCGCTCTTTGGGCCTTCCTCCAATTTATCCAGATGCATATGCGGAATAACTATATCAAGCACCAAAAGAAACAGCATGCCCACGCCAAAGCCTATGCAGACCGGTATGAATCCCAGTCTTCCCATGTCCGCAGTCTGATCGAGCGCAGGAAGAATAAGGCTGAAAAAAGAAGCCGCAACCATCACCCCCGATGCAAATCCTGTAAGTGCTCGCTGCATCTTTTCCCCGATAGCTTTTTTAAAAAGAAATACCGTCGCCGCTCCGAGCGCAGTTCCCAAAAAAGGAATCAAAATAATCTGCCACATATATTTTTCACCTCACAAAAAAATGGTGGAAAGCTTTCGCCTCCCACCATATTTTATCATATCTAAAATGGGCCGTTAACTCCCATCAAGTGGGAGCGTTCCGTGCCTATCACGCTGCCTGAGCTTCCTTCTTATCAAAGTGCTTTCTGAGAATAAGGTGTCCCAAATAGATTCCTGCAAAAGAAAGAGCAAATACGAGAATTGTTGCTAAGATTCCCATCACTCCAGTTGTTGCAGCGATCATCTCGTCCATACGCTCGGGTGTCTGACCTCTTGCGATCCAATCAGCCTTGTAGCTCTCCATAAAGAAGATTGAAGGAATGATTGCTCCCAAAGCCTGTCCGATATGGAAGATTCCGGATGCAATTGCAACCTTCCAAACGGCCGGTTTGCTTTCTCTTGAAGCGATCCAGTCAGCTATAAACGCACCGATCATTGAAGTGATGATCCAAGGAATATAGCCTGCGCCCATAATGCTAAAGAGAATCATTATGATTGCCTGCATAAGAGTATACTGGAAAAATTTACCGATCTTACGACTGATAAAATAAAAAACAACCCCCGTAAAGAACCCGCATAATCCGGGACTGATAGCATGACCGAAAGGTCCGAAGACCATGCTCACGCTGCTTCCCACCATGTAGGCAACAAAGTAGATCGCCGTCAAAAGCGCCACCATTACCACATCCTTAATTTTCAACATTTTCATACGTTTTTATCCTCCTGCATTTCTTTAAAAATGTTATTTAAATCAGATAAGCCGTGCTCATCCAAAATAAAATCTTTTTCAATCACCCCGTCCTTGAGATATACAATCCTGTTCGCTATATGCCTGATGAATTCGTAGTCGTGCGATATCACAAGAACCCCCGCTTTGTCACGCAGCCTGTTTATCTCCTTTGAGACACTTAGCATCGAGTACACGTCAAGTCCGCTCGTAGGCTCATCAAAGATGATCAGGTCTCTGTCGCAGAGCATCGCCATTCCAATCTGAAGTCTCTGCTTCTGTCCACCGCTTAAGTCAAAAGGATGCTTGTACTTATATTTGGATAAACCCAGATACTCAAGACAATGATCTATCGCCGCGGAATCATTTTTAACAAGCTCAAGCTCGTTTTTTACGGACGTTCCAAACAGCTGATAATCGGGATCCTGCATGATAAAGAAAGGAAGTCCTTTCGTGTCGACTTTCCCGCTGTCAGGTTTGATGCTTCCGCAGAGCGCCTTTGCAATAGTGGTCTTTCCGGCGCCGTTGTCTCCGACAATAACGGTTATCTCGCCCTTATTGAGCTTAAGATTGACGTCATTCAAAATATCTTTGTACTTCACGTTTTCGAGACTTGCGACCACTTCCCCCGCATTTTCTTTTTCTCTAAAAGGAATATCAATAGAGAAAAGATCAAAGCTGCGAGTGTTGTAATCGCCGTTTTTGAATTCATCTTCGCTGTTGCAAAGATGTAGCTTTCCTTCGTCCATGAAAAGAACTTTGTCGATCATTCCGCCCAGATAGTAGAATCTGTGATCGGCGACAATTATCGTATAGCCTTTGTCGCGAAGTCTTTTTAATATGCGCCCCAGCTTCATGGCGTTGCCGTAATCAAGGTTCGCACTCGGTTCATCAAACAAAAGAACCTTCTGCTTCATCGTAACTGCGGATGCCAGCGCAATAAGCTGGCGCTCTCCGCTTGAAAGAGAAAAGATATTTCTGTCCATTAACTCATCGAGCCCGAATGTCTTTTTCAGACTCTCAAGTCTCTCCTGCATTTCCTCTTTGGTAAAGCCGTAGTTCTCCATCGGGAAAACAAGCTCGGCCGTCGTGTTATCGGTAAAAAACTGAGAGCGCGGATTCTGGAATACCGAACCTATCATCTGGTTGAGGCGGTACATCTTAAGATCCGAATACTTCTCTCCTTCAATTGACAAAAGACCTTTCAGCTCGCCTTCGGTAACCGCCGGAATAAGGCCGTTTAGGCACTTAAGAAGCGTTGATTTTCCGCTTCCACTGTTTCCGGTTAAAAGAACTATCTCTCCTTCGTCTATCTCAAAATTAACATCGCTTATGCCTTCGCTTGATTCCTCGTAGCTAAAGCATAAATTATCAGCTTTTATCACATTTTCTTTTTTTACATTTGTTTCCATACAAAGCCTCCGACAAGTCCCACAACAAATACAACAAGAACCGTCGCATCCGCAAAGGTGAATTTTTCTTCAAAGTAAGACGATCTTCTCAAAGGCGCATCTATTCCTTTTACAAGACCCGCGGCCGTTACTTCTTCCGCCAAAGCTGCGCATCTAAAGAGTTGCGGAACGATAAAATACTGGAAGCTTTTAACAGGTTTTTTCCAGGTAAATCCGATTCCTCTAAGTCTCATCGATTCCGTGATGTATGAGAATTCTCTTTTAAATGTGGGAATATACTTGATGGTAATAGTCACCGCCACCACCAGAACTCTTGGAACATGCATGGTCTCAAGCGCAGAAAGAAGCTGCGCGGAATTGTATTTGCTTACCAGAATTGATGCAAGTGCGATACACGGAACGCACTGAACGACCACTATGATAAATAATCCGATGTATTGTAAATCACCCATATACATAGTCAGTGTATAGAATCCCATCATAAGGGCGTATACAAGCCAAAATCCCAATAATCTCTTATATCTTCCCATCATGACCATAAGTACGGATGCAAATATCAGCAAAAACAATTGAAGGTATCTTCCGCTGATAAACATATACATGGTCGGTGCGATGATATTGACTAATATAAGAACAATGGGGTTAATATTTATTGCTTTCATTTTTTCATAACTTCCTCACTCTAAATAAATACCGCTGCTCAGTGCAGCTTGATCATATCGATCCTTTCGATGATCCCAAGATCCTCCAAAGTCTTGATCATTCGATAGACCGTAGCCGTTCCGATCGATCTGTCTTTGGACTTTACGATGCAGCAAATGTCCTTGCAGGATGCTCCGTCATTTTCCGCAATTACATCTGCCATAATCTCTCTTTGTTTGGTAACTCTGAATCCTCGTTCTCTCAGAACGCCGATTATCTGCTTTTTACTCATATGTCCCCTTTCAACCCGCAACAGTAAGTTGCTCTAATGAAGCGCCGTTTTCGTGTGCCATGCTGTAAACCTCCGTTACCCTTTTGTACCTGTCAAACGTTGCAAGCGCCGAATCCTTATCTGCGTAGACCTTCCAAAAGCCTGTGTACTGCACGCCTTTTCTGGAATCGTTCATGAATCCCACAACGTCTTTTACGGGATATCCAAGGAAAAGACCTATCTCATGAGGGAATTTCGAATCTTTCCTAAGATGCTTGGAAAGCTCCGCCACGCAAAGATCCGAATTGTTATATGAATATCCTTTTTCTTTCAGGACTTTGCAGACCTCTTTATCGGAAAAATCTCTTTTTAAAAAAGATGGTCTGTAAAGATATATAAGTACATGTCCGTTCCAGTACTTGATCGGGATCATGCGAAGGCCCTTGTCTGCGAGCCTAATATTAAATCCTCTGACTTCATGATTGAATAATTCTATGTCGTCACAATCAACAGTAAAAAGATTGCCTGTCTTGATTCCTGCCAAAGTCGGAGAGCATAACTTTATAAGCACTTGGTCTCCCACTGCAATTCCTCCCGTTTTAATGAATGCGGCAGCGTTAGCATATGCTAACCGACATCCAAAAATATAACCCGCTTTACATCGGGCCTTGATCACTCTGATAACCTTTTATGATAATAATTATCAGCTATCTGTATTGATTATTATGTTAGCATTTGCTAACTTATTTTTCAAGGGGATAACCTCTATTTTTTACTTAATTTCTAAGAAAGGACATAATAAGATGAGTAAAGTAAAAGTAATCTTTTGGACAGGAAGCGGAAATACTCAGGCAATGGCTGATGCTGTAGCAAACGGAATCAATGCTGCAGGCGGTGAGGCTGAGGTTCTTACATTTGACGCTATCAGCGTAGCAGACGCAGCAAAGGAGTCAGTTATCGCATTCGGATGCCCCGCTATGGGCGCTGAAGTTCTTGAAGAAGGAACAGTTGAGCCTTTCATGGCTGAGTACGAAGGTTTCGCAAGCGGCAAGAAGATCGCTCTCTTTGGTTCATACGGCTGGGGCGACGGTCAGTGGATGCGCGATTGGCAGGACAGACTTACAGCTGCAGGCGCTACTATCATCGGCGGTGAGGGCCTTATCGTAAACAGCGCTCCCGACGAAGACGGAATCTCCAAGTGCGAAGATCTCGGAAGACAGCTCGCACAGGCATAAAGTAACTTAACACGGGTGCCGGGATTTATTAATGACGCCCACATATTAACACGACATACACTACAACTTCCTCCGTATTCGGAAATAATACAAAAAAGACGTGAGCACAATTTAGCTCACGTCTTTTTGCGTAGATATGATTATTTCTTCACATGGAATGCATCCATCTGAGGATATACAGCGCTTGCGCCGAGCTGCTCTTCGATTCTAAGGAGCTGGTTGTACTTGGCAACACGCTCTGAACGGCTGGGTGCACCTGTCTTGATCTGACATGTGTTAAGCGCTACGGCAAGGTCTGCGATTGTTGTATCTGCAGTCTCACCTGAACGATGTGAAGAAATTGCTGTGTAACCTGCGTTGTGAGCCATCTTGATTGCCTCAAGAGTCTCTGATACGGAACCGATCTGATTGAGCTTGATAAGGATTGAGTTACCTGCTCCGAGAGAAATACCCTTGCTAAGACGCTCTGTATTTGTAACGAAAAGATCGTCACCTACAAGCTGAACCTTGTGACCGATCTTAGCTGTCATCTTCTGCCAGCCTTCCCAGTCTTCCTCATCAAGTCCGTCTTCGATAGAGATGATGGGATACTTATCTACGAGGCTCTCCCAGTGAGCGATAAGCTCATCTGATGTGAACTCTTTTCCTGACTTGGGCTGCTTGTAGAAGCCTTTTCCTTTTTCGCTCTTCCACTCTGATGAAGCAGCGTCCATAGCGATCATGAAATCTTTTCCGGGCTCAAAGCCTGCTGCCTTGATAGCCTCAAGGATCTTCTCGATCGCATCCTCGTCGCTCTTAAGCTGGTTGGGAGCAAAACCACCCTCGTCACCAACTGCTGTTACGTCGCCCATGTCTTTGATGAGTTTCTTGAGGTTGTGGAAGACCTCAGCGCACCAACGAAGTGCCTCTTTGAATGAAGGTGCTCCGACGGGCATGATCATGAATTCCTGTGTATCAACGGCGCTGTCAGCGTGTGCTCCGCCGTTGAGAATATTCATCATAGGAACGGGAAGTCTGTTTCCGGATACGCCGCCAAGGAATCTGTAAAGCGGGATTCCAAGTGACTTAGCTGCTGCTCTTGCAGTTGCAATTGAAACCGCAAGGATTGCATTTGCGCCGAGCTTAGACTTATCTTTTGTTCCGTCAGCTTTGATCATGGCTGCGTCTACTGCATATGTATCAGATGCATCGATACCTTTGATAACATCGTTTATTACGTTGTTGATATTGTCTACGGCCTTTGTAACGCCCTTTCCAAGGTAGCGTGACTTGTCGCCGTCTCTAAGCTCAAGTGCCTCGAACTCACCTGTTGATGCTCCGCTGGGAGCTGTTCCTGTTGCTACTGTTCCGTCAGCAAGAATAACTTCCGCCTCAACGGTAGGATTTCCTCTTGAATCAAGGATTTCTCTTCCTATTACTTTTTCAATTGCAAGCTTTCCCATATTTGCTTACTCCTTTCAATCTAAAAAACGCCAATTGTTAGCTTCCGCTAACTAAATCATTCTATTATAGCCGTTTTTTCATGTCAACGAATCAGGCTTCACTTTGTGTCTTAATGAAAAAGATTCTCAAAAAGATTAAAACGCTTCTTTCAGAACTTCCTTAAGCGTATCCGCTGACGCCTTAAGCGCTTTATTTTCCTCGTCGCTCAGTCTGATTGGAACCGCACCCTCAACGCCGCTTCTTCCTACGATCGCGGGCATGCTAAGTGCAATGTCTTCTATTCCGAACTCGCCGTGCTGAATACTTGATACGGGAAGGATTGATTTCTCATCTCTGATGATAGCTTCGCAGATGCGCCTTACACTCATTGCTATTCCGTAATATGTCGCACCCTTTTTCTCTATGATCTTGTACGCACTGTTCTTAACGTTTTCTGCGATCTCCTTCATCGATTTCTCATGCTCGAAATGTCCTCTCATCTCGCAGAAATCATTGAGCGGGATTCCGGATACGTTGGCACTGCTCCACGCCGCGATCTCGCTGTCTCCGTGCTCGCCTATGATGCAGGCATGAACGGATCTGCTGTCGATGCTAAGGTGCTGTCCGAGAAGATATTTAAGTCTCGCGGTGTCAAGAACTGTACCCGAGCCGAATACTCTGTTTTCGGGGAATCCGCTCAGCTTCGCTGCCGCATACGTAAGTATATCCACCGGATTTGCAACTATAAGAAGGATTCCTTCCCTGTTATATCTTGCTATTTCAGGGATTATGGACTTGAAGATCCCGATATTCTTTTTTACAAGATCAAGTCTTGTCTCGCCCGGCTTCTGACCTGCGCCCGCAGTCACGACAATAACTGCCGCATCGGCGACATCTTTATAATCACCAGCATATATTTGCATGGGCTTTGCAAAAGGAAGGCCGTGACTTATATCAAGTGCCTCGCCTTCTGCTTTTTCTTTATTCACATCAATCAGCACCATTTCAGAAAACAAGCCGCTTTCCATAAGTGCAAATGCTGATGCCGATCCGACAAATCCACAACCTACTACCGCTACTTTTCTTTCTTTTAAAGCTGCCATGATGTGCCTCCTTGTTTTTTAATTAATTATACCCCACTTTATTTAAACAATAAAAAAGCTCTGCGCATGCAGAGCATTTTTCTCAATAAGAAGTTATGTTTGTCCGTTGAGTATATTTTGCGGATCACCGATCCCGTCTCCAAGAGTCATTTTCTTGTACTGCAAGTACCTCATCCAGGCTGAGATCCCCGCCATGGCCCACACGATTCCGACGGACCACCAGATGCCCCAAAGTCCGATCGAGCCGATTCCCGTAAGGGGTATGGGTACTATGAATCTTCCGATGACTTCGACGATTCCGTTTATCAGCGCAAATACAGAATCTCCCAGGCCATTAAGCACGCCTCTTACAATGTAGATCGTTCCGAGCATGATATAGAAGATGCTGGTTATCTGCAGTGCTCTTGCGCCCATATTTATAACGGCTGAATCTGCGACAAAAATTCTTATTATATATTTTCCGAACAGCTGCATTACAGGCAGCATTGCAACAGAAAAGATTGCCATCATCATTACGCACTTCTTAAATCCGACCGTGATTCGATCGTACTTACGCGCGCCGTAGTTCTGGCCTGTAAAAGTAGCAAGTGCCGCGCTGAGTGTCTGATAAGGAAGGTGAATTATCTGCTCAATTCTGCTGGTTGCTGTAAATGCCGCTACGGCAACAGGTCCGAAGGAATTAACCACTCTCTGAAGCGCCATGCAAGAGATCGCGATCATTGAGAACTGCAGTGAAAGCGGGATTCCGAGTTTTAATACTTTAATAACAATGTGAGATCTATACACAAGATCTTTTCCCTCAAGATGGAAATATTCATTCCTTTTTATTGCATATATAAGGCAGCCTATTCCGGAAGCAAACTGCGCTACCACTGTCGCTACGCCTGCACCGACAACGCCCATATGGAAGCCGCACACAAGCAGCACGTCCATTGATGCATTTAGTATGCAGGAAAAGATAAGGAAATAAAGCGGAGTCTTGGAGTCTCCGAGCGCACGCAGCATGGATGATGCGTAGTTATAAAGCGATACAAAAACAAGACCGACGCACATGATCTTAAGGTACGCCGCGGAATCCGCCATGATATCCGCCGGTGTCTCAAGAAGTCTTAGTATTTTTCCGGACAAAAGAAATGCGATAATGCCTACGATCGTCGGGAATACCATCATTATGTATCCGGTATTCGAGATGCAGCTTTTTACCTCATCGTCATCGCCTTTTCCGAAAAACTGCGAAGTGATGATGCCTCCGCCGTTTCCGATTCCGTTGCAGAGCGCAAAGAAAAGAAAGGTCACGGAGCCTGTCGCACCAACCGCACCAAGCGCTTTCGCGCCGACAAATTGGCCTACGATGATCGCATCCACCAGATTGTAAAGCTGCTGGAATAAATTACCGATGAGCATTGGAATGGAAAACTGTATTATCAGCTTGACCGGATTTCCTTCGGTCATGTTGATCACTGCGGATTTATGCGTTTTATTACTCATTTTAAAGTTACTACCTCTTCATTGTCGTCAACGAACTGTTTTTCAACTTCGACGCCGTCGCAGCCGATATTGTAGTCACCCTTAAATGCATTCACGATAGCATAACCGTTTTCATCGGTTGTGACTGTCTCGTCCGTCCACCATTCTTCTTTTACAAGCTTTTTGAGCATCTCAAATGAAGGCTTCTTGGAATTATCTAGTCTGATATATCCGCTCGGAGCCTTGAGCCATGCGCCGTCTCTGTAATCCCATGTGGTCACGGCTTCAACAAGAGGATGTGAAAAGAGAATTCTATACATCTCCTCTATTTCTTTTGCCTGTCTTTCTTCTCCCTCGGGAGTCGAAGGCCATTCGTCAACCTGCCAGTCGTTCAGATCGACTATGTGCGCCGGCATGATATCGCCCGAGATCAAAGTGTTCTCCGTAAAATGAATCGGAAGTCCGAAATGGGAGTATCTCTCAAGGACCTCCTCCAATTTCTCTTTTCCCCAGTATCCCTGATGCTGATGGGACTGGATTCCGATGGCGCTTATCGGAACTCCGGCGTTGAGACAGCCGTCGATAAGTATCTCGTAGCTTGTTGAAGTATTGAAATCATTGAGCAAAAGAACTGCATCGGGATTGTCGGCATGAGCTCTTTTAAAAACCTCTTTTATCAGGCCGACTCTGCCTTTTTCCTTGCAGATCCTTGTGATCGCATTGTCGTATTTATCGAAAATAGGCATGATCACGACTTCGTTGATAACATCCCACATATCGATAACGCCCTTGAAGCCGACAACCTCTCTGTCTATTCTCTCAAGCTGCTTTTGCATGATCGTAGCATTATCGTACTTCATGAGCCAGTCCGCGCAGGCTGTATGCCAGCAAAGCGGATGCCCTTTGACCTTGGCGCCCTTACTCTGAAGATACTTGGCCGCCTTCATAAGCGCGTCCTTATTGGGCTTGCCTTCCTCAGTCTCATATTGTCCCCAGTAAAAAGGCAGCGTGCCGTAGTTAAAAATCTCCAGCCAGCTGTCCGTTATCTGCTTGTATTCATCTTCTTCCTTAAGTACGTATGGAATAAAATCGAAGGCTCCGCAACCAAACAAAAACTTGTGGTTCGTCTGCCTGATGCCTATATCCTTGTTGGAAAGCGGATTGCCCTGTGCATCCACGAATCGTATCCGCTTGTTGACTTTTCTGTGTGCTATACTCATAATTCCACCTCTTGCTTATATTAATTTGCCCCGTTTAAGAATTATGATAAGCGCACCTTGTATCTCCAGCCTCTTATATTTCGATTTTTCAGTTGTCATTTTTTGTTGTATCCATACCGCTCGTTGTATCATTCCCCTCCAAAAAAATGCCATGCATCCTCGGCAAGTCGATTTGCTCCTCCCAGCGCCTCGAAAATGAGCGTGATATCGTTTATCGACACGCAAATCAGCTATTTTTGCAAAAATACATGCCTCGAAACCATAGAAAAAGCATGCGCTTTTATGAAAAACCTCAAAGCGCATGCTTACACACCTCTGTTGATACCCAAATTTCAATTGTAATACCGATAAAATCGCCAAATCAGGCATGCAAATTTGAAGAAAATCGTATTTCGCATGCCCAAAGTTGCAAAATCCAGAGAAAGAATTGTTTTACAAATTATCCATCTCTACCTATTTCGCGATATCCAACGATAGCTGTCACTACATCTTCCTTTTTTACAATTGCTACCTTCTTCTTTTCAGATATTAGTTCCTGCGACAAAAGCATCACATTTTCAGGATAATCTGAACCTTCATCATATCCTATCACTGTATAGCCATCTATTTCATTCAATGCGTTCGAAGCACTCTTCAAAAAAATCTTTTTTACATTATCTAATCCCAAATCTTTTTTAGGCAAAAAAGAATACATATCGGTTATATCATACTTTTCCATAATCCTTTATACTTCCTCGCAAATATACATTCTTCTATCTCTCATCCACGCCAGGGCTTCTTTCTCGGTCGTAAAGCCCGCTCCCACTGCGGCATTAAACGCCTCGAGGTCGGTGATCTTCGCCATGATCACGGGATTGTCGGGGAGGACTTCGCCTTTGTCGAGCGCGCGAAGCTCGTCTTCCCTATTCATTCTGCGGATATAATCGTCGTCTCTGACGCAGTAGATATCGTAGTTTTTCTTGATCTCTTCGTAGTCGGCGATTCTATTCATGGTAAAATCGCACACTTTTTCAAAGCCCATCCAGGAATAGATGGACTCGTCCACAGGCAAAAGAAATACGAATGGAATGTGCTCTTTTTTTAGAAGCTCGAAAGTCTTTTCAAACACCCGCGTCATCTGTCTCTCGCGGCGCCTGCTTTCTTTGGTCGCAACGGCAACGACGTAGTAAGACGGAACAAGCTCTCCGCATAGATTCACCGTATACGGATTAAGGTGAAGCATCGAAATAACTTCACCGTTTTCCTCGCTCACGATCATCCTGTTGTCACTGCATTTGTCTTCATAGTAGTAATCGACAAATTCCTTCGGATCGTCAAAAGACTCTTCGTAGAGCGCTCTCGTATTCTCTTTTTCCAAAATATCCTTTTGCGAATACTCTTTTATCATATGCTCTTCTCACAAACCCTGTATTTTCTGGCGTATCCGATCGGGTTGTAGCTCTCCTTGGCCTGCCTTAGACCCTCAAGTCCCATGTCGTCTTCTCTGTTTACAAGCTCTGCTTCTTCAAAGGAATTTATAAGAAATTGCTGATTGATGACCTGGTAAATTCCGGGAATGGCGGAATTGCCTTTCTCCACGCTGATAACCGCCATTTTTTCCCTGCTGTTATATGAGCCGATGGAAAATGCTTCAAGTGTTTCATCAATGAAGATACCGCCTACTCTGAACGTAACTTTATCGCAGTTTCTAAGGATATCTATGATACCGTCTTTTTCCACAAAAAGCATATCTTCGCTATCCGCACCTTCTGCAACTCTGTTATCGACCCATTTTTTCATGAACTCTTCAAGGAAATACTCATCGACGCAGCACATGGTCTTGTATTCCCATCTGCCCTCGTATTCTTTCATGAATTTATTTACGAGATTTCTCTTTTTCTGGAACTTCTTTCCCGCAAGGGTCCTTAGCTCCTCGGCATCGTAGAGATAGTCCTTTAGATCGGTCTCTTCCTCAATGATATATTCGGAGTTCTCAAACAATCCCAAAGCTTTCAGCGCATCCTCATCCGCAAGGTCGATCCTAAGTGGACTCTTTAATTCCTCGTGGAAATATTGCCTTAAAAGCTCGAAATACTTTGGAAGATCCTCTTCGCTGCAGTAGGGCATCGCCGCAAAATAGCCCTTCTCATCCTTCATAAGAATGAGCGCAGCGCCCTCCTCATAATAAACTTCCGTATTATACAGACCTTTCCAGATATACGTATCAAGCACCGTGCTGTCGCAGGTCTTGTTGTTTCTTAACGCATATATCTTGGAAAGCTCCGCAGCTTCTTCAAAATTCGGTTTATGAAATGTAAGTTTTTTATCCATAATTAGACTCCAAACTAACGAATGAACATTATATTAGATTGTACACAATCAATTTAGTCCGCATTTCATCTTTTGTCAAATTAAAAAAATATGAACCATTACACCCGTCCTTTGGTACCATCCTTGGCATATTCGGTATATGACATGCCGGTGTGCCTTTTGAAGCATTTCCCAAAATAACTTACATCGGGAATTCCAACCGCCTCGGCAGCCATGTACATAAGTTCTCCTTTAAGAGCCATCTCCATTGCTCTTTCCATTCGATACGAGGTCAGGCTATCGACAAAGGTCTCTCCTGTGACTTCTTTAAACTTTCTACTGAAATATCCACTGCTGAACCCAAAGTGCTTTGCGGCATATGACATGCTAAGCTCAGGATTGGCATAGTTCTTTTTCATATAGGCCACATAGCGGTTGATGTTGTATTCGGAAGGCGAAGACTCCTTACTTTCATTGATTCTTTTTCTTCCTCTGTTTATCGAATCTGCGACCGTCTCATTCAGCTTATTTTCTGATATCGGTTTTAAAAGATAATGCTCAACACCAAGCTCAATACACTGTCTCGCATACTCAAAATCAGAATACGCGGAAATAACGATAACGCTTATATTTTCATAGATCTCTCGAAGGTACTTGATGAAGGTAAGTCCATCCATAAAGGGCATTCTGATGTCGACAAGGATTATGTCCGGCATCAGATCGTCGAGCAATTGTATTGCTTCTATACCGCTCTTTGCTTCACCTACAAATTCTGCATCAAGCTCATCCCACTTAATAAGTTTTTTTATCAGATTTCTTATGGCCTTTTCATCATCGACTATCATTATTCTATGCATGACGATTCCCTCATGTATCAACATTTATCATACGGAAGAAGTAAGGTTATCTTAAAGAACTCTCCTTTAACTGACTCGATCCTGTAAAGGTTTTCGCTCTTGTACAGGTAACTCAATCTTTGAAGGGTCTTATACAAGCCAAAGCCACCGGTGTCTGTGTGTATCACCTTTTCTATCTCTTCTTCCGTCATTCCGATTCCGGAATCATAAATGGTAAGTGCAAGATTATTATCTTCAAAATCCGCAGTTATCCTGATAACTCCTTTTTCATCCTTTTTGCGAAGCCCATGATATAAAGAATTTTCGACAAGCGGCTGCAGTATCAGCTTAGGTATATGAATATTCAGGACTCTGGGATTTATATCATAGTAGTCTTCAAACAAGTCATCATAACGCAGTTTCTGAAGCTTCAAATAGTTCTGTATCATTTCCAGTTCAAGCTCTACCGTAGTCATTTCTTCGCCGCTGTTTAAGAATATCCTGTAAAAATCTCCGAGACTAACTATCGCTTCATATACTTCTTTCCTGTCACTTTCCAATGACATATAGCCCAAGGTTTCCAGTGTGTTATAAAGGAAATGCGGATTTATCTGCTCTACCAGAACATCCAATCTGCTCTGTGCAAGAACCTTCTCCTGCTCAACCAGTTCAAGGATAAGATCATTGATCTTTATGATCATGTTGTTATAGCTGTCTTTTAAAATATTGATCTCATCGACCTGAGTTGTAAGTCCTGCCCGATGCATGTATCCGTCTTTTACCTTATCCATTGTCTCGGAAAGCTTCTCAAGCGGCCTTATCACTATGATCCTCATATACATATTCATAGCATACATAAATACCACCGCCAGGATGAGCAGGATAACAAGTAGCCATATTATTTCCCTCTGCATCTGCGACACAACGGATATTGCCATTTTCTTTATGAGAAACAGATCGGAATTGGCAATGCTTGCCGTAGCTGTAGAATATTTATCAAGAGCATGAACGTTCCCGTCATCATTCCCCTCAACAAGCTCACTCAGATGCTCACCTATAAACTGCTTACTGAATTCTTCTCCGAAGAAAACATTTCCGTTACTGTCAAACAGTGCCAGATCCTCACTGTCTCCGACAGCACTTTCCAAAAGACTGAGCGGACAATTAATCGCTATCACTCCTATCGGCCGCAATGTTTCAAGATCATTGATGGCACGGATAAAAGTAAAGAATTCGCGGTCTTTTCGGATAAATAATCCGTTTTTGTCTGTAAGCACGCGATATCCTCCGCCCAGTGACGTAATATCTTTTATCCAATCAGTGTTTTTTACCTTATCTCTGTCAACTCTCACATGCCCGAATGATGTATTGATATTTACGTATTCACCGTTTGTTTTAAACACGTAGACCGAATCGATCTTGTCATAGTAATTGGTGCACAGATACATATATCTTATGGCTTCCTTGGTATGCGCGTAATGCGATGAATTATTATCCGTAAGGTATGCCGTTATCTCATCCGAAAACATTATTATCTTACTTAGGGAACTTAGATTTTCAAAGACCTTCTCACAGCTTATCTTTGCAGTCTCGAGTGCATCCTCGTTGACGCTTCTGTAATACGGGATAAGCCTGTGCTGAAGAACAATGCAAAAGAAAAGCATAGATACCCCGAGGTAACCCGTAAGCATAAGCGCAAGCATTATACGCATGTGCTTTTTTAAATTACCTTTAAAGAGTATTCTATGCTTTAAATTTTTGAACATAATCACCCCTTCACAGCTCCTGCAATGAGGCTTTGCTGAACTTTGTTACTCATGAATAAATATACTACAATTGTCGGGAATGTTGCAATTGCAAGGGCTGCACCTATGGGCCCCCAATTGGTCGAATAAGTGCCTGCAAGTGTTTGGATACCAACTGTGAGTGTTCTATGCTGAGAATCGCTTATAAATACAGTTGCAAACATCAATTCATTCCACGCCTGAAGAAATGTAAAAATAGCTATGGTAGAAAGTGCAGGTCTCATCAGCGGAACAATTACCCTAAAGAAGATCCCCAAGGTTCCGCATCCGTCAATGCAGGCAGCGTCCTCCAGTTCGTAAGGGATACCCGCCATAAAACTGTTGCATATAAGTATTGCCATAGATAATGCAAAGGCAGAATAAGGGATTATAAGCGATGCATATGAGTTAAGAAATCCTATTTTCTGCAGTATCAAAAAAACAGGCAACAGCGCAGCATGTATCGGGATCGTAAGTCCCAGTACAAACAGTATATTTAACATCTTTCTTCCGACAAATATAAGTCTGCTGAGCGCATAGGAAGCCATAACCGAAGTGATGATCACGATCACTATCGTAAGTGCCGTTACAAAAATGCTGTTTCTAAAATATACGAGCACGTTTCCTACCGACATAGCGCTCTTATAATTTTCAAACTGCCACACCTTAGGAAGTGCCAGAGGATTTCCGTTAAAAATCTCATTGTTGTTTTTTAGCGAAAATGCCAACAACCAATATAGCGGAAATATACACAATACCAACCATATGATAAGGATAATGTGCTTAATCTTTTTTGCTATCTTTTCCTTCACTGTCACACCTCCCAACGTTTAAAAATACGTTTGATAATGATGGCAGAAGTGAAGCATATCAGTATTATAAAAATAGCTATCGCGCTACCGACACCATAATGGTTCTTTTGAAAGATCTCAGTAAACATCAATGTACTCGGAACTTCCGAAGCATGCGCAGGGCCGCCTCCCGTAAGAATGTAGATAAGATCGAAGGACTTAAATGCACCGGTAACCGCAAAGATAGTACATACTTCAAGCACCGGCATGAGCATTGGTATTGTTATGCGACATGCAATCTGAAATCCGTTCGCTCCATCTATTTTGGCAGCTTCTATTATCTCTGAGTTGATGGATTTGATACCTGCATACATTAACAGCATATGGTATCCGACATATTGCCATATCATCGGGACAAAGACTGCCGCCAGTACTTTTCCCTGATTGCCAAGCCAAGAATCCGCATAATTCTCAAGACCTATCATGCTTAAGATCCCATTTAACAACCCGTGAGACGGGTTATATATCTTGAGCCAAAGCTGACCGATCACAACTGTCGAAAGCATAACAGGAATAAAGAATACCGTCATATACATCTTTTCGCCCTTTATTCCTCCTGATATCAGGATCGCAAAAACAAGAGCGAGAGGAAGCTGGATACCTACAGCGCACAGAGCCAGTAGAAGCATGTTTTTAATAGAACCGCGTAAAACTTCTCCCTCGAACAATTCACGGTAGTTGGAAAAACCGATAAATACTTTATCCCTTATTCCGTCCCATTCCGTAAGACTGTAATACCCGGAACATATAATAGGTATGATGATAATGGATACAAATAATATTATTGCAGGGAGCAGCAATATAATTGCTGCCCCCTTGTTGTGTCTGACTTTATCCATGTTAACACCTACTCTGTCAACATCTTATTCATTGTTTCAACAAATGTCTTTGAATCTATGTTGCCAACAAAGAACTCCTGAAGAGCAGACTGATAATCTGTATAATCCTCTGCGCTCATGAGTGTTCCGGACCAAACTGTCAGTGAGTTTGCCTCGTTTACGCACTCTGCCATGCGCTCGGAAATAGGGCTCTGTCCTTCCACTTCATAATCAACTTTCCAAGCTGCCAGACCGGCACCATCCTGATATCCGTACTTGGACAGGCTCTTAGCTATCTCAAAAGCAGCGTTTGCAGCAAGATCGGCATCCTTTGTTTTGGGATTTACCATCAACATATCCTGAGCTCCGCCCATTGAGTCCTCAAGAACAGCCTGATCGCTACATGCGGGGAAAGGCATGAATGAGAAGTCATCGGGATTCTCTGCTCCGGATTGGATCGAACCATCAAGCCATGCTCCTGTCACATACATAGGAACTGTTCCTGCCAAAAATTCCGAAACTGCTTCGTCATTTGAAAGTGCAGCCGCATTTTTATCAAATGCTCCCATCTTAAAGAGCTCGCTGAGCTTCTCAGCTGCATCCGTAAATCCTGCATCTTCGTATCCTGTTCCGCTTCCTGTAAATGCCTTATCAAGCATCTCAGGTCCTACACACTTAAGAGTGAGTGCATCGTTAAACATTGCCATAACCCATGCTTCCTTAACGCTTACACCAAAAGGAGTGATTCCGTTATCCAAAAAAGTTTTGGTAACGTTCATCAGATCGTCCCAGGTTTTGGGCTCGCTAAGACCATATTGTTCAAACATTTTTTTGTTATAGAAAATTCCTGAAATAGAAACCACGTAGGGAACGCCATATACAGATCCGTCGTAGGTAGCATATGACATAGTTCCCTGTGGTAATTCATCCTGATAATCAGTGTAATAAGAATCCAGATTCAAAGCCTTGCCTGCCTCAACAAAAGGCTGTGAAAATCCGCCGCCCCAAGTAAAGTAAATATCGGGTAATTCATCCGAAGCGGCAACGGTTTTGATCTTGGTTTTATAAGACTCGTTTTCGAAGGTTTCCATCTCAACAGTCACATCGGGATGTGCACTCATATAATCAGCGATAGCTGCCTCATAAGCATGATGAGACGAATCTCCCTCCGTTGCAATAGACCATATCTTTAAAGTTTGTGCACCACCGGCTTTCGCACTATCATCGGCACCTGTAGGAGCTGATGAATCGGTAGTTTTTCCACATCCGCTTAAGATGCTGCACAGTGTAAATGTAGCGATCAATATCGCCGCCAATCTTTTTTTCATACCGTCCTCCTTTACAAATAAGGTTATTCAATACACTTATACTTTGCATCTAAAGCAGATCGTTTAATACGTATTTTTTTTACCTAAAATATAACTTTTTTTACCTGATTTTAAAATGGACCATTAACCCTTCCCCAAAGTGCATCCGGCTCAGGCTTTTCCGCCGTACTCGTAGCCTGCTTCTTCAACAGCTGCTTTGATGAGTGCTTCGTCGATGTCCTTGGTGGTTTCTATAGTTACAAGATTCTTCTCGTGAGAAGCTGTAGCTGTTGTAATTCCATCGATCGCCTCAAGTGCCTTTTTTACGTGTGCCTCGCAGTGTGCGCACATCATTCCGTTAACTGTGATATTCATTTGCTTGTTCTCCTTTTCTATTTCATCATTGGTTGATTTTTCTATCAAATTCCCTGTAAGCGGGAGTTTTATCGCTTTATCTTTCGTGCTGTCATATACCTTGAGAAGATTCAGTCTAAGCGCATTGGATACTACACAGAAGCTTGAAAGTCCCATTGCTGCGGCGCCGAACATCGGGTTGAGTGTCCAGCCGAATGCAGCTACATAGCAGCCTGCCGCGAGCGGGATTCCGACGACGTTGTAAAAGAATGCCCAGAATAAATTCTCTTTTATGTTCTTAAGAGTCGCTCTTGAGACCCTTATAGCTGCCGCAACATCAAGAAGGCTTCCCTTCATAAGAACGACGTCCGCTGCATCTATGGCAATATCTGTTCCTGCTCCTATCGCGATCCCTATGTCCGCGCGGGTAAGTGCAGGCGCATCATTGATCCCGTCTCCGACCATGGCAACCTTGCCCTGAGTCATAAGCTCTTTTACCACAGACTCTTTTCCGTCAGGCAAAACTTCTGCGACAACTTCGTCAACACCTGCCTGATCCGCGATCGCCTTGGCTGTTATCTTGTTGTCTCCGGTAAGCATCACGACGTGGATTCCCATTTCCTTAAGCTGAGAGATTGCCTCTGCCGAATCCTCTTTTATCGTATCCGCAACGGCTATAATGCCGATAAGTTCATTATTCACGGTAAAAAGAACCGGCGTCTTGCCCTGCTTAGCAAGCTCATCCATTGTACTTTTATGTGAAGCGACGGCGTCACCTGCGATCGTCTCTATAAACTTAGCATTTCCGCCTGCAACCACGCTGTCACCAAGTTTAGCTCTTAAACCGTTTCCGGACAAAGCCTCAAACTCTTTTGTCTCTTCAAGCTTGATCCCCTGTTCCTCGGCGCTTGTCGCGATCGCCTTCGAGATAGGATGTTCACTCTTAGCTTCAAGTGAATAAGCGATCTTAAGAAGTTCCTCTTTATCTGATCCTTTCGTCGGGATAATGTCTGTAACCTGCATGATCCCTGTTGTTATCGTTCCTGTCTTATCAAGCGCAACGATCTGTGTCTTTCCGACAAGCTCTTGCGAAGCTGCTGTCTTGTACAATATTCCGCTTCTTGCTCCGACGCCGTTTCCGACCATGATCGCAACGGGAGTTGCAAGCCCAAGTGCACAAGGGCAACTTATAACAAGCACCGATACTGCTCTAGCGATGGCATAGCCGAAGGTCTGTCCGACAAGAAGCCAGACGATAAAGGTTATGATCGCTATCGCAATGACAACCGGAACAAATACGCCTGAAACTCTGTCAGCGATCTTGGCGATAGGTGCCTTGGTCGCTGCTGCATCGCTCACCATGCGGATGATCCCCGCAAGCGTTGTGTCCTCTCCGACTCTTGTTGCCTCGCAGACCATGTATCCGGAGGTGTTTATCGTTGCTGCGGACACCTTGTCTCCGACTTGTTTTTCCACAGGAATGCTCTCACCCGTAAGTGCGGATTCATTCACCGCGCTCTCGCCCTCAGTCACGATACCGTCCACGGGTATACTGTCGCCGGGTCTTACAACGAACTTGTCTGAAACTTTAACTTCCTCGATCGAAACCTCTTTTTCCACGCCGTCCTTTAAAAGGACAGCGGTCTTAGGCGCCATCTTCATAAGTGACTTAAGCGCGTCGGTCGTTTTTCCTTTTGACTTTGCTTCTAGCGTTTTTCCGACCGTGATAAGCGTAAGTATTGTCGCCGCAGATTCGAAATAGAACTGATCCATGAAGTACCTGACCTTATCGGTATCTGCTTCGAGCACGGCGCCGGTCATCGCAAAAAGCGCATATACGCTGTACGCAAAAGAAGCTGTGGCTCCGAGCGCAACGAGTGTGTCCATGTTGGGTGATCTGTGAAGAAGACCTCTGAAACCGCTTATGAAAAACTTCTGATTTATGACCATGATAAGGCCAGCTATCAGGAGCTGGTACAGCCCCATCGCCACATGGTTTCCGTTTAAGAATCCGGGCAACGGCCAATCCCACAGCATATGTCCCATCGACACGTACATAAGAGGGATCAAAAGAACTATCGAAGCGATCAACCTCTTTTTTAACTTGGGAGTCTCTGTATCTTTTAGAGAATCCTCGCTTGCATCCGAAGCATTAGTTCCTGCTGCCTTAGACGCCGACGATTTAAGGCTTGCTCCGTATCCTGCGGCTTCCACCGCTTTTATTATTTCTTCGCTTGATGCGCTGCCTTCAACGCCCATCGAGTTTGTGAGAAGGCTTACCGCGCAGCTCTCGACTCCGTCGATCGCGCTTACCGCCTTTTCAACTCTGGCCTGGCATGCAGCACAGCTCATACCTGTTACGTTGTATTGTTCCATATCTTTTACCTACATTTACTTCATAAGCTTCTGAAGCGTAACAACAAGCTCATCAATGATCTCGTCGTTGCCTTCACGAATGTTGTTTGCCACACATGATTTCATGTGATTGGCAAGAAGAACCTTATTGAAGCTGTTGAGCGCCGAAGTGATCGCTGATACCTGCACCAGAATATCCGTGCAATAGGCATCGTTTTCAAGCATGCCCTCAACACCTCGCACCTGTCCCTCAATTCGTTTCAGCCTGTTTATGAGATCTTTTTTCTCCTTATCTTCTCTGTCTTTATGCTTAGCAGAGCAGTGCGGGCAGCTTGTGCTTATCTCTTCCATTTCGTGCATGTCTTCTGCGTTTTCCTTCTTCCTTGCCATATCTTCCTCCTACCGAACAGTGTATCTTTTTTGAGTACAAAAATACCCTAGAGGGGTATACCAATCTTTTGAGATTAATATATACCCCCTTAGGGTATTTGTCAATTAGATTTTGTGAAATTTAATTTTTTGCAGCGGGCTGTGTTTTCCCCGCCCCGATTTCAAAGTGGCGTCTTACAATTCCGATGTCCACTTGGCTGAAGGGGCCGCCTTTGTCAACGAATTCTATCGTTTCGTCGTCTTTTAGTTTGATAAGGAATCTCTGCTGATTGATCGCAGTGGGCGCCAAAAGAGCCATCTCCATCCCTTTGTCGAACCACTCAGGTCTGCTGCCGGGCGCTTCGCATAACTGCGAAATGTCTTTTGACTTATGAGGATTGCCTTGATTCTTGCCGTATCCGATCGCGATGGATATCACAAGTCGCTCACCGTCCAAAACCTCATCTGCAATCTTCTTGCGGTTGAAGGTTCCCGCCCAGCAGGTGTTAAGTCCCAAGGTCTGTGCAAAAAGGACGAGCTTCTCGCCGTAATATCCGACTCTTTGCTCTAAGTCTTTTGCATCCTTTCCGACACAGGCTATAACGCTCGGAGCGGAAGCCAGGCCCATGGCCTTGTTGAGAAGCCTGTTGTACGCATCTCCCGCATCTTCGATGAACTGCAGATGAAGATTTCCTTCCTTGTTGAGCTCATCCACTTTTTCTTTTATCAGTCTAACCTTTTCAGGTTCGATTCTTTTTTCCAAATAGTTTCTGACTGAATGTCTTGCAAGGATCGCTTCTATATCGTTCATAGCATCTCCTTTCAGCGCATTATTACAACACTGCTTTTTTCCACTCATCTTCCTTGAAGCCTGCGAGCACGGTTTTGTCTTTTATGAGCAAGGGTCTCTTAACGAGCATTCCGTCTGATGCAAGAATATCCAGCATCTCGTCGTCGCTCATGTTCGGAAGCTTCTTGGAAAGTTCCATTTCTCTGTAGAGCATTCCGCTTGTGTTGAAGAACTTCTTCAGCGGAAGACCGCTTTTTGCGTTAAGATCTTTGAGCGTCTTCTTGTCGGGATGGTTCTCTTTTATGTCGATGTTTTCGTATTTAACGCCATTGTCATCAAGCCATTTCAAGGCTTTTTTGCAGGTGGAACATTTTGAATAGCAATATACTTTTATCATTGTGTGTCCTCCTAGGTTATCTAAGTCTCAGCATTTTCTTCTCTCATCTTCATTCTATTATAAATGCATATCATGGCTATTGCGAATGTAAACTTACAAAAGCCGACGTTCATAACGCAGGATTCGACGCATCTTATAAAGCCTTCTCTTCCGGTTCCTTCCGTCAAAATAGGCAATCCATCTTTTATAAGACTAAATACAAAGCTCCACAAGTAACTGATAATAAACGGGGCGAAAAAGAAGATTGTCTTTACCTGTTTCCCTTTATTGATCATGTTTAATACTATTATCAGCAAAACTCCGATGATGATTGAATCTAGTCTGATTGCGAATCCAAACATGATATCTTTTAGCCCCAAATGCTTAAAGATGTTGAAATTACTGAATCTCCATAGCGAAAAAAGAAAAATCGGAATCTCCAACAAATAAGTTAATACGACAGATATATAACTAAGAATCTGCTTTTTTGACCGATCAAGGATTATTAATGAAACCGGTAGTGCTGACGCCAAAACATATAAGACATTTCTCGGATCATCCGATTCTCCGTACGGCCTCCCGGTCACATATATATAAACAAATGTTATCACGAGATGTACTATCAGTACTATAACCGCTATCGTCTCGAACAGCTTTCTTTTTTCCAAATTCTTTAAAGACAAAATCAAAAAATAGAAGTACCACGCCAAATATATTAGGATCACATTTGCCATAAATCCACCGAAATAGCTGCTTGGCACAAAAAATGCGATCATGATAACCGGTATTACCAATAACGCTCCCATGATGAAATATTTACAACGCGTTGTCTCATCAACATCCGTAATGTTTACAGAATTCATTGCTCCTCCCGAAAAATTATACGGTTTTTATAATAATAACACAGTTTAAATGCATACTTTGTTGCAGATCGATGATATACTTATACACAATTGCGGTTTAACCACTGCAATAAAAGAAAAAGGAAAGAGGTAAATAAAATATGAATTACGATGTTATCATTATCGGTTCAGGTCCTGCCGGGCTTTTTTCGGCACATGAACTAGCAGGTATGGGTAGAACGGTTGCCCTGATTGATCTAAAAAGCAACATGAATGATATCGCTTCCCGAGCTTGTTCTATGCAACTGATTCTTGACGATGATTATGAAGGAGAAGGAATTGTTGTTGAAAATTCGACATTTCGCTTTCCCAAGAGCGGGTTTTCAGTCCCATATAATTCAAAACTTGTTCCAATTTTTAAAAAATACTATCGTTCGCCTAATGGCAATACCATTTCTTTTGGCGATGGTAAAAAGCCATTCTCTTATAAATTTGATAAAAGCGAATTACTCCATGGCATATATGAAGAATGTTTAAAAATGGGTGTCTCGGTTTACATGAATCATCTATGTACTGCAGTAAAAGACCTTAGAACCCATGTAGAAGTTACTATCTGCGATTTTAATGACAACCATGCTAAGAAAACTCTTCGTTGTAACAAATTAATTGACGCAGAAGGCGTAAATGCAAGCATCGCCCAAAAACTAGGTATGAACAAACATCGCAAGCATTTAGCTACTGCGCTTACCTATAAATGTGTTGTTAAAGGGATAAAAGGTATTGAAAAGAATAGCTGGAATCTTTTTTACGGAAAAGCATATCATACAAATGCTCCCGTAATAATCGGTCCAAGCCTGCTCGGTGATGAATACAACGAGGTTACTATTTCTTCTGACAAAAATTATCGTCCGGATAAAGCATTTTCTGATATAATTTCCAACAGTCCAATATCTGATTGTTTCAAAGGAAGTGAAGTTGTTGAAGAACATGGATGCTCTGTAAAAGCCTTTACTCCCATGAAGAATCCATGCAAAGGAAATGTGATTGTAATCGGTGATGCCGCTGCGTTTGTTGAAGTTGAGACTCAAGGTGCATTATTATGCGGCTACCACGCCGCCAAAGCTGTTAATGCAGAACTTAATGGCGAAAAAGGATGGAACTCATACACTGCATGGTGGCAAAAATCATTTGAATTTAATGGAGATGATTATCTTAGAGTCAGCCAAGGCTATTCTCTTGTCCCTACTTACACAGATAGAGATCTCGATTATCTATTCTCATTAGTAAAGGATAAATGCCTTATCGGAACATACAGTCAATACAAGACTCCCAAGCTTATTTGGAAAACAATACGTGAGCACGATGAAAAAATCCGCCGAGAAAGACCAAGTATCTTTGAAAAAATATGTAATCTGAATCAAATGAGTTTAGCTAGCAGTTTTGAGTAATCCGACCACATAGTGATCTACAAGCAAAAGCCCGCAAATGATGCGGGCTTTTGTAAAAAACTTATGCTTCCTGATTGTTTTCATTACTAATGTCCATTGCAACTTTGCGCTTTCTGTACAATGTCCGTGTCTGATAGAGTAGCAGCGCATAACTTGTTATTCCAAGTAACAACATCAAAGCATTGTCCTTATAATTCCAGTGGCCAAAACTGCTCCCTCCATCGGCCGAATATCTAAATATCTCACTTATATTATTGAAACATCTAATTAAGCATGTTGCTATTCCTGCTATAGAAACTACCGTGATAAGCGCCGGCCAGAATTTCACAGTTTTCTCTTTTATAAAAAAGAAAAATGAAGCTATGGCAGCAATGAAGGTTATGAGCACGGGAGTTCCGATTGTCCTTGCTATCCGGTACCAATTAATAAATAATGCTTCATGAGGACGGATAATTGCAGCTATGACCAAAACACCCATAGATGCTATATAGATTATGCACATGATACTAAATGCGATCACCAGAATCAGTCCTATTCTTTTGGGCGTCAATGTGTCTTTTACCGCACTTATAAGTCCGATGGTAAATACTACCGCTTCTATAATGTATCCCAGCACTGTAACCCAACTATCAAGTCCAATCCCATGCGTCATGCCATCTGACATGTTCGCATATTCCGCTACTCTTAGGCCAATGCCCATAACATTGTTCACCACGGATATTATAAGAGACAATACTACGATGGCATAAAGCGCGATCATTATATTATTTGCTGTTTTGCTCTCCACTACAAGGCTCTTTTCAACTACTTTTGTCATATCATTTCCGGAAAGAAGGTCGTCAAGGCTCACTTCCAGAATCTGTGATATTTTCTTTGTTGTGACAAGATCCGGGTATCTGTCTCCGCACTCCCAATGGGAAACAGTCTGTCTTGTGACATATAATTGTTCAGCCAATGTCTGCTGCGTCATTCCTTTTTCTTCTCTTGCACGTCTCAGCTGTTCGCCAAATTCGACCATCTTTACTCTGCTCCTTTCGCGTTATAAAATTCACCTGCAGATGTTGAAATCAGTATCTCGTATCCCACCAAAATATGCAAGCAACACCTACGAAAAAGCGAGGCAACGTAGTGTTGCCCCGCCGTAAATACGCGAAAAGTCTGTCTTTTACCCCTGATGTTTTGGGGCCCGTTAGCCTCGTCACCTGGGCCCGGTTTATGCCCCCTTAGGTTCTCTGATCGTCTTCAAAATATTCATCTATACCATCGGCTATTCCGGTTGCGATCTTCCACTGATAGTCATCTGTCGCCATCAAAAGATCTTCCTTTTTGTTTGTCATGTATCCCATCTCAACTATCGTCACGGGAACCTGACTCCAGTTGATGCCACTCATAGTATTTGTTTCCCACACTTTTTCTTTTTTACATCCGGTCGCTTCGACCATTCCATCAAGCACGCACGTCGACAGTCTCTTGCTCTCCGGATAAACATCTGCGTTGTACGGGCTCTTTGAAGTCTGGCAGATAGTCATTGCACCGTTTGCGTCCGGATTGTCCGAACCGTTGGCGTGAATCCTTATAAATGCGTCTGCGTTATTGTCATTGGCAATCATCGCGCGCTCGGAATTACTGATGTTTACATCATGAGTCTCTCTTACCATAACAACTTCATATCCGCGACTTTCAAGCTCGTCTCTAAGCTTTAACGAAACATCCAACGTTAGTTCGTATTCATACAGTCCGCTCGCGACACCTGCGGTTCCACCTGAAACCTTGGGTTTCATCTCACTCGATCCGGGTCCCAAAGGCTCTTTTTCATTATTGCATCTCGCCTGATGACCGGCATCTATGACAATCAATTTGCCGTTTGCTGTTCCAGCTTTCGAATACGAATTACCCGAAATGTAGGAGTTCTCTGAAATATAAGAGTTCTCCGATATATATGAATTCCCCGATACATCTGAGTTTCCTGATACATCTGAGTTTCCCGATATAAACGTATCCTGTTCGTTTTCCAACGTCACTTCAGCGCTCGCATCTGAAGAAGCTTTTTGGACACTAAGATCCTCATCCCCACATGCAACCAGCAAAAGAGCTGCCGATAATGCAAGAAGCATCTTCATCTTTTTAAAAATCATCTAAATCCCTTTTCCTTTTCGTACTCAACAATCACGTCTTTATTCTTTATCTCTATATCCGTCAGATCCGTTTCCTGGAATTTATCGGGATCAATCTTTCCCTCATACCATTCCTTGGAATCAAAGTAGGCCTGTAGCTCTTCGTCCTTAAATTTTCTGCCGTGACGGGCATAGATCTCGTTTCTTGCTATCTTGCATTTTTGTGCATCGAAGCCTTCGAGGTCTTCTTTAGTTATAGGTTCGCTTCCGCTATTGGGCAAAAGATAATCCGGATTCTCGTTTTCTTCTTCGTCATCGTTCGGCTCTTCCGAATCGCCGTGCTCTTCATTCTCTGCGGACTCCGAATCTTCATCATGAGACTCCGAAGCCTCTTCATCAGCGGACTCTTCTCCTTCCGGGAGATCTGAAACCTTATATTTGCCGCTCTTTACTTTGATCTTACAATTCACATATTCAGACAGGTTTTCACCGATGTTCCATCTGTATATAATTTCCTCGTCATTGGACAGATCCTCGTCTTTATTAAGCTCTACATCTACGTAATCACGAATCGCATCGACCGGTGTCATTTCGCCAATCAAAGCTCCGTACTCTTTCTTAGCCTTCTTGTTGAATTTAAGCTTTTTGCCATACTTGGCTTCAATGGCTTCCCAGTCTATACTTACCCTCGCGTTACCGCTTCCGTTATATCCTTCTGTCTCAACCGTTAGATATTTGTTTAAATCAATAGTAGGTTTTGAACACAGCACCAGGCAAAGAATAATTATAAGCGCAACAATGCCTGCGCCTATTCCCGCTAATAACTGTTTGGGAACCTGCGCAATGCTGTCCAAAGAAAAGGAAGGTGCACGGCGGCCATAGTCGTAGTCGCGATCATAGTCTCTGTCATCGTAATCTCTTTCGTCATAATCTATATCACGATCATTACGACTTACCGTCTCCTTCTTCGGAACGATCCTCGAATTCACAGGTGCTTTCACCGAAATCAAAGGTGCTCCGCAACTTCTGCAAAACTGCGCCTTGTCATCATTCTCGACACCACATTTTCCACAAAACATCTCGATCCTCCTATGATCTATTTTTTCTATTCATCTGTTATTCCCCTAAAAAATCCCCAGCTGTGTAGCTGGGGATTCAATATTTCAACACCCGAAGTATTATTCTACCTTTGCTCCACATGATGAGCAGAACGCTGCTCCTTTGGGAAGCTTAGCTCCGCATGATGAGCAAAATGCCGGGCCTGATCCGAACGCCAACTTAGATATTTCCCTATCTGTAAGCTCATCAGTATATCTCTCGACATCCTCAAATCGTCTTGCTGCTTCTCTGGAACGTCTTTCCGCAGCCTCTTCACGTCTTGCTTCCTCTTCGGCACGTCTTGCTGCAGCTTCTTCACGTCTGGCTCTCTCTTCGGCACGCCTTAAAGCTTCTTCTTCGCGTCTTGCTGCTTCTTCGGCTTCTCTTCTGGCTCTTTCCTCAGCTTCTCTTCTTTCTCTTTCTTCGGCCTCTCTTCTGGCTCTTTCTTCTGCTTCCTTACGAGCTGCCTCTTCCGCTGCTCTTCTTGCCTCTTCAGCGATTCTTCTTTCTTCTTCCGCCTCAGCAATATAATCCTCGGGAATAGATCTTCCGCATGATGTGCAGAATTTGTTACCAAAGATCAGCGGAGTTCCGCATTTAATGCAGTATCCCATAATTTCCTCTTTGGGAACCCTGGCCTTTCCAACATTGGAAGAAACATTTCCGGCAAGCTGACCTACCGTCTGTGTCATCTGACTAACTGCCGCAGACATCTGACTGAACGTATGCTGCGCGCCCTCACCGGTAAATCTATCCACAAGATTTTCCTGCATTCGAATAACCCTGATCACTACTAACACCGATAGAATAATGATAAGCAGGAGCAGGAAAATATTAAATGCAAACCAGCCTGTTGTCTTAACAGTACACATCTTATCCTCGGCTGCTTTCTTTACACCGGCTCTGAAAATAAACCATACAATCATATCAACTAACGCAATGATTGCGACAATCAGCGCTGTTATCTCATGCCTAAACTTCTTAATAAGCATAAGCACAAAAATAGCGATTGGTAACAATAAGCAGACAAGCATGATGGGATGCGGCTCAGCAACCGTCTCTCCATATGATTTAACTCCGGTAACTCCGGTCATTGCCGATACCTCGACTGTCTGTCCGGAACATGATACTAAAAATGATGGGCAAAAAAAGATTATAGTTACTATTATAGAAAGAACTCTGATAATGTTCTTTGCCGTAAGTAACGGACTCTTTACTGCTTGATTCATTGTACTCTCTCCTTTTTAGCAAAATATATTACCCATTATATACCGATATCACAACCAAAATCAACATTTCATTTACAAAGCCTTAATTTTTCTGGGCATTTTGGGCATTTTAGTCAATAATTCTTTATAACTTTCATGAGCTAATTTCCAAATATTAATTTGTGCTATAATGACAATATATTGTCAATAGACTAGGAGGGATATATTTATGTGGACTATCAGTGATGTTAAGGCAAAAGGGAAAAGTGCGTTTAAGGCTAATTACGGCAACAGTGTTGTCGCCGCGCTAATAGCATCTCTTTTCGCAGGGGGTTCAGCTGCTGTAAGCAGATATTCAAACAATCAGGCGAGCGGTGAATCCGGCTCTTCTATATCAATACCCGCAGACCAAGCAATAGCGTTATTAGTAACGCTCCTTACAGTATTTCTTGCTTCTTATGCAGTTCTGCTGGTTCTTAAGATCTTTGTTTTCAATCCTTTAAAAGTCGGATGCTACAGATTCTTCCGTCTTAACGCAGAGAATCCCGGAACCTCGCTATCTGCCATCAAGGAAGGTTTTGGCGACTACGGACATACCTTCTGCACACTATTTTTAACCGATCTGTTCCTTGCATTGTGGTCACTTCTTTTTATTATCCCGGGACTAATTAAGGGCTATTCCTACAGAATGGTTCCTTTTATCTTAAAAGACAACCCGGAATTATCCGCCACAGAAGTAATCACCAGATCACGCATGATGATGAACGGACATAAGTGGAACGCATTTGTGCTCGATCTTTCATTTATCGGATGGTTCCTTCTAACCATAATCACATGTGGAATTGTTGGTATCTTATGGACCAATCCATACTATTCCAATACTAATGCAGCACTTTATCTTGAACTTAAAAAAGGCACTGATACTGTAGCTTAAAATGCAAGCAGGCGGAGCGCCATTTCAGCGTTCCGCCCTTTTTATTGCCGATACAAAAAGGCGATGTGCTCTTTAGCACATCGCCGGATAATTAAAGCGCTTCTCCACAAGCTTGCTCCTGTAACACAGTTTTCTTTTTTCTTCCAAGCACATGATCTATCAGCATAAAGATAAATCCCAATACTATAAAGAACACCAATAGTACAAGAACCCAAGTGATCACACCCTGTATTCCGACTCTCTCCGGATTTAAGAAAAAGTACGGATAAATCAGAGGATTTGTTCCTGTGTGATTCATTATGCTGCTGTCAAAGTTTCTCAGCGCCGCATGCGCGAATACATATCCCACGTATGCAAGCGGGAACAGCGATGACAGAAGCGGCATTTTCCAGTTCATCTTGCCGTGCTCATAGAACATCACCCAATCAGCTGTATACATGATAGGCAAAACGACATGGCACAGAATACATTCAACTTTATAATTGAGCGCAGGATCTCTTCCCGCATCACCGGCCAGCAAGATGTTGAAAACCAAAAATGTCAGTATGATTCCAAGCATACTTATCACGCGAAGCCCCGGCATAAATGTCACATATCCATCGCCGTTTTTCTTAAGGGTCTGAACAAGCTCGACAAGCATAATGCCTGCACACAGATAGTTACTGATGTTTGTGAAGAAGATATAGAAGTCCCCTTCAAACTGCATGTTAAAAAAGCCAACGCTTCCCACGCATGCAATCAGCGCAAGTGCGCAGTAAAAAGACTGAAATACGATCTGCGCATCTCTGCTCTTAGAAATTTTACTCATATTTAGTTACCTCTTTCCTTTTTCGCTTTTCCCCACCAAGTATCTTATTTTATATCATCTGTTAAATTTGAGCAAATCGTCAAAATATCTGTTCGCGATATTTCAAGCATATCCAGTAGCTTTACAAAAGTGTCCTGTCCATCGAGACAGGTATCAATAAGCCAGTCCTTCTCATTTTTCCATTCGGAAAGTCCTCTGTAATAATAGTTCTTCTTTGCATCTTCAATGATGAAAGGTATCACATTGTGATGAAGGCATTCTTTTAATGCAACAAGTCTTCCGACACGCCCGTTTCCATCCTGGAAGGGATGGATTAATTCGAACTCTGCATGAAATGCTACGATATCTTCAAACGTGACCTTTTCCTTGGCATTATATTTATCAATCAAAGCCTTCATGTGCTTATGCACCTCAGATGGCTTTGATGTTTCTCTGCCACCAACGACATTCGCACGCTTTTTGTAATCACCTACCGCAAACCATCCCAGAGTCGAATCCTTGGTATCATGCTTTAAAACAAAATGCAGTTGTTTGATGATATCTTCAGTTAGCTCATCCTCTGCAATATCTATCACATAATCTATCGCCCTAAAATGATGAACCGTTTCCAGAACATCATCCACAGGAATCCCATCTCTCACATCAAGAGTATTGGTTTCAAAAATCAATCTTGTCTGATCTTCCGAAAGCTTGCTTCCCTCAATATGATTTGAATTATATGTCATCCTGACCTGGAGCTCATGATAAAGGCCACCGGACAATCTCATTTCTTTTTCATCACGAAGAACCTGAAGAATGCTGTTGTCTGAAATATCTCTCATGATCACATCAGGCGATTCGCCGAGATATTCAGCAATCTTCTGTATACTTCGCTTGGAAAGCTTCTCTCCCTTAGCTATCTTGGCGACCGTTCGTGTGGATAGCCCAAGTTCCGTAGAGAGCTCAGTCTTTCCTATGCCTTTTTTCTTTAAGGCTTTTTCAAGACCCTCATACGAAATCATATTTGTCTCACCTCCAATAATCTTTACTTATTTTACCGCGGCGCGCTAAAAAAGTAAAGATTTTAGGGCTTTAAGGAATAAAAAGTAAAGATTATCCGGCCGATTCCAATTCATCCTTCCGGCGCTTTACGTTTTTCCCGGTAATACTCCGATTCCTGTGTCGCATTAAAGCCATCGAGCAAATACTCTTTTGGAATGTACTTATCATATTCAAGGTCCATGAAATAGTTACAGAATATCTGCTCTCCATAGATTATTTTGCCTTTTCCGTCAGTCAGAGCATAAATAAATCCCTGATATGGATCGGCGTTTACCGCAAGAAGCTCATATGTTTTTTCTTCTTCCACACAGTAGTATCCGATATATTCCGTAGACTCATACTCTTTTAACCTCTTTACTTCTTCAGCATAAGCATCCTCAGAATATTCCACGACCATATAACCCAAATACTGCGCATCCCATGGGTTGTAATAGACCATCTTAAAGTCTGTAACGTTCATTTCCTTAGATATTTCTTTTGGCCAAATGGTCTCGTCCATACCCCACTTCGTCCACTGTGTATCTACACCTTTTTCATAGGCCCCGTTGGAAAAGTTCATATAATCGTTGTAGGCAGACACGTCATCATATACTTCCACCTTCGCGCTTGATACCATCAACAAAAGAATCCCCACAATAAATGTCATTACGATCGTTCGCCAAAAAGCTGCGATCACTCCGACTATTGTAACGAACTTTATCCATTTAACGAGTCGTTTATTCTTCGTGATCTTTTCCAAAAGACCTGTCACATAGAGCGTTAAAACCGCCATGATCACAAGCGCTATAAACGAAACAAACAAGATACCTTTATTTATCTCGTCCAGGCTTTTATGAAATGTCTGCAGAAAAATAGCTACCAATAAAACCAACACACCGACAAAACTGATTATCTGCATCTTTCTTAAAAGACTGCCTTTTTCTTCGTTAGCATAGTCCGCCATCTTAGTGGCGACATCTCTTACTTCTTTATCCATCATCTCGCTTTTTCTTTCACCTTCAATTATTTCCCTGACATCCACATCATAGAAATCCGCAATCTCAACCAGTAACGAAATATCCGGTAGATTGGTTCCGGTTTCCCAACGTGATACGGATCTGGAGCTCACATTAAAAACCTGCGCAAGCTGTTCTTGTGTCATTTGCTTTTCATGTCTTAATTCTTTTAAAAATCTGCCTGCTTTTTTCTGGTCCAATGTTCTTTCTCCTCCTTTCCTTGGATAATTGAAGTTTAAAAATCTTGTCCGAACAATACCACGACACAAAGCGAGGAATGCCGTTTTTTCGTACCGGACACGATGTGTCTAATGAACTAAAACCATTTCTTCGTCCCTACGGTTCATTTACCAGGTCCATCGCCGTTCTTCTCTTTCTGTACAATGTAAATGTCTGGTAAATGATCAGTACAGATAATGCAATTCCAAGTAAAAAGTCAGCTACAAAATCGTTTGTATTAACAATAGCATGATCATAAGTAGCTATAGAATTATTTATAGTATAAAATTTCTCCATCCTAAAGCCTTTAATAAATCTGAGCACAGTATCAAGTATTATCAGCCCCGAAGCAATCGTTAGCATATTCACCCACAACTTACGCTTCCCATCGCGTATAAAGAAGCCTAATGATGCTATTGCCCCCAAAGCACAAGGTATGATAGTCGTCCACACAATTTTAAATACATTTCTGATTATAACTATATAATACGATCCGGGATTATTTGAAACAACACCATACTTTTCACCACCGGGATCCATTGCATGATTGAGCATCTGACTATAATACGGAATTCTACTATAAAGCCTGATCCCGCCATCCAGTAATAAATGTGCCCCAAAAAAAATAAGCAAAATTATTCCTATTCTCTTTGGCGTCAATGTATCTTTTACAGCACTATATATACCGTAAGAAAAAACAATCAAAAGTATTATTCTCTCCAATTCAACACTAAGCGGAAAATAACCTCCAAACCTCTCATTAGCATGAATATACAGTAAGCCCATATCTAAAGCTATTTTCATAAAAACAGACATCGCTATAAGTGCATACAATACACTTGTAATAGCATTAATTGTTTTGTTCTCCACCACAGGATTTTTTTCAACCACGTTAGTCATCTCCTTTCCGGATAAAAGGTCGTCAAGGCTAACACTCAAAATCTCGGATATTTTCTTTAATGTAATAATGTCAGGATAACGCTCACTGCACTCCCAACGTGAGACCGTCTGCCTTGTAACATATAATTGCTCAGCCAGTGCTTTCTGCGTCAATCCGTTTGATTCTCTCGCGCTTCTGAGTTGCTCTCCAAATCCGACCATATAATAAACCGTCCTTTTCAAATTAATTTTTCACACCTGCAGATGTTGAATTCAGTATCTCGCAACGTTCTTCTTTTTACAAGAAAAATGCATGAAAAAGCGGGGTTCCATAATGGTACCCCGCTTTCAGCTTTATTCATTGTTATGATTTATCATCGCTTCTATAATGTTTGCTGTCTCGCCTACTAAGTCGTTGCAGTTTTTTCCTTGCAGACGTCTTTTCATGATCAGGCTGGCACACACGTTATCACCGTTTTGTTCAAGGAAAGTTTTCTCAAATTCTTCTACGGCTTCGGGATTTATCTTTTCCAAAATTTTTCTGCCTGCCAAAAAGCCTCCGCATTTTCCTCGTATCCCATGTGATTTTCCTTTCTCAATTAAACTCTTGAGTGCAGGTAAGTTAACCAAGCAACAGTTCTTTTAATCCATTCTCATCAATACCATTATTGCACGCGATAACCTTATTATCTATAACAATAGCAGGTTTACTTATTATTCCATACTCAGATGCAGCTTCAATGCTGTCCGTATATGTCAGCTTTGCAGCTACATTTGAGTCTTTTATTATCTGCTTTAACTGCTCATATAAGTTGTAACCGCTCTTGCAGCAGCTGCTTCCCACAACAATAATATCCTTTGATTCACAGCCTTCTACCGCATTCACAAATTCATTCTCATTACCGCAGCAGTCTTTTTTCTTGTTCAACATATCAAATAATTTCATATTTTCATCCTCACAACAACAATACATTTTGAATTAAATTAAACATATATCCTACTATCATAATTCCCGCCAGGCATATGGCCATAAAGGTAAAAAACAATTTTCCTTTTATTATCTTTCTCAGCATGATAAGCGATGGCAAGGAAAGCGTAGTGATCGACATCATAAATGCCAGGATCACTCCAAGATACGCTCCTTTTTTCAATAGCGCCTCCGCAATCGCAATGGTCTGAAATATATCCGCATAAACAGGTGCGCCTACTACAGTTGCAATCAGTACAGCAAAGGGATTTCCCTTACCAAGAATTCTCACTACCATCTCTTCCGGGATCCAGTTATGGATAACTGCACCTATAGCCACTCCAAAGATTACATAAGCCCATATGTTCTTGATCGTACGAAAGCCCTCGCCAACTCCGTATTTTATTCTTGCAGACTGTGTTTTTTCCGGGATTTTAACTTCGCTTGATTTAGCTCTTTTCCTAACGAACTCTTCTACCTCGCTCTCCATATTAAGGGCTCCGATGATCCATCCTCCGACGATCGCGATTATCAGTCCTGTAATAACATAGACGATCGCAACCTTCAGACCAAAAACACTCGCCAGCAATACGCAGGAAGCAATATCGACCATTGGAGAAGAGATCAAAAAAGAAAATGTGACCCCGAGAGGTAATCCTGCATTCGTAAATCCTACGAATATTGGAATGGATGAGCAGGAACAAAAAGATGTGACCGTTCCAAACAATGCTGCTACAACATTGGCCCACAGGCCGTTTAGTTTATCCAAAACAGCTCTCGTTTTTTCGGGCGGAATGTAAGTATCAATATAACCAAAGATTGAGATCAAACTAAAGAGCAATATAAAAATTTTGATCGTGTCATAAATAAAAAAATGTATGCTGCCTCCCAGCTTGGTCTCTATATCGACTCCGATCATTGTCAGGAATCTTCCGGTACACGTCGCCAACCATTCCATTCCCAACAATTCATCCTGCAAAAATTTCAGTATTTTTCCCATTTATCCTCCCGAATTTATGCATCTCTTTTCCCCCGAAAATCTATGCACAAAGATTTATTTACCACAGCAACAACCTTCATCCCCTATCACCAGATCCCCAAAGAATCCTTTAAAGCGATCAACTGTATCTTTGTTAATGCTGTAATATACCCATTTTCCGTCTCTTCGGCTGTTCACCAGTTTGCATTCCCCCAGCACCTTCATATGATGTGATAGTGTGGGCTGAGTTATTTTCAAATATTCATCTATGACGCATACGCATTTTTCTCCGGACAACAATATCTGAATGATCTTAAGCCTGTTCCTGTCACCTAACGCTTTGCAAATTTTAATCACTTCGTTTTCGTCCATAGAACGCCCCTTTCTTTTCATATAGTTCTTTTCTCATATAGATGATTGTGAATATGAGAATAACACTCATATAGATGATTGTCAATATGAAAAAAATTAGAATGTTTCATTTCCGGCATAAAAAAGAAGTCGCCACTTATTTCAGTAGCAACTTCTTATAATCTTTTTTAATCCGGACCATATTTATCTTGCGCATAAGTCAGAGACCCAGGCAAGACAATCTTCGTTAAGCTTTGTAAGCCGGTCTTTAGCTCTTGCTTTCTGAAAACCACCGTCAAGGATTGCGGCTATGACAGGTGATGCCAAAGATAGGTCGCATAAACCCATATGGCCTATATTTTCGTAATGTATATTTGTGTAGAGAGGGTTGGAACTGTCCAAAAACTTTGCGTTATTTCCATACTGTCCCCATTCCCTCAGATGTGGATAGCTTGCGTCAGAATATATACTTAACAGAGGCACATCATAGTCACTGTCATCGAAAACAAAATTGCCGTCTTCCACGCCCTTAATGTCATACATAAAAGGTGATTCCAAAGCTATGCATCCGATAACATCATCTCTTATCCTTGCCATGGCGTAAGCTGCTGAGCCTCCAAGAGAATGCCCCTCTGAAATAAAGTGAGTTGCTCCTTCTTTTTCCACCCAGTCATCCATGACCGCATTCAGATCATCGGTTCTTATTTCCATCCACTTGTGAAATACCTTGTACGCTTTCTCAAGATCTTCTTCCGGCTTTAGTGCTCCCATTTCTTTTAGGAATTCTCCGCTGGGTCCGCAGGACTTTCCGTTTTCATATTTAACGCTTGCCGCCTGTCCCGGATGCGCCACTGCAAGCACAGTATAACCATGGCTGGCCAACTCGCGATACAGGCTTCCGTTATTATCAATGGTTCCACAGGATCCATGGGACGCCACAACAACCGGCTTCTCCTCAGCGCAATCTATGGGATACCACTTTCTTACCTGAAGTTGTCTGTATCCTCCGTTTTTAGAATATGGATCTTCGTTGTCCTCAGTCACCCAATAATCTTCCGAGGCAATCTGATACTTGCCTGTTGTAGGTATCTCTTTTACCGGTGGAAATAATATAAACTTAATAGCCACTATTACAACCGCAACTATCACTAATGCGATGATCATGCGTTTTACCTTCCAGTTTTCTGATTTTTTCTTCATTGCTTTTTGCATCCATTAGATTCAGAACCCTTTAGCTCACGCTTCAGTATTTTTTTGTAAAAATTCAGATCCGCTTTGATTTTCTCAAGACCGTACTCCAGCATGTAGATCTGATAATTGTCTATATTGGTTACTGCCTTTTCAACTGTCTTTTCTCCGGAAACCTCTAACAGGTTACCGGTAAGAACAGGATCTTCTTTTATCCGTTTGGTGTTCCTAGCTATAGCGGTATCCTGAGTTTTACCAACGTAGTCCTTTATGACAAGAAGTTTCTCATACTCTACCTCCATATCGGAAATAAGAGCCTTAAGAAATGCTACTCTTTTTTCTCCCGGAGCTATTCCAAGGAAGAAAAACTTCCCCTCTTCCATACTCTTCATTTTCTGTATATTGATCGGTGTCCCTACCCAGTCTTTATAATATTTCACGCCTTTATCTGTTACGCTATACTGCTTCTTAAGTGTATTATTCTCCACATATTCGGTTACGGATACATATCCTTTTTCAACAAGTTTCTTTATAGCAGCCTGCATGCTTCCGAGACTGTCGCTGCAAACCGTAGAAAGATTCAGTTGTATGTATGCACGCATTTCATAGATCGTCATTGGTTTTAACAAGATCAGACTGAGGATAATATTCTCCAATTTGTGTACTCCTCCCATGTATTACTAATAGGTATATTACTATTAGTAATATGCGCTGTCAACTTCTCCCCTGACGCCTCGTTAAAACCTAATAGCCTCATCATAAAAACAACGCCGCGACTTCACTCAGATCATCTACTTCATAATCTGCCTGCTCATCTTCACTGATAACTTCCCAGTATTTCCACATTCCTTGCTTTACCCGAACAGTTTTCATACCCATCTTCTTAGCAGGTACTATATCGTTGTCAACTCTATCTCCGACCATAACCGCATTCTCAGGTTTACAATTTGCTCTTGATAAGGCAAGCTCAAATATCCTCCTGTCAGGCTTCTCTAATCCTTCTTCAGCAGAAGCTATAACAAGATCGATGAACTTCAAAACTCCATGCTCTTCTAATCTGGAAGCTGTTCCCGGGATCTGATTAGCTATAACTCCGATTTTGTATTTCTTACTCAATCGCTCAAGGCACTCATAAGACTCCGGGAATAATTCCTCATCCTCGCTTCGCCAGCGATGTCTTTCTATCCCATGATCCATTATCAATACATACTCACCTTTTTTCTTTTCCTTGTATAGCTGAATCACCTTATCCTGTATCATTTCAAAAGGTTCATTAACAGCCTCGGCTATTTCGTGAAGTCTATGTAAAAAAGGCTTTTCCTCGCTTACCAAAGTTGAACCAACATCAAAAAAGATCCACTCAATATTATCCAATATCATATTCTCCTTATCCGGTACTCTAGATTTAATATATCAGAAAAAGAGCCATCATTTCTTTTTTCTCATTCATAAAACAAAAAGGCACCTACCATTAAGGTAAGCGCCTGTATGCCATTTCCAGCATTCCTATATTGAGAATCGCAAATATCAAAAGATATATCGGCATGATCCCGATTCCGATATGCTGCTGTAGGATTCCGAAAAACATTGGCATGAAAGTACTGCCAACATAGGCTGCTGCCATCTGAAGTCCTATGACTGCTGCGCTGTATCTTTTGCCAAAGTTCTCAGGAGCCATATGCTGGATTGCAGGATACACAGGGCCCATGCCGGTTCCTATGACCACAAAACCGATCGCCGCAGGAAGATAATGACCAAACGGAAGCATGACCATAACAATACCGATCAGTTCCATCAAGATTCCTATCCTAATCAGTAGTCTGTCTCCAAGCCTGTTTGATACAAATCCGGAGATAAATCTTCCAAGCATCAGTCCGCCAAATATCAGTGATCCAAAGGAAGCGATCATACCGTCTGTCAGTCCCTCTTTAGTTCCGGCAAAAAAGCTTGATGTCCAGAGGAAACATGTATTCTCACCGGAGCAGTATGCAAAGAATGCGATAAGTGTAAGCATGACTCCGGGAACCTTTATCGCCTCTCTTATCCCGGCTCCTGCCTCTTCTTCACCTTTTGCTTCATTCTCATTTCTTTTCCATAGAGGAAGTGAAAAAATACATACAAGGAGTATAGCCACCTGGATATATGCTGTCCACCTGTAGCCTTCATTCCACCTTGCGCGACTAAGCGCCAACCCCATGATGTTTGGGCTTATCACTGCGCCCACACCGTAGAAGCAGTGAAGGAAATTCATTACTGAGCCGGAATAGTTGTTTGCCACATAGTGGTTCACTGATGAATCGATCGCACCGGCGCCGAGCCCATAAGGGATCACGAATATAAACAGCATCCAGTAGGAAGTTGATATCGAAAAGCCTATAAGTCCCATGATGGTCAGGAATATTGATACGATAACGATCCACTTCGTATGAAAGCGCCTTATCATCCTTGGACTTAAAAGAGCGGATATTATCGTCAAAAAAGAAATAGACATGGACACATATCCTGCATAGGATGAGGGCACTCCAAATGCAACCTGCATAGTCGGCCAGCCGGATCCCAGAAGCGAATCCGGAAGTCCCAGACTTATAAATATCAGGTAGATTACAGCAATTAGCAAAGAATACATAAAGTCTTACCTCCAAAGCATAACGTATTTTCTTAACTGCATTGGAGTATATCATTTATCAGAAATTTACATATAGAATTAAATCGCATATAATCGTGGTTATAATAAGACAATATCGTCAGAAAGGATTTATATGGCTCTTTCATATTCTACAGATAAAACAGATGACACCGGCAGAGAACTGCTTACATACGGAACTCCTGATTTCCCCATCGCCTTTTTCGACGATGATCTTACGAAAGTCAAAGTACCATGGCACTGGCATGATGAACTTGAGCTTGTAGTCATCCTTTCCGGGGAAGTCAGCGTTTTTATCGCCGGATGTGAGATCAAGTTAAAGACCGGCGAAGGTTATTTTGCTAACAGCGGTATTCTTCACTCAGCAGAGCTTAGTTCCAAAACCGGAAGACAGCACTGCATGGTCTTTGATCCCCGCCTGATAGCAGCACCCGGTGATATCGTTTGGAATACCTACGTATCACCGATCCTTTCTCACGAGAATCTTCCATTTATCAAGCTCACTCCTTCCATTCCGTGGCAAAAAGAAATTCTCTCTTTTGCAGAAAAAGCCTGGAACAGCGGAGCACATGAAAAAGTTGACTATGCGCTGACTGTACGTTCTTCACTTAGTCAGATCACAAGTCTGCTGCTCCACAACATTGATTCAGAAAAAGAACATCCCTTCACGTCCAAGACGCAAAGGGATGAGCTTAGGATTAAAAAGACTCTGTATTTTATTGAAACTCATTTCAGAGAACAAATAACTATCGAGGATATAGCAGCAAGTGCAAACATCAGTGTCAGCACTTTGCTCAGGCTTTACCACGACATACTTCATACCACGCCTATTCAGCATGTACTAAAATTCCGCCTGGAACAGATAAGTGATGAGCTTCTCACAAGCCCAAATACTCCGATTTCGGACATAGCCTATTCCTGCGGGTTCAATGACATAAGCTATTTCAACCGCTGCTTTCTGAAAGCATATGGTAAAACTCCGTCAGAGTATCGTAAGAAACATTCATGATTCGTTGCTATTCATAGGCCTTCATCTCCTCAACAATTTCATCTTGTTTTACCGTTCACATTGTCTATTGTAAATATGTCATACTATCAGTGGAAGTACTTTTTTCTCTATGAACTCCACCCTGTCAAATATCCTAGGCTTAAATGTTCCGGTAACACCCACAGAAACGTTCTTCTCTTTGTTCACATAGATAATGTTTCCACTGTCGCCTATCGCGGCATATACCTCTTTGTTTTCGTAAGGTTTATACCACAGATATCCGTATTCCATAAAGCCAAAGCGTTCACCAAGCTTCAGATAAGGAGTGAGCATCTGCCTGATCCACTCTACTGATACTATCTGAGTTCCGCCATATATCCCTTCGTTTAAGACCATAGACCCAATCTTTGCAAGGTCTCTTCCCGATAAGCAAAGTCCCCAGCCTGCGGTAACAATATCCTGCGGATCCGAATACCACTCATTCTTCCTTGGCCCCTTGTTCATAAAGAAATCAAACTGATCCTCTTTGCTGCCGGCACCATGGATGGTGTGTTCCGGGATTCCCATCGGAACGAACAAATACCTGTTAGCAAAATCAATGCATTTCTCTCCTGTTGCTCTCTCAATAATCCCGGCAAGTATCTGTATTCCAAGAGTTGCATATTTGAATTCTCCGGTTATTCCGCTGCGTCCCCCAAGAAAATCCAGCGCTGCTTTAGTCCAATCCTCGGAAGTACAAACTTTCTTCCAGGGTTCAGACTTTCCCTTATAGGGAGCGGTCATGGTAAGAAGGTGTTTTATTGTGACATCGTATATTGTTTTCTCACCTCTCTTGACCTGATAATCCGGGAAAAAGTTTATGACCTTTTCATCAAGGCTCTTAATGGCTCCTGTATAAGCTGCAATGCCTGCAAGTATTGCCATAACACCTTTAGTCACAGAATTGACATTTACAGGATCCTCTGCTTTAAACCCTCGCCAGCTATCCTCATATACTATTTCTTCATCTCTTATGGCACAAATCTGGCAGATATTACTCTCATTTCCCTTACTCTCGGAAATGTAACTGTGTAGTTCTTCTTTATTCATTTGTAGCCTCCTCTTAGGTAAGATTCGGACGTCCTAAGAAAAGGCTAATCGAATTAAAAATTGTTTTCAAGAAGAATCTTAAATTCTTTGTTCCATGACGGAACTGCACAAAAAAACCACTGTATCCATCAATTCTCCTTCGTTATCAAACAACGATTTGAACAATCTAATAGTGAATTAAACCAAAAGATTATGCTCTTTTCATTACCATTCTGACTATTGAGACAGGCGTGCCAAGAGTCCATTCCTTTTTACATCCATCCTTAGCTACAAGGGTATTGTCCGGATAATTCCTGGCACGTGCTGTTGTAGCCTCTACAGTCATCGTATCAAGATATCTGTCGCACACTATGCCTCTATAGGCTTCCTGCCATGCAGTACAGTGGACGTATCCTCTTCCGCACAGCTCCTCATCCGTTTCAGCTGATTTGATAACTATTGAATCGTTCATTTCTTCCATATAATCCTCATTTAAATTAAAAGTTATTACCTTTCTAACATATCATACATGGTTGATTGGATTATCCATAAGAAAGTCAAACAAATCGATAATCATAACTCCCTTCTCATCATAAGAAGGTTTTAATCCTGTTTTTGCCACGACTACTTTTTTAAAAGAATCATCAATATAATAAAGGCTCTTCTTTTCCTGTAACTGTTTATCAGCATCGTCCATCGAAAGTGCTGATTGAATATAGTATTTTATATCTCCTTTAGATGCTATGAAATCCACTTCCAGTGCTTTCTGTGCATATATATACTTTCCATTAGCATCTATTCTGTCTGTCTTCTCGCTGACGTTAACTTCGCCAACATCAACATTAAAACCTCTGTATCTAAGCTCGTTATATATGATGTTTTCCATAATATGAGTCTCTTCAATCTGTCGGAAATTAAGCCTGGCATTCCTTACCCCGATATCTTCAAAGTATAACTTGAATGGAGCACCAATATATTTTCTGCCTTTTATGTTGTACTTACTGACCTTGGATATAACGAATGCATCCTCAAAATAACCTATGAAATTGCCAATCGTGTCATCAGTAATATCTTTTCCCATAACACTTTTAAATGTGTTTGTAAGTTTACTTAGATTCCACTCGCGTGGCAATGGCATACTCGAATTTTTCCAAAGTCTTTAAAATGTATCTATTATAAATTCAAATGTATTCTATCCTTAGCAGTTAGAGCGTAATATAAAAAGTTATTTTGTATCCCATTGAATAAAGCAGCGCTCCCTCGTCGTACCCATTTATATAGAAAAGCAAACTTACTTCATTTACTGTCTTCATGGCTATCATCTCCTTCACGTGTGATTACATCATAAACTATTACGTTACGTCATAGCCAAGCAAAAATATATATTTTTGCAAAAAAAAGATCGGCCTCAAATCCATTTCTGAACTCTTTGCCGATCCTCTGCTTTTCCTTCTTTCGATTGTAAGTCTTTCCGCTCGGTACGCTCCTTGTCACGGGATTAAGTTCTCCCCAGGTGCGCCTCTGCTTTGCGTGATACTCGCGCTGAGCTTTCTTACTTCGCTTATCCAGCGAAACATACTTGTTCATGACTGTTACCTCCATAGTATATTGGGTTGCCCACCCATTATATCGGATGAGCAACTGTCTGTCATTATATCTGCGGATCCTCCTTGCATCGGAGTTTTAACTTCCGATTTAATGCACTATTCCTTTTCCATATAGACAAATACGAGTTCATCCGTAATCTTTTCTTCTTTGAACTTCTTATATCCCATCTTCTCATAAAGCCTAATATTATCTATGCTTCTTGTGCTCGTAAAGAGTTCAAAACGCTTATTTGGATAATACCTTTCTATCTCGCAAAGAAGTTTTTTACCATATCCTTTTTTCTGTTCGTCCGGATGTACCATAAGCTTACCGATATATACTGTATTCTCATTAGACTTAGAGCGTACTGAGCCTATGATGTTTCCTTTATCATCGACCATCTTCAGAATTATTCCTTTTTTGAATTCTGCCTCAAGTTCGGATAGCGTCTCTTTAAGCGGAGGTATGTCTTTACTTCCAAATAGAGCTGCCTCACTCTGATACGCCAGGTACTGAAGATCTAAAATCTCCTGAAGATCAGTATTATCGGCCCTCATAATATTCATATAGGTTATTTCCTTTCGTACATAAAACTGAAATTTATCGCCCAGTCCATGAGTTCCTTTACAAAACCTTTTCCCCTGAATTTCTCTTTTACCACCAAATAGTCCAGTATACCGATTTCTCCATTAATATCGACTTTGCAGAAGCCGATAATCCGGTCTTCAATTTCAGTGGCTGCAATATAGGATTCTTTTTTTCGTAATGCATTTTTGTAGTAACTCTTATTTCCATCATCTTTCACCTACATTCTTTTAGTCAGTTATACTTTCTTTCGCACTGTTGATAAGTCCCAGGAGACCTTTTTCTTTTATAAGGGCAATACCCTGGAATTCATCTCCGAGAACTATCAGATTGTCGCCTGTTCTTATATCGAAGATCTTTCTTGCTTTGGCAGGAATGACGATCTGACCCTTATCTCCTACTTTGACCAATCCAAAGATATGTTTTCCTTTTGGTGGTATGCCATATCCCAGGTTCTCCGAATCAGTCTTTTCATATGAGATAAGATCGTCCATGGTTACACCGAAGATGTCCGCCAGCTGCTTACACCTCTCTATATCCGGAAGCGACTCTCCGGTCTCATATTTTGAAAGCGTCTGCCTGGATACGCCTATTTTCTCGGCGATGTCTTCCTGCGACAGATTGTTAAGCTTTCTTAATTCAATAAGGTTATCAGCAAAACTCATTCTTTCTTCTCCTTTTTTATTCCCAGAACACACCACCTTATGAAAGGTATGCGGCTCATAAACTCATACAGAAGGTAGGAGCCTGCGAATGCTGCTATTGCAACCAACAGGTATACGATGACAGGAGCAAGGGACGGACATAATGTATGCAGATACCATCCGCTGACCGCGATCATCAGATAATGGAATACATAGAGGCCCCATGATTTTCGGCACATCCACCTTGAGAAGGCATTCTCAAAATTGCCCCATTTTTTCATGAAGGCAAGTATACCGAGTGTTCCAAACCATGCGTATACATTGCACATAATTGTATCCAGAACCATGTGATCCGGATAAGGCTGACCTATATATAAAATCACGAAGGCTACGCAGGATGCGAGGGCAAGAATGCTTAATAACAGCCAGCTTTCGCCAAGTCGATCCATCACTTCGTCATGGGACAGTACAAAGTAGCCGATCAAAAAGCCCAGTCCGTAAATACCGAATCTGTATACCACTATTATCGGTGTGTTAAGTATCTGCGCTGCTCCGTATACGGGTATGACAAGAAGTATAAGTGTCAAAAGATTTGCTTTGCCGCATATATTATAAAATCCGTCTTTTTCAATCCTTCTGATCAGTACCAGTATCAGGCTGAAGAGCCAAAGCATCTGAATGTACCACAGCGGACCTGATCCGCTGACTGCCATTATCAGGAAAAGGATTGGCCCTGGTACGTTGTTCATGGAATTAAAAGCACCGGACATCAGCATGTTGTAATAGCCAAGAACCCAGCCGAAAACCAGAATGCCGATTGTTGATGGCACAAGATACTTTCTCGTCCTTACTCTGATGAATTCCTTCTCTGTTCGCTTAACCAGTTCATAGCGGGCTGACATGCCGGATACCACAAACAGAAGTAACATGAACCAGGGATATACAATGTACTGATACGTATCCTGGGGCTGATGCTCACTGAAGGGCCCGATGGTTCCATGTTGTATTACACCGTTGAATATGTATATTACATGATAGATGACAACCAGCACTACTGTTGTCCAACGAATATTATCCAAATATACCTTTCTCATGTTTCTACCACCTTTGCTAAATATTTTAACATTTTTCTCAATCATAAAAAAGTAAGCTCCGCCTGTCTACCAAGCGAAGCTTACATGTAGTGCTGTATTTTGTTAAATTTGGTTGCGAACTCACAGTTTTCTCAGGAAATACATTTACATTGAATGTATCGAACAGATCCTCATCTTCTTGTTTATCGTCAGAACGCCCCACGCCTTCCGATTTGCGGGAGATGCCGGAGGAATGAATATCCCCTCTCTTATGACGCTGCTCTCTATCCTGCCGGTACTCTGCTCTACTCTTTTTATCTACTCCTACTTCTTCATGGAACTGAAATTTAATCGTTCTACAAATTTGAATTCATCAGTATCTTTTCCGTTTCTTCCATGTCCCTTTCAATCAGCGGGCGCATACTGTCTTTGTAAATCCCGATTTGTCTTAGTCTATTATCCTGAAAGGTTAAAGCCCCGATCTTAACGCATCCCTGACTGCGTCTTTTATTACTTCACTGGACATCGTTGCACCCGAAACCGCATCAACCTCTACTGTATTATCTTTGATCATATCACTGACAATCACATCAGCAGGATACCCCTTGCCACACTCGTGCTTTAGGATTTCAATATCTTCTATTCTTCCATCAGCTACTGTTACTCGAACATCAACCTTGACCAGATCCGTCTCACTATGACCATTATATACACCATCAGCAACATGGGACAGATCAATTTCTGATTTGTCGAAAGCCTTGACCTGTCCAATCATCCTGACACTAACAATTGCGACTGCAGATGTGATGATCACCGCAATTACGATTACTATCGCAAGCAGGGTTTTAAACAGCCTTTTCATTATCTTTCTCCAACAGATAAGCCACTATAGGTTCTATATATTTGACATCAGAAATATCATAGGATGAAGCCATCTTCTCGGCCATGGCCTTTTCTTTCTCAGTAGCATCTTTTTTATTCCTGAGAGTTGATACAAACATCTTCATTGCAAGTCTGGATGGTGCTTTCATCTTTTCATAGTTTAAACCGCCCTGACAGTAGAATACTTTAATATACTTCTTCTGTTCCTCCGTAAGGACATTCTGAAGAAAAGCATCTACATCAGGATTGTCATTAGGGCCGCCGCCTACGCAGAACATAGCCAGGCGCTTGTCTTGCAAGTCAGAAGCTTTTTCGAGAAACCACTTACCTTTGACCAGATTACCTGCCATAGCCCAACCTCCGTAGCAGATCGCGTCAAAGTCCTTGAAGTAATCAGCACTCTTTTTCTGAGCATTCCTTAGATCAAGAAGCTCACCGCTCATTTTTTCTGCAATCCACTCTGCGTACCTTTTAGTAAAACCTGTCTGTGATGTGTAAATAATCAGTGTTTTCATAACTCGCTCAAATTCCTTTCCATTTTTATGATAGTTTGTATGGTAGTCTGAAGGCTCTTTTCATCGATTCCATTAAATATTCTTCCGATGACGTACCGGCTCTGCTGACCATTATTGTCATTTTGTTCCAGAAAAGTCCTGCATTTATCTGTGACAAAGATTCGCTGCTTTCGCTTGTCCTTCTCATCAGGAATTGCAGAGACAAACCCCTTTTTCTCAAGCTTAAGTAAAATCTGCTTTACATTCTGATGAGAACTTCCCATTACATCTGAAAGCTCATTCAATGTCGGAGGTTCCTTGCATAAGTTGATACAGATTATTGCAAAAAATTGTTTCCAGGTAATCTCCTTGAAATATGCATCGGCTGCAGCCTGATATCTGTTATCAAATGCACTGAGTAATCCGAGTAAAAACGGCTGTGGTGGCATATCTCCAAACGTTACTTTTTCGATATTCATTACTTCATCGCAATTCATGTGAGCTCCTTTTTATATTATGTAATATATTACCTATATGAAACAATGTAATATATTACATATTTTTTGTCAACACAATTCCAAGAAAAAGCTTCGGGATTTAACCGAAGCTTAAATGTACATTTATTCAGCAAAATATTTCATGCAGCATCTTTCTCATGCCACCAATATCAAGAGGATGGTCCTCCGTCTCATATGTGAATATCAGATTCTTGCCCGGATAAATCCCGCTGGCCCTGTACAGATCCATCTTTTCCATAGTGTCTCTTCTGTAACCCTCATCTCCCATTTTCCCAAAATGTTCAAGATAGATCACTTCCCTTGTCCTTACTTTGAGCAAGGTGAAATCCGGATATCTGAGCTCTCCGTTGACCATTCTGACAGGATACTCGTAACGGTACGGAATTCCGAACTCGTATAATGTGTCCGCAATAAAAGCTTCGGATTTGGATCTGACTTTTTCTCCTCTTTTTGTATCGCTAGTTTTATTTTCAGGTTTGTAGGGATTTGGTCTGAATGTCTTAGACTGCCATTCTTTGGCTATTAGATCATCAGGTAAGATGTATGGTGTTACCAGATTCTTTTTCTCAGGGACGAGATTGTTGTAGATGTCCTCGGCCGGGTCCGTATATTTCAAAAGAAATTTCTCCAGCATTTCCAGTTCTGACCTGGCGGCCTTCAGGAAATGCTTATTGTAGTCTTTCTGGGCAAGAATCCTGATGGTCGCCAGTTCTTCCTTGTGCAAGTATTTTCCATTGGTATCGCCTTTATCAGTTACCTCGTAAAAGCGAAGTCTGCCTCCTGTTCTGCTCGTTCTCAGTCTTCCTTCCGGAAAAGAGCTTTGGGCTTTCTCTGCCTGTTTAACAGCCCGCTTTAATTGCGAGATGCGAGAAGATACAAATTCAATTATGTTTGCCAATGTGTTTTTCCTTTCTCTGTTACTTTTATTTGCGATCTTCACTCTTTGAAAAATTTGCAAAAGTGACTAGCGCAAGTTTTATTGCATGTCTTAGTCACCTATTTGAATTATTTTGAAATGAAGATGACCAAGCGCTTTGAAAATATGTGACTAATTCAATTAGAATCAGCCTTCCTAGTCACTCAAGCTTCCTTAAAGACAAGAAGAGAAAAAAAAGAACAATGAAAAGTAGTGACTAAATAGCGGAATAATCAATGTCTTAGTCAAAAAATGGAAATTTCCACGCATCAGAACGATGAATGGAGCCACAAATCAGAAGTGTGGCGCAGGGGAACAGCCCCTTTATCAAGAATACGGGCGCCACGAGGGCGCCCGAAGATTTGCACAATAAGGTTTTTTAACCATCTACACAAGCCCAAAGTCGCATAAACACTGGCTTTTACTTATCCAAGGACTTAAGTGTAGGGAACAGCAATACGTCTCTGATTCCTGCGCTGTTTGTAAGAAGCATGCAGAGACGGTCGATACCGTATCCGATACCACCTGTGGGTGGCATACCGATCTCGAGGGCATTGAGGAAGTCCTCGTCTGTGTGCTCAGCCTCTTCGTCGCCTGCTGCCGCGTTGGCATCCTGAGCGGCGAAACGCTCGCGCTGGTCGATAGGATCGTTGAGCTCCGAATATGCGTTACACATCTCCCATGTATTGATGAAGAGCTCGAAACGCTCAACCTTCTCGGGATCTGTGGGTTTCTTCTTGGTAAGAGGTGAGATAGCAAGAGGATGATCCATGATGAATGTAGGCTGGATCAGGTTCTTCTCGCAGAACTCCTCGAAGAAGAGATTGATGATATCGCCCTTCTTGTGACGATCCTCAAACTCAACGCCCTTCTCCTTAGCAATAGCCTTGGCCTCTTCGTCTGTCTTAACAGCGTCGAAGTCAACGCCTGCATACTTCTTGATAGCGTCGTTCATTGTAAGACGCTCGAATGGCTTGCCAAGATCGATGATGTTATCTCCGTACGGAATCTGTGTTGTGCCGCAAACCTTCTCGGCAAGATAACGGAACATGGACTCTGTAAGCTCCATCATTCCCTCATAGTCTGTATATGCCTGGTAGAGCTCCATAAGTGTGAACTCAGGATTGTGTCTTGTATCTGTACCCTCGTTTCTAAATACACGTCCGATCTCGAAGACTCTCTCCATACCGCCGACGATAAGTCTCTTAAGGTAAAGCTCAAGTGAGATACGAAGCTTTCTCTCCTCATCAAGTGCATTGTAGTGAGTAAAGAAAGGTCTTGCAGCAGCGCCGCCCGCATTCTCAACAAGCATAGGAGTCTCAACTTCCATGAAATCTCTGTCTGCAAGGAAGTTACGGATTTCGCGAAGAATAGCGCTTCTCTTCTTGAATGTCTCCTTGACCTCTTCGTTCATAACAAGGTCAACGTATCTTTGTCTGTAACGGATCTCTGTATCTGTAAGTCCGTGGAATTTCTCAGGGAGGGGCATAAGTGACTTAGCTAAAAGAACCAGCTCTTTTACGTGAACTGAGATCTCACCGGTCTTGGTTCTGAAAGCAAATCCCTTAATACCGATGATGTCACCGATATCCATTTTCTTGAAATCAGCATAAGCCTCGTCTCCAAGGTCATTTCTTGACACATAGAGCTGCATGCGTCCATCTCTGTCCTGAAGGTTGGCAAAAGAAGCCTTACCCATGACACGCTTACTCATCATACGTCCTGCAAGGCTTACAACCTTGTCTGCAGGAATGTCTGAAAGAGGTACTGTGATAGCCTTTCCGTCCTCATCAACGGGAGCAACGAATTCAAGAGCTTCAAAGTTGTCCCTGATCTGCTGTGTATGATGTGTCTGATCGTATTTTACAATCTGAAAAGGATCTCTTCCCTGCGCCTGAAGCTCAGCAAGCTTGTCTCTTCTTACCTGGCGAAGGCGTCCAACGTCTTCTTGTGTGTTCTGGTTATTCTGCTGATTATTCTCTGCCACTTTTTTTCCTCCGTATTATGTAAAAAATAAAGAGCCAGCGATAAAACTGATCGCCGGCTCCGAAATTCATTATTAGTTCTCAGATCTCTCGATTCCGAGTACCTTGTACTTAAGCACACCGGCCTGTGTCTCTACAGATACAGTCTGTCCCTTCTTGGCACCAAGAAGAGCCTTACCTACAGGTGACTCGTTGGAAATCTTGCCCTTAAGGCTGTTCGCCTCAGATGAGCCTACAATCTTATATTCAAGGTCCTCGTTGAACTCAAGGTCGCGGATCTTAACCTTGCATCCGATGCTGATCTTGTTGAGGTCAACGTCCTCTTCTACAACAACTTCTGCGTTCTTAAGGATTTTCTCAAGAGCTTCGATTCTAGCCTCGATGTCTCTCTGCTCATCCTTGGCTGCATCGTACTCGGCGTTCTCTGAAAGGTCGCCCTGCTCTCTTGCTTCCTTGATCTTCTCTGCAACTTCCTTACGCTTGACTACCTTGAGCTCATGAAGCTCATCCTCGTATTTCTTGAGTCCTTCGTAAGTTAAAATATTCTTCTTTTCTTCCATTGTCCGATTCCTACCCCTTCAAATAATTATAAGCTTCCATCGCGGAGCATTTATCTAAAATAATATAAAAATCTCTGTTTAACTTGGATATTATACAGTCTATTATTTTATGTGTCAATGATTTGCAATTTTACGTCCGCTCCGCCCTGTCAAAAGACACTTCACATGCCGCAGCGCTCCGCATTTATGCGCATTAACGGTCAAGCATGACTGCGGCACAAGCTCTCTTAAGCGAGTCCATATCCGTCATCTGGTTTATCTCATTCCTAAACTTGGCGCTACCAGGCATTCCGTACGTATACCATGACACGTGCTTACGCATTTCTCTTATTCCTATATATTCGCCCTTGTACTGTAGCTGCAGATCCGCATGCCTTATGACCGTGTCATAGATTTCCTGCATGCTTGGCTTTTCGCAGATCTCGCCTGTCTCAAAAAAGCTCTTGAATTCCCTGAAGATAAAAGGATTGCCCTGAGCGGCTCTTGCTACCATTACGCCGTCGCATCCCGTCTCATCGAACATGCGCTGTGCATCCTGGGGCGTTCTTACATCTCCGTTTCCGATAACAGGGACATTCACAGCCTCTTTTACCTTGGAAATAATCTCCCAGTCAGCTTCTCCTGAATAGTACTGCTCTCTGGTTCTTCCGTGGACGGCTATCGCAGCGGCTCCGCCTTCGGCAGCCGCAAGTGCGCATTCTACCGCATTGATGCTTGCGTCATTAAAGCCTTTCCTTATCTTCACTGTGACAGGCCTGTCAGAAACCTTCACGAGCGCTGCAACTATCTCCTGAATAAGCTCGGGCTTTTTCATAAGTGCCGAGCCTTCACCGTTACTGACAACCTTAGGCACGGGACAGCCCATGTTTACATCAAGTATGTCATAGGGTCTGTCCTTGATCATACCGACTGCCTCCTGCATGATCGCAGGTTCCGATCCGAAAAGCTGGAGTGAAACAGGGTGTTCATCTTCATGAATCTCCATGAGCATGCCTGTGTTGCGGTTCTTGTAGATGATGGCCTTGGCGCTCACCATCTCCATGCACACAAGCCCGGCGCCCATTTCACGGCATAGCAAACGAAACGGCAGGTCTGATACACCTGCCATGGGTCCCAGTATTATGTTATTTTCAAGGGTTACGTTTCCTATCTGTAACTTTCCGTAGCCTGCCATATGTCTGATTCTCTTTCAAAAAAATTTGCGCATGCCTCTGCGTTTTTACTCTTCTTCAAGAATGTCCGCAGGATTCTCTCCGCGCACATATATCCTGTAATAAAGGCCGAGCGCCTCGAAAAGATCCTGTCTCTTTCTTCTTACTTCTCCGACAAGAAGTCCCGCAGTGATCTCATCGTATGTGATGTCCTCTTCATCCGCGTCGGTCTCAATGCTGATATTTCCGTCTTCCTCAAATACGATGGTAAAGATTCCGCCCGCTTCCTGAGTAAAAAGAACGCTGATAATGTTGAGCTCTTTCTTTATACTCTCGGGAATCTGCTTAAATATAGGGTTAAAATAGTACTTCTGCTCGTATGCGTTAGCTCCGCAAAGTACCACTCTTCCATTCGCTACATTCTCGAAAGTACGACCCTTGTTGGTCTTTTGCATCTCGTCTATCTTAAGGTCTTCTTTTCCTTCGGAGAACTCGGCGTCAAAATTCTTGCCGCCTTCACCGAATTCTTTATTGTATTCTTCTTCGAATTTATCTGCTCTCATTTTACGTCAAACTCTCCGTTTTCATCTTCTTTTAACTGGGGTTTGTTCTTACTGTTCTTGGCATAAAGGATATTTAATCCCTCAAGGATAAGGTTCGGATCGTAGATGTCGATCTCCTCGGTCTCTGCCGATATAAGTCTTCCGAGGCCTCCCGTCGCAACGACTTTCATATTTGTAAGTCCGGACTCTCTTTTCATCTCGTTGATGATGTACTTGGTCTGACCGATCTGACCATACACAAGTCCGGCCTGCATACTTGATATCGTTTCTTTTGCAAGGATACTCTTGGGCTTAACGATCTCAACTTCGGGGAGCTTCGCTGTGTCTTCCCAGAGTGCCTTTGCTGAGATTCCGATTCCGGGAGCAACAACTCCCGTAAAGAATTCGCCTTTTTCATTAACCGCAACGTAGGTTGTCGCCGTACCAAAATCTATTACAAGGATCGGTCCGCCGTAAAGCTCATACGCAGCAACCGCGCCAACGATAAGGTCGGGTCCTATCTCTCTTGGATTGTCGGTCACGATCTTAAGTCCCGTCTTGATTCCGGGGCCTACGATATAAGGTTTCTTGCCGATGTATTTTGTGATCGCATTGATAAGCGCATGCATGATCTTGGGAACAACGCTTGCGATCATTACGCCGTCTATCTTTTCTTTTACAATCCCGTTGCTTGCAAGAAGCTGCAACAGCATGATCCCGAACTCATCCGAAGTACGTGACATCTGTGTCGTCATTCTAAATGAGCCTACGAGCTTATCCTTTGAATAAACTCCAAATGTGATATTCGTATTACCTACATCGATAACAAGAATCATAACTTCCCTCCGTTATTGTCAAAAGAAAAATCGAAGTCCGAAAATCCTTCTTAGATCAAACATATCCATAAAGGCCTCGCACAGACACTTCGCCGGCATTTATCTCGGAAATGCTTCCGTCCTCTTTTTCTATTATAAGCGCTCCGCCAATTGTAATGCCCTTGGCTGTGGCTTCGTACTCTCCCGCAGGATCAAGTACTTTTACCGTTTTATCTTTGTTGATGAGCCTCTCTTCATATTCATCTTTTAAAAGAGAAAGATCAAAGCTCTTCATGTATGTATCATAATTGTCTTCAAAGCGTTTCATGACCGCAGCCACGACCGCGCTTCTGTCAACCTTGTAGCCGGTCTGCGAATAGATCGATCCGGCAATACCCTTTATATCATCAGGAAAAACAGTCATGTTTATGTTGATACCGACTCCGATGACAACGTCGCTGACAGTGTTGTCATTATTCATGTGAAGCTCCGTAAGGATGCCACAGATTTTTTTGCCCGCGATAATAACATCATTGGGCCATTTGATCTGAGGAAAATCAAGTATGTCTTCATTATCCAGGATAACATCCTCGATTCCTTGCGCAACAGAAAGTCCCATGATAAGCGTCATCATTGAAAGCTTATCGGGAGTTGCATCAGGTCTTACTATGAGACTCATCGCAACGTTGCTTCCTTCCTGGGTCTCCCAGACTCTTCCTCTGGTGCCCCTTCCGGCGCTTTGTCTGTCGACTACGACAAGTGTTCCGTGCGGCGCACCCTCTTTTGCAAGGATCGCAGCGTCATCGTTGGTCGAGCCTGTTTCTTCCTTATAAACAAGGTTACAGGCAGCCCACCTCGTGTGTAGCTGCCCTTTTATGTTCTCTGCACTTAGCATAAAAATTATCCTTTGAGTGTTGCGTACATAACTGCCTTAATAGTATGCATACGATTCTCTGCTTCGTCAAAAACGATAGATCTTTCTGACTCAAATACTTCGTTTGTAACTTCCATCTCATCAAGACCGAATTTCTCTTTGATCTCTTTTCCGATGGTAGTATTAAGATCGTGGAATGAAGGCAGGCAATGCATGAATATAGCGCCTTCGCCGGCATTGTTCATGACATCCATATTTACCTGATAAGGAGAAAGATCTTTGATTCTCTCCGCCCAAACTTCCTCGGGCTCGCCCATGGATACCCAGATATCTGTTGCGATAACGTCTGCACCCTTGGTTCCTTCCATGACGTCCTCGGTAAACTTAAGTGTAGCGCCTGTCTGCTTGGCAATCTCATTACATGTATCAATAAGTCCCTGCTCGGGGAAATATTTCTTGTTAGTCACTATCGTGATGTTCATGCCCATCTTGGCAGCTGTAACGATATAAGAATTACCCATGTTGTATCTTGCATCGCCCATGTATACGAAATTGATTCCCTTGATACGTCCGAAATGCTCTCTGATAGTAAGCAGGTCTGCGAGCATCTGTGTGGGATGGAACTCGTTGGTAAGTCCGTTCCATACCGGCACGCTGCTGTACTTAGCCATTGTCTCAACAATATCCTGCTCGAAACCTCTGTATTCTATTCCGTCATAGAACCTTGAAAGAACTCTTACTGTATCGGCGATACTCTCTTTTTTACCGATCTGTGAGTCTGTGGGATTAAGGAAAGTTGATCCCATACCAAGGTCTTTGGCGGCTACTTCAAAAGCACATCTGGTACGCGTACTTGTCTTCTCAAAAATAAGTGCTACGTTCTTGCCCTTAAGCTCGTCGTGAAGAATGCCGTTTCTCTTCTTTTCCTTGAGATCTGCGGCAACATCCAAAAGATATGTGATCTCTTCGGGTGTGTAATCAAGAAGTTTTAAAAAATCGCGTCCCTTTAAGTTCATAATGTGCTCCTCTACTTTCGTCTAATAATTACCCATTATTATCACACGGCAAACGCCAATTGTAAACACGGGTAAATTGTAAAAGGGACTGCATCTCTGCAATCCCTTGTATATTACCAGAATACGTGTGCTCCGATAACCTGTCCCTCTCTGCCGTTGTTCCTTCTGAAGTGAAGTGCTCCTCCGACAGTGGTCTCTCCGTTAAGTGCCGCCTGCGCAGCCTGGTAATTGGTGTCGTAAATATTTCCACCTGTATATACTCTGTCAACCGTTCCGTTAAGCGCCGGTGTAAACTGTCCCGATGCATAGATAACGCCTTGAATGGTGTTGGGATAAGCTCCGCTCTTAACTCGGTTCATAACAACCGCTCCGACGGCAACTCGTCCCTCGTAAGGCTGATTACCTGCTTCACACTGAATAAGTGCTGCAAGAAGTTTAAGCTCGTCCGCATCTGCGGCAACCGCGCCACGGTTTTCGGTAAGTTTGGCTTTCTTCTTCTCAAGCTCTCTTTGCTTGATGGCTGCCATTGTTTCACCATGGTCGATCTTAAAATCTGTGGTTACACAATCTGCCAAAACATAACCGGTCTCATCGTTGTAATCAACGCTGATCCATCCGTTACCAAGATCCTCTATCATATCGACAAAAGTCTTTTCTCCGAGAACTCCTAAAACTTCCGCATCATCCGATGCATCCGCTCTGACATTAAGAGCGCTGCTCTGACTGGTGACGATCTGCTTACCTACATCCTGTGCAAGGTTTTGAGCATCTTCATCGAAAAGAAGGTACTCATCTTTGGCCCATCCGATCAAGTCCCCCGATTTGATCTTGGTCCATCCGTCCTTACGCTCCAGAATTCTGCCACCACAGTCCTTATACAGTACTCCGACTTTAGTGCTGTCTTCATCGGGAGTTTCTCTTATGTTCATAACTTGACTGACATTAGCCATTACAAGCGCGTGCTCATTGTTATCAGATGATGAAGCGCTGCTTGCGGACGATGAGGATTTGTCCGGATGATTATTTGCTTTAATCTCGATCGCGTTGTCACTGGCACCAAGAGGCGTTACGGGACTCACAATACTGGATATTCCTGCCGAAACATCCGAATACGGTGTGCCTGCTTTTGCTGCGTGTGCTGTTAACCCCCGGGAAAAGAAAACGATCAAGACTAGAGAGCAAATTGTAGTCAGTCTCACTATTGCTAGGGATAACTTTCTAACTTTTTTCATATATTTGCTTCCTATTAGATACCAAATTGATTGCCGCAAGACTATTTACACCCTCATAATATGTAAACGCATGCAGCGAAACTTTTTCGTAAGTGATATTAGCAAACATACAATTTTTTGTCAAATTTTAGAATGCAGAAGTGTTAATTTTAAAGCCTGCAAACCGCATAATTACTGAGTTTGCAGGTTCTTTGTCAATCCATATGATTTATAGACTTCTGCTCCTGTCTATGCAAGCCTTTACGGCATCCATAACGGCTCCTCTAAGGCCCTCTTTTTCAAGAACATGTACCGCTTCGATCGTTGTTCCTGCGGGTGAACATACCATATCCTTGAGTTCTCCGGGATGCTTGCCCGTTTCAAGCACCATCTTGGCGCTTCCAAGAACCGACTGCGCCGCAAATTCATACGCCTGCTTTCTGGGCATTCCGCCTTCGACAGCCGCATCTGCCATTGCTTCGATAAAAAGAAATACATAAGCAGGTGACGATCCGCTGACACCGACAACAACATCCATAAGTGATTCGGGAACTGTATATGCCTTACCAAAGCTCTCCAAAAGCTCTTTTACAAAATGATAATCATCGTCGCCCACAAGGTCGTTTCTGCAAACCGCAGAACAGCCTTCAAGTACGAGTGCAGGTGTGTTGGGCATAACTCTGATAAGCTTAACGGGCTTCTCAAATTCGTTCTGAAGCCACTGGATTGTCTTGCCCGCTGCGATGCTGACAACAACCTTGCTGTCGTCCACGCTGTCCATTATGTCGGCAATTACAACCTTGAGATACTGAGGTTTAACGGCGAGAATTATGATGTCCGCTTCCTTAGCAACAGCTTCGTTGGAGCTGTGTGTCTGGATACCGTATTTGTTTGCAACCTTAAGGCATGTCTCCTCAGTTGCTGCGGTTCCGATGATCTCGTTGGGACCCATAAGTCCTTTGCCGAGTATTCCTCCGATTATGGCTTTCGCCATGTTTCCAAGTCCGATAAATCCAATTGTCATTGTCTTCATCTCCTCCTCTGTCTTGATGCTTCAAATGTAAGTATAGCTGAAGATGTCGCTGCGTTCATAGACTCAACTTCGCCCTTCATTGGGATGAGTACGTATTCGCTTGCAGCATCGGCAGTCTCTTTGGTCAGACCGTTTCCTTCGTTTCCGATAAGGAATGCGGTCGGCTTTGTATAATCAAATTCGTCGTAGTTCTTTTTACCTTTGAGGTGAGCGGCATAGGTAGTAATTCCGGCCTGTGCCAGCTCTTTTACCATGTTCGAAAGATCTTCCACATAGATAAACGGCATCCTGAAAATGGACCCCATCGTAGAGCGAACAACCTTGGGATTGTACATGTCGGCGCAGCCCTTACTTAGGATGACGCCCGTTACTCCCGCGCCCTCTGAGCTTCTAAGCATTGTGCCGAGATTTCCGGGATCCTGAATATTCTCAAGCACGAGCAAAAGAGGCTGTGCGCTGCCCATGTCCTTATTGTAGCCCTCAAGGACTTCCTCAAGCGCGTAGTGATACTGACTTACAACCGCAAGAACTCCTTGCGGTGTCTGCGTTGCTGCCATCTTCTTCATAACTTCGGCTGTGACTGTCTCGGCGCCGTATCTCCAAAGAATCTCTTTGTCGTCTTCGGAAGCCTCATTTGCAAACTTCTCGGTCACGTAAACTTCGCGCACCTGAAGAACCGGCGCTTCACGCAGCATCTTCATGCCCTCGATGACAAATACATCGTCTTCGCGCCTTGCCTTATTTTTTTCTATATAACTTACGACCTTGCGAACGCGGTCGTTGTTTAGGCTTGTGATCATATGAAATCTCTCTCTAAAAACAAAATCGGCGCATTACTGCGCGCAATGCCATGATTAAACGTGGCGAGTATTAATAGTATAGCACAAATAATATTCGCGTGATTACTTAAAACAGCCCCTTACCGGAATCATCCGATAAGGGGCTGTATATTTGTCTATAATCTTTATTAAAGAATACGAGCGATCTCGTACATGTACTCGTTGATGTTCTTCTTCATTGCAAGAGCCTCGTCGATATCGTAATCAACGAACTGGCCGTTGCGATAACCAACTACTCTGTTGGTCTTGCCTGCTGCAAGGATATCAGCTGCATAGCATCCCATCATTGATGCATATACACGGTCCTTACATGTCGGGCTACCACCACGCTGCATGTATCCGAGGATTGAAGCTCTTGTCTCAAGACCTGTAGCAGCCTCGATACGACGTGCCATTGATGTTGAATGTCCGATACCCTCGGCATTAACGATGATGTGGTGTGTCTTACCTTTCTTACGATTATCGATGATGTTGTCGATAATACGCTGCTCGTTGTAGTCATACTTCTCGGGAAGAAGAATGTCGTCCGCACCGTTGGCGATTGAACACCAAAGTGCGATGTATCCTGCGTGACGTCCCATAACCTCTACGATACTAACTCTCTCGTGAGATGATGATGTATCACGGATCTTATCTATTGCGCTCATCGCTGTGTTGATGGCTGTGTCAAAACCGATTGTATAGTCAGTACATGAAATATCAAGGTCGATTGTTCCGGGAATACCTACAGTATTGATGCCCTGCTGTGAAAGCTTCTGAGCTCCGCGGTATGATCCGTCACCACCGATTACGATGACCCCGTCAATTCCATGCTTACGGCAAATCTCAGCACCCTTGGCCTGACCTTCGGGAGTTGTGAATTCCATACAACGAGCTGTTCCGAGAATAGTTCCGCCTCGCTGAATAATATCAGCAACGCTTCTTCTGTCCATATCCTCGATCTCCTCGTTAAGAAGACCCTGATAACCCTTCTTGATACCCTTGACCTTAAGTCCGTTTGCAAGAGACTTACGAACAACTGCTCTGATCGCAGCGTTCATTCCGGGAGCATCGCCACCGCTGGTCAATACACCGATTGTTTTGATTTCCTTTGCCATAACTGATTTCCTCGATTCTAATTAACTTAACCTAAAATCATCAAACCTCTTGATTGATAATTTTCAGACATACTCCTTTCCTATATTAGAGCAAATTTTATTAAATTGCAATCAATTAGAAAACGATTTCATAAAAAATCAAGATATTTTTCTGAGAGCATAAGTCCTGCTATTGTCCCATTGACCTTTATTTGGTTGCTGAGACACATATCAATCGCTCCTTTCAAAGGAACAAACTCATACTCGATCTCTTCTGATAAATCTAACTTTTGCTCACATGTTTTAATAATATTTTTTGCCAAAAAAATATTGACCACATTTGTATCTTTAGTAGGATAATCATATCCTGATGATAGTTTTTTCCAATCATTTGCTACATAGCCTGTTTCTTCAAGCAACTCTCTTTTGGCAGCATCTAATGCATTATCTCCTTCTTCAATTACTCCACCGGGTAACTCATATAGTATTTCATCGACAGGATATCTATATTCTCTTTTCAGCAATACTCTATTATCCTCATCTATCGCCACTATCAAAGATACATTATTCCTCTCAAACACATAAAAATCATCAAGACATATTCCATTTGGCAATAATACTTTATCTTTTGCCAATTTAACCCATCTGTTATTTACAATATATTCTCTGGCTAATCTCTTCCATTTCTTGATCATTTAATCCCTCCAAAGCCGTTTTTTCTTTTATATTCCTATTTTATATACCTAAAAAATATAATCCAAATTCAACTCCTTATGTATTATAATTTTCAATATAACACATTATTACGGAGCATTTTATGTCATTTACACACCTTCATGTCCACACGGAATACAGCCTTTTAGACGGTTCCAACAAGATAAAAGAATATGTGAAAAGGTTAAAAGACCTTGGCATGACCGCCGGAGCCATCACGGATCACGGCGTTATGTACGGTGTCATTGACTTTTATAAAGCATGCAAGGAAGCCGGTATCAACCCGATCCTTGGATGCGAGGTTTATGTTGCTCCGGGCTCAAGATTTGATAAAGAGGCCAAGGGAACTGACGACAGATACTATCATCTCGTTCTTTTGGCAGAAAATAACGTGGGATACGCCAATCTCTCCCACATCGTAAGCCGCGGATTTACCGAGGGTTATTACTATAAGCCCCGTGTCGATATGGAGCTTTTGGAAGAGTACCACGAGGGAATCATAGCACTCAGCGCCTGTCTTGCGGGCGAGATTCCAAGGAATATCCTTAGAGGAGACGGTGGCGCGGCAAAAGAAGCTGCTATGCGCCTTGACTCTATCTTTGGTCACGGAAACTTTTTCTTGGAGCTTCAGGATCACGGAATCCCTGCGCAGCGTACCGTCAACAGCTCACTTCTGGCTCTTTCTCAGGAGCTGGATATTCCGCTTGTAGCGACCAACGACTGCCACTACACCTACGAAGACGATGCGGAGGCTCACGACCTCCTTCTTTGCATTCAAACAGGTAAAAAAGTGGATGACGAAGACCGTATGCGCTACGAAGGCGGTCAGTACTACGTCAAGAGCGAAGACGAGATGAGAGCTCTTTTCCCTTATGCTCAGGAAGCTATTGATAATACACAAAAGATCGCGGACAGATGTAACGTCGAGATCGAATTCGGCGTCACCAAGTTGCCACACTTTGATGTGCCCGAAGGCTATGATTCATGGACATATCTCTGCAAGCTCTGCGAAGACGGTCTCAATGAGAGATATCCCGAAGATGACGGTACCTTGAAAAAGAAACTCGACTACGAGCTTGGCGTTATCAAGCGCATGGGCTACGTAGATTACTTCCTTATAGTATGGGACTATATAAATTACTGTCGCGAAAACGGCATCGCTGTCGGCCCCGGAAGAGGCTCGGCTGCGGGCAGTATCGTCTCATATTGCATGCATATCACCAATATCGATCCTATTAAATACGATCTTCTCTTTGAGCGTTTCCTTAATCCCGAGCGTGTGTCCATGCCCGATATAGACGTGGATTTCGAGTACGAGAGAAGACAGGACGTTATTGATTACGTCACCGAGAAATACGGCGCCGATAAGGTCGTTCAGATCATCACCTTCGGTACGCTCGCCGCAAAGGGTGTTATCCGAGACGTTGCAAGGGTTATGGATCTTCCTTACAGCTACGGCGACCAGATTTCCAAGATGGTCCCGAACGAGCTAAACATCACGCTTGAGCGAGCTCTGGAGCTCAATCCCGAGCTTCGCGGTCAGTACGAGAGTGATCCGACTGTTCACAAGCTCATCGATATGTGCAAAAAGCTTGAAGGACTTCCGCGCCACACTTCGATTCACGCGGCCGGAGTTGTTATCTGCAGCGCACCTGCAGAGGATCTTGTTCCCCTCTCACGCTCCGCAGAAGGTAATATCACAACTCAGTTCACGATGACCACCATCGAGGAACTGGGACTTCTTAAGATGGATTTCCTGGGTCTTCGTACCCTTACTGTTATAAAAGACGCAACGAGATTTGCAAACGAATCTCTCGGCGCTAAGCCGGGCGATCCCAATTTCATCGACATAGACAAAATCGATTACAACGACCCCAAGACTCTTGCCCTTATAGGAAGCGGCAAGTGCGACGGTATATTCCAGCTTGAGTCGGGCGGTATGCAGGCCTTCATGAAAGAGCTTAAGCCGCAATCTCTTGAAGACATCATCGCGGGAATTTCTCTTTATCGTCCGGGTCCGATGGATTTCATCCCGAAGTATATCAAGGGTAAAAATGACGCTGGCTCCATCACATACTTAACTCCCGAACTTGAACCGATACTTAATCCTACCTACGGCTGTATCGTCTATCAGGAGCAGGTTATGCAGATAGTTCAGCAGCTCGGCGGCTACACGCTTGGTCGTGCCGACCTTGTTCGCCGTGCGATGAGTAAAAAGAAACAGCACGTCATGGAAGTTGAAAGAGCCAACTTCGTAAACGGAAATTCCGAAGAGAATGTTCCGGGATGCGCATCAAAAGGCATCTCCGCAGATGTTGCAAACGCGATCTACGATTCCATGATGGACTTTGCAAAGTATGCGTTTAATAAATCACATGCCGCTTGCTACGCCGTTGTCGCGCTTCAGACCGCTTGGCTTAAGTGCTACTATCCCGTTGAGTTCATGGCAGCGCTCATGACTTCCGTAATAGACAATCCGGGCAAAGTTTCGGGCTATATTTTATCTTGCAGGAACATGAACATCACTCTTCTGCCGCCTGATATCAACGAAGGGTTCGATGGATTTTCCGTTGCGGAGATCGATGCAGAAAACGGTGAGACACCCGGCAAGAAAAAGGCTATCCGCTACGCTCTTACCGCGATAAAAGGTATCGGCCGCCCCGTTATCACTTCTATCGTCAGGGAAAGAGAGCAGCGCGGACCGTTTAAGAACATCAACGACTTCCTTACAAGAATGCAGGGTAAGGACAGTGAAGTTAATAAAAGAGCCATCGAAAGCTTTATCAAAGCCGGTGCTTTCGACTGCTTCGAAGGAACAAGAAAGCAGCTCATCACCGTGTACTCGCAGATCATGGACAACATCCATTCAAGCGGAAAAGCTTCTATGGCGGGCCAGATATCTCTTTTTGATATAGTCGGAGAATCCGATAAAAAGCAGTACGAGATTCCTCTTCCTAACGTCGGAGAATTCCCTCGTGAGCTCCTTCTTGAATTTGAGAAAGAAGTGCTCGGAATCTACATTTCGGGTCATCCTCTTGAGGAATATATCGGACTTTGGAAAAAGAAAACAACCAATCAGACCACCGACTTCTATCTTGATGACGAAACGGGAGAGCCTAAGGTTCGTGATAACGAGACCGCCACGATAGGTGGACTCATCAGCGATAAGAAGATCAAATATACCAAGAACGATCAGGTTATGGCATTCATTACTCTTGAGGATCTTGTCGGAACCGTTGAAGTAATCGTCTTTCCAAAGACTTACGAAGCTAACGCAGCAAGGCTTAACGCCGATGCAAAGGTGTTTATCGAGGGCCGCATATCAGTTGAAGATGACCGCGACGCCAAGCTAATCGCATCAAAGATCACATTATTCGACGAGATGCCCAGAACGTTGTGGATACGCTTTGATAATATGGCAGCTTATGAACAAGGCATGCCGGTGCTTAATGAACTAATCAAGGGCAATGAAGGACGCGACGAGATCGCTATATATCTCAAAGACACCAAGCAGATCAAGAAGCTTGGAAGAGGCTACAACATAAAGGCTGACGATATCCTGCTGCCCAAGCTTTCAGATGCTTTTGGAAAAGAAAACGTGCAAGTAGTCTGATCTCTGAGCGCCAAAATATGCGCAATATCGTTAATTGACACGTAAACCTGCTTTTCTTGCAAAAAAACATGTCTGGCAAATGCCACACAACCACCAAAAAAGCACGCACATCCATAAGAAGCATCAAAACACATGCTTAAAAACCTCTTTTAACACCTTAATTCCAACTGAAATATCGATAAAATCGCCAAAAATGACATGTATAATTGATGAATATCAAGATATGCGTGTCCAAATGGCAAATTTAGGAATTTAGGGATTGCATTTCCAAGAGGCACACATCCATTCGCTTGCCGGTCTTGTGCAACCAAAAACGGCATTGAGAGATTTATTCTTTCTCTCAATGCCGTTATTTTTACTTACCGTAAATCAATTAGTGACGAGCTTTAGCTGATGCATTACGCATTACTGTACAGCTGCCTTGAGCTCGTCAACCTTGTTGGTCTGCTCCCAAGGAAGGTTAAGGTCGTTACGTCCGAAGTGGCCGTAAGCTGCTGTTCCCTTGTAGATAGGACGACGAAGGTCGAGCATCTTGATGATACCTGCGGGACGAAGGTCGAACACCTTACGAACTGCCTCTGTAAGCTTCTCATCAGAAACCTTACCTGTTCCGAATGTGTCTACAAGAATTGATGTAGGCTGTGCAACACCGATAGCATATGAAAGCTGGATCTCAGCCTTATCTGCAAGACCTGCGGCAACGATGTTCTTTGCAACATATCTTGCTGCGTAAGCTGCTGAACGGTCAACCTTGGTGCAATCCTTACCTGAGAATGCTCCGCCGCCGTGACGAGCTGCTCCGCCGTATGTGTCAACGATGATCTTACGTCCTGTAAGTCCTGCGTCACCCTGAGGTCCGCCGATTACGAAACGTCCAGTAGGATTGATGAAGATCTTGGTGTTAGCATCAACCATCTTAGGATCAACGATAGCGTCGATAACGTACTTTCTGATATCTTCGTGGATCTGCTCCTGAGTAACCTTCTCATCATGCTGAGTTGAGATTACGATAGCTTCAAGACGGAAAGGCTTACCGTTCTCATCGTACTCAACAGATACCTGGCTCTTACCGTCTGCTCTGAGGTAAGCAAGAGTTCCGTTCTTTCTAACCTCTGTGAGCTTCTTTGTAAGCTTGTGAGCAAGGCTGATAGCGTAAGGCATGTACTCTTCTGTCTCGTTTGTAGCATAACCGAACATCATACCCTGGTCGCCGGCACCGATTGCCTCAAGCTGCTCATCTGTCATCTGATTCTCTCTTGCCTCGAGCGCCTTATCAACACCCATAGCGATATCAGCCGACTGCTGGTCAAGAGCGACAAAAACAGCACATGTGTTGCCGTCGAAGCCCTTAGCTGAATCGTCATATCCGATCTCTTTGATTGTCTCTCTTGCGATCTTAGCGTAATCAACGTGAGCCTTGGTTGTGATCTCACCTGTGATGAGAACGAAACCTGTACAAGTTGCTGTCTCGCAAGCTACACGGCTCATAGGATCCTCTGCCATGCAAGCATCAAGGATCGCATCTGAAATGTTATCGCAGATCTTATCGGGATGTCCCTCTGTTACTGATTCGGATGTAAAAATAAACTTATCCATTATGTTTCCTTTCTCGCGTACCGTCACGCATTAAAAAACCGCTTGTTGCGTGCACAAACAAGCGGAACTGATTGATTTTCAGATCCTCTTATTGCTCGTAGTCCGTAATCGGAATTGCACGCTCAGGTTGGCACCTTCCTCATCTCGAGGGGTTGCCGTGGCTTCATAGGTCCTATGTACCTCCACCACTCTGAATAAGAGAACTTCGTATATAATTATGGAATCTATCGTTTGGATTAGATTCGTTTATGATAATACATTATAAGATTAATAAAAGCAATAGTTCTTTTGATAATCTTTTTCTAAAGTACCTAATAAGAAAAAATTATCACTTTGGCCGCCTGAATTTGCAGGCTTGGCTGCATTATCTCCAGTTATGCCCCCAGACTTTATCGCATAGATCTATGCAATATTGCATGGTAAAAGAGCCGTCTTGAAGCTTTATTTCATTTTCCTTAGCCAGGTCTTCGGAATAGTCCGAAAGCGGATAAACGGTAACTCCGTGTTCCTTGCTGCTCTCGTGACACACAACCGCTTCAACCTCGTGGTCTTTGATGACCGCTTCTCCCGCCGGATTCTTGGTTATCGTAACCTTGGCCATTCCTCCGACGCTTCTGTTGGAAACGCCTTTGCCCGTTGATGATGTCCAACTCACGAAGTTTCCGAGCGAGTAATAAACAAGCATGTCTCCGCCGCCGTGATTATTGGTTATCCCAGTGTTCTCATCCTCAATCATCTCTACAGGTTCAATAACATGAGGATGCGCGCCGATGACAAGATCTGCACCGTTTTTTCTGAAAATGTCTGTCCAGTACTCCTGATACGCATCGGTTCCGAGATTGTACTCTGTTCCCCAGTGCGGTATTACAAGCGTGAAATCAGCATTTTCTTCCGCATACTTAAGGTCTTTTTCCACCTTATCTTTTTCAAGCATATCTACAGCATGAGGCATATCCTTGGGAAAAGCTATTCCGTTGGTGCCGTAGGAATAGTTAAGGATCGCGATCTTAATGCCGTTTTTCTCGATGATATCTATATTTTCATATTCATACTCAAAGCCGTTAAGCCCGACAACTTTTATCTGCGGATAGCGCTGCTTCCAGAATTCATAGCAGTTGATGATGCCTTTTTTGCCCATATCAAGCGAGTGATTCGTCGCATGACAAACCACGTCAACTCCCGCCGCAACGAGCGCATCGCCGGCTTCATACGGCGCATTAAACATCGGATATCCGGACACGCCGAGTTCCTTACCGCCGATAATAACTTCCTGATTTACAATAGCGACATCCGCCGCTTGCATCTCAGGCTTAACGTGCTCGAAGATAAAGTCATAGTTGTAATTGCCCTCGGAATCCTTTGCCACGCGCTGAACAGGCTCATGAAGGAGAATATCTCCGACCATAAGTAGGGTCACATCGGAAGATTGCTCTTTCTGCAAAGTCGTAGAATCTTCTTTTGGCGACGATGCCAGTGATGCTTCGGCCGAAGCGACCTCCACCGAGGCTGCTTGCATGGATACAACTGAGTTGCCTGATATATCTGATGTTTGAACTCCCGCGTCTGATGCCCCCTGAACGCTTCCGTCGTTCCCCGTGGCTGCATTCGCCTGCTCTGCCTCCGGCGCGGATGACGCTTGAAAACTGCAACCGGAAAGACACAATATACATATTAGTAATATCAAAAAAATGCTTCGTCTATTCATATATTATTTCTATTAATCTTTTATGATTCTCCAATCTTTTGCAATAAAAAACCACCACACATCACGTGTGGTGGTTTGATTATATCACTCATCAAATGATCTTATCAAAAGTATCTGCGAGTGCAGGGTAGATATTCTTGAACTGCTGATATCTTGCCTCGTACTTAGCTACAAGCTCGGGATCGGGCTTCTCTGTCTTGTCAACCTTAACGATTGCTGCTGCAGCTTCCTCTACTGTCTTGTATGCTCCGCAAGCTACCATAGCAAGCATTGCACCGCCCATTCCGGGGCCTTCCTCACATGAAGGAACATCTACTTCTACGTTGAGGATGTTAGCGATCATCTTTCTCCAAAGAGGGCTCTTAGCTCCGCCGCCGCAGATCATTGTTCTCTTGGGAGCTACGCCGATGCTCTTAGCTACTTCGTACATATCTCTTGTTGCGAATGCAACACCTTCAAGAACAGCCTGTGTCATATCCTCTCTTGTTGTATCCATTGTGATACCTGTGAAGGTTGCACGTGCGTTAGGATTGTTCCAAGGAGATCTCTCACCCATAAGATAAGGAAGGAAGAATACATGGTTCTCACCAAGCTTCTCGATTCCCTTCTGCTCATCTGCGTAATCCTTGGTCTTGAGGATCTCATCCATCCACCACTTATTGCAGCTTGCTGCGCTGAGCATGCATCCCATGAGATGGAAATGTCCGTCGGCATGATCGAATGAATGAAGAGCGTTGTTGCTGTCTACCGCAAAGCTGTCGGATGACATGAAGATTGTTCCGCTGGTTCCAAGTGAAATGTTGCACTTGTTGTTTCCAACTGTTCCCGTACCTACAGCTGCTGCCGCATTGTCGCCGGCGCCTGCTGCGATAACTACGTCTGTGCTAAGTCCAAGCTCTGAAGCAAGCTCAGCCTTAAGCTGACCAACCTTTTCAAAGCTGTCAAAGAGCTGAGGAAGCATATCCTCTGTGATTCCGCAGATATCACACATCTCTTTTGACCACTTACGATTCTGTACGTCCAAAAGAAGCATTCCTGAAGCATCAGAATAATCTGTACAGAATGTTCCTGATAACTTATATGCAAGATAATCCTTGGGAAGCATTATCTTCTTGATTTTCTTGAAGTTCTCGGGCTCATTCTCTTTTACCCAAAGGATCTTGGGGGCTGTGAAGCCTGCGAACGCGATATTTGCAGTGTACTTGGAAAGAGTCTCTTTTCCGATCTCGTTGTTGAGATAATCAACCTGCTTCTGTGTTCTTCCGTCGTTCCAAAGAATTGCGGGACGGATAACGTTGTCATTCTCATCAAGAATTACGAGGCCGTGCATCTGTCCGCCGAAGCTGATACCCTTAACCTGTGATTTATCAACATCCTTAAGGAGATCCTTAAGTCCCGCGATTGCCTCGTTGTACCAGTCAGCAGGCTCCTGCTCTGACCAACCGGGCTGAGGGAAGTAAAGCTTGTACTCCCTTGATGTTGTTCCGTGAATCTTACCTGTCTCATCCATAAGCACGAGCTTAACGGATGATGTTCCCAAATCTACTCCAATATAAAGCATGTGTACCCTCCTAAATTAAATATACAAGCGCCCCACCTCAGGTCGCTGACATACTGTCTCAAAATTATACGTTTATTATAACTATATTCCCCTTGGCATTCACTCCAGTTTTTGCTGTGTACTACCTAATTATTGTTACTTATCTTTTTTCGAAAAAGGTATAAGTCTTAATTTAAACTCCGGATCATTTTTGGTATGTTCGTAAATAATCCATGCTTTACAAACATGTCTTACCACAAACAAGAGTAATATTACGCCAAAACCAAATCCTTCATACGGATCCATCGCTGTGCGAACAGTCACAACAATCAAAACAAGGTTTGCGGCTATCCATCCAAACATTATACCCCCATTATACCTTCCGCTAATAATTAAGAAAACTATGGTTTCCAATATGTATTGAATAATCAGAAACACGCAGATAATGATATTTACATTTTCATTGGAGCCGGGCATGTATGAACCGGACATAGCAATATTATAGATCAGCTCCAAAAAGGAAACCCCCGCAAAAATCATAAGAAGCTTAGCGGGATCATACTCCTTCAAACCATATTCATTATTCTTTTCATATTCCAAAACAGCATATGATTTGATCAAATAATATGAAAAAGCTGCAATAACAAAAATCCTGATAAAATCCAGTATATTCATTGCTATGGGACTGAACCTTCCCGTGTAAGCCTCAAATATATGAACATAAAAATTAAAAGGTAAGTATAGCCCATAAATAATAGGCGCATAGCTTATATATTTATCTATCTTTTTCATTTCTGTATCACCTGCCCATCGGATAATTCCACTATAAAACTATCAACACCAATCACATCTACAAAAGAGAATTGCGGTTCATATATCCACTCAAATTTATCATTCATTATTCCATACTTATCGTCGACAGTTTTTGCGATTATCATTGTACGTTCCGTATCTGTATCGTGATTATGCCGTTTTTCTACTTCTATATCTTTATATTCATATCCAAGCACCAACTCGCCCTTACAATTAACCACTCCGAATAACCCATCTTCGTTACAAACCGGATATATTCCTTCCATTTTCTCTGGTTTAACTTTCATGTTTTTTGCAAGGCACTCAAATTTCACTTCTTTGTCGCTTATAAATTTATATATGTCTCCCTTGTCTGATTGCTCTTCAACTATAAGATAAAGCTTGTCATCCACATAGCCCTCTACTATTGTTTTAGCCCCATCGGCGTATATCATATTGCCATCCGGATCCATTAAATAATATTGTTTTCCGTAAGCCAATTTGTCGTATAATAATATGAATCCGTCACTTGTAATTGATAATCCATCACACTCAATCTGCAACGGTTCTTTTCCCTCTCTCAAAACAACATAAAATCCATCACCTCTGTCATAATAAATTACGTCATTCTGATAATCGTAATGATACCGGTACTCCTTGTTTGTTGTACCCTTCCCCTGAGGCTCCATGATCATTGCATCCCCCAATGAAAACGCCCCTATTTCACCATCCATGGTGGTTATGGTATATACATCTTCAGTATTGTCATTTCCTTTATTTTTATATATATCCTTATATTTTATTTCAAGTATGGCATTACCTTCCGAATCAATGATTCCTTTCTTTCCATCCACTTCCGCAATCATTCTTCCGTTTCCAATTTTGGTCAGTCCATCGTATTTTTCAGGTGATAGTTCATTCCCATCTTTATCACATGTAAAGAACTTTCCATCGTTGTCCTGAATTATATAAAAAATTTTATTCTCAGGTTCTTTATTGTATCCTATCTCTATATTTTTATATCCGGAATTAAGAATATCATTTCCATCAAAATCAAATAATCTGTACTCCCCTGCAAAATCTTTTGTACATATCCTTTCATCCTGCATGGCAAAACAATCTATATCATAATACTTTGGTTCTATAATGATATTTCCGTTGAGATCACAGACTCCACACATTATTATTTGATCACCTTTTTCATCGTAATCTTCGGAATTAATTCCGAATACAATTCTTGATCCATAAACATGAACAAACGGATAAAATGTGTAGGGCTCCAGTATCCAATTTCCCTCTAGATCTACTAATGCGTCGTCTTCCCCCCTTTTTATAAGAATCAAACCTTCTTCTTTAAGATACTCATACGACGACAATACCCCTTCCCAATTATAAAAAGAAGGCTCCACTATCCATTGACCTTTGCCATCTGTTATTCCGTATTGACCTTCTGCCGGATCAAAAAGAACAATCAATCCTTCTTCTATAATCGAATAATCAGGATAATAACTCTTATCACTAATCCACTCATCAGAAAGGAAGTAAACCAGTTTTGCTAATACCCCTTCTTTAGCCGATAAGGCATTATTATTTCTCTTATATGGAAGTTTGAAATCTATATCATCAAAGGATTCAACATATTCAGTTCTATCCGTTTCCTCTGCGTCTGATTCAGATTTCACGGCCCTCAGTATATTTCCTTTCGAATCTATTTCATATTCTCCGGCTACTATTTCCTGACCTTCTATATAACCGCCGTTTTGTCCATCTTCGCTTTTTTTGTTTCCCTTATTTATAACAAAAAAGATTACCATGGCTATTCCCACAATGAAAAAGCCTATAGCAATCCTCTTTATCTCTTTAAGTCTTTGTTCAATTGTTTTCATCCCCAATTATCCTTCCTTTTACAATAACTCGGTCGGCATAAGCCGACCGATAAGCGTTTGATCAATCGTTCGCGTTGCCTTTAAATATAACGATGCCCTTCTTCTTGAACTTCTTTGCAGGTGCCGCACCGTCAGCTGTCGCGGTTGCCGTGCTTGAAGCGGGCTTCGATGCGCTTGCTGTCGTCGTTCCGGCTGTGCTCTTCGTCACGGTTCTCTTTACAGGCGAAGTGGCTCTTGCTGCTTTCTTGGCAGCCTTGGCTTCTTCCTCTCTTGCCTTTCGCTCGGCTGCTCTAGCTGCATCGGCTGCTCCGCGTGCCGCTCTCTTGGCTTCTGCTTCTGCCGCCACACGTGCGGGATCGCCGATCTTCATGGTAAGAGAGATTCTCTTTTTATCAACCTCAACATCAAGCACCTGAACGTCTACAATGTCGCCTACGCTCACTGCTTCAAGCGGATGCTTGATATATCTGTCTGTTATATGAGAGATATGAACAAGTCCGTCCTGGTGAACTCCGATATCAACGAAGCAACCAAAGTCGATAACGTTACGAACTGTTCCTTTGAGCACCATTCCGGGTTTTAAGTCCTTCATGTCAAGGACATCACTTCTAAGAATGGGTGCAGGCATATTCTCACGAGGATCTCTTGAAGGTTTCTCAAGCTCGCTAAGGATATCTGTAAGAGTGATCTCACCTATTCCAAGCTCCTCTGATAATTTCTTTTTCTCATTCTCTGTGATCTTGTGTGAAAGAGATGCCGCCGAGGCTCCGGCTGCGCTTCCCGATGCTGCTCCGGTGTCAGCCACGCCGCTCTTAGCGCCGCCTTTTCCGCCGTTAGCAACTGCCTTAGCATCATCAACAACCGCAAGATCACTTCCCGCAAGAGCTGCTGCGAGAGCCGCTCCCATAGCGGTATTGGTATTTCTGATAACTACCTGCTTGGGCTTTTTCTTGGGTGCAGGCTTCTCTGCTTTTACCGCGGGCTTTTCAAGAACTGCCTTGGCAGCGTTCTTCTGCGCTGCGCGCACATCGTCAAATGTTATTCCTAGCTTGTCCATGAGCTTCAAAGTAGCATCATATGACTCGGGATGAACGCTGGTGGCATCAAGCGGATTGTCACCGTCTGCGATCCTAAGGAATCCCGCGCACTGCTCATACGCCTTTGGTCCGAGCTTAGGAACGTTTAACAGCTCTCCTCTGTTCTTGAACTTACCGTTTTCTTCTCTGTAATCGACGATGTTCTTGGCGATCACTTTGGAAATTCCGGAAATATACTGAAGAAGTGGAGCGGACGCAGTATTAAGGTCTACTCCGACCTTGTTAACACAGTCTTCAACGACACCTTCAAGGGTCTCGCCGAGCTTCTTCTGGTTCATGTCATGCTGGTACTGACCGACACCGATTGACTTGGGATCGATCTTAACAAGCTCCGCAAGAGGATCCTGAAGTCTTCTTGCTATGGAAGCCGCACTTCTTTGTCCAACGTCAAACTGAGGGAACTCCTCGGTTGCGAGCTTACTTGCGGAATAAACGGAAGCACCGGCCTCATTAACGATAACATACTGAACGGGCTTAGAGAGCTCTTTTATCAGCTCTACGATTACCTGCTCAGACTCTCTTGAAGCAGTTCCGTTTCCGACAGAAATAAGATCTACATCATATTTATCAATGAGCTTTTTAAGCTCAGCCTTGGCTTCTTCAACCTTGTTCTGAGGCGCTGTGGGATAAATAACCTTGGTATCAAGGACCTTACCCGTAGCATCAACGATAGCAAGCTTACATCCCGTTCTGAACGCAGGGTCCCAACCAAGTACGGTCTTTCCTACGATAGGAGGTGCCATGAGAAGCTGAGTTAAGTTCTTACCAAATACGGTTATAGCGCCGTCCTCGGCTTTTTCCGTAAGCTCATTTCTGATATCACGCTCAATCGCAGGCGCAATAAGTCTTTCGTACGCATCCTGCGCGATCTCTTTTAACACATCTGTAGTTGCGGGATTCTCGTTCTTGATAAGCTTGGTCTCAAGGAATCTGAGGATCTGCTCCTCGGGAGCCTCAATCTTAACAACGAGGAACTTCTCTGCCTCACCTCTGTTGAGCGCAAGGATTCTGTGGCCGAGCACCTTGCTGATCGGCTCTTCGTAGCCGTAGTACATCTCATAAACGCTCTCAGCCTTCTCGTCCTTGGCCTTACTTGTAAGGAGTCCGTGCTCCATAGTAGCTTCTCTTATATATGTACGATAGTCCGCGTTGTCGGAAACATCCTCGGCGATAATGTCCATCGCACCCTGAATGGCGTCGCCCACCGTCTCGACACCTTTCTCTGCATCAACGAAGCTTTCAGCCTCTTCTTCAAGTGTCTTGGTCGTTTCCTGTGCAAGGATGATGTCGGACAGCCCTTCAAGTCCCTTTTCTCTTGCCACGCTTGCTCTTGTCTTTCTCTTTGGTCTGTAAGGAAGATAGAGATCCTCGATCGCAACCATGGTCTCAGCCGCAACAATCTTGGCTCTGAGCTCGTCGGTCATCTTGTCCTGCTCCTCAATGGATGCAAGAACCTGCTCTCTTCTCTCCTCAAGTCCTCTTAAATACTTAAGTCTCTCATCAAGGTTACGAAGCTGCTCGTCGTTAAGTGAGCCCGTAACCTCCTTTCTGTATCGTGAAATGAAGGGAATCGTATTTCCCTCATCAATAAGCTTTATCGCAGCTTCTACCTGCCATTTTTCTACTTTAAGCTCTTCCTTAATTTTTAAAACAATGTCCATACTGCCTCTTAAATCCCCCATAATTTTCGGTTAATTTTTTATAAAGTGCCACATACCCCATTATTATACCAATCGTAGCGTCCTGTTTTCAAGACTCCACACCCGCCCAAACATTGTAAAAAAGCACGTTTTATTATAGAATTTAAATTAACATACTATAGTTATAAAGGGCTTATTATGGGAGAAAACGGGGAAGATAATTACTATATCAACAATTTCAACTACAACAAGACTCACAACCAGCTTGATAAACATGTGAGCCTTGCCACTTTTGCTATGTTTACCGGTCTGCTTGCGATTCCGTTCTGTTTATTCGCGTACACCGGCATCATCATGGGAGGTGTGGCGGTTGTTCTGGCTTTTTTGTCCAAGGGAACCACAGCTAAGCTGCTCCCGCAAGCAAAAAGAGCCGTAATATTCGGTAGTATAGCCATTTTCATCGGATATGCCGTTATCATCGGCAGCTTCCATGCGGTGCTTACCGACCCGGAAGCAAGGAAGCAGGTGAACATCATGTCGGAGCGAATGAATGGCGAAAGCTTTGATGACATGTTAAAAGATCTCGGAATCGACGTGTCAACAGAGTGAAAAGAGGTGCCTATGAGTTTGATCGGTGCTGTAGGAAGCGGATACAACGCGTACAATTATCAAAATTCATTTAATTCAGGTGCTGCAACAAGCGGTGCGAGCGCGGCTGCGGCTGCAGAAGGAAGTAAACCCATTCTCAATCCGAATGAGTCCACACAGAGGGCTCCGGGCAAGGTTTCTTCGCCCGCGGAGTGCGAGACCTGCAAGAACCGTAAGTATCAGGACGGTTCCAATGAGATGGTTTCTTTTAAATCAGCACAGCATATTGACCCTCAGGCTGCGGCAGCGAGAGTTCGCGGTCACGAGGCTGAACACGTAAGTAATGCCTACAAGGACGCAGCCATGAAAGGCGGCAAAGTTCTTCAGGCTTCAGTATCACTTAAGACGGCGGTATGCCCCGAGTGCGGCAGAACCTACGTCAGCGGCGGCGAGACAGCCACCAAGATTAAATATTCCAACGAGGAGAATCCTTATCAGAAGGCCAGAAAGTCCATCGACAGACAGGGACTTGTGGGGGCCCACGTCGATATCGCCGGATAAGGTGGGGAGTTATTCATGACCGAACTTAAGAGTTCATCAGAGCTTAAAGCAATCGCAAAAGAAAAATCACTGGACAAATACGGCACACTTATTTTTGCAAACATTTTGATCTTTGCCATACAGTTCATACTATCGGCATTGGTCACGGTCAGCGGCCCCGCAAATATCTTTCTTTTCTGTATCAATGAACTAATCACACTCGTGATCAGTATTCTTGTCGGCATACTGGTATCCGGCAAGGCTTACCTATACATGAATCTTCTGTATTCACAGGCAGTTTCGACCAAAGACATTTTCTTCGGATTTAAACAGCATCCCAACAAAGCCGTGACTATTCAGGCTCTTTTTGTTGTGGTTGATTTCCTTGTGAGCATACCGGGATCGATCCTTATGTATTATCTTCGCTACAATGCTTCTTCGGGAATAATTGGAGCGCTTATCTTCGCGATCGCGATCGGACTTATTATAAACGTCTACGTTTCATTGACTTATTCACAGGCGTTCTTTCTTTTGCATGACTACCCTGATAAATCGGCAAAAGAGCTTTTGGCTTACAGCAAGAAAATGATGCAAGGCAACAAATTCAAGCTTCTTTACATACACATAAGCTTCATTCCCTGGTTCATTTTCGGAGTTATTACTCTTTTTATTCCGCTTCTTTGGGTCAGCGTCTACAGATATGCTACGCTCACTGCGTTTTATCAAGATCTGATAGTAAAGTACGGCAATGCCGGAAAGGTGGACTATGGACTTAATTGATGCAATAAAGGCAATAGACAAGCCGCACGTGGACGACGTGTTAAATCGTCTCTACACTACATGGGGCGAAAATCTCGACCCCGAGCACGTTCTTACAGAGTATCCCAGACCGCAATTCGTGCGCGACAGCTACGTTAATCTCAACGGTTATTGGGACTATAGCATTGTAAAAGAGTCTTCGTCAGACGACAACATACCTGAAATCTCTGACGGCAAGATACTTGTCCCCTTTTCACCGGAAGCCATTCTCTCAGGCGTCGAAAAGCAATTAAAGCCCGACGAGATTCTTTGGTACAAACGCTCACTTCCAAAACTTCCCAAAACTTATGATAATTCAAGATATCTCCTTCACTTCGGAGCAGTCGATCAGTTCGCGGACGTCTATATAAACGGCAAGCTCGCGTGCTCTCACAGTGGCGGATATCTCCCATTTACCATAGACATAACCGATTATCTTAATCGGGATGAGGCAAAAGAAAATACGCTTGTCATCAAGGTTCGTGATACAAGCGATACTTCTTATCATTCAAGAGGCAAGCAGACTCTGAAAAGAGGAGGCATGTACTACACCGCGCAGAGCGGAATCTGGCAGACTGTCTGGCTTGAAGAGGTTCCCGATATTTACGTAAAAGAGCTTAAGATAACACCGGAACCCGATCTTAAAACAGTATGCATTACGATCACCACAACACAGAGCACCTCCGTGTCTGTGAAAATTCCGGGACAAGAGCTTGTAAAGGCTCCCGCATCTTCCGATGCGCCGGAAAAGCATAACGCTTCCCTTGAAAACTTTTCATCGGATACTCGTCCGATTAATATTTCGGAAAATACCGATTCTCACTGCTATAAGTTCCGTTTCGAGCTTGAATCTCCGCATCTTTGGTCTCCCGAGGATCCTTATCTTTATCCTCTTCAGATCGTTGCGGGAAATGACCGCGTCCGTTCATATTTCGCGATCCGCTCATACGAGATAGCTACGGACTCTGCGGGAATAAGAAGATTCTTTTTAAATAACAGACCATATTTCCTTATGGGCGTTCTGGATCAGGGCTATTGGCCGGACGGCTTATACACAGCGCCTTCTGACGATGCTCTTATCTATGACATCAAAGAAATGAAAAGGCTTAAGTTTAACATGATGCGCAAGCACATCAAAATAGAGGCTGCGCGCTGGTACTATCACTGTGACAAGCTCGGAATGATAGTATGGCAGGACATGGTATGCGGCGGTTCTTCTTATGCCAAGCCCGTTGTGACTTATTTGCCGACTCTTTTCCCTAAGGTGTTCGGAAGGCTTTCCGACGGTCCCGCATATTACAAGACATTCTCAAGACACTCAGCAGAAGGCCGCAAAGAGTGGATAGAAGAGATGCAGAACACAATCAAGTATCTTTACAATGTTCCGTCGATCGCGACATGGGTTCTATTTAATGAAGGCTGGGGGCAGTTCAACGCTGCAGGCGCAACCATAATGGCTAGAGAATGCGACGACACACGCCCGATCGATCAGGCGAGCGGCTGGTTCGACGAAGGAACCGGCAACTACAGAAGCGTCCACAACTACTTCAGACCTCTAGCCGTTGAAATAGATAAGAACAAAAGAGCTTTCGTCATTTCCGAGTACGGCGGCTTCACTTGCCATATCGACGGCCATTCAAGCGTTGACAGAATCTATGGATATAAAAAATATGACACGCTTGACGCTCTCGGCGTTGCCTACTACAACCTTATAAACGGAAGCATCAAACCGCTTATAAAACAGGGACTTGCAGGTGCTGTATATACGCAGCTCAGCGACGTCGAAGAAGAAGTGAACGGTCTTATGACTTACGATCGAAGGATCACCAAGATCAACCCGAATTTAGACGGCGATATGTCGTATTTCCTGGAGGATGATGTCTTCCAAAATAGCGGCAAATAGAGTAAAATAGTTCTATCTTACTTTTATCGCACAGATATATGATTATGTGCAGGAATGAGGACAAAATGGAAAACATCAGAGCAGTTGTTTCTCTCGGTCACGAGGCGCTGGGCGTAACCACCAACGAGCAGATGAATGCTACCAAGGTTACAGCCAAAGCTCTTGCAGACCTTGTCGAGGCGGGTTATCAGCTTGTGATCACTCACAGTAACGGCCCTCAGGTCAGCATGATCCACAAGGCAATGACCGAGCTTCACAGAATGTATATAGATTATACTTCAGCTCCCATGTGCGTATGTAACGCCATGAGCCAGGGATATGTCGGATACGATATCCAGAATTCACTTAAGACCGAGCTTACAAGACGCGGAATCAGTAAGCCCGTAAGCACCATACTTACACAGGTTACGGTTGATCCTTACGACGAAGCTTTCTACGCACCGACCAAAGCCATCGGTCGTTACATGTCAAAAGAAGATGCCGATAACGAAGTTAAAAAAGGCAACTTCGTAAAGGAAGATCCCGGAAAGGGCTACAGACGAATAATAGCAGCTCCCAAGCCCATCGATATCGTTGAGATTGACGCTATCAAGACACTTGTTGATGCAGGTCAGGTCGTTATCGCTTGCGGCGGCGGCGGAATTCCCGTAATCGAGCAGGCTCACGTCCTCAAAGGCGCATCTGCTGTTATCGAGAAAGATGCTATCGCAGGTAAGCTTGCTGCAGACCTTAATTCTGACAGACTTATAATTCTTACTTCCGTTCCTTGCGTATACAAGAACTTCGGAAAAGAGGATCAGGAACCGATCATCAAGATGAGCGTCGCTGACGCCAAGAAATACATCGAAGCCGGCGAGTTCGGCGAAGTCGATATGCTTCCCAAAATCGAAGCAGCCATCGAGTTCCTTGAATCCAACCACAACGGATCTGTTCTTATCACTTCAATCGCAGCCGTTGATGATGCACTCAAGGGCAAAGCAGGAACATTTATTACATTTGAATGATAAACATAAAAGCTTCGAGCAGGAATCTAAGTTCCTGCTCGTTTTTTCATTTTATGATATTTCCTTCATTGTCTATAACGTGTTTTTCCCCTCTTACTTCATATTCAATATCTCCGGAGTCCGTTATATGTGTTTTTTCAATACCTAATTCGTCCATATTGAGGATCAATTTTCCTTCGGGATTCATCAAGCCTATAATATACATACTTTTACTGTCACCTTTATATACATAGGCAAGGCCCGTCTCATGGATTATTCTTATATGTTTGTATTTAGGCGGCGCAACTACTCTTCCGTCATCCTTCAAAAGTCCGTATCCACCCGTAAGTTCGGAATAAAACACTGTCACCCCATTTACAAATATTGTCGGATTCCAAGTCTCATGAGTCCTAAACTCATGTTTGAATATTTCAACTAATTCCTCGCTGTAATTCATACAGTCCGCAAAATCATCTCCCTGCATACCATAATCGTTTAAAGCCCTTAGTATATGCTGTCTATGAGATAAAGTTGCCCATTCAATAAGAGGCATATGTGTAACAACATTTTGGTCTGTATCTATAATGCTTTTTATTCCATCCCACGAAACACCGTTTTCATCGAAATCAATCCACTTATAGCACGGACCCGAATCCTTTTTAGTATCCTCATTTATAAAACCGTATTTATATCTTTGCAACCCTGTCCACTCCGGCATCTTATTGCAAATATCATATTCGAAAATATTATCTGTCCCTGTATTCTCTGACTCCTCGGATTCAATTTCCTTCTTTTTTTGCAAATACCAACTGTAATCTTCCTCATCATATGAATAGTATAAATACATTCCGGTTATGAACAAAGAAACTACCGCTACCGACAAGACAGCTCTTATGGCCCATTTGGTCTTATTACCTATAACAAATAATTCTCCACGTCGCAATCTCGCAATAAAAGAATTGTCGTACACTTTTTCACATGGTCCGTTGTAACAGTTCATGATCCGAGTTGTAGCCCGTATAAGCTTAAGCTCATATATAAATCTGATCAGCAGCGGAAGCCAATACATAAAGATAGGCATCTTTATAAAGAATCCAATAAAAGCAAAGAGAACAATAAAAAAGTTAAACGCACTCCAATTCTTGATTGATGCTTCATACCCGGGTCGAATTGTTTCAAGCCTAAAACAGTATGCCTCTTCAATTGCTATAGAATCAAGCACTATATATGATAAATAATCAAGTACAAGCTTTGTAAGTATTATGAGCATGATGATGTACGGCACATAGATCGAAGTGCTGTTCACAACAGATATTACCAGCTCGACAATATCCAGAATCATTGTTGCCTTTAAAAGCACACAGTAACCGACAAATCTTTTCCCGACATTTCTTTTAAGAAATCTGTATACCATGAAATACAGAAGAATCTTCACCCCGTACAGAGCATAATCTATCTGCGAGAAAATAAAAGGTTTATATATACTAAAGTTATGTATAAATAAATTTATAAAATTAAAAATAGCGATTGCATACAGAGCTCCCTTTATTGCTCCGGCATTGTTATGTCCTTTTTTCATATATCTCTTTCCTCAAACACAACTATTCTATGATATTTCCTTCAAGGTCCAACTTGATTTCATCTCCTGATTTTGTCGTCGCTTTAATATAGATTAAGTTTCCGTCTTTATCAGTTTCGCCCCTAAATCTCTCATATTTATCGGACTCCACCAATACCTTTCCGTCATGAATTGCCAAAGTTGTGTAATCTTCAGTTTTCGTATCCGCGTATTTATGAACACTTAAAAGATCACCGTATGGTTCTTCAAAATCTTCATAGTATCCTTCCCAGATATTTCCTTCATAATCTATTATTTGATAACCAAACGGTCTATGTTCCTCACCGACATTATAGCTACTCTTACTATATAAAATCACCCCGGCATTAAATACATACGTATCATCTTTATAGTAGGGATGCATTATCACTTTCCCTTTAGCATTAATTACACCTTTACAGTGATAATGGCGATCGTATATAAAGGACAGACTATTATTTAAATTGGATCGAATATAGTAATATGCCGGTGGCAAAACAACATTTCCGTCATCTCCCAAGAACCCATATCCATCATAGAAATCACTATAAAACTTAACTATTCCATTCCCAAAAATCGTCCACTGATCATAGCCAAAATTGTTTTTATAATAATTATCTATTGACTCACTGTCTAAAAAACAATCCTCTAACTCGAACTCCCTATAATTAGAGCTATGCTTTATAACATATCTTAAAATATGTTGTCTGTGTGATGCCTTTGCCATTATAAGAAAAGGGTTATTAATCTTGAGTACCACTTTGGCATTTTGATCTATATAGTTTTTCCCGGTCCATGCAATCCCTGTCCTATCAAACGAAATATACTCATTATACTGTGCTCCCGAATCCATGCGAGTAACCAAATTCACAAACCCTACACGCCCTCTTTTCAGTCCCGTCCACTCCGGCATTCTATTCCAATCCACATAGGTTTCGGTAATCTCTTTGTCATCGGGATCAATCTGTACGGAATTCAAATATTCATCACTTATGATTCTTTCATGATGTTCGCTGTGATCATATGTAAAATATAAGTGGCTGCCATATACAAAGATGATGCCTACAATCGTAAGCATACATATTCTTATAATCCATTTTTCTCTTTTATGTTTGCCAAAGAAATCACGGCTCATATATTTTGCCATAGAAGATTCATATATAGCCAAGCGCATAGGACCACAAAAAAATCCGATTACACTCATTGTAGAACTGATCATCTTAATTTCAAAAATAAACCTTATGATCAACAAAGCATAGGATATTCCTATAAGAAGCGGAAATCTGCTTACAAACCCAATGATAATATTGCAAAAAAGAAGTATATTAAATGCTATCCATTTCTCACTTACGTTTTTAAATCTATTTATCAATTCATATTTACGGCAACGATCCGCCTCTACCGATGCGATATAATTTAGCACCACATAAGAGAAAACATTCAAAGCAAATTTAAGCAACACAAGAAGCATGAATATATATGGAATACATTTCAGGCTACTGTTTACTATGGATATTATAAGTTCAACAATATCCAACAAAATCGTTGCTTTGATAAGTTTATAAAAACCATGGAATTTATTGCCTGCTTCCTTTTTCAAAAACCTGTACACCAAAAAGTAAAGTAGTATCTTTACTCCATAAAGACCATAATCAATCTCTGAAAAAATAATTGGTTTGTAAAAACTAAAGACATGCAAAAACAGATTCAAAAAATTAAAAACTGCGATTGCATACAGAGCGCCCTTTATTGCTCCGGCATTGTTATTTACTTTTTTCATTCGTCTCTTTCCTCAATAATATTTCCTTCCGCATCCAAAAAAACATCCTCATTCCCCTTTTTGGAACGCGCTCTGATCTTAGTTATATTTCCGTTCTGATCCATCTTTTTAACATCATAGTCTTCATATAGGTCAGACTCAAACAAAACCTTACCCTTATAGATTGCTACCGCTTTATAATCTATTGAATCAACATCCTCGTATTTATGAAGACTTACAAAACTCCCACCACGTTCATAGTTCCAGTCTCCGTATAGTCCCTCTATTACGTTTCCTTCATAGTCCATTACATGGTACATGGTATGATCAAAATTTTTATTTTCAGGGGTATATTTTTCATCGTATAAAATAATACCCGCATTACATATATAAGAAGGGCCTTTGTAAAGCAGCTTTCCGTTCGAATTATAGATTTCATCATTTCCGTTTATATATATCTTTATCAAGTTGTTATGCGCACAAGCACATATAAAATATTTCGCCGAATAACAGGTTCCGTCTTCTTTTAATAAGCCATAATCATCATAAAAATCACTATAATATTCAACGTATCCGTTTTCAAAAATCGGACCTCGTCTTATATGTATAGTGCCAAATTGTTCTTCGTTCCTCTCTGCTGTAATCTCCCTATAATTAAAAACATCCTCTCTATCATATTTATTTCTATAACAATATTCCACTATAGCCCTAAATACATGCTGTCTATCGGATACCGTAGCTCTTTCCAAAAAGGGAATATGAGTAACTATCTCACCTTTTTTGTTTATAAAATTTGAATCTCCATCCCATGAAATATCAGAATCACCAAAGAACATGTACTTATATCGAGGTCCGGTATCCATTCCGGTTATCGTATTTAAAAATCCTCTTGTTTCTCTTCTTAGACCTGTCCACTCAGGCATTTGATTGTGAATTTCATAAACATACACATTATCTTCACCATATTCCTGGGGTTCCGATTCATACCATTGCTTTTTTGATAAGTATTTTTCATATTCTTCTTTATCATATGAAAAATACAGATATATTCCTCTACCGATCAATGCAATCAATACTGCAAAAAGGCTAACAATCAAAGATATCTTTGCGATCTTACTCGGATTAAACCGATGTATCGAATTCATATTTACATCACTTGTCTCTTTAATTGCTTTACCGAAAACATCCTTCTTGTCTGCTGTGGTTTTTATGATTTTTAACTCATATATAAATTTAACTATCAGTACAAGGTAACTTATAGGAAGAAAGTTCAAGGCAGAACCTGTTAATATGCCTACAAGCATTACGAAATTGGAGTAATTCCATAATTCTCCGGCGACATCTGAATCATTGTTATTGTTTTTCAATTCGGAATCATTAGGATCTGCATCTTCTTTTGTTACACCGATGAGATATTTATACGACAAGAAATTCAGAATATATTTTGTCCCTATGAAAAACATGATCACGAATGGAACAAGCTTCAAGCTGCAGTTTATTACAGAGATCAACAACTCAAGGATATCAATCCCCGCTGTTGCCAGTAACATATTGCAATAACCTCTGAATCTTTCCCCGGTATTTCTTTTAAGAAATCCATACACCAAAAAATACAGAAGTATCTTTACTCCATAAAGACCATAATCTATCTCTGAAAAAATAATTGGTTTGTAAAAACTAAAGACATGCAAAAACAGATTCAAAAAATTAAAAATAGCGATTGCATACAGAGCGCCCTTTATTGCCCCGGATTTATTTTGTCCCCTTTTCATTTTAACTCTTTTCCTTTTTGTAAAGATTATATTAACAATTTGATTATACGATACACGTCCCCTACTAGCAATAGAAAAGACAAAAAAAGAACAGGCTATTAATTCTTAGCCTGTTCTGTGTTTAACTGAGGAATTCTCTTATGCACTTCTTCTCCTCTTATCTCTATCATTGGAGAAGCCTTGCCTTCGATATAGTCTCTTGTAATTGTTACACGTCCGATATTCTCATCCTTGGGAATCTCATACATTATATCCAGCATGAAATCTTCGATGATGGCACGGAGTGCTCTGGCTCCGGTCTCTTTCTCCATTGCCTTTTCGGCAATGGCTTCAAGTGCGCTGTCATCAAATCTAAGATCCACTTCGTCGAGTGCAAGAAGCTTTTGATACTGCTTAAGTATAGCATTCTTGGGCTCCTTTAGGATCTTAACATACATCTCTTTGGTTAGAGCCTGAAGTGTACATATAATGGGAAGACGACCGAGGAACTCGGGAATCATTCCGAATTTCTTAAGGTCCTCAACAACTACATTGGATAAGATGTTGGGATCGTCTTCATATTTATCTTTAAGGTCTGCGTCAAATCCGATCGAAGTTTTCTTATTAAGTCTCTGTGTGATAATCTCCTCGATATCGGGGAAAGCACCGCCGCAGATAAATAAGATGTTTCTTGTGTTGACCGTAGCAAGAGGAACCATAGCGTTCTTGCTGCCTGCTCCTACGGGAACTTCAACTTCGGAGCCCTCAAGGAGCTTAAGCATTCCCTGCTGAACGGATTCACCGCTTACATCTCTTGATGTTGTATTTTTCTTCTTGGCAATCTTATCGATCTCATCGATAAAGATGATGCCGTGTTCTGTCTTCTCTACGTCATTGCCTGCTGCCGCAAGTAGCTTACTTACAACGCTCTCAATATCATCGCCGATATATCCGGCCTCTGTAAGTGATGTTGCATCAGCGATAGCAAGCGGCACATCAAGGAGCTTGGCAAGCGTCTTTACAAGATATGTCTTACCGCAACCTGTAGGTCCAAGTAGCAAAATGTTGGACTTCTCAATCTCTATGTCATCCATAGTGCCTGTAGCAACTCTCTTGTAGTGGTTGTACACGGCAACGGACATAACCTTTTTGGCCTGATCCTGACCTATAACATACTCGTCAAGCTTAGCTTTTATCTTGTGAGGTGCAGGGATATTCTTGATATCAAATGCAGGCTTTATCGTTGACTCACTCTTCTTTTTGATCTTCTGAGAGTTGGGAATTCCGCCGTTCATATTGAAGTTGTTACCGCCGGGGATATTACCCATATCAAACATGCCCATACCCGGGAAACCGCCCATATTCTTATTGAGCTCGTTCATAAGGTTGGGATTGTTCAGCATGTTCTGATAATCAAACTGGCTGACCGTATCCATCATCTTGTGCATACAGTCAGGGCAAACGCTGATGTTATTGGGAAGATGGAACATCTTGCCGGCTTTGCTCTCCGGTCTTCTGCACACGAAGCACACGTCCTCGAATGCGTTCTCCGAATTCGAGTTATTGCCTTCACTTCCGGAAGCACTGCCTTTATCTACAGTATTGTCTCCGCTTCCGCTGTTATTTCCATCACCGGTGCTGTTTACAGAAGTGTCTGTAGCATCTTTCTCATCACTTTTATTTTCAATATTGATTTCTTCGTCTACTTCTCTGAAATCAAGAATGTCGTCTCTGTTATCCTGCATTAATTACCCCGCTCTTTATCTTTCCTTTTTTAATCATCTGAAGACTCACTTGAAGCCTCATCCGCTTCATTTGTCTCCGCATCGGCATCATCCTTGGGTGCCTCTCCGAGAGTGATCTCCACTTCCATCTCTTTATACTCGGAACCGTCAGCTCTCATGATACTAACCTTAACCGGTGTTCCGACTTTATAATACTGAAGTCTTGTCTGAAGATCATTCATAGATGTGATCTCATGACCGTCAAATTTAACTATTACATCGCCCTTTATAAGACCTGCTGCCTCAGCACCGCCGCCTGGAGTTACCTTACGAACGTATACGCCCTGAGGAATTCCGTAAGCGTCAGTTACATCTGAAGGAACGCTGTCACCCTGAATTCCGACAAATCCGCGCTCTTCGTCCGCAACCTTGATCATTGTCTTTTCATTCATAAGCTGATCGATAATAGGCTTAGCATCTGAGATAGGGATTGCATAGCCCATACCTTCTACGGCATTACCACCGAGCTTATTTGAATTGATTCCGATAACCTCTCCGGTAAGATTAAGAAGCGCACCACCTGAGTTACCGGGATTGATAGCTGCATCAGTCTGAATAAATGTATGCTTCTCTCCGTTCTGACCTGTTGAAACTTCACGATTAAGCGCTGAGATAACGCCTGTTGTAACGGACTGGCCGTATCCAAGAGCATTACCTATTGCTATAGCAGGCTCACCGAGCTTAAGTGAATTGCTGTCGCCAAGTGTTGCTTCCTTGATGGAATCATAGGTCTCATCCGGAATATCTTCACGCATAACTGCGATAACAGCAAGGTCCATGTCTGAATTGGTTCCCTTAACCGCTGCATTCACAGATGTCTCGTCATTAAAGATTACTTCAAGTGAATCTGCCCCATCTATAACGTGATAGTTGGTTGCGATCAAAAGCTCTGTATCATTGTGTCCGACAATAATTCCGCTTCCTGAAGCCTGTGCCTCTTCCTCCTGAACATATCCAAAGAAATTGGCTGACTGAGTAAAGTTATTGTGAATGATAACCATTGCCGGCATAACTTCCTCAACAACGCCCGTCACATCGGTTACGACTGCTCGTGTCTCACCTGACGTAGTTGTCGTTGTCTTGATCTGATCGTCTTCCTCTTTTGTTTTATCTTCTTCCGTAGCTGCCGCACTGTTTTCCTGTGCCGCTGACTGATCGTCTTTTTCTTCCACCTGAGCAACTGTATTCTTCGGGCCAAAACCGCCTCTGAGATAATAAATACCTGCAAACGCACCGCCGCCTAAAAGAAGCAGAACCAGTAAAACTGCAATAACAGCTCCGACTTTCTTTTTCTTCTTAGGAGGCTTGGGAGCCTGTTCTTCTTTATTCTGATTGGTACTGTACTGATATGTACCATAGCCCTGGCTGTTAGAACCATAGCCATATGGACTCTGTCCGTTACTGTAAGGATTGTTGTTGTAAGAACTTGAATTATTGTTCTCATAAGAGTATCCGCTATAGCTATTATTGTTCTGTCCGTAGCTATTACTGTTAGATTTATTCTCATCCTCGTACATAGTTAGATACCTTCTTTCTTCTGCATACCTTTGAATTTATGGCTTTAGTATAGTTTCATTGTGTGACGCAATTGTGTTTTAATTATAATAAAACAATAATCAATAAATTAAAAATCCTCTTCTAAAACCTGAATCTCCATGTAGTCAAAAGACACTTCTTCTATAAACGCATCCTTCGTAAACCTGCACTTGTTGTGAAGTTGAAAATCCCTCACTGTGTTATCAAGCCAGATTGGCTTGGACAGATCCATCTCATAGCAGGCCTTCTCAATGGCATTCATCACCTTGTGAGTGCGCGTATCAGCGCTGTCATCGCAAACAACCATATCTTTTATCAAATGATTGTCATCGATAAGTCGAACCCATAATCTAAACATATTACTCTCCGTGCGGATTTATTTTAGTCTCTGTATCAGTCGTCATATCCGTTGGGGTTCTGACTCTGCCATCTCCATGAATCTTCGCACATCTCTTTGATGCCGTACTGAGCCTTCCATCCAAGCTCTTTTTCAGCCTTAGCTGCGCTAGCATAGCAAGTAGCGATATCTCCGGCTCTTCTTCCCTTTATAACATAAGGAATCTTCTTGCCTGTAGCAGCCTCGAAGTTCTTAACGATATCAAGAACGCTGTATCCGTTACCTGTTCCGAGATTGTAGATATTAAGACCGCTTCCCTTTTCGAGCTTCTTAAGAGCCTTAACATGTCCGAGCGCAAGATCCACAACATGGATATAATCTCTGACGCCCGTTCCGTCAGGTGTGTCATAATCATCACCGAAAACGCTGAGCTGCTGAAGCTTACCAACTGCAACTTGTGTGATGTAAGGCATAAGGTTGTTGGGGATTCCGTTGGGATTCTCACCGATCGTTCCGCTCTTGTGTGCTCCGATGGGATTGAAATAACGAAGAAGCACTACGTTCCACTCGGGATCTGCCTTCTGGATATCCGAAAGAACCTGCTCAAGCATTGACTTGGTCCAGCCGTAAGGGTTTGTACATGTTCCCTTGGGGCATTCCTCTGTAATAGGAACAAATGCGGGATCTCCGTATACAGTAGCGGATGATGAAAAGATAATGTTCTTGCATCCGTGCTTTCTCATAACATCCACAAGTGTAAGTGTTCCCGTGATGTTGTTGTCATAGTATTCCCAAGGCTTCTCAACGGATTCGCCTACAGCCTTAAGTCCCGCAAAATGGATAACTCCGTCGATCTTTTCTTTTGTAAAGATCTCCTCAAGCCCCTCCCTGTCCCTGATGTCAGTCTCATAAAAAGGAACTTTTTTACCTGTGATCGCCTCTACTCTCTTAAGACACTTGGAATTGGCATTGACAAGATTGTCCATAACAACCACGTCATATCCTGCATTCTGAAGTTCAACAACTGTGTGTGAACCGATAAATCCTGCTCCGCCTGTAACTAGTATTGCCATTGTATTATCTCCTTGATCGCTTTGCTTGTCGCAAAATATTTCTTATAATTCAATTCCGTTCTTCTTGCAGAGCTCTCTTGCAGACTCTACGGAATCAATACCCTCTTTATTTTTGATCGGTGCAAACTCATGCTCTCTTACAACCTCATAAGGAAGGCAGCTGTCGAGCATATGGATCATATCAAGTACGAGCTGCTCAAACTTGCATCCGTTGGGCTTCTCGGGCTTAATAAGATTGGCGTTTTCATCTATATAAGGAATCTTCTTCTCAACAACGTGAAGAGGAAGAGTCTTCTGAGCAATGTCAAAAAGAGCCTTCTCATTAAAGAGGTAGTTGAGAATAACGCCGTAGTTATATGCGGGATCACCGTTCTCGTCCTTGGCGTCCATCATCTCCTGTGAAAGCTCGTAATACTCTACGATTGAAGGCATGCCGTCCTCAAGACACATAACTCCGACCTTCTCATCGGGAGCATTCTTTCTTACAACCTTGGCTCCGCAAGCAACACCTGCATTAACTGTCGCGCCCACAAAGCAAGGATCTGCGATTCTCTGAAGTACGTTATCAACCGCAAAAATATCGATCCACTCGATGCCCTCTTTAAGGATCACGTCGCGAAGACCTGCCTTAAGCATTGATGAATACCAGCCTGCGTTACCGTTGGGAGAAGTAGAGATCCTGTTCTTGCCCTCCATATAAACTTTTCCGTCGTAATCGGAAGCGGGTGCCATATCCTGCTTAAAGAATGTAACCTTATCCTCGGGATATCCGAAGAACTTGTGCTCTTTTAAGAAATTAACAGTAGCATCGTTGTTCTTTTCACTTGTCATGATAAAGAGATGGATGTAGCTTCCGTCAGCCTGTTTAACTGTATCGAGAAGGTTCTCGATAATTCTCTGGAAAATATAAACGGGCTTTGTAAGTCCGATGTCATACATTCCCTTGGGGTTGTCGGAACCAAGTCTTGTTCCCATTCCTCCTGCCAAAAGAACTGCAGCAACCTTGCCTGCCTTGATCGTCTCAACACCAATCTTTTTAAATTCGTCTTTTCTTTTCTCTATCTCTGAAACCTGCATTGCGGCGAGAGGTTCAAATTTTCCTCTTCCTGCGCTGTGTCCCAAATTCTTACAATTCTCAAGTACCGCAAAATCAGTATCTTCTATCTGCTGTAAGAGTTCCGCCTTCTCACTCTCCGAAAGCTCGTCGTAATATTTCAGTACATGTGTCTGGCCGTACTGTTCCAGTTTCTTTTTTGCTTCTTCAAAATTCATGTTACCCTCCAATGGCCATATAGTTTTTTCAGCCGTAGACTATATTATACTACATTTTTGGCAAAAAAATAATGAAGTTCTGCTCTCGCTTCCGCACACAAAAAACGCCCCTCGCTAAAGCGAAGGGCGCTGAAAATTCACTGTATTGTAGAAGCCGTTCTATCAGCCCTGTGCAGGTGCTGCGGGTGCTGAAGATGCCTCTGCGGCTGCATCGGGTGCAGGCTCTGCTACGGGAGCGGGTGTTCCGGGAACCCAACCAGCGGGATCTACAAGGACACCGTTCTTATCAAATGTGCAAGGCACGTTATCAAGAGGTGCGCTCACATTGGCAAGCATCTTTCCGTTGTTGGCATCAAAGTAATGCCATCCGTCGGGAAGCTCTACCCAACCTACAACCTGATGTCCGTCTGTAGGATCAAGATAATATACACCATCCTGAAGTCCTGCAAGACCAACAACCATCTTGCCGTCTGCGCCGAAGTAGAAGTTACGTCCCTCGATCGCATTCCAGCCTGTTACCATCTTTCCGTCAGGTCCGAAGTAGAATCTGTTTGCAAGATCTCCACTCCATCCTACCTGCATAACGCCGTCCTCTCCGAAGAGATAGTTAGCTTTCTCAATAGTCTGAAGACCTACAACTGCGGTATGTGTGTCAGGTGCGAAGTAGAAACGCTGTCCCTGCTCGTTGGAGAACCATCCTGCAACAGCCACTCCGTCTGCACCGAACATATACTTACCTGTCTCAAGTGCTTGCATACCTGTCTGCATTGCGCCGTTGGGAGCAAAGAAATAAAGCTTGTCACCTATCTGAGTAAGGCCTGTGCGCATTACATACTGCTCATCAAAGTAATGCTTGCCGTCCTCGAGATCAACGAAACCTCTCTGGCAAACGCCGTTGGGATCTGTATAATATACTGTACCGCCAAGGTTAAGAAGACCTGTGCGCTTAACACCGTTCTCATCAAAATAGTAGTGACCGCCCTCGATATCGGCAAAACCTGTCTGTGCAAGTCCGCCTGCTCCGGGATTAAGGAAGAAAATACCATTCTCATCCTGGAACCATCCTGTCTGAACAACTCCGGTCGGATCTGTATGATACTTCTGACCTGCAAGATTGAGCCATCCGAACTGTTTACGATAATTGCTGTAGTAGAATGTCTGTCCGCCTACGTTATTGAATCCCTCAGGAATGATACGTGAGAAATAATCTGAATAAAGATGGTCAACGTCTACTCTTCCAGCAATTCCGGGATATGATCCACTGCTTGATGACTGCCACATTACGTAGTCACCCGCATACTCAAGCTTATCACTGTACTGTGCGATCCACTTTGCGCCGGCTACCACGGGCATTCTGTCTCTGTACCAGTTTCTGCTGGCGTAAACCATTGACTCATAGCCTGCACCGTTGATTATTCCGCAGAATGTATCTGCGATAGCCTGAAGCTGCTGAGGGTTAAGTCCCTTCTGACATGAATCTTCTATATCTATAGCAATGGGGAAAGTTACCGAATAAGGCGCAACCCACTGAAGAACCTGATTAGCCTCTGCTGCAGCCTGCTCAGGTGTTGTTGCATAAGAATAGATATAAATACCGGTTCTGATACCTGCCGCGTTTGCCCCGTTGATGTTATTTACAAATTGCTCGTCTAATCCCTTTTTGGTAGATCCTACCCTGATCATAGCAAACCTTACACCGGCTGCCTTAACCTGCTGCCAGTTGATGCCACCCTGATACTTGGATACATCGATACCTGTGGCAACTTCTGCGCCTGCCGCTTTAGCACCTACGCTTGCAACGGGCGTAAAAAATAGGGATGCCGCCATTACGGGCAGTATTCCTACCGAAAGAATTGCTCTGGTCGTTTTTTTCATTAAATCTTCTCCTCTCCTCATTTCTAAAATTTATTCACTAACCTAAAAAATTATAACATGAAAATGTGTCCATTTTTTTATTAAAACAATATTTGATTATAAAAAAGCATTTTCTAAACTAGACTATCTTATTCGGTTAGCATATGCTAACATTATGATAACGCAGAAAACACAGGAGGTATTTTCAAATGAGTGAAATTTTTAAAGGTATTCCCGAGATTAAATTTGAGGGAAAAGACAGCAAAAATCCATTAGCTTTCAAATACTATGATCCCAAGAGAGTTATTATGGGTAAAACAATGGAAGAGCACCTTCCTTTCGCAATGGCTTGGTGGCACAATCTCGGCGCCAACGGCGTAGACATGTTCGGAAGAGGCACAGCGGATAAATCCTTCGGAGCTAGTGAAGAAGGAACCATGGAACACGCTAAAGCCAAAGTTGATGCCGGCTTTGAGTTCATGAAAAAGCTCGGTATCAAGTACTTCTGTTTCCACGATGTTGACCTTGTTCCCGAAGCCGATGACATAAACGAGACCAACAGACGTCTTGATGAGATCTCCGATTACATCCTTGAGAAGATGAAAGGCACAGATATCAAGTGTCTCTGGGGAACAGCCAACATGTTCAGCAATCCTCGTTTCATGGCAGGTGCCGGAAGCACATGTTCAGCCGACGTATTCTGCTTCGCAGCTGCTCAGGTTAAAAAAGCTCTCGACATCACCGTTAAGCTCGGCGGCCGCGGATACGTATTCTGGGGCGGACGTGAAGGATATGAGACCCTCCTTAATACAGATGTAAAATTCGAACAGGAGAATATCGCAAAGCTCATGCACCTTGCTGTTGATTACGGCAGAAGCATCGGCTTTACAGGCGACTTCTACATCGAGCCCAAGCCGAAGGAGCCCATGAAACACCAGTACGACTTTGACGCCGCTACAGCTATCGGTTTCCTTCGTCAGTACGGTCTTGATAAGGACTTCAAGATGAACATCGAAGCTAACCACGCTACACTTGCTCAGCATACCTTTGAGCATGAGCTCAGGATCAGCGCCATCAACGGAATGCTCGGTTCAATCGATGCCAATCAGGGCGATCCGCTTCTCGGATGGGATACCGACGAATTCCCTTGCAACGTATATGACGCAACAATGGCAATGTACGAAGTACTTAAGTCCGGCGGACTTACAGGCGGATTTAACTTCGACTCCAAGAACAGACGTCCCAGCTACACATATGAAGATATGTTCTACGCATTCATCATTGGTATGGACACTTTTGCACTCGGACTTATCAAAGCTGCAGAGCTCATTGAGGACGGACGTATCGAAGATTTCATCAAAGAGCGTTATTCAACATTTGAGAGCGAGATCGGTAAGAAGATCCGCCAGGGCAACACCAGCCTTGCAGAGCTTTCCGATTATGCTTGCAATATGAAAGCTCCGGAACTTCCTATATCAGGAAGACAGGAACTTCTTGAGAGCATTGTCAACAACGTACTCTTTGCCAACTAAGATGTGACAGACGCGTAGATCTTATATCGGCGCGCTTCCTACATACTTTTTTCCATTATGAAAAGAGCGGGACCGAAAGGCCTCGCTCTTTTCTATAGGTTAATTGGTTAATTAGAATATGTCTTTAATCTGAAATTACTTGTTGAAAGGATTCTCTGTAGGATAAGGAAGAGATGCAGGCTGGTTGTAGCCGATTGTCTCTGCTCCGATATACTTAAATACCTCATAGAGAGCCTTTCCGAAGTGGCCGAATGCTACAGCGCCGTGGTGAGGGAAGTTGCCCTCGATAAGTACGTGTCTGTAGAATCTTCCCATCTCAGGAATAGCGAATACACCGATACCACCGAATGACTTAGTAGCAACAGGAAGAACCTCTCCCTCTGCAACGTATGTGCGAAGGTGATTGTCTGATGTGCTCTGAAGTCTGAAGAATGTGATATCTCCGGGGATGATATCTCCCTCGAGAGTTCCCTGTGTAACTTCCTCGGGAAGGTTTCTGGCCATGATCCTCTGGAACTTCATCTCGCAGCTTGAAAGCTTGCCTGTGCATGTATTTCCGCAGTGGAAGCCCATGAATGTATCTGTGTGCTTGTAATCGAACTTGCCCTTGATGCTCTCGTTGTACATATCCTCAGGAACTGAGTTGTTGATATCAAGGAGAGTAACTGAATCGTTACTTACGCATGTTCCGATGAACTCACTGATAGCACCGTAGATATCTACCTCGCAAGATACGGGGATTCCGCGTCCTGTAAGTCTTGAGTTAACGTAGCAAGGAACGAATCCGAACTGTGTCTGGAATGCAGGCCAGCACTTTCCTGCGATAGCTACATACTTCTTATAGCCTCTGTGCTCCTCAATCCAGTCAAGAAGTGTAAGCTCATACTGAGCAAGCTTCTCAAGGATTTCAGGCTTCTTGTTGCCTGCGCCGAGATCCTTCTCCATGTCCTTAACAACATCGGGAATTCTCTTGTCGCCTGCGTGCTTGTTGAAGCTCTCGAAGAGGTCAAGTTCTGAGTTCTCTTCGATCTCTGCGCCCATGTTGTAGATCTGCTGGATAGGTGCGTTACAAGCAAGGAAGTTCATAGGTCTGGGACCAAAGCTGATGATCTTGAGATCACGAAGGCCTGCAATAGCTCTTGCGATAGGCACGAACTCGTTGATCATCTTAGCGCATCCCTCTGCTGTTCCAACGGGATACTCAGGTATATATGCCTTTACGTTACGAAGGTGGAGGTTGTAGCTTGCATTAAGCATTCCGCAGTAAGCATCTCCTCTTCCGTCGATAAGGTCATTCTGTGACTCCTCTGCTGCAGCACAGAACATGATAGGTCCGTCAAAGTGCTTAGCAAGAAGTGTCTCTGAAATTTCAGGTCCGAAGTTTCCAAGATATACGCAAAGTGCGTTACATCCTGCCTTCTTAATATCTTCAAGAGCATTGACCATGTCAATCTCACTCTCGATGATGCAGATAGGACACTCATATACGTCCTTATCATTGTAGTTTTTCTTGTATGCTTCAACCAAAGCTTTTCTTCTGTTTACTGCAAGAGATGCAGGGAAACAGTCACGGCTGACAGCAACAAGACCGATTTTTACTTCAGGCATGTTGATCATAAAAAATCCCCTTTCTTTTGCGCGTTTTGCGCTATACCTTTCTTTGTCCTTCTTTATATCAAGAGTTGCCAAACTCTCTAAAGAACTAATTAAATACAGTTATTTTTTCATGCCATACACTGTATAAATGACATTATACCACTTCATCACGAAGGGTTAAATCTGAACTTCTGCCTTTACGCAAGTTTTTCCTGTGAGCTCTTTTGATCTCTCATCAGGCTGCATTGTTCCGGCAAAAATATCGAACTTCTTGGAAAAGATCTTTCTGTTTCCGTCGTTGTCTACCGATGTAAATGCCTTGTCTTTTACAAAGACAGTTATCTTCTCCGAAGCGCCCGCCTCAAGATGAACTCTCTTGAATCCGCAAAGGCAAGGATTGGGAATAGCAAGCTCGAATTCCTTGTCCTTGATGTAGATCTGAACTACATCATCAGTTGCAACTTTACCTTCGTTGGAAACGGTAACGGTAACTTCCGCACCTTCTACATTTCCGTCGGAAGACTTCTTAACGGCCACATCGATGTCCTTGCATACAACATCGCCGTATGTAAGACCGTAACCAAAAGGATAAAGAGGCTTGCCCTCAAAATATCTGTAGGTTCTGTTCTTCATTGAGTAATCCCTGAAATCGGGAAGCTCTTCTGAAGAATAGTAGAATGTAACGGGAAGCTTTCCTGAAGGTGATACATCTCCAAAGAGGATATCCGCAACATCCTTACCGCCAAGAGCACCGGGATACCAAGCCTGGATTACAGCGCTTGCCTCGTCCTCAGCCTTGGAAAGGTTGATGGCACTACCTGACATATTGATAACGATAGTAGGCTTCTTCATCTCAAGTACTGAGTTGATGAGCTGTCTCTGAGGCATGGGAAGATTAAGATTGATCTTATCTCCTGAGGCAAACTGGTTACCTGTATCTCCCTCTTCACCTTCGAGAGTCTCGTCGAGACCGACTACCACTACAACCACATCCGAATACTCGGCTACTGCCTGAGCCTCTGCGATTCTGTCCGAACCGTTGGGATCTGACAGCGCACTTGCATTGGTCTGCCAGAGGTGACTACCCTCTGAATAAAGTACCCTTACATCGTCGCCGAGCTTATCCTGGATACCTTCAAGAACAGTGATATATCTTGAAGAAGTTCCGTGATAATTACCTATAAGTGCAGATCTTGAATCCGCGTTGGGACCAACTACACCGATAGTTTTTAACTTGTTCTTATCAAGAGGAAGTATTCCGTCGTTCTTAAGAAGTACGATACTCTCCTTTGCAGCCTTGTGAGCGACCGCAAGATGGTCTTTACTCTCAACGACTGTATACGGAATCTCATCCATCTCAGTCTTATCAAACATTCCGAGAAGGAATCTTGTTGTAAACAATCTCTCGCAAGACTCTGTGATAACACTCTCTTTTACAAGTCCTGCTCTGTATGCGTTCATGAGCTTCTGGTATGTACATCCGCAGTTAAGGTCGCAACCCATCTCAAGCGCAAGTGCAACCGACTCCTCGGGAGTTCCGGTAACCTTGTGATTTTCATGGAAATCTCTTACAGCCCAGCAGTCTGAAACGAAGTGTCCTTCGAATCCCCACTTGCCTCTGAGAAGATCCACCATAAGAGGTTTGTTTGCACAGCAAGGCTCGTCATTGGTTCTGTTGTAAGCACCCATAACAGCCTCAACATCAGCTTCCTTAACACAAGCCTCGAATGCGGGAAGGTATGTTTCCTCAAGATCCTTGGCTGAAGCCTTGGCATTGAAATAATGTCTCTCCGCCTCGGGACCTGAGTGTACAGCGAAGTGCTTGGCACAAGCTGCTGCCTTCATGTACTCACCGTCGCCCTGAATACCTTTGATAAAAGGAACTGCAAGAGTACTTGTAAGGAAAGGATCCTCACCGTATGTCTCATGTCCTCTTCCCCATCTGGGATCTCTGAAAATATTGACGTTGGGAGCCCAGAATGTAAGTCCCTTGTAAATGTCTCTGTCTCCGCGCTTGGACTGCTCGTTGTACTTGGCTCTTCCCTCGAGGGCGATGATATCACCGATATCCTTCATCATATCCTCATCGAAAGCAGCTGCAATACCGATAGCCTGCGGGAACATTGTTGCCGTACCTGCTCGCGCAACACCGTGGAGTGCCTCATTCCACCAGTTGTAAGCAGGAATCCCCAATCTCTCGATTGCGGGTGCATCGTAACGAAGCTGAGACGCCTTCTCCTCAACGGTCATCTTCGCAACGAGCTCTTTAGCTCTTTTTCTTGCCTCTTCTCTGTTCATTAATCCACCTCATTTAGTATGTTAAGATTCCTAATACGATTCCAATAACATGTATAAACATTGTACTGAGGTTCCAAGTTGCATTCCTATCATTTAATGCTTTTTATGTCTTGAATTATGCGAAAAAAGAAACAGGCCGGCGGCCTGCTCTTTAGTATATCTTCCTTCCCTTCTCATCGGGAATGTCGCTCTTTCTAAAGAAATATGAGTTGATCTGATCCCTCCACTCATTGGCGTTTTCAACCTGAAGCTTAAACCTTTCCATTACTCTCTCAAATACATCTTCGGGCACTGCGCCTTTTAACGATTCCCATTTTTCCATCAGCTCTTTTGCCTGCTTCGCTCCTTCAAAATGCGAATCGTAGATGTACTGAATAAGCGTCTGCCCGCTCTTTAGCTTGTAGGTATAAGGAATCCTATGGAAGAAAAGAAGCAGCTCCTCGGGGCAGGTATCGGGATCGTTAAACATATCCGCATTCTTCTTATAATACTGCTGCGCATATCCTGTTCCCTTATCGCTTCTGTCAACGCCAATCGCATGGTGATCTGCTCTGTGATAGGTTCCCCATCTTGAATACTCATATCCGTCAACGCTCGGTCCGTAGTGCGTATTGGGTGTCACCATCCAACCGATTCCGAGAGGAGATGTGTATTTCTCATATATTTCTCTTGAATTTAGGAGCATGTCGACCAGAGTATCTTCCGATTTTTTATCCATATGATAAGTAAGGGAAACCCACTCTCTTGCTATCTCCTCAGAGCTAAGGCTCATATCAAAAGCAAGTCTTCCAAAGCCGTAAAGATTGGCAGCCGCAAGGTCGTTCCCTGTCCAGTTGTAGTCATTACCGGTGTTGATGACAGCCGCAAAGCCGGCATTCTTATTGCCCATCGTCTTTCCGCTTATGATATCGGCGACAGTGTCCGCGCCTTCTTTGCAATATGTATGGAAATCCAGTACTTCCTTGAACATCGGAATAAGATAGCACAGATCTATCTGATGTCCTGTGTATTCCTGTGCGATCTGAACTTCAAGAATTTGATTGGTCTTTGTAAGCCCTCCAAGTAGCGGAGAAACGGGCTCTCTTATCTGGAAATCCATCGGTCCGTTCTTGATCTGAAGGATAACGTTGTCGCGATACGCTCCGTCAAATTCCTTAAAGTAGTCATAGCCGGCTCTTGCTCTGTCAGTCTTATGATCGCGCCAATCCTGAGTGCAGTTGTAGACAAAACATCTCCAGATGATAATCCCGCCAAAAGGCTCTACGGCATCAGCAAGCATATTGGCTCCGTCAGCTTGCGTTCTTCCGTAGGTAAAAGGTCCTGGTCTTCCCTCGGAATCTGCTTTTACAAGGAAGCCTCCGATACCGGGAAGCTTTTCAAATACTTCTTTTGCCTTGTCTTTCCACCAGGAAATGACTGTCTCATCAAGTGGATCGCAGGTATCAAAGCCACCTATCTCGATAGGAGAAGCGAAATTGATCGTAAGATACAGCTTTATTCCGTAATCTGCAAATATATCCTGCAACTTTTTTACCTTGTCAAAAAATCTGTCGGTTATAAGATACGTCGCTGCGCCTTTTACATTGACGTTGTTTATGGCGATCGCGTTTATCCCGATGCTTGCCATAAGTCTTGCGTAATCGACAGTTCTGTCATTAATAATTATGTCATCGTTTTCAAAAAAGAATGATTCTCCGGAATATCCTCTCTCTATGCTTCCGTCCATGTTGTCCCAGTGATTCATCATTCGAAGCGGATTGGAAGGAGAAGATTTCTCATTAACACTTTCAATAGAAACTCCCATAGCAAGGTTTCTAAGAAGCGCAAATACTCCGTAAAGGATTCCGTTTTCATCGCTTGCTTTTACGGTGATCTTACTATCTGCGCCTGCAATCTCATAGCCTTCCTTTGCGACTGATGATTCTCTGACAAAAGAGATCTTTGCAAACCCATTAAATCCCCTTTCCAGCTCTTTTGCCGCACTTTTTATGATCCTGTTTTCGGCGTCAAATCCTTCAATTGTCAGAGTCTGCGAGCCGCCTAGCTCAGTTACCTTGTCATATGAAAGCCAAAGCTCTGACCACTTCTTTTTTTCCATCAAAAAAATCCTTTCAGTTTACGAAAATTTACGAAAATATCTAGCTACTATTTTGGGTGTTATATGGTAAAATACTTCTGTAATTTACAGTAGTTTACACGCAAGGAGTTTCCTCGTATGATACATGATATCAACGAACAATCCCGCGAAGATATCTATTACGATACTCAAAAAGGTGTGCTGTTATATCACAACACTCTGAGCGAGTATCCGACTCACTGGCACAATGAGATCGAGCTCATCCTGCTATTGTCGGGAACGCTTCGCGTCAAATTTCACAATGATAAATCAACAGTGATAAATTGTGTACCCGGTGACATCGTAATGGTCGCTCCCGGAACACTTCACGAATATCTTTCCGAGTCAGATGGCGGAGAAAAGCTTATTCTCCTTTTCGACATCGGCGGATACTCTCAGGTTTCATCTCTTGTTCCGCTTCTTAAAGCAATGCCTGCTTACGTACATATCAAGCAGGAAGAATATCCCGTTGAAACGGCTCGTCTCCAGAATTACTTCTGGGAAATCGACAGGCTATACGGTCAGCGAGATGAATTCCTTCAGATCTCAGTTTACTCACTTGTTACTTTAATACTTGCGCAGATAGGAAGCATGCACTTAGGCGACACAAATCTTGCGAAAAACACCGCCGATCCTCAGCGCAAGAATATAGCTAAGCTGGTTGCGGTTACCAACTACATCGACTCACACAGATCCGACGATCTTACGGTTGAGCAGTTGGCTGAGCTCGCAGGCTTTTCCAAATTCCACTTTGAAAGACTCTTTAAGAACTACATGGGTATTTCCTGTTATCAATACATAACCAAGCGAAGAGTAATGATGGCTCAGGAGCTCCTCGGCGATACGGATCTCTCGGTCATGGATATCGCGCTTCAATCCGGTTTCTTTAGTCTTTCAACCTTCAACAGGGTGTTTAAAGAGATCAACAAATGCTCACCCACTGAGTTTAGAAAGCTTTACAGGACGGGAGCAGACTTTACTCCCGCCACCTGATCTTTATTCAATAGGTATTTCAAACGGGCACATCGGTATGCCGGTGACGTTAACTATGAGTCCGCCTCTATAGGTGTTTTCACAGCACCAGCGAAGAGCGACTGCATTCTTGACATCACCCTTGCTGCGTACAACGATGCTGCCCTCTTTTATTTCCGCATCCGCTTCATGAAGCTCCCCGTCTTTATCTACGAAAAAGAAATCTCGTATCTCGGTTCCTTTTCCTTCATCCGAAACCTTAGGATAGTCCGCATATTTTGCTTCAACAATAACAGTAATTCCTTCCCCTGTATCTTCAAGCTTTTTTACATTAGTTGCTATAGGTCCGCAATACGTTGCGGTATATAAGTATTTAAGATGTCCTGCCCAGAGCGCCAGTCTTTCTCCTACAGGCTTCTTGGTCACGGGATGAAGGTCGTTGTCTTCTCCAAGCCCCAGCGTAACGACAAGACCGGTTGAAGGTATATCCAAAATCTTGTTCTGCACGAGTCTAAACTCGCCCCAATTCTCTTCCTCTGTAAGATCGATAACAAAATTCGGAAGCTGCACGGCGATAAACGGAAGATTGTATTCATTCCATGCCTTTCTGTAGCCTCGTATCATTCTCTCTGTCAGATCGGCGTAATCCCAGGGCTCTGCGACATTGCTCTCGCCCTGATACCAGATAATTCCGTCGATAGGGAAATTATGGCAAGGCGCAGTCATAGCGTTGTAAAGTCCCGAAGCTTTCCAATTTATAAAATCCGTAGGCGGCATCTTGTCGCAGGTCGCACCGATCTTGTACTTCCAGATTCCGTCCAGATTCTCTGATGCTTCTTCGTTAAATATCCTGTATTCCTTGATAGGTCCCGGAGTTATCCTTCCAAGCCCCGTTTCTATACTGAGACGGACCGTAAGTACATTGTCTTTTTCTCTTGTAAGGCCTTCTCTTATGTCGTATTTTCTGGGCGGATACTGATATTCGGTTGTTCCGACTTTTTCACCGTTAATGTATGTCACATCGGAATCAACCATTGTTCCGAGGAAAAGACGCGCACTCTTACCCGCAAGCTCTTTTGGCAGATCGAATTTCTTTCGTAGCCATACGCTTCCTACGTGTCCTTCCAAAGGAGTTCCGGTAAACATAGTGGGAACCGAAAGTTCATCCCAGTCCGAATCATCCGTATTCTCTTTTTCCCAAGAATTCTGTATCCCGAGGTCTTTGTCATAAAGATCGTTTATCCATTTATTGGTCTTGTCTTCATTCCACTTGGCTCTCTCATTTCTGAAAGCCTCGTCATTGTATTTGTCGGTCTCGGCTATAAGCTCATCGTACCCTTCAAGCATCTGTCTGCTCATCCAGGATTCTATCCTCGAACCTCCGAGGGATGCGTTTATAAGGCCGACTGCCTGATTGGTCATGGATCTTATTACTTCGGCAAAAAAGTAAGCTACTATCGAAAAGTTCATGATGGTGTCTTTGTTTACGGACACCCAGCTTCCGGTGTTGTGTTCTTCGTAAGGTCCTGAAAAGCATGTTTCTTCCACTATCTTGAAGGTTCTGATCTTGTCATTGTCTTCTATTGCCTTAAGCTCCGGATATTTATCCGCGACTCTCGCGCCGGGAAATTCCATGTTGGACTGTCCCGAGCAGAACCAGACAATTCCGATCATTACGTCCTTAACAGTGATACTTTCCCCCTCGCTGTCGGAAACAGTAAGCTCATAAGGGCCGCCGCCCTCTCTGGCAAGAAGATAAATGTCAAATCGTCCGTCCTCGGATGTTTCAACATTTCCGACCACTCCGTCAAGCATTGCCGTTACCCTGACGCCGGGAGTGTCCCAGCCCCAGATATGTATACTTTTTCTTCTTTGTAATACGCATCCGTCAGACAACAAACGCGGTAAAATAAGTCTAGCCATGGCTAATCTCCTATCCTCTTAATGATTTGATTATAACCATTGCTATTCTTATTTTACCGCGTACATATTGCTAAAATCATGCTATATTTTGCTATTACGCAAGATAGTATATCATTTTAGCATTCGGAGCGATATTTACTTTAAAAAAATGACTTATTCCTGACTGTGTCCGGAGGAACCGATCCTGACAAGCGCTCTGTAGAGCTTGGCTTCCGCTCTTACTCTTGCTTCCTTATCAAGGATCTCGTTCTCAAGCATCTCCTCTGCTTTGGCTTTGGCTGCTTTGGCACGCTCGATATCGATGTCTTCGCTCCACTCCCAAGTTGTGGGAAGAACTCTGACTTCTCCGTTCATAACAGAAAGCATTCCGCCGATACAGGCGGCTTTTCTCTCTTCGCCATCTGCTGTGACGACTTTGGCTGTGCCCATTCCGATAGCCGTACAGTAGTTGGTGTGACGAGCAAGTATCTCGACGTCACCGTCTATCGTACGTAGCAATATCTTTTGAACTTCACCTTCAAATTCAAGGCCGTCCAGGGATACAACCTGTAAATGATAAGAAGTGGACATACAGATCCCCCTTACTGCTTCTTAGCTTTCTCAAATACTTCGTCGATAGTTCCAACGAGAAGGAATGCACTCTCGGGAAGATCATCGCACTCGCCGTCAAGGATCATCTTGAATCCGCGGATTGTCTCCTTAAGAGGAACGTACTTTCCGGGAAGTCCTGTGAACTGCTCCGCAACGGAGAAGCTCTGTGACAGGAAGTTCTGAACCTTACGTGCTCTGTATACGGTGAGCTTATCTTCTTCTGAAAGCTCGTCCATACCCATGATCGCAATGATATCCTGAAGCTCACGATATCTCTGAAGCACCTGCTGTACTCCCTTGGCAACTTCGTAGTGCTCTTTTCCGACGATATCGGGAGAGAGGATACGGCTTGTTGAATCAAGCGGATCAACAGCGGGATAAATACCCTTGGATGCGATGTCACGGGAAAGAACCGTTGTAGCATCAAGGTGTGTGAATGTTGTAGCGGGCGCCGGGTCGGTAAGGTCATCGGCAGGAACGTATACAGCCTGAACCGATGTGATGGAGCCCTTCTTGGTTGATGTGATACGCTCCTGGAGCGCACCCATCTCGGTAGCAAGTGTGGGCTGATAACCTACGGCTGAAGGCATACGTCCGAGAAGCGCTGAAACCTCTGAACCAGCCTGTGTGAAACGGAAAATATTATCGATGAAGAGGAGCACGTCCTGATTTTTTACATCACGGAAATACTCAGCCATCGTAAGTCCTGAAAGACCAACTCTCATTCTGGCTCCGGGTGGCTCGTTCATCTGTCCGTAAACCAGAGCTGTCTTATTGATAACTCCGGATTCTTTCATTTCTCCGTAAAGGTCGTTTCCTTCACGGGTACGCTCTCCAACACCGGTGAATACTGAAAGTCCGCCGTGTGCTGTAGCAACGTTATTGATAAGCTCCATGATAAGAACGGTCTTACCTACTCCGGCACCGCCGAAAAGACCGATCTTACCGCCCTTAGCGTAAGGGCAGATAAGGTCAACGACCTTGATACCTGTCTCAAAGATCTCTGTAGCGGGAACCTGATCTTCGTAAGCGGGAGCAGGTCTGTGAATAGGCCATCTCTCTGCTGTCTGAGGAGCAGGGCCGTTATCAACTGGGTCTCCGAGAAGGTTAAAGATTCTACCAAGGCACTCTTCACCAACGGGAACGGTGATAGAGCTTCCGGTATCAACAGCGTCAACACCACGAACAAGTCCGTCTGTTGAGCTCATGGCTACGCAACGTACTACGTCATCTCCGATCTGCTGAGCAACCTCCGCAACCAGCTTGTGATCATCGATCATGATCTCTATAGCATTGTGAAGGTCGGGAAGTTCACCCTCTTTGAATCGGATGTCGAGTACAGGTCCTGTAACCTGTATTACCTTTCCAACATGATTTTCACTCATTGTTAAACTCCTTTTGCATTTTATAGCGCTTCATATGGAAGTTCTGCTCTCGTGCTTTGCACTCGACAGAACAAGCTTCACACTAGGCTCGAAAATACCTCGCCAAGTGTTCAGCTTTCAGCTCCCGCAACGATCTCCGTGATCTCCTGCGTGATGCTTGCCTGACGCGCTCTGTTATAGTACAGACTCAAGGTATCTATCATTTCTTCTGCGTTATCTGTAGCGGCTTCCATCGCTGTTCTTCTTGCTGCAAGCTCACTCGCATAAGAAATGCTGATACTGGAATACATGATTCCCGCCAGATATTCCGGGACAATAGCGTTGAACACAGTCTCACTGTCCGGTTCATACAGTATCAGATCTTTAGCCTTGCCATCGTCTACCTTTTCTTCCGACTTAAGATCGGAAAGAGGAAGAAGCGATGATGCGGTAGGAATCTGAGAAAGCATCGATACAAAATCGGTATAGCACAGATAAATATGTCCGAACTCGCCGTTTCTGTATGCATCGCAGATAAGCTTGGCTATCTGGAAACAATCGGAGATTGTTATCTTGGCTACCTCGGCATATTCTTCCGTGAAAAGAGACACTTTTCTGTGCTTAAAATATTCAACGGATTTCTTACCGATGGGAAGGACGGTGTATTCACCTCTGTCCTTGGTCTCCGACTCCATGAACTTAAATAAGTTGGAGTTGTAGCCGCCCGCAAGTCCTCTGTCACCCGCAATTACAACGTACAGCCATTTATCGCTCTTACCGCTCTGGGTATACGGTGATCTGAAATCAGTATTACCGTTTGCGATGTCTGTAAGTGTTGCAAGTGTGGTCTCAAGATAAGGTTTGGATAAATCCGCCTTTTCTTTTGCCTTGCGGAGCTTTGATGCAGCGACGAGCTGCATCGCCTTGGTTATCTGCATAGTGCTTTGAACGCTCTTGATTCGGAGTTTAACAGCTTTCATACTTCCGGCCATTTTTTATCCTCCTATTAATTCGCACTCGCTTTTTTCTTTAAGAAGTTGTCTGTGTATGCGTTCAATGCGTCTTTTAACTTTTTCTCTGTTTCTTCCTCGAGCTTACCTGTCTCGCGGATGTCGCGCATAGCTGCAATTCCGGAAGGATCGTTGTCAAGGAATTCGTAAAGGCCTTCCTCGTACTCTGCAACGTCCGTTGCCTCAACCTTAATAAGGATGTTGTTTACAACGGCGTAAAGGATAGCAACCTGCTTCTCAACGGGAACGGGTTTATTCTTGTCCTGCTTGAGTACTTCAACGATACGCTCACCTTGTGCAAGACGCGCCTTGGTGTCTTCGTCAAGGTCGGAACCGAACTGAGCAAAGCTCTGAAGTTCTCGATACTGTGAATATACGAGTTTAAGTGTACCCGCAACCTTCTTCATTGCCTTGATCTGAGCGTTACCACCAACTCGGGATACCGAAATACCGGGGTTAACGGCCGGCATGATTCCTGAGTGGAATAGCTCTGTCTCAAGGAATATCTGTCCATCTGTGATAGAGATAACGTTGGTCGGGATGTACGCAGATACGTCGCCCGCCTGTGTCTCGATGATGGGAAGTGCGGTAAGTGATCCTCCTCCGTTCTCATCGGAAAGCTTAGCGGCTCTCTCAAGAAGTCTTGAGTGGAGGTAGAAAACGTCTCCAGGATAAGCCTCACGTCCGGGGGGTCTTCTGATCAAAAGTGAAAGTGCACGATATGCTACGGCGTGCTTGGAAAGATCGTCGTAGATGCAAAGCACGTGCTTACCTTTATTCATAAAGTACTCACCCATTGCACAACCTGTGTAAGGAGAAATATACTGAAGCGGGCTGGGCTCAGAAGCTGTAGCGGCAACTACGATCGTGTAGTCCATTGCGCCGCCCTTCTTAAGGTCCTCAACCAGCGCCGTTACTGTCGAACGTTTCTGTCCGATAGCAACATAAATACAGATAACATCCTTGCCCTTCTGGTTAAGGATAGTATCTATAGCTATTGTTGTTTTACCTGTCTGTCTGTCACCGATGATAAGCTCACGCTGACCTCTTCCGATGGGGATCATTGAATCGATAGCCTTGATACCTGTCTGAAGAGGCTCTTTAACGGGCTGTCTTGCAATGATACCGGGAGCGGGTGACTCCACAGGTCTGTATTCAGATGATTCGATCGGGCCTGCGCCGTCGATAGGCTGTCCGATAGCATTAACGACACGTCCGATCATCTTCTCACCTACAGGAACAGATACGACTCTTCCTGTACGCTTAACGGTCTGTCCTTCGCTGATTCCTACATCTTCTCCGAACAAAACCGCAGATACTACTGTTTCTTCGAGGTTCTGGGCCATTCCGAATGTACCGTTTTCAAACTCCAAAAGCTCTCCGGACATACAGTTCAAAAGGCCGCTGACTCTGGCAATACCGTCACCGACTGTGAGAACCGTTCCGGTCTCGTTCTGGATTATTGCGTTCTGATAATTCTTTATCTGGCTTCGAATGACCTCGGATATTTTTTCTGGTTTCAGTTCCATATTATCCTCCGACGTTTATTTTTCTTTATATAACTGTCTCGTCGACACGTCTCTGTATCTCGGATAACCTGCCTTTGACCGTTCCGTCAAAGAGCTGTCCTTCAAGATCGACGCGGACTCCTCCAAGAACTCCGGGGTCAACCTTCTGTGAAAGAAGTACTTTCTTGCCGCTTATCTTCTCGAGCTTAGCTTTAAGCTGCTCAAGCTGCGCGTCGCCCAGCGCTACTGCTGTGGTAACAAGGGCATCTGCGATACCGTGTTCCTCATTGTAGCTCCTTCTGAATCTCTTCTGACAAGCAGAAAACTCACGCAAAAGATCTTTTTCTATAAGGATCTTGATGAAGTTAAGAAGGTATTCCTGACATCCGTCTTTAAACGCTTCATCAACAAGCTTAAGTCTTTCTTTCTTGGGAACGGAAGGTTCCGAGAGGAGAGTGATATAATCGGGATTTTCTTTGAAAAGATCCCTTATGATCTCCATTTCTCCCAGTATTTCATCCGTAAGGTTCTCTTCGGCTGCCAGATCATACAGGCTCTGCCCATAAAGATCTCCAGCTTTACTCATGATTACCTCTTTTCTTTGATTAAGCTCCCACCTTGCTTATGAAGTCATCGATAAGCTTCTTGTGGTCTGCCTCATTGATCTCTTTTTCTACAACCTTACCTGCAATATCCATTGCAAGTCCGCCGATTTCATCTTTGGCCTCGTTGATAGCCTTCTTCTTCTCCTGCTCAATATCCGCAGCAGCTCTGGCTTTGATATCCGAAGCTTCCTGCTGAGCCTCTTTTACCATGGCATCTGCCTTGCTCTGTGCTTCCTTCTGTGCGTCGGAAACTATCTGAGCCGCCTCGGCATGAGCGTTGGTCAAGCTGCTCTCGTATTGGTCCTTCAGAGAATCGGCTTCTTCTTTGGCCTCTCTTGCTTCCCTGATCTCTTTATCCGCAAGCTCTTTTCTCTTCTCAAGTATGTTATTGATAGGTTTGAAAAGAAATCTCTTGATCAGATACATCTGAATGAAAAGATTTATTATCTGTGCAATAAAGGTCCAGGGAACCAGTGTTACCAGTTCCTGCGTATTCTTAGCTTCCGCAGTGAACATCATAAGCGCCTGTAATTGCATATATGTTCTCCTCTATATCGAATACGAATCCTTTATTACTGCAGATAGTTCATGAACATTCCGGGTGCTACGAAGATAAGCAGAAGTCCTGTAACGAATCCGTAGATACCTGTTGTCTCTGCGATAGCACAACCAAGAAGCATTGTACTTGTTACATCACCTTTGCACTCAGGCTGACGTCCGATTGCTTCGAGCGCCTTAGAAACGGCATTTCCTTCACCGATACCGGGGCCGATACCTGCGATAAGTGCACATCCTGCACCGATTCCGCATCCTGCAAGTGCTATACCTCTAGCTAATAACTGAAAATCACCCATAATTATTTGTCCTCCTAGAAAAACAATTTGTTTTTTTGTTCTATTTGATATTTGTATTTAATTTTTAGCCTTCCTCTGCTGCATTGGCGATATACATTACCGTCAACATACAGAAGATGAATGCCTGCATGCATCCTGAGAACCAATCAAAGTACACGCCTGTGACGGCCGGGATACCCACTCCCAAGATAGGGATGTTGGAAAGGAGTCTTCCAACCGCTCCCGGAATAAGCCCAAGGAGAGCAGCGGACGCAAGTCCCAATCCCCAGTAAATAAGACCGTCGATAACTACGCCGGAAAGGATATTTCCGAAATGACGGCAAGCCATGCTGACAGGTGTCGCAAGCTCCGAGAGAATGTTGAAAGGTGTCATGACCGCAATAGGTGTTGTGAAGCCCTTCAAATAACCTCCAAGACCGTTGGTCTTTATCTTGGTAGCAGTGATCATAATAAATACGACTACTGCCCAAGCCGCTTCCGTCGACAGATCCGCCGTCGGACTTCGAAGTCCCGTAAGACTTATCAGGTTCGATATTACACTTGTAGCAAAAAGAGCTGACACAAACGGTATCAGTTTATCGAACTTGTTTCCTCCGGTGTTGTTTCTAACGAAGTTATTGCCCGTCTCGACAAGCATTTCCGCAAAAGCCTGCCTCTTTGATATGTTCTCAACCTTCAGACCTCTTGTAAGGAATATGCACAGTCCGGTAATTATCGCCATTACGATCCAGCTCACAACAAGCGTCTCGGTAATGTTGATGTCTCCCAAAACGGGAATACCTGTATGGATCGTCGCATATATCTTGGGGCCGACAATCGAGAAATCACTACTCATATCTTCGTCTTCAACCTCCTTTCCCCGCAGATAATATTCCGCGTAGTTTTATCATCAAGCTAGGAATGAAAAGGGGAAGTATCCCCGATACCGGATTGATAAACGGCACCACTATGGCCAAAATGATCCAGAGAAACTGGAGAAGAGTTCTGTACCTATAGCTTACTCCCATTGTACCCCTAGCCTTTGCATCGTCAGTGATAGATGCCACCTTTTGCACGGTTAACGCCATCCAAAAGAAGTTTCCTACAGCAACGGCAAAACCGCCGATCGCTCCGAGAATAACTTTTATATCAAATGGTACCCAATCGGGTATAACCATGTGCAAAACAAAAAACACAACGATCATTATGAGAATACCTGCTCCCGTACTTGCCGCAACTATCCCCGTCTCTTTTTTAACTGCAGACTGTAATTTCATGCCTGATTCTCCCCTGTCCAAAGTCTTAGTTCAAAATTCAAATATGTTTGTTGAAAGATATTTCGTTATTGCTTCTTGATTTCTTTTTAGATTCTTTTTTTAGAACTGCCAGATAGACCTTATAGGCAGTCATCATAGAACCTCCAAGCCCCATTATAAATCCCGGTATGTAAACCCACGCTCCCACTGATAGCTTGGAGCATAATAGATAACACGCAAACAGACACATAAGAAGCGGCATCAGAAGGGATAGCCCCAGCTGTCCGACCATAGCTAATTGACCAAATATTTCAGACATTCGCTTCATCTGCATCTAATTTCTGTCTACGCTCCTCTTTTAATAAAATTCGATACAATCCTACCTTATATCTTAACTTATTTACGCTCATTTCACAATAAAACAAGCTATTATCGCAATTTTTACTCAGTTGCATCAAAAAAGTCGGATGCCGCGTAAATACTGGATTTCGCGATATCCGACTTCTATGTTTATATATATTTTACAAAATTTTACCGTTATATTTCGTGTAAATCACCATGCATCAAGCTTCCGGCTCCTGCTCTACAGCAGTAGTTTTGATATGAAGTTCCTCAAGCTGCTTGTCTGTAACGAATCCGGGAGCACCCATCATTACGTCCTGAGCGTTCTTGTTCATAGGGAAAGGAATGATCTCTCTGATAGAGTCCTCTCCTGCAAGGAGCATAACCATACGGTCTACACCGGGAGCGATTCCTGCGTGCGGAGGTGCTCCGTAGCAGAATGCGTTGTACATAGCAGGGAACTTGGCCTTAACGTCATCTTCGCCAAGTCTTACCATCTCAAATGCCTTGATCATTATCTCGGGATCATGGTTACGAACGGCTCCTGATGAAAGCTCTACGCCGTTACATACAAGGTCGTACTGATCCGCTGTAATGGAAAGAGGATCGATCTCGCCTCTCTCAGCCTTAAGAAGTGTCTCAAGACCGCCGCTGGGCATTGAGAAAGGATTGTGGCAGAACTCAAGCTCGCCTGACTCCTCGCCTATCTCGTACATAGGGAAATCAACGATCCAACAGAATGTGTACTGCTCTTTATCCATGTGTCCGGGAACCGCAGCGCCAAAGGTCTTAACGATAACACCGGCTGTCTTCTGTGCAGCGCCGAGCTTGCCGCTTGAAAGAACAACAAGGTCGCCTGCCTTAAGATTAAGTGCTGAAACAACAGCATCCTTAATGGGCGCAACAAACTTGGAGATACCGCCTACAAGTTCGTTGTTCTCGTCTATTCTGAACCAATAAGCCTTGTTTCCTGACTGAACCTCAACATCGCTTATTGTCTTATCTATAAACTTTCTGCTCTCTTTGAAATCAGATATAACTACAGCCTTGATCCTTACATCTGTAACACTTCCGTCCTCTGCGGTCTTGGCAAAAGGTCCGAAGCCACAATCTGCAAGCTGCTCTGTAACGTCCTGTACTGTAAGGTCGATTCTGAGATCGGGCTTATCTGTTCCGTACTTCTCCATTGCCTCAAGGTAAGGAATGCGCATGAAAGGTGCACCTGAAGCGCGGTCGTAGTTACCGTACTTAGCAAAAATAGGAGGAAGTACATCCTCGATAACTGCAAATACATCTTCCTGAGAAGCAAATGCCATCTCCATATCAAGCTGATAGAACTCTCCGGGGCTTCTGTCGCCTCTTGCGTCCTCATCACGGAAACAAGGTGCAATCTGGAAGTAGCGGTCAAAGCCGGCTGTCATGAGAAGCTGCTTGAACTGCTGAGGTGCCTGAGGAAGTGCATAGAACTTGCCCGGATGCTTTCTCGCAGGAACAAGGTAGTCTCTTGCGCCCTCGGGTGAAGATGCTGTAAGTATGGGAGTTGTGATCTCCAAGAAACCATGCTCCGTCATTGACTGACGAAGAGCTGCAATTACGTTACATCTAAGAATAATGTTCTTTTTAACCTCGGGATTACGAAGATCAAGGTATCTGTACTTAAGACGAGCAGTCTCATCAGCCTCTCTTGAGTGGTTGATCTCAAAAGGAAGCTCATTGTATCTACAACGTCCGAGAATCTCGATAGACTCGGGAACGACCTCAATGTCACCTGTCTCCTGCTTGGGGTTCTTAGAGCTACGCTCTCTTACAACACCCTTTACGGAAATTGTAGACTCTTTGTTGATAGCCTTCGCTGTCTTAACCATCTCCTCGGTCTCAAGAACGATCTGTGTTGTGCCGTAGAAGTCACGAAGTACGACGAATCCGAGTCCGCTTCCTACTTCTCTCATATTCTCAAGCCATCCGACAAGCGTAACGCTCTTGCCGGCATCGCCGATACGAAGCTCACCACAGTTATGTGTACGTGATTGCATCATGTGTATTACTCCATTTCTGATTAAAAATATTGATGTTTTTGCAATTTAAAATGCGCGGTATCGGAAAAAATCCAATACCACGCACAACATTTTAGAACATCATTGCATTAGTTGCAAGTGTATTTACCTTATTATTATCTAACCTTGTTGCCACCCCATTCTACAACGGTGAATCCGTCTCTGCTGCCCTCTTGTATGGACTGCGGATTGATCTTTACATATTTATCGGACGGATACCATGCCATGAATACACGGATAAGATTATCAGGCTGAGGCGAAACGCTAAGCTTCGCGCCCTTCTTGTATGTATCGCCCTGGAAGCTGATCACATTATATTCATTGCCTTCCATTCTGGGAAGCCAGAACTCTATGAACTCAGCGGTTTCAGCATCATTAAGTCCCATCTCATGAAGCTTGTCATTAAGGAAGCTCTCAGTATCAGAACCCTTAACGCAGAAGCCTGAGAAGAAATCATACTCGTAATTGGGATCTCCTTCCCAGAAAAGATATTCGTAAGTCTGTCCGTCATACGTGATGGTACCGTCCTTGTCGGCAACCACTTCCCACTTATTCTCAGAACTAAACTCAGGAATAAGTTCATTGAGATTACCGTCGTAGTCAAGACTTACCTCTACTTCCGTTCCGTCTTCTTCAGGATATAGATAAATTACAGGCTTAAGGTCAAGTCCCGGCTCTTCGTGTTTTACATCCGGACATTTCTTTTTGGCGCAAAAAGCAAATCCTACGCAGCACAGCATAAGACAAGCAGCCAAAAAAGCTATCATATACTTTGTTCTCATAAGCCCACCTCCACAATACTCTAACAAATTGGGAAATTCCCACAACATAATTATATACTTATTATCGTCAAAAAGATAGGCATTCATGAGTGAATTGCAAGAATTTTTATCAATTTTTATTAATTTATCTGAATTCTTTGGAGTAGTAGGGGATTATTATGTCTTCTCCCGCCTTAACCGTGCCGCCTTCCTCGATATGATTGATACTGCAGACTTCGGCGATATAGTCATCTATACTGTCATACTTCTCGTATGAGATGTTGGCAGACGCTATACTCCAGAGCGAATCACCTGCACTAACAGGGATTTGTTTATAGTATTTGTAGAGAATATCGCTATTATCCACCTTGGCATTAAGTGTTATCGTCATGGCAAAAAAGATTATCGCAAAGACCACGAGCGCCGCAATAAGCCCCAGTACAAGGCGCTGTCTTCTTACAATCTTCTGCCTCCTTAATTTGTTCTTGTAAATCCTAAGCTCACTCTTTGATAAAAATCTCTGATCGTTATATAAGCTAGCCGCTGTCATAAGTGCCCTTGTCATATCACACCTCCAAAATACTTCCCTCTACACGGGCTCTTTCTCCCCAATGAAAAAAGCTTGTGTCGCGAGGTAGTTATCTACCTTACAACACAAGCTTATAATTTTAGGTGTGTCATAAAAAGGACAGCTTATTTTTCGCGATACTTAAGTAGGCCTGCACATATTATCAAGATCAATAATAGCAAAGGAAAAACATAAAGCGAAAAACGGATATTTAAAAAATATAAAACGCCTGTAACTATCAGCACCACTGCGTCCACAATCCCAATTATACGTATAATCTTCATATTTGTTCCTCCTGTCCTCATGTTCGCGTTCAACTTTCCCCGTAATATTCTAGCACAGCTCTGCCTACATTTCGAGCAACGCCTTCTCCATAGAGAGAATCTATAACTCCCGCGACTTTAGCATCACTTATATATGATCTTGCGCCCGCGATCAGCATGGAGCGTGCATTACTCATATGATACATTTTGTTTGTGTTATCCTCAAGTCTCTGCACAAGTTTATGGCGCTTTGTTTGTTCCTTCGGAAGTTTGGCAAAAGAGTGATAGATATCCTTAAGTTCTTCTTCCAATGCCTTATGTTCCTCGGGCGTCATGGAATCTATTTCTTTAAGAGCCTTCAAGTAGTTTTCTTTACTTCCGTACATGCGAAGAATATCTTCCCCGATCTCTCCTTGTGTGAGATTGGTCTCCACAGTCTTTTTCATCTCTGCAATATCTTCTTTTTTTACAGGCTTACTTGTAACCTTCTTGATCTCAGCTTCTTTTTCTTTAGCCTCTTTTATCAAGATATCTGACACAGTCTTGGCTTCATCTTCTGTAAAAGGTTCAAAGCTTATATTCTTACCTTCCGAATCAAGCCCATCTATCACTCTTATCAATCCGTTCAGCTTATTGACTTTACGAACCAGCTTTTCTTTTTGAGCCTTCAACACGCTGTTATAATCACGTTTTCCGGCGTCCAAGATTTCTTTTATCTCGGAAAGCGGTATCTCCATTTCTTTCAGAAAAACTATGGCGCGCAGCCTCTTTAGATCTTCGTCGTCATATAATCTATATCCGGCTTCGCTTCTTTTCTTAGGAACGAGGAGTCCTATATTGTCATAGTGTCTTAGGGCTCTCTCCGATAGCCCTGCTATTTTAGCAACTTCTTTTACTGTCTTCATGGTCAAGCCTCCTTTTATATTCAGTTTAAAGGTTGACGCTACGTCAGGGTCAAGAAAATTATAACACAGCCATATAATTCATGACGAAAACCATATTTGACGAAAGTATATAGAAGTATATAAAAGTATATAAGAATATAAAAAGTATAAGGGTCTTATAGATGTATCGACTCACGGTATCATCAAATACACGCTTCCAAGATTTGATATCTTTGTAAAAAATCAGCCTCAATAAAAACATTGCCCCTTGCCTGAATTGCGATCAGGCAAGGGACCTTTTTTATATTAAATCTTCGCACTAATTATATTAAGGGGCATAAATTTTGTTTATGATTTTTATTTAAGATCTTTTTCCGTGATCGCCTTTACGTTAGGTGTTCTGCCGTCCTCTGAGCAAGGGATTTCGATCTCCTTATTCTTAAGCTGCGTGACAGCTTTCTCTCTTAAATCCTTATCCCATTCATAACCTGTGATCTTCCAGTTATCATCGCACTCGGGTTTGATCTGGCCTTTCTTAACATTGGATATATAGTCACCGATCAACTCTCGAACTCCGCCGATATCGCCTTTGACATCGATCTCAACAAGTTCCGGAAGATCCTCGCCTTCCTCATAAACCTCTCCGGGTGTGAGCAAGTGAGATGAAGCTCTGTAGTTGTTTACTGCGATATCAAACTCATCGTCGTCGCGGACGGGTGTACCGTCAGGCCATGTAAGATTCTCAATCCTGCTGCCGGGTTCTTTCGAAATGTTGATCTCGTAGTTTACACCCGCGAACATATCGAAATTATAAGCACGTACATCGGGGTTAAAAGAAATTGTGAGGTCGCCGGGTTTAAAGGTGTTAAAATACTTCGCCGACCACTCCATGTATTTCTTGAGCTGCGCACCTGTCATGTGAAGCTTGTAAAGTGTATTGGTATATTTATAAATAAGTGCCGTATCACACTTCTTGATATCTCCGGGATACATGTTGGCGCCTGCTGTAAACAGCGCTGCGGCTGAAACTTTGGCTCCCGTATAATGAAGCTGAACATCATTTATAAGATCGATAAGAGCAGTGTCTTTTATCTGAGCAGTAGGAATCTCTTCTATCTCATTTGCAGGAGAAAGCTGATCTCCGACAAGCTTTCCTATAACACTGTTTGCATCATCCTTGGCCTGCTCATCATATTTACCGAGGAGCTCAACGAGCTCGGGATCTGCTTCATAATCTTTGGTCTCAACACTCTTTGATGTCTTATCGGCAACCTTGTAACCGTCGCCATCCTTCTCAAGCGTAAGATCAATAACAGAGAAGGTCTTCGCCATCTCTGTGTTCATAACAACGAGCGTACCGTTTATAGTCTCGCCTTCAACCAATGCGTGTGCATGGGATGCAAGCATAACATCGAATTCGGGACACTCTTTTAAAATATCCTCAACTCCGGAATTGGGAACATCGTATTCGTCATCAATTCCCATATGATATACACCGACAAGAACATCATACTGTCCTTTAATGCTGTCGATTATCTTGCGTGTCTCCTCAAGCGGATCGGTAACCATGCAATCAGCAAGGTTTACACTGTCCCAACGTGTAATGTTGGGAGTAACCATTCCAATAACGGCAACTCTGACGCCGTTCTTATCAATGATGGTATATCCGTCTGCTATCGGCTCTCCGTTTTCATCATAAACATTGCCGCCAAGCGTAGCACATTCCAAATCTCCGATTGTCTTTTTTACAACATCCATGCCGTAGTTGAACTCATGGTTTCCGACCGTCCATACATCATATTTAAGGGCATTTATCGCCTGTATCATAGGATGTACGTCATCTTGTCCGACAAAGATATCGGAATAATTGTCCTGAATGGTGTCACCTGCGTCAAAAAGCAAGGTGTCCTCTGTGCGATACTCTTTTAATGCTGTAGAAAGCTGAGCTACACTACCGGAAGTATCCTCAGCATTAAGAGCATAATCCCAAGGCAGGAACTTTCCGTGAAGGTCACTTGTTCCGATTATTCGGAGGGTCTTGGTCTCCGCGCCGGATCCCGCCTGATCTGAGCTTGCTTCCACAGAAGCGCTCTCGGTAGGTTTAGCCGCTCCGTTATCCTCATCCTTCGGAGCACTACCGCCGGCCGCACAACCTACAGTCATAACAAACGCAGTACATAACGCCACTATACCAGTTGCAAATTTCTTCATTTTCATATTCTCCTTCCCGTTATAAAATAAGCGTTTTATATATTCAGATGCAGCAACCTCGTTGCAATATTGAAATACGCAAGGAGTGAGAGCGCATCAACGATCGTAGTGATCATGGGACTCGCCATAACAGCAGGGTCAAAGCCGAGCTTGGATGTAATCATCGGCAAGCAACAGCCAATGAGCTTGGCGATAACAACAACCATAAGCAGTGTCAGACAAATGACAGCCGCAACCGAAACGGTGAGTCTGTCAAGGAATATCAATTTAAGGAAATTGGCTGCTGCCAGCGTAAGACCGCAAAGCACGGCAACTCTTATTTCTTTCCATATGATCTTAAACAGATTCGCAAACTCAATCTCTTTTAGCGAAAGACTACGAATGATCGAAACGCTTGCCTGCGAACCCGCATTACCGCCTGTATCCATAAGCATTGGAATATATGCGGTAAGTATTACGTATGCTGAAAGCGCATCTTCAAACTTAGTAATGATCGCGCCCGTAAATGTAGCGCTGACCATGAGGAACAGAAGCCACGGCATTCTGCTCTTGTATGTCTCAAAGATTCCAACCTTGGGATAAGGCTTGTCGGACGGCACGATAGCAGCCATCTTCTCGATATCCTCGGTAGCCTCTTCTTCCAAGATGTCCACAACGTCATCGATAGTGATGATTCCGACCATACGCGATTCGTTGTCTACAACGGGCATGGCGGTGAAGCCGTATTTCTGGAACATTCTCGCAGCTTCTTCCTGGTCGGTCATCGTATTGATGCTTATGACATTGGTGTTCATGATGTCACCGATCACGTCATCTGGTTTCATGATGAGCAAATATCTGAGCGCCACGGTTCCGACAAGTATCTTTTGCTTGGTAACAACGTAGCAGATATTGATTGTCTCGGAATCAACGCCCTTTTGCCGTATTCTGTTGATTGCATCTGTGACGGACATATCTTCTCGCAGATCAACATACTCCACGGTCATGATACTTCCGGCAGAGTCCTCAGGATACTGCAGAAGGTGATTGATATCAGCGCGTGTCTCGGGACTTGCATTGGCAAGTATGCGCTTAACTACACTGGCCGGCATTTCCTCCAAAAGGTCGGTAGCGTCATCGGCCATTAGATTGTCAACGATTGTGGAAGCCTCTCGATCTGACAGTGAACGGATGATATATTGCTGATCATCCAGCTCCAGGTCGGCAAATACGTCGGCAGCCATGTCCTTAGGGAGGATCCTGAACATCTTGAGGGAATCCTCATCCTCCATCTCTCCCATTGCAGCAGCGATATCTACTGTATTCATCTCTGAGATTGTCTGGCGAAGCTTGGTGTATTGCCTAGATTCAAGAAGCTCTTTTAAGATTTCAACGATTGTCTTCTCTTCTTGTAATTCCATGGTAATCTCCTTTTCTATGTGCGGTTTTTATGGTACTTCGACCGGGAGCAGGATCGCTGCCACATTTATGTGAATCCTTCTTCATAAAAACCACCACCTTTCCTTCGGAGATTTCCCAATAGGGATGCGAATTGCTTTAGATTAACAAGCACATTTACTGTACCACAAATCGCCTTTGTTGTGTAGATATTAGGCCAAATAAAAATTCAATTGCTAAACGGGATGAAGATTGCAAAATGGAAAAGACACTGGCGGAATGCTCCCCGGAAAATGGAAAAAAGCAGCAATGGAAAAGATATGATTAAAGCAAAAAAGAAGCAGCCTTCTTGGCTGCTTCTTTTTTACATATGTCTTATTCAAGTTTGAATTTTCCGACTTCGGTCCGGAGCTTTCCGGAAAGTTCGCTGCTGGCGGATGCATCCTCATCGATCTTGAGCATGTTCTCGCTCATCTCAACGGATTTCTCCGCAGTACTCTGCACATGCTTGGTCGCATCTTCCACAGCGCTGTTTATTGAGCCCGTAGATTCCTGGATGAGATTGACATTACTCTGAATCTGCTCGGAAGCTTCTGCGAAGCGTTCCATCATCTCATCGATTCGCTCAGCGGAATTCAGATAATCATCACTTATCTTAACGAGCTTATCAAAGCCATCTATAGTAGTCTCTTTTACAAAATCCAAAAGATCCTGTGCTTCCGTAGCAAGTTCATTAACCGCAGTTACAACTTCGGATGAAACAGTCTGAATCTCACTTGCTGCCTTCTGCGAGTTACTTGCAAGTTCTCCGATTTCCGCGGCAACAACCGCAAAGCCTCTTCCCGCGTCTCCCGCTCTTGCCGCTTCTATTGAAGCATTCAGTGCAAGAAGATTGGTCTGGTTTGATATCGCAATAATATTTCCCGTAAGATCATCAATTCTGCTTACAGCCTTAGACCGCTCAATCTTATCGGAAACAGACTCTGCCATATCCGAAACTTTTTCTTCGGCGCTGCTTCGCTCAGCTTCAGCTCTTTTGCCCGTCTCAGAAGCGGAGTTCTTAACTTCTTTGGAGAAGTCACGACCGCCTTCTATTTCTGAAACAATGTCCTTAAACGAATCCGTAATTTCATTCATATGCTCGGCCATCTCATTGAGCGAACTCGACGTATTCTGCATAACAGAGCTCATATCCGTGATCGTCGCAGATATCGCCTCGGAATTACTTCGTACATCCTTAACGTTTTCCGCGATATGACCCGATGCCTTACTAAGCCTGTCGGAATCCGCATTTATGGAAAGAAGCATCTCGCGGATAAAAGAAATAAGCTTGTTGATATTTCCTCCGATAACCTCAAATTCATCGCCGGAATCAAGCTCAATATTTTTGGTAAGATCGCCGTCTCCTTTTGTAAGCTCGACAATCTTGTCATTGAGCAGTATAAACTTTTTACTGAGTGCTTTGCTGAGGATGATCAGAATAATACATCCCACGATCAGTACGATAAGACAGGTAATAACAATATCGTTTACCAGCGCACCCGTCTGTTCTTTAACCCAATCCATGCTTACATCGGCGCCCACCGCACCGACAACCTTGCCATCAACATAGATGGGGCTGTAAGACGTGATGTGCGTACCCCACTCGTCTGTATAAGGCTCATTACTGGAAACGACCTGTCCTTGCAGTGCCGAAATAACCTCTTCGTCAGTAAACTTGTCTCCGATATAGGACATATCCTCTATCTGCGCATCAATAGCGTACTCAAGGGATTTATCGGCGGCATATCTCACAGTATAAAGATACTCGACACCGGACGCATCCAGGACGTCAGTAAGCATATTGCTGACCTTAAGATAATCTTCCGTCTCCTCTTCTCCCGGCTGAACAGAGGCTACTATAGCTCCGTCTATAAGCGCGGCCGTTGATGAGGAAATAGCCTCAGTATTCTTCCTTATCTCGAGGTTCAATATGTCACTCGCCTTGTTATAAATAACTATTCCCAAAATGACATCTGCCACAAGAAAAAGTGCAATCACTCCCATAATTACTTTACTGGTAATACCGATCTTACGTACTTTCATGCGTGACTCCTCTCTGTGAAGCCAAAAACAAAAACAGGATCCTATACTAAAATGATAACGCACAATCGATATTGAGTGGATAAAATATCTATAAAATCGTATATCTCAAAAAGTTACGTGTTTTTGCTATTTTTTTACAATTAATGTATTGCAATGCTATTTCGGAAGTGATATAGTGTACTAGTACTGGTAGTACACTATGTAATACACGCTTGTTTTTTTAGGAAGAGGCATTGTTTTGAAATCAAAAGAATTAGATAGCATTTATTACAATAATAGTTCAAATATGAAAAGAGCCAGCGGCGCGGGCAGTAGTTCAAGGGGAAGCGAAGCGCGCAGGCACAGTAGCGACAGGCCCGGCGGTCGCAGAGCGGAAATATACAATTACGGTAACGACGTAGAGGATGATCGCAAAGCGCACGCACGCAGGTCTTCTTCACGTTCGATGTATACGGGTAGATACGATGACATCAAAGATGACGTTCATATGATAAATCTTAAAAGCGACGTTCGCAGACATGATGATTCAAGAACCTCAGCTCGCAGATATGAATCTCAAAGATATGAAGCTCGAAGATATGACGACTACAGACCGGCTTCTCGCAGGACTACTGCTAACAGATCTGCTGCACGCAGACCCGAACCACGCAGACCCGAACCTCGCAGATACGACAATAACCGACCGACAGCAAGAAAATATAACGATAACAGAACTTACGCCGGAAGGTCTAAGTCACGCGATTTTGATGAATTTGATATCAGACCCGGAAAGCGCAGAAAGAATAAGCTTTTCGGCAGCTTTTTCCTCCTTATATTCGAGCTTCTTGCACTGGCAGGTCTTCTCTTTATTATAGTAAAGAACCTTCCTATATCCGGTGGTCTTGATACCTCCGATATAACGGAGACCTCACAGTCTTCCGATAAGAAAAATACAAACGGCAAGGAAGATATAGATGTTCCTTCTTGGGTCAAGGTTGATCTGATAGACAGTGTAGACCAAGGAAATCCATCAAGAACATTATTACCTTTGGATGGCGTTGAGGATATAGTAATCCACTATACCGCCAACCCCGGAACAAGCGCCGCACAGAACAGAAGCTATTTCAACGATCCGAGTTCGGATTCCTGTTCTCATTTCATAGTCGGAATAGAAGGAGAAGCAATTCTGTGTGTACCGCTTAATGAAAGATCGGCAGCCACCAATCACAGAAATAACGACACTATATCCATTGAGGTCTGCCATCAGGATGAGACCGGACAGTTTACCGATGCATCATATGATACAGTTATAAAGCTCACCAAATGGCTTATGGATAAATATAATCTCAATACGGATCATGTCATCAGACACTACGATGTTACAGGAAAAGAGTGTCCGAGATATTTTGTACAGCATCCCGATGCATGGGAGCAGCTCAAAGAAGATCTTAAGAAATAACAGCACTTATATAGCACTTACCAATCCTCCAAATTGAAAACGTGCGCCCGGCGCACATAAAGCAAACGCCCGAGTGGTCATATACCACTCGGGCGTTTACAATGTAAAAAAGGCAAATATATTTGATCACAGGTTAGAGTAACCCATCAAATATCTATCAACTTCTCCGGCACAGGCGCGGCCTTCCGCGATCGCCCAGACTACAAGTGACTGTCCTCTGCGCATGTCTCCTGCGGAGAATATCTTGGTGTCATCGATCCTGTAGGTTCCCTCTCCGGTAACCACAGTTCCTCTCTGACTTCTCTTTGCTCCGAAAGCATCAGCGGAATAATCTTCACATCCGATGAAGCCCGCTGCTATAAGGAGCAGGTCACATTTCAATTTCTTTTCTGTTCCGGCTACTTCTGTAAGCTTACCGTCCTTAAATGCAACCTTTACGGTTTCTATCTCTTTAATGGAACCCTTTTTGTCTGTGGTGACACTCTTAACTGTTGTCTCGTAGACTCTTGGGTCCTCTCCGAATACGCTTATTGCTTCCTCATGACCGTAGTCGGTCTTAAGGACCTTCGGCCACTCGGGCCAAGGATTGTTTGCTGCTCTCTCTACGGGAGGCTTGGGCATCATCTCAAGTGCGGTAACGCTCTTTGCGCCGTGTCTTAAAACAGTTCCGATACAGTCGTTACCCGTATCGCCACCACCTACGATGACTACGTGCTTGCCTTCCGCATCGATATATCCGCCGTGTGCTTTTAATGCCTCTACAGATCTGTCCTCAGATTCCAAAAGAGCTTTCGTCGTCCTTGTAAGGAAATCGACAGCGTTATACACTCCTTTGATCTTCTCGGGATCAGCTACGGGAAGAGGTCTTGCCTTCTTTGCTCCGCAGCAAAGTACAACAGCATCATACTCTTTTAACAGCTTCTGAGCTTCTTTTTTATCTACATTAACTCCTGTATGGAATGTTACTCCCTCTTCCTCCATGAGCTTGCGACGTCTCTCGATGACTTTTTTATCAAGCTTCATGTTTGGGATACCGTACATGAGAAGTCCGCCTATGCGATCATCTCTTTCGTACACATCAACAATATGTCCTCTGTGATTGAGCTCATCGGCTGTAGCAAGTCCTGAAGGGCCGCTTCCTACAACGGCTACTCTCTTACCGCTTCTTATAGCGGGGATCATGGGCTTTACATAGCCTTTTTTAAACGCGGTCTCTATAAGATAGAGCTCGTTGTCATGAACGGTAACCGCTTCGCCGTTCTGTCCGCACATGCAAGCTTTCTCACAAAGCGCGGGACAAACCCTTCCCGTGAACTCGGGGAAGTTACTTGTCTTGTGGAGCCTGCTGTATGCATGCTCCTCGTGTCCTGCATATATCTGATCGTTCCACTCGGGGATGAGGTTGTGCAGAGGACATCCCGTTACCATTCCGCCAAGACTTATTGCCGACTGGCAGAACGGAACGCCGCAGTTCATACATCTGGCTGCCTGCTCCGCTCTTTTATCCCTGTCGAGATATGTGTGAAACTCTTTGAAGTTACATAATCTTTCCTTTGGAGGCACATCTCCATTGGTTGTTCTTTTATATTCAAGAAATCCTGTTACTTTACCCATTTTCTGCCTCCTATCACTTATTCGGTACGATCTTTTTAAAGTTAGGAATATATTCATCAAAGTGAGCCAGAATCTCTTTTGCATACTCTGATTCCGTCTCTTTTGCATAGTCCTTGAGGATAGCCTTAAGATCGGCAATATCAGCCTTGTCAGTAAGTTCCGTCAATGAAACCATGTCTTTGTTCATTCTAAGATAAAGAGTGTGCTCCTTATCAAGAACGTAGGCGATTCCGCCGCTCATTCCGGCAGCGAAGTTTTTACCGGTCATTCCGAGAATGACTGCTTTTCCGCCTGTCATATATTCCAATCCGTGATCACCGCAGCCTTCAGCGACAGCAATGGCACCTGAATTTCTTACACAGAAACGCTCACCTGCGATACCGCATACGTATGCCTTACCTGATGTTGCTCCGTAAAGCGCAACGTTACCGATAACAATATTTTCGTGAGCCTTGTATGTGGCATTCTTGGAAGGTGTTACTATAAGCTTTCCGCCTGACAATCCCTTTCCGAAACCGTCGTTGGCATCACCGTAGAGACGAAGTGTAAGTCCGTTTGGAATGAACGCACCAAAGGACTGTCCGCCTCCGCCGTTTGCAACAACAGTAAACGAATCATCGGGAAGGGTATCTGTAAAGTCAGCAGTAACCCTACTTCCAAGGAGTGTACCGAAGCTTCTGTCGGTACTTGATATATCTACTTTTACAGTGGCAGGCTTATTGCCACCTTTCTTGAACTTCTCGTATGCAGGCACAAGAACCTTGGCATCGATAGTCTTTTCAAGCTCAAAGTTATAAACATGCTTGGGGTTGAAATGGCTGTCTTTTCTCTTTGCATATGAAGAATCAATGATCCTTCCGAGATTGACCGCACCCCTGCAACGAAGAGAAGGAACATCTCTCATCTTGAGGCAATCGGTTCTTCCGACCATCTCTTCAACAGTCTTAAAGCCAAGCTCGCTCATGATCTCACGAAGCTCTCTAGCGATGAAATGCATGAAGTTCATAAGGTGCTCGGGCTTTCCTGCAAATCTCTTTCTGAGCTCTTCGTTCTGAGTAGCGATTCCGACAGGACATGTATCCTTGTTGCAGACACGCATCATCATACAACCAAGAGTTACAAGAGGCGCTGTAGCAAAACCGAATTCTTCCGCACCAAGGAGCGCTGCGATAGCAACATCTCTACCTGTCATAAGCTTACCGTCGGTCTCAAGAACAACTCTGCTTCTAAGTCCGCTGTCGAGAAGTGCCTGATGCGCTTCGCTTACGCCGAGCTCCCAAGGAAGTCCCGCATGGTGAACTGATGATGAAGGAGCAGCACCTGTTCCTCCGTCATAGCCGGATACGAGGATAACCTGCGCACCTGCCTTTGCAACACCTGATGCGATAGTTCCGACACCTGCTTCGGAAACGAGCTTAACCGAGATCCTTGCTTTGTCATTGGCATTCTTAAGATCATAGATGAGCTGCGCCAGATCCTCGATCGAATAAATATCGTGGTGAGGCGGAGGTGAGATAAGGGTTACACCCGGAGTTGAAAAACGTGTTCTTGCAACCCAAGGATATACCTTTGCTCCGGGAAGATGTCCACCTTCACCGGGCTTAGCACCCTGCGCCATCTTGATCTGTATTTCCTGTCCGCTTAAAAGATATCTTCCGGTAACACCGAATCTACCTGAAGCTACCTGCTTAACGGCACTGTTCTTTTCTGTTCCGAATCTTTCTATCGCTTCGCCGCCCTCACCGGTATTGGATTTTCCGCCGAGTCTGTTCATGGCGATAGCTATCGTCTCATGAGCTTCCTGAGAGAGTGAGCCGTATGACATAGCTCCCGTCTGGAATCTCTTTACGATCTCGTCTTCACTCTCAACCTCTTCGAGGGGCACTTTTTTACCTGTAGGAACGAAGGACAAAAGAGCTCTCAAAGTATGCATTCTGTTCTCGTCGTCCACCATATGAGAGTATTCCTTGAATCTCTCATAGTCACCCTCTCTTACCGAGCGCTGCAAAGTAACGATGGTCTTGGGAGAATACATGTGATCCTCTTTGTCATCGCCGCTTCTTAGGCTGTGGAAGCCGAGTGAATCAAGACTTGTATCTGCGGGAAGTCCGAGAGGATCGAAGGCTCTGTTGTGCCTGATCTCCACGTCTTCACCGATCTGATCTATACCAACTCCGCCGACTCTGTTTGTTGTGCCGGTGAAGTACTTATTTACAACTTCGTCGGAGAGACCTATAGCCTCGAAAATTCTTGCCGACTGATAGGACTGCAGCGTTGAGATACCCATCTTAGCCGCAATCTTTACAACACCTCCGAGAAGAGCTTTGTTATAATCATCTATCGCTGTGTGGTAATCCTTATCAAGGATTCCGTTATCTATGAGTTCTGCTATGCATTCGTGCGCAAGATAAGGATGGATGGCTCTTGCACCGTAACCAAGCAGACACGCGATCTGATGAACGTCGCGAGGCTCACCGCTCTCAAGGATGAGAGAAACGGCTGTACGTCTCTTTGTTCTTACCAGATGCTGCTCAACAGATGAAACTGCCAAAAGAGAAGGGATCGGCATGTGGTTCTCATCAACTCCACGGTCAGAAAGGATGATGATGTTCGCGCCTTCCGAAACCGCTCTGTCCACTGCAACGTCTAGCTGATCCAAAGCTCTTTCTACAGAAGTGTTTTTATAATATAAGAGTGAGATCTTTTTGGCATGGAAGCCGTCCTGATCCAAGGACTCAATCTTCATTAGGTCTACACCCGTAAGGATAGGGTTGTTGACCTCAAGCACGCGGCAGTTGTCGCTCTTTTCCTGAAGAAGATTACCGTCGGAACCGATGTAAACAGTTGTATCCGTAACCACCTTCTCTCTCAAAGAGTCGATAGGCGGATTGGTAACCTGAGCAAAGAGCTGCTTAAAATAGCAGAACAAGGGCTGGTGGTGCTTGGATATAAATGCGAGCGGGACGTCTGTTCCCATAGAAACAGTAGGCTCAATGCCATTAGTTGCCATGGGCATGATCTGATCCTTGACGTCTTCGTATGAATATCCGAATACTTTATATAATTTGTCACGCATTTCCTGAGTGTGCGTAGGGATTTTCTTATTGGGTATATTGAGCTTGTTAAGGTGCAAAAGAGATCTGTCAAGCCACTCACCGTAAGGGCTTGTCTTTGAATATCTCTCCTTACACTCTTCATCGGAAATGATCCTGCCTTCCTTGGTATTTACAAGGAGCATGTGTCCCGGTGAAAGTCTGGATTTCTTCTCAATATTTTCCTCGGGGATATCAAGCACTCCGACTTCGGATGCAAGTATAAGTCTTCCGTCCTTGGTAACATAATATCTTGAAGGACGAAGTCCGTTTCTGTCGAGAGTTGCACCGAACAGTTCTCCGTCTGTAAAAAGAACTGCAGCGGGGCCATCCCAAGGCTCCATCATTGTTGCATAGTAATGATAGAAATCTTTTCTGTCCTGCTTCATGAAATCATTGTGCTTCCATGGTTCAGGGATTGTGATCATCATTGCAAGAGGAAGCTCCATTCCGTTCATGTAAAGGAATTCGAGCGTATTATCAAGCATCGCGGAATCCGATCCGGACGCTGCGATAACGGGATAAACCTTGCCGAGATCTTTTTCAAGAATGCTTGATGCCATTGTCTCTTCACGGGCAAGCATTCTGTCGCTGTTACCTCTGATGGTGTTGATCTCACCGTTGTGAGCGATCATCCTGTAAGGGTGTGCTCTATGCCATGAAGGCGTTGTGTTGGTTGAGAATCTTGAGTGAACCATAGCGATAGCAGTCTTGTAATCAGGTGAAAGAAGATCCTCATAGAAATTTCTAAGCTGTCCTACAAGGAACATTCCCTTATAAACAATGGTTCTTGATGAGAAAGAGCAGATATAAGTATCGTCTGAACTCTTCTCATACTCTCTTCTTAAGCAATATAATTTTCTGTCAAAGTCGATGCCTTTTTTGACATCCTTGGGTCTTTCGATAAAGCACTGGCTGATATGCGGCATGCATACAAGCGCTGCTTCACCAAGGATCTCGGGATGGATCTCTACATCTCTCCATCCCAGAACCTTAAGATCCTGCTTTTCTGCGATAACTTCAAGCATACGTTTAGCAAACATACGCTTCATGGAGTCCTGCGGAAAAAAGAACATACCGATTCCGTAATCTCCGGCTCCTCCCAGTTTCATTCCAATTTTCTTGGCTTCTTTTGAGAAAAATGAGTGCGATATCTGCACCAATATTCCAACGCCATCGCCAACTTTTCCGGAAGCATCTTTACCGGCTCTGTGCTCAAGCTTCTCTACGATCGAGAGCGCATCGCCAAGTACTTTATTGTCCGGGGTTCCGTCTATATTGATGACTGCACCTATTCCGCAGGCATCATGTTCTTCTTTCCACATCTCCATCCTTATTATCCTTATCCTTTTTCTTAAATCTTATTTCTAGCCGATAACACGAATTGCTCCGCTATTATCTAAGTGAAAATAACATCTGACCGTATGTCGGATAGCTGAGGTACTTATCGGGTACCAGAGCTTCTGCCTTATCCGCGTATTTTCTGACCTCATCCATATCCGTAAGGATCTGCTCTTTGTAGAAGCTTGCCTGCTCCAAAAGATCAGCCTTTTCTTCTGCTGCCTTTGTATCTTCTGTAAGCTTTGCAAGAGCCTGTCCCATCTTCTCGGATGCTTCATCAAGCTCTTTGAGGATTCCGCTCTCAAGCTTTCCGCCTACGCCTTCAAGAACACTCTTCTTCTGAAGGATCTCACTTGTAAGATCTTTTTCATAAGAAATGATTCCTTCTGTAAGATCTTTTCTGACCATCTCTTCCATTGTGAGAGCCTCGATATGAATTGACTTTGAGTAGTTCTCAAGGAGAATGTCATATCTTGATCTGATCTCTTCTTCTGTGAAAATCTTATGCTTTGTGAAGAGACTTATTGACTCGTCCTTGATCCAGTAAGGCATTGCCTCGGGAAGTGACTTGAGGTTAGGAAGGCCTCTCTTTTCAGCCTCAGCAACCCACTCGTCTGAATATCCGTTTCCGTTGAAAAGAACTCTCTTATGTTCTTTAAGTTCTTCCTGAAGAACCTCAAGAACTTTTTCTTTCATCTCAGCTTCGCTGAACTTTGAAAGCTTCTCGTAAAGTCTTGTAAGTATCTCAGCAACTGCTGTATTAAGAACGATGTTTGCGTTTGCTACAGACACTGCAGAACCGGGCATACGGAACTCAAACTTGTTTCCTGTGAATGCGAAAGGTGATGTTCTGTTTCTGTCTGTGTTGTCCTTTGTAAAGTGAGGAAGTACATCCGCACCCATACCCATCTGAACCTTTGCTGCTCCGTGATATGCTGTACCTTCTTCAACACTCTTGATAACCTGTGCAAGCTCATCTCCAACGAAGATAGACACGATTGCCGGAGGTGCCTCGTTTCCGCCGAGTCTGTGATCGTTTCCTGCAGATGCAACAGAGAGACGAAGGATTGGTGCATACTCATCAACTGCTGCGATCACTGCTGTTAAAAATACGAGGAAAGGAATGTTCTCTGCCGGTGTCTTTCCGGGATCGAGAAGGTTCATTCCTGTATCTGTGCATACTGACCAGTTGTTGTGCTTACCTGATCCGTTGATTCCTTCGAAAGGCTTCTCATGAAGGAGGCAAGCATAATTGTGCTTGTCAGCAACCTTCTTCATAACTTCCATTGTGAGCTGGTTATGATCTACGGCTACGTTAGCTGTCTCGAATACGGGAGCAAGCTCGTGCTGTGAAGGAGCAACCTCGTTGTGTTTGGTCTTAGCGGGAATTCCGAGTTTCCAGAGTTCCTCGTCAAGATCGTGCATATATGCCGATACCTTGGGCTTGATAACACCAAAGTAGTGATCTTCCATCTCCTGTCCCTTTGATGCAGGTGCTCCGATAAGAGTTCTTCCTGTGAAGAGAAGGTCTTTTCTCTGCTTATAGAAGTCCTTGTCGATAAGGAAGTATTCCTGCTCGGAACCGATCGTAGTATCTACTCTTGCAACGTCCTTATATCCGAGAAGGTTAAGGACCTTAACTGCTTCTTTTGAAAGAGCATCCATTGATCTTAAAAGAGGAGTCTTTTTATCAAGTGCTTCTCCGCCGTATGAGCAGAATGCTGTAGGAATGTAAAGTGATCCGTCCTTGATAAATGCAGGTGATGAAGGATCCCATGCTGTGTATCCTCTTGCCTCGAATGTTGCTCTGAGTCCTCCTGAAGGGAAGCTTGATGCATCAGGTTCGCCCTTAACAAGCTCTTTTCCCGAGAACTCCATGAGGATCTGTCCGTCGCCTGTAGGTGAAATGAAGCTGTCGTGTTTCTCTGCGGTAAGACCTGTCATAGGCTGGAACCAGTGTGTGAAGTGTGTTGCACCGTTTTCGATAGCCCACTCTTTCATTACTGCTGCGACTGTATTTGCAACGTCGAGCTCAAGGTGTGTTCCTTTTTCTATTGTCTTGTGCACTGCCTTGTAAATGTCCTTAGGCAAGCGCTCTTTCATAATCTTGTCGCTAAATACCAGACTTCCGAATTGTTCTGTAAGTTTTGATGCATCGATCATCTTTTTGTCCTCCATATTCATACTCATTTATTTTGCAGATGCTCCGTAGTTTGAAAGAACTCTTGCGGAAGGATCGTTTACATTGCAACCTTCCCAGTTCTTGTTGGGCATCCAGAAGTCCACAACCATATCTGACTGGCCGGGATAATACTTTTCAAAAATCTCTCTGTACCAAAGCGATTCCTTTGTAAAAGGTGTTGCGTGAGTGTATTTCTTTTTCTTGGTCTCGTAATCTGCGTAGCTGTAAAGGCTGTCCGCACACTCTATAAGATCATCACGAAGTGAATGTCCGACCGCATCGGAGAATGCTGCTTTCTCTCTCATGAGGATCGTCCTCGGTATCAGCTCATCTTTTTCAAACGCATGACGCAAAAGATATTTACCGATGCCGTAGGTGTTCATCTTCTTCTCCGGGTCAATGCTCATTACATACTCTACAAAATCAAGATCTCCGAAAGGAACTCTCGCTTCAAGAGAGTTTACGCTGATACATCTGTCGGCTCTGAGTACGTCGTACATGTGTATCTCGTGAATTCTCTTTTGCGCTTCTTTCTGGAACTCATCCGCGCTTGGTGCAAAGTCTGTATATTTATATCCAAAGAGCTCGTCGGATATCTCTCCTGTAAGGATTACCTTGATATCTGTGTTTTCGTGAATCCATTTGCACAGAAGATACATTCCGATAGAAGCTCGTATTGTCGTAATGTCATATGTTCCGAGAGCTTCTATAACAGGCTCGACCGCCTCAATAACATCTTTTTTGGAAATGATCACTTCTGTGTGTTCGCTTCCTATATAATCCGCAACTTCTCTTGCGTACTTAAGGTCGATCGCGTCTATGTCCATTCCGATCGCGAAGGTTCTTATCTTCTTGCCAAGCATCTTTGCTGCGGCTCCGCAAACAAGTGATGAATCAAGGCCGCCCGATAAAAGAAATCCTATCGGCGCATCGGCTGAAAGTCTCTTTTCTATTCCTTTGAGAAGCTTGTCGTGAATCTTTTTCGCGATCACGTTTACTTCATCAAACTTTACTTCTTTTACCTTAGTCATATCTCTGTAGCAGATGAACTTGCCATCCTCGTAGTAATGTCCGGGAGGGAAAGGCATTATCTTGTCTGCCACACCAACCATGTTCTTGGGTTCCGATGCAAAAATTATGTTTCCTTTTTTGTCGTATCCATAGTAAAGAGGTCTGATTCCTATCGGATCTCTTGCGGCTATGAACTTTTTCTTTTCACCGTCATATATGACGCAGGCAAATTCCGCATCGAGAATATCGAACATCTTGGTTCCGAGTTTCTCATACAAAGGGAGGAGTATCTCGCAATCACTGTCGCTTCTAAAGCTGTATCCGAGGGATACCAGGTACTCTCGCAGTGCTCTGAATCCATATAACTCTCCGTTACAAATTACTGCATTATCATTAAGGTAAAAAGGTTGCATTCCTTCTTCATTTAGTCCCATTATCGAGAGACGATTAAAACCTATATATCCTTTTTCTACCTTTTTGTACCTGGACATATCCGGGCCTCTAAGGCTTGTTCTTTGCAAAAGAGCTTGAAACTCCTGCTCGGATATGTCATCACCTTCGTATGTCAGTATTGCGCACATACTCCATCCTCCTAAATATTTTTAATAAAGAACTTACGCTCTCGCTTCGCTCGACGTAAGACGTTCGCACCGGGCTCGAAAGAACCTCGCCAAGTGCTCACAATTATTCAACGTCTGCAAGAGCTTCAAGATCTTCCTCACCTGTTCTGATCTTTACTACCTTGTCTACGCTGTAAACGAAGATCTTACCGTCGCCGATGTGGCCGGTGTACAATGTCTTCTTAGCTGCCTCTATAACTGCTTCTACAGGAATCTTGCTTACAACAACCTCAACCTTGACCTTGGGAAGAAGTGTTGCATCCATCTCAACTCCACGGTACATGTCGCCGGAACCCTTCTGAACTCCGCAGCCCATTACCTGAGTTACCGTCATGCCGGTTACACCGAGATCGTTCATTGCCTTACGAAGCTTGTCGTAACGAGAGAGCTTTGCGATGATTACTACTTTATGTATAGCGGACTGTGTATGAACAGGACCTGTGACAACGGGAACCGCTGCATCTTTCTGAACCTGTGAAGCATATACATATTCGCTCTGACCAAGATCTGTGTTGTCGTTGACATCCATGTTGAGGGTGTTTGAGACATCCATGATAGCGAATCCTGAATATGCAGAAGCAAGTCCGTGTTCTGTTGAATCAAGTCCGAGGATCTCTTCCTCTTCTGTAACTCTAAGTCCAAGTATCTTCTTAATAGCGAAGAATGTGATTGTAATAGTAACTACTGTCCAAGCTGCTACGGCTAAGAATCCTATAATCTGAAGACCAAGAAGCTTGAAACCGCCGCCGTAGAAAAGACCTACGAGCTCGTTGCCCTGTGCATCAGCGATTGAATAACCGGGCGCTGTGTTTGTTGCGAAAAGACCAACTGCAATTGTTCCCCAGATACCGTTCAAGCAGTGAACCGCAACGGCACCAACGGGATCGTCAACGTGAAGCTTGTAATCAAGGAACCAAACACCGAGGCAAACAAGGAGACCAGCTACGATACCGATCACGATTGCTCCGAAAGCATCTGTTACATCACAGGGAGCTGTGATAGCTACAAGACCTGCAAGTGATGCGTTGAGACACATCGAAACATCGGGCTTACCATATCTGAGCCATGTGAAGATCATACATGTTACAGTTGCAAGTGCAGGTGCGATTGTTGTTGTTACGAATACGGATCCGAGCTGCTCTACTGAAGTACAAGCTGCACCGTTGAATCCGTACCATCCAAGCCAAAGGATAAATACACCGAGTGAAGCTGCCACAAGGTTGTGTCCGGGGAAAGCATTTACCTTGGTAACTTTGCCTTCCTTATTTCTTTCGAACTTACCGATACGGGGTCCTAAGATAGCTGCTCCGATGAGAGCTGAGATACCACCAACCATGTGGATACATGTTGAACCTGCAAAATCATGGAATCCCATCTGTGCGAGGAATCCGCCGCCCCATACCCAATGTGCTTCGATGGGGTAGATCACTGCTGAAATAACTGCCGAGTACACACAATATGATAAGAACTTTGTTCTCTCAGCCATTGATCCTGAAACGATTGTTGCTGTTGTTGCACAGAACACAAGGTTGAATACAAAGTTGGACCAATCAAAATTTGCATAATTTGTGAAGATGTCAAATCCGGGTCTTCCGATGATTCCTACGATATCTTCACCAAGTAATAAACCAAAACCAATTAAGATGAATACTACAGTACCGATACAGAAATCCATAAGGTTTTTCATTATGATATTTCCGGTGTTCTTGGCTCTTGTAAAACCTGCCTCACACATAGCAAATCCGGCCTGCATCCAGAATACCAACGCTGCACCGATCAGAAACCAGACACTGAAGACCTGGCCGTTAACCGCGCTTAAGATTTCTTCGCTCATACTTTCTCCTCCGATCTGTTCACCGAGAAATCTCTTGTTTTCAAGATCTCTCTAATGATAAAAGGACGGTACAACGGGATTGCTGCATATTAACATCAGCATGACACCCCATTGTGCCGTCCTTACATATTTAATAATTATTGTCGGTCATAGACCGTTTTTGTATAGGACAAGTTTTCCATGTATGAATACTTGTATACAATTAAAAGTATACTTCCGCGGATTAGCATCCAAAAACACAGAAAGCGCCTTAGAGAGTATTCTCTAAGACGCCCTTGCCTTATTGTTTAAGATTGTACTTCGGTATACAATCATTGTCAAGCATGTTTTTAAAATTTTTTTCAATTTATTTTTGAAGTCACTGTTCCTTCGCACCAACACTGCTGTATAATAACGAAGACACTATCTAACAGATGAATATTTCAGGAGATTATCATGGGCAAGAAATCCGTCAGAGAAAATAAGAATATATACTTTGAAAGCAGAGAGGCTCTGGGGCTTACAAGAGCTCAGGCAAGTGAGCTTATAGGAACCATCAGCGAGAGCCGCCTTGAGAAGCTTGAGACGGAAAAGACTCTTGTCCATCCCGAAGATGTCATTGATATGGCCAATGCATACAAGCGCCCCGAACTGTGCAACTACTACTGCACGCATGAATGTCGTATAGGAAAAGATACCGTTCCGGAAGTTAAGGTTTCTTCTTTATCGGAGATCGTACTTGGCATGCTTTCAGCGCTTAATTCTCTCGACAGCCAAAAAACAAAGCTCATCGAGATAACCGCTGATGGCGTTATTTCTGACGATGAGCTGAAAGATTTTGTTGAGATACAAAAGCAACTCGACAATATAGATATGACGGTTGAATCATTAAAAATCTGGATGGCTAATATGATCGCCGATGGAAAGATCAACGGCAAAAAGCTCAAAGAGCTTCAAAAGTAAAGCGTTTTCTTAGCACTCCCTTCAATGGCATCACGCCTCATTGAAGATTCTTTTTCTCCAGCCGCCCTTCATATATCTAAGCACACATCCTATTCCGGTTATGGCCCATGTAAGTCCGTTGGTATACCAACAGCCCCACATTCCTATACCGGATATGGATACCAATAACGCTGCAAAGCCAAGTCTTCCGACTACTTCAAGAATTCCGTTTATCAAGGCAAAAGCAGCATCTCCTACGCCATTGAGCGTTCCTCTGAACACATATATCAGTCCCAAAAAGAAATAGAACATACTCGTTATCTTAAGACCCTGCGCACCGATCTTGACTGCGTTTTCATTGGGTGTAAAGAATCTTATTATATTCTCTCCCTGCGAAAACATAACAACCACCATTAGAACGCTGAAGGCCGCTATAAGCATCACACTCTTTATGCATCCGCTCTTTACCCTGTCGAGTTTCCTTGCGCCTGTATTCTGCCCCGTAAACGTTGAGATCGCTGTACCAAGCGATCCGAACGGTTGCTGTACAAGCTGCTCGATCCTTCCTGTTGCGGTATATGCAGTCATTACATCGCTCTTGAAGCTGTTTACAACAGTTTGCAGTGCCACGCAAGAAAAGGCTATAAGCGCGTTCTGAAGCGCAAGCGGAACGCCAAGTCTTATGGCGTTATCGATGATATTCATATCAACCTCGCGATGTCTTTTTTCTATCTGAAGATATGGATTGATCCTGATTCCCACAACTATCGATCCGATCATAGCGATAGTCTGCGATATAACGGTTGCAAGCGCAGCTCCCAAGACGCCCATTCCGAGCCATTTGACGGTTATAATGTCAAGGACAATGTTTATAAGGCAGGCAACCACCAGGAAGATAAGAGGTGTTCTTGAATCTCCGAGCGCTCTTAATATAGAAGAGATCATATTATAACCTGCAACAAGGATTGTTGCTCCGCAGACAACTCTCATATATGTAAGGGCATCTGCCATACACTCATCCGGTATCTTCATTATATTAAGAATAGGCTTTGCCAAGGTCACACTTATGATACTCATAAGCAGGCCTGCTACAAGCGTAATATAGATTGAGTTACCGACTATCTTCTTAACGTAGTCATCCTTACCGGCTCCAAAATGCTGAGAGATCATGATGCCGACTCCGGCTCCCATTCCCATGCAAAGAGAGAAAAAGAGAAAATTGACACTTCCGACCGCACCGATAGCGGGCATTCCGTATTTACCGCCGTAATGTCCCACGATAACAGTGTCCGCCATATTATAAAACTGCTGGAAAAGATTCCCCAGAAGCATGGGGATCGTGAACTTAATTAGAAGCAGAAGTTCATTGCCTTCTGTCATGTCGGTGACATATCTTTTATTCATATAACGCCTCATATGATAATCTGGGCAAAAGCTGTATTTTTAAGGCTTTCGCATATCTTCACTCTATCATTGTTTTGTGCAAAATAAAATAGTTTAAATTGTTATTTTTATCTAAAATTATGAACCGTATGACATAAAAAGAACGACCCGAAATATCGAGTCGTTCTTCTTATTATAAAACAACGTATTGCAATGAAACTTGTTTATGTTATCAAAGTGCCTCGTGGCATGTACGTGCGATAACGTCGAGCTGCTGCTCCTTAGTAAGGTTGATGAACTTAACAGCATATCCTGATACACGGATAGTGAAGTTAGCATACTCAGGCTTCTCAGGATGCTCCATAGCATCGATGAGCTTCTCCTTACCGAATACGTTAACGTTGAGGTGATGAGCACCCTGGTTGAAGTATCCGTCAAGAACGTTAACGAGCTTGTTTGATCTCTCTTCGTCGTCGTGGCCAAGAGCGTTGGGGTTCATTGTCTGTGTGTTAGAAATTCCGTCAAGAGCGTACTCGTAAGGAATCTTAGCAACAGAGTTAAGTGAAGCAAGAAGTCCGGCCTTCTCTGCACCGTATGAAGGTGATGCTCCGGGTGCGAATGAAGCGAATGCAGGTCTTCCGTCAGGTGTAGCACCTGTAGCCTTACCGTAAACAACGTTAGATGTGATTGTAAGGATAGATGTTGTAGGCTCAGAATCACGATATGTGTGGTGCTTCTCGATCTTCTTCATGAATGTCTTAAGGAGCCATACAGCGATCTCGTCTGCTCTCTCATCATCGTTACCGTATCTGGGGAAGTCTCCCTCGATCTTGTAATCTACAACAAGACCTGACTCGTCACGAACAGTTGAAACCTTAGCGTACTTGATAGCTGAAAGTGAATCAACAACGTGTGAGAATCCAGCGATACCTGTAGCGAATGTACGTCTTACGTTTGTATCGATAAGAGCCATCTCAGCTGCTTCGTAGTAGTACTTGTCGTGCATGTACTGGATAAGGTTGAGGATGTTTACATAGAGTCCTGCAAGCCAATCCATCATTACGTCATACTTACGCATAACTTCATCGTAGTCAAGAACGTCAGCTGTGATAGGAGCCATTTCAGGTCCGATCTGCATGTGCTTACCGTCTTTTGTAAGGAACTTCTCATCCTTACCGCCGTTGATAGCGTAAAGAAGGCACTTAGCAAGGTTAGCTCTTGCTCCGAAGAACTGCATCTCTTTACCTGTCTGTGTAGCTGATACGCAGCAGCAGATGCTGTAATCATCGCCCCAGATAGGACGCATAACATCGTCGTTCTCGTACTGGATTGAAGATGTTGTAACTGAAATCTTAGCAGCGTACTTCTTGAATGTCTCAGGAAGCTTAGCTGTGTAAAGTACTGTAAGGTTGGGCTCGGGTGAAGGTCCCATGTTCTCAAGTGTGTGGAGGAAACGGAAGTCGTTCTTTGTAACCATGTGACGTCCGTCCATACCAAGTCCACCAACCTCAAGTGTTGCCCAAACGGGATCGCCTGAGAAAAGGTTGTTGTATGAAGGGATACGAGCGAACTTAACCATTCTGAACTTCATTGTCATGTGGTCGATAAGCTCCTGAGCCTCGCTCTCTGTAAGTGTTCCCTCTTTAATATCTCTCTCGATGTAGATGTCAAGGAATGTAGATACACGTCCAACTGACATAGCAGCACCGTTTTGAGTCTTGATAGCTGCAAGGTAACCAAAGTAAAGCCACTGAACAGCCTCTTTTGCATTCTTAGCAGGTGCAGAAATATCATAGCCGTAAACCTTAGCCATCTCTTTCATTCCCTTAAGAGCTCTAACCTGCTCTGAGATCTCTTCTCTCTGACGGATGATGTGATCAAGCATTGTTCCGTCACCGCAGTTGTTGTAATCTTCCATCTTCTTCTCGATGAGGTAGTCGATACCGTAAAGAGCTACTCTTCTGTAGTCGCCTACGATACGTCCACGGCCGTATGTATCAGGAAGACCTGTTACGATGTGGCTGTGTCTTGCTGCTCTCATCTCAGGTGTGTATGCATCAAATACTGCCTGGTTGTGAGTCTTGTGATACTCAGTGAAGATCTTGTGGAACTTCTCGTTAACCTTGTAGCCGTATGTCTCAGCAGCTTCCTCAGCCATCTTGATTCCACCGAAAGGCATGAATGCTCTCTTAAGAGGCTTGTCTGTCTGGAGACCAACTACCTTCTCAAGATCCTTCATAGACTCGTCAATGTATCCGGGGCCGTATGCTGTAAGGCTTGAAACAACCTCTGTCTCGCACTCAAGAACGCCGCCCTTTTCACGCTCCTGCTTCTGAAGCTCCTGAAGCTTGCCCCAAAGCTTGTTAGTTGCATCTGTGGGATCAGCCAAAAAGCTCTCATCGCCATCGTAAGGTGTGTAGTTATTCTGGATGAAATCTCTTACATTAACGTCATCCAGCCAGTGGGTTCCTTTAAAACCTCTCCATGCTTCGTTCATATCAAAACTCCTTTCAAAGCAGTATTGTTAAATTATTATCACTTATACTGACCGAGAATTATATTACCATTTAGCATTTGGCCAAACATTGATTAGAATCAAGTTTTAAAAAATATTGTTAAAAAAAAGACAGCGCTTTTTTGCTGTCTTTTTCGGTATATCGATCACTTTAACCCGCGTAAAATCTGGGTTGCATTCTCCACACGCTCTTTAGACGGCGATTTTACGCCTTCCAGCTCGTACGGTATTCCGAGAACCTCGAATTTATGCTGGCCCAAAGAATGGTAGGGAAGAACTTCTATCTTTTTAACGTTAGAAAGATTCTCAATAAATGCTCTGGTCTTTCTGAGGTATTCGTCGTTGTCAGTGATATCGGGAACAAGTACGTGTCTTATCCAGATCGGCTGTCCGATCTCCGACAAATACTGCATTCCGTCGAGAATATTCTCATTGGGAAGTCCCGTGAGCTTCTTGTGCTCTTCATTATCGATGTGCTTGATATCAACGAGCATAAGATCCGTTACTTCCACAAGCTTTTTAAACTTGGAAAAGAAAGGTTCTTCTCTTGTAAAAGGCTGGAGCGCCGTGTCTATGCAGGTATTTATCCCACGCTCTTTTGCCTTGGTAAAAAGCTCTATAAGGAAATCAATCTGAAGAAGAGGCTCTCCTCCGCTTACAGTAATTCCGCCTTCTTCACCCCAGTAGCTTCTGTATCTCTCCGCGAAATCGAGAAGCTCATCGGGCGTTCTCATATCCTCCGACTTGGGATCCCATGTATCTGCGTTGTGACAGTATTTACATCTGAGATTGCATCCCTTTAAAAAAACTATAAATCTGATTCCGGGTCCGTCAACGGAACCGAAGGTCTCTATCGAATGAATTGCACCTTTAATCATAAATACTCCTAAATTACTGGTAAATATAAATATCCCTGAGGGCGTCTCTGTCAAGAACTTTGATCCTTGCATGACCTATCCTTTGGATCAGACCCTCTTTTTCCATCTCGCGCAGCTTCCTGCTGACTGTCTCCGTCCTTAAGTTGACACTCGCAGCTATATCATCGAGCTTTAAAACTATATCATCTTCTACGCTTCTGTCAACTCTGTACATTAAAAAGCCTGCCAGTCTTGCCATGGGATCTTTGGTTGAAAGCAGCATATTGCGCTCGTTGGCGTCATGAAGCTTTTTACTCAAAAGAATAATAATATTCATGGCAGCTGTCGGATTGTCAACAACCTTGATGAAATCGTCTCTGTGAATCGTGCAGATGGATGCATTGGTAAGACATACTGCTGAATACGGATAAATACTGCCATCCAGGAACATTCCTTCCCAGATGATATCGTGATCTGCAAGAATGGTGATGATCTGCTCTCTTCCGAGGGAATCATATCTGCAGAGTTTAACTCTTCCCTTTCGGATGATGCATATAGAATCTACCGGCTCACCTTCTCTGAAAAGATAACTGTTCTTTTTGAGCGTTTCATGAACGGAATGCTCCATAAGACTGACCTGAGCATTGACGGGAAGACCTTCCATGATAGGCACACTCTCTGTGCATAGTCCTCCGCAATCCTCACATATCTTAATGCCTTCTATGCCTTTTTTCAGCTCTTCTTTATTCTTTGAAGCCTGATATATTCCCTTGTTTTTCTGATCTTTCTTTTCGCTCATACAAATACCGAAAATACAAATAATAAAACCCACGTATCTTGCGCATCAACGACGAGCGCAATTTACTTGTGTGACCAAGCGTAGCAATAAGCCTGCGTCCTTGCGGCAAAAGGCTCTTCTTTCAGAAGTTTTCTTACTTCTTCTTTGGTATACCACCCGGGCTGAATTTCTTCAAGAGTAGAACTACTCTTTGCGAATGTTCCTGAAGCTCTTCCGACGCAGCATACATTCTTCTCGTTGGAAAAACCGACGGCGCTGTAACTCTCGCCGATCCAGTCATCTATGGCGATGATATCAAGCCCCGTCTCTTCCTTGAGTTCTCTTCTGGCGCTTTCTTCAGGAACTTCTCCGGGATCGATAAGTCCCGCGGGGAAGTTGTAAACCCACGCCCCTGCTGCCATTCTGAACTCTTTGTTTATCAGTATTTTCTCTCCGGTCTCGTCATGCATGATGAGCACGACCGCGTCTACTTTTTTATTTTTAATATCATCAAAGCCCTTGAGATCCGGATTTCTGCTGATTATCTCGTATGTCTTGTCTTTGTTGTCTACTGTCTTGTAATGCAGATTGTAGCGGGTAATAAACTCGCCCTGCTCTCTTTTTTCCAGATACTGAAAATCCATAGTTATTACCTGATTTTTGTAAATACAATGTGTTCGTACTTCTGTTTTATACTTAGAACTTTACAGAAGGAAGCTCGTACTTGCGCTCATAGAAATCAACTGCCTGCTCAAAGCCTTCTCTCTTTTCGGCCTTAAGTGCTTCGAGATAGCCGTGAGCATCGTATGCATCCTCATTAACTTCAATGATTCCGACAGCTATGTTACTGCAGTGATCGGCGATACGCTCGTAATCGGTTCCGATGTCGCTAAGATCAAAGCCCTGCTCGATCGTACATTTTCCTTTGCGAAGTCGTCTTACGTGACGACGTTTAACTTCTTTATGAATACCGTCAATAGCTTCTTCCAAAGGTTCGATAGTCTTGGCAACTTCAGGATCCTGCGTCTTAAGCGCATTGATTGACATATCCACGATCTCTTTTACCGCAGAAGAAAAGATATCCATCTCGCTCTGCGCCTTGGGAGTAAAGCTTCTCTTGTTCTCGCTCATTCCACGAGCCTTCTGCATGATGTTGAGCGCGTGGTCACTTATTCTCTCATAGTCTGTGATACAGTGCAGAAGCACTGAAAGTGTATGGCTGTCCTCAGGTGAAAGATGATGGTTGTTTATCTTCATAAGATAAGTTCCGAGCTGGTCTTCGTACTGATCGACCTTTCTCTCAAGATAATCAACCTCTTCCGCTGTCTCTTCCTTGAAATCGGTAATAAGGTCTACAGCCTTGTACAAGGAATCTTTTGCCATGTTAGCCATATCAATGGCTGCCTGTCTTGCCTGTTCAAGAGCAAAGGGCGGGTTTGAAAGGAAGCGGGGATCGAGTGTACGGATTCCCTGCTGTTCCTCCTGTTCCTTCTTCTCTTTTTCATCTATAGGAATTGTCTTAAGCGCAAGGTTTACAAGTAATCCCGCAAAAGGAAGCATGAGCGGCGTTGCGACTAAGTTAATAAGCGTATGAATTCCGGCGATTCCTGCCATTCCGATCCTGTTGCCCATAAAAGAAAAATGAACAATGCTGTTTACTATATAGAAGATGATCATGAATGAAAGGGCCTTGATAAGGTTGAAGTAAAGGTGCATAAGAGCAGTTCTCTTACCGTTCTTGTTGGCACCGAACGATGAAAGAATGGCTGTGATACAGGTACCGACCTCAGCTCCCACAACAACAGGAATAGCGACGCTGTATAATACGGGAACGTCTCTTGCGATTGCCTGGAGCACACCGATAGTACCGGCCGAACTCTGGATGACCATTGTGAAAATGATTCCGACCATGAAGCCGATTATTGGATTGCTGAAGGTTGTAAGTAGCTGTTTGAACTCCTCGTTGGTCTTAAGGGGAGCCATGGCATCCGACATGCTGCTCATTCCAAACATAAGAACAGAAAATCCGAGAAGGACTGTTCCGATGTTTTTCTTCTTGTCGTTCTTGGAGAACATATATAGAGCTATACCTATCATTGCAAGGAAAGGTGTAAATGACTTGGGTTTAAGTAAGCTTACAAAGAAATTCTCACTGCTGATACCGTTAAGTGAAAGAAGCCAAGCTGTAAATGTTGTACCGAGGTTGGCACCAAGGATAACATTGACTGCCTGCTTAAGAGTCATAATTCCCGAGTTAACGAGACCGACTACCATTACGGTAGATGCGGATGATGATTGAACCAGTGCGGTAACACCGACACCGAATAAATACGCGATTATAGGATGCTTGGTTACTTTGGCAAGTACACTTTCAAGCCTTCCTCCGGCGGCCTTGGTAAGACCTCCGCTCATAACATTCATTCCGTAAAGGAACATCGCAAGACCACCTATCAGTCCTGCTATCAAAGTAAATAATTCTTTTGGGTCCATTTCTCCTCCATAGGCACTCATCATTAAGAGCTTCACTCTCCGTACCTATCAAACTATAATCCTTCTGTTACACATATATATTAAAGGATGTAGAGGAAAAAAGCCACCTTAAATTAAAGGATGCCGAAAAACACTGCGTTCTTGGCTTGTTCTCCGGCATCTGATATTATAGCTGTTTCATCAATCTTACATACTTGCCTCTTGCGGCGTTTGGTTGCTTGGCACCTCCCGTTTTCACGGTATTATACTCTTCGCCGTAGATATTCTCTTCAACTTCTACGGTATCAAGCTCCGTAAATCCAAGCTTTTTGCATAGGTTGATCGATACGGTGTTTTCTTCTTTTACAAGTGTCTGGACTTTTTCAAAAAGAAGGATCTCCTTTCCGTATTGCAAGATCGCATCGCAGGCTTCATAGGCATAGCCTTGTCCCTGATAGTCTTTTCCTATAAGAAAGCCAAGTTCGATATCATCAAAACCGTTTCTTACGGAATAGCCTGCTCTTCCGATGACGGTATTGTCATCTCTTTTTACTACGGTCCATATTCCAAAGCCCATAAGGCCGTAAACTTTTTCTATGTAATCCTTCTGATAGCGCTTTTCATCGTCGGGATTTTCAAAGAGTCCCTCCATATATCTTGTCATCTCGGGATCTTTGTATAGCTCATAAAATCTGTCGACATCATCAAGAGTCGTCTCTCTTATAAGGAGTCTTGGCGTCTTAATGACTTCCCACGGAAGATGCGCATATCTCTGATAAGCCTTTATATATGAATCGATGTCGACGTCTTGAATGTCGGTAAAGACATATTTAAGCCCGGAGAAATCCTCGTTCTTATTAAGCTCATGAGATAATCCGACAACATAGGCGCCTTCGTCCGTAAGGAGTTTCGCCGCCAGACTTGAATCCGTAAGGAAAAGAGACTCTTCCAATGAAGCGCTTCCTGATGAATCCTGAGCTTTCACGCCGGCTTTATTTTCATCACCTACAGCGCCAGAAAGCTTTACAGTCACCTCGAACCCACAGCTCTTCACATAATCAGCCGCCTCATTAATATTTGCTGCGACTTCATTGTCCGTCATATTTTTTTTATCTATATAAAACAAAACCTTTTTCAGCACTTCTTACTCCTGTTATCTTATGCTCCAAACATCATGTCTCTTCTATTATACACACTATTTACCGTGTCTTACACATAAGAAAAAGGATTCCCTAAGGAATCCTCGCGTTCATAATTTATTTACAATTAATTAAAAGAATGGTTACCTCAAATCATCTTTTGTACATACTCGCCTGTTAATATAATATTGTCAGATGAGTTAAGACAATACCAAATAAAACTTTTTCATAATATGCCAGGTAAGTTAACTTACCTGGCATCCTCCCTTTTTAGGGTCTTTTTTTATTTCTGTCCGTTTCCAAGAAGGAAGCTCTCCATATCGGCAACTGCAGATACTTCGTCTGTTCCCTCAGCGATCACTGTAACTTCCTCACCCGAATTGAGGTTAAGTGTCATCATTCCCATGATACTCTTGGCATTTACTTTCTTGGACTGTGCCTCGATATGCACTGTGCTCTCGTACTTGCTCGCAAGCTGAACAAGTTCAGCAACGGGTCTAGCCTCAAGCCCTCTGGGCAACTTGATCTCAACAGATTTTGTTAACATAGATTTTTCCTCCTCATCTCAGCTTTTCAGCGAGCTCACTTAACTTTCTAAGACGATGATTAACACCGGATTTTCCTACAGGTGGCTCCAGGTAACCTCCAAGCTCCAGAAGTGTTGCATCCGGATGCTCAAGCCTTACCTCTGCCATTTCTCTAAGACTGTCCTGCAGATTGTCGAAACCGTAATGGTCTCTTATATACGTTATGTCCTCTATTTGCTTGGTGGCTGCATTAACCGTCTTGGTAATATTGGCAACCTCGCAGTTGACTCTTCTGTTAATGGAATTCCTCATCTCCTTGACTATCCTGAGATTCTCAAGATTCATAAGGCTTACATGAGCCTCCATGATATTTAGAAGATCAACTATCCCCGAGCCCTCCTTCACGTAGAGTACATAATATTTTTTGCGTACAACTATGCGGGCCTCGATATCAAAACTTTCGATCATCTCCTGCAGCTGAACCGCCTGAATCTCACGGTCGCAGACAAACTCAAGATGATAACCCTTATTGGGATCGCTTATGGAACCAAGACACAGAAAAGAATCTCTGATAAAAGCTCTTTTACAACACGAATTCTTGGTGACCATGGGGCTGATACCGTCTTGTAAGTCCTTAAGCTCTCCCTCGGGAGTAACGAGCTTAACTGCCTTGAGACAAGCTTCAAGAACCGATCCGTCAATCGATACAAGCCTGTAAATACGGCCATTCGCCTTGATATCAGCATCTTTCTCAAAAATGCTAGTTCCTATATTAAATGCTTTTCTTAATAATGTAAAGAACTTTCTGACTATCTGTTCATTGTCGGCCTGAAGGAACAGCTTCTTTTGCCCATCGCTGCCCACTTTCACGTATCCTATGGCGGATATTATCGCCGCTATCTCGGCCAGTTGACAATGTCTCGAATTCCCGAAATGCCCTACAAGTTCTTCTTTAACATCCGATGAAAAAGACATATCTCACCTCAGTAAGTATCACTTAGCGTGTTTAACGTCCCTGTGTGCCAGCTTAAGTCCGAAATTTCCGCCCGAAGCCTTGAGTCTGTCATAGAGCTCGTTGGCTATCGTAACGCTTCTGTGCTGGCCTCCGGTACAACCAATCGCTACAACCAGCTGATACTTTCCTTCCTGAACATAGCCCGGAATAAGGAAAGTAAGCATGTCCGTCAGCTTATCAAGGAACTCTCCGCAAGCAGGGAAGCTCTTAACGTAATCCTGAACGGGTTTGTCGTTTCCGGTCTGAGGTTTAAGTTCATCAATATAAAACGGATTCGGCAAAAATCTTACATCAAAAACAAGATCCGCATCCGAAGGAATACCGTACTTAAATCCAAATGAAAGGATTGTTACCATAAGAGAATTGTAGTCTTCATTCTTAACGAAGATCCTATCAAGCTCTTCCCTGAGTTCTCTTGTAAGAAGCTGGGAAGAATCAATAACGTAATCCGCGCGCTTCTTGACCTCTGCAAGAACCTCTCTCTCCTTGGCAATACCGTCTTCGATACGATTGCCCGTGGCGTTGACGTTCATGGGATGAACACGTCTTGTCTCTTTGTATCTCTTGATGAGCACCTGATCGCTCGCGTCCATGAAAAGAACTTCAACAGGAATTCCCCTTTCCTTAAGGGAATCAATCATTCCGGCAACCTGGTCAAATCTCTCACCTGCTCTTGCGTCAATTCCAAGAACAGCCTTGTCAATCTCGTTCTCGGGGAGCGTTATCAGCTCAGCAAACTTCTCGATAAGAGAAACGGGAAGATTGTCTACACAGTAGAATCCCGCATCCTCGAGCATATGTATCGCGGTAGCTTTTCCGCCGCCGCTCATTCCGGTCACAATGACGAACCTCATAAATTACCCTTCCTTACATATCCTTCAAACAAAAACTGCTCAGAACTCGCCAAGCATTATAACTTCAGGTTCAAGCTCCACACCCGAAGCCTGCATTACCTTTTCTTTTACTTCGATTATAAGCTTATAAATATCGGACGAAGTCGCTCCGCCCTTGTTGATAACAAATCCGCAGTGCTTTTCTGAAACCGCGGCGCCGCCGACACTGTATCCGCGAAGCCCCGCATCCTCGATAAGCTTACCCGCAAAATATCCTTCGGGTCTTTTAAAAGTAGAACCTGCGCTTGGATATTCGAGCGGCTGCTTGTCCCTTCTTCTTGAAGCAAGCTCCGCCATCTTTGCGGTTATGGCTTCTTGGTCACCCTTTTCAAGCTGTAACGCAGCGGAAAGAACAACGTATCCTCGTCCCTTTATCGCAGTGGTCCTGTATCCGAATTCCATGGTTGAATTATCAAGCACCATTATCTCGCCCGAAGGAGAAAGCACCGTAACCTCTTTGGTCACCAGCTTCATCTCACCGTCATAGGCTCCCGCGTTCATGATCATCGCACCGCCTATTGTTCCGGGAATCCCCGCAGCAAACTCAAATCCGGCAAGAGAGTTATCCCTTGCAAAAGATGCTATGGCTGAATTAAGTGCACCCGCTCCCGCCTCGATCGTCGTGTCGTCCTTGAGCGTAACCTCGGAAAACTTCCTAAGTGAAATAACCGCTCCGTCAAAGCCCTTGTCCGAAACAAGAATATTGCTTCCGTTTCCGAGGATAAAAAAGTCTTCGGAAATTCTTTTTAATACAGCAATAACCTCTGTAAGCTGCTCGGTGTCTTCCGGACTTATAAATAAGCTCGCAGGCCCACCCGTCTTAAACGTTGTGTGCCTGCTCATATCTTCGTTCTCTATTACATTTTCGGATGAGACAATCTGTCTCATATACTCAACTACTTCTTTATTCAAAAAAACTTTCACCTCTATAAACGTCTGACTATAGCCTTTTCAGACCTCGCTCTATCAATACAGAAGCATCTTAGCTGCGCCAAATACTCCCGCATCGTTTCCAAGCTTTGCAAGAGCAAACTTAGCATCTGCACAGCCTGAGAATACATACTTCTTAAAGCTTGGCATCAAAAGATCAAAGAGCATATCGCCGGCCTTGGAAACACCGCCGCCGATAACGATGATCTCAGGGTTAACAACAGTTGCAACCGCTGCGATACCTTTTCCGAGATAATAGCCATACTTGTCGGCACAGATCTTTGCGATCTTATCGCCGTTCTTGGCTGCATCGAAAATATCTTTACAAGCAAAGTCCTTGCCGCGAAGAACGCTGTCATCGTCGTACTCTGCGAGAACTCTTTTTGCAATTCTTACTGCACCGGTTGCGCTCGCAAACTGCTCAAAGCAGCCGTGGTTGCCGCATCCGCATGCATCGGGCTCATCATCTACAAGATGGATGTGTCCGATCTCTCCGCCCGATCCTCTTGAACCTGTAAGGATCTTGCCTTCGTTTATGATACCGCCGCCAACTCCGGTTCCTAGTGTAACAAGGAGCATATTGGGATAACCCTGTCCGCCGCCCTTCCACTGCTCGCCGAGAGCCGCAACGTTAGCATCGTTTCCTGCCTTAACGGGAAGCTTAAGTCTTGAATGAAGCTCGTTAACTACATTCATCTTTTCCCAGCCAAGGTTAACCGCCTGATGGCAGATTCCGTCGACATTAACTGCACCGGGAACACCTACGCCCGCACCGATAACTTCAGAATCGTCAATGCCCTTTTCGTTCATCTTGGCTCTTATGGACTGCGCAACATCGGGAAGAATATTCTCTCCGTGATTCTCGGTCCTTGTGGGAATCTCCCAAACCTCGATCTTCTCGCCTGCCTCAGTGAGAAGTCCGATCTTAACCGTAGTTCCTCCGATATCTACGCCAAATACATATCTGCTCATTTTCTATAATTCTCCTCTATAAATATGATAACGAAGTCAAAAGAAATATTGCCTCCGATTATTTCTGTCTTTCAGATCAGTCGTCGTCTTCCTCTGATCTTCTCTTTGCAAGCGAATTCTGAACTCTGTTGTAGAGCTCCTGTGCCGCATTGTAGCCCATTGCCTTCTGTCTGTGATTAACCGCTGCGGACTCACAGATTACAGCAAGATTTCGTCCGGGACGGATCGGGATGCGATGGCACACGATCTTGTTTCCGAGGTACTCTGTGTACTCTTCTTCAAGGCCGAGTCTGTCGTACTCTTTATCTTTATCCCAGTCCTCAAGCTTGATAACAAGGTCGATCGTCTGGGTCTCTCTTACACTCGATACACCGTAGAGGGTTTTAACGTCGATGATTCCGACACCTCTCATCTCGATGAAGTGCTTGGTTATATCGGGAGCCGAGCCGATAAGCGTCTCCTCACTTACTCTTCTAAGCTCAACAACATCATCGGATACAAGACGATGTCCTCTCTTGATAAGCTCTATTGCAGTCTCTGATTTACCGATTCCGCTCTCACCCGTGATAAGAACGCCGACACCGTAAACATCGACAAGAACGCCGTGGATTGAAATGCAGGGCGCAAGCTTAACATTGAGCCATCTGATGATCTCCGCCATAAATGCGGAAGTTGATTTCTTGGTCATAAGTACAGGAACTTTTTCCTGCAATGCGATCTTTATGAATATAGGATCCGGAATGAGCTCTCTGCAGAAGACAACTCCCGGAATATCAAACGATAAGAACTCCTTATACATTTTCTCTTTTTCTTCGTCGGAAAAAGACTCCATGTACGTATACTCAACGAAGCCGATTACCTGAAGTCTGGTCGCTTCAAAGTGCTCGAAGTAACCTGCGAGCTGAAGTGCCGGTCTGTTGATATCAGGCTGGCTGATACGGATCTTCTTGATGTCCAGCTCAGGTGTCAGATTATCGAGCTTCATTTTCTCGATGATGGTTTTAAGACTAACGCTTGCCATGCTTTCCTCCCGGATTGAATTATAACATCACATATTTACATTAAATAGATTTCTAAGCTCATTAACTATATCAGATGCATCTGCATCAATACATACTGCCTCGTTTATTTCCGAAAGAGTCTGCAACTCTTTTTTATCTGAGTCTTCCATCTCATAACCAATAGTATATACCGAAATTCCAAGACCTCCAACTATCGGTGTGATTCTCTTAAGTTCATAGCCGGCATTCTGCGCCCCGTCTGAAAGAACAAATAGCATAAGGTTTGCATCGGGAACTTCTTTACTCTTTTCGACGAGCATCTGCATTCCGACAAGAACAGCGTCGTATGTCGCCGTCTGTCCGCCAAGCTCAAGGTCCTTAACCGCGCCGCTGAAATATGCGCGCTGTTTATTATCAAACTTCTCTATCGGAAGGTTGATAAATACTTTATCACTATAACTCACAAGTCCGATGTAGCTGCCTGAATCTATATATTGCATGGTATTAAGAAGCGATTCTTTAAGAGACTTGATCCTCGTTCCGTTCATAGAGCCGGAAACATCTGTCACAAACACCGCAATGGTGGGACGGGTTCCGTTCTTATTAGTCTTCCATACCTTCTGTGCAGAGAGATAATCTGCTCCGGACATTCCGTACTGCTCGGAAACATATTCCTCGTGAAGGTTAAAGCCTCTTTCTTTTGCCATGTCCTGACTTGCCGAAGACTGGCAGTATTCCACAAATTTTTGAGCAACTTCCGTCTCTGCTTCATCAGTCCATCCGAAAGCATAAACAGGATGATCGTGACGAACACCCGCCGGTGTATATACATAATTCTTAAGCTCCGGCGTATTGATATACGTCTGCTCTTCCATTACCATCGCATCGATTATGCCCTTCGCGGCAGAATCCTTAAGAATAGAAGTAGTATACGCCGCGGTAGGCGCATTATTCTGATACTGCACAAGCTGGCTGACCGCGTTGTCAGAAAGCGGGCTCGCACTGTCAAATGCATGAAGCATTGAACAAAGAATGTTCATTCCGGTCGCTGATGTATACGGATTGGTATAAGCAAACACGAGATCCCCCGCATTGGCGGCTTCAAGGACGCCGTCAACCGTAACTTCTCCATACTTTTCCGTATAGCTGTCATATACCTCTTTTGACATAAGGATACCGGCTGTATTGCCCGCTATCCTGTCTGCAAGCTTAACGGTCTTAACACCTTCGGCGGCGAGCATGTCGCCCCACATATCATTGGAAGGGATATAAAGGTCCGGCTGATATCCGCCCTCCGTTATGTATGTCAGGGTCTCACCCGATGATATCTTTCTTATTGAAACGGAAACGCTCTTTCCGTCTACCGTATAGCCTTCCTTGTTGAACTTTTGTCCGACGGCAACAAGCCATTCATCCGGGTATGACTTTCCGCAAAACTCCGAAGGCGCTGCGATCTCTATATTTATTTCACCATTTCCCTCAAGCATCATATCAAAAGTATCAATGCTTGCCAATGAATCTGCCACGGACGCATCCGACATATCCACGTCAAGTCTGGCCGGAATTGTCGTCGGATTTATTTTTTTGACAAAGGTATTAAGCTCTGTCACCGCATCATCATAGCTAAGGGAATTATTAAGTGTGCCGTTCTCTGTTACATTCCCGTTACAGCCCGTTATGGCAATCGCCAACACAGTTGCTGCAAGCCCCCTCAAAATTCTTTTACTTTTTTTCATTTTCTCCTCACAACTCTCTTTCCTTAAAACATTTTAATTATATGTATGTTTCAGTGACTGTCCGATAGCATCCGCATAATCACGGATAAGTGTAACCGCATCGGTGTCTTCATTCTGCTCATTGGTATATCTTGCAAGCTCTAACAGGAACTTCTTTGCATTGTCCAATAGCTCGTTATTGCTATCAAGTATCTTGCCGGATTCTGTTGTAAATTCCTCCGAAGATTCCAAAGCAACATACAGATTCACAACTCCTCGGCAATTATGATAAAGCGCATTCTTAGCCTGAGAAATGATCTCCTTCATGCTCTCAAACTCAGTCATATCGTTGAATTTAAAGAGCTTCTCGTTCCTTTCGATAAACTCATCCATATCTTCCATTTCTTTTAAAAGAGTCTGTCCGATCGGAACAAATTTCTCTTCCTCGCTCATTAACTCTCTGACGAGTCCTTTTACATCTTCTTTCTTTTTACGTATTGCTTCCTCTTCCTCTGCTGCCTTTTTAGCAAGAGCCTCTTTTTCCGCACGATTCTTCAAAAGACGTATCACGATCGGAACCGCGATCAAAAGAAATCCCACTCCAAGTGCCGCGTACGCCACAAAAGAAAAGATTTTGAAAACAACGATGCCAAGAGAAATAATAAGGTCGGAAGCATTGATCCCTATTGCCACCGCTGCGGCTATTCCTATGATAAATAACGGTATTCCTACCATCAGATTCTTTTTCTTCATAAACTATATCCGTCTCCTTTTTCAATCATCGCAAGAAGATTGATGACATCTACTGTCTTTTTTTGCTTCTGTGCCAGTCTGAGCTTTTCAAGCGCAACCTCGGCTCCGTCGAGCTGTGCGCTGATAGAATTAAGATATGTCTCCACCATTGCTCCGGCTTGTTGAAGCTGAACCTTGCTAAGCTGCAGGGAATCTGCGGATTCCACACTCCCGCTTTGCTCCTGCTGCATCAGCTCATCCAGTCTGCTTCCGTCAACCTTAATATACTCTTTTATTTTGTCAAAAGAGCTGTTGTTGACTTTAAGCTGGATAATATACGCATTCAGTCCCTTTATCGCCGATTCGATGCTGGTAGCCTTTGGAGTATTCACAAGCGCATATCTTTTTTGTATTTTATCGATCTGCACAGGATAATCTGCAATTTTCCTTTGCAGAAGCATGATCTCCGAATTAATCATTGTTGCGTAAACCCAATTCTTTCCTTATAGCAATCTTTGAGTAATTATATATTATTCATCGAAAATTTGCATCCACTCGATCTCGTCTTCTTCAACATTAAGTTTTTTCTTGCTGATCATGTTATCCTTTTCTTTTTGAGTGATAATATCAAGAGAATACTGCTCTTTTATCTCATTGACCTTTTTATCTCCGATATCATAATCAATCACATAATGATACTTGATCGTATCTTCCAATTCCTCATAATTCACGCCAATACCGCTGGGATCTACATCTTCGGTATCTTTCTCGCTTATTCCGAATCTTATGATGCCTGCAATCTGTGCTATATCAAGACTTTCAGCCATGGATTTAAGCGTTTCCCTATCTTCTTCCGGGAAAACCGCAAGATTTGTCTCATCCTCCAGCTCAGAGATCTTTCCTTGCTTTATCTCTTCGTACATTTCCTTTACTGTTCCGTCTGCCATAAGTATATATTTTGCATGATACTGACAACCAGGCGTACAGTCATGCACAAAATCCATGGAACCCTCGTATCCAACCTTGACATAGTCTTCTCCGTCAAGGGCGATGCACGTATTAGAACTTGCTTCGTTATCTGTAAATATGACTGGGACAACCATCACGTATTTTACGTTTCCTTCAGCCAGCAGTTCATACTTTAAGAGAACTCCCGTGTCATACTTACCGTTAAGGTCATCTTGTCCTACTGCAGCATAGCCGGTTCTTACATCGTCGCAGCCATAGTTTTGTGCGATTTCCGCAAGAGCATTCTGTATCTCTTTTACACTGCAGGTTTCTTTCCCGATATTTGTAGTAACCTCAGTCCAGATATTGCCTACAACCTCTGAGGCTTCGCTTTCCATATTGAAAGGGCTGCTTACCGTATCGCCGAATTTAAACTCGCCATCATTTAAGATCAGATTATTTATGTTCCCGTTTTCACAGACGGTGTCCGGGATCTCGATCATTTCAGATGGGGTGTTTGAAATATTTTCTATAACCAATTCCAAGTCAAAAATCTCTGTTTCGATATCTTCAAAAGTATAAGAATTGTTATTGTTTCTTTGGCCGGAACCTATAGTATTCACCCGCGATTGATCGTTCTTGTCACTTCCTGAAACACGCACTTGTTTTAATTCACGGGTGTTGGCATCAAACTCATAATAAGCTTCAGATATCAACTTCCTACCGGTAATTTTTTCACCGATCGCATCAGTTAAGAAATGCATATCGCCGGTCATTTTAATTTTGATCGTATCATCAATAACTAAAACGTCTTCGACTACTGCTTGTGAGATATCCGGAATCAATATCCCCTCTATATCGATCTTGTCACAGATTTCACCGCTTCCGAAGAATACAAAGCGCTCTTCCTCTCCCGCTTCCGTGCTCTGCCTATAGTAATCATACCGTGCATCTTTGCGTTCTGTACCATCTGAATTGGTTATTCTTTGGAAATCATACATGTCAATTTCATGTAGATAATCTATATTTCCGGAAAGTACGCTTGATGTATTTCCTGATTCATCTCTTCGCCCGGAATAAGTAATAACGCCATCATAAGATTCTTTTATGCCGTTGTCCAAATAAGAGCTGCCCGCACCAAAACTGTGATCATATGAATATCTATAGCGACCTGACGCCTCAACAAGTCCTGCATACTTTATGGTTTCTTCCGAAGCCTCAAGAAGCTTTCTCGGTGTTGTCACCAGATCATCTTCTCCGTAAGTGATCTCTTCGTCAATACGGTTGACCGGCTCATTCGGATCGGTGTATGTGTCCGAACATGCGGTCATGGGGATGATAAGCGCCGCCGCGGAAATTATCCCCCAGATCTTTTTACTTCTGTATGTACTGTTTTTCCCCATTTTTATTATCCTCTTTCTTTTTATGATCTTAATTACTTGTCTGTTTCTCCGGTCTTTTCGCGGAAATACTTATAAATCTGCACCGCAACATTCTCAGGAATCTCCGGAACCGCGGAGAGTTCCTCGACAGTTGCGTTCTTGATATCCTCTATCGATCTGAAATGCTTCATCAGCGCTTTTCTTCTTGAAGGGCCGATGCCCGGAATATCATCAAGAGAGCTCTTGACCTGCGATTTACTTCGAAGAGATCTGTGATATTCTATTGCGAATCTGTGCGCCTCATCCTGAATCCTTGTGATGAGCTTAAAGCCCTCGGATCTTGTATCTATCGGAAGTTCCACATTGTTGAAATACAGGCCTCTCGTTCTGTGGTTGTCGTCTTTGACCATTCCGCAGACGGGAATCTTGATCCCAAGCTCATCCAAAACCTGAAGGCAGATATTGACCTGGCCTCTACCACCGTCCATAAGTATAAGATCGGGAAACTTGGTAAAGCTTCCGTATTTGGCATCGATATCTCTTACTTCAAGCTCCTGTTTTTCTTCTATTCCGTGAAGAAGACGTCTTGTAAGAACCTCGTGCATGCAGGCGTAGTCATCGGGACCTGCGACGGATTTTATCCTAAACTTTCTGTAGTCGCTCTTTTTGGGTTTACCTTTTTCATAAACGACCATGGAACCAACGTTGGCAAAGCCACTGATATTCGAGATATCATAGGCTTCCATTCTGTTAAGTCCCTTTATGCCAAGGAGCTTTTCTATCTCTTTTACCGCTCCTATTGTTCTTCCTTCTTCGCGCTTGATGCGCTCTTTATCTTTACTTAAGACAAGCTGCGCATTCTGCGCCGCAAGCTCCATGAGCTTTTCCTTCTGACCTCTTTCAGGAACGGTGATATACACCCTGCTGCCCTTCCTGGTCGAGAGCCACTTCTCTATTATCTCAATGTCTTCTATGGTTTCCGGAAGCATGAGCGTTCTTGGGATGAACGGCGTACCTGCGTAGAACTGTTTTACAAAATCCTGCAAGATCTCGGCCTGCGGATTTTCAGACACGTGTGTCATATAGAAATGCTCTCTGCCGATAAGTCTTCCGTCTCGAACAAAAAAGACCTGAACCACAGCATCTTTTTCATCGGAAGCGATAGCGATTATATCTTTATCTTCCATAGAAGAGTCGGTCATCTTCTGCTTCTGCGCAACAACCTTAACGCTTGCAAGGAGGTCTCTGTAGCGCGCCGCCGCCTCAAAATCAAGCTCATCCGAAGCATCATGCATCTTCTGCTCAAGCTCTTTTATAATAACGCCGTAGTTTCCGCCAAGAAATTCAAGAGCCTTATCGACTCTTTCCCTATACTCCTCTTTGGTTACTTCACCTATGCAGGGGCCGCAGCACTGCTTCATATGATAATTAAGACACGGTCTGTCCAGCCCTATATCTCTCGGAAGGCTCCTGTTGCAGGTTCGAAGGCCGTACAGTTTATTAATAAGATCGATCGTATCCTTCACTGCTGCCGCGCTTGTAAAAGGACCGAAGTATCTCGATCTGTCTTTTTTCATAAGTCTGGAGAAAAGAACTCTCGGATAATCCTCAGATACCGTCACCTTAATATAAGGATAAGTCTTGTCGTCCTTAAGGAGTGTGTTGTATCTGGGACAGTGCTCTTTTATCAAGTTGTTCTCCAATACAAGCGCCTCGAGTTCGGAATCAGTGACGATGTACTCGAATCTTGCGATCTGTTTGACCATCCTGTCGATCTGCGGGCCGCGACCTATATTTGAACGAAAATAAGACCTGACACGATTGTGCAGGTTTATCGCCTTGCCTACATACATGATGGTGTCATCAGCATCATGCATGATGTAGACCCCGGGCTTGTTCGGGAGTTTTTTCAGTTCTTCTTTGACATCAAAGTTTGCCATTATAATACTTGCTTATGATCTCGCGCTCGATAATGAAATCGGACTTGTTATCCGGCTCGGGCTCGGGATCCTTGATCTCTTCAAGTACCCTTGTAGCATACTCCTCAGCACTTTCAAGGGGCATAGTCTGCTCCAAGTATCTGAGGTCTTTACTGTAAAGAAGGTAGTTCTCGTTCTTACCCTCAAAAAAGTTCTCGGCTTTTTTCCACAGGCTCTCGGAAGTGCCCCACTTAACTATGGCTTTTCCTCCGGCCTTTCCTCCGATCACACCACTCTGCGCGCCCTGCTCCTGCGCTGCTCGTCTGATCTTCTCCGCACCTTTTCTTGCACCGCTTCCGCTAAGAACCATTATGTAGTGATACATACCAAGCTTGAACCACATAAGTATAGCCAGTAGCAACATGACTACAGCTATGATGGTAGATACGTTTGCAACTGTTTTAAAATATTGAATCTCATCCATAGTAATCCTCCGTTATCCTATATAGGGATAACATCTATCATTTACCCAAATTCTCAAGCACGGTAAGTGCGGAAGCAATTGCATTTCTGGTCTCTGTCAATTGATCTTTATCACTTTGCGTAAGCTCATGAACCTTTACAATATCTTCTTCTATATGTCTTTCAATATAATCAAGTTCATCTGCCATTTCCTGAGCTCCGACACCGTCAGACTTAAACTTGTTGGCATTATCATATATCTGAACCGCGAGCTCTTTATAAATAACTAGTGCGGTTACAAGATTGTCACTTTCAGTAATATTGCCGTCCGCAATGGCAACGAGATCGTTCCAGAAGTCCATATAGCTTACTTCCTTATCGCCGCTCTTGGACTCTTTTCCTATGGTCGCATAGTACTGTGAGATCTTGCCAAGTCTGGAAGCTCTTTCCTGACGTGCCTTGGGAAGCCTTCTCTGGCTGGTCGCTAACTGGAACCACTTGGCGGCCATCTGCTTGTTTCCGGTCTCATTATAATAGTAGAAGTACGCAAGACCATATCTGTAAGCAACTTCCGCATAAACGTCCTTGTCCTGAGCAAGTCTTTTCTCGACTGTGGAGTTTTCCACGGGAGTGATCATAATCTGTCTGATAAGTTCGTCCTCGTCCTTTGTCAAAGAATCGTCCCTGAGGAAAACATTATCAAGAAGTTCCAGGTATCCTTCCGGATTATTCGGCTGATCTATTATCGCCTGGGTATAAAGCTCCGCTGCCGTCAGTTCATTATCGGCAGCCTTAGCATCGGCCATTATCTTTGTAAATATGTCCTTCTCCATAGTTTTAGCTTTGGAGTGTGAATCTATCGCTGTTACCGTGGCAAGGAAGCATATGATAAGAACGGTCGCAAAAAGAGTAACGCTAAGCTTAGCTTCTTTTCTATAACCCTTATCAAGCTCAAGGTAATTCTGCAGGTCGTACATAACTTCCGCGCAGGAGTTATATCTATCCTCGGGATTGCTCTGAACGCACTTCTCTATGATGTGCTCAAGTCCGGGTGAAAGAGACGGATTCCAATCTCTGATAGGCTTGAACTCATAGGGCGGTTCACTTGGGCTGTGTCCCGTAACAAGGTGATACATAGTCGCGCCAAGACAGTAAATATCAGTTCTTGCATCTGTCTGTCCCATTCCGCCGAACTGCTCGGGAGCCGCATAATCACGGGTTCCGAGGTATGATGTGTCACCTGTATTTTCTTCTTTATATTCACGAGCCGTTCCAAAATCGATAAGCGTGATCGTTCCGTTGGGACGAAGCATGATATTGGAAGGCTTGAGATCTCTGTATATGATAGCGGGTTCTCTTGTATGAAGGTACTCAAGAACGTCGCAAAGCTGGATTCCCCACTCAATTACGTACTCCTGAGGCTGAGGTCCGAGATAATCGAGCGCTCTTTCGAGAGTATTACCTTCTATATAATCCATAACAATAAGGAAACGACCATCCTCTTCGATAACGTCGACGATGCTCGGAAGGTATGGATGAGACAGAGTCTTCAAGAGCTCAGTCTCTGTTATAAGGCTCTGCTTGACAAGCTGGAAATTGGTCACGGCATCTTCCCTGACCTCTTTGATCGCCCACTGCTTGTTGGCGCGCTCATTCATGGCAAGATAAACTGTGCTCATTCCGCCTTGGCCTATTACGTTAAGTACTTTATACTTGCCTCCGACAATACTTCCTATCTCTAACATAGCTGTTTCCTACTTCACATATATGTGTATGGCGGAAATGTTATCTTTCTCGCCTTTTGATTTAATAAGTTCCAAAATCCCGTCAAGTTTCTTTTGCATATCATCTTCTGTTACATCGGGCAAATTGTCAAGTCCATCTGTAAATTCTTCTTCGGACAATTTCCTCCAAAAGCCGTCAGAGCACAGTATTACTGATGTGTTCTTCTCTATGCTTCCAAAAATAAATTGTGGCTTTACGTTTTCGGACGCACCGACGCACTGCAAAAGGACACTTCTCTGAGGGCTCTCTTCTGCTTCTTCACGATTCATGACACCCTTGTCGATAAGACTTTGGACGACGCTCTGGTCGTGAGTGATCTGCGTTTTCACTTTGTCTTTTAACATATATATTCTGGAGTCGCCGACGTTGACGGCGATAAATTCTCCGCCGATAAAAAGAATCGCAACAACGGTTGTTCCAAGCTTGGCTCCGTTCGCTCTTCCGAACGCACCGAGCTTTTTGTTGACGTCGTTAATAAGCTCAATCCACTGATATTGGATCTCCGCCCGGACATCAGCCTCAATGCTCTGATTGTCCTCATCAAGCCTTTCTGTCTTGTTCTTTCCCGACAGCGCTGCCGGCAAACCTTTTTCAAACCATGTCGCGAATGCCGCAACCAGGTCTGCGCTTGCGACTTCTCCCTGAGACAAGCCGCCCATTCCGTCGCACAAAACCGCCATCAGAACCTTTCCGTATTGTGTTGTTCCTGCCACCTTAACCATTATGGCATCCTGATTGACCTCTTTTACAAGGCCCTTATCAGTGCAAAAGCTTACATTAAATTCCATGTTGTCACCTAGATATATATTAGCTTACGCTATTGGATTATATTATATATAACTTCATTATTACTATCAATTCTTTAAGCAGCATAACGGCACTACGTATACTCCGTTTTCCATTCGGTACGCCACTTTATTTTTAGTGACAACCATAAGAAATGCCGGTTTCCCTGACTTCTTCCAGTCTATGTCGTCTGCTATCTTTATAAGATTTTGTGCTGCCTGCTCTATATCATCTTGTCCACCTAACTTTACTTCTATCAAAGCCCATGTTCCATCGGCAAATTGAATTACCGCATCAGCCTCTCTTCTTTTGGCATCTCGATACTTATAGACACGCGCCCCTATTGTATCTGCATATACTCTAAGATCATGTACCACCAATGATTCAAACAACAAGCCGAATGTTGTTATGTCCTTGAAAATCCCTTCCGGAGTTATTCCCAGCGCCGCTGCTCCAATTGATGGATCTGTGAAATGCCTCGTTTCCTTCGTTCGTATTGCAGTTCTGCTCCTCAGATTCGGATTCCAAGCAGGAAGTTCTTCTATAACATATAGGTTTCTGAGCGCATTTAAATATTTTGCAAAAACATCTTTATCAAATGTCTCATCACCTCCGGCGCAATCATCACGAAGTGTAGCGTCTGTAGCCGCTATAGAAACATTTCTGGCGTATGAGCGCATCAGTTTTCTGGCTTTTTGCTCATCTTTTTTTAACGGTATATCTTTAAGAGAGAAAATATCATCCGTTACAACCACTTCATAATAATCTCTTGCCTGCGCCAAGGAAATATCTCTATCTTTTCCTATTGCAACTGGCCAACCTCCTCTGCAGATAAAATATGCATAATCATTTATATCTTTTTGGGACATTGACTGAGTAAACTTACCGTTTTTAAGATCTAGCAATGAGACTGTTCCATTACTGTCACCTGTTTCATATAGGGATAGTGTCCTCATCATCTTACGTATGATCCTGCCATTCCCCGTATGCCTACTACTATCTTCATCAAGCTCAGATCTGGTCTTGTCGGTAACACTTCCGGTCAAGATATATTGACCAAACTCACCGGTCTTATCGACTTCGTACTTCACTTGATCCCATATAAAAGACACATGCTGCCACTCATCGATCAGTATTGGTTTAGGACCATAGTTCAAAAAATTTGACGGAGATATCTTTGCAAGTTCAATGAATTCATTCCTTGATTCCAGCGGCATCAAATCTATAACTGTCTTAGCGTATCTGTTGGCTGTAGTTGATTTGCCGCACCACTTTGGTCCAACAATGACCATTGCACCCTTACTCTTCAAAGTAAATTCCACTATTCCATCAAATAATCTTTCTATGTATGGCTTTTCTCTCATCCCGTTTTCTCCTTGTCTTTCCTGAATATTTTATCTCAAATCGGAGAAAAAATCAATTTTGAATCGGAGGTTTGGAAGGCTTTTGGTCGGAGAAATGTGAGCTTTTGAATCGGAGGTTTGTGAGGTTTTCGGTCGGAGAAAAATAATTCAAACCGTAACCTTCGCGGCGGCCCGAATATTCTCCTGAGTGTAGCCAATTCGGGCGTTCGGGTTCTTAGTCTTTATTTTTTCCAGAATGTTTCCGATTATCTGCTTGTTTTCGTTACCGCGCTTAAATGCGGGCAGGTTATATGCACCTTTTTCCTTATCGAGAACAACTATCTCATAGTTCGTCTCCGTGCCGTTCGTGTAATTGATCTTAAGATAAGCCCAGAGGATATCGGAATATGGTATGATCATCCTCTTGCCGCCGAGCGCGACGATGTGTCTGTCGGTGCAATAAATACTATCTGAGCCTTTGTAAGTCTGAGGAGATGCAAGTTCCGACTCTATAACGAAATATTCGGCGTCCGTGAAATAACTAAGCTCCTTCTTGAAATCCTTGACGGAGATAATCGTTCCTATAAGTACGATGAGCGCAAGCGCCGCAACGATCAGCGTTATTACCGTTATAGTCTTTACTGTACTTTCGGTTACTCCGCCGCCTTTGTAGCTTTCCTCAACCACAAGACTGTGATTTCCGAAAACATTGTTAAACTCACTCTCGGCATAGTTCTCGCCAAAGTAATCGTTGATATACTCTATCGCATATTTAGCCGTCTCATCCGAGGCTTTCGAATAGTATCCGTGAAGAATCGTGAATCCTTTTTCCCTTATATCTTTTAACGCTTTGGAATACTCGCCGTCATCAAGCTCGGCGATGTAGCCGGTACTTTCTCCGTATACAATGTAGTCTCCGGTTGAACTGCCTGTAGAACGGACTATAACCGGAAGATACTCAGTCTTAAGTTCTCCGACGGATTTATTCTTTGCCTTGGCAAATTCTTCCGGATTGTCCATATCATAGACAACGCCTGCGTCTCCGCCGGGCTTATAAAACTTGCTGTACGCATACAAATCCGCGGGAATAAAGACTCCGAGGAATATTATTATCAGGCAAATCAAAAGAGTTTTCTTATTACCCTTATGATAATTGGCAAATACAGGATTCGCTATTCTCATAACGGCCTGCTTCGCAGAAACCACCGGCAGTCTTTTAACTTTGTCGGCCGGATTATACTCCTGAACCGAAGACTCAAAAGAGCTCATACTCTTACGCTGCAACATCATCCTCTTGCCGAAGCCGATCATCACGAGGAGCGCGACAATCGCAGCAAGTATATGGAACAGGAACCTGTCGATGATCACTATAGGAACGCTTGGATACGCTCTTCTAAGTTCCTGATACCTAACAACGTGCGTGCTTTCATCAATTCCGCATTCCGCGATGTACGAGCGATAGAACCTCGCAGCGTCATCTTCCATCTCGTTGATCGAAGCTATAAATGTATACGGCTCCGCGTCATATTCATCCTCGCTGATCTTGCCGTCGACATAATCCCAGGTTTTTTCTGACATCTTTTCCATCAGATCATACGCGTCGTCTTTAACCTTTACCGGGATAAAAGAATTATCGTCAAGCCAGGCAACATAGAAGTACTCTGCCTCATTATCTTCGTTAGCGTCGCGGCTTGCGAAGCATCCGATATTGGAATTGATCGTAACGGTGACATATTTATCAGGCAGTAAGCCGTCACCGCTCTCCGCAAGGTATTCATTCAGATCTCGATAATTCCCCGTCGCTACATCCCGTACCTCACCCCAGTTCGGTACCGAGAGCGCTATCGCACCGATAAAAACAATCAGCGCGATAAAGAACACTAAATTTCTTTTAAACATACATTTTCTCCATGGCTATATTTTTTCTATATTCTATTCATACATATTTTTTATCTTTTATCCTATTCCGTAAGCGTCCTTCTGCTCCTGCGGCATCTCGTGATCTTGCAAGAGATCTTCTGCTTTTTTGATAAGGTCATCTAAGGTGTAATGGCGGAAGTAGCCGAGGTGGTATTTATATTCTTTGTCCTTGGATATACACGGGAAAGTATCGGTTGGTTCATGATAACCCATGGAAGATCTCACGCATCCAAGTTCTATAAAGCTATCCACATCTATTATGCTTGTTGCCGAGTTTCCGGGCATATACAAATACATGCAAGAACGATCACTATCAAAAGTATATTCACAATCATTTCTTGTTGCATCGTATCCCGCATAATCTGATTGTCCTACAATCTCCCCCGTTAATGCATTATATCTACACAGTTTACCGTCAAAGAACGGTACAAGTAAAAGCTCGGTTTCGCTTTTTTTATCTTTATAAAAAGCAGGCTTAAACATTCCCGCATCAAGGGACGGAATAGCTGATACTTCTTTTCCTTTTATATCGCTTATAACAATATCTTTTTTATCATAGGACGCAAGTAACGTCCCGTCCTCATTCATGGAAACATATTGAGTTTCACCCCATCCGTCATGATATTCTAAAGGATATATTTCGTTTTCGTCTATGTCTATAATATAATCCTTTGTTCCGGATACGTAGATATATCCTTGCTTTTCAAAATAAAACAGATTCTTGATTGAAGCTGATTTTTCTAACGGAATGTGGTACCTGTCTCTTTTCCCTGTTGAGACATCATATACTATAGCAAAATAGTCGGAATTATCACGATCAATAAATACAATCTTTCCGTTATCATATTTAGGCTGAGCCACATCATAAAATGTGTGGTCATTTAGTTTTTGTTCTGTATACTCTCCTGTATTACAGTCAACACTATATAAAGTCAGATCAGAAAACAATCCCGTGAGAGAATTGGTTACCAGGATTTTCCCCTCATGACTCCCCAATATCGAAAGATGACCGGAGTCGTCTTTATTGATCGGTAAAGTTGCCCTTGTCTTATAAGCCATAGTATTTGGATCAAATATATCCAAAACGGTTTCTTCTTCATTCTTCAAAACCGTAGCCGCCACATTATTATCAAGAAAGGCTTTGTAAAGGCTGGCTATCTCAGGAGATTTTTCATAAGCAGTCCACTCATTATCACTTGTAAGTGAAGCATAATAAATAATGCGGCTGCTTCCACTTTTTGACACATATATACCACGACCGGGTGTAGCTTTTCTAATATTATCTGCAAAATACTTCATAACTACGACCGTATCACCTTTATTCTGCATTGTAGGTTCTATTGTCGCGCTGCCGCCGTTTGAAGTTATAAAACTCGGATTCGGATCATCTTTTTCTGCATACCCGTATATTATCGGACAATCTATAGCATAGTGATGCAGTTTTTCTCCGGACACCAAGTCATAAGTATCGCATACGTTACCGGAGTAATAAGACACCGCATTGCTAGCCGGGGTATATATTAATTCTCTATCGGATGAAAAAACATCATATAAAAAATCATTTTCCCACTTTACAGACAGATTGTTCGTATCAAAACATTGAACAATATCCCTATCGGTAGAAAAAACTTTCATATTAGAATAACCGGTATTCATTGAAGTGATTTCTTCTGTAGTGTAGACCAAAAGAAATTCATTATCTGTCGGCAAAAGAACTGAATGTATATATAATGACTGTATTCCGGTGTCTTTTTGGATTGCCTTGTTTGTTGTTATATCATATATTCCAATCGAACAATTTAGATCATGATTGGTAAAGGTAAAAGCAATCTTGTTATTGTCAGGCGACAAAGAAACATTCCCAATACCCACCGAACCACCAACAGATTCTGTTATCTCCGCCGGGAGTTTATACTCTGCAATCTCTGATCCGTCAGCTTGAGAAATGATGTAAAATGTTCCGTCGCTTAAAGATATCAAAAGATTTCCGTCTGATCTTACATTGACATTTCTTGAGGTAAATATATCCTTATATTCTTTTTCCCATATAATGCTATCATCATCGGGATTAATACACTTTATAAAATGAGCTCCTATTATAAGTACTTTTCTGTTCGAAAGAATTTTAAAATTTTCGGGAACCGAATTGCTGTCATCCGGAACAAAACAGCACAATTCTTCATGAGTCTTTGCATCCCATATCTTGATAATACCTTTAATGTCCAAAGCTACAAAGAGTTTTTCTTCAACGCTGACATCCATCGTATTTATAGTATTAGGCATTTCATAATTCCAAACCGGAGCAATATTTGCTGAAGCTATCGGTATATACGCCATTGTAGCGTCAGTTATCGCTTTAACAGCCTCATCGGTAACCGGTCTGTCCGGCATCTCTTCATTCGGAAGGGCATAAATAGCCAGATGAAGCGCATCCATTCTGTCATCTTGGTCCATAAGTTTCTGTGCCTCATTTGCAAGGTACTTGGACTGGCTTATAAGAGAAGCACGATAGCTTTCATTTATCTGATTCTTGCTGTAGAACATATATCCGGCAAATCCGAGAGCAATTGCCAATACACCTGCAAAAACAGCAGTCAGTCTTTTCATCTTATACTGACGCTGTCTGTCCATAAGCTCGTTATATGAGCTTCCTATAAGTGTAGCTACAAGACGCGGTAACTCTACGTTCTTCGCTTCTCTTTTCGGAATCCTGAAATCACATGAAAGCGGTTCGACCGGCTCTGTTACAGTCTCTTCCACTCCCTGTTCAGTTACTCTTGTAACTTCTCTGCTCTGCAAAATTTTAGGCACAACATCAGCAGGCTCTCCGTCTGCAAGCACAGTAAGGATCTGGTCCTGAGTATGGTTTTGTAAAAAGAGTTTTATTTCTCTTTCTACCCACATGGATTTGCAGGTGTTGGTAGAACATATAACTATAAGATAATCGGCGTTTTCAAGAGCCTCGGCGATAGTTCCGCTTAGGTCACTTGTGATCGGGAGCTCATCGGTATCCCTGAAAATTCTCTCTATCCTTTTAATACCGGTCTTCTTTTGGATCTTGTGCGGAATGTGATAGTGCTCAAGGCCGCGCTCAACCATAGCTGCAATCTTGTTATCCAGCTCTGCATGCTTGTATGAAATAAATGCATTGTAATGTGTGCTCATCTAATCATTTTCCCTAATTACTTTTTATCCTATTCCGTAAGCGTCCTTCTGCTCCTGCGGCATCTCGTGGTCCATAAGAAGATCTTTGGCTTTCTTTATAAGATCGTCTAAAGTGTAGCGTCGGAAGTAGCCGAGATGATCAATATGTTCATCGTCCTTATAGATACACACAAATGTGTCTGTAGGCTTATGATATCCTAATGATCCAGTTATATATGCCAGCTCAAGATAGCTATCCATGTCGATAATATTGGTGATCGTTCTGCTACAAAGATATATACAGGAATTCTCACGATCAATGGTTACCGTACTTTTTAAATCAGGAGTACCATCTGTTGATATCCCTGTCTTTCCTATAAGTTCACCAGTTAATGCATCGTATCTGCAAAGGCTTCCATCCACAAAGGGAACAATAAGTAGTTCTTTGTTACTTCCTTTTTCTTTATAAAAAAAAGGTCTTTGTGTTCCGACATCAAGACAAGGAATCTCTGCAATATCTTTCCCTTTAATATCTTTTATAACTATATCTTTTTTATTACTTATCGCTATCAATGAACCATCTTCATTCATTGATACGCCCCAGGTTCTATCCCAGTCTTCTTTGTTATCAACCGGATACGTCTCATTCTCATTAATGTCAACTATAAAATCCTGATTCCCCGAAGCATAGATATATCCTTGCTTTTCGAAATAAAAAAGTTCAGTGACATTATTATAATCATCGGTAGGGAATCTGTAATTAGTATACTTATCTTTAGCTATATCGTATATTCGGATAAAATAGAGCAGTGAATCTCTATCAACAAAAACAAACTTCCCGTTTTCAAGTTTAGGTATTGTATCCGGAGGGTTATCCTTTCCAATTTTATTTCTGGTATATTCTCCTGTCTTACAATCAACACTATACAATATAAGCTCTTTAACTATTCCACTTGGCGTATAGATAATAAGCAATTTATCTTGATAGGATCCTCTTATCGAATAATCAAATTTTGTGTCCCCTTCTTCCGGAAAAACAATACTTTTCACAAACGCTTTGGAATTCGGGTCAAATACATCAAGGTAAACTTCTTCATCTTTATCATAGATAACAGCCGCAGCATTATCATCAAGATACGAATTATACAAACTATCTACTTGTGGCGAGTTCTCATAAGAAGTCCACTCCTTATCGCAAACTCCGACTCCGTAGTAGACAACACGATTACTGTTATTTTCTACTGTATAAACGCCTTTCCCTACAGCCGCTTTGGTTAAATTATCCGAAAAGTAATCTATTATCTGAAAAACATCTTTATCACCGAAATCACTTGTCATTGCAATTCCGCCGTTATGGGTAATAAAATTTGGATTATCCTTGGCAAAGTATCCAAATATCAACGGAGTATCGGCGCTATAATGATGTATACGCTCTCCGGAATTCAAATCATAACAGTCACAGACATTTGCCATGAAAAAATAAATGTAATCTGTATCCGGGATGTAAATAAAATGAGAATCATAATAAATACCATCACAAGTCAGTTCGTTTTCCCATTTTTCGGAAAGATCGTCCGGATCAAAGCAAAAAACATTTACACTGTATTCTGTGATTGCGTGCATATTGAGAACACTATAGCTTGAATCATTGATATCTGTAATGTCTATTGTATCGCCTGCAAAAAACAACTGACCGTCTTTAGGGTAACTAAGTCCTTTAACAGAATTATACTCAGTAGTTTTATAGATGGTATTACCCGTCGAAATATCAAAAACGGCTAATCCCGCCTTGTCTTCTTTAGTCGTGTATGTATAAGCAATCTTACTGTAATCCGGGGAAAATTTGATATTATCAATATAATTAGCAGCTAAAAGCATATCCAATACTTCTTGCGAAATAGCATATCTTTCAACTTCATTTCCATCCTCTGTTGAATAAACACGTAACGAGCCTCCAGCCAATACCAGAATATTCCCTTCTTTAGTTAGCACAATCGGTTTAACTGATATAGACTCGTCTTCAAAACTATCGTTTTCCCATTCCACAGAACCATCTTCAAGGCTAATGCAACGTATCATCTTGGATCCCAAGATGATTGCTTTTTCCTCCTCAATAAACACATACTCAGAAGGAACATGATTTTTGTCTTTTGGATAAAAGCTGTATAATTCATCATGAGTAGCTGTATCCCAGATCTTAACGTTACCCTTATAATCTATAGCTATAAAATGATCAGCCTGAGATGACAAGCCCATCTTGGAAATACTATTTGGAAGTTCATAATTCCATAAGGAGCCAATGTTCGATGAATCACCTGGTTTATATGCCAATGTGGCACGTGTAAGTGCTCTTACTGCCTCAATTGTAACTGGTCTGTCGGGCATTTCTTCATTCGGAAGTGCATTAAGTGCCAAATGAAGTGCATCAATCCTGTCCTGATTTTTAAGAAGCCTCTCAGATTCATTGGCAAGGTACTTGGACTGACTGATAAGAGATGCACGGTAACTTTCATTTATCTGATTTCTGCTGTAAAACATATATCCGGCAAATCCGAGAGCAATAGCCATTACTCCTGCAAAAACAGCGGTCAGTCTTTTCATCTTGTACTGGCGCTGTCTGTCCATAAGCTCGTTATATCCGCAACCTACTAGAGCTGCCGCAAGCCGCGGAAGCTCAGTATTAAAAGCTTCTCTCTTTGGAAGTCTGAAATCACAGGAAAGCGGTTCAACGGGAATAGTTACCGTCTCTTCTATTCCAAGATCATTAACCCTGATAACCTCTTTGTTTTTCAGTATTTCAGGCACGACGTCAACAGGCTCTCCGTCTGCAAGCACAGTAAGGATCTGATCCTGAGTATGGTTCTGCAAAAAGAGTTTTATCTCTCTTTCTACCCACATGGATTTGCAAGTATTTGTTGAGCATATAACTATAAGATAATCGGCGTTTTCAAGAGCCTCTGCGATAGTTCCGCTAAGGTCACTTGTAATAGGGAGTTCGTCTGTATCCCTAAAGATTCTCTCTATCCTTTTAATGCCGGTCTTTTTTTGTATCTTGCGCGGAATATGATAGTGTTCAAGGCCGCGCTCAACCATAGCTGCAATCTTATTATCCAGCTCGGCGTGTTTGTATGAAATAAATGCATTGTAATGTGTGCTCATAAATCCCCTTTTCAATACTCTTTCTTTACATAGTTATCAAAAATAATACTATAATCCGATATATCAAAGTCAGTGTACGTCACATATTTATAAAACTCATCAATCGGTTTTACTTCGGTACATTCGTCGGTTATAGTTTTAATATTCTCATCGGAATCAATCGAAAACAGTGTCTTTCGTCCTTTGACAAAATACAACTTATCGGTATACAGATCATACGCCGCAGACAGATCCAAGTCGGAATCCTGCTGATATACCAAATCGGCTTTTTCATCCGTTACATGATATATCTCATTAGCCTCATTGACTGACCATATATTTGATAAGTCACCGTCGGCGTAAATATTTTTTATTCTATTCATTCCGTAAAGAATCTTCTTATCCGAAGCCACTCCATTTTCGAAAGTTGCCAAGTGGACATTCTCTCCGTCATGAAATACAAATTTATAACTCCCGTCTCTTCCGCTTATCGGAACACTCTTAGTTACCGCATCATATGCAAGCGGAACTTTATTTAAATCCTTATCAAGCCAATAATGCTTGCCATCCTCTGCTACTACACATCCCTCAAAACTGTTGTCGTCAAATACATAAGCCTTGTCAAATATATGATAGCTTTTCAGGTAGATGCCGCCTTCATCCCCATATGTTAAAACAGAATTATTTTGGGATTCGGGAGAATAGTAACATACTGCTCCCGATGCTCCCAGTGTCAAGAGTTTATCCATATCACTGTTGAGGAACAGCGCCGGTTTAAGATCTGAAAATAAAGACTGCATTTCCCCCTTGTACACGCAAGATACATCACCAATTGAGTTCAACAAAAAAACGGTTGTTCCGTCGTTACTTACGCTTAAGATATCATATTGATCCGAATATAATTCTTCATATTGGCAGCTTGACACCTCTTTGCCATCTATCGAACTGACAATTACCTCTGCACAAATATCATTTTGATTCAGGCCTCTTTTCCTATAACATATGTACTTTCCGTTTGGCGAAAGAACGGCTTCTTTTACGGTATCTTCGCAGCTAAATCCACACTCTTCCATAGTGCTTAAGTCTATGACTTTCAGCTCGAATTTTCCGTTTATATAATATGCATACCCGCCATTAAAATTCATGCCCAGATCAACCGCATGTCCTATCTGCTCAACCGACAGATCGCTTTTTATATAATAGAGTTCTTCTTCCCGATCAGTGAAAACTCCTTCGGAAGAAAACTTGTCAAAAGAAATATTTATTATATTGTCCTTGTAATCATCATTTACAGCTCCTGCGCTGTTATAGAAAACGCCGCCCTCTTCAAGGATGGTATCTCCGGTATATTCCACATAATCATCATTATCACTTGATGAAAAAAGACTCTGAAAGTTCCTATGACCATCAAATAAAGAGACGGTAAACTTAACCCCGATAATTAATACAAAAAATGCCAATAAAGATAGTCCAAGAAAAACTGCCCTTTTCTTATCTATCATTATCTTGGGTAACTTAAAACCGGGAATATCCTTATCGACATTTTTATTTGGTTCACTGGTTACGGATTCTTTTTTTACAGGCACTTTCTCCTGTAAATAGATAGGATTGCCACACATGGGACAATGGCGTGTATTCTCATTTACTTCATAGCCACAACTGCTGCATTTCATAATTTATATCCTATCTTGGTTCTGCAAGCTTTATTTCCATAGGTTATATCTTCAGATTTGTTTTTTCTCCTCGTTATAACACGTTAGGTGCAATTATTATTTTGTTTATTGTTTTATCGTCTCATTAACTTTGATTATTGCATATCCATTGAAAAAGCCGGTCGCGTCCTTGTACTTTGGTTCAATAATCCATCCTTTATCTATAGAATAATAGCCATCCAATCCGTCTTTTCTAATTTTAACAACACCATCTTCAGATAAGAATGTCATATCCTCATATTGACATGGAACCACTTCTTCGCCCTTGTCGTTTATAATTCCTCTCAATCCGTTGCTTCCTGTGACAGTCGCATATCCATTTACAAAGTCATTCGCTTTTATAAATTGGGGCTCAATAACATAATCTCCATAATCATCAATGTATCCATATAGTTTTGTATTATAATCTTGTACACAAGCGAGTCCATCAATGTAAATATCCACAACATCCGGGAATGATGAAAAGCAAAACTTATTATCTGATAATTTATTACCTTCTAGATCTATAAGAATTCCTTCGCCACCTTTACTGATCTGAGCAAATGATCTTCCATTACTAAAATTAGTCATGCAATTGTATTGGGGTTCAATTACATATTCGCCCTTTTCATCTATTGCACCATACAATCCATTCTCCGCTTTAACAATTGCAATCCCATCAACAGTAAAAATTTGCGCCACTTGATATGAATAATCAATCATTAGTTTTCCTTCTATCGAAACATATCCCCATTTACCGGTTTCGGAATCCTTAAGTGCCAATAATCCATTGTTTCCAGGCGGTGATATAATGCTCTCAATTTGCTCGACACCTTCCATCTCATATGGAATAGATGATATAATGCTCATATTCTCATCTAATATATCTATTCCTTTTTCTGTTCCGGAAATAAATACCGGCTTACCTTCATATACTCCGGTTTCAATCATGTTTTTTAAAAAAAACTGTCACCTATAATATTAAACTCACGATCTATAAAATATACATCACGTTCTTCATCTAAGGCATTTTCTTTTTTTTCAATTCTGGCTATATTCTTATCATAAAAAGGAGACGGTATATCATAATCATAATCATAAAAAGGACTTACTATTTCGTCTGACTCATTAATATAATAATATCCATACGCATTTTTTTCTTTTCTACAACCAACAGTCATACATAAAAGAAAAAAACATAACAGTATCCTAAACACTATGCTCTTATAATTCGAATACATAATCACCCTTCCTTAAATTAAAAATCTGCTTGTTCTCCCCATAAGTATCTAATATCGCCATTATGACCATCGCCCTTAGGTGCATATCCCGCTTCTTGCACCTCCGGAAGATTAACGACATAATCATATGTATCTTGTATCTGTTCTAGCGACTCGTCGAGATCTTCAAAATTTTCGACCTTTGTAATATCATATCCTCCTGTAAGTATTCCCTTATATTCATTATAGACTTCTTGACTAGGTAATCTATAATCATCGTTTGATGATGGATTGTCAGGATTCATTACTTCCAGCATCTTTTCTGTAAATTCAGGAGACCAGTTCTTCGCTAAGCCATGCGCTTCAGTAGTATGCTCTTGTCCATTTGGATTGGTATATGCTACATGCGAATTCTCTTTTAGTTCCGTAAATGATGACAGATACTCAGGCGCAACAAAACCAGTATGTAGAGAACTATATGAGAGTGTTCCATCTTTTTTCGGATCACACGCCTCATCTATATAGCAACAGCCAACAGATCCCGTATATTTAACTTTATAATAATCCGCTTGCTCATTTTGGGCATCTTCCAATCCTGTATATGAAAAATATTTATATGTATCATACAACGCTTCTGACGCTTGAGAATAATATTCTTTTTTAGCATCTCCTGTCATTTTTTCAGTTCCATCAGACGCATACTTATAATCTATATCTATAAGCTTCTTTACTGATTTATCAATATATTCTTTGTATTTATCTCCACTAATACTTTGGTCATGAATAGCTTCGGCAGCATCATATGCATATGATACAACCGCGGTTCCTGCTTCAGGATTTTCAGCTAATAAACCTCCTGCAACTGCACCACCAATCATAAATCCATCTTTTGTAATCTTTCCCAAAAGATTCCTTTGCTCTGCTTCTGCCGCAGTTACAGCGTCCTGAAAATGTTCATCCGCAATAGCATTGGAAACATCTCCAGGTCCACATTTATATTTTACAGTCATTTCATATGTTTTGCGATCTACCTCATCACCAAAACTATATTCTGTAGATTCAACAGTTAACACAAGACCATCATCATATGTTACATTGGTAACAACATTCTCTCTGTCTTTATATATATCATCCACCACTCCATATGCTTCATCATCTAGCCGGCATGACAGAAATGTAAATGTATCATTTATAATCATATTTTTCTTATATTCTCTATATACCGGGCTATAACACTCGCAATCATCCGCTGTAACTGCCGCCAAGTAATTGCTATCTAATGCCACCATACTCGATCCTAAATTTAGTGCGCTCATGATTGCTCTTGGTTTATCACTTCCAAGTGCTGCATTTATCTGATCTTTAAATTCATCAACATTGCCACAAAGGTATTCTTTTCCATTTTCATTTTTTTGTAGCGTTACTGTTCCCATGATGTATTTTGATACTCCGTACCAACACTTTGTTTCACCATCATCGAGCTTGTCGCCATATTTATTATAGGCATCTTTAGCATTACCATTAATCACAGCTTTAAACAGCGCTATTTCAGCTCCATCATTTTTATATACTTTATCTTCCGCGATCATTCCTTCACATACGCATGCAAGCTCTTCTAACGTTAATGAGCTCTTAGTCGTCGCGTTTTTAATTTCCTCGTCTGTAAGCCCCATTTCATGAAGTTCGCTTCTAATTGCTCGCTGTAAAATAATATTTTGATCATTTCCACTGATTTCCGGATATTCGTATGATCTTGAAAAATCGAAAATCTCCCAAATCTTCTAGCAGGATAACATTCTCTTGTAACATCTCACCGGCTTTATTCTCTGCATCTTCCAATCGACCTATGTCTCGCTCTAATCTCGCAATATCTGCGCTTCTATCTTGTGCCATATTTCTCCTTTCCTATTTATAAATAATGTATTGTTTTGACTTTTAATAGTTTATAAATCAAAAATGAACCCTTATCTCATCTCCGCTTTTATTAACGCCTCATAACTATCTATTGGGCAAGCAACCACAATATCTACATATTCCTCTTTGGGGGTCCAAATTATCAGCCCAAAGTTATTAATCTTTCCTTCAACATACTCACTTCCCCAATCAAGCAATGCGCAATATAACGCGTAGAATTCTATTGGTTGTTTATTTACATCTCTGTAGAGAGTATAACTTGTAGGAACACAGCTTCCGGAATCATTTCTACCATATGTTTTATTTTCTGCCTTTAAATAATCAACTAACGATCCCTTCTGTGCTATCTCTTCTGCAATTTTGTCATAATCTTCACTTATTGTCTCAATCGGTACAATTTCACCATCCTTAAACGCCGCAATTCTGCAATCCCTTCCACCTTTTCCATCCTCAAGACATATGCTGTTATCATCATCTAAATAGTCGTTTAGTTTCGAGATAGTCCCATCCCAACCTTCAAAGAGTGATACGGCTTTGCAATTATATTCCTCTGTCTGAAAATAAAAATCCAAATAGCCTATCTTTGACATATCTTCATCCGGTATTTTTTCCGGTCGAAGGCATATTGTATATGAAGCCTTTTCAAAAAAAGGGTTGCTATCCATATATATTGTTTCTGAATCGTCTACTCTATATAAATGTCCTAGCATATAATCATAAATAGAACCGCCATCATCATAAACATCCCTTATAATATTCTGAGCTTTACCTGTTATATCTATTTGAGTTTCCTCGTTAACCGTAACAGTTACATGGTCATTCGAATTGATTCCGGCTTTATTGAGCTTGGCGCACCCGGCCAAAAGCATAAAAGTACACGCCAAAACCAGTAACACTATCTTCTTTCTATATTCAAATTTATTCATCATACGGTTTCTCTCCGCTCCAAATTCTAAATATTTTCAAAGTATCCTGTTGTACCGAATGTCTTGCCGGGCTCACGTCGATATAAGCTTTGTTGATTTCTTCTAAATCATCAAATAATTCATCACAATCTGTGTTTTGATCAATCTTGTATCCTCCCCTAATAATACTATCTAACTCTCACATACTCAGATAGATATTCGATTCGAGTAATAAATTCAAGCTTAAAAGATTCTGATAGTTTTTTTGACAGATATCCTTCAACACTTGTAACATACTCCTCATCAAAGCTCACCAGCAAAATTGATCCCTTATCCAAATCAAATTACTCCTATATCTCCTTTAAATTTTCTTCATCTCATCTTGATGATCCTTAATATAGCTAATTACATTATCCGCTGTGATTTCGCTAACATTAGAACTAAGCCAAGATGTAAAACCATATTTCCATTCGTAATACACAAAATCTCCGTTTTTATCTTGGCCTCCACCACACAATACTGCAATGGTTTCATCGCCATATACCAGAATAACGATCATGTCTTTTATTCCATCGCTATTTATATCGCAAAATGCTATTTCTTTTACTTCTTTGCATTGTAAAGTGTCGCCAATCGGTGGTTCAAGCACAATGTAATTTTTAACTGCATTGTCTTCTATCTCATCAATTTCCGGCCCCCACTCACCGTAATCAGTAATTACACCGCAAGTGATCTTTTCATTTGTATCGTAATCCGTTGCTTCAATAATCTTGTCCGCCTTCTCTTCCCAGAGCTGGCGATTAGAATAGAACTGATATGGATTATCTAAATCATTAGTTGCTAATAACGTTATACGTCTGTTGTATTTGGTAGAATCAACAAACTCTATCACAACTTGCACCAGATTATCTTTTTTAACCCCTTTTATACAAGTTATCTCTTCTTTTGAATACGTTTCATATTTGGATAATTCTTCATTATCTATGTCTTTGGGAGTTTTATATTGCAATACTGTATATCCATAATTTTCTGCTTTATTCATAAACGCTTGCAAGTCATTTAATTCTTCTTCTGAGAGCGCTTCTCCACTCATCAGATCTGCAGCATCATAATCGGATAAAGCCACTTGTTCTACAGAAGAATCTGTTTCTGAAGTATTGTCTTTAGTTGTATCCGTATTACTCACATTAACAGAAGATTCTTCGTTAGATTCTTCTATGGCCGCTTCAATTGTTTTTTCTGTAGCAGTTTCGTTCTCCACCTGTGTAGCACAACCCGATAAAGCAATTACTGTTAACAACGCTACCGCTATAACTTTAATCGTTTTCTTTTTCATCTTCTCTCCTTAAGCGATTTTTATCTAGTCTGCCCTGTATCAGCTTCCGTAACAGCATCAATATTTCCTGATCCCGGAATCTTATCGTCCCTGTTCATTACTATAATGCCTTGCCATTCATTCGTAAATTCCTCCGGTGCCTTATCATATTGGTTTTGCTTTTGGGTTTTGCTGTTTTGATACTTACTACTTGCGGATGTATCTACTCCTCCCTGGTTCAACTGTAGCGCATTATTCTTATCTGTTTTCAAAATCATACTACAGACCTTTAAAAGAGCAGGATATACAGAAAGCTGAACAAATGATTTATAAAAATCATCTGTTTTGTGGATTTTATCCCAAAAATTCGCCATTATGTCCAAACTCTCCGTACCACATGCTTCACCCACTGTCTTATTATCAGCTTTCTTTAGCACCAAAATGCCGGCAGCTCTATTAATGTTTCTAACTAAACTTGTATACTCATTACTTTCGATTTTTAACGCTTCGGTTTGTCCACTACTGCCTGTAATGCCAGCGGTATTATTTGTTACTGTCCCCATACTCTAGCCTTCTTTTTCGCTTTAATTAGTCTTTAATTCAATTTCAATAGGATCTCCTTCGGCTCCATACCCTGATTTATAGTAGACAAGTCCCTTACCCTTGGCCCATCTATATATGCAGTAAAATCCACTTTCAATAAGTGTATTTCTCTTAGTAAAGACACAATCATCACCGTCATGTGTGATTACTATTTCATCTCCCTCTATATTCTGCTGAGTATCTTCATCTGAACATACAACTGTTCCAGAGGATATAAATTCTTCTCCAGGAATGTCCTCACATCCTTCTAACATATATATTGTATTTTCTGTAACGTAAAATGTTCCGAGATCATATCTATCCGTAATTCCCCAATAATATCTTCCTGGAACATCTTCATAATGTATGGCAATATTATATACATCACCATTCTTGTAAGTAGTCAATTTATTAATGCTTACCGGTATAGACTTTGTATCCTCTTCAAAAAAGTTGATAACAGTATATTCATCATCTTTCTTTTCACAAGAGGGGAAATAATCATTTATAGAATCCGAACCACCCTCAACAACTTTTTCGTTCTTCTCTTTATCGGTTTCATCATCCATATCGATACTGGAATCCGATTGATATTCCGAACTATCTTCAACTACTTTGTCACTTGTCAGATCAGTACTCTCTTCATTAAGCTTTTCGGAATCGAATACTGTAGCATTTTCATTTATTACAGCATTTCTTCCGCATCCCATCATGCTTGCACCTATAATTGTTATAGCCACAAGTGCTACTATTTCAGTCTTAATTCTCTTGCTCATACTTTTTCCTTTCAAATACAGTAATTGTTAGTGGTCTCTAGCTATCAGTATCAATTTTCATCTTCCATCAAGGCATTCATAATACAATAAACTCCAACCTGCTTATCTACACAATATTGTTTCATTATTACTCTCTCCTCTTTCCGATATTCACGGACATTTTTCCAAATGGTCTTCTCTATTGACGCTTTTTACTTCATATATTTCAGCATTAGGTGCATATTCTCTGATTGCATCTAATACTCCGTCCTTGTCATATCCCGGTTCCCAAAAATCAATTATCACTTGCTCAAGATTGTTGAATTCCTTCAAAAAAGCGTATGCCTCTCCTTTAGGCGTATATGACTCGTTGTATGACTGAAGGATTACAATTGGTACATCTATATGTATGTCTGCATTTTCCTTATTCTCAGTATGATCTCCATCTACACTGATACACATATACAGAAGCTTCGCAGAATCTTCTCTCCCCAATTCACTGATATAGCCTAATCCATTCGAACCGTTTCTTATATTTGAAAAAAAGGACGGTGAATATTCACTTGCGTGTTTATTGGTAAATGTCACATTGAAATCATTTGGAAAATAATCCGGATTCTCTTCTACAAATTTATTGTGTGCATTAACAACATCGCACAACTCTTTATATCCGGTCACTCCGTTGTCATACTCAAGCTCAAGTCTTATACCTGTACTTTTAGCCTCATACTCTCTCACCTTTAGATTCTTGTGAGAAAAAAGACCTATCTCATCAGCCCACTCTTCGTGCTCTAAATTAATATCATATTCACTTACATAAAACCTCGGCCCACAGGAAGTTAAAGAAAATATAATCATAATTAAAACACTTATAACTACTTGTTTTCTTATATTATTCATGCGCATACCGCCTTAGAGCCATTCACAATTAATATTTGATATCTTCAATATATAAAAATGAACATCCTTTAAAAATCCTACTAGTTAAGTGATAGTAACCTGACTTATTATCTGGCATGATACTACTATGTATTAGCATATAATGATGAAAAATATAAACAATCAATGTTCCTATTATTGAGTTTTTATCTTCTGATTTTCATTCAACCATACTCCGGCATAACCATTACTATAGTCTGTTGCTTTTTCAAACTGCGGCTCTAAAAGCCATGTTCCATCTGTTTTTATATAACCATATAAACCATTGTCATCCTGAATCAATGCTATGCCATCCTCTGAGAACGAATTGGGCTGCCGGCTAAATTTTTTCTCAAATATATAATTACCTGTTTCATCAATAAATCCCCATTTTCCGCCTTTGCAAACTACACAATATCCATTTACAAAACCATATGGAACAGCTCCAAATTGAAAATCTATAACCTGTTCTCCTTTTTCGTTTATAAACCCCCATATAAAGGCTTTATCCACTTTTTTTGAAACCGCGGCTAGATTGTTGTCTGAAAAAGGATGTTTCACGTAACCGTCATTCTCAATAACAAACTCGAAGTCATCATTAACATAGCCAGCCCTTTTGGAATCACTTTCGCAGACAATAGCCAAACCATTATCGCTAAACGGATATGCATTCGAATACTTTTTCGAAACCTCATTACCATTTTCGTCAATAAATACAAAAGTACCGTCCATGTTTTCTACTAATGCATAACCATTTTTGCCAAAATCTTCTGCACTTTTATATTGGGGTTCTATCATAAATTCTCCGTTTTTATTAATATATCCCCAAACCTCAACAGCTGCGTGATCATTATCCATTTTTCGGTAAACAGGGACTGCTGCTAATTCATTAGATGAAAATGCCCTGGGATTACTATCAATTATATTCTTACATGGACTATAATTATCCGAATACTTAATTTCTATAACTAAATTAAAATCTTTGTCATAGTATCCTTTGCATGTTTTAAAAAGACCATCTTCTTCAAAATTCGTAGCTGTTGTATCATCATCCGGTCGCTTCACGAACTTCCCTTCTTTATCCATTATCCATATATCTACTCCGCCATCTCCTATAGCATATCCTTCTTTAGAAAATTTTCCGGGCAAAGTGTCTACCGGAGCTTTATTAATGATATTAAAATTCTCATCGATATAGTAATAACCTTCCGCTACATTAGATCTACTTACAAAAGCCAAGTCACCTGCCAAAAAAGCTGCTATAAATATAAACGCCAAGATTACTATAATCTTTTTGGTTTTTATTGACATAGATCACTCCATTCTTTTTCAATATCTATTGTCGGTTCGTTATCATTCTTTATGGCATTGTTTGCATCCTCAATTATTAACATATCTTTGTTAAATTGCTCATAATCCTCTAGCCCAAAAAGGGATAACTTATCGTTATTATTATTTGTACCGGTAAGATACAGCCTTATTCTTTCAAGCGCTGCTTCTCCATATTCATCATGATTATCCCCAATATACTGTATAATTTCCTCTGCTCTTTCTAGAGCCCTAGCTCTTGTTCTTAGTCTTGCAAGCTGCTGATCTTCCGGATTATTTAAATCCAAATCGTTATCGCAACCTTCATAAGTTCCAAAATGCAATGTCAAAGCTAATCCCTGCGCTTGCCAAGCACGTACATTAGCCACACACATCGGTGATATTATTGATGAATTAAAGTTTACATCGTAACTGCTGCCATCAGTGCTATAATATGCACCTGTTCCAAACCATATCGCCTTGTATTTTAATTGCTCCTCAGTTAATCTACTATTATAAGCTGCAGAATCGTTATATATTTTTAATACATCAGCCAGCACATTTATTACTGTTGATCCCATATTACTTGCTGTATCAATAGATCCCGCCGATGCACCGTTCTGTTTTGCGATTTTTAATGCATTTGTGTATGCCCCATTTAATGAAATCTTGCGCTGTGTGTCAGTTGAATCTATTCCCAAATCTATTAGCATAGCCAAAATCAACGCCTCCGGGCCAAAGAAGGCTGCTGCTCCGGTTATACAATCTTTTGCTAAGGTTTTTAAATCACTCTTGACCTTCTCATCTAATAACTCTGTAATTTTATGTGCTTCATATACCTCTAATTTCCCGATTACGCCATTGGGATTACTATCAACATTGCTAAATGTATATGTCTGAGAAGATTCTCCAACCCCTCCCGTCATACTCACATTTACATCTTGAAATACTGTCTGTGAAATGCCATCTATATGTACATGTGTATCGCTATTTTCATTATCTTTTTGCGTCACAAACCAATACAAATTTGTCAATGTCAGTTCTCTTCTATATTCACCGTAAAGCGCCTTCAAATTCGAGTTTCTGTTATCACAGCATGCAATTGTAATTGCAGAGCTTGCTGCTCTAAGCTCTGATGCATTATAAAGATATTCCAGATATTTAGATTCTCCACTTATTGCACTATTTAAAATATTTAAGAATTCACCTTCTCTAGCGTTCCCTGATCTATATATTCCATCTACATCGGTTTGATAGAAATATAAATGGTAATCAGCTAATCCCATTTGTGCCGAGAATGATAAATCGTTCTTATAACTAAACGCATCATTGTAGTTGTTATCATTAATGAGTTTTTCGAAGAAATTCATATCATCTTGCGTTTGCACAGATGTCAAAATTCTTGCCAGTTCTCCTATATTTACACCATTCCCAAAACCGGAATCCTTTGCGCGCTCGCTTTTAATATAATTTGTAGCACTCTCATTTGATACAACGCAAATAGTCTCGTGGTATTCATGTGTTTTTTCAACCCCATCCAAATCTACATACATTGATAACGCTATTCCCGCTCTATCTTTTTTTATATCAAAAGACAATGCGTTCATAGCGAATTCAGTGCCAAGTCCGTTTTCTGGTCCACATAGTGAAAAACGTTCCATGTTTACTATAGCCAACACCGCTAATGAATCCGGATCTAATCTATCAATTATTTTTTTTGCCAACTTCTCATTAAATTTATATATGTATCCCGCGGTAGCTTCCTCAGGAGTCTCCGCCACTACCAAAACCTTTAGCAACCGCTCAGCCGTTTCATAATCAATCGCTTTAGCTGTTCCGACCTCAATTCTGCCAAAGTATGTTTCCCAAAGCTCAGCCAAGGCATCCAACTCTTCTTTTGTGGGTTGATAACCGTTTCTAATCCTTTCAGCAAGTTCTTCAAATCCATATTTTCCGGTTGTTGGATCTTTAAGCAATAACTCCTGAGCTTTTGACAAGCTTGTTATTGTCTGTCCACTTGATGACGTGGTTCTTGTAGAGTTTTCGGTGCTCGTAACCTTCCTAACATTATTGGTTTTTGTCTTTGTCTTATTATTAGTGTTATTCGATTCATCCAGCGCTTTTGAGCTGCCTACCATACTCACAGTCATAAACTTAGGATTTGCCCCCTTTGTAGGAGCAGTGCCCTTTTTATTTGCAAATTTGCTGCCAAAGAAGGATGATCCAAATAGAGTTGTATATCCTGCTCCTTGGAAGAAGTTATTCATCGCCGCCGAAACATTTACTCCCTTACCTGAACCCTGGCCTTGCATATACTCTCTGAATGTTGACCAGATATCTTTGATTTGATCATTCATTCCCGCAGCTGCCGTGCTTGTATTTAAAAGACCGGGTACTCCTGTCGCATCCGGAAGATTGATATCATATACTTTTCCTTGAATTGCATGGGCTACCTGTTGCACGCGACCTGGAATATATCTTGTTCCCGCCACTTTATCTATCATATAGTTGACACTTCCCTGTTGGAAAGCCTCATAGTTAGCCTTGGCGTTCTTTCCAAGATCGGAGAAATCACCCTTTTCTATATAACTCTGCATGGCTCCGCCCACTCCGAAAGTAAGCGCTGCTCCCTGGGGAGTTATAGTATATGCTGTCGGATCTTCTTCCGATCTCTTGGCATTTTTTGTAACTATCTTCTTATAAGGTCCATATGTAGGGGATTTGATGATGGCTTTGGGCAACGGCCCCTTCTTTCCTTCCATCTTGTCAAAAGAGCATAAGAAATTACCGTCAATCGGACTGGCTTCAACCGCGACGGCATCTATCTCTGCTCTGTTATCGAAATACTTATTTACGTTATCACAGAAGTAATCCAGCTTCTTATTAAGGATCTTTACTTCTTTTATCTTTGAATCGCCGACCCCTTCAGTTTCTATCTTCTCCGGGTTCGGATCGTTGTAGATGTAACTGCCTATGATATTCTTTGTTGCCTGTATCCTCTTATTAAGATCGGCAACTTCCATTCTTGTATCTTTTGCTCTGAGGGCAGAGTTTACCGTGGCATCAAACTCAAGGAGCTTGTCCTGGCACTCCTTAAAGAATCCTTTTCCGGGATCGTATCCACCGCAGATATCCTCAAAGGACTCAAGCGCTCTCCGGCTTTCGGGCTGAGGAAATCCTCCGTCGATCTCTCCTCCGAACTCTCTGTTTAGATCGTCTACTATCTGATGGGTCTCTCTTGCTATCTCATCAAATCTTTTATGAAATGCCTTGAAATCCGTATTGATCTTCTCAAGTGTGTTTATCTCTAATCTTGCATTGGGAGAGGGGTCAACGATTGATTCAAATGAATTCATGATAAATCTCTGATCATTTATCATCTGAGCATAGGTATCAGTGTTATCGTTGAGCATCTTTCCGCCGCCGTACTTAACAAATCTCTTGAGGTAGTTTGGCATTTCTCCGTCAAACTGCTCGTTAGCTTCGAAATCGTCGTTGGACAATCTGACTCCGTCTGCCTTCATATCAAAGTTTTCTTTTTCAAACTTCAACGCATCGTAATAATCCATTGACAGTTTGGCATCGTAAAATTTTCCGTCGTTGAATCCCATCTTTTATTCTCCCTGTTATAAGCGTTTTTATTTGTTTTTACCATATTGTTTCTGGATGATTTGGTAAAGAAAAACCTGTCGCTTCTTTCACAAGCATATTTGTGTTCCATCCAAATACAAGTCTTGGATTGCAGGCAAAATATGTAATCAGCAATGCGACAGAAATAATTAACACAATCGAAATCACCCAAAATAGTATCTGCGGTATTGATACTCCGGATACCTTTTGATTAAGTACGACCGTTTTAATGATCGATAGAATTGCCAGTAATGATAATATACCGGTTATTATCAAATAAATAATCACGCGCTTGTCAAGTGTATATTTGCACTTTATACCCAATTCCTTCTTGACATATTCACAATCATAGCAATATCCTTTCTCATTACGTCCAAGAGCCTTTCCAAAAATCTCAGTGGAATCTTTTAATTCATAGGTACACAGATAATCATTTCTGCCATTATGATTACCAATTAACACATAATCAAACTTTCCTTTTTCAAAAGATATATTTTTTACCTCATCTCCACACCATATTCCATAATAAACATCTCCGATGTCTCCCGCTTCACTTACGCCTTGAGGGATAAAATGTCCATAGCCTCCGTTTGTACACATAAGCTCAAATATAAGTTCTTCATCATACCAGTCAGCATCACAACCAGTCTTACAGTCTAATGACAACGAGAATGATCCATCTACTACTTTATATAGTTCTTTGGAATCAGTTTTGTAACAATAACATATCAGCCTATCATCAGCCAATTCCCAACCTTCAGAAACCAGTATGTATATGTCCCCATTGGATTCATATTCCTTAAGTGGCTCATAACCGATTTTTTCTTTAGCATCTTCTAAGGATTCATATTTGTCTATAAGCTTAAACTTACTCGAATCATCAGCCTTGTCGGAATCCGATAACGGTAAGTATTGCTCACTTCGACCATACAATTTGTAATTTTTAGAAGGTGTATAAAAACTAATTAATATACCGCCGGCTAAGCAAATTATTAGAAATAGTAAGCCAAGATAAAATAAGTTAATAAATTTCATTTATATATCCCTTATCATCATGAACAATGATACTGCTAAAATAGACTACTTAATGTACGTTTGGAAGATTCCAGCCCGTAAATTTAGCTATATATTTATCTATTCCCTCTATACCAAAAAACAATCTTGGATTTGATAAATAATACGATATTAATGTTGATACCATAATGCATAAAAATACTGATAAAAACCACATAACCACTCTTGCGGCAAAATGTCCCCCTTCGCTGTTTAATGAATATGTTTTATAAACAGAAAGAATTAACAACACTGATAAAATAAGTGTTATTCCCCAATAAATAATCATTCTTCTATCAACTAATAGTTTACATTTTATCCCTAGTAGTTTCTTTACATCCCCTAAATCACATTTGTAATGAGTAGAAGAATTTTCTACAGGTTTTGCTACCGAGTTTAACAAATCCTTAGAATTCTCCAATTCATATGTCCAGAAATAAGCTGAATCGATATCACATTCAAGTGGAATATAGCTAAATATTCCTTTTTTGATTTTGATTGTTTTTATTTCATCACCAATCCATACTCCGTAAAAAATATCTCCATGCTCGTTCGTTCCCGGAATATACTTGTAATTATCAAGACAGTCCCATGTAATATTTTGTGCAAAAGCGTAATCATACCAAAAGCCATCATATCGGGCGTTTTTTATGTCTATCCAACTATGCAAATCTTTAAATTGATATAATTCTCCAGATTTACTGTTATATCTATAACTTATAATCGAAAGGTCAGACTCATTTACTCCGATCCTACTAAAAAAGATAGTATCGTCCCAATCATATCTTTGTAACGGCTCTATGTTAAGATCAGCTATGGCATCCTCAACAGAAGAATACTTGCCAATTAAAAGCTCTTCTTGACGATCCTTATCTTCATCTTCCAGATAAATAGATGTGGTTTTATAATAGTTATTGCATATATTTTTTCCATACCCTCCATATCCATTTGCAAAAAAACAAATAACCGTTAATACTAACATCGCTACAAATACTACATTATTGCTCTTCACTGTTAACTACCCCCTTACCAAGCCTCATAAATATTTGAATCGGGACCATGTACCGAAATTGTATGCATACATGCATCCTGTAACTCAAATGGTATATCTGTTATGCTTCGATAAGTTGCATCCTCATCATTGTTATAGCCATGTATCATAAGATTGAGAGCCTCTTCGATATTATCTTTAGTATAACCTGTATCTTGTTCAATCTTATCGTATGCATCTGTCGGCCTGGCTTTACTATCATCATCCAAATGGTCAAATGCATGTTCTTCGTCGCATAAGTCCACTCCTATCGTCTTCAATACAGAATTATTTATCTCTCCATCAGTTACTAATGAATTATATATCTTATCATTAGTTTTTTCATCGCCTCCAACTATTTCAACAACACCATTTTCATTCCATCTTTGAACCCTTCTAATAGAATCATAATCATATAGTCCAACTGTATGGGAACCCGTGTTAAAACAATAGAATGAATTTAATTTTTCGACTTCATTGCACTGCTCTTTGGCTTTTTCATACTCTTGTATAATATCATTATATTTTGAATACGCCCCCATCAAAGTAGTTCCTGCAGAAACTCCTCCGTTTAAATGCTTATACTTTTCTCCCTTAAACACTTTTCCCATTCCATCTTTAACAAGCGTTGCTGCATGGATTGACACATCCTTTTGGGTAGATATATCTTTTACAATATAAAGGCTATCTTTTAAAAAAGGATTGATATTTCCTGTTAAATCTATCACTGTATCGACTACGAGGTTAGCCTTTTTTCGCTCCATTTCATTTTTCAAATCCTGCTGTATTGCCTCTTGCTGATCCTTAAAAGCAAGCCCGTCAGATGAAAGATTTACATCAATTTTAAATTCCTGCTTCTCTTTATCTCTCCAAAAAGCAAAGCCCGATTCCTTATCACAATTCATCCAAAAGGTTAAATGACCATCTTGCTCAGAATATGAGATGTCTTTGACATCTACATTGGAATAAGTAGCATCACCTTGTAAAAGATTAGCATCATCAATATATCTTTCATACAGCTGGCTAAGCGCTCCAAAATTGGCATTTGCTGCATTTAATGCAGCTTTTAGTTCCTGGTCATTATCGCCTCCAATTTCATCGTCTACAACATTAATTGCGCAGTTATCCACATATGTTCCCGTGCCTGTAGTGATATCAAACAAAATATTATGATTACTTCCCTTGATACTACTATCAGATACTGCTTCAAGAAAGTTTTCATAATCAACATAGTCACTTTGAGCGCCCCTCTCCAAAATAGTCGAGCTCATTTGGCCCAATGCCACGCTAAAAGTGTCGCTTATTCCTTCTTTATAATACCCTTGGCCCCCGTGGTCTTCCATATACTCAATATCAAACGCATTATCTCCATCGATCATAAATTTAGAATCTGATATTACGAGATTTCTCATGATGTTAAGATCATTTGGAGTGTTAACCGACTGAAACATTCCTGCAAGCTCATCATCACTCATTAAATGATTACTATAATTACTTATTCCCTCTCTCTGACTACTAATATATTCTTTAGCATGCTCTTTTCCTGTGGCAAGAAATTGATTAATATTTTCAGGGTTCGCACTTTTACAATCTCGAACCTGCACTCCGACAAATCCACTTTCGTCATAATACAAATTAACGTCTACATCTTTATTTATATCACTTTGATTATTTACATGATACGCATTTTGATCGCTCAATAGTTTTGTAGAAATATTGTACGCCAGCGAATCCGATGCACCTAAACTATCCATCCCCAACCTGAAATTATTAACAAGCGGATTATCTATAGTTGCATCACTAAATAAATCATCTTCATTCTTTTCTTTAACTGTATAAAAATTAGATATTATGTTTTCGCATACCCCTTGATATGTTCCGGTTCCATCCTTTCCTTGCTCTGCCATATATCCTGACCAAGTAAATAAAACAGTCAATGCAACAAAATCTTTACACTCTTGCTCCTTGGATTCATCTGTGTATAACTGTTTCCATTCTTTATCTGACATGTTTTGGTACTTTTTAAGTACTGTTACAAAGGCCGGATCCCCGGCCTCATATTGCTCGATCCATTCGTCAACTTGTGCCATGGTTTCTTCGTCTATATTATATGTAGTCATAAACTCTTCACGAATCTGCATATATATCATACGCTTCATTAATTTAGCACTGGCCACAGTTGTAACACTAATTGCGTCTGATATTCCTTTCGCTATTATTGCTTTTACAGCCGGAAGGACGTTTACCTGTGTATAATTAGACATAGAACAAGAAAGAGATGCCGCCAATATCTGATCTGTCTGATTTATCGAGTTTTGTATATTGCTACACATTTTATAAATATCATCAGCTAAAAAAACCTGTAGCTTATCACTTGAATCTGCTATTTCATGCCAGCACTGGGCCGCATAAAGCATGCTTTCCGTACCGCATACTTCCCCTTCCATGTCAAAAGGAGATTTGTTGAATATCAGCTGACTGGCACTCTGCTGCAATCCCATTTTCTTTTGATTAAATATAGGATTGTTCATTATAAATGAATTACCAGTCATTGTTGAAAAACTTCCTGATGAAGACTTATGTTTTGCCATTATTAATCCCCGCTTTCTTTTTTTACTCTTTCTTTTTTATTTTGCTGCTTCCTTGACAGCCGCAACTCCATCACGATAATCGTATACGTTTTCATATTGGGCGGCTATCTGCCATTCTCCCTTTGTATTTATGAATCCATAAAATCCATTATCACCTTTTAAAGCTGCAAGACCATCTTCTGAAAAAAGGCCCAAATTCTTGAATTTGGGCTCGATTATAATCTCACCTTTAGTATCGATAGCTCCATCCAACCCATCAATGGTTGCTATCGCATATCCATTATAAAAAGGATATGCTATGTCATAATCATAATCTGTTATTAATTCTCCGTTCTTATCCATATACGCTTCTTTACCAGATTCATTCTTTATAGAAGCAAACCCTTCATGAAAATATCCGCCTTCTTTTTCAAGAACTACGGTTCCTTCTGTATCCACATATTCTCTTTTTTCTCCCAATGCAACTTGTGCAAGGCCATCTGAAAACTCATCTGCATAATCATATATTGGTGGAATCGCATATTCACCTTTTGCATCTATAAATCCATATTTTCCTTCTTCTGTGACTACGCAGGCAAGGCCATCTTTTCCAATCGGATCGGCCCTCTTAAACTGTGGTTCCAAAATTACCTCGTCCTGCATATTTATATAACCATATCTGCGATCATCCTCAGAGACATTTTCATCTCTATAATAAAAAGGTACTACTCCAAAATAATTGGTACCATCTTCTATTCCTTTATCCTTAGGCGCCTTATATATAGTCTTCCCTTTAGCATCTATAATTATGTATCGGCCCTTGTCCTGAATCAGATTGTGTAAATCGTCTATTTCTATTCTTTTTGAATCACCTTTAAATATTGTTTTTCCTTCATTATCAACTATGAAAAAAGTCTCTTTATAGAACGGAATTTTCGTACTGAATCTGTTCCTTTTGGTAAAAACAAAAAAATGCTTATCTTCTATTTCGATTACTCCTTTGCAATCCTCATAACCGATATTTGAAACTCGGTTGCCGGTAGCATCAATGAGATACCAACTCCCTCGTTTATAACCATTCATGTATATCAACCATAAAAAAACTCCAAAAGCTATGATTGCTAGAATTACTATTCCTTTTCGTTTCATCATCTGCCTCCAAACTGCTGTATTCTAGAATCCCATAAAGCATGTACCGATCCGAAGCATCCTCCATCACCTGTATCTTGGTAAACCTCGTCCAAAAAGTTGATACAAGCATTAAAGTCAGCGTAATCAACACTTCTTAAATCTAGATCCTCTCCTCCATATACTAGCTTTTTTGCAAGCTCAATTTGGTCTTGATCCAAATTACTATTATCTATTCTTGTCTTAAACTTTTCATCAAATGAATTAACTACACTGTCAGGGTCCTTTATCACATCTGAATTTGCTATCAAGGAATTTATTCCACCTGCTTCCCATTCTTTCATAAGCTGATAAGCATCCGGCCTAATAGGATTAGATGTTACACTAGTAAAATCAGTCTCGTGTTTAGCAGCAAATATACCTCCATAAGTATCATAATCATAACTATACCGATATCCAAACCAATCTGTCCTTATTCCCTGCTTCCCGCCTTCTATCTCATCACTAATCTTGTTGTACTCTTTAAAATAATCGTAAAAATCACCGGCAACAGAAATACCGCCTATAATTCCGCTGTTTATCTTTTTGTCACTTGTGGTCTTCAATATTTCATTAACGCAACGTGTCGCATCGTCAAGTGTGTCAGATTCATTTCCAGCTGTAATATCACAAATAAGCCTTACAGAATATCCCAACAACGGATGTATCGCATATGATGTATCTTTAAGCACATCAGTTACCAGCTTATTCACCAGTTTATCTCTCTTCTTTATAAGTTCATTTAATTCTATTCCCGCCTCTTTATCATTTATGGAACCTGCATCTATATGCTGAGTAACGCTTACTCTATATTTTTCAGTTTCTTTCTTTGAATTGACTCTTTCATAAGTTAAACAATTATCTATTTCTAATTTTCCGGTTGAAAAACTGATGATATCAACGCTTGCTTCTGGCTCACCTCCTGTAGCTAACGAAGTCTCCTTTAAAGCTACGCTCTCTGTTGCGTAGAAATTAGTAATGGTCATCCTCTTTTCGGCTTCCAGGCACATCCTTTTATATGTTTCTTCGCCAACTTTTTCAATATCTGTAAGAAGTACGCTATCATTATACGCAACTGCAAGGATAGATGAATTGATATACATCTGTTTAAATATATCAACTGAATAGTTTTTAAATGGCCCTTGCGCGTTAAGAATACCTGACATGAATGCTGCAAATTTCTCTTGAGATTGTGCAGTAATGTCTCCGTTGTTATCTATTTTAGGAATATTGAAACTATATAAGGATAAAGCACTCATAAGATTATAATCATTTATCAATGCCTCTGGATTATCTAATTGACTTAGGTAACTAAATGCTTCCTCATACTTCTGTTCCAAAACCAAGTTAAGAAAGATTGAAGCTTCCTCAGTATCAAAACTTTTACAAAGCTCCAATAATTTGTCCGGAGATATGCCATTTTTGAGCGCCTCTAATATTGCCGCATCGCTAAAACCATATTGGTGTAAATCGTAATACAATGGCTTTTCATCATCTTTTATTCCTGACACATTAGACTGATTACCTGATACTTTTTCATCGTATTCTTTCTGAGGGGTTGTTTTGACTCCTTTGCTGCCTACCATGCTAACCGTCATGGACTTAGAATTTGCCCCCTTTGTTGAAGCAGTGCCCTGTTTATTTGCAAATTTGCTGCCAAAGAATGATGATCCAAATAGAGTTGTATATCCTGCTCCTTGGAAGAAGTTATTCATCGCCGCCGAAACATTTACTCCCTTACCTGAACCCTGGCCTTGCATATACTCTCTGAATGTTGACCAGATATCTTTGATTTGATCATTCATTCCCGCAGCTGTCGTGCTTGTATTTAAAAGACCGGGTACTCCTGTCGCATCCGGAAGATTGATATCATATACTTTTCCTTGAATTGCATGGGCTACCTGTTGCACGCGACCTGGAATATATCTTGTTCCCGCCACTTTATCTATCATATAGTTGACACTTCCCTGTTGGAAAGCCTCATAGTTAGCCTTGGCGTTCTTTCCAAGATCGGAGAAATCACCCTTTTCTATATAACTCTGCATGGCTCCGCCCACTCCGAAAGTAAGCGCTGCTCCCTGGGGAGTTATAGTATATGCTGTCGGATCTTCTTCCGATCTCTTGGCAATTTTTGTAACTATCTTCTTATAAGGTCCATATGTAGGGGATTTGATGATGGCTTTGGGCAACGGCCCCTTCTTTCCTTCCATCTTGTCAAAAGAGCATAAGAAATTACCGTCAATCGGACTGGCTTCAACCGCGACGGCATCTATCTCTGCTCTGTTATCGAAATACTTATTTACGTTATCACAGAAGTAATCCAGCTTCTTATTAAGGATCTTTACTTCTTTTATCTTTGAATCGCCGACCCCTTCAGTTTCTATCTTCTCCGGGTTCGGATCGTTGTAGATGTAACTGCCTATGATATTCTTTGTTGCCTGTATCCTCTTATTAAGATCGGCAACTTCCATTCTTGTATCTTTTGCTCTGAGGGCAGAGTTTACCGTGGCATCAAACTCAAGGAGCTTGTCCTGGCACTCCTTAAAGAATCCTTTTCCGGGATCGTATCCACCGCAGATATCCTCAAAGGACGCAAGCGCTCTCCGGCTTTCGGGCTGAGGAAATCCTCCGTCGATCTCTCCTCCGAACTCTCTGTTTAGATCGTCTACTATCTGATGGGTCTCTCTTGCTATCTCATCAAATCTTTTATGAAATGCCTTGAAATCCGTATTGATCTTCTCAAGTGTGTTTATCTCTAATCTTGCATTGGGAGAGGGGTCAACGATGGATTCAAAAGAATTCATGATAAACCTCTGATCATTTATCATCTGAGCATAGGTATCAGTGTTATCGTTGAGCATCTTTCCGCCGCCGTACTTAACAAATCTCTTGAGGTAGTTTGGCATTTCTCCGTCAAACTGCTCGTTAGCTTCGAAATCGTCGTTGGACAATCTGACTCCGTCTGCCTTCATATCAAAGTTTTCTTTTTCAAACTTCAACGCATCGTAATAATCCATTGACAGTTTGGCATCGTAAAATTTTCCGTCGTTGAATCCCATCTTTTATTCTCC
>NZ_RAIQ01000004.1 GCF_003625475.1 Butyrivibrio sp. X503 | reverse complement strand
GGAATGATAAATAGTTCCTAAAGTTTATATGATGAGTATGGAAAAAAGACTAAAACAAAAAACTAGAATAATTACATGTGCAATAGTTCTAGGCGCTATACTAATAAGTGGGTGCAATAATACTAATGATAGTAAAAATGAACCATTTGATTATAAAAAATTAGGAGTATCAGAGTATACGTATGAAAATGGCTTTGAATTAAAGCCCGACTTAAGAGCGGCCATTCAAGTTTTGTCATCATATTCTGATTACGATAATTTGATAGTTTCGGATGAAAGATGGCAGGATTTTTTCTTAAGAAACTATATCCAAAGCATGTTTGATGGATATGACTATAAAAAGAAGATTCTAAAAGAACAAGATGGGTTAATGACTAAGACTCAAATTGAGTATATTAATTATTCTTTGACAGGGGAATATGCGATTTTTGATTCCTTAGAAAATGAAAAGATAAACTGTTTGGAATCACAGAACAGTCCACTGGTCGCTTATACTATCACCAACTATGAATATGAAGAGCAAGGCGAAAGTATTGTTCTAAAAGCTGATGCTGATTTCTTTAAAAAAGGGAGCAAAGAGGAAAAGAAATTTGTTATTACAGCAGTGCTGGAAAGAAATCCCTATAGCTGTTTTGATGGATATAGTATTGTGTCAATCAAAACAGAGGATGTTACCGAATACGAACATGGAGACGAGGCAGCTCATAAAGTGAAGGTGTATTTCAGTGGTGATGACTATGTGATGGATAAGGGCCTGGTTGGGGTAGAATATGTTGGTTCGGAGGATGGTGTAGAATATGAAATGCTTATAACAGTACATGTTACTGATGAGCAGATGCAGTATATGTTGGAAAATAAGCATAAAAACTTTGAAATAGCTTATGTTTATGATAAAAATACTTTTTCGCCGGTATCGACTATCACAGCGACTTCAGTTGAATTAGATGAAGCTGAGATTATCAGTAGCGAAAATGTGTTTTTTGACGGAACTAAAACTGTAGATACATATGAAGTGACGGATTTACTTGATGAAGCAGTATCCGAAGTTGAAGTTAAGACCGAGAAAATCGCAGAGTATGATTCGGGAGAAGTATATTCTATCTCAATTGGTTATGAGAGTCCTGAAATAAGCGGGACTGACAAGGGAGATAGATTGAATTTAGGACGTTTCCTTGTGACTAAAGATAATATATATTTGATGTTGGAAGAAAACGGAACACCTTCCGAGGAAGAGTTTTTTAATGACGGAATCGTGGTAGCTTCTGATGATGATTATTCAAAGATAATCGGAGAAGTTTATCAAGTTGAGATTACTCATGAAGATGATAAGTGCATCTTTGCAATGTGGAACACGGCAATCGAAAGCGGTTGGTATTGTCATTATGAATGGGTTAAAGGCCGTGGATTGACATACTACAGATCGGGTTACGGTGCAGGCAGAGATGCAATTGAAATAACAAACTCATGAATGATAAAGGAGAATAAAAATGTCCGCTAAATTAAAGCAGCTTTTGGAGATGGCGAAAGTGTACCGTATACCTAAGAGCAGAGTTATCAGATACATATACTTGCCGGAATTATTATCTTTTTTGAAAGGAAGCAGCAGATGATAATCGAGGTAAAAGACATATCGAAAGCATTTAACGGACAGAAGATCCTTGATGATTTCAATATAAATATTGAGGATGAGCACAGCTATATATTAACCGGAGAGAGCGGCTGTGGAAAGACCACTCTGCTTAGGATCATCCTGGGGCTTGAGACTCCCGATGCAGGAAAAGTGACACTCCTTGGGGATTACAAATACCCGTATATAAATGCAGGAGTGGTGTTCCAAGAGGACAGACTCTGTGATAGCTTTTCTGCAGTGACAAATTGCTCGCTGGTAAGTAAGAAAGTGTTCAAGCAGACGGTTCGAGAAGAGCTGTGCAAGCTTCTTCCTGAGGACAAAGTAGATATACCGGTAAAAGAGCTGACTCCTTCAGAGAGACGCCTTGTATGCATAGTAAGGGCGTGCTGCATCCCAAGTGACGTTCTTATCATGGATGAGCCGTTTGAGGGGCTGTCAGGAGATATACGTGATAAAGCGATATCTTTTGTCAGAGATAAAATGGGATCGGGATCCCTTGTCATAGCGTCACGTGATACGACAGGACTTGAATTTGGAAGGATAGTGACGCTAACAACATAATATTGAACAATATCATTATTAGTGTTATCATACAGTAAAGGTGCTACCGATAGACGGTTAGCCCCGGATTAAATTAAGCAATTATAAAATAACCGCTCAGTCATGGCCGTGACAATGGGCGGTTATTTTTGTGTCTTGGAATCATGCCTTCCAAACATGTAACCAAGACTATAAAAAGTCGCACACAGTGCAAGCACTGCGATGAGGTCACTGATGGAGAAAAGTTTACTGCAGAAGAGGCACAATATGCCATTGATCATTTGGAATAAATATTTAGTAGAGGATTCTTTACTTTGAATTTGTCCAGTTGTATCTATGAGTGATTAAAGATTGAAATATTCTGGTTGACACATCATAAATGAGAGTATAAAATTCTCTTTAAGTAAATAATTATAAACCGTTGAAGCGGAGATAACGGCAATGATGCCAACACAGAGAGCCCGGGGTGCTGAGAGCCGAGCATGAAACAAGTTGTCAAATGGACCGCTGAGGGTGTGGATCAAAAAGCAAGATAGGAAATCTTCTGATTTATCTTACCGAGTATTCCACAACGTAAAGGCATACGTCAGTTGCCGGAGATATGTTGGTATCTCGCTAAGCGCATGGAAACCATGAAATCAAGGTGGCACCGCGGATAAAGTATATTCGTCCTTGATAGAACTATAGTAGTTCTATCAGGGGCTTTTATTTTGCACAAATATAAACGAAAGGAACCAAACCCATGAACATCACACCGTCACTTGAAGAAGTAAAGAAAATCGCAGCAACGCAGAAATATGATGTGATCCCTGTCAGCATGGAAATCTTATCGGACTTCATAACACCGATAGAGACCATGAGGAAGCTTAGGAACGTATCTGAGCACTGCTACATGCTTGAATCTGCACAGGCGGATGAGACTTGGGGACGCTATACATTCCTTGGTTACGATCCAAAGCTAGAGATCACCTGCAAGGACGGCGAGATGCAGATTGGAGGCAAGACTGTAAAGACAGATAAGCCCGCTCAGTACCTTCGCGAGATCATGGCTGAGCACAGGAGCCCAAGATTTGAGAATCTTCCATCCTTCACAGGCGGACTCGTCGGATATTTCGCTTTTGATTACTTCGGATACTGCGAACCTACCGCAAAAAGCAAGGTTGAAGATTCCGATGCATTCAAGGATATAGACCTGATGCTCTTTGACAAAGTGATCGCTTTTGACAACGTAAGACAGAAGATCGTCCTAATCGTAAACATGCAGACAAAGGACGGAGAGAGCGGCTACAACAGAGCGGTTACGGAACTCAGACAGCTTAAGCTTCTTATAGAAAAAGGTGAAAAGAAAAAGGACGACAGCGGAAGACTTACAGGCGATGTGACAGCTCTTTTTTCTGAAAAAGAGTACTGTGAGATGGTCGAAAAAGGAAAGATGCACATCAAGGAAGGCGATATCTTCCAGATAGTTCTTTCAAACAGATTATCGGCACCCTATGAAGGAAGCTTATTAAATGCCTACCGCATGTTCAGAACTATCAATCCTTCGCCTTACATGTTCTACTTCGCGGGAACCGACGTGGAGGTTGCGGGCGCATCACCTGAGACGCTCGTTAAGCTTGAGGACGGCATTCTTCACACCTTCCCTCTTGCGGGAACAAGACCCAGAGGAAAGACTGAGGAAGAAGACAAGGCCCTGGAAAAAGAGCTCCTTGTTGACGAAAAAGAGCTCGCCGAGCACAACATGCTCGTGGACCTTGGAAGAAACGACATCGGAAAGATAAGCGAGTTTGGCTCGGTAGAAGTTGAGAGCCTTCACGATATCCTCAGATTCTCACATGTAATGCACATCGGATCCACAGTGCGAGGAAAGATCAAGGAGGGAAAAGATGCATTTGATGCGATAGATGCGATCCTTCCTGCGGGAACTCTTTCGGGAGCACCCAAGATCAAGGCCTGCAAGCTCATAGGGGAGCTTGAAAACAACAAGCGAGGAATTTACGGCGGAGCGATCGGATACATCGATTTTGCGGGAAATATGGACACATGCATAGCCATAAGACTTGCTTACAAGAAAAACGGAAGAGTCTTTGTAAGAAGCGGTGCCGGAATCGTTGCTGATTCAGATCCGAAAAAGGAATACGCAGAGTGCCTTAATAAAGCCAAGGCTTCACTCAAGGCACTTGAGATGGCACAGGAGGTGGAAGAATGATATTACTCATAGACAATTACGACAGCTTTTCTTATAACCTCTTTCAGTACGTCGGAGAGATAGACCCCGACATAAAAGTCATCCGTAACGATGAGATGACGATCGATGAGATCAGGGCACTTAAGCCCGACAGAATCATCCTTTCACCGGGACCCGGAAGGCCGGAGGATGCAGGGATCATAGTGGAGGTTGCCAAGACTTTGGGAAAAGAGATCCCGACACTTGGTGTGTGCCTCGGCCATCAGGCGATCTGCATGGCATACGGAGCGGTAATCACCTATGCAAAAGAGCTTATGCACGGCAAACAATCGACGGTGACATTCGACAATTCATGCGAGCTTTTCAAAAATTGTCCGAAAGAAGCCAAGGTCGCAAGATATCACTCACTTGCGGCGGATGCAAGCACAATGCCCGATTGTCTTAAGGTTACCGCGGTAACGGACGACGGCGAGATAATGGCGGTAGAGCACAAGGAATATCCCATTTACGGAGTACAGTTTCATCCCGAATCAATCATGACTTTGGATGGTAAAAATATGCTAAGAAGTTTTATTAAAGGAGAATAAGACCATGATCAAAGAAGCAATCGTAAAAATCGTAAACAAAGAAGACCTCACATATGATGAAGCATATGCAGTTATGAATGAGATCATGGGAGGAGAGACAACTCCCACACAGAATGCGGCTTTCCTTGCAGCTCTTTCAACAAAGAGTGCAAAGGCAGAGACCACAGATGAGATCGCAGGCTGTGCAACAGCTATGAGAGAGCATGCAACCAAAGTCGAGACAGATATGGACGTGTTCGAGATCGTAGGAACGGGCGGAGACAACGCACACAGCTTCAATATCTCAACAACATCAGCTATCGTCGCTGCAGCAGGTGGAATGAAGGTTGCCAAGCACGGAAACAGAGCAGCTTCTTCAAAGTGCGGAACAGCAGATTGCCTCGAAGCTCTCGGAGTAAACATCCAGCAGGAGCCCGAGAAATGCATAGAGCTTCTTAAGGAAGCAGGAATGTGCTTCTTCTTTGCTCAGAAGTATCACACATCAATGAAGTATGTAGGACCTATCAGAAAAGAGCTCGGCTTCAGAACAGTGTTCAACATCCTTGGACCTCTTACAAATCCTTGTTCTCCCAAGCTTTTCCTTCTCGGCGTGTACGATGAGTACCTCGTTGAGCCCCTTGCAAGAGTTCTTGTAAGCCTCGGCGTTAAGAGAGGAATGGTCGTTTACGGACAGGACAAGCTCGATGAGATCTCAATGAGCTCACCCACAACAGTTTGCGAGATCAACGACGGATGGTACAAATCATATACTATCAAGCCTTCTGATTTCGGACTTCAGATGTGCAAAAAAGAGGATCTCGTAGGCGGAACTCCTGAAGAAAACGCAGAGATCACTAAGGACATCTTAAAGGGCGTTAAGGGACCTAAGCGTGATGCAGTTCTTATGAACGCAGGTGCGGCTCTTTACATCGGCGGAAAGGCTGATTCCATAAAGGCCGGCGTTGAGCTTGCCGCAGAGCTTATTGATTCAGGCAAGGCACTTGAAACACTCGGCAAAATAATTGAGGTAAGTAACAGATGACAATTCTTGATGAGATAGCCGCATACGCCAAGGAGCGTGTAAAAGAGGCAGAGAAAAAAGTATCTTTGGAAGAGCTTAAGAAAAAAGCTTATGAGCTTCCGAAGGGAGATTTTTCTTTTGAAAAGAGTCTTAAAAAACCCGGAATCTCTTTTATCTGTGAATGCAAAAAGGCTTCACCTTCAAAGGGCGTCATTGCGGAAGAATTCGATTATCTTAATATAGCAAAAGAGTATGATAAGGCGGGAGCCGATTGCATATCGGTATTGACTGAGCCCAAGTGGTTCCTCGGAAAGGATGATTACCTTAAGGAAATAGCGGCAAATGTTTCGATTCCATGCCTTAGAAAAGACTTCACGGTAAGCGAGTATATGATATACGAGGCCAAGCTCCTCGGCGCATCCGCGGTTCTTTTGATCTGTTCCATATTAAGTTCCGAGCAGATAAAAGAGTACCTTGGTATCTGCGATGAGCTTGGATTATCGGCTCTTGTCGAAGCTCATGACGAGGAAGAGGTTAAGGTTGCTGTCGCAGCAGGCGCAAGGATCATCGGTGTAAACAACAGAAATCTCAAGGACTTTACCGTTGATACGGGCAACAGCGCAAAGCTCAGAAGCATTATCCCCGATGATGTGATCTTTGTTTCTGAGAGCGGTGTAAAGTCTGCGGAAGATGTACAAAAGCTTTCCGAGATCGGTGCGGATGCGGTGCTTGTCGGCGAGACGCTTATGAGGGCGGATGATAAGAAGGAAAAGTTAAAAGAGCTTAAATCGAAGCTGGTTTGACTTTGAGGATTATATATGAAGAAAGATGATCACATCCCTAAGATAAAGCTGTGCGGGCTTTCACGCCCAGCAGATATTGAGGCTGCCAATAAGTGTAAGCCCGATTATATAGGCTTTGTCTTTTGGGAAAAGAGTAAGAGAAAAGTTGATAAGGAAAAGGCTAAAGAGCTCAAGGCTTTGCTCGACTGTTCGATAAAAGCGGTTGGAGTTTTCGTCGATGAGAGCATCGATATCATCAAGGATCTTTTGGATGAAGGGATAATCGATATCGCACAGCTCCACGGAAACGAGGATGAGAGCTATATAAAAGAGCTTAAGGCTGTCACGGACAAACCCGTGATACAGGCTTTTCAGATAAAGGACAGAAGTGATATCATAGCTGCTATGGGCAGCAGTGCAGATATGCTTTTGCTCGATTCCGGACAGGGCACCGGAAGCTCTTTTGACTGGGAACTTCTTAAAGAAGCGGATAGGGAGTTCTTCCTTGCGGGAGGTCTTAATCTATCCAATATAGAAGGAGCGCTTGATGCGATAACACCTTTTGCTGTTGACGTAAGCTCCGGTATAGAGACGGACGGCGTCAAGGACAGCCAAAAGATGCAGGAATTTGTAAATATAGTCAGAAACAGGAAATAAGGAAGGAAAAGTCATGACAAATATGAACGGTCGTTTCGGAATACATGGCGGACAGTACATTCCCGAAACACTTATGAATGCGGTGATAGAGCTTGAGAAGGCTTATAACCGGTACAAGAACGATGAGCAGTTTAATAAAGAGCTTCAGACTCTTTTTAACGAATATGCGGGCAGACCTTCAAGACTCTACTATGCCGAGAAGATGACCAAGGACCTCGGAGGAGCCAAGATCTATCTTAAGAGAGAGGATCTTAATCACACAGGTTCTCACAAGATCAACAACGTACTCGGACAGGCGCTTCTTGCCAAGAAGATGGGTAAGACAAGACTTATCGCGGAGACGGGCGCGGGTCAGCACGGCGTCGCAACTGCTACCGCAGCGGCACTTATGGGAATGGAATGTGTCGTTTTTATGGGAAAAGAGGATACGGAGAGACAGGCTCTTAACGTATACAGAATGAGACTTCTGGGCGCTGAAGTAATCCCTGTAACAAGCGGAACTGCAACACTTAAGGATGCTGTATCGGAGGCAATGAGAGAGTGGACTTCAAGAATAGATGATACGCATTACTGCCTTGGCTCCGTTATGGGACCTCATCCGTTCCCCACTATTGTTCGTGACTTCCAGTCCGTTATCTCCAAGGAGATCAAGGAGCAGATCCTTGAAAAAGAGGGAAGGCTTCCCGATGTTGTCATGGCCTGCGTAGGCGGCGGATCCAACGCTATCGGAACCTTCTACAATTTCATCGAAGACAAAGATGTAAGACTTATCGGCTGCGAGGCAGCAGGACGCGGAATCGATACATTTGAGACCGCAGCTACGATCAACACAGGTAAGCTTGGCGTATTCCACGGAATGAAGTCATATTTCTGTCAGGATGAATACGGACAGATCGCACCTGTTTATTCTATATCCGCGGGACTTGATTATCCCGGAATAGGACCTGAGCATGCCAACCTTCACGATACGGGAAGAGCAGAGTATGTCGCTGTTACCGATGATGAAGCTGTTAACGCTTTTGAATATCTTTCAAAGACTGAAGGAATCATCCCCGCTATCGAGTCGGCTCACGCCGTTGCTCATGCAATGAAGATCGCAGGTACTATGGATAAAGACAAGATCATGGTTATCACGATCTCGGGAAGAGGCGACAAGGACTGCGCTGCGATCGCACGTTACAGAGGGGAGGACATCCATGAGTAATATAAAGAAAGCATTTGAAAACGGAAAGGCATTTATCGCATTTATAACTTGCGGAGATCCCGACCTTGAGACAACCAAGAAAGCGGTAATAGAGGCTTGCAATAACGGAGCGGATCTTATAGAGCTCGGAATTCCTTTCTCCGATCCCACAGCGGAAGGTCCCGTTATTCAGGGCGCCAACGTAAGGGCTCTTGCAGGCGGCGTTACTACAGATAAGATCTTTGACCTGGTGATCGATCTTAGAAAAGAAGTTTCGACTCCCATGGTATTTATGACATACGTTAACGTTGTCTTTTCCTACGGCGCGGAGCGCTTTATAAGTAAGTGCAAGGAAATAGGAATTGACGGACTGATCTTACCCGATCTTCCGTTTGAGGAAAAGGATGAGTTTGAGCCTGTTTGTGAGAAGTATGACGTTGATCTCATTTCACTCATTGCACCTACTTCTGAGAACAGGATAGCTATGATAGCCAAGGAAGCGAAGGGCTTTATATACATCGTTTCAAGCCTTGGCGTAACCGGAACAAGATCGGAGATCAAGACTGATCTTGAATCCATAGTTAAGGTTGTAAGAGAGAACACTGATGTTCCCTGTGCGATCGGCTTTGGAATATCGACTCCCGAGCAGGCTGCCAAGATGTCAGCCGTTTCGGACGGCGCTATCGTAGGTTCCGCGATAGTAAAGCTTCTTGAAAAGTACGGAAAAGATGCTCCCAAGTATGTTGGAGAGTATGTACATTCCATGAAAGCAGCTATGTAAATTTGTTTTATATTAAATTTAGAATTAGAGAGGAAGACTCCGCTTTTTTTTCGCGGAGTCTTTTGTTATCATTAAAAATGTAGGTTACATGAATGGGAGATGAAAAGCGTATGGTTAAGACTTTACTTAAAGAACTTAAAGAATACAAGCTGGTATCCGTTTTGACGCCGCTTTGCATGATAGGAGAAGTTGCGGCGGAGATGATAATACCTAAACTCATGGGTAAGATCGTTGATAACGGTATATACGGCGGAAATATGATCTACATCTTCAAGGTAGGTTTAATGATGCTTGTCATAGCATTGTTTGGACTTGCAGCCGGAATAGGAGGCGCATATTACGGTTCAAAGGCATCTACGGGATTAGCCAAGAATCTCAGAAAGGCCATGTTTGACAACATTCAGACCTTTTCTTTTTCAAATATAGACAAATTCTCTACATCGGGACTTGTAACAAGACTTACGACCGATGTCACCAATATTCAGAATGCATACATGATGATACTTAGAATGGCGATGAGAGCGCCCGCAACTGTTGTCTTTGCGATGATCATGTCATTTATCATAAGCCCCAGGCTTGCATCGATATATCTTGTTGCGGTCATTATCCTTGCTTTTTTCATGGTGATCATTATGAGCAAGGCTACCGTTTATTTCAAAGAGGTTTTTGAAAAGTACGACAGTCTTAATGAGAGCGTTCAGGAGAATGTATCTGCGATAAGAGTTGTTAAAGCATATGTTCGTGAGGACTATGAAAACGATAAATTCAAAAAGGCAGCAGGCAATATCTACAACATGTTTGTAAGAGCCGAGATGAACATTATCAAGATGGGTCCCATGATGACAGCTACGGTTTATGCATGCATCCTTCTTATCAGCTGGGTGGGTGCGCATATGATCGTCGGAGGAAGCCTTTCTACAGGCGACCTTATGGGTCTTCTGGCCTATTGCATGAATATCCTTATGAGCATGATGTTCCTCGCGATCATCTTTGTAATGCTTACAATGGCACAGGCGAGCGGAAATCGTATTGCCGAAGTAATCGAGGAAAAGACTGATATAACAAACAAAGAAAAAGCTATAAATAGAGTAGTGGACGGAAGTATCGTCTTTGATCACGTTATTTTTGCATATAACAAGGACTCCGAAGAGCCTGTTTTAAAAGATATCAATCTTGAGATTCATTCGGGTGAAACCATAGGAATCATCGGAGGAACAGGTTCTGCGAAATCTTCGCTTGTTAATCTTATCAGCCGCCTGTACGATGTCACCGGGGGTGCAGTCACAGTCGGCGGAGTTGATGTAAGAGACTACGATCTTGAAACGCTTAGGGATCAGGTTTCCGTAGTGCTTCAAAAGAACGTTCTTTTCTCCGGAACAATACTTGAGAACCTCAGGTGGGGCGATAAGAACGCAACAAAAGAGGATTGCATAAGAGTCTGCAAGATTGCCTGTGCAGATGAATTTATAGAAAAAATGCCTGACGGATACGACACTGTGATAGAGCAGGGCGGAACCAATGTTTCGGGCGGCCAGAGGCAGAGACTTTGTATAGCAAGAGCGCTTCTTAAAAAGCCGAAGATCCTTATTCTTGATGATTCTACGAGCGCAGTTGATACGGCGACCGATGCCAAGATAAGAAAGGCCTTCGCGGAAGAGATTCCGGGTACGACCAAGCTTATCATTGCACAGAGAATTGCATCTGTTCAGGATTGTGACAGGATAATAGTTATGGACGACGGACAGGTCAGCGGATTCGGAACGCATGAAGAGCTCCTTGAGAGCAACACTATTTACAGAGAAGTCTATGAGTCACAGACGGGCGCAAGCGCCGACGCAGACTTCGATAAGCAGGCTTAAGGAGGATTTTGTTATGGCAGAACAGGTTAAAGAAATAAAAGTCGGACCGGGCGGCGGTAACAAGCGCGGAATGCCTGCGCCGAAGATTAAAAATCCGGGAGCATTATTGGTCAGAATATTGGGATATGTTTTTAAGTATTATCCCGCTCATATGATAATTGTCTTGGTGTGTATCATTTTGACGGTATTTTCGAGCATTCAGGGAACTTTTTTTACTAAGAGTCTCATAGATACATATATACAGCCTATGCTGGATAGCGGAAGCAATGATTTCAGACCGCTTCTTATGGCAATAGCAAGAGTTGCGGTGTTCTATGCCGTTGGTGCTTTTGCGGCTTATGCTCAGTCAAAAGTGATGGTATATATCAATCAGGGAACGCTTAAAAGGCTTCGTGAGGAGCTCTTTGTTCACATGGAGAGTCTTCCGATAAAGTACTTTGATACTCATGCTCACGGCGATATCATGTCTATCTACACCAATGACATCGATACTCTTCGTCAGATGATAAGTCAGAGTATTCCTCAGCTTATAAACAGTACGATCACGATAGTAAGTGTTTTTGTATCTATGTGTATTCTGAGTGTACCTCTTACTTTCGTGACACTTGTAATGGTAGTTGTTATGATGATTTGCTCTGCATTGGCTACCCAGGCTTCGGGAAAGAACTTTGTGGATCAGCAGAAGAATCTCGGTGCGCTTAACGGCTATATCGAAGAGATGATGACGGGGCAGAAAGTAGTTAAGGTATTTAATCACGAGGCAGAGAATATAGAGAAGTTTGATGAGCTTAACGAGGCGCTCTGTAACAGCGCATTTAAAGCCAATGCATATTCGGGTTCGCTTGGACCTATCAATGCTCAGCTTGGTAATACGAGCTATGTTATCTGCGCAATGATAGGCGGTGCTATAGCTCTTTCAGATAATATTGCAGTAGGTTTTACGGTCGGAGCGCTTGCATCCTTCCTTACATTTAACAGAAATTTCAGTATGCCGATCAACCAGGTCAGCATGCAGTTTAACTCGATCATTATGGCTCTTGCCGGAGCGGATCGTATCTTCAAGCTTCTTGATGCGGAGCCCGAGAAAGATGACGGATATGTTCTTCTTGTGAACTGCGAGGAAAAGAACGGTGAGATTGTTGAAGCCGATCATCACACGGGACACTGGGCATGGAAGCACTATCACAAGGCTACGAATACGACAACTTATCAGAAGATGGAAGGCGATGTTACCTTTAACGGCGTAGACTTTGGATATACGGATGATAAGATGGTTCTCCACGATATCGTACTTCATGCGACACCCGGACAGAAGATTGCATTTGTCGGATCTACGGGCGCCGGAAAGACTACGATAACTAATCTTATCAACAGATTTTACGATATACAGGACGGTAAGATCAGATACGATAACATAAATATCAACAAGATCAAAAAAGCCGACTTAAGACGTTCTCTCGGAATTGTTTTACAGGATACACATCTGTTTACGGGAACGGTTGCGGATAACATAAGATTCGGTAAGTTAAATGCGACGGATGAGGAGGTTATTGCGGCTGCCAAGCTCGCAAATGCTCACAGCTTTATAAAAAGACTTCCCGAAGGCTACGATACGATGCTTACGGGTGACGGAGCCAATCTTTCTCAAGGTCAGCGCCAGCTCCTTGCTATCGCAAGAGCCGCTATCGCAGATCCTCCGGTTCTTATTCTTGATGAAGCTACATCTTCGATTGATACAAGAACGGAGAAAATTGTTCAGGACGGTATGGATAAGCTTATGAAGGGCAGAACAACGTTCGTTATAGCCCACAGACTTTCAACCGTAAGGAACAGTGATTGCATCATAGTTCTTGAGCAGGGCAGAATAGTAGAGCAAGGAACTCACGATGAGCTCATTGCGAAGAAGCAAAGGTATTATCAGTTGTATACAGGAATGAAGCCGGAAACGGCGTGATAATGAAAATGAAAAAGGGAATGCAGTTGTGCATTCCCTTTTGAATGTCATTAAAAGGAAGTTCGACTCTCGTAGCGAAGCATAGAACAAGGAACTTCCGCTCTCGGGATAAACCCTCGCCGGAAGACGTTCGAACTAGCTTCGAAAAGACCTCAGCAAGTTCTCTCAGCCGCTAAGTGATTACTTTAGCCGATAGCCTTCTTAACAGCCTCAAGTACACGGTCTGCCTGGAAAGGCTTAACTATAAAGTCTTTAGCTCCGGCCTGAATGGACTCGATAACCATAGCCTGCTGACCCATTGCAGAGCACATAATGCAAACAGCGTTGGGATCTGCAGCCTTAATTCCTTTAAGGGCACCGATGCCATCAAGCTCAGGCATTGTAATATCAAGAGTTACAAGGTCGGGCTTCAACTCATTATACTTTTCGATAGCGACCTTACCGTTCTCAGCTTCTCCGGCAATCTCGTATCCGTTCTTGGAAAGGATGTCTTTGAGCATCATGCGCATGAAAGCGGCGTCATCAGTAATGAGTATTCTTTTTCCCATATTGAACCTCCAATAAGTATTTTTAGTTGCTAAAAAAATATAAGCAATTCTATTATCTGAAAAAAAGTAGTTCAGTACATAATCTATTGTACCACATGATTTCGATTATGAGCGTTAAATCGTTATTATAAAAAATTAAAATTTGATAAATTTCACCTTTTATTTTATATAACCATAATCACTCCGCGACGGGAAGTGTGTAATCATAGTCGGAATCGCCGTGATTGACTATCTGCCATTGAATTATACTACAATTATTGTTTGAATTGAATGTTTTTTTTGAACTATTTGACATTATCGTAATATCGAGCGATTGGCTATCGGTTATTGGTATACTTTCTTTATGTATGTCTTTTCCGCCTTCACGATCATAACCCGAATTAACTGCTGCAATAAATGCATTTCCTTTATGACAAGCCTCATAATAGGCAGTCTGCCTTTCAGCGAGGTCGCTGCTTAGTTTGTAATCTGCTCTTGAGTTTACAAGGGTAAGTGTGGCAAAAGAGATAAGGCACAGTACAGTAAATATCAGCAATATGGATGCACTTCCTACGCTGGAAGCGCTTCGGCTTTCACTTCTCATTCTGCCCCCTTTCCCGGCTCGTAATAATCAACGGAGCACGAAAAAATAATGTCTTTGGTATTATCCGGGATGGAAGATAGGACTTCCGAATAGTTTCTTATATCGATGATCGCAATGTCTCCGACTGTTGCTTCTCCTTTGTATTCCGTGCCGTAATCACTGACATCACCGTACACTTCGCTCGCTATTTTTTCACTTGTCGTGATTATTGCCTCATAGGAGACTTCGGAGCCTGCATTTTTCGAGATATTCCAGTTATCGTCGAAAAAGAGCATTACACTGTCCTGGGTTGTATAGGCTTCAGGGTATACCTGCGCGATACTAGCGATATCGCCTTTTCCGGCATAAAAGGCTTCTGAAAAATTCTGACTCCATACGGTCGCATGGCTTAAGTTTGTCGTTTTTTGCGCGGTCAAATGTGCGCTCACAAACAGCCTGATACAAACTGCCGCAGCCAGGGAAAAGAAAAATACCGCTATTATAAGTTCCATTAGGAACAGACTTGATCTGGCGTTGTTTTTAGAATTCATTGCTCAGGCGTCTTCACTCCTTCGTGTTATTAGAAAGTTTTCAACGGTGCCGTCATCTAAAGTCACCGAGACTTTAAAGAACGCATCCTCAATTTCTTTTATGTCAAAAGAACTTATCTTAAGAATTTTCTGACCCGACTGAGGATAGATCTCGTCAAGGTCGCTTCTTGCATAAAGCTCCATGAGACAGCCGTCGTAGTTGTAGATATAGGTGTTATAAAGAACTCCGTCCACTTCGTCCTGCAAAACAAGCGTGTTCTGACCGAAAACCTCCTCGGTAAACACACGTCCTTTGACGTCGGACTGCCTTATCTTTTCCGAGATATATGCGCAGGCAATCCTGTGCGAGTGGTTTTCGGACATGGCCTCCACATTCTTTTTGTAAACTCCGGCACCTATCAGTATTACGGTGACGGCGGAGATTATAAAAAGAAAAAGAAGACAGAGCACAAATAATGTATCTATTACGTGAGATCTTTTTCCTTCAAGTTCCATCAGATAATTTCCTTTTATTTATTGGCGCGGATTACAGTGACGTCCGGATAGAGATTGGCTGCGATCGGCCTATAATCAACGAAAAAGGTATTGTCGTCATACACAAGACCGTAGTGTTCCTTGATGTATGAAAGACTGGGAGGGTAGCGACCTTCTATCGCGTAGCACTGAACAATGTCCCTTGCGAGGGCGTTTTCCAAGGATTCCTGCTGTTTTTCGATGGTGTTTTTTCCTGAGGAATCAATCGCAAGGAAGACAAAAACGGCAACAAGAACAAAGATAACTACGGAAAACCATCTGTAGAAATCCCCTGTGATGCCGTATATTAAGCTTTCTTTGAATCTGAATCTTTTCGACATTTCTTTTACCCAAACAGTATTATCCAATCGTTGACATGATTCCCATAAGCGGCAAGATTACCGACATAAGGATCATTCCGACAATTATCGAAAGCACGATGACAAGAGTCGGTTCAAGGACGGAGATAAGAGAGTAGATGCGTCTTTGCGTGTCTTTTTCAAATCTATCCGCGATCTGCTGCATTGCTTTATCAAGTGAACCGGATTTAAAGCCGACAGCGACCATCTGTGAGTAAAAAGATGTGAATATGCCGGTCTTTTCAATGGCTTCAGGGAAGCTGTCGCCGTCAAGAAGAAGGGTTCTGCACTTGTCTATTTTTTCTTTCATATCATTGCTCTCAACAAGCTTTTTTACGAGATTAAGTCCCTCATAGGTATCGATCCCGCTTGAAAGAGTAAGTACCATTCCGCTTGCAAAGCGCTCGCTCTCAAGTTCGCTTGCAAGGCGTTTTGTGGGCCCGAAGCCCTTGATAAACTTTTTGAAATTTCTTTTGCCGTGCTCTGTAAGCGAGAAATAAAGGAAGGCCACCGCGAGTATCACAAGGAGTGCGATCAGGACAAAAGAGTATCTGTTGAGCGCAAGTCCCATATTCAGAAGCGACTGCGAGAAGCCGTTCATGCCGGTTCCGAGCTGAGCGAAAACCTGTTCAAAAATAGGGAGAACTTTGACGATGAGGACAGTTATGACGATCATCATCATAAACACCATGATAAGCGGATAGCTTACGGCGTTTTTGATGTTCTCCCGGATCGACTCCTGTCGATCGTAATAATCGGAGAGCGATTCCATAACAACGTCCATGTTTCCGGATTCTTCACCTATGGTCACCATGTGGACCACATAGTCGGGAAATACTTCGCTCATCTTTAGCGCAACGTGAAATTTCTCACCGCTTTTTAATATGTGGCTCAGCTTGTTTAGTATCTCTTTTGAGGCTTTGTCCTTGGAATCTTCGATGAGGATCTGAATTCCGTCCACGGGAGCGATGCCTGCTTTTATAAGTAGCGCCATCTGTCTGCAAAAGCTCGAGATCTCATAGCTGTTAAGTTTTTTGGGCTTTTTACTTTTAACGGTAGAGTTCATGCGGTTCTCCTAAAAAGTTTTGTGGAATTATCAATATATGTATTTAACCGAATAATTGGTGTCTTCGTCATTTAGGAAGGAGCGTAGCTTGCTCTTTTTGGTCGTTGACGCAAATGTGGGATCCATGAGGGACCAGTCGACTCCGTCGAATTCTATCATGCCGTTGATCCATCCGATATCATCCACGTAGGCACTGAGCCATGCGTGATAAACCGTTCCGGCGTATCCGACCTCCATTTTGGTGGGGATGTTCTGACTTCTGAGCATAGCTGTCATAAGTGAAGCGTAGTCGAGGCAGATGCCTTTTTTGTCGGTAAAAACTTGATCGATATCGGGAAGATATCCGGATTCGACGTTGCTTGCTTTATCATGGTCGTAGCTGATGTTTTCTATGACATAATTGTAGATCTGCGATATTACTTCAAGGTCGTTGTCACAAGGATATGCCAGAGTCTCAGCCTCTTTTACCCCAAGAGAATCTTTCGTGAAATCAACGAACTGATTGGGATAAAGAAAAGGTGTAAACTCGTTTTTTAGTGTAACGGAAAGCTCTGTGGAAAAGACAAGAGAATATCTGTTTGAAGTGATATTCTCAAAAACATTTACTATATAATTTCCGTCTCCGGACTGAAGAGGGAATATCTCATCTTTGGGCACATCATTGCTAAGATTGTAGGTGTAAGTAACTTCATCCGGACCGGTTACCTGCAGTTTAACTTTAGGAGACGAGCCAAGATAGCGTATTGCGATGTAGCCCTCAGAAGAATTGGAATAATCTACGTGAGCGAATTCATTTTCTTTTGTATCCGTTCCGGGACATGTCGGGACAAGGCAGACAGGAGAGCTGCTTCTTGAGCCCTGTTCGGTTCCGAGATTTCCGTAGCCCTCGGGAACTGTCGATTTATGAAAGGATACGCATGCCGTAAGGCTTATGATCACGGTGCCCGTCGTTATAAGTATCAAAGGCAGTATTCTGTTTTGGTATGAACAAAGGTGTTTATGTTTCATGAAAGTACCTGAGGAGCTTCCTTTAATTTCTTGTAGGCTTTGGAAATAAGCTCGGATATTTTAGAAACCTTTTCATCCGAGTTGAGAACTCTTGCGTATGCGATCTCTATCGGTGAGCCGACGCCAAGCTCGTTGTAGCCGTGAAGTCTTTTGGTGAGATCCAAAAGGAACATATCGGCGTTGTTGGGATTGCAATCCTCCATAAGGAGTATGAATTCGTTTCCGCCGTTTCTGCCGACATAACCGTACTTTTCGCCGACGTCTTCAAGGATATAGCAAAACTCCGCAATGAGGTCATTGCCCTGGGCGTGACCTTTTTTGGAATTTACATTATACAGATCGTTTATCTTCATCAGAATAAAGCCTGCATTTTCAAGCTTGTAGGAATCATTGAAGGTTTCGAACAAAAGGTCGCAGCTGTATCTGTTAGGAAGTCCGGTGAGCCTGTCGAGATAGGCCATTTTGTTGAGCCTTATCCCTATAGCTGCCGTTCTTTTCAGGATATAAAAATCAAGGATTATAGAGATACCGAAAAGAATGATCGAAGCTGTGACAAGCCCTATTATTCCGCCGGCTCCGGAAAGAAGATTCTTGTCCTTGTTATAGTTGTAGGCTAGGATCACCGTTATAACAAACAAGATAAAAAGAGATACCACCTTATAAGTAAAGACGGAATTGTAAATGTTGGCTCTTTGACTTTTTGAATAAAAATCAGCTTTCATATTTGTTCTCCCGCTCATAAAAATATAAGAATAAGGTAATGCTGCTTCACTTAAGATTTTACACTATTTTCCGTTTATTAGTAACTTCTTTCCTTGCGTTTTAGAGCTTGTGGAATATGGGGGTTCTTTTTTCGAAGGTGCAATATTCGTCAAACCCGCAGGATATAGCAATTTCTTTTAACACGTCAAAAGAACCTGCCACGCCTTCCGGTTTGTGGGCGTCGGAGCCAAGGGTGATGATCCTTCCGCCGAGTTCTTTATATCTCTTAAGCACGTCGCGGTGCGGATTGGGATCCGTTGCCCCTTTGAATATAGGCTTTGAATTAAGGTCAAGGCCCTTGCCGTTCTTAATAATATGAAGGAGAATTGCATCAATCTCCTCATGGTATCTTTGGTATGAATAATAGGAATTATCACCGTCAGGAACATAGCGTGTAAGATAATCGAGGTGTCCCAGGACGTCGTAGTCTTCGAAAGCTTTGAGGTTTTCAAGCGTGAGCTCGAAGTAGTCTTTTAGGATCTTCGCCGGGTCGACGCCATCCCAGAAGTCGGGATAGTAAGGGTCTTTTCTGTTTATCAGATGGATCGATGCGATGACGAAATCGAAAGGTTCTGCCTTGATGAAATCAGAGTTTTCTTTGGCGATATGTGTCTGCATACCGACCTCGACACCGTATCCTATGTGGATCTTGTCCTTGTATTTTTCACGGTAAAAAGAGATTTCTTTATGATAAGCTTTGGCATCAAGCTTAAATGCATCTTTGGGAAGTTCGTCGTAGTGAGGATAATCCAGATCAAGGTGATCCGTAAAACAAATATCGGTAAGTCCCTTTGACAGAGCGCTCTCTATCATAGATTCCATTGAAGCCGTGCTGTCTGTGGAGTTATGTGTGTGTAGATGGTAATCTGATGTTGGGATCATTGTATCACTCCGTTCTTTATAAAAATGAGTTAGGAAAAACATAATTTTGTCGGTCGAATTTCCTCAGGATTATTTTAATATTCTTACTTGATTTATGCCACATTTTTTATTAGAATTAGAGTTGCTGATAAAAAATTATCAATTCTTATGATATTTAATGTAACAGCAATTATATTAATTAAATTCATTTTAGGAGGAACTTAAAATGGCAGTTAAAGTAGCAATCAATGGTTTTGGTCGTATCGGACGTCTTGCTTTCAGACAGATGTTTGAGCATGAGGGAACAGAGATCGTAGCAATCAACGATCTTACAGATCCTAAGATGCTTGCTCATCTTCTTAAGTATGATTCATCACAGGGCAAGTACAAGTACGCTGATAAGGTATCTTACAGCGAGAACTCAATCACAGTTAACGGCAAAGAGATCACAATTTACAAAGAGGCAGACGCTAAGAACCTTCCTTGGGGACAGATCGGTGTAGACGTAGTTCTTGAGTGCACAGGTTTCTATACATCCAAGGCTAAGGCACAGGCTCATATCGATGCCGGTGCTAAGAAGGTTGTTATTTCTGCTCCTGCAGGAAATGATCTTCCTACAATCGTATATAACGTTAACCACAACACACTTACAGCAGAGGACAACATCATCTCAGCTGCATCTTGCACAACAAACTGCCTTGCACCTATGGCTAAGGCTCTTAACGATTATGCACCTATCCAGTCTGGTATCATGGCAACAATCCACGCTTACACAGGTGATCAGATGATCCTTGACGGACCTCAGAGAAAGGGTGACCTTAGAAGAGCACGTGCAGGCGCTGTTAACATCGTTCCTAACTCAACAGGTGCTGCTAAGGCTATCGGCCTTGTTATCCCTGAACTTAACGGCAAGCTCATCGGAGCTGCTCAGAGAGTTCCTGTTCCTACAGGTTCAACAACACTTCTCTTCGCAGTTGTTAAGTCAAGCACAGAGGTAACTAAGGAGTCTATCAACGAGGCTATGAAGAAGGCTTCTGATCCTGAGACATTCGGATACAACGAGGATGAGATTGTTTCATCTGATATCGTTGGAATGACATATGGTTCACTCTTCGATGCTACACAGACAATGGTTAACAAGATCGGTGATGACCTCTATGAGGTTCAGGTTGTTTCATGGTATGACAACGAGAACTCATACACATCACAGATGGTTCGTACAATCAAGTACTTCGAGAAGTTCGTTAAGTAATCACTTGGTTCGGTCTTTTCGAACCTAGTGTACTACTTAGTTCGATCGAACACGAAGTGTGAGAGTCGAACTTCCTTGTGAAGTGAGGAAGCGCGAGAGCGGAACCTCCTTGTGAAAGCCCCTTGCTGGTCCTTCACAAGCCTAAGTACAACCACTATATAAAAACCATTAAAGGGTCCTGGTCCTAGCGGACCGGGATCTTTTTTCAATTACAAAGGAGAACAAATATGGGATTAAATAAGAAATCCGTAGATGACATCAACGTAAAGGGCAGACGCGTACTTGTTCGTTGCGATTTCAACGTACCTCTTAAGAACGGCGAGATCACTGACGAGACAAGAATCGTTGCAGCTCTTCCTACAATCAAGAAGCTTATCGCTGACGGAGGAAAGGTTATCCTTTGCTCACACCTTGGAAAGGTTAAGAACGGCCCCAACGAGGGCGAGTCACTTGCAGCCGTTGCAAAGAGACTTTCAGAGAAGCTTGGCAAGGACGTTAAGTTCATTGCCGATTACAACGTAACAGGTGCTGACGCTACAGCAGCTGTAGAAGCTATGAACGAGGGAGATGTTGTACTTCTTCAGAATACTCGTTTCAGAGGCAAAGAAGAGACTAAGCCTGAAGAGGCTGGAGATGCTTTTGCAAAAGAGCTTGCTGATCTTGCTGACGACTATGTATGCGATGCTTTCGGTTCAGCTCACAGAGCACACGCTTCAGTTGCAGGCGTTACAAAGTTCATCACTGAAAAGGGTGGTAACAACGTAGTTGGATACCTTATGCAGAAAGAGATCGATTTCCTCGGAAATGCGGTTGAGAATCCTGTAAGACCTTTCGTAGCTATCCTCGGCGGTGCTAAGGTAGCAGACAAGCTTAACGTTATCAACACACTTCTTGAGAAGTGCGATACACTTATCATCGGTGGTGGTATGGCTTACACATTCCTTAAGGCTAAGGGATATGAGATCGGTAAGTCACTCCTTGATGAGACTAAGATTGATTATTGTAAGGAAATGATGGAGAAGGCTGAGAAGTCAGGCAAGAAGCTCCTTCTTCCTATCGATACAGTTTGCATCGATGATTTCCCGAATCCTATCGACGATCCTTCAATCGCTACAACAATCGTTGATGCTGATAAGATCCCTGCTGACAAAGAGGGTGCAGATATCGGACCTAAGACAATCGCTCTTTACGCTGATGCAGTTAAGTCTGCTAAGACAGTAGTATGGAACGGACCTATGGGTGTATTCGAGAACCCTGTTCTTGCTACAGGTACCAAGGAAGTTGCTAAGGCACTTTCAGAGACATCTGCTACAACGATCATCGGTGGTGGTGATAGTGCAGCAGCTGTTAACCAGCTTGGATATGCTGATAAGATGAGCCACATTTCAACAGGTGGTGGAGCTTCACTTGAGTTCCTTGAAGGTAAGAAGCTTCCCGGCGTATATGCTGCAGACAATAGATGAGAATGAGGTGAACATAATGGCACGTAGAAGAATTATTGCAGGAAACTGGAAGATGAACAAGACTCCCAGTGAGGCTGTTGCTCTTTGTAATGAGCTTAAAGATCTTGTTAAGAATGACGCTGTAGATGTTGTATATTGCGTACCCGCAATCGACATCGTACCCGTTGTAGAGGCTGTTAAGGGCACAAACGTACACGTTGGTGCTGAGAACTTCTACATCGTAGACAGCGGTGCATACACAGGAGAGATTTCAGCTCCTATGCTCAAGGATGCAGGTGTTGAGTACATCATCATCGGACATTCAGAGAGAAGAGATATCTTCGGAGAGAACGATATCCTTATCAACCAGAAGGTTAAGAAGGCATTTGCTTCAGGCCTTACACCTATCCTTTGCTGTGGTGAGTCTCTTGCTCTTCGTAAGGCTGATACTTACAAAGAGTGGATCGAGAGACAGATCACTTGGGATCTTGACGGTGTAACAGCTGATCAGGTTAAGAAGCTTGTTATCGCTTACGAGCCTATCTGGGCTATCGGAACAGGTGAGACAGCTACAGCAGATCAGGCTGAAGAAGTATGTAAGCTTATCCGTGAGCTTATCGCTAAGCTCTATGATCAGGCTACAGCTGATGAAGTTCGTATTCAGTACGGCGGATCAATGAATGCCGGCAACGCTGCTGAGCTTCTTTCAAAGCCCAACATCGACGGCGGACTTATCGGTGGCGCAAGCCTTAAGCCCGACTTCGGCAAGATCGTTAACGCATGATCATATGCATAACAAACCCCATGCGGTTTATACCGCATGGGGTTATTTTTTTGTTCAGAATCTAAAGATTTACGAAAGGTGAATATTTACTCACACATTTTAATTTGATAAACTAATAAAGTATTGGGTTATAGAAAGGGGAAAAATAAAATGACACTATCTCAGATCGGCATTATTATTTCCATTTTTGTCTACCTTGCGGGGATGCTTCTTGTAGGCTTTGTAAGCTCAAGAGAGACCAATGACGTCAAGGATTTCTATTTGGGGGGAAGAAAGCTCGGACCATTCGTTACCGCTATGAGCGCGGAAGCATCGGATATGAGTGCTTATCTATTGATGGGCGTACCCGGACTTGCATATCTTTCGGGAATTGCAGATGCAGGTTGGACGTGCCTCGGACTTATCGCCGGAACTTATCTTAACTGGCTTTTCACGGCAAGACGGCTTCGTAACTATACGGAGAAGCTCGATGCCATCACAATCCCTGATTATTTCAAAAAGAGATTTAAAGATAACAGCAATATCATTTTGTGCATAGGCGCATTTTTCATTCTTGTATTCTTCGTGCCTTACACAGCATCAGGATTTGCGGCTTGCGGAAAGCTCTTTTCATCATTCTTCGGAGTTAATTATCAGCTTGCCATGATGGCATCGGCTGTTATCATAGTCGGATATACAACAACAGGTGGATTTCTTGCGGCTTCCAAGACTGACTTCATTCAGTCCATTGTTATGACAGCGGCTCTTTTCTTCATTCTTGGATACGGTGTTGTGACCGCAGGAGGATTCGGCGCGGTAAAAGAAAATGCGGCTTCGCTTGCAGGATATCTTAGCATGAATGCTACGCATGTAAATGCAGACAGTACAGCGGCTCCTTACGGAATCTTCAACAAGATAACAATGTTCTGCTGGGGACTTGGATATTTTGGAATGCCGCATATCTTACTTAGATTTATGGCTATCAGAAAGTCCTCAGAGCTTAAGCTTTCGAGAAGAATTGCTTCCGTTTGGGTAGTGTTCTCACTTGCAATTGCAGTATTTATCGGTGTTGTCGGAAGAGCACTCACAGTCGGAGGAGAGCTTTCAAGCCTGATTAAGGCAGATGATCCTTCAAGTTCATCGGAAGCAGAGAAGCTTATTATTGTACTAGCACAAAAGATAAGTGAAAACGGATTTATATTTGCTCTTCTTGCAGGCCTTGTTCTTGCAGGTATCCTTGCATCAACAATGTCTACAGCGGATTCACAGCTTATTGCTGCTTCATCTTCTGTTTCTGAAAATATCATTCAGGAGACCTTCGGGATAAATCTTTCCGAGACCGCTGCTATGATCACTGCAAGAGCAACACTTATCGCAGTTGCCGTGCTCGGAGTTATAATTGCTTGGGATCCCGAAAGCTCTGTATTTGGAATTGTATCTTTCGCCTGGGCAGGATTCGGAGCTGTGTTCGGACCTATAATGCTTCTTTCACTGTACTGGAAGAGGACAAATCGTTACGGAGCGATTGCGGGTATGTTAGCAGGAGGAGTCATGGTATTTATTTGGAAATACGCCGTAAGGCCCATGGGTGGCGCATGGGATCTGTATGAGCTTGCACCTGCGTTTCTAGTTGCAATCATCGTTATTGTGATAGTAAGTCTTCTTACAAAAGCGCCTGAGCAGGAGATTACAGACGAATTTGATCACGTGGCCAAAATGTCATAAACGATATATTGATAAACTAAAAGGTTACAAACTTGACAATCAAATGTGAATAATGGTATAACAAATAGCATGGGTATACAAATATCCATGCTATTATTATTAAAAATATTAAAGGAAAGAGGGAAAACTATGAGAAGAAGAGGATTAAAGATATTTGCGGGTATTGCCGCAGGCATGCTTGCAGTGACAGGACTTGCCGGCGCGGTAACAAAGGCGCAGGTACAGGGCATCGAAACTGTAGAGTGCAAGATCGAGAGCAATTATTCAAGCTTGACAAGTTGTGAAGAAAAGGCAGGTACAACTCGTGGTGAGACAGATTTTTCTGAAATTTGGGAAGTGACTGAGTGGGCTCCACATGCTAATAATTCAGACGGATTTGCTTTGATTTATGTAAAGGGCTTTGACGGAGCGGTCCTTGTTTCCAAGCAGCATGATGACGATGCTGACAAGAAGGACGGTGGTCAGTATTGGTTCTTTACAAGAAAGAACGGAGAGAAAAAGGTCAGATGTGCCGGATTTCTTTCAACAGACCTTGATCTAAGATATAAGGACGGTATTATCTATGCCTGCAATGCAGAAGACAACGACTATCATATAGAAGAATCCTATGAGACATATTTGATATCACCTGACGGAAAGAGACTTATACATAAGGATTATGTAAATGATGATCTCTGGGGATTCACCAACGATTCAAATATTGAAAGTAACCAGGTTGCTTTCGAAGGCGATTATGATGATTATGTGGCTCTTTGGGAAAACTACTACAATGCAGATGTAGTTAAGATTGGGTCTTATACAGGAAAATAAAGGAAATATGATAATAAAAAGGAAAGAGGGAAAACAGTGAAAAGAAGAGGATTAACGTTATTTGCAGGCCTTGCATCTGCAGGTGCACTGGCACTTACAGGACTTGTGGGAGCGCAGGCACCGGCAAATACAGAGACAACTGAAACTGTAGAGTACAAGGTAAAAGAGAACGCGTCCAGTTTATCTGAATGTGGAAACAAAAAATTGATTGGAACGTATACAAGATATAATAGCTTTGAGCAATGTATTAGGGGAGAGGCGCAAGAGCCATGTTCAAGATATGCTATGGTTTATGTTAAAGGATATAAAGGAGATGTTCTGGCAATATCCAAGGATAATATTGTAAAAAACTGGCATAATGCGACTGATTATGAAGCATCTCATAGAGCAGGAAACACAGCATATTCTGTGAGCTTTTATACTAAAGATCGAAATGGACATATTATATTAGCCGGATATCTGGATGCAGAAAAGCCTATCAAAATTAAAGACGGAGTAATATATGCATGTAATGAAATGACATATGAGACGTATATATTAACTCCTGATGGAAAAGAACTTGTTCATAAAGATTATATTGATTTTGTAGATAATACGGGATATACCAATGATACAAGTGACGAAAATAATAGACATTCTTTTAATGGAGGAATGAAAGGGGGATATGAGTTAAGCAAAAAATATGAAAGTGCATCAGATATAGAATTCAAATATAACAAATAAAAAACAATCAAGGAAAGAGGGAAAACAGTGAAAAGAAGAGGATTAACGTTATTTGCAGGCCTTGCATCAGCAGGAGTGCTCGCGCTTACAGGAATTGTGGGAGCGCAGGCGCCGGCAAATACAGAGACAACTGAAACTGTAGAGTACAAGGTAAAAGAGAACGCGTCCAGTTTATCTGAATGTGGAGACAGTGGAAGAATAGGAATTGCTTCAGGGTGTAAAACCTTTGATGAAGAAATCGCACGTAGTTGCTTTGGTGACAGATATGCTTATATTTATCTTAAAGGCTACGATGGATTAGTGTTGATGATTACACAGGATGGAAGTAACGGATCGACCATCAATGGAATTACCTTCCCTAACACACTCGAATTAAAAGAAGCCGGAAATGACATATACGAGGCGCATTTTTATACTCAAGGCAAAGATGGTGTTACACTTGCAGGTTACTTAAAAACAGATGGAAACCATCCTCTCAGGATAAAGGATGGAGTCATCTATGCTTGTAATTATGATTCTTATGAGACATATATTTTATCTTCAGACGGAAAAGAACTTGTTCATAAGGATTATGTAAATGATGATCTTTGGGGATACACCAATGATACAAATAAAGAGGAAAACAGAATAGAATTTACAGGCGGACAAAAGGAATATCACGAGCTTAGGGATAATTATTACAGAGCTTCGGAAATCGACCTGACAATGAAAGAAATGCCCAGAGAAGCAAATGATTCCAGCCTTTCTCTATGCGGTAATTGGAAAAGCATTGGAACTCTGTCATTTTATACTGATTTCCAAAATTGTATCGATAACTTAGATTCTCAGCGCTGCAATTATGCAAAAGTAAAAGTAGGAAATTATGACGGTGATGTATTGGCCGTTCAGCCAAAGAACGAGCCAAGATGCGTTTATTTCTTTACTAAAAAAGACGGTGAGAACGTAAGAGTTGCCGGATTCCTTTACACGGACGGAACTCACCCCGTAAAGATCAAGGACGGAGTTATCTATGCTTGCAACGAAAACTCTTTTGAGACATATTTGATCACTCCCGACGGAAAAGAGCTTGTTCATAAAGACTACGTCAATAAATCAAATTGGGGATATACAAATGATTCATCCGATCAGAGCAAGAGAGTTGATTATACAGGTAAATTCAATGATTCAAAGCTTTGGGATGCTTACAACAGCGCATCTGAGATCAGTTTTAATCTGACAGCTTGGAAGTAAAAATAGTTTAAAATGAAGACAGAGCATGGAACTTAGATTTCCATGCTCTGTTTTTATTTAGATCTTTGCTAGTATGTCCGCGATGACTTCCTCCATCGAATGATCTTTTTCATCAATGGTGATGTCTGCGTATTTTTCGTATAAAGGACTTCTTTCGTTGTACAGAGAGATAAGAGACTGATCTTTTCTCATAACGACTCCGCGCTGCTTGGCGTTTCTAAGACGCTTGGAAAGAATATCCATATCTACCTTAAGGTAGATTACCTGACCGATGTTCTTGTAGTGCTCCATGGCTTCTTTTCCGTAGACAACGCTTCCGCCTGTTGCGATGACGGTCTTCTCTGTTTCAATCTCAGAATTTACTTTGTTTTCAATCTCAATAAAGCCTTCGATTCCTTCGGCTTCAATTATCTCGGACAGCTTACGTCCGTCTTTTTTCTGGATAACAATATCCGCGTCAACGAAATTGTAACCCAGGATTTTGGCAAGTATGACACCGACGGTGCTTTTACCCGATGCGGGCATACCAACCAGGATTAAATTGTTCTTTTTCATTTTTTACCTATTATTCTCCAATATGTTTTTCAAGTATCTCTACGGCATTACGTACGCAGTCGTCGCATTCACACAGCACTTTACCGGTTTCGATCCCTTTGAGGATCTTGCATGTGCCTGCACCGCATGTGGCTTCAAACTCTTTATATAATTCGCCTGCCTCACGGATGACGGGCTTTCCGTCGAATTTAATAAGCCCAAGGAGGATCTGAGCACCGATAAGTGCGCCGCATGTAGCCTCCATGCAGCCCATTCCTATGCCAAAGGAAGCACCCATTTTACGAAGTTCATCCTCGGAATAATCAACCTTATCCGCAAAAGCAACGAGCACCGCCTGACAGCAGTTGTGGCCGTTGTGCTTAAGTTCTACCGCAAGTTCTTTTCTATCTGCCATAATCATTTCTCCCACTCAAAATAATAATCTAGTTTTGCAGCACATATCTTTATACAACTTAATTGTGATAATTGCAAGTTTGATTATAATATAGCTTTAAATGAGTGGTTGAGTATACGACTGTAAGGTATAATTAATATCAATAATACGTATGGGGTGAAGGTATGAGAGAAAAAGTTTTGGGGCTTAAAAGATGCATGGAAGAGAGGATTGTGGGAAAGGGCGACGTGATCGACAAGGTCATAGCGACGCTCATCGCAGGCGGACATGTTCTGCTTGAAGATGTTCCAGGTGTCGGAAAAACGACGCTTGCCAAGGCACTTTCCGATGCGCTCTCTATTTCTTTTGCAAGAATTCAATGTACACCGGATACGACACCGTCAGATATCACGGGATTTTCAATGTACGATTCCAACAAAAACGAATTTAAGGTCATGGAAGGACCTATAGTAAACAGCATTGTGCTTGCCGATGAGCTCAACAGGACATCGCCCAAGACACAGGCGGCTCTTCTGGAGGTTATGGAAGAGCACAAGGTTACTATAGACGGAAAAGATATTCCGGTTCCGCAGCCGTTTATGGTGATCGGAACGCAGAATCCTTCAGAACAGGCTGGAACCTATCCGCTTCCCGAGTCGCAGCTTGACAGATTTATGATCAAGATTTCCGTAGGATACCCGGAGACAAGTGCTTCCGTAAACATGGCTAAGAGCTTCCTTGAAGGAACGCTTCATGCCAAGACAGAGCCTGTTCTTTCGGGAAAAGATATTTTGGATATGCGCGCGGAGGCTGAGAAAGTTAGCATTCACGATGACCTTTTGTCATATGCCGTAAAAATAGTAGAGGCTACGAGAAGTAATGCCGAAGTGGCTGTCGGGGCTTCTTCGAGAGCTCTTTTGTCATTGCTAAGATATGCGCAGGCGCTTGCTTACGTAGATGAAAGAGACTATTGTATTCCTGAGGATATCGCGAGCTCAGCAGCAATGACGCTTCCGCACAGGATCATCCTGACGACTCAGGCCAAGATGGGAAGAGTTGAAAAGGAGTTCCTGGTAAAACAGATTTTAGAGAAAGTAAGTGTATCATGAGGATCACTTTTCATAAAAAAGGCGTTTGCCTATATCTTGTTTTTCTTATCGCCAGTCTGGTCTTTTCAAGCTTTTTCGGAGGAGCGGTCTCTTTTGTGTGGCTCTATGCCATGCTCCTTCTGATTCCCGTTTCGTTTGCCTACATATTTATAAATTACAAGTTCCTTTCAATCTATCAGACGATGGATGTGCACAAGGTACTAAAGGGCGACGAGCATGAATTTACGCTCGCGCTTGAAAACGACGGCGTTCTTCCTATCCACAGGATGAAGCTTACGACGTACGTGGACAGGTGCGTGCTCAAAGATATCGAGGACGGAACTGAGGTTAGTCTCGATTCTTTTAAGAGAAAAGAACTTAAGTCGGGCCTTAGCTGCAGATACGCAGGGGCCTACGATGTCGGCGCGGGAAATGTTTCTTTTACCGATCCTTTTAGGATCTTTACGGTGAGATTTAAGGTGCCGTATAACTTCAGGGCTATAGTAAGTCCGAGGATCACGGACGTCGGCGATGGCATTGTAGATATCGAGAACATAGTTAACAGCACAGGCCTTAAGAGCACCGTTCAGAATGAAGATATTCCGGGCAGCGATATGAGAGCGTATGAAAAAGGCGATTCGATCTCGTCGATCAACTGGAAGATTTCGGCAAAGCTGGGAGAACTCGTAGTAAGACTTCCCGATAAAAAAGAAAAACGAACGCTCACCATGATCCTCGAGGCGGCGGACGTTCCCGAGATCAAGTGGGATACACAGTTTCTGAAAGACAGGGATCGTTTCCTTGAACTCATAGTATCGTGCGCATTTAACTTTGCGGGGCAGGGCGTTCCCATTAAGCTCATCTATCCGTCGGGTACGATCAGAGAAAAAACAGTTAATTCCTACGAGAGTTTTCTTGAGTTTTACAACACCGTCGCGGACGGGATTTTCTATAGTTCGGATGCGGAAGTTACCAAGCTAAAAGAGATGATTACGGACAGGAGCAGTTATGGCGATGAAACGATCATCCTCATCAGAGAAAGACCAAAGAGCGGAGAAGAATACTGCGCTGTTATCTGATGAATTTCAGATTCATATTTTTGTCTTTTCACTTCTTGTTATATGCCTTGAGAGCCTTACCTTTCTTGGCAGTTCTTTTGATGCGTACTACAGCGAAAGCTTTATATTTGCGACGATTGCCTTTTTTATGTTCTATGCCGGTATCGGCTATATTTTTGAGATGTTCGTGGGCAAAAGAGTCTCCGCGGTATTCTCGGTTATACCGAGTATTCTCATATTCTTTTTATTAAATAAATCGGCATTTCAGAGTATCGCAGCTTCGGCGCTTCTTGCCGCGGTTTTAAGGATTGTCTTCGTTTTACTTCCAAAGAAAAAATCGTTAATCACTATCGGAAGCTTTGTGCTAGGCGCTTTGTCTTTATATCTTTATTTTGAAAAAGATGCCGAATTTGCGGGCAAGATCACGGCTACGATTTTATTCGTATCAATATTGATACTGATCTTATCTTCGGTTCAAAAGATCTTTTGCGAGAAAAAACTGTTTCAGACAACAGAAGCTTTTCCTTTTTATTTCTTCATGATACTTGGGTTTCTTGTCTTGGTTATCCCTAAGCCCGAAAAGCCAATAGACTGGGCTAAAGCTCTTGAATTCGGTGACAGACTCGTAAGCTCTTTTAACTACTACATGCCCGATATCTTCAGCGGCGGAACGTATAAGTCCGGCTACAGTAACCTTGGCGTTACGGGAGGAAGAGTGTCGCTTTCCGATACTACGCAGCTTAAGCTTAAGACCTATGAAAGACCGTATTTTATCTTTGAGGACGAGAGCGGGACCAAGATAAAAAGGCGAAGGACGATCTATCTTTCAGGCGGTAAGGGAAGCGATAAGACTCAGATAGTAACGTTTGTCAATTTCCTTCATAGCAACAACATTGATAATGAGACGGCAAAGCTGTTTTCCGAGATCGGTTCGATTCAGCTTGAATATGCTTATCTTAAGACTAACGATGAGATCGCGCCTCTTAATGCGCTTTATCTTGAATCCGCGGGCAAGGCGGTTGAAGGCGGAAGATCAAGCTCCGTGCATAAAAAGGGATATGCGCTTAACGTGACATATTTAAATATTGATTACGGAAGTCCGTACCTTTCGGAGCTTTTAAGAGACAATGGAAAAAACATGGAGGCGATGTCTTTTGACGAAGCGTGCGATTATTTCAGGAAGACGTATGGTCCGAATCTTGATAAGTATGTAAGCCGCGAAGAATACGACGCGGTGTGCGCAAAAGGCTTTTCGGTTAATTCCGCTTTCGAGTATCTTGATACAAACGGGGCAAGCACAGAGCTTTCCAACCTGGCAAAAGAGCTGACGGAGGGCGTTTCTTCCGACTACGACAAGTGCCGCACCATAGAGAAATACTTAAGGCAGTACAAGTATTCAACGGATGTTGATAGCATCGGAAATACGACTTATGATATCAACACATCGAAGGGCGCAAGTGCGCTTGCAGAGCGCTTTTTATTTGAGACAGGAGAGGGATATTGCATACACTATACTTCTTCTATGGTGATGCTTCTTAGGCTTTCGGGAATTCCGGCGAGAGCCTGCGTTGGATATCACTATGTTTTTCCGTTTGAGAAAGCTGATTCTTATGACGTGAGCGGAAGATGCGCCCACGCTTGGCCCGAGGCATATATAGAAAACGTCGGGTGGGTGCCCTTTGAGCCCACAAGCGCATACAGAACTCAGGAAGAGAATGCCTGGAACAGAGTACGCGCAGAAGAAACTGAGCAGGTACAATACGGCTATGAACCAAGTCACGCCCCTGTGATCACGCCGGATAAAGCGGATGATGACAATGGCGATAATAAAGAAAAGAGTCTTGCGTATGAGCTGATACGTGTGGTTCTGCCGGTTATCGGAAGTGTGGTAATACTTCTTTTTGTTCTGGTGTTTGGTATTAAGGTAGTTCAAAGCATAAGATACAGACTGGCTTCGCTTGATAAAAAGCTTGAGATGGATATTGCGGGCATAAAGAAAGCAGTGCGTAAGAAATCCGGCGATAGCTATACGGACAGAGGCCTTCTTTTCGAATATGTTAAGAGGATTCCCTCGGAATTTCAGACGCAGGCAAAAGAAGTTTTTGGTGCATATTACAGGCTTATCTACGGCGGAGACGGTGCTTTGCCTATAACTGAGGAAGATGTTAAGAAAGCAAGGGAACTTTATGTGATGCTAAGCAGAAAAATAAAAAAGTAAAATACATAGGAGCAATAAGTTCAATGATAAATTTGCGTGCTGTTTGACGATGTAACGGGAATCATGTTATAAATAAGCTTGTCATAATTTAACGCTTATGAGCGGAAGGAGAGAAAAATGAATAAACAAAAAATAATGGTACCGCTATGCCTTGCATCAGCAGGAATGCTTGCGGTTACCGGCCTTTTAGGCGTGCAGACGACAGGTAGACAGAAGATTACAGAGACAGTTGAGTATGTGATGGAGGAGAATAACGATTCAGGCTTGACCTTCAGTAGTGAGAATGATTATTACTTTCTTACAGAGTATACAAATATATATGATGTCTTGGAATCTCGTTTTGGTGATGAAAGTTCGGCTTTCGTGGTAGATAGTAATTTTGGAAGGTTGCATTACGATGGCGCAATTTATGGGATTGCAAAACATACCAATGGTTTTTATTCAGTATTCGTCTTTACCAGAAATGAACAAGGTTATTTACAATGTATAGGGCTGCTTAGATCAGATTCTCCTATACGTTGTGATGTAAACCGTTTATGGTTATTTAACACTGAGGGCGCCGCCAATCGTGCTGTGGAGACATATGCGGTGTCAGATGACGGTAAAAGACTTTTACATGTGGAATATATCAGGCAAACATTTAAAGATAATGTATTTTACGCATACTACAATCCATCCACGCATGATAATAATCAAAGAACAAAGTTTAGCGCCGACATATGGTCTTTAATGGATTACATGGATCGATATGCTAATGCAAATGCTATTTTTTAATAATACAACTTATAAAAATCATGCGTCTAAATAATTACAAATTTGACAACAAAATATGAAGCATGGTATAACAAATGCGTGGAGTTTTAGAAGACTCCGCGCATTTGTTTTATTAACAGACCGACTTACAAATATCAAGTATTGGTCGGGGCACTTGTCTAAAAGGAAAGGGGACAGAAATGAATAAAAAAGTAGTACACTTAGTAACAGGACTTGCGACCGCAGGAATGCTTGCGGCTACGGGATGTGTAGGAGCGCAGGCAATCAGGGGAATGATGCCTGTTGAAACCAAGGAAACAGTTGAGTTTGCGATGGCGGAGAATGAGTCTGCTTTATCAGGAAGCCATAATCCCGGAACCACATCATACAATGAATTTTGGCAGATCTTTCGTGAATTTGATAATTGTAAAGATGGTAGTTATGCATATGCTGAAGGGAAACATTCAGTAGGTTATGACGGAGAGATTTTAATAGTTACCAGTTCCGGTAATAGTAATAGCTATACATTTTATACTAAGAGAAAAAATGAACCGGTTAGATATGCAGGTACCCTTGAAACAAAAGATTCTATAAAATATAAAGATGGGGTATTCTATGTTCGTCATATCGAAGGATCTACATATTCATATGAGACGTATATAGTATCTTCTGACGGAAGGAGATTGATACACAGGGAATATGCTCAGTTAAATGGTTCTTCATATTATGCATATTATAACTCTTCGAATAAATCGAACGATAGTGCTTACAAAAAAGAGCAAAGAGATGCAAAAAGCGTGTATCAAAATCTCGAAAAAGAATATAAGAGATTAAAAGGCATTGATTTTAAAATTTATTATATTTGATGATCATGATCAAGTGTACAAAAGAAACAGAATGGAAGCCCCAAGCCTCCATTCTGTTTCTCTTTTCTTATGAACAAAAATAAGCATTAATGCTATCATATAATCATATGTCAAACAATTCGCGCGACAACTTCACAAACGGCTATATTTCCGGCTCGGGGAGGCGGTTTGTTTCCGATGCTCCCGGGCAGTTTCACTATACCTCTTTTGAGACCAAGAGATTACTTCGCGAATATGAACCAAAGAGTGACGTCCCTATGCTCTATAGGAAAGAATCTCTTGTGGAACTTGAGCCGCATGCATCTCTAAGTAGGGACAGGCTCACTATTTCTTTTAACATCCGCTCAGGCAGCACGGGGCATAGCTATGTCCTAAAGGATATCATCGAGCTTCTTCATGCGATTTCTGATAAAAGCTTTGTAAGCTACGGTAAGCACCTTCAGTTTACCCACGATATTTCTGCATTTTCGGAAGATTCCGCAAGGATCATCAGATTTCTTTATGCATATTTCAGAGAAAAACAGCTCGCCGACCCGTATACTTCATATTCGGGAAGCGGTGAGATCTCATATTCGTACGCCAAGGGACATGCCAAGCAGATAGAACTTACGGGACATGAGATTGATGAGTTCTTCAAGGCTGCGGGAAGTGTGTATTTTATCAATACGGATTTCAGGGCGAGATATACGAGTGAAAGACCGCTTGATGTTGTGAAAGTTTTTCCTCCGATCGACCTCAGAATCCGTAAGACCGACACGGGAATAACCTTTGAATCAGACGCCTTCACTATGTTTGAGGGCTATTCATACATCTTTTTTGAGAGGAAAAAGATGCTTCACATGATCGAAAGAAGCGACTGCGAAGCCATCATTCCTTTCATGCGCTTTCTTCTTGCAAGAAGGACGGAGAATGAGCTTTTTATTTCCGACAAGGATCTGCCGCTGTTTTCGACGGGGCTTTTTCCCATACTCAGCGAGTATTTCAATGTCAGCTGCAGCGGCTATGAGCCTGAGAAGTATTCTCCCGACGTTCCGGAGTTTGGGATCTATATCGATATGCCGGATCCGGACAAGATAACATGCGATGTGAAGGCAACTTACAGAGGAGCTATCGTTGACGGCAAGGATAGAGATGGTATGAGTGTCGGAGAGATTTCTTTTAGCATCTTATCGGGTAGCGCGCGCCGCGACCGCGATGACGAAGACAGCGATATCAGGCGCAATTACTATCTGGAAAACAACACGGCGAAGCTTATAAGTCCTTATTTTGACAAAAAAGATGAAGAGAAGGGGCTCTTTGTTCTTGAGGGCGGGCTGTACGGCGATGACAGGCTGTATCAATTCCTTTCGGAGGATGTGCCCAGGCTATGCACATTCGGGGAAGTTTATTTATCCGATAATGTGAAGAAAGTCAGGATCACGGCGGCGCCGAAGGTTAAGCTTGGAGTGTCCGTAGTATCGGATCTTCTTGAGCTTTCCATGGTATCAGATGAGATCTCAAGCGAAGAGCTTGCGCAGATCCTTACTAAATACGATAGGAAAAAGAGATATTACAAGCTTAAAAGCGGCGAGATAATAGACTTAAAGAGCGGCAATTTCGATACTCTTTTTACCTTAAAAGACGGACTTGGTCTTTCTGAAAAAGATATCGCGAAAGGCTACGCCAAGGTTCCTACGTACAGGGCGCTGTTCATAGATTCTCTGACAAGGACTGGCACAGAAAGCGCAGGCTTTGACGGCGCAGACGAAGCTTACGATAGCGACGATGCGGAATGCTACATCGGAATCGGCAAGAGCAGAGATTTCAAGAAGCTCATCGAATCTCTTTCCGGAATCGGGGAAAAGACCTATGAGGTTCCGGATAGCCTTAAAGACGTTCTCAGAGACTACCAAAAGACAGGTTATCTCTGGCTTCAGGCGCTTAAACATAACGGCTTTGGCGGAATACTTGCAGATGATATGGGACTTGGAAAGACGCTGCAGGTGCTGGCTCTTTTGCTAAGTCTTAAAGAAGAGGCGGCAGCAGAAGCCGGGACGGGTAAAAACAGCGATCGTAAGGCAGGTGCTAAGCACAGGTGCTCACTCATCGTATGCCCCGCATCTCTTGTTTATAACTGGAAGCATGAGATCGAGAGGTTTACGGGAGAGCTAAGCTGCGAGCTTGCGGTCGGAATAAAGCCCGACAGAGTAAGGATCTTGGATGAGCTTGAAGAAGAGAAGACTGACGTTGTCATCACATCCTATGATCTTCTGAGGAGAGACATTGACTTATACAGATACAAGGGTTTTGAGTGCATTATCATAGACGAGGCGCAGTTTATCAAGAACCCGGGAACGCTCGGCGCCAAGGCGGTTAAATCCATAAGTGCTTCTTTCAAGGTTGCGCTTACGGGTACACCCATTGAGAACAGGCTCAGCGAGCTTTGGAGCATTTTTGACTTTTGCATGCCGGGATATCTTTTTACTTATAAGCATTTCCATGATAGCATTGAGCTTCCTCTGGTTTCGGAAAAAGATGAAGCGGCTAGAGACAGACTTAAGAAGATGATCGCGCCATTTGTGTTAAGGAGGCTTAAGAAGGATGTGTTAAAAGACCTGCCGGATAAGCTTGAGGAGAACATTTACGCGTCAATGACGGATGAGCAGGAAAAGCTCTACAAAGCGCATCTGCAGCGGGTTAAGCTTATGGTTGATGATAGGAGCGAAGAGGATATTAAGAAGGACAGGATCGTTATCTTGTCGGAGCTTACAAGGCTTCGCCAGATCTGCTGCGATCCGGGGCTTATTTATGATAATTACAAGGGCGGAAGCGCCAAAGCAGATCTCCTTATAGAGATGATAAAGAGCGCAGCTGAGGGCGGTCACAAGGTGCTTCTTTTCTCGCAGTTTACGACAATGCTTGAGCGGATAACGGAGCTTCTAAAGAAAGAGGGCATTGCGCATTATCTTTTGACGGGTGCAACTAAGAAAGAGGACAGAATAAGGCTTGTTGATGCGTTCCAGGAGGACGATACGCCGGTGTTCTGCATCTCGCTTCGTGCGGGCGGAACGGGACTTAATCTGACCGCGGCGGACATCGTCATTCATTTCGATCACTGGTGGAATATTGCGGTCGAGAATCAGGCAACCGACAGAGCGCACCGCATCGGACAGAAGAACGTCGTCACGGTATATAGGCTCATAATGCAAGATACGATAGAGGAGAGGATCATCCATCTTCAGAACAAGAAAAAAGAGCTTGCGGATGAGCTGCTTGACGAAGGAACGCTCGGAGCAGCGGCACTTACAAAAGAACAGCTACGCGAACTGCTTGGATAGAGATATGTGTGTCGTTGTGGCAAATGAGTTAATGCTTGCTGGATGTGCCACAGAGGCCGGCGTAATAATGCATGGGATCGGATTTATTGGGGCCGGTTGCCGGATTATCAGAATACAGAATATGAAAAACAGGGAATAAGCATGCCAAATCATCAACAAAGATGATTTGGCATGCTTATTTTTGCATATTTTTATCTTTTGTAGGATTACGCCGGGAAAAGTCGACATGCCAAAAAAGGGTATTAGCTTATATACATGCTGTTTATCAATATTACGTCAACTTTTTGCGAAAACCAGGCATGTATATTGGAGAAGAAAGCAAATATGCATGCCGGATCATGATTTAAGAGCATTTTGCTAGAGGCAATTTATTGTTTTTTAATAATAAAGCAAACGTTATATAGGTTATAATTATGCTGAGAGCTGATAACCGCGAGACTTGTCAAAAAATACCATTAGACTACAAAAGGGGACTTGACAGCGTGAGGTATTATTATATTGCGCGCAATTAAAATGAGAAACGGAGTACGGGTTCATGATCCAGCTTGCAATAGTTGAAGATGAAGATGCATATGCACAGCAGCTGACTGAGTTTGTTAATAAGTATCAGAGCGAGAGTGGGCATTATTTCAAGATTACCAGATTCCGCGACGGAGACGAGATAACAAACGGGTACAGAGGCCAGTTTGACATAATCCTGATGGATATCGAGATGAAGCTTATGGACGGGATGACGGCAGCAGAAGAGATACGTAAGCTCGATCAGGATGTTGTTATCATGTTCATAACCAATATGACGAACTATGCGATCAGGGGATACCAGGTCGATGCGCTCGACTATGTGCTTAAGCCCGTTAGCTACTTTGCTTTTTCCCAGAAGCTTGGAAGAGCGATAGGAAGACTCAATAAAAAGAGCAATAACATTATTTCCATAGACATGCCTTCAGGCGTAAAAAAGCTCGATATAGACAATATCTTTTACATAGAGAGTGAGGGGCACAATCTTAATTTCTACACAAGCGGAGGCGAATTCACTATAAGAGCCAAGCTCAAAGACTTCGACGAGCAGCTTTCGAAGCACGGATTCTTTAGGAGTAACAAGGGCTATCTTGTTAATCTTAAATATGTTGACGGAGTTGAGAACGGTAGCTGCATAATAGCAGGAAAGCAGCTCCTTATCAGCAGGGCAAGAAAGAGTGATTTCATGAGTGCTCTTACGGATTATATGGCTTCATTATCTTGATCATAAATACCGGATTATTTGGAGGCGCATAAGTGGACGCTATTTATCAGGATATTCCCAGAATATATACGGCAATAGCGGAATGGCTTGCATGCGTAAGCTATTGCTTTGTTCTGAAAAGAAAAGTTAATAACAAGAGATTTACTTTGTATTCTATATTGGCGCTGGTGATTCAGAGCGCTTTTCTTGTGCTCACCAAGAATCTTCCGGTTGTTTTCTGGCTCCCGTGCATGCTTATCGCGGTTGTTTTTATGTATGCCTATATGTACATTATCTGCGATGTCACGGTGAACGTTATCGGTTATTACTGCGCGAGGGCGTTTTTGCTTGCGGAGTTTGCGGCTTCGCTCGAGTGGCAGCTCGCATGCTATTTCCTTGCAAAGACTCCTTCCAAGATCGTACAGGTTATTATTTTTATCGCTGTATACGGGCTTGTTTTTGTCTGGGCTCATTACATGGAAGTCAGCATCACAAGGGGCGTTAACCAGCTTGAGATCAATACGCATGAACTGTGGGCCGCGATAGTCATCGCCGCAGCGATATTTGCGTTTAGTAATCTAAGTTTCATTTTGCAGAACACACCGTTTTCGTCGGAGGTTGCCGCAGATATCTTTTACATCAGGACGCTTGTCGATATCGCGGGTATCATGATCCTTTATGTATATCAGAGCAGGATCTGTGAGCTTCTTGCGGAAAAAGAGCTAAGAAATATTCATGCGATGCTTAAGGCCCAGTACGATAAGTACAGGAACTATCAGAACTCTTTTGACCTGATAAATATGAAATACCATGATCTTAAGCACCAGATCGCGGGGCTTCGTGCAGAGATGAGCGAAGAGGAGAGGAAAGAGTGGATAGATACGCTTGAGCAGGAGCTTGAGGCGTACAGTCCGGAGCTTCAGACGGGTAACAGTGTTCTCGATACGCTTATTGCAGGTAAGATGCTTAACTGCCGCGCCAATAACATAAAGATAACCTGTGTCGCGGACGGAAATATTCTTGATTTTATGCATGTCGCGGATATCTGTACGATATTCGGAAATGCTCTGGATAATGCCATCGAGAATGTATCTTTGATCGATGATCCGGAAAAGAGACTGATCCATATCGCGATATCACCGAAAAAGAACTTTATCCTTATCCAAATAAACAATTATTGCGAGAGCAGGCTGACAATAAAGAACGGATATCCCGTGACGACCAAGTCCGATAAAGGAAATCACGGATTCGGACTTAAGAGTATCAGATATACGGTTGAAAAATACCACGGAACGCTGAATTTTGGCGTAAATGACAAGTGGTTTGAGCTTAAAATTTTGATACCGCAATAATCCGTTCACGACAAAAATCGTACCGTTTATGACAAAAACGGCACGATTTTTTTATTGTGATAACCTCGAATTATAGTAAACATATCCTGCACTTTTCGGTTAATAAAAGTGCGAATAAAAAGGGAGGTTATATCATGTTATCTATCAATATGGACGACGTGTTAAACGTCATTTCTTCTATCAGACCTTATTTGATAGCTATCGGAATCATAATTGCACTTGCTGTTATATGCATGGTTGCGGTTATGAAAATGAAAAAGCCGGTTAAAAGGCTCATTAGAGGCACTGCGCTTGTAGCAATGATCGTTGGTATCTGCGTAAGCGTAAATATGATCTGCACAGGACCTATGCGTACAATGCTTGATCTTGTGAGCGGAAGCGGAACAATCACAAAAGAAACTTCTGACGAAGCAACCGTTCTCGCTAAGCAGATCGCGGAAGAGGGAATAGTTCTTTTGGAGAACAAGGACAACACTCTTCCCGTAGCATCGGGATCTAAGCTCAACGTATTCGGATGGGCTTCAACAGATGCGATCCTTGGTGGAGCAGGATCGGGATCACTTAACGATGCTTATGCAAAGATCTCACTTCTTGATTCTTTAAAGGATGCGGGAATTGAGACTAACGCAGAACTTACTAAGTTCTATACGGATTATAAGACAGGAAGACCTGAGGTTGGAATGTGGGCACAGGATTGGACTCTTCCCGAACCCAACGTTTCTCTTTATTCTCAGGAGCTTATAGACAATGCCAAGAATTTCTCTGATACGGCAATGATCGTTATCAGCCGTTCAGGTGGTGAGGGTGCTGATCTTCCCGCTGATATGGTTGCAGTTGTAGACGGTTCATATCAGGACGGAACAACTTATACGGCAGGTGTGTATGACGATACACTCAACGAAGGAAAAGACTGGGATGCAGGTGATCACTATCTTCAGCTTACAAACAGAGAAGAAGAGATGATCGACCTTGTATGCGATAACTTTGATAAGGTTATCCTTGTTTACAACGGAGCAAATTCTTTTGAACTCGGATTTATAAATGATCACCCTCAGATCAAGAGTGCTCTCTGGGCAGCAGGAATGGGTCACGTAGGAATGGCAGCTCTTGGCGAGATCGTAACGGGTGAGGTTAATCCTTCGGGAAAAACTATTGACACTTATGTTTATGACTATGAAAAGACACCTTGGTGGAATAACTTCGGTGACTTCAACTACACAAATATGGATGACTTTGCTTATACTTCTGTAGGATTTACAGGCACAGAGTCAACATCTATTGTTTCATTTATCAACTATGTAGAGGGTATCTATGTAGGTTATAAGTTCTATGAGACAGCAGCGCTTGAGGGACTTATCGATTATGATCAGACAGTTCAGTATCCTTTCGGCTACGGACTTTCATACACAAGCTTCAAGCAGGAGATGGGTGAGATCACAGAAGCTGACGGAAATATCTCTTTTGACGTAACTGTAACCAATACAGGCGACAAAGCAGGTAAGGATGTAGTAGAAGTTTATTACAATCCTCCTTACACAAACGGCGGCATTGAGAAGGCAAGCGCTAACCTTGTTCAGTTTGAAAAGACAGGAATGCTTGAGCCCGGTGCTTCCGAGACAGTTCACATCACATTTGCTGTAGAAGATATGGCTTCTTACGATTATCAGGATGCTAAGGGCTATGTTCTTGAGGCAGGCGAGTATGTGATCTCAATCAACTCAGATTCACACAATGTAATTGATTCAAAGACATACAATGTCGGCGAGACTGTTACATATAACGGAGATAACAAGAGAGATAGCGATCTTGTTACGGCAACAAATACTTTTGACTATGCTAACGGCGGACTTACATACCTTTCAAGAGCCGATGGATTTGCTAACTATGAAGAGGCTACAAAGGCTCCCGCAAGCTACGAGATGAGCGCCGATGCAAAGAGCACTTTCTATAATATCAGTAACTACCTTACACCCGAAGCTACGGCACAGGATGAAGATCCCGCTGCACAGGCAATTAAGACAGGAGCTACTACAACTCTTAAGCTTGCAGATCTTCGCGGCGCAGACAGAAACGATGCTAAGTGGGATGAGCTTCTTGATTCAATGTCACTTGATGATATGAACGCACTTATTTCACTTGGCGGATATCAGACCAACTCAGTTGAGTCAATCGGCAAGGTTCGTACAAATGACTGTGACGGTCCTGCTTCGATCAACAACAACTTCACACAGGTAGGATCACTCGGATTCCCTGTAGGAGTTACAATTGCAGCTACATTTAACAAAGACCTTGCTCACAGCTTTGGTGATTACATCGGAAAGATGGCTAATGAGATGGATGTATCAGGTTGGTATGCACCTGCCATGAACATTCACAGAACAGCATTTGCAGGACGTAACTTTGAGTACTACTCAGAGGACGGAGTTCTTTCAGGATATATCGCATCTGAAGCTTGTAAGGGTTCATGGGAGAATGGTGTATATGCTTACATCAAGCACTTTGCCATGAACGATCAGGAGCAGAACAGACTTGATATGCTCTGCACATGGTCCAATGAGCAGGCTATCCGTGAGATCTACCTTAAGCCTTTCGAGAGATGCGTAAAGAATGTTGATATCTGTGCGGTAATGTCTTCCTTCAACTACATCGGTAACCGTTGGGCAGGCGGCAGCAGCACACTTATGAAGACTGTACTCAGAGATGAGTGGGGCTTCAAGGGCTTTGCACTTACAGATTACTTCGGTGTTTACGGATACATGAGCTCAGATCAGGCTATCAGAAACGGTACAGACTGCATGCTCGTTAACTATCCTACTGCAACAAACAACGTACAGTTCAGAGAAACACCCGGTGCGCAGACAGCTATGCGTGATGCAACCAAGAACATTCTCTACACTGTAGTTAACTCAAGAGCTTATGCTCCCGAGAACCTTAAGATGGGCATGGCTAAGTGGCAGGTTATCATGATCGTTGTTGATGTGATCCTTGCAGCACTTATGGCATTCCTTATGTTCAAGTTCATTAAGAGATATCTTAAGGAAAAAAATACTGAGCAGGTTACTGCTGAATAAATAATTTCACGGTGGGGGGCTTTTGCCCCCTACCCTTTAAATATAGAGAGGGGAAACCCATGAAACATCAGGATATCATTGAGAAGATGACAATAGAAGAAAAGGCAGCGTTCCTTAGCGGAAAGGGAGAATGGCAGTCAAGAGATTTTGAAAGACTCGGCATTCCTTCAATCTTTTGCTCAGACGGCCCTCACGGTGTGAGAAAGCAGGCAGGAGCAGGAGACCACCTTGGACTCAACGCGTCCGTTCCCGCCACATGTTTTCCTACAGCAGCTACTATTGCAGGAAGCTGGGATGAGAAGCTTGGCGAAGAGATCGGAAGTACTCTCGGTGAAGAGGCTATGGCTGAAGGCGTTAACGTTCTTCTTGGCCCCGGACTTAACATCAAGAGAAGTCCTCTTTGCGGAAGAAACTTTGAGTATTTTTCCGAAGATCCTTATCTTGCGGGTAAAATGGCTGCTTCATACGTAAAGGGTATTCAGTCAAAAGGCGTATATGCGTGCCCCAAGCACTTTGCAGTCAATTCTCAAGAGCTTAGACGAATGGCAATGAATTCCGTGATCGATGAAAGAACATTGAGAGAGATTTATCTTACAGGTTTCGAGATCGCGGTAAAAGAGGGTAAGGCGAAGACCATCATGTCTGCATACAATGAGATCAACGGAACCTATGCCAACGAGAATAAGCATCTTTTGAATGATATATTGAGAAAAGAATGGGGCTTTGACGGAATCGTGATTACCGACTGGGGCGCTTCAAACGATCACGCGCTTGGTGTGGCGGCAGGCTCCAATCTTGAAATGCCCAACCCCGGACTTGATTCTGCAAGAGAGCTTATCGAGGCTGTAAGATGCGGCAAGATAAGACAGGAAGATGTAGATAAAAGAGTAGACGAACTCCTTGACGTTGTTCTTGCTCTTAGTGAGAACGCCAAGGGAAAGAGAGATGAATTTGACAAAAATGCTCATCATAACATAGCAAGGAAAGCGGCAGCCGAGAGTGCAATCCTTCTTAAAAACGAAAGCGCGATCCTTCCGCTTAAGAGCGGAGTAAGTGTTGCCGTTATAGGTGATTTTGCATTTGTTCCAAGATATCAGGGAGCAGGTTCTTCTCTTGTTAATCCTACCAAGATCGAAACCGTGGTTGAGATGATAGATAATTACAATCTTAAGGTTGTGGGCAAGAGTAGAGGCTATTCCAGAAACGGCGAAGAGGATGCGGCAACCAAGAAAGAAGCTCTTGATCTTGCTGCTAAGGCTGATGTGGTTCTTTTCTTCTTTGGACTTAATGAAGACAGCGAGTCCGAGGGAATGGACAGAAACCATATGAGAATACCTCAGAATCAGATCAATCTCCTTCAGGAGCTTGCACAGGTTAATCCAAATCTTGTTGGAATTATAAGCGCAGGTTCTGCTATAGAGATGCCTTGGCATCATCATTTCAAAGCGCTTCTTCACTGCTATCTCAACGGACAGGCAGGCGCAGGAGCTGTGCTCGATATACTCACAGGTGACGTCAATCCTTCGGGTAAGCTTTCCGAGACTATTCCGAGGAGACTTGAGGATACTTCATGCTATCGCTACTATCCGAGCCGCGAGAGAACTTCCGAGTACAGAGAAAGCCTTTATGTCGGTTACAGATATTATGACACCGCAAATATTCCGGTTCTCTATCCGTTTGGCTTCGGACTTTCATATACAAGCTTTGAATACAGTAATATGAAAGCAGACAGAGAAGGAGTATCATTTACCCTTAAAAATGTCGGAAGCAGGGACGGTGCGGAGGTTTGCCAGCTCTATGTTTCCTTAAAGGGTGCTGTTGTTTTCAGACCAAAGAAAGAACTGAAGGGCTTTACCAAAGTCTTTTTAAAGGCGGGAGAAAGTAAGGAAGTCAGGATCTCTTTTGACGATAAAACATTCCGTTATTTTAACGTAAAAACTGATAAGTGGGAGATCGAAGAAGGTAATTATACCGTGATGATCGGCGCAAGCAGCGCAGATATCAAGCTTTCGACAGGTCTTTTTGTAAACGGAACGACAGCGGATTATCCGTACGAGCCTTCCGGACTTTCATCATATTACTCCGGAAACGTGCAGCTTGTTGAAGATTCCGAGTATGAGAAGCTTCTCGGAAGTAAGATTCCGGACGGAAACTGGAGCGGACTTCTCGGCGAGAACGACGCTATTTGCCAGATGTACTACGCTAAGAGCGGACTTGCAAGATTTGCTTACAGACGCCTTACGGCAATGAAGAAAAAAGCCGATGAGAGCGGAAAGCCCGATCTCAACATCATGTTCATCTACAACATGCCGTTTAGGGCAATGGCGAAGATGACTCAGGGCGCTGTCAGCATGGAGATGGTAGACGGTATTGTTAAGCTTGTAAACGGTCATTTCTTTAAGGGCCTTGGAAAGATAATCGGCGGATATTTCAGAAACAGCAGAAAGAACAGAGCTTATGAGAGCATGCTAAAGAGAGCTGAATAAGCTGGTACATAAGTATATTGATTTGGAGGAAATATTATGAACTTTTGGAATGAATATGCTACCAAGCACCCAAAAGCAGCGAAGTGGATAAGAGAGGGCGGACTGTTTGTTATTGTCTCTAACGTCATCACAGTCTTTAAGTATCTGATACTTCAGTTCCTTCCCTACGCGTTTAAGGGACTCGGAGACAAGGCATTCGGTTGGCCGGGAATTCCCGTCAATCTCTTCGGAGTTGATTTTAAATGGAACATCATCGGCTATGACACAGCGCAAGGCGGACTTGCCTACTTCGCAGCGTACATGGTCGCTATGGTGATCGGAGAGTGCGTAAACTTTCCCATCCAGCGCAGCTTCGTGTTTAGAAGTAAAGGAAACATCTGGTATCAGGCAATGTGGTATTTCATCGCTTTCTGCGTGATCACCTGCATAGTTAATTCCATAAATTGTGCTTGGGTGGCAGTAGCCGGCCGGTTCGTTCCCGACTTCGTATACAACATAGGAACCACAGTCCTCAACGGCGGCGTCAGCATGATAATATTCTTCTTTGTTAATAAGATCATCTTCCCAGAGGGAGAAGCAAAGAAATAAGCATCATGCGACACCCGTGTTAAATAAAAGAAATCCTGAGTTTTTTATATTCCATAAGAGTCTTTTTGTTCCTGGGGCATCTCGTGGTCACCCAGGATTTCTTTTGCTTTTCTGATAAGATCTTTCAGAGTGTAGTGCTTAAAGTATCCTAAGTGGCAATCTGTGCCAGAATCAGTGGAAACGGCGAGAAAAGTATCCGTGGGTCCGTGATAACCAAGTGAGTTCTTTATACATCCAAGTTCTGTAAAAGTGTTCAGATCAAATATATTAGTCACAAGTAAATTATTTAAATACATGCAAGAATGTTCGGTGTCAAAAGTAAACGTTGAATATAAATTTGGATAAAAAACTTCAGTAAATCTAAACGTTGTATCATAAGAACTAATGGAAAAAGTATTTCTATATACCAAAGAACCTGTATCAACGTCATATCTGCATACATTTCCATCTGAATACGGAACAATTAAGAGTTCTCTTTTGGTGGCAGGTTCTTTATAGAAAGAGAATCCAAGCATTTGTTTATGTTGAATTGATATATTGGACAAAATTTCGCCTTCGGTATTGCATATTGAAATAGTCTGTCCGTCTGTTGCAGCGATACGTGTGCCTGAATCATTGATTTCCACATATTCCGTTTCGATCCAAGATTCACTTAATTTCACAGGGGTTAACTTTGGCTCGGTATCATTAATGTTAATGATATAGTCTTCAGGAGTGTTGGTAAAAATATCGTTGGTAAACTGTGTAAGATTTAATGAAGAGGGGTCAATGTTACTTCCGTTAAGGCCATTATAATGAGTTTTGATGCTTGCACAATATAAATATCCCTGTTCTTCATTTAAAGCGAGTCTATTTATAATACGTCCATCTCTTTTTTCTGGCGTAGGCGGGAGCAGGTACTGTTTATTTGTATTACTTTCTATATCATGTATAACAACATACTCATTATCTGATTCTATACTTGTATATAGAAGCTTACCGTCTTTGTAAGCTGTAGCATTGGGATCATGTATGGCATTCAAATCGTAATAATTTGATTCGATATTACCTGTTTTGGAATCAATGAAGTATATAGTTGAACCTGAAGGAGAGAATTCTCCTTGATCATAATTATTATGACGCATTATCAGCTTATCATTATAGACCCCAAGAATTTGAGGATCGGTATGTGCAGGACCGTTGTATCCATCTTTGATCTTGGCACTTGTAATAAATGATTTATTGGAAGGATCATAAAAATCAATAATAACATCGCTATCCTGTACATTTACTATGGCAGCAATATTATCATCAAGATAAGTAGTATAATAACCGTTTGTCACAGGAGCATCTTTATAGCTTTCCCATTCTTTGTCATATACATATACGCCGTAATAAATAATCTGGTTGCTATCTTTTTTTACCGTATAGATACCTTGACAGACCAATGCGTCACAAAGATCATCGGAAAAGTGTTTGAAAAGGAAGATATCGTTTTTATCCCCTGTAAAGGAAGGTCCTTCTTCGGTATAACAACCGGAAGCCGTTATAAAAAAGGGAACAGATGATGCCTCGTTAAGATCTATTCCATATACTATTGATGAATTAAGATCAAAGTTATGGAGCTCTTCTCCGCTTGATGCATCATATACAACAGCCGTATCTCCGGCGTAGTATGAAAGGGTATTGTGCTTTTCTTTATAGATCAGTCCGGAATCTATGATAATATCACTGCATGAAAAGTCTTCAGCCCACTTAACGGAAAAGTCTTCAGGAGATATGCGGCAAATTGTTAGACGCGAGTTTTTTAAGGTTGTCTCGTTTCGATAAATTGTACTTAACGAATTGGGATCATCTAATATAGAGAGGAACAGATCGCCATCCTCTGAAAAGCACATATCCTCAATGTCTTCAAAAGCAGACTCATAAACAGCGGTGCTACCTGAAGAAATATCATAGATACCCAATCGTTTGGTATAACTGTTTAAATCTAATAGTTTATTATTATCATTTGTGGTATAAGAAAATGCAATCTTTGTATTATCGTTAGAAAGAGCCATGTCATTTATACGAAATACGCTTATGTCAATGTTATTCATGTCTTCTATAACATTTTGAGAAAGATCATATGTATTAATAACAGAGCCGTCTTTCTCGGAGATCACAATAAATTTTCCGGTGCGAAGGGCGATAAGGATGTTATCGTCATTAGTCAGTTCGATTGGATGTTCACATTCTATTGCGCTTTCCAAGTGACCTGTAGTCCAGTTGGTTTTACCGCTTCGGGGATCAATTGAAATAACAGAGCTATTGCATATGATTATCAGATTACCATTATAGACGGCAATATAATTAGCGCATTTATTCAGATCACCTTCTGAATAAGAATAAATCTCTTTGCGTGTATCCTTATCCCAGACTTTGACATTGCCTTCGTCATCCATAGCAGCTATATTACCATATTCGGGATCTATGCGAAGCTCGACTACTTCGCTGGGAAGTTCGTACGTCCATTCAGCCTCGATGTTTGAAGTTAATTGGGGAACATAAGCTTCTGTAGCCTGTGTGATGGCTCTTACAGCCTCAACGGTCACGGGTCTGTCAGGCATTTCTTCGCTTGGAAGGGCAGCAAGAGCAAGATGAAGAGCGTCGATTCGCTGTTCATCTTCCAGGAGTTTTTCTGATTCGTTGGCAAGGTATCTGGACTGGCTTATAAGGGAAGCGCGATAGCTTTCATTGATCTGCTGCTTACTGTTAAACATGTACGCACCAAAGCCTATGGACAGAGCCATTATACCTGCAAAGACAGCAGTGAGGCGCTTCATCTTGTACTGGCGCTGTCTGTCCATGAGTTCGTTGTATTGGCAGCCTATAAGGGCAGCGGCGAGCCTTGGTATTTCAGTGTTTTTGGCCACGCGAAGAGGGAGCCTAAAGTCGCAGGAGAGCGGCTCAACAGGCTCTATAACAGTAACGGATTCACCGTTTTCGTTTATTCTCGTAACTTCTTTGTTCTTGAGGATTTCAGGAACGACATCGGCGGGTTCACCCGCGGCAAGGACTGTCAGTATATTTTCTTTGGGGTGATTTTTTAAAAAGAAATTAATCTCTCTCTCAACCCACATGGATTTGCAAGTATTGGTGGAGCATACTACTATAAGATAGTCAGCATTTGTAAGAGCATCTTCGATAGTGGCGCTGAGATCACTGGTGATCGGAAGCTCATCGGTGTCCCTAAAGATTCTCTCGATCTTTTTCATGCCGGTTTTTTTCCTTATTTTACCGGGAATATGAAAGTGCTCAAGATGCTTTTCGACATATGCCGCGATCTTGTTGTCAAGATCCGCATGTTTGTATGATATAAATGCATTATAGTGTATACTCATTCTATTTAACCCCGTTCCTTTTTGCGATTTATGATATATTAAAAATATTTTTTTACGATATATTACATAAACTGTAAATAGAATAATATATAGAGAAAGAAAAAACAAGAAAGGATTGAAAAATATACGGATTATGACTAAGAAAAAACTGGCCGCGGAGGTTATCGAGAGGCTGAAAAAAGAATATCCGGAGGCAAAATGCACGCTCGCTTATGATAAGGCATGGCAATTGCTTGTGAGTGTTCGCCTTGCGGCTCAGTGCACCGATGCAAGGGTTGATATGATCACTCCTTTGTTATATGAGAAGTTTCCGTCAATACAAGCACTTGCCGATGCTGCGGTTGAGGATATAGAAAAAATAGTCAGACCTTGTGGTCTGGGTAATTCAAAAGCCAGGGATATTTCTGCTTGCATGAAAATGCTGAGAGATAAATATGACTGTAAAGTTCCCGATACCATGGAGGAATTGCTTGCCCTTCCCGGTGTCGGAAGAAAGAGTGCTAATCTCTTAATGGGGGATGTGTTCGGAAAACCTGCGATTGTTACGGACACTCATTGCATCAGGCTCTGTAATCTTATCGGTCTGGTCGACAATATCAAGGAACCCGGAAAAGTGGAGAAAGAACTTTGGAAGATAATTCCTCCGGAAGAGGGAAATGATCTTTGCCACAGGTTTGTGCTGCATGGGAGAGCGGTATGCGTGGCCAGAAGGCCTGACTGCGAAAGATGCTGTCTAAAGGATGTTTGTAAGACAGGAAAAAAATCTTGGTCATAGAGAACCTTTCTTGTATAATAATCAGTGATAAATATTATAAATGATGTAACAAAGAGGAAGTTGGGGTAAATGAGTACACATTACAATGCTTTTATATCTTACAAACACGCTGAGCTCGATAATAAGATCGCAGCAATGGTTGAGCGTGGTCTTGAACACTATCACATTCCGCACAAGATCAGAAAAAAGACCGGCATGAAAAAGATCGAGAGGATCTTTAGGGATACCGACGAGCTTCCGATCACTAGTGACCTTAGCGGAACAATCGCAGAGGCACTTGAGAATGCTGACTATCTTATAGTAATATGCTCCACCAATACTTGCAAATCCATGTGGGTTGAAAGAGAGATAAAGCTCTTTTTAAAGAACCACACTCAGGATCAGATCCTTACGGTATTGGCAGACGGTGAGCCGGTTGATGTGGTACCCGAGATACTTAAGAATAAAGAAGTTACCAGGGTTAATGAACTTGGTATCGAGGAAACGGTAACAATACCCGTTGAGCCGCTTTCCTGTGATTTCAGACTTCCTGTAAGAGAAGCCAAAAACACTGAACTTCCGCGTCTTGCGGCAGCTCTTATAGGCTGCGGATATAACGAACTTATGGATAGACAGCGTCAGTACAAGATGAAAAGACTGACCGCTGTTTTTGCTGTGGTAATGGCTGTAATGCTTGCTTTTGTCGGCAATTTGATATACAGCAACAAAAAGGTTAATGATAGCTATCGTGCTTCTCTTGTCAGTCAGTCTAAGTATCTTGCGAATGAATCGGAGAAGCTTCTTGATAATCAGAACAGAATTGATGCGCTACATTTGGCTCTTGCGGCTCTTCCCGGTGAGGAGATGCCGGACAGACCTGTCACGACGGAAGCTCTTCGTGCGATTACGCAGGCAACAATGGCGTATGTTTCAAATGATTATAACGATATCACATCAATATGGAATTATGAGATGCCCGGAAGAATAGAAGCTCTGAATGTGGATTCCGATAATAAGTATTTGGAAGCAATGGATCAATTCGGAAATATAAAAATATGGGATACGGACAGTCATAAAGAGCTCTACAATTACAATCCCAAGAATGACAAACTTGTTCCTACATGTTTTAAGTTTATTTCCGATGGAAGAGCGATAATGTTAGGTGACTACTTTATTACATGTATCAATGTGAAAAACGGAAAGCCTGATTGGGAGCAAGCAATTGATGAGTCTTGTACGGATAAAGCCATTAATTTAACTAAGGACGGGAATATATTGCTTGCGTTGTCTGATAGATCATTTCGTATATATTCACAGGAAGATGGAAAAGTAATAGATGAATATAAGCTTCCGGAAGAGTTTAAAGATTCTTTAGATGGATGGGTTAGAAATACCTGTTTATCTCCGGACAATACAAAGATTGCCTTTAGTTTTACCGATAAAGAACAAAAAACCGGAATCGGAGTATATGATATAACATCCGATAAAGCAATATCCAAAATGACGGACGGGGAATATACGGCGGATATACTTTTTCCTACAAATGACGAGCTGTTTTTGGCATATCCTGAAGATCCAATGAACAGCAATACCAGATTATCTTCATTTTATATATGTAAGACAGATCGCGATATGATTTACTGTCTTGATCCGGATGATCTTTCTGAAAAATGGACCAATGAATTAATAACCAATGATGTCAATTATGAATCGGATTTTATTTATATAGAAGCCAATAATTCTATAGCTTACTATTCCGGTGATACTTCAGATATTTGGGATGTGGCAACAGGAGAGAGACTTCATCATTTCACTCTTAACTCAGCCATTGTTTATGCTTATATTAGCAAGGATCAGTCTTCACCGAGTTATATAACCCTTAACGGTAGCATGGCAAGATCTACGTCTTCCGATCCCGAGGATAAAGATACTATCAGTTCCATGGAATATTTTATTGATAATCTTGGAAAAGGCACGGTTGGAGCTGGATGTTTGTTTTTATCTCAAAATAACGGGAAAAGTATAACTCAGTATTCCTACGATTCATATGATAAAGAATGGAAAGCGTATGATGCTTCTCCCAAGACGGATAATATCTATTATTCATATATGGATGATAATGTTGCCGCTGTACTTCTTGATGAAGAAGAGAGCGTGATATTGGACCTTTATGATCCTAATGATAAGAAGTATAACAAAAGAGTTGTTTTGGCCGAGCCCGGAAGTGAAGAGAAAGCGTACCATTTTACTTGCCTTGGAACTTATGACGGAAAACTGCTTTTGAACTATAAAAATACTGTGTCCGGTGATGAACTTAGAGTTTATTTCGTCGATTATAAGACCGGAGAATACACATCGGAGAAGATAAATAAGTTTTCTTATTCATCAAATGACATTCCTATATACGAAAACGGTAAGATTGTTTATATCGAAATGAATGGTTTTGAAAACCAATTTATATCAGTATATGATATTGCAACGCAAAAAACCGATAAATATCGTCTTCCTATAGATGAATATATTTGGATCGAAAACCTTTACTACTTTGAAAAGCAAGGCTTTATCTATGCCCCTGTGACAAATAAATTAAATGGGTCGCAAGATGCTAAAAAGCCGGACTATATCATTGATATAAATGAAAACGAGATATATCCCGTAGTTTATGACGATGATTGGAATGATACTGTATGTGTATCGATGAATGATGACGGAAGCTTGTTCGCTGTAACTGACGAAAAGAACATAATCATAAAAGACATAAAAAACAATGATATAGCTTCTATTCCGATTCATGATGTAAAAATGCGAAGACCTGTTTTTGTAAAAGAAAAAGATAGTGAAAAGGATCTTCTTATTGTTCCATTTACTGACGGTAATCTATGCAGATATGATGCAATGACGGGAAATCTTGTAGGGATGACGGAATATACTACAAACAGTACAGCGGACTATGAGAGTACCTTTACCTTTGATACAGAACATTCATGCATATATTTTCATTATTCAACAATAACCAATATTTTCGATATGGACAGCTATATTGAACTGGGGTATCTTACATCAAGCATGGGATACCACAAACCTACGGATACCTTCCCGTGTTTGGCGAAGAATGAGAACGGTGAAAAAAGCCTCGGCTACTTCCGTCATTACAACTTAGACGACCTTATCAAAAAAGCCAAAGACATCCTGAAGGATCACGAGATGCCACAGGAGCAGAAGGACGCTTACGGAATAGGATGATATAGGTGTCAAAAGTCAAAAATGCGTACATGCTTGCATGTTAAGCATTTTGACTTTATGACCCGAACAAACATGAGGAAATAGCAATTTACGTAGTGAATTGACGGTTTCCGAATGTTTGTAGAATTGCGAAAATGACGTAAGTCATGTAGCAATTCGCATATCATGCAAGGGATAAAATAAGTATTATGAGATTAAATGAGCTGCTGAAATTTAATAACATAACCATTCAGTGTCACGACAATCCGGATGCCGATGCGCTCGCGTCGGGATACGCTCTTTTGTGGTACTTTGAAAAGATGGGTAAGAAGGCAAAGCTCATATACAAAGGCAAGAACAAGATTCAAAAGAGTAATCTCAAGATCATGCTCGATAAGCTTGAAATTCCGGTTTCGTACGAGCCCGAGCTTGATAAAGTGAAGGGGCTTCTTGTCACCGTTGACTGTCAGTACGGGCAAAAGAATGTATCCAAGCTAAAGGCAGATCACATTGCGGTCATCGATCATCACCAGAAATCGGCCGATCTTCCGAAGTTTTCCGATGTAAGGAATAACCTTGGAAGTGCATCGACGCTTGTCTGGGACCTTATCAAAAAAGAAGGTCTTGATGTCAACGACAATCCGCTTTTAGCAACAGCTCTTTACTATGGACTCTATACAGATACCAACAAGTTTTCCGAGGTTTCGCACCCGTTAGACCGCGATATGCAGGACGAGCTTATCGTAAACAAGAGCATTATCGTGGAGATGAGTAATTCCAACATTTCGCTGAACGAGCTCAAGATCACGGGCAACGCGATCCTTAACTATAAGTACTTCAAAAAAGAAAAGTATCTCATCATACATGCGGAAGCATGCGACCCCAACATTCTCGGCGTAATGAGCGACTTTTCGCTTGAGACTGCGGGCGTTAACGTTTGCCTTGCCTATTTTGTAAGTCCCATGGAAGTGAAGTTTTCCGTTCGCAGCTGCGTAAAAGAGGTTCACGCCAATGAACTTGCGGCATTTCTTGCAGGCGACCTCGGCGGCGGAGGAGGCCATATATTCAAGGCCGGGGGCTCTCTTAGACCGGAGAAGCTAAAGCAAAAGTACAAAGAGAATAAAGATAAAAAAGATAAAGGCTCGGGAAAGCTCGAAGCGCTTGCCACAAATTACCTTCATAAGCGCATGAAAGAGTATTTTGACATGTACGAAGTCATCTATGCAAAAGAAACTACACTTGGCATGGACGGCATGAAGAAATACGTGAAGATCCCGCAGGAGTTCGGTTATGTGAAGCTTACCGACGTATTCCCCAAGGGGACTTTGATCACCGTCAGAACCTTAGAGGGCGATATCGACATAACTATAGATAAATCGCATTATCTCATGGTCGGAATCACGGGCGAGATCTATCCTATAGCAAAAGAAAAATTCAAAAAGAGCTACAAGATGCTTGATGACAGCTTTGACAAAAAGTTTGAATACGATCCCAGCATAAAAAACAGTGTCACAGGTGAAAAGAAATCCGTCATGGCTTATGTTAAACATGCTGTGAGCAAGGGAAATGTCAGCATCTTTGCCCGTCCTCTCGATAAGTGCGTAAAGCTCTTTACCGCTTGGGATGACGAAAAATATTATTCGGGCGGTATCGGCGATTACATCGCTTTCAGAGAAGACGACCCGCATGATATCTACATCATAAAGAAAGATCTTTTTGATCAGCTGTATAAAGAGGCAAAAATGTAAAGAACACCCACGAAGAACAATATCTTCGTGGGATTTTTTATTTAATACCCCATATGACAAAAGAAAAAAGCCATGCATCAGGCTTATGGTTTCGGGAAGTCGCGCTCCTCATATTCCGGAGCTCAGACCGATATGTAGATTAAGCGACAGTGATTTTCTGGATGAGATCAGTCACTTCGAAGGTACGCCTTCGGAAATATTGAATAACAAGGAAATTGTGGAATTCTTTATGCCTCTTCTCAGAGCGGATTTCACTATGGATGAGCAGTATGTTTTGCAAGACAAAGTAAAGCTTTCGTGTCCTATATTTGCTTTTTACGGAGCGAATGATTCCGAAGCGGACGGAAAGGATATGGATAAATGGAAGATTTATACAGATTCGTTTGGAATTAAGCAATTTAAAGGAAAACATTTTTTTGTAAAAACAAGTATGGAAAGTGTGATAGAGGAAGTAAACAGGCAATTGGAATAGTCTTTAAGGGATAATCATGGATAATTATAAGCACGAGTGGTATGGAAATAAGGCTACTGTAATAGAAAATAAAAAAGAAAAAATGGTAATTGATTACGGTTGCCCCGGAAAAGGAGTTATTACAAATTATAATCTTTTTCCCGGAATACAGATGGGCTTTCTTGATAAAGAAGCATTTTGAAAAAGCAGGTATCATAACCGGTAAGGAAAACAGAAACGTTGCCTGAATAAAAAAGAAACGTTAGAACGGTGCTACTTTACTGAACCCCGGTCATAAATAGTTTATATTAGTTTATAAACTATTTATTTGACGTATTTTTTTTACTAAAATACAATATACATATATTCAGAACTATGTGCGTAAGTATGATAGTCAAAAAAGTAACAATCTATGAATGAGGGGTCTCCATATGGATTCTAACGGGCTTAATGCAGAACAGCAAGCTTTGCTTGCAAGTATAATGGGTAAATCACCTCAGCAAGGCGGCGGGGGAATGGCCGCAAATCCTGCAGCAGCTGCAGCTTCTGCGACACCGGCGGCAGCATCTCCGGCAGACTCGGGAAAAATGTTGTCCCAGGCAGAGATAGATGCTCTTATCGCATCTATGGGTAAGTAAGTGCATGATGCACCGATTTAATAAGGTGAATTGGTAAAAGATCAACCCGGCAGGAATACTGCCGGGATTTTTTTGACTTAAAAAGCGCTCAAAAAGCTTGTTTTGTGTGAAAATGTAGCATATTTTATTAAAATGTATTATCATTAAATTGTATAAATGTTTATTGTTTTTCACTAGTCTGTTTAGTTGGAGGGTGACATCATGTATATAGCGATGCAATGTAGTGACAGTAACGGAACTCTCAACACGGAAGTGTGTACTTTCTACGGAATCAGGTATGATACGAGATACAGATCGGCGGTAATATCAACCGAGCATCTCAATCACGACTATGTTGTTCCCATGGATCCGAAGGACTATGAGAACGCCGTAAAGCAGATAATGGAAGCCATGAAGGAGCGTGTCGAGCTCATAAATATCGAGCAGGGCATTGTCTGCCGCGGAAGAAAAGGCGAGTCAAGGCACGTAGAGCCGCAGAGACTTGTTATCAAACCTGTTTAACCAATAAAAACACGAGGGGGTTCAGATGAGCAAAAAAATATTGGTTGCGTACTTTTCAGCAAGCGGAGTAACTGCCAGCATCGCCAATCAGTTGGCGGCGGAGATCGGTGCGGATATCTATGAGATAGCGCCCAAGAACAGATATACTTCTGAGGATCTTAACTGGCAGAATGAGTTTTCAAGAAGCAGCATTGAGATGAAAGATATAACATCGCGCCCGGAACTTGCGGACGGCAATGCCAGCGTTGAAGGCGCGGATGTCGTTTTTATCGGCTTTCCGATCTGGTGGTACACGGCACCTCATATCATCAACTCATTCCTTGAGGAATACGAGTTTTCCGGTAAGCATGTAGTTCTTTTTGCTACTTCCGGAGGAACCGATATCGATAAGAGCGTAAAAGACCTCCAGAATACATATACACGTATCCATTTCGACGGAGGAAGGAAGTTCAATGTGGGAATTTCCCGCGATGAGCTTAAAAACTGGGCTAATAAATATATACAGTAAGTTTTATGATGAGCGTTAGGGCTGCCGAAAAAACGGCAGCTCTTATTATTTGACAACAGTCCCGCGTGTGGTAAAATTTTGAGGTAATAATAATGAGGTCAGGGGCAAAATTTCATTATGCCCCTGACTGATGACACGAATTGCTTCGTTACAAGTAACTCTCGCAATTCTAAAACATTCGGAATCCGCACAAATGCTACTTCCTCATGTTTTGCGGGTCTCAAAGTCATAACGCTTATCATGCAAGCATGAACGCATTATGACCTTTTTACCCTGTCATCATAATAATTGGAGGAGAAAAAGTATCTCATGTCAGAAGTATACAATCATCACGCAATAGAAAGTAAATGGCAGAAATATTGGGAAGAGAACCAGACATTTAAGACAGACGTTTGGGATTTTTCCAAGCCCAAATATTATGCCCTTGATATGTTCCCTTATCCGTCAGGTGTAGGTCTTCACGCAGGACATCCCGAAGGATATACGGCTACAGATATCATGTCACGTATGAAGAGAATGCAGGGATATAACGTATTGCATCCCATGGGATACGATTCATTCGGTCTTCCTGCTGAGCAGTATGCGGTTACAACAGGTAACCATCCTGCCGGATTCACAGAGAAGAATATAGAGACTTTTTCCAAGCAGCTCAAGGAGCTTGGATTTGACTATGACTGGTCCAAGATGGTAGCAACAAGCGATCCCAAGTTCTACAAGTGGACACAGTGGATCTTTAAGAAATTGTATGAAGACGGTTATGCCAAGCACATCGATATGCCCGTTAACTGGTGCGAGGAGCTGGGAACGGTTCTTTCCAACGATGAGGTAATCGACGGTAAATCAGAGCGTGGCGGATATCCCGTTGTTAAAAAGATGATGAAGCAGTGGGTTATCGATCAGCAGGCTTTCGCTGAGGAGCTTCTTGACGGACTTAATGAGATTGACTGGCCCGAGTCAACCAAGGAGATCCAGCGTAACTGGATCGGTAAGTCAACCGGTGTTGAGGTTGATTTCAAGATCGTAGGCGGCGGAGAGTTCTCAATCTTCACGACATGTATCGAGACCATCTACGGTATTACCTTTATGGTACTTGCTCCCGACGGAGAGATCGTTAAGGGACTTTTGGACCGCGTTGAGAATCTAGACGAGGTTCAGGCATATATAAATGAGACACTTAAAAAGAACGATCTTGATCGTACAGATCTTAACAAGACCAAGTCAGGATGCCCTCTTAAGGGAATCTATGCGATCAACCCCGTAAACGGCAAGGAAGTGCCTTTGTTTATCGGTGACTTCGTTCTTGCAAGCTACGGTACAGGTGCCGTTATGGCCGTACCCACACATGATCAGAGAGACTTTGAGTATGCTGAGGTTCACGGACTTCCGCTTATTCAGGTCATCAACAATACAGAAGGAACAGTCGATGTTTCAGGACATGCATTTGAGAAGCAGGATTATCTCGGCAAGGGCTGCATCCTTATGAATTCCGAAGAGTTCGACGGAATGACTGTAGAAGATGCCAAGAAAGCCATCACCAAGAAGCTCGTAGATATGGGCGTTGCAAGAGAGAAGGTCAACTATCACTTCCGTGAGTGGATCTTCGCAAGACAGCGTTATTGGGGCGAGCCCGTTCCCTGCGTATACAAAGAAGACGGAAGCATTGTTTTCCTTGATGACAGCGAGCTTCCCGTTGTTCTTCCCGAGCTTGAGGATTACAAGGGACGCGGAGGCAAGGCGCCTTTAGAGAACGCAACAGAGTGGAAAGCATATGACAAGAACGGACTTAAGGGAACAAGAGAGACATCAACCATGCCCGGTTCCGCAGGTTCTTCCTGGTACTATTTCAGATATATCGATCCCGATAACGATAAAGAGTTTGCCAATCAGGAACTCCTTAAGCACTGGATGCCGGTTGATCTTTACATCGGCGGTCCCGAGCACGCTGTAGGACACCTTATGTACTCACGTATCTGGAACCGTTTCCTTTATAACAAAGGCCTTTCACCGGTAAAAGAGCCTTTCAAGAAGCTTGTTCATCAGGGAATGATCCTTGGTGAGAACGGTATCAAGATGGGTAAGAGATTCCCTGAGTTTGTTGTTAACCCCAGCGATATTGTAAACGAGTATGGAGCTGATACGCTTCGCCTGTATGAGATGTTCATGGGACCTTTGGAAGTATCTAAGCCTTGGAACTCCGCAGCCGTTACAGGCGCAAGAAAGTTTATCAACCGCGTATTTACTTTCTTTACAGAGCCTGCAAACATCACTGATGACAACAACGGCAATCTTGAGAAAGTTTATCATCAGACAGTTAAGAAGGTCACAGGTGATTTCGAGGCACTTGGCTTTAATACAGCCATAGCTCAGATGATGATCTTTGTTAATGCGGTATACAAGGAAGGAAAGTGCCCAAGAGAGTATGCCGAGAACTTTATTAAGATGTTGTCATGCATCTGCCCTCACGTTGGTGAAGAGATCTGGCAGAAGCTTGGACACGACAATACTATTGCCTTCGAGCCTTGGCCCACATTTGATGAGTCTAAGTGCGTAGAAGACACAGTAGAGATCGCAGTTCAGATCAACGGTAAGGTTAAGGCCACACTTGCTATCGGCAAGGAAGATCCCAAAGACGAAGTTATCGCCAAGGGTAAAGAGCTCATCGCTGACAAGCTTGATGGCAAGACTATCGTAAAAGAGATCTATGTTCCCGGCAGGATCGTGAATATAGTAATTCGATAAGAATCCGCTTAAAGTATTCAAAGGATATTACGAGGCAAACCCCCGTAATATCCTTTTTCATATTATGATATAATTAATCTAAGTATTGCCAATTTTAAATAACTGAGGATGTATATGGGAAAAAGAAAGATCAAAAAGATAGGTACGATAACTTTCATCGTGACACTTATCATTACAACCTTCATATCATTCTTTTATCTGACAAGAGCGACCGCTTCAAGGAGAGAAAAGGCGCAGTTTATAGCCGATTCAATCAGCGAAAGGATTGAGGCTGAGATTGAATCAAGAGATTATATCACAAGGATATTTGAGATAGAGATTGCCAATGAAGACGGAAATCTCACTCAGCAAGAGTTTCAGACGATGGGAGAAGCTCTTTTTAATGATTATATTGATGTTATAAGCGTTTCACTTGCTCCCAACGGGGTAATTAGCTACATGTATCCCTTGGACAACGGCATAGCCGAGAGAAAGAATCTTTTTGAGGATTCCGTCGAAGGGGTGTACGCGGAAAACAGCATGAAAACCGGCCTTTCCGTGATACTTGCGCCCGTTACGTTATCAGACGGAAGCTACGGCGTTATTATAAGGCGCCCCGTTTATCTTGGCGAAAAGAATGCAGACAATTTCTGGGGATTTGCTTCGATAACGCTCGGTCTGTCCGACTTTTTATCGGAAGTAAATATTAAAGCTCTCGCGGACGAGGGCTATGAATACAAGCTTATCGGCAACAACATGCTGACAGGCGATGAGCGCATAATTATGGAGTATTCGGAAAAAGAGCTTGCGGCTCCGATCTCGTCAATGATCAGTACCGTTGGCGGCGGCTTCTGGACACTTATGATCTCGCCTGTGGGGAACTGGATGGACCTTAAGGAGATAATTATTGCATTCCTGATCGGCCTTATCTTTAGCATACTTACATCGATTGCGGTTTCGTCATATATGTCCGTAAAGGAAAATGCGGGAGAGCTTGCGGTGTTGTCGTATACCGACGCGCTTACCAACCTGCATAATCCCAGAAGCTACAAGGAACATACCGATGATCTCATTAAGAAAAAGAGTCCGTTCGGTATTATCTACATAGATCTGAATGATTTTAAAATGGTCAACGACACATACGGTCATGAGGTTGGAGATGAGCTCCTCAACGTTGTGGCCAAGAGACTTCTTAACAGCATCAGGGAAAAAGACATTGCGTTTAGAATAGGCGGAGATGAATTTGTCGTAGTAATTCACGGCAAGCACGACAGATTTTTCTATGAAGATGTCATAGCAAGAATAAGGACCAACGTCGCACGAGACGTAACAGTCGGGGATATAACGCTTAAAGTGATGATAAGTGCGGGATTTGCAAGATTCCCGGACGACGGCGTCAATATAGAGGACATTGTCAAAAAAGCCGACGATGCAATGTATTCAAACAAGAGACTAATAAAGGCAAGGCGTTTTGTAAGGGGCGATAAGTCGGTTAAATTCGACAGATAATAAAACACGCAGAATAAGAGGAATTACAGAATATGGCGGGAGGAACTTACGATTTAATCAATAGGATTTTCGATACCTTTGCGGTAACATCGAGAAGCCGTTATGTCTATGTACACGACATGGAAAAAAATATTTCGAGATGGTCGCTCAATGCAGTGGACTATTTCGGACTATCCGGGGAATATATTTTTAATGCGGAATCGGTCTGGGAGATGAGGATTCATCCCGATGACAGGGATAAGTATGCCGAATACATTCAGCGCGTATATGCAGGAGATAAGCTGGATCCTAACTTCGAATACAGAGCAAGGAATAAGAACGGGGAATTTGTCGTTTGCTCATGTAGAGGAGTCGTGATAAAAGACTATTCGGACAAGCCGGTTTTTTACGCATGCTCGATTATCAATAAGGGTATCGTGGACAACAACGATCCGATAACTCTTTTGCCCAACCAGTTTGAGATGCTCAACTATATGAGAAGTCTTAAGACTGAGGGAAAAGAGTATTCGATACTCATGGTCAACGTTATAGATTTCGGTGAGATCAACAGACGCTACGGATATATGACGGGAAACAGCTTACTAAAGGCTGTCGCCGAGAAACTGCAAAGCGAGGGCGGGCCCGACGGAAAGGCCTACAGAGGCGAGGGTACTATAATCGCTCTTATAACTCCGAGCATGAAACTCGATGATATCAAAAAGCTATACGGTCGTATGAGGGCATTTACCAGAGAAGGGCTTTCGATCGACGGTAAGACAGTTAAAGCTGAAATGGGTGGCGGACTAGTCGTTGCGACAGATCTTGATGTCGATGAGCATTCGATATACACAAGCGCCAAGTACGCGCTTGATTACTCCAAGACGCAGAAGCACGGCAACCTTATTATTTTTCACAACGATCATGCAGAGAACAACAACAGTAGCATAGAGCTCGTTAATGAAGTCAGAAACTGTGTGATCAACGGATTTGAAGGTTTCCATCTTGAGTATCAGCCTATTTTTTCAGCGGCAAACGGCAATCTTGTAGGAATGGAAGTTTTTGTCAGATGGGAAAAAGAGCCTTACGGAGATGTATCGCCATCAGAGTTTGTTCCATGGCTTGAACAGGATCCGGTATTCTATTCGCTCGGCAACTGGATACTTGAAACGGCGCTGGTCGATGCGATGCCGATAAGACAGGAGAGAAGAGATTTTTATTTAAGCGTAAACCTTGCTTATATGCAGCTTGAAAAATCCGAGTTTAGGACGACTCTTTTGGAGATAATGAGAAAGACGGGTTATCCCGCAACGGCTCTTTGCTTGCAGCTTACACAGAGCTGCAGACAGCTTTCTATCGAGCATTTAAAGAGCCAGGTGGAATTCCTTAAATCATGCGGACTCAAGATAGGTCTCGATGTTTCGGACTTTGCGTCACTTGACCTTGTAAGCCATATGCCGATTGATTTCATAAGTCTTGTGCCTTCGCTTACAGGCGGAATGGAAGATAACCTTACAAACAAGTACATGGTTGAAGCCGTTACCTCTTTTTCACACAGGCTTGGTATAAGAACGTGCTTTACAGGTGTTGAGGATGCCGGAACGGCGGAACTTGCAAGGCAATATCCTATTTCCGATCTTATGGGATTCTTTTACGGACATCCCTGCAGGATTGAGGACTTTAAGAAAAAATACCTCTAAGGAGGCAATATGAGCAGAACCTTTCGTTACATTCAAAATGACGATGTTCTGAGGTCTTTTATGGAGTTTAGAGATGTTATCCGCAAAAGACCTGTAGTTATTGCGCGCCACGGAGACTATGTTCTGTATCTTAGCAGCCTGTCGGGAGATACTATGGGACTTTCCATAGAAAATCTTGAGAAAAAGAAGATTGTCTTCAGCAGGACATACGATATAAACAAAACTACGGATGCACTTGTTGCCCGCGGCACAAGGCATGCGGTTCAGAAAATGTCTGAGCTTAGCGATGAGGACGTCAACAGGAAGCGCCTCCAGATCTGGAAGTGGTACATCATGGAGTGGCAAAAGAATAACGCCGAGAGCGAGGAAGAACTCGTAAACCGTGAGCTTACCTGGGATGATAGTAATGAAGCGCAAAAAGAGGATATCCTCGATATGGAATCCTTCCTTCACGGCGCATATCTTAATCTCGGTGACACACTTCATCTTATTAACACATATCTTCAGAACGAAAAACACAAAGATATGTTCAGGCGCTTTGCAATCAACGATATCATGGAGCTTACCGGTGAAGACACCAAAGACAAGTCCATCATTGAAGCGGAAAAGAATCGCAAATCCGAAGACGAAGAAAACCACACTTACCGCTTCACGGTCAGTGTCGAAGCTACCGATAAAGAACACGCCCGCCAGGCGCTTCTTAATTATCTTGCCGGAGATGAGCGCATAAAGGTGCAGAAGTAATAAATTTTGATTTGAATATTAAATGACATATTAAGAGGACTATATGACTCAGAAGATTTATAAGACCCGAAGGAAAAAAACACTTGTATCTGAAAATACGAACTTATTTTGTGCGCTGTTCACTTTTATCATGATTGGCTTGATGTTTTTGGTAATGTTTACAACAGGAATGAATCCTGTTATTGCGGTTTTTCTGTTTATAATTCTCATTGCTTGGATAATGCTTATCGTAGCTAAAAAGTTTAATTGGTCTGCGTCGACATGTTTGATCGGACGGGATAATAAGCTGTATGTAATAAGACTGTTTGGAACCGGGAAAATGGTGGATAAAAAAGGCGATATACCACCGATATATGCCCCAGCAGGTTCAGCTGAGCAAGCACTTACACTGGGACATAATATAAACGTTGCTATGAGAGAGAACAGTTATCGCAAGCAATTGAACGCTATGCGACGTGATGACAAAAATTATATTGATGGATTGGATAGTGTACTTGAATATTTGGAAACGCATTCAAGAGCATATAAGGTAAAACCAAATAATAAAAGGACATTATCGGAAAGAATCCTTTTTTATGAAAGTGAGAATGAAGGATTTGAGAGAATCAGAACAGAGCTGGGAGAATATGGATTTTTAAAGCTTAACAATCCGGAGATAGCAGAAAACAAATTCGGAGCACTAAAGATCAAGTTTTATAACGAACAGAAGAAAGAATGCACAGTTAAAATATCAGACTGCTATGACGGCTTAAAAGAAGATATCAGAGCCGGATTATATTCATAAAGCCGCCGGTATCGGTGGTTGTGGAGACAAAAAAATCCCCGGAGGTTTTACTCCGAGGATTTTTTTCCCTATTTTGTTTTTATATATAAACCTTCTCTTTATATATTCTTATCTGATCTTAACGAATGCAACGGCTTTCTTTTCGGAAGTGTGCTCCGTTCTTCGAACGAGGTCCTGAGTGTGAACCGAATACTCGGAACTGTACTCCTCCTCTTGAAGTGCTACATTACCCATCATCTCAAGCGCTTTAAGCTTACCGTACGATAGGTTCTGTTCCTTAGCCTTAATAGCATCAGCCATAATTTCAATGCACCCATGGCTCATGCCTGTCTTGATCTTGTTAGATCTTCTCATTATGCAATTCCTCCATCTCATAAGAAATTATTAAACGAAGTGGCTTGTAAAACTCAAGGCCCCTCAACCTATTGTGGTTTCACAACAAAATTTCATTTAATGAATACATTATATACTAATAATCGATAAAAGCATAGTAGTTTTGTAATACTTTGCATCGCTAAATTATTAAATTTTCATAAAGTGGACACAAATTTCTTTTCTGCAAAATTCCTTAAATTTATGTAAATTGACGTACAATGGTACAAAATTGTTGTAATATAAAATTGAGTTATTTTCTATACCAAAAATTGACAATTGTTTCTTCGGGATCTTTAGCATGAAGAGGTAGAAACTTTATGTGGAACTATAGTTTTGCAATCCCTAGTCTTTTGGTAATTCTTTTATATGCACTATATTATTTTTATCTTCCTCGTATTCCGATCAAGATGAATCGTACCTTTTTGCGCCTTCTTTTGCTGCAGTGCGCGGTAACTTCTCTTGATATTGTCTCGGGTCTTGCGGACGATCATTACACAGCGTTTCCCATAGTGCTGCTGTATCTGCTTAATGGTGCGTATTTTATTTTCTTTATCATAAGGGCGCTTCATTTCTACTTTTTCACTCTTAATGTTTTTAAGATCGATTATACGGATGGACAAAAGAGATCTCTTTTCGTGAAGATTCCTATAATAATATCTTTTCTTATCGTGCTTTCAAGTCCGATAACTCATGCGATCTTTTATGTTGATGACACCGGATATCATGAGGGGCCATTCTATTTTTACCTAAACTTTGTTCAGTGGTTTTTGATACTCGGCTCATATGTTGTCTCGTATCACCTTAGAGATGTTCCTAAGAGAAGAAGAGATATCAAGGGCGTGTATTTCTATAATACGGTTCTTTTGGCAGGTACGGTTCTTAGGATCCTTTACCCAAGACACCTTCTTATGGATACGTTCAGCCTTATAGCTATCACGATAATCTACCTTTCTTTCGAGAATCCCGACTTTTATCTTGAAGCCAGAAGCTATGCCTTTAACAGCAGGGCGCTCAAGGAGTATCTGGATGAGATAAACGGCAAAAAGAAATACAAGATCATGGCGTTCATTATCCATAATTACAGCGAGGTTCGCGAAATCTACGGCGGAAGGCAGATGGATAGCGGCATTTCGATCATGGGCACCTATCTGTATCATACGTTTAAAAAGTACAAAGTCTTCTATTTCAGAAGCGGAAGATTTGTTATCCTTGGCGATGAGAACATGGATGTCGAGAAGGTTCACAGCATCCTTGTTAAGCGTTTTATGAGCCCTTGGAAGTCCAATGATACAGAGCTTTATCTCGAGGCCGGATACGCGGTAATCGATTCGGGCAAATACAGCAGCAGCGACGCGGTTTTGAACATGATCATAAGTACACTTGAGGTTGTGGAAAAGAACGAAGACGGCAGCATAAACTATGTTGATAGCAAGATCATGGAAGAGGCGGCAAAGGGAACGGAGATAAAAAAATCGCTTGAATACGCGGTTGATAACAACAAAGTCGAAGTGTTCCTGCAGCCTGTTATGGACGCGCTCACAGGTAAGCTTGTAGGTGCGGAGGCGCTTGCAAGGATACGTGACAATAACGGTAAGCTTGTGCCACCGGGTCTTTTTATACCGATTGCGGAAAAGAACGGCAAGATCAATCAGCTTGGCGAGCAGGTATTTGCCAAGACTTGCCGATTCATTAAGGACAATGATATAAGAAAAATGGGTATGAGGTGGATCAACGTCAATCTTTCTCCTGTGCAGTTCATGAGATCGGACCTTGATCAGAGACTTCTTTCCATATTAAAAAAATATGATATCCCGCCGGAGATCATTCACCTTGAGGTTACGGAAGATGCCATGGGTGAAGAGGGACTCATGGAGAAGCAGATAGGCAACATAAAAGAAAAAGGCTTTTCTTTTGTACTTGACGACTTCGGTAAAGGCTATTCCAACATTTCAAGGCTCAAGAAGTATCCGTTCATCAACATCAAGCTTGATCTGAGCATTGTCTGGGATTATTGTAAGGAGCCGGATGTTATCCTTCCCAATCTTGTCGATACTTTCGAGAGGATGGGCTTTAGCGTTACTGCTGAAGGAATCGAGGATGAGAAGATGGCAGAAGCGATGGTGGATATCGGCTGCGACTATCTTCAGGGATATTATTACTCAATGCCGATACCTATGGATGAATTTGTAGAAAAGTACGGACGTATTGAAAAGGATACCGAGTAGCATGTATAATAATCATTAAATAACAGGATAAATGGGCCGGATAAAGCCCTGTAATATATCAGTTTATAGTAGTTTTGGCATGTGCACCGCCGCTAAGGAGATTTTTCTTTTTATAGGCGGTGCACTTTTATTTCTTGCAAAAAAGATTTTGCACAATCTAATTTTTGCTGCTATAATGATTTGGTTATAAAATGGTTTTACGTAAGGCATGAAAGATGCCTTGAAGAGGTTTTACTATGAAAAATTTAGTGGAAAATAAACAGCTTGATGAGGAAAGAGCTTTATATAATCTTACGGATGCGGAAGTAAAAAGCTGCGTCTTTGACGGCCCTGCCGACGGAGAATCCGCACTTAAGGAAGCGCGTAATATTAAAGTCAGTGACTGTAAGTTTTCTCTTCGTTATCCGCTTTGGCATGTGACTGATTTTGAGATTGAGAATTCTACCATGAACGATCTTACAAGAGCTGCGCTTTGGTATGACAAAAAGGGCTTTATTCACGACAGCAAGCTCGGCGGGATAAAGGCGCTCAGAGAATGCGTAGACATAAAGCTTCAAAAGTGTGATATAGTATCAGAGGAGTTTGGCTGGAAATGCGACAATATTTCCCTTCTTGATTCGAGCATTGAGTCGATGTATCTTTTCCTCGACAGTAAGAACATTAAGCTCGATAACGTGAACATGAAGGGCAAATACTCCTTCCAATACGTTGAGAATATGGAGATCACAAACAGTAATCTTGATACCAAGGATGCTTTCTGGCATACCAAGAACGTTACCGTAAAAGACAGTATCGTTAAGGGCGAGTATCTTGCGTGGTATTCCGAGAATCTCACACTTATCAACTGCAAGATAATAGGAACACAGCCGCTTTGCTACTGCAAGGGACTTAGACTTATAAATTGCACGATGGAAGACTGCGATCTTTCTTTTGAATATTCGGAAGTAGAAGCGGATATCGTGGGACATATCGATTCCGTCAAGAATCCGAAGTCGGGCAAGATCGTCGCAGACAGCATAGGAGAGATAATCAGAGAAGCTGCGGTCATGGACTGCACAGGGGAGATCATAACCAGATGAAAACAGGACTTGTAATGGAAGGCGGAGCAATGCGCGGGATGTTTACCTGCGGCATTTTGGATGTGTTTATGGAAAGAGGTATCACCTTTGACGGCGCGGTTGGTGTGTCTGCGGGTGCGACCTTCGGATGCAATATTAAATCCAAACAACACGGAAGAGCACTTCGTTATAACAAGAAATACTGCACGGACAAAAGATATCACAGCTTGTCTTCACTTCTTTTTACCGGAGATATTTATAACACGAAGTTCTGCTACGATGAGCTCCCTTACAAGCTTGACGTGTGGGATATAGAGACTTTTCAGAATAATCCGATGGAGTTCTACTGCGTTGCGACAGATCTTTTGACAGGAAAACCTGTTTACCATAAGCTCACAACCGGCGGAAAAGAGGATATCGAATGGATCAGGGCGTCAGCCTCAATGCCGCTTGTATCAAGGCCTGTGCATATAGACGACGGAGTGTATCTCGATGGAGGCATTTCAGATTCAATCCCACTGAAATTCATGGAAGAGCAGGGCTATGACAAGATACTTGTTATCGAGACGCAGCCCAAAGACTACGTTAAGGGCGAGCAGAAGCTTATGCCGCTTGCAAAGATCATGCTTAGGAAGTATCCTAACATGATAAAGTGTATGGCGGATCGCCACATCATGTACAATGATGAAAAGAAATATATAAGAGAAAAAGAGGCTAAGGGCGAGATTATGGTAATAAGGCCCGATGCGCCTTTAAATGTAAGTCCCATTGAGAAAGACGAAAAAGAGCTCGAGAGAGTTTATCAGCACGGAAGAGCTAAAGCGATCGAATTCTTGAGTATGGGACAGTGGTGAGGCTTTATGAGTATTTTAAATGTTGAACACCTGACACATGGCTTTGGAGACAGAGCCATTTTTGATGATGTGTCATTCAGACTTCTTAAGGGAGAACACATTGGACTTGTGGGAGCCAATGGCGAAGGCAAGTCCACTTTTTTGAACATAATTATCGGAAAGCTCATGCCCGATGCGGGTAACATCGAGTGGGCCAAGAACGTTAATGTAGGCTATCTTGATCAGCACGCTGTCCTTAAGAGCGGCATGACGATAAGAGATGTCCTTGCTTCAGCGTACGAGCCTTTGTATGCGATGGAGCAGAGGATGAACGAAATCTGCGACGCGATGGGAGAAGCGGGCGAAGAAGAGCTTGAAAAGCTGATGGAAGAGCTCGGCACGATTCAGGATCTTTTGACCAACAGAGATTTCTATTTGATCGATTCCAAGATAGAAGAGGTTTCGAGAGCGCTGGGATTTCTTGAGCTTGGCCTCGACAGAGACGTTACGGAGCTTTCGGGAGGACAGAGAACCAAGATCCTTCTTGCTAAGCTATTATTGGAGAAGCCGGACATTCTTTTGCTTGACGAGCCGACAAACTATCTCGACGCGGAGCACATCGTTTGGCTTACAAGATATCTGCAGGAATACGATAACGCTTTTATCCTGATATCTCACGACATTCCGTTCCTTAACAGCGTCGTGAATATCATCTATCACATGGACGGACAGACGCATTCGCTCGACAGATACGTCGGAGACTACGACAAGTTCATGGAAGTTTATGAGATGAAAAAAGCTCAGAGAGAGGCGGCGTACAACAGGCAGCAGCAGGAAATCGCGGATCTCAAGGACTTCGTTGCAAGGAACAAAGCTAGAGTTGCGACAAGAAACATGGCGATGGCACGTCAAAAGAAGCTTGATAACATGGACCTTATCGAGAAGGTTCAGGAAAAGCCAAAGCCTGAGTTTAACTTTAAGACGGCAAGAACGCCCGGTAAGATCGTATTTGAGACAAAAGACCTTGTGATAGGCTATGATGAACCTCTTTCATCTCCGCTTAATATCACGATGGAGAGAAATACCAAGATAGTACTTACGGGAGCAAACGGAATCGGTAAGACGACTCTTTTAAAGAGTATCCTCGGACTTATCCCTGCGATAAGCGGATCCGCTGAGCTTGGAGAGAATGTTGAGGTCGGATATTTCGAACAGGAAATGTCGCCCGATATTGAGACAACCTGTATGGAAGAGATCTGGAAGGAATTCCCCGGATTTTCTCAGTATGAGGTCAGATCTGCTCTTGCAAAGTGCGGACTTACGACCAAACACATCGAGAGTAAGTGCAAAGTTTTATCAGGTGGAGAGCAGGCCAAGGTAAGACTTTGTAAGCTGATAAATCGTGAGTCAAACTTACTTGTACTCGACGAGCCCACGAACCATCTTGATGTTGATGCAAAAGAAGAACTTAAGAGAGCTCTCATGGAATATAAAGGAAGCATCATTATGGTATGCCACGAACCTGATTTTTACGAGGATATGGGCGCACAGGTAATCGATTGTACCAAGTGGACAACAAGAGTTTGACACCTAAAATATATGCATAATTTTAAACCAAGCAAATCGCAAACATTGTTTTGCATTCGCTTGGTTTTCGTTTATAATTAAGGAATGTAAGTTAGTACATTAGTGTAATAAAGGAGAAATGGGAATGAAGAAAAAGGTTTTGGCATTATTCATGACTGCGGCTATGGCAGTACTCGCTGTGGCTTGCGGAAATACACAGAGCGCATCTACCGGCGACAATGCGGGGGCAGCTGACGGTAAGGTGTGGGTTATCGCAACAGATACAGTATTTAAGCCTTTTGAATACACAGATGACAAGGGTAACTTCGTTGGAATCGACGTAGATATTCTTGCAGCAGTTGCTGAGGATCAGGGCTTTAAATATGAGCTTAAATCACTTGGATGGGATGCTTCAATCGCAGCATGCCAGGCAGGACAGGCAGACGGAATGATCGCAGGCGCTTCAATCACGGATGAGCGTAAGGCTTCCGGTTGGATATTCTCAAACGGATACTTTGATGCAACTCAGAGCATGGCTGTGGCAGCAGATTCGGATATCAAGGGATTTGAGGATCTTGCAGGTGCATCAGTAGCCGTTAAGACAGGTACAATGTCAGCTACTTATGCAGAGGAGCTTGCTAAGCAATATAACTTTACTGTTACATATTTTGAGGATTCACCGACAGTTTATCAGGCAGTTACAGGCGGACAGGTTGCGGCTTGCTTTGATGATACACCGATCATGGCAGCTACGATCAAGGATTCCGGCATCGCCATGAAGCTTGTTGACGGATCGGAAAATGAGCCCGCAGAGTATGGCTTTGCTGTATTTACCAAGGACAGCCAGGAACTTATCGACAAGTTCAATGCAGGACTTGCAAACATCAAAGCAAACGGCAAGTACGATGAAATTCTTGCCAAATATCTCGGAGACTGATCTATGTTTAGAATTATTACTGTTTATGGCGGTATGTTATTGGAAGCGCTCGGAAGAACGCTGCTTCTGGCATTATTAGGCCTGTTTTTTGCTTGTATCATTGGACTGATCTTCGGAATTCTCGGCGTTATTAAGAACAGAGTGTGCAATGTCATCGCTCAGATCTTTGTTGACGTCATAAGAGGCGTTCCGATGATCGTATTGGCGTTCTTTGTTTACTTTGGAATGCCTTACTTTTTCAATACGATAATAGGTGGTTTTAATGTTTCGCTTCCAGCGCTCCACGCAGGAACTATCTGCCTTGCGCTTAACTGCGGAGCTTATATGGCTGAGATCATAAGAGCGGGTATCCTTTCCGTTGATCCCGGTCAGATGGAGGCTGCAAGATCACTTGGTCTTTCTTATTCTCAGGCAATGAGAAAGGTTGTGCTTCCTCAGGCAATCAAGACCATGATCCCTACCTTTATCAACCAGTTCATAATCACTTTGAAAGATACATCGATCCTTTCTGTTATCGGATTCCCGGAGCTTGTTAATACAGCCAAGAACGTGCAGGCCAATACCTTCATGTCTTTCCAGACATGGGCAATCGTCGGCATTATGTATCTTATTGTGATCACTGTCCTTTCAAGAAGTGCGAAGGTTGTGGAAAGGAGATTGAACGTTGGCCGCGAATAAAGATATTACTATGATAAATGTTGAGCACTTAAAGAAGTGCTTCGGAAGTCTTGAAGTGTTAAAAGACATTTCTACAGAAGTTTATAAGGGTGAAGTTGTTGTAGTTATCGGCCCTTCGGGCTCGGGTAAATCTACTTTCCTAAGATGCCTAAATAAGCTTGAGACCGTAACAGACGGTAAGATTGTTATCGATGAAAAAGAAATCACATCTAAGAAGGTTGATATCAACAAGGTTAGAGAGAATATCGGAATGGTATTCCAGCACTTTAATCTTTTCAACAATATGAATATCATCGACAACCTTATGCTCGCACCCGTAATGCTCGGAAAATGCAGCAAGGAAGAAGCTCTGAAGAGAGCAAAGGATATGCTTAAGAAGGTTGGTCTTGCCGATAAGGAAAAGAGCTATCCCAGCCAGCTTTCCGGCGGACAAAAGCAGAGAGTTGCCATTGCGAGAGCTCTTTGCATGAATCCCGATATTATGCTCTTTGACGAGCCTACATCTGCTCTTGACCCCGAGATGGTCGGTGAAGTTCTTGCGGTTATGAAAGAACTTGCGGCCGAGGGTATGACAATGGTTATTGTTACCCACGAGATGGGATTTGCAAGAGAAGTCGCCGACAGAGTTATTTTTATGGACGGTGGGTATATAATAGAAGAGGGAACACCACAGGAAGTACTTCTTAATCCAAAAGAAGCACGTACAATTGATTTCCTTAATAAGGTTTTATAAGGAGCAGGATCTATCCGGATATAAACATGAGTTTATAGAGGAGGTAATGCCATGAAAAACATTATTACTATCAGCAGAGAGTTCGGTTCATGCGGCGGAACCATCGGAAGAGCGGTAGCCGACAGACTTGGATTTTATTATTTTGATAAAGACCTTATCCTTAGCGCAGCCAGGGAATCGGGTTCTCTTTCACCTGAGGAGATCAGAAAATTTGATGAAAAGGTTCCGAGGGAATTCGGTTTCGGGCAGAGTCTTTTTGATTTCTACAACAAGCCTCTTAATGAAAAGCTTTTTGCAGCTCAGAGAGAAGCTATCAGGAAGGTCGCCGAGAAAGGTAATTGTGTCATAGTTGGTCGTAACGCCAACATGATCTTGCAGGAGTACGACAAGACTCTTCATGTATTCATTTCTGCGACGGAGTATTTCAGACTTCAGCACATGAAGGAGAAGATGCCTGATTATACAGAGGAGCAGATTCTCGAGAAGATGAAAGAGGTCGACAGAACGAGGCGCAAGTACTGCACGTACTACACCAACACCGAGTTCGGCCAGGCTGACTACTACGATCTGTGCCTCAAGAGCTCGACGCTCGGCGTTGAGAAGTGCATCGATATCATCTGTGAAGCCGCTAAATGATAGAACCTGCGATTACTGCGGCGGAGCTTATTATGTGTTTTCCCAAAATATTTGTTTTCTCCTCGCAGTGATTTTCATAATCTCAAAAACCCGGGAATGCTTCCTTTCGACGTTGCTCATGGAAGTCAGCATTCCCGGGTTTTATTCGATTTGAAAATCATACTTCTCGTGCGAGAACTGCATATTTGAGTCAATCCCAAGCACTATTTATGAGAAAATATCAAATGAAACAACAACGCCGTTTTCAATCTTAATTCCAAGTCCCAATCCGGAACCGATAATTTGGGGGAATTTGCTTGCGAAGTCTTCCTTGCTCATATGCTTGGCAGCTTCCTCACCACCACTTGAAAGGTACTGTGTGTTTGCATCGATCGGAAGTGTGTATGTATTGGTTCCCAAATCTATCGTATTCCAATTATCGTCGTACTGGTACACATCACCTTCAATTATGACCGCATTATCGGTAACTGAGACACTCTTTACATAACCCGGGGAATATGGGAATGGCTCGGAAACAAGATTTGTTGTATAGGTTCCGTCTTTTAGATTTGCAGTTGCTTGTTTAGATTCTTCTTTTGCATTATCCTGAGCGGGCTGCTCTGCAGCAGCCTCTTTTGACGCTTGCTCTGTAGCGGCAGTTTCTTTCGATGCCTGTTCTGTGGCAGAAGCTACTTCAGATGTCTGAGCAGTGGCAGCTGCGTCCTCCGATGTCTGCTCTGTAGCAGAAGCATCTTCTGAAGTCTGTTCAATGGCGGCAGCATCCTCCGATGTCTGTTCAGCAGCGGCAGCCTCTATCGATGACTGTTCTGTAGCGGATGCTTGCTCGTTTACATTGTCAGTATTTGCGTTTTCACCACATCCTGTTACCATAATGGCTACTATAGCCATTGCCAATAATCTTTTTTTCATTTTATTATGTCCTCCCTTAGATGTTTTGTCGGTGCAGTATCCTGCGACAACAACTACCAATTATATGCCTTTCGAGGACAAAAATAAACTCATATATTTCCATTACTATTTATTCTTTTTGATTTTAATAATTAGAAATACTGTGTATAAAAGAGTGAATAGGGAATAATAAAACCACAGAAGGCCTCCGCCCCATACCTTAATATTTTCGGCTTCCATTTTCACGGCACTCCATCCAATATAGAATGTTCGTTCATCAAAAAAACCATAACCCAAATAGGCGCCATTGAAATAAACATCAAATAGATCACAGGCCCAAACCATACAAGGCAAAAGTACGAACACCCATAAAAAAACCGCTATTCCGATCATTATATTTTTCTTTTGCTTATTCATTCTTCTTATAATCTATTTTGCTTTTTTATACGCAGAATCATATAGATAGTAAAAAATACGGTTACAAGGAATACTAATACCCATACAATTACATAAGAAAAGCCATAAAACATCATCATCCAAAACATCATCTTAAAGCCTTCCATCCCATAGTATACGGGACCTTCATTAAAGCTGGGCTTTGCGCCTGAATAGTATGCTTTTGCACAAATCATAAAAAGCTTTATGATAGGTAGTATTACTGCTGACCATAAAAATATATCTATTGCTATCAGTGTTTTCTTGTTCATTCGTTTTCTCTGTTTCCTTTATTGCGTCGCCATTTACATAACAATTATTTGCATCCTAACATAATTTGATGTGCCTAATCAAGCACTCACTTCTGCATTTCACCCACCTTTTTTTGCCACTTACCGCAAATCCAAAGACAGGAATCATATGCTGTTGTATGATGGAATCATGAAAGGGGAAGCGTATGAAAGTAAACGTAATAATATCACCTGAAGTTCATGAAGCATATGCAGAAATCCATACAGATAAGATGACGGAGGATATCAGCAGAATTGTTGATATGCTAAGTACAGAGGCGGTTCCCGTGACGGCGCGCGCAGGGGAAGAGCTTGTTGTACTTAAGCCCGAAGATATCTTTATGGTTCGTGTCGAGAACGGAGATACCGTTATTTACGGTGAAAAGAGATCATTCCGTTCACCAAAGAGATTATATGAACTAGCGAGCCAGCTGGGGAATAAGTTCATGCAGATCTCAAAGTCCACGCTTATAAACCTTTCATACATGGACAGCATTGAACCGGGCTTTAGCGGAACTTTACTTCTTAAGCTTAAAAACGGATCAAAGGATTATGTTTCCAGAAAATATTTACCTGAGTTCAAGAAGTATCTGGGACTGTAAGAAGATGTTATAGACCGGAATCTGCCGGATATTAGTAAGGAGGAATCGTCATGAAAGAAACAATTAAAGTCATGATCAAAAATACACTTATTGCAATAGGAATTTCATATACAATGTTCTGTTTAACCGCAGCCGCGTTTGATATCGGTTACGGCGGAGATTTCGTGCTTCGTGGTTACACATTTACCAAGATGGTTATCGGAGCACTTATCATCGGAATCGGCTTTGGAGCACCAACCGTAGTCTATTCATCTGATAAGCTTCCGATGCCGATGAAAGTTATTATCCACATGGGAATCGGACTCATCATATACTTTATCGTTGCAGCAAACGAAGGCTGGATGGGCGATGGCAGCTCACCCGTAATGACAATCTGCATTGTACTTGGGCAGATATTCGTAACGTTTTTTATCTGGTTTATATTTATGATCCACTACCGCCAAGAAGCCAAAAGAATGAATGAGAGAATACAGGAATTAAAATAAATAATTATTTCATCTGTCCGATTATCAAGCTTTGAATCGTATTATAGATAGAAGGGCCTTCTGAGGAAATACCGGCCGGTTCGGTATTTCCTCATTATTTGAAAAGGGGAGCGTTTTACATGGAAGAAAGGGAGATAAAGCGGGTTGTTGAGATGTATTCGGATATGATACTTCGGATAAGCTACAGCTACCTGCAACATACATACGATTCGGAAGATATCTGCCAGACGGTGCTTCTAAAGTATATATCCTGCGGAAAGTCTTTTGAAACTATGGAACATGAAAAGGCATGGATCATAAGAACTACAATCAATGCGTGTCACGACCTTAGAAAAAGCGCTTTTTTCAAAAAGACGGTCGCTCTTGATACCATCGCTGAAAAAGAAGCTCCGGCGGCGCCATCTTCTGAAATAATAGATGAGATAAAGAAACTTCCTGTCAATTATCGAATAAGTATTTACCTTCACTACTACGAGGGATATTCGGTAAAAGAGATCGCGGGAATCATGGGAAAATCAGCTCTTGCCGTATCTAAATATTTATCGAGAGGAAGAGCAGAGCTAAAAAGAAATCTCACCGCGGATGCTGCATATGGTGAAAAGGCAGGTGAAATATATGAATGAATATATCTTTGATTCTTATAAAAACTCCATGAAAGACCTTCGCTTTTCGGAAAATCAGAAAGAGAATTTGATTCATAAGCTTGGGGAAGCTGTGAATGAAAAGAACGGAGGCCGAATGAGAGCAAAACTTAATATCAAAAAAATAGTTGCATTGACTGCAGCATGTATCTGTGTTCTTGGAGGGACCGCATTTGCTGCGGGGAAAGCGGTAATGGTTGTCAGCGGTAATGACTATTTTTCAAGGACATCCGATTTTGGAAAATTAGATGAGCTTGAAGAAAAAGTCGGGATAAATGCGCCTGCAGTTGAAACTTTTAGTAACGGTTATTCTTTTGACATTATGGAGATAGAAAATTGTCAGACCCAGGATGAAGAGGGAAATGCAATCGATAAATACAAAGAATTGTTTATAAATTATACGCGTGAAGGTGACCCGCATATCTATGTGGCGATGAACCCGGTTATAAATGACGGTCATCTGACGGAAGATTCTTTGGATGCTAAGAGGGCAAACGAGATGCGCACGGTTGATGGCATAAACATTTACTACAGCTATGATGAATATCTGTTTTTGCCGGTTTCAAAAGATTCAACCCCCACCGAAGAGGAAATGAAAAGAGAAGAAGAGGACGATCATTTCTTTATAAGCTATGGTTCCGATGAACGAGAGACCAGTTTTTCTTCGAATATTGTTTTTGAAATGGACAATGTGATCTATGTTATGGGAACATTCGATAATGTCATCACTTCGGACGAGTTGATGGATATGGCGGAGGAAATAATAAAGTCTCGATAAGCCACAAAAAATGAAATAACCAAAACAAAAAATGAAATGAAAAATATATGTTTCCTGCCTTATACTATAAAAAAGAATTAATTACAAAGGGGAATAATTATGGCAGAAAACGCAGGAAATTCAAACATAATAACCAGGAAATATCTGGATTCGCTTCTCATACAGACTAGATTCATGAACGCGGATTATCCCGATCCGTCTTTTGAACTATATGGAAAAGAGTTTCCGTCTCCGATCATGACGGCGGCGCTTTCTCATCTTGATCATTTCATGTTTGAGGGCGCGGCAAAAGAGTTTGCGAAAGGCGCGGCGGATTCGGGTCTTCTTACATGGTACGGGATGGCGGACGAAGAAGAGATAGAGATGATCCTATCGTGCGGCGGATCTTTGATCGAAGTGATAAAGCCTTACGCCGACAGGAATATCATTTATAAAAAGCTTGAGCATGCAAAAGAAAAAGGAGTGCTCGCGGTCGGTATTGATATCGATCACGCTTTTTCTCCGGACGGCGGTCCCGACGAAGTGAGCGGATATACCATGGCGCCGCTGACTACTGCTGAGCTTACGGATATTTGCGGCAGCACCGATCTTCCCGTTATAGTAAAAGGCGTGCTCAGTCTCTACGATACAGAGGAAGCACTTAAGGCCGGCGCAAGAGGCATTGTGATATCACATCACAATAACCGCATAGAGTACGCGGTTCCTCCGCTTAAGATCCTTCCGGAGATTGCAAAAGAGATTGATAATACGATCCCTATTTTCGTAGACTGCGAGATCAAAACAGGAATGGATGCGTTTAAAGCGATCGCTCTCGGAGCAGACGCTGTCTGCATCGGAAGACCTCTTATGACAGCGATAAAAGATAACGGAGCACAGGGCGTATGCGATTATCTTAAAAAAGCTGAAGCAGAGCTAAAAAAGACAATGGCATTCACAGGGTGCAAGTCCATTGCGGATATCAAGAAATACAGGCTGATCACAACACTCTGATCATTTGTACAAATCTATAAAACAAGAAATCCCTCAACCATTCGTTGGCTGAGGGATCTTTTATGTAAATTCAATCTTCGTTTTCTCCTTCCGGATCGTATTTAAGTATGTCACCCGGCTCGCATTCAAGCGCTTCGCAGATACCTGCAAGAGTTCCGAAGCGGATCGCATTTACTTTATTATTTTTAATCTTGGACAGATTAACGTTGGCAATTCCGACCTTGTCCGCAAGGTCATTAAGAGATACGTGACGCCTTGCCATCATTACATCAAGTTCAAGTACGATTCTTCCCATATATTCCCCTCCTTAAAGTAATCCGTCTACATCTTTCTCAAGCTCTGCACCGTATGCAAAGTACTGAGAAAGGCTGAGAGCAACAAGAGCAAAGAGGAATTCATATGCACTGACACCCATGAGTGCGTTGGCACCAAAGATCAATCCCAATAAAGGGAGTACAATCTTTACAATTGGAAGAGCAAGTGCAAAGTAACCGATGTTTCTGATCCTCTTAACGTTCTCAGCGGAGAAAGGTGATCCTGCTTTAAACGAAAAGATCTTGCCAATGTTTTGGAAAATCAATCCTGCAAAAAATGCCTGTACTACCATTATTCCAAAGTAAAGAAAGAATCCCGGGAAATAGAATTGTCCGTTTTTCATAAGTGCCTGAGAACCTGCGAAGTTAAGCTGAGCGTTGGAAAATACATCATTAAACATCTGCTGATTTAAATGTCCCGTAGCAAGCAATATAGCAAGAGTGATTAGTGTACTGGTCGTCATACCTACGACGGCGAATGTGAACAGCTCAAGAATCTTGGCAAGTACTGTAGTTGCTTCGCGTAATTTTGTTTTTTTCATGTCGATATCCTCCGTTGTGTGTTAATGTAATGTTGTTTAGTGATTTGTTTTTTCATCTTTCCCGGATGAAGATTTCACATAAATGTTTTTCGTTGCTTTTTAATTTGTTTTCATTAAATATTTAATGTTTGTCATTAAATATTTTATATCACACGTTCGAAAGACGTGTCAACACTTTTTTCAAAAAAATTTTTTTATATAAATAAGCGCACATTTTATGGGCCTTAAACGTCTATCATTACGAAGGGAGAAAAATAGGGGTTATCCATGGATATCGAAAAATACTACGACAAAATTTACCGCTATTGCTACTACAAAGTAAACAGCAAAACCCTGGCGGAAGACCTCACCCAGGAAACTTTCCTTCGTTACATAGGCAGTTTACAGGAGGCAAAAGAGCCGGAGAGATATCTTTATACCATTGCAAGGAATCTCTGTATTGATGAGTACAAGAAGAAAAAAGAGACCACGCTGCCGGATGAAGATATGGACGACGGTTCGGACTTCGAGAATAAGACCCTTGAGAAGCTAAGGCTTGAAGAGGCTATGAAAAGACTGAGCGATGACGAGAGTGAGATCGTGGAGCTTCGTCTTTTGAATCAGGAGCCTTATTCCGAGATCTGCAAGATCATGGGAATATCGAGGTTTGCGGCACACAGAAAGCTTGAAACCGCCAAGAAGAAATTAAAAAGTTATCTTGAGAAAGGGGAAATTGTATGAGAGATAAAGAACTTAAAAAGCTGCTCCAAGACAATGTTACGCCCCCGGACTATCTAAAGAAGGATGCTTTTATAAGAGAGCACAGATCAAAAGAAATACCCCATGTGAGTGCCCCAAGGCTACTCATGCAGCAGGCAGGATTCATCAGGAAAAGAGTGTGGATCGCAATGCTCATTTTGATAGCATTTGTAGCTTTAGATATCATGCTGAAGATGAGAGATATGTTAAATGTGGGATACACTGCAGATGAACGAGCTTTAAGCGTACTTAATACTGCTTCTTTTTTCATGCCGTTTATTTCTGCTCTTGGTATGATCGAAGCTTTTAAGGCGCAGCTTCACGGAGTCTATGAGCTTGAGCAGGTTACGGTTATTTCCGGTAAAAGAGCTCTTTTTGCCAGACTGGCAGTTGTGGGCCTGATAAATTTCCTGCCCATGATGTTTATAGCAGTGCTTATGAAAGTGACTGTAGGTGTTGATATTGTTAGAGGAGCGCTGGTGATTCTTATACCTTATCTTTTGACCATGATCCTTTGCATGGAGATTGAGAGATTTGAATGGGCCAGAAGAAGTGCATTTTCATTTTTGATACCGGTCTTTTTGGTCACAGCACTTGTGCACTTCGAAGTTGGAGATCTGAGCTTTTTGACGCTGAGTGTGAGAGCTCTTTTGATCATATTTGTAGCACTTGTTGCGGTACAGGCTTTTGAATTAAAGAAATTTAGCAATATGGAGGATTATGCATGGAATTAAAAGTAGATAGGCTGACTAAGCAGTTTAAGAACAAGATCGCTGTGGACAGACTTGATTTCAAATTGGAAAAAGGCGTAACGGGGCTTCTTGGTGAGAACGGCGCAGGAAAGACCACGCTTATGAGGATGATATGTGGTATCTTAGCGCCCACAAGCGGAGAGGTGCGCTACGACAACGCTTCCGTTAACACCGAAGAATACAGGAATATCCTTGGATATCTTCCGCAGGAATTCGGTTATTATCCCGAGTTCACCGGAAGAGAGTTCCTTATGTATTTCTGCGCCCTTAAGGGCCTTGATAAGAAGGCTGCCAAGGCAAGAACAGAGGAACTCCTTGAGATCGTGGGACTCAAAGAAGATGCAAAAAAGAAGATCGGAAAGTACTCCGGCGGTATGAAAAGACGTCTCGGCATTGCCCAGGCTCTTATAAACAGACCTGAGCTCCTTGTATTGGACGAGCCCACAGTAGGCCTTGATCCAAAAGAGAGAGTGCGCTTTAGGAAGCTTATTGAGGAACTTGGAAAGACCACAGTTGTGCTTCTTTCCACCCACATTGTTTCAGATGTGGAGGATATCGCCGACAGGATTCTCATTATGAGGTCGGGACAGATCATCTGGCAGGGAGACGGTAAAGGTATGGATGGCAAACTCGAAGATTTTTATCTTGAGAAGATAGAGGAGTAGGAGAAGGGTATGAAAAATAAATGTTTTGGGACCTTGTATCTTTTTGAATTAAAGAAAATACTAAAATCCAAAGTTGCAGTGATCACGTTTTTTATCCTGCTCATAGTGGGCTTTATCAATGTCGAAAGCGAGATGGGGGATAATGCGGATATATATGCTCAGAATGAACTGGGTAAGATAGAAGGCAGAACAATAGATGATACTCTTATAAAGGAAATGGTGGATAATCCGGAAGGTGAAAATGAATCGCCGCATACATACAGAAATCTGAACCGGTGGGTTGCTTGGATCTGGGGAACTGTTATTCCCGAAGATCTGACCGTTTACAAACTTTCACAGGTCAGAGATTCAGTAATAGAGCAATATATGCTTGATGAAAAGCTTTCTGAAGGAGAGCTTCAATACTGGAAAGAAAAAAGCGACGTTGATTTTCCCGGGGTGTGGCACGATAACATGGATGCCAAAGGATATATTCATGCAACGAGCAATTTGTTTTTATTCGCCATTCTTTTTCTGCTCCCAATGGGCGTTGCGGTTGTATTTGCCATGGAGTATCAGCATAAAACCGATCCTTTGATAAGGGCAAGTAAGTTCGGCGATAAGAGAACTTATTATGCCAAGATGCTCGCAGGAATAACATACGCAGTAGTAAGCATGTTATTTGTGATCGGTATCGCGTTGGCTTATATGGCTATCAGATACGGAACAGATTGTCTTGGTATATCGACACTATTGGTGGATCCTTTTTTGCTTATCGATATGACAGCAAAAGAACTGCTTATAAGGATGGTTATGATCATGATCGCATCCTGCGTTATGTTATCGACAATGACTATGTTTTTATCTCAGACATTTAAAAATGCATTTGCTGTACTGGGCGCGATGTTTGGTTTTTGGTTTTTGTGTGCTCTTCTTAATGTAGTAGTTAAGTTCCGTCCCTTATCGCAGTTTATAAGCTCGTTGCCCTACATGGTAGTCGCTACCGATATTGGAAAAGAATACCGTTTGGTCAATATCTTCGGAAGATATTTTACAATATTTGATTATGCACCTGTCATGTACATTTTATTGGGGATATTGTTTTTAACGCTTGGAAGAATTGTTTATGGAAGGCAAGAGAGATAAATTATGAGAAACAACTATTTTGGAACGTTGTATCTTTTTGAGTTAAAAAAGATACTTAAGAATAAAGTTGCCATGATCACCTTTCTGATCATGGTGATAGCAACCTTTGTTGTCGGAGAGGGAGAAATCTCGGGAAATGCTACTGCCAAGGAAAGAGAGCAGTTCAAGAAGATAGAAGGAAGAGTGATCGATGACAGTCTCCTTGAAGAGATAAAAGAAAATATAAACGAATACGGAGAGTGGGATAAGGTCGATCCAACCTATGAGAACCTTGTTTCCTGGGCTCGAAGCAAAGGGGATATTAATAATCTTACTGTGGATGCTCTGGAAAAAGACAGAAATGACAGTATTCAGGAAGCAAAGGAAATGAGCCTTTTAACCTCCGGAGAATGTGAATACTGGGAGAAAAAACAGGATAATATAGACTATCCGGGTACATGGTACGATCCGCTCTATTCATTCGGAATAACTTTGGGGCTTTGCGATCTGAGGATCGTGATATTTCTTTTCCTGATCCCCATGGGACTTGCGGCTGTATTTGCCGCAGAGCATCAAAACAAAACCGATCCTATTGTAAGAGCTAGTAAGAACGGCGATAAGAGGACGTATTACGCCAAAGTACTTGCGGGTATGAGCTTTGCGATCGTTGGAACGGCGGTGATAGTAGCTTCATTTTTGGGCTATTTCTTTATCAGATGGGGCACATACTATCTTGATCTTCCCGTAAATTATAATTACGCATATACATCCGTCAGTCTTACGTTAAAAGAGCATTTGTGGATGCTGACCAAACTTATTATGACGGGAAGTGTTCTGATAGCTGCATTTACACTCTTTTTGTCACAGACATTAAAAAATGCATTGGCGGTAATGGGAGTATCCCTTGGAGTGTGGTTTGTTAATGTGATCCTTGCATCAACGCTTCCGTTTAAAATGAGAGCAGCACAACAATTTATTCAATGGCTCCCACATACGCTGATTGATGATAGAATAGTATACGAATACAGATTGGTGAAGCTGTTTGGAAGATATTTTACAGCTTGGGATTTTGCACCGTTTATGTATATCCTATTTGCCATCATCTTTATAGCGGCGGGAAGATTCATTTATGACAGACAAGAGAGATAGATCAGGGTCACTTAAATATAATCAGATAGAAGAAGAGCTTAAGGCACTTATCCTTGAGGAGAAGATAAAGCCCGGGGAAAAGATGCCTTCCGAGAATGTACTTTCCAAGCAGTATGGCGTAAGTCGTCAGACTGTCAGGAAGGCTATTTCGGATCTTGTAAATGAGGGCTTTGTCTATGCGGTTCAGGGCAGCGGAACGTACTGCTCAGACGCATCGAGGTTTAAGAAGGATTCCAAGGACATCGCGGTTGTGATGACCTATCTTTCGGATTATATTTTTCCAAAGGTTATAAGCGGAATTGATTCTGTCCTTTCTGAAAACGGCTACAGCATTGTGCTTAAGAATACGAATAACTCAAGGACTCGCGAGATCAAGTGTCTTGAGGAGCTTATTGAGAAAAATATAGACGGTATCATAGTTGAACCAAGTAAGAGCAATGTCTTTTGCAAGCACAAATATCTCTATGACAAGCTTGATAAATACGGCATTCCTTATATCTTTATCCAGGGTGCGTATTCGGTAATGGAGGATAAGCCTCACGTTATCATGGATGACGAAAAGGGTGCATATCTTTTGACGGGATATCTGATAAGCCAAGGGCACAAGAACATCATCGGCGTTTTCAAGAGCGATGATACGCAGGGGCAGAACAGGCACAAGGGCTATGCCAAGGCGCTTGCCAATGCGGGACTTACCTACGACCCCGAGAATGTCATCTGGTTCTACACTGAGGACCGCGCGGTTCATCCGTACACAAATCTTCAGAAGATGATAAAGAGCGGAAAAAAGGTTGATGCGATCGTCGCGTACAACGACCAGATAGCGTTTCATCTGATAAAGGCAATCCGCGAGCTGGGCCTAAAGGTCCCGCAGGATATATCCGTAACGGGATATGACAACTCGCAAACGGCTGCAAACACCGACATAACGCTTACTACGATCGTTCATCCGCAGCAGGAGCTAGGCAAGATCGCCGCACAGATGCTGCTTAAGATGATCCGAGGCGAAGAAGTGGAAAAAAGAATTGTCGTCGAGCCCGAGCTCGTGATCGGCAATTCATGTATAAAAAGATAATTTTTAAAGACCGAGTCCGGTGGAGCCAGATGCTCGCCGGGCTTGCTTTTTTGTGGAACGAAAGCAATAAAAAAGATAATCTGGCAGATGATTGCATAAGTGTTAGGAATGGCAGATGATTGCAAAAAATAAACGTAATATCGACAACAGACATGTCTATCAAGCTTTTTTGTCTGTAGGCATGCCGGAAAAATGCAAAAAAGCATGTATATCTAGGATTTTGCCCATATGGCATGTCGTCAACTCTTAAAAAATACCTGTAATGTGTTTGAAATATCGAAAAAACCTGAAAAATAAGCATGTATATGGAGTGAAAAACTTGATATGCATGCCGAGGAGGCGAAATCTTGCTTTGTATTGACCGCTTTTTTTCTTTATTACCTACAACTTGACCACTCGTACGTACAAGTTTGAAAATGAAAGCATGTAAATGTATCGGCTTTTTTAGAGAAGGGAAAAATAGCGATACATGGGGTATTAATGTTTTAAGGAGGGTTATAGAATGATTCAGACAAAAGCGTACAAGTTTTGGTTTTGTACAGGCTCTCAGGACCTGTATGGGGATGAGGTTTTAAAGCACGTTGCAGAGCACTCTAAAGAGATTGTGGACGAGCTCAACAAATCGGGAATTCTCCCTTACGAAGTTGTATGGAAACCTGTACTTATCACCAATCAGCTGATAAGACAGACCTTTAACGAGGCCAATGCAGATGAGGCCTGCGCGGGTGTCATTACATGGATGCACACATTTTCACCTGCAAAGTCCTGGATACTCGGACTTCAGGAGTTTAGAAAACCTCTTTTGCACCTGCACACGCAGTACAATGAGGAAATTCCTTACGATACGATCGACATGGATTTCATGAACGAGAACCAGGCTGCTCACGGCGACAGAGAGTACGGACACATCGTAAGCCGCATGAGAATTGAGCGTAAAGTCATCGCAGGATATTGGAAGGATAACGAAGTACGAGAGAGAATCGCTTCCTGGATGAGAACAGCCGTAGGTATCATGGAGTCAAGCCACATCAGAGTTATGAGAGTTGCCGACAACATGAGAAACGTTGCGGTTACAGAGGGCGATAAGGTTGAGGCTCAGATCAAGTTTGGTTGGGAAGTTGATACTTATCCCGTTAACGAGATCGCAGACAGCGTAGCAGCAGTAAGCGCTTCAGACGTGAACGCACTTCTCGACGAGTACTATGACAAATATCAGATCGTTCTCGACGGAAGAGATCCCGAAGAGTTCAAGAAACACGTTGCGGTTCAGGCGCAGATCGAGCTTGGCTTTGAGAGATTTCTTGAGGAAAAGAACTATCAGGCGATCGTTACTCACTTCGGAGATCTCGGCGCACTCGGCCAGCTTCCCGGTCTTGCAATTCAGAGACTTATGGAAAAAGGCTACGGCTTCGGTGCAGAGGGCGACTGGAAGGTTGCTGCCATGGTTCGCCTTATGAAGATCATGACTGCAGGCATGAAGAACGCCAAGGGTACTTCAATGCTTGAGGATTATACATACAACCTTGTAAGAGGAAAAGAGGGTATTCTCGAAGCTCACATGCTTGAGATCTGCCCGACTATCGCAGAAGGACCTATCAGCATCAGGGTTAAGCCTCTTTCAATGGGCAACAGAGAAGATCCCGCAAGACTTGTATTCACATCCAAGGAAGGAAAGGGTGTTGCCACATCACTTATCGATCTTGGCAACAGATTCCGTCTCATCATCAACGAGGTTGAGTGTAAAAAGACAGAGAAGGCTATGCCTAATCTTCCCGTAGCAACCAACTTCTGGACACCTTATCCGGATCTTTATACCGGTGCTGAGGCTTGGATCCTTGCAGGCGGAGCTCATCACACTGCTTTCTCATATGACCTTACGGTTGAGCAGATGGCAGATTGGGCTGAGATGATGGACATCGAAGCAGTTATCATCGACAAGAATACGACTATTCCCGCATTCAAGAAAGACCTTAAGCTGGGAGAAGTATTCTACAGATAAAAAGCAGCTAATGACATTCTCTTTTATATCCACATAAAAGCATTTTTTCCTAGGGGGCCGCTGAGTAATATCAGCGGTCTTTTTTTTTGCGGGCGAATTGAAAGATGAAGGTCGGAATTTGACAGTACATAGTGCGAAATATAATAAGTGCCTTATCACCGAAGATGGTAAAATAAAAAAGACAATGGCAGTGCATCGTGCATACAAAGTGTTTTTTAGAAACACGCTCGGTGCGAGTTTTAATCGCATTTTTGCGGAGGTAAAAATATGAAGAACCAAAATGATGTATATAAGCTTTCAAACGGTGTCGGCGTTCCCTGCATTGGCTTCGGAACATGGCAGACTCCCGAAGGAGATGTTGCGGTAAGCAGCGTAGAGCATGCAATCAAAGTCGGCTATCGCCATATTGATACGGCTCAGGTATACGGAAATGAAGAAGGTGTTGGAAAAGGCATCAGAATGGGAATTATAGATAACGGACTTAAGAGAGAGGATATCTTTGTTACTACCAAGATCTGGAATGACAAGCACAGCTATATTCTTTGCAAGAACTCTTTTGACGAATCATTACAAAAGCTTGGTTTTGACTATGTTGATATGCTTCTTATTCACTGGCCCAATCCCGCAGCGTTCAGAGATCACTGGGAAGAAGCTAATGCTGAGACTTGGAGAGCAATGGAAGAGCTGTACGAGTCAGGAAAGGTCCGTTCCATCGGTATTTCCAACTTCAGACAGCACCATATAGAGGCACTTCTTAAGACAGCAAAGATCAAACCCATGGTCAATCAGATAAGACTTTGCCCCGGCGCAACGCAGGATGAGCTTGTGGCATATTGCAAAGAGCATGGAATGATCCTTGAAGCTTACAGCCCTCTCGGAACAGGTCAGATCTTTGATGTTCCCGAGATGAAAAAGCTCGCTGAAAAGTACGGAAAGAGCATCGCTCAGATATGCGTTCGTTTCAGTCTTCAGATGGGATTCCTTCCCTTACCTAAGTCAGTTCATGCGGACAGGATAGAAGAGAATCTCAAGGTGTTTGATTTTGAGCTTGAAGACAGCGATGTTAAGCTTATCGCAGATCTCAAGGGCTGCGTAGGATACGAGAGCGACCCCGATACAAGACCGTTCTGATCATAGCGCGTTTTTTACCAAAATTTATCCCCCGATGGGGTAACGAAAGGATCATAAATGAAATATATCGACATCGTAAACGGACCGCAGAAGGCGTCCGCTATTATACAGGGCTGCATGAGAATGCCTTCTCTTTCAAAAGAGGAAGCGGCAAAGGTTATAAAAACTGCATATGAGTGCGGCATCAATTTTTTTGACCATGCAACCTGCTACGGGGCGGGAGATGCGGAAGTGCGTTTTGCGCAGGCTTTTCCTTTGACGGGACTTAAGAGAGAAGACATCTACATTCAGAGTAAGACCGGAATCTATCCCGACAGACAGGAATTTGACTGGACAAAAGAGGCTATTCTTTCAGCCGTAGACGGAATCTTATCCAGATTACAAGTTGAATATCTTGATACACTTCTTTTGCACAGACCGGATCTTTTGTTTGATCCCGAAGAAGTCGCAGAGGCTTTTGACAAGCTTGAAAGTGAAGGCAAGGTGCGTCACTTCGGTGTAAGTAATCTCATGCCGATGCAGATCGAGCTGTTAAAAAAATGTGTGAAGCAGCCGCTAGTTATCAATCAGGTGCAGCTTTCACTTGAGCAGTCGCAGTTCATAGACCAAGAGCTTTACATGAACAACAAGACAACCGATATGTCTTTTATGCGAGACGGAAGTGCGCTTGATTACTGCAGATTAAAGGATATCACGATCCAGGCTTGGTCACCTTTGCAGGTTGGAATGTTCAAGGGAACCTTTATCGACAATCCCGAGTTCCCTGCGCTCAACAAAGCACTTGAAGAGCTGGCTGATCGCGAGGGCGTATCAAAAACAGCTATCGCAATTGCCTGGATCCTTCGCCATCCTGCCAAGATGCAGGCTATAATCGGCACTATGAATCCCGAGCATATCAAGGATGTTTGCGATGCGACTAAGGTCGAATTATCGCATCACGATTGGTATGCATTGTATCTTGCATCCGGAAAATTCTTGCCATAACCATGAGTTAAAGGATAAAATAAATGAGGCGTTCCCATGATCGTTTGTATTTATGGGAGCCTCATTTTTTGAATGATAAGAGAGGTTATGAGTATGAGAGTTACTCTAAATTACAAGACACTGAGTAAAGGAATAAGAAATGCTCTTTCAGAAGGTGCGATGGATCTTCAAGATGTCAAAGCGCTTCGTAAGAATGTTGAAGAATACTTAATTCCCAAAAAGAAATGGGCACGCATGGTAATTATAATAAGTGCTGTCATGATTTTATCTATGCTCGGATTATCGGTAATGAATATGAGAAAGGCCAATGTCGTTAATCTTGAAATGACGCTGATCTTTTATGCGGTTGTAATAGTCGTCCTTGCTTTGGTAATTGGATTTACCGCATGGCTTAACTTCGGTAAGATAACAACACAATACAACTCCGCACTTAAAAAAGGCTATCCGCAGATGTATGAGGAGCTTAAACTGTAATGACATTTAAGTTGGATGATAAGGTTTTAAAAAGATTACATTTTATTATATTGATAGCCTGGCTGATTCCTATTATTATATCGGTTCCGCCGATTGGAATTCCGTTTAGTGTCACTGTTGTTATTCTTTTGATCGATATTATAAAGAGTAAGGGGTATCAGCCTTATAACAAGATGATGCCATATGTAATAGGGCTAAATATTTTAGGTATGGTAATATCGACTTTGCTATATGAGCTTTTATATTATTCATTTAGGCAGGATCCGAATTTTGGCCCCGGTATGGGAATAATATTTGCCGGAGTATGGGATATCATTTATTTGGTATTACTTGCTTGGGTGATAGGAATTGGATATCTGATACTTTTTATTAGGAGCAAGTTACATGAGTGAGATCGACAGACTCAAAAAAATTGTACAGACGCTACGAAGCGAGAACGGCTGTCCGTGGGATAAGGCACAGACGCATATGAGCTTAAAACCGGGATGTATCGAAGAGGCAGCAGAGGTTATCGGAGGCATCAATATCCTTAATGAGACGGGTGATGCCGACAATCTCAAGGAAGAGCTCGGAGATCTTTTGCTTCAGGTCATGTTCCATTCGGTGATGGCAGAGGAAGAGGGATATTTTACATTCGACGATGTTGTAAAGACAATCTCCGACAAGATGGAAAGAAGACATCCTCATGTTTTTACGGATGTGAAATTCAATTCCGAAGAGGAGCTTCACGCCGCATGGGCTGAGATAAAAAGACAGGAAAAAGAGGGTAAGGAGTGGTACGCGGATTATCTGCCCGGTGCTTTTAACGAGGCACACAAATTCATTGATAAAGCGCAGGAAAGAAAAGGCTTTAAATAAAACACGAGGAGGGGAAAGAAAAAAATGGGAAACGATAGCAACAATAACAACAATAAGGACGATATTGGATTTTTAGGATTAAAGAAAAGCATGACCGGAATGGGACTTGGTCTCATTTTTGGAGTGGCGGTCGGATTGATAACCGGAGATTTCGCTGTTTGGCTTTGCATAGGAATTGCACTTGGTCCCGCAATCGGATCGCTTCTTGATAAACAGAAGAAAAATGATGATACATCCGAAGGCAACATTTTAGAAGACAGCACTTCCGAAGATAATACTTCCGAAGATAACACCGATAATTCTGAGGGATAAGCACAAGTAGATATTTATACGGGGGCTGACATGAATTACAGAATAGTTGAAGACATAAAAGAAATGAAGCTTGATGATATCGTAAGACTTCTCAGGATGACTTACTGGGCAGACAAACGTCCCGTTGAAAGAATCGAGAAGTCGATAAATAATTCGAAGTGCTACGGACTCTATGTTGATGAGGCCGAGAATTTGGTGGGATTTGCAAGGATCATAACAGATTATGCAACGAATTATTATCTTTGCGATGTCATAATTGATGAAGATTACAGACATCAAGGTCTGGGTAAAGCGCTTGTGTCGCACATTGTTTCGGCGCCTGAGCTTGAAGGTCTTCGAGGCATTCTTGTAACCAAAGATGCACAGCTTCTTTATTCGCAGTACGGCTTTGAAGTTGTAAATGACAGAGCAATGTTCAAGGCTGCGAACTGATCCGCAGGCGTGGATCGGTTTTCTATTTTTCTATTTTTAAGGAGTACTTTTTAAAATGATTCTTTTACAGCAGATGATTGTTCTTTTTATTCTTATGATCGCGGGAGCAATCTGCAGAATGACAAGACTTATGGATGACAAGATCTCGAAAGGAATGTCGGGACTTGTTATCAATCTTGCAAGTCCGTGCTTTATCATCACCGCGGGAATGAACAAAGGAGAGATCATTTCCAATAAGCAGCTAATAACCTGTGTCATCTCTGTAATAATCGTATATGCGGCGATGATCCTTATCGCCATGGTGCTTCCTTACATACTCAGACTTGAAAAAAGACAGTTTGGAACCTATCGCGTGATGACTCTTTTTTCAAACATCGGATTCATGGGGTTTCCCATTATATCAGCAATATACGGAAGCGTCGGACTTTTGTACGCGGCGTTTTTTAATTTCGGATTCAATATTTTGTTATATACATATGGTATTCAGGTGGCACGTGGCGGCTCGGAAGAAGAGGGAGAGACATACAAGTTTTCTTTTAAAAACCTTATAAATCCCGGAATCGTGGCTGTTATCGTAGCACTTACTCTTTATCTTACGCATGTCTTTGTTCCGGAGCCCATAGCCAATGCGGTTACATATCTCGGAAACCTCACAGTGCCGCTTAGCATGATGGTTATCGGATATTCACTTGGCGGAACTAATTGGAAGACTCTTTTGAAGGATTATAAGCTTCTTATCTTTACGATCATCAAGCTTATCATTATTCCTTTGATCGGAATCCCAATTGCCAAACTGTTTATCAGTGACAGCATACTTATCGGCGTTATCCATATCATGATTGCAACTCCGGTAGCCAGCATGTGTGCTATGCTTGCGCAGTATTACGGAGGAGATGAAGAGACGGCTACTCGCACGATCGCGCTTACAACACTTCTTTCAGTGGTGACGATCCCGCTTGTGGGATGGATTGTTCTTTGATTAGATAGGTTGTCAAAAAAGATAATTGAAAAAGAATATCAAAAAAGTTTCCCTGCTTCAACTTTTCGTTTATGGAGGCAGGGATTTTTGTGCTTTAAAATATTAATTAACTAAGACTATAGAAGGTATGGAGGTTAATTATGAAGTACAAGGCACTTTTCGAGCCCGTCAAGATCGGCAAGCTCGAGATCAAGAACCGCTACGCAATGGCACCCATGGGACCTTTGGGCCTTGGAGACTGCGAAGGCGGATGGAATGACAGAGGTATCGACTACTACACCAGAAGAGCAAAAGGTGGTATCGGCCTCATTATCACGGGTGTAACCTTTTCAGATACAGAGGTTGAGAAGCCCTCTTTTCCCAACACACCCAACTCTACTTACAATCCGGTTCAGTTCGTAAGAACAAGCCGCGAGATGACTGAGCGTGTTCACGCTTACGGTTCCAAGATTTTTCTGCAGATGAGCGGTGGTTTCGGACGTGTTACCATTCCCACCAACTTGGGAGAATTTCCTCCTGTTTCCGCATCTGCAATTCCACACAGATGGCTTGATAAGACATGCAGACCTCTTACGGTTGAAGAGATCCACGGCTTGGTAGAAAGCTTTGGAAAGGGCGCTTACAACGCTAAGCGTGCCGGCTTTGACGGTGTTGAGATCCATGCCGTTCACGAGGGCTATCTGATAGATCAGTTCGCAATTTCTTTCTTTAATCACAGAACAGATGAATACGGCGGATCACTTGAGAACAGACTCAGATTTGCCAAAGAGATCCGTGAGGAGATCGCCAAGACTTGCGGTCCCGATTTCCCCGTTGCACTCAGATTCTCGCTTAAGAGCATGGTAAAAGACTTCCGTGAGGGCGCGCTTCCCGGAGAAGAATTCGAAGAAAAAGGTCGTGACATCGAAGAAGGTATCGAGGCAGCCAAGCTCCTTGAAAAATACGGATACGATGCGCTTGACGTAGATGCCGGAACCTACGATGCATGGTGGTGGAATCATCCCCCGATGTACATGGAGAAGGCTCCTTACAAGGAGTTTGCAAGAATTACCAAAGAGAACGTAAACATCCCCGTTATCATGGCAGGCCGTGTTGATAATCCCGATACAGCGCTTGAATGCCTGGACAGCGGAATCTGCGACATGATCTCACTTGGTCGTCCCACTCTTGCAGATCCCGACATCGTTAACAAGATAAGAAGAGAAGAGCTAGGGCAGATCCGTCCTTGTATCAGCTGCCAGGAAGGCTGTATGGGACGTATCCAGTCATACTCACTTATCAACTGCGCGGTCAATGCTCAGGCAGGAAAAGAGAGACTTAATAAATACAATCCTATCGTTAAAAAGAAAAAGATCCTCATTGTAGGCGGTGGTGTAGCAGGCTGCGAAGCGGCAAGAGTACTTGCTGAGCGTGGCCACGAGCCCGTGCTTTATGAAGCGGGATCACGTCTCGGCGGAAATCTTATCCCCGGAGGAGCACCTTCCTTCAAGGAAGATGACATCGCACTTGCAAAGTGGTTTGAGGATGAGCTTAAGAGACTTAACGTTGAAGTACATCTTAATACGAAAGCTTCGGAAAAAGAGATCCTGGATTCACAGTTTGATGCTGTTATCCTTGCAACAGGCTCTCGTCCCAAGATGTTCTCACTCGGCGATGACGACAAGGTTTACTCTGCAGAGCAGGTGCTTCTTGGACAGAAAGATCCCGGAAAAGAAGTTGTCGTTGTCGGCGGCGGTCTTGTAGGCTGCGAGCTTGCTCTCGACCTTGCAATGAAGGGTAAGAAAGTTACTATAGTAGAAGCACTTGATAAGCTTATGGCTGTTAACGGACCTCTCTGCTCAGCCAATAAAGAGATGCTTGAAAAGCTCATTCCTTATAACGGAATCGATGTCGTTACAAGTGCCAAGGTTACCGAGTATAGGAACGGAGTTCTGAAAGCAAACGTAGGTGATGAGACAAAAGAGATCTCTGCGGACAGCGTAGTTCTCTGCGTTGGATATTCAAGCGAGAATACTCTTTATAATGCTCACAAGAACGATGTTGACGAGATCTATCTTCTCGGCGATGCAAGACAGGTTTCAAATATCATGTACGCAATTTGGGATGCATTTGAAGTTGCAAATCATATAGATTAAAATGTTTCTTATGAACACTAGAAACTTTAAATGCTTTCAAACCGTATACGAAGAAAGAAATCTGCAGGTGGCCGCAAGCAAGCTCTTTTTATCTCCGCAGGGTCTGAGTAAGATCATAAAGAGTATAGAAGAAGAGTGCGGAACGCCTCTGTTTGTGCGTGCCAAGGAAGGCTTTATCCCTACGGAAAGCGGCAAGCTCTTTTACGAAAAATCCAAGGTCATAACTCGTGATCTTAAAGATATGTTTGCCTCCATTGAAGCCATCAGCGACAAGGAGATGAGGTTTAAAGTAGGCTTTGCCGCGGGAACGATCAGAGCGATAGATATTCCCAAGGTTGGCAGGTTCATGGATAACAATCCCGAGGTCCTTGCAAGCTGGTACGAGCAGGAGAATAAGGCTGTTTTAAAACAACTATTAAACGACGAGATAAGCTTTGCCTTTCTTGTGGGAATGCCCAACGCGAGCAACGTATATGCGGAAGTTGTGAGATCTGTCGACATGGTCATATATGTCCACAAGGATCACAGATTCTGGAACAAAAAAGAAGTAGATATACGCGATATAAAAGAAGAAGCCATCATATCAATGAATGAGAAGCATCACATTTATCATGATGTCATAAACGCATGTCGCATGAATGGCTTTATGCCAAATATAATTGCCAAAGTCGGAGAGGGTGAATCTATCTATCAGCTTGTAAAGAACAAGATCGGAATCGGGATATCTCCAAGGTTCTTTCCTGATACCAAAGAGGTTAAGGCAATCGCTATCAAAGACGCCTATACCTGGGACGTATATGCCGCATATCGCACGGATTCCGCTGACGCTGATCTGGCAAAAAGGTTTTTAGAGTACGTAAAGTAAAACAATCGCGCTCACTTATTTGAACTAAGTGAGCGTGACTTTTTTTACATAAAAAGACCGTAAAAATGAATATCAATATATCGGTAATAAAGCTATACTTGTAAGAGCAGGATATAACATTGTAAAAAAAGGGGAGTATTATTATGAATTTGGGAGCAGAGATCAGGTTACTCGGGGATGCCTATGAAGGTGGATTTTCGTGTGGAATGACAATGGCTTACAGCGAAACGTCAAGAAATCTTAAGCGGATTTCCAAGACTACGCAAGGGGATGGCAAGGTAACTCTTTTGGAAGATAAAAGAGGCTACAAGGTAAGAGTGGTTGAAAAAAGAGCCGGTGAAGCCATCAGAGTGCATACTGAGTTTGAGAATTGCAGTGATAAGGAAGCGGTGATTGAGCTGATATCTTCTTTTGCGCTCAGCGATATTAAGGCAGATAAGTTTCACAGAATGCAGAGCTTTTGGAGCGCTGAAGGAAAGCTTAGGACGGAAACGGTGGAAGATCTTCACTTGGAGAGGTCTTGGAGCGGACATGGAAGAAGGGCGGAGAAATTCGGTAATGTCGGTTCAATGCCGGTAAGGAAATACTTCCCGTTCCTTGTACTTGAAGACTCGGAAACAGGGCATTTTACGGGAATACTTATGGGAAATGCTTCGTCCTGGCAGATGGAATTTTCATGCAAAGAGACGCAGAACTTTGATGTTCACGGCGGAATTGCGGACAGAGAGTTCGGACACTGGAATAAAACCGTGGCTGCGGGAGAAGTCTTTGTCACACCCGATGCGATAATCGCGGAGGGAGAATCTCTTTTGGATGTATGCGATAAGCTTGTAAAGGCGCAGAGACCTGACGTTTCACCCGTAGACATGGATCTTGGGATCATATTTAATGAATACTGTACGAGCTGGGGAAATCCTAACGCGGATAATGTAAAAAGACTTAGCGATAAGCTTGAGGGCCGCGGAATAAAATATCTTGTAATCGACGCAGGCTGGTACGGACTTGCCAACGACTGGATGTACAGTGTCGGTAACTGGGAGATCAACACAGAGAGATTTCCAAACGGCTTTAAAGAGGTTACCGATTATATCAGGTCAAAAGGCATGATACCGGGACTTTGGTTCGAGCTTGAGGTTGTGGCGACAAACAGCAAGTACTTTAATGAGACCGAGCATCTTCTTAAAAAAGACGGTTATCCTGTTACGGTTGGCGGAAGAAGATTCCTTGATATGGAGGATCCGTGGGTGACCGAGCATCTTACAAAGGATGTGATCGGAACCCTCAAGGATAACGGCTTTGGTTATCTTAAGATTGATTATAACGAGACTATCGGAATGGGGTGCGACGGTCATGACAGCTTAGGTGATTCGCTTTACAGTAAGATCGAGGCTTCCAAGCGCTTTATTGAAAAGATAAAAGAAGAGATTCCCGGAATAGTTATAGAGATATGCTCAAGCGGCGGACACAGGCTTGTTTATTCCATGCTTGAGCTTGCAAGTCAGGCAAGCTTTTCCGATGCACATGAGACTACTGCGATTCCGATCATTGCAGCAAACGTGCACAGAGTAATGAATCCGTTCCAGAGCCAGATATGGTCTGTGCTTAGGGAAAAAGACGATGACAGTCGCCTTTACTATTCTCTTTGCGCTACGCTCCTTGGAAGAATGTGCCTTAGCGGCGATATCTATGATCTTTCGGATGAACATCAAAGAATAGTCGATGAAGCTATAGCTTTTTACGGGAAAGCTTCAGATATTATCAAGTATGGCAAGACTACGCTGATAAAATGCGATACAATAGGATATAACGAGCCTACGGGGCAGCAGCTTGTTGTCAGGGAATTCGAGGGCGAGAAGCTTGTAGTATACCATCGATTCAAGGATTCCGAGCCTTTGACGTATGAGCTTTCCGAAGGCAATCTTATCATCGCGAAGTTCGGCGTTGCTGACAGAGACTTCTCCGCTTGCGCGATGATCGTGAGGGATTGAGTGAGGTGTGATATGTTTAGGAAAATGAGGAGATTCAATCAGCAGATTACCGATGAGGAATGCATTGAAGTTCTTAAGAATACAAAAAGAGGCGTGCTGTCTCTTATAGGTGACGACGGCTACCCTTACGGCGTTCCGCTTGTCCACTGGTACTGCGAAGAGGACGGTAAGATATATTTTCACGGGGCAAAAACCGGACACAAGAACGATGCAATAAAGAACTGCGACAAAGCTTGCTACACTGTCCTTAATGACGGCTACCGCGAAGAAGGCGAGTGGGCGCTTAATTTCAAAAGCATTGTCACTTTCGGCAGGATCAAACTTGTTGAGGACGAAGAAAAGGCAAAGAAGATCTGTATTGCCATGGTCAAGAAATTTACCGATGACGAAGCCTTTCTCGAGAAAGAGCTCAAGTTCTTTTTCCCAGTAGTTCAGTGCTTTGAGCTTACGCCCGAGCATATGACCGGAAAGAGGGTTAAGGAAGAGTAACTATGAGCAATCCGTGGGAAGACATCAGTCTGGATACTTACGAGAATCACATGAAGCTTGATTCGGTTAAGCAGCTTCAGACACTTAACAAAATAATGAAGGCGCAGCTTGAAGCCTATCCCGTAAAGACAGCGATGGTTCTAGGCGTCGCCGGCGGTAACGGCTTGGAGCATGTTGATCCTTCGAAGTATGAGACTGTTTATGGAGTCGATATCAATGGAGAGTATCTCAAGGCGGCGACAGAGCGACACAAAGAGCTTGTCGATTTCGGGATACTCAAGTTTTTAAAGATTGATATTATTGGCGAAGCTGCTAACTTGTCGCACGCTGAGCTCTTGATAGCGAATCTTTTGATAGAGTACGTGGGTTATGAGGCTTTTGCAAAGGCCGTTTCTGTGGTTAATCCGAGGTACGTTTCCTGTGCCATCCAGATCAACGAGGATGTTCAAAACTGGGTCTCCGATTCGCCCTACATTCATGCATTTGACGGCCTTGACGAGGTCCATCATCAGATGGAGGAAAAAGAGCTGGCTTCATTCTTGGAGCGAATCGGCTATTCTGAGATTTCCCGGACAAAAGAATCTTTGCCAAACGGCAAGGCACTTGTAAGGCTGGATTTTGAGAAAAGTTGACAGAAAGAATGAGAAAATGCACACTACAATAATTGTGAGGAAAAAGAGATTGAGCAGATATGTACGATCATAAACGGAGTTTCTTTTAGCAAAAACAGAGGAAAAAGACCTGATAATCTCGAGCTCAAACTACGTAAAAACTTATAAAAGGAGAAAAATTAAAATGAAAAAAGTGAAGAAAAGCAATATTTGTTGGGGAATTATAACTGTGATCATGTTGAACGCGGTACTTATGGCGGGCTGCACTGAAAAAAATGAAACAGTATCGCAGAGTGTACAAGAACTGACTACTGAAAAACAAGATCAGGACGAAAGCACAAATAATTCATCTGTCGAATCGGACGAACCGGATGAAAGTGCGACTGCTTCATCTGGCAAACCGGAGGAAAAGTCTCCCGAGGAATTGTTTGATGAGTACTGTTCCAAAGAGTATTCTTCTGCATTTAGTGAAGACGCTGATGCTACAGAAATGCTAACCAAAGAAGATCCTGTTGATCTTGATAATGACGGTGAGAAGGAGTTTATCCTTCGCAATCCGGTCTACGGAGATAGGTATTATGATTGCAAAGACGGCAAGATCACATTATTGGCAGACAGTGATGGAACGGCAGATTATTGTTCATATGTTACTTATAAGGATGCCACCTGGATAGTTCACAGTGATACAACTCACGGCGGACGGGAATACTATCAGTTTGATAAGTATGATGGTGATCTAAACATTGTGGAATCATTTAATCTGTATTGGACTGCAGAAAATGAGGAAGAGAAGAATAAGACTTACTTCTTCAATGATGAAGAGATAACAGAGGAAGAATACAACAAGTATTATAATGAAATTTTTAAATGATAACAAAACGGCTGCAATGGTAACAAAAGATAACAAAAGATAACAAAACATAACAAAACATAACAAAAGATAAAATGTGTGGTATAATAATAACAAAACATAAAAACTGCAATAAATGATAAAAATGGAGAAATGTTATGGAGAAAAGAGTAGATCCTTTTACCAGAACCCCCGGAATTGCCGGTGCAGCCTATATTGATACCAAAATAGCAGATGAAATAATAGATAATTTTACAAGCGATGAGTCATCAAAATATGTTTATAAAATAACCGGGCTCAGAGGGGCCGGTAAATCAGTAGAGTATGGAAAGGTTATACGTACACTGAAGGATAATAAGAAGTGGTTGGTATATCCTCTTTCTGCCGCCGGAGACGTTGTTAAGACTCTTATATCTAAAATGAGCATGGAAAGCTTTATTGATTCAAAGAGCAGGACAACAGAAGTCAGTTCTTCGGTATCGGCAAGTGGAGATATTTACGTGGCTTCGGGAAAAGGTGAAGTCAATATTGGAAAAAAGATAGCTGAAAATGAGCATTATTATTCAGATGAAGCAACGCTCGTTAAAATGGTTTCTGAAGCGAATAAAAAGAAATACAATGTCCTTGTTGGTGTTGATGATATTTCGAAGACTCCCGAAATGGTCAAACTATTATCTATGATAGGATCGATGATATTGGAAGGAATGCGTATTTATTTAGTTGTGACCGGTCTAGCCGAAAATATTGAAGAGTTCTCATCAGAGAAAAATTTAACGTTTTTTAAAAGGGCTGATGAGCTTGAGATAAAAGGATTAAACAAATTTGATATCACTGCAATGTATCAAAAACTATTGAAAATAGACACACTGGAAGCAAAAAAAATAGAGGAAGAAACTAAGGGATATGCATATGCATATCAGGTATTGGGCTCGCTATATTACGGTAAGCAAAAGAACGAAACAATAAGTGATCTCATTCCTGAATTTGAAAGAATATTGTTCAGAGATTCATATGATCTGGTTTGGAAATCACTTAGTAAGGGTGAAAAAGAGGTAATCAGATGTATATGCAGAACTAAGGATGGGAAGGCTGAAGATATAAAGAATCTAATGAAAAATAAAGCTTCCTATCCGGTATATAGAAGCAGATTACTTAACAAGCATCTTGTCAACGATGAAGAAAGAGGTTACATGAAAATTAGACTTCCGCATTTCGACAGATTCGTAGAAATATGGGGAGAAGAGTAATGTGTTATATATCTAAGGAAATAGAAAAAGAGGACAAATAATGGCTTTGCAGATGACTCACATGGTTGTTGCCTATAAGCTTGCTGAGCATTTGAAGATAAAAGAGAATACGCCGGAATTTATTTTAGGTTCCATAGCTCCCGATTCTGTCTGGTTTTCGGATTCGTATATGGAGAAAAAGATTCATTCGCACTGCTTTGAATGCTGCGGACCGTGGGGAGAAACGCAGGATTATGTCAGATGGATAGAGAACATAAAAGAGTTTTGGAATAAGTATGTGACACAGGAAAAAGACAGCAGAACAAAAGCTTTTTTGATAGGGCTCTGTGTTCACAATCTGACGGATTACTGTTTTGATATTATGATCTGGAGTGTGCTGAAAAAGAAACTGATCCCGCCCATGACCTTTGATGAGTTTAAAGAGGTTTATTATCCGGAAGCACGTAGATTTGATGAATGGCTATATCAAAATTGTGAATGTACAAAAGAGATTTTTGACCTGTTGGATGATTCAAAAGAGCTTGATTTTGAAGACTATGTTTTTGCAGAAAACCAGGTTACCATGAAAAAACATTTTGCTAAGACGCAGTATAATATTCAAGAAAAGGTTGATGCTTCCGTGAATAAATACTTTACTTTTGATATGCATCAGTATTTTATCGAAGAGGCACCGAATAAGATTTGTGAGCTTATAAAAGGATTTTTATATAATGAAAAATAAATCAAAGAAAAAAAGGAAGATTCTTTTGGTTATTCTTTTTCTAATAATTATTCTTACTGTTTGGTATGAAAAACCTGTTACAGAGATCATCAGCATAAGAGGCAAAGGGAAGATCGATACACCTGTCAGATTTGCGCTTGTTACAGATCTTCATTCTTGTTACTACGGAAAAGATCAGAAACGTCTTACGGATATGATAGACAAAGGCAAAGTTGACGGAATTCTTTTGTCCGGAGATATTTTTGATGACAAGTTTAGTGATACGAATGCCAAGATTTTCATGGAAGCAATCTCGAAAAAGTATCCATGTTTTTATGTGACCGGCAATCACGAGTTCTGGAGCAAAAGAGAAAACGAAACAAAAGAGTATCTTAAATCCATGGGAGTTACCGTTCTTGAGGGAAATGCGAGCACAATAGAAATAAAAGGAAACAAGATAGATATTTGCGGAGTTGACGATCCGACCTACATGAAGAACGATGAGTGGAGATCGCAGCTTACCAAAGCAAGTGAAAAGTCAGATCCGGAGCATTACAGAATTCTTTTATCACACAGACCTGAAAAAGTGGATGTGTACAGAGAGTACGATTTTGATCTGGTGGTTTCGGGTCATGCTCACGGCGGGCAGTGGAAGATACCTTTTTTGCATATGGGAACCGCGGCGCCTAATCAAGGTCTTTTTCCTAAATATGTTGACGGACTGTATGAGCTCGGAAACGGAACCGAGATGATAGTAAGTAGGGGACTTGCAAGGGAGAGGATGCCGTATCCCAGATTTTTCAACCATCCTGAGGTGGTGCTTATAGATATAGGGAAGTGAAAAACGGATTTTGCAAAATATAAACATCATTTATAATGATTAGGTTATTAGGAGGATTTTTTATGCACTACACTTACACTCCGAAGGGAGTATGTTCAACTGAGATCAATTTTGATCTCGATGAAAACGGCAAGATTTCAGGGCTTCGCTTTACAGGCGGATGCAACGGCAATCTGAAAGCTATTGGCAGGCTTTTGGAAGGTCAGGACGCTAAGAATGCGGCTGAGATACTTAAAGGAAATGACTGCGGCGGAAGAGGAACATCTTGCGCTGACCAGCTTTCAAAGGCTATCTTCGAGGCGCTTAATTCATAACTTGTAAAAAGAGGTTACTTAAATGAGGTTTTATGTAGATTTTGATGATTGTCTTTGCGAGACGGCGAAGGCATTTACCGAGATTGCAACGAGGTTTTTCGGAAAAAACGTTCCTTACGAAGAGGTACGTTTTTTTAACCTGCAGGAGTCTTTTGATCTGACGGATGAAGAATATGAACAGCTTATGAGCGAAGGCCATCGCCCGGAGGTGCTTCTTTCTTATAAGGAGACGCCGGGAGCATCGAAGGTGCTTAATGAGCTTATAGACAAGGGGCACGAAGTTTTTATCATAACGGGACGTCCGTCCAATTCTTTTGAAGCATCCAGAAGATGGCTCGATGAACACGGCTTGGAGCGCGCAACACTCTACTGCCTCAATAAATACGGAAGAGACTTTTTTTACAAAAAAGGCGAGTTTAATCTGGAACTTGAAGACTATTACAAGATGTCTTTTGACTATGCCATTGAGGATTCACCCATGGCATTTAAGTTTTTTGACCATTTGCCGGACTTAAAGGTTATGGTCATCGACAGGCCCTGGAACAGAGAGCACGAGCTTCCGGGCAGCAATTATACAAGGTGTTCCGGCTGGGAGCAGATCAAGGAAAAAATCATGCTTGACTCTCACATTATGTGAGGGATTATCGTTGTAGTGAGCTCAGGAAAACATCCATGGAGGTAAGTACAAATGCTTAAAATAGGAGATTTTTCAAAATTATCCAGAGTAAGTATCAGGATGCTGCGTCACTACGATGATATCGGACTTTTAAAACCGGCGGAAATTGATGAGTTTTCGGGGTATAGGTATTATCATGAGGAACAGCTTTTTACCATCGGAAGGATCACGGCATTAAAAGATATGGGATTTTCCCTTGCAGATATTATCAAGATGCTTGATAACTATGATGATAAAGAAATGATGGACAATTTTTTTTCGGAAAGACAAAAGGAATTATCCAAGCTCTCCGAAGAAACGCAGTATAAGCTGATGCTTCTGGATTCAGCACGTAAGAGGCTGAGGAAGGAGCAAAACATGAGTTATGATGTAACTGTAAAGACTATACCGGAAAGATATGCGGCAACGGTTCATATGATAGTTCCTCGTTATGAGGATGAAGGCATGCTGTGGAGTACAATGAGGAGCGAGTGCAATAACTTGAATCCTTCAGATCCTTGTCTTGCAGCAGCTGAATTTCTTGATGACGAATACAAGGAAGAGAACGTTGAGATAATTGCATGGATGACGGTAAAAGGTACTTATACCGACACAGAGCATGTAAAGTTTAAGTCACTTCCCGCGGTTAAGGTCGCCAGCTGTATCCTCAAAGGCAGCTATGACCAAATGGGTGAAGTGTACGCTACGGTGGCGTCATGGATAAAAGAAAACGGATACAAGATGAACGGACACATGTTTAATATATATCATGTGAGCCCGGCTCAGACACAGAATCCTGATGAGTATGTGACTGAGGTTTGTTTCCCGGTTGAATAAAGAATGATGAAAAATGCCGGATCGAGAGATCCGGCATTTGTGTTATTAATTTTTTTGAGCCTTTTCAAGCTCGGCTATTTTTCTTTTTAATTCGGCATTTTCGTCACGAAGGTCTGTGTTTTCATCACGAAGTTCGGTGTTTTCATCGCACAGCTCAGAAATTTTAGATTCTTTCTGCGCAAGTTCGGGTTCGTATTTCTCTTCAGCATCAGTGTATCCTGCAGTATATTGAGAGTTCATCTGCTCTCTGTAACGGCGCTGGCCTTCTAAGATTTCTTTTGCTTGATTGTCATAATTAAGTTCAAAGATCAATGTTCCGACCTCCTCTATATCAGGATGGTTCTTGGCTAGAGCTTTAAATTCTTCCCAGGTTGTCGCCTTAAAAAGATCTGCCCAGTAGACAAGATTGTTATCGATATCTTCTTTTGTTGCTTTATCTGTGTGGTTTAATTGTAGCACATTTATCCCGAATTTATCAGTATATAGGCTGTGACTTTTGATATTTGTAAGACGGTACTTTGCATAGAATTCTTCTTCTGCACCTTTTATAAGTTCCTGATCAGTGATGCAGAAGAGAGTAGTTGATTTGATTGAGGAATAATTCTCACTTTTTCCGATGTTGTCATACGCTCTGCATAGGTACAATATCGAGCGAGAAATCCAGTATTTGTCAGGATATACCTGAAGCTCGATATTTAGGATCTCGTTGTCATTGAGAGTCAGCTTGATATCCATGATGGTCTCTTTTCCGGTGCTGCTAAGGTCAATGGGGTTGGTTACAAGCAGTTCTTTTACATCGGATGGGGAGATGCCCTTTAATGCACATACAAGGCCGGTTAATGCTCTCTCGGATCTCTGCATTACGTAATGGAACATCATGTCACTCATGAGAGTGAATTCGATTTCTCCCGTCGCTGTTTCATAAGTTACTGGTTTGTGATTGTCATTTGTCTTTGACATAATAGAATGAAATTCCTTTCTGAATATAAAGATTATGGCGAATCCGCCATATGTCGACATGAGAATGGCCGTTGAAAGACCGTCGATTTTTTTTATTATAATAGACAATTCTTAAGATTTGCTGTAGAAAAGTCTTAAATTTTCTTAAGAAATAGCGGTTTGATGTGGTACTATGTTTTATAAGACAAAAATTGATAGGAGAATAATGCATGAACCTCAGAATTACTGCGGATGGAGACGAGCGAGATATAAATGAGATTTTTGAAATGCTAAAGGAATATAATCTCAAAAGTCGCGAAGAATCAGAGAATGTCCCGCTCGGAATATATTATGAAGATGAAAACAACGGAAAGCTTGCGGGATTAACCGGTGAAACATTCGGGAATTGGCTTTGCGTGCATTATCTTTTTGTCAGTGAGAAGCTTAGAGGAAAGAGAGTCGGCAGCGAACTTTTAAACGCCGCTGAGAGTGAAGCCAAGAGGCGCGGCTGCAAGTATGCTTTTGTGGATACCTTTTCTTTTCAGGCACCGGAGTTTTACAAAAAACACGGATACAACGAGGTCTTTACCCTTGAGAACTATCCGTATACAGGAAAAAGACATTACTATACAAAAGAACTTAATTGAAGGAATGATATAGAAGAATAGGGAAGAGTGCGAATGGAAAAGACAAAAGATAACAAGAGAAAAAAGGTGATCTCACAATTTCTTTTGGCAATTATTATCGGTGTTGGATTTGAGACAGTATATATTGCTTTCGGAGATTGGGTGTTCGGGGCTTTAGAAGATTATCTTGGCGAATATATTTATTATGTATACATTATCTGGGTCGCGGCGGCAGGTGTACTGTTATTGATAAGATTTAATGTAAGAAATCCGAGAATCCTATATGCAGGATTATCAGCTGTAGCTATTGTTTCCGGTATGTGCACGGAAATGCTTTTTTTTAATCATGATACGGTTTTGTATTATCGTTTGCATGGTGAGTTCATGCCGGCGATTTGGGATATGGGATATGGCTTTTTTATTGTTGTTTTGGGCGTTGTATATATTCCATGGATAATAACTGTTATCGGTATTACAATATGGAAATTTAGAAAGAGAGGCTTAGGCGGACAGGATGACAATACGACAATTTGAGCGCAGTGATGCCCACGCGGTTTCGGAGCTGATAAGAAATACAATAAAGATAGGAGATCTTTTGAAATGGGTTCTTTGTTATTGGCGGTAATATATCTGATTTTTATAAGTCTCGGACTTCCGGATTCTCTTTTGGGATCGGGATGGCCCAAGATGCAGATGGTGTTTGGCGTTCCGTCATCTTACGCCGGATATGTTTCTATGACTATCTCATTCATGACGATCATATCTGCGCTTCTAAGTCCTAAATTTATTAAAAGATTTCACACCAAATGGATCGTTATCTTTTCCGTATTTCTGACAATCCTAGGACTTCTTGGATTTTCGATTTCAGGACAGTACGCGATGCTTTTCTTATTTGCAATTCCGTATGGCCTTGGCGCCGGCGCGATCGATGTTTCCGTCAATCATTATGTGGCCAATAATTATTCCGGTTCCGTGATGAATTTTTTGCATTGCTTTTATGGAGTCGGAGCGGTCATCAGCCCTTCGATCATGGCTATGGCCCTGAAGTATGCAAGATGGAACGAAGGCTACAGATGGACGGCGTTTGTTCAGATGGGGATTCTTTTGATATGCATTTTCTCTTTGCCGCTTTGGAAGAAAAAAGAGTCCGAAAGCGCAGAAGATGAGATCAAGAACAGCGCGGGTATAAGAGAGACAATTAAAGCACCCGGTGTCATTCTCACACTTATTGCGTTCTTTGCGTATTGTGCGGGTGAAGCTACATGTTTTCTTTGGACGCCGAGTTTTTTTGCGGGAACGAGAACAGGAATGAGCGATCAACTCATTGCCTCTTTTGGTTCACTGATATTTGGCGGGCTGATGCTTGGAAGATTGATCTCCGGCTTTATTTCAAACAGGCTTGGAGACAGACTTCTTATCAGGATTGGAATAGTTGTTGAACTGATCGGAATTGCACTGGTATTCATACCATCGCCCGGTTACTTGATCGCCGCGATCGGCTTTGTTGTTATAGGAACCGGAATGGGACCGGTCTATCCTGCAATTCAGCACATGGCACCTACCAATTTCGGAAAAAGATATTCAGCCGCGGTTATCGGACTTCAAATGGCGTCGGCATATGTTGGAAGTACCTTTATGCCTATGGTGTTTGGACTTTTGCAGCAGGAAATCGGAATAGGAATCATGCCGATTTATCTTTTGATTTTTGCAGTTATGAATATAGGATTCTTGGAGTTGACGTATAAAGTAATCAAAAAAGTATGAGCAATAATATTAATACATTAGAAAATTTAAACATAAAAAGAATTTTGGAGCGCGGGAGCGGAAAAGAAATTTACAGGGATGAAAGCGCAATCCTGGTGCTTGATGAAGTAAGTAAAGCATTCATGATAGCATGTGATGATGCGGATTTCGGCATGAATGTTTTGGAAAAGAATGCGGCAAAAGATATATCGCTTCTTTTTACATCAAACAAAGAACTGGGAGCGCGGGTCTATGAAAAGTACGGTTTTACCGGAAATATGGAATGCTTCCAGATGGCATATCTGAAAAAAGGAATACCGGTAAGCAACGAAAGTCTTTCCTTCAGAGAGGCTACTTTAGAGGATTTTCCGTTTATTTCAGCCGGATATGATCTTATCAGTGATGAAGAATTAAAAGAAGTGATAAGTCGCCGAGGCATTGTCGTCGGACGAACGGATGAAGGAATCGTGGGATTTATCGGAGAGCATCTTGAAGGCAGTATCGGACTTTTGTATGTCTTACCTCAGCATCGTAGAAAAGGATACGCAGCTGAGCTTGAAAAAGAAATGATTCGTCGTCATTTATCAAAAGGTTTTATTCCTTTCGGACAAGTTGAAAAGACAAATGAAGCTTCTATGTGTCTGCAAGAAAGCATCGGGATGACAAAGTCAGACAATACTGTTTTTTGGATGTGGAAATAGATGTAGCAGAGTTTTTGGGGGACTTAAAATGACTATATGGATTATTGCAACATTGATTGCATTTTATATTAAAGGGTTATGCGGCTTTGCCAATACTCTTGTTTTTACTTCTATACTGGCTTTCGGAACAACAAATATAAATATTTCTCCGGTGGAATTGATCCTTGGTTATCCTACGAATCTTATTCTTACATGGAAAAGCAGAAATAAACTAAACAAAGCTATTTTTATTCCGCTTTCAATTCTGGTTTTGATAGGAAGCATTATCGGAGCTGTTTTATTAAAGAAAGTTAATCCCGGATATATAAAAATAGTGTTTGGAATCATTGTTGTTTTGATTGGGACGGAGATTCTTTTGAGAGAGTTTAATAAACTACAGTTAAAAGAATCTAAGATTTTCCTGGGAGTGATCGGTGTCCTATCAGGAGTGCTTTGCGGATTGTTCGGAGTTGGAGCGCTTTTGGCGGCATATATCGGAAGAGTAAGTAATAACAGCGAAGAATTCAAAGCTAATATCAGCGCTGTTTTCATTGTAGAAAATAGTTTCAGAATAATCCTATACATAGTACTTGGAATATTTACCCTTTCCGGCATAAAGCAGGCGATTATCCTATTTCCGTTCATGCTTATAGGATTATTTTTGGGAATAAAAAGCAGCAAGATCCTCAATGAAAAGACAGTTAAAATTCTGGTTATCGTCTTGCTGATAATCTCAGGTGTGATGATGGTTGTAAATAATATATGATGGACAGACATATGAAATTGATAGCTAAAGGAAATATCGCAAAGAAAATAAAGAGGGATTGGATATAGTGTTTTTTGAAAAACAAGTTAATAAATCTGCGAAGGAAAAGTATCCTACCATAGAAGAGGCTGAAAGCCTGTTGAAAGAAGCGGAAAGTTGCAATCCGGGGCCATGGGGAGATCACAGCAGAATCGCCGCACATTGCGCTGAAGTAATTGCTGCAAAATCGGGGATGAATGCTTAGAGAATATTTCGAACGTAAGATGGGCGAAGATCTTTATATGGCGCTAGATACGGAGAAATACAAAAAATAGTATGATGAAAAAGAAGTTTAAGATAATATTATCAGCAGTAATAATCGTTGTTGTAGCAACTATTATGCTAACAAGTTATATGGGCTATTATTTGGCTTGCATACACGCAATTTCTAAGATTGAATGTCTTGATATGCCTGATGATATTACAGTATATGGGGAAACAAAGGCTGAAGCGTCCGATATATACTGGGTTCATATGAGGGCTGAAAAAATAATAGTTTGTGATGGTGGACCTGAATATGTGCAGGAGTACCTGGAAAAAAATAATTCTGAATTTGCTTTACGGAATATAGATGTTGAATATTTCACCGGTATGACAGACACATGTATGTACGATTTTGATATGCTTCCGGATTATGAGATTGAAAAAATCATAGCTGATGATAGTGATAGATACGTTCGTATTGTATATGAACATAAGTATTTCTGGCTACCGATAAGTTGGTATTATTATGCGCCGGTAAGTCTTGTATGATTGCAGCTTGAGAGGACAGCTATGGGATTTATATCATTTAACGAAAAATACTATCAAAAGAAACTGGAAGAATATGAGAATAAGAGGCTTTCTGAAATCAAGATATTCGGATTCAGGGTATGAGATAAAGGGAGGAAATATGGCAAAAAGAAGATCTGTTGATCCTATATATTCTATGTGTGTTCAGCCATCGTTTATTATTGGAACGAATAATGAGGACGGCTCGGACAATTTTGCGCCCATCACTTGGGCCAGCGCAACACATGAAGAAGGTGACGGATATCTTTTCGTCATCAGTATGGCAGGAACTAAGATGACCAAGAAAAATGTTATCAGGACCGGTATCTTTAGTGCTAATCTTGTCAGCACCGATATGTTGCCGCTTATGGATTATTTCGGCTCAAAGCATGCGAAAGACGGCGCCAAAGATGATATTTCCTATGAAGTTGTTCGAGGAGATGTTCTGGATGTTCCCATTTTAAATGAGAGCCGATGGGTCTATGAATGTGAAGTGGTGAAGACAGTTGAAACCGGCGATTCGACTACTTTCTTTTGCCGTATCCGAAATATTCAGATGGATGAAAACCTTGTGTGTGAAGATACGTTTGATGTGGACCTCACGGTATTGGATCCGGTCATTTATTCAGGAAGATACCATAGCCTGGGAAAGATGCTTGGCAAGATCGGAGATTTTAAAATAGACCGGTAACCTCGTACCTTAGGTACATTCAGGATGAAGAAACAATAAAGCAAATGGTCATTTGTAGCCGCTGCGATTTATAAATCCACAAAGAGCGTCCTGGCATGTGCCATTTACCATTCTTTTATAAACTCTATAGGCGCAATTTATGATTGGAATTCGTTATTTGACACATACCCAAAATCAAATGTAGCGTACATATACTTTGGAATTATTTTTGTAGCGGCTCTGATAATTTGGTATAAAGAAGATCTACATCAAAAAAATCTCTTTCCTTCTAGGTTTGAATAATGTATCATCAAATAAATATAGTTAGATCATGATTCCAGATTTGATGATACGGACAATTTTTCGCAAACTAGGAAATGTACCCTTTCCGGAACACGTCCATAATGGACGTGTAAGGAGGAGAACAAAAGCATGGAATGGATCGAAGCATTACAAAAAGCCATCACGTATATGGAAGAGCATCTTCTCGAGGAGATCAACTATGAAGACGTAGCAAGGCAGGTGCACACGTCGAGCTATGAGTTTCACAGAGCTTTCAGTTTCGTGACCGGCTTAACGGCCAACGCGTATATCAGGAACCGCCGATTGTCTTTGGCGGGAAAAGAGCTTGTGGAGACCGATGCGAAGATCACTGATCTGGCAATGAAATATGGCTACGAGACGCCGGAAAGCTTTACCAAAGCATTTACAAGATTTCATGGTGTCGCGCCGAAAACAGTCAGAGATGACGCCGGCAAGCTTGTGCTTTTTAATCCGCTTACGATTACTATATCCGTGAAAGGTGGTAAGAGTATGGATTATCGAATTGTTCAAACGAAAGAAAAGAAGTTTATTGCGCTGGTAAGAGAATTTAGTAATGGAATTATTAACGATGAAGCCAACCACGATGTGGCGGACTTCTGGGGAGAGTGCAACAGCAAAGAGTTGCTTTCTCCGATCTTTATGCTTAGGGAGGACGGAAAGCGCGACCTCTACGGTCTCTGCAGTCCGACTACAGAAGGAAAAGATACCTTCGATTATGGTATCGGAATCATTATCGATGAGGACACCGCTGAGTTCGATCAGGCGGAGCTTGAGAAAAAAGGCTTCCGCATCTGGGATGTCAATCCCGGTACATATGTGGTTTTTGACTGTGTTGGAGAAGACGGCGATTGTATCGCAAAAACCTGGGTGAAATTCTATAAAGAGTTTCTGCCGCAGATGGGCTACGAGGCTTCCGCAGAGACGGACTACGAACTTTACTATGACGGAACCAAACCGGAAATATTCTGTGAACTGTGGATTCCGATCAAAAAGAAATAAATCAGGACAGCTATCTCGAAAGAGGTAGCTGTTTATTATAAATAAAGGACAAAAGAATATATGAAAGAATATATATCCGCTACAACCAAAGATCTGGAAAAAGTATTAAACATAGTTCAGACCTCAATAAAAATCACTTACCCCAAGTATTATCCCAAAGAGGTTGTTGATTTTTTCAGTGACCTGCATTGCAAAGAAAATATTAAAAAAGATATCGAGGCCGGCTTGGTTGGAATTCTTTTTGTTGATGGAACTTGCGTAGGCACCGGTTGCTACAAGGACAACCATATCACAAGAGTATATGTTGCTCCTGAATATCAAGGGAACGGATACGGAACATATATCATGGATTGTTTGGAAAAAGATATATCAAAAAATTATTCAAATGCTGTTTTGGATGCATCATTACCGGCTTGCCGATTGTATATAAAGAGAGGATATAAAACAGTTGATCATTGTAAATATCCTGTTGAAAATGGCGCTATCCTCGTGTACGAGGTAATGGAAAAAGAATTAGCTCGTAATATGACAGACATAGATTATAACGGAAGAAAATTCGTTCCTTTGATCAATTCCGAAAATGGTGAGGTGGACGGAAATACTGTTTTTCATTATAATCAAAAAAACTTTGACTTTTTCGCTGAATACTCCGGTGGGGAAATAAAGACGGGATTCATGGTCGGAAAGGTTAATAAAGCCGGCGAGATAGATTTTTATTATGAGCATTTAAATATCTATGATGAAATTCGCGCGGGTAAGTGCCATAGTGTACCGACTGTAAAAGATAACGGAAAAATAGAACTGCACGAAAAATGGCAGTGGCTTAACGGAGATTGCTCCATGGGAGAATCAGTAGTAGTTGAACAGGAAAGAGATTGACACAATGATTGAGATTACATATTTTCAGATGTTTCTATTTATAACAATAATATGGATTATTTCGCGTTTTATAGTTGCGGTGAAAACCAACACTTTTTCTTTTAAACGAGAATTACAGATGCTTCTGGTTTACGTATGCATCGTGGTAATAGCCAGGTATGTATATTTTGAATTTCATCTTGAAAATGGAAGGATTCAAACAACAAAGCTAGGTCTTGAAGAAGATATCAATGATATGATCAGTATCATTCCGTTTTATTTCTTAGTAGACCGCTATGATGGTTGGCTTATGAACATTATCGCAAATATCGCGATGTTCATCCCTGTTGGAATCGTGTGGCCGATATGTTTTAAAAGACTTGATACTATCCAAAAAACTATTAAAGCCGGCGCCGGTATCACTTTGTTTATAGAACTCACACAGCTGTTTTGCATCGGAAGACATACGGATGTTGATGACTTGTTTTTAAATACATTAGGTGTTGCGATCGGCGCGTGCATTGTTTTCGCGATTCGCGGAAGTAGAAAGGATGCTTTTGAGAGTTTTAAATAATAACTCGAATTTTGCAGAATAAAGATATAACTATGGACCAAAAGAAAGTAGGGCGATGGTTTTATGACAGGTATTCGCCCAAAAAAGATGAAAATGGAAAAATCGTTTTGATGACAAAGGCTTCGTTTGGACCATTAGAAGCCTATAAATGGGGAATTAACGCTGATAATCAATTGTATGAGGAATACCAATGGATCGAAAACGATTTTTTTAAGGATGAAAATTACGTTAGGATAATTACACCTGAAGAATATTTGGAAGTGCTAAGGGTTCAACCTGTCGGAAACGGCTGGATTGATATGATATGTGCACCTGATGATATCGAGGCTTTTATCGATTTTTGCAATGTTATTGGAAAAACCATAAAGGGTTTTACATGGTGGTGTCATGTGACGGAAGGTCATACCCCCTGCGGCATGGGGGGCCCTAAGTCAAAATATTACGAAGGTTGGTTCAGTGAGATTCAAATGGATGATCTGATACGATTTAAAGATAACGAATCATATCGAGATTACTTCAGATACGAATGGCCGGCAGAAACGCATTACAAAGAGTGTTATTGGCCGGGCTTTTGGCTTAAAAAGTGAGATAAAGCATGGGGAAAATACTAAAATCCTGGAGCGGAATGCGGAAATATCTGGAGAACGAAATGCTTGCCGATTCGCTCCGCGGAAGAGTCAGATACAATTGCACCGCATATGTCGGTATGGATGGGTGCCAGGTATTTGAGATTTATTTTGATAATAAAGTATTCAAGAGGTTTTCGTGGGAGACGGTAAATTCATATTTTCTGGATATGAAGTATGCAGAAAAGACCGAGCCTATGTCTATATCTGAGTACTGGGATGGCTTTTGGGATTTGATGGAAAAATATCCAATGAATACAAGGACTGAGTACACAGATAATGAATTTGCCAAAGCGCTGGAAACGTATAGAAATACTGATATCATGGAGTGCATTCATTCCGATGATCCGATAGTCAGGATGTTTGCCATTCTCGACAGAAGAGTAGGAAAAAGAACTCTCGAAAAAATGGCTGACAGTATAGATTCGGAACCAATGTGGCTTCAGGAAGTATATGAATTTAGAACTAAAGAAGAAAAGGGGAACAAATAAGATGATAAACAAGAGTTCAAAGATGCTTATCGCTGTACTTTCAATATCTTTTTTACTGATAGCGCAGCTTACAGGCTGCGGCGCAGTTTCTAAGGAGCCGCTTACCGGAGTTACCAGGGTTGTATATATGTCTACCGGAGGAGACGTGGATAGAGTATCGTTTTATATACTTACCGATGATCTTCAGGTTAAGGGATATGAAATTCAGCCATATTCTGACAACAAAATTGATGTCTTTTCTGGAGAGATTCCTCCGGATGAGTATTTGGAAGAAGAGTATTCGATATCACAAGATGCTTGGGATAAGCTAATGGAAGATCTTGGTCAAAATGATTTTATGTCTATGCCTGAAGAACTTCCCGAAGTTAAGGCTTATGATGGGTCAGCGATGGAGATTCAGATAGAGACAGCCTCAGGGACTCATAGAACCGGAGGCTACCTGGCGGGATATGGCAAAGGAAGATACCATAAGCGTTTTGCAAATATTTCAAGAGCTTTTTTCGAAGCAATATCAAACGAAGAGTAAAAGCTCCGTCACAGGATCTTTTTTATCTTAAAGAAAGTCAGACTGCCGACAACGATGAGCAGGCTTAAGCCGATGATCACGGGGTATCCGAACTTCCAGGTGAGCTCGGGCATGTACTTGAAGTTCATTCCGTACCAGCCAACGATGAGTGTTAGCGGCATGAAGATTGTTGTTACCACGGTAAGGACCGTCATGATGCGGTTCTGCTTAACATCAAGCTGAGACTGATACAGGTCGTTAAGCTGGATGGTGTAATCTCTAAGGTGGGTTGCGGCGTCGTAGAGCCTGTCAACCCTGCTTGAGAACATGTGGAAATATCTGAGATTGTCTTCCTCAAAGAATCCGTTCTCGTTTTCTTCAAGCTCCTGACCAAGATCCTGGAGCTGTTCATAGTGCGTACGAAGGTCTCTTATATCGCCGCGAATCTCGTTGTTTCGCTGGATGTGAGCCTCCTCGGCATCAGTCATGATCTCTTTTTCTATTCCGTCAAGTTCGCGCTCATAGCGCTGCATGATCAGAAGGTCGTTGTGAATTATCTGCTCAAGAAAATCGTAGAGGAATCTCTCAAGTGAAGGCTTGCGCCACTTCTTGTTTCGCTGGATCTGCTTAACGAGCTTGAGGGCGCTGTCTGTTTTATCTATGAATATAATTCCGGTTTCATCCAGGGCAAAAGAAAAACTTTCAGGCTCATCGGTACACGCCGACTGCACGGGAATGCAGAAGGTTCCGGTTAACGAGTCGTAGTTTACTTCGGCCTTGGTTGTAAGGATCTCATCGTTTTCCATATCAAGATCTATGCCCATGTCAAAATTCTCGCTCTGAGCAAGCCATTGCTCCGGCGTGAGAACGGCAACATAAGGAAATCCTGCATCGTGACACTGCTCTGCGCTGCATTCTTCAAGTGTGTTCTTGATAAGATAGTACATGATGATCCTCCGACATGGTTTATTTTATATCTTTTAGACTTTTGACATATATGATAAACGAATTGCTCCATGACTTTTGACACCTTTATCATATATCATATCACCCTAAAAGCTCATTAAAAAGGCACAAATATTGTATAATTAAAAAAGCGGGGATGAATATATGGAACGTTATGAATTCGGGAATCCAAATTCGACGAATGTTTTGATTCAGATGATCGGCGACCATGAGCTTTTGGGCTTGGAAAAAGAGCTTGCTTATATCCGAAAGAACGCGGGAGAAGATTTCTTTTTGATCGCCTTCAAGGTTGATGACTGGAATAAAGAGCTTTCGCCATGGAAGGCGCCGGCAGTGTTTGGAGATGAGGCCTTTGGCGGCTTCGCGGGCGAAACGCTGGCAAAAGTCTTGGAGCAGCTTAATGATATTGGTAGGCAAAAGAAATACTGTATCGGCGGATACTCGCTGGCAGGCTTGTTTGCTCTGTGGGCAGCGTATGAGACAGATCTTTTTACTGCAGTGGCAGCAGCTTCGCCTTCAATATGGTTTCCGGGTTTTATTGATCATATGAAATCACGCTCCATCCATGCGGATAAGGTTTATCTAAGCCTTGGAAATCGTGAGGCGAAGACAAGAAATCCGGTTATGGCAACTGTCGCGGATTGTATAGAAATGTCTTTTGACCTGCTTAAGCAGCAAGGCGTTGATTGCACGCTCGAGTGGAATGAAGGAAATCACTTCAAGGAAGCAGAGATACGGACCGCGAAGGCGTTTGCGTGGGTGCTGGATTGTAATCATTGATGCGGAGATGAGTCATCAAAAGGTATCGCTCAGGAGTAAAAAAGTGAAAAACAGCATCATTTCGGTGTATTTTATTATTGGACTGTGGATTGCATTGTTTATATGCGGGCGATTCATAAGTATGAACAAGTATTTATGCGGTAAGGGATTTGATCTGATCGCAGGCCGGTTTTACCGATATATAACGGCATCTTTTTTACATGAAAACTTATTCCATTTGGCAGCAAATTGCCTGGGATTGTATTTTATAACAATCTATCTCGACGGAAAGATAAATAGCGTTGCAATAGCGGTGTTCGCGATCATATCCGCCACAGTTTCAAATATGATCTTTTCATTGATTTATAGATGGACAGAGAGCTTTGTGGGCGGATCGGTCATTATTTATTCCATTATAGGACTGATTGTGATAATGCAGCTGAGATGCCGTGACAGTGCACCGTTCATGCTGGGAACATGGTACGGAAATTGGACTTTGGGATACTTCATTTTGGCAAATGTGATCAATGGCTCAGCAAAGCGCGCAGATATTTCATCCATCATGATCCATGGAATCTCTTTTGCTGTAGGGATGGTCATAGGCGCGATAATACTGATAACCGGCATGATTAGAGTTTAATTAAGGGGAATACATGAAAATTGGAGTTATTCAAGCGAGTAGTGGATTTTGTAGTGACCGGATGTTCATCGGAAAAAAGGAATTTTTGCAATGAAGATTTTATTTATCGGCAACAGCCATACATATATGAATGACATGCCACAGCTGGTAAAGCAGATGATTGAAGACGTTACGGGCGAGCCGGCCGAGGTTTTTATGCTGGCTTATTCCGGGAGGTCGCTTAAGTGGCACATGGAAGAGGAATATTTCTCTGAAAGGTTTAATATTCTGCATGGAGGCTATGACTTCTGTGTTATCCAGGAGCAGGCACATCCGATGCCGCCAAAAGAGGACACGGTAGCAAACGTTGATAGGATAATAAAACTTTGCAGGCAGGTTGATACGACGCCGATCATATTTGAGACTTGGGCGGAAAAAGAGAAGCCGGAGAACCAGGCTGAGATGAACAGAAGATACAGAGAGATCGCATTTAGGCAGGAATCGCTGCTGGCGCCCGTCGGAGAAGTGTGGGAGCATGCGAAGTTCGAGCTTAAAGATATTTCGAATGCGGATCTGTATTATCGCGACGGAGCGCATGCGTCGGCTGTCGGGGATTATCTGGTCGCAATGGTATTGACCAAAGTTATCACAGGAGCTATGCCTTCCGAGAACTTTAAAAAGTCGTTTGATTTCTCGCTTCCTGATGATGAGTGGAATCATGTAAAAGAAAAAGTGGAAGACGAGAGCATGGAATTAACAAGTGAGGTGGTTAAAGCAATCAGAGATTGCGTGAAAGAAATATAATTCATTTTTATAGGGGCTAAGGGGGTAAAAAATGGATAAGGTAAAGATTGAGCAGTTTGTCAGAAAGCAGAGGGCTGCGCTTGTCGGTTCGGTTGATGGGAATGGATTTCCGAACATCAAAGCGATGCTTAAGCCAAGAAAACAGGTTGGGTTAAAAGAGTTTTATTTTTCCACAAACACTTCGTCAATGAGGGTTCAGCAGTTTCTTAATAATCCCAAGGCGAGTCTGTACTTTTTTCACCAAGGACTGATCAGGTACACAGGGGTTATGCTTATCGGAACGATGGAGGTTTTGACCGATCAAGAGATCAAGAACGAGATCTGGAGAAAGGGCGATACCATGTATTACAAGGGCGGTGTCACCGATCGTGATTACTGCATCCTTAAATTTACTGCCAAGAAAGGCAGATTTTACAGCGATTTAAAGACTGACAATTTCAGTGTTGAATAAAATTGGGAACAAAAGGGGAAAGTATGAAAAAGTATAAGATTGCGGCGATATTAATGATAATCCACGGCGGATTCATGGAAATCCTGTGTTCACTAATGATGATACCGGCTATGCTGTCAGGGGCGGGCGAAAGCTCTTTTGTCGGATTTAATCTTGAGTATTTCAGAGAGAATTTAAATCTGATGATCGTAGCAGGCGTCATATTCGGAGTGCTGCGAGTTATAGGCGCTGTGGGCCTTTTGAAAAACAGAATGTGGGGACTTGCGCTTTCAGTGATAATCTCATCGATCACACTCGCACTTATGATGTTCCTTCTTCCCGCGGGAATCGTTGACGGAATACTGGCTGGTGGAGCGCTTGTACTGATGTTGATGCAATATTTCGGCAACAGCAGTGCAAGTAAATGACCTTTGCAACATCTTTGACTCCTCGATTGTTTGATAGTTAAAGAGATTAACGGTCGATAAAGGAGGAAAAAAGTATGGAATTGATAGCTGCGAAGGAAGAAAACGGATGGGTGCTCTCAAGATGGGATCTGACTTATAAGGTTGGCTGGGAGCACATTCAAAAAGGTGTTTCAGCCGTCTATGATTTTTACAGTGATCCTGAAATTCTTGTGGCGAGTTCGCCGATTAAAATCAACAGTAAAGAAGATATCATGAATATCCCCGAGACCATGAATCTGACTATTCGAGGAAGGTCAGATATTATCAAGGTTCCTATCATGATCACGTTTTACAATCAGCTTCAGGCTGTCGATGTAAGCGTCGCTCAGGCTACGGATGAGTTTGAAAATATCAATTACGAGAAGTTCAATCACTCGCTCTGTCAGTATATGGACAGCATAGAGCTTGCGATGTATAGGAAATAAAAGGTTGCGGGGATTTGTTTTATTGGAGGAAAGAAGAAGTAGATGAATATTATTGATTCGGCAGCGGATATTAAGATTTACAACTACAAAACTAAGGAAATGCACTGCGAGAAGGCTCTTGTCTGGATAAGGAATGATACGGAAACGCTGACTTGTTTGGGGGATGAATGTGTAGATGCATATAAAACGCTGCCCGAATCCGATAAGCAGAATATGACCTTGATAGCCCCGATAGCTCTTGGGAAAATTGTAGATTATGCCAACGCGGAACGTCTGATAAGGTACATGGTAAAAAAATATATCGATGGCGCCGGCGGTAAGAGAAGGATTTTCAGAAGGTCATCTCGAGCTCTTTTGGTTCTGCATGAACCATGTAGCGAAATCGAGCAGAAAGCATATGAAGATCTTGTGTATAAGATTGGATATAAAGGCGGAGTATCAGTTATAAATTCAGAAACTAAGCTTTACGATATAACTCACGAAGAAGCTATTATACATGCCGAAGAAACCAGCGGGAAGCTTGATTGTGCGATTGAGATTACTAAGAATGAGCCCAAGAAATATGCTGAATGCGCGTTTGAGATTTTTAAGAGCAATTGTAAAAGATGGGGAGTAGATCCGGAGAATTTGTATGGGAATATTTGATATCTTTGGAGGAAAAAAGAAAAGTACAGTGGTTTGCAAATCTTCCGGGCAAAGGAAAAGAGAAAGTATAGAGTTCCTGAAGGAGTTGCAAATTGATTATCTGGAAAGTTTCCCCGAAATTGAGGATGCATCGGAAGCGAAGCTTAAGGAAGTTGACGCTATATGTAAAAAAGCAATCTCAACTTTATTGATTGTTCAGGTTGCTCATGATGCATTAAAGGATCAATTTGAAAAATCAAAGTCCATGTTTACCGAAGCATTTGAGCGGTTTGGGGTTGAAAATTATTTGAATGCGAAAGAAAAAGCGGTATGGGACGGCACATATACAAAGCTTGATCTGATCCACATTACTTGGGAATATGAGATTTTTTGGGTATTGGTATGGGCGTTGGGAATAATAGATACTGATGAGATAAAAATACCCAAAGATCCTTTGGATTATATGAAAGCAATTAAAATCGTAAGCGAATGTAAGAGCTACGACGACTTTAAAGCAAAGGTCAATATGCATAGCTTAGAAGAGATACTTGATATGTTGGATTTATATTATAGGTACCACTGGGCAACTCATGAATATGGTCTTAAGCACAAAGGACACTACAAGATCAATCATGAAGTTGTTGTAGAGAGAAGAAGAGGCCTGGAATGGCTTGTTTCGGATGCTGATAACTGGTTTGATATCTATCTAGATACTTGAAGAATACTTTGACACGGAGAATATAAATGAAAAATAAAAAGAAACCGATCATCACTATAATCATAGGCGTACTATGTCTAGCAGCAATCATTGTAGGTACGCAAGTGTACAAAAATCGTTGTGGTGTAAACGTGAAATGCAGTAAAGACTATCCTGTTTCTGAGGGCTTAGTAAGCTATCGCCAGGATGACGCGGCATGGAAGGATATTCATCTCGGTGATTCCGAATATACAATGGGATCGTCCGGATGCATAACAACATGTATCGCTTCTGCGATCTCTGAAACGGAAGGAGCAATGGATCCGGGACAGCTTGCAGTTCTTTTGTCTAATGAAAAAGTATTTGATGATGAAGGAAATATGCAGTGGACCGAGCTTAATGACCTTGCCGGATTTCATGCGGATGTCTACAGTTATGTCAATGCCGAGTATATAGAGGATTGTCTGTCTAAGGGCAGATATCCGATCGTGAAGGTTCATCGCAATTCTCTTTTGAGCTATCATCATTTTGTGTTGATCGTCGGAAGTCGCGACGGTGAATACATCTGCATGGATCCGTTAAAAGACTCGCTTACCAAGCTCAGTGACTACGGGAACAGAATCTATTCGGTCAGATGCGTATGGTACAAGAATGAGATGGAGGATTTTAATGAGCACGATCTTGATATGATCAAGAGGCTTCCGAAGAACAAAGAGGATACAGATGAATTTTTGAAAACAATGAGGCTAGCTGTTATTGAAGTAGAGGTTGACGGAGATCCTTGTTATACGACAACATCTGTTGTGGATTTTTCAAGTGATAAGCTTTACTTTAATTGCGTTAGTTATGGTGACTATACTGAAACAGATGAATCTACTCCTTTTTTACTGGCACGGAGAATAGAATATATATATGATATCAAAAACGCAGTCGAGCATATAGAAACTCTTAATAATGCAGAGACTGATCCATACGAGAATGAATATAAGGATCTCACGGTGAAAATAATTATAGCGAATGATGATTGGACTATACAAAAATTTGAGTGTAGTGTTCCGGGAAGCAGAAAAGACGATCCCGGCGATATGTTAAGCGCATTTGCGTACAAGTTCTGTGATCTGGATCGTTATTAAAAACTCTTTCATTGCATACTAATCAATAATGAGAGACAATATAGGCGTGATCAAATGAATTTTTTAAATAACGGAGAAATAACATGGGAAAAGAAATATTTGAAAAAGAACAGACCCATTTGACGACGACCTATAATAAACTGTTGAAGATTAAAAAAGATCTCGAGGAGCAGATCTCTGCCCTTAATGAGAAGGCGGTTGAAGACAAAAACGATATCAGGGACAACATCCGTTTTGATTATGCGGATATAGAGACTACAATGGAAACTCTCGCTGAGATAGAGGTATGGAATCGCTACATTGATACCTACAACGTCGAGAGTAATTCCCTTGGCAAAAGACTTGATACAGTTAATAAACTGCTCGAGTCACCTTATTTTGCCAAGATAGAGCTATTGTTTGAAGGAGAGAGTACGCCTGAAAGCTACTACATAGGACGAGCGGCGATCTCGGAAAACGGCTACGATCAGATGGTTGTAGACTGGAGATCTCCGATTGCGGAAGTTTACTACAATCAGGAAAACGGTAAAACAAGCTATACGGTTGATGACAGGACCATCCCCGTTGAACTTAAGCTTCGTCGCCAGTTTGATATAAATAAGGACAAACTGGTTTCATTTTTTGATACACAGATCGCGATCGAAGATCCGATGCTTCTTAAATCTCTTTCGCAGACTCGCTCTGACAAGATGCAGGCGATCACTGCCACAATTCAGAAAGAACAAAACAAGGTAATCCGTTATCCCGATGTACAGGTTCTTTTGGTCAGTGGTATTGCAGGTAGCGGCAAGACTTCGGTTCTTTTGCAGAGAATAGCATATCTTTTTTATCAAAAGAGAAAGACACTTCGCCCAGAGCAGGTATGTCTTTTGACTCTTAATCCCGTATTTCGCGATTATATTGATAACGTCCTTCCGGATCTGGGAGAGACCAATCCGCCGACTTTGACATGGCATGAGTTTTTGAAAAAAGTGGGCGTTCCTTTTGCTGACAATGAATATGACGGCACGGACGATGCAAGTTTGCAGAAGATTCATGACGAGCTGCTTAAGCTTGATCCCGAAGAGGATGATTTTTACGATATTACTCATAACGGCAAGCTTGTGATGTCTAAGAGCGATGTGTTTGCCGTGATAAAAAAGTTTTCTAAATTCCCGATGGGAGTTCGTCTGATCCAAACAACTTCGGAGGAAATTGAAGAAAGAGCGAAAAACATACTTCGAAACAAGGATATCTTTAATGATGAGTCCGAAAGCACAGCAGGCTCCGATGCCGCGGAGGATAATCGCATTGAAAACGATTTTGGCGGAGCGCTTAGCTTTATAAGGCGTTATGGTTTCATCAACGTCAAGCGTGTTGCGCAGAGAATCCTCGGAAGCGAGTATATTACCGCTGCTGAGTGGCTCTTTACCAAGATGGAGCTTACAGGTATATGTGACAGAAACGTGCGGTATGTTATGATAGACGAAGTGCAGGATTACACAGCTTCGCAGTTAATGGTGTTTGGTAAATATTTTCCTAATGCTCGTTTTATGCTGCTTGGCGATGAGTTCCAGGCAATTCGGGGTGGCACAGTTTCTTTTGCACAGATAAAAGAGATGGCAGAGGCAGCGGGAAAAGAATTTGCGCTTCTTCCGCTAATGACAAGTTACAGAAGCTCACCCGAGATAACTAAAATGTTTGCTTCTCTCCTTCCGAATGAAAAGAAAATGCTGGTTTCATCGGTAAGACGATCGGGAGAAGAAGTTGTTGTAAAGAGCTGTGATTCCGAAAAAAAATACTACGAGGAACTAAAGGCGCAGATAGATGAATTCGGCAAAAAAGACGGCCTTACCGCGGTTATATGCAGAAACAGTTACAGCCTTGAAAAGCTTGCGGAAGCGCTCGGAGATAAAGCTCCGCAGATTATTTCTGAAAATGACAGCCTGCCAAAGAGCGGCGCATTTCTTATTGAACTGGCGCTTGCTAAGGGGCTTGAGTTTGACAATGTGATCCTTGCTGACGCCGATGCAAAAGCCTATCCTTCGGACGAACTCGGAAAGCATTGCCTGTACACAGCTATATCCAGAGCTACGCAGCGTCTTGCTGTTTTGGCCAATGGCCCGTTGGGGACGGGATTGGCGGACCGCTAAAAATAAAATTTTATAAAAGGAAAAGAGAATGAGGAAAAGAGTTTTTTTATCAACAATTATTATTGCATTTGCGCTATGTGCTTGTGCTAATGGGGATAAAGCAGTGGGCGATAATATAAGCGCGGTCGAAGAAAGTAACGAAGCTGTTTCGGAAGCGCCTTCTGAAGCATCATCAGAATCATCGTCGGAAGTGACAGCATCTGTAGAAGGAAAAAAATACAGCGATTTTAAGGAAGCCTATGCCGACTTCCTTAAGACTAACGAAGTGGATGAAGACGGTTCTCCTATTCAAGAATACATGATATATGATATCGACAAGGACGGTACGCCGGAACTTTTGGCGTGCTGCGGCTTAGGAGAGGCGGATTCGCATAAGCGGGTATACACATTTGCTGACGGAGAGATCAAGTTTATTGATGTGTTATATACGAGTCACACCGGTATTTGGACATATCCGGATGATAACGGCATAATATTACGTTGGACTTTTTCAGGTGGTGAAGATTATACCCGATACTCTTTAAATAACAATGAATTTACAACAGAAGAGTTATACTCCGGAACTACTACGTTTGAAGACCCTACAACCGGAGAATATATTGTTAGATTTAAAGCGGCAAAAGATGTAGTGCCCGGTGCAATTTTGCTAGATTCTTTTTCACGCGATAATCTATATCCGATTGAGATGTATGAAGTCATAAGCGCTGATGTACCTAAGCAGAAAAATAAGAACTATACTTATCCGGATAACAATCCAAATTTCTATACGGAGATCATGGAAAAAGACGGTGTTATAAATCTTGGATGGGCCAAAGAGTTGGGAGAGATTCATTTTAGTGAACTTTTAAAAGAAGGTGTGATAGATACATATAAACCAAAGGAAAAGCGGGATATAACATATGCAGATCTCAATTTTGACGGTGTGTATGAATGCATTTTTTATATAACAACACAGAATGTAAAATATGAGGACATCACGAATGATTATCGCGTGATCCTTAGTAAGCAAGGTGATGATATTTACGCTTATCTTGCAGGTTATCCTTACGAAAATTCCATTACGGAAGATGGATATTTTATTACCGAACCGGATGAGTACTGTGATGATCGAGAAGTAAGTAGAGTTATGTATGATAAAGAAAAATGGTTTGACTATCATGTAGCATATTGATATAGTATAGAAAAAAGAAAGAGCGCTTAGCGCATAGGTGAAAGAATGTACAGAAGATAATTCAGTTTAGGTGAACACTATCAGTAATGATGAGGCTGCTTACAGCGGCTGTTTTGTGTACGCTTAATTTGGATTATCATGCATTTCATGCCTATATGTTATGTGGGCCTATTTGTGTGAGTCTATTTTGCGTATGCAAGGTAGACTTTTTTGCTATCCGTAAATGGCAGCCATGACAGGAGGACGCATGCTCAATATTAAAAACTTAACTATAACGCACCGCAAAGATCTGCGGGTAATTCTTGATAAATTTAATCTTACTCTAAACGACGGCGACAAGGCTGTGATCATAGGCGAAGAGGGCAACGGCAAATCGACGCTCCTTAAATGGATATACAATCCGGAGCTTTCGGAAGAATACGCAGAGTGCGAAGGTGAGAGGATACTCGGAAGCGAGATCTTGGGCTATTTGCCGCAGGAGCTCCCTGATAATGAAAAAGAAAAAACGCTTTACGAATATTTTTCGGAAGCCAAACTGTTTTTTGACAAGACACCAAAAGAGCTTTCGGAGCTTGCAAATGAATTTCGGGTTACGAGAGATTTCTTTTACGCTGATCAAAAGATGAAAAGCCTTTCCGGCGGCGAAAAAGTAAAGGCGCAGCTTATGAGAATACTGATCGACGAGCCGACGGTACTACTTCTTGATGAGCCGTCCAACGACATCGATATAAGCACGCTCGAACTGCTGGAGAGGCTGATAAATGGCTGGAAACACATAGTTCTTTTTATCTCCCATGATGAGACGCTCATTGAAAACACTGCCAACGTGATAATCCATATCGAGCAGATCATGCGAAAGACCAGGAGCCGCTACGTGGTCGTGAAGGACAACTACAAGCACTATATCGCGAACAGGGCGGAGGCTTTTGAGAGGCAGGAGCAGCTGGCTATTAACGACCGCAAGGAAAAGAAGCTTCGCGATGAGAGATACAACAGGATTCACGACAAGGTGGAGCGGGCGCTTTTAGGTGTTTCGAGGCAGGAGCCGGGAGTCGGCAAGATGTTAAAAGACAAGATGCGCGCGGTAAAGTCCATGGAGAAGCGCTTTTCAAGGCAGGATGAGAACATGGCCAAGATGCCGGAGCAAGAGGAAGCAATCTTTTTTAAACTGGGAAAAGAGAATTCGAAGATGCCGGAAGGTAAGACGGTTATTGAGTTTTCACTGGATAAGCTGATGGCGCCCGACGGATCGAAGGTGCTGGCAAAGGATATTTTTTTAAGGGTAAGAGGCCCTGAAAAGGTCTGCATTGTCGGAACAAACGGAGTCGGTAAGACTACGCTTCTTAGGCTGATCGCGGAGGAGCTTCTTTCAAGGAGTGATCTGAGGGTTCAGTACATGCCGCAAAACTACGAGGATGAGCTTGATCTTGACGTGACGCCGGTGGAATTTTTGGACGATACCGGAGATAAGGAGATACGCACGCGCATCAGGACATATCTTGGTTCGCTTAAGTTTACCGCAGATGAGACAGAGCATCCGATCCGGGAGCTCTCGGGCGGGCAGAAAGCGAAAGTGCTGCTTCTTAAGATGAGTCTTTCCGATGCAAATGTGCTTGTTCTGGATGAGCCTACGCGAAATTTCTCGCCGCTTTCGGGCCCTGTCATCCGCAGGATGATAGCTTCATTTCCCGGTGCGGTCATCAGCATTTCGCACGACAGGAAGTACATCGAGGAAGTATGTACAAAGACATATGTGTTGACGACGGAGGGACTTAAGCAATGACTATAGAGACTAATTACAGAGATAACGAAGTACTAAGAAACTCTTTTAATGAACTTGCCGGCAAGATTTTTGGCGGATTGAACTTTGAAAACTGGTACAGGAACGGCTTTTGGAAAGACAACTACATTCCGTATTCAGTTGTGGTTGATGGCAAAGTTGTATCCAACATTTCAGTGAATACTTGTGACATGAACTATGACGGCAGGATTGTAAAGCTGATACAGCTGGGAACGGTTATGACCGATCCTGATTACAGAGGAAGAGGCTATGCAAGTCTTTTGATGGAAAAGATACTTGAGGAATACGAAGGAAAAGTAGACGGAATCTATCTTTACGGCAATGATTCGGTAGTTGATTTTTATCCCAAGTTTGGCTTTCGAAAGAGCAAGGAATATCGGTACAGCAAAGCGGTAGAGATTGATAATGACAGAACGGCAAAGCTTGTTCCTATGGCGGAAAAGAGCGACTTCGATAAGATGGTCCGGATTCTGGATAGCACCGAGCAGAACGCCAAGCTTTACATGGTAAATAATCCGGGCTTGTATATGTTTTATCTTTCTCAGTTTATGCAGGAGAATACTTTCTATATTGATGGCGCGGACAGTTATGCTATTGCTGAGATTGACGCTGATACGCTCAACCTTCATGCGATTATCGGAAACGCATCTTTGGATGATGTGATCGCTTCGTTCGGAAAAGATATTAAGAATGCCGTTCTTTGCTTTACTCCGCACGATGTGACAGGGTATGATAAAAGCGAGGTTTTCGAAGAAGATACAACTTTTTTTGTCAGAGGAAAATTCTTTGACGAGACCTCAGAAGATGCATTTATGTTCCAGGAAATAACGCACGCGTAACGTATACCCGGGGACGGGACTTGCGGCTCCTTGCGATCACGGAGCTTGGCTACCACAGCTGCTGGATTGAAGGACATATCACTGATGACGACAGGCTGGGTGATAAGATTGCGAAGCTCCTAAACGTCCCCGATGACTATGAGCTTGTGTGCATTCTCCCTGTCGGTGTCGCTGAGAGTGAGCCCGCCGGCCCCGAGAAAAAGAGCTTCGAAGAGCGCGCGTGGTTTAATACGTTTAGAGGGTAAAAGACATGGAAGAAATAAGAATGATTTTATGTGGCGAAGTTGAAGAAGCCGATGGAACATCTGAGAAAACCGGAGTGGTGTCAGTTGTTTATGTGTCTAAGGATTTACAGAGGATAAAGGCAAAACTTGTTGAATTACAAGAGCGTAATCCGGATAAATTTTACATGGATTACCTTGTGCCGCTAGATGCTGATCTGACCGCATTAGAGCACTACCCATCTATTGAGATTTCCAGGGAAGATTTAGAGTGATGAAGGAATAGGAGGAGCAAAAATGACTGAGATAGTAATGACACCAATAGGCAAAGTACAAAATGATGTTGTGAACAGAAAAGATGTTTCATGGGGCGAGGATACTTCAAGTATTGTTCTGGAAAAAGAGTATGTGTCAGGCTTGAAGGGACTTGAAGATTTTTCGCACGCCATCATTTTCTTTTTCCTTGATAAGGCTAAATATGAAAAAGAAAAGCATTTGCAAAGAAGACCGCAGAACCGCGAAGACATGCCGCTTGTAGGTATCTTTTCCCAGAGAGGGAAGGACAGACCCAACAGGATCGGTATGACTTCCGTGGAGATCGTTTCGGTTTCGGATGATACGCTCGTCGTGAAGGGGCTTGATGCTGTTGACGGCACTCCGGTGCTTGATATAAAGCCGTATTATCCGGTTTATGATAAAAAAGAAGCTACGGTTCCGGAATGGGTTGACCGCCTTATGGAGCATTATTTTTAAGAAGGATAGGAAATGTATTTTAGGAAAGAGGAATTTAATGAGCAACATAGTTTTTAACTGGACAGATGGAAGCAACAAGGATTTTGGTGAGTTTTATAAAAAGACAGAAGAATACTACAGCAAGATGGTTGGCGGAATAGAGAACAGAAGGGCTTTTGTACCATACAATAATTCTGATGCTATTCCCGATGTGCTTATTGCATATTCGGATGATTCGGCAGTCGCGTGCGCGGGGCTCAAACGTTATTCGGATAGCGACGTTGAAATCAAGCGTGTGTGGGTAGAACCTGAATATAGAGGTCGACACATTGCTCAGGATATTATGAAATATATCGAAGATAAGGCACGAGAGCTTGGGTACAAAAGAACAATTCTTCAGACAAGAGAGATAATGGAAGACGCTGTAGGACTTTATACAAAGCTTGGTTACAGCAAAATAGAGAAATATCCGCCGTACGATAATTTGTCAGGTGCGGTATGTATGGCAAAAGAGCTGTGAGGTTATCATGAGAGTTGAATTGGTCAGAACAAAAAACTTATCGCTGGAAGTTGACTATACTGCTGAAGATTTTGACTATTATTCAAATATAATACTGGAATTGGTGGATTTGAAAAAGAAGACGAAAACAATGATATTTAAAGATAATTTGTTGGAGTTGTACAACATTGTGCGTCGTTACAAAGATGAGGGAATTCCGGAACTTCCGCAGGAGATTGATGATCATTCACTGGGTGTCATGTTGAATGATATTTACCAGAATGATAGTGAGGACAAAAATAATATAGAGAAATATTGTGCTTATATATCTTTAGACTGCGCGACATGGCTTTTCTGTAAAGAAAAAACATTCCGGTTGCAGATTACGCCAATGTATCAAGATGAAGCTGATTACAAAGAATTTAGAAAAAAATGTTGTACTGTTTTTGCTTCGGAAATAGATAGTGAGGAATTAAAAAGAATAGCAGATAGTATTGAGGAATTATATAAAAAGCTAATGTGAATCCATTGGGGATGTAATTGATCCAATGGTAGAGCTATATAAGGAAACTAAATGATCAAACTGACAACTGACAGGCTTATCCTGCGCGATTATTGCGAGGAGGATTTCGAAGCTTATTACAAATTAAAAACTGATGAAGAAACGATGTACTACATGCAGGACATTAAGCTTGGTTCTCGCGAAGAGGGCAAAAAAGATTTCGCTGATGTGCTTGCAGATATGAAGAGCGAACATCGAAAGTTCTTTTTCCTTCATATGGAACTTAAAGAAACGCATGAGCAGGTGGGAAGCATCGGATATACCGTTGTCGATGAAACACCGATTGGGAAGATAGTTCATCTTGGTTACTTCACATACAAGAAGTTCTGGGGAAATGGTTACACATCCGAAGCGCTCGGGAAACTTCTGGAGTTTGCATTTACCAAGGACAACGTATACAGAGTTACAACAGGTTGTCTAAAAGAAAATGTGGGTTCCGAAAAGGTCATGATTAAAAACGGACTGATCAAGGAAGCGGAGCACATAGATTATGAGTGGCATGACGGAAAGATGAAGACACGCTTGGAGTACAGGTTGCTTAAGAGGGAGTGGAAAAAATGGTCCAATAGGTTCGCCTCGAAGGGCCATTACTAATATCCTGCAACTATTTTTTCTATGTATTTGTGTATTATATAAAGAAAAACAAATAATAAAAGCGTTACTATATGCTGCATTGTAGAATGACAGAAACCGGGAGGAAACACATGGCAAGAGACTTAAGCTTTTGGAAAGAAAACAAAAATACCAATAACAGCTGCTCAGAGACATATAAAAACCTTTCGAACGAAGTGTATCTGGACTATGTTTCGGAACTTCCGATTGAGCAGATATTAAATGATGTAAGCACAACCTTTTCCGATTGGACCAAACTCGATGAAAAGAATTATGAAAAGGGCGATGCTGCGATTGAGATTTTTACAACCAAGCAGTTTTGCAGATTTGATTGTTATAGCGTGACTGAAGAAGACATGAATAAGATCATGGATATAATGTTCAAATATGATTGTCCGCTATATGATTCGGCTATAGATGTAAGATTTGCGTGATGATGAAGAATAGAAAGACTGTGAAAAAGGGAACTGTATCAAAAGATAATTAGAGAGTGTATTACGACTATGACAAACCAAATACGAGTGGAAACGGATGACGATTTACTATACATGGAGAATAATAAAATCCACGCCAATGTGAATTCAAAAGAATATGTTTATGACGTGTCGGCAGTAGAGAAGCTTGTAATTTTGACTACAGATATGGGGCCTTTTTATGATGACATGGGGCTTGCTGTCGATGTTGGGAATAATAATGTGATCTTTATCATGTCAGAGCATAGATGTTTTAAACCATTTTTATTTGAACAGATCGGTAAGGCATTGCCTATCGATTATCAGAAAGTAATCGACGCGTCCGCATGTACAGATAGAAAAGTATTTGAAATTTATAAAAAAGAACAGAGTGCATAATGGACAATTATTATGATTGGAGTAGAAAATGTATGATGATCTGAGAAGAATAATTGAGAAAGCGGGAGATATAGTTGATTTTGCTTCGTATGGAGAAGGAGTGTCTGATGCTTGGATAGAAGCAGCAGAAAGAAGGCTTGGAGTTGAATTTCCTAAGTCTTATAGATGGTGGCTAAAGAATTATAATGGCGGAGAAGTATGTGGAGAAGAGATTTATAGTGTGTATGGGATTGATTTCGAAGAGGTTGTTGGAGGCGATATCGTATATATAAATGAGCTAAGCAGAAAAAATGATCCTACTTTTATGGATAAATTGGTGATTTCAGAAACAGACGATGAAATGTTTTACTTTGATTTATCGAATGGATTGATAGAAAATGAATATCCGATTTATGAGTTCTATAGTAAAACATTATACGCTCCTTCTTTTGCTGAATTTTTGAAAAAGAAAATAATGGATATGGAGTTTGGGAATGAAATTGGAAATTGATGAAAAACTGGTCGAGATCATTCAAAGTGCAACTGAAAAGGCTTTACTCAAACTGTTTGAAGAGCACAATGAAAGCTTTTATTATTGTTCTCTTATAACAACCGGAGAAGGATTATGCCCTATAATCTCGGCATGGTCAAAGGAGGCTTTGGAGAGAGTTGCAAATGAGAGTGATGATGTAGAAGAGGCTAAATACTATTTAAAATGGTCTTATTCGGAAACTCCGTATTTTGCGTATGGCGAGGAATTTTTTGAAGATGTAAATAACGTGTTTATAGATAGAATGAACAAGTTGAAAACTTCGGAAGAAATGCATAGAGAAGTTCAACTAAGAATTAATTCAATGGAAAAAGTAATGCACAATCTGGACGCAAAAGGTATGTTTGGCCGACGAGAACAACGATTAAATATCGTTATAAATGCCGAGTTTATGCCGCCGGATTATACTAATACTGAGAGAGCATTAAGATTAAATCCTCAAGAGGCATTAAAAGAATGGTTGGAAGAAGCTGCGGAATAATACGCAGGAGGAAGAAATGGATTACACAGAGACAAGTAAATTTCTTAGTCTGATCTTAAGGCATAAGCCGGAAGTAATCGGGATAAGCCTTGATGAGCATGGCTGGGCTAATGTAGATGAGTTAATAGAAGGAATGGCCAAAGAGTATCCGATTGATAAAGATATTCTTGAGCAAATAGTGGCTAGCGATTCTAAGCAAAGGTATTCTTTCAATGAGGATAAGACGCTTATAAGAGCAAATCAGGGTCATTCCATCATGGTGGATGTTGAGCTTGATGAGCTCGAACCGCCTGAGATTCTTTGGCACGGTACCGGAGAGAAATTTGAGAAAAGCATTGATGAGCAAGGGCTGATTCCCAAAAGCAGATTATACGTTCATTTATCATCTGATATTGAAACCGCTACGAAGGTAGGGCAGCGACATGGGAAACCGGTTCTTTATAAAGTCCTTTCGAAAAAGATGTATGATGACGGCTACAAGTATTATTTATCCAAGAACGGAGTGTGGCTTACTAAACAGGTACCAAGCAGTTATTTAACAAAGGAAGAATGAATTCTGTGAATATATTCAATGATTATCAACAATATAGAGAAGCAGGTCCGGATGAGATAAAAAAGTATGAGGGGATATTACCCTCGGAGTTATTGGATGTTTGGCGTGATTATGGATTCGGACAAATGCTTGATGGTTATATCAAAATAATCAATCCGGATGAATATAAAGAGATTTTAAGAGAATCATATTTCAGAGCAGAAGAGGCAATCCCTATAATGATGACGGCCTTTGGAGATGTCATTACATGGGAAGATAATCGATATATTAGAATGATCTGTTTTAAGGATGGAGTATTTAAAGGATTAGGAGCTGGCTTTAAATATTTCTTTTCTAATATGTTGGATGAAGACTTTCAAAAAGATTTTTTTGAACCGGATCTGTTTAAGTGTGCGAATGAAAAACTTGGAAAACCGGAGTTTGACGAATGTTACGGTTTCGTGCCTTTATTAGGACTTGGCGGAAAGAGAAGCGCCGACAATTTAGAAAAGGTTAAGGTAAAAGAATATATAGCAATAATAGCGCAAATGATTGGGAAGATAGAAAAAACGCAATAATTATGAATGAAAATATAAGAAGAAAAAAACAGGAGATAACAAATAAAAAAATATATAAAAAATACAGTGATCTAGACTGTATAAGGATTTTAAATACAAAAGAACGAGATGATGTTGATAAAGTTTTCATCAATGCATTGGATGAAATTAGGAGGCTTGAATATAGTAAATCGTTTACAACAGAGTATTTTGATAATCCTTATGAATATATAGATTATTTATATGAAAATTTGAAATTAAATAAGAGAAACATTAAGTGGTTGATTCCCGGTTTTGGAGGAGGAAGTAAATGGTATGAGGTTATCGTAATTGATATCAAAGAATTTTTTCATACCTATTTTGAGAACGAAATGTTCAGTGATTTTTCTGCAATAGATTTAGAAAATAGAGTGATATTTGAGATTGAGAGCGGTGAAGAAGCTATAGAGTATTATTTAAAAAAATATAAATAGTTTTCTATCTGCATTAGTTTAAAAAAGATGATGGTATGTTTATTAAATATGATGAGTATGAATTAAATAATTTTTTTGAAAAAGAACCTATTTCTATTGGTAATGTTTCTTCCGGCGAGTTTATTTATTCATATATGGATTGCGATTTTAAGCTTGTAATGACTGTTTTGGTTTATGAGCAAATCGTGAGTATTGCAATTAGTTATTGCAAAAAGACTATTTGTAATATAAAAATCGCCGGGATAGATAGAATAGAAAGTGGCGATGATGCGTTATACATATATACTAATGAAAACAAAGTATATGTGCTAAAGAAGAAACCTATAGTGGGACTTATTCAAGAGTAATAGGGAATGGTATCAATTGGAGATTGATGCTAAAGGCTTCTTTTCTCATAGGATTTAGCTTTAAGATTTACAAAAGGGGTGGTAATAATGGTTATAGGAGATCCATACGTTATAGCAGTTATTTTTGAGAATATTAGAGAATGGAATGATGATTACAATTATACCAATGGAATATTGGCATTTTCTATGGACGGAATTCTTTTTCCGGGTGAAGCATTAAATGCAACTTTAAGTGGGGAGTTACGTGATTTATCAAAAATGTTGGAAACTATTCCGCAAAATGATGAAGTGTTTGGGTTAGAAAAAAGTGTGAGCTTTGCAAAACTATACGACATGATTTTTCCTGAAGATTGGTGGAATGAGGATGGAAACCCTGAATATAATATTACACCGATGACTTTGCAAGATAAAAAATACTATATCTTTGCAGTTGGAAGTGGAGATAAAGTAAGATTATTGTATGCAAAGATTAAATACGATTTTGAAGAATCACGGCATTATTGGGATGATGCCGATATTCACGAATGGGTTGTAGAAAGGGAAGCTTTGAATAAAATTGCAAATAGATTGAAAAATCTTACGGAAGCTGATTTGGACTTTTCTGATTAAGTAAAAGAGCAATCTTCTGTTTGGGTAATGTGAGATAAAAATATGGATTTAGAATATACAAAAACCAAAATAGAATGGATACACAATGGCAAAAAAATAGAGCGTAATATAGAAGGCATAGATTATGCGTATTCAATAAAAGATTATGTGTGTGTGAAGACATATGATAATAATCAATTTGAATATTATTATATGGATTTAGAAGGGAATAATATATGCAAATATGATGAAAGTGGAAATTTGACTATATCAACAGAAAGCGGAGAATACAAGGAAAAATTTGGGAAAATACATGGGGTAAATCTAATTGACACCCAAATATATGTCATGACTAATGGCGAAGATATATGGATATATGACAGAGAAGCTATTTGTATAGGGAAGATAGAGCCACCGGAAGGCTTCAGGTATTATTATTTTGGGAGTGGAGAAGGATTAGAGGCCGTTTGTCAAGCTAATCCTGAACTTGCTGACCAATATGGACGTGTAGATTATAGATTTCAATATAATTTTGAAAACAGTAAATGGAAGAAGATTTGTTTTGCGTATTAGTTTGAGGTAGAGAAATCACTCCAATAGTAATGAAAGAGCATAATGTATGACAGAAACAAATTATTATTATGACGAAAATAATATTATAGAAAAAGTATCATTAGAAAACATGACTATCTGCGTAGTTAAAGGCAAAGATGGTGATGAAAATGATAATGTATACTGCTTTGATTCCGACATGAGGGTTATATGGAGAATTAAACAGGTTCCAACAGAGATTGGCGGTACGGCGAGAAGCCCATATGTTGGTGTTAGTTATACAGAAGGAAGTTGTAGAGTAATAGATATTTATGGAAGGAGTTTTGCCATAGATATCACTAATGGAGAAATACTTTCAATGCGTATAGTTAAATAGTGTGGAAAGGTGATTTTGTATACCGGCTATAGTTACTGATGAGAAAGGTGTTCATACCTATTATTGATGCACGAATGAATATGAATATTATAGAATTTATTGAAAAATATGATATAGCAATTGCTGTAAAAGTAGATATAAAAAATAAAAGATTTGAAATTATCAAGAGGGATGTCGAACTGGAATCCTATGATCTATTTGAGCAATTAATTTTGTTCGGAAATGTAGATAGTATAGTTGCAAATGTTGAGGGGATGATATTACCAAGAATATGGACACAAGGTGATTCCAAATGTGTTCTTTGTAAAAAAAGTAAAGAACAAATAATCGCTTTGTTTTATGACAAACGTATGGATGCTAAGGAACATTTTTTTTATGCAAAACAGTTAGATACAATAATGAATTCAAACATTGAGTGGTGATTGCATATGTTGATATCAAAGTTTGGAAAAGAATAGGTTAAGTACAGAAAGCTTATAGAGTGGGAATAATGGAAAATCTAAGTAAAGATTTAGAAAGAAAAATAAATGAAGTAATACTTCTCTTAGAAAATGAAATAAAAACTCGGGATAGAGGAGTCGGTGTTTATAAGGAGCTATTAAGAATATACACAGAATCCATGGAAGAATGCAGGAAAGGAAATCTGTTAGGGGTCCGAATCAAAGGAACACTGAGAATTCTATATGATAATTTGGCTAATGGAAATGAAGAATTAGAAAAAAGGATGGATGAAGCGATTTGCTTGCTGGCTTCAATGAGGAAAAATGGATAAGTAACTATTTAAGACGTTAAAGGAGATTTACAGATATGTATGAATTGAAACTTCCGAGTGTTTTGAAAAACATGTGCATTGTGTATCTTGTTTTTGGGATTATTTTTTCTTCAATAATGATGATTGCATCAAGGAGCACAGATACTGTAACCCGAGGTCATTTTTATATTGGGTTTACGCTTATTGCTATAGGAATCATTGGATTAGTCTTTTGCAGGAATTGGAAGATGACCGTTACCCCCAAAACAATAGCGCATACCAATATCTTTGGGATTACCAAAGAGTATTCAAAAGATGATATAGAAAAAGTTTCTATTGGAAGCAAAAAGGAATTAATAATACGTTTCTCTAAAGGGAAAGTTACTGTCGATCGAGCAGTAACAAATTATTCCCGCTTGGTGGAAGAGTTACATAAATGAGCAAGCTTAACAACGTAAACTATGTAATTGATAATTATGACGCTAATCTGATTCTTGCGGATTCACTGTGGATGATGCCCGGAGATGAAGTCAATGTCGAAGGCAAAAAAGCTTTTATTATCAAAAGAGGGCTACTAGGAAAAATACTTATAGTGCCCGACTTGTCTTTTGATGAATATAGTGTCTTATACAAAAGCGTGCTTTCCCATTGTGAGGATTTGAAAAAGAACTATAAAGCAGGAAGAGTCTTGTTTGTAGTAAAGGTGAATTCTGTAGATGACAAAATATTGGAGCATCTAAAGGGCGTACTTGCACTGGATAAGGTGTTCACAAGCGGAGGCTCTTTTCAGGTGACATTTATCGATTGCAATGACAAAAAGGGCTACTTTGGCGGAACCAAAGAGCCGGGAAAGACTTTATTATATAGGGATACTTGGAAATATCTATTGGAGAAGACATGAAGATATTAGTAGTTGGCGGAACAAGATTTTTTGGCATTCCTATGGTGAATGCGTTGATAGATGCGGGGCACGACGTGACGGTCGCAACGCGCGGAAACAACGAGCTTAGCTTCAAAGGAGGCGTCAAGCATATCGTTATGGACAGAACGGATGCCGATAGTGTCATAAGAGCTGTCGAAGGCAGTAGCTTTGATGTTGTGATCGACAAGATTGCATATAGTTCAAATGATGTGAAGGCTCTTTTGCCCAATATAAAGTGCGATAAGTATATTCAGATGTCGACGTGCTCGGTTTATGCGGAAGATAAGCCTTGCATAAATGAAAAAGAGTTTGACGCGGCGGCACACCCGCTTGTTTGGGCGGACAGAACGCAGGATTACGGCGAGTCCAAGAGGCAGGCTGAGAGAGCTGTCTATGAGTTTATGGATGCGGATAAGTGTGTCTTTGTGAGATACCCGGTTGTTATGGGAGAGAACGATTACACCGGAAGGCTTCGCTTTTATGTTGAGCATGTAATGAAGGGTATTCCTATGTATGTGGATGATCGCGACTTCGCGATTTCTTTTATCAATGAAAAAGAAGCGGGAGAGTTCCTTGCTTTCTTGGCGGACAAAGCAGTGAGTGGGCCGATTAACGGCTGCTCTAGGGGTACGATCAAGATTTCCGAGCTTATAGATTACATTGAAAAGAAAACGGGCAAGGCAGCAGTTTACAGTAATGACGGCGACGCTGCTCCGTACAATGGCCTTCAAAATGACATGAGTTATGATACCGGTAAGGCGAAGAGCCTTGGCTACGAGTTCTCGGAGCTTGGCGATTGGATATATGAGCTGATCGATCATGAGATTGCTAAGGTGGGATGAGCTATTAAAAAGTGTTTGAATCCTAGTATTTAGGAGGGCAACGATCATGGAAAAGAAGAATCAAGATAAGAAGAAACTAAAAGAAATCGAGCTTAAGCAGAATAAGTACGCCGAGAAGATATCCGCAGTTCCGGCAGAAGAACTTGCCAAGGCGTTCAAATCTCTTTTGGCGAAAGATAAGGATGAGAAATGAAACAATATATTGTAGATGCATTTACAGATGAGCTTTTTCATGGGAATCAGGCGGCGGTATGTGTGCTTGATGAGTGGTTGTCAGAAGAACTAATGATGAATATCACTAAGGAAAATAATTTTTCCGAGACGGCGTTTACCGTTAAGAGCGTGGATGGTTATGATCTTAGGTGGTTTACTCCGGGAGGAGAAATCAATTTATGCGGTCATGCGACGTTGGCGACATCATATGTCCTTTTTAATTTCTATGAGAAAGATGCAGGTGATCTTACTTTTCATACCATGAGCGGAGATTTATTCATCCATAGGCAGCAGGATGAGATTGTTATGGATTTTCCGGCATATAAACTTAACGAGATACCTGTTAATGAGCAGATGACGAAGGCGATGGGACATAAGCCAAGTAGGGCGTTTATAGATCGTGATCTTTTGCTGGTATATGAAGATGAAAAGATAATTCGCGAGATGAAGCCTGATTTTGACGAGGTGCTGCTTCTTGACGGGGACGGAGTAGGTGTGACGGCTCAGGGAAAAGAGTATGATTGTGTATCGCGCTTTTTTACTCCAAAGGATAAGATAAATGAAGATCCGGTAACCGGTTCGGTACATTGTATGATAGCACCATACTGGGCAGAACGCCTTGGTAAAAATGATATTCATGCATACCAAGCTTCAGAACGAGGCGGCAGTTTGGAGTGTAAAGTTCAAGGTGACCGAGTTGTTATTTCCGGAAAAGCAGTGTTGTATTCGATTGGGGAGTTGTTTGTGAGTTGAATGAACTCCGGAGCAGTGGGTGGCGTTCCATTTTGGAACGCGAAGCAAATGAGGTGGGATATGCCATTAGTTAGAATTGAGATGATAAAGGGCAAAAGCCCTGATTATAAAAAAGAGATCTTGGATATCGTTCACGACGGTTTGGTAGAGGCACTGGGCATTGAGGACTGGGACAGGTTTCAGAGGATCATCGAGATAGAAAAAGAAAATTTTGAGCTGCCGGAGGGCAAGACTGAGGATTTTCTTTTGATTGAGCTGACTCTTTTTCCCGGAAGAACAAAAGAGCAGAAGAAAGCCGTTATAGAAATGATTACGAATAGCCTGGGTAGTAAGCTTGGGGTAAAAGAGACTGATGTTTTTATGATCATCAACGAGCCGCCGCTTGAAAACTGGGGGCTCGCGGGGAAACAGAAGGGGTAAAATTAAAATGACAACAAAAGAGGTTTTAGAAATAGCGATGCGCCAGTCGGCGGAAGACAACGGCTGTCGCGCTGAAGATTTTGTATCTGATAAGAATGTGGTATTTCCGTTTAAGCTTGGGAAGAATGCGCGTAAGTACTACATGGAGCCGATAACGTGCAACCTTATTTCCTACGGAAGTAACGTTGTCGCGGCGGTGTCGGATGAAGTCGCGGAGCTTGTGAAGGAGTACACAGACAAGTTTGAGTTCTATCACTGTTTTGAGACGCCGAACATGCATTGGCTAAATGAGAGGCTTGAAAAGCTTGGGCACAGAGTGTGTTTTATGGCGGAGTATTTTTTGCCTAATGTTGAAAATATGCCGGAGCTTGATTGCCCGTACGAGACTAGGATTCTTGGGCCTGAAGATTTCAAGGATCTGTATTTGCCACAGTGGAGCAATGCTATCTGCAGTGCCCGCAAGGAACGTGATGTGCTTGGGGTAGGAGCGTACGACAATGATAAGCTTGTTGGGCTGGCGGGATGCTCGGCTGATTGCGATGATATGTGGCAGATCGGAGTTGATGTTCTGCCTGAGTATAGGCGAAACGGAATCGCGTCCGCTCTGACAAATAAGCTGGCAAAAGAAATCTTGGCACGCGGAAAGGTGCCTTTTTACTGCTGTGCCTGGTCAAATATCAGGTCGGCGCGAAATGCGATAAGAAGCGGACTTTTGCCCGCGTGGGTTGAGATGACGGCAAAGCCTATTGATATCGTAAATGAAATGAATGCTTGAATAATAAGGGGATGAGCTAGCTCATCCCCTTATGAAAGGACCTGATTTTGGAAAAAGACTACAAGATTATTATGGCGACGGAAGAAGATCGCGATGAGATAATGGCGCTTTATAAGGCGCAGATAGGGAGAGAGTTGTGCCCGTGGGATGAGGATTATCCTTCGCATGATACGATTGATGCGGATTTTGCGCGCGACGGACTTTTTGTTTTAAAAGAAGCGGGAAAGATAAAAGCTGCGATTTCGGTTGAAGAAGATGTGGAAGTGGATAAGCTTCCGTGCTGGGATAAGAGGCTGGAACCCGAGGGAGAGCTTGCGAGGCTCGCGGTTTTGCCTGATGAGCAGAACAAGGGGCTTGCGAGGATAATGCTTAAATATGGCATGGATGAGCTGAAAAGGCGTGGCTTCAACGGTATCCACATACTCGTAGGAAAGCATAATACCAAGGCAATTCGCTCGTATGCGGTGTTTGGCTTTGATGAAGTCGGTGAGTGCCACTTGTACGACCAGGATTTCCTGTGCTATGAAAAGAAACTGTAAAAGGAGCCCAAGCTTTTGAACACAAAGAAAAATCCGTTACAAAACAAATTCATAGTGTGTCTTTTGGCGGTTCTGTGTTGTCTTTTATGGGGCAGCGCTTTTCCGAGCATAAAAACAGGATACAAGATGTTCGAGATAGGAGCGCAGGACAGCGTTTCTCAGATTCTTTTTGCAGGAATAAGGTTTTCGCTTGCGGGAGTGCTGACGATCATCTTTGGAAGCCTCATTCAGAAGAAAGTTCTTTTTCCGAAAAAGACATCATGGAAGATGGTCTGCACGTTGAGTGTATTTCAGACGATACTACAATACATTTTCTTTTATATAGGACTGGCGCACGCATCGGGAGTTAAATCATCGATAATTAACGGAATGACCACGTTCTTTGCAATCTTGCTTGCATGTCTTGTAAGAAAGCAGGAGCGTCTGTCTTTGGACAAGATCATCGGATGTATCCTCGGAACGGCGGGAGTCATCATAGTGAGCCTTTCGGGCGGAAGCGTCGGCGCGGGATTTGCGTTTAACGGTGAAGGCTTTATCCTGATCGCTGCGGTATCCTATGCGATCTCATCGGTCATGATAAAAGAGTTTTCGGTAAAAGAAAACCCTGTAACGCTAAGCGGTTATCAGTTCGTGATAGGTGGCCTTGCTATGGTCATGATAGGACTTATGGCAGGCGGCCGAATACATCTTACAAATCCTGTGGGAATTATTCTCATTATCTACATGGCGCTGATATCCTCGGTTGCATATTCTTTATGGGGGATTCTTCTTAAGTACAACCCGGTATCGTCAGTTACGATATATGGGTTTTCCAATCCAATCTTCGGAGCTCTTTTGTCCGCACTTTTCCTTGCGGAGTGGGATAAACTCAGTGTTTGGTATGTTGTCGCGCTTGCACTTGTGAGTCTTGGAATTTATGTCGTAAACAGAGAGTGATTTTTAATAGAAAAACACCTGATTTGCATAATTATAAAAGTATTATAAACACACGAAAATGCGTTTGCGGAGTGATATAATTTTAGTGTGGACATTTTTTTATGGAGGGCTTTTTTATGCAGGAAAATCACTTAAAACGAACTTGTAAACTACTATTTATCATTCACGCAATTACGACATTCTTTTCCATGGTCGGACTAATCTCACAGCTTGCGGTTGCAGCACTTCCTCCCATTATGGGAATTTTACCGCTTGTTCTTATTATTGTGGTTTTCATTGCGGATTCACTTTATCATTTTATTGCCCAAAACGGACTGAAGTACATGAGACTTGTAGCAATCACGTATTCAGTCGTTTACTTTGCGATGCTTAACAGTGGAAACACCGCAACGACATATCCTTACATGATCCCGTTCCTTATCATGTTCCTTATGTCGCTTGATAAATTAAGTGTGAGGGTCGGAGTTATAGGATTTGCGATTTCCAATTTGGTTCGTGTAATCCTGACAATCTCATCTACCGCAGATATTACCGCGGATATTGAGCTTATCATGATCGAGACGATCATTACGATACTTACAACAGTGACGATCCTCAAGGGACATACACTTCTCACGAAATTCTTCACTGATTCACTTAACGAGGTTACTTCGGTTTCGGATAAAAATAAGACTATCACAAGCAAGATCACTGAGGTTGCAGAGAGCGTAGCTGAAGACGCCGAATCAATGGGGGATGCACTTAAGACAATCGAAGAATCAGCTACACTTCTTAATGATACGATGAGCAATATCATGGACGGAACTCAGCATACAGCAGAAGCGATCACCAATCAGACCGTGCAGACACATGATATCCAGGATATCATTGATGATACCAAGAAGAGTGCCGAAAGGGTTGACGGCATAAATGCTGAAGCTGCAGAGGCTCTTAAGGAAGGTATGGGTGTTATGGAGTCCTTGTTTGAAGAAGCAGAGAAAGCCAGAAAGGCCGGAGAAGATCTTCAAACAGCGGCTGACGAGCTTCGTTCCAATACCGACGATGTAAGCGGAATTACCAGCATTATCCTTTCAATCTCATCACAGACCAACCTCCTTGCTCTTAATGCTAGTATCGAGGCTGCAAGAGCAGGTGAAGTAGGTAAAGGCTTTGCGGTAGTTGCTGATGAGATCAGAAACCTTGCGGAGCAGACCAAGAAACAGACAGAGAATATCACAAGTATCATCGAGGTTCTTACTGCTAACGCCGATACCGTTGCGAATTGTGCTACCACAAGTTCACAGTCGGCTAATCGCGAGACTGAATATACACAGAACGCATCCAAGAAATTCGAATTTATTCAGGAGAAGCTGTCTGAACTTGGCGAAGCGATCAGTGATATCAGTAATTACATTTCATCCCTCAGCAGCTCCAACAACGAGATCGTTGACAGTGCAAGTACATTGTCGGCAACCAGTGAGGAGATCAGCGCAAGCTCTGCTGAAGCAGCTAAGGCAAGTACCAAGAACGTTGAACTTATCGAGCAGTTCAAGGATTCTATGGAAGGTATCATTGCAAAGATCACTGAGCTTCAGAGTTATACTCAGGGATAACATAAGACTATCAGTAAAAAGATATTGTGCCGAGGGCGAAAAGCTCTCGGCATTTTTTATTGTATAATGATATGAGCAGCGGTTAATAAAATTAAATTAAAGTTAAGAGCTGTTCACTACCGCTCCAAACCTGAGACAGATATAATGAGTGACATAACCGGTTATATAAAAGGAAAGATTGGAGAAAATTATGCAGATAAATGAAATCATAAGGAAATACAGAAAAGAAAAGAATCTTACACAGGAGGAAATGGCTAACAGATTAGGCGTTACAGCGCCTGCCGTAAACAAGTGGGAAAGCGGTGCATCTATGCCGGATATAGCTCTTTTGGCTCCCATAGCAAGGCTTCTTGGGATAACACTTGATGAGCTCCTTTCATACAATGAGAATCTCACTGAAATAGAGAAAGCTAATATCATCCAAGAGATTTTCGGGATCCTGAACACGGAAAAACCCGATGTTGTTTACCAAAAGATTGTGGACATTGTAAGAGAGTATCCCAATGCAGGAAGCTTGATCCTTAATCTTACAACCATGTTTAATACCAGAACTTTTATCATGACCGGCAAGGAAAGGGGCAAGTACGATAAATGGATCCAAAGCTCCTATGAAAATCTATTACTGACAAGTGATGAAAAGATAAAGCTGCAGGCGGCAGACGGCTTGTATTCGTTTCACATAACAAGGGGGAATTTTGAGGATGCCAAGGAGTGCCTTGAGTACTATCCTGAGAATGATCCTGACAGAAAAAGAAAGCTTGCAACGATCTACTCAGGCACCGGTAAATATGAGGAAGCGTATAAGGCGCTTGAAGAGGAGCTTTTTTCAAAGTATCAGGCCTTAACCGTATTGCTTCATGAGATCACTATGGTAGCGTGCAAGACGGAGAACTATGATAAGGCCAAGGCGATCGTTGAAAAAGAGAGTGCGCTTGAAGATCTCTTTGACATGGGAGAATACCATAAGAATGCCGGACGACTTACTCTTGCGGTCGCAATGAAGGATTCCAAAAAGGCGCTTGAGCTAATGGAGCTGTTATTTACTAACGCCGGCTCTATGATGGATTACACGAAATCGAGTTTGTATGAGCACATGACCTTTAATGGAGTTGCGCCGGGCGTGTCTGATATGATAATCTCTACTCTGCTTAAGCATTATTGCGAAGATGATGACTACGAGTTTATCAGAAAAACTCCCGAGTGGGAGACATTTAAAAAGAAATGGGAAAAAGGATGAGTAAAGAATTATCAGAAATGTCATTAGAGGAGCTGTGGCAGCTGTTTCCGATATTTCTTGTAGCACCAAATGAAAAGTGGGAGCAAGAATATCAGGAAATAGAAAAGCAGATAAAAGAGGTATTAAAAGAGCTATCTGTAGTCAGGATCAGTCACGTTGGAAGTACTTCGATAAAAGGTATCTGGGCAAAAGATATTGTGGATGTGCTTGTGGAAATAGCTAAAGATCAAGATCTTCAGACGGTTTTAACACTGATGGAACAGAACGGCTTCACCGCAATGTGGACTGATGAGCGCCATATTTCATTTAATAAAGGCTATACCAAAGATGGATTTGCGGACAAGGTTTATCATGTGCACGTAAGATATTCCGGCGACAACGACGAACTTTATTTCCGAGATTATCTTAATGAACATCCGGAAATAGCCAAAGAATATGAAATGATGAAGCTGGAGCTTTGGAAAAAGTATGAGCATGATCGAGATGCTTATACAGAAGCAAAGTCTGATTTTATCAAGAAGTGGACAAAGGAAGCTCGAAAAGCGTACGGAGATAGATATATTTAACTCGACTTTGGTGAGCAAAATAATGTTATACTGTTTACATGGTTTCTTGTTTTGCAGTAAGAAAACAGCATTGTATCAATGGTGTAAACGCAGCGTAGAAAGTCAGTAAAATCGCGCGTTTTAGCCGGTAAACGATTCGTCGGTTGTTATTATCATCTGTAGGCCATACGATAGCAATCGAAGGAGGTGAAAAAATGGATGCAGAAAAATTCGGTTGCTTTGTAGCTGACAGAAGAAAAGAATTGAACATGACCCAGAAGGATCTTGCTGCAAAAATCCATGTGACTGACAAGGCGATCAGCAAGTGGGAAAGAGGTTTAGGTTTTCCGGACATAAATACAATAGAATATCTGGCTGATGCCTTAGGTGTATCCATTACGGAACTTATGAAGTCAGAGAAGATAAATGAAAGTACTATGATGGATGAAACTGTAGATAGTGTTATTCAGGTCGCCAAAAAAGATATCGAAGAGCGGCACAAGATAATCATCTACACCTTTGCGGGAACGGCTGTGCTGATAACGATCCTTGAAATCCTTATGAGCATAAGTTGGAACGCGGAAAAACTGCAGTTTACCGCCAGTGTTCCGTGGGCAGCGATCATGCCGGGATTCTTATTGATCATCTACGGTCTTATCTGTAAGCTTCGAGGCAAACAATCATTTGGCGCCGCAGCGATAGGGCTCTGTATGATATTGATACCTATTATCCTTACAGGCGGTGCATTTTTGATACTCGGGATAATGACAGGGTGAAGTTTTGGCAACAAAAGGTTACGTAGTTAAATATGAATTATGATGGGAGTAAGACAGTAATTGGCCGTGGTGCTCAGGCGGAGGTCCTGAGCTACCATGGCTATGCTTATAAAGTAAATGCAACATTTCCGGCAGGGGAAATGTGTAATAAGTAGAGTGAAAAAAGGGGGAGAGCAGTATGGGAATGGAATCAATAATTATAAAACCTTTGACACCTGAATTGAAGGATGATTATTTGGACTTTTTTGATAACCGTGCCTTTTCCGATGGCAATCCAAACGGGCCATGTTATTGCACATCCCCGAATCAGGACGAAGAAAATATCAAGCAGATGGTCAGTGAGTTTAAAGAATTTGGGGTAAAAGAAACACTGCGTAGATATGCGACAGAAATGCTTGATAAGAACGAGATCCACGGATACTTGGCTTATGACGGAAAGCTTGCTGTGGGATGGTGTAACGCGGCGGACATGGACAGTTACGCAGGATTTGTACCGGATTTTGCAAGAAAGAATACCTGCGGAAAAACTGTTTCTATAGTTTGTTTTGAGATTGCACCCGGATACCGCGGAAAGGGACTAGCGTCCGCATTTATAGAAAAAGTTTGCAATGATGCAAGATCAAATGGATATGTTGCAGTTGAGGGATATGCCATACTTTCAGATAAACGCAATGATTTTGATTACCAAGGTCCGATCAGACTATATCAGAAGGCCGGATTTGTTGAAGTTATGAGGGAAAAAGAACAAGTGGTCATGCGTAAAATGCTGGGGTAATGGCATAGGATAAATAACAAATAGAAAAAATACATGGGATAAAGTTTACAAGGTAGAAGACGGTTATGGAGTTTAATAAGACTATATTGGAAAGTGATTATGAGATCATAGAAGATGGTATAAAAGCTGTTGCAACGCCTAACAGTGATTTCTTTGTAGATCCGGACAGTAATAAGTCTGTAGCTAATGCGCCATTCTTTTATGAGGAGGTTACGGGAGATTTTGTTCTTAAAGCCAGAGTTTCCCATGACTTTGTGTCAACCTATGATGCCTGCGTGTTATTTGCATTTGATAATGAGCGTTTATGGGCAAAGGCATGTTTCGAATATACGGATTATGGCACCCATTCTGTAGTTTCTGTTATGACAAACGGACGATCAGATGATGCAAATTCTGTAGACATCGAAGGAAATGAAGTTTGGCTGCAGCTTGCCAGAAAAGGAAATTTGTTTGGGATTCATTACTCGATCGATGGTAAAGAATTTAGAATGGCTCGCCTGACCAACCTTCCGATGGGTGACACAATAAAGGTTGGACTTGTGGCGCAGTCTCCAATGGGCGAGGGCGGAGATCGTTACTTTAGAGATATAGAATTAAAAAGAATATCATTGAAGAATATTCGTAACGGTAACGAGAAATCAGACTTATGAGTATTTAATATTTGATATCGTTATATGAATTTGAGGATATAAAACCATTTCATAAGGCTAGTTATCTTGGGTAGAGGTAGCTGGTCTTTTTCACTATTTTGGCAGCAACTATTAACTTTTCAAAAAAGAGGCGGACATTGCATATTGTTCTTTAAAAAACAATTATTAAAGAATGATATATATACAATCATTCTTTAATATGATAGAATTAAAGAACGATATGAAAGGCGGTGATATATATGGAATATTCAATTGAATCGCTGAAAAAGATTATAGAATCGAATGATGGAATTGTTTCTGCTAAGAAATTGGGTGATGAAGGAGTTTCGAGACTTGCACTATACCATGCTTTGGTGGCGGGATTAATTGTAAAGGAATCGCATGGAAACTATGTATTAGCTGATAATCAACCTGATGAATATCGAATGATACAGAATCGTTCTCCTAAGATGATTTATTCACATGGAACTGCTTTATTTTTGCATGGACTCTCAGATCGAGTTCCGCATGAATTAGATATTACAGTTCCTCAGGGAGATAATGTTTCTCGTATAAAAAAAGATTATGAGAATACGAGATTCCACTACTGCAAAAAAGATTTGTGGTTTTTAGGGATCACTGATGCTGTAACTCCCCAGGGATATGAAGTAAAGATATACGATTTAGAGCGTTGTATCTGCGACTTAATTCGTGATAAAAAAACTGTTGATAATCAGATATACACGCAGGCAATGAAGGGGTATTTTTCCTCCAAATGTAATCCAAGAAAGATAGTTAGGTATGCCAGACAATTTAATATTGAATCAAAAGTCAGGACATACATGGAGGTTTTATAGTGAAAGAACGCACTCCGGAACAGTTAAAAGGTCAGATAAGACATTTTGCAACTCAGCGAGGTTTACAATCTCAAGAAGTATTGCAGATGTTCTTGCTGGAGAGAGTACTGGAAAGATTATCCGCTTCGAAGTACTCCGGGAATTTTATTCTAAAAGGCGGAATGCTTATTTCATCCATGATGGGTGTAATGGAACGAACAACGATGGATATGGATACCACGGTTAAAGGAATTAATATGGATGAAGATGAAATTAGTAACATCATAAAGGAAATATTACTAATAGATGTTGGTGATGGCATAAGATTTGAGTTTGAAAAGTTGGAGCCAATTCGTGAAGATGATGATTATAATAACTTTAGGGCTTACTTTACAGCTTATTATGGTAAGATAGCTAACAAAATGAAAATTGATATCACGACTGGTGATGAAATCACTCCAAGAGCTATAAAATATGAGTATAAGACAATTCTTGATGATGATGTGATTGAGGTGGTTGCATATAACCGAGAAACAATCTTGGCTGAAAAATACGAGACAATTATTCGAAGAAATATTGGTACTTCAAGAGCAAGAGATTTTTATGATCTGCATATGTTTTATCATATGTATGCAAATATGATAGATTTCAAAACTTTGGAAGAGGCTATTCACAGAACAGCCAGAAAGCGAGGTTCCGAGGAGGAACTTAAGGATTGGAAAGGAATATGCGAAGATATGAGAGTAGATGATCCTTTAAGAACTTTATGGCTTAATTATCAAAAAGCAAATAAGTATGCTAGTGTGGTTGATTTTGATTCAACTCTTACTACGGTAGAAGAGATTTCATTAAAAACAAATATGTAGGATACTAATATATTCCGGTTTGTGAGGGATAAAATGATAAGCAAGAAAATACAGAAGTATATAGATGAGCACACTTTCTGTTCAGAATACCTTTTCAAGGATTATATAAACAAAGAGAAGGAAAAAGGTTTTCGATACGGCAAAGAGTATATCAGTCATGAACTTGTGCCGTCTTTTTATCTAAGCGAGTGATAAGGAGTAATGTTATGACAAAAAAACTGTTTTTGCAGGCGATAACAAAAATAATGATCGGGTTGATATTATTTGGCTTACTTCTTTTTGTACCTGCAGGAACGATACATTATCCAAATGGCTGGTTAATGATCGTCATTTTGTTTGTTCCTATGTTTGTAGCAGGGATTGTTATGATGTTTAATAATCCTGATCTTCTGAAAAAGCGACTTAATGCAAAAGAAGAGGAAAAAGAGCAGAAGACCGTCGTGGCACTTAGCGGCATAATGTTTGTTGCTGCTTTTATTGTTGCGGGCCTAAACTATCGGTTTAAGTGGATGATCCTTCCCAAATGGGCAGTTATTATCGGAGTAGTGGTGTTTTTGTTAGCTTATATTATGTATGCTGAAGTGCTTAGGGAAAACACTTTTTTGTCTCGCACAATAGAGGTGCAGGACAATCAAAAAGTAATCGATACGGGCTTATACGGTATAGTTCGTCATCCTATGTATTCGGCTACATTGTTTCTTTTTATTTCAATGGGGATTGTTCTTGGTTCACTCTTTTCATTTGTGATCTTACTCTCGTATATTCCCATTATTTCAAAAAGAATGAGAAATGAAGAAAAGGTCCTTGAAGAGGGGCTCGAGGGATATAAAGAATACAAATCAAAAGTAAAATATAAAGTGATCCCGTTTGTTTGGTAAGGGATGAATTCCGGTTTGCGCTGATAATCCACAAACGCAGGCGGCAACATATTTAGACATAACAGAAAAAAGGGAGTAACTCTTGGCGAAAATAATATTCCTAGATATTGATGGAGTGCTGAATTCAAACTTCTGGAACAATGAACACCAGAAGGAAATAAGCAATGGAAAATATATTGATACAGAAAAAGTGAAGCTTCTATCTGTGCTTGTGAAAAAATCAGGCGCATCGATTATTCTTCATTCCGGATGGAGATTTTGGTTCGGAGAAGATCTGAAACCTTTACGCCCGGAAGCCGGTCATTTGGTTGAGCTTCTACGAAATGAGGGTATGTCTGTTGCAGGAATGACACCGGACCTTACAACTGAGGAAATCAGAAAGACTAAGAAATTTAGCAAGATCAAGGCCGACGAAATCTTGATGTGGCTAAAGAATAATCCTGACGTTGAAAGCTGGGTGGTTTTGGATGATCTGGAGCTACATAACGCAGATGTTGAAAAATACCAGGTAAGAACTGATGCAGAGCAGGGCCTAACAGAAACTGATGTAGAGAAAGCTTTGGATATACTAAGTAATAACAAGAGATCGGAACCTGCGCGATAAATCGGAGTTTGTGGAGGAGAGTTATGGATATTAAATACAAAAAACTGACAGAGGCGGAACTAGAAACCTTTGTTGATATGCGAATTAAGCAGCTAACAGAGGAGTATGCTTCGAGTGGGAAAAAAGTCCCAGAAAACGTAAATCTTAAATTAGCACTGTTTGATTATTATCATAAGCATATGAAAGATGGCACTTTTGTGTCATGGTTAGCCATGGATGGTGATACGATAATTGGAACTAGTGGGATGTCGTTTGTTGAAAAACCACCGTATTTTACATGTCTGTCAGGAAAACTTGGGCTACTTTCAAGTATGTACACTAATCCTAAGTACCGTCGTATGGGAATAGCGAAGAAACTTTTGGATTGTGTCGTAGGCGAAGCGAGAAACTATGGCTGCAGCTCTGTTCACATTACTGCTTCAGATATGGGGGTGAAGCTGTACACCGCTTATGGATTCAAGCATAACGAGAATTTTATGATGTTTGATCTATAAATTCAAATTTGATCATTATTGGAGGTTATTATGAAAAGGGAATTAGGTATAGCACGATGTGGTTTGGCTTGTTGTTTATGTAGTGAAAATGATCATTGTAGTGGATGCGACACCGGCGAGTGTCCGGACAAAGCTTGGTGTGAGAACAGAAAATGTTCTATGGATCTTAATCTGGGACATTGCTATGAATGCGATAAGGATTGTAAAAAAGGTCTTTTGTCTAAAATTAAACCATATGGTTTTTCTTTATTCATCAAGAGGTTCGGAGAAAAAGAGTTACTGGACTGTCTTGAGAGAAATGAGAAAGCAGGAGTGATTTATCATAGGGAAGGAATTAACGGTGACTATGATGATTTTGATGATGTTGAAGAACTAATACAATTTATAAAGACCGGAAGAGGTAGACATGTTAGATAATAAAGGATTTGATCTATGGGCAGATGGATATGATAAATCTGTAGGGATATCAGATGAGGATAATACTTATCCGTTTGCTGGATACAAAAAGATTCTGGGAAGTATATATAAGACAATAATGGAAAAACCGAATGCGGAAGTTCTTGATATAGGTTTTGGAACAGCCACGCTGGCAACAAAATTGTATGAGAATGGATGCGTTATTTATGGACAGGATTTTTCGGCAAGAATGATCGAGCTGGCTTCTGAGAAGATGCCGGATGCTCATCTTTATCAGGGCGATTTCACACAAGGATTGGTAGAACCGCTTAAACAAAAGTCTTATGATTTCATTGTTGCAACTTATTCTATTCACCACTTAACGGATGAGCAAAAGGTTCTTTTTATAAAAGAACTACTTGAGCATCTGAAGGATGGTGGCAAGATCCTGATCGGGGATGTGGTTTTTGAGAGCCGTAGTGAATTGAATGAGTGTAAAGAAAAATGCGGCGATAAATGGGATACTGATGAAATATATTGTGTTGTTGATGAATTAAGATCAGAATTTCCTGGTCTAAGCTTTGAGAAAATGACATATTGCTCCGGGATCCTAAAGGTCTAAAGAGTAATTTGAGGAGGATGCAGGCTATGGATTATACAGATAACAAAGTAAAAGTTACAGTTGTTGAAAGTCATTGCCCTAAATACAACCCCGGCGATATCATTCGATTTATAGGTAGTGAGCTTGATAAGGATAACAGTGATAGGGTTTGCATGGTGGCTATGCAGGCAATATATCCTTTTATTTATGCTTTCAGAAGAGGCGGAAATCTAAAGAGCGGTCCATATCAATGCACGGATTGCGGTGAGACTGTTGTGTTTAATATTGAGATAGAGGAATGATTTATTGATCGACATTTGAGGTGGACGGGATGAAAATTGAAATGAAATCTATTGGCTACGTTAGAAATGAAGTAAAGGACAGAAAAGATGTTTCATGGGGAGAAGATACTTCTTCAATCGTTTTGGAAAAGCAGTATTATTCCGGATTAAAAGGGCTTGAAGATTTTTCGCATGTGATCATACTTTATCATCTTGATAAAGCAAAATTTGAAAAGGATAAGCACCTCCAAAGAAGACCGCAGAACAGAGAAGATAAGCTTGTTGTAAAAGGGCTCGACGCCGTAGATGGCACTCCGGTTTTGGATATAAAGCCGTACTATCCTGTATATGATAAGAAAGATGCGTCGGTTCCCGAGTGGGTAGATCGATTGATGGAACACTATTTCTAATGCATGAATTTTTATTTGTAGGGGATTTTGAGAAAATATGGAAATATCGGTTATGACATATGGTCATCCGTTTTGGGAAAATACAATTTCCTTTGCGGAGAATTGCTCATGGAAGGCAGGACCGTATCTTGCCAAAATGATGCGTAACAAAGAATTCTCGGAAACAGAGCGCGTGTTTGTTGCCAGTGAGGGAGATGAAATCATCGGATATTGTACTTTTGCTAATAAAGACGAATTGCCGGATGATGCCCAATATACACCATTTATCGGATTTGTTTTTGTTGATGAAAAAAGCAGAGGAAAGAGAGTTTCTGAACGAATGATTAATGTCGCCTCAGATTATGCCAGATCCATTGGTTATGAAAAGATTTATATCATGAGCGGAGAACAAGGCTTATACGAGAAATACGGTTTCGTAAAGATAGGTGATTTCAAAACCGTATATGGTACTGAGGATCAGTTGTTTCAAAAAACGTTATGATAGCCTTTTATCTGGTAATATAAATGACAAAGATAAAATTCCAGTTTTATAGACGATGACAAATCGGAATTTGTGGATTTTGGTAGAATTCGATTTTCCTACTTAGGAGGGGGTATAAATGGCTGAAATTGAATATATTAGATGCACTGGAACAAATATAGACTTTATTGAGAACTGTCGACTATTAGATATGGATTTAGATAGGCGCGTAGGAAGAGTTATTAAGAGAGATAAATATATACAGTATAATCGGCTCGATGATATCAAGGAGGTTGTGGTTGCGTATATTGATGGAAAAGTCGCAGGCGCTGGAGCAATTAGAGAATATCAGTATGGTGATATCGATAATGCAACCGAGTTAAAAAGAGTATATGTCAGAGATGAATTTCAAGGAAAGGGAATAGGGACCAAGCTGGTTCTTCAATTAATTGAGTGGGCGAAGGAACTGGGATACAAGAAATTGATTCTTGAAACAGGAGAATTGCTGCAAGAGTCGTGTCATGTATATCGAAAAGTAGGATTTAATAAAATTGAAAACTATGGTCCGTATGTTTCTATGCCAGAATCACTATGCATGATGAAAGAATTGTAACGGAAAAATGGATAAATTCAAGGTTGTCGAGATAATTGAAGTCGATTCTTATGTTGATTTTAGTACGGAGGAAAGGAAAAAGATGAAATACCAATACAAAGAAATGCCGGAATCTATGAAGGGGACATACGGAGAATTTGCAAAAAACTTCGGCTTTGATTGGAAAGAGTTTATTATGGGAATCCCGACGCCGATGTTCCTTGTCACAACATATAAATCTAACGGACAGCCCAATGCTACGATGCAGTCATGGGCAGGGTTTACGAGTGCGAATCATGGGTGCGGGTATTACGTGATTCTATGCAGCGTGAATAAGTGTGGACATCTTTACCAAAGCCTAAATGAAAAGAAGGCAGCAGTGCTGAATTTCATGTCTTCTGATTTATACAACGCCTGCATGAAGACGATACAGAATAATCAGCTCGAGGCAGATGAGATAACTTCATCAGGGCTTACTGTGGAGAAAGCTTCATGGATAGAAGCGCCGATGGTCGCTGAATGTTTCATGAACCTTGAGTGCAAGTATTTGTGGGAGAAAGAAATCGTACCGGGTGATGATCATGTTATGATTTGCCTTGAAGTTGTAGGCGGGCATATAGAGAAGGATTATATAGAGGATATGTTCGGAGACAAAGGGATTCTTTACAATGTCCATTATCCTATAAATCCGGAAAATGTGAAAGAAAAAGGCTGCGATTATGTAGCTGCACTTAGGAAAGTAAATCAATCCTACGAATATTGATCATATACAAGGCAGCGCAATGCTAAAGCAGTGATAAATTCTTGTTTAACGAGGTGAAAATGGTAATCATTATAACAGGTCCTTCCCATGTAGGAAAAACACTTCTGGCTCAAAAGTTACTTGAAAAATACAAGTATCCATACATTTCAATTGATCATCTGAAGATGGGACTAATTCGTAGTGGGAATACAAATCTTACGCCTAGTGACGATGATGAACTTACTAAATATCTTTGGCCTATTATCAAAGAAATAATAAAGACTGCCATTGAGAACAAGCAAAATCTTATCGTTGAAGGCTGCTATGTTCCTCCCACATGGCGTGCGAACTTTGATGCATCATATCTAGAAAGCATAGAATTTATCTGTTTAGCCATGACAGATGATTATATTGATAACAATTACGATAATATAATCAAGCATGAGTCAGATATTGAATCTAGAATGATTGAAGCTGACTGTACAAAAGAGGAACTCAAGCAGTGCAACAGCTGGTTCATTAATGCATTTAGTCATGCAGGCGAAAAGATTATTATAATATCTGAAGATTATGAAAAAGCGTTAGATCAACTAATTGACTAACAAATTCAAGTTTGTGAGATGGATATGAGTATACGTTTAATGACAATTGATGATTATAAAAAAGTGTATAAGTTGTGGATGTCCTGTGCAGGAATGGGTTTAAATAATCTTGATGATTCAATAGAAGGCATAGAAAAATTCCTCAAAAGGAATCCTGATACTTGTTTTGTTGCAGAAGTAGATAACAATATTGTTGGTGTGATTATTGTTGGAAATGACGGTAGGAGAGGATATATTTATCATACAGCAGTAAATCCACAATATAGAAAGCAAGGCATCGCAAAGAGTCTTGTAGATACGGCTATGGAAGCATTACAGAAACATGGAATCAATAAGGCAGCGTTGGTTGTTTTCGATAGAAACGAAGTTGGAAATGACTTTTGGGAGAAAATGGGCTTTATCGTCCGTGATGATTTAGTATATCGAAACAAAGCTCTTGCTGAAATCATCAGAATAGACACATAAATTCAAGTTTATGGAGATGTATATATGAGCAAAATTCTATTTTTAACAAGCAGCCCTTTCACAGGACGGGGACTTCCTTTTAACACGGAAAACGAATTTGTCAGCCGAATGCAGAAGGCTATTCATAAGTATAATAAGGGGCTTTTTATAACTGCATCACCGGATGATTATGATGAAACAGATGGTTTTTCATTTGGAATAAAATACACGGCAGAGATTTCAGGAATGGAGTTTGAGTCTTATACAGTTTTAGATAGACGAAATCAAAACGATGCTGCGAAGTTGGTAAAGAGTAGCAATTTTATTATCTTGGGAGGAGGCCATGTTCCAACACAAAATCGATTCTTTAGCGAGATAAGGTTAAAGGAACTCCTGGAGGATTTTGATGGCGTGATTTTCGGAATTAGTGCCGGAAGCATGAATAGTGCGGAAGAAGTTTATGCACAGCCGGAGCTGGATGGTGAATCATTAGATCCTGATTATAAGCGGTTTATTACGGGATTAGGACTTACAAAAACCAAGCTCATTCCGCATTATCAAGATATAAAAGACAGATTCTTAGATGGTAAAAGACTTTTTGAAGATATTACATATCCGGATAGCATGGGTCATACTTTTATTGCAATCCCTGACGGAAGTTATCTATATTCTGAAGATGGTAAGGAAGAATTAATGGGAGAGCATTTTGTCATTAGCGATGGTGGTATTGTATGACATGCGCAAATTCCAGTTTGTCGAGATGATGATCGTACATTATCTCGCAATATTGCGGGATAAATAACGAATGCAGAGAGGATTTAATGACTGTGTATTTATATCACTATTATGATAAACGTTCAGGTCCGTTTAGAAGCTTGACAGCACTTCCTAAGGAAGAGGCATGTTCTGTGCTCGAAAGAATAAAAAAGGAACGACCGTATTCTTTTGCTTCGCACAGGGATATGGACTATATAGTTAAGCGTTGCAACTGCGAAGCTATTGTACGGGAAAAGGCAAAAGAAAAGGGTATTATCATGGATATTGCTTCTCCGCATTATATGGTCGTTGAAGCATGTCCATGGCTAAATACATGGTTTGAAGAACCTGGAGAAATAGCTATTTCGATAAAAGATTTCGATACAGCAAAGGTATCATTTACATACGGTGATTCTATGCCGACATTCAGCCCCAGAGTAAATGATGGTAAAGAGTATAGAAAAAAAGTATATACTTACGAAGAAATTTTAGCGGTTGTTGAGAAGTATGGTATGCCTCAAGAGTGGAATGCTAATGGAGAAAAAGGGCCTGAGAGATACATAGAAGCGCAGGTATGGACAAACAGTCCGATAGAAAGTTATCTCAGATAACACCTGAAAAGTTCCTCTTTGTTGATTCACTTATGGCGTTTACTGCATTTGATGTTTATGGCGCAAAGAAAGTGTCTTTAGGTGTTTTTGAGAATAATGAATCAGCGTATTACTGCTATAAAGCAGCGGGATTCAAAGATGTCATTCTTGATGAGATAGAGACTTATGAGGTTCTGGGCGAAGAATGGAAATGCACGGAAATGGCCATAGAACGTTAACTCGGAAGATTATTTTTCTCAACGAAATAATTCTTGGTTTAAGTTTTGTATTGCTACGGATCGGAAGATGATGTGAGTGTCAGTTTCCATGAAACAAAGATATTATCTAGAAAATGGATTTATTGAAGAGAGAACTTCCAGTATTTATAGTGGTTTGCAACCATGAAAGTGATTGTAAGCCGCTTATTTATTGGATATAATCATTAGTAATTATTTTGTAGAAGATAAATCGCAATTTGATAAAACAATTATCTTTTAACATAACTTGCTAAGCATTTGAGGAATGAATATGAAAAATAAACGTGATAAGGCAATAGAATACTTCTCACAAAAGATGCACTGTTCACAAGCGGTATTGGCGACGTTTCATGAGGAATGCGGAGTATCGGAGGAACAGGCCTTTAAACTTGGATCCTGCTTTGGGAGCGGTATGCGTAAAGGCGAAGTTTGTGGAGCTTGTACCGGGGCTCTTATGGTTTTGGGATTATTGTATGGACAAAGCCATATCGGAGATCAGTGTGAGCGGCAGAGATCAAACAGAATCAATGATCTTATGATAGAGCGGTTTGAGAAAGCTAACGGATCGTATATATGCAATGATCTGCTGGGATATGATGTGTCAACACCGGAAGGCGCACAGAGAGCAAGAGAAGATGGTCTTTTTGTGGATTTCTGCCCAAAGATGGTAGCAAGTGCGGTGGATATTCTTGAAGATATTATAAAAGAAATGGAGAACGACGGAGTTGATAAGCATTAGGGAAGTTCATATAAGCGATGCTCCGAGGCTGGCAGATATGTATTCATATTACGTTGAGAATACAGCAGTCTCATTTGAATATGAGGCGCCAACAGCAGATGAGTTTGTGATGCGTATCAAGCGCACAACAGAAAAATATCCGTATCTGGTCTGCGTTGATGACGGGAAAGTGGTAGGCTATGCTTATGCTGGAGCTTACAGCACAAGGCAGGCATACGACTGGACCGCAACCACCTCGATCTATGTCGATAAGGAGTATCGTAGAAAAGGTATAGGGACTCTTCTTTACAATGAATTAGAAAAAAGACTTAAAGAGCAGGGAATCGTTAATCTTTTGGCGGGAGTTGCTTCATGCGAAGATGAGGATGAATATCTTACACATGACAGCAGCAAGTTTCATCTCAGCAAAGGATATACACAGGTGGCTCATATGAAGGCTGTTGGCAAGAAGTTCAACAGATGGTATGACCTATTGTGGTATCAGAAGAGATTATAACTTTTTATATAAATGAGTATGACAAATCGCAATTTATCGAGGCAAATTATATTTCAGTTTTATTGACGATGGAAGTGGAGAGACGCGAGATATGTTTGGAATGTTTATTAATGAATTCGTTGGCGCATTAGTACAGGTATTGCTATTTTCTTTGATTCCCCTGATCTTTTGGCTGATATTTGTCAGGAGAAAACAGAACTTTTTTAAGTGGATAGGAATAAAAAAGATCAAGCATGAAGGGAAATGGTGGGGAACAGCATGTGCAATCCTTATTGCTACTGGACTGTATATAGGATTAACGTCATTTGCAATCCGGTTTCTTCCTGAAGGGGTGACCACCGCAGGCAGAGACTTTGCCGGCAAAGGATTTGCTGCATTTCCGGCTGTATTGGCATATGGCTTTATCCGTACTGGATTATCCGAAGAAATAGTCTTCAGGGGTTTTTTATTAAAACGTTTTGGAGAAAAGTTTGGGTTCATCACCGGCAATATCATACAGGCAACCCTATTTGGCATGATGCACGGAATTCCTTTTGGTTTAGCAACACACAATATACCTGTGACTATAATAATGACTATACTACCCGGTGCTTTTGGGTGGTTCCAGGGATGGATGAACGAAAAAAAATTTGGTGGGAGCATTATTCCAAGCTGGTTTTTGCATGGAACGATTAATGTCATAGTGGCGACGATAGCACTATAACTTTGAAGTTAATCGCACAAATTCAAGTTTGTCTAAGGAGGGTTGGCGGTCCAAAACAAAATGGGCCACTACCCCCGTCCCTTAGGGCCTTGCTTTTTACTGCTTATCGAGGTAGTCAACAGCCCACTCAAGCTCGTAATCTTCACCTTCGCTGAGTATTTTTAAAGCGGCTTCCTTGTCGAAAGGAATGCGTACTTCCACAGGATTACGGCTTACTCTGTCGGCTCTTGTGTCAATGTTGGGGACACCCTCTTCGTTCAACATGAGCTCAGTGGGATAAGACAATGTGACTTCTGCGTCTGACAAGATGCATTGGCCGCCTATAGCCTGATTACAACCGTTGGGATCGGTTATTCCCGCAAGGGTCACGTTGGGGAGCCTGGATAGATATAAACAAGTTCCGTCACCTGCACTTAAGCATCGCAGATTTGTAAGTACCACAGCATTGAGATATGCGAATTCACCGTCGCCTTTGATGCTGTGATCCGGGGATGTGCATATATACTTGCCATTCTTGCGGTATCCGAAACCCTGGCCGTAGAAATGTTCTGTGGTCAAAAGATCTCCCAATGCCATTCCAATCTCGTCATAGCCGCCTCCGTTGGCACGCATATCTATTACAAGTTGCTCCATTCCCTGAGCTTTGAGATCTCGAAGCTTTTTGCGGAACATTTCTCTTGCCCACTTGTGGTCTCCTGTCATATATCCCATGTTATCTTCAGTGCTATCAAGTGATGTTATCTCTGCATTTAGTTTGATGTAACCTACTTTGTCGCTTAGCATCTTGGTGCTGAAGTTGTCTTTAACCAATTTTTCAAAGCCTTCCGTAGCTATATATCCCCATCCGCGAAAAAGAGTGCTGTATACATTTTTAAGAGTATCTTCTTCACCAAGATCCTTTAATGTGACAGCTTTTTCTTTTCCATCCTTATCCAAAAAAATTACATCAACAGTATCGCCTCCGGTCCTTGAAACTTCCATATATGAGAGAAACTGATCATTGCGTTCTACGGGCATTCCCTGATCGGGAACATTCTCTTTTACCGCAACATCAATAGGCATATTGTCCCATTTGGTAATAACTGTTCCGTCTTCTATTCCGAGCTTGTTAACTTCGGGTGAGGTAGCTACTGCGATGACCTGTCCGTTATCAACACGCACTGTGGCAAGCCCATATTCATGTGTATCTTCTGTGATAGGATATTGTTCTTCATCGAAATCATAATTTACCCAAACATGACCATCGTGCAGTTCCTTTCCGAATGCGTCAACTGCTTTATAGAATTTGGCGGGATCATGTTCTTTTTCAGCTTCTTTTACAAGAGGCATATATTTATCTTCAAGAGAAGCAAAATCAACTTCCTTCCATTCCTTGAGGACATAGGACTTGTCCATGGTAGCGATCATCTTGTGGAAAGATTTGGTATAGCTGTCATTCGCGAAATTGTATGTGTGAAAAGGTGAAGAAGTAAGACTGATAATAATGCAGGCAGCGGAAGCTAATCCCAATAATACGTTAGCAGCCTTATATCCGATCTTTCTTCTTGCAAAAGGGAAAAGAATAAGCGAGCTGACTGCAGACAAATACATAAATTTGTAGTCACTCAAAAGCGGAAGATAGCCGCGTACGTATATAAGGAAGTGTATGCCGGCAATAACAGGGGGAATAAGGCAGAGCAGTTTCCATAAGCTCATTTTGTAATAATCATTCCGCCATCTCTTATGCAGTATCCTGAGGATGATCAGCATAGCCAGGATCGCAAGGTGCCAAACAATCTGAACTCTATTTATCGTCATAAATTGGGCAAGTAAAGTGCCAAATACTTTTTTTATCATATAACTCTCCTCGTAATCTATTGATTCATTTTAGTAGCGTCTGTAGCGGCTTTCCGGCATAATACTGCGCTAGACGTACTACGATAGCAATACTATGTTTGTAGTGGTAATAATAAACTCTCTCGTCCGGTTTGTCAACACAAAAATGAGCCTAGGGGACGGGGATGTGTTATTTTATTATTTAAATAAGGAGGACACTTCCAATGTGTATCTTGTGAAGGATGGAACTCTTTTCCTTCTATACGGTCGCAACGACTTTGAGAAGATGACAAGACGCAAATATGAGTACATTAAAGGTTTTAACGGCCACATGGAGATCGGCTCCTGGAACAAGCCTTATGAGGAAAAAGACCTTTCGGAGGAATAAAAGGTGCTGCGGGCCTGTTGATATAAACTCAACCACTACGCCATTGGATTTATCTCCGCACATGGTATCATGGTCATAGAACGTTCTGAAGATTACATGGCAGAAGCTTTTGCCAAATTCTAACACCGGAGGGACAACTATGATGTATTTACCTGCAAACCTTAAGAAGTACAGGATGCAAAAAGAACTGACGCAGGAAGATGTGGCAGAATATCTTGGAATTACGGCGCAGAGCGTTTCAAAGTGGGAAAGAGGGGAGTCTTACCCGGACATAACACTTCTCCCCGCGCTAGCCAATGTATTTGAGACAAGCGTTGATCTGCTTCTTGGGATGGACACTATCCGCGCGGAGGAGACACGCCTCAATATTCATAAGAAGGCAATAGGCTATCAGCGAAGCGGGGATCTGGATATGGCGGAAAAGACCTATCGAGAAGCCCTACTGATATATCCCAATAAACCCGGAATGATTCTTGGACTTGCAAGTACACTTGCGTTAAAGGGTGAAACTGAAGAAGCTATAGAGCTGATGGAAAGAGGGCTTCCTATATCACAAAACGAAAGGCAGAAAGCGACTATGCGTGCGGCGCTGTGCTTCCTATACCTCAAGGCAGGACGAGAAGATACAGCTAATAAGCTGGCTTCCCAGCTCCCGCATACAAGAGAGAGTAGAGAGGTTATTCAGCCGCTGATTCAGCAAGGGCTCGATCAATCGGAGATTGAAGAGAATATCAGATCTATTATCCTTGGCGATGGAGAAGGAATATGGTAAATTGCACTATATACATAAAATGAACCACTAACCCTGTCCGCATGAAGAAGGATATTATGGATACGGCAAAGAGAGAGCTTTATGACTATAGACCTTAAGGAGGATTTCAATGGAATTTAGAAGGCTGGCGCAGGCAGATCTTGAGTCGCTTTTGGAATTATACAAACAGCTTCAACCGGAGGATGAGCCGGCAGCTGTAGATGACAGCAAAAGAGTCTGGAATGAAATTGAGGGTGATCCCAATATCCGGTATTTTGGAGCTATTGATAACGGCAAGGTAGTATCCACCTGCTTTGCGGTCTATATACCCAATCTTACCAGAAACAACAGGGGCATCTGTATTGTAGAAAATGTAATAACTGATAAAGACTACAGAAATAGGGGATTGGCATCGAAGGTCATTGATATGGCTATTTCTTTTGCCAAAGAAAAGAACTGCTATAAAGTTATTCTTCAGAGCGGTATTGCACGAGAAGAGGCACATCATTTTTACGAAAGCAAAGGATTTAACGGGGATTCAAAAAAGGCGTTTGATATGCGACTTGAATAAGATAAACACACATTAAAGGGGAACTATACATCTTGTTTATGGAGGAACAATGCGTTCATTTATAAGACTTACTGATTTTAAATCAGATGAACTTCTGAAGATTTTTGATATAGCTGATAACATCGAGAAGTATCCCGGATTTCTGAAAGGCAAAACTGTTGTGATGTTTTTCCCGGCTAGTAGCATAAGGACCAGAGTCTCTTTTGAAAAGGGGATATATCTTCTTGGCGGCCAATCAATATTGTTTGACCCGTCCACGCTTGATAAAAAAGAAGATATCAAAGATGTGTGTGGCTATCTTCAAAACTGGGCAGATGCTGTTGTTGTGAGATACAAAGACATCAAAATGCTCGATAAAATGTCTGATGCAATGGATGTTCCTGTTGTAAATGCTTTGACCGATGATAATCATCCCTGCGAGATGATGTCAGATCTTTATGCTCTTTCCAAGATAAGGACAAGCTATCTTGATGATGAGTATTTATTTGTCGGAGTAAATGGGAATATAGGAAAGGCATGGAAAGAAGCGTCTGAAGCTTTTGGCTTTTCTTTGACTCAGTGCTGCCCTGATGAATACAAGATTCCGGGTGTTAAATTTAACAGTGATCTACAAGATGGTATAAGAGGAAAAGATATTGTCTGCACAGATTCTTTTCCGCAGGATAGTCTTAAGGACTTTGGACCATATCAGATCACAAAAGATATTATGAAGCAGGCAAACATAGGCGCAGTCCTTAATCCATGTCCGCCCTTCTATCGTGGTGAAGAGGTATCTGAGGATGTGATCGATGCTGATTTCTTTGTCGGATATGAGTTTAAGGAGAGCCTTTTGAAAATACAGCAAGCAATACTGATCTATTGTTTGTCGGACTGATAATATGTGGCTTTAGAGGAGAGATATGAGAGCTTTGATCATTAACTGTAGTCCTGTCAAAACAGGTGCTACTGCAGAAATCGTTAATATAGTCTCGGAAGGGTTAGCTCATAGATATGATTCAAGATCCGTATGCATTGCAGATTATTCTTTTTCATTTTGCAAAGGCTGCAGAAGCTGCCATACGACTGCGGAATGCGTTCAGCATGATGATGTGGATAAACTGATGAATGAGTTTGAGCAGGCAGATGTGATCGTATCGGTTGCACCATCATACTGGGCAGACGTCCCAGGACAGTTCAAGGCATTTATAGATAGATTTTTGTAAGAGCATTTGATAAATCGGATTATGCGAAGGAAAAGGAACTTTGAAAGAGCACTAAAGGTTCTTGGGGGATGAAGGATATACAATTGACAGTTGACGCTGAAAAACAGCAGTGTTACACTCGATTTAGATATAAGATACAAAAATAAAGAGGAAAGCGAGGTAATCATAATAATGAGTGCAATGAGAATAGAGATTGTAACTGAATATAGAATGATGGCCTCGGTATGCCTATTTTGATATATTAGACTAGTTCTATTCTATATTTGCAACTTCGACCGTGGCTTGTTTTGTCGCGGTATTTTTATGCCCTTTTTAGGGAAAAGACACTATTGAAAACACAGATAAATGGAGAAAAAAACAGCAATGAATAATTTAACTATAAGAAAAGAAACAAAAGAAGATTTTTATAACACAGAACACATGGTAATGAGAGCATTCTGGAACATTCACGGACCCGGATGTAATGAGCACCTGATGGTGCATAAGCTAAGGGAGGCAAAAGAGTATCTTCCCGATCTTAGCAGAGTGGCAGAGATGGATGGACAGATCGTCGGTGCGGTCTTTGTTTCAAAAGCAAGAGTTGTTGACGGTGATACAGAGCACGAGGTTCTGTGCATCGGACCTGTGGCAGTAGAGCCGACATGCTTTAGCATGGGCATTGGCGGAAAGCTTCTTGCGGAAGTTGCAAACGCTTCCAAGGCAGCAGGTTATATGGGCATCGTGATGTGCGGGGAACCGGATTATTATCCTAAGCACGGCTTTATCACCTGCGATAATTTTGGGATCGAGCACGGAGATGACGGCAACTTTGATGCCTTCATGGCTTATCCGTTAAATGACGGCTTTAAAGATATCCACGGCAAATTCTACGAGGCGCCTGTATTTGAGGAGTGTGAAGATGAGAAAGAGATTGAAGAGTATACCAAGAACTTCCCGTACTACAAGCCTCTCAAGCTTTCATGCCAGTGGCTTCATAAGGAGAGACTTGGAAGGATTTCCGAGATTCAGAAGAACAGCTATACGATAAGATTTTTTGAAAAAGATATCCCGGCGAAGCTCAAAGGCTCTTTTTACAACGAAAGTCCCGATAAGCTTCCGGTTGTGGGAGACTATGTCATATTTGCTTATAACCCAATAGGGGATTCAATGATCCTGTCTGTATGTGAAAGAAGCAGCTTCCTGACAAGACCCGACCAGGCCAAGACAGGCACCATGCAGTATATGGTCGCAAATGTGGACTACACCTTTATTGTCACATCACTAAATGAAGACTACAGCTATAACCGAATAGCCAGATACGTCAGTGTTGTTCTTCAGGGAGATTCAATCCCTGTGGTGGTCCTTACCAAATCTGACCTGTGTAATAATACAGGAAGATATATAAGAGAAGTAGGAACAATTTCAGATAAAGTCAGAGTCCATGCTATCTCAGCTATTTATGGAATTGGTCTGGAAGAACTTGATGAGTATCTGATTCCCGGAACAACCATCTGCTTCATGGGCTCCTCAGGCGCAGGAAAGTCAACGCTATTAAATGCCATTTGCGGCGAGGAGATAATGAAGACTTCAGAAGTCAGGGCTTCTGATTCAACAGGAAGACACACAACTACTCACAGGCAGCTTATCATGCCGGGCAACGGAGTCTCTATCATTGATACACCCGGTATGAGGGAGCTGGGAATGGCTCAGGTTGAAGAGGGACTTGATGGCACCTTTTCGGATATCATAGAGCTGGAAAGTCAGTGCAGGTTCAGCGACTGCAAACATGAAACCGAGCCCGGATGCGCTATTAAGGCAGCTATTGAAAGAGGAGAGCTTGATCCCGACAGATACATGCTATATAAATCTTTGGGGCAGGAGAACAGAAACAACTACGCTAAGAAAAAAGAGATTTCCAAGTGGGCCAAGGCTGCCAAGAAATTTAAGGATAACAACAATTTCCGGTACTGAATCGACTCTCCGGGACCAATGGTCTATTTGACTGAAATGTGATAATATACACTATAAATGCGGACAACACTTTGGTGAAGAGGATGATAGAGAATCTGATCACAAACTCCGTTGCGCATAATGAGAATGGCTGCAATGTGACGGTTTCCCTAAAGCAGGAACCAAAAGGTAGGGCAGTGCTGACTGTCTCCGATGATGGGCAGGGGTGCGACGATACCAAGCTAAAAGCCCTTAATGCCAAGCTTAAGTCCGATTATCTTCCGGAACACGGCCTTGGCATCCGCGTGGTCAAGCAGGTTGCCCGGAAGTACAGGTACAAGATAAGGTTCTGCTCGGAAAAAGATGGATACTTTAGATGTGAGGTATATTTTTAAGGGTATATGATGAAAAGAGAAAGAAAACAGATAATAATGTAAGCATCACTTCTTACTAATGACGGCTATGGCAATAATCCTGTTTAATCCCATAGAAGCAAGAGCGGTAGATACTATTATTCTTTCTGAAATACCGGAAAATTCAGATTTTGGAATATCAGGAGATACTATTATTATATGTTGATGTCGATAGAACATTAAATACAATCAACATTCCGGAACAGAGAGGCTCTTTGGGATAAGGACGGATGGCTCGGCCTTTGCGGAGCAGGTTCAATACTTGGATATGATACGGATTGAACAGTGGTTTTGGGGTTTTGTGTGCTTTTTGCGAGCGGTTTGGGGCTGGGAAGCATATAGGAACTGTGGTTATTGAAAAACTATATGCTTCTTGCAAGTAATAGTGCGATAGAAAGCATATAAATATCTCGAAATCATGGCATTTTTTAGTTAGAACAACTATTAATCTAAATATAATAGAATGCAACATTATAGGTGCGGAAGCTGTGTACTAAGTAAAGCGAGATAAAAGGAGAGATTTGATCTTAATATGGATGATCGTATTTACATGAAAACTTCAAAAGATAATTTATGGACGAATAACCCATGGCTATGCTTTGCTTTGATGGGTATTGTGATTGTTCCATGGGCGGTGCATATTGGGCCTTTTAGGTTATTTTTATATATACCGGTTCCAATAGAATTTGCTTTGATGATTTTAGTACCGACAATTTTTTTTATAATAATGAATCAGAGACATAATATGTCGAAGTCCACTGCATTTATTGTAAAAGATCGTCGATTATATGCGATTCAGTTGCATGATACAAAAAAGAAGCTGGTAGAAGGCGGATCTAGCGGCACTTTTTATGCACCGGCAGGTTCAGCGGCGCAAATGGCTGCGTTGCCGGATAATATCAAAGCGGCTAAACAAAATCTTACCTATGCAGCTGAAGTCATGGAACGAAGGAAAAATCCACAAGCTTTTTTTGAAGGCTTGGAGGAAGTAATAAATTATAAAGAGCAAAATCCTGACAAAGTTGATTATTATACTACTTTAAGCCGAGTTGAAAAATTCATGGCGGATTCTTTTGAAAATGCCGGGTTAATGCGTGTTAATGCAGATAATGCCATGTATGCTTTTTCAGAGCTTAAGAATCCCAGAATAGAAAAGGTTGGTAAAAAGACATTTCATGTGTCATTTGATGACGACAACGAAGTGAGGAGAACGATCATTTTTACAAACTGTTTTGGGAACATAATAAATGATATACAACAGCATGAGTTTTTGTGAATTGATTGATTTAGGAAAAACTCGATATGAAATATTTAAAATGGATAGGGTGGGAAGCATATAGGAACAGCGATTTTTGGATTTTTATATGCTTTTTGCGAGCGATCAGGAGGTGAAAAGGCATATAAATGCCATGATTATCGAAAAACTATATGCTTCCTACAAGAAATAGAGCAGTAGAAAGCATATAGAAATCTCGAGATCATGGCATTTTCCAGCTAGAAAGATATTATTCCAGCTAGAAAGACATTATTCCAGCTAGAAACACATTATTCCAGCTAGAAAGCTCAGGACAGTGAGGCCCCACTACGCCCCAAACAAACCGCAGTGTTCTTAAGATGCTCTATATTCCATAAGAGTCGTGTTCTGCCATTCTCCGAATATATCTTTGGCAATTCGCTCTCTGTAGCCAATCTCTCTGAAACCGCATTTCTTGTGGAGAGCAATGCTGGCTTTGTTGATTGAGATTATGGCGGAATAGATGCTCCAGTAGCCAAGCTTCTGGCTCTCTTCGATGAGATGATTTACAAGAGCTGTGCCAATGCCTTTTCCCTTGTGTGCGGAATCAATGTAAACACTCATTTCAGCGACGCCCTTGTAAACGCAGCGGCTTGAGGTTGGGCTTATTGATATCCAGCCAACAACCATACCGTCTTCTTCATAGACATATCTGCATTCTTTGATATGACTTTTGTTCCATTCGTCAAAGCTGGGGCACTCGGTATTGAAGGTGGCGATGCCGCTCTCGACTCCTTGTTTATAAATTTCAGCTACTCTGGACCAATCCGTATCAAGCATTTCTCGTATCACAACAGTTTCCTCCGTTAAAAATTATTTATTTTCTGCTTTTAAGCAAGCGGCATTATAAAGCTGCAAAGCTTCCAGAACCATATCCTGCTTATCTTTTTCTATGCATGAGAATACTTTTTTGAACTTCTCATACATGTCGTTTTCAATCTTATTGAATCTGGATTCGCCGTTTTTGGTGAGTGTTAAAATGACGCAGCGACGATCTTTTTTTGAAGGTTCGCGTAGAACAAAGCCCTTTTGCACAAGCTCTTCGATGGCACGGCTGATACCGCTTTTATCTAGCTTGAGATTTTTGGCTAAGTCTTTGATGTTTATGCCGGGTTGCCGGCCAATCTCTACCACAAGAAAGCATTGCAAAGTGTTGACGTTACACTGGCTGCAATCCGATTGATTCATGTTTTCAAGATTGCGTTCAAGCTCTCTGGTATATTCGCGAAATAATCTTATCTTATCCATGCGCCTCCTCCTTTGTAAGATTATGATATGAAGAATGGTTGCGAAAGTCAACAATTTATTTTCGCAACAAAATCACGAGACTCACATGGGACGGTCCCGGATTAGCTTGGACCACTAGTCTATTTTACTGAAATGTGATAATATACATTAGGTTTTTATATTAATGCCAAAACAGCTTAAACAAAGGCTTTTTAGAAGGAGATAAATAGAAAATGAAACTAGGAATCGTGGAAACCTGCCTATTTCACGTATTTTCACGTTTCCTCACAAAGCGTTTTATTTCCTAATATTCCCCAAAGTCCAATTTTACATAGTTTCACATAAATTCACGTGAAATGGATAATACTGGTACAGAGATGGAACAAAATTGGTACAAAGATGCGTTCCTACGCCAATAAAGTATGGTAAACCTAGGGTGGGTAGTTTCACCAGGTTTTTTGATTTAATTTAATAGTGATCATTACATAGAGCAGTTATCTCAAAAGAGGTACCTGCTCTTTTTCTATGCCTTTTTGGCGGCAACAATTCACTTTCAGAAGGAGGTAGGCGATGAACTACGAAGAATTTAAAGACAAGGTTACAGAAGACGTAAAAAGAGAGCTTGAGAGTAGAACCGGAAAATCCTATGATGTGCAGACGCACTCGGTAGAGAAGATGAATGAGAACTATGATGCTCTTACCATTAAGCCTGAGGATGGGATTCTTGGTGTGAATCTTAATATCGGAGAGCTTTATAAGGCTCATGAAGAAGGGCACAGCTACGAGGATCTGATTGACAGCGCAGCTTCAAGAGCAGAATCAGCTCTTGAGAATCACCCTGATTTCAATCTTGAAGCCCTTCAGGACTACGACCACATGAAAGAGACTCTTTCCATGGAGGTTGTATCTGCAGCGCGTAACGCAGAGCTTCTTGATAAGGTTCCACACAAAGAGATCGAGGATATGGCTGTTGTGTACCGCTTTGTGGTTGATACCGGAGATGATGGCAGAGGTTCAATCCTCATCACTAACCAGCTCCTTGATAACTACGGCATCACAGCAGAGCAGCTTCATGAGGATGCTCTTAAGTATGCTCCTGTCATGAGACCAGCAGTCATCAAGACTATGTCAGAGACCCTTATGGAGATGATGGGACCTGAAGCTAAGGACATGATCCCCGTTATGCCAAGTGATCCTTTGTTCGTTGCCTCAGTACCTGACAAGATCCAGGGAGCCAGCGTAATCGCATATCAGGATTTCATGGATCAGGCTGCTGAGAGGGTCGGCGGCGACTTCTACATTTTGCCTTCATCGATTCATGAGGTTCTCCTTGTAAGAGATGACGGAACCATTGACCGCAGCAATCTTGAAGGCATGGTAAAAGAGGTAAATGAGACCCAGGTAGCGCCTGAAGATCTCCTTACGGACAGCGTTTACCACTACGATTCCAAGGACAAGGTATTTGAGCTTGCAGAAAAATACGAGGAGCGCATGGCATCAAAGCAGCGTGAATCAGTCATTGATAAGCTTGATGGAAAAAAGCGTGAGACCATTTCTCATGATTCTATCCCTCGTCCACGTGCCAGAGGAGGGGAAGTCTTGTAATGAAAAGAAAAGCAAGTAAGAAGCCCTCTGCTTGCGATGGTTGCCCTTACGGAAAGCATCAGCCATGCATTGGCTGGTGCACCCGTAAGATCATAGAAGAGATGAAAGAAAAGAGGAAGCGGCATGACGTTTGATTATTTTTACGGTCGGGAATCCGATCTTTTTTCATTTATGAGGGTTCCTAAAGCTCTTTTCACAGAGGAACGCTTTAAACGGCTATCTGCGGAATCGAAGCTTTTGTACGGACTTCTCCTGGACCGCATGTGCCTGTCTGCTGAAAACGGTTGGCTTGATGAAAAGAGGAGAGTCTTTATCGTCTACACCATTGATGAGGTTCAGACGAGCCTTAACTGCGGTAGCAAAAAAGCTGTAGCCATTATGAAAGAGCTTGAAGAATGCGGTCTTATTGAAAAGAAACGTCAGGGACTTAGCAGGCCCAATCTTATCTATGTAAAGAACTTTGCAACTGAACCGGAAGGAAAATTCAAGAATTGTCAAAAAGACAATTCAGGAGTTGTCCAAAGGGAAATTCAAGAATTGTCCAAAGCACAGTCAAATAATACTGAGCATAATAATACTGATTTTAGTGATACTGATTCTGTTCCCTTCGCTTCAAGGCCACTGCGTATCTATTCTGGCAGCGGTTCCTGTACCGAACAGAACAGAAGCGAAGAGATGGATGAAACAGAGCAGTATCGAAGGTTGATTGAAGAAAACATCTCTCTGGATATCTTAAAAGAGCGGTATCCACACGAGGCAGACTTCCTTGATGAGATAGCGGCTATCATCCTTGACGTTGTCGTCTCTTCCAGGGAAAAGATACTTGTTGGCAGAGAGCAGAAACCAATAAATCTGGTTAAAAGCCAGTTTTTAAAACTAAATAGTTTGCATATCGAGTATGTCTTGGAGCGGCTTAGTAAGAACACCACCGAGATCACAAATATGCGTCAGTACCTGATAGCAGTTTTGTATAACGCACCGCTTACCATGGATGCACATTACAAGTCTATGGTTAATCACGACATGGCGCATGGCTTGATATAAGGAGGAAACGATGAGTAAACCAACAGTAATAGCCCTTGTAAATCAAAAGGGCGGAACAGGGAAGACGCAGAGTACCGAGAATCTTGGAATTGGATTTGCGCTTGAAGGAAAAAAGGTACTGCTTGTGGATATGGACCCGCAGGGTTCGCTTACTATCAGCTTGGGACATCCAAGAACAGATGATCTTCCGGTCACAATAGCAGATATCATGGCAAAGGTGTTGCAGGAGCAGCCCATAGAGCAAGGGGAAGGAATTCTTCATCATCCTGAAGGCGTTGACCTCATGCCTGCAAATATAGCACTGTCAGGCATGGAAGTGTCCCTTGTAAATGTCATGAGCAGGGAAAAGGTGTTAAAAGAGTACATCGACTCTGTGAAGAACAATTATGATTACGTCCTGATCGACTGCATGCCTTCCCTTGGAATGCTGACTGTTAATGCACTGGCAGCGGCAGATAAGCTGGTGATTCCGGTGCAGGCTCAGTATCTATCAGCCAAAGGCTTGGAGCAGCTTCTTCAGACTGTGAATAAAGTACGCAGGCAGATCAATCCTAAGTTAAAAATCGATGGCATTTTGCTGACCATGGTGGATAACAGGACCAATTATGCCAGGGATATCAGTAACCTTATCCGTGATACCTATGGAAGCAAGCTCAAGGTCTATAGCACTGAGATTCCTCATTCAGTGAGGGCGGCTGAGATAAGTGCAGAAGGCAAGAGCATCTTTGCCCATGATCCAAAGGGCAAGGTAGCAGAAGCCTACAAGAATCTGACAAAGGAGGTGCTAAAGAATGAAGAAAGAGCGCTCAAACATTCAGCTGAGCAGCTACGATGATATCTTTGGTGATGGCAAAGTATCGCCGGAAGTTACTGCTGATCAGGTAGTAGAGATTCCCTTATCACAGCTTCATCCCTTCAAGTATCATCCTTTCAAGGTCAGAGATGATGAGGAGATGGAAAAGACAGTTGAGTCCATCAGGGAGTTTGGCGTACTGACGCCAGCTATTTGCAGACCTGATGGAAAAGGAGGCTACGAGATCCTGTCAGGACATAGAAGGCATCATGCATGTGAAATAGCCGGGCTTGAGACACTGCCTTGCATCGTAAGAGAGCTGGATGATGATGCAGCCACAATACTCATGGTTGATAGTAATCTTCAGAGAGAGGAAATCCTTCCAAGTGAGAGAGCCTTTGCTTATAAGATGAAGCTGGATGCGATGAAGAGGCAGGCAGGGAGACCGTCAAAAGAAAATGCGTGCCAAGTTGGCACACATTTACGAAGTGATGCTGAACTTGGTGAACAAGTCGGTGAAAGTGCAAGATCTGTTCAGCGCTACATCCGCCTAACAAACCTCATCCCAGAACTCCTCGACATGGTAGATGAAAAGGTCATCGGCTTAAATACCGGAGTAACACTTTCGTTTCTCGATGATAAGCAGCAAAAAGAACTGTTATCAGCCATGGACTATGCTCAGGCAGTTCCATCACTTGAACAGGCACAGCGCATCAAGAAGCTTGCTCAGAATAATGAGATCTCACAGGAAGGAATGAACATCATTCTTTCTGAAGAGAAGAAAACAGATGTAGACCGTGTAACATTAAAACACGACACCCTTAAGAAATATTTCCCTAAGTCATATACGCCAAAGCAGATGGAGGATACCATCATTAAGCTTCTTGATCAATGGCAGAAGAAACGTAACAGGGAGATGAGCCTGTAAGGAGGTGATCACATGCAGGAAGAGATAGAAGAGAAAACCGTGAGACTTGCCATTTCAGGAACAAGGCTCACAGCCAGAGCTATAGTATCTGCAATCAGAGCATATCTAAGACACCGTGCTAATAGAAACCTTGCATCCATTGACGAGCACATCCAGGGCAAGCAGTCTATAGATGAGCTTGTTAAGCAGAATCAGGGTGTTAGCAGCATGGTTGTTGGAGATGCAGGTATCAGAGATTTTGAAAAGATAGCCAAGAAGTACGGCGTTGATTTCGCCATCATGAAGGACAAGAGTGAAAAGCCAGCCGTCTACACAGCCTTTTTCAAAGCAAGAGATACAGATGCTATGGAGGCAGTAGTCAATGAATACAGCAAGAAAATGATGAAGATCAAAACAAGGCCGAGCGTAATAGCCAAGCTGAAGCACTTCATTGATATTGCCAAGAATCAGCCAATGAAGAACAGAAACAGAGCACAGGAGATGACGCGATGACTAAGAAACAAAAACGCTTCATCCTGCTGAATATCCCATATCTGCTGGTAGGAATACTTGCGACAAACTTAGGAGAGGCTTGGAGGCTGTCCCAGACAGTGGATGCAATAAATGAGGTAACGGCACTGGCAAAGACCATACCTATTGCATTCTCTAATCCCATGCCAAGCCTTGTTCCCTTTGATCTTCTCATAGGTATTATTTGCGGAGTAGCCCTCAAGATAGTAGTTTTTATCAAAGGGAAAAATGCCAAGAAATACCGCCACGGTGCAGAGTATGGAACTGCCAGGTGGGGAAATGCGCAGGATATAGAGCCCTTTATGGCTCCGAATTTTAAGGATAATATCATCCTTACACAGACAGAGCGGCTCATGATGAACAGCCGCCCTAAAAGTCCAAAGTATGCAAGAAATAAGAATGTACTCGTAACAGGAGGATCTGGTTCAGGTAAGACCAGGTTCTTTTTAATTCCAAACCTTTTGCAGATGCATTCAAGCTATGTAGTAACTGATCCTAAGGGAGATGTGGTCATTAATACCGGTAAGACCCTGCTTCATCATGGATATAAGGTGAAAATCTTTAACACCATCAACTTTGGTAAGAGCATGCACTACAATCCATTTGCCTACATCCGCTGCGATAATGACATCCTAAAGCTTGTGAATACCCTTATTGCAAACACCAAAGGCGATGGCAAGGCAGGAGATGAGTTCTGGCAAAAAGCAGAGACTCTTTTGTACTGCGCACTCATTGGATATATCCACTACGAAGCTCCTGAAGAAGAGCAGAACTTCAACACCCTCCTTGAGTTCCTGAACGCATCGGAAGTCAGAGAAGATGACGAGGACTACGAGAATCCGGTAGACATGATGTTTCATGAGCTTGAGAAAAAGAATCCTAAGCACTTTGCGGTAAGACAGTACAAGAAGTACAAGCTGGCAGCCGGAAAAACAGCTAAGTCCATACTTGTCAGCTGTGGTGCCCGTCTTGCTCCATTTGATCTTGATCAGGTGCGGGAGATTACCATGTATGATGAACTTGAGCTCGATACCCTGGGAGATAGGAAGACAGCTCTTTTCCTCGTAATGAGTGATACAGATCCGACCTTCAACTTCCTGATATCCATGGTCTACAGCCAGCTTTTCAATCTACTGTGTGATAAAGCTTACAACGTCTATAAAGGAAGGCTTCCGGTTCATGTGCGCTGCCTTATCGATGAGACAGCCAACATCGGCCAGATTCCCAATCTGGAGAAGCTTGTAGCAACAATCCGAAGCCGTGAGATCAGTGCCTGCCTTTTCCTTCAGGCAAAGTCTCAGCTTAAGGCAATCTATAAGGACAACGCCGATACCATAATCGGCAATATGGATTCACAGATCTTCCTTGGCGGCACAGAACCGACCACGTTAAAAGACCTGTCTCAGGCTTTGGGAAAAGAGACTATCGACATGTATTCCACAGGCGAAAGCCGCGGCAACAATCCTTCTTACTCCATGAACTACCAAAAGAGCGGCAAGGATCTCATGACAATAGATGAGCTTGCTGTCATGGATGGCGACAAGTGCATCCTGCAGCTTCGTGGCGTGCGACCATTTTTGTCGGACAAATACGATGTAACTCAGCATCCGCTGTATAAGGAGACAGGGGAGTATGATGACAGGAACAAGCTGGATATTGAGAAGTTTGTGCATCAGACGTTGAAAGTCAGACCTGGAGAGGTTTTTGATGTGATAAAAGTGTAGAAAATGCATTTCTTCTCGCTGCACTTCATGTATAATGGAATGCAGTGAGAAGAAATATACAAATCGGGATTTGTGGAGGTAATGAGAGATGAATATAGCAGTATTTGCATCCCATGGAGGAAGTGATCTGCAGGCAATCATAGATGGATGCAGAGATGGAAGAATAAATGCTACTGTTAAAGTTGTTATTAGTAATAACCGAGACTCAATGGCATTGGTGCGTTCAAATGGTGAAGGTATACCAAATTATCATATGAGTGTAAAAAAATATGGAAGTGAAGAAGCTCTTGCTAAAGAAATATTAAATGTTTTGAATCAGTATTCTATTGATATGATTTTTCTGGCCGGGTATATGCGAATGTTACATATCTCAATACTTGAAAAATATAATAATAGAGTATTCAATATCCATCCTGCACTTCTTCCTAAATTTGGCGGTAAAGGAATGTATGGAATGAATGTTCATACTGCAGTCATCGCAGCGAAGGAAAAAGAAACGGGTGTTACGATACATAGAGTGAATGCGGAGTATGATAGTGGTGAAATTGTTGCTCAAACAAAAGTCAATGTTTATGAAAATGATACTCCTGAAATTTTAGCAGATAGAGTATTAGAAAGAGAACATGAATTCCTTGTAGAAGTCATATCCGATATTGTTTGTGGAAAGATTCCGTTAGGATAATAAATTCCCGTTTGTAGAATTGAATAAGTACCTTACATAGACCAGTACCCTGGGGACGCCCAGACAGTACTGGTCTATTTCTATGCCCAAAATCATGTGCGCAGTGATGGGGCACGAAACTATCAATCACATTTTAAAAGAAAGGGAAATTCGGAGGCTCGCGCTTCCGGATGAAGGTATGACGAATGAAGGTATTTAGTCGGATCAAGGATTTAATAATGAAGGTGAGAAGGAGGCTTGCGAGGAACCGAAAAGGTAACAGTATGGAATTTTTCCAGAGTTCAATTCAGGTACTTGAAACACTCGTAGTCGCACTTGGTGCAGGTCTTGGAGCATGGGGCGTTGTTAACCTCCTTGAGGGGTACGGAAACGACAATCCGGGTGCAAAGTCACAGGGAATGAAGCAGCTCATGGCTGGTGGCGGTGTATGTCTCCTCGGCACACAGCTCATTCCTCTTCTCGCAGGATTATTCTAAGAACCGCGTTTACGGGCAGTAGGAGCCCAGACCGTGCAAGAACATTTGCACAGTCTGACCTCCCCGAGCTGGCAAGAACAAGTTGCCAGCTCAGAACCGCCCGCAAACTACAACCAAGTTAAGGAGATCATCACATGGAAAGAATTTTCGAGCAGATGACCTCTTGGATTAAGGGATGGATTGTTGATGCGCTGATGGTGCTGCTTGAAGGCATGTTTGACAGTATCAACGATCAGGTTGGACAGGTAGCAAGCGATGTAGCTACGAGCCCGGCGAGTTTTACGCCGGGCGTATTCGACCTGATGAAGCAGGTGTCCAATAACGCGATCATGCCAATAGCAGGAATGGCCCTGACGTTCATTGCCTGCTACGAGCTGATACAGCTGGTCATCGCCCACAACAATCTGGCAAACTTTGAGACCTGGATATTCTTCAAATGGATATTCAAGACCTGTATAGCAGTAATGCTCATCACAAACTGCTTTGATATCACAATGGCGATATTTGACGTTGCAGGGAATGTAATCACCAACAGCGGAGGCATTATCCAAAGTTCCACCGCGGTTAACGGATCACAACTTGAGACCCTACGCGAGACCTTGGAAGCAATGGACATCGGAGGACTTCTTTCAATGTTTGGAGAGATCTTCCTCATAAACATCGGAATCAAGATTATGTCCATGATGGTATTCCTCGTTATCTATGGCCGAATGATTGAGATCTATCTCATGATCAGCCTTGCACCGCTCCCATTTTCAACCTTTGGCAACAAGGAGCAGAGCATGGTGGGACAGAACTACGTAAAGAGCCTTGTAGCACTTGGCTTTCAGGGATTCCTTATTCTCATATGCGTAGGTATCTATGCCGTGCTGATCCAGAACGTCACAATCTCAGATGATGTCGTAGGCTCTTTGTGGGGAATCATGGGTTACAACATTCTGCTAGTGTTTGCCCTGTTCAAGACAGGCACCTTATCCAAGAGAATTTTTTCAGCACAATAAGGAAGGATGATTATGGCAATAAGAGTAAATGTGCCAAGAGATTTATCCAGGGTAAAAGAGAAGGTGGCATTTAATCTCACCAAAAGGCAGCTCCTATGTTTTTCGCTTGCCGGAATGATTGGACTCCCCACCTTTTTTCTTGTCAAAAGCGTATCTGAAAACGTAAGCTGCGCCACATTTATCATGATGGCTGTCATGATGCCAATGTTTTTCATGGCCATGTATGAGAAAAATGGGGAGAGCATAGAGCGCATAATTCAACACGCCATTGATTGGAAAAAGAGAAAAAGAAACCCCGATGAGGATAAGTATTCATGGCAGATGTTTAAGAACGGTATCTGCAGAGCAGATGAAAACTTCTATTCGAAGACCATGAGCTTTTCAGATATCAATTACAAGCTTGCTACCGATGAGGATCAGCAGGCTATTTTTGACAATTGGAGGAAGTTCCTTAACTTCTTCGACAGCTCAGTTTCATTCGAGCTTACCTTTGTGAACGTAACCAAGGATGAAGCTAAGTTCTACGAGACAATTCGTATCAAGGAAAGAGACGACGGCTTTGATGATGTCAGGGCTGAGTATTCAGAGATGCTAAACAGGCAGCTTGAAAAAGGCAACAACGGCCTTGAAAAATCCAAGTACATTACCTTTGGCATAAACGCCAAATCCATCAAGGATGCCAAGCCAAGACTAAGAGCCATAGAAAGCGACATCCTAAATAACTTCAAAAAGCTTGATGTAAAAGCAAAGCCCCTTAATGGAAAAGAACGTATCGACCTTATCAGGGAGATACAGCGCCTCGGCGGCGAGACAAACGACCCGCTGAAATACCCAACCAAGAACACCATCCGCACCAAGACAAGGTACGCGACAATTTCAGCCTTTTCCTATGATGCACCAACCATGGAAGACAGGTTCCTCATGGAGCTTCTAAACTCAGATTCATCTCAGGTCATCAGTATCCACCTGCAGTCCATCAACCAGAACGATGCTATCAAGAGGGTAAAAAGAACTATAACCAGCATCGATTCTACCAAGATTGATGAGCAGAAGAAGGCTGTTCGTTCCGGCTATGACATGGATCTGATTCCGGGAGACCTTGTGACCTATGGAAAAGACGCAAACTCATTCCTTCAGGACTTGCAGGATCAGAACGAGCGAATGTTCAAGATGACATTCCTTATCATGAACACTGCAGGCTCCCAGATAGAGCTTAAGAACAACTACCTGCAATCATCAAGCATGGCCCAGCAGTTTAACTGCGACACCTACAAGCTGGACTATCGCCAGGAACAGGCTCTAATGACCTGCCTCCCATTTGCCAAGGACTGGATCAACGTAGACAGAAGCCTTACCACAAGCTCTGTAGGTATCTTCATTCCCTTTACCACACAGGAACTCATGCAGACAGGCGACGAAGCTCTTTACTACGGCCTTAACGCCTTATCTCAGAATATCATCATGGCAGACAGAAAGAGCCTCTCTAACCCTAACGGCATGATCCTTGGTAAGCCCGGCTTTGGTAAGTCTTTTTCTGCAAAAAGAGAAATGAGTAACGTAATCCTCTCCACAGATGATGACATCATGATCTGCGACCCTGAGCAGGAGTACTCGGCACTTGTTAAGAAGTTTAACGGTCAGGTTATTCATATCAGCCAGAAATCTAAGCAGTACATCAATCCTATGGATATCAACGAGAACTATTCAGATGGCGACGATCCGGTATCCCTGAAGGCTGAGTTTATCTTATCCCTCTTTGAGCTCATCATGGATGGCAAGGGAGGTCTGGGTCCTGTGGAGAAGACCGTTATCGACCGCTGCATCCATAAGATCTACGAGAAGTACTTCAAGGAACCTATACCGGAGAACATGCCAATCCTTGCTGACCTCTACAACGCACTTATGGATCAGGAAGAAAAAGAAGCTACAGAAGTGGCAACAGCCCTTGAAATCTATGTATTTGGTTCCCTAAATGTTTTCAACAACCATACCAACGTAGATATCAATAACAGAATCGTCTGCTATGACATCAAGGATCTTGGTAAGCAGCTCAAAAAGCTAGGTATGCTCATAGTTCAGGATCAGGTCTGGGGCCGCGTTACCGCAAACAGAAGCGTTGGTAAGGCTACCCGCTACTACATGGACGAGTTCCACCTGCTCCTTCGTGATAAGCAGACAGCCAGCTACAGCGCAGAGATTTATAAGCGTTTCCGTAAGTGGGGCGGCATACCCACAGCCATAACTCAGAACGTAAAAGACCTTTTGGAGTCATCAGAGGTCGAGAACATCTTCGAGAACTGCGAATTTATCTACATGCTCAATCAGGCACCGGGAGACAGAGCAATCCTTGCCAAAAAGCTAGGCATCAGTAAGTATCAGCTTTCCTATGTTGAAAAAGCTGAGCAGGGCGAAGGACTTCTTGTATTCGGAAGCCTTATTTTGCCATTTAAGGATCAGTTCCCTGAAGACCTTGAACTTTACAAGATCATGACCACTAAGCCAAAGGAGGTTGCTGCCTGGCAGAAAGGAGTATAACCGTGAGCTTTAACCAGGATGAAAACATTGGCGGACAGGCCCTTGAAGAAGGCGCAAAAGCAGCTGGAGAAACAAGCCGCGAGATGCAAAAGCATTATCAGCGCCAGCAGATAAGGAAAGGTTATTACAAGAAGGATACCGACAATCCTTATGTAAAGAGCTTCTCCGACAAGATGAAAGAAGCAGCAGAAGGCGCCAGGGATGCTGCTAAGGAGACAATAAGACGCATAGTAGATCTGATCAAAGAGCACCCTGTGGTGCTTATTTTAATTGTGGTTGCGCTCCTGTGCTTCTACCTGATGCACTTTCTTATAAGTGGCTTTGAAGTGATGATATCCAGTATGGGAGATACAACTCTTTCAGCCACATATACAGCCTACGACGAGGATATAACCGGAGTAGATGCTGATTATGTGAAGTTGGAAAAAGAGCTGCAAAAGACCATAGAAAGAACGGAAGAAGACTTCCCAGAGTTTGATGAGTACGAGTACAACCTTGATGAGATCGGCCATAACCCTTATGAGCTTGCATCCTACCTCACAGTCAAGTACGAGGACTATAAGCGCAAGCAGATGAAGAACGTGGTAAAAGACCTATTCAACGAGCAGTACGACCTTTCCTACAGTAGCCGCATAGAGACAAGATCTAGAACTGTCACCAAAACAGAAACAGTACGCGTTACAAACGGCGATGGGTCAGTTACGGAAGAAGAAATCGAGTATGAAACGACAGAATACTATCAGGTCAAGATCCTCACAGTAACCCTTGTTAATAAGAGCCTTGGAGCAGTCATAGAATCCAAAGGTCTTAGCGAGGATGACATGGCAAGGTATGAAGTCCTTCTTGCTACTCAGGGCAATAAGTCCTATCTCTTTGATGATGTCTACGCAGATTATGAAGATCCTGACGATTATCACCCTGCCACAGATGCAATGTCCAATGAGAGATTTGCAGCCATGATAGCAGAAGGTGAGAAGTATCTGGGACGAGCCTATGTATGGGGAGGTTCAAGCCCTTCAAGCGGCTTTGACTGTAGCGGATTTGTCTGCTGGGTTCTGAACCACAGCGGCTGGAATGTTGGCAGGACGACAGCCAACGGTCTTAAAAATATGTGCACTGTGGTTTCACCTGGAGAGGCACGGCCAGGAGACCTTATATTCTTCCAGGGAACCTACGCTACCAACGGAGCAAGTCACGTTGGCATCTACGTAGGTAACGGAATGATGCTTCACTGCGGGAATCCCATACAGTACACGTCCATAAACACACGTTACTGGAAAGAACATTTTTATTGTTTTGGTAGATTGCCGTAAAAGGAGAGAAACATGCTTGAAAGGTTAGAAAAGTACAAACAAGAGCTTGAAAAGGCAAGAGGTAAAAGAGCTGAATGGGATGCCAAGGTCAAGGCTCTTGAAAAGAAGGTTTCTGAAGAAGAAAAGACAACCATCCATGAGATGGTAAAAGCAGCAGACCTGTCTCCGGAACAGCTATCAAGACTCATTGCCTATTCAAAAAGTCACATACCGGGAGATATGCCGGTAGAGGAAATAATAAAAGAGGGTGCAGACACAGTCCCTGCATCTCATATAAACGATTTAGAGGAGGTTACAGAAGATGAAGAATAAACTAAGGCTCCTTGCCATATCTGTTGCACTTATGACCTGCGCTATGCCCCTTACAGTAAGTGCCAACGTCCCTGACAACGTAGATACCACAGTAATTGATGAAGAGGAAGAAGATCCCACTCCCCTTACACCTGAAGGAAACATGACCCTTGTTGATGACATAGTAAGCAGCGACAATCACAGCAAGGAGTTTTTGACAGTAACTACCAGGAACGGAAATATCTTTTATATCATTGTAGACCGCGATAACAATACGGGAGTTAATAACGTCCATTTCCTCAATCAGGTAGATGAAAGAGACCTTCTGGATGTTCTTAGCGATGAGGATAAAGAGGCACTGGAAGCTTCCCTTGGAAGTAAGGTTGAAACTCCTGTAGAACCCGTTGTAGAGCCTACCCCTGTAGAGCCCGAACCGGAAGAGCCTGTCAAAAAGTCAGGGCCCAATCCTATCCTTGGACTGATCATAGTTCTTGGTCTTGCAGGCGTAGCAGGATTCTATTTCTACAGTAATTCTGAGAGCTTCAAGAAAAAGAAAAGCGGCGAAGATCCTGACAGCGCCTATGCTGATGATTATATTGATATCCCTGAAGAAGATGAGAAGGAGGAAGAGTAATGGAGCAGATGATATTTGATAAGGAGGCGGCAGTTCGCCGCTTTCAGGCTTTCAGTAAGAAAATGGATACCATGGTAAAAGAGCAGGTGAAAAAGCCATCTGTTCTTAAGAAGCTTGATGAATACAAGCAGATGTAGGAGGCGCTTATGGATGGACTCGATATTGCTGAAAAGAGATTAGCCAAGGAAGAAGAGCTTTCAAAGGTAGAAGAAAACATTTTAGAGGAGCATACGATCTTTTCCAAAAAGAACCATCTTAAGGCGGTGGAGGATGCCATAGAAGGTAACGACAATAACTTCGACGGTATAATCAACAATATGCCAGAGGATGCTCCATCTGAGACTACCATTAAGAAAGCCAAGGAGTATGAAAAACTCATAGAGAAAAAAGCTGAGGTGGTGAAAGTTGCAAAACCGCACAAACAAGATCTCGGTGAGATTGTCAGATGATGAGCTGGCCCGGATGAAAGCCAAGATGGAAGAAGCCGGTATCACAAACATGAGTAAGTACATGCGTAAGATGCTGCTTGATGGCTACTGCGTAAGAGTTGATACTTCGGATATTAAAGAGATGGTATATCTCATCCGCATGTGTTCCAACAACCTTAATCAGTATGCAAAGAAAGCAAACGGTCTTGGCGTTATCCATGAAGCTGATATCAAGGACCTGCAGCACAGGTTTGAAGATATCTGGGAAGGCATGAGAACAATCCTAAAAAAGTTTGCTGCCATCAGATAACCATCAAAGAGCCATCAACTTTCCATCAACAAAAAGAGGCATCCTTGCATTTTGAAAATTCAGGAAATAGACTTAAGGCAAAAGATGGATGAAGGAGGTTTGACATGTGGATTATGAGATTTCTTTTAAAGATAATAGTGTTACCATTACTGCTAGTGGTCGACGTACTGACACTTGTTACGAAGGCATCTATATTCGTTGGATGCTATGTCGCTGGTTTTGCTGTGTGGCTGTGTGGTATCTGCTGTGTTCTTTCAATCGTATTTAAGATGATCCCATGTGCGATCTTCTTTGGGGCAATCCTTATAGCGATGTTTATATGTCTGTTCGCAGCAGCCAATATCCAGCTTCTCCTAGAGTCAGCTCATGGAGTTCTCAAAAGAGTATAAAAACTAAATAATTGGTAAATGTCCAAAGGGCAGTTTTTCCAAAACGGAAGAGCTGTCCTTTTTCTATGTCCAAAAGAAAGGAGAATTTCATGGCAGCTACAAGGCTTATGGCTCTTCATATCGTCCGGGGCAGGAGCCTTTCTTCGAGCTTAAAGGAGCGAATGGATTATACAGAAAATGATCTTAAGACAGAGGAGAAAAAGTATATTTCCACCTATGGCTGCGATATCGAAACCGCTGATGAAGAGTTCTTGTTATCTCACCAGCAGTACCACAACAGTGTCAGGGATATCAGGAAAAAAGAGATAATCGCATACCAGATCAGGCAGTCCTTTAAGCCGGGAGAGATAACGCCGGATAAAGCAAATGAGATTGGATACGAGCTTGCCATGAGGTTCACCAAAGGAAAATACGCATTCACGGTCTGCACTCATACAGATAAAGCCCATATCCATAATCACATAATCTTCAATGCTATCTCCATCGATGGGACTAAGAAATTCAGAGATTTTTACTTTTCAGGAATTGCCCTTCGTAGGATTTCAGATATCCTCTGTCTTGAAAATGGCTTGTCTGTTATAAAGCCAGCTCCCTACAAAGAACGGAAAAGTCAGGGGAGGTATTCAAGGAAAGGGCATTTTACAGATAAGAGACTGGAGTTTCTTAAAGATATTGAAGCAAAGCTCCATGAAGGAAAGGGCAAAGGTTATGTAACCTGGGCTCGGCGCTTTAATGCAAAACAGATGGCAAAGACTGTTCTTTTCCTTCAGGATCATAAGATTTCATCCTACGAGGAACTTCGGAAAATTACAGATGAAAGAAGTGGAAGACTACAGGAACTTAAGGACTCCATGAAGGAGAAGGAAGCACTTCTGTCTGAAAACAAAAAGCGACAGCAGGCCATAATCGATTATTCCAAGAACAGAAGTGTATTTGAATCCTACAAGGAGAGCGGCTACAGTAAGAAGTTTTACGCTGAGCACGAGTCTGAGCTTCTTCTCTATAAGGCAGCAGAGGAAGTCTATAAGTCAGTACCAAAAGGTCAGAAGCTCAACATGCAAAAGCTCCGTGATGAATATGGTCACATCCTTGAAGAGAAGAAAAAAGAGTTCCTGGAATATGTCCAGCTTAACAAAGACATGCATGAGTATATGATTGCGAAGAAAAATCTAGAAATGCTATACCAGATGGATGCTGACAAAAATGAAAAAGAGGGTCGTGATAAACGCACCCGAAACTCACATTCCGAGAATGTGTTGTAAGAGCCGCATAAAGCGTTTGTCGGACAAACGCACTGCTCGCCACAACGACCATCAGCGCCAGCAGGAAGAGAAAAACGATTTTATTCAGGAGGATTAAAGAAATGAAAGTAAGCGTTAAAGCAAATAAGATAGAAGCCAGCTCCAACAATGTAAGAGGACTGTGCACAGTAACATTTGGAGACAGCTTCGCTGTAAGAAACGTCTCGATCGTTGAAAGCAGAAAAGGTGGCACCTTCGTCTCAATGCCCAGCTTCAAAACCAAAACTGTCGATGAAGAAGGAAATCCGATCTTCAAGGATATTGCTTTTCCAATAACCAAGGAGTTTCGCGAAGAGCTTTATGCGAAGATCAAGGAAAGCTATGAGTCTGGGGAGGTGGTAGAGTTTGAATGGTAAGAAAGTAAAACCTCGCATGAAGAGTGAGATGGTAGCAGAAGCTTTCACGATTCTCATGGAAGCCTACATCAGACAGATCGGCAGAGTATCTTCCGGTCAGAGACTCACAATTACCATGAAAAGCTATAACCGTTATATCAAGTTCTCCGGCTTTAAGGAAATGTTCGACATTTGCCTCTACAAAAGTGGCGACATCGACCTCAAGATGAAAGAGTTCTGCCATGGAGACTACCAGGAACGCATCTATGCTTACACGGATAACCCCGCCGAGCAGGATGCGTTTCTTAATGAACTAAGAAATGGTCTCGCTGACAAACTCATGGAAGTCGGAACTTGTAATCTGGTGGATTATCATTCGTTTATGGATCTGCTACATGGGGATAGGCACTTTATTGATTCCTATAATTACTTCAAGCGCGAGTTTGGGCATTGTTATTAGCTTTGATTACTGGCTGGTCTCAGAAATGGGGCTGGCCAGTTTTTTTATTTTGGGAAGATAATAACATATTATGAACTTGCGAGATTTGCATTAGTGACGTATCATAATTATTGTTCAAACAAAAGCAAACAAAGACAAAGCAAACAAAGACAAAGCAAACAAAGACAAAGCAAACAAAGACAAAGCAAACAAAGACAAAACAAACAAAGACAAAACAAGCAAAGACAGAACAATCTAAGACAAGACGCCTCTAATCAAAACGCAACGACATTGATTAGGGGCTTTTTATTATTTTGGATTTGGAGGACCTAAATGATTGAGATAGGTAAAAAATACGGTTGTCTTACTGTATTGGATGATGGAGAAGAATATAAAAAGACAGAAAAGTATTTATCACTTCTTGAAGAATTAAATGATAAAAAACAGGAGTTAGAGCCATTTATTCTACAAAAGAAAAAGCTGATAGATGATAATCCAGATTTATATGAAAAATGGAAGGAATGTATAAAACAAAAACGCATGGAGAGTGAGATACACTCATTTCATTCTTCGATGTATGAATTATGTTTCAAAATAAAAATGAGACAGTCAGAAATCAGCAGGATTGAATCGAAAACTAGCCTGCACTATAAATGCCAATGCAGATGCGGGAAAGTGCATTATTACAATGAAAAAACGCTTGGGAAAAAGCCGAAATTTTGCATCTATCCGGTTTCATATGCAAATAATAAAGGAAACTATAGTATTAGAGCTCAAAATGCTACTTATCGTAAACTTGCAAAATATGAAGGTATCGAAAATGTAGTTTTATGGGAAAAGGGGTCAATAATTGAGGAGGATTTTAACAGATGGCTTCAAACTGGAGGATCACTTGAATCTAAGGATTATAGTCTTCCATCTGATACATATTGTGACCTATATAACGATTACAAAACGAAGCAGATTATAGAAAAAGAGCAAGTACTTGCTGAAACAATTGCTCAAATACCAAGAGTTAATGCCAAAAATTATGATGTGGATTTTTGTGGAAAACAATATGAGTCTTTATATGTTGAAGAATGTGTAGATGATCATTTTGAAAGTGAACCGCATTATGGGTTCACTCAAAGGCACAAAAAATATTGGTACAATATTACCGTATATAAGCGATATAAATGTAGGTGCTTACTCTGTGGAAAAGAACAATTAGTTACGTGTAATAAATTTGGTATATATCCGCCAACTGAATATGGCTACAATGCATATAATGGTTATTGGAGTGACGTCTATTGTGATTGCCATCCTATTTCATCATTTCAATGGATTGTCACAAAAATATTATTTGAAAACGATGTACCATATGCTGTTGAATATTCATTTGATGATTTATATGGTTGTGGCGGTGTTAATCAGCTTAGATTTGACTTTGCAATCTTTAACAGAGATGGTTCCATAAAATGCTTAATTGAGTGCCAGGGAGAACAACATTTTAGACCAGTGGAGGAGTTTGGAGGTGAAGAACAATTCAAGATTCAGGTCAAGAATGATTCCCTGAAAAGGCAATATGCTGAAAATCATAATATTAAGCTTATGGAGATATCATACAAGACGAAGAAAATTGAACAAGTTGAAGAGATATTAAGACAACAAGGCATTATAGATTAAAAAAATGAGCAATCTCACTATGGTGGGGTTGCTCATTTTTTTGGAAGTTGTGCATACTTTTGTAAAGAGGGTAAATCTTTGAGCGATAGTGGTAGTTTAAGTGATACTTTGAGAGATCCGGGCTGGGAAAGGCAGTGTCCTTTTTAAGGGACATGTCATGTGTGCATAATAGAATCAGATAAAATCAGCCCCAAGAAATAGAGAATATTGCAATGCGAAATGTGACATTCAAAATGCAACAGGCAAAATGTTGACTTCGAGAACCTAAAGTTTTTGAGTGATTATAGCTTCGTTGTATGGTATGATTACATCATGGAGCCATCGTGACACAAAACTATTTGAGAGGTATTGCAATGAGCATTTCATACAATGGGTTATGGAAAAAACTAATTGATAAGAATTTGCAAAGAAAAGACCTGATTGAAACCTTAAATATCAGCTCGTCTACGTTTGCAAAGATGGGAAAAGGAGAACCTGTTTCTTTGACTGTTTTAGAACGAATTTGTGAATATCTTGTATGTGATATCGGGGACGTGGTGTCGTTTAACATAGAAAACAATAATCAGGAGGACATGTAATATGCCAGAAGAAGTAGTATTGAATTTAACGCCGGATACAAAAGTCTTAATTGCTTTAACGCATACTGACATAAAACCTTTGGATGCATTATGTGAACTGATAGATAATGCTATTGATTCGTTTTCCTCGGCAAAGCTTCAAGGAATAAACATATCAAACCCTTGCATTAGAATTGATTTGCCATCAGCGAAAGAGGTAGCAAATGGTGAGGGCGTTGTGAGAATTTCGGATAATGGACCAGGATTGACAATGGATTCTACCGAGAAAGCTCTTAGAGCAGGTTTTTCCGGTAATAATCCATATGATACTTTGGGCTTATTTGGAATGGGATTTAATATTTCCACTGGAAAAATTGGAAGTGTTACTAAGTTTTATTCTGCAAGAGAAGATTCTGACAGAGCGTTGGAAGTAACGATAGACTTAAATCAGATTAACGCAAATAAAGATTATAACGTTGTTGCATATTATGTGGACAAGGGAAAACTGGATCATGGAACCATAATTGAAATTAGTAATTGGTGGCCAAATGGAAATGACAACCGTGGCTTTACAAAGAATCTTGTCAGCTATGGTGCGAAAAAAATAAGAGAAGAACTTGGCAGAAGATATGCAACTATTCTGCGCGAAAATAGAGTGAAAATATTTGTTAATGAGGGTGAATGTGAAGCATTCGAGCACTGTGTATGGGGCGATGAAAGATTTGTTGAGAGAAATAAGCACGGCAAAATACCTGCAGTATTTAGATTTGACAAGGTACTTTATACCCAGAAGAAGTGCGCTAACTGCACCACAACCTTAGAGAGTTTTCAGTCAGTATGTCCTGCATGTGGTTCTCATGAAACAAGAACAATTGAAGAGAGAGTAAGAGGCTGGGTTGGTATTCAGCGATTTGACGATATGGCTGAATATGGAATTGATCTCATTAGAAATGGACGTGCAATTCGTATTTCTGAGAAGTCGGCTTTTTTTGAGTTTGTAGATGAATTCCAGAAAGTAATTAAAGACTATCCTATTGATAGCAATTACGGAAGAATTGTAGGAGAAGTACATCTTAATCATGTTCCTGTTGATTTCATGAAACAAGATTTCCAGCGAAGCAGCCCTGAATGGCATAGGGCAATGACTTTTCTGAGAGGAGAAAGTTCATTGCAGCCTACACAGCCAGGGGCAGATAGAAATGATTCGCCTATATTTAAGCTGTTCCAGGGTTATAGAAAGGTTAAAACCGCTGGTAAGACAGACATGTATATGGGTGTGTGGGATCCTGTAAAAGAAGAGCCTAGGCGTATTAGTAGAGATGTAGAAAAAGAGTTTTATGAAAAGTTCAAAAAGAAGGAACCAGGCTTTTATGATGATGCTGAATGGTGGAAAAAGGTTGAAGATGCGGATAAAAAGCCTGTCAAGGAGATGCCGCTTTGTCCTGTTTGTGGATGCCAAAACTTGGAAGAAGCAGAGGTATGTATATCCTGCCAAACAGTTTTAAAAGGAAAGGATTGTATTTCCTGTGGTGAAAAAATTCCACTTTCTGCAAAGACTTGCCCTAAATGTGGAAAGAGTCAGGAACCGGAAATAATTAAGCCATGGACTTGTAACATATGTGGAACGAAAAATGATCCTACCTTTGATGACTGCACTTCATGTGGAGCACATAGAGGAGAGGAAAATCATCTTTCGGTTGAATATCTAAGCAAACATAGCAATAAGAATGATGCATTGTCAATAGATGATTGCTCAATTGAGCTCGCTAATGGAGTATTAAGTACTCCTGTGAAAGTTCAGGTATATGAAGTAGAAGAAGCTCTTAAATCAAATGGTGGAACTAAAAGCTTGCCATTGTATTCAGATAAAACTGACTTGAGCTCAATTACTATATTTATTAATCCAAATCATCGAGTGTTTAAACAGTGCAAGATTATTCCTGAGCAGCTGATAGCTGAAGAAATAGCAGACTTTATATTTAAGATTAATCGTTCTATAAGTGCAGCAGATGGAACTCATTCTACTTCGTATATTGCGTGGCAGATAATAGAGAAATATTGGGCTGATAGGCTTGAAGGAAGTACAAGTGATTTAAGTACATCTGTCGAAAGCATTTTTAGAACTATAAAGGATAGATTGATGCTTTCTGCTAAATCAGAATTAGGTAATTATTTTGATTTATTGTCTTCTGAGCAGCAAAAGGAACTCGTAAATGAAATGATAAATCAGGGCGAGGATATTGCTAGATTGTCAGATTTTCAGTCAGATGGCAGTTACTTGAAATATGTTCCAGCAGCATTTTTAATTCATTTATTTGACGTAAAACCTGAACTGTTTTTTGATGGTGCTGTGTGGGATGAGAAGTATTCAGAGAGTGGTATTGGCGAAGAAATAACAGCTTTTATGCAAGAAAGAACTAAGGCACTATATAAGGGATGTTTGGAAGATATTTTATTCTTCATTAAGTATAAGTCTCCTAGCGAATTAGTTCTACAAAAGACAATGTTGGCGGTTGATATTTTAAAACAGAAGGTGTCTGAGTAATGTTTGTAAACAAAGAAAGTGTAAAATCAAATTCATGGCAGGCATTTGAAAGATTGATTTGTAGAATTGCTATGGCTGAAGGATTTGAAGGTGCCAGAGTTGTTGGACAGAGCAATGATCACGGAGCAGATATTATAGCATCGCGCAATGGAATCAGATGGCTGTTTCAGGCAAAACATTGGAAAAAACCAGTTGGAGTAGAAGTTATTGATGAAACATTACGTGCTGCACAAATTTATAAGGCGAAGGTTCCAGTTATAGTAGCTTCGAATGGATTTGATTCAAAAGCATTGGCATATCAGAGAGACTTAATGCAGTCTGGTATAAATATCCAATTATGGACGCCTGACACTCTTGTGGAGCATGCATCAAGATTGGGAGATGGAATTCCCAATAAGCATCCTATTAGAGAGTATCAGGAAAAAGCCATTCAGGGAATTATGAACGCATATATGCGTAAGGACGGGAGAGCATTAGCTGTATTAGCTACTGGATTGGGTAAAACTTTTATTGCAGCTGAAACAATTCATCGTATGTATGCTGGAAATAATAGCCTGAGAGTTTTGGTACTTGCACATACAAATCCTTTGGTTTATCAGCTGGAGCAGTCTTTTTGGAAATTTATGACTAAGCATCAAAACTCCGTTGTTTGGAATGGATATGAGGAACCTGATAAAAGAGAACTTAACAGGGCTTCATTTGTATTTGCTTGCGTGAATACAGTTGCAGATTATATAAAGCGCGAAGAGGATTTTCCAGAATTTGACGTTATTATTGTTGATGAATGCCATCATGCAGGATCTTCAATGTATCAATCTATTTTTGAAAAAACAGAAGCTGGTAAATATAATGGACCATTTTTGTTAGGACTTACAGCTACGCCGTGGCGTCCAGATGAAGTGGATTTGGCTGAAATTTTTGGAGAGACTGTTGTATGTATTGATATGGTTGAAGGGCTGAAAAAAGGATTTCTTTCAAATGTCGATTATCGCATGTATACAGATAATATTGATTGGGATGCATTGAGACATTTGGAAGGGCAGTCGTTTACTCCAAAGCAGATAAATAAAACCCTTTTCATTGAACAGTGGGATGATTCAGTTGTTTATGAATTGAGAAAAACATGGAGTGAACAACCTAATCCAAGAGCTATTGTGTTCTGCGGAACAATAGATCATGCAAATATAATGTGCACAAAATTGAATGCGTTGGGATTTTGCAATGCAGCGGCAATATATTCTAATTCTGGGAATGGGTATCAAATGACTCAGTTTGAAAAGAATAGAATATTGGCAGATTTTGCGGATGGAATGATAAACGTTGTTTGTACAGTAGATATTTTTAATGAGGGCATAGATGTGCCGGATGTTAATATTCTTGTATTTCAACGGGTTACACATTCAAGGAGAATTTTTATACAGCAACTAGGACGTGGTTTAAGAATATCTGAAGGAAAAGATAAAGTTATTGTATTGGATTTTGTTTCAGATATAAGGCGATTTGCAGCAGGATTGAATCTCAAGGATGGGTTGGAGTCAGATGATGTACCAAGTGATGGAAGAAGAAAGCCTACACGAATTAGTTTGCCAAACAAAGTTACATTTAGAAAAGTAACAGGTGATGATCCTAATACGGAGCAGTTTTTGAGAGTTTGGCTAGATGATATCGCTGCTATCGAAGAGTCGGGGGAGAATTCCAGCGTATTACAGTTCCCTCCGGTATTTGAAAACTCAAAAATTTAGGTGGATATATGGATAAAAAATTAGTAGTACAAGAAATATTGAAAACCGAAGCGCTTGCAAAGGCTGAAGAATCTGAAGAACTTCGTGTAAGAAGAATAGCCACATGGGATACTCCGCAAATAGAGTATGCCTATCAAAATGTTGAGAACTTAGATACTATAGCATTCTTCTTTCCAGAGATGGCAAAAACGGAAGAAGATTGGATTAAAGAGACATTATATACATTGAGTTATTACGATTCATGTATTGTATGCTTTCCTTCAGATGCACTTAATGAAGCCAACTATTATTGCGACAGTCTAGTAGAAAAGGAAATACAGATGCTTCAGATCGGGACAGTTGCATATGATATGGCAGGTCATGTGATTGTGCTTAGAATGTATAGTAAGTCAGACACAAAAACAAAGAAAAGGTCACAGAGTGAGCAAAAATCATATTGGTGTTGGTGGAGAGACGCAAGCCATTATGAAGTTGCAACATTGCTAGAACTCAGTGATAAATATGATGACTTGGATGAGGATATTTATACAAACAAAGTCTATCCTGAGTTCTATGAAATGATGATATCAGAACAAACAAAGCAATGGGATGGAACGCCAAGGCACAAAAATTATAGTAAGGCATCTTTTAAGGCAGAAAAGCAGAATTATAAAATACCTATGTGCCAGTTGGGATTTTGGGATGTGCCTACAGGTCACTTGACTGATAAGGGGCGACTTCTTTTAGAGGTAGAGCGAAGAAATGGTGATAGTAGCCAGATATTTTTCAGCTATCTAGCAAAAATCATATTACTGGATGGCAAGCATTTGGATCTTATAAAAGATTTAGATGAGTTTCAAAAAAGTTGTGCTGAATATATTCCTGAATCTAGCGCGGATTTCTTTGTTTTGTTTGATGATTATATGGAAACCAAGAATTCTCTCGGAACAAGGAAACCTTCAGCTGTAAAGACAGGTGCTAAAAGAGCTTATGTTAGAGATGAACCCAAATTATGGAATAAGCTTGGGATAATAATACCTTCGGGCAAAGGGCGATATTATTGGCCGTTTAAGGGCTTAAAGTTTGATTGGCCTAAAATAAATGAAATACTACTGACTACAGGCATCCAGGAGGACAAAAATGAGTAATTATAAAATAGTAGATTTGTTTAGCGGAGCGGGTGGCTTTCAAATCGGTTTTGAAAGAGAAGGCTTTGAAACAATTCTATCTACAGATTTTGATGAGGATTGTGAAAAGGTGCATAAGAAGAACAGACCCAATGTACCTTTTTTACGGATGGATGTACATGATTTGTCTTCTGAGATTTTAGATAAATATGTTGGTAAAGATACAAATATAGATGTGTTAATTGGCGGGCCTCCATGCCAAGGTTTCTCTACCATAGGAAAGAGAGTTTCATCTGACCCTGAAAAGAGAACCGCATTTGATCCTCGAAATACCCTTTTTAGAGAGTATATTAGAATACTGAATTATTTAAAACCTAAATTTTTCGTCATGGAGAATGTGCAGGGGTTATTGACGAGAGATAAAGGAAGAATATTTGAAGAGGTAAAAGAAACATTTAGAAAAACGGGATATGAGTTTAATTATGTGATACTTAATGCGGCTGATTATGGGGCACCGCAGATTAGAAATAGGGTGTTCTTTTACGGCAATAGAGTTGGAGTAAAAATGACTCCTCCGATTCCATCATGCGATGGTTCTGAAGAAAAGCCTTATAAAACGGTTGGCGAAGCAATTGGAGATTTGGCATCTGTTCCTGACGATGCAAGTATCAATCATGTTGCGCTAAAGCATGGAGATATTAATATTCGAAGATATGCGCTTATCCCTGAGGGTGGAAGACTGCCGGAGGATCAGCTTCCTCCAGAGTTATATAGAAAAAATTTTGGAAATACATTCAAACGACTTCATAGAGATAAGCCGTCTTTAACTATGGTACCAGGACATAATGCTTTTCCTATACATCCATGGTTGAATAGAAGCCTTACGGTTAGGGAAGCGGCAAGAATACAAACATTTCCAGATGATTATATTTTCATGGGACCTAGGCAAAAACAATGCATGCAGGTGGGAAATGCAGTACCACCAATTATGGCACAATGCTGGGCCAAGTATCTGAGGGAGGAACTTGATAAATACTATGGAAATAAATAGTTTTATTGATTTGTTTAGTGGTGCTGGGGGATTCTTAAGAGGTTTTATGGATGCTGGCTTGAAACCTGAGTTTTCAGTAGAGGTTTGGGAGCCAGCAATTCAAACCCATCAGAGAAATTATCCTGAAGTGCCAGTTTGGGACAGAGATATTAGAACAATCTCTAATGAGGAAATAGAAAAGTATAAGGGCAAAGTAGATCTTATTATAGGCGGGCCACCATGCCAGGGATTTTCGACAATCGGAAAAAGATTAGTGAAGGATCCTAGAAATGAGTTGGTTTTTGAGTTTATCCGATTTGTTAATGTAATAAAGCCGAAGGTTTTCTTAATGGAGAATGTGCGTGGCTTATTATCTGCTAATAATGGATTGGTAAAAGATGCAATTACTGCTGAGTTCGAGGCTATTGGATATAAAGTGCACCATGAGGTGATTTGCGCAGCGGATTATGGAGTGCCACAAATGCGTCATAGGGTGCTTTTTCTTGGCGTGAGGAATGACGTTGATGCAGAACCTACTTTTCCAAAGAAAAAGTTATCGAAGGAAGAATATGCAACTGTAGGCGATGCAATAATGGATTTGGTTGGGAAAGAGAATGAGTTTCCAAATCATGTTCCAATGAAACATAATGATATAGTTACAAAAAGAATTGCATGTATTAAAGAGGGAGAGGGAATACCAGAAGAAGGGCTACCAGAGGATGTTGCTAACGGATCAAGATCTGATTACAAAGGAAATAAGCTTAAGAATTTTAGTCATGTTTATAAAAGATTAAGCCGATACAAGCCAGCTACAACAATGGTGCCTGGTCATAATGCATTTCCGCTGCATCCAACAGAAAATAGGAGTCTTACTGTAAGAGAGGCTGCAAGGATACAGACATTTCCTGATGATGTGGTATTTGAGGGAACAAGACAGAATCAATGCATACAAGTAGGAAACGCAGTACCGGTCAAGTTGGCATATGAACTTGCTATGCATATAAAGAATCTATAAGCGCTGAAAAGATATTATTAGATGGTTGGGGATTGTGATGTCAAATGATATCAGTTTTGAAATAAGTATTCCGTCTGATGACGATGGATTCATATTATTGCAGTGTGGTCATTGTGGAGAATTTTTTAAAATTACTGCAGCTGAGAGTAATAATGATGATAATCTATTCATTTATTGTCCTAGCTGTGGATTGGTGAGTGACAACTATTTGACCGAAGATGTAATAGAACTAGCACAAAACATGGTGAGTAATTATGCCATGGATATGATTTATGATGCATTTAAAGATTTAGAGCGTAGCACAAAAAATAGCTTGGTTTCATTTAAAGCTGGTAAACGCCCTAAGCACGAGGAGGAAAATCCTATACGGACGGGAATAGAGGCTATGGAAGTGGCTGAATTTGAGTGTTGTAAAAAGCAGGCAAAAATAAAGCCACTATTGAAAATAACAGGATGTTATTGTCCTTTTTGTGGGGTGAAAAACTATGAAGTTGACTAGAAATGATCTTAGAAAAATCCTTAATGATTTTAACAGTCTGTCCAATAGATTGCTTCAAACAAATTTTGACGATTATAAGACAGTACTGGCGAGATTTGTAAGGTTTATCACAGATACAGAAGTCATAAATGATTATATTGTTAGCTGTGGTGAGTGTACACAGAACATGGAAGAGGAGTTTAAAGCCGTTAGATCCATGCAGGCAATCTTTGAGTTAGGTGATACAGATGAAGAGGAAGTTCGTAATGTTTATGCAATCTTAAAGTATGCTGTTGACAATGGTATATCAATTCCTCATGGTGTGGCATTGTCGTACTCGCATTCAAGAAAGTTTCAAGATAGTCTCAAGGAGTTTAATGAGAGAGTCACCATGATTCTTATTCGTCATATAGAAAATTATGTCACAAAGATAGGAATAGATATGGGCTTGGACGATAAAGTTGTTTACAACATTACACTTAAGGATGGGCAAGTAAATATTGCAAATGATAACGCAGTTATCAATGCTACCAATAACGTGACACAGCTTGATATGGATAAACTTACCGCATTGCTTGCTGATATTAGAAAACAGTCGGACGATTGTAATTTAAGCGATGATGACAAAGAAAGCATTGAGAGTTCATTGTCTGTAATTACCGATGAAGCTAAAAATACAACGCCTAGAAAGCAGCATTTAAAATTAGCAATAGGTGCATTGCAGGCGATAAAGGGATCTGCTGAATTTGGGGCAGCGGTAGTAGCATTATATCAATTCTTGCAACCGTTTATTTGATAGGGTATAAAAATTTTACAGGAATGAATTTTGGAGCTGTACAGATTTTGGTACAGCTCTTTGAGTATAAATAGAATTATCAAGACATTATCAAGAAAGCCATTAATTAGCTTATGATACAGTAATCACAAGGGAGAAGCTTATGTATGGATATAATTATTGGGATGAAAAACAACGAGAAGAATTGGCTTTTAAAAGGAAGACTATCCTGAGAGGGGTAGGGGAAAAGGTTTATGAATACTTTTTTGAAAAGATAGAAGAAAGGGGACTTTGTTCTAGGGAGGGACAGAGAGATATGGCATGTGAAATAGTAGATGCCATGATAGAAGATAAACATTTTTTGTGCGAAGCAGGAGTTGGGATAGGAAAAACATATGCATATTTGGTTCCGCTTATGTTGTACTGGAAAAAGTGTACGGAACCGATAATAATCGCAACTTCAACGATAGCGTTACAAAATCAGCTTCTTGGCGATATCGAACGAATGAAAAGTGACTTGAAGGCTAGAGCTGATGTTATTTTGATAAAAGGACAAGCACATTATTTGTGCAAAGAAAGGCTACACGATTATTCGGAAGAATGTGATGAAGAGACAAAGATTATTTTAAACACAATCGATAATAGTGGAAATCAAGAGGATGCTGATTTCGATATATCAGAAAAACTATGGGATAAAATAAATGTAAATAATTATAATCCCAGATTGTGCGATAAGTGTGTACATAAAACTTATTGCACTTATTATGGATTGAGAAAAGAGGTTAGACGAACTAAAGGTTTTGTAGTGTGCAATCAAGATCTTCTAATCAGTGATCTTATGAAAAAATCGTGGGAATATGGCGATACTCGTTCAATTCTAACTGACGATTATAAATATGTTGTTATAGATGAAGTACATAATATTGAGGGAAAAGTCAGAAATGCTTTAACTGGTTCACTTGGGTATTATGACATTAAAAAAAGTATAAACAAATTGGTAAAAGCTTGTCGAAGAAATGATTCGATTCATAGGAGCTCAAAGGAATATATATCTATAATAGATTCTATGTTTGATGCATTTATGCAGGATATCACAAGACAGGACCAAGCGGCCAGTAAGGATAATTGTGATATTGAAAAGTATAGTGTTCCCCAAAAACAAATGCAAAAAGCACATCAATTAAAGAAACTATATTCGGATATATATACGACAGCGGAAGCAACGGCAGAATTTGAGAAGAATAATGAACATATATATGATATTTTGGATTCTCTAGAAGAGCAGCGCGGATTATTGGAAGCTTTTATAAATAGTGAATCGAACGTATTTTGGATTACATGTCCTAAAAAGAAGAAAGAAGGTATTGTTTTATATTATTGCCCTTCGGATATCGCCAATGATGTGAAAAAATTGTTTTTTTCAGATAAAAGGATAAGGACAATAATGACGTCGGCTACGATAACGGCGGGAAATAGCGGAGATTCCAAAGAAGATTATGCTTATTTTCTTAAAACAACAGGACTTTCAGATAAATCGTGTATATTATCAGAACCCAAAGAATCGCCGTTTGATTATGATAAACAGGCTATAGTTTATTACAATGACTACCTTGCTAATCCGAGCGAAAACCGAGAACTATTTATTGAACAGGGAGTTGAAGAACTAATTAAAATCTTAGAAATCACGAAGGGTAAGGCAATGGTTCTCTTTACTGCAAAAAGCGATATGAAAAAGGTTTATAATAAACTTGTTGGTCGTGTCCCGTATAAAATTATCATTCAGGATGAAAGAGTTCCACAAAAAGAGGTAATATCACAGTTCAAAAGTGATATTAATTCTGTTTTATTGGGGGCAGGATCGTATTGGGAAGGGGTTAGTGTTGAAGGTGTAGCGCTTTCAAACTTGGTTATATTTAAACTACCTTTTCCAGTGCCGGATCCTATATATGAAAAAAAGATGGAACGGTGCAAAAATGGCTTGATGGAAGTACTTGTGCCAGAGATGGTATTAAAGCTTAAACAAGGCATTGGTCGGCTGATAAGAAAAGAGGGCGATTACGGCATAGTATCTATTCTTGATCCACGTATTGGAGATGGTTCAAATGCTCAATATAAGGGTGTTGTTTGGGACGCTATTCCAATCAAGAACAAAACGAATGACTTAAATGAGGTAAAGGCTTTTTATAAGAATATTACCCAGGAGATTCAGCTATGAAAAAGCAGGTATTTAGAATGCCCACTCCGGTAAAGATTACCGGTAGAACATCAAGTATTACAAATGCGTTTGTTAATGGAATCATTCCTGTAGTTGATCCATCTGACGATGAAATTGATGATGCGCTTGCAACTCTTGGAATGACAAGAGAGAGTATTTGTTGTGCGTATTGTGGCGATACCTATACAGAATGGGATCACTTTAGACCGCTGATAGTCGATAAAGGACCTACAGGTTATATATCAGAAATACATAATCTTGTTCCTGCTTGTGGTAAGTGTAATCAGAGCAAGGGAAATAAAGAGTGGAAGAAATGGATGTACAGTGATGCTTCGCTTTCTCCCAAAACAAGAGGCATCGCAGACATAGATGAAAGATGTCAGAAGCTGGAAGAATACGAGAAAAAGTATGTGCCTACAAAGCTTGATTTTATAGGAATTGTAGGAGAAGAGTTATGGGGGGAACATTGGAGTAATCATGAAAAGCTTCTTGAATTAATGAAGTCATGTCAGGAAACATCTGATGAGATAAAGAAACGAATTACCATGAGTCTGCAGAACGATTAAAGAAGGTGTAATCAATGCCATTTCAAATTATCAGAAATGATATTACAAAGGTAAAAGCGGATGCCATAGTAAATACCGCTAACCCTGAGGTGGGTATCGGTGCTGGTGTGGATTCTGCCATATATAAGGCTGCTGGAGAAGAAAAGCTTTTGGCAGAGCGCCAGAAGATAGGTATACTTGCGCCTGGAGAAGTGGCTATTACTTCGGCGTTTGATCTGGATGCAAAGTATATTATCCATGCAAGTGGTCCTTGGTGGGACGGTGGCGATAAGGGTGAAATTGAGCTTCTGAAGGCTTGTTATGATAAGTCTTTGCAGCTTGCAGCGGAGAATAAGTGCAAGTCAATCGCTTTTCCGCTTCTTGCAACAGGAACCTATGGATTTCCACAGAGACTTGGTGTTGAGGTGGCCGTAGATTCTTTTACCAGATTCCTGGAAGAACACGATATGGAGATTTTTCTTGTAGTATTTGGACAACAGTCTGTGAAAATCTCCGGCGAACTGGGCGAAGAGGTTGCTAGCTTCATTGATGATGAATATGTGTCTGAGGCATTGAGTGAAGAGTACCGCTCCGAAGGTGTACCTGATGAGCTTTTGGCTGAGGAAGAGTGCTTAATGCTTTCCGATGAAGAGGAAGGAGAGCCTGAGGATAATGCTCCGGGTGCAGCTTCTATTAGCAGGCGTGAGCGGGGGCATTTGCTTGCAACCCAGGCTATGGTTGGCTCGGCGCCAATAGAGAAAGCGGCTAAAAAGAAAGGCTCTTTGGAAGATGTACTGAAGGGAATTTACACAGATTCTTTTGAAAAGCATTTACAAAAGTTGATTAATAAGAAGGGGCTCAAGAACTCAGAAGTATATGCTGCTGCAAATATTTCCAAGCAGTATTTTTCAAAGCTTTTAAAAGGGCAGGTGAAGCCTTCAAAAGAGAAAGTGTTGGCTCTAGCTGTAGGTTTACGTCTAAACATAGATGAAACTGTTGATTTTCTCAAGCTTGCCGGATATGCTTTATCTCCTATATCTCAGACAGATGCTGTGGTAGAGTATTTCATTGAGCATGAGGATTACAACGTATTAAAAATAGATATTGTGCTGTTTGATTATGGCTTAGATCCGCTTTCAAACGGTTGATTACAAGGTCGCCTTCGGGTTGACCTTTTTTCTTTTGCCAATTGGTATCATCAAATCAACAAATAACAAAAGCCTCACTGCAGGGAGGCACCAGAGATGCCAGGAGGTTAAGGATTATGAGTAAAGGATATACAGAGATTATTTACATATTGGATAGATCAGGTTCAATGAGCGGGCTTGAAGCAGATACAATCGGTGGTTTCAATTCCATGATGGCAAAACAGAAAAAGACCGGAGAAAAGGCGGTTGTGTCAACAGTTCTTTTCGATGATGTCTGTGAAGTGATTCATGACAGAGTACCGATTGAAAAGATTGAGAAGATGACAGACAAGCAGTATTACGTAAGGGGTTGCACAGCTCTTCTCGATGCAGTTGGTGGCGCTATTCATCATATCGGTAATGTACATAAATATGCCAGGGAAGAGGATAGACCGGAGAAGACTATCGTAGTTATCACTACGGACGGTATGGAGAACGCAAGTAGCAAGTATTCCAGAGAAAAGATTGAGAAGATGGTTAAGCGTCAGCAAAAGAAATACGGCTGGGAGTTCATTTTTATCGGTGCAAATATTGATGCTTACGCTGAGGCTCAGAAGTACGGAATCCGCAAGGATAGAGCAGTGAATTATGTCTGTGATGATGTAGGAACAGCCAATGTATATGCAGGTGTTTCTAAGGCTGTTTGCTCAGTAATGATGGCTGAAAGTCTATGTGAGGTTGAAGGATGCCTTGATAACAGTGACTGGGATGAAGAGATAAACGCTGATTTTCAGAAACGTGGCAGAAAGCAGAGAAGGAGATAATTGATATGGCAGTAAAAGGAGCGGTTTTAGGAGATATATTAGGCGCACAGTTTGAGTTTGACAGACCCAAGGATCTGGATTGGAAGAATGTGCCATTAGCAGAAGGTGATGCTATTGGATTTACAGATGATACAGTAATGACTTTGGCTATTAAGAAGGCGCTTATTACAGGTGCGGATCTCGTGGAGACAATGGTGTCAGTAGGCAGAGAATATCCATTCTCAGGATATGGCGGAAGATTCTATAACTGGATAAATGGAGATAATCATGAACCTTACAATAGCTGGGGCAATGGCTCCGCTATGAGAGTTGCATTCGTAGGGGAGTATTATGAAGACTTCGATGAGATGCAGCGCATGGCAGAAGCTACAGCTGTTGTCTCTCATAATCATCCTGAAGGAATCAAGGGCGCTGTTGTAACCGCAACCTGCATATGGATGGCAAGACACGGTAAAAGTAAGCAGGAAATCTATGATTATGTCTTGGAACAATATCCAATTGATGAGTATGAATACAGTACTGGTTATAGCCTTGATGAAATCCGTCCTCGCTATAAGTGGAACGAGAGCTGCCAGGGATCTGTGCCGGCAGCTATGAGATGTTTCTATGAAAGCACTGATTATGAGAGCTTTATTAGAAATATCTTTAGCCTGGAGTGCGATTCTGACACCTTCGGAGCTATCGCCGGGGGTGTGGCTGAGGAGTTTTATGGTGGGTTTGGAAGTGTGGATGTAGAGGGGATGTTGAAGAAGTATTTAGATGAGGAACTTATAACTATTTTGAAAATGTGATTACAAAATATCGCATATAGCCCCTACAAAATTTGATATAATTTAAGAAGATTAAAATGTTTTAAGCAGCAATGATCCGATTTGATGTAGGAGGCTATCATGAACAAATGCGCAGATATTAATGAGCGTTTGCAGAAAATGAAAAATTTTTACTTGAAACTTGATGAGATGATGGATAAATTGCCGGAATCCATTCCTGCTGATACCAAGAAAATGATCAAGGATAAAATTCTTGGTGATAAGGAACTAAAGGAATTGATGGAGGGGATAGATAAGAATCGTCCACCCAGAATTTTCTTAGTGGGAAGAACCGGAGCAGGTAAAAGTAGTCTCGTAAATGCTTTGTGCGGAGGATATGTTGCTGAAGTAGGTGATGTCAGAAGTTGTACAGAAGGAACCAAGATATATAACTGTACTGATAATGGCAGGACTTTGATGGAGATTCTGGATACAAGAGGTATTGCAGAATCTGAGGCATTGAATGAAAAGAGTGCAGAGAATACGCTGATAAATGAAATTAATGAGTTTTCTCCTGATGTAGCAATGTTGGTTTTGAATTGCACACATAGAGATGACGTTGATAAAGATGCTCTCTTTATGAAGGATATTGCTGCTCAGTACAAGAAAATAAATAATGTTAGATTGCCAATTATTGTTGCTGTGAATAAGTGTGATGAGATGTCGCCTACAAGATTCAAAACAGCCAACGAGTATCCACAGAATAAGATTGATAAAATTGAAGAGGCTGTGAAATATTTCAAAGGAATCATCGTCAACAACGGATTAAAGATTGATGATATTATTGGCATTTCTGCATTGATTGATTGGCAAACAAAAGATGGTGTAGAAGTTGATCCGGAAAATATAAAGAATCTGCCCAAACATGATATTGAAGATTTAGAAATGGCTTTTGACGGAAGATATAACATTGATGAGTTATTGCAGATGCTAGATAAAGCGATGGTCGACACTGAAGCTCAAATGGGATTAAGGATGGCTTTTAGATTAGAGGAACTTGTAAGAAGGCTGTCAAATCATATTACTAATATATTTGCCGGTATAGCAGCAACAGTAGCAATTACACCTATTCCTATTGCAGATATCTATGTTCTTGTTGTTTTGCAGGGAATCTTAGTATCGCTTATTGCTTCTCTGAGCGGAAGGGATATTAGCTTAGAGACTGCTATAGAGTTTATATTTAGTTTGGGTGGTGTTGCAGGAGCAGGACAAATATTTAGATTTATTGCACAGCAGACTGCAAAACTTTTGAATGGTTTGTTCCCCGGTGCAGGTTCAGCGGTAAGTTCAACAGTGGCGTTTGCAGGAACAGAATCTATTGGGAAGACAGCTATTGCTTATTATATTGATGGTAAGGATATAAAGGCTGCTCAGAAGATGTTTAAGAAAATGCAAAAAGATAATAAAAAGAAGTAACAGATAGGATGAATAAAGAAAGATTCTTACCTTAGGAAGTTATATTCTTCCTGCATTCAATTATCTAAGGTAAGAATCTTTCTTACAATATTGGTGTAGCACTTTCGTGGGAGATAAGGAGGTGTCTTCACCATGTTAACAGGCCAAGATATTATTGCTAGAATTAATCAACTCCAGAGCGAAAGGCACATGTCTGATTACGATATCACTAAGAGGGGGAATCTTTCCACAGGCTGTATGAGCAAGCTTCGCGGAAAGGGCAATTTTCCCAGATTAGATACATTGCAGAAGATATGTGAAGCGTTAGAAGTATCGCTGAGCGAATTTTTTAATATGTCATCGGAGGCTCGCAATGGGGAGTTCCTGACGGAGTATGAGCTGAGACTTGTAAGTTACTCTAGGCTGATTGATAAGAATCAGAAAGAAAGGCTTATGGCCTATGCTGAGGGAATATGCGGCTACGTCGATGGCGGACAACAGGATAATACGTAGGATTCGCATCGGGATTGAGGTCTCAGATTAGTGTCTAGATAGCTAAAGAGAAGGTTGGACTTAAGTTCCGATACTTCTCTTTTTGTTATACACGCGTTTATACAAGGAGGGAGGTATAAGATATGTTATCGAGGAATGAAAAAAGGATTGATAATCTGTGTATTTCGGAGGGCTTCGAACCCAAGGATGTCTACGACCTGACCAAGATCTTGCTGGAACATTATCGCAATGGATTTGGGACATCTGAGTTGTTTCGGTTTAATCTTGACGAAGAGGGGATCAAAAGACAAAAGGCACAGATGCGGAGGGACTTCTTGGAAGCGATTAAAATGCCTATGGAGGAATCTAAGGAGTATCAGGACAGGCTTTATCAGAATCTGAGGGATTGTCCCTGGATGAGGCAAGTGTTGGATACGATTCTGGATGCGATAGGCGCCAGTATTGAAGATGGACCACTTTATAAGCGGATCATCGAGAATTACTATTTGCAGTCTGGTGGACGTTCCAATGAGGATATGGCTCGTGTCGAGCATCTGTCAACGGCATCAATTGAACGCAAGAAGCGCGAAGCAATCAAATTTTTGGGGATTTGTTTGTATCGCTTTGCTCATAGGCGAGAAATGGAGGATGTAGAAGAAAATTCATATGTTGGAACAAGGTGATTTGTAGGCTGCTGTTTTGCATGAAAATGTGAGACAGCAGCCTTCTATCGTTGATGGTTCTTTGATGGATACTTGATGGCACAGTGATGCCTGCTGTTAGGGCAGATTGACACAATGTTGATGGAGTTTCCAGTGTTCATGCGTGTTATCATAATGCCAATAAGACGTACGCTTTATTTCATGAGGGGACTAAACATGTGAGGAGGAATTCTATGCGGTGGAGAAGGTAAAAAAACAGAGGTATAAGATTTTTTGTCCTAAATGCGGGCACAGGCTTTTCAGAGGGAGCAGCTTTGATCTGGAAATGGACTGCCCAAATTGTGGCTCCAATATAGACTTGGAGCGTGAGGATGTTGGTATTCGTATTGTTCTGGAAGTGCATCAGGTTCCAGAGGGGTGACTATAAAGAAAATAATGAAATGAGCTGCCTGTAAGCTGGCATTGTATTCGGTGTAGGGACCGGAAGGCTTGTCAGTTGGCGGCAAGAGTTTGTTAACGGCTATGAACGGCTAAGTTTCGTTGGAAGGCGGAGCAAAACAGAAGAAAGTATTTTATTCAAATACGCTGTTTTGCTTCGTCTTCTTTTTGTGCGCTTTCTTCTGTGCTCTGAGAGTGAGAAGCGGTGCATGAGTGGGAGACATATGTAGGCAGGTATCCATGACAGCTGGTTTTGAAACTATTCACTTTTTCAAAATCGGAGGTCAAATATGGAGAAAAATCATGAAGGTAAGCTTGCAATAGCAAAGAAGATAAATGATAGCCAGGATATGTTTAAGCTTCACAGCTTAGAGGTACAGTACCCAGGAATTAAAGGCGGCGTTAGGTGGGCTGTAGCTACTGATCTAACCAGAGAAGAGCTTGAGGCGTCTGATGGGTGCGAGCTTCAATCTTTTAAGCCTTATATCATAATTACGCCTGAGCAGGGCGAGGTATTTGAAGAGTTCGAGCGTATGCAGAAAAAGCTCCGTATGCAGGACTTTCGCCATACGGACATGAATGCCTATGAGGACGGTATGGAGATAAGTCTTCGTGCTACAGACTATATTCACGGTCTTAGCAGGGAAGTAGATTCTGATGAAGCTCTGAATGCTTATCTTATCCGCGTGGCTATTAAGCAGCTTCCTGAGCTTTTACAGAGAAGACTTCGTATGTTCTTTTTCCATGGTCTTAGTGAGCAGGAGATAGCAGACATCGAGGGAGTATCGCAGCCTGCAGTGCATTATTCTATCCAGAGCGGGATAAGGCAGCTAAGGTACATGCTGGATATCTAAAATTTTTTCGTTTTAGACTTATAATTTGCCCACTTTCTGTAGTTATAGGTAGAAGGATTTTTATCCTTGGTACCTTGACATCAGAATACACATTCACTAAGTACGTTCCTGTATACCGGAGCACCATAGGTACGCCTTGCGCGAGATAGCCTCACTGGAAAGCCGGTAGCACCGGCATTTGCCATGATGGATGCAGGGATAATGATACTTCCGCTTAGCCACAGCAAGTAAGCTTTGCGCTGAACACGCAATGGGAGCGGCCTGGCGAGAACCGCGAGGAGGATTAACCTATGGAGCTGTGCTGCAGCCGCTTAGTGATTCCCGTTTCTCCGGGGTGTCGAGGACAAATTAGAGAAATGATAACTGTATTGTAAGAAGGCACCCATCGTGTACTGGCGGTGGGCAGCCTTCTTTTTACATCCATATAGGAGAAAACATATGAGAGAGATAAAGAGGGGAGATATTTATTTAGCAGACCTTGGACAAAACATAGGATCAGTCCAGAGGGGAGAGCGACCTGTGATAGTCGTTCAGAATAATAAAGGCAATAGATTTTCTCCAACCATAACAGTGATACCCACCACAACCAAAATACATAGGAGCAAAGGTTTTCCTACACATGTCATCCTGGACCATATGGGAGGCTTAGATGAGGAATCAGCATCCATGGCTGAACAGATAACTACAATCAGCCGAGACAAGTTGGTGAGGTACATTGGAAGCCTTTCAGACCATTTCATGGCTACGAAGATAGATAAGACCTTAGGTATTCAATTGGGACTTAAAGCTGATAATAGAACTGATATCAGGAAGGAAGCTCCTGACAGGGCTTCGGAATCCTGTGAAGTACCTATATGGCATAAAGCATCTCTGACAGTGGAAGAGGCTGCTGCATACACCAATATAGGGCTAAATCGTATCAGGGAATTATGCAAAGTTCCACACAACAATTTTACGTTTCTGGTAGGTAGAAAAATACTTATAAAGAGAGAAGCATTCGACAAATATCTCCGTGATATAGAGGCGTTATAGAGGGTGCCTGAAAGCGGAGCTATGCTTGATAATATCGCATTTCTGTGGTAATTTAATACTCGGCGTAGGAATGCTTCTTTTCGTAATTAATGGAAGGAGGCTTCTCTTATGGGTAAAGACTTGAAAGGTCGCGAAATAGGTGAAGGAATCAGTCAGAGAAGTGACGGTTATTTCTTGGCCCGGTTCACGAATGCTAGTGGAAAACGAGTCGTTAAGTACTTTGATAATGTTGCTGATGCAAGGAAATGGATTTTAACTGCCAAGTATGAGGATATGAGCGAAGATCATGTTGCTGTGCAGTATTCCATGACCGTTGACGAGTGGTTTGATTACTGGATTAAGAACTTTAAGAAGGATTTATCTCCTAATACAGTACGAAACTACAGAGAACGTTATAATAACGATTGCAGACAGCAGATTGGCAAGATGTTACTTGCGGATGTTAAGGGAGTGCATTGCCAGAAGATTTTAAATGATATTCAGGCTGTGTATGCCAGAGGAACAGTCTATCAGACTTACATTTGTCTCGGCACCATGTTTAAATGTGCTCTTAAGAACGAACTGATAGAAAAGCACCCACTTGATTCTGTAGAGCTTAAGTTCAAGAGGCTTAAGAAGAAGCAGGTCAGGGCACTTACTATCGAAGAGCAGGAAACATTTTTGGAGTATGCAAAGAAGACTCGCAATTCAAAGCAGTTCAGGTTGCTGTTAAACACAGGACTTCGAACCGGAGAACTGATTGGACTTACATGGGACAATTTTGACAGGAAGAACCGTATGCTTACTGTAGATAAGGCATTAGAGTATAGGCACGAATGGAAAACATGGCGTGCAGGTCCTCCAAAGACAATGTCAGGATTTCGGAAGATTCCCCTTACAGAAGAAGCTTATGATATATTGATGGAGCTTTACAAAGAACGTATGGATCGCAAAGAGGATGAAAGTCTTTCACAGGTTTTGACGTTTGTTGACCCTCGAAGCGGTATTGAACGCGAGGTTTGTATGAGAGACCTGATCTTCATCAACTGGAGAACCGGTAAGCCGATGAAAAATTCAACCTATGACAACGACATATACAAGATATGTGATAAGGCAGGGATAAAACCCTTCTGTATGCACGTACTCAGGCACACCTTTGCTACCAGATGTATTGAGAGAGGAGTTAGTCCTAAATCTCTACAGAAAATCTTAGGTCATGCACAGCTGTCCACCACAATGGACACATATGTACATGTGACAGATGAATCTCTTGAGCTTGCGATGAAGACATTTGAGGCTGCAATATGAGTCTTGAATTTTTTTTAACGAAATTGCTTGGGGATAAAATTAATAATCAAAACTTAGGATTTCTGGTACAATTGGTACAAAAAACGATAAAAAATTTTTTAAGAAACCCAGTATTATTGGGATATAGGAGAAAAACATGAAACTAGGAATCGTAATTACAGGTCACAATGTTGGTAAGCCTTGTAATTACGGGAAAGTACGATAAATACTGGATTTGTTGAAAATATGAAATGCCTTAAAAAGTCTTAAAAGGTATTAGAAATGTAAAAATTGTGTCGATAGTGTCGGAGAAATGTCGATGAAATTGATGCAAAAATAAGCCTAGAAATACAAAAAAATGGGAGCAACCGTTATTGAGGTTGCTCCTTTTCTTTTCGAGATGGCTTTTCGCCTGCGGGGGTATTTAATGCTTCTTCCATAGTCCAACCATGGCTGAGTCTATATGTTAGTGTTTTTCTCTCGATGTGATAATGCTCGGCGAGTTCGCTTACAGATTTGAACCAATTTCCTTTGTGATCATAAATGGGCTTCGGAGAATTGCGAGTAGGGGTTGTTAATGCTTTTTCTAGAGGAAAATGATAGATATTGAGTCTTCGAGAGAGGCATGCATCCGTTAATCCATAGGCGGTAGCCATTGCAGTTAATGTAGGGTATTTATTACCTAGATGGTCTTTGCAGGTTTTTGAGTGATCCCAGTAGGAATTCTTTTGTTTTTTCATGGTTGAAACTCCTTTTTGTGATGGAAAATGTTTGTCTCATTTTTTGAGACATTTTTGAGACATTCCAGATTTGAGAAAAGGCTTATAAATAAGGTATTTGGGATGGGGATTAATGTGTCTCAAATTTAAAAAATAAAAACGAGACATCAAAAAGCTAGTGATAATGCGGGTTTGAGAGGGAAAGTACCATTGTCCCATATTTTTTCAAAAACTATATATTACAAGCATTTATAAATGAAAAAATATATGTATAACAAGTATTACAATATTACATTATATTGAATTATACGCGTATATAGGCTATAATATAGCTACGGTAATATATTATAACGATTGTATAATATAGTATAACAGAGTATAACATCGTGTGATGATGTGGAGGTAATACGATGAGTGATAAGCGTGAACCTTTAGAAAAAACAGGTACATATAGTTCTGTTGCAATAAAATGCTATGAGGAACAATTACCCAAGGGTGAGGAAGCATTGGTTAATGCTATTAAAACTACTTCTGCTGATGTATTAAAGATTATTGCGATTAAGCATTATAAGAGTTCTGAAAAGGCGCATTGGCATATAATAGTGAGCTGCCCAGGTAAAAAGTCAGAACGCATAAAGAAAACTTTGGAAACATTGTGTATCGTTTTTAGAGAAGGTATAGATGATAAATTATGGTATCACCATGGAGTTGAAAGGACAGGGGCTTATGGTGGTAATTATGCTAAGTATGCAAAATATCTTTTGCATCAGACTGAGGCAGCTATAAGCGAAGGGAAGGCGCCATATGAAAAAACGGATTTTGTAACGAATCTATCTGATGAAGATATTGATAAAATATTAGCGGGAGAGAGAATCACAACCAAGAAAAATAACAATTACTCATATAATGATTTGGCGAGGGAAGCAGGTTATAATCTAGAAAATTTTGATGAATTTATAAAGAGCCTTGGATTGCCTAATTTGACGGCTGATGCAGAAAGAAGAATTCGGTCTTGCTATTTGTCGGGGGCTGAAAGAAGAGCTAGAGAACATGAAAAAGTACGTAGATTCTTGATGCATGTACTAGTTGAAAACAATGAAATGATGGAAATATGTACCCGTGCTGCAGAAAAAGCTCTTTCTGGTAAAAGAATTACAAGTGGGGTAACGGGAGAGTCTTTGCTTATTGAACCTGATACAGAAGCGATTGTAACTTATTTAGATACAAATGATAGTAACAAAATGAAAATTCTATATTCTCTGTCAGATGAGCATATAACTGCAATTGGAAAAAATAGAGAGAAACAGGTATGGGCAGGAAATACTATTATTGTTGTTACTAGAGTTGAAAAGTTGGAGAGAAATGAAAGATACTTCTGCTGCGAAATCAAGGATGGAAAATTACAATGCAAAAGTGCTCCAAAAATTTGCCTTTCTAATGAGGAAGTAGAAGAATATACTACTACCTTTAGATTATTTAAGGAAAAGTTTGATAAGTATATCGCAGAGTATATGGAGTCTTTTTCTGGTAATACAATTGATTTAGATGTTCTCAATTCATAAGAAAAAATGCCTACCGGTTATAGTTCGGTAGGCATTTTGTTATGATTCTCCAAAGATTTCGGATGGTAGATCACCGTATACATTTCTAAAATCTTTTATGGTATCTTCGAGTTCAAGGATTCTACGGTAACTCTGCAAACTATGGTTTAGTAGGGAGTTGATTAAGTTTAGAGCGCCTATATATGGGCGTATATCGGGCTTTTCTGCTTCTTCTGGAGTATCGACAGGACAGTATTGCCAACAGTCACCTAATATTGAGTCCGTTATGAATGCAATGTCATTTACGAGCGGAGAGGGTACGTTTTCGAAGTAACCAGCTTTATGTTTTCTAGCAAATGTCAAACATGGATTTTCAATCATGAGCTTATTGAGAGCGGGTTTGATTTCAGCTATTTCGGAGCTGCTATATGACCCGTCATCCAACTCAATTAAATACACTTCATTGGATGACGAGGCATGAAACTTTAACTTAAACATAGTGCCTTCCTGCCTTAATCAAAATTCACAGCATAGGCTCTATCAACAAGCCTGTCCTCTGGGCTAACCTGAGTGGCGTTGATTTCCTGAACCATATTTGAAAGTTCATCAATGCTGTATGCATCTCTTAATGGGATGAGGATTATCTCATGTATGGAACTACATAATACCGCGATGCTTTTGCAATCATGATCTGTAGCGAAGCGCCTTAATAACTCGTGATTGAGAATTCCGGCGGCTCCTTTACATTTCTCCCTGTTGCTAACAATATACATCTCACATGGCATTGTATCAGCTAGACAAGGGTCAAAAGCTTCTCCCATCATTTCAGCTAATACTTCGGTCATGCTCTGCAATGTAGTTGCTTCGAATGTATTCTTTTCTGCGATTTGCCACGCTTCTTCGAGCGAAATACCTGCGGTATCCAGAAGCTCTTGTCTGAGTTTTACAGACCACATATCGTGTTCGTTGCCTGCCTCGGCAAAGTAAAGGTATGCTTCCATCCCCGGAAATTCATCAACGTTTCGCTTGACTAGACTTTCGGAAGAAATCTTCTGGACGCCAATGCGGATTCGTTCTAGGATGAAATCTCTATCCTGCAACTTGGTGAGGTCGATATTTGGAGCTTGATGCTGCTCGATGATGTTACTGATGATCTCAATTGCTTTGTCAAGATTGTCGTTGCAACGCTCGATGATAGAATCGGTGTAGATTGTCGGAGCTATGGGAGAGTTATCTCTTACGCTGATTCCTTGGAGATGCACGTCGCCGTTCTTGGTAACGTCTGTAGGAACAAAGTTATACTGCGGGTATTTTTGTGCAAGTCTTTCGATAATGTTTTCTCTTGTAATCATGTTAAACCTCCTTGGGGTTATATTTGTATGCTTGATGTTTCTGAATTCTCAAAAAGAGCATCACAGATTTTTTCGTGTAGCTCTGAATAAATACCTCTTACACCATATTCCGGCGTAATATTTGCAAGTTTCTCCAATTGTTCAGGAGAAAGCGTGATAGACACTCCGTATTGTTTCTCAAGCTTAGAAATAGGACTATAACGGGTGTCTTTTAGTATTTTCATGGCTGTCTCAGTGTTCATAGATGGCAATTGGATTATTCCACCATTGATTCTTCCGAGAAATTCATTTGAAAGTGCATCTGATTCGATAAGCTCCTCTTTGGTAATGGGGGAATCTTTCGATAAAGAAGAATCTTTTGAACCAAAACCGATACTGGTTTCGCGTTCCTTTTTTAGTTCTGCAAATGTGCCAAGAAATACAAAATTGACAAGGGATGTATCCACGAGCTTACGCTGTTTTTCCTCGCCTACAAAGACTTGAGCGCCTTCTGCAAGCTTTAGAATCTCAGCAGCCATCATGGAACCAACTTCTGAACCTTTGGTTATACACTTGTCGAATTCATCGATGAAAACCCATGGCTTTTGAGATGCGTCAACATTTAAAAGGCAGTCAGTTAATGAGTTGTTTCCTCTAAAAGATTTTGGAGATGCGTTTGAAGCGTCGTAGATCACGGTGTTTGGATAGATGTCCCTGAGAATACGTGCGAGTTCTGTTTTTCCACAACCGGATTCTCCAATAACAAGAAAATTGGTTTTGGTGTTTCTGTGGATTGAACTCCAGATTGCTACAGACATTTTCTTTTTATATTCCTCACATCCATATAGCTTTGAATCGAAATACTCGTATATGGATTTTGGAGTGGCGAAGATTTTTTCGTCATAAGAGTTTGTGGCTTCCTTTTGAGGACTGAAAGCTGTGCGATCATCCCACCATGGATGTTCATAGCTATTGGCGTCCATTGTGGATACCTCCTTAATATGTTTTTATTTATATCAAGATTTGTACCGAGCAACGCAGTTGCTTAACTCTTTCATGACGAACAAAAGAAAAACAGGGTATACCCAAGATTTACGTTTTGTTTGACTTAGATTATGTAAAATAGAAATCATAAAAAGATTTAATTTACAAAATGTAAAGAACGTTATTGAATTAGATTTTACATAATGGTAAACTCTATTTAAGAATGCTGTATTTGGAGAAAGATGGGTGTATATTATGGCTAACCTTGGATATGTAAGAGTGAGTACGGTTGAACAGAATGATGCTCGCCAGAAGGAAGCTCTTGAAAAGTACAATATTGATAAATGGTTTGAAGAAAAAGTGAGCGGAAAGGATACCAAACGCAAGAAATTGCAGGCAATGCTTGATTACTGCCGTGAGGGAGATACAATCTACGTTCATGACTTTTCGAGACTTGCGAGGAGTACAAAAGACTTGCTTACTATTGTTGAGTATTTAAAAGAGAAAAATGTACATCTTGTAAGCAATAAAGAAAATTTTGATACCAGTACTGCTACTGGAAAGCTTATGCTTACCATGATAGCTGCCATTGCGGAATTTGAACGTGAGAATCTTCTTGAACGTCAACGAGAAGGAATTGCTATTGCAAAGCGCGAGGGTAAATACAAGGGTGGTCAGGTTAAGAAGATTGATGATGACATTTTTCAAAAAAAGTATGATGAATACAAAGAAAGAATAATCAACAAGAAGGAACTCGCAATTGCTCTTGGGATTAGTAGACCAACGTTGGATAAGATTCTGAGAGAAAAAGGATTAAATAAAAACTGATGATAGTGTATATGCGAAGTATGTTGATTAGAGTAGGGCATTGCCTTATAATTTGGTGTAGGAGGATTATGACTCATGTATACATTAAATGCACAGATTAGGGAATTAAGGAAAGTATCGGGGTTATCACAGACAACTTTTGCTGAAAAGTTTGAAATTCCAACGAGTACACTACAAGATTGGGAGCATAATAGACGTACGCCGCCAATCTATGTAGTTGGTATGATAGATAAGCTTCTCGAATCAGAGCGTCAAGCAAAGCAGAACACCGGTAATGCTATATTGAATAAGGCAAAGTCCGCGAAGGATAACGATGAGTTTTATACAACATATGAGACTGTTGAAAATGAAGTGGCTCATTATGTTAGCGAGTTCAAAGGGAAGACTGTTCTTTGTAATTGTGACGATCCTTTTGAATCTAGCTTTTCCAAATATTTTATCAAGAACTTCAATACTCTTGGACTTAAGGGGTTAATTTGCACATCTTATTGTGCGTCACGAGTTCTGGGAACTGATAGTAGCCTAGTGGATATGCAAGGGGAACCATTATCTAATGATAATGGTTATGTTTTGGTGCTATCTAAAGTTTCTGAAACAATTACTCCTACGTCTACAGACAAAGAGGTGCATGAATTCCTTCAGAGTCAAAAATCTGTAAGAAAACTTATTGGTGATGGCGATTTTAGAAGTGATGAATGCATTGAGTATTTAAAACTTGCTGATATAGTTGTTACAAATCCACCTTTTTCTCTTTTTAGAGAGCTTATTTCTTTGGTTACAGAGTATGAGAAACAGTTCTTGGTTATAGGTAATCAGAATGCCATAACATACAAAGAAATCTTTCCGTTGATTCAAGAAAATAAGGCATGGATTGGCTATCAGTTTGGAGATATGGCATTTAGAGTTCCGGATGATTCAGAACCAAGAGAAACAAGATTTTGGATTGATGCTACCGGACAGAAGTGGAGAAGCTTAGGAAATGCCATGTGGTTAACAAACATGGATATGAATAGAAGGCATGAAAGACTTGAATTGACAAAGTTTTATGATGCTGAAGCATATCCTAGATATGACGAATATGATGCTATTGAGGTTTCTAAGGTTGCAAATATTCCACAAGATTATAAAGGCGTGATGGGAGTACCTATTACATTCCTGAACAAGTATAATCCAGAGCAGTTTGAGATTATAGGTGAAGCAAATCATGGTTCAGATAATTCATTTGATTTGTTTAAGCCAACAATAAACGGAAAGCTTAAATTCAAGAGAATTTTAATCCGCAATAAATTACCGATGGGAGCAATGATAAATGGCTAAATATAGAATACTTGACCTCTTCTGTGGTGCGGGTGGGTTCTCGTATGGCATGGATAAGAACCCAAATTTTGAAACACTTATTGCGTTAGATAATGATGAATACGCAGGAGAAACATTTAAAAGAAATATTCCCAAGGCTGATGTTGTAATCGGCGATATTACAGACGATAAGACAAAAGCAGACATTGTTGAGAAAGCAAAAAAACTTGGAATCAATATGATTATCGGCGGCCCCCCTTGTCAGGGCTATTCAATGAAAGGGAAAAAGTTAGGATTAAAAGACCCGAGAAATTTCTTGTTTAGAGAATACCTTAATTTCGTTGAGCAGTTGAAACCAGATGTCTTTGTTATCGAAAATGTAAAAGGCTTGCTATTGGCATCAAATGGATGGTTTCGAGATGAAATTGTTAAAACAATCGGGGAATTGGGCTATACTGTTGAGTATGGAGTTCTAAACGCTTCGGATTATGGAGTCCCACAAGCAAGAGAACGAGCAATTTTTATTTGTTCTAAGCATAATAGAGTGCCACTCCCAAAGAAAACTGTTAATAAAGTAGTTACAGTAAGGGATGCTATCGGCGATTTATCATATTTGGAGTCGGGGCAAGGTGAATATGAGCAAGATTATTCAATGCCTATTTCGAGTGATTATCAAAAACTGATGCGTAAAGGAAGCAAAAAACTATACAACCATAAAGCTTCAAACCATAAACAAGTCGCTATTGATAAGTTAAAGATGATCCCACCCGAAAAGGGAAAAGAATTTCTACCAGATGAGCTGATAGGAAATCAAAAGTTTAAGACAACATGGGGGCGTTTGAAATGGGATGATGTATCTCCGACTATAGATACTAGATTTGATGCTTCATCAAATGGAACAAATAATCACCCATATTTGCACAGAGCGATAACTCCAAGGGAGGCAGCTAGAATACAATCTTTTGATGATAATTTTATCTTTTATGGTTCTAAGGTACGTATCAGAAAGCAGATTGGAAATGCTGTTCCACCGCTCCTTGCCAAAGCTATTGCTGACCAGATAGATAGAACTCTTATCGTAGAACAAAGCGAGGTGAACTGATTATGGCTGAATATATATGGCAATCGGAAGAGGAAAAGGTTATTGCAATAGGATTTTTAGCAATTCCTAATGTGATTCAAGCAATATCAGCTACTGTTCCCGCAAATTTGGAAAATAGATTTAGAAGAGAATTCGAAGGACTGTTTGATTCTGAATATCCATATGTGACTAAACCTATGTCGAAGTATACATGGCAATTTAGAATACAGCTTAATGATACTGACGGATGTCCAGAAGCAATTAGAAATTTATTAGACGAAAGATACGGGAACAGAATCAATAATAATGCTTTAATTGCTGAATTAGTAACGAATTATGGTTTTAGATTTAAGAATGGAATTCAGAATGTTGAACAGATTAGATACTGTGTAGCCAATATACATGGAGAAAGATTTTTAAGAGCTTTCGATCAAGGATTTGGTATCTATCAGAGCTTCATCGAAGAAGTAACAGATATTGTAACTCAATCTAGGAGATTACCAACGCCAAACATTTTATCTTATGAGCCGAGAGGGATTGCTAGACGCGCAGGGAGAAGAAGACAAAGTACGGAAGGAACAGCGTTATCCCAACGTCAAATTTCGAATTTAGGATGGATTGGTGAAGCATATATAGCTTACCTTTTAGAGGTAGCAGACTCGGATTTTCTGGCATCATTAGATATTCCACCAAGAATGGGATATACATTTAATTGGTTTAATAGAGGCTTTGATGAAGCAGATATAAATAGCTGGGAGGACCAATCAGTAGGTCGAGGATGTGATATAGAGGTTATCCTTGATAATGGAACTACAATTTATATTGAGGTAAAATCAAGTAAAAGGGAGTACCCGTATTTCAAGATGACATCAAATGAAATGAGATTGATGGAAGAAGAACTAGAGGATTATGTTTTAGTAAAAGTAAATTATTTAGAGAGACTTTTAGATGATGGTGCACCAGATATAATCTCTATTTTAAATCCTTATGAACAGCTATTTCATCCAAGACAGATGAAGGAAGCAACATTTATTATTGGGGGTAGATAAACATGAACGTACAAATGTCATACCTTTTAGGAATGATAGTGGGGAATGGCGAGGTTCAGCGAGGAACAAGTGAAACCACAATCGTCATTGAGATTCCACATAAAAAATTGGAAACTGAATTTCAGAAAGATGTTGGGATTTATGTCAAAGCAAGTATAACTGATATCAGAGCTATTATTGAGCCTTTAATTGGTACAGGATTAAAGTTTAGCCAGAGTGCAAACGTGTCTGATATTTCTTTTACAAAGGCAAATGAAGATTATTTGATGCGTGAAGTTCTGAGATATATCGGCAATGCTACTACCCATGCAAATATGAGAATTTCTCCAGAAGTTTTTAAGTTTACCAGAGATGAAAGAGTTGAATTTATAAGAGGTTTTGCTGATGTAACCGGTTATATCCGTAGAAGTAATTATTTTTTCAAAGAGCCTCAGTACAGAGTTTATTTTGAAATCCCTCAAAATTGGGAGCTTGTAGTAGACTTCTGTAATTTGCTTAAAAGTGTAGATATCCCGGTTCAAAACATCGATTGGGGTCATCCGAATATGCGTGATGGCAACGTAAAAAAATACAACGAAGGAAAGCCAGATTTTTGGAAAAAAGAGCATCAAGTTAAGATTTGGGCGCTTGAGTTTGAGCCCGTTGGATTTGGCGTAATTCATAAGCAAGAAGCACTTGATTATTTTGCGCATGAACACGAGATATTCATTGAGAAGCAAGGCGATAAGAAAGACAGATTAAAAGCGTTGCATCGTTACTATTGGGAATTAACGGATAGAAAGAAAGAGAAGCCTTCACATCCAGGTGAAAATGACCCATTTATTCCAGAAGAAATAAGGGGTAAGCATTTTGATTCTTGGAAAGATATAGCAAAAGAATTGGGCTATAATGAGGAGTCGGAATGTTAGAAAAAGATTTATATGAGCCAATGTGTAAATGGCTAGAACAGTACTTGAAAGACCATTATAAGGGCTATGAGATTATTGTTGCAGATACAAGCCTAGAACGTTTGGATAAAGCTCTACAAAGATTTGGAGTTGTTAATGAGCAAGCTAATGGAGTGGATATTCAGATTGATGTTTTAGGGATAGCTCGAAAGGGAAATGCAACAAAACTGTTTTTTATTGAGGCAAAGAAGACAAAACTTACTTTGCGAGATTTAGGACAGCTATGGGCGTACTGCAAACTTGTTGACCCAGACGAAGCATGGTTGTTGACTTCAAGTGATTTGGGTAGTTTAAGAAAATTGCTTCTTGGATTTAATCGAGAAGATTTATTGGATTTTGGAGATGGAAAGAAAATTAAAAAGATGAAAGTCGGAATCTGGGATGTGAAAAAACAGAAGCCAGATTTTGGAAATCTCTTTCCGAGAATTTAGAAGTAAGAGTAATATTTTTTATGGCGGATAGTGTCTGATTTGTTCTGATGACCTATCCGTTTTTTATAGGTTAGTTGCATTGTGTAAATGATAGTGCAATATGCACAATAAATTTCTTGTGTGTGGACATGATTTTTGAATTATCCGTTCTCATAAATGAGTAAAATTAATTTTATTTTTCTCATTTATGAATAGAATAAAAACGTCTTCTAAGCCTCTAAAAATCAAGGATTTTGGCTATTATGTGAATGGTTTTTTGTGACGGGAAATTGTAAAATTAACATATACTAATTAACGGAAAGGTGGTGAGAGTTATGAGTGATAATAAGGCAACATCAGCTAATCCTGCAAAAGATTTTCCATTCATACATGCAAGTCTTTTGGTTGTAAAACTCCTTTTGGATGGCATTATGAAAAATGAATCGTACAAGAGGTGCTATAATGAAAAATTTGCTGCTGAAATAGTTGATATGAACAATGCTGCGCAAGATGCTATGCAGGAATTAATTAATATGATTTTTTCTAAAGCTGAAATGCGCACGTCTCATAGTCTTCCAGCATTTCATTACATTAATGAAGTGTATTCAAATTGTCATAAGGATTTGAAGAAAAAGATGCTTGAGGAGTATGAATCACTTGTAGATCTGGTTGATTGAATTTGTTTTGATTTTCGAGTTTTTTATTACGAGTTTTATTCTTTCGAGTTTATTATAACGAGAACAATATTTTTCGAGATTTTATATAACGAGTTTGCGATGGCGTTTGCTGTCGCTTTTTTATTGTCCTAACGATATTTTTGCAAAGTATTTGCTCATGTTTTTGCTTTGCGTTTTGTTTAGGAGCTTTGGCTCCGATGGATAAGAAGCCGTCTCGTCTATGACGAGCACGAACAGCGTGATGTGTTAGGGGTTCTTATCCTGTTTTGGATATTTGGCTCATGATTCTGAAATACAATTGCCAAATGTCTATAAAGCTAGTGAAATCGGGCTCTGCATATTTTACACACACTGAGCAAAAAAGCGTGTAATGTTTTCAACAAGGGAACTGAAAGCTTTAAAACTCGGGCCATAGTTTACCTCAATAATTGAAAAGAGTGACACGTGGTGTAAATACATATATTTGCTTAAGCTGACATCTCAGGGGCCCCTCTTAGGGGGATAGAGATGCTTTATTTTTTTGTTGGAATTATAAAAAAGATAGTTTGTTATAAGGAGGAATTGGTTGATGCAATTATGGGTGAAGAGTTATACTTAATTTGCATATATTTTTTCTGTATTCAGTTTCTATTTGTGTAATTTACCTCATGCAGAGGAAAAAATGCATGGAAAAAAATGTGCAAGCGCTAAGTATCGACAAGAAGTACTCTATCTCGGTTGAGGAAGCCTGTGAGTATACAGGCATCGGTGAAAACACAATGTATTCTCTTATCAAAAGAGAGGGTGCAAAGTTTTGCTGCCGAGTTGGTGATCGCAAATGCGTTATCATCCGCCATAAGTTAGAGGAATTTCTTGATAGTCACTATGACTTAACAGCTTAGCAAGGAGAGCCAGAGGTTTGCCTCTGGCTTTTCGTTTATGGTGTGATATAAGGCTGAATATACAGCGATTTAGCTCGACATTTTTTGGGTTATATGTTAGAATTTTACGTTGTATTTTTGGGCTCTTTTTTAGATTTTTTTGTTTATTGAAAACAGAAAGGAGCTGAACTATTGGGCAAGGATCTGAAAGGGCACGAGCTTGGAAAAGGCTTAACCCAAAGGAAGGATGGAAAATACTCAGCTAAATTAAAACTTCATACAGGTAAACGTCCAGAGAAGACTTTTGATTCGCTTGCGGATGCTAAGCAATGGCTTATTGATGCACGTTATAAAGATTCTCACGAAGAAATATCACATAATCCGGGCATTACAGTGCAAGAATTGTACGAAGACTGGATTGAAATGAAATCTTCAGGGCGGCGCCCCAATACCGTGAGGAATTATCGTGAGAGATTCGAAAGAAACATCTTACCTGAAATAGGACGTATGAAAGTTGTAGATGTACGAGGAAGAGATTGTCAGAAGATTCTTGATGAAATGTATAGGCAGATTCCTGATGGCCCACGAGGGAAGGGTTATTCATATTCCACTATGGAAAAGGTTATGGATTGCCTTCAAATCTTTTTCAAGTATGCTGTTCTTGAGAGGGTAATCACAATATCACCTGTGAGCAGTAATACGGTTTCGATTCCCAAAAATCCGAATCCAACTAAAGAAGAAGTTGAAGAGGACGCAAAGAAGATTGATTTCTTTACGGTTGAAGAAGAGAAAAGGTTTATTGAGGTTGCTAAACATTATTCTAATTACCCAGTATATCGCCTGATTCTCGAATTAGGGCTTAGAACTTCTGAGATTATAGGTTTACAGTGGAAGTATGTAAATCTTAAAAAACGTGAACTTAAAGTTGTTACGACTCTTGAGAATAGATATTCTCAGGGAGGATGGACATGGGGACCACCTAAAACAAAGCATGGTAGACGTACAGTTAAGTTGACTCCTGTGGCTGTTGAGATTCTTAAAGGTGTAAAAGAAGGAAGATGTAATATCAACGAAGAGACACCAGAGGAATTTAAGGATTTAGTGTTTTTGAATCGTACAGGATTCCCTACTAAAAACAGTACATATAATGCTGACTTAGTTAAGTTGTGTAAAAAAGCAGGCGTTAAGGTTTTGTCTATGCATGACCTTAGACATACCATGTGTACTCGTTATATGGAACGTCCTGGGGCTAGTGTTAAGGCTTTAAGTCAGATGGTTGGCCATAAGAGTACAAATATCACTTACGACCTTTATGTCCATAATACTGATGCAACTCTTGAAAGAGAGATGGAAGCATACTCAAATTATTTAGCTGCTCAGTTGGGTGAACGAACCATTAAAGATGAGATAGAGGTTTCGCCTGAAGTTAAAGCAAGGATTAGAGCGGAGTATAAAGAAGAACTTCTTGCTGAAATTGAAGAAGAACTTAGAGAAAAAATACTAAAAGAACTAAAAGAAAAATAAAGTCTTTGATATCTTGATATGGCATATTATTGAAAAAATGTCGGAGAAATGTCGGAGATTTAGAATATAAACGAAAGGAATCCCTTAAAATAAGGGATACAGGTATATAATCATGAAGCTCGGAATCGTGGGACTTCCCAATGTCGGAAAGAGTACTCTTTTTAATTCACTTACAAATGCAGGAGCACTTGCTGCGAACTATCCTTTCGCAACCATTGACCCTAACGTGGGTGTCGTTGCCGTTCCGGATAACAGACTTAAGCAGCTCGGTGATCTTTATCATTCCAAGAAGGTGACACCTGCTACTATCGAGTTCGTTGATATCGCCGGACTTGTTAAGGGTGCATCCAAGGGAGAGGGACTCGGAAACCAGTTCCTTGCCAACATTCGTGAGACTGATGCGATCGTGCACGTAGTAAGATGCTTTGAAGATCCCAACGTTGTTCACGTAGACGGAAGCGTAGATCCTGCGCGTGATATAGAGACGATCAACTTAGAGCTTGTTTTTGCTGATCTCGAGGTCCTTGAGAGAAGAATAGCCAAGGTTTCCAAGACAGCCAGAATGGACAAGGCTGCGGCCAAAGAGCTTGAGACTTTAAATAAGATCAAAGCGGTTCTCGAAGCAGGCAAGATGGCAAGAGAGCTTGAAGTAGACGATGTCGAGGAGAAAGCATTTATCAACACTCTCGATCTTCTTACATGGAAGCCTGTGATCTATGCTGCAAACGTTAAGGATGAGGATCTTGCTGACGACGGAGCATCCAATCCTTATGTTAAGGCGGTAAAAGAGCTTGCTTCAAAGTCAGGCAGCGAAGTATTCGTTATCAGTGCTCAGATTGAAGCTGAGATCTCAGAGCTTGATGAGGATGAGAAGGCTGAGTTCCTTGAGAGCATGGGACTTACAGAGTCAGGACTTGATAAGCTCATCGCAGCAAGCTATAAGACTCTCGGACTTATGAGTTTCCTTACATCAGGTGAGGACGAGACAAGAGCTTGGACTATCAAGATCGGAACAAAGGCACCTCAGGCAGCAGGTAAGATCCACACTGACTTTGAGAGAGGCTTCATCAAAGCTGAAGTTATCAACTATCAGGATCTTCTTCGTGAGGGCTCAATTGCAGCCGCTAAGGAAAAGGGCCTTGTACGTATGGAAGGTAAAGAGTACGTTGTTCAGGATGGCGACGTGATTCTCTTTAGATTCAACGTTTGATCGTTACACATTATTAAAGGGGAGAAAACACTATGCCGGACATAATGGAAAAAATGGACATTGCGTTTCCCAATCTCAATATTTATCTTCGCAATGTGCCTAAGAGTTTTACTGTTTTCGGATTTGAGATAGCTTTATACGGAGTTATAATCGGATGCGGCTTTTTATTTGCACTTCTTCTTATAGCAAAGCTTGCGAAAAAGACCGATCAGAATCCCGATGAATACTGGGATCTTGCGATCTATCTCATTGTCTTTTCGATAATAGGAGCAAGAATTTACTATGTTCTGTTTGCGTGGGATTCGTATAAGAGTGATCCGATAAGTGTTCTTTATATAAGAAACGGCGGACTTGCGATCTATGGCGGAGTAATAGCGGGATTCCTTACGGTATTTATTTATTCGAAGATTAAAAAGAAATCCTTCCTTCGCTATACGGATACGATCATGCCGGGACTTGTGCTTGGACAGGCTATCGGAAGATGGGGCAATTTCACCAACAGAGAGGTGTTCGGAGAATATACGAACGGCCCCTTTGCGATGAGACTTCCTCTTGAAATTGTAAGAGCTAGTGACGTTTCTGAGCTTATGAGAGAGCATATGAGCACTGCGACCAACTATGTTCAGGTTAGTCCCACATTCCTTTATGAATCACTTTGGAATGTTGCTCTTCTTATAATATTGCTTCTATATATTAAGCGTAAGAAGTTTGACGGCGAGATGACTCTTTTGTACCTTGGAGGCTATGGCCTCGGAAGAGCATGGATCGAGTTCGTGAGAACAGACCGCTTGTATATTGCGGGCACACATATTCCCGTATCCATGGCACTTGCTATCGTGTGCGTGGTATTTGCCATCGTATGCGAGATCCTTGTGAGGGGCAAGTTTGTGAAGGTAAAGGCTCCCACGGAGAATACTGAGGAAAAAGAATCTTCAGAAGAAAAGAAAGAAGAATAATGATAAATAAAAAAGGGCCGGCCTCTTGGAAAAAGAGGTCGGCTCTTTTTGATGTTCATACAATATTACTTAATGCTGTCGGAAGAAACAGAGTATTTCATGATTTTTTCTTTATCAAATAAGACTCTCTCTACGAGGCGATTATTGCTATGCTTATTCGGATCTGTTACAAAGAATCCATCTTCAGTGACTCTGTCTTCATTAGGATAGAGGGTGAGGTATACGTAGACAACATCATCCTGTTTACTCATGATTCCACGAAAAGCCGGTCTGGCGGTGGGAGAATCGTTTCCGTTTCCTTTTAAATAGAAGATACCTTCATAAACTCCGTCGCCGTTAAGGTCGGCGTATGATATATCTCCGATAGTCATAGGAGTTTCGATGTATTCATAGGTCACACCGTCTGATAAGAGCTTACTGAAAGGGATCTTTCCGGTTGCATAAAAGTATTCTTCGTCGGCAACCGCATTCACGGTACCATCATTGGCAATGATATCTGTGAAGAAATTGGGATCATTATCCGGGTAAGCATACTCCTTGCTGTCCGCTGTGACAGGATCGGATGAGATCACCTCATACATTTCGATGGGATAGGTGTTTTTTGATTCATATGAAGTAAGGTAATAGGATCCCGGTATTATTTCATCCGGAATCTTGTACTTACTGGATTCATCTTCGGTATCGACCGTGCCTTCATAAAGTGATTCTGAAGTTATCTTTCCGCCTTCCAAAGTGAGTTTGCTGTAATCATCCTCTTCTAAGTAAGCAAGATGGAGCAGGACCCCGTTTTCGCCGGGAATAGCACATAGAGAAGTGAAAGCTGTATTAATATCTTCTATGAATTTCGCAGCGTCATCTTCGTATGTGTAAATCTTTGAGTGAAAAACGTCTTCTGATGATCCGTACTCTATAAAGAGTTCCGGAGTTCCGTTTTTGTCAATGTCATATATCCGATAATAGCTTATGGTATCATCCGCAGATAATTGCTCCTCGGTTTGTATCTTCTCATTTTCACTTTTAATAAGATCGATATAAGCCTTCTTATAACCGCTGTATGAAACGGCTGCAGTATCCGCATTTTCTGTGTTTGTTACAGCACTGTTTCCGTCTGTGCTTGCTGCTTCAGTTGTCGTTACATCTGAGCTTGCCGCCTCAGTTGCCTTTGCGTCTGTGCTTGTTGGATCGATCGCTGGAGCGCTTTCCCCTGAGCAGGCGCTGAGCGTAAACATAGCTGCAAGCGCAAATCCGATTGCTTTGCTTCTCATAATCTTTCCCTCTTTCTTTCGTAATAAATTTTAAGCGTCCCTAATAGGATAACGCATCATGAAGTATTCGAAAAGACCTACTTAAATTTACGAATTTTTTTCAAATTAAAGGTTGTTAAATAAAAATTTATAGTCTATAATGGGGTTAAGTGGTAAAAAGTGTTAAAAAGTGGTTGAAAGTGGTAGAAAATAATTGGGAACAGCATTTAGAGGCGAATACAGTCATTCCATTGACGCCAAGGGAAGACTCATAATTCCTGCTAAGTTCCGTGAACTCCTTGGTGAACAATTTGTGGTTACCAAGGGATTTGACGGTTGTCTTTTTGTGTTCGCTCAGGAAGGCTGGGACAAGTTCGAAGAAAAGCTTCAATCACTGCCCATGGACAAGCCGGAGGCTCGTATGCTGGGACGTTTCTTTATCGCCGGAGCCATTGACGCTGAGACGGATAAACAGGGAAGAATACTTATTCCCGCCAATCTGTTACAGCACGCAGGTATCGAGAAAGAGGCTGTTATCGCCGGAGTCGGAAACAGAGCTGAGATCTGGAGTAAGACTGAGTGGGAGAAAGCAAGCTCTTTTGAAGATATAAATGGAATAGCGGCTAAGATGAGCGAGTACGGCTTGAGCATCTAAGCTATGCGAATGGCGGATCGTAAGGATGCATAGATGGAATTCAAACATTATTCGGTACTTCTTGAGGAATCGCTGGAAAATCTGAATATAAAGCCCGACGGGATATATCTCGACGGAACGCTTGGCGGTGGAGGACATTCCTACCACATAGCAAGCAGATTGTCCGATAAGGGACATCTGTACGGCACAGATCAGGATGAAGATGCAATAAAGGCCGCAAGCGAGAGACTATCAGAGTTTGGCGACAAAGTCACCATTATAAGAGACAATTACGAGAACGCTGTTTCAAGGCTCAGAGAACTGGGAGTTACCGGCGTAGACGGGATCATACTTGACCTTGGAGTTTCATCTTATCAGCTTGATAACGCTGACAGAGGATTTACCTATAAAGAAGATGTTCCGCTCGATATGAGAATGGACAGAAGGCAGCCGCTTACTGCCGGCAATATAGTCAACGAGTATTCGGAGACGGAGATTTTCCATATAATACGCGATTACAGCGAGGATAAATTCGCCAAGAATATAGCCAAGCACATATGCATGGCAAGAGAGAAAGCTCCGATAGAGACAACCTATCAGCTGAACGAGATCATAAAAGCTGCGATCCCCGCCAAGATGAGGGAAAAGGGAGGACATCCTTCCAAGAGAACATATCAGGCACTTAGGATCGCACTTAACAGAGAACTTGATGTTCTCAAGGATTCGCTCGACGGATTCATAGATTTCCTTAATCCGGGCGGAAGGTTATGCGTTATAACTTTCCATTCGTTGGAAGATCGTATAACCAAGACCAATTTTAAAAAGAATGAGAATCCTTGCACGTGTCCTCCGGAATTTCCGGTTTGTGTATGCGGCAATGTCTCAAAAGGAAAAGTTATTACAAGAAAGCCTATTCTTCCAAGTGAAAAAGAGCTTTCAGAAAATAAAAGATCACAGAGCGCCAAACTAAGGGTATTCGAAAAGGCAAAGTGATCGGGGAAACTGTTAAATATACGTATTAAAAGGCATGACATCATAAATGGAAAGGAGAGAGAACATGGCACAGTACGTACGCGGCAACGCAGCAAGACAATTAAATAACGCACCCGCATATGAGCGCAGAAGAGTTCATGTTCACGATCCTTTACATCAACACAGAAGACGTCACCACATGAGCCTTGGATATCTTTTGTTTTTGTCGCTTGCAATGGTACTCATGGTCGGAACACTGGCTTGGTACATTTCCTTGCAGTCACAGATCACAAACAGCGTTAAAAACATAGCAACGCTCGAGAGTCAATTAAATAATTTGAAACAAGATAATGATGAAGCGTATAATAGAGCTAATGGCAACGTCGACCTGGAAGAAGTTAAGCGTATTGCCATACAGGAATATGGTATGACTTATGCTACGGACGGACAGATAGTCACATATTCCGACGGAGGCGGTAATGATTATGTAAGACAGATTGCACCGATACCGCAGACGGAGAGTAAGTAATAAGGAAACGCTTTTTAAAATGAAACAGAATGCCCGTGTAAAACAACAGAAATTTACTATAGGAATGAAGAAAAAGCTGGTAGTGCTATTTGTAATTGTGCTACTGGCTTTCGTTGGGTTAGGAGTCAGACTCATTCTGATCACCAAGAACAACGGTGAGGAATATGAGAAACAGGTGCTTTCACAGCAGCAATATGACTCTGTTACCATTCCTTTCAGAAGAGGAGAGATCAAGGACTCCAACGGTACTGTTCTTGCTTACAGTGAGAAGGTATACAATGTTATCCTTGACGCCAAGCTCCTTCTCAGAAGTGATAAGTATGTGGATCCTACGGTCAATGCGCTTGTTAAGTACTTTAAGCTTGACGGAGGTGAGATCAGGAATTACTTGAGTGAGCACCCGACTTCTCAGTATTATACATTGGCCAAAAAGCTTGAGTATGATCAGGTCGCTCCTTTTCAGGATCTTATGACACCGGGAACCGATACCTATGACGAGAATATCCAGGGTATATGGTTCGAGGACAATTATATAAGAAAGTATCCAAACGGAACTCTTGCGTGCGATGTTATCGGTTTTACAACAGGTGACAATATCGGAACTTACGGACTTGAGGAGTATTATAATGACACGCTCAGCGGAACCTTGGGAAGAGAGTACGGATATCTTGATGATGATTCCACTCTTGAGAGAACAACGATTCCGGCTACTGACGGAGACAGCATTGTAACAACGATCGACGGTAATCTTCAGACTATCGTTGAGAAATACATTAAGCAGTACAATGATGAACATGCAAATAACGCTCGTCAGGGCAATGGCGCCAACAATATCGGTTGCATCATGATGAACGTTAATAACGGTGATATACTTGCAATGGCGAGTTATCCCAATTATGATCCCAATAATCCGAGAGATACCTCCAAACTTATCGGAATGCCCATGGTGGATGCAAAAGGAAAGCTCGTACCGGGCGAATCGGATTTTGATTCCGGTGTATATATCACTCAAGAGATGCTTGACGGTTTTTCCGACGAAGAGACTTACAGGCAGCTCAATGCTCTTTGGAAAAACTACTGCATCAGTGATACATATGAGCCGGGATCGGTATCCAAGCCTTTTACAACAGCTACAGGACTTGAAACCGGGGCTATTACAGGTAATGAACACTATAACTGTAACGGCTCGTTGGAGATCGGTGATTGGAAGATCCACTGCCATAATACATACGGTGACGGCGATGTTTCAGTTGAACGCGCGATTGAGATTTCATGTAACGTAGCGCTTATGCATGAGGCGCAGGCAATCGGAAAAGAAAAGTTCACCAAGTTCCAAAAACAATTTGGTTTTGGCCTTAAGACCAATATAGATCTTGCCGGAGAAGCAAGAACGGAAAATATTGTCAAAAAGCCTGAAGAGATGACACCGACGGATCTTGCGACCAATGCTTTCGGACAGAACTTTGACTGTGACATGATCGAGATGATCACTGCTTTTTCTTCGCTTATCAACGGTGGTTACTACTACGAGCCTCATATGGTAAAAAAGATTGTTTCAAGCAGCGGATCTACTATTAAAAATATAGAACCCAGAGTGCTCAGGCAGACTATTTCTCCGAGTACTTCCGAAAAGATCATTCAGTATTGCAATAAAGTTGTAGCGGGTGACGAGGGTACAGGTAAGACCGCAAGACCCGCAGGTTATATGATCGGCGGTAAGACCGGTACAGCGCAGACGCTTCCCCGTGGAAACAGACAGTACGTTGTATCATTCATGGGCTATGCTCCTGCAGATCATCCGGAGATCGCTATCTATGTTGTTGTGGACAGACCAAATGTAGCTTTGCAGGATGATGCCAAGAACGCAACATGGATCGTTAAGAGAGTTCTTACAGAGGCTCTTCCTTATCTAAATTATCAGATGACTGAAGAGATAAACGAGAAGGAGCAGGCAGAGCTTGATGAGATTCGCGCCAATATGGTAACTCCCACACAGCCGGCCGGGGAAGGTGAAGCTGCGGAGGGCGAGGAAGCAACCGGAGAAAATACCGAAGGTGAAAAGGCGGAAGGCACTTCTGAAGAAGGTAAAGCCGGCGAAAAGAAAGAAGATGCCGAAAAGCAGAAGAAAGACAAGAAAGAAGAGAAAGAAGACGACACCAATATTTGGGAGTCATTTGACGTAGACGAGACAACAGGGTATTATATTGACCCGAACACAGGTAATCTTGTAAACCCCGAAAACGGAAATGAAATGGGCGGGGATGATTTGCCTGATTTCACGGGAGCACCTACAGCAGAGGCTTCCGAAGGAAAGAGTAGTGAGTGATTTATATATTTTGTGAGGTTTTATCGTGAGTAGTTATGTTTTGAGAACGTTTATTCCTGTGGTCGTATCATTTTTGATAGCTGTAGTTTCAGGACCTACTATCATAAATGAACTTAGAAAGCTCAAGGCAGGACAGACTGAGAGAAAAGAGGGACTTGCATCCCATCAGAAAAAGACAGGAACACCTACAATGGGAGGAATTATCTTTCTCCTTCCGCTTCTGGTAGTAGGGCTTTTTTACGCACCCACTCATAAGGAAGTTATACCCGTTCTCATTCTTACATTTGGATTTGGATTTTTGGGATTTCTTGATGATTTCATCAAAGTTGTTAAAAAAGACAATTTGGGACTGCGAGCTTGGCAGAAGTTCCTCGGCCAGTTTGTTGTTTCTATGATATTTGCTTTTTATATTGAGAGTTGTACGGATCTTTCGCTTGCAATGAGAGTTCCTTTTACCGATAAAATGCTTGATTTCGGATTCTGGAATATCCCTATTATGTTCTTTATCGCGATCGGAACAGCCAACGGCACCAATTTTACGGACGGTGTTGACGGCTTATGTGCATCGGTGACAGCCGTAGTTGCGGGATTTTTCGGAGTTGCCGCTATAGCATACGGAAGCGACGGAGCACAGGTGGTATCTTGTGTAATGCTTGGAGCTCTTTTGGGCTACCTTGTATATAACGTATATCCCGGAAAAGTCATGATGGGCGATACCGGCTCACTTGCTATCGGAGGCTTTGTGACGGGAATAGCATATGTTCTTCAGATGCCGATCTTCATAGCGATAGTTGGATTCATCTATATGTTTGAGGTTATTTCCGTAATGCTTCAGGTATCATATTTTAAGCTTACTAACGGAAAGCGTATATTCAGAATGGCACCCATACATCACCATTTTGAAAAGGGCGGATGGTCAGAGACCAAGGTCGTTAACGTGTTTACAACAGTCACAATTCTTTTGTGCCTGCTTGCATATATTGGACTGTAATCAGAGGTAGATGTAATGAAAACAAGTGATATTATTGGCAAAAACGTATTGGTCATTGGTTCCGGACTTTCGGGCGTCGGATCGGTGAGCCTGCTTAACAAGGTGGGAGCAAAGCCCATTGTTCTTGAAGAAAACAAGTCTTTGACAGTGGAAGACATTAAATTAAAGCTTCATGAGGAAGACAGAGATAAGACAGACGTGATCGTAGGAGAGATAAGCGATGAGGTTCTTGATGAGCTGGTTTTGGTGGTTCCAAGCCCTGCGGTTCCTCTTGATTCACCTACTGTACTTCGTATTAAAGAAAAGAATATTCCTATCTGGAGCGAGATAGAGCTTGCCTATAATTTTGCAAAGGGCAAGGTGGTTGCGATAACGGGAACCAACGGAAAGACAACAACAACGACACTTGTCGGTGATATAATGAAGGCTCAATTCGGAAATGTATACGTTGTGGGAAATATCGGCGTATCCTATGCGGAGAGCTCACTTCTTATGGATGATTCATCGGTTACGGTCGGAGAGATCAGCTCTTTTCAGCTGGAAGCGGTTGATAATTTCCATGCCAATGTGTCTGCTATATTAAACGTTACACCCGATCATCTCAACAGGCATCATACTATGGAATGCTATGCTGCGATGAAGGAGAACATCACCAACAATCAGACTAAGGACGATACCTGCGTTCTTAATTATGATAATGAATATACAAGAGATTTCGGAAAAAGATGTCCCGCCAAGGTGGTATTCTTTTCAACAAAAGAAAAGCTTGCGGACGGTCTTTTCCTTGACGGAGACGAGATATACATGAGCACAGCGGGTAATGCCGTAAGCGTCATGAATATCCACGACATGAATCTTGTCGGACTTTGCAATGTGGAGAACGTAATGGCTGCGATAGCAATGTCTCTTGCCATGGGCGTTCCTATGTCCACAATCCTAGAGGTTATAAGAAACTTCAAGGCTGTTGAGCACAGAATCGAGTTTGTTGCCACAAAGAATGGCGTTGATTACTACAACGATTCCAAGGGAACCAATCCGGATGCTGCAATTCAGGGAATCAAGGCTATGAGTAAGCCTACCATCCTTATAGGTGGCGGCTATGACAAGGGCAGTGAATACGATGAGTGGATCGAGAATTTCGGAGATAAAGTTAAACTCCTTGTTCTTATCGGTCAGACCAAAGAGAAGATAGCAGAGTGCGCTAAGAAGCACGGCTTTAATGATTTTGTATTTAAGGATACTTTTGAAGAGGCACTTGAGTTCTGTACTCAGAGTGCAAATGAGGGCGATGCGGTTCTTCTTTCACCCGCATGCGCAAGCTGGGATATGTTCCCCAATTATGAGACCAGGGGTAAAAGATTCAAAGAATACGTTTGCAAATTATAATATTTTGTGGCGAGGGGTTGTTTTGAACAGGATCAGAGCACTTAGAAAACCAAAAGAAGAGTCATACATTGATTACAGTTTGATATTCATCATACTGTTTCTTTTGGCGTTCGGACTTGTAATGGTGTATTCCACAAGTTCTTACGAGGCTAACCTCGATCTCGGCGATTCCTCATACTATTTCAGACATCAGCTTGTTTCTACGGTTATCGGACTTGCGGCGATGCTTATTGTTTCTTACATACCGTACAGATTTATCGCCAAATTTGCTTTTCCGATATATGTGGCCGCTGCCGTGCTGATATTGCTCGTTATTCCTTTCGGAAAAAGGATCAACGGTGCGAAGCGTTGGATCTTCATCATGGGTATGTCGGTTCAGCCCGCGGAGGTCGCGAAATTCGCCGTTATTGTTTTTTCTGCGGTGCTTATCATCAAGCTTAGGAAAAATCTTTTGACTCCCAGAGGATATTTGACGGCGCTTGCTTTTCCGACACTTTATTCCTTGCTGGTGTACGGAATCACAAAAAACCTGAGTTCCGCGATCATTATCATGGGAATCACGGTCGTTATGCTGTTTATCTCTACTCCGGGATATAAAAAATATATTATAGCCGCTCTTTCGCTTGTCGCAGTCGTAGCGGTAGCGGTTATCATTATAGTTAATGCAGATCATTCAAGCGGAATGAACTACAGATTTGAGCGAGTTCTTGCGTGGATAGATCCCAATGCACATGCCAGCGGAAAAGGATTCCAGACATTGCAGGCTCTTTATGCCATAGGTTCCGGAGGAATATTTGGTAAGGGACTCGGAGAGAGTATGCAGAAGATGGGATTTATTCCCGAGGCTCAGAACGATATGATATTCTCTGTTATCTGTGAGGAGCTCGGACTTTTCGGAGCAATCGCTGTTATGCTTATGTTCCTTCTTCTTATCTGGAGACTCATGATCATTGCAAACAATTCACCTGATATGCTGGGAGCACTTCTTGTTATCGGCGTTATGGGACATATTTCCATTCAGGTTATTCTTAACATAGCGGTTGTTACCAATACAATTCCCAACACCGGAATAACACTTCCGTTCATAAGCTATGGTGGATCTGCAGTTATTATTCAGCTCGCTGAGGTCGGGCTGGCCCTTAATGTTGCAAGAAATATAGGAAGATAAATAATGGCAAGAAGACGCAGAAAAAGAGCATCCTCTGTAAGGAGACATGTGTTTCATAACGGGTGGCATATAAAAGACTCCATCAGAAATAACAGGAGTCTTTATATTATTGCACTGATCATTCTTGCTGTTTTTGTGATAATAGTCGGCGTTATTAAATATATCGCGGACAACTATACAATAACCAATGTCTATGTTAACGGAAATAAGCACTACACCGATGAAGAGATCGTCGAAATGGTAATGACGGACAAGTTCTGTAAGAATTCGATGTATCTGTCTTTTAAGTACAGAAACAAGAGTATCAGAGACATTCCGTTCATAGAAAAGATGGATGTGGACATAATCTCACCCGATTCCGTCAAGATCAATGTCTATGAGAAGGCTGTTGCCGGCTACATTGCTTATCTTGGCCATTACATGTATTTTGACAGAGACGGAATAGTGGTCGAAAGTTCTTTTGAACCGTCGGACGATGTCCCGCAGGTTATGGGCCTTTCCTTCGACAGCGTTATAATTCATGAAAAGCTCCCTGTTGAAAATGGAGAAATTTTTGAAGAAATTTTGGACATAACTCAGCTTCTTGAAAAATATGAGCTTAACGCGGACAAGATTTTTTTTGACAGCGAATACAACGTATACCTGTACTTCGGAGGCATTGAAGTCAGCATAGGAACCAAGGATTATATCGACGAGAAAATTATTCAGCTAAAAAATATTCTTCCTAAGCCCGAACTCGAAGGAAAGTCAGGAATTATCGAGATGAAAGACTATGATGAAGATACAAAAAACATCTCTTTTAAAGAGAAAAAACAATGATATTTTTGTTTTTTTGGATTAATTATCGAACAAAAAAACGGGTTGATAATTGGTTTAAAAAATCGTATCATTGATAACAGGAGTTTATAGGTCGTGAAGGAGGAGTCGTTTTGCTCGAGATAAAGTCAAATGATGCGGAATCTGCCTGCAAGATCATCGTTGTCGGGGTCGGTGGCGCAGGTAATAACGCTGTTAATAGAATGGTAGATGAGAATATAAACGGTGTGGAATTCATCGGTATAAATACAGATAAGCAGGCTCTCCAGCTCTGTAAGGCACCCAAGCTTTTGCAGATCGGTGAGAAGCTGACCAAGGGACTTGGCGCAGGTGCTAAGCCTGAGATCGGTCAGAAGGCTGCTGAGGAGAGTTCCGAGGAGATTTCGGCTGCTCTTAAGGGCGCGGACATGGTGTTCGTTACCTGTGGTATGGGTGGCGGAACCGGTACAGGAGCTGCTCCCGTTGTAGCTAAGCTTGCAAAGGATATGGGTATTCTGACTGTAGGCGTTGTAACCAAGCCCTTCAGTTTTGAGGCTCGTGTTCGTATGCAGAATGCTATGCTCGGCATACAGAATATCAAATCGAATGTAGATACACTTATCGTTATCCCTAACGATAAGCTTCTTCAGATAGTTGACAGACGTACAACAATGCCTGACGCACTTAAGAAGGCCGATGAGGTTCTTCAGCAGGCTGTACAGGGAATTACTGATCTTATCAATGTTCCCGCTGTTATCAACCTTGACTTCGCCGATGTTCAGACAGTTATGAAGGATAAGGGCATTGCTCATATCGGTATCGGTTCAGGTAAGGGTGATGAGAAGGCTTCCGAGGCCGTTAAGATGGCTGTTGAGTCTCCTCTTCTTGAGACCAAGATTAATGGCGCTTCCAGTGTTATTATCAATATTTCCGGTGACATCACTCTTCAGGATGCATCAGATGCTTCCGAGTATGTTCGCCAGCTTGCAGGAAATGATGTTAACATCATCTTCGGTGCTATGTATGATGAGAATCAGCAGGAATCATGTACGATTACTGTTATTGCTACAGGTATTGACGACAAGCAGATCAATACACCTGTGAAGCCCGTTGCTTCAGCGACAGCTTCACCTGTTGCAGCTACGGTAGCTCCTCAGCCTCAGGCTGTTGCAGCACATGCTCCTGTGGCTCCCGTTACACCTGTAACACCTATTCAGCCTACAATCTCACCTATCGGTGTTTCATCAGCTGATGCTTCTGCAGCAGCTGCGGCAGGTCCCAGACCTACACTTGGAATCAGCCGTCCCAGTGAGATCAAGAGCACAGTAGAGCCTAAGTCTCTCAAGATTCCTGATTTCTTACAGAGAAAATAATTAGACAATACGCCCTCCGCTAAAGCGGAGGGTATTTTTTTAAGTAATCACCAGACTCGGTTTTATCGAGTCGTGGTGTACTACTTAGTTCTGGCAAGCGAATGCGAGAGCAGAACCTCTTTTTTTTTATGCAAAATAATGATACAATAACTGGTAGAAATGCGTGTATTTGCGGCAATATATTGTGGCTTATTTTCGCAATACCGCAGTGCACATCAAATGTCATTTTGTTGAGATGGAGGATTTGGTATGAAATGCCCATTCTGCGGAAAAGATGATACAAGAGTAATCGATTCAAGACCTGCGGATGAGAATACATCGATCAGAAGAAGACGTGTATGCGATTCCTGCGGGAAGAGATTTACGACATATGAGAAAGTGGAGACTATTCCGCTTATTGTTATAAAGAAGGGCGATGTGCGTGAGCCTTACGACAGAGCCAAGATCGAAGCCGGTGTATTCAGAGCTTGCCACAAGAGACCGGTAAGTGCTGAGCAGATCACAAAGCTTGTTGATTCTGTAGAGACCGAAGTGTTCAATATGGAGCAGAAAGAGATACCAAGCCGTGCTATCGGTGAGATAGTAATGGACAAGATGAAGAACTTAGATCCGGTCGCATATGTAAGATTTGCTTCCGTATACAGAGAATTTAAGGATGTAAATACCTTTATGGACGAACTTAAATCTGTTCTTCGAAAAGAGGCTGACGGAACTATTACAGATACAACAGATAAGAACACTCCGCTACTTAAGAAAGAATGACTTGGAAGCCTTGACAGAGACTTGTCAAGGCTTTATATTTTATCAGTAATGGCATTGCCAATGCCTATAATTCAATAAGGAGGAAGATTTTTAACATGATTAAAAGAAGTATTGGCAGAAAGGTAGGCTGCCGTCTTCTGATGGTTGTGTTGACAACGCTGACTGTTGCATTGAGCGGCTGCTCAAGTGACAAGACAGGAGATTCCAAGAAACCGGAAACTGAAGCTGCACAGGCAGATAATCAGGCCGGAAACGCGGATGATCTTTCTAAGCTTATCGTTGGTATACCTCAGGATTTGGATAGTTTTGACCCTCATTATGCGACGGGGGCAGGAACCAAAGAGGTTTTGTTTAACATATTCGAGGGACTTGTTAAACCCGATGAGAACGGTAATCTTAACCCTGCTGTAGCCAGTGAGTACACAATATCGGAAGATAATAAGGTATATACTTTCACACTCAGAGACGGAATCAAGTTCCACGACGGCTCCGCTGTTACAGTAGAGGATATCAAATATTCTATCGACCGTAACGCAGGCGCTGACGGAAGTGAGCCGCTTGTTTCTTCTTTTTCCAACATAGACAGTGTGAATATACTTGATGACAGTCACGTAGAGATAGTGCTTAAGGAAGCTAATTCCGAGTTCCTTACTCAGCTCACGGTTGCTATTATTCCCGCATCCAACGAGCATCCCGAGAACAAGATCATCGGAACGGGCCCTTACAAGTACGTATCAAGCGCACCACAGGAGAACTTTACAGTAACAGCATTTGATGATTACTGGGGAGACAAGGCATATATCAAGGACGTAGTTTTCAAGATCGAATCCAACGCAGATGCGGTTGTTATGGATCTTGAGGGCGGATCAATCGATATGTTCGCAAGAATTCCCAGCTCACAGGTAGCTCAGCTCTCCGATAAATTCGAGATCTACGAGGGAACAATGAACCTTGTACAGGCTCTTTACCTCAACAATAAGGTTAAGCCTTTTGATGATGTGAGAGTTCGTCAGGCACTTTGCTATGCGATCGATCCCAAGGAGATTATGGATTTTGTTTCCGACGGAGCGGGCGTTGAGATCGGAAGTGCGATGTATCCTTCATTCGGTAAGTACTTCATGCCTGAGCTTAACGATGTTTATAATCAGGATGTGGAGAAGGCGAAAGCTCTTTTGACAGAAGCAGGATATCCTAACGGATTTGAGTTTACGATAACTGTTCCTTCCAACTACAAGCAGCACGTTGACACTGCTCAGGTTATCTCCGAGGAACTCAAGGCAATCGGCGTAACGGCCAATATCCAGGAGATCGAGTGGAACTCATGGCTCTCTGATGTTTACAATGACAGAAAGTACGAGTCAACGGTTGTAGGTTTTGACGCATCAACACTTTCAGCTGCGGCTCTTCTTGCAAGATATGAGACAGATGCAAGTAAGAACATGTTCAACTTCAGCAGCGAGGCGTTTGATAAGGCTTATGCGAACGCGCAGGCCACATCGGATGATGCCGAGAAGACCAAGTACTACAAGGAATGTGAGGAAATCCTTGCAAAAGAAGCTGCAAACGTATATATTCAGGACCTTCCTGAGTTTGTGGCACTCAACAAGAAGTTTACGGGATATGTTTTCTATCCCCTTTATGTACAGGATATAGCTAAGATCAGACCTGCACAGTAAATACGACATACAATGGATCCGGGGCAATGTCGGATTCATAAGAAGACAAAAGAATGCGGGGAATACGCGTATGAAATATATCATTAAAAAAATTATTTCCATGATAATTACTTTAGTGGTGGTTTCTCTATGCGTATTCCTCGCTTTTAGTATTATTCCGGGAGATCCGGCACTTAGGATGCTCGGAACGGAGGCTTCTCCCGAGCTTATCGCTCAGACAAGAGAGAGAATGGGTCTTAACGATCCCTTTTTTATCAGATATTTCAGATGGTTTACGGCTTTTCTTCACGGTAATATGGGCACGAGCTACAACTATAGTGTTCCCGTATCCGGCATGATCCTTGGCAAGATTCCGATCACGCTCACGATGGCCGTAATGTCTTTTTTACTTACAATCTTGATCTCAATTCCCTTCGGTATTATCACAGCCAAGCACGAGGGTGGTATTCTCGACAGAGTTATCACGGTGTTCAACCAGATAGTTATGGCGATTCCGCCTTTCTTTTCCGGAATTCTCATAAGCTTTGTGTTTGGAATGGTGCTCAGATTATTTACTCCCGGGGGATTTATCTCATATAAGGACGATTTCGGCGGATTTATCAGGTATCTGATCTTTCCGGCCGTTGCGGTTGCGCTTCCCAAGATAGCAATGACGGTTAAGATGCTAAGGGGCAGCGTTATAGATGAGGCGGCAAAAGATTATACGAGAACCGCCTACAGCAGAGGTAACAATACTAACGGAGTGCTGTACAGGCACGTTTTAAAGAATGCGCTTATTCCTGTAATCACCTTCCTTGGAATGGTGCTTGCGGACATGATCGCGGGAAGTATCGTAATTGAGCAGGTTTTCAGCATACCAGGAATAAGCAGGATACTTCTAACAAGTATCAGCAACAGAGACTATCCGGTTGTTGAAGCGATAATCATGGGCATTGCGATCGTGGTTATCGTGACCAATCTTTTGGTTGATATCATTTACAGAATAATCGATCCGAGAATAGGCATTGAAGAATGAAGAACTTAAAAAGGACTTTTAAAAAGATAAAAAAAGACCCATATATGTTGTTTGGGCTTATAATAACCGGAATTATCCTTTTGATGATAATTGTCGGTCTGTTTTGGATGCCTTACGAACCGACCAAGATGAGTGCGTCCGAAAAGCTTCAGGGAATCTCTTTTAAACATATCATGGGTACCGACAACATGGGACGTGACGTGTTCAGCAGGGTTATGTACGGAAGCAGGGTAACGCTCCTTATAGCGATCGGAACCGTTACGATCGGTGCGGTGCTTGGTACTGCGATCGGCGCGCTTACAGGGTATTTCGGCGGCGTGTTTGACGAAGTTATCATGAGAGTTATCGATGCTCTTTTTGCATTCCCCAGCATCCTTCTTGCACTTGTAATTGTCAGTGTTTTCGGAACGGGATGGGTTCAGCTTCTTATGTCACTTGGAATAGCGTTTATTCCAAGCTTTGCCAGGATCGTAAGGGGCGAAGTGCTTAGGTGCAGGAACATGGACTATGTTGCGAGCGCCAAGCTTCAGGGCGTATCTGATGTCAGGATGATATTTGTGCACATACTTCCAAATATCAAGGGAGTTATGGCTTCTTCTATACTTATCGGTTTTAACAATGCAGTGCTTGCGGAAGCGGGACTTAGCTATCTCGGTGTAGGTTCGCAGCCTCCTTACGCAAGCCTTGGAAAGATGTTGTCGGATGCACAGCAGTACATGTTTACAACGCCGAGCTATTGTCTATGTCCCGGTGTTGTTATTGTGCTTATGGTGCTTGGTTTTTCATTCTTGGGAGAGGGGCTCAGAAGATGGGAATAATACTTGATGTAACTGATCTTCATATTGAATTCCACGATCACGACGAGCCTGAGACGGTCGTTGAGGATTTTGACCTTATGCTTGAAGAGGGCGAGATCGTCGGTATTGTCGGAGAGTCCGGTTCCGGAAAGAGTATGAGTGCTCTTGCGATAGCGGGGCTTCTTAACAGACATGCTCTTAAAAAGACAGGAAGGATCATGTTTAACGGCGATGATCTTCTTACCTGCGACAGAGCGACGCTCCGTTCTTATCAGGGCGATGAGATCTCTATGATCTTCCAGGAGCCCATGACGAGCCTTAATCCGGTTAAAAGAATCGGCTGGCAGGTTGAGGAATCTCTTTTTATCCATCATCCCGATATCGATAAAAAAGAGCGTAAGAAAAGAGCGATAGAGATGCTTAAGGCGGTTGGACTAAATGATGCCGAGAACATCTACTACATGCATCCGCATGAGCTTTCCGGCGGTATGAGACAGAGAGTCATGATCGCGGCGGCCATGATCGGTAATCCCAAGATCCTTATTGCGGATGAGCCCACAACGGCGCTTGATGTCACGGTTCAGGCGCAGATCGTCGAGCTCCTTAAAAAGATTAACAAAGAGAGGGGAACCTCTATCATATTCATATCACATGACCTTAGCCTTGTAAGCCAGCTGTGCGAGAGGGTTATAGTCATGCAGAAGGGCAATATCGTAGAGAGCGGAAAGACTTCAAGAGTCTTTTCAAATCCGACGGATATTTATACCAAGAAGTTGATCGCTGCCATCCCTAAGATTGATATCGGAGAGTAATATGGGCGAAACGGTACTTAGAGCAAAAGACCTAAATGTCTTTTACAAAAACAGAAAAAGAAAGCTCTTTTCGGGCAATAAAAAGGTGCAGATTCTTCACGATGTCTCTTTTGAGATGGGAGAGGGTACGGTTCTTGCTATCGCGGGAGAATCGGGCTGCGGTAAGTCTACGCTTGCGCGCGCCATTGTAGGCATAAACAAGGACTACACGGGCGAGCTGTGGCAGAAATATGAAGGCCCGCAGATGGTTTTTCAGGATCCGTACAATTCTCTTAATCCGGCCAAAAAAGTAGGCTGGCTTTTGGAGGAGCCTCTTAAAGTCGACAAGACGAGGAAGTGGACCAAGGAAGAGCGCCTTGCCAAGGTAAAAGAGATCATGAAGGAGATCGAGCTTCCGCTTGAGATGCTTGAAAGATATCCTTCGCAGTTATCGGGCGGACAGAGGCAGAGAGTCTGCATCGGAATCGCGCTTATGAGAGAGCCCAAGCTCCTTATCGCGGACGAGCCGGTATCGGCTTTGGACGTTACGATACAGGCGCAGATCATGGAGCTTCTACGTTCGCTACACAAGAGACTTGGCATTTCCATCATATTTATCTCACACGACCTTCGCGTAGTGTACCAGATAAGCGACTGTGTGATGATCATGAAGAATGGAAAAGTGGTAGAATACGGCGAAACGAAGGACGTGTATCGTAATCCTCAGGCAGAGTACACAAAAGAGCTGCTTAAGGCCGCGGGAATCAGGAAGTAAAGGCGACATCCTATTTTCTTCCGAATTTACGGTATTATATCCTGAGATGCTTGTTTTCGCCGCATAGCGATTTGCTTATAATTCAAAAACAGGAAAATGTCTCATTTCGTGTTACTCATTGAAATCGACATTTTCCTGTTTTTTCATTGAGCAAATCAGCCATGCGTACAAGAACTGCACATCTCAGAATATAATACCGTGAATCCGAGAAATAAAAGGATGTCATATAGCAAAGCTAATTCTGATATATTTTTTCACAACTTCAATCTTTTTTCTTGCAAGGGAGAAGCAATAAGTGATACTATGTTAATAAGTTATTCACATATACGCTTATAATATTAAAAGGAAGGATAGGGGAAATGTCTGAAAATAAAGTCTTCATGGACACGAATGTCTTTACGGAGATTGTCGATTCTATTGGCACCTCCGCGTCTAACTGTGTCCTTTCCGATTCAGTACTTAATAACAAAGAAATCTGGGACAATCTTGCTGTGGGCAAGAAGATGACGAAGCTTTTAAAGGATGTCGTTAAGTCTTCGAAGGCCTACAACGCAGAATCGGCAGTGGTGCTACCTACTGCTTTTATTAAGCTGCGCGACAGCATGATAAGAGTCGATAAAGTCGCAAGTGAGAGTTTAGAAGTTGATGTAGATAAGAATTAATGGGGAATAAAGATGAGATCAATAGAAGAAATACAGGAAGAGATTGACAGCCTCTGGGATAAAATCGGAAGGGCAGAAGATTTAAAGGGAATCTTTGAAGGTGGACGAGGTCGTATATCAGATAAGAAAAACCTGGTCGAAAACGATGCCTATCATCCTTTCAAGATCTATGACATGACAAGGACCTCTAAGTGGAGGGGGGACAGAGAGAAAGAAGCGGCACAGTTCCAGAACGAAACGAATGAGAATACAAGAAAAGCTATGAAAGCTACAAGTACTCATATCTCTGAGCTTGATGCGGCAATAAAGAAGCTGGATGAGTTGATTGAAAAGTGGAAAAAGAGAATAGATGGATAAAGAAATATTAAAGGAAATGCGGAAAGCTATAAAGAGCAATGATTTAGAGCATATAAAAGAATTGATTGATAATAATCAGGGAATTTTGGAAGAGGTTACTCCTTGTGGGACATTTTTACAAGATGCAGCGACGTTTGGATTGTTTGATGTAGCAAGGTATTTGATTGAACGAGGAATTGATATCAATAAAACAGGTGGAGCAGGAGATGTATCAGCGTTGACAGATGCAGCGTTTGAAGGTGATTTGGATATGGTTAAATTGCTTTATGATAATGGCGCCATCTTTGATGTAAGCACTTTTGCAAGAAATCCTTTGATTGCAGCTATATATAATGATCATTTTGATGTGGTCAAATTCTTGGTAGAAAAAGGAATAGATCTCACACCATGCTATGGAATAGGTGATTATGATAATGTAAATGCATATGATTACGCCAAGCTGTATGGTCGAACTGAGATAGCAGATTATCTTAAAGAGAAAATGTAAATATACTTAGAGTTTTCAGGATGAATAATGAAGATTAAAAAAAGTGCGACAGTTGATTAAACAAGGAAATAGTGAAGAGGTGAAAGAAGTGTTGAAAAATGATCAAGAACTTCTTTTTGCCGAAACACCATTTGGAACGTGGTTGGAGGTTGCAGCAAGCAAAGGACAAATAGAACTTGTAAAGTATCTTAATATTAAATACGATTTCATTATACGAAATAGTCAGTATCGATCCGATTGTTAATCAAATTTCTGATTTACCTTTGGGATGGGTAGCTTATAGGAATAGTGAACACGAAGATTGGATAAAACAAGAAAGCTGATATAATTCATGGATAAAACGGCATTAGTACAAAAACTAATAGAATCTAGAAAGCTTAGTACTAACGAAGAGTGTATCGCTTTTGATGAAGCAATATTGTCGTTGCAAGATTGTATATTGCCAAGTGATATAGAAATGCTATGTGGCGCTTTCTTGGATGACACGCAAGATGATGAAGTTATGTTTGGGCTTGTTCATTTGATAGAATCTTTAGAGGGAAGTGAATGCTTAAGAATGATAGCAAATTGCTCGCCGAATATGTCAGAGGCTCGTGACTGGGCAAAAATCTTGAATATACGAATATTAAATAACCCAAAATATACAGAAATGTATATTGATGTTATTAGAAACATGAACGTTGATGATAAAGAAAAAATAATAGCTTTATTCGATAATATTAAGAAAGACGATCCAAAACGATTTGCAGATAAGATTGATTATATGAAAAAGATGATTGCAAATGACTAATATATATGCGGAGAAGTGTTTGTTTTTTAGTTTTTTAATAGATTTATCTTTAATTTTTGTTTATTTACGCCGATATATATTATGTAAAACCAAATTTTCGGGAAGGAGGACGTATTTATGGCATACAATACAATAAATGGCTTTGCACCTAAGTACAATGCATATAATATTCCCTCCGCGAAAGACAGTGAATTGAGTGTAAAGCCCGGAGCCGTTAATCCCGGCGCGGTAAGTCCCGACACCAAGGGAGCTGAGGCACAGCCGAGAGAAGCGCAGCAGGGACCGTTCGAAGGGCCCAAGCCTATACGTGAAGATATATTCGGAGAAAGCGTATCGTTATCGATCGGTGAAGGCACCGCGGATTCTTCTTACATGACTTACGGCGGACTTGCTTCCGACGACATGAAGCGTGCCATCTCCGGAATGCAGAAGGATTCAATCCTCCACGAGTATCAGTACTTCGTAGGAAAAGATCTCTCCGGCAAGACCGGAAACATCATCACAAGCTCAGACGACGGCGTCGTTCTGAAACTAAATTAAAAGCGAATTCAGGGAGGCCCTATTGTAGGGCCTCTTTTTTTAATGTACAATTTATCAAGGACTAAAGAGATTTACTTCGGAGGAAGTTTATGAATTATACAGACGGAAATACGCTGACTTGCGGGCTTATCGGAAATCCGGTACATCACACAATGTCACCGCTTATACACAATTCAATAGCGCAGATGAAGGGCATTAACCTTGTTTACGTTCCCTTTGAAGTTCCGAAGGGTGGCGTGAAAAATGCCGTAAGAGGCGCAAATGCGCTCGGGATAAAAGGTCTTAACGTGACGGTTCCGTACAAGAGCGATGTTATCGACCATCTTGTGGAGATAGATCCTCTTGCGGAGGGCATCGGCGCGGTCAACACTCTCGTTAGATGTGAGGGCGGTTTTAAGGGCTACAACACGGATATGACGGGGCTTTACCACGCTATGCAGGATGAGGGAATAGTTCTTGACGGACAGACTGTAGTTATCCTCGGAGCCGGCGGTGTTGCAAGACCTGTCGCTTATCTTTGTGCGACAAAAGGCGCAAGGAAAGTCTATGTTCTTAACAGAACTTACGAGAAAGCAGAGAATGTGGCAAAAGAGGTCAATGAAGCGCTAGACGAAGACCTTGGTGATATGGTTATCCCTATGCCTCTTGATTCTTATAAAGAACTCCTTTCAAAAGAAGACAGCTTTTTTGCCATCCAGTGCACGTCGGTAGGTCTTTTCCCCGATGTTAACAGTGCGGTTATCGAGGATGAGGAGTTCTACAAGCATGTGCATGCTGCGCTTGATGTTGTGTATAAGCCGCTTGAGACTAAGTTTATGAAGCTTGCAAAAGCAGCCGGAGCAAAGACATTCTCCGGGCTTAAGATGCTTCTTTACCAGGGAATCGATGCATTTGAGCTTTGGTTTGAGGAAGATAATATCAAGATCAGCAAGGAAGAGGCTGATATCATCTACAAATCGCTTGTGATGGATGTTATGGGAGCGACAAATATAATTCTCGAAGGCTTTATGGGAAGCGGTAAGACGACAGTATCCGAGCTTCTTTCAGAGGAGCTGGAGCTTGAACTTATCGATACAGATGAAGCGATTTCGGAGGCTGAGGGCTGCTCGATTTCTGAGATCTTTGACGTTCAAGGTGAGCAGGCTTTCCGAGACATGGAGACGGATCTTATAAAGATGCTTGTTGATGAGCACGTAAGAGAGATGGTTATCTCCCTTGGCGGCGGCCTTCCCGTTAGGAAAGAAAATCGCGAGCTTCTTAAGAAATGCGGCAAAGTAGTTTACCTTAAGACAAGCCCCGAGGAAGTTTATAACAGGATAAAAGATGATACATCGCGCCCGCTTCTTCGCGGCGACGACCCGCTTTCCAAGATAAAGAAGATGCAGGAAGAGCGCGGCGGATTCTATGAGGAAGCAGCTGATATCATTATCGACACCGATGGAAAGACTCCAAAAGAGATTGTTAGTGAGATTATAGGAAGTCTTGGCATTGAATAAAAGAAACTATTACAAAGAACTGGAAAATAAAATAGATGAGTTTCAAAAAAATGGCGTGGTTCCAAAGCTTCTTTTGCATGTGTGCTGCGCACCATGTTCATCGCACTGCCTGGAGTTTCTGAGGCAGTACTTTGATGTGACGGTCTTTTTTTACAACCCGAACATCACTGAGGATAGGGAATATCACAAGAGAGTTGCTGAGGAAAAGAGACTGATAGAGGAGTACAATCGTCAGGTCGAGGAAAAGAACTTTGAAGGAATGCACTCCGATGAACACGCAAGAAAGATAGCTATCATCGAGGGCGAGTACGATCCAAAGGAGTACTTTGAAGCCGTGAAGGGATACGAGGATATCCCCGAGGGCGGCGAAAGGTGCAGGAAATGCTTTGAACTGAGACTTCGTAAGACTGCGGAAACCGCGGCTAAGGAGGGATTTGAGTATTTCACGACGACGCTTACGATAAGTCCTCTTAAGAATGCCGATGTTTTGAATGAAATCGGTGAAAAAGTAGCGGGAAAAGCAGTTTCTTTTTTGCCATCTGATTTTAAAAAGAAGGACGGATATAAGCGGTCGATAGAGTTATCGCAGAGATTTTGTTTATACAGACAGGATTACTGCGGCTGCGGCTTTTCAAAAGCCGAAAGAGAAAGACAAAAGGCGGAGGATAAAGAGAAGTAATCATGGGAAACGAAATAAAACACAATCCCATAACGGGCGAGCCGATATTGCCCACGGAGGATCTGAGTCAGGTGCAGCTTGATCCAGTTACCGAGCTTAAGCTTACGCAGGAAGAGTATGCGCGTAGGACTCAGAATAATATACCGCCTGTAGGATACGGAGGACAGATGGGGCCGATGGGACCGATGCCGCAGGCAGGACAAGCGATTCGCCCTAATATGGTACCGCCTATGTTGCCCAAGGCAATGCGGGCAAGCGGAATATGGACACCCGCCAAAGCACAGTATCTTGCGCAGAAAAAGATTGCCGACAATCAGAGTAAAGCAGCGTTTTGGCTCGGAATTATATCTTTGTTTCTTTGGCTTACGCTCAGAGGTCTTATAGTCAGCCTTATGATTGACGACAGCGCACTTGATCCGTTTCTTTATTTTTTGTCCGATAATCTTTATCCGGCTCAGACAGTTTTGGTGGTTGTGCTGCTTATTTTTTGCTTGCTGTTCGGACCGTATATTTTGCTGATAATTTCAAGAGTTAAGTACAAATACAATAAATTCGGGAAGGTTTTGCAATGGATCTACATCGGTGAGCTCGCTGTTTTTATTGTACTGATCAGATTTGCGATTTTGATTTTGTCATAGCAAGTTTTGACGTTGCAGGAGATAAAAGATTTTGATAAAATCGTGTAGTCTATTTATGAAAAGAAAAAGCTTTTAGAAAGAAGGTTTTGATTTGGATAAAGTATTAGAGATTATTTCCAAGGAAGTCGGAGACGCATTCGAAAAGGCAGGATATGACAGGGAACTCGGAAGAGTGACCATTTCCAACAGACCCGACCTTTGTGAGTATCAGTGTAACGGAGCGATGGCAGGTGCCAAGAAGTACGGCAAGGCTCCTTTCATGATCGCTGATGATGTTGCCGCAAATCTTACAGGCAACGAGATGTTTGAAAAGGTTGAGTCCGTTAAGCCCGGATTTCTTAATATCATAGTAAGCGGCGATTTCGCAAGAAGCTATATAGTTAAGATGCTTCACGAAAAGCACATGGGTGTTACAATGCCCGGCCACGAACCTACATACATCATTGATTACGGCGGACCCAACGTTGCGAAGCCTCTTCACGTAGGCCACCTTCGTTCAGCCGTTATCGGAGAGAGTATCAAGAGAATCCTCCGTTATACAGGAAACAAGGTTATCGGCGATGTGCATCTCGGAGACTGGGGACTTCAGATGGGACTTGTTATCACAGGTCTCAAGGAGAGAAAGCCCGATCTTTGCTACTTTGATCCCGATTATACCGGTGCATATCCCAAGGAAGCACCTTTCACAGTATCCGAGCTTGAGGAAATCTATCCCGCAGCCAGCAAGAAGTCCAAAGAGGACGAGGCTTACAAGGCTGAGGCAATGGAAGCTACCAAGCTTTTGCAGGACGGATACAAGCCTTACAGAGCTCTTTGGCACCACATCCTCAATGTGTCTGTTGAAGACCTTAAAAAGAACTATAACAAACTCGGAGTTTCTTTTGACCTCTGGAAGGGTGAGTCCGACGCACATGTTGCTATCCCTGATATGGTTGAGTACATGAAGACCAAGGGCTATGCGCATGAGAGCCAGGGCGCTCTTGTCGTTGACGTTGCTGAGGAGACGGATACAAAAGAGATCCCGCCTTGCATGATCCTTAAGTCAGACGGAGCTTCTTTGTACAACACGACAGACCTTGCGACCATCAGACAGCGTATGGATGAAAATCATCCCGAAGGAATCATCTATGTCGTTGATAAGAGACAGGAACTCTACTTTACACAGGTGTTCCGCTGCGCAAGAAAGACCAAGCTTGTTATGCCCGAGACAGAGCTTCACTTCGTTGGCTTCGGTACAATGAACGGCACTGACGGAAAGCCTTTCAAGACAAGAGAAGGCGGCGTAATGCGTCTTGAGAACCTTATCGCTGAGATCGATGAGAAGATGCTCGGCAGGATCAAAGAGGGTAATCCCGATATCTCCGATGAGGAGGCAAAAGATACAGCTCACAAGGTTGCGGTTTCCGCGATCAAGTATGGCGATCTTTCCAATCAGCCTTCCAAGGATTATATTTTTGACATAGATAAATTCACTTCATTTGAGGGAGATACAGGCCCGTACATTCTCTACACAATGGTTCGAATCAAGTCGATCCTTAAGAAGTATGAGAACGAGGGCGGAAGTGTCAAGGACGCTAAGCTCGGTAACCCCGACAGCGACGCAATGAAGAGCCTTATGCTCATCATCACAAGATTTGCGGACGCCATCGAGAGCGCTGCCAAGGATCTTTCTCCCAACAGAGTTTGTGCTTATATCTATGAGCTCAGTAATGCATTTAACAGCTTCTATCACGGAACCAAGATCCTTTCGGAAGCTGACGAAGATAAGAAGAGCAGCTATATCGCCCTCCTTTCAATAACACTTAAAGTTCTTGAAACAGGAATCGATTTACTTGGATTTAGTGCGCCGGAGCGGATGTGAGCGATAAAAGTCATGAGTAACCAAAGTTTTGTGCTTGCACAAAAAACTTTGGTTATGAAAGGACTTAACGTACATGAGGAAAAAAGACATGCGAACGCAGTGAGCAGGTCGATTTCCTCATGTACGTAGGATTGCGAGAATGCGAAGCATGTAGCAATCCGTATTATCGCGAACGAAGTAGCGTGACGAAGGCTCGCGAACGAAGTAGCGTGACGAAGGCTCGCGAACGAAGTAGCGTGACGAAGGCTCGCGAACAAGAAAAGCGTACAGTTTTCTATTTTTTCTTATAGGGACAAAATATGGAAAATACAAATGAAAAAACCAATCATATGTTCAGCAACAGGCAGTTACTCCTGTTGCTGATTCCTATTATAGCGGAACAATTCCTGACCTCCCTTATGGGTATGGCGGACTCAATGATGGTTAGTACCGTCGGCCCGGCAGCTCTTTCCGGAGTGTCTCTTGTTGACGCGGTAAACTTACTTGTCGTGCAGGCATTTAATGCCATGGCGACAGGCGGTGTCATCATCTGCTCTAATTATATCGGTCAGAGAAACCTCCAAAAGGCCAATGACTCGGCAAGACAGGTGCTTCTTGTTTCACTTTCCATTTCGCTTTTTATGACAATTCTTGGCCTTATATTCCGAAACGGCCTGTTAAGCCTTATATTCGGAGAGGTTGAGGCCGATGTCATGAGAGCCTCGCAGGTTTATTTTCTTTTGACCATATTGTCATATCCGTTTGTTGCGCTAGCGGCGGCCAGCAGTGCTATATTCAGATCCCAGTCCAATACCAGACTTCCCATGAATATAGCTATTATTTCAAACTTACTTAATGTTGCCGGAAATGCGACACTTATTTATGTATTTAAACTGGGAGTAGCAGGTGCTGCTACTTCAACGCTTGTTTCCAGAATATTTAATGCGGTAGTTCTTTTGATCCTTCTTAGAAGCGATAAGAATGAGATCTCGGTAAAAGACTATTTGAAGATCCGGCCTCACAGACATAGTATCAAAAAGATACTTGCGATGGGCGTACCCAACGGAATAGAAAACTCGATGTTCCAGTTTGGAAGACTTGCGATACAGTCATCCGTTTCAACGCTCGGAACAATAGCGATAGCGGCACAGTCAATGACGGTTATCCTTGAGAACGTCAACGGCGTCGCAGGAGTCGGTGTCGGAATCGGCCTTATGACAATAGTCGGACAGTGCCTCGGTGCGGGATTAAAAGATGAGGCAATATATTATACAAAGAAGATGATCAAATGGGGATATATCGCGATCATAACAAGTTGTCTTTTGGTTTATGCGATATCGCGTCCCGTTACCGCTCTTGCGGGAATGCCCGTCGAGAGTGCAATGCAGTGCGTATACATGATGGGCTGGGTTACAATATTTAAGCCTATTTTATGGGCTCCGTCATTTATAACGGCTTACGGTATGAGAGCAGCGGGAGACGTTAAGTTCTCTATGCTTGTGTCCACTCTTACCATGTGGCTTTGCAGGGTTACGCTTGCGACTTACCTCATTCGTGTAGCACATATCGGCGCTATGGGTGTTTGGATCGGTATGTTCAGTGATTGGGGACTTCGCGCGATCATCTTTACAATCCGCTTTATAAGTAAGAAGTGGATACATAACGTTGTTTAAAAGGTAGGACACTTGGCAAATAAATTATTCGGAGGAAAAAGAAATGGCAGACTTTGTTAACATCGATCCCGAGGAGGATGCACTTGCGTATCGCTATGATACACAGCTTCTTATTGACAGAAGAGACGAGGACCTTGATGAGGATGCGATAACGGATTACATCACTGAGAACTTTGAGGGAAACAGCCTCATAGTCGCAGGCGACGAGGATCTTATCAAGATCCACTTCCATACCAACTACCCTTGGAAGGTGCTTGAATACTGCAACACCGTAGGCGAGATCTACGACATTGTAGTGGAAGATATGGTAAGACAGTCCGCAGGACTTCAGGGATAAATATAAGCCGCAAGATTGCATGACTAATGCATTTCTTGCGGCTTTTGTTTGTTAAATAGCAACTAAAATTATTGGTATTGCTTGGTAGATGAAAAATATGCTTAATGAGATAAATAGTATTCCGAGAAGAGAATACGTAAGTCTGTTTAATATAGCATGTTTTCCATCGGATGAGACATAAATGCTATATTTCTTGTGCTTCTCCATTCTGTTTCCAATCCAGTAGAAAACATTGTCTACTTTATATTTCCGGGCTTGATCTCCTTTTACATGAAAATGAAGTGTACATCCAAAGCCATTCATAGAATAGCTTTTGGGAGCGGATCTATACTCTATCTTCATCAGTGTTGCGGTTACCATGTGTTTGCATGATAGTGCCAGGTGTACATACCATATGCCCAAACCGGCAAACATTAAACATCCTGCAAAATATAAAATTCCAATAATTATCATATCCATTTGTAACAAGCCTCATTATCAATGGTTTTTGTAAAAAAATATATATACAAAAACAGGAACTCAGATATTTACTGAATTCCTGTTTTTTACGTAGTAGCGAGAGGGGGATTCGAACCCTCGACACCGCGGGTATGAACCGCGTGCTCTAGCCAACTGAGCTATCTCGCCATATATGTCAAAGCTGCATGTCACAGCCGACTTAGATAATATAACTCAGCAGGGGCACTGTTGTCAACAAGGAATTTGGAAAAAAAGACAGAAATCGGTATATAATATTTTATATACACGTTTGGAAGTAAATCAACCATATGAGGGGGCTAAAATATGTGGGCTTATGAGACTTCTTTTTACCAGATCTATACGCTGGGTTTTTGCGGAGCGCCGTTTGAAAATGACGGAAAGCTCGAGCACAGAATACTCAAGGTGATCGATTGGATTCAGCATCTTAAAAAGCTCGGAGTGGGAGCGGTTCTTTTTAATCCAATATTTGAATCGGATACGCATGGCTACAATACCAGGGACTACCATAAAATCGATGTGAGGCTCGGAACCAATGAGGACTTTGCCAAGGTCTGCAAGGCGCTTCATAAAGAGGGAATACGCATCATTCTTGATGGTGTGTTTAATCACGCGGGCCGCGGTTTCTTTGGCTTTCAAGATGTCCTTGAAAAAAGATGGGACTCTAAGTATAAGGACTGGTTCAATATAAACTTTGACGGGAACAGCAATTACAATGACGGCCTTTGGTACGAAGGCTGGGAGGGCAATTACGATCTGGTAAAGTTTAACTTAAGAAACCCGGAGGTTGCGGATTACTTGATAGACAGCGTAAAAAGCTGGATCGAGGAATTTGATATTGACGGGCTTAGGCTCGATGTGGCTTACTGCCTTGATACCGAGTTTATAAAAAGACTTCGCCGCGAGACGGACAGCTTTAAATCGGACTTTTTCCTTACAGGAGAGATGATAGGCGGAGATTACAACAGAATTATGGGCGACGAGCTGTGCCACAGTGCTACCAACTACGAGTGCTACAAGGGCATGTTTTCTGCGCTCAACAGCATGAACCTGTTCGAGATAATCCATTCTCTTTTGCGCCAGTTCGGACCTGAAAATTGGACGCTGTATAAGGGACGACATCTCATAAGCTTTGTCGACAACCACGATGTCAGCAGGATCGCTTCGATACTGAACAGACCGGAGCATCTTAAGCTGATCTACACTATAATGTTCGGAATGCCCGGAATACCCACAGTTTACTACGGAAGCGAGTGGGGCGAAAAAGCCGATAAATCGCAGGGCGATCCGGCACTTCGTCCGTGCTTTGAAAAACCGCAGTGGAACGAGCTCACGGATACAATAGCTTCTTTGTGCAAGGCAAAAAACGAATCGAAAGCGCTTAACTACGGCGGCTTTAAGTCACTTCTTTTGACCAACAGACAGTGCATATTTGAAAGAGAGTGCGAGGACGATAGGGCGCTGGTTGTAATAAATGCAGACGAAGGGTCTTTTCATGCGAACTTTGATGCAAGGGCCGGAAAGGGCGTGGATCTTATCAGCGGAAAAGAGATTGATTTTGGCGGAGGACTTGAGCTTCCTCCTTACACTGCCTATATCATTTCTAAGCTGCAGTAACGCTACCTATGGTCTTATTTGAAACCTTGATTTCTGTTGTTGACGTGCAGAAAGTATAATATAATTAGTTTATGGAAATACGTACACCACTTATTGCAATTTTGGTACTTGGAATACTGATATGCATGTATCTTAGAAGGAACATGCCGGAGCTTATTTCTTCGCGAATATATCTATTTTTCCTTATAACCGCTTTTGTAAATGTGCTCTGTGAGATATTTGAATGTACAGTATTCATCTACCTTCATAAGGTCTATGCCGTGCTAAGAAGGTTATCTCAGAATTTCTATATTATAACGCTTCTTATCACTGTTTTTGTCGTGTGCGCATATCTGTGTTCCAAGATCTGCTATAGGTATCGCCGCATGTTCATCTACATGGCGATCATGGCTATTCCCCTTTTAATTGCGATCGGTGTTGTTATAATGGGCGAGATCTCTTATTCAAGGACTGCGCCCGGGTACTATTACAGCATCGGATCTGCGATCACATATGCTTATGCCACGGGATTTGCGTATATCTTAGTTGCTCTTATCGTCGCGTTTATCTATAGGGGAAGGATGAGAAAAGACGAGTTTGCGGCGATTGAGATAGGTCTTTTTATATGGGCCTGCATAGCAATCTTCCAGTTCTATACCAAGGGTGTCCAGATTTTTTCGCTTGCCGTAATGGTGATGGCGCTGATTCTTTTTATCTCTCTGGAAAATCCAAAAGAGTTTTATGAAAAGAATATTCCGAATGTAAGAAACAAGGATTCGTTTATATCAATGCTCGCCGAATACTTCGGCTATGAGCGGCCTTTTTACATAATGTCTGTTATTTTTACCGGAAAGACCAAGGTGTTTACCGGAACGGATACGCATGATCTTTTCACGATTCAAGGTGCCATTGCAAACATGGCTTCAAAAAAGATCGGTATCAGCGGATATCTTTCTGATTGGAACACGCTTAGCTTTATCACCAAGAAAAGAACCAATGTCGAGACGTTTATGAATCTCATCAATAATTACAAGGGGGATCTTGGAAACTACAAGATGATCTTTTCCGTACTCGATATTCCGAGGTGCGTAAAAGAGCTTGATAAGACGATGCAGGTTCTGAATTTCGTTTCGGGAGAATATGTGCATACGCAGTCTTCGCCGAATCTTGTTGTCGATCAAAAGATAATTGATAAGATGATCTACAGAAACAGCATTGAGGACGTGGTAAGAGATGCGATAAAGAATAAGAAATTTGAGGTTTATTATCAGCCTATTTTAAATGTAAAAGACGGATCTTTTTCATCTGCGGAGGCGCTTGTAAGGCTGATCCGCCCGGATGGGGAAGCGTACATTTCGCCCGAAGAGTTTGTGCCTATTGCCGAGAAATGCGGACTTATCATTGAAATGGACGATCTTGTATTTGAAAAAGTCTGCTCTTTTATAACCAGGGAAAAGATATCCGAATACGGCATAAGGACGATAGAAGTCAATCTTTCGGGTAATGAGGCGGTTGATATTAAGACCCACGACAGACTCATATGCAAGATGGAAAAATATAATATCCCGCCTGAATTCATCAACTTTGAGATCACTGAGACGTCATACATCAACAACGACGAGGTATTTAAAGAGAATGTCAAAAGGCTCAAAGAAAGAGGCAGCACGTTCTCGATGGACGACTTCGGATCCGGATATTCCAATCTTTTGGAGCTTCTAAAGATGGATTATCTGCTCGTTAAGCTTGACAAAGAGTTTGTCTGGCAGTGTCTTGACAGCAAGAAGCCCGAGAATTTAAGGATGCTTAAGTATACGATAAATTTCCTCAAAGACTACGGACTTCATATTCTTGCCGAGGGTGTTGAAACTTTGGAGCAGGCCAAGGTGCTTATCGATAGCGGAGTAGAGTATCTTCAGGGTTTTTACTACTCAAGACCTGTAAATGAAACTGATTTCATAGAATTCCTTAAGGATAACGAAAGGAGAGCACAATGAACGAAGGATTGTACGATGCTGTGTTTGGCTGTGGTGAAGACAAGATTGATCCGTTTATGAGTACGAGTGCGGATTTTAACAGGATAGTTTCAGATATGCGCCTCGTGGGCTATGAGATCAATGCATTTAACGTTGCGCATCAGATAATGCTTGAACAGCTTGATGCAATGCTGAGGTTCAAGGGTAAGATAATAGAGTATGCGATGAATCTTGAGAACAGAGATGAATTTTGCAGGGAAAAATATGGTATTTCTTTTAAGGATATAGATGCGCTCGATCCGCAGCATGACATCGAGTTTGACATAAAGAGCGGCAAGGTTATCTTTTATCTGACGGCGGAGGCCGCGCATAAGGAAAGCGCCTATATGATCCTTTTTAAAAAATCATTTGATGCATTTGAAAAAAAGACGGGATTTAGCTATACGAGCGTGTGATATGAGCATAGTACTTGAAACGGGAAGATTAATATTAAGAGGGTGGACTGAAGATGATGCTTCAGTCCTCTTTAAATACGCCAAAGACAAAAGAGTGGGGCCGGCTGCGGGTTGGCCTGTGCACGAGAGCGAGAAGTACAGCCTTGCGATAATAAGGACGGTGCTTAGTAAAGATGAGGTATACGCTATCTGCCTTAAAGGCGGAAACAACGAGCCTATCGGAAGCATCGGACTTACTTTTTCGGACGGCAGCAACAATGCGACTAAAGTCGATGAAGCGGAGCTTGGATATTGGGTCGGATACCCGTTTTGGAGTAACGGAATTGCGACAGAGGCAGCCGCGGAAATGATCAGGCACGGCTTTTCGGACATAGGTCTTGAGAAGATCTACTGCGCATATTTTTTTGGCAATGAGCAGTCGAAGAGAGTGCAGGAAAAGCTAGGTTTTAAGCTGAGTCACGTCAATAAAAGGTGCGAAGTAAAGCTGCTTGGCGAGGTGAGATGCGAGCTTGTAAATGTTCTCACAAAAAAGGATTGGGAGCTTACAAAAAATACGAAATTGTGATATAATAAGTTCGTCTCTCGCGAGAAAACCGCGAGTAAAATTTTTTTGTTCTTTGGTGAAAGCGCTTTCAATACGGATAGCAGATTGTTTTTTTGAAAAGGAGGAACAATATGTTAAATGTAGGCGAGTGCGTAATTTACGGTAACCATGGTTTGTGCAAGATACGGGAGGTACTTGTACCATCGTTTCTTGAGAGGGGAAATGAGAAGCAGTATTACATGATGGTCTCTGCTGTCGATGCGGGCAGTGTTATCTACGTTCCCGTTGATGGGGCTGATGATAAGGTTCGCGATGTAATGAGCGCTGATGATGCCGAAGAACTGATCGTTGACATTGAGGAAGTTGATGAGATCGAACTTCCGGAGGGCAAGAAGGCGGAGCCTGAGATTGCCGCAATTATCAAAAGAAACATTGCAGATGAAATGATGAGCCTTGTGAAAGCACTTCACAAGATCAAGGCAGTTCGTGAATCAGAGGGTAAGAAGTTTGCCGCTCTTAATGAAAAATACTTGAATATTGCCGAGAAGCTTCTCTATACTGAGATGGCTTTTGCTCTTAAAACTGAAAAAGATATCGTTAAGGACAGAGTTCTAACTGAACTTTCACATCTACCTTTGGAGACTGCGTGATGCGCAGTCTCTTTTTTTGCGAGATAAATTCGCAAGCGAAAAAGCAGCTTATATGATAAAATGTTTATTGCTATGAATAAGACGACGGAACTTTATTATGAAAGTGCATATATAATGGAGTTTGATGCGGAGGTTATCGCTTGTATAGGGACTGAGGATGGCCGATTTGAGTTGATCCTGGATAGGACGGCATTCTTTCCGGAGCAGGGCGGTCAGAGCTCTGATATCGGAAGCATCATAGATGATAACGGCGTGACTTACACTGTGCTTCATACTTCGATTTCCGAGGAAGGCGGAGGGACTGTTATCAGGCACATTACGGACGGTGAGATTGCTGTCGGAAGCAGGGTTCACGGAAGTGTAGACTGGGAGCATAGGTTTAACAATATGCAGCAGCACACGGGTGAGCATATTTTTTCGGGTATTGTTTCAAGGAAGTTTGGCTATGACAATGTGGGCTTTCACCTAAGCGATTCCGAAGTTACGATGGATTATAACGGTGTTTTAACTCCTGAAGATATAAAAGAGATCGAGCTTGAAGTCAACGGAGCAATTTGGAAGAATGTGCGTGTTATCGCGGAGTTCCCCGATAAGGACAGGCTTGATAAGATGGACTATCGCAGCAAGAAAGAGCTGACGGGCGATGTCAGGATCGTTACCGTCGAAGGCTACGATGTTTGTGCTTGTTGTGCGCCGCACGTTGAACATACGGGCGAGATCGGATTACTTAAGGTTGTAGGACTTCAGAACTATAAAAAGGGCGTAAGAGTCAGCATTCTGTGCGGTAAGAGAGCTCTTTTGTTCCTTGGGAAAGAGCATGATATGGTTACCGAGCTGTCGAATAGATTCACGACGTCAGCGGACAAGGTTATGGCTTCGGTAAACAGGCTGTCCGAAGACAACGACAGTCTGAAAAACAAGCTTAATGCGGCTAATGACAAGCTTATGGAATATGAGCTTAATGCTATAGACAAGGGACTTTCCGATGTCTTTTTGGTAAAAGAGAAAGAGTTTGACCAGAACCTTATGCGAAATACGGTAAATAAGCTTGCTGCCGAGCATTCCGGCTATTGCGGAGTGTTCGCGGGTGATGAAGGCGGTTACAAATTTATCATCGCATCTGGTACGGATAAAAAAGACTGCAAGACTTTGATGGATATGCTCAAATCGGAATTTGACGCCAAGGGCGGCGGAAGCGGTGCTATGATACAGGGGAGTATCGGTAGCGTGGATATTTCGAAAGTTATCGAAAAATGCAGTAAATAAGATTATCAATCTTTGAGGATATGAAAAAATGGAAGTTGGTAAAATCAGTGATTTCAGGGACGGATGCAGAGATGCGATTCCTATCTGTCTTGGCTATATAGCTGTTTCTTTTGCATTTGGAATTGAGAGCTCTAAGGCTCAACTGACGCCTTTGCAGGCAGTCATGACGTCGCTTCTTAATGTGACGAGCGCGGGGCAGTTTTCGGCATTGTCGATAATCGAGGCGCAGGGAAGCTTTATTGAGCTTATAGTTCTTCAGTTCATCATCAATCTAAGATATATGCTTATGTCGACGGCTCTTTCGCAAAAGCTCGATCCTGAGCTTCCGACGCCTTACAGACTCGGTATTTCATACGGTGTTACCGATGAGATCTTCGGAGTCAGCGTACTTAAAAAGGGCAAGCTATATCCCATGTATTCCTACGGGCTAATTTTTGTATCGGTATTCGGATGGGTTCTCGGAACGTTTCTGGGGGCTGAGTCGGGGCAGTTGATGCCGCACAGACTTATCAGTTGCCTGGGGCTTGCAATATATGGTATGTTTATTGCAATCATTGTTCCCGATACGAGGAAAAGCAGTGCAGTAATGGCTGTAGTGGCGTCAGCGATGGCTCTTTCTACACTTTTTACTTACGCACCGATACTTAATCACATTTCATCGGGATTTAGGATTATAATAGTAACAGTGGCAGTAGCGGCGGCAGCGTCCGTGATCGCGCCGATTAAGGAGGATGGAGATGAGTAAAGTATACGCATACATCCTTGTTATGGCGGTTGTGACTTACGCGATCAGAGCGATTCCTCTTACTCTTATAAGAAAAGAGATAAAGAGTAAATTCATAAAGTCGTTTCTGTATTACGTGCCATACGCAACTTTGGCGGCAATGACTTTTCCGGCTATTTTGTCCGCGACGGATTACTGGATGTCTTCCGTTGTAGGATTTGCTGTTGCAATGATACTTGCTTTTAACAAGAAGAGTCTTTTGACAGTTGCAAGCTGCGCGTGTGCGGCAGCCTTCATAGTAGAGCTGTTTATTAGATAACAAATGATTTCAAATGTATCACGCATTTATGGCGGGATATTAGTTTTTCGGAGGAAAAAGATGCATATAGGAATGGGTTATGACGTGCATCGCCTTGTTGAGGGCAGAGACCTTATAATCGGCGGTGTTAATATACCTTACGAAAAGGGACTTCTCGGTCATTCGGACGCAGACGTTCTTTTACACGCGATAATGGACGCACTTCTTGGCGCGGCGGCGCTTGGAGATATCGGAAAGCACTTCCCTGATACGGATCCCAAGTACAAGGGTGCCGATTCTGTGGCGCTTCTTAAAGAAGTTGGGAAGATGCTTGACGAAAGCCACTATCTTATAGAGAATATCGATGCTACAATAATTGCACAGGCTCCCAAGATGAGACCTCATATTGATAAGATGAGAGAGAACATTGCGGAGGCACTTGGAATCGAACTTTCACAGATCAATGTCAAGGCGACGACCGAGGAAGGCCTTGGATTTACCGGAAGCGGAGAGGGAATCTCTTCGCAGGCGATATGTCTTTTGACAAGTCCTATTGAGCTTCATACGACCAATGTTACTTTTAATACGGGAGAAGCCAAGGGCAAAAGCTGTTGCGGCGGTTGTGAGCAGTGACAAATGAGACTTTGACAATTATTCTTTTATCAAGGAGATGTAGATAAAATGGCAGCATTTAAGTTTTACAATACACTTACAAGAACGGTTCAGGATTTTGTGCCCAGAGAAGAGGGCAAGGTTACAATGTATACCTGCGGACCTACCGTTTATCACTATGCGCATATCGGTAATATCCGTACTTATATCATGCAGGACGTACTTATCAAGTCGCTTATGTATGCAGGCTATGATGTTAAGCGTGTCATGAACATCACTGATGTGGGACATCTTTCATCAGATGCGGACACGGGCGAAGATAAGATGCTTGCGGGAGCTAAAAGAGAGCACAAGAGCGTTATGGAGATCGCGAAGTATTATACGGATGCTTTCTTCAAGGATTTTGATGCTGTAGGAAACAAGCGTCCCGACGTTGTTGAGCCTGCGACTAACTGCATTCCTGAGTTCATCAATATGGTAGAGGTTCTTTTGAAGAAGGGCTATGCCTATGAAGCGGGCGGAAATGTGTATTTTGATACCAGCAAGCTTGATGATTACTATGTTTTCTCATCCGATATCGAGAAGGAACAGCTTCAGGTCGGCGTTCGCGACGATGTTGAAGAGGATACCAACAAAAAGAACAAGACAGACTTTGTTCTTTGGTTTACCAAGTCCAAGTTTGAGGAGCAGGCGCTTAAGTGGGACAGTCCTTGGGGCGTCGGTTATCCCGGCTGGCACATTGAGTGCTCATGCATTTCCATGAAGCACCTCGGAGAATATATCGATATTCACTGCGGCGGTGTTGACAATATTTTCCCTCATCATACCAATGAGATAGCGCAGTCTGAGAGCTTTCTCGGACATGAGTGGTGCAAATACTGGTTCCACAGCAATCACTTAAATGATAAATCCGGAAAGATGTCCAAATCCAAGGGTGCGGTTCTTACGGTTTCCGTTCTTAAGGAAAAGGGCTATGATCCGCTTGTTTACAGATTTTTCTGCTTACAGTCTCATTATCGTAAGCCTCTCGAGTTTTCTTATGAGGCGCTTGATAACGTGACGGGAGCATTTAATAAGCTTATTAAGAAGATTGCCGACCTTAAGGAAGAAGGCAGTGTAGATGAGGCAGTTGTAAAGAAGTTTGAGGATGATTTCAGAAATGCCGTTTCTGACGATCTCAACACATCAATGGCCATCACGCTTCTTTACGATGTTCTTAAGGCTGATACTAACGATGCTACCAAGCTCTATCTTGTAAAGAGTTTTGATAAGGTTCTTTCTCTTGATCTTCTCGGACATGCAGCTGCATCCAAGGAGGAAAAAGAGGTTGATCCAGAGCTTGAGGCTTATGTGCTTGATGCTATCGAGAGAAGAGCACAGGCCAAGAAGGCAAAAGACTTTGCAACCGCTGACGCTATCCGCGACGAGCTCCTTCAGAAGGGAGTTGAGATCAAGGATACTCGTGAGGGAGTAAAATGGCAGATCATTTAAATGATTATTTGAATGCTAAATTCGGAATAGAAAGTAAGGATATCAGGACGTATTCGCCTCTTACGCTTGCTTATATCGGTGATGCGGTTTTTGATGTCATCATCAGATCGATCCTTGTAAACAAAGGAAATACTGCGGTCAATAAGCTCCATAAAAGAGCAAGTGATATTGTAAAAGCCGGCACACAGGCTGCGTTTATCAAGGCTCTTATGGATAATCTTACCGAAGAAGAAGCGGACGTTTACAGAAGAGGTCGTAACTCCAAGCCACATACCAAGGCCAAGAATGCAACGACTATGGACTATCTTGATGCAACCGGCTTTGAGGCGGTTATCGGTTACCTTTACCTTACGGATAATATGGACAGGATATGCGAGCTGATAGAGAAGGGAATTGAGAAGCTTTCGCTGGATATCTTGGAGTGAATTGGCATATGCGCATGATAAATGTTATGGCATATGATTTTTGAGGAATAATTATGGAAGAACAGATTCAGAGCAGGATAATCGAAGGCAGGAACGCGGTTCTTGAAGCCTTCAGATCCGGAAAAACTATAGACAGACTTTTCGTTTTGGATGGCTGTAAGGACGGCCCTGTACAGACCATTATGCGTGAAGCGAAAAAGCATAAGGATACGGTTGTCAGCTTTGTTAAAAAAGAGAGGCTGGATCAGCTTTCGGAGACCGGAAAGCATCAGGGAGTCATAGCTTATGCGGCTTCTTATGAGTATGCTGAGGTTGAGGATATTTTTGAGAGAGCGGCAGCAAAGAATGAAGATCCTTTTATCATTATCTTGGATAATATAGAGGATCCTCATAACTTGGGAGCTATCATAAGAACAGCCAATCTTGCGGGTGCGCATGGCGTGATCATTCCCAAGCACAGAGCTGTGGGACTTACGGCAACTGTTGCCAAGGCTTCGGCAGGTGCGATCAACTATACACCTGTAGCCAAGGTTACTAATATAGTTAAGACGATCGAAGAGCTTAAGGATAGAGGAATGTGGTTTGTTTGCGCCGACATGGGCGGAACGAGAATGTACGACCTTAATCTTAAGGGCTCTATAGGACTTGTGATAGGAAACGAAGGAAGCGGCGTTTCCAGACTTGTAAAAGAGAACTGTGACATGGTGGCATCAATTCCCATGAAGGGTGACATTGATTCACTGAACGCTTCGGTAGCATGCGGAGTTTTGGCGTTTGAAATAGTAAGGCAGAGACTTGGGTGAGCTATGAAAAATAACTACGAAGGACAGAGTGATGAACAGCTGATAGTGAAGTTCCATGATGCGGGTGATAAGGAAACCGGCATCATGGATTTTATTATGGACAAATATAAGAACCTTGTCCGCAAAAAGGCTGCCTCTATGTACATCCTCGGTGCCGACAGGGATGACCTTATCCAGGAGGGTATGATAGGTCTTTTTAAGGCTATCAGGGACTACGACATCGGAAGAGACGCAAGCTTTGCCACTTTCGCCGATCTGTGCATCTCAAGGCAGATGTATTCGGCGATCAAGGCTTCGGCTCGTAAAAAGCATGCTCCTCTTAACAGCTATATATCTCTCTACGCCGAGAACAAGGACAGCTCTAACGATAGCGAGGTTGCTCTCGAAGACGTACTTGAGTCCGATTCAAGCTCGATCCCTGAAGAACAGGTCATTGAAAGAGAGAATCTCGAAGATCTGGAAAAAGCCATCGAACGCGACCTCAGCGATCTTGAGCGCCAGGTTCTTGATCTATATATAACAGGTATGAGCGTAAAGGAAGTTTCCGCCGTGCTCGGACGCGACGAGAAATCAACCGACAACGCCATGCAGAGGATAAAGTCTAAGCTGAAGAAGTATCTGAAGAAGTAAACAGTAGACCGTGTGCACTGTCCATTTTTACTTATACAATCTGTTCAAAACTTGTGGGAGAGCCTTGATTTCATGAAATCCAGATAAAACCGGGGGATTGGGAGCTTTTATCTGTATTTAGCCTTAAAAAAAATCTGGGTATTTGGCCGGAAGGGGGTGATGGCATGAAGAGATTATATTCAGGTTATCCATAGGTAATATCTATTATTTCTGTATCTAAAGTTTTCTGGTTTCGCAAATCAACAATTTCAAACAAAAATTAAAGACAGGATGGGAAAAAAGACTATGAAAAAAAGAAATATTGATATTAAACAAAATTCTATGAAACTTATCGGAGCAGCAGTTGCTATGTCATTATTGTTCTCTGCAACTGTTTATGCCGAAGAGCTTGATGATTTTGTAAATTCGGAAGACATCACGACAATGTCAGAAGAAATTGATACTCTAGGCGACCAGGTTGATACTCTTAATGAGAATAATTCGGATGATGAGCTTTCAGATCAGATATCAACTATATCAGATGGGATTGGTACTCTTGACGGTTTACTCTCAAGTATCATGAGCAGCTTTAATTCACTTAAGGCCTCATTATCTCAGTATAAGAGCAATATTATTAGTGCATTGAATAGCAATGTATATGCGCAGAATAATATATCTTCAGATGCTTCTTTTGAAGATGTTGTTGATAAGATCAATGATATTAACTATAAGGGAACCGTAGATATCACTCTTGACAGCAAAGATACATATACACTGGAAAGCGGCTATTATGATGGCGGCACTATTGATGTGTCAGCTTTATATGAAGCAGCCCGCCAGGAAGGCTATGAGGCCGGAAAACAAGATGGCAAGAAAGATGGTTATAATGAAGCTATTGAAAAAGAAAAAGATAAATGGGTAAAAACAGGTTATGATTCAGCGATTAATGCTGAGAAAGATAAATGGATCAATGAAGGAATTGGAAAAGGACATGGAAATACTTATAAAATGAGATTTAATGGTGCAACTTCAAATAAAAACAAAGTTTCAGGGACAATGACTATTCCGAAGGCTAATTTGCAAGGATTTAGCACGTACACAGTATCGGTTGATATTCATAAAGGCGCAAACTTGGCATTGGAGGCTAATGGAGCGGGAATATCTAGGAATACCAAGTATAGAGTTTCCAGTGGTCGAGATTTAGAAATATACGCTCGTTTGTTTTCCGGTGAGGGTAATTATGACACAGTAGACATGACAGTAACGGTAACACTAGAATAATAAAAAGCGACTTAAAAATAAGTATACAGAAATACTTATATCAATATAAATAGTTAATTGACTTTGATCTGTGCGCCTGTGAGACTTTTTGCTAATTGCAGAAAGATCATGCAGGTGCACAGTTTTTATTGCACATTCATTTGCCCGCACTAAAATCTTCTCAAAAAATGCAACGTTTCCTTAGAGACAATTGTGTTATTAGTAAAAGAAAACATTTTGGGAAGCGAGGAGAAAGAGAATGATTTGTAAAACATGTGGGACAGAAAACAGCGAAACAATGAGCTTTTGCAAGAATTGCGGACAACCTCTTATGGGGGATGAAAGAGCTGCCGTACAGACGATGGGGAACGTCAATAACGGCGGAATGTTTTCGGGAAATACAGTAAATGCCGCGAACGGAGCGGCGTTTGGTTCGCAGGCAAACGGTTTCAATACCGGATATAATACTGGATATACAGGTGCGGTTGATATCGGGCTTAAGATGAGCAAGAAGGAAATGTTTGAGTTGCCTACGTTTAATCAGGCGAATAAGACGATTAACGGTTGGACGATATTCATGATCGTTATGGGTGTTATAAATTTGCTCATCGAGCTTGTTATGGGAGTTTATCCTATCGATGGTCTTCTTCTTTTGGTACTCGGTATAGTGTTGCGTATGACCAAGAGCCTCGGAGCTGCAATTGCGGTTTTGATACTCGGAATCTTCTCTGTTGTATACGGAATATTTACAACAGGAAAACCTGTAGGACTTCTTTATGTTATAGGCGGTTGTATCCTTTGCTCTGTGACAACAAAACTAAAGAATGCATATGATACCTACCTTCAGACGGGCGTAATTACTTACCAATAAGCCTTACAAAAAGTGCTTGCATATGAATTTAAATTATGCTATAGTGATATAGCTGTTGTGAAATAGCACTAACTATAGTTAATAAGAAGATTCATTGAATATAGACAGTGAGGTGAGAAGATATGAAGAACGATATTCAGCCCGAGTTCAACCAGGCTACAGTTACATGCAACTGCGGTAACACATTCACAGTTGGATCAACTAAGTCTGAGATTCACGTAGAAATCTGCTCAAAGTGTCATCCATTCTATACAGGACAGCAGAAGGCTACAGCTGCTCGTGGACGTATTGATAAGTTCAATAAGAAATACGGCATGAACAATCAGTAATTACAAGACATTTAGGAGAGGTTGAGGCTATGGCCTCAGCCTTTTTTTATAAGTAATCACGCTTTAAGAGGTAACAACTATGAAGAGACGTAAAGTAAGCCATTATTCAGGTATCGGCGGACAGGCTGTTTTGGAAGGCGTTATGATGCGCAACAAGGATATGTATGCCGTTGCAGTCAGGAAGCCCGATAAGGACATAGCGGTAGAAATAGATGAATTCCATGGAGTTGCTTATGGCAGCAAGCTCCTTAATATACCTTTTGTCAGAGGTGTATTTGTATTCATCAACTCCCTTATTCTGGGACTTAAGGCACTTAACTATTCTTCGTCTTTTTACGAGGAAGAGGATACCAAGCCTACCAAGCTTGATGAGAGCATCGACAAGGTCAGCAGCGGACATGAGAACACATTCCTTATGATCGCAACGACAATTATATCTTTTGCTTTTGCGATAGTTCTTTTCATGATACTTCCTTATGCTCTTTCCGAGCTGCTTGGCAAGTATGTGAGAAATGCTTCGCTCATAGCGATCATAGAGGGCATTCTCAGAATTGTTATCTTTATCCTGTACATTCTTTTGATCTCCAGGATGAAGGACATTAAGAGGCTGTTTATGTACCACGGTGCGGAGCACAAGTGCATCAATTGTATCGAGAAGGGCAGACCTCTCACACTTAAGAATGTAAGAAGAAGCAATAGACTTCACAAGAGATGCGGTAGCAGCTTTATTCTGTTTGTTATGTTTGTCAGCATCATTCTGTTCTTCTTTATTCGCGTTGATTCTTATCTTTTGAGAATCGGCCTCAGAATCCTGCTTATTCCCGTGATCTCCGGTATTTCCTACGAGATCATCAAGCTTGCGGGAAGAACAGATTTCATCCTTGTAAGGATTATTTCGGCGCCCGGTCTTTGGCTTCAGAGACTTACGACCAAGGAGCCCGATGATGATATGATAGAGGTTGCCATCAAGTCGGTTGAGGCAGTATTTGACTGGAAGCAGTTCCTCAAGGATTCATTCGGATACGAGGTTGACGATAGTTGGCTTCAGGACGAGGAGCCGTAATATCTTTTCTTTATCAGAGTAAAAAGAGATTTTGCCTATGATATACAAAGATATCTTGGAAAAAGGAATAGAAACATTAGAGAGAGCCGGAATCACAGAAGCTAAGCTTGATGCCCGGCTCCTTTTAGAGTATGTGTGTGAAACGGACCACAGTACTTTGTATGCGCATCCCGACAGAGAAGTTTCGGAGGTTGAGGAGCAAAAGTACAACGAGCTTCTTTCAAGAAGGGAAAAGAGAGAGCCTGTTGCCTATATACTCGGTAAATGGGAATTTATGGGGCTTTCTTTTAACGTATCAAAAGATGTGCTTATCCCTGAGCAGGATACGGAGGTTCTGGTCGAGGAAGCGCTCAGATACTGCGAGGATAAGATGCGTATTCTTGATCTTTGCACGGGATCGGGATGCATTGCGCTCAGCATACTTAATTATACCAATGACACGAAGGCGGTCTGTACCGATATTTCGGAAGCTGCGCTTAAGGTGGCTAAAGAAAACGCGGATATACTGGGCTTTAATGACAGAATCGAGTTTATTGAGACGGATCTTTTCCCTGAAAAAGAGATTGGGAAATTTGACGTTATAGTTTCCAATCCGCCTTATATTAGGACAGAGGTAATAAAGACTCTTGCGCCCGAAGTTAAGGACTACGAGCCGATGCTGGCGCTTGACGGAAGCGATGACGGTCTTATATTCTATAAGCGCATAATTGAGAATGCGGGAGATTACCTTTTTTCCAGCGGGTATCTTATCATGGAGATTGGATATGATCAGGCGGAGGCAGTGAAGGCTCTTTTGACCGAGAACGGTAAGTATCACGACATAGAGGTGATAGCTGACTATGCGGGAAACGACAGAGTCGTAAGGGCCTGCTATTATTAGCGTAAGGCGCCTGTTATGCTGCATTTGACCCGTGACTTAAGATAAAAGGATAGATTATGTTTGATAAATTAGAAGATATTTTAAGAAGATATGAGGATATCACAATGGAGCTTAACGATCCGGCCGTCGTTTCGGATCAGGACAAGTTCAGGAGCCTCATGAAGGAACAAAAGAATTTGGAAGAGCTTGTTGAGTGCTATCTTGAGTATAAGAAGTGCAACGAGACGATAGAGGACAGCGAATCGATGCTGGATGAAGAGTCCGACGCAGACATGAGAGAAATGCTTAAGGAAGAACTTTCCGAGGCAAAAGACAAGAAGATAGAGCTTGAGGATAGGCTCAAGATCCTTCTTCTACCCAAGGACCCCAACGATGAGAAGAATGTTATCGTTGAGATCAGAGCGGGTGTCGGAGGCGACGAGGCGGCTTTATTTGCGGCTGATATGTTCAGAGCATATACAAGGTACGCCGAGAGACAAAACTGGCGCGTTGAGACGATGAGCGTCGAAGATATAGGTATTGGCGGTATCAAGACAGTCAGCTTTATGATCAAAGGAAACGGCGCATATTCAAGACTTAAATTTGAAAGCGGAGTTCACCGTGTTCAGAGAATTCCGGCGACGGAATCGGGCGGAAGAATCCACACTTCAGCGATAACAGTTGCTATTATGCCTGAAGTTGAGGATGTAGAAGTTGATATCGATATGAATGATTGTAAATTTGATGTGTTCAGAGCTTCCGGTAACGGCGGACAGTGCGTCAATACTACCGATTCGGCCGTAAGACTTACGCACCTTCCCACAGGAATAGTCATTTCCTGTCAGGATGAGAAGAACCAGCAGCAGAACAAGGCTAAGGCGCTCAAGGTTCTTCGTGCCAAGCTTTATGAGATGGAGAGGGAAAAGAAGCACAGCGAAGAGTCTCAGCTTAGAAAGAGCCAGGTAGGTTCCGGAGACAGATCTGAGAAGATAAGGACCTACAATTTCCATCAGGGAAGAGTTACCGATCACAGGATCAATCTTACTCTTTATAAGATCGACCAGATCATGGACGGAGATCTTGATGAGATAATCGACTCTCTTATCGCCGCAGATCAGGCGACAATGCTGGCTGCAAACGACTGAAGTATTTCGTTGATGTAAGTTCTTTTATGGTGTAAAATCAATATATAGTCAATATTTGAATACTAATTCAAACACGGAGTGAACATATGGATGCAGGATTCAAATCTGAATTAATTGCATGGGGCGTTGATTGGGACGATGTTCTTGGAAGATTCATGGGAAATGAGGATCTTATCGCCAAGTTCATGGTCAAATTTCTCTCAGACAAGAACATGGGAGAGCTTACCAAATACTTGGAAGAAGGCAATGTCACAGAGGCATTTAAGGCTGTGCATGCGCTTAAGGGAGTGAGCGCCAATCTGGGTCTTAAAGGAATGCTTGGCGCCGTATGTGAGCTTACGGAGATTTTGAGAGCCGGTTCGATGGAAGGCTATGAAGAGCAGTACAATATCATCAAGCCCAAATACGATGAGCTTGTGACAATACTGAATAAATTTAAAGATACTGCAGTGTGATTTCGTTGGATTCAAGAAAGCTTGGGAAGTAACAGTCCCAGGCTTTTTCTATGCTCTTATCCAGGGTAAAGACGCTAAAAGCGGTTCCTGTCGTTATCACGAGCTCTCCGTTTGAAAATCTTATGTTTATTGCAAGCTTTATATCGGAAGGAAAGAGGTCTGCGCCTGCTTTTTCAATGATCTTTGCGGTTTCGCTTTCGTTTAAGTGAAAGACAAACTTAAATTTTAAGGGAGTTCTTTTGCCCTTTATAAGATCAAGACAGATGGGACGGAGCTCGGACCACGTTGAAAAATCAGCAAGTGCGGAAGTATCCGTATTCTCTTCGTCGTTGAAGAATTCTTTGTGAAGATGACCGTCGATGTAGAAGCTGTTGAAGGTGTCGATCGCAACTTCCTCGACATAGAAATTATCAAATAGTTCGGTTGTCAGTAAGCTTTTCATGAAAGCTTTGTTGTTTGATATTTTAACTGAGATCATTGGTATTATATATTCCTATCTGCTTATTTTCTCTTGGATAATTATATGATAAAAAAAGTCGTTTGTGTTTATTTTTTAAGTGGTTAAATTTATCTGTTTTAATTCGTATAAATATACTTTATACTTACAAGAAAGCAATAAAGTTTGTTTGAGGGGTTTTAAAATGGCTAAACTGGTAAGATTAAAGGATATCGCGGACAGGATCGGAGTAAGTACGGTTACGGTTTCTAAGGCTCTTTCCGGTCAAAAGGGAATGAGCGAAGAACTTAGGAACAAGATCAATGTCCTTGCCGATGAGATGGGGTATGTTCCTTCGGTATCAAGGAAGATGGGAAATACCGTAAAGAGTTATACATTGGGTGTTCTTATTTCTGAGGCTTTTATGAGCGAATACAGCTCTTTTTACAACAGGATGCATCAGCAGGTTTCGCAGATTGCAATGGATAAGGGCTGTTTTACCATGCTGGAAGTTGTGTCCGCTGAAAATGAGAAAAAGAAGGTTCTTCCCCGTATCATAAGTGATAACAAAGTCGACGGTGTTATAGTTATCGGAAGACTTAGCGAAGACTATCTTAATATGATAAAAGAAGAGAGCAATACTCCGATGATCTATCTTGATTTCTGCAACCACAGCGGAGATGAGGATGCGGTTGTTTCTGACAGCTACCATGGCGCGTATGTTCTTACCAATCATTTGTTTAATATGGGACATAGGTATATAGGCTTTGTCGGAACGATACTGGCTTCCGGAACGATCACCGACAGGTATCTTGGATATACCAAGTCACTTCTGGAGCACGGACATCCATTCGTTCGAGACTGGATCATTCCTGACAGGGATCTTAAAACGGGTGAGATGGATTATGATCGGTTCTTTGTTCTGCCTGAAGATATGCCTTCGGCGTTTGTCTGCACTTGCGATCTTACGGCGAGCATGATGATAAAAAGACTTCGTGAGAACGGTTACAAAGTTCCCGAGGATGTATCGGTCGTCGGATATGACAACTATCTTTTCCCCGGATTGTGTGACCTAAAACTAACTACTTTCGGTGTCGATAGTTACGAAATGGGCCGCAATGCAGTTATTAACTTGATTCGCAAAATAAGCGGAGAACGTTACAGACAGGGCGTAACCATTATAGAAGGTCACATGATAGAAGGAGAGAGCGTAAAGAGAATTGATCCGTAAATTACGATAATAAATAAGCCTCACAGATTTTGATATCTGTGAGGCCTTTTTCAACAAGTTACTATGATTCCTCCGTCCGCGGCATATGTTGTTGAAACACCTGCGGTATCGACGATGATAGCGTCTTTGAAAGGAACTTTTTTCATTATGAGATCCCTTACAACCGCCGCACGCTCAAAACAGTTAACGTGAGAGATCATAAGCCTTTTCTCTTCGGGATTCTTGATCTCCGATGCCACTAGCTCCGTCATCTTAACAAGAGCCTTCCTGATACCGATTCCCTGAGCTTTCTGAACAATCTCACCTTTAAGACCGTAACATACGGGCTTGATACTGAGAGTAGAAGCAACGAGAGCCTTCATTCCCGTAAGGCGTCCGTTTTTACGAAGTGCATCAAGTGAATCGAGGACAAAATATGTGAGCATCTCATCTCTGTATGCTTCAATTTCCGGTATTATTTCTTCAAACTTAAGACCCTTATCGGCGAGCTCTGCTATCTTAAGAGCGATCAGAGCCTCTCCGCAGCTTGCGGAAAGAGAATCCGCTATATAAATATTCTTTTCACCGTATTCTTCGTGATATATATTCTTGGCGAGCAGTGCGCTGTTATAGCTTCCGCTCAGTTTGGATGTGAGCGTAACAACATAAATATCGTCTGCGTCCGTCTGATATGCTTTTACAAAAAGATCGGGAGAAGGGCATGCAGTCTTGGGGCAATCCTCGGATGCCGCAACCTTGGCAAGATAATCAGCCTGATCAAAGGTGTCATCATCCACGATAACGCTGTCACCAACCTGCAAAATAAGCGGTACAAACTCAAATCTTGGATCATTCTTGTATTCAGCAGGTAAATCACAACAGCTGTCTACTACAATCTTATAACTCATAGTGCCTCCACGTATAAACTTGCATACGTAGTATTTAATACTACATGAAGATGATACCACGGATGGACTTATCAGTAAAGCTTAATGAGAGGATGTATCAATAGCCTCTAAGATTGCTTTAGTCTCATTGATAGTCTTGCGGTATTCAAAAGAAATTATAAAAGAACATCCGTTATTCATTGTAACATGAAGCGGACCTTTGCTTTTTACATAATTGACATTAACAAGGCAGGAGTTGTTGACGGGACATATCTGCGGAAATTTCACACACTGGCTGTAAAAATTGTAGGCGGTCCCGAGCTGATCGAGTGTTCTTCCGTCTGTGAGCCAAATCCTGATTTTTCTTCCAATCTCTTTTACACAGACAATGTCATCTCCACTAACATAGAGAGTCTCATCATTATCTCTGAGTTCGATCCTCGGTACGTCAGTTTTAATGCTGCTCTTGATAAAGTTGATAATATCGGTAAGATCGGCAACTTTTATGGGTTTATCGAGGTAATGAATATTATCTGCTACAATGCCTGCCGCAGGAATAAGCGTTCTGTAATCGAGAGAAGAGCAGCACATGATAATAGGGCTTGTGATGCCTTTTTCCACGAGCATACGGGCAATCTCTACACCGTTTTCTTTGCTGCTTGTCATGTCGATAAAAAGCCCGTGATACATCTCGGGCTTATACATAAAAGCCTCTGCGTTTCCAAAAGAATCTATGTATAACCTGTCACCGAATTCTTTCATAAATCTGTCAGACTGTCTTCCGAGAAGTCTTTCGGTCTGTTTTCTGTCGGCAATATTATCATCGCAAACTGCAATAAACATGGGATACCTCTTTTTTTAAATAAAACTGAACTTAATGGGTGAAAAGAACAGAGCAAGTACAAAGGCGACCTGTAACAGAATGATCAGGGGCATTCCGAATTTGAAATACCAGTGTCTGGTCTTGTGCTTGAAAATAAACATGCCTAAGGTGGAACCGATGCTTCCGCCTATGAACGCAAATGCAAAAAGGGTCGCCTCGGGAATTCGAAAGGCGCCTTTGCGCGCCTTTCTCTTATCGATTCCCATTAAGGCAAACCCTATAATATTCACTGCTGCAATATAAATTATAAGTAGAGTGAGTGAATTCATAAATTACTTATTCTTAGCTACTTCCTGCATCTTCATTGCACGAACCTTTGAAGAAAGTCCAAAGAGGTTTATGAATCCTTCAGCATCGTGGTGGTCATAAAGGTCACCTGTTGTGAATGATGCAATGCTCTCGTTGTAGAGAGAGTAAGGTGACTTAGTACCTGCCTTGATGATATTACCCTTGTAGAGCTTGAATGTAACTTCACCGGTTACATACTTCTGTGTTGATTCAATAAACGCCTGCTCGGCCTCGCGAAGAGGAGTAAACCATTTCCCTTCATATACTATATCGGCAAACTTGTTGCCCATATCTTTCTTCATTGTATAGGTATCGCGATCTAAAATCAACTCTTCAAGCTGCTGATGTGCTTCGTAAAGGATAGTTCCGCCGGGTGTCTCATAAACGCCGCGAGACTTCATACCAACAACACGGTTCTCGACGATATCTACGATACCGATTCCGTTCTCGCCACCGAGCTTGTTGAGTGTGCGGATAATATCGGAAACCTTCATCTCTTTTCCGTTAACTGACTTGGGAACGCCTGCCTCGAATGTCATTGTAACTGTAGTAGGTGTATCGGGTGCGTCCTCAGGTGTCTTGCCGAGTACCAAAAGGTGCTTGTAATTAGGCTCCTGAGCGGGATCTTCAAGCTCAAGACCTTCGTGAGATATATGCCAAAGGTTTCTGTCACGGCTGTAGCTGGAATCAGCTGAGAAAGGAAGATCGATTCCGTGCTGTCTGCAGTACTCAATCTCTGACTCACGTGAATCAAGTGTCCACTTGTCGTTTCTCCAAGCAGCGATGATCTTGATGTCGGGTGCAAGAGCCTTGATACCAAGCTCAAATCTGATCTGGTCGTTACCCTTACCTGTAGCGCCGTGGCAGATTGCTGTAGCGCCTTCTTTTCTTGCGATCTCAACGAGCTTCTTGGCGATAAGAGGACGTGCCATTGATGTTCCGAGAAGATACTTGTTCTCATATACGGCATGAGCCATTACGCAAGGAACTACATATTCGTCACAGAACTCATCTACAACATCGAGGATATAGAGTTTGCTTGCACCGCAGCTGACAGCTCTCTCTTCAAGTCCGTCGAGCTCTTCCTCCTGTCCGCAGTCGATACATACGCAAACTACTTCGTAATCAAAATTTTCCTTGAGCCACGGAATGATAGCAGTAGTATCAAGTCCGCCTGAATAAGCCAAAATAACTTTTTCCTTAGCCATGTTTTTATCCTTCTTTCATAATGTTTATTCAATATTATTGGTGATATAATTAAGAAACGCGGGCGAATGCCCTTTTTCGCGTTGTCTATCATAATATACTCCGACCTATAAAAAAATGCAATAGTAAAATGCATAAATATTTAAAAAATACATTTTTAATGCATAAATATAAATTTATTGTTGCATATTTTTATTGGCGGTCGTATACTGAAAAAAGTTTATACATATTAAATCTAGGAAAAGCTAGACTTCAGAGAGGTTAATCGGAAATGATCAAGGTAGGAATAATAGGAGCTACCGGGTACGCCGGAGCGGAAATAGTCAGACTTTTACAGGCTCATCCCGACGCACAGGTTGTGTGGTACGGTTCAAGGAGCTATATAGATAAGAAGTACAGCGAGACATTCGGAAACTTTTATAAGCTTGTTGATGCCAAGTGTCTTGATGACAATATGGAAGAGCTTGCAAACGAAGTTGATGTCATCTTCACGGCAACGCCTCAGGGACTTTGCGCATCGCTTGTCAATGATGACATTCTTAATAAGGTAAAGATCATCGATCTGTCCGCTGATTTCAGATTAAAAGATGTAAAGGTATATGAGGAGTGGTACAAGATCGAGCACAAATCTCCTCAGTATATAGAAGAAGCGGTTTACGGACTTTGCGAGATCAACAGAGATAAGATAAAGAACGCAAGACTTATCGCCAATCCGGGATGCTATACGACATGTTCTATTTTGACGGCATATCCTCTTATAAAAGAAGGACTTATCGATCCCAAGACACTTATTGTAGACGCGCTTAGCGGTGTGTCGGGTGCCGGAAGAGGCGGAAAGGTTGCAAATCTCTACTGCGAAGTAAACGAGAGCGCCAAGCCTTACGGAGTGGCCGTTCACAGACATACTCCCGAGATTGAGGAACAGCTCGGTTATGCGGCAGGCGAGATGATCACGATCAATTTCACACCTCATCTTGTTCCCATGAACAGAGGTATCCTCGCAACAGAGTATGCATCTTTGGTGAAAAAAGACGGAGTGCTTCCCACAGCGGCTGATATTCGCGCAGCTTATGAGAAGTATTACGGAAAAGAGAAATTCATAAGAATTTTGGAAGACGGCGTATATCCTGAGACAAGATGGGTTGAAGGAAGTAACTTTACGGATATCGGATTTAAGATTGATGAGCGCACAGGCAGAGTTATCATGATGGGCGCACTTGATAATCTTGTAAAAGGAGCCGCAGGACAGGCTGTTCAGAACATGAACATTTTGTTTGGATTTGATGAGGCGAAGGGACTGGATCTTGTTCCAAGCTTCCCTTAATGCTTGAGCTTTTAGGAGATAGAAAATGGTTCGTACTATGACTATGGAAGATTATGATGATGTCTATGCACTTTGGATGTCCATTCACGGTTTCGGAATGAGATCGATGGACGATTCCAGAGAAGGAATAGAGAGATTCATAAAAAGAAATCCGAATACGAGCGCAGTTGCCGTGGAAGATGGCAAGATAGTCGGAGCAATCCTCTGCGGACATGACGGCAGAAGAGCTTGTCTTTATCATGTGTGCGTAAGTGAGAAGTACAGAATGCACGGAATCGGTAAGCAGATGGTGCACTTTTGCTGTGAGCGGCTTAAGGAAGAAAAGATCAATAAGGTTTGCTTAAATGCATTCGTAACTAATGTTGTTGGAAATAAATTCTGGCAGAAGATGGGATGGACCCTGAGATCTGACATGAATTATTATGATTTTACTTTAAATGAGGAGAACCTTACGGTTTTCAACAAGTAATACCGGTTAAAAGAATTTTAGTGGAAAAGGACGGCATCAGATATGAAAGATATTCAGGGTGGAGTAACCGCTGCCAAAGGATTTATGGCCGCAAGCTGCGAAGCTAATATCAAATACAAAGACAGAACCGATATGGCATTTGTTTATTCAGAGGTTCCCTGTGTTTGTGCAGGAACATTTACTACCAATGTGGTAAAAGCTGCCTGTGTTCAGTGGGACAAACAGATTGTAGAATCGGGCGATCCAATGCAAGCGGTTGTTATCAATTCAGGAATAGCCAATGCTTGTACGGGTAAAGAAGGCTTTGATGCATGTATAGCAACGGCCAAGGCGGTTGAGAGATGTCTCGGAGTAAATTACAATTCCGTTGCGGTTGCTTCTACCGGAGTTATCGGAATGCAGCTTCCCGTAGATAAGCTTGTTATGGGCGTCGAGAAGATGAGTAAGACATTAGATGGCGGAATAGAAGCGGGAACAGCGGCTTCCAAGGCTATCATGACTACAGACACCGTAAATAAAGAAATTGCCGTTACCTTTGAGATTGACGGAAAGACAGTTACACTCGGAGGAATGAGTAAGGGATCCGGAATGATCCATCCCAACATGTGTACCATGCTTGCATTCCTTACAACAGATATTTCGATAGATAAGAGTCTTTTACAGGAGGCTGTAAGCGAAGTCGTTGCGGAGACTTTCAATATGATCACTGTTGACGGCGATACATCGACCAATGATACGCTCCTTTGCATGGCAAACGGAGAGGCCGGAAACAAGACGATCAGGTCTAAGGGAGAAGAGTACGAGATATTTAAGAAGGCTCTTTTACATGTCTGCAGATTCCTGGCAAAGAAGATGGCTGCGGACGGAGAGGGAGCAAGCAAGCTCTTTGAGGCCAAGGTTGTAAACGCCAAGACACTCGAAGATGCAAGAACACTTTCAAGAGCGATCGTTGGTTCAAATCTTTCAAAGGCCGCAATCTTCGGATGTGATGCGAACTTCGGAAGATTCCTATGCGCTATGGGCTATTCGGGGGCAGAGTTTGATCAGAACGATGTTGAGCTCTATTTCCAGAGTCCCAACGGAAGAATAGAGGTATTCCACAAGGGTGTACCGCTTGATTTTGATGAGAACGTTGCACTCAAGATCATGAAGGCGGACGAGGTTACCGTTTATGTTGATATGAACGAGGGAACCGCGGAGGCTACGGCTTGGGGATGCGACCTTACTTATGACTATGTCAAAATAAATGCAGATTACAGGAGCTGATAAAATGGATAAGGATATGCAGGAAGTATTAAAAAAGGCGGAGGTGCTTGTTGAGGCGCTTCCCTATATTCAGAAATTCAACAGAAAGATCATCGTTGTTAAGTATGGCGGAAGTGCCATGAGCAATGAAGAACTCCAGAAGAATGTAATAACAGATGTTACGCTTCTTAAACTTGTAGGCTTTAAGCCCATTATCGTACACGGTGGCGGTAAAGCAATAAGCTCTTGGGTTTCCAAGGTCGGAAAAGAAGCTGAGTTCGTTAACGGACTTAGAGTTACGGACAGTGAGACAATGGAAATTGCCGAGATGGTGCTCGGACGTGTAAACAAGCAGCTTGTGACTATGGTTCAGGAGCTTGGCGTTAAGGCAATCGGTATCAGCGGCAAGGATTCAGGTCTTTTGCATGTTAATAAAAAGCTCTCCGACGGGCAGGATATCGGATTTGTCGGAGATATCGATAAGGTTGATCCAAAGATTCTTTTTGATCTTCTTGATAATGACTATCTTCCTATCGTTGCGCCCATCGGACTTGACGATAATTTTGACACATATAATATCAATGCGGATGACGCGGCTTGCGCGATAGCTAAGGCTGTCGGAGCCAACAAGCTTGCTTTCCTTACGGATATTGAGGGAGTTTACAAGGATATCAAAGATCCTTCATCCTTTATCTCAAGACTTACATGCTCTGAGGCAGATGCTCTTATTGCTTCGGGAAATATCGGAGGCGGAATGCTTCCAAAGCTCAACAACTGCACTGATGCCATTAGAAAGGGCGTTAACAACGTACATATTCTTGACGGAAGAATTCCTCATTGCCTTCTTCTTGAGATCTTTACCAAGAAGGGTGTCGGAACCATGTTTATGTCGGATGACGACGCTCTGGCGAGAGCGGAATAAGCCGGTCACGGCTGTTTAGTGCATTATTTGCGAGGAGACTTGATTATTATGAGTGAGACTATGAAAAAATATATAGAAGAGGCTGAAAGCGCTCTTCTTCATACATATAACCGTTATCAGATCGTTTTGGACAAAGGAGACGGAGTTCACCTCTACGATATCGACGGAAAAGAGTATCTTGATTTCGTATCCGGAATCGCTGTATTCGCTCTCGGATACAACAACAAGGCATATAATGATGCGTTGAAGGCACAGATTGATAAGCTTCTTCATACATCAAATTACTACTACAACGTTCCGGCAATAGAAGCTGCCAAGAAGATCAAAGAAGTGTCCGTAATGGACAGAGTCTTTTTCACAAACAGCGGAGCTGAGGCTGTTGAAGGCGCTATCAAAGCGGCCAGGAAATATGCATATCTCAAGGACGGCAAGACCGATCATGAGATCATCGCAATGAATCATTCTTTCCACGGAAGAACATTCGGCGCGCTTTCTGTAACAGGCAATCCTCATTACAGAGAGGCTTTCCAGCCTATGATCGGAAATATCAGGTTTGCGGATCTCAATGATTTTGACAGCGTACTTGCTCAGGTTAATGATAAGACATGCGCGATCATCATGGAGACTGTTCAGGGAGAGGGCGGAATATTCCCTGCTACTGAAGAGTTCCTTACCAAGGTAAGAGCGCTCTGCGATGAAAAAGACATTCTTCTCATCCTTGATGAGATCCAGTGCGGAATGGGAAGAACGGGTTATATGTTCGCATGGCAGAAGTACGGAATAAAGCCCGATATCATGACTACAGCCAAGGCACTTGGCTGCGGAGTACCGGTCGGAGCATTTTTATTAAACGAGAAGGTTGGAAAGAATTCTCTTGTTGCGGGTGACCACGGAACAACATACGGCGGAAACCCCTTTGCTTGCGCGGCTATTAACAAAGTCCTTGATTTATTCAAGGAGGACAATATAATAGAGAATGTGAATAAGGTGGCACCTTATCTTGAAAAACGTCTTGATGAGCTTAAGGATAAATATGATTTCATCATTGACAGAAGAGGTGCCGGATTCATGCAGGGACTTGTGTTTAACAGACCTGTAGGCGATGTGATAAATAAGGCGCTCGAAAAGGGACTTATTCTTATTAACGCAGGTGCCGAGATTATCAGATTTGTGCCGCCGCTTATTATTACCAAGGAAGATGTAGACGACATGATCACGATTCTTGATTCATGTTTAGGGGATTTATGAAGCTTAGAACCAGAATTTTTTCTATAATACTTATACTTTGCACAGTTTTGGGAGCGGTTTTGTACGCTCAATCGGGACAGAGCATTTTTGAGGAGCACGCACTTTTTACCGGTGGTAAGACCACTGTTAGAGTATGGTACACCGATGATGCTCTTACGCCCTATCTTCAGAGCAAGGCTGTAGCTTATTCGGAGACCATGAGTAAAGTCAGGATTGAACCCACACTGGTCTCCGGTATTGAGTATCTTGAGGCAATAAACAAGGCCTCTCTTAAAAACAGTAATTACCCGGATCTTTTTATAATAACAAATGATTCGCTTGAAAAGGCTTATTTGGCGGGGCTTGCGCTTGAGATAGACAACTCCGGCAATTTCCTTAACGACGAATCGTTTCCTAAGGCTGCTGTAGATAGCGTTACTTATAACGGAAGATACATCGGCTATCCTTTTTATTTTGAGACCAGCTCACTTGTCTATAACAAGACTTATCTTGAGAATATGGCCAAAGAGCAGCTTGAGACGCAAAAAGAGCTTGAGTCTTTGCCTGATCAGTCTCCTGACGCAGCAGAGGCCATGGCTGAAGAAGAGGCGGCTGAAGCTATGGAGGCCGAGGAAGAGGAGATAGAGAATTCAATTTCCGAAGAGGCGGTTGAAGAGACAGTTTCGGATTCTATCCCCAATACCATCTCGGGAATTCTTTCATTTGCTCAGAATTACAACGCTCCGGATCAGGTAGAAGCGGTATTTAAGTGGGACGTAACCGATATTTTCTACAACTACTTCTTTGTAGGAAATTATATGAATGTCGGCGGAGACGCAGGAGATGATGTTTCTCAGATCGATATATACAATACGGATACTATCAGCTGCATGAAGATTTATCAGCAGCTTAATCAGTTCTTTGCTATCGATTCCAAGTCTGTGGATTATGATAGCGTGGTTCAGGACTTTATCGACGGAAAGATCGTATTTACCGTTGCAACGACAGATATTCTTCGTAGGATCGAAGAGGCCAAGGCAAAGGGCGAGTGCGAATTTGATTTCGGTGTTGCGGATATGCCCGGACTTACCGGAGATTTTAAGACAAGAACAATGTCTGTTACAGAATGTATTGTTGTTAACGGATATTCGGAACATCCTTATGAGGCCAATGCATTTGCTAAATATCTTTGTAAGGATAATTCAGGTGATATTTATAAGATGAGCGGTAAACTCGCCGCACATTATAACGTTAAATACGGCAATCCCAATCTTGATACGTTTGTGGATGTATATGCGGATTCGGTTCCCATGCCCAAGACTATTGAGACAAGCAACCTGTGGATGGAGCTTGAGATTGCATTTACCGAGATTTGGAACGGAGCTGACTGTAACGGCACATTGAAGCAGGTCTCCGAGAATATAATGACGCAAGTTACGGGAAAAGATTACAGTGAAGAATCTATACCCGATCCAAACGACGATGTAATCACTGCCGGACTAAAAGAAGAGAGTGATTAATGTTACGAAGTATTAATTAGGCTTGCACATTTTGCAAAATTAGAATAGAATAAAGGAAGCATGGTGGGGTCCTTCTTAACAGGGAGGATACATGCGGAAATTATTAATACCGATCATATTACTTATCGTACTTACAGGTTGTACAGCCGAGAGAAGCGGTTCTGAGCTGGTTTTCACAGAAAGCGCGCCGGAAGCATCTTCTTTGGAGTCTGTGGATCTTGATAATGAGGATGGTAATAGCGGATCATCAGTAGTCGATACTTCCGAGCTTTCCGGCATTGTTGTTTATGTCTGCGGAGCGGTTAACGATCCGGGAGTATATGAACTATCTTCAAACAGCAGAGCGGGAGATGCGGTTAATTCAGCAGGTGGTTTTTCGGATGAAGCGGATGTTAATTATGTCAATCTGGCAGCCCCTATAGCTGATGGAACCAAGCTTTTTATCCCAACCAAGGAAGAAGTTGCAAATTCCGGCGGATATATCGCAGAAGCAGCCTCAGCTACGGAAGATGGCGGACAGAATAATACATATCAGAGCATTTCTACCGAAAAGGGTCTTATTAACATCAATACAGCATCAGCCGAAGAACTTAAGACACTGCCGGGTGTGGGAGATGTTTACGCCAAGAAGATAATCGATTACAGAGAGAAGAACGGGAATTTTAAAAGTATTGAGGATATCATGAAGGTATCCGGAATTAAAGATAAACTTTTTTCCAAGATCAAGGAAAAAATAACTACATCATAACAAAAAATAATTTATAGGGAACGGTGGAGCAATGGGAAAAGTAGCGCTGGTAGTTGATGATGAAAGAAGTATCGTGAAAGGAATCAAGTACAGTCTCGAGCAGGACGACATTATGGTTGAATGCGCGTATAACGGCGAAGATGCTGTAGCAATGGCATCTAAGAGAAGTTATGACGTTGTCATTCTTGACGTTATGCTTCCTGCAATGTCAGGATTCGAGGTTTGTCAGAAGATCAGAGAGTTTTCTGATGTGCCGATCATAATCCTTACAGCTAAGGGCGAAGATATGGATAAGATCCTCGGTCTTGATTACGGTGCTGATGATTATCTTACAAAGCCTTTCAACGTACTTGAGCTTAAGGCAAGAATCAAGGCGATCATGAGACGTTTTGCCAAGAACAATCCCGATGAGGATAGCATGGTATTCGGTAATCTCAAGATCAACCAGGAATACAGACGTGTTTATATCAAAGATAAGGAAATCAATATCACAGGACGTGAGTACGAAGTTCTTGAGTTCCTTGCATCTCATCCCGGAAGAATCTATTCAAGAGATATGCTTCTTGATGCAATCTGGGGCGAGAAGTTTGTCGGAGACGCAAGAACAGTTGACGTTCATATCAGAAGACTTCGTGAGAAGATCGAAGAGAACGCAAGTGATCCTCAGTATGTAAAGACTAAGTGGGGCAGTGGTTATTATTTCCAGATGAACTAATTTGATATGAAGCATAACACTACATCAGATAGCTCTTCAAAGCTATCCAAATTCACAGAAATATTCAGAAGTCTAAAGGGACAATTCTTTATAGCGATTTTTTTGACAGGACTTGCATGTTGTTTCACCATGCATGTCCTGATCTTTAATGAGTATGAAGAACGTTCCGTCGATATAAGAGCAACTGAGATGCAAAGGCAGCTCAATCTCTTAGCAAATCGCCTTATTAAATACAATTATATGCAGGATACGGATGATCCCGTTATTAACGCTGAGATCGATTATTTGTCCAACTTTAATAACGGCCGAATAATCATAATCAATGACGATCTCAAGGTTGTTATGGATACCTATTCCATCAGCCTTAATAAGCATATTGTGTCCGAAGAGACCATAAACTGTCTGAAGGCCGGTTCAAGAGGAGCTTATTCCGAATATGACAAAGAAAACGGATATTTGGAAGTTGTTGTTCCGATAGTGGGAACCGAGAATGCAGATGGAAACGATGTTATTGATGCCGAAAGGAACGAAGTTGTTCGCGGAGCGATAATGCTTAGCGTATCAATGGATCCCGTTCATCGTTTGCTCGGCAAGATGAGCAAAAAGATTGCTGTTTACGAAGGACTCATAATTTTCATTATCCTGTGTATAGCATATGCGCTTTCTCAGAATCTAATGAAGCCTTTTGATAAAATCACAGCTGATATCAATGAGGTAAAAGCGGGATATACAGAGGATTCCATCGATATTCCGAAGCTTACAGAGGCGAAGCATATCGCAATTGCTTTTAATGCCCTCTTAAGACGAATGAAAGTTTTGGATGACTCGAGACAGGAGTTTGTTTCGAATGTGTCACATGAGCTTCGAACGCCTATCACATCGATGAAGGTTCTCGCGGATTCTCTTTTGTCTATGGGAGAGGATGCACCTGTTGAGCTTTACAGAGATTTCATGGAAGATATCGGTAAAGAGGTTGACAGAGAAAATAAGATCATCGGAGATCTCCTTACTCTTGTAAAGATGGATAAGAAATCTCCGGAGCTTGAGATCACAAAGGTTGATATTGAGGCTCTTATCGAAGGTGTACTTAAGAGAATCAAGCCGATTTCGATGCAAAGAGATATAGAGCTTGTATTTGTCTGCAAGCGTACCGTTACCGCGGAGGTTGATGAAGTTAAGATATCTCAGGTTATCACGAACCTCGTGGAGAATGCCGTTAAGTATAATAAGGACGGCGGAAGCGTGAAGGTTATTCTTGATGCCGATCACCAGTACTTCACCGTTAAGGTAATGGATTCGGGTGTCGGAATACCTGAGGATGCGCTTGAACATGTATTTGAAAGATTTTATCGTGTGGATAAGTCGAGATCCAGAGAGATCGGAGGTACGGGACTTGGTCTTGCCATTTCAAAGAGTGCCGTTCTTATGCACAGAGGAACGATAGATGTTGAGAGTAAACTTGGAGTCGGAACTACATTTACAGTTAAGATTCCTTTGATAGTTGCCACTGAGAAATGATTGGATTGTGAGATATGATATTTGCTAAAAGAGGTTTATACAACAGAATAGCTGTTATCTGCGGTGTTGTTGTCATGGCTTTATCATCGGTATCTTGCTATCATGAGAAGTCTTCTGTCAATAATGTGAAGGTATACTATATCGCAGCCAATGAGAGCAAGCTTGATTGCTGGGACAGCGATGTAAAAGCCAATACCATCGAGACCGAAGAGGCTGTCAGAGAGCTGCTTGATGAATTGTCCAAGGACATCGTTACATCCAAGTCTCAGCCGGCTATTTCCGATTCTGTCAGACTTAAAAGCTTTACGATCGATGAAGATGTGGTCAACCTTGATTTTTATGCAGGATATAAGGATCTGGGAAGAATCGAGGAAGTGCTCCACAGAGCGGCAATAGTCAGGACGCTTACTCAGCTTAAGAAGATAGAGTGTGTCTCTATTTCCGTTGAAGGCGAGCCGATCACCGATCACCTTGGAAATCCTGTCGGTAACATGAGAGCCGATGATTTTATCTATAACATCGGAAACGAGATCGGTTCTTATGAACAGCTTCAAATAAAGCTTTACTTTGTAAACGAGTCCAACGACAAGCTTGTTCCCGTATACAGAACCGTTGTATATAACAGCAGTGCTTCCGTTGAAAAAATGGCTGTTGAGCAGATTGTTAAAGGACCGAGGAGCAATGAGGTTTTTCCGACGATCTCACCCGATACCAAAGTAATCAACTTAAGTATAAAGGACGGAGTTTGTCATATTGATTTTTCAAAAGATTTTTTGTCCGAGCCTTTTGATGTGGATCCTCAGCTTGCGCTATATTCGATAGTAAATACGGTTACGGAATTTCCGAGTGTGGACAAGGTTGAGATTCAGGTGGACGGTCAAAAAGAGTTTACCTTCAGAGAATTTCTTATCTCGGGTGAATACGAAAGAAATATGGATCTTGTCCAGTAATGTTTTAAGGAGTTTTTTGTTTATATAATATGAAAAGGCCGTTGGTTGTTGTAGCTTTGATGATCACGGCGATTGTCTTTATTTATCTTGTAATTTCTTTTGATAAAAAAATCTATGTTCCCGCAGAAGAGCTCGACGGCTCTTTTGCGGAGTGCATCGGAGTGGTTTCCAAAAAAGAATTAAAAATCCTATATTCGGGCGATATCGTAAATGTTATCTATCTTGTGCCCAAAGAAAAAATGCGCTGCAAAGCTAAGTATATTGAGTGCTACCTGGATCCCGGCAACGAAGTGATCCCTCATATCGGCGAAGAAGTGCTTATTAAGGGAAAAGTATATACTTTTAAGCCTCCGCGCAATCCCGGTGAATTTGACAGTCGTCAGTATTATTCAACATTAAAAATTGCATATAGAATTAAAAATACTGAAGTTGTCGCCGGTAACGGAAAGAAGGATATTTTAAGAGATAATCTCTGCAAACTTAGATACAGACTTGAAGATATACTCGATAAAAGTCTTGATGAAAAAGACAGCGCGGTCATGAAGGCTATGCTGTTGGGAGACAGGGCGTTTATGGACGATGAGATAAAAGAACTGTACAAGAACAGCGGAATTGTCCATATCCTGGCGGTCAGCGGACTTCATATCTCGATAATGGGAATGGGAATCTATAAGCTTCTTAAGAAAGTAAGGCTTCATCCCGTTGCATGTACTGTTGTTTCGCTTTTGTTCATGTATCTCTACGGTGAGATGTGCGGAATATCTTCATCGTCGTTTCGTGCTATCTGTATGTTCGCGCTTAGGCTTATGGCGCCGCTTGTAGGAAGAACATATGATATTTTATCCGCACTTTCGCTCGCCGAGATACTTCTGATCGTCGATCAGCCGCTATATCTTTGTAACAGCGGCTTTCTGTTTTCGTTTGGCGCGATCATAGGAATAACCGTTGTTAAGCCTATGGTTCAAGAGGCGATTCTTTTTGCGGTAAGTTCAAACAAAAGAATCTGCAAAAACCTTGTGACACAGGGCTTTATGGCCGGAATATCCGTTATGCTTGTAACGCTTCCGATTCATCTTGAATTCTATTATACGTATCCGATCTATTCGCTTTTAACGAATGTCATTGTGATCCCGCTGATGGGTGTGCTGTTGGTATGCGGCGTATTGTGCCTGATAGTGGGGGGATTTTTGGGGACGGCGCTGGCAATCCATTTCCTGAATATTCCTGCAATTGCGGTTCATTACATCCTTGCGCTTTATAAAATTCTATGCGGAATGCAGAATGTCATACCCGGAAACACTCTGTATCTCGGGCATAAGGCGTGGTATAGAGTAGTGGTTTATTATATCCTGCTCGGATCGTGGATCATCGTGAGCAAAGCTAAAAAGTTCAGACGCACTGAAATCATGAGGATTGCACACATTGCCATGCTTCCGGCTGCATTATTTGTCTTAATAATAAGCGTCCCGCACGGTCTTAAGATAACAGCTATTGACGTCGGTCAGGGCGATGGAATAGTTGTATCGACGGGCTGCAGCAATGTCCTTATCGACGGGGGAAGCAGCAGTAACAATAAAGTCGGCAAGTATTCGATAATACCGTATCTGTGCTATGAAGGGATCGGTTCGCTTGACGCCGTTATCGTAAGCCATGAGGACGAAGACCATATTTCCGGAATATCAGAGCTTATGGATGGCATGGAGAAAGGCGGGATACGGGTGAAAGCGCTTGTTTTACCTGATGTATCCGACATTTCGAGAGGAGATAACTATCATAAGCTTGAAGCGCGGGCAAAAGAACTGAAGATTCCCGTTACATACCTTAGCAAAGGAGAAAGCTTTAGTCTTAAGGTAAAAGACGGCATACAGACCAAAACGCTGGAGATGACCTGTCTTAATCCTACGGAAAAAATGTATACTGAAGGCGCTAATGCATATTCTACGGTTTTGCATATGCGATATGGCGCGTTTACAGCTCTTTTTACAGGGGATGTGGAAAAAGAGGGAGAGGAACAACTCAAACAGACAATAAGCCAAAATACGGCAAAATATGGCGATATAACACTGCTTAAAGTTGCGCATCACGGATCGCAGTATACAACAGACGAAGAATTTCTTGAACTGACACATCCAAAGCTTGCCGTTATAAGCTGCGGCGTGAACAATACCTACGGACATCCGCATGAGGAGCTCCTTGACAGGCTTGAAAGCCAAAATACAAGAATTTACCGCACCGATGAAATGGGCGCTGTAAGTTTTACAGTATCAGCCAAAGGCGATGTCAGGGTAAAAAGCATGATTTCTCCGTAGCAAAAAAGGAATTTCATATTGTTTTATACAAAAACAGGCATAGCGTTCCAAAACGCCATGCCTGTTTGCTTTATTCATAATATATCGAATTAAGTGATCACACAGATCAGAATGAATAGCCGTTTGCTCTGTTGTAGCCTTCGCAGATGGCATTTAAATTCTTGATCACGATGTAAAGAGCGATAAATACACCTACACCGCAAAGAAGTGTTCCGACAACCATCCAAAGAAGTACTGTTGTTCCGCTCTCTTCAAAAGTCATTCCGTATCTGGGAGCATTTTTACTAAGTCTGTTTCCTACTTTGTAGTACCAATAGTATGAGTAGATTCCGCAAGTAACCATGCTAAGAAGAATATATGCAACAAGACCCGGAGTCTCCTCACCGTCGCCTGCGCAGGTAATATTCATGTCTCTTGCAACGGTATAAGTAAAATAATAAGCATAAATACCACATGTAATAATTGTAAGAAGAACTACAATAAAAAGATTTCTGTCAGTATTAAGCGGCGCATTTCCTGTAAAAGCGTTATTGTTACCGTTAAAAGTATTCGTTACATCGTTGATAGCACTTGTAAAATCCTGCTCTGCGGAATTAAAAGCTTTGTTGGCAGCATCCCCAAGCTGCTGGATTGTATCAGCCTCTACTTCCTTTCCACAGTTGGGACATACAGTTGTTCCCTCAGGCAATTCGTGACCACAATTTTTGCAAAACATAAGCATCCTCCTAAAAAATTAAATTAAAAATTTTATATATGAACCCGTTGTGGGGCTCAAAGCTAACTATTGTATCGCTCGGGTCCAGAAGTCTGTATACATATACAACAACGTAGAGAGCGATAATGTTGCAAATTATAAAATTGAAGATCTTTTTGGGAATTCTCTTTTTATTAAGCAAAAGAACAAGAGCGGGAAGTGGAACCCAAAAAAGCGGATGATAATCAAAAGCGGATTTCATATCAAGCCTGAGCGCAGAATGAACAGCTCTTGTCGTTCCGCATCCCATGCAAGATACCCCCGTTATAAATCTTATGGGGCAGCCGATTCCGACAAAATGAAAAAAAACATATAGAGCAACCACTGCTATAACGGCTATCCAAAAATCCTTCTTCTTCATAACATGCTAAAGTATAACATAACAAAGGCTTTAATTAAACCCAAAAAGCACTGTTTATGGTGAGTTTTTATTGTTTCTATGGTAACATAAAGTCTGGAGTGTGAAATGAAATGGCAGCGAAATCATCGGATTTTAAGGTAAAACAAAAACAACTCAATGAGGACATAACATCGGGAAACCTCAAGCAGTGCTATCTTGTTTACGGAGAAGAGGCGTATCTTCGTCTGCAGAACAGGGATAAGCTCGTAAAGGCACTGGGCGGGGACAGTGCTTCGATGAATTTCACCAGATATGAGGGCGATGCCTGTGATCCTGCGGCCATCATTGATATGGCTGAGACGATGCCTTTTTTATCGGACAAAAGAGTCATTCTCGTTGAGAACAGCGGCTTTTTTAAAAGCGGATGTCCGGAGCTTGCCGATTATCTGAAAGAGCCTGCGGAGGCCGCATATTTCATCTTTGTTGAAAAAGAAGTAGACAGAAGAAAAGACATCTATAAGGCCGCAGCCAAGCTCGGACTTGATATAAACTGCGACGAGCAGGATGAGGATACACTGAAAAGATGGATCGCATCCAAGTTTAGATCCGAGGGAAAAAACATATCGAGCGGAGCGGTAGCTTTTTTGATAGACAGGGTCGGAACCGACATGTCCAATATCAGTACCGAGATAGAGAAGCTTGTCTGCTACTGCATCGACAGAGATGAAGTTACAAGTGCCGACATCGAGGCGGTTTGTGCGAACTGGATCACCAGCAGGATATTTGCGATGACCGACGCCATTGTTGAGAAGAACAGAAAAAAGGCGATAGATCTTTACTACGATCTTCTTGCACTTAAAGAGCCTCCGGCCAAGATACTTGCGCTGATCACAAGGCAGTTCAATCTTATGCTTCAGATAAAAGAAATGGATGACAACAGGAAGGACAAGGGAACGATTGCGAGCGCGGTGGGACTTATGCCTTTTCTTGTAGGGAAGTACGTAAACTGGGCCAAGAACTATTCATATCAGGAACTAAAGGACGCGCTTGAACTGTGCGCTTCCAATGACGAAGCCGTCAAAACGGGTAAGCTTGATTATGTTATTAGCGTTGAGATCGTAATTATCGGCTGTACGGGAAATTGAGTTTGAAAAACATCTTCCCAGGGCTTATACTATAAGTTAACTTTTCTTGAAAAAGGAGGAGAGTTTTGAACAGACCAAAACCACAGGAAATTTACAGACATTTTAAGGGAAATATGTACCAGGTGATCGCGATCGCGACTCACTCGGAGACACGTGAAGAAATGGTTGTCTATCAGGCACTTTACGGGGACTACAGATTCTATGTAAGACCTCTAGATATGTTTATGTCGGAAGTCGACAGAAATAAATATCCGGACGTGGCGCAGAGATACCGCTTCCAGAAAGTGGAAGTCTTTGAAGAGCCCGCGGCAAGCGTACAACCTGAGGTGGTAACACCGAAGCCGGAAATTACTGCTCCGAAGGTAAGTATAACGCCTTCCGAACCCGTTTCGGAGAAGGCGCAGATCAGACAGAATTTCAGAAACGAGCCTTATAAGCCGTCTGCGGTCATGGAAAAGAGCGTTGACGAAGAGGCGCAGGACCTTAACTTGGATCCCCTTGTTATCAAGTTCCTTGACGCGGATCTCGCGGTCGAGAAGAATGACATTTTGTCCAAGCTTCGCCCTATAATAACAAACGATATGATTGATATCATGGCTATGTCGCTTGGCGTAGTCGTAAATGAAGGCGATGTAAACGACAGATTCAACGATCTTCGTACCTGCCTTACAACAATGGAAAAATACGAAAGTACCAGATTAAGGAGCTAAATAAAATTATGAAATTACTTTCAATTGCGATTCCTTGCTACAATTCCGAAAGTTATATGGAGAAATGTATAGAATCACTTTTGGTCGGAGGAGAAGACGTTGAGATCATTATCGTCGATGACGGCTCCAAGGACAGAACTGCTCAGATAGCAGATGACTATGCAAGCAAATATCCCACTATCGTTAAGGCTGTTCATAAGCCCAACGGCGGACACGGAAGTGCCGTTAATGCGGGTATTGAGAATGCAACAGGTCTTTTCTTTAAGGTTGTCGATTCCGACGACTGGGTAAAAGAGATCGCATACCGCAAGATTCTTTCTACACTTGCAGAGCTTGCGGGCGGTGACAAACAGCTTGATCTTCTCATCAGCAACTTTGTTTATAACAAGGTCGGAGAGAAGAAGCATAAGGTAATGCGTTATGCCAACATGTTCCCTATTGAGGAGCTCTTTACATGGAAAGACATTAAGAGAACTCCCAAGGGGAAATATCTTCTTATGCATTCCGTTATCTTTAGGACCAAACTCCTTCGCGAGTGCGGACTTAAGCTTCCGGAGCACACATTCTATGTAGATAATATTTATGTTTATAACCCGCTTCCGTTCGTTAAGAACATGTATTATCTGGATGTGAATTTCTACTATTATTACATTGGGCGCGAAGATCAGTCTGTAAACCAGAAGATCATGCTCTCACGTATCGATCAGCAGCTCAGAGTCAACAAGCTTATGATCGACTATTATGTTGAGAATATCGGAATGATCCGTTCTCAGCACGAAAGACACAAGTATATGTTTAACTATCTTGAGATAATCACGGCGGTTTCATCGGTTCTTTTGATAACTGAGGATACTCCCGAGAATCTTGCCAAGAGAAAAGAGCTTCTTGATTATATTAAGAACAAAAGTTTCTTGCTTTATCTTAAGATTAGATATAGTATTGAAGGAACATATATTTATTTACCCGGAAAGGGAGGAAGAAAGATCACGCTCGCGGGCTACAAGCTTTTGCAGAAGATTTTCCACTTCAATTGACGGGGCGCTTTTTACAGAATTAGGGGAACTACTATGAAAGGAAAAATAAAGGTAAGAGAGATTTTAAGATTGGCCGCGCCGATACTTATGTATCTGCCCATATATGGAATTTGGTTTTCATTATTGGAGAAACACAGATTTTCACATTACGCGCTTATTCATACGACGCTTGATGATAAGATACCGTTTTGTGAGGTATTTATTATACCGTATGTTTTATGGTTCTTTTATGTTTCGGGAACGGTGTTGTACTTCATGTTTACAATGGAGGTTGAAGATTACTACAAGGACGTTATGTTCCTTGTTACGGGGATGACATTATTCCTCCTTATTTCAACGGTATTTCCGAACATGCACCAGCTTCGTCCCGCAGTTATGCCAAGGGATAATGTATTTACTCACATGATCGAGACATTGTACAAGACGGATACGCCTACCAATCTATGGCCCAGTATCCATGTTTATAATTCGCTGGGAACAATGATCGCGGTGCGTAACAGTAAGAGGATCAAGAAAGTTGGAAAGATATTCAGCGATATTCTCGGAGTATCGATCATACTTTCAACTATGTTTATCAAGCAGCACTCAGTTTATGACGTGCTCACAGCGTTCTCCATGGCTATTATCTTTTATCTTGTATTCTATCATTCAACTGTTGTTGAGAGCTTTTGCAAGAAAAGAGAAGAGAAGCTCGCATTTAGATATGACTGAAATTAAAAGACGGTCTGCAGTTAATTCTGCGGACCGCTTTTTTGTATCCGATATTATAAATGATGATCGTATCAGTTCATAAGCTGTAGTTTTTGCTGTAAGCATTCCAGCGTGATGTTATCTGACTTCACCGAAACCTCACCGTCTGTGTGAACCCACATGGGTATCATCGTTCTAACCGTAAATTTGGCTGTTCTGTATTTGTAAACTCCCTTAAAGATATAATGGAAACCGAATATCGAAAAAGGAAGCGCAAGGAACATCTTAGCTCTTGGAAGATCGCCGACTATACACAGATCGAAGAGACCGTCCGTAAGATCTGCTTTCGGAGCAAATCTAAAGCCGCCGCCTTCGTGGTGATGTATCATTGCGGTGATCAGCATAAAGTGCGACAGATGCAGCTTTTTGCCGTTATCGAATTCTATATCACATGGTATTTTATCCGCTTTGATCAGCTGTTTTATGGCAATTGCGCCGTATGTAAGCTTGCCCAGTCCGATCTTGTTAAGGAAATTCTTGGTTCCTGATGAAAGAGCCTCTTCACATACCGCCGCGTCAAATCCGATCCCGGAGCTGACATCAAAATAGCGGACATCGCTTATTTCCTCGCTGTGAAGTCTGGACATAGGAACCGTCTTGGAGTTATAGGTAAGCTTACCTATATCGAGAGTCCTTACGACCTTACCGGCAGCTATCCGTTCAAGGAGTTCGTCGAAATCCTTGGGATATGAGAGGTCTCTGACAAAATCATTACTTGAACCTATGGGAATAAATCCGAGGATTACCTTATCAAAATAATCGTGGATTCCGTTGATCGCCTCATTCAAGGTACCGTCTCCGCCCAGGACAATGACCCTTACGGGATATTCCATGTCATCCGGAGCATTTACGGTGAGCTTCTCCATGAGAGCCGTTGCGTCTCCGGGGCCCTTTGTATAAGCCGCCTTGTAATCAATTGAGGCTGAAATGAGCTTGTTCTCAAGCCTTTCCCATATTTCTTTTCCCTTACCGGAACGTGCTGATGGATTAACTATGCAGTAGTACATACAATTCCTCTGTAAAAATTTTGATTAATCGAAAATATTATAGCATTTTTTGTCGTTGTGTGGTACGATATGCAAGATGTTTGCTTTAATACATTAAATTGACGAAATATCATTATTTTTGGAGGAGCTAAGATGTATTCATTGGAAGAAGTTAAGAAAATCGATCCCGAAATTGCTTCCCTTATCGAAGCGGAGGTTGAACGTCAGAACAACCACATTGAGCTTATTGCTTCAGAGAACTGGACCAGCAAGGCCGTTATGGCAGCTATGGGCAGCCCTCTTACCAACAAATATGCAGAGGGACTTCCGGGTAAAAGATATTACGGCGGATGCCACGTAGTTGACGAAGTTGAGAAGCTTGCAATTGAGAGAGCGAAAGAACTCTTCCACTGTGATTATGCCAATGTACAGCCTCACTCAGGTGCACAGGCCAACCTCGCTGTACAGTTTGCACTTTTACAGCCCGGTGACACCATCATGGGTATGAATCTTAGCCAGGGCGGACACCTCACACACGGAAGTCCGGCCAATATATCGGGAACTTATTTCAAGGTTATCCCTTACGGCGTAGATGAGAACGGTGTTCTTGATTACGAAGAGATGTACAAGCTCGCTGTAGAGAACAAGCCCAAGCTCATCATCGCAGGTGCTTCTGCATATTGCAGAACAATTGATTTCAAGAAATTCAGAGAGGCTGCAGATGCATGCGGAGCTATCCTCATGGTAGATATGGCTCATATCGCCGGACTTGTTGCCGCAGGCGTTCATCCGAGCCCGTTCCCTTATGCTGACGTTGTTACAACAACAACTCACAAGACACTCAGAGGACCCAGAGGAGGACTTATCCTTTGGAACCAGTCAGCTCAGGACAAGTTCAAGATCAACAAGGCTGTATTCCCCGGAATCCAGGGCGGACCTCTTGAGCACGTTATCGCTGCTAAGGCTGTTTGCTTCAAGGAAGCTCTCACACCTGAGTTCACAGAGTATGGTAAGAAGGTTGTTTCCAACGCCAAGGCTCTCTGCGAAGGTCTCATGAAGAGAGGAGTGCAGATCGTATCAGGCGGAACAGACAATCACCTTATGCTCGTAGACCTTACAAACTTCGGTCTTACAGGTAAAGAGGTTGAGGCATGGCTCGACGATGCACATATCACAGCCAACAAGAACACTATCCCCAACGAGCAGCAGTCTCCTTTCGTTACAAGCGGAATCCGTCTCGGAACACCTGCCGTAACTACAAGAGGCATGAACGAAGAGGATATGGATCAGATCGCTGAGGCAATCGCAGTGGTTATCAAGAACAAGGGTGAGAAGAACGATGAGGCACGCGCTATCATCAAGAAGCTCACAGACAAATATCCCCTTGACTAATTTTCTATTAGTAGGCCAAGATTTCAGTAAATAATTTTAAGCCAAAATTGTTCGCATCTTAAATGTGTGACAATTTTGGCTTTATTTTTTCCCACGATCACTGAACTTAACATTTGAAAAAGAGAATATGCAGAATTGATTATAATGAACATACAATTTTGAAAATACACAGATTATTTTACAATTATAAACTAATTATTCAAAATAAATAAAGATTTTGGATAAAATGTATTGACAAATTAGAAGCCCGCCAATATAATGAAATCAGATAAAGGGATTAAAAAATATAAAAATACTTCTCCCGGATCGGTAAATGGGGAGAAAGAAAGGCAGGTACACTCCAAAGGGATAGGTTAGTTTAAATATTCAAGGAAAGGATGGTACAGACCACCGGAAATTTTTAGTATTTAACTAAAATAATCGTTTTATCTAAGATGTAGAAAAACAGCACTTCCTGTACATGAGACGTGGTTCTGACAATATCAATATCTTGCAACCACAGCATACGAGTGCAAATGTTAATGGAAAGACGTGCTGAGAGTTTAGGAGGACGGTCCATTGGACGAAGAAATATTTATAGAAGATAAGTACTCGGTATAAGGGCAGAAGTAGGTATCATAGATGAAGCTTCTGCCCTTTTGTTATGCCTTTTTTTATGGTAAAATAGGTTGAAAAATATTGTGGCATACGGGGAAGTTATGAGTAAATTTGATGAGCAGGATTTTGATGAAAAGAGACTGGCACGCAGGCAGAAGAGGAAAAAGAGTCAGATAACGGCTTTTGTTATTCTGGCACTTTTTATTTTACTTATTGCCGGTGTGGCGGTTTTTTCTGTATATAAGATAAAAGACTTATTGGGTATTACAAGCGGAAGTCAGGAATCTCAGGAGGCTGCGGCCGACGAGGGAAGCTCGGAAGAAGTTGTTATAGAGACTCCGGAGTCTGTGGAGATCGAGCCTGACGAGATGACGGAAGATGATGTATTGGACGAACTTGCAAAGAGCTGTATGGCCGAGCTTTCGATAGAAGATAAGGTTGCGGGTTTGTTCATCGTAACTCCCGAGCAGCTTACCGGAGTAGCTACGGCGGTCCAGGCAGGAAGCGGAACGCAGGATGCGCTTTCCAAGTATGCTGTTGGCGGCATTACTTATTATGCCAAGAACATCAAGGATGAGGAACAGATCACGAAGATGCTGAGTACAACGGCATCAATGAGTAAGTATCCTATCTTTACATTAGTTTCTGACGAGGGTAAAAAAGGCGGAGTTACATCAACGATCAGCATAGATGGAATAACAGATGTTACTGATTCAGATACCGCAGCTGCTACATCCAAGGCACTTGGAGATAACCTTTTTAAGTATGGATTCAATATGGATATCGCGCCAGGTATAGATCTTAGCGAGAACGGATTGTACGGAAGCGATGCAGGCAGCGTCAAGGATATTACTGCATCTTTTGCATCAACAATGAAGGAAAGCGGAGTGAATGTTTGTGTCAATGCATTTCCGTTAAAGACTGATACGACGGCAGGCCTTACGGCTGTAGATAAGAGCAAAGACGAGCTTGCGTCGGGCGAATATGAGATATTCAAACAGATAATTGAGAACGCTGACCCTGCGGCGATAATGATGTCCAACGCATCATTTGAGAAAGCTGCGGGTGATAATACACCGGCATCTCTGTCTTCTGCGATGATAGACGGAGAGCTTAGAAACGGTCTTGGCTTTGATGGGATTATTATCACGGGACCGCTTAACGAGGCTTCGATAACGGAGTATTACACATCTGCGGAAGCTGCTGTCAATGCGATCAAGGCGGGAGCGGATATGATCTATCTTCCCGAGAACTTTGAGGAAGCTTATAACGGACTTCTTGAAGCCGTTAACAGCGGAAGCATTGACGAAGCAAGGCTTGATGAATCGCTTTTGCGTATTTACAGAGTTAAATATGCCGGCAAGGTAACGGAAATATTAGGAAATAGCTAAAAGAGGGATATATGAGACAATTCAGAAATGAATGGAAATATCTCATAAACTACGGTGAGTACGAGTCTTTAAAATGCCAGATGAGACCATATTTTCATCTTGATCCCAATGCTAAGGGTGACGGATATCTTATCCGAAGCCTTTACTTTGACGATCTGTGGAATTCGGCTTATGAAGAGAAGGAAGTAGGCGTGTATTTCAGAAAGAAATACAGGATCAGGATCTACAATTTCTCCGACACAAGCATTAAGCTTGAAAGAAAGCTTAAGCAGGGAAGCTATATTTACAAGGAATCTGCATCTCTCACCCGCGATGAGGTATACAAGATTTTAGACGGCGATTATGAATTTCTTTTGCATTCGGACAATAACCTGTGCAGAGAGTTTTACTTTGAATGTATCAGCAACATGATGAGGCCGAGAGTTATAGTGGACTATGACAGAACTCCGTTTATCATGGACGCGGGCACTGTCAGGATTACTTTTGACAAAAAAGTAAGAGCGGCGATAGGAGGCTTTGATATATTTGACGATACGCTTCCGACATTGTCGGCGCTTCCTTCCGACAAGCTTATCATGGAGATAAAATACACGGAGTTTTTACCTAAGATAGTAAAAGAACTGGCTCCTCCTTCAAGAAGCGAATTTGTGGCAGCCTCAAAATATGTTCTTTGCTGTGATAAAACCAAATACTTATTTGATAATAACTACTATGTGGATGAGAGGAGTCTTATATGAGCGTTAAAGACGTAATAAGGAAATCAATTTTAAATTCGGATATTTATTCAACCTATGATCTCGGAAAGATAGCTCTTTCCCTTATAATTGCACTTATCATGGGTATGATCATTTACTTTGTTTACAAGAAATTCTACGCGGGCGTTGTTTTCTCAAAGAGTTTTGCGGTTACACTTATCGGCATGACAGTACTTACATGTATGGTAACACTTGCGATCAGCACCAATATCGTTATTTCACTCGGTATGGTCGGTGCGCTTTCAATCGTAAGATTCAGAACAGCGATCAAGGATCCGCTTGATCTTTTGTATCTGTTCTGGGCGATAACCACCGGTATTACGGTGGGTGCGGGCATGTACTGGCTTACACTTGCGGCTGCAGTTATTCTTATTATCATGATCATCATTTTCTATGCCAAGGCTTCAACAGGTCAGGTATATGTTGCCGTTATCCACTACGAGGGAACAGAAGCGGGAGATAAGGTCATGAAGGCGTTCGGAAGCACTAAGAACTATATCAAGTCCAAGACACTTCGTGCGGGAACAACAGAGCTTGCTGTTGAGTTATATATCAAGAATGACGAGTTTTCTTTTGAAAAAGAGATCAGAGATATTCCTGAGGTAAAAGATATCACGCTTATCCAGTACAACGGAGAATATAACGGCTGAAATAAAGTTGCCACAATATCTGAATTTTAAACAATAAAGTATTAAAAAACGTATATTTATAGTCCAAAAAGCTATAAATATACGTTTATTTGATTTAGAATTAACTTGCAGAGGTATGTTTTTTTATTATTGATTTAAAGGAGGCAGTATTATGGCAGAAGTACAATTTAAGCCGCATATGGCCGAGCCGGTACACACCGGGGCAAATACTCCTGTGTCGCGTCCTAAAGAACCGGTTAAAGTAAAGGAACCTATAAAGCCTCATGAAGATAGAACCAGGGAACTCATCAAGGAAGATGTTTCCAAGCGCGAGGATATCAGGACTAAGGAGTACGGACCTGTAATAGCAAGATCCAGTGACGGCGATACGGTCAGGGTAAAAAAAGAAGATATACAGGACAGAGACGAGCGGGATAAAAAGGATAACAACGCCATCTACGATGTATCCAAGAATGATGCGTCAAAGAGAGAGCAGGAGATAGTTCCCGAAGTAGAGCTTCCGGAAATAGAGCTTAAGGAAAAAGAGCCCAGATTCGAATTTAAGCCCATTCCTTATGAGCCGGGAGAATTCCTCGAAAAGACCAAACAGGAGGCTATAAAGGCTAAGGACAGCGCCAGAGAGATATATAAAGAGGCCTCTATAGATGGTTCCTCATCCAACTCCAATCAGACGGTCGGAAGCTATTCGGATTCCATGCTTAAAGAAATGTATCTAAAGGGCGATATATCTCAGATAAGCTATGAGCGCGAGATGGAAGCCAGAGAAGAGCAGAGAAAAGCCCGTGAGATGGATGATAGAGCTTTTTCAAACGATATGGCCGATGAAACCGAGAGACTGAGAGAAATGGAGAGAACAGGGAATGTTATAAGAGATGTGGAGACGGGAGATGTCAATACATCGGATAACGCCGCTCCTTTGGAAGACAGACTTCAGGCTATGCAGAACATAGACAATATGTGATCTGTACGATTTAGGACATAATAAGATATAAATAAAGAGGACTAAAGAAGCAGTGAACTCTTTAGTCCCTTATTTATGTGAAGGCATTGCAATTGCCATGCCGGTGTACTAACCGGATCTTCGGAATATATCGATCCGGGTGCCGAGTACTGTTTTATTTCTGTTTTAAAGCGATTTTTTCAGCTTCTTTGTTCGTATAGTAAAACTCTACGACTTCATCATTATCGAAGGTGAAATATAATACGAATTTTTCGAATTCGTACTTGTATCCGATTCCGTACTCACTCTTAAAAGTCTCATAATCATCACCGTAGGTCTTAACGACTTCATCCTTTGGAGTACCTACGCTGATATTCATTGATGTGAATACGCCTTTTTCGGAAACAGTTATGGTAAGAGGTGTCTCTGTTTTGTCCACATCAACTGTCTGCATGCCGATCTGATTGTCGTCAAAAGAGTAGTAGTGATCGGCAAGAGCGGGATCACTCTGAGGATCGGGTTTTCCCATAGCCTCAAGTATTTGATCCTTAGTGTCAAGCACAGAGATCTGGTTCTGCTTATAGTTGATAGTGGGATCGTCTTTTTCCATTGAAGTGATCTTGGAAACTGTCACAGAAGCACCTGTTGTTGCCATATCAGAACCTGTATCGCCACTGTGCTCCGAACTGTCTGAAAGAGCTTCCTGAACGGCTTCGACCGTTTCTTCGTCTACAGTAAAATCTTCAGTTGATGATATTACGTCTTCTTCGGTCACACCGCAGCCCATAAGTATGAAAACAAGAGCTGAGGTGATCGCAAATGTCGATAATTTCTTCATAATTTCTCCTTTATTACATCTGTATAAATCAATCCATATCATCGAAATCGGAGGCAGTGGCTAGGTTCTTGTAGTTGATTGCGACGACTTTATCGTTTTCTGTTATAAACATGATGTCAAAGCCGTCAAAGCTGCAGGAAATCATTCCGTCTTTGCCTTCTTCGGCTTCCTCGTAGGCATTGAGGACGTCATCTTTTGAGCTACCAACCTTGATACCGCGAGAGGTACTGACAGTGTCAGTTTCGATATCAAGAATGTACGGATATTCTTTGCCGTCTTTTTTCATTGCGTTGTAGGTAATCTCGGCTTCGCCGTATACATACATCGATTGAATATCCGAAGTAACGGTAAGCTCGGTGTTAAATGCACCAAGATTGCTTAAAATCCTGTCGTTGCTGTCCAGAATAGATATTGTATTTCCTTTGTAGTTAAACTGATCGGAGGTGAGTTCCGAATTAGTTTCCTGCTCAGCATCTTCTGAAGCTTCATAAGTTTCACCGGCAAGAGAGGAGTCGGCACCGGCTTCTTCTGATCCACTTTCAGTATCGCTTGAGTTATCGATACCGGTGCTTTCTTCAGCACCGATAGCGGTGGTCGACAGCTCAAGACTTGCTGATTCACCGGTTGTTTCCCCACAGCCGATGAGCATAAGCATAACAGCCGATGCAATTGTAACGGTCGTTATCTTTTTCATATCTGTATCTCTTTCCTTTTTGCGCTTTTAATTCCATTCGAATTTATCGTGGTTTTCTTTGTTTTGGTAAGTGAATGCTGTTACCTTATCATCTTCTGTGCCGAAAGCTAATTGGATATCACCCAGATCATATATATAGGATTTTCCAATAGTTTCAGCTATTTCTTCATCCGAGAAAGGGGTCCCGTCTGCATGTTGTGGCCTTTCAGGCTCGACATTGGGTTCTCCGTAAGCAGCCTCAATATCTTTTGTGGAACTACCTATCTTGATTCCTCGTGCAGTGGTTGTTACATTTTGAGAGATATAGAATTCTATAGGGTATTCGGTTCCGTCTTTTGTAAGCGTTGTCAGATGTATTTCGCTTTCTTTGAAGCAATAATCTCCTCTATCTTCGCGGATTGTTGTTCTTTCCGGATCGCAATCACCCAATTTTTCCATGATGGTATCTTTATCGTCTAAAATTGATACTGCCTTTCCGTTGCACATGAACTGGTCATCGGAAAGCTCTGTTTTTACTTCGCCCGCGTCGGTAGAAGATGATGAATCATCATAGTTCAAGGTAGAAGCTGTTTCATCGCCTCCTGTTGTTTCCCCTGTTGTTCCTGACGCGCCGCAGCCCATAAGTGCAAACACCATTGCAGTTGAAATAGCGATAGTTGATAGTTTCTTCATTTTTTCTCTCTCCTCATAATGTTCTATTTATTGATTATTATATTTGGCGTTGTTGGCAGTATTGTTAAACCAATATTTCGCTACCTTTTTGTCATCGTCATACTTGAAACTAATTGAATAGCCGTCAAGATCGTAGGTGGTAACGTGTAGCTTTAATGGCGTTCCGTTGTCGGCTACGACGCCTTCACCGTTATCTACGTCTGTGGGTTCACCGTAAGCTTCAACGACTTCATCCTCTGTACTGCCGATTCCGATACCTTTTGATGTTTTGAAATCACCTGAACGGATATCCAAAGTTGTCGGAAGCTCCTCACCGTCGATCTTTACTGTTGTATACTCGATCGCACCTGAAGCAAAAGAGTAGAAGATTGATTTACTTGCATCGGAGGTGGGGTCACCGTCCGCAGGTCCCAAAGCATCAAAGGCTGTCTGAAAATCATCGAGGATTGAAACCTTCTTGCCGTTAACTTCGATTGAAGCATCATCGGAAGCAGAAGATTCTTCAGTCGAAGTTTCACTTGAAGCTGCTTCGGCTTCACTTGAAGTATCTTCGGTGGCTGTGTCTGTGCTTGGAGCGACCTCTTCAAAAGAAATATCGCTTGTAGCGGGAGATGCCTCAGGCGCTGCTTCTCCGCAGCCCATAAGTGCGAGCATCATTGCCGATGCCGTTATAATTGCCATAGTTGTCTTAGTTTTCATCCTGTCTCTCCTTTATAAGCAAAAATAAATTATTGAGGCGCCTTGTTGTTATTTTCTGTATTCCAGAAGGTAATTAAATATAATTCTCCGTCAAAAAAACAAAAATCCATTGTAAATGATCCGAAGTCATATATAATTCCGTCTTCCATATTGGGAGCTACGGTATATGAATCGCCATAAGCGGCTATAACTTCATCTTTGGTATTTCCGATACCGATCCCCTTGGAAGTCTTTACGTTTTTGTCGCAAACCGTGAGCGTGAGAGGATATTTTTCACCATTGTTGTCCCAAACGCTGTAGCCGACAGAATCTTCTTTTGTTCCAAAGGAACAATGAGTTACATTCTTATCATCGGAATACGTATAATCAGGTATTTCTTCGCCAAAAACATCATGTATAGTCTTGTCATCATCAAATATTGAGACGCTTTGTCCGTTATATTCAAATGAAGCATCGGCATCTGTGATATCAGATGGAGTGGCTTTGGCCGGACTTTCCGCTGCATCGGTAGTGTCAGTTTCGGTGGGAGAAGTGGTTTCTTCTGCAGAGATGCCTTCGAAAGCCGAAGCGCTTCCCACTGAATCACCGCAGCCCATAAGTGCGAGCATCATTGCCGATGCAGTTAGAATTGCCATAGTTGTCTTAGTTTTCATCGTTTCTCCTTTTAATTAGCGTTTATTTTATGGTAATAAGCGTTATTTCTTATGACCATGGAACCATATCATGAGTTGCGGAGTTCTGATAGGTGATTCCGCTTACATTGCCTTTTTCGGAAAGGGGAAAAATGATCTTGTAATTGTCAAACTCGTACTCAATGTATTTGTAATTGCCACTTTCGCTTTCCTTGGTCGGTTCACCATAAGCCGCGATCACATCGTCCTTACTGCTTTCAATCTTTATCCCCTTGGGGGTGGAAATTTCAGGGGTTTTGATGGAAATTGAAAGAAGATTCTCTTTTCCGTCTATAACAAAGGTAGAAACGTCAATGCAGGCAAGGTGATAGTAATATCTTTTTTCTGCAAAATTCGGATTATCGTCATCCGATCCTTCATAGGTATCATCGGGAGTGCCGAGAGTATCGATCACAGTCTGTACATCATCCAGAATAGAGATTTCTTTTTCCTTATAGCTAAAAGAATCATCGGATGTCGATGCACTTGTCGTGTCCGTAGATGCGTCAGCGATGCTTTCTGCTTCGGCTTCCGGTGCCTTGACATCTACAGAGATTTCCGCCCCGGTTTCGCCTAAATCCTCACCGACAGTAGTTACTTCTTCAGAAGAACCACATCCCATAAGCGTTAGCATCATTGCTGATGCCATTAAGATTGCAACTGTCTTTCTTGTTTTCATATTTCCTCCTTTTATAAGTGTAAAAGCAAAAACTGCTATTCCCTTTAAAATAAAGAAATCAACTTATGAATAAGATCAGGGCATCATTGAGCGAGTTAATGAACTCTCTACGCAGATAAGTATGACCTTATCGTTGTCATCGAACTGGAAAGTATGAGTACATTTATCAAGTGTATAAGTCGTTGAATTCGGGAAGGAGATCAGCTTGTCCTGATCCTGCTCTCCGGGCATGCCGTATGTATTAAGAACGTCCTCTCTGGAATCGCCTATACCTATGCCTTTGAAGGTTTCAACACCCTCTTTATCTATAAAAAAGCATAAAGGGCATTCGGTCTTCTTGATCTTATAGGTCTCATATTCAACGCCGGCGAGCTTGTAGCTGTATCTCTTGTCACATTTGTAAGCAAAAGTGGACTCGGGCTCTCCGAGAGTAGCAAGTGTTGAATCAACGTTGTTTAGTACCGAAACAGTCTTACCGTAAATCACAAGACAATCGTCGGATGGGTTAGCAGTGTGATCTACTGTTTCAATAACGGGTGTATTGTTATTTTTGGGAGTTGTAAACGAAGAAAGACTCGTGCATCCCATAAGTGTGAGCATCACTGTACCTGTCATAAGTAATGCGGGTAATATTCTTTTAAGTCTCATAGTATTCATCCTCTTTATAAGCGCCAAAAGCGATTACCGTGTTATTGAACAACTTTGGATGATGTCTCGACGTTTTCAATAGTGATCCTGTCTACTTTTTCCTCGTAGATATCGAATACGATATTGGTATCATCAAAGTTGTATTCAATTGCACTGAATGTGTCGTCGTTAACTTTGTTAGGTTCGCCGTAAGCTGCTATAACTTCGTCTTTGGAGCAGCCCACGCAGATATTCTTGGGAGTTAAGATTCCGCTTGCAATAACATATATGCATTTTGGAAGCTCTTCTCCGTCAACCTTGTATGTTTCAAACTCGATAGCATGTGAGTCGAAGCTGTACAGGTTTTCGTTTGTGTAAAGACTTGTCTTCTCAGAATCCTTTTTGCCCAGAGCATCAATAGTTGTCTTCACATCGTTAAGTACCGAGATGACATTTCCTTTATACAGAAAAGAATCATCGGGGAGAGAAGCGTAAGCGGCGGGCTCATCCGTTGAGATGGCCGAAACCGATGAAGCTTCGATATCTGCGGCAAGATCGGCTGAAATACCAACCGAAGGCATATCCGCAAGGCCTGTCGATACACCGGCGTCAATGTCTGTTGTAGGGCCTGCGCCGGTCTCGGGTGAAGACTCAGATGAGGCAGTTCCGCATCCCATCATGGTGAGCATCATTATTGATGCCATTAATAGTGCTGCTGTCTTTCTTTTGTTCATGTCCACCCTCCTTTTATAAGCGTTAGTTCTTTCCTTTGATAAGCGCTAAGATAAGCGCATAGCGTTAATTGAATTTGGTCTTTGAATAGTAGTAGTTGTTTTTGTAGATGACCATTTCAACTTTTTCTTTTTTATCATCAAATACAAAAGAGATATTGTAAGTATCAAATTGGTATTCAATGCTATAAACTATACCGTCGTCGATGGTATCATTCGGGTCACCGTAAACGGAAAGGATATCCTCTTTGGAATCTCCGACACCGACTCCTTTAGCGGTTTTGATGGAAGGAGATTTGAGGTATAAGTAAACCGGAGACTCTTTTCCGTCAATAATGGTGGTGTCAAAAGCAATTGCTCCTTTATCAAAAGAGTAGTTTTTGTACTCGCCTCCGACAAAGGAACCGTCCTTGTCGTAATCACCCAGCGAACCGAGTGTGATAGCGGCATCGTTTAAGATCGATATGTTCTGATCTTTATATACAAAAGAATCATCTGTAAAATCATCTGATGAATCGGATGAACTTACAGGTTCTGACGCTGATTCCGTTTCGGATTCTTCCATTGCGGCTTCACTTTCAAAGGGATCTTCCCCTGCGCTGTGAGCGCACCCCATAAGTGTAAGCATCAGTGCAGACGCCGCGATGACTGTCGCTGTCAGTCTCTTTTTCATTTAGTTCCTCCTTTTAAGAGCATCTTTCCTTTTACAAGTGTAAGTGTATTAGTAATGCTAGTACACTTATATCACATTCTGAAGCGTGTGTCAATGAATAATTACAAAATAATTAAAAAAGCGAATATGAAAAAATGGGAAAAAAGGGCATGATCAGCCCTTAAGAGAATAGATTTTATCTGATATTTTGACCTTGAGGTATATCTCGGCATACTGAGAGGCGGAAACCTCTTCTACGTAATTCTGGATGAAATTTTTGTTAATGCCATTCTTCTTAAGAATATCGGCGGCTTTGTTGTACGCGATGGCGGCCTCGGCCTCGGAGGCGTACTTTCCAACGACGTAGTTGCTTCTTATATGAATGACAGTCTTGTACTTCACAAAACCTTTTTCCGCAAACTGTCTTACACCGTGGTATCTGTTTAAGATAATGATATTCTCGTAGCGAAGGTCGTAAGGGTCATCATTGGCAAAAGAAAAATCGCGCCCCCTTACCGAGTAGCTCTTTATGCCGTAGCGCGCAAGCACGGAAAGCTGGCTGCCGTAATCCGCGACAAAAAGATGAGAGCCTCTTTTCATTATTTTATGTGATGAGTAGTAAAAGAGATCCTCTATATCAAATTTATATGCTGTTTCGGGTGAAAGATAATAAAGAAAATACTTTTTTTCCAAATAAATGGGATTGGAAATGTACATTCCCTTGTCTCTGTAGTTGATGAGAGAGACATATTTTTCGAAAGGAAGCGACATCTCTTTTTTATAAGAGGAGATAGTGGCCTTGTCCGAATGAAGGACGCGATAAGCCTCCTTGTAGACCTTGGCGGCGATCCTCTTGTCGGAGAATGAGCCAAGGGCTATGTGCTTGCCGTTATAGGTTATTGAAGACCTGTAGGAAGGGGTTCCGTCTTTAAGTGTTGTTTCGTAAACCCCGACAGATTTATTTTTTTTCACACAAGAACCTCTTTTATGATATACTTTACGGGAATATTGTATCAATAAAAGAGGAGTAAAAGCAATGGCAAAGGAAGTTTTGTATAGTAGCACCAGGGGCGCACAGGGCCAGATTAAGGCTTCTGAGGCAATTCTTAGAGGACTTGCACCGGACGGAGGATTATATGTTCCGGATCATATACCGCATCTTGAAAAGAGTCTTAGAGAGATTTCAGAGCTCGATTATCAGGGAACAGCTTATGAAGTAATGAAGCTTCTTCTTACGGACTATACCGAGGAAGAGCTTAAATATTGCATTTCTCATGCATATGATTCCAAGTTCGATACCAAAGAGATAGCACCCATATCGGAGGCAGACGGCGCATACTATCTTGAACTTTATCACGGAGCAACCATTGCTTTTAAGGATATGGCACTTTCAATCCTGCCTTATCTCATGACAACGGCAGCCAAGAAGAACAACGCCAAGAACGAGATCGTTATTCTTACAGCTACCAGCGGAGATACAGGAAAGGCTGCACTTGCAGGTTTTGCTGACGTTCCCGGAACAAGGATTATCGTCTTTTATCCCAAGCACGGCGTAAGCCCCATCCAGGAGCAGCAGATGGTTACTCAGAAGGGTGACAATACCTGCGTTATAGGAATTGAAGGAAACTTTGACGATGCGCAGACAGGAGTTAAAAAGCTCTTTACAGATCCTGAGCTTGCTAAGCAGATGGATGAGAAGGGATTCCAGTTCTCATCGGCCAATTCGATCAATATCGGTCGACTTGTACCTCAGATCGTTTATTATGTTTATTCATACGCTAAGCTCCTTAAAGAGGGCAGAATAGCTGATGATGACAAGATCAACGTTGTTGTTCCCACAGGTAACTTCGGTAACATCCTTGCCGCATACTATGCAAAGAACATGGGCGTGCCGATCGGTAAGCTTATCTGTGCATCCAACTCAAACAAGGTACTTTTCGATTTCTTCCAGACGGGAGAGTACGACAGAAACCGTGATTTCGTGCTCACGGCTTCTCCTTCAATGGATATTCTTATTTCATCAAACCTTGAGAGACTTATCTATCACATCTCAGGCGACAGTGCTTCCAAGGACGCCGAGTATATGAAGCAGCTCACTGAGACAGGTAAGTATGAAATAACAGATGATATGAGATCCAAACTTGTTGATTTCTTTGGCGGCTTCGCTACTGAGGAAGAGACATTTGATACGATCAGAAAGGTGTTCGACAAGACCGGATATCTTATGGACACACATACAGCTGTTGCAAGCTCTGTATACAGCAAGTATGTAAAGGAGACCGGAGATAAGACTGTAACTGTTATTGCTTCAACAGCAAGCCCCTTCAAATTCACAAGAAGCGTTATGAACGCACTTGGAAAGGGCGATGACAGCAAGGATGATTTCGCGCTTGCTGATGAGCTTTCCGCAGTATCGGGCGTTGCCATACCCGATGCGGTTTCATCTATCAGAACAGCCGAGATCAGACACAAAACAGTTGTCGATAAGACGGAAATGGAGAAGGCAGTTAAGAATTTCCTGGGCATGTAAAAAGAAAAGTCGCGAGAATCCGCATATTTATTGCGCAGGGCTCTCGCGCATACAATAAAATACGGAGGTGCGAATGGAAAACGGAAAAAACATTTACTCAGAAAACACACCGCAGATTGTTGAACTTGCTAAGCTTTCGGAAGTTGCCGATCAGATAGAGAACGATCTTTTTCTTAAATATGATGTTAAAAGAGGCTTAAGAGACCTCAACGGTAAGGGCGTACTTACCGGACTTACACGTATTTCAGAGATTATTGCCAAAGAAGAAGTTGACGGTAAGAGCATTCCCAAGGACGGAGAGCTCTACTTTAGAGGATATGACGTTAAAGACCTTATTAAGGCTGCGGTCGACGATAAGAGATTTGCTTTTGAGGAGTGCGCTTATCTGCTTTTGTTTGATAAGCTCCCCGATAAGGCGGAGCTTGCCGATTTTAACAGGCTTCTCGGATTCTACAGATCTCTTCCCACAAGCTTTGTAAGAGACATCATCATGAAGGCGCCCAGTAAGGATATGATGAATACCCTGGCAAGGAGCGTGCTTACGCTTTACTCCTATGACGACCTTGCAGACGACACATCACTTCCCAATGTACTCAGACAGAGCCTTCAGCTAATAAGCCTTTTCCCTCTTTTATCCATCTACGGATATCAGGCTTACAATCACTATCATGAGGGAAATACATTGTTCATTCATCCGCCTATTGAGAGTCTTTCAACGGCGGAGACCATATTACAGCTGCTAAGACCCGACAGCAAATACACTGAGCTTGAAGCAAGACTTCTTGATATCTGTCTTGTCCTTCATATGGAGCACGGCGGCGGTAACAACTCATCTTTCACAACGCATGTTGTGAGCTCAAGTATGACAGATACATATTCGGTTATCGCAGCAGCTATCGGTTCACTCAAAGGTCCCAGACACGGTGGAGCCAACATCAAGGTTGTTCACATGTTTGATGACATCGAGCAGAATGTAAAGAACTGGGAAGATGAAGATGAGCTTTCGGCTTACCTTGAAAAGATACTTAACAAGGAAGCATTTGATCAGGCAGGTCTTATCTATGGTATAGGACATGCTATTTATTCCAAATCTGACCCGAGAGCCCTTATCCTTAAGAGCTTTGTAGAGAAGCTTGCGGTTGAAAAGGGCAGGGAAAAAGAGCTTGCGCTTTACGAAGCTGTTGAGAGGCTTGCACCGCAGATCATCAGCGGAGAGCGTACTATGTACAAGGGTGTCAGCGCAAACGTTGACTTCTATTCAGGCTTTGTATACAGAATGCTCGATCTTCCCGAGGAGCTTTATCCCACAATCTTTGCTATGGCCAGGATCGTAGGATGGAGTGCACACCGAATGGAAGAGCTTGCCAACAACGGTAAGATCATCCGTCCTGCATATATGGCGATTGAGCCCAGAAAAGATTACGTCTCTATGGATGAGAGAAGATAACTCAAAAACAGACAGATTTCTGATTTCACTTTATTGGAGAAAGCAGGTTCTGCCTGTTTTTTTGTTTGTCTAAAAATACACGATACTTTTTTTCGGAAAAGTATATGGCAAAATGCACTCAATTTGCATTTTATTTTTGGTGAATTTTTAACAACGATTTTAGGATTTTGCTATTGAGTTTTGTGTGGTATGCACATATAATATGGGTATGTTATTTTATTAACGATTTACTAAGGAGGTATTTTTTATGTCACGTTTTACACTGCCCAGAGATGTTTACCACGGAAAGGGTGCTCTTGAAGCACTTAAGACTTTTGAGGGCAAACGCGCCATCATCTGCACAGGTGGCGGCTCAATGAAAAGAGGGGGATTTTTACAGAAAGTAGAGGCTTATCTTAAAGAGGCCGGAATGGAAGTTGAACTCTTTGAGGGAATCGAGTCAGATCCTTCCGTTGAGACAGTTATGAAGGGTGCAGAAGCTATGCAGAAATTCCAGCCTGACTGGATCGTAGCAATTGGTGGTGGTTCACCTATAGATGCAGCTAAGGCTATGTGGATCAAATATGAGTATCCCGAGACAACATTCGAAGATATGTGCAAGGTATTCGGACTTCCCAAGCTCCGCACCAAGGCTAAATTCTGTGCTATTTCTTCTACATCGGGAACAGCTACAGAGGTTACAGCTTTCTCTATCATCACAGATTACCAGAAGGGTATCAAGTTCCCTATCGCTGATTTCGAGATCACGCCCGATGTTGCTATCGTAGATCCCGAGCTTGCACACACAATGCCCAAGAAGCTCGTTGCTCATACAGGTATGGATGCTATGACTCACGCTGTTGAGGCATATGTTTCTACAGCTAACTGCGATTACACAGATCCTCTCGCTATCCATGCGATTGAGATGATCATGGACAATCTTGTTAAATCATACAATGAGGATATGGACGCAAGAGATGCAATGCATAATGCACAGTGCCTTGCCGGAATGGCATTCTCCAATGCGCTTCTTGGTATCGTTCACTCAATGGCTCACAAGACAGGTGCTGTATTTGCAGACCAGGGCGCACACATCATCCACGGCGCAGCTAATGCTATGTACCTTCCTAAGGTAGTTGCATTCAATGCCAAGGATCCCACAGCTAAGAAGCGTTACGGCGTTATCGCTGATTACATGCACCTTGGCGGATCCAATGACGATGAGAAGGTTAAGCTCCTTATCGAGTACCTCCGCAAGATGAATGACGATCTCAACATCCCTCATAGCATCAATCACTACGGAGCAGACGGACTTCCCGCAGAGCAGGGCTTTGTATCAGAGGAAGTATTCCTTGAGAGACTCCACGACATCGCAGCCAACGCTATCCTCGATGCCTGCACAGGCTCCAATCCTCGTCAGCCCAGCCAGGAAGAGATGGAAAAGCTCCTCAAGTGCTGCTACTATGACACAGAGGTAGATTTCTGATAGATTTTATCTGCTATCATAAGAATATAAAAAACCGGCGGGACAGCAGTCTCGCCGGTTTCATTATGTTTTGTGGAATTATGCGGCTGTATTACAGAGAATACTTAGCGGCAATAAGAGGAGCAACCTTGGATGAGCCGATCCTGCTGCATCCTGCCTCTGCATATGCGAGAGCGTCCTCGATGGTGCGGATTCCGCCGGCAGCCTTGATCTTAACGTCAGGTCCGATGTGCTTCTTGAAGAGCTCGATGTCCTCGAGAGTAGCACCTGCTGAACCAAAACCTGTTGAAGTCTTGATATAATCAGCCTTAACCTCAGTTACGATCTCGCAGAGCTTGATCTTCTCGTCCTCTGTGAGATAGCATGTCTCGATGATGACCTTGAGAAGCTTGTCGCCGCAAGCCTTGCGGATCATCTCAAGCTCTTTTTTAACCTCGTCATATCTGTGATTCTTGACATCACTTACATTAACAACGGTGTCGATCTCGGAAGCACCGTCTCTGATGGCAACCTTGGCCTCTTCAACCTTGGACTCAGGGCAGCTATAGCCGAGAGGGAAGCCGATTACTGTACAAAGATTGAGCTTGTCGCCGTATTTGTCGTGCACTCTCTTAAGATATGTGGGAGGGATGCACACTGAAGCTGTGCCGTATTTAACAGCCTCGTCGCAAAGTTCTATGATTCCTTCCATTGTGGCATCTGCCTGAAGAAGTGTGTGATCGATAAGTTTTAAGATATCTTTTTCTTCCACGATAAATTCTCCTTTTTTCGAAAAAATTAAATCTGTTATTTATGTATTTTACCATATTTTTGGCTGCTGTTATATGTGGTAAAATTCTATTGAGTTATTTTCAGGTGGGAGGATTTTTTTTTATGTCTTTTATGGATTCGTTTTATGGGGGAAAGAACGTATACGAGACTTCTGAAGGCTATGAGAAGTTAATGATCTTTTATCTATGCATTCATTTAGCCCTGGAAGTTGTTTACATCGGCTCAAGCTGTACGCCTATGGAGATCATCAACATAGGAAGTATTCTTTTATATGTCGGACTGTTTTTCTTAAATAAGACGAAGCATAAACTTTATGTAGTCTGGGGCACTATGTGGGAAATCCTCTTGCATGCGGTTTTAGGCTCTGTTTTTATGGGATATAACTGCGGATTCTTCTTTTGGATATTCTCTTTGGTAGCTATGAGCTTTGTGCCGCTATATATCCCGCTATACAATGTCTTCCTGAGATCAATGGCTACAGTATATGTTGTATCAAATTGTATTATTTTTGTGCTGCTTAAGTTTTTTTCGGAACATGGCATGCTGCCAAGCAGATATAATGCTTCTCCCCAAGTTGCGAACGTTATGTATTTTATAAACGCATCACTTTCGCTGGGGACCGTAGTTGGCCAGCTTATCTTTTATTCATACAGCGTTAGCAAATACAATGCAACACTCAAGAGGATGAACGAGACCGACTATCTTACCGGACTCTATAACAGAAAATATATGATAGGTCTTTTTAATAAAGAGATCGATCGCATGGACAGCGGTGAAAGCGGAGATATCTCGATCGCAATCCTTGATATTGACTTTTTTAAGAAGATCAACGACACCTACGGCCATAACGCAGGAGACGAGATCCTGATCGATCTTGCCAATATGTTCAGGTCTGAGGGTGAAGGCAAGTATATGGTCGCTCGCTGGGGCGGAGAAGAATTTGCGATCCTCGGTTCCTACGACCTTAGCTACGAGGCTTTCTGCGAAGAAATGCGTAGCCTTAATAAGAAAATAGCGACTACCGGATTTATCGCCGATAATAATGAGCTTACCGTTACCGTGTCCATCGGTACGGCACACTATGAGAAGGGCGAGACTATCGTAGATATCATCAAAAAAGCCGACGACAGGCTTTACGAAGCCAAAGAAACCGGAAGAAACAAAGTAATATCATAAAGGAGTATTTACAGATAAATGTCAGAAAATGAAGTTATTAAGGGAAGGCTCTTTGGCCTTCGCGCTGCAATGAAGGAAAACGGCATCGACTACTACATGATGCCTACATCCGATTTCCACAACTCGGAGTATTCTGCAGACTTTTTCAAAGTAAGGGAGTATTTTTGCGGATTTGACGGATCCAACGGAACGCTTGTCGTAAGTGCAGATGAGGCGGGACTTTGGACTGACGGAAGATATTTCATTCAGGCAGGAAACCAGCTTGCGGGCACAGGCGTTGAGCTCTACAAAATGGGCAACCCCGGTGTTCCCACCATCGAGGAATATCTTTTTGAGAACATGAAAGAGGGCGAGGTTCTCGGCTTTGACGGAAGAGTTGTTTCGGCAGCTATCGGCGAGAAGCTCGAAAAGAAGTTAAAAGATAAAAAGATAAGCCTTAAGATCGACAAGGATCTTGCGGAGGATGTCTGGACAGGAAGACCGGCGCTTCCCTGCCATGATATCTATGTTTTATCCGACGAGCTCTGCGGAAAGTCTTTTGCAGAGAAACTTGCGGATGTCAGAGCCAAGATGAAAGAGTATGGCGCTACGTCGCATCTTTTGTCCAAGCTTGATGACATCATGTGGCTTACAAATTTAAGAGGAAATGACGTGGAGTGCAACCCCGTTGCGCTCTCATATGCATACATAACAAGCGATATGTTTACCTTGTTTATTCAGCCAAAAGAGGTAACTTCTGAGGTTAAGGCATATTGCGACAAGGTCGGAATTGAGCTTAAGGACTATGATGAAGTAATGAAATATGTATCCGAAAGCTCTTTTGACGGAGACCTTTTATACGATAAGAGAAACACGAACTATTTCACATACAGGACTCTTTGCGAGAAGGCCGCAGCCGCAAAGGTTTCTTTGATAAATAAAAAAGATCCGACGGAGCTTATGAAGGCTGTCAAGAACGAGACTGAGCTAAAGAATATCAGGGAAGTCTATATCAAGGACAGCGCCAAGCTCACAGAGTTTATTTACTGGGTAAAAAAGAATGTGGGTAAGATCCCGATGACCGAGTATTCGGCAGCGATGAAGCTTGATAGCATGAGAGCCGAGATCCCCGGCTTTATTGAACTTTCTTTTCCCACAATAAGTGCGTATAACGCCAATGCAGCAATGGCGCACTACGACGCTACTGAGGATAATTGTGCCGAAGTTAAGCCGCAGGGCATGCTCCTTGTGGATTCGGGCGGAACATATATGGGCGGAACGACCGACGTAACAAGAACCATCGTTGTCGGAGAGATTTCCGATGAGATCAAGAAGCATTACACCGCGACGGTTGCCGGAATGCTTGAGCTTGCAAATGCACGTTTTATGGACGGATGTACGGGCAGAAACGTTGATATCTACGCAAGAAGAGCGCTCTGGGATATCGGAATCGACTACAATCACGGAACAGGCCACGGAATCGGTTATATCTTAAATGTTCATGAGGGACCGCAGGGTATCAGATGGAAATATGTTGAGGGCGTGAGTGAAGCGCTCCTTAAACCCGGCATGGTCGTATCCGACGAGCCCGGCGTTTATATCGAGGGAAGCCACGGAATCCGCATCGAGAATATCGTTGAGGTCGTAAGTCGTCTTGAGAATGAGTTTGGTAAGTTCTACGGCTTTGAACATCTTACATACGTTCCGATCGATCTCGAAGCAATCGATACCGAGTTTATGAAACCTGAGGCAAAAGATCTTTTGAACAGATATCATGAAGAGGTTTACAAGAAAATTGAGCCTCTTATCGAGGACAAAGATATAAAAGCATGGCTTAAAGAGGCTACAAGGGCGGTATAAAGACGGATCCAAAGTTAATAATATCGGCTAAGGTCATCATAAGCTTTATCGCCGAAAGCTCTTTTTAATAAAATAATAATTGCTGTTTTATAAATGTGAGCGATGTCTAAAAAGTCTGTTAAATACTGGGTTTTCGCTTGAAAAATAGATTTCTGTGATTATAATAATAATTAGGAACTACCTAGTAGTTCTCCTGGGGTGTCCGACAACTCCTGTGTAATTTGAACCTACATTTATTTGAACGGGACTCCTACATTACCATAATAAATGTCACGCCTTCGGCCCTGCGCATGCGCAGACCAGCCATGGGAGAGGAAGACAGGCATCATGGTTGCGGTAACCCACCTGGCGTAAGCTAGGAGTCAAATAACAGGAACCGGCATTTTGGGATTATTTAGGAAACAGAGCAGTCATAGAAATATGGCTGCTTTTCCTTTTGTTCTAGGAAAAGAGGACAACAGCCGCGTTTGGTGTTATGATTGATGGGAGAGGGGTAACAAGATATGGAAGTGGTGGGCTTTATTGTTTCTTTGATAAGAGATTTTTCTCGAAAGATGCAGAGGAAGAATATTGATTCATATGCCAGTAGTACGGCGTTTTTTCTGATAATCTCGCTGATACCGCTGCTCATCATGATAACGTCGATCATTCCGTACACACCTATCACCAAGGAGGATCTTGTCAGGGCATTTGTCAGGATCACACCGAGCTTTACGGATGATACCATAAAGAGCTTTATTGATGAGGCTTACCGGAATTCCGAGGCGGTATTTTCCATATCGGCGATCGTCACGCTTTGGTCCGGCTCTCTTGGAATGATGGCGCTTATAAGAGGTCTTAACCGTATATATGAAGTCAAGGAGCATCGTAGCTTCATATATCAGCGATTTATCGCAGCTCTTTACACGGTGGCTATGATAGTTATCGTGCTTATGATGCTCATACTGATGGTCTTTGGAAGAAGACTGGAGAATTTCCTAATTGGTTATTATCCACCGGTTGCAGTGGTCATCTCGTTTTTGATCAATTTCAGGTTTGTACTGATAATAGGTATTGCGATTTTTCTTTTTGCCCTTACCTATACATATATTCCGGGTGTTAAGATGAAATATGTATATCAGCTGCCGGGAGCAGTGTTTTCCGCGGTTGTATGGTATGTGTTTTCATGGTTCTTCTCGATCTATGTCAACAGTACCAACAGCTACTCGCTATACGGAAGCCTGGCAACACCGGTGATCATGATGTTCTGGTTGTATTTTTGCATATACATATTCCTGATCGGCGCATTTATCAATAAATACTGGAGGACACGATGAAATTCAATAACAAGTGGTTTAAAAAGAAATGGGTATCGTACACGATTGCGACATGTTCGGCAGTTATTTTGTACATGATCCTTTCGAACATCTCGGGGCTGTTTTCAATAATAAAAGGGTTCTTTAGCTTTATAAGACCCATCATAATCGCGATTGTTATCGCCTATATCTTTGACCCCATGGCCAAGCTTCTTCAAAGGACTGTCTTTAAGAAGATAAAAAGAGAGAGCACCAGGTGGAAGTTCTCCGTTGCGGGTGCGATCATAATCATACTCTCGGCGGTTTCTCTTTTGTTTGCCGCGCTTATTCCGCAGCTTGGCGATAGTATCTCAACCTTCGTATCGAATATCGGCGGTTATATAGATTCGTCGCAGAAGCTTTTGAAAAACCTTGAAAACGGCGGCGGAAGACGCATGTTCGGCTTTGATATCAGAGGACTTGCCGGATTTGGTGAAAAGTTATTGGACGGAATAAGCGACTATTTCTCCCATAACATGGACACCTTCGTAAGCGGCTCTGTGAGCGCCGGTAAGGGAGTTTTTGACACCGTTATCGCATTCATCCTTGCCATCTATTTTATGATAGATAAAAAGAGGATCATTGCGGGCTTTAGCAAGTTCATGAGCCTTATCATGAAGGAAAAGACATATAAGAACAGCGCGGATCTTTTTGAGAGATGCAATGCCATTCTCATCAGATACATCAGCTTTGATATTATCGACGGAATCATTGTCGGCGTAGTTAATTTCATCTACATGGTTATCGCGGGACAGCCGTATTCGGTGCTTATCTCCGTGATAGTTGCGATAACGAACCTGGCTCCGACCTTCGGACCGATCGTCGGCTGCGCCATAGGATCTTTTATCCTGGTACTCGTTAATCCCTGGTATGCACTGTGGTTCATCATCTTTACGATAGTGCTCCAGACCATCGACGGATATATACTTAAGCCAAGACTCTTTGGCGAGAGCCTCGGAGTATCGCCTCTCATGATACTTATCGCGATCATCCTTGGCGGAAGGCTTTTCGGAGTTCCCGGAATCCTGCTTGCGATCCCATTTGCGGCGATCCTCGACTTTGTTTTCAAGGACTATGTGATAAAAAAGCTTGAGGAAAAGCGCTCGCAGCGGTACAATATGTAGTATGATATAGGTGTCAAAAGACAAAATGTGTACATGCTTGCATGTTAAACATTTTGGATTTATGACCCGAACAAACATGAGGAATTAGCAATTTACGTAGTAAATTAGCGGTTTCCGAATGTTTGTAGAATTGCGAGAATGACGTAAGTCATGGAGCAATTCGTATATCATACATTCTGTATATCATCAGAGTGTATATCATACCAATCGTTGTATAAAAGGATTCGGAATACATATGTATTTCGAGAGAGCGAGGGGATAATGGATTTTGTAGATAACGCTGTTACTTTTGCAAAAGATAAGATTGATTTCGTGATGGATAAATGGGATTCTCTCTCGGAAGAGAAGAAGAAACTCTTCATCGGATGCGCTGTTGTAGCCGTTTCCGTTATTGTTGTGTGCGCCATTGCGTACAGCATCGGCAAGTCTCACGGAAGAAGATCTGTTTTTGAAGAAGATTTCTAAGTTTATAGTGATTTGATTGCGCTCGGAGTGCGTCCGGGCGCTTTTTTATTTATTTGTACCATTCCGAGCCCTTTATTTTAGTGGGTTTTGACGATGCAATTCCTGATGACACTAAACGTTTTTTCGCATATAATAAAGAGGTATTAATCTTTCGAAAGGGGACAGGAGTAATGGTGCAGAAAAAGAAAAGAAATGTTATTGTTGGACAGTCAGGCGGCCCTACGGCAGCAATCAATTCTTCACTTGCCGGTGTGTACAGAACCGCCATCGATCGTGGGTATAACAAGGTTTACGGTATGATCCACGGTGTTCAGGGGCTCATGGAAGGTCGATATGTAGACCTCTCCGATCACATTCAGTCAGGACTTGATATCGAGTTACTTAAGAGAACTCCCTCAGCTTATCTGGGTTCATGCAGATACAAGCTTCCGGAAATCTTTGAAAGCAAAGATATCTACGAAAAGATCTTCGACATTCTCGTAAAATTGGAAATTGACTGCTTTATCTATATCGGCGGTAATGATTCAATGGATACCATCAAGAAGTTATCGGATTATGCGATAATCACCGGTTCGGACATCAGATTTGTAGGATGCCCCAAGACCATTGATAACGATCTGGCTTTGACAGACCATACTCCCGGTTATGGTTCCGCAGCCAAATATATAGGAACTTCCGTAAAAGAGATCATTCGTGACAGCTGGTCACTTGAGACAAGCCACGGACAGGTTATCATCGTAGAAGTAATGGGTAGAAACGCAGGATGGCTCACAGGAGCAACAGCTCTTTCAAAGGGTGAGGATTGCGATGGACCCGATGCTATCTATCTTCCCGAGATTCCTTTTGATCTCGATGCTTTCATTAAAAAGATAAAGAACCTTCTTAAGACCAAGGCGTCTATTGTTGTAGCTGTATCCGAAGGTATCCGGACCAAGGACGGCAAGTATGTAAGCGATATGGACAACTCCGTTGAGTATGTAGATGCTTTCGGACACAAGCAGCTTACAGGTACTGCAAGATATCTTTGTAACGTAGTTTCCGCAGAATGCGGATGTAAGACAAGAGCTATCGAGCTTTCAACACTTCAGAGAGCTGCAAGCCACTGCGCATCACGTGTTGATATCCTTGAGGCTTATGAGGTCGGAGGTGCCGCTATGAAGGCAGCCGACGAGGGCGACAGCGGCAAGATGGTCGTTATCGAGAGACTTTCCGACGATCCTTATCAGGCAGGGACAGAGGTAAAGGACGTTCACAAGATTGCCAACGACGAGCGTACCGTGCCGAGAAATTGGATCAGCAAGGACGGAACATACGTAACCAGCGAGTTTATTACATATGTTAGACCTCTAATCCAAGGCGACGTGGGACCTATCATGGTTGATGGTATCCCGAGACACCTCTACAGGCCCGGTTTCCAGGATATACTTTGATAAAAGCCTTGTGAATAGGCACTTTTTTGTAAATTTTTTGTTAAATATGGCGATTTTTCTGCATTTAAGTGTTGTTATGTGCATTTAATAGTGGTAAAATGGGCAATGTAGTAAATAAATTTCTTTTTGGAGGGAAAATTACATGAACAAGACAGAACTTATCGATGCAATTGCTAAGGAAGCAGGTCTTTCAAAGAAGGACGCTGGTTTAGCACTTAACGCATTCACAGACGTAGTAACAAAGGAGCTTAAGAAGAAGGGTAAGGTTCAGCTTGTTGGATTCGGTACATTCGAGACAACAAAGAGAGCTGCTAGAACAGGTAAGAATCCTCAGACTGGCGCTGCTATCAAGATCCCTGCATCTGTAGCACCTAAGTTCAAGGCTGGTAAGGCTCTTAAGGATCTTGTAAACAAGAAGTAATTTAATATCATACGGAAAAGAGCGTGTCGTTAGACGCGCTCTTTTTTTGTGCGCTAAAAGCTAGTAGGCAAAGCCCCCTGCGTGTCGTAAATTTTCAGACTATTAATCGGTTAATGTATTGAAAAATCGTAAAATTTTTATTAAAATTATATTATATTCCTACTATTTTTATATGAGGGTGGATAAGATGAATTTCGAAAAGAGCTTCGAAAACTTTGTTCAGATTCTATCTGAGGAGGAAGTTACTTCTGAAATTACCCCCAGTGCGCTCGCAGACATTTCTAAGGAGTATGCGTTGCGTTCTATAGTGGCGGTTGTTTCGTTCGCTAAAGGGGCGGATGAAGAAGGCGAGCCGGACACGGTTATTTCACTGTTCGGTCCTGTTCCGGAAGGGGAAGCACCTGCTTATTATTTCAAGAATGAAATGGCAGGCAAGAGGATAGTTACATACAATATCTATCTATTGGGGGACAAGAGATGGACAGAAGAAGAGTATAAGAGCTTTTCTGTTATCATTGACATATTATCTTTTCATTTAGAGCGTTATCTTCTAAACGGTATCGTTAAGGAGAGCACGTTTATTCAGTATTTGACCAGGCTTCCGAATGCAGGAGGCTTCCTTGCGTTTGCCGGAAGGCTCTTTGAGGAAGAACGCATTCAAGACTACAATTCCTTTTACTTTAATCTTAAGAGTTTTGGCCTCGTAAGCCGCCGTTTCGGTATTACCGAAGGCGACGAGATCATGAAGCGCTACGCCAAGAAACTTCGCGAGTTCTGTGAGCAGGACGAGATCGTGGCTCACCTCGGCGGAGATAACTTTACTGCGCTCATTAAAAAAGACAGAACCAACGACTTCCTCGAACTGTTATCCGGCATTCAGGTTGTCGGATTTAGAAATGAAAAAGAGGAGCCGATCACAATATCCGCTGTTGCGGGCGTTTACTCCGTTGATGATTCGTTAAAAGAGCCTGGACAGCTAATTTCACGTGCCGGAATGGCCTGCAGCTATGCCAAAAACGTAGCAAATAAGCCATACGTATTCGTAAACAAGGCCATGAGCACCAAGATATACAGACAAAAACAGATCGAAGAGCGCTACGAAGAAGCTCTTCAGAACGACGAATTCAGAATATATCTGCAACCCAAGGTTGATACAATAACAGGTGAAATTGTTGGAGCCGAGGCTCTGGCTAGATGGTTCTGCAACGGAATCGTACTTTATCCGACGGAATTTGTGCCCATTTTGGAGCAGGAAGGCCTTGTCGCAACGCTCGACCTCTACGTCCTCAAAAAAGCCTGCGAATACATAAGAAACTGGCAGGAGAAGGGCATTCCGATCGTTCCGGTATCCGTCAACTTCTCAAGGCGCGACCTTGGTTATAAGCACCTGGCAAAAGAAATAGCGCAGATAATCGACGACTACGGCGTTGACAGAAAGTTTATCCAGATAGAGGTTACCGAGACTGCAAGCGAAGATGAGAGAGGTCTTATGACGAACTTCCTCAACAAGCTTAAAGACATGAATATCAGCACCGCGATCGATGACTTCGGAACGGGCTTTTCTTCACTGTCCACGCTCAGGGATTTCCCTGTAAAGGTCATCAAGATAGACAGATCCTTTATAAGCAGTGACAACCTCAACAAGAACGATGAGATCGTCCTTAAGAACATAGTTGCGATGGCTAGGGAGCTTGGAATCGACGTCGTGACGGAAGGCGTTGAGAGAACCGAGCAGACAGACCTCCTTAAGGAAGTCGGCTGCCATGTCGTTCAGGGTTTCTTGTATGACAACCCTATGCCGATGGACGACTTTGAGAAACGCCTTGAAAAGAAATACTATGATAACTGAATATATCAGAATCCTAGGGCCTTGTTTTACGCAGGGTCCTTTTTTATTGCAATATCTTACAAAATTGTAAGGTTATCTCTTTGTTCTGTAAGCTAAATTCAAGGTAAACCCAGATAATTCCTGATAATATTGGCATGTTTGTTGTGTGAGATAACACCTGATATAAAACATATTCAAAAAATATTAAAAAAATAAGTGTTGACAATCTATTTTTTATAGACTATTATTTACCTCGTCAGAAGTACTACGCCACGCATAGTAAAATTAACGTAGTAAAAAAGAGCAGAAATAAAGGAAATTACAATGAAGAACTTGGGGAAAAGAATTAAAGACAATTTATTAAATAACTTAAAGAACATGCGCTTATGGGAATTTGGAGCGATGCTACTGTTTATAGTCAACATGGCAGGCATTTTTTACTTCAACCTGTCCGACCTTAGATTGTCGCTTGACCCCGATTTTGCAACAGTTGTTTATCACTTAAAAGAAATAGTGCATAAAGGCACGCTTATACTTCCGAATTGGGTCGCTACGACCAGTATGGAGTTTGATTCAACGCTACTGTTTGCAATTCCTTTGTACGCGATCACGAACAATGCCTTTTTGGCAGTTGGTCTCTCCGACCTTTTGATCGTGTTTATATATATAACCGTTATATGGAGCATCCTAAGGGTGCTCCGTGTGCGGATAGGAATCAGGTTTTTGACACTTGCAGTTATCATAACGCCATATAACTATGACTGGCTTGATTATTTCAAAATGCTGTTTTTTGCACATGCCAATTACAGCATCAAGGCTCTTATTCCGATCATGCTGGTGCTTTGCCTTATGGCATTTGATGACAAATTTAAGAGTTCTTTTTCCAAATGGAAAAGATATGCTTTTTTGGGCACATACTTATTTTTATTGTTTGTGACAAGCGTTTCCACAGGTGCTTATACATTTGTCTGCGGAGTTGTTCCGATTCTTTTTGTAAGACATTTATCTTTTGTAAAAAAAGGATTCGGGTTAAAAAAGGGGTTGTGGCCGGTAACACCGCTTAGCGTAGTAGTATCATTTGTCGGATTGTGTATTCATAAAAAGATATATACAGGAAACTCGCCTGTCACGACGCTTGTAAAGCCCGAAGATTTTTTTGATAATTTAAGAGAAGTATTTTTAGGCGTATTCCAATCCTTTGGAGTACTTATAAACGGAAATGAGCCTGCATTTTCCAAGCTCGGACTCTTTTACGGCCTTAAGATATTGTTTGTCATAGCATTGTTTATCGCGACGATGGTTGTTACGGTCAAATGGTTCAAGAATAAGAAGAACTACGACTATTACATACTCTTTTTTACGGTAATACTTTTTAATATGGCAGTTCTTATTGTCAGCGATATGAGAGGAAGCAATGATTTCATTCCGTACAGATATCTTTTTATCGGGCTGCCGCTACTTCTTGTGGGAGTCGGGATTATGCTTAACAGGTGCGTTTCAAGGTTTGGTGATAAGAAATTCGTGCCGGTGATGTCGGTTCTTTTGATCGCATTTGCTTATATTCTTGCAGGTAATTTCAAGGAAACCAGCGATAATATGCCGGAGAAAGACTATATCGTAGAGATGACCGAGTATTTCGATACACTTGATGTTGATACAGTATTTATCGCCGATGACAGAGATACCGCGGTCATGTGTAAGGCAGCGGATGACACCAGGAAATACGCCTGTTACGAAAGCAAAGACGAGAGCATATATCTTGAAAGAAATTATTATACCGAGGAAAAAGACTTTGATTATTACGGTGAAAAAAACGTGATAGCAATACCAAATTTTAACAAGCTGACAGATTATGTGTCCGAGAATATCGCAAGAGGTTACAGATATGTCGGTGAAACGAGATGGCTTGCATGCTACGTTTCAGATACCAATTATTTTAAATAAATGATAGAAGGAGAGTAAAAGTGAAAAAGAAAACAATTTCTTTATTATTATCAATTTGTATTATGGCAATAGCTATAACCGGATGCAGTGCTAAGGGTGAATTCGGACCGTCCGATGCAGATTCATCGGCTGGGGCAAGTGAGCAGAGCTCAGATACAGCTGCACAAGAAGCTTCAACTGCACAAGAAGGAACAGATGATACCGGAAAGGGCACAGGAGGAACACCTTGGATAGATTCCGATATAAAAGAAAATGTGACAGCGGATACCAAGACAGATCCTAAGGATGATTTCTGCCTTTACGTAAACAAGGATTGGATCCTTGAAAATAACATTCCCGACGGCTATTCATCATGGAGCCACTACGCTGAGCGCAGCCTCGAAGTAAAGAAGCAGTGCATTGAGCTTTTAAAGGATGCGAGCTTAACGGGGCATGATGCAGAGCTGGTTCAGACATTCAATAAGCTTGTTCTTGACTGGGATAGCAGAAATAAGCTTGGCGTTTCTGAGCTTACAGATAAATACAACAAGATCGCAGAGGCTCAGAGTATCGATGATATCACAGGGCTTATTACAGACAAGGATAATGTCAATGAGTACTATGATTTTGTAAATTACGCGGCGTTTCCGGGGCTTAATGATTCAAAGAAATATATAGTATGGATTGAAAATCCCGGGGTGATCCTCACAGATTCCGCTGAATACGCAAACAGGACCGAGCTTGGAGATATGTACTATGGCTATAATAAGGATCTTTTTACCTATATGGCACAGAAGTTCGGAATGACTGAAGATGCGGCGGGCGAGTGCTTTGATAAAGCAATAAACCTTGAGACCAAGCTTGCGACCAAGATATATACCTCAAACGATCAGTATTCCGCAGATTATGTAGAAAAGATCAATAATGAAATGTCATTAAACGATGCTGTTTCCAAGATGAAGAATTTCCCGTTAAAAGATATTTTGACAAGCACGGGCTATGTATATGACGGAGCATATCTTAATACCAATCCTGATTATCTGGCGCTTCTTGATGAAGTTTATACACAGGAAAATGTAGAGGATATCAAGGCTCTTTTGACAGTGAAATTTGTTTTGAAATATTCAAACATAACAGATAAGGATACCTATGATAAGGTAAACGAGCTTGAGAATACGTATTTTGGAACAACCGGAGCATTAAGCGATGAGGAGATGGCTTACAAATTTGTAAAGGAAGAGCTTCCGGATTCAATGCAGATGGTTTACATCGATAAATACGGCTCTGAAGAACAAAGACAGAAGATGACTGAGCTTTGTAAGGAAGTAATCGATACCTACAGAGAACTGCTTTCTGAAAATGAGTGGGCTTCTGATGAGGTTAAGAATTATGCGATCGAGAAGCTTGATAAGATAACTATCAACTCAGCATATCCCGATAAATTCAATGATACAAACGGCATTAACATTGACGGATGCACTCTTATTGAGGCCGATGAGAGGATCATGCTTAACACGATTAATGAGAATAAGAAGCTTATAGGCACAAAAGTCGATAAAGAAAAATGGGCTCAGGATATGAGTGTAACTGATTGCAATGCTTTTTATAATCCTCTTGATAACAGTATCAACATGGTCATTGGAATGATGGGTGAACCCTTCTTTTCAAGTGATATGAGTACAGAGGAGCTCTATGCTTCAATCGGAGCTTTCTGGGTAGGACACGAGATCTCTCATGCCTTTGACAGAGACGGTTCTCAGTTCGATGCTGAAGGCAATCTGAAAGACTGGTGGACAGAGGAAGATAAAAAAGAGTTCCAAAGCAGATTGGATAAGATGGATAGTTATCTTGATACTATTGTTGCATTTGGTGATAACCACTTTGTCGGATCAAACATTGACGGTGAGATGGCTGCGGATATAACAGGACTTCAGTGTGCTCTCAGAATGGCATCAAAGGTTGAAGGCTTTGATTATAAGAAATTCTTTACTAAATACGCTCAGATGAATGCAAACATTTCAACATACAGCTCGGAGCTTGACACGCTTACTCAGGATCCTCATCCGCTTGATTATTCAAGATGCAACATTCCCGTTCAGCAGTTTGAGGAGTTCTACGAAGCCTTTGATGTAAAAGAAGGCGACAACATGTACCTTGCGCCCGAAGACAGAATTACTGTTTGGTAAAAGAGATTTCGGATAATCCGGAAACATCATAGATACTACCTTTTTCGAATTTGCAATGACAACACATGCTGAGCCTGTTACAATGGTGTTGTTAGAGGCTTATAAAACTAAGGAGAGAGAAAAATGAAGAAACGAGTAGTATCTATGCTACTGGCAACATGTATGTTGGCAGTGGCTGTCGCGGGCTGCGGTGCTATCGGTGCACCCCAGGGAGCTACGACGGAAGCATCAGTTCAGGCTGATGCACAGAATGAGAGCTCAGCAGCATCTGAAGCAACATCTGCAGAAGAAGGTACAGTCGATGCCGAAGCCGGTAAGGGCGCGGGCGGAACACCTTGGATGGATTCCTCTATCAAAGATAACTATACAGCCGATACCCCTACGGATCCTGCGGATGATTTCCATTTCTACGCCAATAAGGACTGGTTCGTCGAGACTGATATTCCCGACGGTTATGGTTCATGGGCTCATTATCATGAGCGAGGCCTTGAAGTTAAGAAGCAGTGTATTGAGCTTTTGAAAGACACGAGCATCAAAGGTCATGATGCAGAGCTTGTCCGTAATCTGAACAGTCTTATTCTTGACTGGGACAGCAGAAATAAGCTTGGAATCAGTGAGATCAAGGGAGAATACGACAAGATTGCAGAAGCTGAGAGTATTGATGATATCACCAAGCTTCTCACTGACAAAGAAACAGTCTATGACTACTTTGAATTTATTAATTTCGGAGCTATGCTTGGACTTAACGATCCCGAGACATACTTAGCTTTGGTTGATACCCCGGCACTTACTCTCGGAGATTCCGCCGAATATTCTCAAAGAACAGAAAACGGCGAAAATGTGTATGGCTATAACAAGGATCTTTTTGCTTATATGGCTCAGAAGTATGGAATGAGCGAAGATGAGGCAAACAAGTGCTTTGAAAACGCCATAGACTTTGAGACCAAGCTTGCTTCCAAGATCTATACAACAAATGAGCAATACGCCGAGGACTTTTATGAAAAGGTTAATAACGAAATGACCTTTGATGAAGTCACATCATATTGCAAGAATTTCCCTCTTAAAGACATTCTCACGGCATTGGGATATAAATATGACGGTAAGTATCTTGTGACAACTCCCGACTATTTAACTCATCTTGATGAATTATATACGGATGAAAACCTCGAGGGCATCAAGTCTCTTTTGATCGTAGATGATATTTTGTCATACGCCATGGCACTCGACAAAGATACCTACGATAAGAGAAATGAGATTCGCAGTAAGTACTTTGGAACTTCAGGAGCCGTAAGCGATGAAGAAATGGCTTACAACAATGTACTTAGCTTGCTTCCCGATTCCATGCAGATCGTGTACATCGAGAAGTACGGTTCTGAAGAAGACAAAAAGAAAATGACGGAGCTCTGCCAGGAGGTCATCGACACCTACAGAGAGCTTCTTTCCGAGAACGACTGGGTATCCGAAGAAACCAAGAATTATGCTATCGAAAAGCTTGACAATATAACAATCCACTCTGCATATCCCGATAAATTCAACGATACGTCGGGAATAAACTTTGACGGATGCTCTTTTATCGGAGCGATCAAGGAGATCAATCTTAACAAGGTAAAAGAGAACATCAAGCTCCTCGGCACCAAAGTCGACAAGGAAAAATGGGCAGACGGATTCGCTGTAACTCAGTGTAACGCCTTCTACAATCCTCAGGACAACAGTATTAACATGATCATCGGAATGATGGGCGAGCCCTTCTTCTCAAGTGATATGAGCAAAGAGGAACTCTACGCTTCAATCGCCGGTTGCTGGGTAGGACATGAGGTTTCACACGCTTTTGACAGTAACGGAGCTCAGTTCGACAAAGACGGACAGTTAAGAGATTGGTGGAACAAGGATGATAAAGTAGAATTCCAAAGCCGCATTGAAAAGATGGACAATTACCTCAATTCTCTTGTTGCTTTCGGCGACAACCACGTTGTGGGAGGCAATATCGACACCGAGATGGTAGCCGATATGACAGGACTTCAGTGCGCACTCAGAATGGCTTCCAAGGTTGATAACTTCGATTATAAGAAGTTCTTTATCACCTTCGCTCAGGTGAGAGCCGAGATCTCAACCTACAGCACAGAGCTTAACAGGCTTTTACAGGATCCTCATCCGCTTAACTACTTAAGAACCAACGTATCGGTTCAGCAGTTTGATGAGTTCTACGAAGCCTTTGATGTAAAAGAGGGCGACAACATGTACCTCGCACCCGAGGACAGACTTATCGTCTGGTAAAAAGAAATCAAATAACGAAATAGATGATGAAGACCTTGCAAACATGCAGATTTGCAGGGTCTTTTTCTTTTTGAAAAAAATTTGGAAAATAGGGTTGACATACTTCATCTGATGGAGTAATATTTACTTCGTTAGATGTACTACGGCACACATAGTAAATGCAACGTAGTATATCAGACGTTGTAAAGTGGTCATGGCGTCTGACCGTTATCGTAAACAGAATAACTGAAGATATTAGAGGAGATGAATGAAATGAATTGTTATCTGGAAACAAAGAATCTTAATAAAAGATATGGTTCTTTTGAAGCAGTTAAGAACATGAACGTTCATATATACAAAGGCGACATTTACGGACTCATCGGTCCCAACGGCGCCGGAAAGACAACGCTCATGAAGATGATCATCGGTTTTGCAGGTCCCACAAGCGGCGAGATCGTATTAAACAGTGAGAAGAAGGGCGAAGGCGTTATCGGCAATCTTATCGAGAGCCCCGGGATCTACGGACACCTGACAGCTTTTGAGAACATGATGTTAAAGGCAAAGGCGCAGGGCGTTTACAACAAAGATGAGCTACTGGACATCCTTGAATTCGTCGGACTTTCAAATGTACCCAAGAAGAAGGCCGGTAAGTTTTCACTTGGTATGAAGCAAAGACTCGGCATCGCGCTTGCACTTATCGGCGATCCCGAGATCCTTATTCTCGACGAACCCACCAATGGCCTTGATCCGCAGGGAATCATCGAAGTAAGAGAGCTTATTCACAAATTAAGGGCGGAGAGAAACATGACCATCATGATCTCAAGCCACATCCTGAGCGAGCTTCAGAAGGTTGCCAACGTATTCGGCATTATCTCAAACGGCGAACTCGTGATGGAAGTTACTTCCGATGAGCTTATGGAGAAGTACAACGGCGATTCGGGCGCGCTCGAAGAGTTCTATCTCGATGTAGTAAGAGGAGGAAAGAAAGTATGTTAAACCTGATAAAGATGAATATCTCAAGGCTTTTTAGAACAAAGGCTTTATATACAACAACGATCATTGAGTTCATTCTCTTTTTCCTTATTACCATGGTAGGAGGAGAAGGAAGCGTAGTTGAAATGGCGGGAGAATTTCTCGGTTCAGGACTTGTTCTTATGCTTGTCGGAATCTTCGCCACCGTTTACAGCGATGAAGAGAGAAAGAGCGGTTTCCTTAAGAACCTCGGATCATCCAAGGGCAGAAAGAGACTTATCTTTGTATCAAAGATTCCCGTGATCTTTCTTTACAATGTGATCCTTTTGATCGCAGGAACTGCAGCCACATATATCGGAATGATGGGAAGAGGAGCAGCCATCGGTAATCTTGCGTCATTTGCAGGCTTCTTATTATTCGAAACACTCATCGGAACGGCCTTCGGAACAGCATTCCTTGCTATATATGAGGTCGCAAGAGGAAACGTAATGCCTATTATCCTTACGATAATTGCTGCAGGAAACCTTCACGGAACACTCCTTAGCCTTGCGGAAGTAAAGATTGCTCAGATGATCCCGGCACTTGCACCCGCGATGGAAGCTCAGATTCTTTCGGGCAATCTCATCGTTTCAAGAGCGCAGGAGATAAGTGTGACAATTCCTTTTGATCACTTTGCGGTTCTTGTAGTAGCAATCGTCGGAACAGTGGTTTACGCAGTCCTTGGAATGACAGTATTTGAAAAGAGGGATACATTCTAATGAAAACATTTAAAAAGATTATCATAATAGCTCTTTGCGTGATCTTGGGGCTGATCAACATAGCCTTAGATGTAAGAATAGTCGGAAAAGTAATCAATTCAAGAACTCCAAAAGGCGGAATAAATAAGAGCCTTTGTGTTGACATAAACGGAACCAAACAGTGGATCAATATCTACGGAAAAGATAAGAACAACCCCGTTCTTTTATATCTTCACGGCGGGCCCGGTTCTGCGACAAGCTATGTAGACTATGAATTTACAAGAAAGTGGTCGGATGTATATACGGTTGTTACCTGGGATCAGAGAGCTGCCGGAAAGAGCTGGTTAAAAAATACAAAAGACACTACGCCTATAAATCTTGACACTATGATGGAAGACGGACTTGAGATGACTGAGTTTTTGAGAAATTCTCTTGGAAAAGACAAGATCTCGATCATAGGACATTCATGGGGATCTATTTTCGGAGCAAAGCTTGTGCTTGCGCATCCCGAATACTATGACTGTTATATCGGAACAGGAATGACGGTTGATCTGATCGAGAATGAGATAAGATTCTGGGAAGCAGCCAAAGAGTGGGCAAAGGGAAATGAAGAAGATGAACAGCTCATTGAAAAGTGTGCATCGGGAGAAATTCCGAATATGAGTGTTGAATATATCAAAGTAAGAACGGAAATGATGAATAAATACGGATATGGCATGGATTCTGAAAAGAGTGATTATAGTATGATGGCAGCTCTTTTCTTTAATCCCTATTATAACCTTTGGGATGAGATAAAGTGTCTTAAGTTTGCCACAACCCAAGGTGTTGCAGAAACTTATTATGACTGGGATGCAACGGATGAATTCAAAGGCCTTTCCATACTGGATGAAACTGAGTACAAAGTTCCTTATTACAACATAAACGGTGATAAGGACTATCAGGCAAACTTTGAGCTTGCTCAGGATTATTTTGACAGTATAAAAGCTCCGAGAAAGAAAATGTTTTTGATGAAGGATATGGCCCATGGACTTATGGAGGTAAGATCGGGCGAATTTTCGGATATAGTTCATGAGATTGCTGCGATGGAGAGTAGTAAGTAATAGAGTGGTTTGGTTTTTAAATTGAGGAGTAATTATGAAAAAAGGTATTAAAACAGTTTTTAAGGTAATAAGCAAGATCTTTTTGATAGTATTGTCATTCGCCATTGTTCTAACATGTGTGTCGATTATATATAACAAGATTCAGTGCAAAAAAGAAGAAAGCTTCTGGATCGATACTCCGGGGCAGATGGTAGAGGTTGACGGGCACAGGATGCATATTTACAGTGAGGGCGAAGGAGATCACACGATTGTATTTCTGTCTGCTTGGGGGGATGTAAGCCCCTATAACAATTTCCTTCCTCTTTGCAGGGAACTCAGCGCTGACGCAAGAGTCGTTATCCTTGAGAGATTCGGATATGGCCTCAGTGATGTTGTAGACGGAGAGAGAACCTTTGATAAGATCCTCGAAGAGGACAGAGAAGGACTTGTAAAAGCAGGTATTGAAGGACCTTATGTTCTGGCTCCACATTCAATTGCAGGACCTGAATCAATTCTCTGGGCTCAGAAGTACCCTTCCGAAGTAGAAGGAATTGTGGGAATGGATATTTCCGTTCCTGCCTATAGAGATGAATATGCTACCCAGAAAGTGAGTGAGGATTTCTTGGAAAAAATATTTCAAGAGACCGGGCTTCTTAGGTTCGTGTACGGAAATATTATGGCTAAGTACGGAAAACCGGCAGGTGAAGCAGATAAGATGGAACTTGCCATAGCTTGCCGACACGGAAACAACAAAAACAAGATAAGTGAGTATGAGCATCTGGTAGAAGCTTTGGATGAGATTGTAAGCATGCCGCTTCCTACTGTGCCAACAATTCAATATATAGCTATGCAGGACAGTGATCCTATATGGGAATCCGGTCATCAGGATTTGGTTGATGCTTCGGAAAACGGCAAGCTTATAAAGCTCGACTGCGGCCATTATGTTTATTGGTACGAACAGGACAGAATAGTAAGAGATATCAAAGAGTTTCTTGATTCTCTTTGATGGTGATAATAATTGAACGAGGAGCAAAAAAGTATTATGAGGATATTTTTAAAAGGAGTAAGAAATATTTTTTTGGTATTTCTTGCTTGCATCATCTTATTTGTATCAGGCGCGTTTGTTTACAACAGAATCAAGATAAGTCAGGAGAAACCATTATTGGAAAATGTTCCCGGGCAGATGGTTGAAGTAAATGGTCACAAGATGCACGTATACACAGAAGGTGAAGGAGAGCATACGATCGTTTTGATGTCAGGCTGGTCAGTAACAAGTCCCAGCCCCTATGTAAATTTCCTTCCACTGTGCAAGGATCTGGCCAAGGATAACAGAGTGGTCATCATCGAGAGATTTGGCTACGGCTTAAGTGATGTTGTCGGTGGCAAAAGAACTTTTGATAAGGTCGTTGAAGATGACAGAGAAGCGCTCAAACAGCTTGGAATAGAAGGCCCTTACGTGCTTTGCCCTCATTCTATCGCAGGTCTTGAATCCCTTATATGGGCTCAGAATTATCCTGAAGAAGTAGAAGCTCTCATAGGAATGGATATGTCAGATACTTCTATAAAGGGAGATAAAGAGATGGGAACACCTGTATTGAAGTTTATAGCAGCAATCAGGGCAACAGGTTTATACAGATTATTATCATCACCGGAAGATGACACTGTAGAGAGCAGGATGGTGCATGCAATTCAGTGTAAGAATATGGCTAACAAAACAGTTATCAATGAAATTAAGGCTATAGATGAATCATGCGATATTATAAACAGTAAGCCGCTTCCGACAACACCCACCTTGCAGTTTGTTGCTATGCAGAGACGTAGTGAAGAAGAAGTTCAGGCTTGGAAGGCTTCACATCAGGAGATCGTGGATGCTTCCTCAAACGGAAAGATGGTAGAACTTGATTGCCAGCATTACGTTTATAGATTTGAACAGGAAAGAATAGTACAGGAGATTGGAGAGTATCTTAAGAATCTCAAATAAAAATAGGAGTAAAAAAGTATTATGAGGAAATTTTTAAAGGTACTCAGAAATATGTTTTTGGTTTTGCTTGCGTGCATCATCTTATTCGTATCCGGCATTTTTGTATACCACAGGATCATGCTAAAGCAGGAGGATAAATACTGGGAAAACACCCCGGGACAGATGGTTGAAGTAGACGGTCACAAAATGCATATCTACAGCACAGGTAGCGGCGATCACACCATAGTTCTTTTGTCCGCGTGGGGAGATTCCAGCCCTTACGCTAATTTCCTTCCTATGGCCGAGGAATTAAGCAAGGACGCAAGAGTCGTTATTCTCGAGAGATTCGGATACGGTTTCAGCGATACCGTAGAAGGAGAAAGAACCTTTGATAAGATCCTTGAGGAGGACAGAGAAGGACTTGAGAAAGCAGGCATTGAGGGCCCCTTCATATTTGTTCCTCATTCAATCTCCGGAGTTGAAGTAGCCCTCTGGGCTCAGAAATATCCTTCTGAAGTTGAAGGGATCGTAGGACTGGATATTGCGGTCCCCTCGATGAGAGAAGTGTATTTAACAGAAGGCTTAGCTGACATGAGCCAGATCCCTATGGTCAGGTTTATGAGAGATTCCGGACTTCTCAGGCTTTTTTACAGGAACCCTGAGAACGAACTTGAAAAGATAAAGTACATCATTGGTTATAGGAATGAGGCCAATAAAAACAAGACAAGTGAATCCGATCATCTTGTGGAAGCTCTGGATGAGATAGTAAGTAAGCCGCTTCCGACAGTACCTACAGTTCAGGTGATATCAAAGGATACAAGTGACGGTTATCCTGATTGGGAACCCGGACATCAGGTATTTGTCGATGCATCGGAAAGGGGCAAGCTTATCAAGCTAAACTGCGGACATTATGTTTACTTGGAAGATCAGGAAGAAGTAGTAGAGATTATCAGAGAATTTCTTAATTCTCTTTGATGGTGATAATAATTGAACGAGGAGCAAAAAAGTATTATGAGAAAGCTTTTAAGAGTGGTAAGGAACATATTTTTGGTATTGCTTGCTTGCATCATCTTATTTGTATCAGGCGCGTTTGTTTACCACAGAATCAAGCTAAGTCAGGAGAAACCATTATTGGAAAATGTTCCCGGACAGATGGTTGAAGTAGACGGCCACAATATGCACGTATATTCGGAAGGTCAGGGCGATCATACCATCGTATTTCTTTCAGGCTGGGGAACTACCAGCCCTTACCAGGACTTCCTTCCTATGACTAAGGAGTTATCAGGCGAGAATAAGGTAGTTATCATTGAGAAATTCGGATATGGCTATAGCGATGAAGTTCCCGGCGAAAGAGAAGCTTACGTGGCTTCGGAGAAAAAAGAAAAATTGGTTTATTCGGGATTCAACATTTTATGTAAGCTTGGAATCATGAGAGTTTTAGTGGGTACACCTGAATTCGAAACCGAGGATGATAAGATCAGATATGCCCTCGAACAAAAGGAGGGAATGAACAAGAATTTTATCAGTGAGAATAGCAACACAGTAGAGAGCATTGATGAGATTTTAACCATGCCACTTCCTACAACACCTACCCTTCAGTTTGTTTCCAAACAGACAAATGAAATATCAAACAGAGAATTTCCGGGCACAGACTGGATGGCCGCACACCAGGAGCTTGTGGATGCATCTGTAAACGGAAAGCTGGTAGAGCTTGAGAGCAGCCATTATGTATATAGATATGAACAGGACACAATAGTAAGTGGTATCAAAGAGTTTCTTAAGACTCTTTGCTGAGAAGAAATATGGGATAAATTGAGAGGTTTGAACGGTTATGAAAAAGTATTCTTTAATTTTGTTCGCGGTAACAGCAGTTTGCATTATAGTTGGACTTGTATACAACTATAAGAGTTTTGAAGGGGTCAAGTATATTAATTCTTCGAAAATGATAAAAGACGAAGTAAACTTTGGTAATGTGGAAGTTAAAGAGGTCAAGATCGATATGGACCACGGCGATATCTCTTTTGCCTACGGACCTGAACTTACAGTTTCTTCCTTGTATCTTAAGGAGGATCTTCCCAAAGTGACTTATGAGAACGGCGTTCTCAGTGTAATACAGAAGATTCCCGTGAGTAATTATGTTAGCGTAAGGCACTCAGAGGATGAATATCTGACCAAGGTAACCATTCCGGAGGGGACAGTCATCAAGAAAATTGAGTCCGTTTCAAACAACTGTGATGCTTATCTTGAAAATATTGACGCTGAGGATGTTACCTTCAAGCAGAGTACCGGTGATGTTGATATTAAGGGATGCAAATTTCAAAATCTGATCGCTGATTGCCAAGACGGAGATTTTTATGTTTCCGGAGAGTTTGCCAATGTTGATATTAAACTTGAAAATGATGATGTCACGCTTTCAGGTAAACTTGATCAAGTCAAGGTTGATGTTATTAACGGAGACATAGAATTAAATACAGAAGGACCAATCGATTTAAACAAGGTTTCAGTCAATACTTTAAACGGAAACCTCTACATAAACGGTAAGGAAATCGGCGATTGAGTGTTGAGCCACATGAGTGATTAATTATACTTCAAATAATGAAAAAAGCTTACGTATCCAAATTAGTGATACGTAAGCTTTTATTGTTAAAAATAGAGGTAAGAGAGACTTTTTTCGAGCAGTACCGCTAGCATATCAATAAAATCGATGATAAATATATTAACCTATTTATTGACATATTTATTGATTAATGATACCTTAAAATTAGAAAGAGAGGATGAAAGTATGCATAATATGGCTTATACCCTTGATAATATAATTCCGATAACAATGTTTAATAGAGGCCAAGCTGGCAGGATATTCAGTGAGGTTAAAAAAGGTTCGCCCAAGGTTGTGATTAAGAATAACGAGCCAGAAGCTGTCATTATTTCTCCTGATGAATATAAAGAGATCATGGAATTGCTTGAAAATGCAGAACTTATGGAAATGGCTATACAACGCGAGACGAATGATAATGGTGCACGTTTTTCTCAGAATGAAGTAATGGAAGAATTGGGAATATCTCAAGCTGATCTTGATGAGATGGAGGATGTGGAAATTGGCTAAATGGAAGATTGAATATACTTCTGCAGCCAAGAAAGACCTAAAGAAGCAGAAAAAAGAATTAAAAAATCAGTACCACCGACTTAACCGGAGGTGCTGATTTTTTTGTATTGTAGATGTAGGTTGGTTGAAAATATATAACTTGTCGTCATTCCATTGCTGAATAGGATTTACTGTCTTATACATTATGCCACCTCAGAATCACAACCGGCTCGGCCGGAGTGAATGCAAAGAGAGACCTGCGATCGCAAGTCTCTCTTTGCTTTTATCATATTGAGTTAATCAACTCTTTTCTGTCCCCAGAAGAAGAGGGCTACTGTACCGGGGCCTGTGTGGCTTCCGATCGTTGTTCCGATGTCGTAGATCTTGACCTTGCCCTTAAGCTTGGGGAATTTCTCTTCGATCATATCTGCAACAGCTCTTGCGTCCTCATAGCAGTGTGAGTTGGAGATGTAGCACTCCTCAGCGTAATCTGCACCGTTATTGGCAAGCTCGACCATCTTCTGGACCTGAGCCTTCATCACGGCGTTCTTACCTCTTACCTTAGATCTTACAATAAGCTTTCCAACGTTATCTACATTTAGTAAAGGACAGATGCTGAGAACATTTCCGATAGCACCTGCAGCTTTGGATACACGTCCGTTTCTTACAAGGTATTTGAGGTTTGAAACAAAGAACCAGTGATTGCATGTGAGCTTGTTCTCTTCAGCCCAATTGTATACTTCATCAATGCTCTTGCCGCTGTCACGAAGATCAGCAAGCTTGTCCATAAGAAGACCAAAGCCTGCGGAAGCTGCAAGTGAATCAACTACATAGAGCTTTCTGTCGGGATATTTCTCCTCAAGCTGCTGCTTAGCGATCATTGCTGAGTTATAAGTTCCTGATATTCCTGAGCTCAGTGTTAAGTGAAGCACATCCTTGCCCTGTGAAAGGAACTTTTCAAAATATTCCTCGTATTCGCCGACGCTGACCTGTGATGTTCTGGTCATTGCTCCGTCAGCCATCATATTATAGAACTTGTCCAGTGAAATGGATTTTCCAAGATCGTCCGGATATTCGGTTCCGTCAATTTCAAAATGGAAGCAGATATATTTGATATCTCTTCTTTCAAAATGTTCAAGTGAAAGGTCTGCGGTAGAGCAGGCACTTAAAATAAAATCGCTCATAATGTCCCCTTTTCAGACGTTTTTTATACTTTTTTTATCATACATTATTATCACTTTTCTATCAAATGTAAATTGTGTGAGAATTGTTCTCAGGTAAACACTGGAATTGTCTGAATTGTCTGAATATAGCAGCACAAGAAAAAAGATGTTTGACAAATGTTCTCAATAATGGTATATTATATTTACAATCACATAGGAGATAAAACCAAAGCAACCAAGGTGGCTTAAGCTTCACCGGAAGTGAGCAGCGGTTATCGGAGCGACTGACATCTACAGCAAGCGTGGCGATGCTTCACAGGAGCCGAGGGATGTCAAGGTGTCGCTTAAGGATGTGATTTATATATATAAAACAGAAAAGAGAGGACAAGCCATTGGAAATACTTAATTAAGGCCGGGTGTTCATTTAGAAAATGGATGCCCGTCTTTTTTTATATTTTTTGCTTCACGGAGCATTTGAGCGCGCATTGCTCCTTTTTTTGTGCTATAATTTAAAAACTATACTTGATTTACATTACTAGACTTCAAGGATTAGGAGATGTAATAATGGCAACCAACATAATATTTCTTTTTAACAGCGCCATGCTGGGCTTTGGTCTTGCGATGGACGCTTTTTCTGTCTCCTTGGCCAACGGATTCACACATCCGCACATTAAGAGAAGGAGAAGACACGAGATCGCTTTTGTATACGCGGCATTTCAGTTCATGATGCCTGTAATAGGCTGGTTCTTCGTTCATTACGCAGAGGAAATGTTCAACGGGTTCAGACCCTTTATACCGTGGATTGCGCTGATACTCCTATTGATAATAGGCGGCAAGCTCCTCTTAGAGGGCATACGCGAAAAGAAATGTTCTGAAAATCTATCCTGCGATGAATGCACCAACACCGATTGCCCCAATCATAGGGAATCCGGAGCATCCAATCTATCCAACAAAGTCCTTATATTTCAAGGAATAGCTACATCTATCGACGCACTCTCAGTAGGTTTTACGATATCATCCTACAAAGTCCCCCAAGTTCTCATATGCGCACTTATTATAGGCATGGTGACACACGTTGTCTGCTATATCGGTCTTAAGCTTGGAATCAAGTTCGGGACTAAGCTCGCCGGAAAGGCAAAGATACTTGGTGGAATCGTGTTGATAGCGATTGGGATAGAGATATTCTTTAGTTAAAAAATATAAAATAACCGATGTTTTCATTCCCAATATGACTCGCGATTATGATATCATATAAATTACCCGCCGATGAAATCTCTTTTGGCGGAGTATCTTAAAAATATTCTTATGATCGGGAGGAAAAGAGGATGGAACAAAAGAAAAACAGTTGGGTGAGTGCGCTTATCATCGGAGTTTGCGTGGTTATAAGCTGCGTGGCTCTTGCATGCGGCCTTTCAAATTTCAGATCCGGAAGCCAGCACATCATCAGTGCTACGGGCAGCGCGAGCGTTGATTTTGACGCGGATCTTATTATCTGGAGAGGATCTTTTTCTGCAACTGATTATTCGTCAAAAGATGCATATGCAACACTTAAGAGCAATGCTACAGAGGTAAAGAACTATCTTGTAGGAAACGGCGTTTCCGAGGAAGAGATCGTATTTAATTCTGTAGATATCAGAAGAACATACAGAGAAATCTACGATGACGAGGGCAAGTACATCGGATCCGAGCCCGAAGGGTACGAGCTTACACAGAGCGTTGTTGTAACTTCTACAAACATGGACAACGTCGAGAAGATCTCAAGAGACATCTCAAGCCTTCTTGAAAAGGGCGTTGAGTTTACTTCGGACACACCCGAGTATTACTATTCTGACCTCGATGCATTAAAACTCGATCTTATAGAAAAGGCAACACAGAACGCCAAAGAGCGTGTAGATATCATGGCAAGGAATTCAGGCGCCAAGATCGGTAAGCTCAAGAACTCCAATCTTGGTGTATTCCAGATCACAGCTCAGAATTCCGGAACAAGCACATATTCTTATGACGGCGCGTTCGATACGGCTTCAAGACATAAGACAGCTACCATCACCGTTCATCTTGACTACGATCTTAAATAATTGATTTTTTATATAGAAAAAAGAGTATGAATTATACATATATAGTTGAATGTGCCGACGGCTCCTTATACTGCGGATGGACCAATGACCTCGAAAAGAGGATCGCGGATCACAACGCGGGCAAGGGCGCCAAATATACCAAAACAAGACTTCCCGTTAAGCTCGTCTATCATGAAGAGTTCGACACCAAGGAAGAGGCCATGAGCAGGGAATGGCACATCAAACAGCTAAGACGAGAAGCTAAGCTTAAACTTATAAATAAAGGCTAATACGGTAAAACGGTGTGGATACAATCTGTATCCACACCGTTTTGTTGGTACGTGAACTTATTTTTATGAGGGGGGAGCCATGCGGATCGCTCCACATGGCTATATATGGGAAAAAGCTATGATGTAAGCTTTTCAATTATTATTATACACTTATTAACATATTTGTCAAATATTATTTTGAAAAAATCTCAAAAATTATTCTTTTATTGTAATAATACGCGGAAACGCCGCGGAATTTGCAAAAAATTGTCAAATGTTGTAAAATGCTATTTGTAACATTTGAAACGCTAAATGAAAAAAAGAAAAGGGGAAATATTAAAAATGAAAGCGAAAATTATACCTTTTATATTAGCCATGACAGTGCTTGCCATGACAGCTATGGGGTGTTCGGATACATCAGCCGAGACGCCCGCAGTACAGGATGAAGAGAGCACCGCAGCCGTTTCTGCAGAGGCAGAGACTTCCGAAACTGCTATCGAGAGCACTGACAGTGCAACAAAAGAAGAGACAACAGAGGCAGCTTCCGATGATGAAGACAGCGTAGCAAAGCCTCTTGCGACAATTACATGTACTTGGGATACTTCCGAGGTAAATTTAACAGAGTGCGATCCTGAAACACCCCTTGAAGGCGGGGCATTTGCTGACCTTGTAATAAGCGGCGGCGGAGCAAACCTTGAAGTCGGTAAGCTCTATGAGCAGCGTGACGGCGATAAAGTCTTATTTGATTCACTCATCACCGAAGAAGGTAACACCAAGAAATATACCTGCAATATCTACTCATGGGATTGCGGCGATATGGATTTCCAGGCAGAGCCCTGCGCTCCCATCAATTCTTTCCCTGATGTGGACGTTGTGATCACACAGGAAGGAAAGGCCGACATTCATAAAACCGGCGAGGACTTAATGGTCTACTCCTACACCGGCACTCACTTCTACGGCCTTTGCTCCGTACGAAACGGCGAAGTCGTTGACTGGGTAATCCCCGAGTGGCTCACCGAAGGAATGAAGAACGTGGAAAGGTAAGTAATCAGCAGACTCAGTTCTTTTGAGTCGTGCGGTACTACTTAGTTCTGGCGAGCGAATGCGAGAGCAGAACTTCCTTCTTTGCCAGAAGTGTTTCAGCGGTTTTTTTGATGCTTATTTATGATAAGTTATTTTTTGTCTTTGTATTGGCGACGCAACATAGCGTCGCCCTTTTTTGTGTATATTATAGATATTTTATTGTATTTTAATTAGCTTAAAAGAGCGCATTGTAAGATAATCATATTATAGGGATAATGCGTGAAAAGCAGAAAGGCATGCAGATGAACAGAAAACTCAAAAGAATGCTTGCACTAATATCCGTATTTGCACTGATTACGGCCGTTGGATGCGGGAAAAGCTATACACCCCCCGAAGCGACCCAATCCCAAACCACAGAACAGGACCGGAATACGCAGCAAACTCAATCACAGCAGCAAGAAGATACCAAAGAGGAAACCAATGAGGAAACCACGCAACCGGTAGATACCGACAAATACCTTGAAGAATATGCTGAGGTACTGGACGCTTATTACTATGGCTTAAAGAGCAAGCAGACCTATGACGACTTTTGGATAGAAAAACCGTTTAATACCATGGCTACATACGCTTATTCCAAAGACGGCTATGACAAAGAAGGCTCACTTGATTACACCGGCTTTTGCTTTATGGATTTAGACAATGATGGCACATGCGAGCTGCTCATCGGAAATCTCTCGGATGATGAGAAACTCGATAAGATGATCTACCTTATCAGCACCATTCACAACAACGTGCCATACCCCATGTTTACAAGCTCTGAGTGGTATTATTATTACCTTTGCAAGGATAACAAGTTATGCTCCGAGTCTCATGATACTGAAGACAAATGGGACAACGATTACTATATGTTTGAGTTCTCGAACGGTGGATCGGGCATAAACTGTATTGATAGAATCTGGTCATATAAAGGCGATAATGACGAAATATTATGGAAAAGAAATAGCTTATACAGTAATGAAAACGAACTATCCGAAAAGGAAGCGAATGCCGCAAAGGATGAATTATATGCAGCCAGAATACAGCCCGATCTGACTCCGTTTTCGGAATATAGCCCTAAAAATCCGGAAGACTGTTATGTAGACGATGCGGGGACGGCATTTGGAAAAGGCTATTCTTCCTGGCAGGAAGGATATATTGCTTATTTAGATGAGACTAAGAACTATAAGTTTGATGATTATTCTTATGCGCTTATTTATGTTGACGAGGATGATGTTCCTGAACTTGTATGCTATTCCGGAATTGAGGCCGGAGGCTCCCAAATACTTACGTATTATGACGGGCAGGTAAATGTATTACAGACAGCGAGATTGAGTTTTTCATATATTGAAAAGAGTGGTCTTTTGTGCAATGACGGTGGACACATGGGATTCTATTATGATCATGTTTATCGCTTGCAAAATGGGAAGTGGATACCGACCTTTGAAGGAGATTATTTCGGAATTGATGAGTCGCAGGAAGATGCCTATGACGAAGAAACGGGCAGATTTCGCACGCTTAATTATATGATAGATGGAAAAGAGACTGATGAGCAGACCTACCTTTCAAGGCTGCGTGAAGTCTATGATGAGGATAAGGCAAAAGAGCCTGAGAGTTATCTACTTATAGATGACCTGATGTCATACCTCAAAACAGGAAAGATGGCTTCGGCAGATCATAGGTATGAACTCATTATAGAGGATTGTACTTGGAAAGAAGCTGAAAAGAAATGCAAAGAAAAAGGCGGCTATCTCGCCTCCATGACCTGCGATGAAGAGTTTGACGTTGTTGATGCTCTTATCAGATCCGAAGGCAAACAGGATTATTACTTCTATATAGGTGCAAACAGGCTTGGCGATCGATCGTGGCACTGGACAGAACCCGGCCTTACACAGACTCAGAATAAATGCACGGGCAGCGGCTATAGGAAGCACTGGCTCGCCAAAGAACCAAGCTATAGGAGCAAGCTCGCAGACGGAATGGAGATAAAAGAGGAATACGCCGAGTACTTTTACCAAAAATCCGATGACAAGTTCTATATCAATGACATCCCAAACGATGTAATCTTCGATTTCCCGGAATATAAAGGGTGTATGGGATATATATGTGAATATGAGCAGTAAATACGAAGCCGCGACAAATTGTCACGGCTTTGAGCTTATACGATAAATACTGGTTTTATCTAGGGACAAGAAAGAACTGCATAGATATTTAGAAAATCAGCTGAGTTCGAGGTATACATGCTATGCTTCAAAGCGGAAAAGTTGCGTGCCTTTAATCAAGATATAGTGGCTTATAGGCTGCGTTTTTTGCCTTGACCACAAGAGTTACTATTCACAGCTTTTATAGTTAGTGCAGGAAGTCTATATTTATAGGCTTCCTTTTTTGTGGGCAAAGACTTTTGATGTAATAATGTAAAAAGTTCTTTACATTTAATTGGATAACTTATATGATAATAATGTAAAAAGGTTTTTACATTAAGGAGGTGCATCTATGAAGAGAATTTTTCGTAAAGCTGATGAGATGGAATTGGCAGTAAACTATAAAGCTGCCCGAAATGCTTTTGTCTTTATGGAGTTTACACTCGCTATTTACTGTCTTATATGCGTATTACAAACAGGGGAATTGCCATGGGCATGGCTTATCTTCGTATTCTCGGGGCTGGTATTTTGGGGAACAAAGATGATTGAAAACAAGCGACTTTTAAGCTCGGGGGATAGCGATGAAGAATAATATCAAAGAGCTTCGAAAGAGTATGAACTTGAGACAAGAAGACTTGGCAGGCATACTTGGAGTCACGAGGCAGACTATTATCGCAATAGAAAACAATAAATATGATCCAACGCTAGAGTTGGCTATAAAAATATCTAACCACTTTAATATGAGTGTTAATGAGATTTTTCAATTGAGGTAGTAAGAGAGTTTGAGTTTATGTAATTGGAATCTTTTATAATAATCACGATATATGTGAACACATCCTGGTGTTTGCACCTTTTATTGGCTATATAATTAGTATATAGTGGTTTTTGTTAAGCGTTAATTACTATCAAATTTATGGATGATAACTAGACGGAGTTATGCTCCGCCTAGTAGCTCTGCTACAGTATATGGCTCTCCAGAAGTCAGTCTCAGAAAAGCAGTGAATTCATTACCACAAGATATTGCTGGGAGATTTATAGTACAGCATTTGGTATACCATGTAATCATAGGAATAGATAAACGGTGATTACAAAGGAGGTACTTATGACTCAGATGCTGTATACAGACAACTGTCTGCGCTATAACGTTACATATGAGATTCTTGGCAAAAGGTCTTTTTACATTAATAAAAATTATGGCGATATGTCAGGTTACACGGTTATCCTGATCACAGACGACATGGCAGAGAATACTTTCATCAGAAACATAGCGGATTTCATACTTACAAGAGGTTGCAAGAACATAGTCTTTTGCGGAGAAAACTCTGAAGAATGGCAGGATATCTTCGATCTGGAAGATCAAGAAATCAACGGTTTCAATGACATGACAGGCTACGAAGACTTCGCTGTTACCAGGAGATTCGAAGACTTAGAGGAGCTTCCCGACGAAATTGAAAGCTGTTGGAATGATGTTCTCATCCTCTGCGGAAACAGACAGATCATGCTGGATTGCAGAGAGATTTTGGAAGAAGCAGGGTGAAAAGAATCCTATGTGATTCCGGAAACGGAGGTAATTGATTATGAAGAAAACATTATTAAAACTATTGGTCGCATTAATGATGATAATCACACTTTTAGGAGTGGCTTCGGTATCTGTTGAGGCAGCAGGGAAGAATAAGACAACAAGTAGTTACTCCTCCAGTAAGAGCAAAAAGAATACTAAGAAAAAGGCTAAAAGCAGTAAGAAAACCTCTAATAAGAAAAAAACAGAGTCATCAAAGAAGAATAGCGATCCCTACGATGTACATGATTATAAGTCAGCAGAGGAATTTGCCGATGACAAGTACGAAGAGTTCTATGATTATGAAGATGACTACGAAGATGAAGAGGAAGCCCATGATGCAGCAGAGGACTATTGGCGCGATAATCATTGAATGATTGAAAAAAGCCGGATCATGTGATCCGGCATTGTGTTATTAATTTATTTGTTGGTGGTCCACCTCGCTTTACTTTTTTAGTTCACGAAGCTTTGAAAGGATAGCCTCTTTATCAGCATCCGGCTCATCGAGCTGGTTTATGAGTTGCATAAAAGCGGCTTTTTCCGCATTTAATTCGGTGTTTTCATCACGTAGTTCGGAAATTTCAGCTTTGTTTTTTGCAAGCTCGGGCTCGTATTTCTCTTCAGCATCGGTGTATCCTGCAGTATATTGAGAGTTCATCTGCTCTCTGTAACGGCGCTGGCCTTCTAAGATTTCTTTTGCTTGATTGTCATAATTAAGTTCAAAGATCAATGTTCCGACCTCGCTTTACTTTTTTAGTTCACGAAGCTTTGAAAGGATGGCTTCTTTATCTACATTTGGATCATCGAGCTGGTTTATGAGTTGCATAAAAGCGGTTTTTTCCGCATTTAATTCAGTAAGCTGTGTTTTCGCATCAGTAAGTTGAGTCTTGGTATCATCAAGTTCTTCCTGAAGCTCATCAATCATATATTTAACTGTGTTACGATCAAGTATCTTAAGCTCTTCAGAGAACATATCCATCATCCTTTCTGTGTTTAGACACATGTTATGTAAATCTTGATACATTGGTTTAAATAGAGGATATTTTTCGACCAGTTTGATAATGAATTCCGGTTCATCGCATCCAATAAATGTAAGCCATGCATCTAATTCGCTTTGTATACCACTATTATGGAGTTTTTCAAGGAAAATATCAACAGGGATGAATACATAGTTCTGGAGCATATTTAGTTCAAGACCACTGTTAGATACCGCTGAGAATTTATGGATGAAGGTATCCTTGTAATCCTTAAATGACCTTGGACTGCTTTCAAGGAATACAATGGTATATACAGGTGCTATGTTCTTGTATGAGAAATTGGTTTTAAGAGAATCTCTTACTCTTTTATATTGGCGCAGTAGTAAGTCTGCTGAATAGCAGGAAGCTCTTTCTCCTGTAAAAGCATAACCGAGTTTTTGTACTTCAATGTTGGCAAGAGTTCCGTCTTCGAGTTCGACAACTATATCGGTAATTACGAGAGACAGTTCATCTCCGATACGCGTGTTGTCATTTGGCAGTTGGTATTTTACAGTGACTTTTTTGCCGATAATGATGCTTAATAATGCCGATAAGCGTTCAGGTGTGTACTCCGGGTTGAGTATCTCTTTGAAATAGCAGTCATAGAGCATCTTTACGCCTTTGGCACCGGTGCATATTGATAGAAAGTTCTCTTTTTGATCTTCAGTCCAGGTTTCAAATTTTCCGCGAAGATTATCTTTTGAATGAATCTCTTCAAGAACCTGCGCCCTTGTCTTGATCATTGGAAATAATTTAGAAAGATTATTTTGGCTGTTCATACAGCACCTCCGAAAAAAAAGAATTTGGCGAATCCGCCATGCGTCGACTTGAGAATGGCCGTTGAAAGACCGTCGACATATTCAATGATATCAGACAAAACTTAAGATTTGCTGTAGATAATTCTTAAGTTTTCTTAAGAAATGGCGCGGATATATTCTGGCAATAGTTAATAAAACCATATAATCTGACGATATAATAAACAGCGATGGAAGCGTGTTTCTCAATGGATTGAAGTTCATTGAAAAACGCGCTTTTTCTTTTGACAATAAGCATCGAAATATTATTATATGGAGGAGTTATATGAATATTAGCCTGAACCTCAAGAAAGAAGAGACACAAAAGATCACTACAGAAATTGAATTGGCGCGGTATATCATGGAAAGAGGAAATGACACGGGAAAAATGTCGGAAGCGGACCGAGCCAAGATGGAAGCCCGTATAAACGCCAAGCTTCAATCAGGGAAAAAGCTTTCTCAGGAGGAGATGGAATATTTAAGAAGATACAATCCAATCATGTATGCACATGCTCTGAGGGTTCAAAGAATGGCAGAAGCTGTAGAAGAGCAGCTAAAGCATGCAAAGAGTAAGGAAGAAGCAGATCGTATTATAACTTCTGCTTTAAATGGCATATCGAAAAACGATCCCGACAGGGAATACATATTTGCCGCGGTAAATAGGGTGGCGACTGAGTTTCATAAGTCGGGAGCATATGACGAGCTACCGAATACCATAGACGAGGATGATAAGAAGAAAAAGAAGGGTGGAGAAGTCTTTTCTGCTGCGGAAGATGATGAAGACGATGAGTTTGACTTAAAGAATTGGAGTCCGCTTACGGAGGTATATGATAATATGCCTACATTCTCAGTGGAAGCGTGATACATCATAAGGCTTGACAAAAGTTTTTTTGCCCAATAAAATTAGTTGTTGAAATAGAAAATAACAAATGCTATGAAGGTGTGGGCCTCGCCCAAGATGTTATGCGGATTTGCATTACAGAGAATGGAAGTCATCGGCTGGAAGCTTCCTAATGAGAGCATATACGGAACATTCGCACCGGAGCAGCTTGCCTGAATTGATTTCGTTAGTAGGGTGAGACGTATGTCTACGTTACAGATATAATGAGTGTCCGAGCATTGTATATGCCGGGAACTTGGGTGGTACCGCGATAATTCGTCCCTTGTGCTATTTGGCACAAGGGATTTTTTTTTGAGCAGAGCACTTGGCGAGGTGGTTTCGAGCCTAGTGCGAGCCATGGGGATGTACTTGACGAGGTATTGTCGAGTTTAGTACATATCCCAAGAGCAGAGCACTTGGCGAGGTGGTTTCGAGCCTAGTGCGAGCCATGGGGATGTACTTGACGAGGTATTGTCGAGTTTAGTACATATCCCAAGTGCAGAGCACAGTTTTAAAGACATCACATTATGGAGGAAGATTATGATTAGTGAACAGCTCGACAAAATTAGAGAGGAGGCCCTTAAACAGATCAAAGAATCTGACGGCCTTGAGAAACTTAATGAGATCAGAGTCAACATTCTTGGAAAAAAAGGTGAGCTCACAAGCATCCTTAAGAGCATGAAGGACGTTGCTCCCGAGGACAGACCGAAGGTTGGCCAGCTTGTAAATGAGACAAGAGAAGCTATCGAGAAGGTACTTGAAGAGACCAAGAACAAGATGGAAGCTGCAGCACGTGATGCCAAGCTCAAGGCTGAGGTCATCGACGTAACTCTTCCTGCCAAGAAGAATAAAGTTGGTCATCATCATCCCAACACCATCGCTCTTGAAGAGGTAGAAAGAATCTTCACAGGCATGGGCTATGAGGTTGTTGAAGGACCTGAAGTTGAGAAAGACTATTACAACTTCGAAGCGCTCAATATACCTGCGGATCACCCCGCCAAAGATGAGCAGGATACTTTCTATATCAACGGAGATCTTCTTCTCAGAACTCAGACATCTTCAACACAGGTTCATGAGATGGAGAAGGGCAGAATCCCGATCAAGATGATCGCTCCCGGAAGAGTTTTCCGTGCCGATGAAGTTGATGCGACACATTCACCTTCTTTCCACCAGGTAGAAGGACTTGTTATAGATAAGAACATTACTTTTGCTGATCTTAAGGGAACACTCGCAGAGTTCGCTAAGCAGCTCTTCGGACCCGATACCAAGACTAAGTTCAGACCCCATCACTTCCCGTTCACAGAGCCTTCAGCTGAGATGGACGTAAGCTGCTTTAAGTGCGGCGGTAAGGGATGTCGTTTCTGTAAGGGTGAGGGCTGGATCGAGATCCTCGGTTGCGGTATGGTACATCCTCACGTTCTTGAGATGAGCGGAATCGATCCTAACGAGTACGTTGGATTTGCGTTTGGTGTAGGACTTGAGAGAATCGCGCTTCTTAAATACGAGATCGACGACATGAGACTTCTCTACGAGAACGACATAAGATTTTTACAGCAGTTTTAGTGATATAGGGATTCATGCACATGCAATGCTGTGCTTGCACAATGCATTGCATGTATATGAAGACCGAACAGAAATGAGGAAAAAAGATATGCGAATGAAATGAGCATATCGATTTCCGAATTTCTGTAGGATTGCGAGAGCGAAGCGGAGCAATCCGTATATCACAGTAGTGTTATATACGATTAGATTTCACTCACAGAACAGGAGAATAACAATGAACTCATCTAAATCATGGATTAAAGCATATGTACCGGATCTTTCATGCACCGATCAGGAATTCTTCGATGCGATGACACTTTCCGGAACCAAGACAGAAACATACACACCACTTGATAAGAACCTCGAGAAGATCGTGGTTGGTCAGATCAAGACAATTGAGCAGCACCCCGACGCAGATAAGCTCGTTATCTGTCAGGTAGACATCGGAACTGAGATGATCCAGATCGTCACAGGTGCCAAGAATATGAAGGAAGGCGACAAGGTTCCCGTTGTTATTGACGGCGGACGTGTTGCCGGCGGTCACGACGGAAGCCCCAATCCCGCTGAAGGCATCAAGATTAAGGCAGGAAAGCTAAGAGGAGTTCCCAGTGCAGGTATGATGTGCTCAATCGAAGAGCTCGGTTCAACCAAGGATTTCTATCCCGAAGCTCCAGAGGACGGTCTTTACATCTTCCCCGAGGACACGGAAGTAGGAGCCGACGCAGTTGACGTACTCGGCCTTCATGACACTGTTTTTGAATTCGAAGTTACTTCAAACAGAGTTGACTGCTACAGCATTCTTGGAATTGCAAGAGAGGCTGCTGCTACATTTAAGCTTCCTTTCAACGCACCTGCCATCGAAGTTAAAGAAGACGGCGAGGGCAAGACTTCCGATATGATCAGCGTAGAGATCAAGGATACAGATCTTTGCACAAACTACTGCGCAAGAGTCGTAACAGACATAAAGATCGAGCCTTCACCTAAGTGGATGCAGAGAAGACTTTCAAGCGTAGGCATTCGTCCCATCAATAACCTCGTTGATATCACCAACTACGTTATGATGGAGCTTGGTCAGCCCATGCACGCTTACGATCTTAGCACTATCGCAGGTAACAAGATCGTTGTAAAAAGAGCCGCTGACGGCGATACTTTCGTAACTCTCGACGGACAGGAGAGAAAGCTCGACAAAGACGTTCTCATGATCTGCGACGCTGAGAAAGCAGTCGGAATCGCTGGTATCATGGGCGGTGAGAACTCTATGATCACTGACGATGTTAAGACAGTTCTTTTTGAGGCTGCTACATTCAACGGACCCAACATCAGAAAGAGTGCCAAGAGAGTAGGTCTTCGTACAGACGCTTCAGGCTTCTTTGAGAAAGGACTTGATCCTGCTAATGCAGAGATCGCGATCAACAGAGCTTGCCAGCTTATAAACGAGCTTGGCTGCGGTAAAGTTGTTCCCGGAATCGTAAAAGAGGGGCTTCCTATCGCACCTCTTAAGAGATTTGCGCTTGAAGCTGACAAGATCAATCAGCTCCTCGGAACAGATATCTCCAAGGAAGACATGATCGCAATCCTTAATAAAGAAGAAGTTGGCTATGATGCTGCAACCGATGAAGTTATCATCCCTTCATTCAGACAGGATCTTAACCAGATGTGCGATATCGCCGAGGAGGTTGCAAGATTCTACGGATATGACAAGATTCCTACAACTCTTCCCAAGAACAGCGCAACAACAGGCGGTATCTCTTTCAAGATGAGAGTAGAGAAAAAAGCCAGAGAAGTAGCACAGTTTTGCGGTTTCTCACAGGGCTATACATATTCATTCGAAAGTCCCAAGGTATTTGATAAGCTTCTTTTACCTGAGGATGCAAAAGAAAGACAGGCTATCAAGATTTCCAATCCTTTGGGAGAAGATTTCTCAATAATGAGAACTATCCCTCTCAACGGCATGCTTACCAGCCTTGCAACCAACTATAACCGCAGAAACAAGGACGTTCGCCTCTATGAGATGGGCAACATCTATGTGGCAAAGTCACTTCCTCTTACAGAGCTTCCTGATGAGAGAATGCAGTTCACACTTGGTTTCTACGGAGACGGTGACTTCTACAGCATGAAGGGTGTTATCGAGGAGCTTCTCGACAGTGTGGGAATGCTCGATAAGGTAGAGTACGACCCGAATGCAGGCAAGTCTTTCCTTCATCCCGGAAGACAGGCTAACGTTGTTTACGACGGAGAGGTTATCGGATATTTAGGTGAAGTTCATCCCGTTGTGTGCGATAATTATGATATCGGCACAAGAGTTTATGTTGCTGTTATCGACATGCCTCACGTTGTTGAGCATGCTAACTTCGATACGATCTACACAGGAATTGCCAAGTTCCCTGCTGTTACAAGAGACATCTCCATGGTCGTTCCCAAGGAAGTTCTTGCGGGCGAGATCGAGAAGATGATCCGTCAGCGCGGCGGCAAGAAGCTTGAGGATCTTTCACTCTTTGATATCTACGAGGGCGAGCAGATCAAGGCAGGCTTCAAGTCCATGGCATATTCACTTGTATTCAGAGACAAGGAAAAGACTCTTGAAGACGATGAAGTAAATGCAGCAATGAAGAAGATATTGAACGGCCTCGAGTCACTTAATATCGAACTTCGCTCATAATTATGATTCAACCGGTAAAAGGAAAGGAGCATGGATTAATGAGAAAAAATGTATGGACAACATACAACAAAACTCAGCTTAAAGCATGCGACAGATTTGCTGAGGACTACAAGGAATTCCTTAATAATTCCAAGACAGAAAGAGAAGCCGTTGACACTATCGTTAACGAGATAGAGGCAGCCGGCTACAGAGAGCTCAACACTCTCATCGGTACAAAGACTAAGCTAAAAAAGGGTGATAAAGTATATTGCGTCTGGATGAACAAGAGCATCGTTATGTTCCAGATGGGTTCAGACCCCATGGAGGCAGGACTTAACATCCTCGGAGCACACATCGATTCTCCAAGGCTCGACGTTAAGGTTAATCCTCTTTATGAGGACGGAGGCTACGCTTTTCTTGATACTCACTACTACGGCGGTATCAAGAAGTACCTCTACGTTGCGACACCCCTTGCCATCCACGGCGTACTTGTAAAAAAAGACGGCACGACCGTTCAGCTAAGTGTCGGTGAGGATGAGGACGATCCGGTATTCTTTATCTCGGATCTTTTGATCCATCTTTCAGCCGAGCAGATGAACAAGAAAGCTTCTGCAGTTGTAGAGGGCGAGGTACTTGACCTTATCATCGGTAACAGACCTTTTGTTGTCGACAATGATTCGGAAAAAGAAAAGAAGGCAAGCACTAAATTAACAGCAGGCGAGCAGTATGCCGTTAATCATGAAAAAGAGGAAAAGAAAGAATCCGGTAAGCTCTCCGGAGCCGTAAAGCGCGGTATTCTTGCAATCCTCAACGATCTCTACGGAATAGAAGAAGACGACTTTATGTCAGCCGAGCTTGAGATCGTTCCTGCAGGAAAAGCCAGAGATGCGGGCTTTGACAGATCAATGATCATGGGATACGGACATGACGACAGAGTATGCGCATATCCTTCAATGAGAGCCATTCTCGAAGCCAAGAACCTTAAGAGAACGGCTTGCTGTATCCTCGTTGATAAAGAAGAGATCGGAAGCTACGGCGCAACCGGAATGCAGAGCAGATTCTTTGAAAAGGCTGTTGCCGAGGTTATGAATCTCACAAAGGAAGGCTACAACGAGCTTTCATTAAAGAGATGCCTTGCAAACTCCTGCATGCTTTCATCCGATGTATCGGCAGCATTCGATCCTCACTATGCTTCGCAGTTTGAGAAAAAGAACTCAGCATACATGGGAGAGGGTGTAGCGTTTAATAAGTACACCGGATCAAGAGGAAAGTACGGTTCAAGTGACGCCAATGCTGAGTATATCGCAGAGCTCAGAAAGGTCTTTGATAAAGAAAAGGTAGTATTCCAGTTTGCAGAGCTTGGTAAGGTTGATGCGGGTGGCGGCGGAACGATCGCTTACATGCTTGCCAAATACGGCATGAATGTTATCGATTCCGGAATCTGCGTTCTTAGCATGCATTCACTTTGGGAAGTTATCAGTAAGGCCGACCTCTACGAGGCACTTCGCGGCTACGTTGCTTTCCTTGAAAACATTGATTTTAGAAATGAGTAATATGATTTTATGAGTAATAGAGCTGAACTTGGTTTATCAACAGCTGACTATTATTTCGATCTTCCACAGGAGCTTATCGCTCAGGATCCTCTTCAAAAGAGAGATGAGTGTAAGCTCCTTGTTATCGATAAGAAGACGGGTAAGACAGAGCATCACATCTTCAGTGAGATCATTAACTATCTTAATCCCGGTGACTGCCTTGTCCTTAACAACACCAAGGTTATCCCCGCAAGGCTCCTTGGTGAAAAAGAGGGAACGGGCGCAGCTGTTGAGATACTTCTTTTAAAGAGAAAAGAGAATGATATATGGGAGACTTTGGTCAAACCGGGCAAAAAACTTCGTCCCGGTGCCAGGGTTTCTTTTGGCGGAGGAATCTTAAAGGCTGAGATCCTCGATATCGTTGAGGAAGGAAACAGACTTGTGAAATTCTACTACGACGGTATCTGGGAAGAGGTCCTCGACAGGCTCGGCGAAATGCCGCTTCCTCCTTATATCACGCACAAGCTCCAAGATAAGAACATGTATCAGACGGTATATGCTAAGTTTGAGGGCTCCGCTGCAGCTCCTACCGCAGGGCTTCACTTTACGGATGAGCTCCTTCAAAAGATACGCGAAAAAGGCGTTGAGATGGCTTTTGTGACCCTTCATGTCGGTCTTGGTACTTTCAGACCCGTCAAGGTAGAAAACGTCAAAGAGCACCATATGCACACCGAATGGTACCAGGTGACGCAAGAAGCCGCCGATAAGATCAATAAGGCAAAAGAGACAGGCCATAAGGTTATCTGCGTCGGAACAACCAGCTGCAGAACAATAGAGAGCGCTGCCGATGAAAACGGAAGGCTTCGGGAGTGTAGTGGCGACACTTCGATCTTTATCTATCCCGGCTATAAGTTTAAGGTTTTGGATCAGCTTATCACGAACTTCCATTTGCCTGAGTCAACGCTTGTAATGCTTGTTGCCGCACTCGCCGGCCGCGAGAACATCCTCGCCGCATACGAGGAAGCAATCAAAGAAAGATACAGATTCTTTTCTTTTGGCGATGCGTGCTTTATAACGGATCTGTGAACCCGGAAGCAAAGAGCTTCGAGCGACTCTTAACTCTATATGACGGTGGATTTATCATTTTCCAGATAAATCCACCTTTTCATATGCTTCTATCTGTGAAAAAAGCAAGAAAAACAAAGATGGATATAGAAACTACAGAAGGGACGATAAATGAAGCAGAAGTAAAATGGGCTGTTGCTTAAATCAGATCACAGATCATGATTATAGTTCAACAGCCCCGTTTTTTATCCGTTCTTTTTCCAAGAGGTTAGAGAGATGACAGCATCATTATAATCTCTGTCATTACCGTCCTCCAAACTGTAATTATATATGCATCCGATTGACTTGCCTTTTTCGTTTCTGATAGAGCCTGATGCGTTGGATGTTTTTATTTGAACATTCTCATTATCAAATACTACCTCAATACGCAAATTGCTGCCGCCCTCATAAATGGCAGCCTCATGTGATAATAGATTCAGCTCTTTTACATAATTATTTTTATTGATTTCGACATATGTTTGATCATCGTCTTTGATAGTAACGGAAAAGGTATTTGAACACTGAGAAGTTATATCCCACATCATCAGATTTCCTTTTTTTAATCCGCCGATATAATAGGTCTCCATATTAGGGCTGTCTTTTTCTTTCCTGTTTTCGCTTGCATAAGTCGTATTCCCAAACATTGCGAGTGCCATAAATGCTGCTAAGGCAAGCGGTAAAAATTTAGTTTTCATATAAGCGTCTCCTATAAATGTTAGTATATAATGCCATGATTTATTATACAGGTATAGCTTGCTGTAGGTTGTGAAAAGTTTATGTTAAAAAGAAAAGGCCGTGTTTCTCAAATAAAAAAATCACATATATCATGCTGCATGGTGTATAATAAGTCGTGTAAGATTGATTGTATTATTGGAGATTTGTTATGGAAGACAGAAGAAAGAATAAGCGCCTGGAGCTTTCGGGAGATATTGTTATAAAAGAAATTACGAGCGGTCCCAAGTCAGATACCGTGGAGATTGAGATTATCGATGCATCTACCGAAGGTATCGGCTTTACAACCGATAAGCAGCTTATGATCGGCGCCAATTATGAGACGAATCTTACGCTGTGGACCAAAGAAACAGTGCATGTCTTCATCCAGATTGTCCGTGCATGGAAAGAGGGCGATACTTACTGCTATGGCGGCATGTTCATCGGTATGCCCGAGGATGTCAAGATGCACATCGGAGTCTACGGAACCGTAGAGGATGCGCTTTCCGAGCTGGAAGAATAATTTAATATGAGTGTTTATGAGGCTTTCCCATGCACTGATGCCCGGGAAAGCCTTTTTTACGCCCTTCTTAGGTCGCTTCATTTGAATAAGGATAATCATTATGGTAAGCTAGAAAGGTGTGAAAAAAACGACTATTGGAGGCACTGAAATGGATAATACTTTTAAGAAACGACTGACAACTTTTATTGCCGTAGCCTATGGCGTGACATTTTTTATGTATTTAATCATGTTCTTTGGGCTTAGAGCCGGTAAAGATCTTTCGGTATTTCCCAATGCACAGATGATGTTCCCTGCATGCGGAGTTATACTTGGATTTCTTCTTTTTGGAGATAAGGAGAAAAAGATTCCCAAGGCTGGGTTTATAGTAGTGCTTATCACAGCGCTTGCTATGATAGGAATGTCTATTGCTTCATTGATCGTACCGGTTACTACGATCGAGACACAGGCCGGATCTGTTACAAATATAGATTTGTACAGCCAGTATGTGTTAATGGCAGGAAGCCTTATAGCTTATATCCTTTTTTGGGCATGTGGTAAGGAAAAAAGAAAAAATGTGGGCCTTTCCAGAAACAAAATAGGTATGAGTGCCCTTTTGGTATTTTTGTTTGTGGTTTTATTTATAGTAAGATTGTTGATCTCGGCATACCTTGGTAAGTTTGTATCACCTGACGCAGCCGGTGATCTTCAGGAAGTGATCGGTGCACTTACCAATCCACAGACTTATATCAGCGCTCTTTCCATACTGTTAATTTTTCCGCTTAGTTTTTTGGCGTTCTGGGGAGAAGAGTATGGATGGAGATATTATTTACAGCCTATTCTTCAGAATAAGTTCGGACTTAGACTCGGCGTATTGATACTTGGTGTTGTATGGGGATTGTGGCATTTCGGCCTTGATTTTATGTTCTATACAACTACATCTGGCCCTGTGTATTTGCTCATGCAGGTCATTACATGTATCGGACTTGGAATATTCTTTGGATATGTATTTATGAAGACGAAGAATATATGGGCCATAGCCTTAATGCATTTCATAAACAACAATTACATAGTGGTATTTTCGGGTGGCAACGCAGACGCAATCAAGGATCAGACGGTAACACTTTCTCAGGTGCCGGTTCATCTTATCAGCTTCCTTGTGCTGATTGTATTCATCCTTGCACCTATATTTAACCAAAAAAAGACTGAGGAGAACGCTTAAGCGTTCTCCTCAGTTCTTTTTGCGATTACAACAAGTCTGTGAGTAGCTATATAAATAGGAGTGCATGTATAAAGGGTTAGCTGCTCGTCATCGGTCGGATCTAAGATCTCGACATCTTCGGGATTAACGACCTTGATCTCGGTCACCTTGTATTCATAGGTGTCATCCCTTGTATCTACAAAGATCTCATCACCAACCTCAACTTCATCAAGTCTGTTGAAGTATTTACCAAAGTTATAATTGCGGTGCCCTGCGATAACGCAGTTCCCGATTTCTCCGGGAGAAGCGGTTCCGGGCTCGTGTCCGAGGGAAGCGGAGAGGGCGCTTTTATTCGTACCCTCTTTTACCGGCTCCTTGGAGTCTATCTTGGGAATCCTTACCACGTAGATGATCTCGCTTGAATTCAAAAGAGTGTTTCCGTCGCTGTCTTCAAGTGATACGGTCTGAAGCTCGTCATCCGTGCTTTCGCCGTTTTCCGTATTTGGAAGAGCTTCGTAGAAGGATTCAAGTGCGCTTTCTTTTTCCTGCGCCTGTATTACGTTTATTGATATTGATGCAATAATAAGTGCCAGTCCGGATACCAAAAGGATGGCACCTATTATTCTTAAAAACAATTTCATCTTCTTTTCCTATTATGAGCTTTCTTTGGATTTATCACCAAAAGAACCGTTCCGATAACTACTGCAACGCCTCCTATGATGTAGGATACGAGAGTACCCACAAATCCGCCTGTCTTTGCTAGCTTAGCGCCTGCTGCGGCTTTTCTTCTAACTCCGAGAACTTCGCCGTTGGGACCAAGTATGTACTCGTAGTTCGGGTCGCCGCCTTCAAGTGTGGCGCCGTCTACAACAGTGTATCCGTTGGCCTTGATCTCGTCATCGCTTATAAGCTTGTCATCATATTCTGAAGGAGCTTTAACGATGATCTTGGGCTTGTTGTCGTTGTTTGCATTGGCATTTGCGGCGTTATTGTTGGCTGCGGCATTGGTGTTTGCAGCAGCGTTATTTGTGTTTGAACCGGAGTTGCTGTCGTTTCCGCCGTTGTTGTCGCTGTCGTGGTGATCATCGCTGCTGTGGTGCTTGCTGTCTGATGATCCGCCTGAGCCATTGTTGTCCGAACCGTTTGAAGGACCGCCCGATCCGTTGTCGGAATTATTGCCGTTCTTGTTATCACTGTTGTTGCCTGAGTTGTTGCTGCCCGAATTGTTTCCGTTTTTATTATCGTCTTTATTTTCGTCGTCGTTTCCGGGATTCGGTACATCCGGCTCGGGTTCCTTTTTCTTGTTGGTAAAGTTAAGATTTACACGTCCTTTATTTGTGTTAAATTCATATGGCTCTTCATTGAGCTCATATCCGTCGGGAGCTTTAATCTCTTTTACAATATATTCTTTACCTTTCGGAAGACCGACTTTTCCGCTTCCGTTTTCTCCTGTTGTGAGCTGTGCAACTTCTTCTTGAGTAGCCTTATCTATGATCGAGAATACGGCTCCTTTGAGAAGAACAGAAGAGTCTTCGTCATCGGCCTTTGTTATTGTAAGTGATGCTTTACCGGTTGAGCTTCCTGAGCTGAATTTAGCATTGCTAAGATCGATATTTGATTTGAATTCAGCATCTATACCGGAATCCAAAAGTTCAGCACTGTTGGAGTAATCGCCGCCTGCAACCTTAGGAAGATCCGGAGTAGCTATATATTTAAGTACATAGCTGGTCTTTCCGGTATTCTTGGGAAGAGTAACTTCCAACTGCGTTGTTCCGTTGGTATTGGTCTTAACATCTGTTTTATAGCCTGTTGCTTCTTCACCTTCGGAAAGATCGCCGGTAGCAGGATTGATGTTGGCGACGTACAGTTTTACCGAGCTTTCCTCGAGGTCGAGGTTTGCTCCGAGAATATCTCTTACTTTACAGCCGTCGCGTAACTCCTGCTGTGAACCATTGACATAAATAGTATATCCGGCCTGAGTCTTATCGTTGATAACTTCGCCCTTTTTATTGAACATTGAGTTCTTGATCTCGCGTTTTGCATCTTTTGACTCAATAGTAGTTGTAGGATAATCCTCGGTTTCGATTGATGCATTGTTGGCGATGCTGATACTTGAACTTGTAATGTTATCAAGGTATTTTTCGTCTTTAACTCTTGCGGTGAATGTGATTGTTTTCATTGAATCGGCTTCGCCGGCAACAGTATTTTCGGGATATACGGTAAGAAGACCGTTATTGTATGTATAGCACGGTCTTGTTGGGTTATCATCTGAACCCTTAGGTATTTCCACGCCGTTCATCATGATTGGCTTGTCTGTCGCAATAATAAGTTCAAGACCGCTTTCTGAAAGTCCGTCTTTTACACTTATCTTGGACATTGCCATCTTATTTTTGTTGGCAACAATTTCGTACTGGAACTCATGAGTCTCGTAGTTGTAATTTCCTACGATTCTTTTTGTAAGGACTTCACTTTTACATGTCTTTTCGATTTCGTCACTTACGTTTTTCATTTCATAGGAGTTCATGACAACTTTATTTTTGTATTTTTGCTCTTTATTTCCTGAATAGAACTCTTTTTCTGATTCCAAAAGCTCAGTGACTACATCAAATTCCAATGTTTTTTCTTTAATGTCATTGCCGAGAGTTATAAGGTATTCACTGTATTCATCGGTTCCTTCAATAAATTTACCGGGAACACCCGCATACTTGTCGGATATATCATAGGGTTCACCGTCAAGCTTGGCATTAGTGATTTCTACAAGCTTCTGACCGGCTCCAATCTCTTCAGTGATCTCGACATCTGTGAGAGGCTGTTTACTGGTGTTAGCTTTAATGGTCCAAGTAATCTTATGGTTTGCGGCATCATAGCTTGTAAGATTTTTTACAATACCGGGTTTAGCGTTGAGACCGTCTTTTCCTTTGATCTTATCGATGGATTCATGATGCTCTTCGTCACCATATTCGAACCATGTTTCATTGTTGGGAGCGGAAGAGTGGTTCTGCTGTAAATAGGTATCATAATTTTTAAGTAAAGACTTATATGTTACTACATAAGTGCTTTCACCGGACAGAGTTCCGAGATCAACAGAGAAATCATACGGTAAATTCTGGAACTGTGAATTGCCTGCTGAAGTGTTTACGCTGACATCGCTTGTGATATCTTCGCCGTCTTTTGAAACGGTTATGGAATCTGAAATGAGACTCATGTCTGTCTTTGAATCCATAGTGAATTTATCGTACAGAACAAAGTTATCAAAGTCATATCCCTTATTGCCTAATGTTATTTCCCAGGTGATGATCGCATCTTTGTTATCATCGGTTCTCTGGATATCCTTGAAATTCTTCTTAAGAGTATATTTATCTTTGAGCGGAGGATCTACAGGGCCCGGGTCGGGTTCAGGCTCCTCCTGATTTTCTTTGATGTCGAATTTAAAAGGAGTTTCAAAGCCCGGAAGCTGCATCTCGATTTCTTTTTTGTCTCCGACTTTATCACCGTCGAGCTTACATGAGATTCCGAACACTACCTCGTTTAGATCAGAGTATTCATCATTTGTGATCTCAAGGAGTACGTTGCCTTCATCATCAAGAGTGACTACGCCCAGAGGCTCGTCAAGATCTTTGATGCTGATAGTTATATCATGTGGGTATTTTGCCAGTATTTTTGGGAAATTAGGGAGGATGATCTTATCACCTTGTTTGATATAGTGATCCGGATTTACTTCAGGATCCTTTTCGTCATCCGTATAGTTTAGATAGAGAGGTTGAAAAAGAGTGTATGTTAGTTCAAATTGATCGCCTAAGGAGATTACATCCCCACTTTCCAAAGGCTCCCCTTCCTTGTAGAGCTCGACAAGTTCTACAATGTTTTTGACTTCCCCCTCGCCTTCTTCAGCATGTGCACCTATAGGGAGTGAGAGGACTCCGATGCACAGAAAAAGGCACATTAAGAGTGCTTTTAAAGTTTTTTTCATACATGCCTCCAAAATAATAAAAATTATTTCATATTAAATGTAACAAACAGATATTTTAAAATAGTGAAGAATCTGTGTCTATTTTGTGTTTATTCGGTTACCGGACACAAAATATAGTATTTTTTTGACCTGATTTCCGAGACGTTCTTGCTTAGAGTGCTTATTTTTTATACAATTATGTAGTGCGAGAGCACACTTGGTCTTGAATTTATGATCTGCAATATGCATTTTGACTGTATTATGAGGTGATAACATGAGGATAACAGTAGTAGGTACGGGATATGTAGGACTTTCCAATTCCGTACTTTTATCACAATATAACGATGTTACCGCGGTGGACATTGTCCCTGAGAAGGTTGATATGATCAACAACAGACAATCGCCCATCGTCGATAAAGAGATAGAGGAGTTTCTCAAGAAGGATTCGCTTAGACTTCGTGCCACAACAGATGCGATAAGTGCGTATGAAAACGCCGAATTTATCATTGTTTCGACGCCCACCAATTACGATGAGAAACTTAACTACTTTGATACGTCTTCCGTAAGAAGTGTTGTCGAACAGGCAAGGAAAGTGAATCCCGATGCTTATATCATAATCAAATCCACAATTCCTGTCGGATACACATCGGATCTTATGGATGAATATGAGACGGATCACATTCTCTTTTCACCTGAGTTCTTAAGAGAAGGAAAGGCGCTTTACGACAATCTCTATCCTTCGAGAATAATCGTCGGATACGACACGGATTCCGAGGAAGCGGAAGAGAAGGCGCACATTTTCACCGATCTTCTTAAACAGGGCGCTCTTAAAAAAGACATTCCGACTTTGTTCATGAACACTACAGAGGCCGAGTCGGTTAAGCTTTTTGCCAATACTTATCTGGCTCTTAGGGTTTCGTTTTTTAACGAGCTTGATACTTATGCAGAGGTCAGAGGCCTCAACACCAAGAACATAATCGACGGCGTATGCCTTGATCCCAGGATAGGAGATTTCTACAACAATCCTTCGTTTGGCTACGGCGGCTACTGCCTTCCCAAGGATACCAAGCAGCTTCTTGCCAACTATGAGGATGTTCCGAACAACCTTATCACTGCGATCGTTGACGCGAACAGAACGAGAAAAGATTTCATCGCTGACAGGATCTGGGCTCTTCATCCCAAGAAGGTCGGCGTGTACAGGCTCACGATGAAGGCAGGCTCCGATAACTTCAGACAGTCTGCGATTCAGGGCATTATGAAAAGAATTAAATCAAGAGGTATTGAGTGTGTGGTTTATGAGCCGACACTCAAGGAAGACAGCTTCTTTAATTCCAAGGTCATAAACGATCTTAATGAGTTCAAAAAAGAGTGCGACTTTATAATCGCAAACAGGCTCACACCCGAGCTTTCGGATGTGGTAGATAAGGTCTATACGAGAGACCTTTTCGGAAACGAGTAAATACAAATATGTAAAAACAAAGGGTCAAAAGCTTCTGCTTTTGGCCCTTATATTCTTTAAAGCAAGTTTAATTCAAATTTTCTTTTATAAAATCATCAGCAGGTTTTCCGCCTGAAAAAGTGAAGGTAGTTTTAAATGGATTGGATTTATAACCGGATAGGTCTTCTATGTTTCCCGAATTTAGTTTGCAATCCTTCATGCTGTATATATGATATTCGGGACCGAAATTTTCCATGATTATATTTATATAGGGAACATATTCAAAGTCGGACTTACTATGACGCCAATCCATAAATTGATGTACATAGCCGTTTTTGAAGGTGCATACAGAGAAATTTCTTCCGCCTTCACCTGTATCCATGAGGAGTTCAGGTATGTCATCGTCGTTAATGTTGATAAGATCATATCTGTTTGTTCCTGCGGATAGTGTTTCGTAATATCCGATGATGGCTTTGTAACCTTCTTGATAAGAACTGAATTCTCCGTTTGTCTGTCCCTTGGAATAGTAATCGCAGACATCATCTACGGTAAATCCCTTATCAAGATACTGTGTTGCATCAGTGAGAGGCGGATAAACCATAAATACGGTGCCCTCGTCATCATCATAGGGATCGTCGTATGATGCAGATCCGACAAAGAGCCATGACATTTCTTTTAAACCTTCCGTTCCTGTAAAAAGAAGATCGGTGAATCCGTCGAAGTTAACATCAAAAGTTTTGAATCCGGTTATCGTGTCCGGAATGTTTTCGCTATCGTCATCAAACAAAAAACCAAAGCCTTTTCTGTGGTTATTATAGGTGTAACTTATACTACAGGCTTCGGGGGCGGGGAGAGAGAGCTCGCATGTATCATCACATTCGTTAACTTCAAATGTGATCAAGTATTCTTTCCGAATATCCTTTGACCAATCCAAAGATACTGACTTATTCATTTCTGCCTCAATCTTGATACTTTCATAGGGGGCATTATCGTTTTCTGTTTCTTCATCCGAAGCGGATTCTGAAGTTGAAGAGGAATCGGAAGCCGAAGCTATTGTGGCTTTCGAATCTGAATTTATAGCCTGTGATATTTCATGCTTGGCAAAAAGATACCCTGAGACGAAAGAGATCACTCCTCCGAGCATAAAAAGAATTAAAGCGATCGATATGATTATTACCGATCGCTTATTATTGGTTGTGTTTGACAATTTAAATTATCCTCCTGTCCTTTAATAAGCGTTTTATGATTATAAATTCCCCAATTTATAATAACGATCTAAGATCGCTGAAAAATGTGGGATATGAGATATCCACGCATTTATCGTCAGTAATTATTGTTTCGCCTTCTGCGCCGAGGGCCGCGATAGCAAAGCTCATCGCAAGTCTGTGATCGCTGTGAGAATCGATCTCGGCACCTGTAAGAGGCTTTCCGCCGCGGATGATCATTCCGTCGTCGGTTGCCGTAACGTCGCAGCCCATCGCCTTTAAGTTATCTACAACCGAGTCGATTCGATTGGATTCTTTTACCTTGAGCTCAGCAGCGTCTTTGATGATCGTTGTGCAATCGGCTGTAGCAGCAAGAACTGCCACAACAGGGAGCTCATCAATCATTGTCGGAATGTCGGCGCCTCCGATAACGAATTCATTGTTTTCATCGCCATGGAGCTTACTGTACTTAACAAGGATGTCGGCGCGCTTTTCGCTTGAATCATCTTCGTTTAAAAGAGTGATATCGGCGCCCATGCGCTTTAATACATTTATGATGCCGGCTCTTGTCTCGTTAACTCCGACGTTTTTGATAAGAAGCTCGGAGCCGGGGACCATGAGTGCTGCCGCGATAAAGAAAGCAGCGGAAGATATGTCGCCCGGAACGTTTATGTCTATTGCTTTGAGCGGCTGTCCGGGATTAAGGATAGCTGCGGCTTTCCCGTCTTCATAGATTTCATTGTGAATATCCGCGCCGAAAGCCTTAAGCATGATCTCGGTGTGGTTTCTTGAAAGAGCGGGCTCTATAACTGTTGTCGCAGAATCTGCGTAGAGGCCTGCGAGTATTATCGCTGATTTAACCTGCGCGGAAGCAACGGGGCTGTTGTAAGTGATTCCGTGGAGCTTCTTTCCGCCTGTGATATGGAGAGGCGCGCAGTCATTGTCTTTTACTGAAACTATATCGGCGCCCATTTCGGATAAGGGTGTGATGACTCTTTTCATCGGACGCTTTTCTATCGAAGCATCACCCGTGATATCGGTGTCAAAAGACTGAGCGGAGAGTATTCCGGAAATAAGTCTCGTGGTCGTTCCGCTGTTGCCGGTATAAAGAAGTGAATCCGGCGCGGTCAGACCGTTTATACCTTTTCCGTGGACATATATCGTCGGAACTCCGGTCATATGATTGTTCTTTTTCTCAATCTCGATCCCGAGCTTCTTAAAGCAATCTATTGTTGAGAGGCAGTCTGCGCTCTCAAGGAAGCCTGTGATCGTTGTGGTTCCTTCCGCAAGGGCACCGAACATGATGCTTCTGTGGGAAATGGATTTATCTCCGGGAACCGTTATTTCGCCTTTTATCGGTGATGTAGCTTTGCTAAGTGATATCATCTTTTTTCCTCAGGTGATTTATTTCTTATAAACGTTGTAGCCTTTGTCTGCGAGTATCTCGATGGATTTCTCCATGCTTGCGTTGTCGTGAAGCTCAATCTTAAGCGTTCCGCGCTCGTACTCTCTGTTGTGAACGATGCCGATGTTCTTGATGTTGATCCTGTTCTCGGAAAGAAGGAGAGCAACGCTTGCAAGGCAGCCGGGCTGGTCGTCGATCTCAACGTTGATGCTGTGTACTTTCTGGATCGGTCCGCTTGAAGTCTCAATAAATGACTCTCTGTATTCTCTTGCGGATGAAAAGAAATCGAATATCTTATCAGTCTCTTTTTCATCGATGGCAAGCTTGATCTCATACAATGAATCAATGTATTTGCCAAGGAGCTCTGAGATGTTGTCTGCGTTGGTAGTGCAGATCTGTTGCCACATAACGGGTGAAGATGAGGAGATACGCGTGATGTCCTTGAATCCGCCCGCGGCGATGGTCTTCATGAGCTGATCTTCCGAATCGTTGTCTTTTACCAGGTTGACGAGCGAAGCGGAGATGACGTGCGGAACGTGGCTTATTGCCGCTGTGATGTAGTCGTGTCTGTTGTGGTCGACTACAAGCGGGATCGCGCCGATCATCTTGACGAGATCATAATATTTATCCAGTCTTTCTTTTTCCGTAGACTCTGTTGTTGTGAGGATGTAATAAGCGTTTTCCAAAAGAGATGACTTGGAGTTGCCAAAGCCGATTCTCTCGGTACCTGCCATCGGGTGTCCGCCGATGAACTGGGATTCAAGCGAAAGCTCTTTTATCTTCTCATGGATCCCTGTCTTGACGCTGCCGATATCCGTGAGCGTCGTCTTCTTATCCAGGAAGGGCAGGAGCTTGTCGATGTTGTCGTTGTTGCACTCGACGGGTGCGCAAAGGAAGATGTAGTCGCATTCCGAAAATTCCTGACCGATTTCGTAGAGTGGCAGGTCTACAATCTTTTGCTCATATGCCTTATCCACTGTCTCCTTGTGAGGAGTGTAGGCTATGATGCGTGATGTTGGCTGCTTTTCTTTTATTGCGCGGGCGATCGAGCCGCCTATAAGTCCAAGGCCGATAAAGCCGTAGGTTTCATTGTTCATGTAAAAAAAATCTCCTATGTAAAGTGCGCCTTTTTTGAAGGCGATAATTATTAAACGTAGTGAATTACACTATAACACTTTAATGTACGAAAATCAAATATACGGGCTCTGTGATTGCAGGCACAATGCTTGTGCAAAATCACCTATAACTCTTGTTTTGGTACAGTATCTTTAGTAAAATATCATTATAAGTTTTTGGGGGACTTGTATCATATCTCATACATATTACCCAAAATGAAGCGACTGGAGGACAAGATATGAACGTTTACACAACAGACAAGATCAGAAACGTTGTACTGCTTGGGCACGGTGGTGCCGGCAAGACAAGCTTGGCTGAATCAATGGCTTATCTTGCAGGTATTACATCTAGGATCGGTAAAGTGGAAGATGGAAATACTCTCAGCGATTTTGATAAGGAAGAGCAGAAGAGACATATTTCTATCAGCACATCAACGATTCCCATGGAATGGGATGGACACAAGATCAATGTCCTGGATACTCCCGGTTTCTTTGATTTTGTCGGTGAAGTAGAGGAGGCTATCAGCGTTGCCGACGCGGCGATCATCGTAGTTTCCGGCAAGGCAGGAATAGAGGTAGGTACAGAAAAAGCGTGGGAGCTTTGCGAGAAGTACAAGATTCCCCGCATGATATTCGTAGCGGATATGGATATCGACGATGTTTCATACAGACAGGTCGTACAGGATATGACTGATAAGTATGGAAAAAAGATCGCGCCTTTCAATTTACCTATTCGTGAGAACGAGAAGTTCGTCGGATACGTAAATGTTATTCAGGAGAAGGGCTTTAGATGGCAGGGTAAGGAAGTTGTTGAATGTGACGTTCCCGAGTACAACCAGGCCAACCTGAAGATCTGCCGTGACACTCTTTTAGAGGCTGTTGCAGAGACATCCGAAGAGTTTATGGACAGATATTTTAACGGAGACACTTTCTCTGAATCGGAGATAAGAGCGGCTGTCCGCACCAACGTATGTGACGGCAGCATCGTTCCCATCGAGATGGGTTCAAGTACTCTTTGTCAGGGTATTTACACTCTTATGGACGATATCGTTAAGTATATGCCAAGTCCCGAGAATCGTAAGATGGCGGGCATCAATACCAATACCAACGAGATCTTCGAAGCTGACTTTGATTTCTCCAAACCCAAGACAGCTTTTGTATTTAAGACAATGATCGATCCTTTCATCGGTAAGTATTCACTTATCAAGGTTAGATCCGGTATCTTAAAGCCCGATGACGTAATGTTCGTTGCGGGAAAAGACATGGAGGTTAAGATCGGTAAGCTCTTTATCCTTCAGGGAAATAAGACTACCGAAGTACCTGAGCTCCACGCGGGCGATCTCGGCGCACTTCAAAAGCTTGATGTTGCTACGGGCGATACGCTTTCAACCAAGGCGACTCCCGTTCAGTACGCAAAGATGGATATCTCGCAGCCTTACACGGTTATGAGATACCACGCTCAGAACAAGCAGGATATTGATAAGATCGCACAGTCACTTGCCAAGATCGCGGCTGAGGATCAGACGATCAAAGTTGTCAACGACGCAGAGAACAGGCAGACTCTTTTGTACGGCATGGGTGACATGCATCTCGATGTTGTTAAGAGTAAGCTTGAGAATATCTATAAGGTAAACATAGATCTTACCAAGCCTAAGGTTGCGTTCAGAGAGACGATCAGAAAGAATTCTGACGTTGAGTACAAATATAAGAAGCAAACAGGTGGTCACGGTCAGTACGGACACGTTAAGATGCGCTTTGCTCCTTCGGGAGATCCGACAACTGCATACACCTTCGATCAGGAGGTTGTAGGCGGAGCGGTTCCCAAGAACTTCTTCCCTGCAGTTGAGAAGGGTATCGCAGAGTCCGTTCTTAGAGGACCTCTTGCAGCTTATCCCGTTGTGGGAGTCAAGGCTACACTTTATGACGGATCTTATCACCCTGTTGATTCGTCCGAGATGGCGTTCAAGGTTGCGGCTTCCAATGCCTTCAAGAAGGGCTTCATGGATGCAACTCCCGTTCTTCTCGAGCCCATCGTATCTCTTAAGGTTACGGTTCCTGACAGCTATACAGGCGACGTAATGGGCGACCTTAACAAGAGAAGAGGAAGAGTGCTCGGAATGAACCCTGCACCGTCAGGCAAGCAGATCATCGAGGCTGAGGTTCCTCAGATGGAGCTCTACGGATATTGCACACAGCTTCGTTCAATGACGGGCGGCAGCGGCGAGTTCGAGTACGAGTTCAACAGATATGAGCAGGCTCCTTCGGATGTTCAGGCAAAAGAGGTAGAGGCAAGAGCAGAAAAGGTTGCAGCAGCAAATTCAGAAGAATGATATATAAAAAGATAATTTGGCCGGGAGCTTGTAATGAGCTCCCGGCTTTCTTTATTTCAAAGGAAAAAGGGCTTGCATTAATTGTTAGCAAGCGCTAACATGTTTTTGTTGAGAAATGTTTACACTTATAGCTATGACTTCTTTTGGAGGAAATGAAAATGGGACTACTTAAAAAGGTTTTTGTACAGACACGTAAACCCGAGGGCGTTTTGGGGAAGATGATGATAAGCGGCATGAATAAGGGACATGCGAAAGTAGCTGACTGGGGACTTTCACATCTTCAGACAATAGCACCTTCTGAAATGCTTGAAGTTGGATGCGGCGGCGGAAGAAATGCCCGCGCGCTTATGAAGAAGTATCCATCCGCCAAGATGACTGCGATCGACTATTCCGATACTTCGGTTGCAACTACCAAGGCTTACAATGCGGATATGATAGAAAAAGGCAGATGCGAGGTAAGGCACGGCGACGTTTCAGCACTTGACCTTGAAAGTGATAAGTACGATCTTGCAACTGCTTTCGAGACCATATATTTCTGGCCGGGACTTGAGAAGTGCTTTAGCAATGTTGCCAGAGTCCTTAAGCCGGGCGGAACATTCATGATTGTCAATGAATCCGACGGAACAGACAAGGCATCTTCTTATTATGAGAGCATGATAGAAGGTATGAAATGCCACAAGGCGGAGGATATCGTCGACGCCCTTAAGAGCGCGGGCTTCTCATCCGTAAAGACAGACGTTCACGCTTCAAAGCCTTGGATCACGGTTCTTGCGAAGAAGTGATGTGTGTGAATGCTTCAAGCTCGCAGTTTTGCTGGAGATTGCTCCAGAAATCTTTGAGAGGTGTTTTGCGAAGTTGCGAGATAAGACCGCAATTGAGTGCGCTGTGGGCAACGACGAGAATAGTCTTTCCGGCGTTCATATCGGGAATAAGGACTTCTTCTATAAAGGAAGAAGTTCTTTCTTTTATGGTATATCGGTGTGACCCTGGAGTCTTTCTTCTTTATTCCAGTCGGTCTGACCGTGTCTTGTGATGTATAGCATTTGCGATCTCTCTTTTTATGGATATATATTTGATGACGTATGTGGCAAAAAGGTACTTTTGGCACACATCATTTGATATATTAGCATGCGATTCTATAGCGCTCAAGTGTATATGCTGGGTAGATTTGTTCGAGAATAAGAGCGGGAGCGGAATACAATTCAAATCTATTCTATTTCATTCTATTCTGTTTTACTTGGGGCTGGATTTGTTTACTTGGGGCGGGATTTGTCGGAAATTTCACGTAATACCGATAATCGGCATGCAATTATAGTTTTAATGCTGATATGCGTGTATGAATTCCGGCTTAATTGGATTTTTAGACAGGAAAAAAACATGCGTTTTGAGAGAAATAGTCTTTATGTATGCTTTTATTTTCCTTTTTGTGGATGAAATAATGATAATTTGGCGAAAAAAAGCATGTAAATCCGAAAAAAGAGTGGATATGCATGTCATTTGGACATTTTCTTTGCCGTCTAGGCAAGTTCAGAACAGGAGAAAAGCATGCAAATCTGGCAAAAGTGCTGAAATGCATGCCGGCCTAGGGCAATTCACATGCCGGCCATTTCTGTACACGCTATCGATCTCGATTCCGCATTCCTCAACGCCGTCACGGGTTTTTCTTGATTTTTTTTAACCTAATAAAGCCAACACCCCGAAAACTAGATAAATACTGACCTTGACACTAATGGTATGATTGTATACAATTATACGCGATGACCATTTTAGTACAATTTTTTGTAAGTGAGGAGTTTATTCATGAGTGAGACTAGCGCATTTCAGAACAGGCCGGTGACCATGAATGACAAGAATAATCTGCTCCAGATCGAAGAGCACATGTATATTCTTGACGACATTCAAAAACCAAACGTTTTCAGAAATATGTTTCCCTATGAGGAAGTTCCCAAGATTCCGTTTAACGACAGGATTGTTCCACACAATATGCCCAAGGACATCTGGATCACGGATACTACTTTCCGTGACGGACAGCAGTCAAGGGCTCCTTATACAACCAAGCAGATAGTCGATATCTTCGACATGCTTCATGAGCTTGGCGGCCCCAACGGTATGATCAGACAGAGCGAGTTCTTTTTATATAGTAAGAGCGATCGCGATGCGGTCTACAAATGTATGGAGAGAGGCTACAAGTTCCCCGAAGTTACAAGCTGGATCCGCGCAAGCGAGGACGATTTCAAGCTGGTTAAAGAGATCGGAATGAAGGAGACGGGTATCCTCGTATCATGTTCCGATTATCATATTTTCTTAAAGCTTAAGATGACAAGAAGACAGGCGCTCGATCATTATCTCAGCATCGTAAGAGCTTGTCTTGAGGAAGGAATAAGTCCAAGATGCCATCTCGAGGACATCACAAGAGCCGATATTTACGGTTTCGTTGTTCCTTTCTGCGTAGAACTTATGAAGTTAAAAGAAGAGTACGGTATCCCCGTTAAGATCCGTGCTTGCGATACAATGGGCTACGGAGTTAACTTCTCCGGTGCCGTTATTCCCAGAAGCGTTCAGGGTATCATCTATGCGATCAACACCAACGCGGGTGTTCCCAGTGAACTTATCGAGTGGCACGGTCACAACGATTTCTATAAGGCTGTTACCAACTCAACAACAGCTTGGCTCTATGGCTGTTCTTCAGTTAACACTTCACTCTTCGGTATCGGAGAGAGAACAGGTAACACACCTCTTGAAGCTATGGTATTTGAATATGCACAGCTCAAGGGTACTCTTGATGGTATGAATACGCAGGTTATCACAGACCTTGCCGAGTATTATGAGAAGGAAGTAGGCTTCACGGTTCCTTCCAACACACCTTTTGTTGGTAAGAACTTCAATGTTACAAGAGCCGGAATCCACGCAGACGGACTTCTTAAGAACGAGGAAATCTACAACATCTTCGACACTGAGAAGTTCCTCAGAAGACCTCCCGTAAGTGCCGTATCTAACACATCGGGACTTGCCGGAATCGCTCACTGGATCAACATTCATTACAAGCTTCGCGACGAGCATGCTCTTTCCAAGTCTTCACCTCTTGTTACCAAGATAAAAGAGTGGGTCGATAAGGAGTACGCAGGCGGACGAGTTACCGTTATGACGGATGCCGAGCTTGTTTCCGAGATCAAAAAAGTTGGCAAAGAACTTGGAATAGTTGTTAAAGAGGGTGAGATCGTATCATCCAAATAAAGGGGACAATTATGGATAATCAAGACTTAAAGCAGGAAGTTACTGATAAATATTCACTTAGAGGCAGAGTTTTCCATCGCATCAGAGAGGATATTCTTAATGGCAAGTACAAGGATCATGAAGAGCTTAAGGAAGTAGCTATCGGACAGGAACTCGGCGTCAGCAGAACTCCTGTAAGAGAGGCATTCAGACAGCTTGAACTTGAGGGACTTATTCAGATCATTCCCAACAGAGGTGCATACGTTACGGGCATCAAGGTCAAGGATATCGAGGATATCTATATGATCAGATCCAAGCTCGAGGGACTCTGCGCAAGATGGGCTTGTGAGAATATTTCCAAAGAGCAGCTTGAGGAGATGGAAGAGAACATCTACCTCGCTGAGTTCCATGCGGCCAGAGGTCATATGGAGCAGATGGCTGAGCTCGACAACAGATTCCACAACATTTTATATGAGTCATGTAATTCCAAGATGCTTGAGCATCTTTTAAAGGACTATCACCAGTATGTTTGGAGAGTCAGACAAAAGACTCTTTCCAGCAGCAGAGGCGCTGTTTCCAACGTTGAGCACAAATTTATCATGGAGGCCATTAAGGAGAATAATCCCGACAAGGCCGAAGAGCTTGCCAATCAGCACATGATAAATGCTTATGAGAATATGGTTGAGAAGGGACTTCTTTCCATGTTTGAGTAATGGCGGATAGCCCTTTTACAGGCACATGCGATATATACACAACATCTTTTGAAAGGACAGATTTAATGAGTAAGATTCAGATGACAACACCCATCGTTGAGATGGACGGCGACGAGATGACCAGAGTACTGTGGCAGATGATCAAGGATAAGCTTATTTTACCCAGTATCGACCTTAAGAGCGAGTATTATGATCTCGGACTTAAGCACAGAGACGAGACAGACGATCAGGTAACCGTAGACAGCGCCAATGCAACACTTAAGTACGGTGTAGCCGTTAAGTGCGCTACCATTACTCCCAACAATGAGCGTGTTGAGGAATACAATCTCAAGAAGATGTGGAAGAGCCCCAACGGTACGATCAGAGCGATTCTTGACGGAACAGTTTTCCGTACACCTATCATGGTAAAGGGAATCGAGCCCAACGTAAGAACATGGGTAGAGCCCATCACACTTGCAAGACACGCATACGGCGATGTTTACAAGAACGTTGAGATCAGAGTTCCCGGAGCAGGTAAGGCAGAGCTTGTGTTTACCGCTGAGGACGGAACTGTTACCAAGGAAACTATCTTTGATTTCAAGGAGCCCGGTATCATTCAGGGCGTTCACAATAAAGATGCTTCGATCAGAAGCTTTGCAAGAGCTTGCTTTAAATATGCTCTCGCTGAGAAAAAAGAGCTTTGGCTCGGAACCAAGGATACCATCAGTAAGACATACGACAGAAGATTCAGAGAGATCTTTGAGGAAGTATTTGAAAATGAATTCAAGGCTGATTTCGAGAAGGCAGGAATCACTTATTTCTATACACTTATCGATGACGCCGTTGCTCGTGTAATGAAGTCTAAGGGTGGATTTATCTGGGCCTGCAAGAACTACGACGGCGACGTTATGAGTGACATGGTTTCATCCGCTTTCGGTTCACTTGCAATGATGACTTCTGTTCTTGTATCTCCCACAGGAGTTTACGAGTACGAGGCAGCTCACGGAACGGTACAGAGACACTATTACAAGTATCTTAAGGGAGAGCCTACATCAACCAACCCTGTAGCAACTATCTTTGCTTGGACAGGCGCCCTTCGCAAGAGAGGCGAGCTAGACGGAATAAAAGAGCTTATGGATTGGGCTGACAAGATGGAGAAGGCAACTCTTTCAGTTATTGAGTCAGGCCGCATGACAGGCGATCTTGCGCTTATCACATCACTTCCGAATCCCGTTAAACTCGGAAGCGAAGAGTTCCTTGATGCTATTGCTGAGGAATATAATAAGCTTTGATATATTGAGCCAAGTATGTCACAGGTATCAAAAGGTACTTTCGACACCCTTATCATTTTTCTGGATAATAATAAAAGTTCCCGAATGCCTGAAAACATTCGGGAACTTTTATTAAAGCGTATTTATTTAAATAAATCTCATCTAATTTTGAAATGAATAGTAGATCCCCAAAATTCATCTAGGAGTTTATAGTATAATTTTTCTGCACTGTATCCATTAACAGATTTATATCCTGTTCCTTTGTTGCTACTGTTGGTGAATCCGAGTTTTGTGTTTATATCAGCGTAATCTTTTTGTACAAGACGTTCTCCGTCTGCTGATACCAAATACGTCTCTATTGTTCCGCCACTTCTGGCATAAATCATTCCATTTTTTACGCCTATATAATCATCGGAAATGAGAGTACCGATACATTTTGCATTTCTATTGGATGATTCTGTATAAACCCAAACATGTCTTGAAGCATTTCTAGAATTTCCTTTTGAATCTCCAACATGTTCAATGTATTTCTTACTTGCTTCTAATAGAACCGGTTTACTGTAGCCGTTTAATTTAACTCGAACATAACCATTGCCTTTGGACATTTTGGATTCCACATCGGATAACCATTTTCTGTCCGGAAAAATTTTGCCGGTCATTCCTCCGCCGTCAACAAAAGCACTGTCATTTTTTTCCATCTGATATACTGTGGTTTTAGTACTTGTGATCATGTTGGCACTGATGCCTGAAGCAGCAGTGAAGGCGAGCATACCCGCGGTTAACAGGATTGTAAATAATTTTGTTCCTCTTTTTTTCATGTTTTCCCTTTCTATAAACGTTTTTGTGAGGTTTGCACCTCGATTTCTTTTTTATTATTCACGACGGTGGTGTAGATTGTCAAGGAATTGTTAAATATGTGCGGCGTGAGATAAAACAAATGCACAAATGAAGCCTTTATTCGGTTGAATAGGGGCGTTTGTTCTGATATACTAAAGTCTGTATGAGCATTCAAATGAGGAGAGAGAATTTGATATAAAATGGCTTATGAGAAGGGTGGGAGAAAAAGTGAAAAGGTACTGTACAACAGGCGTATCAGAAGGCTTCGTAAATTCATTCTGATAACCGTTGCAGCAGCTTGTCTCATTCCCACGTTGATCTGCATCATTTTATCTATCAGATTCGACAGACTTAAGACTGACTATAATCAGACCAAGGCGGACCTTGAATGGTACAGAGAGCGCTTTGGTGAAGAGATGGATATATTGGCGGAGGATGATAAGAATTCCAAGCCCGCAAGTGTGGTCACTCCGGATATTGATTACGCGGATGTTGAGATCATCGGAGCTCAGAACCCGGAAGATATCGAGGGTACCAGATATGTGTATCTTACTTTTGATGACGGTCCGAGTATCTACACCGATGAGATACTTGATATTTTAAAAGAAAAGAATGTTAAGGCGACTTTCTTTGTCTGCGGCAAGCCCAAATATGAGGATTGCTACAAGAGGATAGTCAATGAAGGACATACCTTGGGTATGCATTCATACAGTCACAAGTACAGTGACATATATGCATCGACCGATGCGTTCAGAGAGGATCTTAAGAACTTAAGAGTTTATCTTTACAATACGACAGACACCTGGTCCAAATATTACAGATTCCCGGGCGGAAGCTCCAACAATGTCAGCAAGGCTGATATGAATGAGCTTGTAGGAATTCTTGATAATGAGGACATCACGTTTTTTGACTGGAATATTTCGGCCGGAGATGACAAAGCAGGCATCACTAAGGACGATATTTGTGCTAATATAGTAAATAACATACCTAAGTTTAAACACTGCGTTGTTCTTATGCATGACGCGGCGGACAAGAAGGCCACGGTTGAGGCTCTTCCCGAGATAATTGACGCAATTAACGGTATGGATGATACAGTGATGATTCCGATAACTGATGATACGTTACCGGTTCAACATATCAAAAACAAATAAACTACTAAGTAAGGGGAGGATATCAAGATGGGATTTTTTTCTGAGCTAAAGAGCGATCTGTCCCAGGCAGTTAACACTCTTATGCCGGATGACAAGCTCGAAGGAGCAAACGGTCTTGATAAAGACAAGGCAGCTGAGGAAACAGTTAAGGTAAGTGAGGTCGATATCGACAGCATGCTTAATCGCCTTGACGACATCAAGCTTGATGACATCACAAACGAAGAGACTAACACAGAAGAGGAAGCTGCTTCTGAAGTTATTACCGAAGAGGTAGTAACACCCGAGGAAGAGAACACTGTGAATGAGAGCGAAAGCTCTTTTGCGGAAGCTTCCGAGGAAAAAGAAGAAGCTGAAACAAGCGTATCAAATGAGATCGAAGAGCTCACAGAGGACCTTGAAGAGAAGATCGAAGAGGAGACTCAGGCAGAGGTTGAGCAGGAAGAGCCCAGAAGCGCACTTGAAGCTATCAACAACGAACACATTGATGAGTACATTGCCAAGAGCAATGAAACTGATAAATCTAATAATGATGGGGGAAATGAAACTATGGATTTTGAACAGCAGACACCAACCGATGAAACAGCTAACATCACAGAAGGAATGGTCATCAGCGGTGACCTTCAGACAACAGGATCTCTTGATCTTGTAGGTAAGATCATAGGTAACGTTAAGGCTCTCGGCAAGCTCAACGTAACAGGTGAGATTCAGGGTGATTCCGATGCGGCTGAGATCTATGCAGAGTCAGCAAGAATCACAGGTGAAGTAAGAAGTAAGGGTAGCGTTAAGGTTGGACAGAGCACGGTTATCGTAGGTAACATCTTTGGTTCAAGCGCAGTTATCGCAGGAGCCGTTAAGGGTGACATCGACGTACACGGACCCGTAGTTCTTGATACAACAGCAATCGTTATGGGTAACATCAAGTCCCAGTCTGTACAGATCAACAACGGTGCGGTTATCGAGGGTATGTGCTCACAGGCTTATGCCGACGTTAATCCTTCAGAGTTCTTCGAGGGACTTAAGAATAAATAATTACGGATATACATGGAGATATTATGAGAATACTATTGAAACTCAGCGGCGAAGCGCTGGCAGGAGACAAGAAGACAGGCTTTGATGAAGCGACTGTCAGAAAGGTGGCTCTTCAGGTTAAGCAGCTTGTGGATGACGGAACCGAGGTAGGTATCGTTATCGGCGGCGGTAACTTCTGGAGAGGCAGGACCAGCGAGAACATCGACCGCGTTAAGGCCGACCAGATTGGCATGCTGGCTACTGTTATGAACTGCATTTACGTTTCCGAGATCTTCAGAAGCGTAGGCATGATGACCAATATACTTACACCTTTTGAATGCGGTTCTTTTACCAAATTATTTTCTAAGGACAGAGCCAACAAGTATTTTGCCAAAGGTATGGTTGTATTCTTTGCGGGCGGCACGGGACATCCTTGCTTTTCAACAGATACACCGGCTGTACTTCGTTCCATAGAGGTTGACGCCGATTGCCTTTTGCTTGCAAAGTCTATTGACGGGGTATATGACAGCGATCCCGCCAAGAATCCGGATGCTAAGAGATATGATACACTTTCAATTGATGAGGTTATCGCCAAGAACCTTCAGGTTGTTGATATGACAGCATCAATCCTTGCAAGAGATAACAAGGTTCCTATGAGGGTATTTGCCCTTCAGGAAGAGAACAGTATCATCAAGGCTTGTTCCGGTGATTTTAACGGCACAACGGTTACTGTTTGATAATAGCTTAAGATAATTGAAATTAAGGAGGCATCGGTATGAACGATAAGATTAAAGAATACGCAGATAAGATGCAGAAATCTTTCGATTTTTTAAAGGAGGAGCTTGCTTCTATCCGTGCAGGAAGAGCCAATCCCCATGTACTTGATAAGATTAAGGTAGATTATTACGGAACACCTACACCTCTTCAGCAGGTTGGTAATGTTTCCGTTCCCGAGGCACGTATTATCCAGATCGCACCTTGGGATAAGACACTTATTAAAGATATTGAGAAAGCGATCCTTACATCCGATCTTGGTATTACACCTGCCAATGACGGTAATGTTATCAGACTTGTTTTCCCCGAGCTCACTGAGGAGCGCAGAAAACAGCTCGCAAAAGACATCCGTAAGAAGGGTGAGGATGCCAAGGTTGCTGTCAGAAACGTAAGACGTGACGGCAATGATGCTCTTAAGAAGCTCAAGGGCGGCGATATTTCCGAGGACGAGATTAACGATCTTAACGATGAGCTTCAGAAGGTTACAGACAAGTATATCAAGGACATCGATACTGCTGTAGAAGATAAGAACAAAGAGATCATGACAGTTTGATCATGCGGAAATAGGATTTTTACAATGGAAACACAAGAGTTAATGAATGTACCCGAGCATGTGGCTATCATTCTTGACGGTAACGGCAGATGGGCCAAGGCCAAAGGAATGCCCAGAAACTACGGACACATGCAGGGAGCCAAGGCGGTTGAGGATATTCTTGTTGATGCAAGAGATCTCGGTATCAAGTACCTCACCGTCTATGCTTTTTCAACAGAAAATTGGAGCCGTCCCGAGGCTGAGGTTTCAGCCCTCATGACGATCCTTCGCAATTATTTAAAGACCAGTATCAAGAAATCCATGAAGAACAATGTTCGTTGCCGTGTTATCGGTGACAGATCCGCTCTTTCGGAGGATATTCAGAAGGCTATCGCAGAGCTTGAGGAAGCAACTGCGGGCAATACCGGACTTACATTTACGATTGCGATCAACTACGGAAGCAGGGATGAGATTACCCGCAGCGTAAAGAAGATCGCAGCAAAGGTTGAGAGCGGAGAGCTCAAGGCCGATGATATTACCGAGGAACTGATAGCCAAAAACCTTGATACTGACTTTTTGCCGGACCCCGATCTTTTGATCAGAACGTGCAATGAGCAGCGAGTTTCCAACTTCTTGTTGTGGCAGCTTGCATACACGGAGTTTTATTACACCCCGATCGCATGGCCCGACTTTAACAAGGCTGAGCTTGTTAAGGCAATAGAAGCTTACGGCGGCAGAAACCGTAAGTTTGGCGGTCTTAAGAAGGATCAGATCTAAGCATTATCGGAAACTGGAAAAAGGCTGGTTAAAAGAGTTGAAGAATAGAGTTATAAGCGGAATATTTATATTTCTTATTCTCGCGGGAGTGCTTATTCCCGGAGGATACCTGCTTGCGGGAGTGTTGTTTGCGGTTTCGTTCGTCAGTTTTTATGAACTGGTGAGAGCGCTCGGCATACATGAAGAAGGAAAGAATTTCAATGCATTGGAATTATGCGGATACGCTTCGATCATCGTGCATTATGTTCAGATGATCCTTGTTAGGGACTACAGATATTATATCTTTTCCCTGATGTTTGCATTTTTCCTCATCATGGTATGTTACGTTGTAAACTTTCCCAAGTTTAAGTCTATGCAGGCCATAGCTACTTTTTTCTGTTTCGTATATGCACCCGTTAATATGTCGTTCGTATATCTTTTGAGAATACGTGCGTTTGGCAAATATCTTGCTTGGATTCCTTTCATAGCATGGGTTTGCGATACATGTGCATATTTTGCCGGAAGAGCATTCGGTAAACACAAGCTTGCACCGCATCTTTCTCCCAAGAAGACCATAGAAGGTGCGATAGGCGGGATTATCGGAAGTGTTTTGGTCGGTGCGCTCATCGGTTATATCATTTACGTAAGAGAGAATTATAAGGTCGAAGTAATCTGGGTTATGGCCATCATTACTTTTGCGGGCAGCATCATTGCTCAGCTTGGTGATCTTTTGGCATCCGGTATTAAGAGAGACCATAATATAAAGGATTACGGCAAATTGATTCCGGGACACGGCGGAATTATGGACCGTTTTGACAGTGTGATATTTGTAATACCTTGCATATATTTCTTGGCAGCGGTTCTAACCAGGCGTTTTTAAGGCTTTAGAAATTATTTTGCACCGGAGAATAAACTTCGGTGCTGATTTTATATAATAGGAAAATGCATCGGATTTCCCTGGAGATTGCATTAGGAGTTGAAATGAGAAACATTGTTTTACTTGGATCTACGGGCTCAATAGGAACACAGACACTTGACGTTGTAAGGAACAACGCTTCCGAGCTAAAGGTCATCGGCCTTGCAGCCAACAGGAAGGTTGAAGAAGTTGAGAAGCAGGTTAGGGAGTTTAAGCCTAAGTACGCCTGCATGTTTGATGAGAACGCAGCCAAAGATCTTGCGGACAGGATCAAGGACACTGATACAAAGGTTTACAGCGGAATGGACGGACTTCTGGAGATTGTTTCGGTTCCCGAAGCCGATACCGTTCTTACGGCTGTTGTCGGAATGATAGGTATCAGGCCGACTATTCGTGCCATAGAATCCGGCAAGGACATTGCACTTGCCAATAAAGAGACGCTTGTTTGCGCGGGACACATCATAATGCCTCTTGCAAAAGAGAAGAACGTTAAGATCCTTCCCGTTGACAGTGAGCACAGCGCTATATTCCAGTCTCTTAACGGCGAACCTAAGGATAAGGTTGAAAAGATCCTTCTTACAGCCAGCGGCGGTCCTTTCAGAGGTAAGAAGAAGGAAGAGCTTAAGGACATGACGGCTGCGGATGCGCTCAAGCACCCCAACTGGGATATGGGTCCGAAGGTTACGATTGATTCTTCGACGCTTGTAAATAAGGGACTTGAAGTCATGGAGGCGAGGTGGCTCTTTGATGTAAGCCTTGATAACATTCAGGTTTTGATACATCCGCAGAGCATAGTTCACAGCGCCGTTCAGTACTGCGACGGAGCGGTTATTGCTCAGCTCGGTGTTCCCGATATGAAGCTTCCGATTCAGTATGCTCTTTTTTATCCCGACAGAAGACCTATGGATGAAAAGAGACTTGACCTGTTTGAGCTTCACAGCCTGACTTTTGAAAAGCCTGATACGGATACATTTAGGGGACTTAAGCTTGCTTTTGATTCGGCATATGCGGGAGGCAGCATGCCTACTGTATTTAACGCGGCCAATGAGATGGCAGTTAAGAGATTTCTAAAGGGCGACATCAAGTATCTTGAGATCTATGACATGATCCGGGAGGCAATGGATCATCATAACAAGATAGATAATCCCACGGTTTCACAGATTCTTGAAGCAGAAAAAGAGATTTATGATTTCTTGGGGAATAAATACAACATTTGAGGAAATAAAAGAGGAAAGAAAATGATAGTAAGTGTAATTATATTTTTATTGATTTTCGGAATACTCGTTACCAGCCATGAATTCGGCCATTTCATCATTGCCAAGACAGGCGGCATAAGAGTTAAAGAGTTTTTTATCGGCATGGGACCGACTATTTTCAAAAAGCAAAAAGGCGAGACTTTATACAGCATCAAGCTTTTGCCCGTAGGCGGTGCATGTGTTTTTGACGGAATGGATCCCATCTCCGAGGAAAAAGAGAGCTTTGATGAGAGAGCTTTTTTGAATGCTCCCGTGTGGAGAAGGATAGCGACTCTTTTTGCCGGACCTTTTGCGAACTTTATTATCGCTTATATTCTTGCGGTTATACTTGTCAGCTTTAGTTTGTGGAATTTCCCTGTGATCCATAAATTGACGGAAGAATCTGCAGCTGCGGAAGCAGGAATGCAGGTAGGCGATACGATCATAAGTATCGATGGTGAAAAAGTTTACAATTCACAGGAGGTTACCCTCATTTCGCAGTTTGCGGAAGGGTCACCAATGGACATCGTATACGAGAGAGACGGACAGAAGTACAGTACTACTCTTCAGCCCAAGTATAGCGAAAAGGAACATCGCTACTATATGGGCGTCTATATGGGAGAGTACGAAAATATAAAGGGCTTTCAGGCATTTAAATATGCTTGGTATGAGGTTAGATTTTCACTGAAAAATACCTATAGAAGTCTTGCGCTTTTGATAAAAGGCAAACTTTCAGCCGATGACGTTTCGGGTCCCGTCGGAGTGGTAAAGATAGTCGATGAGGTATATGAGGAAACCAGTCAATACGGCATTCCCATGGTGATCTTAAACATGCTGTCACTTACCGTATTGCTGTCGGTAAACCTGGGAGTTATGAACCTTCTTCCTTTCCCGGCTCTTGATGGAGGAAGACTTGTGTTCCAGTTTATCGAAGTTATCTTCGGAAAGCCCGTTCCTCCCGAGAAGGAAGGCTACGTGCACATGTTTGGAATGATACTTCTGATCGGACTTATGGTTTTTGTGTTATTTAATGACATCATGAAGTTTACAAGATAATATTTGCAATTGCAGGGATAGGAGTCTATATGACGTACAGAGACAATACCAAGGTTATTAAGATTGGAAACAAGGTTATCGGTGGCGGTAACCCTATTATGATACAGTCTATGACCAATACGCCCACAGAGGACGTCGCCGCTACGGTAGCGCAGATACAAAGGCTGGAGGCTGCGGGCTGTGATATTATTCGCTGTACTGTACCGACGCAGGAAGCTGCGCTCGCGGTAAAAGAGATCAAGAAACAGATAACGATCCCGCTTGTTGCGGATATTCATTTTGACTATAAGATGGCTATCGCTGCAATGGAGAACGGAGCCGACAAGATCAGGATCAATCCCGGAAACATCGGTTCCAAAGAGCGCATAGCCGCTGTCGTTTCATGTGCCAAGGAGAGAAATATTCCTATCAGAGTTGGCGTCAACAGTGGTTCACTTGAAAGGAATCTCGTTGAAAAATATGGCGGAGTAACTGCGCAGGGCCTTGTGGAGAGCGCACTTGATAAGATCGGTATCATAGAAGATCTCGGATACGACAACATGGTCGTAAGTATCAAGTCATCAAACGTTATGCTCTGTGTTAAGGCTCACGAGCTACTTGCAGAGAAGTGTAAATATCCTCTTCATGTAGGTATTACCGAAGCCGGAACAGTCTGGGGCGGCAATATCAAATCATCTGTCGGTCTCGGAATCATCTTAAATGAAGGAATAGGAGATACTATCAGAGTTTCTCTATCCGGAGATCCGATCGAGGAGATCAAGACAGCCAAAGCAATCCTTAGAACCCTAGATATCAGAAAGGGTGGTATCGAGGTTGTATCTTGTCCCACATGCGGAAGAACCAAGATTGATCTCATAGACCTTGCCAACAAGACAGAGACTCTTGTTCAGAATTATCCCGATCTCAACATAAAGGTTGCGGTTATGGGATGCGCCGTTAACGGCCCCGGAGAAGCCAAAGAGGCTGATATCGGAATTGCCGGAGGAACCGGCGAAGGTCTTCTTATAAAACACGGGGAAGTGGTTAAGAAGGTCAAAGAAGACGAGCTTTTAAATGTATTAAAGGAAGAGCTCGACAATTGGAAGTGATACACTTCTTTTGAGAGGTGCTTTAGGGTATGTCAAAAAAGTTTTTTGAGGTTTTCCCTGCACTTAAGTTGGACGCCAAGACCAAAGAGATAATGGAACAGACAGAAGTTACCAAGGTGTCCACGACAAGGAAGCAGGATTTCATACGAATATATATTTCGAGTAACAATCTTATTGATAAATCAGACATCATTAAGAGTGAGACGAGTATCAAGAAGCAGCTTTTCGGAAGTCACGATGTTAACATCAAGATTTACGAGAAGTTTAGCTTGTCTGCACAGTACACACCCAAGAATTTATTGGAACTATACAAGGACAGCATTGAGCTTGAGCTTAAAGACTATGACCATATGGAGTATAGTCTTTTTCGTTCGGCTTCTTTTGTGTACCCCGAAGACGGGAACGTTGTGATCCGGCTCGAGGACAGTGTTGTAAGCCAAAAGAAGGCTCCCGATCTTATCAGAGTTCTTTCCAAGATATTCAATGAAAGATGCGGTCTTTCCGTGGACATTCAGCCTGAATTTATAGAGGTTGAAAAGAGTAACGATGAGCCGGATTACTCCGCAGAATCAGCCAAGATGGCCAAGAAGCTTGAAGAGGCTGAGCTTAAATCAGAGGAAAAGAAAAAAGAGAAGGAAGAAAAAGAAGCAGCTAAGACGGAAGAAAAGAAGAGTGCCGGTGCTTCGGCAGGTTCTGTTTCCGCTTCCAAAGTGCCTGTTTCGGGCGGCTTCGGAAAAGGCAAATTCGCGGGAAGAAAAGGCGACTTCGGTGCCTTCAAGAGAAGCGACAATCCGGATGTTATTTTCGGAAGAGACTTTGACGAGGAGACAATGAAACTTGAAGATCTTGTCGGAGAGCTCGGCGAAGTTGTTATTCACGGTAAGATCACTGCTTTTGACAAAAGAGATATCAGAAACGAAAAGAGTATTCTTATCTTTGACGTTACTGATTTTACGGATTCAATCACGGTCAAGATGTTCGTTAAGACCGAGGATGTTCCCGAGATAACCAAAGACATCAAGCCCGGAGCCTTTGTTAAGGTTAAGGGAATCGCGGCTGTGGATAAATTCGATCATGAGCTTTCGATTCAGTCTGTTGCGGGAGTTAAGAAGATTCCCGATTTTACATCCAAGCGAGTTGACAGAGCTGAGGTTAAGAGAGTAGAGCTTCACTGCCATACCAAGATGAGTGATATGGACGGTGTTTCCGAGGTAAAAGATATCGTTAAGCAGGCCTACAAGTGGGGAATGCCCGGTATCGCGATCACGGACCACGGCGTTGTTCAGGCGCTTACGGATGCCAACCACGTATGGGAGTCTCTTTATGACGATGAGAAAAAGAGAAGGAAAGAAGCGGGAGAGCCGCCTATCGAGAGACAGGATTTCTTTAAACTGATCCTTGGAGTTGAGGCTTATCTTGTCGACGACCTTAAAGAGATTGTTGTAAACGACAAGGGACAGCCGCTTGATAATACGACCTTTGTCGTATTTGATATTGAGACGACAGGTTTTTCACCTATTAAAAATAAGATCATTGAGATCGGTGCGGTCAAGATCGTGAACGGCGAGATCGTTGACAGATTCTCGGAGTTTATAAATCCTAAGGTGCCGATCCCGTTTAGGATCACACAGCTTACAAGTATCACGGATGACATGGTCATCGATGCGCCGACAAGAGAGGTTATAATTCCTAAATTCGTTGAGTTCTGTAAGGACGCCGTTCTTGTAGGACATAACGTAGGCTTTGATATCAGCTTTATCAATCAGAACTGTAAAGAGCTTAATATTGATGTCGACTATACAACGGTCGATACGCTCTGGCTTTCAAGATATTTCTTCCCGCTTCAGGCAAAGCATACGCTTGATGCGGTTGCTAAGACACTTAACGTTGTACTTGGTCATCACCACAGAGCGGTTGATGATGCCGAGTGTACCGCGCTTATTTTTAATAAGTTCATACCTATGCTTCAGGAGCAGAAGGCGGTTACGCTTACCGACGTAAATATTTTGGGTAAGCCCACCAAGGAGATGATCCGTCATCTTCGTCCCAATCACTGCATTATTCTTGCAAAGAACACTCTGGGAAGGGTTAATCTCTATACCCTTGTGAGTGAATCTCATGTTGACTATTTCAGGAGATTCCCGCTTATTCCAAAGAGTGAGCTGTTAAAGCACAGAGAGGGACTCATCATAGGGAGCGCTTGCTGCGCGGGTGAGCTTTACGGCGCTGTTGTTGAGGGAAGACCGCCCGAAGAGATAGCAAGACTTGTAGATTTCTATGACTACCTTGAGATTCAGCCTGTTGCAAACAATCATTTCATGGTTGAATCCGACAGATATGAAGACATTAATTCCGATGATGACATCAGAGAGATAAATAAAGAGATAGTAAGACTCGGCGAGCAGTTTAACAAACCTGTTGTCGCTACTTGTGATGCGCATTTCCTTAATCCGGAGGATGAGATATATCGTACGATCATCATGGCCGGAAAAGGTATGAACGATGAGGAGGAGTCTCCTCTTTATCTTAGAACGACCGATGAGATGATGGCTGAGTTTGATTATCTCGGAGGAGACAAGGCTAATGAGATCGTAATAGAAAATACACGTAAGATCCTTGATATGTGTGACAGTATTTCGCCTGTTCGTCCCGATAAGTGCGCGCCTGTCATCGAAAACAGTGATGAGATCCTTACAAAGATCTGCTACGACAAGGCACATGAGATATACGGAGATGAGCTTCCCGAGATAGTGCAGGAGCGTCTTGAAAGAGAGCTTAACTCCATTATCAAGAACGGTTTCGCCGTTATGTATATCATCGCGCAGAAGCTCGTTTGGAAGTCCAATGAGGACGGATATCTGGTAGGTTCCAGAGGTTCCGTAGGTTCGTCGTTTGTTGCGTTCACTTCGGGTATTACCGAGGTTAATTCGCTGAGCCCGCATTACGTGTGCCCTCACTGCAAATACAGTGATTTCGATTCGGAAGAGGTTCTTAAATACGGCGGTAATTCAGGCTGCGACATGCCCGATAAGCGTTGCCCCAAGTGCGGAACCATGATGAATAAGGACGGTTTTGACATTCCTTTCGAGACCTTCCTTGGATTTAAAGGAGATAAGGAGCCTGATATCGACCTTAACTTCTCGGGTGAGTATCAGTCTAAAGCTCATAAGTATACGGAAGTTATCTTTGGTTACGGACAGACCTTCAGAGCCGGAACCATCGCTTCGCTCGCAGATAAGACGGCATTTGGTTTCGTAAAGAAATACTACGACCAGATAGGCTCAAGCAAAAGAAAATGTGAGATAAACAGGATTGTTCAGGGTTGTACGGGTATCAGAAGAGGTACAGGTCAGCACCCGGGTGGAATCATAGTTCTTCCCGTTGGAGAGGACATCAATTCTTTTTGCCCTGTTCAGCATCCTGCCAACGATATGACAACGGCTACAATTACGACACATTACGACTATCACTCGATCGACCACAACCTTCTTAAGCTCGATATTCTGGGACACGATGATCCGACCATGATCAGATTCCTTCAGGATTGCACGGGGCTCGATCCCAAGCTTGTGCCGCTCGATGATAAGAACGTTATGAGTCTTTTCATGAATACGACTGCGCTCGGCGTTACTCCCGAGCAGCTCGGCGGAACAAAGCTCGGATGCCTCGGTCTTCCCGAGTTTGGTACCGACTTTGCCATGCAGATGGTTATCGACGCCAAGCCCACTTCATTGTCCCACCTTATCAGGATATCAGGTCTTTCACATGGTACGGACGTTTGGCTTGGTAATGCGCAGACCCTTATTCAGGAGGGCAAGGCGACCATCGATACCTGTATCTGTTGTCGTGACGATATCATGATCTATCTAATTCAGAAGGGCATGGATAAGTCTCTTTCGTTCAAGACCATGGAGTCTGTACGTAAAGGTAAAGGACTTAAGCCCGAGATGGAAGAAGCCATGATCGCAGCGGGAGTTCCGGATTGGTACATCTGGTCTTGTAAAAAGATAAAGTACATGTTCCCCAAGGCTCACGCCGCAGCTTACGTTATGATGGCTTGGCGTATAGCTTATTTCAAGGTTTATGTGCCGCAGGCATTCTATGCAGCATGGTTCAGTATTAGAGCCAAGGCGTTTAACTATGAGCACATGTGCCAGGGTGAGAACCACCTTCATGCCATCATGAAAGAGTACAACAGCAAAAAAGATGAGCTTACCAATGCTCAGCAGGCAGAGTACGGCGACATGAGACTTGTTGAGGAGATGTACGAGAGAGGAATAGAATTCCTTCCCATCGATATCTTCAAGGTTAAGTCAAGGGATTTCCAGGTTATCGGCGATAAGATCATGCCTTCGCTTACAAGTATCGACGGCATGGGTGAAAAGGCCGCAGACCAGATCGTGGAAGCCGCCAAAGACGGCCCGTTCCTTTCAAAGGACGACTTCAGACAGCGCACCAAGTGCCCGCAGACAGTCATCGATAAGATGTCCGATATGGGACTTTTGGGAGATATTCCCGACTCTAACCAGATCAGTATTTTTGATCTTATGAAGGCTTGAGTTAAATAATATAAAACTTATAAAAGGAAGAGACAATTGTGAATATCGGAATTGATTTAGGTACCACCAACAGCCTGGTTGCGGTTTTCGACAAGGGGAATGCGGAAATTGTAGAAAACAGGCTAGGAGAAAGACTGACACCTTCAGCGGTAGCAGTGGATGAGGACGGGACCGTACTTGTGGGTAAAAGTGCCAAAGAGTATGGAATACTTCATCCGGAGAGAACCGCTGAGGTTTTTAAGAGATTTATAGGCAGTGATAAGCAGTATAACCTCGGGGGCAAGTTATTCCGCCCCGAGGATCTTTCCGCGCTTGTTTTGAAATCATTAAAAGAGGATGTGGAGAAAAAATACGGCGAAAAAGTTGTGGAAGCCGTGATCAGCGTGCCGGCATATTTTGATGATGACAGGCGTAAAGCAACTAAATTGGCAGGACAGCTTGCCGGGCTTAAGGTTGAGAGAATCATAAGCGAACCTACGGCAGCGGCTATTACCTACGGACTATATGATAAAAAGGATTATACAAGATTCCTTGTTTTTGATCTGGGTGGCGGAACGTTTGACGTTTCTATCCTTGAGCTGAGTAAGGATATATTGGAAGTTCGTGCGGTAGCCGGTGATAATTATCTTGGCGGTGAGAATTTTACCGATCTTATTTATGAATCCATTTTTTCAAAATTGAATATTGATAAGGATAAGTGTGACCGAAAAACTCTTTCCGGAATAAGGGAAGCGGCTGAGAACATAAAAACAGAGCTTTCGGATAAAGCTCTGATTTCCTCGAAAATAATAATTGACGGAAAAGAAAAAGAATACTCGCTTTCCGAAAGAGAATTTGAAGAGATGTCACAACCTCTTTTGGATAAGCTTAGAGGTCCTCTCCAAAGAAGTATCAATGATGCAAGGATCAAGCTTTCTGACATTGATGAGGTTGTTCTTGTTGGCGGAGCGACCAGGATGCCTGTTATCAGAAAATTTCTTTCCAGATTATTCAGAAAGTTTCCCGATACCATGATCAATCCGGATGAGGCGGTTGCGATAGGAACATGTATCCAGGCTGCAATGAAAGAACGAAGGGCAGAAGTTAAAGAAATAATCCTCACGGATGTATGCGGCTTTTCTTTAGGTGTTCAGGTTTCGGTGGGCAGAGAAGACGGAAGCTTTGAGAGTGGTCATTTTTCTCCCATCATAGAGAGAAATACCGTCATTCCCGCCAGCAGAACCGAGATATACTATACTACACACGACGATCAGGAAGTGGTGGATATAGAGGTATATCAGGGTGAAAGCCGAAAGGTAAGCAATAATCTTTATCTTGGAGATTTGTCTGTCAATGTGCCGAAGAATTTGGCGGGGATGGAGAAAATAGAAGTTACATTTACTTATGATATAAATGCTATTTTGGAAGTCGAGGTGAGGATATTATCAACAGGACAAGTGACCACCAAGCTCTTCAAAGGGCGATACAACAGAATGACCGATGAAGAAATTGCCGAGAGAATGAAGCAGCTTAGCTACTTAAAGATTGCTCCGAGAGATCTTGAGGAGAACAGATTACTTTTGATCAGAGCAGAAAGAGCATATGAAGAATCACTTGGAAGTGACAGGGCTTTGATCGAAGAAGCTGTGACCGCTTTTGAAGAAGCGCTTGAAAAAAGAGATAAAGCTTTCATTTTTAATTCGAAGAAAAAGCTGATAGAGATAATCAATCAAAATAATATATAACTTTAAAAGGAGAAGAGGCATGGACATCAAAGAGGTTTTTGACATTCTGAAAATTGAGATCACAAAAGATGAGAATAAGATAGGGGAAGCATACAGAACAGAACTTAGAAAACATAATCCCGAAGATGATCCGGATGGATTTAAGAAAGTAAGAACAGCGTATGAAAACGCAATCTCTTTTGCAAGAGAAAAAGACCAAGGGGAAGGGTTTTTCGAAAGGGGAGAGAATGATCCGCTCAACGTTTTTTATACGAGGCTTGATGAATTGTATAAATGTTATAAACGCAGAATAAATCCGGAGGAGTGGAAGAACCTTCTTTCAGATCCGGTGGTGACTGCTCTGGATACCGCTGAGGAAGTAAGAAGAATTCTTTTTTCATATCTTCAGTCACATTTCTATCTTTCAAACAGCGTGTATAAAGTGATCGATGATCTCTTCTTTATCGGCGAGAATTTTGTTGAGCTTTCCGGTATTTGTGAAGAAGGCTTTTTGCGATATGCCATGGCGAAGGCTGCCAACCGGTATTTTGATTTTGAATATGAGACAGTTATCGGAACGCCCGAAAAAGATGAAGACGGTGTGATTGATCGATATATCGGCAGCTTGATCGATCTGGTCAGCCCGTATTCTGAGGTTGAAGATATTGATGCGGAACTTGGAAAGTTACTTGAAACAGGGCTTCTTCATCCATGGTTTGTATTGATGGCTAAGAGAAATGACCTTATTAAGGGGGAATTGTCCGAAGAACAGGAAAAGGAGCTTTTTTATTGCTATATGGAAGAAGTTCCTGAGGAAAATCATCAGATTATTTATCGCTTTTTTGAGTACAGAGTTTATGAGACAAGAGCTATCATCTGCCGCAAGAGGGGAGATATACGAGATGCATTTTATTATTACAGATGGATGCACTTTATAGACGACAATGAGGAGGCTGCGGCATATATAGAAGAAAGTGGAAAACAGACTGCTGAACTGATGGCGGATATGGATGAATTTTCCGAATTTGACTGGAATGTATTTATCATAGCTTGTAAATTCGGCAATGCGCATGAGCTGGGGATAAAACGATATGAAAGAGATAAAGATAAGATTTCCGGATTGGACAATTATGTTTATATCCTTCAGAACATCGCCGAGTTTTACCAAAAGGACAAAAGACACCGCGATGCCAAAAAGTTACTTGATCTGATCCCGGATGGGGCGGATGATATCAATAAGTATAATAAGCTTGCTTCATCAAGCTTTTATCTGACAGACAGAGACGGATACAATTCAAGATCAGAAGCTGATATGTTGGCAGGCTATGTATCTAAGCTCATGGAATTAGATACAGAAGACGAGGAAGAGGGTGAGGGTGAGTATTCATCGGATTTTGTTGAGAATCTTGTCAATGTAGTTTGTTCCGAAACAAGAAGAAGGGATGCTAAACGGGCGATTCCTCTGGGCGAAAAAGTGATTGAAATTATTACCGAAGAACAGTTGGATACCGGTGATTATATTTTTGAAGTTCACAAATTAAGAGCATATTTTAACCTGATATATGCTCATCTTTCGGAATGTTTGGAAGAGGGAAAGAAGGAAGAAAATGACATAATCATAGAGAAAACTGTTTCGATATTAAAAGAAGCGGAGCAATACGCTTATGAAACACAGCGTATATATCATCAGGCAGCTTTTTGGAGCATAATCTCAAAATGTTTTTATTTAAGCGGAAGATATAAAGAAGCGATAGAGTATCTGGAGCAAAAAAGAGAGTTTTTGGAAATCAATAAGGATAAAAATGAAGAACTGTATGAAGAGTTAAATCCCGAACTGTGCGAAAGACTGATCTCTTTTTATACCGCTGTCAACAACAATGATAAGGCACGTGAAAACTTGGAAATAACGGCAAAAGGAGTATTCATTCCGGATCCTTTGTCTGAAAATTCCGAGCTTGATTACAGCGCGATCACGGAAAAAACAAAACTTATTCTGTCTTATTGCGCATATGAGCCTTCGATCTTTTTTAACGATGAATCGCAGAGGCTGTTATTTGACGCTTGCGATAAGTTGAATATGGTTTTGGAAAAGAACAATGGATATAAGGGCTTTTCAGAGTTTTTTTGGCGTATACTTTCTTATGGTCCCGCGATTGTTTCGGATCACAAGCGGCTCTATGATCTGCTTGTGAAAGATGAATTTTTGGATATTATCGAATCCGATGATAAAAAAAGGCGAAGTATTTTTATAAGTCTTGCAAGACTTTGTATGTATGCAGGCAATCGTGACCGGGCTAAAATTTTTGCAAAAAGAGCACTGGATGAAGCTACGAATGAGTGCCTATATTGTATCGAAAAGGGTATGACAGTGGAAAAAGCTGTGGAAGATAAAGACAGATTCGCCAACAGAATGGAATTATCATATATAAGCGAAGCATATATTTATATGGGAGATATTGATAAAGCCCGCCATTACTTATCTAAGATGGATGGGGAGGAGATGTGCCCGTATTGTATAAAAGGCGGTTGTACCGAAAAATATTTAACCTTGGCACAGATATATGCCTATGAGGGTGAATATGAGAAGGCACTGGAGTATTGCGATAAAACCGATGATGTAGAATGGCATAAACACGAAGAAGTTGCCCTGTCCATTAGACGTTATATCAGCAATATGAAGAGCGCCTGATCTTAGGTTGAAGAGTCGCCAAAAGCGGCGACTCTTCTATGAATAAATATTTTTTCAAAAATTTTTTAAAAAAGTACTTGCATTATTTTTATCTATGAGATAATATAAACAAGTCGCCGCGATACAGCGGTTGACACAAGTAAGTAAGCCTCGTTGGTCAAGCGGTTAAGACGCTGCCCTCTCACGGCAGAATCAGCGGTTCGATTCCGCTACGAGGTACGCAAGACTGTTAGTTATTTAAACAGCCCAACCCTGAAGCTAGAATACATTAGTATTCTGGCTTATTTTTTTGCCTGGAAAAAGATTGTGAAATTTGGAAGGTGACTTATCGGAAAATTTATTACTATGATTTCTGCTGTTTTGGGAATTGCTATTGTCGCGCTGCCTGCTGGAATAATAATTGCGGGGTATCAAGATGAGCTAGAAGAAAGAAGAAATAATAAGGGATAAAAGGAGTGCCTGCGATTAAGACACTTTTTGAATTTACATCCTTCAGATACACTCACATTTTTTATGACTATAAAAAAATTGCTCTAAATGCTATAATGTTTTTGCATAAATGTATGTTCATGGTGGGATTTTATGAAAGGATATATTTATGAGTAACAGAGAAAGAGCAATGGAACTTCTTGAACAGGTTCCGGAAGAAAAATTATACTATATCATATCAGTTATGGAAGGTACCTTGAAATCTGATAACGAAATAGACGAAGAAATTGATAAGTCTATAGAGCAATCGGAGAAAGAAATATCTGAAGGCGCTAAGTTGATAGATATAGAGGAAGCTTTTGCCGGATTGGAGGCAAAGTTTTTTGGATAATTACAAGGTTACAGTTACACCGCAGGCATTAAAGGATTTAGAGGAGGTGTACACTGTTACACTTGAACTCTCTGCGGATAGAGATATAGCTTATAGTTTTATTGAAACTATTAAATCATCTATAAGGAGATTAAAAAGCTTTCCTGATAGAGGAACAATCAGAACAGTAGGAAGACACAAAGGGTACAGGCAGATATTTGTAAAAAAATATACTGTTGTATACAGAGTAGATTACGAGAATAAGAAAGTATATATTGTTGCAGTAAAACCAAAAAAGAATCAGCTATAAACATTAATAATCAAATCTACTGTTTACAAATACAAAAACACACGTTATAATATTACGCAGAAGTGGACTTTCGCGAGTCCACTTTTTGCATGTCATGATATAGGCGTAATAGATCAAAGCAGCTTGCTGCGGAGCAATTCGTATATCATGTATTTCATGTACTTGTAGCCAACTTGCAACAATAAGGAGATAGAATGGCACGTAAGAATGATATTGAGAAGAAGACTGAAGAGCTTCTTACTCCCATCGCTGAAGCAAACGGCGTCAGCATTTACGATGTGGAGTATGTCAAGGAAGCGGGCGAGTGGTACCTTCGCTGTTACATCGATAAGGAAGGCGGCGTAGATATCAATGACTGCGTTAATGTCAACAGAGCACTTTCCGATGCGCTTGACGTTGATGACTTTATCGAAGAGGCATATACCTTGGAAGTCAGCAGTCCCGGACTCGGACGTCAGCTCAAGAAAGACAGACATTTTCAGAACAGCATAGGTATGGATGTAGAACTCAAGCTTTTTAAGCCAAGAGACGGTGTTAAGGAGTTTGCCGGTACACTTAAGAGTTTTGATGACACTTCGGTTACCGTAACTATAAATGAACAAGATGAGACTTTTATAAGAAAAGAGATATCAGTTATTAAGCTTGCTCTTGATTTTTAATCTGAGCGGAAAAAGGAGATTACGATGAGTAAAGAATTAATGGATGCCCTTGACCTTTTGGAGAAGGAGAAGAACATCAGTAAGGATTCTCTGTTCGATGCGATCGAGAATTCACTTATCACTGCTTGCAAGAACAATTTCGGCAAGGCAGAGAACATCAAAGTAGAAGTTGACAGAGATAACTGCGACTTCAAGTGCTACGCAGAGAAGACTGTTGTCGAGACAGCAGATGATGTTATGGATCCCATGCTCGAGATTTCACTCGATGATGCCAAGAAGATTAGCAAAAAGAGCAAGGTCGGCGATGTTGTAAACGTATCTTTAAACTCCAAGGAGTTCGGACGTATCGCAACTCAGAACGCCAAGAACGTTATCTTACAGAAGATTCGTGAGGAAGAGCGCGGAGCGATCTACAACGAGTATTTTGAAAAAGAGCATGACATTGTAACAGGTGTCATTCAGAGATATATCGGTAAGAACATCAGCATCAACCTTGGACGCGCAGATGCGATCCTCAATGAGAACGAGCAGGTTGAAGCTGAAGCTAAGTCAGGCTTCTACAGACCTACATCACGTATCAGAGTATATGTGCTTGAGGTTAAGAACGGTTCCAAGGGACCCAGAATCCTTGTTTCAAGAACACATCCCGATCTCGTTAAGAGACTTTTCGAGCAGGAAGTTGCCGAGATTCAGGACGGAACTGTTGAGATCAAGAGCATTGCAAGAGAAGCAGGCAGCCGTACCAAGATCGCTGTTTACTCACACAACCCCAACGTTGATGCGGTTGGTGCATGTGTAGGTGTTAACGGAGCAAGAGTTAATCTTATCGTTGACGAGCTTAACGGTGAGAAGATCGACGTTATCAACTGGGATGAGAACCCCGGTAACCTTATTCAGAATGCTCTTTCACCTGCCAAGATCGTTGCGGTATTTGCTGATCCCGATGAGAAGAGCGCTAAGGTAGTCGTTCCCGATTATCAGCTTTCACTTGCTATCGGTAAGGAAGGACAGAACGCTCGTCTTGCAGCAAGACTTACAGGATATAAGATCGACATCAAGAGCGAGACTCAGGCTAAGGATGCTCCCGGATTCCGTATGGAAGACTATCTTGATGATGAAGATTATGATGATGAGGATTATGAGGGCGAGTACGAGGAAGAGGAGATCGATGTGATCGATGAGGCTTCCGAGGATGCCGATGTAGAGGAATAAGATGCAAAAAAAGATTCCAACCAGAAAATGTGTCGGTTGCGGAGAGATGAAGGATAAAAGAGAACTCGTAAGAGTCATCAAGACTCCCGAGGATGAGATCTGTCTTGATACAACCGGAAGAGCGAACGGAAGAGGCGCATATATCTGCAACAATGCGGAATGTCTTAAGAAAGCACTTAAGAACAAAGGGCTTGAGCGTTCACTCAAAGCGCAGATTCCCGAAGATGTACTTGATAAGTTGAGTAAAGAGTTTGGAGAGTAAATTGGATTCTAAAAAAGTTTATTCTATGCTTGGGCTTTGCATTAGAGCGGGTAAGCTAAAGAGCGGTGAGTTATCCGTGCTTGAAGCTGTTCGCGGCAAAAAAGCCCATGTAGTAATAGTCAGTGAAGATGCTTCTGACAATACCAAGAAGCTATTTGCGGATAAATGTAGTTATTACAAGGTGCCCATTGTTTTTTTTGGAGACAAGGAGAGCCTGGGACATGCAATAGGTAAGGGTGTTCGAACAAGCCTGGTAGTTACCGACGAAGGGCTGGCGAAGTCGCTTTTAAAGAACTTACTCTTAGAAGATCAGTTTGGAGGAAATGTGAATGGCAAAAATTAAGATATCTGACCTTGCGAATGAGCTTGGATGCGAAGGAAAAGAGCTGATAAGCTACGCGCAGGAGAATGGAATAGAAGCGAAGCGTTCGAACAGTTCTATTGAAGAGTCCGATGCAGATAAGATCAGAAAGCATTTTAAGGGCAAAAAAACAAGTGCAGCAGCACCTAAAAAGGAAGAAAAGCCTGCAAAGGCAGCCGAAACCAAGGCTGTTGAAAAAGAGGTAAAGGAATCTAACGCAGAGGCTGCTAAGGCTTCAGCTGAAGATGCGCCCAAGAAAAAGAAGAAGATCATCATGGTTACCAACGCAGGTAACTCCAAGATGGGCGGCTTCAACGGACAGGGAGGAAACTCAGGTAATCAGAGACCTCGTGACAACAGACAGGACAGAGGCGGAAACAACAGACGCGGAACCTTCGCTCAGTCACAGAACGTATATCATCCTATCAAGCCTTTGACAGCACCTTCACAGCTTGACAGCTATGATAACGGATATAACAAGACTCAGCCCGCTGCAAAGCCCGCTCCCGCCAAGAAGGAAGCGCCCGCAGCACCTGCACAGAACCAGGCACCCGCAAGAGAGAATGTGGCAAAAGAGGCACCTCAGAACAGAGAAGCTTCAAGAGAGAGAACACAGGCTCCCGACAGAAACAGAGACAACAGAAATAATCGTCAGGGCGCACAGGGAAATGCACCCAGAGGCGACAGAAATAATTTCCAGAACAGACAGGGCGGCCAGAACGGCGGCTTCCGCAGAGATGACAACAGAAACGGCGGAGCAGGCCAGAACGGCGGCAAGTTCGGTCAGAGAAATGACAACAAGTTCGGCGGAAACAAGTTCGACAAGGGCGGAAGAGGCAATTTTGCAGATGCTCCTTCAGCTAAGGAAGGACAGGGCCGCAGAGACGAAGAAAGAAGAAGACTCGGTCAGGAGAAAGATAAGAGAAACAAGAAGGATCTTGCTTACGAGCAGGAAGAGATGATGCCAAGAAGTAAGAGAGTCGGCAGATTCATCAAGCCTGAGGTTAAGAAGGTTGAAGAACCTGAAGAGCAGATCAAGGTTATCTCTATTCCCGAGAAGGTTTCTATCAAGGAACTTGCCGAGAAGATGAAGATGCAGCCTTCTGTTATTATCAAGAAGCTCTTCATGGCAGGACAGGTTTCTACCGTTAATACAGAGCTTACTTATGAAGAGGCTGAGAATATCGCTATCGAATACGACATCATCTGCGAGAAGGAGATTCCCGTTGATATCATCGAAGAACTCCTTAAAGAGGATGAGGATGCACCCGAGACACTTAAGAAGAGACCTCCCGTTGTCTGCGTAATGGGTCACGTTGACCATGGTAAGACATCACTTCTTGACGCTATCCGTAAGACCAGCGTTACAGATCGTGAGGCAGGCGGTATCACACAGAGAATCGGTGCTTATACAGTATCTGTTAATGACCAGAAGATCACATTCCTTGATACTCCCGGTCACGAAGCATTCACAGCAATGCGTATGCGTGGTGCTACATCAACAGATATCGCTGTTCTTGTAGTTGCTGCGGATGACGGTGTTATGCCTCAGACAATCGAGGCTATCAACCATGCCAAGGCTGCAGAGGTTGAGATCATCGTTGCGGTTAACAAGATTGATAAGCCCAATGCAAATATAGACAAGGTTAAGCAGGAGATGACCGAGTACGGTCTTATCTCTACAGATTGGGGCGGAACAACAGAGTTCGTTCCCGTATCCGCTAAGTCAGGTGAAGGTATCGAGACACTTCTTGAGACCATCATTCTTACAGCAGATATCCTTGAGCTCAAGGCTAACCCCGACAGAGAAGCAAGAGGACTTGTCCTTGAGGCAAGACTTGATAAGGGTCGCGGACCTGTAGCAAACGTACTTGTTCAGAAGGGTACACTCCATGTCGGAGACTTCATTTCAGCAGGTGCAAGCTCAGGTAAGGTTAGAGCCATGGTTGACGATAAGGGCAATAAGCTTAAGGAAGCTCGTCCTTCACAGCCTGTTGAGATCCTCGGACTTTCCGATGTTCCCAACGCAGGTGAGGTATTCCTCGGACATGCTACGGATAAGCTTGCCAAGCAGTATGCAAATACTTATCTTCAGCAGCATAAGAAAGACCTTATTGAAGAGACTAAGGCTAAGATGTCACTTGACGATCTTTACTCCAAGATTGAGGAAGGAAGACTTCAGGAACTCAACATCATCATCAAAGCCGACGTTCAGGGTAGCGTAGAAGCCCTTAAGCAGAGCCTTCTTAAGCTTTCCAACGAAGAGGTTGTTGTTAAGGTTATTCACGGCGGTGTTGGTGCGATCACAGAGTCAGACGTTACTCTTGCCGCAGCATCCAACGCAGTTATTATCGGTTTCGACGTTCGTCCCGATGCTACAGCTAAGAGCATGGCAGAGCACGAAGGCGTTGAGATCAAGCTTTATAAGGTAATTTATCAGGCAATCGAGGAGATCGAGTTTGCCATGAAGGGTATGCTTGCTCCCATCTATGAGGAGAGAGTTACAGGACATGCCGAAGTTCGCCAGATCTTCAAGGCTTCCAAGGTTGGTAATATCGCAGGTTCCTTCGTTAAGGACGGTGTTATCAAGAAAGACTCCAAGGTTAGGATCACAAGAGACGGTGAGCAGATCTTCGAAGGTGACCTTGCTTCACTTAAGAGATTCAAGGATGACGCCAAGGAGGTTAAGGAAGGCTTCGAGTGCGGTCTTGTATTTGACGGATTCGACCAGATTCACGAAGGTGATATGGTAGAGGCATACGAGATGGTAGAGGTTCCCCGTACATAAGTGATATAGGGACTAAATGGCATAGATTGCTGTGCCGGCACAATGCAATCCGTATATCGCGGAAAGAATAATATATGAGAAAAAACAGCAATAAGAATAAAAGAATAAACGGAGAGGTTATGAAAGTTATTTCAGAGGCCATCCGATACAGTAAAGATCCCAGGATCAGCCCTATGACATCCGTTATGGATGTCGAGGTTGCTCCCGATCTTAAGACCTGCAAGGTATGGGTTACCGTCATGGGTAATGACGAGGACAGAGAGCGTACTTTGGAAGGACTTAAGAGTGCTGCCGGATACGTTCGCAGCACACTTGCTAAAGAGCTTAACATGAGATATACACCCGAGATCAGATTCATCATGGACGACTCCATTGAGTATGCGATCGATATGTCAAAGAAGATTGATGAGATAGCTGCCAAGGATAACGAGGCCAGAAGAGCCCGCGGAGAAGAGAATGAAGATTGATGAGTTAATGAACGAAGTAAGCACGGTCGGAATCGGCGGCCATATCCGTCCTGACGGAGACTGTGTGGGATCGTGTCTTTCGATGTATCTTTATATTAAGAAGAACTATCCCGATGTAAAGGCGACTGTTTTTCTTGAGAAGATACCTCCTGAGCTTATGTTTATAAAAGACGCTGAGCTTGTTAACAACGACTTTTCGACGGATGTAGAGTCTTTTGACTTATTTATTGCACTTGATTGTGGTAAAGAAAGACTCGGAGATGCCGAGAAGTTTTTTGACAACGCAAAGCGCACGGTTAATATCGATCATCATGTGAGCAATGAGGGAACGGGTGACGTCAATTACATCGTTCCTACGGCAAGCAGCGCATGCGAGCTTGTTTACGATGTCATAGATACAGATAAGATCGATGTGGAAATTGCCAAGGCTATTTACACCGGAATGGTTACGGATACCGGAGTTTTCAAGTATTCCAACACTTCACCCAAGACCATGAAGGTTGCGGCTGAGCTTATTTCCTACGGCTTTGATTTTGGAAGTCTTATCGATCACGTCTTTTATGAAAAGACATATCTTCAGAATCAGATACTTGGAAGAGCGCTTCTTGAGAGTATGCTTATGCTTGACGGAAGATGTATTGTTTCCGTTATTTCCAAGCAGACAATGGATTTTTACGGGGCATCAAGCAATGACCTTGACGGTATCGTAAGCCAGATGCTTCTTACTATCGGCGTTGATTGCTCGCTGTTTATGTATGAGATATCACCGCTTGAATATAAGGTTAGTCTTCGCAGTAACGGCGCGGTTGACGTTGCCAAGATAGCGGGACTTTTCGGAGGCGGCGGACATACAAGAGCTGCGGGCTGCACGGCCAACGGTACATGCCATGATGTTATCAACAATATAGTTAAGTATATCCATCACCAGATGGAAGAATAAAACGAATTTAAAGGTACCCATATAGTCAGTATTTGGGTACCTTTTTAAGAAAGAGCGTATGAACAATTACAACGGACTCATAAATATATATAAGGAACCCGGTTTTACCTCCAACGATGTTGTCGCCAAGCTTCGCGGCATTCTTCGTCAAAAGAAAATAGGTCACACCGGAACGCTTGATCCCGATGCTGTCGGGGTTCTTGTAGTGTGCCTCGGAACAGGCACCAAGCTTGTTGAGATGCTCACAGACCACGACAAGGAGTATATTGCAGTTTGCAGATTGGGCGTCGTAACGGACACTCAGGATATGTCCGGAAACGTGCTTGAGACAAGAGAAGTTAACGTAACAAGAAAAGAGCTTCACGAAGCGGCAAGAGCTTTTGTGGGAGACTATGATCAGATCCCGCCTATGTATTCAGCAATTAAACAAGGCGGAAAGAAGCTCTATGAGCTTGCAAGAGAGGGGATCGAGGTTGAGAGAAAACCCCGCCATGTACACATCGGCGCGATCACGATCCTGGATGATTCTCATCTTGAAAAAGAACACTTTTTTACCATGGAGGTTAAATGCTCCAAGGGTACTTATATCAGGACGCTTTGCCACGATATCGGTCAGAGACTTGGCTGCGGAGCGGCGATGCAGCATCTTACAAGAACCAAGGTCGGAGCCTTCGGACTTGAGGATGCGATCACTCTCACGCAGGTTGAAGAGCTTAGAGATGCAGGAATGCTAAATGAGATGATAAAGTCCCCCGAGTATATTTTCAGAGACCTTGATAAGATCCATGTCAAAGACAGCGCAAGAAAGCTTCTGGAAAACGGCAACAGCTTTAGGAAGGACAACATTCTCAGCGAAGATCCCGCAGACGTTAACGATACGGAATTTGAAGAGAGTATGTTCGTTGATAAAGACATGGTCAGAGTTTATTCCGAGGACGATACCTTTTTTGGTATATACAAATACAACGAGAAAACAAGGCAGTTTGACGTTGTGAAATTTTTCTATGAAGGTTAATGATGCGAATAATCAGTAAGCACGAAGAATTTAATATAAAAGACAAAACGGCGATCGCGATAGGTAAGTTCGACGGCATACATCTTGGGCACAGAGAGCTTTTATCAAGGATTGTCGATAAAAAGAAAGACGGCCTTAAGAGCGTTATATTTACCTTTGATCCGTCACCCGAAGAGTTTTTTATGGGGAAAAAGATGCCTCAGCTCTTTACAAGAGATGAGAAGAGAAGGGCATTTGAAAAGCTCGGCATAGATATCCTCGTTGAGTTTCCTCTTAACGAAGTGACCGCAGCTACGCATCCCGAGGACTTTGTAAGACGTATTTTGGTAAAAGAGCTTGGTGCAAAATTCATTGCAGCGGGATCTGATGTCTCTTTTGGCGACAAGGGAAAAGGTGACAGCGCGCTTCTTGAAAGCCTTAGGGATGAGCTTGATTATGAACTATGCATCATTGATAAGGTGCAGGTCGACGGAGAGGAAGTAAGCTCAACAAGAGTCAGGAACGCTGTTTCCGACGGAGAGATGCTTCTTACAGAGAGGCTTCTTGGTGATAAGTACAGCGTGAGCGGAAAGGTGCAACAGGGTAACCGTATAGGCAGAACCATCGGAGTACCCACGGTAAACATTCATCCCGAGAAGTACAAGCTTCTTCCGCCTTACGGAGTTTACAGCAGCACTGTGGTTATCGGGGATAATGAATACAAGGGCATGACCAATATAGGCAGAAAGCCTACCATCTCTGAAAAAGAGCGGGTTGGCGTCGAGACCTATATCTATGACTTTGATGAAGATGTTTACGGAAAGTTCATAGAAGTACGGCTCGGAGCCTTCGTAAGACCCGAGATGAAGTTTGAGAGCATTGATGCTCTTAAAGCCCAGATCAAGCAGGATTTAAAGAATTCATATGAGTTATGACAGTTTGTTATAGCGGCCAAAGTTGTTAACAAACTTGACAATAATTGTAAACAATGATATAACATAATGCGTGCAGAATTAGAGCTGCACGCATTATTTTTTAGTGATAGAAAAGGAGAAAGAGATGAAAAAAAGTGGAGTAAAGGTGCTCGCGGGGATTGCAACTGCCGGAATGCTTGCAGTGACAGGTGCTTCAGGACTACAGACGATTGCATGGGAGATGCCTACAGAGATAACCGAAAGTGTTGAATATAAGATGGAGGAGAATGATTCGAGTTTAATAAGTAAAGCTCATGACGAAACATATAAATATTATGTTTGTAATAAAAAAATATATAAGGATCCTCAGCTGGTAGATACCTTTGATAAAGCTATAAATGTAATTATAACTAACAGAGAAAGATATGCTCTGGTCAATATTAAAGGATATGGTAAAAAAGTTTTAATTCATGCGATGGAAGAGAATTCGGATAGTACGGAAACACATCATATAAAGGTTTATACCGAACAGGGAAAGGGTAAGCCGCTTAGAATGGTAGGCGAGTTAAAAACAAATATGGCTATTAAAATAAAGGATGGCGTTATATATGCATGTAATGCACGTTCATATGAAACATATTTAGTCACTCCTGACGGTAGGAGCTTGGTTCATAAGGACTATATTGATTACAGTAACTGGTACGGATATACAAATACGTCTGCCTCAGAGAGCACCAGAAAAAAATTCACGGGAAAGAATAAAGAGGCAACCGAGTTAGTTAATAAAACATATAAAATTGCCTATAATTTTAATTTCGCCCCCGGTTGTGCCAGCAGCTGAATAATTCTTTACACGTTTGAATTTATATGCTAGAATTAGTAAGTTGTTGGGAGACTGACAACTGTTACAGAACTACCGTTACTGATGGATGCGGATACTCCAACCCGTTCTCGGTAATCGGCGGATTCAAGTTTTATAGTTTTTATAAGGAGAAAGAAATGATTACAAAAGAGAAAAAGACAGAAGTTATCAGCAAGTTTGCAAGAAAGGCCGGAGATACAGGTTCACCGGAGGTTCAGGTAGCTATTCTTACAGAGAGAATTCACGAGCTCAACGATCACCTTCAGAAGAACCCTAAGGATCACCACTCAAGAAGAGGTCTTCTTAAGATGGTAGGTCAGAGACGTAGACTTCTCGGATACCTCAAGAATAAGGATATCGAAGTTTATCGTAAGCTTATCGCAGACCTTGGTCTTAGAAAGTAATCTGATTAAAAAGGCGGGATGAGGCTGACATATGTCAGTCTGTTCCGCCTTTACTTTTTTATACCGTGAAACCAAGCGGATTTCGCAGTATAAAGACACATTTACAATGCAAATATGATATGCGGATTCAAAGTTGTAGCAAAGTGCGTGAAAGGCAAGTTACTAAAAGGCACGCTTTTTGCTATAACCTTGAAGCCTGTATATCATATGAAAGCTTATATGATGAAAGGATGGTTAATATGGTAAAGACTTACACAATGGAGCTTGCCGGACGTACTCTTAAGGTTGAGATCGGCAAGGTTGGAAAACAGGCTAACGGATGTGCATTCATGCAGTACGGAGATACAACAGTTCTTTGTACAGCTACTGCTTCAGCTAAGCCCAGAGACGGAATCGACTTCTTCCCTCTTAGCGTAGAGTACAGCGAGAAGTTCTACGCAGTAGGAAAGTTCCCCGGCGGATACAACAAGAGAGAGGGTAAGCCCTCTGAGAACGCGATCCTTACAAGCCGCGTTATCGACAGACCTATGCGTCCTCTTTTCCCTAAGGACTACAGAAATGACGTAACAATCGAGACAATGGTAATGGCAGTTGATCCTCAGTGCCGTCCCGAGCTTGTAGCTATGCTTGGTGCATCGGTATCTGTTTCAATTTCCGATATTCCTTTTGACGGCCCTTGCGCTATGACACAGATGGGTATGATCAACGGTGAGCTCATCGTTAACCCTACTCAGGAGCAGTGGAACACAGGTGACCTCAAGCTTACTGTTGCATCAGTAGGACAGAAGGTTATCATGATCGAGGCCGGCGCTAACGAGATCCCCGAGGAGAAGATGAAGGAAGCTATCTACAAGGCTCACGAAGTAAACCTTCAGATCATCGAGTTCTTCAAGGGCATCGTTGCAGAGGTTGGTAAGGCTAAGCACGAGTACACAAGCTGTGCTGTTCCCGAAGAGCTCTTTGCAGCCATCAAGGAGATCGTTCCTCCCGAGGAGATGGAGAAGGCAGTCTTCACAGATGACAAGCAGACAAGAGAGAACAATATCGCAGAGATCACAGACAGACTTACAGAGAAGTTTGCTGAGAACGAAGAGTGGCTCGCAATTCTCGGTGAAGCTATATATCAGTATGAGAAAAAGACAGTTCGTAAGATGATCCTCAAAGATCACAAGAGACCTGACGGACGTGACATCAAGCAGATCAGACCTCTTTCAGCAGAAGTTGATCTTATTCCCAGAGTACACGGAAGTGCTATGTTCACTCGTGGACAGACACAGATCTGTGACGTTACAACTCTTGCACCTCTTTCAGAGGCTCAGAAGGTTGAGGGAATGGATGCTTTCGCTCAGGACAAGAGATATGTACATCACTACAACTTCCCTGCATACTCAGTAGGTGAGACAAAGGTTTCAAGAGGACCCGGACGTCGTGAGATCGGTCACGGTGCACTTGCAGAGAGAGCACTTCTTCCCGTACTTCCCAGCGTTGAAGAGTTCCCTTATGCTATCCGCTGCGTATCAGAGACATTTGAGTCTAACGGATCAACATCAATGGCTTCAACATGTGCATCTTGCATGTCACTTATGGCTGCAGGTGTTCCTATCAAGAAGATGGTTGCAGGTATCAGCTGCGGTCTTGTAACAGGCGATACAGACGATGATTTCATCGTTCTTACAGATATCCAGGGTCTTGAGGACTTCTTCGGAGACATGGACTTCAAGGTAACAGGAACCAAAGACGGTATCACAGCTATTCAGATGGATATCAAGATTCACGGTCTTACAAAGCCTATCGTTGAGACAGCTATCGAGCAGTGTCGTGAGGCTAGATTCTTCATCATGGATGAGTGCATGAGCAAGGCGATCGCAGAGCCTCGTAAGGAAGTTAACCAGTACGCTCCCAAGATCGTATCTGTTCAGATCGATCCCGAGAAGATCGGTGATGTTGTTGGTCAGAGAGGTAAGACAATCAACGAGATCATCGCTCGTACAGGTGTTAAGATCGACATCACAGATGATGGTAAGGTTTCAGTTTGCGGCGAGGATCAGGAGATGCTCCAGAAGGCTGTAGACATGGTAAACATCATCGTTACAGACTTTGAGAAGGGTCAGACTTTCACAGGTAAGGTTGTAAGCATCAAGGAGTTCGGTGCATTCGTTGAGTTCGCTCCCGGCAAAGAGGGAATGGTTCACATCAGCAAGATCTCCAAGGAGAGAATCGATCGCGTAGAGGATGTTCTTACACTTGGCGATACAGTTAAGGTTGTATGCCTTGGTAAGGACAAGATGGGCAGAATCAGCTTCTCAATCAAGGACGCTAACTAATCGCGAGAGCGGAACTTCTTTATAACAAATAAATCACAAGGGGCCGGCATGTAATTGCATACCGGCCTCATACTTAGTTAAGGACATTAAAATGAGTAACACAAAAGAGACAATAAATGAGATAAATAAGAGACGTACCTTCGCCATCATTTCCCACCCCGATGCAGGTAAGACAACTCTTACCGAGAAGTTCCTTCTTTACGGAGGAGCGATCAATATGGCGGGAAGCGTTAAGGGTAAGGCTACGGCAAGACATGCTGTATCCGACTGGATGGAGATTGAGAAGCAGCGTGGTATTTCCGTTACTTCTTCTGTTCTTCAGTTTAACTATGAAGGCTGCTGCATCAATATTCTTGATACTCCGGGACACCAGGATTTCTCGGAGGATACATACAGAACACTTATGGCTGCGGATTCCGCTGTCATGGTAATTGACGCCAGTAAGGGTGTCGAGGCTCAGACAAGAAAGCTTTTCAAAGTCTGCGCTATGAGTCATATTCCGATCTTTACATTTATCAATAAGCTCGACCGTGATGCCATGGACACCTTCGATCTTCTCGATGATATCGAGAATAACCTCGGTATCGCTACATGCCCTATGAACTGGCCTATCGGATCAGGTAAGAACTTTAAGGGTATCTATGACAGAAGAGAAGGACATATCGTTACTTTCTCTGAGACTCAGAAGGGTACCAAAGAAGGTAAAGAAACTATCATCGAGCTTGACAATAAGGCTGCGATAGACAGTGAGATCGGTCAGGATGCATATGAAAAGCTTCAGGGCGAAATAGAGCTTTTGGACGGAGCAGGTGCAGAGTACGACCTTGAGAAGGTCAGAGCCGGTGAGCTTACTCCTGTATTCTTCGGATCGGCTCTTCAGAACTTTGGCGTTGAGCTTTTCCTTCATCACTTCCTTAAGATGGCGACTCCTCCCACAGGAAGAGCATCATCGGACGGAGAGGTGATCGATCCGCTTGAGAGTGATTTTACCGCATTTGTATTTAAGATCCAGGCAAACATGAACAAGGCTCACAGAGACAGGGTTGCGTTTATGAGAATCTGCTCCGGAAGATACGATGCAAGTAAAGAAGTTAAGCATGTACAGAGCGGCAAGGTTATGAGACTTTCTCAGCCTCAGCAGCTTATGGCAGATGAGCGTAAGATCTTAAGTGAAGCTTACGCAGGTGATATAATGGGTGTATTCGATCCCGGTATTTTTGCGATCGGTGATACGGTATGTATGCCAAAGGATAACGTTGTTTATGAAGGTATTCCCACATTCGCACCCGAGCATTTTGCAAGAGTACGTCAGGTAGATACCATGAAGCGTAAGCAGTTCGTTAAGGGTATTACTCAGATCGCTCAGGAAGGTGCGATACAGATCTTCCAGGAGTACAACACGGGTCTTGAGGAGATCATCGTAGGCGTCGTTGGAGTACTTCAGTTTGACGTATTGAAGTTCAGACTCCAGAGCGAGTACAATGTAGATATTATTTTGGAAAATCTTCCTTACGAATATATCAGATGGGTTGATAACGACGATGTTGATATGTCCACACTTGTCGGAACATCCGATATGAAGAAGATCAAGGATATGCACGACAGACCGCTTCTTTTGTTCATCAACGAATGGAGCGTAGGCATGACAATGGAGAGAAACAAAGGACTTGTTCTTTCAGAGTTTAAAAAGAACTAAAGGAAAACGTTATGGTTAAAGGAAAGAGAATAATTGCGGTGGTCATGGCACTTATGATGATCACAGCAACCGGATGCTCATCAAAGGGCATAGACGAATATCTTGAGACACTCGGACTTAAAGATTCCGAGTATGATGAGGCTACGGAATCACAATCAGCATCAAACTCTTCGGAAGGCAACTCTTACTACGTTACTTCCGATGAGGACACAACAGATAATTCCGGTGACGGATCCACACATGTCGAACAAAATGTTCAGTCGGATTTTGAGACTTTTTATAAGAAGCTGACGGGCGCCGAAGAAAAAGAGATGCAACAGGCAAGGGAAGACATCGGTCTTACCGAAGAAGGCATCGCCGAAATGAAAAAAGAGCAGGAAGGCAGATATTATTATGAAAAGCTTTCCGAGGCGGGCAAGAACATCTATGTTGAGATTCTTGCCATTCTTAAAACCGAATCCGACCAGGTGGCTCTTTCTGCTGTTCTTGAGGATGACGCGGTTGAGAAGGTCTTTAGCCATGTTATGAACGATCACTGCGAGATTTTCTGGGTTGACGGCTACAAGCTTACCAAGCATAAAGTCGGTAATGACGTTAAGAAGCTGACATTTACGGGCAATTATCTTTATGATAAGACCGAGATTGAGAGCAGACAGTCCAAGATCAACGAGTATGTAAGCGAATGTCTTGCCAATGCTCCTTCATCCGATGATGACTACTACGCGATCAAGTATGTTTATGATTATATAATCAATCATACCGAGTATGTATCGGGAGCGCCCGACAATCAGAACATCTGCTCGGTATTCATCACAGGTAAGAGCGTATGTAACGGCTACGCCAAGGCTACACAGTATCTTCTGGAAAAGCTCGGAGTAGAGTGCGTTTTCGTGGAAGGACTTGTACAGACGGATCAGGGTGAACCGGGTAAGCATGCTTGGAACCTTGTTAAATCCAATGATTCCTATTACTACGTGGATACAACCTGGGGTGATTCTTCTTATCAGGGCTTAGGAGGCAGTAGTTTTGTTGAAGAGACCAAGGTACTCGATGTAAATTATGATTATCTTTGTGTTACGACCAAAGATATCATGGAGACACATACACTTTCCGATATTGTGCGTATGCCCGAATGCAACAGCTTGGCCGACAATTATTATGTCAGAGAAGATGAGTATTTTAAGAGCGATGACATCAATCTTGTGAAGGATCTTTTTGACAGAAGAAAGAAGGACGGAAGCGATAACGTCACCATCAAATGTGCCACAGATGAAGTGTTTGATTCGCTCTATAAGAAGCTTATCGATGAGAGCGTGGTTTTTGAATATGTCGGTGATGATAAAGAAACCGTATCCTATACGGTATTTAAGGATTCAAGGACCATTATATTCTGGCTCTGAGGTATTATCGAGCCTGGAATTATGGTATACTGATATAAGATTTTATACATGCAGAGGTGAATATTATGGGAAAAGAAATTGCAGAGGTTGGATCGGTTAAGATTGCGGACGACGTAGTGGCAAGAATAGCAGCTCTTGCAGCTCTCGAAGTCGACGGAGTATCTGCAATGGCCGGTAATTATACAAGCGATGTTCTTGAAAAGGTAAGTCGCAAAAATCTTGCAAAGGGAGCAAAGGTTGTTGTCGGACAGGCCGAGGTCAAGGTTGATCTTGCGCTTATGATGGCTTACGGCTATAACATTCCCGCAACCTGCCAGCAGGCCCAGACAAGAGTTAAGACTGCCGTTGAGAACATGACAGGTCTTGAGGTTACGGACGTTAATATCAGGATTGCAGGCATTACAATGCCTAAGGCATAAATAAACAGAAGTAGGGAAAATATGATGAACAGAAGCTTATTGAGAGAGCAGGTTTTCAAGCTGCTCTTTCGTGTTGAATTCAATTCAATGGAAGAGATGCCGGAGCAGGAGGAGCTTTTTACCTCGGCGGTAGACAATGATTTTTCAACCGCAGATGCTGACTACATCAGAGACAAATATGAGAAGATAGCCGAGAAGCTTGAGGATATCGACAAGGCTATCAACGACAAGACCAAGGGATGGGATACTGACCGCATGGCAAAGGTTGATCTTACGATCATCAGACTTGCCGTGTATGAGATACAGTATGACGAGTCGGTTCCGACAGGAGTTGCCATCAATGAGGCTGTTGAGCTTGCCAAGAAATTCGGCCAGGACGGTTCACCTGCCTTTGTAAACGGAGTGTTAGCTAAATTTGCGGAGTGAGTATACAGTCACACAGGTTAATGCCTACATTAAGAATATGTTTACTCAGGACTTTCTTCTTAAGTCGATCACGATAAAGGGAGAAGTCAGTAATTGTAAGTACCACTCTTCCGGACACATTTATTTTACGTTAAAGGATCGGGGTGGTGCTATTTCTTGCGTCATGTTTAGGGGCGACCGCGACAAGGGCGGCCTTAGATTTGATATGAAGGAAGGTCAGCAGGTCAAGGCATCAGGTACCGTCGATGTATACGAAAGAGACGGCAAATATCAGCTTTACGCAAGAAAGATAGAGCTTGACGGTGAGGGAGCTCTTTTTGAAAAATTTGAAGAGTTAAAGAAAAAACTGGCGGAATCCGGAATGTTTGACGGTGGTTACAAGCAGCCGATTCCACGATATATAAAGACTCTTGGTATAGTTACCGCTCCCACGGGCGCGGCCGTGCGGGATATAATCAATGTATCGACCCGCAGAAATCCACATATTCAGATAATTCTTTATCCTGCCATAGTTCAAGGCGATCGGGCTGCCGAGAGTATTGTTAAAGGAATACAGACTTTGTCCGGTACAGAGGCTGACGTTATCATAGTCGGACGTGGCGGAGGTTCTATAGAAGATTTATGGGCTTTCAATGAAGAAATAGTGGCTCAGGCCATTTTTGACTGCCCCGTTCCGATCATTTCAGCAGTTGGACATGAAACCGATATAACTATCGCGGATTATGTAGCGGACAGAAGAGCGCCTACGCCTTCTGCGGCTGCGGAGCTTGCGGTATACGAATACGACAGATTTATTCAGGATCTTGAAGATTATTCCTATACCTTGCATAAGGGTATCGACAGAAAGCTACATGCGGCAAAGCTTCTTTGTGACGGATATTCCAAGTCGCTCAGGCTCTTAAGTCCGATGGGCAAGATAAAGGACAGGCTCCTTAGAATGGATCAGTATGAGGATGCTCTTTCCAATCTTATGAAGAATAAGCTGCAGGCTACAAGGCACAGATTTATGATAGACACCGAGAGGCTTAAAGGCCTTTCGCCTTTGGACAGACTCCTTGGAGGATATTCTTACGTCGCCGATAAGAAGGGCAAGAATATCCGCAGTATAAAAGGAATCAAGAAGGGCGATGAGCTGTCGGTATATGTGAGCGACGGTGTTATCAGTACCATAGTAGACGATACGTCCAAAGAAAAATGGGAGTAAGTTATGGCAACCAAGAAGGAAAAAGAAGAAAAGCAGAAGCTCTCCGTAGAAGAGGCTTTTGCCAAGATAGAAGAAAAAATAGAGGCTCTTGAAAGCGACGATATTTCCTTAGAAGATTCTTTTATGGAGTACCAGGAAGGAATGAAGCTTTTAAAGAGCTGTCATGATATGATAGAACAAGTGGAACAAAAAGTTCAGAAGATTGCCGAGGACGGCAGTCTGGAGGATTTTGAGTAATTATGAGCGATACAGGTTTTGAGGCAGAACTTAAACAGAGAGTTGAATATATAGAAGACGTCCTTAAGTCTATGCTTCCCAAGGAGGAAGGCTACGCAAAGACCGTTATAGAGGCCATGAATTACAGTCTTATGGCGGGCGGCAAGAGACTTAGGCCCATGATGATGTACGAAGCATACAAGCTCTTTGCGGGTGATGCCGCTGATGACGCGGTGATACAGCCGTTTATGACGGCAATGGAGATGATACACACATACTCGCTTGTGCATGACGATCTTCCGGCTATGGACAACGACGAGTACAGAAGAGGAAGAAAGACGACTCACGCGGTATACGGCGCGGGAATGGCGACGCTTGCGGGTGACGGACTTCTTAATCTTGCTTTTGAAACTGCAATAGGCGGCGCGGCATGCGGAGTTTCTCTTCCCGAATACGACGGAGAGACCGCAAACAGATACGTTGCCGCTCTCAAGGTGCTTTCGACCAAGGCAGGAATCTACGGCATGGTAGGCGGACAGTGCGCGGATATCATGGCGGAGAACACGACTATTGAGGACAAGGATGAGCTTAGCACTTTGCTTCGCTATATAGATGATAACAAGACCGGTGCTCTTATAGAGAGCAGTCTTATGATAGGCGCGATTCTCGGAGGGGCGAGTGCATCCAAGGTTAAGGCTATTGAGAAAGCAGGAAACAATGTCGGAGTTGCATTCCAGATTCAGGATGATATCCTTGATATCGTAGGAAACCTTGAAGAGCTCGGTAAGCCGATCGGTTCCGATGAGAAGAATCAAAAGACAACGTATGTAAGTCTCTTTGGGATGGAAGCGGCTACAGCTAAGGTAAAAGAGCTTTCGGATGAAGCTTCGGACATATTAAAAGAACTTGGATTTAAAGATTCGTTTTTGGATAGACTTTTCCAATACTTGATTTATAGAAGGAAATGACATGTTACTAGATCAGATAAAAGATACAGGTGATATAAAGAAGATACCGCAGTCCAAATATCATATTCTGGCGCAGGAGATAAGAGAATTCCTCATAGATAAGATATCTGTGACGGGTGGTCATCTTGCGTCCAATCTGGGTGCGGTTGAGCTTACAATGGCTCTTCACCTTGCGCTTAATCTTCCCAAAGATAAGATCATCTGGGACGTTGGACACCAGGCATACACACATAAAATCCTTACCGGAAGAAAAGATAAATTCGATACACTTCGTCAGTTCGGCGGTCTTTCGGGCTTCCCCAAAAGATGCGAGTCCGACACTGACTGTTTTGATACGGGACACAGCTCCAATTCTATCTCCGCGGGACTTGGTATGGTAAAGGCACGAGACCTTGCCGGAGATGACTATGCAGTTGTTTCGGTAATAGGTGACGGCTCTCTTACGGGCGGTCTTGCTTATGAAGCGCTCAATAACGCTTCCAAGCTTGATACCAATTTCATTATTATCTTAAACGATAATGAGATGTCTATTTCGGAGAGTGTCGGAGGTATGAGAAAATACCTCAACAACGTGCGTACGGCACAGGGTTATCTTACTCTCAAAGAAGATGTTTTTGCTCAGGTCGGAAATAACCACAAGGTTGTTGAGAGCATCAGAAGAGCCAAGAACTCTTTTAAACAGCTCTTTATTCCCGGAATGGTATTTGAGAACCTCGGTATCACATATCTGGGACCTGTAGACGGTCATGATACGGCAAGCCTTGAAAAGACTATTAAAGAGGCCAGAAAAGTCAAAAAGGCCGTTATGATACACGTAATGACCAAGAAGGGAAAAGGCTATGAGCCTGCGGAAAGACATCCCGCAAGATTCCACGGCACCGAGCCTTTTATCGTAGAGAACGGACTTCCGAGGAACCCCAGAACAACCTCCAATTATCAGGATATCTTCAGCACCGTTATGTGTAAGCTCGGTGCGAGAGATGAGAAGGTTGTAGCGATAACTGCGGCAATGGCTGACGGTACGGGACTTAAGAGATTCAGGAATATTTATCCGGATAGATTTATCGATGCCGGAATAGCGGAGGAACACGCTGTTTCTTTTGCTGCAGGAATGGCCGCAGGCGGATATAAGCCTGTATTTGCGGTATATTCATCATTCCTTCAAAGAGCGTATGACCAGATTTTGGAGGATGTATGTCTTCAGAATCTTCCTGTTGTGTTTGCGATAGACAGAGCGGGGCTTGTCGGAAGCGACGGCGAGACGCATCAGGGAATATTTGACGTTGCGTTTTTATCCTCGATGCCCAATATGCACATTATGGCGCCCAAGAATAAATGGGAGCTTTCGGATATGCTGAAGTTCTGTGTAAGCTTCGACGGACCGACCGCTGTAAGATACCCGAGGGGTAACGCGTACGACGGACTTAAAGAGTTCCGCGCACCTATCGAGATGGGTAAGTGCGAGCCTATCTATGAGGAAAAAGACATCTGTCTTCTTGCCGTTGGCTGTATGGTCAAGATCGGCGAAGAAGTACGTGAGATACTTAAGAATAACGGGCTCAACTGCTCACTTGTAAATGCGAGATTTGTAAAGCCCATAGATACCGATTATATTCACACGGCGTCCGCATCACACAGACTTCTTGTAACGATGGAGGAGAATGTTCTGAGCGGCGGCTACGGCGAAAAAGTGCGTGACTACGTGGATGAGAACAGGCTTGATGTAGGGGTACTTAACATAGCAATCCCGGATAAGTTCGTAACTCACGGAAGCGTCGACAGACTCAGAAAAGAGCTTAAGATAGACGCGCAGTCCATTGCTGAGAGAATAATGCAGGAGATTCACAGATAACGTTTTATGGCAAAGGAAAAAGAAAGACTTGATGTCTTACTTGTAAACAGGGGATTGGCTCCTTCCAGAGAAAAAGCCAAGACTCTTATAATGGCGGGTGACGTTTTTGTAAACGGTCAGAGAGAGGATAAGCCCGGAACGACTTTTGAGGAAGCCAAGATAATATCTTTGGAAGTAAGGGGCGATACTCTTCCCTATGTCAGCAGAGGCGGACTTAAGCTTGAGAAGGCGGTCAACAATTTCGGCTTTTCTCTTGAAGGCAAGGTCTGTATGGATATCGGAGCTTCGACCGGTGGATTTACCGATTGCATGCTCCAGAACAAAGCAGCTAAGGTCTATTCTGTAGATGTAGGACACGGGCAGCTTGATTGGAAGCTTAGAAGTGACGACAGGGTTGTCTGCATGGAGAAGACCAATTTCAGATACATGGTAAGAGACGACATACAGGATGATCTTGATTTTGCTTCCTGCGATGTTTCTTTTATCTCACTTACCAAGATCTTACTTCCCGCAAGGAGACTTCTTAAGGACAAGGCACAGATGGTATGCCTTATTAAGCCTCAGTTTGAAGCGGGTAAAGATAAAGTCGGTAAAAAAGGTGTAGTAAGAGATCCAAAGGTTCATGAAGAGGTTGTGCACAGAATAATAGATTATGTGCATATCGCAGGCTTTGATGTTCTTCACCTTGATTTTTCTCCGATAAAGGGACCTGAGGGAAATATCGAGTACCTGGTACACATCGAGAAAAATCCCGAGTACAACGAGAAGGTTGCACAGCTGTCGGAAGCTGACGGCGAAAAGATATTAAGGGAAACGGTAGAAGCCGGCAGCGGTTATTCGCATGAGCCCGATATGGAGAAGCTTATTAAAGAAACCGTAGACAAGGCACACGGCAATTTGGACTGAAACTATTGTGGGGGAGCCATGGAAAAGTTTTGTATAGTCACAAATAAAACTAAGGATAAAAACCTTGAGATCACAGGTTATATCATTAAATATCTTGAAAGTAACGGCAAAACCTGTACTATCGCGGAGACTACGGGCCGACCGTCGGAAGGTACGATAGGAAGAGATTTTATGAGCTCAATTCCTGAGGATTCCGATTGTTGCATAGTTCTCGGAGGCGACGGTACGATGCTTGAAGCCGCAAGGAGTCTTGCTTTTCTTGATATTCCCATAATCGGTGTCAACTTGGGAACGATGGGATATCTTGCCGAGGTTGAAAAGAGCGGTATTGATGAAGCGCTTTTAAAGCTTCTGTCCGGAGAGTACGAGACAGAAGACAGAATGATGCTTCACGGCAGCATAAACGGTAAGAAGGATTATGCGCTGAACGATATCGTAATAACCAGAGCATCTACGATTCAGGCTATTAATTATAATATCTATATAAACGATCTTCTTTTGTGTGAGTATCATGCAGACGGAATCATTATTTCAACGCCGACGGGATCTACGGGCTATAACATGTCTGCGGGCGGCCCGATCGTTGAACCGTCAGCGAATATGATCCTGCTCACACCCATATGTCCGCATACACTCAATTCAAGAAGCATGGTGCTTCCCGCAGATGCGAGGGTATCTATCGAGCTGACAGACAGCTTCAAGAATAGGAACAGCAAGGTTGTTGCTGCGTATGACGGCGGCGGTATCATCGATATGAAAGTCGGTGACAGGATAGATATCAGGAGATCCAAGAAGACTACCAAGATCTTAAAGCTTAACAGAGTGAGCTTTTTGGAAGTTCTCAGTAAGAAATTCAGTATGTGACACAAACTCTTTTGCGGAAAGGACAATCCGAAAATGAATAATAAAAGACATGACAAGATCATAGAGATCATCGCATCACACGTTGTAGAAACTCAGGAGCAGCTTGTAATGTACCTTAGACTGGCGGGCTATGACGTTACTCAGGCCACGGTTTCCAGAGACATCAGAAAGCTTAAGCTTACCAAGCAGGTTACCGAGGACGGAAGGCAGAAATATGTCTATACAACAGCCGATTCAAGTGCTATGCAGGAGAAGTATGTAAGCGTCCTTAAGGCAGGCTTTGTCAGCATGGACGTTGCGCAGAATATTCTTGTTATCAAGACCGTGTCCGGTATGGCGATGGCTCTTGCGACAGCGATCGATGCACTTCAGTTTAAGGAGATCGTCGGTTGTATCGCAGGCGATGATACCATCATGATCGCGATAAAGACCAATGAAGATGCTCAGAAGGTCATGGATACTTTACATGACATGATGCAAGAATAAGTGGGGAAATATGCTATATAGTTTACACGTTAAAAACCTTGCTCTTATCAAAGAGCAGGAGATAGAGTTTTCGAAGGGGCTTAATATACTTACAGGTGAGACCGGTGCAGGTAAATCAGTGGTTTTGGGCTCTGTTAATCTTGCGCTCGGAGCCAAGGCGGATGCTTCTCTTATAAGGACCGGCGAAGAGTCGGCGCTTGTCGAGCTTGTTTTCGGGATCGAAAGCGATGTTCAGAGAAATGTTTTAAAAGAGATGGATATCCCTGTTGAAGATGATGAGACGATCGTCATCCAGAGAAAGATAATGCAGGGCAGAAGCATCTCCAAGGTTTGTGGAGAGACGGTTACGGCAAGGCAGCTCAAAGAGATTGCAAATGCTTTTATCAATATTCACGGACAGAATGACAATCAGGAGCTTCTTAAGAAAAAGAAGCATCTCGAGATCCTCGACGATTACTGTGCGGACAAGACACAGGCTCTTTTTACCGAGTTAAAAGAAAAGTATGCGGATATGAAAAAGCTCGAGGAAGAGCTTGAAAACACGGATATAGACGAGGCTTCAAGGCTTAGGGAACAGGAGCTTTTGGAGTATGAGATAAAAGAGATCACGGACGCGGAGGTCGTTCTCGGAGAGGATGACGAGCTTGAGGGAAGCTATCGCAAGATGGTAAATGCCCAGAAGATTTCGGGGGCCGCCAACATGGCTTTGGCGATGACGGGCTCCGGAGAATCAGAGGACAGCGCGGCAGACCTCGTGAGCAGGGCGGTCAGAGAACTTTCATCGGTTGCTTCATATGACGATGAGCTCGAGGATGTTTTATCTCAGATTTCCAATGTTGAGAATCTTTTGACTGATTTTAATCGCAGTCTTTCTGTGTATATCTCCGGACTTGAGTTTGACGATGAGAATTTTAAGACATGCGAGGACAGATTAAATACACTAAATCATCTCAAGGATAAGTACGGCGGAAGTCTTGAAGCGGTACTTAAATATCTTGAAGAGAAGACAGAAAAGCTCGATGCTTTAAGTGATCTTGAGGCGCACAGAGATGCTCTTAAGAAGAGCCTTGAAGAGAGAAAAGAGCAGGTTACAGAGCTTTGCAAGAAGATTTCGGATATAAGAAAAGAGTCGGCAAAAGAGCTTGAGAAGAAGCTTATTGCTGCGCTTATAGATCTTAATTTCCTTGATGTTAAGTTTGAGATCCAGATAGATTATGACGAGAATATGATATCTAGCAGGGGCTGCGATGATGTGAGATTCATGATATCGACGAACCCCGGCGAGAGTCTTAGGGCACTTGATGATATCGCAAGCGGCGGTGAGCTTTCAAGAATTATGCTTGCGCTTAAGACTGTTGTTGCAGACAAGGACGATATCAGCACGCTTATCTTTGATGAGATCGATGCGGGTATCAGCGGCAAGACGGCGTGGATGGTTGCAGGTAAGCTCGGCGAGCTGTCTTGTGATCACCAGATCATTTGCATTACGCATCTTGCGCAGATTGCGGCGATGGCCGATTCTCATTACATGATCGATAAAGGTCTTGAGGACGGAAGGACAGTTACAAATATCTATGCTCTAAACGGCGAGCAGTCGGAGAGAGAAATAGCAAGACTCCTTGGCGGCGAAGAGATCACCGAGGCTTCACTTACAAACGCACGTGAACTTATAGAAAAGGCAAAGAGATGACAATTGACAATGACGATCTTATAAACAGCATAATGGCGTCACTTGGAAGGATAGATGCGATAAAGCTCGAGGACATTCCGAACATCGATCTTTATATGGATCAGCTTACGACGTTTATGGATGAGAGGCTCAAGAAAGCAACCCGTCATCCCGGCGAAGACAAGATCCTTACAAAGACGATGATCAACAACTACGCCAAGAACGATCTTTTACCTCCTCCCGTAAGGAAGAAGTATTCAAAGGATCACCTTATACTCCTCATCTTTATCTTTTACCTTAAAAATATCCTGTCGATAAATGACATTCAGACTCTGCTTGAGCCTTTAAAGAACAGGTTCCATCACAGCGACGACGAGCTTAATTTAAGCAAAATCTATGAGCTTGCGTATGAGCTTCAAAAAGAGGAGCTTGAGCCTTGCATCGACGATCTTAAGAAAAAGTACGAGAAGTCGCTTACGACGTTTGAGGATGACAATCTTTCGGATGATGAGAAAAAGAAGATGCAGATGTTTTCTTTTATCACTCTTTTATCCTACGACGTTTATGTCAAAAAGCTCCTCATAGAGAAGATCCTCGACAATATCACGGGCGCTGATGATGAGGCTGCTAAGGAAAAGAAAAAAGAAAAGCCCGCGAAAGATAAGAAGAGCAAATAGGCTCCGATGTTTAGTATTAAAAGAAATTAAGAAGCAAGGAAACATAATATAAATGGGAATATACGATACACTTAATTCGCAGCAAAAAAAGGCGGTACTGCAGACGGAAGGACCGGTTCTGATACTTGCGGGAGCAGGCTCGGGAAAGACGAGGGTTCTTACGCACAGGATCGCTTATCTTATTGATGAGTGCGGAGTTAATCCATGGAACATCATGGCCATCACGTTCACCAATAAGGCGGCCGGCGAGATGAGGGAGAGAGTAGACAAGATAGTGGGCTTTGGCGCCGAGAGTATCTGGGTTTCGACTTTCCACTCAAGCTGCGTAAAGATCCTTAGAAGATACGCAGACAGGCTCGGTTACGGCACCAATTTTACAATTTACGATACCGACGACTCCAAGAGTCTTATGAAAGATATATGCAAAAAATATCAGCTGGAGACCACACAGCTTAAGCTTCGCAGCATTATGGGAAGCATCTCGAGATGTAAGGATAATCTGGTAACTCCCGAAGAGTATGCATTAAATACGCAGAATGATTTTATCAAACTCAAGATTTCCAAGGCATATACTGAATATCAGCTCGCTCTTAAAAAGAACAACGCGATGGATTTTGACGATCTAATTTTTAAGACCGTTGAGCTGTTTAAGTCCAATCCCGATGTGCTTGATAACTATCAGGAGCGCTTTAGATATATCATGGTCGATGAGTATCAGGATACCAATAATGCGCAGTTTGAACTTATAAGGCTTCTTGCGGATAAGTACAGAAATCTTTGCGTTGTGGGTGACGACGATCAGAGTATCTACAGATTCAGAGGCGCCAACATCAGGAATATTCTAGATTTTGAAAAGGTGTACCAAGAGGCGACCGTCATCAAGCTTGAGCAGAACTATCGCTCGACGCAGCAGATTCTTGATGCAGCCAATGCCGTTATCAGAAATAACTACGGAAGAAAAGACAAGGCTCTTTGGACGGATGAAAAAGACGGCGAGATCGTGCGCCTTAAGCAGTTTGACACTGCCTACGACGAAGCTACTTTTATCGCCGATGATATCGGAAAGCTTATGCGAAACGGCAAGCTTCGTTACAGCGAGACGGCTGTTTTGTACAGGACCAATGCGCAGTCCAGACTTCTTGAAGAGAAGTTTGTCTTAAACGGAATCCCTTACGATATTGTAGGCGGAACCAATTTCTATTCAAGAAAAGAGATAAAAGATCTTTTGGCTTATCTTAAGACTATCGACAACGGTCTTGATGATGTTGCGGTTAAAAGAATCATCAACGTGCCAAGGCGCGGTATCGGAGCTACTACAATTGAGCATGTTCAGAGCTATGCCGATGAGAGGCAGATAAGCTTTTACGATGCGATGTGCGAGGCAGATCAGATTGTTGCGGTTAACAGAAGTGCTTCCAAGCTCACTGATTTCGTTACGATGATCAGGGCGTTCAGGACCAAGATGAAGAGCTATTCTCTTGAAGAACTCCTTAAGGATGTCCTTGATGTCACGGGATATATGGAGTATCTTAGATCACTTGATGACGATACCGATGAAGAGAGTAACGACAGAGCCGCCAACGTGGATGAACTTATTTCCAAGATCGCTGCTTATGAGGAAAACGAAGAGATCGAGCAGCCCACTCTTTCAGGCTTCCTTGAAGAGGTTGCGCTTGTATCGGATATAGACAGGATCGGAGAGGACAATGAAAAGGTTCTTCTCATGACCATACACAGTGCCAAGGGACTTGAGTTTGAGCACGTTTATATTGCAGGAATGGAGGAGGGAGTTTTCCCTTCATATATGACACTCGGTAACGAGGATTCGGACCCCGAGGGAGTCGAAGAGGAAAGGCGTCTTGCTTACGTTGCGATAACAAGAGCGAAAAAGAATCTTACCCTCACTGCCGCAAGGCGTCGTATGGTGCGCGGTGAGACTCAGTACAACAGGCTCAGCAGGTTCATAACCGAGATCCCGAGGAACCTTTTGGATGAATCAAATGTATCGACTACACCGTCATTTTTATTCGATGACGGCGAGACGATCGATGAGTACGAGAGCGTTGAGGATACGTTTGGAAAGAGCAAAAGCTCGGCATCGTTTGGAGGAAGCAGCTCTTCAAAGTATGGCAAAGGAACAGGCTCCGGGGCATACAGCGGAGGCACTTCAAGATCTTCGCTTGCAAATACTTATAAACTCAAGGCTACGCCCAAGCCTGTGAAGAAGATCCCTAGGGCTGTGCCGTCCGAGAAGCCTTACATTGCGGGCGTTGCCAAGACACATGCAAGAGGAAGCCTTGCAGGACTATCCAAGGGCATGCCTCAGGTGGCGCAAAAGCCAGATTATGTAGTCGGAGACAAAGTTAGCCATGTTAAATACGGCATCGGAACAGTAACTGACCTTCAGGAAGGTCCGAGAGACTACAAGGTCACTGTGATGTTCGACGAAGTGGGACAGAAGGTAATGTACGCCGCTTTTGCCAAATTGCAGAAGGTGTGAATACAAATTCTTTTTATAAGTTTCATAAAAAATTAAGAGTGAGTTCTTTTGCCTGAAATACAAGTGGTTACTTATGTGCTATACTGTAAATATCAATTGTGGAGTAAGAAAGGGGTTATCTATGGAAGTAAAGAACAAGATTGACGACTTAATACAGATGACTAGATTAAATGAACTTCTTGATAAGAGAGATGCAGAAAATGCCAAGAAGCCTTCCAACATAATCCTCTGGGTTTTGGCGATTCTTGGTTGCATTTCAGCGGTTGCAATAATCGCTTACCTCGTATATCAATACATGACACCGGCATACGAGGATGATTTTTATGACGATGATTTCGACGACTTCGAGGACGACTTTGAAGACGAAGATTTCATTAGAGAAAGTTAAGTTGACAGCGTGAAGAAGAAAGAAATAATAACAGGAACAGTAAAAAGGGTGGAATTCCCTAATAAAGGAATAATGGAAACTTCTGAAGGGAAGGTCGTCGTTAAAGGCGTTCTTCCCGATCAGAAGATATCAGTCCAGATTCAGAAGGTGCGCAAGGACAAAGCCGAAGGAAGACTTGTTGAAGTCCTTGAGGAAGCACCTGATTCTATCGAAAGCCCCTGCATTCATTTTGGTAAATGCGGAGGCTGTAGTTATCTTACAATGCCTTATGTAAAGGAACTCGGTCTCAAAGAGCAGCAGGTCAGAAGTCTTCTTAAGCCTGCGATCGACAGACAGGCTACTAAATTTACATGGGAAGGCATCAAGACAAGCCCCGTTAAATTTGCATACAGAAATAAGATGGAGTTTACCTTTGGCGATGAAGTCATGGGAGGACCCCTTGCTCTTGGTATGCACAAAAAGGGCAGCTTTTATGACATTGTGACAGTTAGCGGATGCAGAATTGTTGATTCCGATTATCAGGCAATCCTTTCTGCAACGCTTGATTATTTTGCACCTTTGTATGAGGAAAAAGAAATCTCTTTTTACCATAGGATGAAGCAGGAAGGATATCTGCGCCATCTTCTTGTGCGAAGAGCTGTAAAGACAGGCGAGATACTTGTTGATCTCGTTACGACAACTCAGGAAGAGCACGACCTTACTGGGTTCAAGAATGCGTTGTTGTCATTGTCGCTTAACGGTAGGATTGTGGGCATTCTTCATACCAAGAATGATTCTCTTGCCGACGCCGTAATTGACGAAGGCACGGAGATTCTCTTCGGACAGGACTATTTCTTTGAATACTTGCTCGGACTTCGTTTCAAGATCAATCCGTTCTCGTTCTTCCAGACCAATAGCCTTAGCGCAGAGGTTCTGTATCAGACCGTTCGCGGCTATATAAGGAGCCTTTTTGATCAAAAGAAGATTAGAGAAGACGGCGTGATCTACGACCTGTATTCCGGAACCGGCACAATCGCGCAGCTCCTTGCGCCTGTCGCCAACAAGATCATCGGAGTCGAGATTGTCGAAGAAGCCGTTGAAGCCGCCAAGGACAACGCCAAGCTTAACGGCCTCGATAACTGCGAGTTCATCGCCGGCGACGTCCTTAAGGTGCTTGATGAAATCGAAGAAAAGCCCGACATGATCATCTTGGATCCCCCCAGGGATGGCATCAATCCCAAGGCACTTACCAAGATCATTGGATACGGCGTTCCTTACATGATCTACGTCTCCTGCAAGCCCACAAGCCTTGCCAGAGACCTTGAGATCCTCCAGGAAAGCGGCTACGCCATGACTCGCGCCGTCGCCGTAGATCAGTTCCCCTGGACAAGTCACGTTGAGACCGTTGTTCTTCTAGCAAAGGTCGAATGACCTTTGCTAGAAGTTACAACGGTCCATGCGATAGCTGTCCAAGAAGTGGAGCCTTAGGCGAACACTGATTGGAGACAGCGAACCGCTGAAACCGTGGTTCTCTTAGCGAAAACGACTGATAAGGAAGTTTGAGCTTAGAGACGACTGTTGTTCCGGCGGCTGAGAGAACTTGGCGAAGTTTTTTATGAGCCTAGTTCGAACGTGTTACGCTGACCAGCGGGAAGCGTAACTTCGACTATCTGCGAGAGCGGAACTTCCTTGTGAAAAACAACGGTCCATGCGAACCGCTGAGACGCTCACTATCATATTTGCAATCTGTTTCTTATGCAGACTGCTACTATTCTACAATTCATAAATTAGGCAGTGGAATATCCATTCTGGTCACTGCTGAGATTCCAACAAAAACGTAATTAAACAAGTTTTACTGCTACTATCGCCATTCATAGCATAGTGGCAGTTGAATTTACAAAGTGAATACTGCCACTATTTTTGATTTGCAAAAAGTAGCAGTCGCAATTTTGTGGGGGATTCTGCTACTATCATCGTTTTGCATAAAGTAGCAGTTCATTATAGGAAAACTGTACTGCCACCTTTTCGGAATTCTAGATAGTAGCAGTAAGACGTGTGGAAAACAAGCTGCCACTATTACAAATAACAAGATAGTGGCAGAAGACCAATTACAAAACGAACTGCCACTATCGCAATATTTCTGATAGTAGCAGATCAAATAAAAATAATCATATAAAAAATAAATAGGAGAATTAAAAAAGAAATGATAGGTTTACAGAAATACTTAACTGAAGAAGCGGAAAGACTTAGAAAGATAAAGCAAGTAGTAGATAAAAGGCTTATAAACACTCCGGTAGGAAATCTTAGGATTACTACATCCGGAAAGCACGCACAGTACATGCATTGCATGAAAGATAATGGTATCTATAAGAAGCAAGGCAAATACTTAAAGAAAGAGGATATATCTCTTGTTAAAGCACTTGCTCAAAAAACCTATGATCAGAAAATAAAAAGACTTGTTGAGAAGAGATTAAAACAAATCCAAACAATTATTATGGATTATAGCGATAATGAGATAGAGAACATCTATATCAAGATGATTTCCACAAGACAAAATTTGGTGAATCCTGTAGAAAAAACATGGGATCAAGTGGTTTCCGATTGGAAATCAATTCCGTATTTGGAAAAAGAGTTTAGAGAAGGAACACCTGAAATATATACCAAGAAAGGTGAAAGAGTCAGGTCCAAATCAGAGAAACTAATTGCGGATACATTCTACGACATGGGCATCGAGTATAAGTACGAATGTCCGCTCGAACTCAAGGGATACGGAACAGTCTATCCCGATTTCACAATACTAAGTAAAAAGACAGGAAAAGAAATCTACTGGGAGCACGACGGTAGGATGGATGATACGCAATATTCGGAACAAGCAGTAAAGAAGATTAATTCCTATATTTCTAATGGAATATTTCCCGGATACAGATTGATACTTACTTTTGAGACTACAAAAGTGGTTCTTAATGATAGGATCATCAAAATAATGATTGATAATTATTTGATGTAAAGATTACAATGATAAAATATTATGAGAAAAAATTTTAAGAAGACTATTATTGAGGCCGTAATGCGTAAAGAACACAGAGATCCCGATTATTCAGATATAATAGGTAAACTCGTCAATTGTAAGATGGATCGCCCGCTCGGAAGTACGCATCCTAGATTTCCACAAATGGTGTACCCTGTTAACTATGGGTATGTTGAAGGGATATTTGCTGGAGACGGAGCAGAGCAGGATATTTATCTGTTGGGTATTAATGAGCCCGTTGAAGAGTATTTCGGGCGTGTTGTTGCGGTATATCACAGGCTAAATGATAATGAAGATAAATGGATCGTTGTTCCTGATGGATATGAGATTACGGAAAAAGAAATCTTGGATCAAATATCATTTCAGGAGCGATTCTTTGAGGGGGAACTCTATATGTAAAGGACCACTCCCCCGTCCCCAGGACCATTTATGGGAAATAGGAGGAAAGTACATGGAAGTATTATTGAATGAAATTGAACTTAAGGATAATGTACTGTCTGCAGAAGACTTCATAAAAATGCGTATTATCAATGGCTTCGCAGAGGTTCCGATTGAACATGCAGCGAAGGCCCTAAAAAATGGTCAGATAAATGTTTCGGTAATTTATCGGGGAGAACTGATCGGTATGGGCAGAATGGTCGGGGATGGAGCCATGTATTGGTATCTCCAGGAAATAATGGTTTTGCCTGAATATCAGAAGATGGGAATAGGAACTCTGATTGTGAATCATCTTATTGATTATGCAAAAAGGAATTCTCTAACCGGTACCTTTACTACTATCGGTGGTGTTTCTGCCAAGGGAAAAGAACCTTTTTATGAAAAACTTGGTTTTGAAATTATACCAAACGGAATCAAGAAGATGATCAAACTTCCATAGGCAGGCCATAGATTATGCTGTAAAAAATGATTGAGGAAGGTAAGTGATTTTTTGCATTATTACAGGAGATTTGTTACCTTTATATAATATACAAATTATTATTGAGGAGATAAAACTATGAAAAATAGAACTAGATTGCTTTCGCTTTTAATTGCCATGTCATTTGCTGCCACAGGTTGTGGTCATACCGGTGCTCCTGATAAAGAACCGGTTGATTCCGGGATTAACGAACCGGTCGATTCCGAGGCGGAAGAACCGGTTGATTCCGAGGTGGAAGAACCGGCCGATCAAGAGGAGAATGAGGAACCTTTGGATTCAAAGGTAAGCAAAGTCACTTGGTCTGACAGCACTAATGATTCATCCAAAACTTTTTATGGTGATGATGCAACAATAGAATTTACTTTTACAGATGGAACCACTCAGGAAGTTGTAATTGGCACCTATAGTACAGTGGATTCTATGAATAAAAATGATATGGATAATGATGGTGAAGAAGAATATGTATTCCATATCACCTATATAAATACTATTGGAGAGAATGAATTTCTCTATGTGTACAAGGTTGATGATAATAAAGCAGAGCTATGGTTTCCCGGTAATACCGGAATCACTGAAGTTGATGAGAACGCTTGCTTGGAGGAAGAGACTACAGTAGAGGTAGATGGTAAAAATAAAAATGCCATAAAGGTTGGATGTGCTGTTAGGGATGAAGGCAGAGCAAAAGCAACCTATGACGGGATTATTTATTACGATAATGGACAGTGGAATGAATATAATAAGTAAATAGCTGCACTTGTAGAAGAAAGAAAAACTAATAATAATTGCGATATTAAACAAATCGAGGTTACAGAGATGATTGATATAAAAGAATGTGATGATTATGAAGCAGCAAAGAATCTTATTTTGGACTATTCAAAGATAAAAGGGGCAGAGAACTGCTTCGTATCTCTTGATAAAGAATTAGCTGATCTAGAGGGATTTTATAAAGGTGGGGCATTGCTTCTTGGCTATGAGGATAGTGATCCGATTGCAACAATAGCAATCAAGAAACTTAATAATGATCAAGCTGAGGCAAAGAGATTATATATTAAACCTGAACAAAGAGGCAAAGGGCATGCTAGGTATATGCTCAATGCGATGTTGGATAAATGTCGCGAGTTAGGATTTAAGGAAGTTCGTTTTACTACGAAGCCTGAAGTGATGAGTATTGGGTATGCTCTCTATAAAAAGATGGGATTCGAAGAGCTTGAAAACAACGAAGGAACTGTTTTGATGAGAATGTTATTGTTATAAATATAAAGTCATCAATCAAGATAGGATTAAAAATGGACATAAATGAAATACTAACCGAATTCGTAAACCGCTCAAAAGACATATTAATGGAAGCCGAAGCGAGTACATAAAGTCATTGCTGGCAAAGAAGGAATTACCATAAAGGGCGGTAGAACAATGAACAATACAAAGTGGAATGAGATATTCAGAGCTTTTTACTATGATAATGAACTAATAAAGGATGCTCCACTCATAAGCTGGAGAACAAAAGACACAGAGACCGGCTGCTTGAGTAATTGGGACGGAACATGGACTCATTTTGGTTGTGAACCAAGGGATTGGGACAAGATTGAATATCTTCAGATTCAGCTGACGCCGGAAAATAAAACTTATGTTATGGAATGTCTTAAAAGGATCCATGTTCCCGGAACAGTTGAAAATGGAGTTGCTACAGTTTACGGCTACAGAACAGATGTTGATTATATCTAAACACTGGAGATAGAAAAATGAAAGTAAGAGATATTAGTCTTCCGAATATTATCAAGGTAAGAATGGACTTTTATAAAGGATATGAAAAAGAACATACTAATACAGCGGCAGGTGAAGAAAAGGCTTATATTGAAGAAACGGAACTTTATGGTGGTTTCAAAACTGGGTTTATTTTAAGGCCTATCGTTAAAAGGTGAAATGTGTTCAAAGCCAGTATTTATCGTGCTTTAGAGCTGCTGGCTGCCATGTTGAGACGGTGGTTTTGCTGACAAAGGTTGAACACAGTTGAATATAAAAACGTAAGTGGCTTAACGGTGCGCTTTGTAGCTAACGTTAAAAAGTGTTAGCAAGTCGAAGCGGACCGTTATTTTTATGCTCTTTCGAAAGTGTATGGGAATTGGACCACGCTAGAGTCGAGACGTCGGACCTGTTGGATTTGAAAAGTGAATACAGTTTAACGATAGCTTTTTGGGGCTCAAAAGAAATGCAGACTATAAGCCGGCTTGTGCTGTCCGGATTATAACCCATATATTTGTAGTAAGATAGAATCGAAGGGAAGAACTGATCAAGAAAGGAGTGGTCTATTATGAAAGAAAAATGCATAGGATACTTGGCTCCTCAGTATTACAACGACAAAATACAGCCAGGACATCCGGCTGTGTTTGATGAACTTTTGAAAGAGTTCACGGTAAAGGCACAAGAAATTCCACAACCTTGTTGGTTTGATAAGGGTTCTGAATTATTTTACTCATATGAAGGAAAGTCCTATAGCATCTTTCCAGGAATGCTTGATTGCTCTGGTGAGGTACTTGCGATAATTAAGGATGAACTAATAGATAGAATGTATGAGTTAGGGGCATATGAAATGTTCTATGCAGGTATGCCAGATTAATGAAAGGAGACCAGCTATATGCTTAGTAAGCCTGATTATGGATGGAGTGAATTTCAAATATGTGATGATCACGCATACAGTTTGAGCTATCTTACTGATGTTGCTTATGAATGGCTTGATCAAGCTATTCATGGGTTACAGACGTTGGCACCATTTGCTGTGCATGGTTACTGTGAACCCGGAAGGATGGTATGTTTAGTAAGTTATTATACATGCTATGTAGTTTTTGAAGCAGATGGTGGCTGGGGTGAGAAGAATGACTATAAAGATTTGTTTGGAGTAGATCTCTCCATGATTGATTTTTGCAGAGCCTTATACCATGACATTAGTTCTGATCTGGAAGAGTGGGTTAGATGGGATTTGCATGATCCTGCTGACGATGATGATGACGAAGAAGCGCAGGAAACACGGGCCATGATAATTGAGCGTAGGAATGAGATTTCTGAGAAACTTGAACAATTAAGGAATCTTATACAGGAAAACGAAGTGAGTTGGACACCGCATCACTGTTTCTTCTAAGCAGAGTAGAATTTATGTTTATTTAATGGACTTTTGATTCTTCAATTTGATAATATGTAATCACCATAAAGAGAAGGCGAGAGACAAGCTCAATGACCCTTCCGCAACCTACTGTTTATAGCAAGGTGCGAATGCTTGTATGATGGGCCTTATAAGTAAGCGTGGCTCATCAGTCGATGGGCCTCTTTTTATGGGAATTTTCATAAAAGGAGGAATAAGCAATGAAGCTTATATATCATGATGATTCAAGAAAACGCACTTATGAGGAAGTGTATAAAGATTGCCAGAGAGGATATGGTATCAAGGAACCGGATAAGGTTCATGGATTTGCGGGTTTTTTCTATAGACTCTCAGACATATATGCTTATGGCAGGTTGGAAAAATGGCTTGAAAATAATGACAAGATGGAAGAGGAACTCCTGAAGTTTATAAAACGCTTCTATAGAGGCGATTATGGATTCGTTACAAGTCTGGAGCATGATAATAATGTTGAGAACAGGTGGCTTTGTGGAACATGCAGCTGGACAATAGGAAGGTATTCTTTTGATGATGTAAATGTTTCCAACTCTTATGGTGGTGTGGTTTTAGAGTTTTTGGGGGATTATGGATTATTCTACAGCATAGAAGAGGACATGAGCGAGGTATATGCTGTAGAGCATAAGAATCCAAATTTCAGGCATGCTATAGGATACAATAGATTTGTATGAATAAAGCAACAAGCAACACAGACAGACTACCAGGACTAATAAATACAGCAACAAATATGGTTCATCCGGAGAACTTGAAAGGTATAATGTTTATCATGTGGCGATGATATTGCGACATGCAAAGGATGGAAAGAAGTATCTATATGACATAATGAACATAAAAAAAGAAACGAGCGACCTTTTCCAGTCCGAAGACTTTACTCAGTAAAAAACCCATTTCTTAAGTTTTATGGTAAGGGCACTTTTTGGAATTGTCAACGATAATTACATAAGCATCGTGACAAAGTGTCACGATGCTCTATATTCCATAAGTGTTGTATTCTGCCAGTCTCCGAATTTGTCTTTAGCAATACGTTCTCTGTAACCGATTTCCCTAAAACCACATTTCTTGTGGAGAGCAATGCTGGCTTTGTTGACGGAGATTATTGCAGAATAGATGCTCCAGTATCCAAGCTTTTGACTCTCGCTGATAAGATGATTTACAAGAGCCGTCCCGATGCCTTTTCCCTTATGCGCAGAATCAATGTAAACACTCATTTCAACTGCACCTTTGTAGACGCAACGACTGGAAGTGGGACTTATAGATATCCAGCCAACAACCATACCGTCTTCTTCATAGACATATCTACATTCCTTGATATGACTTTTATCCCATTCTTCAAAGCTGGGACATTCGGTGTTGAATGTGGCGATACCACTGTCCAAACCCTGTTTATAGATATCAGCTACTCTAGTCCAATCCGTATCAAGCATTTTTCTTATCACAACAATTCTCCTCCGTTTTACAACATTTATTCTCTGCTTTTAAGCATGCAGCATTATAAAGCTGCAAAGCCTCTAAAACCATATTCTGTTTATCTTTTTCAATGTATGAGAACACTTTTTTGAACTTATCATACATATCATTTTCAATTTTGTTGAATCTGGCTTCGCCATCTTTGGTCAGCGATAAAACGACGCTTCGGCGATCTTTTTTAGAAGGCTCACGCAGTACAAAGCCTTTTTGCACAAGTTCTTCTATAGCGCGGCTGATACCACTTTTATCAAGCTTAAGAGTCCGGGCTAAGTCTTTGATGCATATGCCCGGTTGTCGTCCGATCTCTACTACAAGAAAACACTGCAGAGTATTGATGTTGCACTGGCTGCAATCGGATTGATTCATGTTTTCCAGATTGCGTTCCAGCTCTCGTGTGTATTCACGAAATAGCTTTACTTTATCCATATGGCTCCTCCTGTTGAAGAATAGCATATAGAATTTAGTTGCAAATGTCAACTGTTTACATAAACAACAAAATTTACATTATTATAAATTATAAAGTTTATGCAAAAAATGAGGAGATTGATGCTATCTAGTATCGGTGCCGAATTTTTTGTTTGCTTGAAATATTGATGATATAGTTGTATTATAAAAGTGAAAACAATGATTTCAAATATATGAGGCACAACTATGGTAATTGATTATATCATTGAAAATTTTACAGATGGGGAACCTATTTTTATAGATGAACTACCAGGAAAATCCAAGGATTATCTTCGGCAGGAGATGAAAAAGCTTGTAGACGAGGGTAAGCTGGAAAGACTGTATAACGGAGTATATTACTTGCCTTATGTCACTATACTTGGCACAAAAGGAAGAATCTCTGTTGACAAGTATATAGATAAAAAGTATCTAAATGCAGATGGAGTAGTTTCAGGTTATATTACAGGGCTTCAATTAGCTAACAAGTATGGTTTTACTACGCAAATTCCATCATGCTATGAAATTTGTAGCAATGAGGCTACTACTAAGCAGAGAAAGCTGGATTTTGACGGCAATACAATTATAGTTTATAAACCTGTGGAAACAGTTACCGAACGGAATAAATCAGCATTACAGTTTCTTGATCTAATGACTAATATTGATAAATACAGTGAAATCAAAGGAACTGAACTATTAAAAAAACTGAAAAAGTATGTGAAAACCCTAGGCTTGGACTTTTCTGTTGTTAAAGAGTACCTTCCGTTTTATCCAGACAAAGTATATAGAAACATTTATGAAGGAGGCTTGATGCGTGAGCTGGTTTAAGGGACTCAAACAGGAATGGAAGGAGATAATAGAAACCGTATCTCGTGAGGTGAACAGAACTCCGCAGATGATAGAAAAAGATACAATACAATCGATGTTTCTGCTTGAATTATCTCAAACAGAACTTCCATTTGTATTTAAGGGTGGTACATCACTTTCAAAAGGATATGGCCTGATTGATAGATTTTCTGAAGATATTGATTTATCTATGAATCTGAAACCTACAGAATTTGAAAAAAGACAGATTAAAGCTGAAATAGAGAGAATTGCAGATGGTCTGGGAATGGTGTTGGATAATCCGGAGAATATACAGTCTAGGCATAGCTATAACAAATATGTGTATGAGTATGAATCTCTCTTTAGTGATATTCCTCTTGAACTGATAGTGGAAACAAGTTTATATCAGACAGTATATCCTGTTGAAAAACATGTAGTAAAAAGCTTTGTTGGAGACTTCTGCCAAAAGAATGGGATCACTTTGCCAATTCCTTTTGATGCTGCATTAGTAACGATGAACATTCAATCTTTAGAAAGAACATTTGTAGATAAGGTTTTTGCTATATGTGATTATAGAATTAAGGATATGCAGGATAGAGATTCCAGACATCTATATGATATAGCTAAAATACTTCCTCATATTGAAATGGGTAAGGAACTTGATGAGCTTATAGATGATGTCAGAGATGATAGGATGTTATCTAAAAACAATCCTTCTGCACAGCTTGAGCATAACATTCCTTCAATGCTCCATGAGATTATAGATAGCAGGTTCTACGAATCTGATTACAATAATATCACTAAGAGGTTGCTTTATGAGGATGTATCGTATAATGAAGCAATTCAAAGTGGAATAGCAGTTATAGCAGATATGGATGTATTCGAGTATAAAAAATGATTCAGCAGCCTTTAAATCTGGGTATGAAATCGCGCCCATTTCGAAAGGCTGTTTTTTATATCAAAAAAATGTAAAGGAACCTTGACACAAACACGCCATCATGTTATATTCTAAAACGTAAAGGAAACTTGTCAAAAAATATTGGAGGAGATGAGTTGGAAAACATTGTAGAAAAGCTGCGCAAGGAACGTGGTCTAAATCAGGATGAATTTGCCAAAGCGATCCGTGTTTCCAGGCAGACGGTCAGTTCAATTGAGAACGGGAAGTATAATCCGTCCCTTGAGCTAGCATTTGATATTGCTGATTTTTTCGGCATGACAATAGAAGAAATCTTTATTCATAAGGGAGGTGACAACAATGAATAAGAGCTATCTGAATAAGGGTATAATATTGGTGCTTGTAGGCATATGCTTAGTAATAGCTGCAATTTTTACAAAGAGTGCGTTTGATGGTTTGTTATGGGGACTCGCCGGAGGAGCTTTAGGCCCCGGCATTGGAATACTCATTAAGCATTTTTATTTGTCTGTTCCCAAGAATCAGGAGAGGTATCAAGAGAGCCTTGAGCAGAAAGAAATCAATGCTCATGATGAACTAAATGAGAAGCTACGCGACAGATCAGGCAGGATTGCTTATAACATCGGGCTTTATATATTATGTTTTTCTGTGGTGTTATTCGCTATTCTTGGAAAAGCAGGAATGATCATCGATCACAAGATCATTGTGCTGTATTTGGTTGGTTTGATGATCCTGCAGTACGTTATTGGTATCGGAGTGTACTATCAGTTAAGAAAAAAATATTGATCTATGTTTTATAAAGGACTACAAAGAAAAGCGAGGCAACTATGATCATAGAGACAGAAAGATTATTCTTACGTGAAATGAATATGGATGATTTTGATGCGTTGTATGCCGTCCTTGCTGACCCGGATATTATGCAGCACTATCCTTATACTTTTGATGAGGAACGCGTCAGAAATTGGATCGAGCGAAACATGAATCGTTATAAAGAAAATGGCTTTGGTCTGTGGGCGGTATGTCTAAAGGAAACAGGAGAAATGATCGGCGACTGCGGACTAACATTGCAGAACATTGATGGAAAGATGCTTCCTGAGATTGGCTATCACATCCGCAAGGATTGCCAACGTAAAGGATATGCTAAGGAAGCGGCAAGTGCGGTGCGCGATTGGGCTTTTGAGAATACCGATTATCCTTCGCTGTATTCTTACTGCAAGTATACCAACGAGGCCTCATATAAGACCGCAGAAGCAATAGGAATGCACTTTGATAAAGAGTATCCTGACGAGGCTAATAAGATCACACATGTATCAGTGATCCATAAATTCAATAAATAAAACAAGTCATGTTTAATGTTAGACAAAAGAGGAAGTGAAAAATGAGTTTTGTTTTTGTTGCGCTTGGAGGCGCACTTGGAGCAGTAGCAAGATATGCGATCAGTTTGATACCGGTAAAAGGGCAGTTTCCGATACTTACTTTGGTGACTAATATTCTGGGTGCGATCATTATAGGTTTTATCGTTGGATTAACAGATAAAAAAGCTGACGTATCGCCCAATACAGTGCTCTTTTGGAAGACCGGTGTATGTGGCGGATTTACAACATTTTCAACGTTTTCACTTGAAGCATATAAGCTCTTTGAAAACAAGGCATACATGCTTGGAGGATTATATACGGCGCTGAGCGTTTTCTTTTGCCTTTTTGGGGTTTTCTTGGGAAAGAAGATTGCAACAGTTATAGGATGATTCATTATGAACACAATACTAACTCAATTCGTAGACAGATCAAAAGACATTTTAAAAGAAAACCTGGTAGGAGTATACCTGCACGGTTCTGCTGTTATGGGATGCTACAATCCCAAGAAGAGCGACCTCGATCTCATCATTGTTGTAAACGGAGCGATGTCTGATAGCGAGAAAAAAGCTTTCATGGACATGGTCGTTGAGCTAAATGAAAACGGCCCGGCAAAAGGCATAGAGATGAGTGTCGTAAAGAGAGAGGTGTGTAAGCCCTTTGTTTATCCGACACCGTTTGAACTGCACTTTTCGGTGATGCATCTTGGATGGTACAAGGACAATCCGGATGACTACATTCAGAAGATGAACGGAGAAGATTCAGATCTTGCGGCTCATTTTACCATCATCAAGAAAAGAGGCAAGTGCCTTTACGGCGATCCGATAGATGAGGTTTTCGGTGAAGTTCCGAGCGCCGACTACATGGATTCCATCAAGGATGATATCGCGGAAGCCGAGGATGACATCGTGGACAATACGATGTACATAACGCTCAATCTGGCGAGAGTTTTGGCATACAAAAAAGATGATCTCGTCCTCTCCAAAAAAGAGGGCGGCGAGTGGGCTCTTAACGCGGTCCCCCAGGAATATCACGATCAGATAAAAGAAGCTATGCGTGAATATGAAACCGGAGGAAACGCTTCTTACGACATAGAGCTTGCCAAACGCTATGCACGATACATGCTAAAAGAAATCAATTGAGACTGACAGAAGGGAAGAGGAAAAACTATGGCATCATGGATGGTACACTTAAGGATCACGGACGCTCTTTTGGATAGGTTAAAAGAGCTTGATGAGACCGCGTTTGTTATCGGAAACATCGCACCTGACAGCGGAGTTCCGAATGAGGACTGGTCTGTATTTACACCGTCAAAAAATATTTCTCATTTTAAAGGGGATTCAAAGGACAGGACATATGTCGGCGTAGATGAATTTGCCGATCGCTATTTTACGGATGAAAAGATAAGGAAATACAATAAGCGTGAGTATTCATTTTTCCTTGGCTACTACACACATCTTTTGACTGACAGAGAGTGGACCTATATGACTCACTCAGAAGGCGTTAACGAGGAAAATGCACGCAAGGAAAACATGTCTCTGATTGATTTCATTTGGAAGAATAAAGCGGACTGGTATGATCTTGATTTCTTATATCTTGAAGAACACCCCGATTTTAGAGCGTTCAATATTTACGAGAACGCAACAAAGGAAGAGCTTTCCAATGATTTTATGGAGGAATTTCCGGACTATGCATTTGAGAACAGGCGTGAATATATATGCGGATTTTACAGAAGTGATAACCATGGCGATCTTCACAGAGAATATAAGTATTTGACCAAAGAGCGTGCTGAAAGGTTCGTAAAAGAAACTGTGGACATTATCATGGATGCTTTAGACACGCGAAATGAGGGGGAAAGAGCGATTGGCGAATAAAGACGGTTTATTTTTTCATATTATCAAATAATTGTTTTATATTTTGCTAAATTAGCTATTGTATTATTATACTGTTTGCTTTAGAATTACAAATGTATTAAGAAAGCTGTTAAAAAACACACATGATAACAGCTCAAAAAATTTATGGTTTTGGAAGGAGAAATAAAATGAGCGAAAATAATTTTGGGGCAAACAATGAGAACAATGGTTTCGACAACCAGTACAGCACACCTGAGTATCAGACACCTGTAAACGATGGTGGCGGATTTGGATGGGGACTTCTTGGTTTCTGTATTCCTCTTGTAGGACTTATCCTTTTCCTTGTATGGAAGGATACAAAGCCTAATTCATCAAAGGCTGCCGGAATGGGAGCACTTATTTCAGTGATCATTTCTGTTATCTACTACATCGCAGTATTCGCATTGGGTATCGGCGCAAGTATGTAATGATAACAGGACTAAAGATATGATAGAAAGTATTTATCGCTGGCTTCCCAGGATATTTGGTTGTCACTGTCGGAGCGACAGATCGTTCTTTTACAAAGGACGCCAATTTCCGATATGCGCTAGATGTACCGGTGAACTTGCCGGAATAATGGTTAGCATTATATTGTTCTGGTTTTGGAAGCCGACGATACTGATTTCACTGCTTATGATGATACCGGCCATGGTTGACGGTTTAGTCCAGCGCTTTACTAGCTATGAAAGCACAAACCTTAAACGAGTGATCACAGGTTTTTTCTTAGGGATAGCGCTCTCTGCATTGATCGCACATTTTACGATCTTTGCATATATGAACGGATATCATTTCGGGCAGACTCTTAGATCAAGATAAAAGATATTTACCCGCCTTCTGGAATTATTTCCGGGAAGCGGGTAAAATTATTTTATAAACATGACAGTATGTTGTCATGTTAAAAGAGCTATCATATTCATGGAGAGCAGGAAATATGAAGATTGACAGACTGATCGGAATATTATCGATTCTTTTGCAAAAGGAGATGACCACTGCGCCGGAGCTCGCAGAGCACTTTGAAGTTTCAAGAAGAACTATCAACAGAGACATTGAAGCGCTGTGTAAAGCCGGAGTCCCGATACAGACCACGCAGGGTACAGGCGGCGGCATCAGTATAATGAACGGCTATCGCATGGATAGGACTATCCTCACATCCAAAGATATGCAGGTGATCCTGGCGGGTCTTCGTAGCCTGGACAGTGTGAGCGGAAGTAAGTATTACGGACAGCTCATGGAGAAGCTTCAGACCGGCTCTTCCGAATTGATCAGCGGAAAAGATTCCATGCTCATCGACCTTTCGTCGTGGTACAAGACTTCTCTTGCTCCGAAGATAGCAACCATTCAGGATGCGATCGAGAACAGACATATCATTTCTTTTAAATACTATGCACCTACAGGCGAGAGCACGCGTACCATTGAGCCGTACTATGTCGTATTTAAGTGGAGTAGCTGGTACGTATACGGCTGGTGCAGAAAGAGAAAAGACTACAGACTCTTTAAGCTGAACAGAATGGATATGCTCAAGGACACAGGGAAGGATTTTGTCTGCAGAAATGCACCGCTTCCGGACCTTGAAACGGAGAATATCTATCCGATGGAGATAAAGGTGAAAGCTCTTTTTACTCCTGATGTAAAGTGGCGGCTTGTAGAAGAGTTCGGCCCCGGATGCTATCAGGAAACCAAAGACGGAAAGCTTTTGTTTACCGCAGATTACACCGATGCGGACTATTTTATAGGTTGGATAATGACATTCGGAGATAAGGCAGAGGTACTGGAACCTGAAGATGTGCGTAAGCGGATCAGGGAGATAGTTACCGCTATGACTAAAACTTACAAGGAGGAATAGGTAATGAACAAGGATGAGATGTTTAATACCATCAACAGTACATTCGAGGAGTTAAAGGCTGCACTTGAGGGAGATGACCTTGCGAAGATCAAAGAGCTTACTTTGGAGCTCCATGCGTTGGTGCACCCTGCTGAGATTTCGGGCAGAGCTGAGAAGACAGTAGCGGATATAGTGCTCGATCATATGCTTGCCGGAAATCAGAACGAGATCGTTCAGAGGGAAACCTGGGATGCGGATCTTCACTATGCGGGAAGCAAGACGGTTCCCTTGTGCTGGCAGCTTTGGCATACTTATAGGATCGAGGATTTAGTAAGTAATATACTTATGGAGAACGGTCAGCAGATATTTAATGATGAGTGGCAGAAGAAGATCGGTTCATCAATAACCGATACGGGTAACGCTCTTGAGCCCGATGAATTAACAGAGTGGGCCAAGAACATAAACGCTGAGGAGCTTAAGAACTACATGATAACCGTCGGCAAGAACACGCGCCGGATCCTCTCGGGACTTACCTTAGAACAGATCAAGAACATGGTACCAGAGGAATGGGTCATGAGGATACTGGAAGAGGGCGGCGTCACGACTGATTTTCGTTCGGTATGGCTGCTCGTATTCTGGGGAAGACTTACTATCGGAGGTATGATCTTAACACCGATGACATCGCACCACATGATGCATCTTCCGACGAGCATTGATAAGATCCTTGGATCTAAGTAATAAGGAGTGACCTATGCATTTTGTTGATGCAAAAGGAATATTAACTTCACATAACGGTCTTAACGGGATGAACATCTACAGAGGTTGTACTCACGGCTGCATCTATTGCGACTCAAGGAGCAAGTGCTATCAATTCACGCATGATTTCGAGGATATCGAAGTTAAGCAGAATGCACCACAGCTCCTTGAAAAGGCGCTCAGATCTAAGCGGAAGAAGTGCATGATAGGTACGGGGGCAATGTCGGATCCGTACATGCACTGCGAAGAGCAGCTTGAGCTCACAAGGAAGTGTCTTGAGATCATTTCAAGATATGAGTTCGGACTTGCGATCCAGACCAAATCAGATAGGATACTTCGTGATATAGACCTTCTTGAAGAGATAAACAGGAAGGCTAAGTGCGTTGTCCAGATGACTCTGACGACCTATGACGATGAGCTTTGCAAGATCATTGAGCCGAATGTCTGCAACACCAAACGCCGCATAGAGGTTCTTGAAGAATTGCAGAAAAGAGGAATTCCGACCGTAGTATGGATGACGCCGATCCTGCCCTTTATAAACGACACGGAAGAGAATTTGATTCCAATACTTAATGAATGCGCCCGTGTTGGCGTTAAGGGCATCATAATATTCGGAATGGGGCTTACTTTAAGAGAAGGCGACAGAGAATATTACTACGCGGCGCTCGATAAGCATTTCCCCGGAATGAAGTCGCGCTATATCAAGACATACGGTAATGCCTATGAGCTTCAGAGCCCGAATGAGAAAGCTCTTTTGACCATATTCAATAAGTTCTGTGCAGAGCACGGGATCATCTCGGATCCGTACAAGTGCTTTGGATATCTAAATGATCTGCCGGATAAATACGAGCAGATATCTTTCATAAATTAATCAAATTGCTTCTGTAACACTCCTGTGCTACCATTGAAATAGAGGTAATTTGTATGCGAAATGATGTTAATGAAACAAGCCATCTCATCGGGGATGACGGTGTATACGAGAATGTCAAGATCAGACAGGCCAAGGTGTTTATAGCGCTTTGCAGGATCATTACCGTTGCGCTTGCAGTGCTTGGCTTTATGGCGCTGTTTGTCGGAACAAGGTAGGGATAAGTATGTATAACATCAAAAAGCGAATTTATGAAGTGCTTGAAGTTTCAAGTGTTGGTGACAAATCCAGTAGGGCCTATGACGTTATGATAACTGCAGCCGTCATTGTAGGTCTTCTTCCCATGACTATGAAAGGGGAGAATACGTACACCCGCATCATCGAGCTTTTTACGAGCCTTATCTTTTTTGCTGATTACTGCGCAAGAGTCTATACTGCGGATTACAAGATGGGCTTTAAGAGCGTAAGGACTTATTTTGCTTATATCCTTACGCCTCTTGCGATCATGGATATTTTGTCCATTCTACCCGTTATAGCACTGTTTGTGCCTGTTTCCGGCTTTATCCGCCTTCTTAAGCTCTTTAGATTTTTTAGAATATTCAAACTAATCCGTTATTCAAAGACTATGATAATAATTGCCAACGTGCTCAGGAAGGTTAAGACGCAGCTATTGGCAGTTCTTATTCTGATACTTGTGTATATTTTTGTATCCGCCATGCTGGTATTTCAGCTTGAACCGGATCTTTTTAACACGTTCTTTGATGCCCTTTATTGGGCAACTATATCTATCACGACTATCGGATACGGTGATATCTCGCCCGTTACTCCGGTAGGACGTATGATCACCATGATCTCTGCGCTTATGGGAATGGCTGTCATTGCGCTTCCTACAGGTATCATCACCGCTTCCTACATGAATGAGATCACCAGGAAAAAGTCCAAATACGAGCTTTGAAAAATTGCATAATTTTATAAAAAGTTAATGATTTGCCGATAAGATTTAGAATAAATTTACGAACAAAATGGTAAGATGTATATATAACGTTTTTAATTGTCAGATAATTATTCCCGGCAAGTTTTTCATTGGTGTGTCAAGGAGGCTGAGTAATGAAGAAGATCAACGATTTGAAGATTTACGTTAAGATGAGTCTTGTAATTGGTCTTGTTATTCTAATCGGACTTGGAGCTATTTACGGCATAATCAATACAACAACAAGATCTATTATGAGAAAACAGACAGAGGTAAGGCTGGCTGAGCTTACCGAGAGCCGTGCGATCATAATTGATAAGCACCTGACGGAATTGCAAAGGCTTTGTAATACCTATGCAAGAGACCCTAAGGTCGTTTACCTCATGGAGCACGTAGACGACGCGGAGGCACAGCAGGATGCACAGAAGGCTTTGGAGAGTATTGTCACGACCAGACCTGACATAGAGAGTATGTACGTAGCCGATGATGCCACCAAGGTTTACACTCATACCGATAAATCATTTGTCGGACAGATAGCCAATGCCGAACTTGCAGGCTTTACTCAGATCATTGATACTCTGGGCGGACAGTTTGTCGCAGGTATTGTTCTTTCGCCGGCAACCAATACGAACGTTGCGATGGCTTTTTCAAATGTTTATAATGCAGCGGGCAAGGCCATAGGTTTTGTCGGAAGCTGCGTTTATGTTGAAGAGCTTCAGGATATTATCGTCGGACTTAGCGCCGAGGGACTTGATGAGGCGCAGATGTATCTGCTTAGCAGTGGAGACCCCAATACCGATTCACCTCCGGCTTATGTATTTGCACCCGATCCCGCACTTCTTGGAGTAGCAATCGAAGATCCAAATCACCTTGCTGCAATTGAAAAAATGCAGGAAAATCCCGAGGGATTCTTTATGTTTAACAGAGCGGGAACCGGCAAGATGATCATGTCATACAGAAGTATCCCCGCTTTCGGATTCTGTTTCATAGTAGAAGATCCCGAAAGTGATTTCATGAGCGATATAAATGCTCTTAGTAATAAGATTCTTATTTTGACTGTTATCGTGTTCATCCTTTCACTTGTAGGAGTCATCCTTGTATCCAAAGCAATATCCAAGGATATCGAGGGAGTTACACACGTTATCAAGGATCTTGGAACACTTGATATCACCAAGCAGGCTGCACTTGCTAAATACGACGGACGTAAGGATGAGGTCGGACTTATTGCAAATGCTACCAAGAACCTTTCGGGAGCTGTTGAATCGACGATCAGATCGCTTCGTACACTTTCCGGAAATCTGCAGTCCGGTTCCGGCAAGCTTCGTGAGAATTCGGAGTCAACACTTGAATCTATCGGTCAGGTTGATGTAGCGGTTCACGATATTGCTCAGGGCGCAACCAATCAGTCTATCGAGACCAAGAATGCTACCGATTCCGTAAAAGAGATCGGAGTTATGGTTGAGGAGACCAAGGAAAAGACAATGCAGTTAAAAGAGGCTTCTCAGTCCATGCAGGATTCTTCCAAGAAAGCGGGAGAGATCCTTCGAGAACTCGGAGAGGTCAACGAAAAGACCAAGCAGGCGGTCGATGCGATGTACGAGCAGACGGCAGAGACAAGCCATTCCGCGGACCAGATCGCAAAGGCTTCAGAGCTTATTGCATCTATCGCTACCCAGACCAATCTTTTGTCACTGAATGCTTCTATTGAGGCTGCAAGAGCAGGAGATGCGGGACGAGGATTTGCGGTTGTTGCCGGTGAGATCGGTTCACTTGCTTCACAGACCGCAGATACAACGAAAGAGATCAACGATATCATCCAGCAGCTTATCGATAACTCTAAGAGATCGATCGAGGCTATGGATGACGTTAAGAAGATAATTGACAGACAGAATGAATATGTTCAGCAGACCAAGGAGATATTCGGATCTGTTGAGGGTGAGATCATCAATAACCTCGAAAGTATCGATGAGATCTCGTCAACGGTTGAGAGACTTGATAATATCCGTGAATCCGTTGTCGGTGTTGTTGAATCGCTGTCGTCGATCGCAGAGACCAATGCCGCAACAACTCAGGAGACCAGTGCTTCTACATCTGTTGTAAGCAATATGATGGAAGAAGTTTCTTCGATCGCTACACAGATTTCCGATATCGCAAACGATGTACAGAAGGATATCGATGTATTTAAGATTTCAGACGAAGCTCCGGAAGAAGTTTGGGAAGAAGTTCCGGAAGAAATTTCCGAAGAATTACCTGAAGAATAAAAGAATAGTGTTTGACTTGATTTATTAAGAAGTTGGGAGGCGGTAATGTTGATTTCGTTACCGCCTCTTTATATCCATGAGGGGATTTATCTTAGTGAAGGGACATTTAAGTAAGAGCAAACAACTTCGAATAGAGTTTATTCGTTGGGTAGTGATATGCGTGGCAGTTAATATCATTGCCCTTAGAATCACGGCTTTTTTTAATCTTCCGATATATCTTGATACTATCGGAACTATTTCTATGGCGTTTGTGTGGGGACAATTACCTGCAATTGTGGTAGCTGTCCTGACATATCTTATCTATGGCTTTTTTATTCCCGATTCTATGTGCTATGCAATGATAGGAGTTTTTGTGGCCATCAGGGCTACGGTATATATCGGGAAAGAAAATATAACTATTAAAAAATTACTCTGCTTTATTCTGGATTCCGCATTTATGAGCGGTGTATTCGGTGCGCTCTTTCAGTGGCTGCTTTTAGAAAAACCCCAGCTCAATTACATAAATGATACCGCTAGGCTTATGGGCGGTTCCAGTGAAAAGAACTTTGTTATAGCAATGATAATTCTGGTCATAACGCTTAATGTGATCGATAAGAGCATCTCCGTTCTGGCTGCATATGGTCTGTATAGACTGGTTCCTCAGGATTTAAGGATGATAATGTGGAACAGCAGATGGAAACAGACACCTCTTTCCAACAAAGAGAGAAAAGAAATAGTGCAGAACAGCAAAAAGGGCAACACATCCATTATGGTAAAAGTTGTGGTTGTCCTCATGCTTGTTACGATTTTTACATCCGTTATCCTCGGAGTGGTAAGTTCCAGAGTCAATTTTGATGAGGCAAAAGAAAGAGGAAGAAATATGTCGGCTGATGTCGCCAAACTGGTGGCGACTTCGATAGAACAAAGATATCTTGAGGCATTTGCCCAAAAGAATGTCAAGGTTAACGAATACAGAGATGTTAAGTATCTTCAGTATAACGAAATGCTAATGTCTCTAAAAGAATCGATTCCTTTGATCGAACGTCTATATGTTTTTGATATAAAAGATGACAGCATATATATGATTTTTGATACAGACGAGGATTTCCAAAAGAGCGGCATTTTAGGTGAAAAGACAGATGATGCAAATTTCCTTATGGATTCACTGAATGTACTTTATGACGGACCGGAAAGCGGTTCCCGCGAGTCTATCGGAAAATACGGTTATCTGATCACTTCTTATGAACAGATACATGCAACGGAAGATAAAGCCTTTTATGTAGGTGCGGAAGTTTCGCTTAAAGATTACAACATGTTCCTGAAAAAATATGTGATCAAAATAACTTTGACCTTCTCGGGATTCTGCGCGCTAATTCTTTCGTGCGGTTTTATGATGGCGGCGCACAATCTTGTTTATCCGATAGGTGCTCTCGAAATGCGCATTGACGAGTTTATGGAGAGTATAGAAGATCAGGATGAACTCGATGAGAGTGTTCGAAAGCTTGAAAGACTTGATATAAGGACCAATGACGAGCTTGAGAGGCTCTATAATTCCATTTGCAAGATGGCCAATACGACAGCCGAACAGATGCGAAATGTTTTGACACTCGCACAGTCCAATGAAAAGATGCAGGCCGGACTTGTGGCCACTATGGCGGATATCGTGGAAAGTCAGAACATCGACTCAAAAGCGCATATTCAGAAGACGACCGCTTATGTGCGGATCATATTGGAAGGACTAAAGAGGAAAGGCTATTACCCTGAGAAACTTACTCTCAAATATATGAAGGATGTTGAGATGTCTACGCCTCTTTATGACATAGGCAAGATCAAGATACCCGAATCAATCCTCAATAAACCGGATGCGCTTACCGATGAGGAATTTGAGATCATGAAGACTCATACAATTGAGGGTAAAAAGATATTGGACAATACGATAAGCTCCATGAAGGGAGAAAACTATCTCAAAGAGGCAAGGAACATGGCAGCTTACCATCATGAACACTGGGACGGCACAGGATATCCCGAGGGACTTCACGGAGAAGTTATTCCTTTGTCTGCGCGTATCATGGCAATTGCAGATGTATTTGATGCGGTAACGTCACTGCGTGTATATAAATCTGCGTCGAACTACCAAGATGCGTTGGATGTAATCCTTGACGGTTCGGGAACCAGATTTGATCCAAAGTGTGTAGAGGCATTTGCTGATTCATTCAGCGAAGTTAAGAACATTCTGAGAAAATATTCCTGATATGATTACCGGTTACAATGGAGGTCGTATCTGATAATGACGGGCAAATACATTAAAAAAATATATATTGCAATTCTTCTTTTTGTCTTTTGCTTGGGAAATATATCGGTACCTGCTTTTGCAGATGTACAAGGTGACGAGGAGCAGGAAGAGGAATCTCTGAACGGCGGTGGATATGCGGCAACCGGCCAGCTTGGCGATGTCGGATACATGGCCAAAGTTTATGATGCGACAAACGGAATTCCAACATCGGAAGCAAACTGTATTCTCGGAGCTTCCGACGGTTACATCTGGATAGGCGGGTATGCCGGAATCATAAGATATGACGGTTCATCTTTTGAAAGATTACCCGCATCTATGGGACTTACAAACGGAAGATATATATTTGAAGACAGTAAAAATCGTATCTGGGTCGGAACAAATGACAACGGTGTGGTTGTTCTTGATAAAAATGATTTTATCCATTATTCAAAGGACGAAGGATTGTCGTCTTCATCAATCAGGTGTTTCGCAGAGGATATGCACGGAAATGTCTATATTGCGACAACATCCGGTGTTGACTACGTGGATAAAGAAATGAATCTTCATTCTATAGATGATGACAGGATCAATGGTGAGAGAGTATTAAAGCTTACTTCGGATGCTGTCGGAAATGTTTACGGCCAGACCAAGAACGGTGCCGTTTTTCAATTATCCCGTGATACGGTGAGCCAATACTATGAAAGCGAAGAGCTTGGGACAGGTCTTATAACCACTATTCTTGCGGATCCCCGCGAACCGGGAATCCTGTATTTCGGAACGGAAACCGGGCATATCTATTACGGTAGCCTTGGTCAAAATGTCGAAAGTCTTATTTGCTATGATGCGACAGATGCCGGTAATATTCACTGGCTAAGCTATGACTGTAAGAGAATATGGGCTTCTTCGGGCTCGGTGATCGGTTATTTTACCGAGGTCGGAAGATTTAATGTGCTTGAAAATCTTCCTATGGATGCGGCTATTGAAATGCAAACCTCCGACTATCAGGGAAACATGTGGTTTGTATCTTCCAGACAGGGGGTAATGAAAATTGTAGTAAACAATTTCCAGAACTTCACCGCGCTTTCGGGAATCCCTGATGAAGTGGTCAACGCCACATGCTTCTACGGCGGAGAACTGTACGTCGGAACTGATGATGGCTTGTATATAGCGGGACTTGGGCATAATTCGGTAAGTAACGATCTTACAAAATATCTCAAAAACATAAGAATACGCCACTTTATGAAAGATAAAAACGGTAAGCTTTGGATTTCCACTTTTTCAGGGAATAAAGGGCTTATTTGTTATGAAAAAGATACCTCGATAAAATCTTACACTATCGAAAACGGGCTTCCTTCCAACGAGATCCGCTGTGCATATGAGATGACGGACGGAACTGTTGCCGTTGGTACCAATGATGGGCTTGTTTATATAAAAGACTATCAGGTAAAAAGAACTGTCGGAAGCGATGACGGAATGATGAATACCGTTATACTTACCGTTACCGAGGGCGATAACGGTGAGATCTTTGCGGGAACAGATGGAGACGGCGTATATGTTATAGATGATAGCGGCGCGAGAAAAATGGAAGGAAAGCTTACCAGCGACGTTATCATGAGACTAAAAAAAGATAAAGTAAATGGGCTTTACTGGATAATAACTTCCAATTCAGTGGAGTATATGAAAGACGGAGAAATTACCGAAGTAAAATCATTCCCGTATAACAACGTTTTTGATGTTTTTTCGGATAACGTCGACAATTACTGGTTTATGTCATCGCAGGGATTGTATGTTGTAAAAAAACAGGAATTGTTTGATGACAATATATCGGATTACAGACTATATACCATGGTAAACGGAGTTACCAGTATACCCGTTGCGCATAGTTACAGTTTTCTTTCGGATGACGGAAATCTTTATATAGCCGGCAGGACCGGAGTTTCCAAGGTTAATATCAACAACTTCCTGGAAGAAAAACTTATTGTTAAAGTTGCGATAGCTTCGATTGTATATGACGGAGAAGTGGTACTTCCGGATGAAAACGGCGGGTATTCAATCCCTGCCGGAAACGGACGAATCCAGATCATTCCTGCGGTACTTGATTACAGTATGTCCAATCCGACCGTAAGGGTATTTTTGGAAGGAACGGATGACGAAGGTATGACGATAGAGCAGAGCAGGCTGTCCAACCTGGAATATACGGGGCTTGGATACGGCAACTATGTTCTGCATATACAGATCCTGGGAAGAGACAGAAAGACCGTTTTTAACGATACTACTTTTGACATAAGAAAAGAACCTCAGTTCTTTGAACTTATTACAGTCAGGATTCTTATGATCGCGCTGCTTGTTTCTTTGGTAGGCTTTATCGTGTGGCGTGTTATGAACGGAACCGTCATAAGAAAGCAGTACCTGCAGATACAGGAAAGTAAGGAAGAAGCCGAGAAGGCTAATATGGCAAAATCAAGGTTTCTTGCCAATATGTCCCATGAGATCAGAACTCCCATTAACACTATCCTGGGAATGGATGAGATGATCATAAGAGAGGATGGACGAGGTGTACCGGAGGGTTATTATCAATCGGTTCTTGGATATGCCCATGACATAAAAGGAGCGACGGAATCGCTTCTTAGTCTTATAAACGACCTTTTGGATATCTCAAAGATTGAGTCGGGGAAGATGCATCTTGTCGAGCAGGAATACGACGTTGTAGAGATGCTAAGATCCGTTATCAAGATGATCAGGGTAAGAAGTGAAGCCAAAAAGCTGAGTTTTGATGTTGATATCGATCCTACCACTCCCGTAAGACTGTACGGAGACGAAGGAAAGATCAAACAGATAATACTTAATCTGCTTACCAATGCCGTTAAATATACGGAAGAAGGCGGATTTGTTTTAAAGGTCTGGGTTACGGAAAAAAGTGAGCTTTCATGCGCACTTAGGATATCCGTAAAAGATACCGGAATAGGCGTTAAGAAAGAAGATCTTGATAAGCTCTTTAATGCTTATGAACGTCTGGATGAGGAAAAGAACAGCTCCATCCAGGGAACAGGACTCGGACTTGATATCTCAAGGCAGTTTGCGCTTCTTATGAACGGCAAGCTCTGGTGCGAGAGTGAATACGGTGAAGGAAGTGAATTTATCTTAACGCTGTCTCAGAAGATAATAGACGACCATGAGATAGGAGCATTCCATGAAGATAACGACACGGCCGGCAAGGGCGTTTACGTGCCTAAGTTTATTGCGCCCGAAGCGGATATCCTAGTTGTAGATGATAATGCGATGAACCTTGCGGTTATAAAAGGTCTTTTGAAACCGACAAAGATGTTTATAACTACAGCCGAGAGTGGAAAAGAGTGTCTTGAGAAATTAAAGACGGGAAAATTCGACGTGGTATTGCTTGATCATATGATGCCCGGAATGGACGGAATCGAGACTCTTGAGCATATAAGGAAAAATCATCCCGATCTTCCCGTATATGCACTTACCGCCAATCAGACGGTTGGAGAATCGTTCTATCTGGAAAAAGGCTTCAACGGTTTCCTTGCAAAACCTATTGATACGGTTCAGGTTGAGAATGCCATTATGAAGCATCTGCCTGAAAATATCATGATGAAGCCTACGGATGCCGATGCCGAGGCTGTAGAAAATGAGCTTCCTAATGAATATGAGTGGCTTAGAAATATTCCGGAGATATCCGTGGATGACGGAATCAAATACTGCGGAGGGGCAGATGCATTTATCGATTCGCTGAATATGTTCCTTGATACGATTGAAGATAATGCTGCGCTTATTGAGGGAGCGTATAAGGATAACGATATCAAGCTGTATACCATAAAGGTGCACGCACTAAAGAGTTCCTCAAGGATAATAGGAGCGCTTAATCTTTCAGAGAGATTCCGCCTTATGGAAGATGCGGGAAATGCGCATGATATTGAATATATCAGTAACGGCATCGATGAACTGATGAAGGACTACAGAGAGTATGAACATAAGCTTGAAAAGCTCAGAGAAATGTCTGATGAAGCAGGTGATGCCAATAAGGCTGAAATATCTACAGAGGATCTTTCTGATGCTTATGAAGCATTAAAAGAGCTTGTTCCAATGATGGATTATGACGGTGTTTTGATGGTGCTTGATCAGGTTGATGAATACAGACTCCCGAAAGAAGATGCCGCTAAGATGAAAGATCTGCGAAAGAATCTAAAGATCTTTAACTGGGATGATATGGAAAAGCTATTGGGAATTGAGTAAAGACATCGAAAGAACGGTAGGGAAAGGAAAACGAGAATGTTGGATACGCTTAAACTATATCAAGTTGATATTATGCTTGCGCTTGCATCCGTATGTGCCATCATAGCTCTTTTTACCTTTATAAGTAAGATCATGTCAAGGCGCAGAAAGATTATTCTTTTGATGATGCAAGTGGGCGCGGCGATATGGCTTGAAGCGGACAGGATTTCCTATTTGTACAAAGGATTGCTTGATGCGCATAGTTATTATGCGGTCAGAGTCGGCAATTTCTTTGTCTTTTTCATGACGGTGTTCGTTTTACTTACAATAAACTTTTATCTGGATGATATTTTAAGAAATGAAGGTGATGTACCTAAGATTCCGATAACTCTTAAGATATCTTATGTTTTAGGTGCTATAGCGCTTTTTCTTGTGATCCTATCACAGTTTACGGGACTTTATTATACTTTTGATGAAAACAACCTGTACCATAGGTCTTCGTTGTTTTATGTAAGTTATATTTTCCCGTACTCGATCATGATATTGCAGATCATCACTCTGTTCATATACAGAAAGAGTATTAAAGGAAAGCTGGCTTTATCGGTATTTCTTTTTGATGCTGTTTGTATATTTGCATCACTGACACAGTATTACATCGCAGGCTTCTCATTTGTTGATATTGCTGCGGTATCGATGGTTGTCGGATTGTATATTTTTGCGCTGCTTGATATGAATGAGAGAGTGGAAAGAGCCAACAAGATTGAGATTGATAACTTAAAAGGAGAGCATGAAAGTCTTAGGCGTTTATATGAAAAAACCGCGACGGCGCTTGTGACGGCTATCGATGCGAAAGTTGAATATACCAAAGGACATTCCTTAAGAGTTGCTGAGTATTCAAGGGAAATAGCAAGACTTGCCGGTATGGATGAAAAAGAATGTGATGAGGCATACTTTGCGGGGCTTATGCATGATGTCGGAAAGATCGGAATACCCGATGAGATAATAAAAAAGGATACCGGGCTGACGACGGAAGAATACAAATATTTTAAGCAACATTCCGAGATAGGTGCGGAATTTCTTTCAAATATAGATGAGTTTCCGTCTCTTTATATCGGCGCCAAGTATCACCATGAAAGATATGACGGTAAGGGATATCCCGAAGGACTGTCAGGGGAGAATATTCCTGTGTATGCCAGAATAGTTGCGGTGGCTGATGAGTATGATTCGATGACATCCAAGAGAAGTAACAGAGAGATCATGCCTCAGAGTACAGTCAGAGAAGAAATCATCAAAAAGGCAGGAACTCAGCTTGATCCGAAATTCTGTGAGATCATGGTTGATATGATCGATCACGATACGGAATATATGATGCGATACAAGGATAATTATCTTGAATCGCGAAAGAGTGATGATCTGATAACTTCGGGAGCAATGCATTTTAATGAATACAAGGAGCATGTTTCTGAGGGAATCAGGATTACTGAAAGTAAGATGGAGATTAAGTTGGACAGCCAGGCAGAGGTGGGATTTGAAGAGGATATTTCGATTCCTACGATAATTCTTTTTGATTCACATGACGCCTGCGTGCATAACGATGACAGAGAGATAAGACTGCTTCAGTATGTTGAGTATGCAGAGATATGGCTTGACGGTCATGTGATCGCTACGCAGGCGAGAGATATACGAGTTCAGGATCTTCCTGCTGAGGAAGGAAGCGGTGAGGATAAAAAAGGTGTTACTCACTATGAGATTGAGGCTTCCAAATACAGAGATCATGTCAGGCTTAAGATTGTCAATTCTAAGCATGTTCTCGATGTGACAGTGGCGCTGCCGGATGCGATAAGGTATTGTTATCTCGCTTTTACGGGGGAGCATTGTCATATCATGAATGTGTCATTTAATGATACGGGGCAGCAGATTGACGAAAAGTACATTCCGAGAATAGTGCAGGAAATAACCTATACCGACAGGATCGAGGGAGATATTCCGAATGTTCAGGTTGAGGGGTACAGAAAGGCTTATTCAAAAGCAATACCCGTTATCAACGGCATGAGGATCAAGCTTCGTACAATGAGTCTTCCGACTGCGAATCTTATCTGGCACTGTGCGTATATACTGCTGTTTTCATCAGATGACAGAATTCCGGAGGGTAGCGGTTATACAGAGCATTGCTGTATTCGTCTCGATGGTGAAGATGCCACGGAAAACGATCTTGCAGACAACGAGATCAGTGTTCACAGGGGAGAAGATTTCAAGGGTTGGGATGAATGGAAGAAGCTGAATAAAAGGGGATTTGAATGCACTGTGACATTTATGAGAAGACGCAACAAGATCACTATGGAAACCGAGAATTTCGGTATAAATCTGAGATGTACGACTAATGTTCCAAAAGGCAAAGAAGATGTATATCTGGCATTTACAGGTGACCAATGCGTAATAACAGATATCAGAATTTTGTGATATTATTATATATATAAGCGTTTACTTCCAAGGAGATCATATGCAAAAGAAACGTATTATGGTTATCGGGGAAAAAGAGACCTTTCTCGTAAAAGTACTCGTACAAAAGATAAATGAATCCGGGATGATCGGCGTTTTTGAACCATTTGATGTCAATGCGATCGGAATGGATTGGGAAGGTACCGATCTAGTCACTATCTATATGAACGACGGTGACAGACCGGACGAGAAAGTGTTGCGTTTTTTGATCGATAAGCTTACCGATGAAGATAAGATGATGATCCCTATAGGCGAGAAAAACGATATTGTATTTATCCAAAAGAGCGTTCCTTTGGAGCTTATCTATAAGTCAATGCTGCGCCCTATAGACAATGTTGAATATATCATGACGGTAAAGGAGCAGTTCAACAAGGCCGAACAGGGTGAGTTTAAAAAGACTATATTGGTAGTGGACGATGATCCGAGTTATCTAAATCTAGTAAGAGAGTGGCTTAAGGATAAGTACAAGGTATCTATGGCAAGTTCGGGACTTCAGGCGATAAAGTGGCTTGGCAAGAACAAGGCAGACCTTATCTTGCTTGATCATGAGATGCCCGTTACATCGGGACCTCAGGTTCTTGAGATGCTAAGAAGCGATACGGATACCAAGAACATACCTGTTATATTCCTTACGGGAAAGAGTGACAAGGACAGCGTAATGAGTGTTGTTTCGCTTAAGCCTGAAGGATATCTTTTAAAGACAATAGATAGAAGAGAGCTTTTGGACAAGCTTGAGGAGTTCTTTATATTAAGCAGATAAAATAAAAAAGTTGGGGTCGGGGGATCATTTGAAAGCATTAAATATAAAAGTATTTATTTTTCTTGTTATTTCGCTGTTTCTGTTATCGGTTCCGTTTGTCATGCAAAAGGACAAAGATGACGGGGACAGCTTTAATGCGGGCTTTGATAAGGTTGCGGTTTATTACGGAAAGACAGCTTTTGGCAATGAGATATGTATGTGCAAAAGCTATGATCTTGATATGGAAAAATCCGATAAAGAAGGATCCGGTATGGTTGTTAACGCCGGCAGATGGTATCTCTTTTTGCCGTATTCAACGGACACGGTGGGGAGCTACAAATGTAAGCTTCCAAAGGGCACCGAGCTTGAAATAGACGGACATATTTATCGTTCTGATTCTGAGATTTCCACTTCGTTACAAGATGCCAAGATAAGACTTTTGGACCGTCGCAGCAATGTGCTGTGCGAGGGCCTTCTTTCTGTGTGCGTTGCAGATGGCTTAAACTCTGTTTTTCTTACAACCTCCAAACAGGATTCGGAGGCTGTTTTTACGGACAGATATGCGCTTATAAATGCCGTGATGATAACGACTGATACAAAAGGGCAGCAGGATAAGATGATCCACTGCATTACGGGCGGAAGAGGCGGCTCTACGTGGGCGTCATGTCCAAAGAGACCTCTTAGGATCAATTTATCCGATGATATTGAATTGTTCGGAATGTCGCCGTCTTCCAAGTATGCGCTTATAGCTAATTATATGGATCCTTCGAATCTTAAGGATGCTATTGTTTACAAGGCAGCAGATATGATAGGGATGAAGTATTCTCCGCAGTTTAGGCATGTGAATCTGTATGTGAACGGTGAATACGCAGGGCTCTATCTTCTTTCCACAAGGATCAATACAAGAGGCGGAAGCGTGGACTTTGAGCACAATCTTGATTACGCCAATAAAATTGCCAACAGAGTACTTTTGACGGATGTGCCCAAGTCGGAAATTCTGGATGAAAAGACGAGAGATGAGATAAAATACAGTCTTCTTGACAAGGATCCCGAGGATATTACGGGCAGCTATCTGATGGAATTTGATCTTGAAGGAAGGCCGCAGGAAGAGCAGTACGTAAACAGCTGGTTTAATACCGAGAATAAGACCGTTGTTATCAATTCGCCGCAGTATGCGTCCAAAGAGGAGACTTTTTATATCGCGGATTATGTGAGGCAGGTCGAAAAGGCTGTGTACAGCGAAGATGGAATCAATCACGACACGGGACTTTCTTACAATGATTATCTGGATGTGGAGAGTTGGAGTACCATGTGTCTTATGCAGGATTTCTTTGCTCTGCAGGATTATTCGGACGGAAGCCTTTTTATGTACAAGCTTGCAGGCGATGACAAGATATATGGCGGACCGATCTGGGATTATGACAAGTCTATGACGGATGATTTCTATTCGGATGAGAGATTTGCCTATAACGATTGTATCGAGCTTGGCGGCTGGTACGGACAGCTTAGCAAATTCAGTGATGTCTCCGAAGCTTCAAAAACAGTATACAGAGATAAGCTTTCACCTGCTCTGGAGGACATTATAGACGATTATCTTCCAAAGGAAATGTCAGCCATTGCCCCTTCAATGAAAATGGATGACGTCAGATGGAGCCATAACGAGGGAGATGAAGAAGATAGAGCTCAGGAAGTATATACGTGGCTGGTGAACAGAAAATTATTTTTTGACAACGTACTGTCAAAGTAATGCTATAATGTATGATATGGGTAAAAAGCCACTGGGTTTTATAAGAAATAAACTTAATAAGTCTAATGTTATTCTCTCACTTACAATTCTTTTTGTGATACTTGTAATTGTCGTGGGTCTTGTTATATTTAGGTTCAATATTCTTAAGTATAACGTTCCGACCGATGACAAAGTGTATGACAAGTACTACGTTATGATCACGGATAACTATAAGTCTGACTTCTGGCAGGAGATATATAAGGGAGCTTTTGAAGCTGCCAAGGAGCAGAATATCTATGTGGATCTTTTGGGAGACAATCTTCCCACGCAGTATTCCTGTGAACAGCTTATGAAAATAGCGATAGCTTCTAAGGTTGACGGTATCATGGTCTATGCCAACGAATCGGATAAGATGACGGAGCTCATTAACGAGGCGGAAGATGAGGGCATTCCTGTAGTTACGCTGTACAGTGACAACACGCACTCCAACAGACTTAGCTTTGTCGGTGTCGGAAGCTACAACATAGGAAGAGAGTACGGCAAGCAGATCCTCAATATCATTAAGGACAAAGATCAAAAGTCCGAGAATACCGATTCCGAAGCCGGGGATGATGTTACCAATATAGCTGTCCTTGTTAATTCAAGTTCGGAAGAGACCGGACAGAATATACTTATATCCGCTATAAAAGATGCAATAGAACAGGGCGGAGAAGACGGAGACAAATTCTCTTTTAATATCATTACTATAATTGATACCAATGCATTCTCTGTTGAAGAATCGATCAGGGATATCTTTTTGAATTCAAATGATGATATTCCGGATGTCATCGTATGCCTAAATGAGCTTAATACGGTCTGCACATATCAGGCAGTCGTTGATTTTACAAAGGTTGGAGAGACTTATATCCTCGGATATTATGATTCGGATGCGATCATAAGAGAGATTGAGAAAGGTACTGTTTATGCGACGGTAGGCATAGATTCCAAACAGCTTGGAGAGTACTGCATAACCGCGCTGTCAGACTATTATGAGTTTGGCAATACCAGCCAGTACTATACTGCTGACGTTAAGCTTATCAATCAGAATAATGTTGCGTCGTACAAAAAAGAGAAGGAGGCGCAGCAGGATGAATAGATTTCTTGATAAGCCCCTTCAGTACAAGATTATAAGCATATGCGTGCTTACAAACATCATTATCTTTTTTGTAAATATCTTTTTGCTTCTCGGTATCAACAGCATGTCCGTTGAGATGGAGATGGTATATCAGGACAACAGAAATCTTAATGAGTTGTCGGCATCTCTGACAAGCGTACAGGATTCGATGACGGAGTATCTTAGTGCCAAGACCTCGGATTCGCTTGAAAACTATTATAAGAATGCGCAGCGTTTTTTGATGCTCACGGATAAGCTTGATGACAAGATAACCGAGCTTTCCTTCGGAAGAATGGAAAGAAATATCAAGTATATGTCGCAGAATTATCTTGATGAAGTGTCGCAGACCATAGAAGCCAAGCGCGGACGTAATGTTGAGAAATATCGCGCATACTATGAGAACTCAACGGCTATGTACGAATACATAAATGCGTATATCACCAGCCTTAACCTTGAGCTCTTTGTAAATAACTCCAAGCATTATTCGGAGCTCAATACAGCGTTCAGACACTATGAGTTTATAAGCTTTATCGTGATCACTTTGGTTATGGCGGGCAATATCCTTATCATCACAAGCTTTGTAAGCACCATGATCATGCCGCTTAGGCGTCTTGCCGATTCAGCCAATGAAGTTGCGGAAGGTAATTTCGATACGGAGCTTCCCGAGCTTACCTACAACGATGAGATAGGAACCGTGCTCAATGCCTTCAACAAGATGGTCATCAGTATTAAGCAGTATATCGAGAAGATACGTGAGAGCATGGAAAAAGAAAGATACATGCAGGAAAAAGAGCTGATGATGGAATCTCACCTTAAAGATGCTCAGCTTAAGTATCTGCAGGCGCAGATCAATCCGCATTTTCTTTTTAACACGCTTAATGCCGGGGCTCAGCTTGCCATGATGGAGGGCGCCGACAAGACCTATGAATATGTACAGACGGTTGCCGATTTCTTCAGATACAACGTTAACGGCAAAAAGACCGAGGCGACGATCAGAGAAGAGGTTACGCTTGTAGATAACTACATCAGGATTCTCAATGTTCGCTTTTCGGGTGATATAGGTTATGATAAGCAGGTAGACGAAAGGCTTCTTGATGTACCGATGCCCAACATGATCCTGCAGCCGATTGTCGAAAATGCCGTAAACCACGGTATCAGAGAGATGGGTGATAAGGGCAAGATCATACTTAAAGTCTACAGGGAAGACAATAATGTCTGCATCAGTATTTTCGATAACGGCAAGGGCGTGAGTGCAGAAGATATAGAAAAGATCATGAGCGGAAACTGGCAGCGCAAGGAGCACCAATACGACAATAACGGAATCGGAATGGACAACGTTATTTCGAGACTTCGTCTTTATACAGAGAGTGAGAATTCGTTTAGCATAACAAGTGAGGGCAAAGATAAGGGCTGCGAGGTTATAATAAGACTTCCGTATGACGAACGGCACTAAACAAGCTCTTTTTATAAGTAATAGGAATTACGGGTATTTACAATGTACAGAATAATGATCGCCGATGACGAAGGAATAGTCATCGATTCAATGAAGTTCATAATCGAGAAGGAGTTCGGAAACGACTGCGAGGTGCAGTACGCCAAGACGGGAAGAAGTGTAATAGAGCTCGCCGAGAGGTTCAGGCCGGATATCGCCGTCATGGACATTCACATGCCGGGTATCAACGGAATAGAGGCTATCAAGGAGATTAAGCGCTTTTCCGCGGGAACCGTATTTGTCGTTATGTCAGCCTATGATAAATTCGACTACGCCAAAGAGGCAATCAAGCTGGGCGTTCTTGAATATATCAACAAGCCCATGGAAAAGGCCAAGGTAGTTGACGTTCTTCGAAAAGCCATGGCCAAGATCGACGGCGAGAGAGAAAAGAGAAGTAACGAGCTTAAGATAAAAGAAAAGCTTGAGACAATAGAACCTATCCTTGAAAACGGGCTTATCTATGACATCCTTCTTCAGGAGCACTTTGAAGAGGACTTTGACAACTATAAGACGATTCTTGGAATCAGTGAAAACTACGGCTATATGATGGCTATCGTCTGTGGTGACAAGCAGGAAGGCAATCATATGACCAACGCGATCGGAAGCTCGGTCAAGATCTCGACAAGATATCAGGAGATAAGAGATGCGGTAAAGGACTATTTTTCCTGTAAGATAGGAAACGTCATGGCCAATAAGATTGCGGTTCTTATTCCTTTTGAAAATTCCAAGATGGAATATAACGAAAGAACGGAGCTTATCGACAGGGCAAGAGAGCTTGCAAGGGGACTTAAGAAGAAAACCGATATTTCTTTCAGAATAGGTATAGGCGGAGTAAAGCCTCTAAGGGAACTCGGAGATTCGTACAGGGAAGCTCTCAATGCGCTTATTGCGACAACAGGTTCCGTGGCACACGCCGACGACCTTGTTATTGCTTGCAACTATGAGGACGATTACCCGATAGAGCTTGAAAAGCCTATGTTTGACGCCGTAAGTAACGGTGATCTCAATGAAATGCTTGTCACTGCCGGCAAATATACGGACTGGATGTGCAAAAGAGCCGTAAACGGCGATCTTCAGTCCATGCGCATAAAGGTTCTTGAGTTTTCTCTTTACGCCGAGAGGATCGCATTTATGAACGGCGGTCAGACCTATAAGTATTCATCAAGAGACAACTATCTTCCGGAGCTTATGTCGATAGATACGGCCGACGGACTTAAGGACTGGTTTATAAATAAGCTCACTGCGGCGTGCAGAAACGTCATAAGTAAGAGAGAAGAAAAGAGTAATGACATAATAAAGAACGCCAAGCGTTATATTGAGGATAATTTCTCAAAAGAAATATCTCTTGACGACGTATCGCGTTCCGTAAATATCTCGCCTTACTATTTCAGTAAGCTGTTTAAGGAAGAGAGTGGGCTTAATTTTATCGAGTACCTGACCAATATCAGGATCGACAAGGCCAAAGAGCTTCTTCTTAATTCGGACATGTCAATGAAGGAGATATGTGTTGCCTGCGGATATACGGATCCCAATTACTTCAGCAGAAGCTTTAAGAAGAACGTAGGCGTAACCCCCACCGAGTACAAGGAAGGAAAATAAGATCATGGCAGGAACGTTACAAAAAAATGCTACTAAGCTTATATCAGTTTTTCTCACCTTTATCTTAACGGCTTTTTGTCTTTTTGGCTGTGACAGCGAAAATGCGGAAAACAGCGCAAGCAACGATGAGTATGACGACAAGATACAGATAGGTATGTGCTTTGACTCTTTTGTTATTGAGAGATGGCAGAGAGACAGGGACGTATTTGTGTCTATGGCAAAAGAGCTTGGTGCGGAAGTTAACGTTCAGAATGCAAACGGCGATATAGAAGAACAAAAAAAGCAGATTGATTACTTCATAAAAAAGGGCATGGATGCGATAGTAATAATCTGCATTGATTCCGGTGCTTTAAGTGAATCCGTTAAAAAGGCCAGGGACGAGGGTATTGTTGTAATAGCTTATGACAGACTTATCAACGATGCGAATGTTGATCTCTATATTTCTTTTGACAATGAGATGGTAGGAAATATGATGGCGCAGTCGTTTGTGGACGCGGGACTTGGTGACGGAAAGGTCATCATGATCTGCGGATCTCCGTCCGATAACAATGTCCCTCAGGTTGAGAGCGGCTTTAGGGATGTTTTGGCAAGGAATGGCGGTGAGGTTATAGACTGCATATACTGCGACGGTTGGAAATCAGATATAGCATATGAATATATGAGTGAAAACATGGACACGGTGAGAGAAGCCGATGCGATAATGTGCGGTAATGACGATCTTGCAAGCAGAGTGGTTCATGCGCTTGCCGAGAGAAGGCTTGCGGGTAAGAAAATGGTTGCGGGACAGGATGCCGATCTGGAAGCGTGCCAGAGGATCGTTGAGGGATCACAGCTTATGACGGTGTACAAGCCTATCGAGAAGCTTGCGAAGCAGGCTGCGGTCAGTGCGGTTGAGCTTGTTAAGAACAGGGAGCTGTCCGACAGCAATATTTCACAGATAAACGACGGAAGCTATGATGTACCTTATATGAAGATCGAGCCTCAGATCGTTACCGAAGAAAATATAAATGACGTTATCATAAACAGCGGTTTCCATTTAAAAGAGGATGTTTATCTCAATGTCCGCGATAAAATGCCGCAATAATGCGAGATTAATATCGCGCATAGCACAAAATTAATATATCCGACTATGACAGCAAAATAATGCTAGCATAGTCGGTTTTTTATTTTGAGTGACAGTAAAAATTTACAGAACATCATAAATTATTCCTATTTTATTTGTGTTAGATTGTTATTTGTAAAGAGCAGATATAAATCTGCAAAAAACTATATTTCATAGGGAGGAAATAACAGTTATGAAGAAAAAGATCATTGGCGCACTTCTTTCAGTTGCTATGGTTACTTCAGCACTTGTAGGATGCGGCTCAGCTGCAGCACCTGCAGCAGAAGCACCCGCAGCAGAAGCTCCTGCTGAGACAGCAGAGGAAGCACCTGCAGCAGAAGCAGAAGCACCCGCAGAGGCACCCGCTGCCGGCGGAAAAGTTGGTGTTTCAATGCCTACTAAGGATCTTCAGAGATGGAACCAGGACGGTGCTAACATGGAAGCACAGCTCAAGGAAGCAGGCTATGAGGTTGACCTTCAGTATGCATCTAACGACGTACCTACACAGGTTTCTCAGATCGAGAACATGATCAGCTCAGGTGCAAAGGTGCTTGTAATCGCTCCTATCGAAGGTGATTCACTCGGAACAGTTCTTCAGCAGGCTAAGGAAGCCGGCGTTGCTGTTATCGCATACGACCGTCTTATCATGAACTCTGACGCTGTTACTTACTATGCTACATTCGATAACAAGCTGGTAGGAACAAAGCAGGGTCAGTACATTGAAGAGAAGCTTGATCTTAAGAACCAGGCTGGTCCTTTCAACCTTGAGATCTTCACAGGAGATCCCGGTGATAACAACGCGAACTTCTTCTATAGCGGTGCTATGGAAGTTCTTCAGCCTTACATCGACGAAGGAAAGCTTGTTGTTAAGTCCGGACAGGTTGAGTTTGATAAGGTTGCTACACCCGGATGGGCAACAGAAGCAGCTCAGTCAAGAATGGATGGTATCATCTCTGCTAACTATGCAGACGGAACAAAGCTTGACGCAGTTCTTTGCTCAAACGACTTTACAGCACTTGGTGCAATCAACTCACTTAAGGCTAACTACACAGGTGAGTGGCCTATAGTTACAGGTCAGGATTGCGATAAGCCTAACGTTAAGCTTATGATCGAAGGCAAGCAGTCAATGTCTATCTTTAAGGATACTCGTGATCTTGCAGCTCAGACTGTAAAGATGGTTGATTCTATCATGAAGGGCGGAGAAGCTCCTGTAAATGATACAGAGTCTTATGATAACGGTGTGATCACAGTTCCTTCATACCTTTGCGAGCCTGTATTCGCTGATAAGGACAGCTACAAGAAGCTTCTCATCGATTCAGGATACTACACAGAGGATGATCTTAAGTAATTGATTTAAACAAAACAATATAAACAGGGGGGCGGGCCTTATAAGACCCGCCTCTTTATAGGAAAAAAATGACTAATCTTAATTTATTTAATAAGGAGGGGTAAACTTGGCGAAGATATTATTGGAAATGAAGAATATCACCAAAACCTTCCCCGGTGTGAAAGCCTTGGATAATGTAAATCTTCAGGTTGAAGAGGGCGAAATTCACGCGCTGGTTGGAGAGAATGGCGCTGGTAAATCCACACTGATGAACGTGCTTAGTGGAATTTATCCTTACGGATCCTATGAAGGTGATATCATATATGACTCCGAGGTTTGCAAATTCGAAGATATAAAGAACAGTGAAGAAAAAGGAATAGTTATCATTCATCAGGAGCTTGCACTTATTCCTTATCTTACAATAGCTGAGAACATGTTCCTAGGTAATGAGAGAGGTAATTCTCTCAAGATCGATTGGAACGAAACAAACGCTTTAGCTCGTAAATATCTGGATATTGTCGGACTTAAGGACAGTACTCAGACACTGATTAAGGATATTGGTGTTGGTAAACAGCAGCTTGTTGAGATTGCGAAGGCTCTTTCCAAGAATGCAAAACTTCTTATTCTCGATGAGCCCACATCATCACTTAATGAGAGTGATTCTAAGGCACTTCTTGATCTTATGCTCAAGCTTAAGAAGGAACAGGGCCTTACATCTATCATCATCTCTCATAAGCTTAACGAGATTTCTTATGTTGCCGATAAGATCACGGTTATCCGTGACGGTTCAACTATTGAGACTCTTACAAAGGGTGTTGATGACATCTCTGAGGCTAGGATCATTAAGGGAATGGTTGGTCGTGAACTTTCAGACAGATTTCCTAAGAGAGAACCTCATATCGGCGATGTGATGATGGAAGTTAAGAATTGGAATGTTTACCATCCTTTATATACTGATAAAAAGATAGTAAAGAATGTCAATCTTAACGTCAGAAAAGGTGAGGTACTCGGCATTTCCGGACTTATGGGTGCCGGAAGAACAGAACTTGCCATGAGTATTTTCGGAAGAAGCTACGGAGAGAATATTTCCGGTCAGCTCTTTATTAACGGCAAGGAAGTTCACCTTAAATCGGTTAAAGATGCCATTAAACATAAGCTTGCTTATGTTACTGAGGATCGTAAAGGAAACGGACTTATTCTTACCAATCCCATCAAGATAAATACAACGCTTGCAAATCTTGAAGAAGTAAGTAATCGTTCCGTTATTGATAAGGATAAGGAATTATCTGTTGCGAAAGAGTATAAGGAAAAGCTTAAGACAAAATGTCCTACTGTAGAACAGAATGTTGGAAACCTTAGTGGTGGTAACCAGCAGAAGGTTCTTCTTGCTAAGTGGATGTTTGCTAATCCAGACATACTTATCCTCGATGAGCCTACAAGAGGTATCGACGTAGGTGCTAAATATGAAATTTACTGTATTATCAACCAGCTCGTTGCGGAAGGAAAATCTGTTATCATGATTTCTTCCGAGCTTCCTGAAATTCTTGGCATGTGTGACAGAATATATGTTATGAACGAAGGCCAGATGGTAGGAGAGCTTGATGGTAAAGACGCTACTCAGGAAAAAATTATGACTTATATCTTGCAGTCATCCGGAAATAAGGAGGTTAAATAATGAGCGGACAGCAAATTCTTGGATTTTTAAAAAAATATACTATGATCTTTGTTTTGATCATTGTAGTGGCATTCTTTTCATGGAGAACAGGCGGAGCGCTTCTTCTTCCCATGAACGTTAGTAACTTGATCTCACAGAACGCATACGTATTTATTCTTGCAACAGGTATGCTTCTTTGTATCTTAACCGGTGGTAACATCGACCTTTCTGTTGGATCGGTTGTATGTTTCGTTGGTGCCGTTGGTGCAACTCTTATGGTTAATAAGGGTGTTCCTGTTTGGCTTACGATCGTTATCATGATCGCAGTTGGTACAGCGATCGGTGCATTCCAGGGCTTCTGGATCGCGTTTGTCAGAATTCCTCCTTTCATCGTTACTCTTGCAGGCATGCTTGCATTCAGAGGACTTTCAAACGTAGTACTTAACGGTCTTACAGTTTCAATTACTAATAAGACTACATTCGTCAACCTCTTTGGTGGTGGCGCAGATTGTTATATCCACGATGTTTTCGGAAACGGAACACTTAACCTTACATGTCTTCTCGGTGGTCTTGTAGCTGCTACAGTATACGTACTTACACAGTTCGGATCACGCATCAAGAAAAAGACCAAGAATTATGAGGTTGAGGCACTTTGGATCTTTGTTGGTAAGCTTGTTGCAATCGTTGCCGTTATCATGGCTTTTGCTTATAAGCTTGCTCAGCACAAGGGTATTCCTACTGTTCTTATCTGGGTTCTTGCTGTTATTCTTGTATATGCTTATATCACAGGTAACACAACTATCGGTCGTCACTTCTATGCAGTAGGTGGCAACGAGAAGGCTACAAAGCTTTCAGGTATCAATACAGATAAGGTTTACTTCCTTGCATACACAAACATGGGATTCCTTGCAGCACTTGCAGCTATGGTTACAATCGCAAGACTTACATCCGCTCAGCCTACATATGGTCAGAACTACGAGATGGATGCTATCGGTTCCTGCTTCATCGGTGGAGCATCTGCTTACGGCGGAATCGGTACAGTTCCCGGGGTTATTATCGGTGCGGTTCTTATGGGTGTTATTAACCTTGGTATGTCACTTATGGGTGTCGATGCCAACATGCAGAAGGTGGTTAAAGGTCTCGTTCTTCTTGCAGCTGTTATCTTCGACGTAGTTTCAAAGCGTGGCGGAAAGCTTTTTGCAAAGAACTGATTTTTTAGAGAAAAGGTTAATCTTATAGGGGTATATGGTTACGATATTGGAGCGCCTGTTTATGCAGGCGCTCCTCTTATTTTGTGTTATAATAATGGAACGAATGAAATGAAAGTAGGATTTAATTATTATGAAATTTTCAGAGTTTCCATATGAACGCCTTGATATGGATAAGGTAAAAGCTTTCTTTGAAGAGCTTATTCGCGACAGCAAGAATGCTAAGAGTGGAGAAGAGCAGTTCGAGCTCCACAAGAAGTACTATGAGATGAGAGGAGAGATCTGGTCCAATTTCGTCATCGGTAGATTCCGTTATGATATCGATACCACGGATAAGTACTATGAAAAAGAAAAAGAGTACATTGATGAGATTTCCCCTATTGTTTCGCAGCTTAAAAACGATTATCTGAAGGTTGTATATGAGTCTCCGTACAGACCTTATCTTGAAGAAAAGATCGGTAAAGTGGCTTTTAAGAACATGGAGCTTGCCAATAAGTCCATAAACGACAAGATACTTCCTCTTATGCAGGAGGAAAATGCTCTTGTTGCCAGATATGACAAGATAATCGCATCTGCAAAGATTCCTTTAGACGGTGAGATCTACAATATTTCCCTTCTTTATAAGAAGATGACCTCCGACGACAGAGATGTTAGGAAGAGAGCGTGGAAGGCTCTTTCCGACTTCTTTTTATCGGTTACGGATGAGATCGATGATATCTTCGATAAGCTTGTAAAAAACAGAACCAAGCAGGCTAAAGAGCTTGGCTATGAATCTTATGTTGAGCTTGGATACAACCGTATGAACAGAAATTCATACAGAAGAGCCGAGGTTGAGAACTTTAGAAAGCAGGTTAAAGAGTCTTTTGTACCATTTGTTGTCAAACTCCAGGAAGAGAGAAGAAAGCAGATCGGTGTAGACGAGCTTAAATACTACGATGACGATATGTTCTTTAAAAACGGTAATCCCGCTCCAATCGGAACTCCCGAAGAGATCCTTAAGTCCGGACAGGAGATGTATTCCGAGCTTTCACCTGAGACCAAAGAGTTTTTTGACTTTATGATGGAGAGCGAACTCTTTGATGTGCTCGGAAGAAAGACCAAGAAGCAGGGCGGATATATGGAGTTTATTCCAAAGTACAAGGCTCCTATTATTTTCGCTAACTTTAACGGAACAAGCGGTGACGTCGATGTTATTACACATGAGTGCGGACATGCTTTCCAAGGTTATATCACCAGAGATGAAGATATTATTGAGAAAAACGATATTACCATGGAGACTGCTGAGATCCACTCAATGTCCATGGAATACTTTACCTACGGCTGGATGGATAAGTTCTTCGGAGACAGAGCAGGTGATTATCGCAAGATGCATATGGCTGATGCCATCACATTTATTCCGTACGGATGCATGGTTGATGAATTCCAGCATATTATCTATGACAATCCCGGCATGACTCCTCTTGAAAGGAAGAATGCCTGGAAAGAGCTGGAGAAAACTTACAGACCATGGCTTGATTTCGATGGTGATCCGTTCTTTGATAAAGGCGGTTATTGGCAGAGGCAGGGACATATTTTCTGGGATCCTTTTTATTACATTGATTATGTTCTTGCAAGCGTTGTCGCTATGCAGTTTAAAGTGTGGATGGATAAGGATTACAAGGAGGCTTGGGAGCATTATCTTTTGCTCTGTAAGTTATCCGCCAAAGATTTTTATGAGAATGAGCTCGCCACTGCCGGCTTAAAGAGCCCGTTCAAGGACGGAACAATAGCGTATCTTACGGGTGAGATGAGCAAGAAGGTTTTTGGATAAAGGTTTTTGAAATGACTATAGAGAAAGTAACGGTAGACGATGCGGCGGAGCTTCTTGAAATATATGCTCCGTATGTTGAGAAGACAGCAATTTCATTTGAATATGAAGTGCCGTCGATAGAAGAATTTAAAAACAGAATAATTAATATTTCTAAGAAATACCCTTATATTAAGGCTGTAGAAAACGGAGTGATAGTAGGATATGCCTATGCCAATACGTTTAAGGAAAGAAAGGCATATGACTATTCCGTCGAGACAACGATCTATGTAAGGGAAGACGTTAAGAGAAACGGCATAGGAATGATGCTTTATGCAGTTCTTGAAAAGTCTTTGAAAGACATGGGAATCCTCAATGTGAACGCCTGCATAGCTTACATGGCTGCTGATGAGCTTGATGAGCATCTTACGGACGACAGCATAAGATTCCATGAAAAGCTCGGATACAAGCCTGTCGGGATATTCCACGACAGCGGCTATAAATTCGGAACCTGGTATGACATGATATGGATGGAAAAGATGCTGTCCGAGCATACGTATAATCCGGAGCCTGTGCGATTCGGAGAATGGGACATTATATGATATTTGTTGATGATTTAAGTCTTGATGAATTTAAAATATATCATGAGCTTTCAGAGAATCAGCTTAGCAGGATCTATGAGCCCGGGCTCGGATTGTTTATAGCTGAGAGCGCCAAGGTGATAGAGAGAGCAATGGATGCGGGGTACGAGCCTGCATCCATTCTTGTTGATGAAAAAGAGCTTTCCAAAGAGGGAAAGACTGTTATAGAAAGAAGTATGGCCATAGACAAGGATATACCTGTCTATGTGGCAAGAGGTGACGCTTTAAAGGCTATAACGGGGTATAATCTTACGAGAGGTCTTTTATGCGCTATGAAAAGAAAGCCTCTTCCGAAGGTTTCCGATATCTGCATGGGTGCAAAGAGGATAGCTGTCCTTGAAAATGTCACGAATCCGACCAATGTAGGAGCGATAGTAAGAAATGCGGCGGCTCTTAATATGGATGCGATACTCTTTACCTCGGGCTGCGCAGATCCTCTTTACAGGAGAGCGGCCAGAGTAAGCATGGGTACGATATTTGCGATCCCATGGACATATATCCCGAAGGGGGAGCCTGTCAGTATCCTGAAGGAATACGGCTTTAAGACGGCTGCGCTTGCACTTAGGGATGATACGACGGAGCTTGATGACAATAGGCTTTGTGGTGAGGAGAAACTTGCTGTTTTACTTGGCTCTGAGGGCTACGGACTTCTTCCTGAGACCATAGAAGACAGCGATTACTGCGTTAAGATACCGATGAGTCACAATGTCGATTCTTTAAACGTGGCGGCGTGCAGTGCAGTGGTATTTTGGCAGTTTGGAAAAAGATGATTTATTGACTAAAAAATGATAAAATATTGATATATGCGGAGGTTAAACTATGGATTATATTACGAGATATAATGAATGGCTTACAAATCTTAAGGACGACGATCCGTTAAAGGCAGAGCTTCTTGGAATCAAGGGCGATGACAAGGAGATTGAGGACAGATTCTATCAGGATCTTTCATTCGGAACTGCCGGTCTTCGCGGAAAAGTAGGTGCCGGAACCAACAGAATGAACTATTTTACTGTAGGTAAGGCTTCACAGGGAGTTGCCGCTTACATCGTTTCCAAGGGAAAAGAAGCGATGGATAAGGGCATTGTTATTGCTCACGATCCCAGACATTTTTCAAAAGAGTTTTCTAAGTTTGCAGCCGGAATCTTTGCTGCAAACGGCATTAAAGTATATACATTTCCGGATTTAAGACCAACACCCGAGCTTGCGTTCATGATAAGAAGGCTTGGAACAACATCCGGAATCAATATCACGGCTTCCCACAATCCCAAGGAATATAACGGTTATAAGGCATATTGGGATGACGGATGCCAGGTTTCATCCGATGTTGCTGACGGAATGACGGAAGAGATCAATAAAGTTGATATCTGGACGGGAATCAAGACATCTGATTTTGATGAGGGCGTAAAGTCCGGAATGATCACGGTTCTTTCCGCCGATTATGACAGAGAATATCTTGATAAGATAGAGGGAATGGCTATTCACGAGGGCGATGAGCTCGACCTTAGTATTCCTCTTGTTTATACGCCTCTAAACGGCTGCGGTTCCATTCCTTTCAGACAGATGCTTACTGACAGAGGATTTACAAACTGGAAGATCGTTCCCGAGCAGGAAAATCCCGATCCCGATTTTACAACGGTCGGATATCCCAATCCCGAAGATCCCAAGGCATTTAAATTAAGCGAGCAGTACGGAAGAGAGTTTGGAGCTGAGCTTCTTATGGCGACAGATCCCGATGCGGACAGATTTGCTATTGAGATCCGCGATGACAATGGCAATTATATACCGCTTAACGGTAATCAGACAGGATATCTTCTTGTAAATTATGTTCTTGAGGGGCATAAGTCTGCAGGAACACTGCCCGAAAAGGGTGCCATGGTAAAGTCTATTGTTACGTCGACTCTTTCTACCATAATGGCAAGCGCTTACGGCGTAGAGATGTTTGAGACCTTAACGGGCTTTAAGAACATCTGCGGTAAGATACCTTATCTTCACGAAAACGGTTACACATATCTCTTTGGATATGAGGAATCGGTAGGATATGCGGTATGCGAGGATATTCGCGATAAGGACGGAATCTCGGCAGGTATGCTTGTTGCTGAGGCGGCTGCATATTACAGAAAGCAGGGAAAGACTCTGTGGGACGTTCTTCAGGAGATTTATGCAAAGTACGGATTTTTTGCAGAGGATGAACCCAATATCGTACTTGAGGGTATTCCGGGGGCTCAGAGAATACAGCGTATGATGAAGTGGTTTAGAGAAAATATACCTTCCGAGGTTGCGGGTGCAAGGACTGAGAAGGTAATTGATTATATTAACGGCTATGAGGATATACCGCCTCAGAACGCTATCAGAATCTTCCTTGATAACGGTTCGTGGTTTGCGATAAGACCAAGCGGAACAGAGCCTAAGATCAAGTTTTATTTCTACTCAAACAGAAACTCAAGAGAGAATGCTCTTTTGACAAATAAACAGATAAAAGAAGAAATATTCGGACTTATCAATTCAGTAGAGTAATTCATTTACATAGGGCTATTGTAGTTTTTATTCAGCATATCTTATGAGGGTAAAATGATGAAGAAAAATTATGAGAATTCGCTTAAGTTCCACATTATTCTGGTATGCATGTTGATCATTGTGTTCCTGTGCCTGGTGTTGAGTGTTGTCAGCTTCTATATCTTCAGGACGAGTATGATGGATATGTACACTAAGAGACTTGAAGACGTCGTAAATCTTACGCTCGAGAGGATTGACGCCGAGGATCTTGATAATTGTATCGAGACTAAGCAAAAGTCCGAGAAATTTGAAGAGATGACGGTGTTTCTTGAGCAGGAGCGAAAATGGTCGAGGCTTGATTATATCGTTCTTACCAAGGCTGTTAAGGTTGATGACAAGTATGATCTGATGCAGGTTGTGTCGGGACTTAGCGAAGGAGAAAAGACGGGAGCCGATCTTAATCCCGATATTCCGATACCCGACCTTGGCGATCTTATCGGACAGTTTTTTAACCCCGACGATCTGCCACGCCTTTATGAAGAACAAAATACACTTACAGAACCAATATATAAGATTGAGCACAGTGATTTCGGTGATGAGTACGGAGCAGAAGCAATCATAAGAACTTCTGACGGTAAGCCTGTTGCAATCCTTTCAACGGGTGTCAGCCTTGCCGAAGTCAATCAGGCATTAAAAGAGTATGTCATGGTCATAGCTCTTTTCGCCCTCATACTTGCTATAATATTTGCGGCTATCATGGTATTCTGGCTGCAGAGAAGAGTTATCGATCCTCTTCAGAAAATCGAGAAGAGTGCTTCCGATTTTGCAAAGAGAAGCCATTTACAAAAGGATCCTTCAATGCTTGTGCTTGAAGATCCCGGAATTCACACGGGTGACGAGCTTGAGTCCTTGTCCGATACGATAGTCAGCATGTCAAAAGATATGCAGAACTATGTTGAAGAGATCATTGTTTCGGCAAATAAGATTGACAATATGGCACTCGAGATGACCAAGGTTAATGACTTTGCGCTCCGAGATGCCCTTACGGGAGTTAAGAATAAGGCTGCTTATGACAAGACCGAGGTACGACTTAATTCCGATATTATTACTCAGACAGCCAAGTTCGGAATGATCATGGTTGATATCAATTACTTAAAGCGAATCAACGATACATTCGGACATGAGTGCGGAGATCTTTATATCAAGAATATGTGTAAGCTTATCTGCGATACATTCGAGCATTCGCCGGTATTTAGGATAGGCGGAGATGAGTTCGTGGTTCTTCTTGAGAACAGAGATTATGAGCATAAGGATATGCTTATCGCCAAGATGCGTGGTAGAATGGAAGAGCTTCAAAACGATAAGGAGCTACAGCCATGGGAGAGAATATCCGCGGCTATCGGTGTTGCGGTTTATGATGACAATATTGATGAAACGGCGTATTCTGTTCTTAAGCGTGCAGACAGAGAGATGTACGAAAATAAAAAACAGATGAAAGCGATCAGACAGAGATAATTATGAACGTAGTAGTAGCTGATATAGACAGCGTTGGTTCAGACATGGACTACAGCTTATATGATGATCTTGGAGAAGTGACTTATTATCCGGATAAGATAACGGATGAGAATGCTGCGGAAAGGCTTAAGGATGCGGAAGTTCTTATGATAAATAAGAGTGCGATATCCGATGTGATCCTTGATGCGGCGCCTAAGCTTAAGCTTATATGCGAGTTTGCGACAGGCTATGATAATGCCAACATAGAGGCGTGCAACAGGCACGGAGTTAAGGTTGCCAATGTTGTTAATTACTCAACTGCCTCCGTGGCACAGCATACATTTGCATTGTTGTTTTATCTTATGGAGAACAGCCGTCACTATGATGAATATGTAAAGAGCGGGGCATATTCGAATCAGCCGCATTTTTGCTGTCTTGATATACCTTTTGAGGAGCTTGACGGTAAGACATACGGAATAGTCGGTATGGGTAATATCGGAAGGAAGGTTGCCAAGATCGCTACGGCTTTCGGAGCCAATGTTATCTTTTACTCGGCTTCCGGTAACAGCACTTGTACAGATTATGAAAGAGTGGAATTTGATGAGCTTTTAAAGAGATGCGACGTAATCTCCATCCATTGTCCTTTGACGGACAGGACCAGAGAGCTCTTTAACAAAGATGCATTCGATAAGATGAAAGAAACCGCTATTCTTATCAATGTAGCAAGAGGTGCAGTCGTTAACGAAAAAGACCTGGCAGATGCACTTAAAGAAGGAAAGATAAAAGCTGCCGGACTTGACGTACTCAACCCCGAGCCTATGGCGAAGAATTCACCGCTTCTTGATATACAGGACAGCGGCAAGCTCTTTGTTACACCTCATATGGCGTGGGGCAGTACCGAGGCAAGAAAGAGGTGTCTTGAGGAAGTTAAAAAGAATGTGCTTGCATTTATGAAGGGCGAGCCGAGAAATATAGTTAATTGATTTTAAGAAGGTTGTGGCTAAGTGCTGCGACCTTCTTTTTTAATAAAAAAAGTCAGGTGAAATCTACGTTTGACAGTATTTGTTAAGAGAATCACATAAAGAATGTAAAAAAGTAATTGACAAACTTCGTTCCTTCGAATATGATTATTAAGACAAATGTAATAGATGCAGAAACATTATGTATAAAAATAGTACATAAAAGGCGCTTATAAAAGGAACAAGGGGATAATATGATAGAAGGATACTTAACAATTAAAGACATAGCTAAAAAATGGAAAGTTACGCCGCGGCGTGTTCAGATACTTTGCTCCGAGGGGAAGATAGAAGGAGCGACGCGTTTTGGATATGAATGGGCGATACCTGCAGATGCCAAGAGACCTGCAGACGGAAGAGTTACTTCCGGTGAATACAGAAACTGGAGAAAAAAGTAAGAAAGTTGGGAGATTGAAATGGAAATAAGTATTGTAAATATTCTTAAATTTTTGTTCCCGGAATACCAGATTGTTCAGATCATAAAAGAGAGAGGCTTTATTGCCAAGAACATGGCTGTGACTGCTCAGAGCCAGTTTCAGACTTCATCTCAGACGGGCGGAAGTAAAAGCGTGCAGTGGCAGAGCGATCCCGCAAGTATGCTTCAGTCCATGCAGTCTTCAATAGGTGCGCAGGCTATATCGGCAATTGTCGGTGGCGGCAGCACTTCTTCCAAAAATACCTATGTTCCCGCAACGGCAGATGAAAAGATAATGGCGAAAGCAAATGAAGTATTTGCACAGTTACATGAAGAGCTCGAAGGATCATGGGTTGGCGCAGAAGCTGATAGGATCGCTATATGTAAGGCTTTTCAGAGACCTTATGTCAGAGGTTTTGATAACAGCAGACCAAGAAATGCGATACTTTTCATAGGACCTGAAAACTCAGGAAAAACCTATGCGGTCAGCTGCATCAGTTCACTTCTTAAGCAGAATGGCATCTTTAGATACGATGCGGTTTCCAAGTTGGATATCAATGATTATTCTTCGGATACAGACAACGCTATCTTTTTATCCGACTTATATAAAAATTTAAATAACCATTCAGAGACGATAGTATTTAAGAATATCGAAAAGGCTACGGCCGCACAGCTCGATATCATATACAGTCTGCTTTCGGACGGTACTTACAAATTGTCAAAGCGTTATATGATGAAAGACGGAAGTCTGGTTGAAATGACTGGCGTATTTGATGTTGATTCAATTTCGGAAATAGCATCTAACGGTAAGTTCTTTGTATTTGCCACAACAGCGCCTGAGACAAAGATTATATCGATGCTTGGAAATAAGATTGTTAAACTTCTCGGAGATATCATTAAGATTAATCCCATTGAGGACGAACAGGTCAAGGATCTGACAGCTACGCTTCTTGCGAGCCTGTTCCGTAAGTGTAAGGATAACCTTCACGCATATGTTGTTTACAATGATGATCTTAAGGAACAGATTAGTTCACACTATAAGACCAATCTAGGTGTAAAAGGACTCAATGAGTTCGTTGACGAGCAGATTTACGGACCGCTTTCGGAGATGAAACTGCAGGGGCTTATAGCAGATGATTCTCAGGTGAACCTGCGATACGACAACGGTTTTTATATTGAAAATGCAGAAGGCAAGACCGCCAGATTATCGGATTACACCAAGAATTACAAAGCATTTGAGATAAAAGAATCACAGAAGGAATTAGACAATATTGTTGGTCTGTCCAAGGTTAAGGAATATGTCCGCAGCCTTGAAAACAATTTTAAAGTTCAGAAGATGCGTGAAGGTAAGGGAATGAAGACTTCCGATGTCTCCATGCATATGATCTTTGCCGGTAATCCCGGTACAGGTAAGACCACGATCGCAAGGATTGTTGCCAAGAATCTTAAGTCTATCGGAGTTCTTTCTTCAGGACATCTTTGCGAGGTTACAAGGGCAGATCTTGTCGGACAGTATGCGGGACATACTGCGATCAAAACGACTAACGTTATTAAAAATGCCGTCGGCGGAGTTTTGTTCATCGACGAGGCGTATTCGCTTAACAGAAGCAAAGAGGATGCTTTCGGCTTGGAAGCAATCGATGCTCTTGTAAAAGGAATGGAAGATTACAGAGACGATCTTGTAGTGATCCTTGCCGGTTATAAAGAGGAGATGGAAGAGTTCCTTAATACCAATCCGGGACTTCGCTCAAGATTCCCCAATATTGTAGAGTTTGAGGATTATACTTCAGACGAAATGCTCGAGATAGCAAAGCTTACGGCTTCTTCCAAGGGATATAAGATATCGGACGACTGTAAGGATATGCTCAAGCAGCAGTTTGAGAAGCATCAGATAAAAGGAAAGAATGACAGCGGTAACGGAAGACTTGTTAGAAATATGATAGAAGCCGCTATTATCAAGCAGTCCAAGCGAATCATGAATGATTCGTCGCAGGACATGGAGCTTCTTATTCCGGACGACTTCGGAATTGATGAGGAAAAAGAATTTGATCTTGAAAAAGAGCTTTCCAAAGTTATTGGACTTTCTTCTGTCAAAAAGTACATCAGCAGCTTGAATGCACGACTTAAGCTTCAGGCAGAGAGAAAGAAAGCGGGACTTAAGACAGATGATACACAGACAATGCATATGATCTTTGCAGGAAATCCGGGAACCGGAAAAACAATGATGGCAAGAACGATAGCGGATGTCTTGTATAACATGGGAGTGATTCCTACCAATAAGCTTGTGGAAACGGACAGATCGGGGCTTGTTGCGGGATATGTCGGACAAACGGCTATAAAGACAAGACAGGTTATTGAGTCGGCGCTCGGCGGAGTTTTGTTCATAGATGAAGCATATACCTTAGCTCAGGGAAGCGAGAATGATTTCGGACAGGAAGCTATAGATACGCTTATGAAAATGATGGATGATAACCGCGAAAGTCTGGTTGTTATCCTCGCGGGCTACAGTGATGAAATGGAAGGCTTCCTTGGAACAAATCCGGGACTCAGATCAAGATTTGCCAATATCATAGAATTCTCGGATTATTCAACCGATGAGCTTATGGATATCGCCAATGTAATGTATTCGGATAAAGGATATGAATTAAGCGATACCGCAAAAGAAGCTCTCAGAGATAAATTTGAGCTTGCGAGAAAAGACAGTAAGTTCAGCAATGCCAGATATGTGAGAAATATAATCGAAAGCTCATTAAACAATCAGGCTATGAGACTCAGTAAGGAAAGCAACCTTACAAAAGAAACATTGATCACTGTTACCGACAGCGATGTTATGGAGGCGTAAGTGTTATGGAAAATAAATCTAAATCAAAATTTGATGCATCAAATTTACCTGCAATAATATGGTTTTTTGGTGTGCTTCTTTGGACAATTATATACGGATTTAGTCTGGCGTTTATAATGACCTCCGATATTTTTGTAATGCTTAAGACAGGCTACGCCGTGACGACTGTCGGAGTTATCTTTTGTTCAATATCGGGTTCGATATTTGCGATAACCGGAATAATTCCCGCATTCAGAAAATGCTTTTACAAATTGCCGTGGTTATATCCTTTGATAATGATGCTTACAATGCATCTTTCCATATTGACGATCGCAGAAGAAAGACTTGCAAAAGGATTTACGGTTGTAAACGGTCCCAGCCACGAGCTTGCTATATTAATGATGATCGTGCAGATCGTTCTTTGCAGAGGTGCAATGTGCTTTTACTTAAACAAGAATCCTATGGCACTTCGTAAATACGATAATGTAGAGCAGGGAGGTTGAAGCCATGGATAAGATACAGGTTTTGGATAAAAAAACACAGAATGCTTTGGGAAGTGATGCTGTGCAAACTCAGGCAACTCCAAAAGAAAGCGCGGGAACGAACTTTGTTACCCGAATAAAGCGAGGATCCTGGATTCTTTTGGGAGTGGCTCTTGCTGCAGGTATTTTTTCATCGGTAATGACTACGAACGTAGAAGTTGATACAAGCGCTGAAGCGCAGGAAGCTTTGGATACACGAATATCTGAAAATCTCGGTCCCGGCGCTAAGATAGCGGATGAAGATGATGGCTTTATAGGCGACGGATATTATGTATCAGTCAACACAGAGGAAGACTACACGTATATGTATTTATGGGATTATGCCGATGAAGACGCTGATTATGTTCAGATTTATGTTAACGGAGAAGCGTATTCGGACCCGTTCATGTTAACAAATGAGCCGGCGGTATTTGGGGTTCCGATCGAAGGAGATGTCGAGATTTACGGAGTGAAAGACGGAAAGAACGACGGAATTTCTTACGGTGTTTATTTTGAGGATGAACAGCTCTCGTATTTCGGCGGTGTTACAGAAAACGATAGCGACTTATATACAATTGAAAAGGCAGAATAAATAAAAAAATAAAAACAATTTTGGGCTTTATTTTGTTAAAAATTTAATGACAGAGCAATCGCGCCTACGATATAATGTTTATATTGTTACATGCTTTGGGGTACTAAAATACAAAAGAAAAGGAGAAGGTAAATGAAAGGTTTTGCGATGCTCAAAATTGGCGAGGTGGGCTGGATTGAAAAAGAACGCCCGGCTTGCGGCCCGATGGATGCGATTTGCCGTCCTCTTGCGATCGCTATTTGTACATCCGACGTACACACAGTATGGGAAGGTGCAGTAGGAGATCGTCACAATATGATCCTTGGACACGAGGGTTGTGCTGAGGTTGTAGAAGTTGGTAGTATGGTTAAAGACTTTAAGCCCGGCGACAAGGTTCTTGTTCCTGCTATTACACCTGACTGGAACTCACTTGAGGCACAGGCAGGATACTCAATGCATTCCGGCGGAATGCTTGCAGGATGGAAGTTCTCTAACTTCAAGGATGGTCTTGATTCAGAATTCTTCCACGTTAACGACGCTGACGGTAACCTTGCACACATGCCCGAGGGTATGACACTTGAAGATGCCTGCATGCTTTCAGATATGGTTCCTACCGGATTCCATGGTGTAGAGCTCGCAGATGTTCAGTTCGGTGATACTGTTCTTGTAATCGGTATCGGACCTGTTGGTCT
>NZ_RAIQ01000003.1 GCF_003625475.1 Butyrivibrio sp. X503 | reverse complement strand
GAGCATATCCCGGAGGCACTTCAGCTTATGAAGGATAAGCCTGCAGAGCTTATTAAGCCTGTTGTTATCCTTGATAACCAGCCTTGATACGGGTTTTGATCTGATTTTTAGGGCGGTCTTTTTGCAGAGACCGCCCTTTACTATTTTAATTTAGTGCTAGGTAGGAAATCGACTATGAAGATTTTACTTATATCCGGGTTTCTGGGAGCAGGTAAAACCACATTTATCAAAGAACTGATAAACAGGACGGATGAGCGCCCTGTAATCATGGAAAACGAATACGGTGATAACAATCTGGATTCCAATGAGCTTAGACAGAGTACGGCCAAAGAAGAGGATATACAGATTCTTGAATTCATGGAAGGCTGCGTATGCTGCACCATGAAGGACAGTTTTGTAAATTCCGTGCTAACTGTCTTTTCATCATTGAACCCGGAATATCTTATTATAGAGCCTACGGGTGTTGGTAAGTTGAGCAGTATTATTGAGAATCTAAAGCCTATTTTAAATACGGCGGTATTTCTGCTTCGCCCGGTGGTTGTCATTTCGCCGGATAACTACAGGGATAACATGAAGGAGTGGCCAAGTCTTTACAGTGACCAGATCGCTAACGCAAGTATTGTTGTCTTTTCCAAGTGCGAGCACACTGATCCTGACATAATCGCAGATGTTGTCAAAGAGGTAAAAAAGATTAATCCTGCGGCGGAGATTGTGAGTGAACACTACACTTTGAAGGATAAAGAGTGGTGGGATGGATTGTTCAACCTGAAGGGTGGAGCAAAGGAGGAGGCAGAGTCAATGACGGCCGCAACGGCAGGACGTCCGGGCGGGGCAGATTCCGGCAGCGCAGCAGAAGATTCTTTTTCTCAGGTAAGTATCAATAGAGGCGGCTTCCGCAATCCCGGTGAGCTTATTCAGCTCCTGGAGGATTGCCTCCACGGCGAGTTCGGCCACATCGCAAGGGCCAAGGGAACTCTTTGGGTTAGTAACGAGGTCCTTAGATTTGACCTTGCGGACAGGATGTACGCCATCACGGATTCTCCGGATGACGGCTGTCAGTGCGTTTTTATCGGCAAGAATCTGGACGAAAAAAAGCTCCGCAAAAGACTTTGCGGAGGCGAAAGAAATTCTAGGATTATGCTTAAGTGACGAAAATTTGCTTTGTAGCAGGCCGGAAACAAGGTGGATTTATGAAGCTGCTCGGAGTCTGATATCGAGAAAACGTCGGCAGTCCCGGAATCAGTTGGTTTTTTTGTCGTATCTTTTTAGGATAAATGAAGTGAACCTGATAAGCAGGCACAAGGGGTGTCTGATGCAGGCGTACAATAATTTATTGGCTTTGGAAGTGATGTTTACATCTGTGGACATCACTTTTTTTCTTATATCTTCTTGCATGAAAACCTTGCGAACCTTGCAGGGAGTGCCGTGCTCATCTGAGCGAAGCATATTTTTAAGAACTACAAGGAGCATAAGGACGAACTCTCTGTCAGTCTGCTGGTCGCCGTTTTCAATGTTTTTGGCTTTGAAAATAGACTTAAAGGTAAAGTCGTTGAGCCTTAGATTGTCCAAAAGGTGCGGACTGTAGGCGTGAGCCATGGAGCTGCTGACAAGTCTGTAGTGGTAGAAGTGGCAGTCTTTTGCGATGTAAAGTCTTTTGCAGTCGCAGATGCAGGGAAGCATGATGTTCACGTCCTCCGCCATGACAATATCGGTGTTGCAGTATTTGATGTTGTCGATGATGAGCTTTCTTGATATGAGCTTCATGCAGCGGGAGAGCGTAACGGGGCGTACGTCCTGGCCAAGGAGATTTTTTCTGAGCTCTGAAAGTTTCTCGTCTTTGTATTCGCCGGGGGCTGCGGACTGAGTTTCTTTTCTCCTTTCACCGGCTTTTTCTACTATGTAATTACCTGCGATTATTTCTTCATTGGCAAAAGAACTGTCGGTGTAAGCATAGAGCTTCTCCAGCATATCGGTATCAACCCAATCATCGCTGTCGACATAACAAAGGTAGGGGGCGGTGGCAAGCTTAGAACCAGCAATCCATGCGGACATGAGGCCACCGTTTCTTTTGTGCTGAACTACTACGCGGCTGTCCTTAGTAGCGTATTCATCGCATTTTGCAGGGCTGACGCCATCAGTTGAGCCATCATCCACAAGGATGATCTCTATGTCTTTTAATGTCTGTCCAAGCACGGAATCCATGCACTCGTCCATATATTTGGCTGTATTATAAACGGGTATTATCACACTTACCTTAGGTGATGTAGCAGACATGTCGTCCTCCCTTTTGTTCTGACTTAGTGCGGTGCTTTGCGCAGATTTGTCGCGCTCTGCGACTTTATTTTAGCATATTTACGGGACTATTACATGGAGGATGTTTGTTTTTCCTGATTTTATATTCTGTGACGGAATAGGAATGGGAATCGGTTTTACCTGTTTTTGAAGTACATAGGAGTATGGTAACCGGCGTGGAATTGGGGTACAATTAGATATAAGACAACTATAATAATGACCGGAGGTGGGGTATGAGCAAGGTTTTTCATGTTGATCACCAGATCGCAAACAAGAATGTGGAGGACTCGATCACAGAGTGGACCAAGGTTGTAAAGTATAGTGATATTAACAGCGAGAACAGGTTGTTTGGCGGGACGCTTATGTCATGGATAGATGAGGTGGCAGGAACCGTAGCTGTAAGGCATTCAGGAAATCCCGTTGCCACAGCAGCTGTTGACAATATGCAGTTCAAGCAAGGCGCTAAGCTTGATGATATTGTTGTTATGATTGGGAAGATAACTCACGTAGGTAAGACTTCCATGGAAGTAAGAGTTGATACCTATGTTGAGGACAGGCGAAACGGTATGAGGCATGTGCTCAACAGAGCATATCTTACCGAGGTGTGCATAGATGATGATGACACACCGGTACTTGTGCCATATGGACTTAATGTTAAGACCGAGAATGAAAGAGCTGAGTGGGAAGGCGCAGAGAAGAGGATCCAGCTTCGCAAGCAGCGCCGCATGGAAGGATTCTGATTTTGATTTTTTAAAAGGAAATGCCTTAGTTGGCATTTCTTTTTTTTATCGCAAGATTGGAATTTACTTTTTTTATAAGATTGGTATTTCTTTTTTTGTATTACTAGAACGGCAGTGAAAGCTATTTTTACAAGTATTATTATTTGGCGGTTGTAAGAACATTTAATATAATAGTGCGAAATGCTCGTTTACAGAATCTTCGTATATGTAAGTGAGCGGGTGTGGCTGACTGTTTGACATGAAAAGCCTTGAAAGTAGCGATAATCATGCATGTGAAGCTTTGTCTTGACTTGTGGCTGTTTTGGAAGTATATTTTTCTTGTTTGATTTTTTCGGAGCCATTCGGCTCAGTGGCTTTTTGTCACAATAATCCCAGATATTTATTTGTATGTAGATTATTGATGTTTGTAGTGCGTGGATGAAAAGGCGGGTGTTGACACGTGATGCAGGCACTGGAAGCAATCTGCGTGTCGGATGAATGAAACGTTGACACGCAAGTCCAGAGCAGGGAGCAATCTACGTGTCAGATTAATGAAACGTTGACACGCAAGTCCAGAGCGAGAAGCAATCTGCGTGTCAGACAATAAAAACGTTGACACGCAAATCCAGAGCGGGGAGCAATCTGCGTGTCAGACAACAAAAACGTTGACACGCAAATCCAGAGCGGGGAGCAATCTACGTGCCGGATAACAAAAGCGCTGACACGCAAGTCCAGAGCGGCAAGCAATCTGCGTGTTGAGTCCAACATGCGTCGACATTCAAAACTGTGAAAATTCAATAAAACATGCTGAAAGGGATAATACACATTAAGGAGGGCAAGAAAATAGAAGAATACAAAGAGGAGCTTGGCAAGCAATTAAATGAGCTGAATAAACTCATTACTCTTGCAGAGAAGAGGCTTAGAAAGGAAAAGAATATTGATAAAAGAACTGTAAGCACATCAACACGAAGAAGTGGTTACCAGTATTATATACAAGAGGGAGGTAAGCGAAAGTATGTGAAAGCTAAGGATATTTGGTATGTTCGAGATATCATGCAAAGAGACTATGATGAAAACGTACATAGAGCACTTATTATCCAACGCAATCGCATAGATCGTTTTCTCAAGTTATATGATGTCAGTTCCATAGTAAAGGCTTACGATGAGCTTTCTGATGCTCGAAAACAATTGATAACCCCACTGATTTCAACAAATGAGCAATATATAGAAGAGTGGCGGAGAAAGTATCCGGAATGTCAGAATACATTTCCTGAACAGGGAGCATACATAACAGCTAGGGGAGAAAAAGTTCGATCTAAATCAGAAAAGATAATTGCAGATTTGTTTGATAGATATCGAATACCCTATGTTTATGAACCGTCTCTGGATATGGGGAACGGACATGTCCTTTATCCTGATTTTGCTGTTTTGAATGTTCCTTACAGGAAGACATTTTTTTGGGAACACTTTGGACTTATATCAGATTCGACATATGCAAAAAAGACATTGAAAAAGATGAATATGTATGAAGAATGCGGCTTTTCAGTTGGAAGAAATGTTTTATTTTCCATGGAATCAGAAGATTCTCCATTAAATACAAAACTCTTGGAAAGAAAAATACGCAGTTACCTGTTGTAAAGACACAGGGAACTGCATAATAATCAAAAACTGTTTAGAACACAAGTCTCATCTGATACCAGGTTACATCGCCGTGTGTGGAGCTTGATATTCCTTCGTTTTCAAATCCAAATTTAGCATAGTAGTGAAGGAGCTTATCTTTGCAGGTAAGGACAACTCCTTTCCTGCCTTCTTTCTTTGCATTGTCTATAAATGCGTGAAGAGTAGCTTCAGCGTAGCCGTGTCTTTGATAGGCAGGATCGGTATCAACGCCAAATATCATCTGCCAGGCACCGCCGGGATTGTGAAGCCCTGCATCATCATACATCTCATCCTGCAGATCCGGAGTGTCGGTGACGAGTCCGTTTACCATGCTGATTAATTTGCCTGAGATAAACAAAAGGAAAAAATAGTCAGGATATCTTTCAAGTCTTTTCTTAAAAGATTCCTTGGAAGCAGCTTCGGCAGCAGGAAAGCAAGTGGCTTCAAGCTGCGCTATATTATCAAGATCTTCTATAGTGGCTTTTCTTATGACATAATTTTCCGATGCATTGTTTTTCATTTTTGAATCTCCACGATTTTGTCAGCGTACTTTTTTACTATATCATCATGAGTTGCAACGACAACAGTTTTTCCTTCGGAAACCCTGTCTGCAAGATAATTCATGACTATTTCTGTGGCTTCTTTATCAAGACCTCCGGACGGCTCATCTATAAGATACAGATCTGGATCACTTACAAAAAGTCTTGCAAGAGAGGCTCTTCTAAGTTCGCCTCCTGAAAGTTCGTGAGGATATCTGTCCGAAAGGGATTCTATGCCAAAGAGCTCAAGAAGAGAAAGAGCCTTTTCCTTAACTATAGTAAGCGGCGCGCTTTCCGCAGAATCTGCAGTCTCAGACAACAGGCTTTTCAGCATGACATTTTCCAGAATAGTAAATTCCGATACCATAACGTTACTCTGAGGAAGATATCCGATGCGCTCAGAGTGTAGCTTTGACAGGTCACTGTCTTTCAACGAGGAAAGATCAGCGCCGTCAAAATATATGCTGCCCTCATCAGGCTTTAGATATCCGCCAAGGAGTGCAAGAAGAGTGCTCTTCCCGCTTCCGGAGCGGCCTGACAAGACGAGTAGCTCTTTTTCATTTACCGAGAGATTATAATCATCAAATACCTCAAAGCTGCGATTTCCTCGCTTGTAACGCTTGGAGATATGTTTAAGTTCCGCAAACATAGTATTTCTCCTGCAAAAATATGAATCTTTCTCACTCCTCTTCCCGTAGGGCAGAGTATTCATCGAGTCTGAAAATTTTAAATATGGGTATAGCCGATGCGATCATTCCTGAAACTATCGACACCAGAAGAGCGAATAAAAAAATAAAAAATGTTTCCGGTACAGTCGGCGTTACGTAGGCAAAACTAAGCTTGTAAGCAAGATATCTCCCAAAGGGAAATACGGTTATTGCTGACAAGAAGCCTCCCACAATAAAGCCGGCTACGGATATGAGCAGGGCCTCTTTAACAATATTTGATACGAGGTGGTCTCTGGATAATCCCATTACCCGCAGAAGCGCGAACTCTTTTTTGCGCCCGCAGGCTGAAATATAGAAGGCTATAAGCAGTATCAGCTCAGCCACAAGCCATACCACAAACAGTACAGCGTAGGCTACGGATGCGATATGTCCTGCATTCCTGGCAAAAGAGCTTAGAATGGCTTCAGGATACAGGATATCAACGTCAGTTTCCTGAGAACGTATGATATCTCTTGCAACGTCGCTGTCAACGGCGCCGTCTTTAAGCTTTATAAAGACAGAGGAAATCATGTTATCTCTTTTCTGTGAATCAAGGAATTTTATGCCCTTACTCTCAGCATCAGCTATGAGCTGAGGAACGCTGTCCATTGTAAAATATGCGGAAGTATCAAGACTTGTACCGGTTTCCGCAAGCCGATAAATGACAGAATATGAGCGACCGAAGATTCTGATGGTGTTGTCTTTTTCTACCTTAATCTGACTTCCTACGATTGCTTTGTCTTTTCCCATCTTACCCTTTGCCTTCTCCGAAACCCAAGGTTCAATGATGAAATCCGTATCCGGGTCAAATCCGACTATTCCGACCTTACTGGTGCAGCAATCCGCGGATAAACTTGCAAGATAGAACTGCTCGGTTATCTTATCGATTCCGGGCACGTTTCTTATGCTTTCTGAGACATCCCTGTCAAAGTAAAAATATTCCCGAGAGCCCTCCATAAGAAGACTCTCGGCTGTATTTTCGCATTCTGCAGGGATGATCATGATATCGGCGCCAAGGCGCTTTTGCAAGCCCTTAAGACCGTTTCCCAGAACAAGTATGAAGAGCGATCCACCTATGAGCACAAAAGAAAGAATTGTGATAAGTGCAACTAAGGGGATGTTCTTGCGCTTTTTCTTAAGCACACTTTTTATGAGAAAAGAATCCTGCATAAATGTTATACTTCCTTGATCTTAAGTAAATAAACGGAGTTAACAACAGAAACAAGTATTGTGAGAACTCCAAGAACCACCAAAAGAGGGCGGGTTGCGTTGTTGCAAGCCATCATATCGCTTCCGCATACTCCGATGAGAGTTGTGGGAATTGCGATAGTAAGGGCGCCTATACCCGCCACTGCTATGCTGATTCCGGCTCTTACTTTTTCGGTAAAAAAGAAAGATGCAGCACCCAAAACCGCGATGAGTATACCGATTCCGATCTCAGCCTGTTTGGTGTACTGGCAGCGCATCTTCATATCCGCGGGACAAACCGGGAAAATGACGGTAGGTGCCAGAATAATAAGGATTCCAAGTATTACAAAAATGATTGAGATAGATATTTTGTTTTTCATAGTGTTTCTCCTAAATGAATTTGATATTTTATAAGCCCCCCAAAAAAAGCGGCATTTGCAAGATCAGATCATGTACTCAGGCTCTGGATGAGCATTAGCAAGATCAAACCTGTCAAGAAGCGAGCGGCGAAGAGCCAGGAACTCAGCGCCTCCTCGGTTTCTCGGATGAGGGATATCCACATCAATGATCTCACTGATCTTGCCGGGGCGCGGTGTCATGATCACGATGCGGTCCGACATGTATATTGCCTCATCAACATCGTGAGTCACAAGCAACATGGTAAGATTCTTTTCCTTCCTGATCTCAAGAAGCTTATCCTGTATGTCCGCTCTGGTAAAAGAATCCAAGGCTCCCATGGGCTCATCAAGAACCAGAAGTTCAGGCTCGTTGATGAGAGCTCTTGCAATTGCAACACGCTGCGACATACCGCCGCTAAGCTGGTGAGGATAGGACTTTTCAAAGCCCGTAACACCCACAAGATCTATATATTTCTGAATACGATCTTTGTCTTTATTTTTGCGATAAACGTGGCGGGCCTTAAGACCTGAAGCTACGTTGTTTTCTACGGTGAGCCATGGAAACAGGTTGTGCTGCTGGAAAATATAGCCTCGCTTGTAATTGGGCTCTTTTACCTGCTCTCCTTTAAATACTATTGAGCCGTTTCCTGCTTCATCAAGACCTGCAATAAGGCGTAGAAGCGTTGTTTTGCCGCAGCCGGAGGCTCCGATTATGGAGACAAATTCACCGCGCTTAAGCTCAAGATTTATGTCTTTTAATGCTTCTACCTGATGTTCTCCGTCGTCATAGAATCTGTTTACGTTCTCTATAGTTAAGATTTTTTCGCTCATTTTACGATCCCCCTTTGCCAGCGCAGTACATAATCCTGCAGCCTGTTAATGAGTTTGAGGATGGCACTGAATAGTATTGCCATTATCAAAATGGCTGCAAACACCTTGAAGTACGCGCTCCATACCTTAGATAGGTTGATGTAGTATCCAAGACCTCCGGGCTGGCCAAGCATCTCCGCCATTACAAGAGTTGTAAAAGCAAAGGCGTTGGCTGTTGATATTCCCGTGAAGATCTGGGGCATCGCGTGGGGTATCGCAACGTGGAAAAGTTGGTAAAAAGCATTTCCGCCAAGTATCTTGGCTGCTTCGTACTGAGCCTTGGGAGTGCTCTTGATACCTGCCGCCGTAAGAGATGCGATGGGAAACCATGCGCATATTACTATAAGGAACACCGCTGATATGAACGGAGTTGGGAAAAGAGTAAGTGCAAAAGGCATCCACGCTACTGCGGGTATAACTCCCGTGATCTTAAGAACGGGATAAACCCAGTAGTAAACTCTGTCAAACCATCCGATCAGGATTCCTGTGCCAACACCCAAAAGTACGCCGAATAAGAAGCCAAAGAAATAGAGCCTTAAGGAGTACAGAGTGTTGGTCAAAATGAAGTCACCTTCTTCCAGAAAAGGATTTAAGATCTCTGCGGGCCCCGGAAAAAACGGCTGTGGCAGAACTTTTAACTTGGTTCCTGTTAGATCAAGAACGCCGATCAGTACGCCCATAGCAAAGCGGAAGCCTGCTTTGTTTATGTAACCGGCTCTTTTTTCCTCATCCTTATAGTCAATGATCCCAAACAGCGCATAACCAAGGATCAGAGCCACAAGAACTATGCGCAGCAGATCGTTTCCATCCAGCTTAAAAGCGCCGATGCTGTATTTTACAAAGTTTGCTTTGTTGCTTATCTGAGGGAAAAGCAGATTTTCAATGATAGCAATTGCAAATCCCAAGCCGGTAAAAAGTATAGTCAGTATGTATTTTTGTATTTCCCTCTTTCCCTGTATCATGGGTTCACCACCTTTATTCCTGGTTTACGTCCAGTTTGTAGTAATTCTTTTCTGTGAATTCGCTTGAAGGCGTCTTGAGATAACCGATCTCGTTAAGTGCGTTTGAGAAGTACTCAACATCGCCCTGAATGCTGTGCTCGCCTGCGGCTCTTGACTCTGCACTTGGATACTCGTATGACTTAATAAGCTGAACTGCAAGCTCCTTGTCGCTTATCTGGGAATACTTTCCTTCAATGATCAGGTCAACAGCTTCTTCGGGATTCTTGCTGATCCAGTCCTGGGCCTTGTGATAAGCTCTAAGAAGTGCGGCCACCTTGCCGGGATCGCTTTCAAGTACCTTGTTGGAAGCAAAGAGGAAGCAGCAGTACTTTCCTGCAAACGCAGGGTCTTTTGAAAGGTCGAAAAGAACCTTTACCTTGCCTTCCTTTTCTGCAACAGATCCAAGGGGATCCCACATTGCCGCTACATCTATATCTCCGTTTAAAAGAGCTGCAAGCTCAAGGTTTCCGTCTGAATAAGGAAGGAAAGTTATTTCGCCGTCCTCCTGAAGAGCGGATATTCCGGCCTGCTCAACCCATACACTGGCAACCTGATGGGGAGTTCCGCCAATCTCATCAACTCCGATCTTCTTGCCGCGAAGGTCCTCAGCCTTGGAAATATCTGAGTCGGGACGAACTACAAACTTGATACATCCGTTGTGGAAGCCGTCAACGACCTTAACTCCAACACCTTCTTCGATAGAAGGGAAGAACTGGAAATCACCGTTTACCATTGGGATAGTTCCGTTGTTAAGTCCGATCTTTCTGGCTTCGAAGTCGGTAGAGATAAGCTCTACATCAAATCCTTCTTCGGCAAAAAAGCCTTTTTCATAGGCTACATATGTAGGCGCTCCGCAGAGAGCTCCGTCTTTTCCGGGAATCTGTATCTTTCCGTATTTATAATCACTGCTTGAAGCAGCTTTATTTCCGCAGCCTGCAAGACTTGCAATGGCAAGTGTTAGTATCAAAGCTGCGCTGCCTAATCTTTTTGCAATAAATGTCTTTCTCATTTGCGCTCCTTCTATTTTTCTTTTTACAAGAGTTATTGATATAGGTTTGTTGATAAGTAGCGAAGGCCGGTGTCGGGGAAAATCGCTACGATTGTCTTTCCTTTGTTCTCTTTCCTTTGAGCGATTTGTGTTGCGGCGTGGAGTATTGCTCCTGATGACGCGCCTATGAGAATGCCGTCTGTCTTTGCAATCTCCCTTGCTGCCTCGTAAGCTTCTGCAGTTTCAACGGGGAAGCATTCGTCGTAGTACGCTTTGTCCAGATTGGAAGGCACAAACTCTTTTGGTATGCCTTCAAAGGGATGTACGCCTGCAATCTCTTCGGGATGAGGGTTTTCCTCAGAGGGAATTGAGCCTACGCCAGGCTGCACGGCGATAACCTGAACGGAAGGCTTCTTTTCTTTTAAGAATTTACCTACACCTGTGACGGTTCCGCCTGTTCCTACAGCTGCAACGACGATATCAACCTTTCCCTCTGTATCGTTCCATATCTCAGGACCTGTCGTCTTGTAGTGGATGTCAGGGTTTGCGGGATTGGCATCCTGATTAACTATGAAGATGTTGTCATCACCTGCGGATAACTTGCTGTAAAATGCTGCGTATCCGGCAACATAGTCGTTGTGGTTTTCATCAAGTGCTTTTTTTACCTCAGGAATATCGCTCATGTTGGCGACTTCCGTACCGAAGGCTTTCATTACTTTGAAACGCTCGATACTTACGTTGTCCTGAACGTAGATCTTGGATTTGTAGCCTTTGATAGCTGCAAAAGCAGCGAGACCTATTCCTGTATTGCCGCTTGTCGCTTCAACTATGGTTCCTCCGGGCTTTAAACTTCCGTCCCTTTCTGCCGTTTCTATCATGTTGTATGCAATCCTGTCCTTGATGCTCTGGTTTGGATTGTAATACTCAATTTTCCCCAAAATGTCCGCAGGAAGCTGCTTCTTTTTTACATAACCGTTTAATCGCAGAAGTGGTGTATTTCCTATGAGCTCTGCGATTGATTCGTATATCCTGCCCATACGTTCCTCCTTTCGAATGTGTATATAATGAAAAAAACCAGAGATATTGTTAAATACCTCTGGTTTTCCAGTCAGTTTCTCTGATTCAGTTCGCTCAAATGTTATCACACTATCCCCGGAATGCGCCAATTCATGATAATTATCAGCCGCAATAAGAATTACTTATCACCAAAAGAAAGTGCGGCTGAAAATACCTTATGTATTATTGCATTTATGGGTTTTGAGTGTTAAAATTTTGTCATATGGCTTGTGAATAATACATATAAGATAAATTATTTGGAGGTTTTTTATCATGAGTAAGAACTTTGATGACATTTTAGCTAAGCTCAAGACAGCTTCAACCAAGAAGATGTCTGTAGCCGTAGCCCAGGACACACACGTTCTTGAGGCTGTTAAGGTAGCTAAGGAGAGAGGAATCGTTGATTCCATCCTCGTAGGTGACAAGGAAGAGATTGAGAAGAAGGCAGCAGAGGTTGGAATGAACCTTGCAGACTTCGAGATCATCGATGTTAAGGATACCATTGAGGCAGCTCGTACAGCAGTTTCTCTTGTTCACGACGGCAAGGCTGACATTTATATGAAGGGTGCACTTGAGTCAAGAGATTTCCTTAAGAGTGTTCTTGATAAGGAGGTTGGACTTCGTACAGGTCGTCCTCTTTCACATGTATGCGTGTTTGAGATTCCCGGAATCGATCGTCTTCTTTTCCTTACAGACGTTGCTTTCATGCCATATCCAACACTTGAGGATAAAAAAGTCATCATTGAATATACAGTAGATGTTGCAAGAGCTTGCGGTGTTGATTGCCCTAAGGTTGCTCCTCTTGCAGCTGTAGAAGTTGTTAACCCCAAGATGCCTGTTACTGTTGAGGCAGCAGAGCTTACAAAGATGAACGAAGCAGGCGAGATCAAGAACTGCATCGTTGACGGACCTCTTTCAATGGATCTTGCTATTGATCCTGAGGCAGCTCAGCACAAGGCAGGAGCTCTTGACAGAAAGATCGTCGGCGACGCCGATATCCTTCTTTTCCCTGATATCCACGCAGGTAACCTTACATACAAGACAATCGTAAGACTTGCTAAAGTTAAGAACGGTAACATCCTTACAGGAACCAAGGCTCCCGTAATCCTCACATCAAGATCTGACAGCGTTGAGGTTAAGGTTAACTCAATCGCACTTGCTGCAGTAGTTGCTGCTGAGAGAACTTGATGAGGTTCTTTCGAATCTAGTTCGAACGTCTTCCGGCGAGGGCTTGTCCCGAGAGCGGAAGTTCATTATGAAAAAGAAAGGAAAAGACCATGATAAAAAGTTTAATTATAAATCCCGGTTCTACATCTACAAAGGTTGGTATCTTCGAGGATGAGACACTCATCAAGGAAGAGACCTTAAGACACAGCACAGAGGAGATCAATCAGTACGCAACTATTATTGATCAGAAGGATTTCCGTAAGAACATCATTCTTGATTTCCTTAAGAAAGAAAACATCGACATTAAGTCTTTTAACGTAATCGTAGGAAGAGGCGGACTTCTTCGTCCCATTCCCGGTGGTACATATGAGTGTACAGACGCACTCCTTGCAGACCTCAAGGTAGGTGTTCAGGGACAGCACGCATCTAACCTCGGCGGTATCCTTGCAAGAGAGATCGGCGATGAGATCGGTGTTCCTTCATATATTGTAGATCCTGTAGTTGTAGATGAGATGGAGCCTGTAGCTCGTATTTCAGGTATTCCTGAGGTTGAGCGTGTATCTATCGACCATCCTCTCAACCAGAAGGCTGTTGCAAGAAGATATGCCAAAGAGATTGGCAAGAAGTATGAAGATATCAGCGTCATCGTTGTTCACATGGGCGGCGGTACATCAACAGGCGTTCACAAGAACGGCAAGATGGTAGACGTATTCGCAGCACTTAACGGCGACGGTGCATTCTCACCTGAGAGAGCTAACGGTATTCCTGCCAAGGCACTCGTTGACCTTTGCTTCTCAGGCAAGTTCACATACGATGAGATGAAAAAGAAGATCGTTGGCGGCGGCGGACTTAACGCATACCTTGGAACCAACGACATGAGAGAAGTTAACAAGATGTGCGAAGAAGGAGATGAGAAGGCTAACCTTATCCGCGACGCTTTCATCTATCAGATCTGCAAGAACATCGGCGCATGCGCTACAGTTCTTAAGGGTAAAGTTGATCAGATCATCCTTACAGGCGGAATTGCTTATGGCCAGGTTATCACGGACAAGATCAAGGCAAGCGTTGACTGGATCGCACCTGTAACTGTTTATCCCGGAGAGGATGAGCTCCTTGCACTTGCACAGGGCGCTATCCGTGTAATGAACGGTGAGGAAACTGCAAAAACTTATTGAGGTATTTTATGATGATCAAAAGCTGTCACGGGAATTATTCCTGCGGCAGCTTTTTTGCATAGGAAAAATCTGTAATTGTGATAAAATATAGATACTTTAATCCGTAATTGGATTGTGCGATGATCAACCCAAAATGCATCAATTGGTGGGGATATGAAAATAGTTCTGCAAAAAATTGTTGGACCTAGGGAGAAAAAAATATCTAAAGCACCCGACAAACAGGTTAAGGAGAAATACAGTCTCAGTTATTTCTTTTTTTCATTATGCCTGTGTTTTTTGGTTGGATTCAATGTTCTTTTGACTGCCGGATTTATAAACAGATACAGTGATTATCTGCAGGATTATAAGTCGATCAACAATATCGTCGGCTCTTACGATGATTCTAAGGCCGCGTTCTTAACCTATTCACGATCCCGTAGTGAAGATGATCTTACGGAATTCCAGAATGCCAATGCAAGTATATTCAGCGAGCTTGATAACGCCAAGGACAGTATGAAGGCAGACAGAAACTGCATCATGATGTACAGGATAGTTTATCAGATGCTCGAGCACAGACAGGAGCTTATGCAGGAATATGTCAGCTACGGCAGGGTAAGCATAAGTGAGATCGAAGAACTAAATTTCCAGATAGAAAGAAACTTAAATCTCCTGACAACGTATTATATCGATTACGTCAGTGTGAGATTCTCGCAGTATGCTGCAAATATAAAGAGAGTACTTATTGTCGGAAACATTTTCCTTGTGGTCATTACTGTAATTGCATTCATGCTAAATACCAACATATACAGAGATTTCATGAGGACCAGACTTGAAAACGAAATGCAGAAGCGCCACATCGCAGAAGCAAAGATGCATGAGCTTCAGATGCAGATGAATCCGCATTTTCTTTTTAATACATTAAGTCTTGTCATCAGGAATATACAGATGGGAGAGGGAGACACTGCCATAAGGCTTGTTAAGGCTACGTCTCAGCTACTTAGGAGATCCATTGCGGTAGGCAATGATACCATCACCATAGATGAGGAACTGGAACTTCTTGAGAAATATCTTTTTATTCAAAAGATACATTGCAAGGGCAGGATCAGCATCAAACTTGATGTCAGAAAGTCATACATGGATGAGGAGATAAAGATCCCGCCGCTTATCATTCAGCCTCTTGTTGAGAATGCCATACAGCACGGGCTTAAAGATACTACGTCGGACGGACAGGTCAATGTATTCATTGAAGAAAAGGCTGATATGATCCGGGTGCAGGTGCAGGACAACGGCTGCGGAGTTCCGGAAGAGGTTGTGAACAATATCATGGGACATGTACCGATGAAAAGGATCGGTCTTAGTAACGTATATGAGAGGCTCTGTTTTTTTTACCACAGAGATGACTGCATGAAGATAGAGAGCAGTTCCGAAGGAACCCTGATCACACTTTATTTGTATAAAGAGGTTGAGTAGTGGCTATTAGAGTTATTATCGCGGATGATGAAGAATATGAGAGAGATTACTTGCGAAAGGCGCTTTCAGAGAATTATGAAGGAGTTCTTGAGGTGGTGTACGCTGCGGCAGATGGTGCGGAGGCTCTTGAAAAGGCAAATGAGCTAAAGCCGGAGATCTGTCTTTTTGACATACGTATGCCAAGGCTCGATGGGCTTGAAGTTACGGAGCAGCTTGTGGAGACAAATCCTGATGTTCAGGTGGTGATTGTCTCTGCCTATGACGATTTTTCCTATGCCAAGCAGGCTATGCGACTTGGGGTAAAAGACTTTTTGGTAAAGCCTTATCTGGACAAAGAACTGTTCCAGACGATAGACAATATAATCGCGACTATCGGTGGATTCAATAAGAAATCATCTGCCGACAAGATAATCGATGCGGTAACCGCAGATATAGACAGGGATATAGTTTGGGAGCTGGCTCTCAAGCAAAAAGATGAGGCGGAGATAGCCAAGGATCTGTCTTTGTGGGGGATCGGCGAAGCGCAGTGTAAGTGTGTTGTTTTCTATTATGACGGAATAAAAAGAATCGATGAAAAAGGCTGCGATATCGTAAAAGGAATCTTTCATATCGGAGGGACGCAGACACTTCTAAGCAGACTCTTTGATCTCATGGTCGTATATGTGTTTGCGGAGGATGAGGACTCTTTTATCGAGCTTAACCAGTGCATCGGAAAGACCAGAAATTACATGAAAGATCTGGGGAGAGGCACGGTATACTGCGGAGTTAGCGGAATATACAAAAGCGCCGAAGCTGCCAAAGGATTTGAAGAGGCTTCGGGATTTATAAAAACCTATGGAGACAGAGAGGTTCAAAACGGTCTTGAAAAAGATATGGCCCATATAAGAAATGTTCTTGAGATCACGGACAAAGCGAGTTTTGCCATAGCCAGCAGGAACAGGGAGCAGGCTCTTTTGTGGCTTTCCAAACTTAGGATGAGTCTGATGGCTGAATATTCCGAAAAAGAGCTGTCAGATCCGTATCTACAGCAACTGATGGTAATCTTGCGAGGACTCAACAGGAAGCTTGGAATAAGGATCACAAATGAGGACGTGGACAGACTTGTCGCCGAGTTTGAAAAAGAGGGCTGCGATATAGACAAGATCATGGCTCAGGTTGTGGATGAGCTTATAGAGCGCTCTCCCGACGTTATGATCAATCATAATGTTATTGTTGTGCGACGGGCTAAGGACTATATTCATGAACATTATAAGGAGCAGATCAATCTGCAGATCGTTGCGGATGCCAACGGGGTAAGCGCCGGTCATCTTAGCAAGTGCTTTAAGAATATTGAGAAAAAGGGTTTTTCCGAATATCTTACAAGCGTAAGGCTCAATGAGGCAAAAGAGCTTATGAGAAAAGGAAACATGAGCATTCAGGAGATCGCTTATGAAGTCGGTTTTTCCGATTCCAATTATTTTGGGAAGAGCTTTAAAAAGAATGAAGGTATCACGCCCAAAGAATACTGTGCAATGCTGATCCTGGAGTCGGGACAGACGAGAAAATAATAGCAACCATTTTTTACTCTTTTTAATATTTTATTACCTTTATGAACTATTTGTTCCTTCATACAATTACGGTGTAACGGAACAAATTTTTATGGAGGTGTTTGTATGAAAAAGAAGGTTATAGGTGCTATGTTAATGGCGGTTTCTATGCTAGTGGTTGCTTGTGGCTCCGCGGGAACAACCGGAACAAATTCCGGCGCTGATTCCGCAGAAGCTGCTCCTGAAAGCGATAAGGCGGCAGCAGGTGGGGATTATACCATCAAGATGTCGACTCAGCTTAGCGAGGGATCACCTTTTGTTGACGGTTTTTACGCATGGGCTGATGCCGTTAAGGAAAAGACAGACGGACATGTTACTATCGAGGTTTATCCTTCCGCAGCTCTCGGAAGTGATGAGGATGTTATAGAGCAGGCTCTTCAGGGAGCTAATGTAGCTGTTCTTACCGACTGCGGAAGAATGGGTAATTATGTAAAAGAAATGGGAATCCTTAATGCTGCATACTTTGCGGACAATTATGAAGAGATGCAGAAATTCATGGAAACCGATACTTTTAAGGGATGGACAGATGAGCTTGAATCACAGCACGGAATTAAGATACTGAATTTTGGATGGTGCGACGGCTTCAGACATTTCCTTACCAACAAACCGATCTATTCGCCCGACGATCTTAAGGGTGTTCTGATCCGTACTCCCGGTGCCGACGTATGGAGTAAGTCAATCGAGTCTTTGGGAGCAACACCTGTTTCCACAGTAGGATGGGCAGACGTTTACAATGCGGTTCAGACCAAGACCATAGACGGTGCAGAGGGACAGACATCGGCTTCTTATCCCGCAGCTCTTTATGAAGTTCTTGATTACATGGATCAGACAGGACATATTCTCCTTATGAACGGTATCATTGTCGGAGAAAAGTATTGGGAGACAATACCCGAGGAGTATCAGAAAATAATTATCGATGAGTGCGCGGTTGCTGCACAGAATGCTTCGAAGGTTGTTCAGGATCAGGCAGCAGACAATGAAGCCAAGATGGCAGAAGCAGGTATGACTATCATTCCTCCCGAGGAAATTGACATTGAAGCATTCAGAAAAGCATCTGAGAAAGCATATGAAGAACTTGGATTTACCGAGCTTAGAGCTGAGCTGTACGAAAAGATAGGTAAGAAGTAAGGCTTAGGAGGTAATTCCATGAAGAAGTTTTATAACTGTTTTGTAAAAGCGGAAGAGGTCGTGGCTTGTCTTCTTCTCGCCGGAATAGTCGGCCTTATGTTTTTGTCGGCTGTACTTAGGAAGGCGGGGCTACCTCTCAACTGGGCCGGTGATACTTCTCTTTTACTTTTTACATGGGCTTGTTTTTTTGGAGCGGATCTGGCCATCAGAGAAAAGAGTATGGTTAACGTGGACATGCTTTTGGTAAAGTTTCCTGTGAAGGTACAGAAGATCATCAGGATAGCAAGTCACGTTTTGGCGATGGCTCTTTTGATATCATTTGTATATTTCGGAATTCCGCTTTGTATCGATTCCGTTGCCAGGAAATTCTCCAACATGAATCTGAGTTATTCATGGGCGAGCGCCAGTGTTCCGGCAGGAAGCATCCTTTTGCTGATCACTTCCGTTATCAATCTTTTTAAGATGATAAAGTCCGAGAACGGAACCTACGGAGTACAAGGAGGTAGCGAAGTATGCTGATTGTAATGATTACTTTTCTTGTGCTGCTTGCCATAGGAATGCCGGTGGCTTTTGCGATAGGTATTGCCGGAGTAACGTTTTTTATAATCAATCCAAGCGTACCGTACAGTATTGCTGTGCAGAAAGTTGTTTCTTCGACCCAGTCGCTGAATATGTTGTCGATCCCGCTGTTTATTTTTGCGGGTAACCTTATGAATGAGACAGGTATCACGAAGAGACTTATAAAGCTTTCAAATACTCTGGTTGGTCATCTTCCGGGCCATTTGGGACAGGTGAGCTGCGTGTTGTCGACTCTTATGGGCGGTGTTTCGGGATCGGCCAATGCCGATGCTGCGATGGAATGCAGGGTTTTGGGCGCCGACATGGTTAAGTCCGGTTATTCAAAAGGCTGGAGTGCTGCGATAAACGGTGTTTCATCTTTGATCGTTGCAACGATTCCGCCCAGCATGGGCCTTATCATATACGGCTCTGTCGGTGATGTATCTATCGGAAAGTTATTTGTGGCAGGCCTTATACCGGGAATGCTTATGTGCGCGGCACTTATGACGGCTGTTCATGTATCTGCCAAGAAAAGAGGATATAAGCCTGCGAGGGAAAAGAGATCTTCTTTCGGAGAGATAATAAAGGCATTTGTTGAAAGTCTGTGGGCGCTTATGTTTCCCGTCATCCTTATCGTTGGAATCAGAATGGGAATCATGACCCCCGCCGAATCAGGAGCCTTTGCCGCGGTATATGCTCTGTTCATAGGATTTTTTGTATACAAAGAGCTTAATATCAAAAGACTTGTAGAATGTCTTAAGAGAAGCGTGAGAGATATCGGCGTTATCATGCTGATAGTCATGATCTCCAATATCTTCGGATACGGCATAACATACGAGAACGTTCCGAGAAAGCTGGCGCAGCTCCTTGTGGGAGTGACAAGTAACAAGTTCATCATGCTGACTCTTATCATAATCCTGCTTGCTTTTGCCGGAATGTTTGTTGAGACTACCGTGGTAGCTCTTTTGATGACACCGATCCTTCTCCCTGTTGTCAGTAGAGTCGGGATTGATCCGGTTCACTTCGGAGTTCTCATGATGACGGTGGTTACAGGAGGAATCATGACACCTCCCGTAGGAATAGCTCTTTATACCACATCGGAAATAATGGAGTGTAAACCTCAGGAGACGGCAAAGGAAGCCATACCGTTTTATGTTGCGATATTGGCTGTTATAATGGTAATAGCTTTTATTCCACAGGTGAGTATGTTCCTTCCTAATCTGTTGTACTGATAATAGTTGTAGTCAAGGCGTAGACGCCGGGTAGCAGTGCCCGGCGGTACGCCTTTTGGTGATTTTTGAACCGAGGAGTATCAGGATATGGCATTTCGTAGGATGAAAATTGTATGTGCTGTATTGACGGGAGCGGCGACAGCTCTTTTGTCTGCATGTTCGGGAATAGTATTGGATCAGAGTATGAGTTCCGAGCCTGAGATTATTTTGCGCTATGCCGAAGTTAATCCGTCCGATCATATCATTACCCGCACCGGTAAGTATTTTGCCGATCGTGTAAAAGAGATGAGTAACGGCCGGATTGAGATCGAGATATACGATGCGGGGAAACTGGGAAATGATGCCCAGTATTATGAGCAGCTAAGGATAGGAGCCCTTGATATGTACAGGGGAAATGCCATTGCGCTTGAAGGAATATCAGATATGGAAGTAGGTGTTATGGCTATGCCGTATCTTTTCAGAGATAACGATCATTTTTGGAAAGTATGCGACGGAGAAATAGGGAAAGAAGTCCTTGCCGATATACAGAAATCAGGTTCCAACATGGTGGGACTGTGTTTTTTGGATGAGGGTGCAAGAAATATTATGACGGTAGATGCACCGATAAAAGATATTTCGGATCTTAAGGGATTAAAGATACGGAGCATGGAAGACGAGCTTTTGTGTGACGTTATAAGAGCCACAGGGGCAGAACCCGTGGTTATGGATTATGCCGATGTTTATTCCGCACTTCAGTCGGGAGCGGTTGACGGGGCGGAGAATCCGGTGTGCAGTTATTATTCAAATCAGTTTTATAAGGTTGCGCCTTATTACACGGTAGATGCACACACGCATTCACCGAGCGTTATTCTTATAAGTGAGATCACATGGAAGCATTTGTCGGATGAGGATAAAAATATTTTACTGACCGCAGCGGATATGGCCAAAGAATATAATAAAGCCGAGATAGAAGATGCGGAATCAAATGCTTATAATAAGCTGATCAAGGAAAAAGTGAAAATAACCAAAATTGATGATATATCTAAATGGCAGGAAGCAATGGAACCTGTTTATGAAGCTTATGCAGGGAATCATCGTCTGCTTATCGATAAGATTAAAAATCTTCGGTGATAATAATATAATAGTATCTCGAATAAGTTCATTGGGAGAAGTTGAATAGTTTTTGCAAATCTGTTACAATGTACAACGGACTTTTGCTAAAATGAAGGGGAACTATACCCTTTTTTACGGAGATTTAAATATGAGTATTATTGACAAAATTATTGGAACACACAGTCAGAGAGAACTTAAGAGGATCCGTCCTATCGTAGATTCGATTGAAGCGATGAGACCTCAGATGCAGGCTCTTTCGGACGAAGAGCTTAGAGCTAAGACAGAGGAGTTTAAGAAGAGACTTTCAGAGGGACAGACTCTTGACGATATTATGCCGGAAGCTTATGCGGTTGTAAGAGAAGCAGGTAAGCGTGTGCTTGGAATGGAGCACTTCAGAGTTCAGCTTATTGGTGGTATCATCCTTCACCAGGGACGTATCGCTGAGATGAGAACAGGTGAAGGTAAGACACTCGTTGCTACACTTCCTTCATATCTTGATGCACTTGCAGGTCAGGGTGTTAACGTCGTTACAGTCAACGATTACCTTGCTAAGCGTGATGCCGAGTGGATGGGTAAGATCCATGAGTTCCTCGGACTTACCGTAGGTGTCGTTCTTAACAGCATGAATTCCGAAGAGAGAAGAGCTGCATATAACTGTGACATCACATACGTAACCAACAACGAACTTGGTTTTGATTACCTTCGTGATAACATGGCTATCTATAAAGAGCAGTGCGTTCTTCGCGGTCTTAACTACGCCATCATCGATGAGGTAGACTCAATCCTTATCGACGAAGCACGTACACCTCTTATCATTTCAGGTCAGTCCGATAAGTCAACCAAGCTCTATGAGGCATGTGATATCCTTGCTAAGCAGATGACTCGCGGTGAGGATATGGAAGAGCTTTCTAAGATGGATGCCATCATGGGTATAGAGAGAGAAGAAACAGGCGATTTCATCGTTAATGAAAAGGACAAGATCGTTAACCTTACAGAGCAGGGTGTTGCCAAGGTTGAGAGATTCTTCCGTATCGAGAACCTTGCTGATCCCGAGAACCTTGAGATCCAGCACAACATTATCCTTGCACTTCGTGCAAACAACCTTATGCAGAGAGACCACGACTATATCGTTAAGGATGATGAGGTCCTTATCGTCGACGAGTTCACAGGTCGTGTAATGCCCGGACGTCGTTATTCAGACGGTCTTCACCAGGCTATTGAGGCAAAAGAGCATGTGAAGGTAAAGAGAGAGTCCAAGACCCTTGCGACTATCACTTTCCAGAACTTCTTTAATAAATTTGAGAAAAAATGCGGTATGACAGGTACGGCTCTTACCGAGGAGCGCGAGTTCCGTGATATCTACGGAATGGACGTTATCGAGATTCCTACCAACGAGCCCGTAATCCGTAAGGACCTTCAGGATGCCGTATACAAGACAAGAAAAGAGAAGCTTAACGCAATCTGCGATGCTGTAGAGGCTGCACATGAAAAAGGACAGCCTGTACTTGTAGGTACGATTACCATCGAGGCTTCAGAGGAACTCAGCAAGATGCTCAGAAAGAGAGGCATCCAGCATCAGGTCCTCAATGCCAAATTCCATGAGATGGAGGCTGAGATCGTTGCCGAGGCAGGTAAGCACGGTGCGGTTACGATCGCGACCAACATGGCCGGCCGTGGTACCGATATCAAGCTTGATGAGGAATCAAGGGCAGCAGGCGGACTTAAGATCATAGGTACGGAGAGACACGAGAGCAGACGTATTGACAATCAGCTCCGTGGACGTTCCGGACGTCAGGGTGATCCCGGTGAATCCAAGTTCTATCTTTCACTTGAGGATAACCTCATGAGACTCTTTGGTTCAGAGAGACTTATTGCGATGTTCAACGCACTCAGAATTCCCGAGGGACAGGAGATTGAGCATTCATCTCTTTCCAAGGCTATTGAGACAGCTCAGAAGAAGATCGAGTCCAACAACTATGCGATCAGAAAGAACCTTCTCGAGTACGATCAGGTTAACAACGAGCAGAGAGAGATCATATACAACGAGCGTAAGAAAGTACTTAACGGCGATTCAATGCGTGATTCCATCTATAAGATGATCACGGATATTGTTGAGAGCGCAGTTGAGACGGTTGTCGGTGAGGAAAACGATTCAGATAACTGGGATCTTACAGAGCTCAATGAGATCCTTCTTCCCACAGTTCCTCTTAAGAAGATCAACAGAGGACGTATAGACAATCTCACCAAGTCAGGCCTTATTCAGCAGCTCAAAGAAGAGGCTGTTAAGCTTTATGAGGCTAAAGAGGCTGAGTTCCCCGAGCCTGAGCAGATCCGTGAGATTGAGCGAGTTATTCTTTTGAAAGTAATCGACAGAAAGTGGATGGATCATATCGACGATATGGACCAGCTTCGTCAGGGTATCGGACTTCAGGCTTACGGCCAGAGAGATCCCAAGCTTGAGTACAAGCTTGCCGGTTATGAGATGTTCGATGATATGACTAAGGCTATCAGAGAAGATACAGTTAGACTTCTTTTCCATGTTCACATTGAAGAGAAGGTTGAAAGAGAGCAGGTTGCCAAGGTTACAGGAACCAACAAGGACGACTCTGTACAGAAGGCCCCCGTTAAGAGAGTGGAAGCCAAGGTTTATCCCAACGACCCATGTCCTTGCGGAAGCGGCAAAAAATATAAGAATTGCTGTGGAAGGGCGTAAGAGGTAGTAAAAATGGTAGTACTTGATCAAATGAAGGTTGAGATTCAGAATCTGCGCGGAACTCTCGACGAGGTTACTGCGTCACTTGATCTGAATTCCAAGAAAAAGATAATAGAAGAGCTCTCTCGTGAGATGGAGGAGCCGGGCTTTTGGGACAATGCGGATAAGGCCAACAAGAAGACCAAAGATCTCAAGAACATGCAGGATCTTGTTGTAGGCATTGAGAAGCTCAATAATCAGTACGGTGATATCATCGACCTTATCGATATGCAGAACGCAGAGGGTGTAGACGATGAAGACATGGCTGCTGAGATCAGAGCTGAGCTGGATGATTTTGAGAACACACTTGAGAACATCCGTATCAGCAATCTTCTCAATCAGCCCTATGATAAATATGACGTAATCTTAAGACTTAACGCAGGTGCAGGCGGAACAGAGGCTTGTGACTGGGCTAGCATGCTCTATCGTATGTATACAAGATGGGCAGAGCGCAAGGGCTTTACAACAGAGGTTCTCGATCTTCTCGACGGAGACGAGGCAGGTATCAAGTCAGTAACTTTCCAGATTTCAGGAACCAACGCATACGGACTTCTTAAGTCTGAGCACGGTGTTCACAGACTTGTTCGTATCAGTCCTTTCAACGCGCAGGCTAAGAGACAGACATCTTTCGTATCCTGCGACGTTATGCCTGATATAGAAGAAGATGTAGATATCGATATCAATCCCGATGACCTCAGAATTGATACATATCGTTCAAGTGGTGCCGGCGGACAGCACATCAACAAGACTTCATCCGCTGTACGTATCACACATATTCCTACCGGTGTAGTTGTTGCTTGTCAGAATGAGCGTTCACAGTTCCAGAACAAGGACAAGGCTATGCAGATGCTGAAGGCTAAGCTTTTCATCATGAAGCAGGAAGAGAATCAGGCCAAACTCGACGGTATCCGTGGTGAGGTAAAAGACAATGCATGGGGCAGCCAGATCCGTTCTTACGTACTTCAGCCTTATACAATGGTTAACGATACAAGAACAGGCTTCAAGGCATCAAACGCCGACGGAGTACTTGACGGTGAGCTTGATCCTTTCATCAACGCATACCTTAAGTGGCTTGCTACAGGCGGAAAGCCTGTCGGAGATACTACAGAGGAGTAAGATTCCAAGCAATACTTCGGAGCAAAAGATAAGACGGGCGAATCATTCGCTCGTCTTTTTGAATTTAAGCATTTAGGCTTCTTACACAACCACTACGCAGTTTCTGCCGGAATTCTTGGCTTTGTAGAGAGCGTGGTCGACGTTTTGGATCGTTTTGGCAAAGTCACCCGTGTACTTCGAGATACCGACCGAAATAGTGAATGGTACCGGTGTGTCTTTTGACGCCTCGATGTCGCGGCGGAACTGCTCCATGCGGGCGCAGGCGTTGTTGACGTCGCATTCCTTTAGGATGATTATGAATTCTTCGCCGCCAAAGCGGATGACATAGTCGTTGTCGTGGGTCTGTTTCGAAAGCATCTGACCCATATAAAGAAGGGTGAGATCGCCTGTGTAGTGACCGTGCTCGTCATTGACCTGTTTGAAGAAGTCTATATCGAGCATGGCGATAGTCACAGGCTCTTTTGCATCTATAAGAGCATTCTTGGTTACTATCTTTTCAAGTAAATGTCTGTTGTAAACCTGCGTAAGCGGATCAGTGACCATTGCAAGCTCAAGCTTTTGCTGGACTCTGTAATGATCAAGGTACACAAGAGTGAGCAGGCAGTGCGAGCAAAATACCGCGATAGCGCACGGAATCTGGAGCGCGATGATGATCTCAAGGTTTTCATAATGATTGAAAAGATTCGATATCAGAATTTCCAAGATAAAAACAAGCGATGAAAGTGCTATTTCGCGCGGCCTCGACACGAATCCCAAGGTGATGAATATGAGGTTCATGATGATGAAGCCTTCGCTTGCGTGGACCTTGATATCCAGATGATAGATTGACCATATGGTCGCAAGCACCATGCCGTGTCCGAGAACGTAATCTATAAAGACGGTGATGCCTCTGCTTTTAAAGAAGTTGGTTATGATCAGGAAAAGAAGCAGAACGGCAAGAATTGAGAATCTGGGGATAAGCGTAGGAAAGAAGCTTCCGTTCAAAAAACGATCGGAAAAAATGTACATGACAGAGACAAGAGCCCCGGCAATGAGGCTGATTCCGACATAGTCCTGATAATAATCGCACTTGGACTGATAGAAGTCTTCAAGGTCTTCACACGTCATTGTGCGATAGTCTTTGAATAAACTGATTAACGATTTAGCGTTAGTGATTATTTTCATTTTAGTCTATCTCCCACTCCTATTTTACTAGCAATAATGTAATTTAGGAAGAGAAATCTAAAAATTTTATAAATATTATAAATAAAAAAATAATGCCCTTCCCGATACGAGGAAGGGCATATGTTATCAATATACCGCTGTTACGTCTGAAATTGTCTTGCCGTCAAACTTGAACGACCATATGGAGTGACCTTTGATCCTGTGTTCCGTCAAAAAGAATGTGTCGTCCACGTTGGAAATGTAGTAGGGCGTTCCGCCGCCGATGAAGTGATCAGCGTAGACATCCGTGTACTTGCCCTTGGTAAGTTCTTCAAGTGAATCCGTACGGACTATCGTAGCTTTATCCTGCGCGCCCGACTTATCCGTGGAGATGGTGATAAGAAAGCCCTTGTCTGCTTTGGTGAGCTGGACCATTCCCGCAAGCTCGTCCGGTACAGGATACTCTTTTTCTATCTCAAGAGTTTCAAGATTACATTTCAAAATTTTGGAATCGGGCGCCGAATCCGAGACTCCCGAAACAAAGTATAACTTTCCGTCTATTATGGAAAAAGATCTTACGTATATGCCGTCAAGACATGAGATAACGCGCTTGTCGGTCATGTAAACGCGATTCGTCGAAGCTTCTCTTCTAAAGCAAAAGAGCTCTCCCGTAATTGAACTCCATACATAAAAGGTATCGGTCACTTCGTCGTAAACCGTGTAGTGAGGCCTCGTTCCGATATCGTTAAAACGTTGAGTAAGGAGGAATTTATCATCCTCTTTTTCATATATAAGAACTCTGTTGTTCTCGGTGTCGTCGACCATATATACAGAGCCGTCGCTCGCTATCGTGTGCGGCTGCGTTGCCTCGGATGACATGATGAGCCAGGAGGTTAGCGGAGCACCAAGCTCTTTTGAATAGATAACTCTGTTGTGATAGCAGTCGACGATGAACCAGGTGTCATCGACCTTGGTGATGTAAGTCGGGACGCTTAGCTCGGTATCATAGTTGTTTATGGGAGTGTACTCCGCGGCTGCTGAAGCAAGGTCTTCGCCTGCATAGGTGAGAGATGATTCTTCCAGATATTCTTTTCCGTCATAAGGGGAGACTTGTTCTTCAGGAAGCTGACCGTCAACCATCTTGGCTTCTTTTCCGCCTGAACAGCCAAACATGCAGGCGGATGATGTCAGGATAAATGCCGTCAAAGCTGCGGTGCGGATAATCGCTTTTCTTTTTATATGAAAAAAGATCTTATTTATCATCTTCATAATATATTCCCATAAGGTATTTATTTGTAGCCGGCCCGGTCGAAAGTAAGGCGATGAGTCCTTCAATATGGCTACCATAAGATTTTACAATAATACGTATTTATGGGCAACAGCCATGCAGAACACCGGCTGTGATAAATCCTTATGAAAAAAATTTTAAAGAGGTGTTGACAGATTTTTAAAATTGTACTATTGTATTATTGTACTAAGCGATTAGTACAGTAATACAGAATAAAATTTATATAGAAAGGAACAGAGTACTATGCCATGGAACCTTAATTCGGGCAGTCCAATATTTGTCCAGATTATTGAGCATCTACAGATTGATATTGTTTCGGGTAAGTACAAACCGGGAGATAAGCTGCCGAGTGTTCGCGACCTCGCAGGCGAAGCCGGCGTAAACCCAAATACAATGCAGAAGGCACTCAGTGATCTTGAATCGACGGGGCTTGTTCACTCAGAAAGAACCAGCGGCCGTTTCATAACGGAGGACGATAACATGATTAAAAATTTAAGAAAGTCACTTGTGGACGTACAGATCGAAAAATTCTTCAAGAGCATGGAAAAGCTCGGATTTACGGGAGAAGAGATCTTGGAACTTGTAAAAGAATACTCACAAAAATGATTTGAACAACAATTATTTAGAAGGAGAGAAGTATGAATAATCTTTTAGAAATTCAGGGATTATCTAAGACATATGGAAGTGTTACGGCATTGAATGATGTAAGTCTTTCAATCGAACCGGGACACATAATCGGATTACTTGGTCCCAACGGAAGCGGAAAGACAACGCTTATTAAGATAATATGCGGTCTGTTACAGCCTAATACCGGAACGGTACTTGTTGATGGCAATCTGGCCGGATCGGCGAACAGCAAGGCAGCAATATCCTACCTTCCGGATAAAACCTATCTTGATGAAGACATGAAAATTGAGTCCATCATATCAATGTTCGACTATTTTTATGATGACTTTGATATGGACAGAGCTATGGAGATGCTTTCAAGCCTTAATATCAATCCAAAGGCTACGCTCAAAACTCTTTCAAAGGGTAACCAAGAGAAGGTTCATTTGATAGTAGTAATGAGCCGCAGAGCAAAGCTCTACATTCTCGATGAGCCTATCGCAGGCGTAGATCCTGCTGCCAGGGAATACATATTACGTACCATAATCAGTAACTATGAACCCTCTGCTTCAATGATAATAGCAACTCACCTCATTGCTGATGTTGAACCGGTATTGGATGAAGCTATTTTCTTACAGAACGGATCCATCAAACTCTTTAAACCTATTGATGAAATAAGAGCCGAGAATGGTCAATCAGTTGAAGGATTATTCAAGGAGGTATACAGATGTTAAAAAAACTTATTAAATACGATTTGAAAAAGACCGGTGCGGTAATGGTACCGATATGCGTGATAACAGCACTAGTGAGTTTAGTTTTTTATGCACTGTATTCATTAACGCCCATGTCATCAAGCGACGCAGCAACGCTCGATTTAATGATCCATACAGCTCTATCTGTGATCGCACCTTTATATGTGATAACAAGATACTACATTAAGAGTTTATATACTAAAGAAGCTTATCTTTTATATACTCTTCCGGCAAGTAACAAAGAGATCGTTTCCTCCAAGATAATTGTTACCTGCATTTGGGCAGTAATTTTTATGATATCCATGCTGATTTCCGCAGTTCTTTTTCAACCGGGAGTATTTATTGAAAGCATTCGTAAACACGGTATGATAGAAGCAATTCCGGGATTATACTCGACTTTTGTTCTTATGCTTATGGGTCTTGCCGGAGTTATGGCTGTGTTATTTAGTATATGCATAGGTCAACTATTAAAAACCTTCAAAACTGTCGGATCGCTTATTAGCTGTTTTGTATTTGGATCAGCTATACTGATCACTATTATATTTAACACGATAATAAGCGCGTCTCATCGCAGAGATGGCTATTGGGGTTATGAGAATCTATTTTGCATAGCTAACCTTATATGCCCGATCATATTTATAATAATTTTCTACTTTGCAACTGTACACATTACAACCAGAAAGCTCAATCTTGATTGAGCATAAACACTCAACGCTTAAGGAGAGAAAAATGAAAAAGGAAAGAAAAACCAAGATACGTAGTGTCATGGGGAAAGTGACATGTATTCTTCTTACATTGACACTTGGAATGACAGCTTTTACCGGATGCGGTAAAAAGATTGATTCTGCATCGGCTTTTGAGGAAGCCAAGACAATTGATAAGAACTGCATTTACAAACAGGAAGATTTTGCCAAGGTCCTTAATGATGGCGATAAGGTGACTGCCCTCGGACGTAACAGTGACAGAATAGTGTCAATCTGCCATAGCGCAGAAGGTACATTTAAGTACATTTCATTTAATACGGACGGATCTGATGTTCAGTCCGCAGATATCGGAGGACAGAAAGATGATTATATAACTACATGCACTTTCGATAATGACGGAAATGCCTATATGGTATACAGAGAAAGCAGCGATGATGGAGTAACAGGCTCATTTATTGAAAAGGTTACTCCTTCGGGAGAGGTTGTTTACAAATATGATATAACAGAAGAACTTGAGAAAAATTGGGAATATCTCAGAACTATGACATGGACCGAGAAACACGGCCTTGTATGCGCTATGTTGGATGGCCTTGCGACTTTTGATGAACAGTCCGGATTCAAAGTGCTTGTAGACAAAAAAACTTTCAGCGGCATGGGCGGAATTACGAATGTTCTCGAACTTGCGGATAATAAGCTGTTTGTAAATTATTTTGATGAAAAAAGTTATGATCAATCATTCGTTATAGTTAACGCTGAAAACAATAAAGTAGAAAAGAAACTCGGCGGTTTTGAGTCACACGGATACTATACCTTCTTTAAGGATGAAAACAACACATTATATGGGGCGGATTCAGACGGAGTTTATAAATATAACGAGCAATCCGACACGGCTGATAAAGTGCTTGATTACACAGACTCATCCATCAGTTCCGATCAAGTGTTGTCACAAGTAGGATTTATTGCCTTAAATGAAAAAGAGATTCTTGCGGATACCAGTGCGGATTATAATGCACCCGAGTCGCTTGTAAAGCTTACCAAGGTAAATCCTGAGGATGTGAAAGATAAAACCATAATTACATTATCTGCTATGTATCTGGAGAAACAAATTAAAGATCAGATTTTGGAATTCAACAGAACAAACGATAAGTATGCTATAAAGATAATTGATTACAGTGAGCTTGGTAATGGCAACTACGAAGACATTATTAAGCAGTTTAACCTTGACCTTACTGCCGGAAAAGTGGCCGATATCATGTGCTTTTCCGGAAATGAATCTGCTATAGAAAAGTACGCCAATAAGGGTATACTGCTTGATCTTGCACCTGCTTTTGAGCAAGGCGGACCTTTGGGAGATCTTGAGATACTTCCCAACATCAAAGAGATGATGAATTATAACGGCAAGACTTATACATTCATCCCTTCGTTTGAGCCCATTACATATGTGGTCAAAGCAGAAGAGGCAAACGGTAAAACATCTTTGTCATACAAGGACTGTGATGAGCTTATAAAAAGCAGAGGAACGGATTATAAAACCGCGTTTGGTTCACTAAACACAAGAATGGGTGTCTGCTCATATTTTTGGGTATATTATGGAAAAGAATTCCTCGATATTAAGAGCAAGAAGTGCAACTTTGATTCACCGGAGTTTGTTGAGTTTTTGAAATTCACAAATAATTTCCCTGATGAAGAACCGGTTGATGTTGTTAATGATTATGATATCGATGCGCCATACGCCACGGGAGATGCAATATTTTACGGCTTGGGATTCAGAAATATATGGGAATATGCTAAGCTTCAGCAGGTTATATTTCATGGTGATATTGAGATGGTGGGATGTCCCAATAATCTCGGAAAGAATCTGGCTGCGATCCAGGGGCCTTCATTTGCTGTAAGCAGTAAGACTGAGCATATGGATGTTATTTACGATCTTATCAGAGATATGATGACTGCAAATACACAATCAACAGGCGGCTTTTCGCCGGTAAAACCTGTATTTGAAGAGCAGCTTCAGGCAGCCACCAAGGAAGCAAGCGATAATGATACTTTTGCAAACACATATGATCCTGTGACCTTCGAAGATATAAAATTAGATCCTTTATCAGAGGATGATATTAAGAAGTTTTATGATTATGTAGTTGCAATAGATACATTTGCAAGCGTTAACATGCAGATTTCAAATATTGTCATGGAAGAAGCTTCGGCATATTACAAAGGAGAAAAGACAGCAGAAGAAGCTGCAAAGATTATTCAGAACAGAGTCAGCGTTTATATCAATGAAAACAGCTGATTGAAGGTGTGGCGACTTTGGCCATTTTAAGGTAAAATTATATAGTGAGTATAGGCGATGCTCCGATTCCTATATGGATCGGAGCATCTTTAGCAACGTTGGGGATATAAAGCGGAGGGGATATGGTTACAGTAAGTGTTTGCATGATAGTAAAAAACGAAGAGGAGTGCCTTGGAAGATGCCTTAAGAGCCTTCAGGGAATCGTCGATGAGATGATCGTTGTCGATACCGGATCGACTGACAAGACCAAGGAGATAGCGAAGGAGTGCGGCGCCAAAGTCTATGACTTTAAGTGGACGGGCGATTTCAGTGAAGCAAGAAACTACTCTTTTTCACTTGCGACCTGTGACTATATATATGCTGCGGATGCAGACGAGGAGCTGGATGAGGAGAATCGTCAGAGATTCGTTAAGTTAAAAGAAGACATCGAAAAACTTGATATTGATATAGTTCAGATGTATTATTGCAATCAGTTGTCGTTCAGAACTGTCTACAACTATGACAGAGAGCTTAGACCCAAGCTTTTTAAGCGCGTCAGACATTTCGTCTGGGAGGATCCGATCCACGAGCAGGTTTCGCTTGAGCCTGTTGTGTGCAACAGCGACATCGAGATCATCCACAGACCCAGGGAGAATCACGCAGGAAGAGACCTCGCTTCGTTTAGGAAAGCGGTTGACGACGGTAGATATTTGTCTAAGAGACTTCACAATATGTATGCGCGTGAGCTTTTCATGGGCGGAACCGACGATGATTTTATAAAGGCAAAAGAGTTTTTTGAAAAGTCTGCATGCGACACCAACAGAGGCGTCGATGAGATCAAAGAGGCAAGCTGCGTACTTGCGCATGTTGCTGTGCTTGAGGACGATGCACCGGCTCTTTTAAAATACTCATTGAAAGATGCGACGACAGAGATGTCGAGCGAGATGTGCTACGAGCTCGGCGAATATTATTACGGTAAAAAGGATTACGACGAAGCTATCATATGGTTCTTTAACGGAGCTTACGAGTGCGAGAGTATCCTTGATATAAAAAAGAGTAAAGAACTTCCGAGACTTGCCCTTGCAAAGTGCTACAGAGCGCTGGGCAATGAGGAACAGGCTGCGGACTACGAAAGAGAAGCGGCCGAGTGTGAGAAAGGTGAATGATGCTTGATTTTTACAAAGGAAAAAGAGTTCTTATAACCGGTCATACCGGATTTAAGGGGAGCTGGCTTTCCAAGATACTTGTTATGGCGGGAGCGGATGTGCACGGATATGCGTTGCCACAGCCCGAGGATAACGAGAGCTTATACAAGATTGCGGACATAGAGAACATCATGGATTCGCATCTTGGCGATATAAGAAATTATGATGAGTTAAAAGAGTATTTTGATAAGGTTAAGCCCGAGATCGTGTTTCATCTTGCGGCGCAGCCTATTGTCAGAGATTCATACAAGGACCCGCGCTATACCTATGAGACCAACGTGATGGGCACGGTAAATATTTGCGAGTGCGTCAGACTCTCGGATAGCGTTAAGTCTTTTCTTAATGTCACTACGGACAAGGTTTATCAGAACAATGAGTGGGAGTGGGGCTACCGTGAGGATGAAAAGCTCGACGGCTTCGATCCTTATTCCAACTCAAAGTCTTGCTCCGAGCTTGTGACACATTCCTATATCAATTCATTTTTAAATGAAATGAGCATAGCGACTTCAACGGCGAGAGCGGGTAACGTTATCGGCGGCGGTGATTTTGCCAACGACAGACTTATTCCCGACTGCGTAAGGGCAACTATGAAAGGGGAAAAGATAATCCTTAGAAACCCCGATTCAACAAGACCCTTCCAGCATGTGCTTGAGGCGCTTTCTGCATATCTTTTGCTCGCGCAGATGCAGTACGAAGATAAAGCTTATGCAGGCTATTACAATGTCGGTCCCAATGAGGGTGATGCCGTGACGGCGGGTAAGCTTGCAGGAAGCTATTCGGATGCGTGGAATTCGCTCATCACTACAGGTGAAAAGAGCTGCAAATATAACAATAAGCTTGAGATAGAGGTTCGTCCCGACGGCGGTCCGCACGAGGCCAATTACCTAAAACTTGACTGTTCCAAGATAAAGAGTAGACTTAAGTGGTCGCCTAAATGGAACATTGACGATGCGGTAAGAGCTACCGCGGAGTGGACATATGCCTATTTTTCGGGCGAGGGAATAGCTTCCATGGAGAAGCAGATAAAAGAGTATTTTCAGTAATAAAAGAAAAAGAGTTTTGAGGAGATTTTTTAATGAGTAACGAACAGCAGATGGCAAGAGAGCAGATACTTGAGCTTGTAAAGGACTACTACGAGCGCTTTCTTAAGACTGATAAAGAGAAGTTTAGTGAGGGAGACAGAATCCCTTATTCAGGAAGAGTTTTTGATGAAAAAGAGGTTGTGAACCTCGTTGATTCTTCGCTTGATTTTTGGCTTACAGCCGGAAGATATACCGATGAGTTCGAAGACAGATTTGCAAAGCTTTTAAATGTAAAGTTCGCAAGCCTGGTAAACAGCGGATCTTCTGCCAATCTCATCGCATTCATGGCGCTTACCGCAACAGAGCTCGGTGAGAGAAGAGTAAAAAGAGGCGACGAAGTGATCACGGTTGCCTGCGGATTCCCCACAACTATCGCACCTATCATGCAGTATGGCGCGGTACCAGTGTTTGTGGACGTTACCGTTCCCGAGTACAACATCAATGTAGAGATGCTTGAGAAGGCACTTTCGGATAAGACCAAGGCAGTAATGATCGCACATACACTTGGAAATCCCTTTAATCTTAAGGCGGTAAAAGAGTTCTGCGATAAGCATGAACTTTGGCTTGTAGAGGATAACTGCGATGCGCTCGGATCTGAATATACTATAGACGGCGAGACAAGATTTACCGGAACTTGGGGAGATATCGGAACTTCCAGCTTCTATCCTCCTCATCACATCACGATGGGCGAGGGCGGCTGCGTTTATACCAACAATCCGCTCCTTCACAGACTTGTTCGCAGCTATCGTGACTGGGGAAGAGACTGCATTTGTCCTCCCGGAAAAGACAATTTCTGCGGCCACAGATTTGACGGCAAATTCGGTCAGTTACCTGTCGGATACGATCATAAATATGTATACAGCCATCTCGGCTATAACTTAAAGGCAACCGATATGCAGGCAGCAGTAGGATGTGCGCAGCTTGATAAGATGGTTCCTTTTGCAGATGCAAGAAGAAGCAACTGGAAGAAGCTTCACGACGGACTTGCTGAGCTCAGCGATGTTCTTACTCTTCCCGAGCCTTCCGAAAACAGCAATCCTTCATGGTTTGGATTTATCATGATCGTAAAAGAGGGTGCGAAGGACGGTAAGGGCAACGAGCTTACAAGAAATGCGATAACCAAGGCACTTGAAGATAACAATATCCAGACAAGACTTCTCTTTAGCGGAAATGTAATAAAGCACCCTTGTTTCAATGAATTTGAGGAAGGCAAGGATTACAGAGTAGTCGGCGACCTTACGGTCACTGACAGCGTTATGAACAATGCGTTCTGGATCGGAGTGTATCCGGGACTTTCAGATGCCAAGATCGATTTCATGATCAAGGTGATAAAAGAGGCATGCAAAAATGGCTGATAACCATAATATTGCGATCGTCACGGGCGCGTTCGGATTTGCGGGCGCGAGCCTGACGGAAAATCTTATAAAAAACGGATATAAAGTCTATGCGGTCTGCAGGGAAGGATCGGAGCACAATAACAGGCTGCTGAGAGAACCGGGTTCGGTAACCAAGATCTTCCTGGACATGCAAGACTACGACAAGATTCATGAGTACGTTGACGCCGAGGAATTACGTTCGGCGGAGCGCGTGCTCTTTTTCCATTTATCATGGGGCGGCGCCAGAGATGATTTCAAAGCGCAGTATGCGAACGTCGAAGGCTCGCTCAAGGCGATGGACTCGGCGATCGCGATGAAAGCTCGTTTCATCGGCATCGGCTCTCAGGCCGAGTACGGTATCTGCGAAGATGAGATCACGGAGGAAACACCTCTTAAGCCGTTTACGGCATACGGAAGCTGCAAGGCGGCTGCGTATCATCTTTTAAAGAGTAAGGCTCGTATCAGCGGAATCGACTTTGTCTGGGGCAGGATTTTCAGCCTTATCGGAAAATATGAGCCTTCGGGCCGTATGTTCCCCGACCTTTGCAATAAGCTTAAAAACGGCGAGGATGTGTATCTTAGCTCATGCGAGCAGTACTGGGATTATATGGATGTCGCTGATGCTGCCGAAGCGATCAGACTCCTTGGAGAAAAAGGAAGAGATTCCGAGAGCTATAACATTGCAAACGGCGATTATCATAAGCTGTCTTATTTTGTTGAGAGGGCGGCGCAGGTGCTCGGTGCGGATAAGAATCTTATTCACTACGGACAAAAAGCTGAGCCGTTTGTCAGCCTGAAACCTTCTGTAAGCAAGCTTAAAGCCGATACAGGGTTTGATATTTCGATAATTTTTGATGAAACTTTAAGAAATACCTTTATTGACATATGACAATACAAAAGATACCATTAAGATAGTGGGAAAATCTTGTTTTCTGTACATTTTTCCATGGAACGAAGACCTTTAACTATATTGGATCAGATATAATGGATGGGTATTTATGATTGATATTACGTCTGTTTTTGCGAGTAATATAGTTGGATTTTTGTTAATGGCGGGCCTGCTCCTTAGTCGAGGCTGGAGAATCCAGACCAAGAACTCTGAGAGTGGTATTTTGCTTGTAATGATATTTGCCGTAATGGTGGGCTGTGTTTTTGATCCGATAGCGTCTTTCTTGGACGGGCAGCCGGGCAATGTCAGCAGGATGGGTGTTTACGTCAGCAATACTCTGCTTTTTTTCCTTAATATAGTTATAGGACCGGGATATATTACCCTTATCGAGCGTCATATCAATGAACGACAAGGGATTAAACAGAAGTTTTTTATTTATTCTGTTTGCGTGGTAGAATTATTGGTGCTTATCATCAATATCTTTTACCCGCTTGTATTTTACGTTAATGAGAACAATTCATATTGCCGTTTGAGCTTTTACTGGTTGTATATAGGGGCGGAGCTCTTTTTCCTTGGATATGGTCTGTACGTGTACATAGCGGCGAAGAAGAGGGGAAGGTTCCTTAAGTATTTCCCCGCATGGCAGTTCCTTGTGCCGATCATAGTCGGAATGATCGTTCAGTCCTGCGTCTATGGAATTTCACTTATATGGCCTTGTGTGGGCGTTGCGTTTTGTGAGATTGCGATCTCTCTTCAAAATGAGAGTATTTATTTGGATAAGCTGACGGGAGCATATAACAGGTTTTATCTTGATGAATTTATAAATATGGCAAGGAGGCGCGGCGGTGAATATGCGGCTCTTATGCTTGATATGAACGGGTTTAAGAAGATAAACGACAATTTCTCGCATGCCGAGGGTGACAATGCGCTTATTGTTATTGCGGATATTCTTAGCAACGTAGTAAGGAGTAAGGGCGTGGTTATCCGTTTTGCGGGAGATGAGTTTATAATCGTGCTTGATTCCGTTACGGAAGAGGGCGTTATAAATTGCAAAAAGCAGATTGCCGAAGCGATAGATGATTACAATGAAACTTCCGGAAAGCCGTACAAGCTTTCTGCGGCTGTTGGCGGCTCTGTGTATGATTTTGACGATCCAAATGCTGATTTTATCAGCAATATAGATAAGCTTATGTACGCCGATAAGGCGGAGTATTACAAGATTCACGACAGAAGAAAGAAACCGGAACAGGGGTAAAGACGGGGGATGGCAATGTACGAGAAACTGACTGAATTGATAGGGAAAGGTGATTATAAGGAAGCTCTTTATGAGTTTCAGGATGAATATCTGCATATAGATGAAAAAAACAATATCGATGCGGCGAAGCTGTGCGTTCTGGAGGCTACGATATGGGAGGCTCTGGGCGACGACACGGCTGAGTTTGACGCCATAGCTCGTGGAATTGCCTATGATGGCTCCAACTACGAGCTTTTTTATATGCTTGGACTCTATTATAAGGACATCAACGTTAATAAGGCGTATCTGTGCATGGAGATGGCGCTCTATTACTGCGATAACACCGATGACAGACGCGTTATAGAAAGCTCTTTTGACGAGATGGTTAATTCACCCGGATTCAGGGTTAGAAATACCAGCATCATGATCCTTTCGTACAACGATCTTGAGCTGTTAAAAAGATGCATTGAATCGATAGAAAGGTATGTTCCAAAGTGCAGCTGCGAGATAGTTGTCGTTGACAACGCTTCTACGCAGGAGGGCGTTATCGAGTATCTCAAGGATAAAAAAGAGAACTCGGAGTTTGACATTAAGCTGATAGCATGCGACGAGAATCTGGGCTTCCCCAAGGGTTGTAATCTTGGAACCAAGTACTGCAACAAGGAAAACGATGTCTTTTATCTGAATAACGATGCGTGCCTTACGAGAAACGCACTGTTTTTCCTTAGGATGGGACTTTATGACAACAGGGATGTGGGCGCGGTCGGACCGCTTTCAAACAGCGCCTCTCTTCAGGAGATTCCGCCAACCGAGTTTTATAAATATTCGGGAAAAGAACTTTCGGATATGTGGCACAGAAAGCTTGGAATAGAAGAGAGCATCAAGGTCTTTAAGGGATATGCGCACGATCATTCCTATCCTATGAGAAGCGCTTATATCAAGAGGTTCAGGCTTACGGGCTTTGCGCTTTTGTTGGCGTGTCAGGCGATAAATGAGGTCGCTACGGACATGAAGGTGTTTGACGAGACCTTTTCACCGGGATATTTTGAGGACGACGATCTCGGAATAAGGCTTGCAAGAGCGGGCTTTGCGCAGCTTGTGTGCAAGAATGCGTTTGTATATCACAACGGCGGTTCCGGCTTTGAAGGGCATAACGATGCGCTTGAGGCGGGCAGAGAGAAGTTTAAGGAGAAGTGGGGCTTTGATATCTGGGGCTATTCGCTTCCGTGGTTTGAGGTCGCCGACGAAGTCATCGCTATGGTAAAAGAGAAGAAGGGAAGCCTTCGAATTGTCGATTTTACCTGCGGTTTTGGTGCGACTGCGTCATATATTAAGAGCAGCTGCCCGGAGACTTTTATTGCAGGCGTTTGCAGGAATTCTTTTGAGGCGGGTATTGCCAAGAGGCTTGCCGACGATGTTTGCTGGGGCGACACGAATGCCATGAAGCTTCCGTGGAGCGACAGGTCTTTTGACGTGGTGATCGCACCCAAGGGCGAGGTCAGCATGGGACAGGTTATGAGATATCTTAAGCCTGACGGAAAGTGGCTTGGCGCGGGCGAAGAGAATAAGACCGAGAATGAGAAGGATATCATAAATGTGAATGCTTCGGGATTTGATTCCGTGAAGGTGGATGATCTTTTGTGACCGCAGATAAATGGGAGGATCGGGATGAATTGTCCTAATTGCAACCGGGAATTTCCGGACAATATGAATCTCAAGATCAAGTTCTGTCCGATGTGCGGCAGCAGGCTGTTTGAGGACGGAAAAGAATATGTGATACAGGTGGAGTGCGTCGGTCAGAGGTCCATAGGCGAGCCCAATATGATGGTCTTTCTGGATGACAAGCAGCTCTACGAGGTAAAGGCGGGCGAGAGCATTTGTTTTGCGGCAAAAGCGGGCTTTCACACGCTCAGATTCAGGCAGAAGGTCAGGAATAAGACGATCACACTTCTCGTTAATTCAAGCTATGCCATAAAAGCTTATTTTAATTCACTTTCCGGGCTTATTGAGACCGGAGTCACCAAGTATGTCGACAACAGCGCTGAATTTAAGATAAACACAATGAGCCTTACGCCGCCCATTATGATGGTTGAAGACGACAAGGAGGGCTTTGATACGCTCCTTGGAAACGACGGACCGGATTATGAGTTCAGAGTTACCAGCGGGCTTAAGGAGGGCACTCTTGCGATCTACGGCGAGAGGTGCGAGTTTACCGCAGATACCAGCATGATAAAAGAAATTGTTTATTATAAGAATGTTGTCGGAGTAAAAAAGAAAATGGGCTCAATTGACATTCAATGCGATGGAAATGTCCATAAAGTGTATAGTATTCCGAAAGATAGCTACAATGAGGTGTTGTCATTTTTGTCCAATAGAATAGAGGAAGTAAAGAGCTCATAAAAAAAGACTGAATATACGCAAAAACCAAAAAATATATATTAATAAACGAAAAACAGCACTTCGGTGCTGTTTGTTTTTTCGTCTATTGTTTTGAAAATTCCATCAGGTATATAGAAGGGTGTTATGACTTGTTGACGGGAAAAAGTCTTTATTATAACTGCGAATTGTGAAAAATGTGTGAACACTTTCGCAAATTATTGTTTTTTGCTGGATTTTCGTTAAAATGCCAAAAAACAGTCGGCAATCTTAATGAATTTTTATGGGAAAATTCCTCTAAAAAGTAAATGACGAAATTCCGTCTATGTGGTAGACTTGTTTTTGCAAAAGAAAAGACATTCACATGTGAATAAAAATATATTCAGGAGGTTTTATTTAAGATGACAAAAGCTGAGATTTTGAAGAAAGAGATTTTACAGCAGTACAAGAGTGTTAGACAGTTTGCAATCGATATGTCTATTCCTTACAGCACACTTGTAACCGCTTTAGATAGGGGCATCGAAGGAATGGCTTACGGAACAGTTATTAAGATGTGTGATCGTTTGAACCTTAACCCCGTTGATTTCTCAACACTTGAGCAGGGAACAGACCTTGGAAAGAAGATCGTAGAGAATCGTGTTATGCAGCAGTACGTTAAGCTTAACAAGGCAGGACGTAAGAAGATCCTTGATATGATGGGAGATTTCTCACAGCTTGATAAGTACCAGGCTGACTGATTTACAAGTAATTTGGGTTTATGAGCGCTGCATTGGCAGTAGGTTATAATTTATTATATGGTATGATTAACACCGCGGATTTGGTATAATAAAGTCCGCGGTGTTATTAGTTTGCCGCGAGAGCGGAACTTCCGCATTACCTTTTATTATGGAGGATCATACATGAAATACGATTATTTAGTTGTCGGCGCAGGCCTTTTTGGCGCTGTATTTGCCAGATTCATGGCTGAGAACGGCAAGAATGTCCTTGTTATCGACAAGAGGGACAATATCGCCGGCAATATTTATACAGAGGAAAAGATGGGCATCAACGTTCATAAGTACGGCGCTCATATTTTCCACACATCGGATAAGGAAGTATGGGAGTATGTGAACAGGTTTGCAGAGTTCAACAATTACATCAACAGTCCTGTTGCCGTTTACAAGGATGAGCTCTACAATCTTCCTTTTAACATGAATACTTTCAGCAAGATGTGGAATATCAAGACTCCCGCTGAGGCCAAGGCTATCATCGACAAGCAGGCAGATGAGGAGAAAAAGAAGATCAATGAGAAGAAGGGTACGGATACCTTCACTGCGGATAATCTCGAGGAGCAGGCTCTTTCGCTTGCGGGCAGAGATATCTATGAAAAGCTTGTAAAGGGCTACACGGAGAAGCAGTGGGGCAGAGATTGTACGGAGCTTCCGGCGTTTATCATAAAGCGTCTTCCCATGAGATTTATCTATGACAACAACTACTTTAACGACAGATTCCAGGGGATTCCCATGGGCGGATATACCAAGATGGTTGAAAAGATATTGCTTATGTCCGGAGATGAGAAGGTAAGCGGCTCGATCACGGTCAAGACAGGTGTTGATTACTATGATTTCGTTAAGCTTGCGGGCAATGTTCCCGCTGAGCCTTTTGAATCGGTTAACGGAGACTCTTTTGACAAGATCCTGTTTACAGGTATGATCGATGAGTTCTTTGGCTACAAGCTCGGAACTCTTGAGTACAGGTCTCTTAGGTTTGAGACCGAGGAGCTCCCCGATGTGGACAACTATCAGGGCAATGCGGTTGTAAATTACACGGAGCGCGAGATTCCTTATACAAGGATTATCGAGCACAAGCATTTCGAATACGGTCAGGGCAAGGGAACGATCATCACGAGAGAGTATCCCGCCGATTGGAAGCACGGCGATGAGCCTTATTATCCGATGAACGATGACAAGAACAATGAGCTCTACAAGAAGTACACCGAGCTTGCCAAGGAGTTCCCGAATATCCTCTTTGGAGGAAGACTTGGTCAGTACAAGTATTACAACATGGATCAGGTCGTAAGAGCGGCACTTGATATGTGCAAGGAGCTTGGAGTATAAGCACATTTTGATATGCTATAAACGGTCGTTTACACATATTTTTCTGCAAAAAAGAAGCAACACGCTGATGGAGCGTGCTGCTTCTTTTCTATGAGATCAAGTCACCTACCTGCAGATAGGGACTCTTAACTATGTTTAGCTGTAATTGTTGAACATCATTCCGGAATACTCGCTGGTTATGTAAGGCGATGTCGTGTTTTTCGTGGATTCCGGGTTCTTGTAATTAACAACCGGCCTGTCTATGTACTTCATCGGGTCTACCGAAATGTCTTTTGCCTTCTTGATAAGAGCATCCGTGAAGTTCTTGATCGACGAAAGCTGTCTGTTGTCGAGCGAAGCTTCGATGGCCTGCTTCAAAAGCTCTTCGTCAACCTCTATCGTTCCTTCACCGGTAAATGATATTCCGATGTCCTCGCAGCCTGTCATGTACAGCTTGGCGATTCCGATTGCTTCGGTCTTGACTCTTTCGCTCTTAAACTTGTCGTTGTTTTCGCCGACGGTATCGGTCACGAAGCTGTTGTAGCTGTCCATGATCGACATTATGTGACGGCGAAGCGCCTCGTTGTCCTTCATAACGCCTACGTGTATCGGCTTTCCGGGATCGGTCACGTCGCTAATCTGAATGTCGAACTTGGAACCTACCGTAAAGTGATTGGACACGGCGCTCTTTTCCTCACCGTTAAGGGTGAAGAGAGCGTTGGATGCGGGCCTTAGTACATTATCAAGTCCAAGTGCCGCCACAGCGCCTTTTCCAAGGTCGCCTGAGGTTTCATATATATCGAACTGGTTAAAAGAGCCTTCTCTTACGCCGGTTCTCGTTGATGTGATCTCGATGGCGCCAAATCCGTTCTCAAATTCGGTGATCTTGGCTTTAAGTCCGACGTCCGCTTTATTTATCAGTCTTTCGAGCTTTTGAAGAACGTCGATGTTCTTGTCGGAATCGTAGATATTGAATTGGAACTCGAATTCCTGCTCGCCGATCCTTACGTCAAATGCATAGCTTCCTTCCGTGAGGGCTGCCTTCTCTTCGAGAGGAAGAGGGTGTCCCTGATTGGTCTGAACGGAAGCCAGCTGCGTAACTTCAATGTCAAATCCGATAACACCGACATCCTGATCGGGAGTTTTGCCGATATAAGAAGCGGCAACTCTTCCGGGATCCGTCGTGAATGCGGAAGTGTGCGTGAGCGAAGATCTGTCTTCCTGATCGCTCAAACTGAAAATATTGCCCTGAAGCTGTCTTGCACGCTCTTTTATATCAATCGCATCATTGCGGGATTCGTCATCATTGGTCAAAAGATATAGAGGGGATTGTTTGTTGTGTTTAGCTATAGACTTATACACATCCCGAAGCTCATCTTTTCGATGCGCGTCAGCATGTGTGACATCTTTGGATACGTAATCCTGTATGAAATGGTTATAAACACCATTTAAAGATATGCCTGCCATACGTGCCCCTCCTTTCTTCCGTGATAACGTGCGCAATATATACTCTGCCAATCCATTGACATCAGTCGCACGAGGGCATGTTTAGCCACCTTTAGTTACTTACATTATATTTTTTATTGGTCAATTGTCAACTGTTTTTTATCACAAAATCGAAGATTTTACAAAAAATTTATATATGATATCTTGTAAATTGCTTTTGCACCCACGCTCATACTATAATGATGAGGTGTAAAGGACGGACTACTATGATATTTGCGATCACTGTTGTGGCGATGCTTTTGCTTTCGGCCACGTTTTCATATAAATATAAAGATTCTTTTTATAATACTTTGCCTTTGTCGCTTGTTATTACGATGCTGGTGCTCTATGTGCTGGCGTTTTTTAGGGGAATGCGGCTTATAGGTGTACTTTCCGTGCTGTTTATAGCGGCTTTGGGCATTTGCTTCTATCTTAAGACCTGTGTTTTGGCTTCTAAAGGAGTAGGCAGAAGGGACGTGGCAAAGAACAAGCTAAAAGAGTTCTTTTCTATGATCCCAGGGGCAGAGCTTGCTGCTTTTGCGCTGTTTCTTTTTGCTGTAAGACTTCTTACCGGTGATATGGTCTTTAATTGGTGGGATGACATCAATTTCTGGTCTTCGGATGCCAAGCAGCTCTTTTATCTGGGAGGATTCCCCGGAAAATACGGCAATGTTTCACCTGAGTTTGGCGATTATCCGCCCGCGGGCTCTCTGATAAAGTGGCTTTTCCTTCAGATCTCGCCGGGTGAGTACGATGAGAGCATTCAGTTCTTTGGATATTTCACGATGAATCTGATTTTCCTGCTTCCGTTGTACGGGGCGGTGAAGAGAGGGATCAATAAGATGATTGCGCAGCGGGTTGTACGCTATGCTTTTTGCGTGATCACGTTTCTTGCGATAGTTCTTTTTCCCGGCGTGTTCAGCGGGATCATCTACTACGGAACGCCTGCGGATGTGACGATGGCGATAGTTTACGGCGCACTGCTGTATATGATTCTTGAAGGCGATGTTAGCGGTCCGTTTTACTACGTCAGGATATTCCTTATGACTTCGATGCTTCTTTTGACCAAGTCCGTAGGAATAGAGTGGGCGATCTTTGCACTGGTATTTTACTTTATTATGAAAAGAAAGAGCGGCATCAGGGGCATAGTTCTTACCGTTCTCGGAAGCGGAGCGGTTTACGGAAGCTGGCTTTTGTTCTGCCTGCTAAACAGACGTGTCGCCAAGCTCACGGGCGCAGGGATAAAGATGGCTACGTCGGGAACGTATGAAGCGCCCGCGAACGCGCTTGATAAGGCGAAGTTCTTTACGCAGGGCTTTTGGACGATGCCTATCCATGCCGACAGCAATCTGTCTTTGGATATTTCAACAGGTGTCGTTGTCATATTGATATTTGCGGCGATAGTTGTTTTGGGCACGACTAAGATCATCAAGAAAAAAGAGGCGGTGAAGCTAGCAATCTTCATGGCTGTGACGGCTCTTTTGACCTATGGGATCATCTTCCTTGCGCATATTTCGATATTTATGACGGAAGATCAGTATCTGGATGCGTTTGCAATGTCGATTTCGATTTCGCGCTACGGATGTCCGTTCGCGCTGGGCGGAGTGTATCTGCTGATGTGCATGTACTATGAAGGAAAAGCGGGAGCGAACCGCGCGGGACAATCTGCATCAGCAAGTTCGGATTCTGATTCCGGCAGCAGATTTTCTGCAATCCGTACCTGCCTTGCTACATCCGCGTTTGCGATTTTTGTTTTCCTTACAGCCAATTACGTCGGCTTTTTCGGATATCTTTTTGATCATAAGCAGGCGATGGAAGAGAATGCGGCCTACGTTGACGAGATGGTCGGAGAAGACGGCAAGGCGCTTGCGGAGACTGTTTTTGCGAATAAAGAGCTCTGGGGCAAAAGAGTTCTCGTTATGCGCGACGGTCACACCTATCACTGGGTTCACAACGCTTATATAAGCGGCAAGGCATCTCCCGTTGCGCTTGTCTATGACGGCTTTATCGCTGAGGAAGACAGCGCCGAGGCGATGGCGAGGAAGATCGCGGAAAGCCATGCTTCGTATTTATATATAGAAGATGATGAGATGCTTTCGAAGGATCTTTTTACTCCTTTATTAAAAGAGGGGGCAGATTTCGAAAGCAGGAAAGTGTATAGTATTACTTATGTAAATGGCGGCGTCCTCCTGGAATGATCAGGCGCGCCGATCATATAAAGCTCCTCTGTCTGCGAGGATAAAACAACTTATAAAGGAAAGGTAATAACAAATGAAGAAAAGTATTTTTATCGGAATTGCCGGTGCTGCAGTGATGCTTTTGTCGGCATGCGGCGAAACTGATGGTGCGGAGAATGTAAGCGAAGCACAAGTGTCGCAGGAAGCATCAAATGATTCTTCGGCGGAGGCGGCATCGGAAGATACAGCTTCGGATGAAAGCTCTTTGGAGAAATCAGACAGTGGCAATGATGGAGCCTCGATTTCCGATGAGGATTGGAAAGAGTGCTACAGAGCATTTTTAAAAGAACTTGACGGTGGCGGGCAGTTTTCTCTTTTTGACCTTGATAACGATGGCGTTCCCGAGCTCTTTTTGGATGCTGATTCAAAAGGAACCAAAGAGATCTATGCGTATGACGGATCATCGAATACCGTTAAGACCACAGATGTTTACTGCGGATATCATACATCGGGATCTATCATGCTAAGGCAGATCAAGGATACAAATTATTTCATTACCGGACCTGCATTTAGCGAGGATACGGTTCTGTATAAATTTGAAAACGGTGAAGCCAAGCAGATTATAGGCTGCGGAATGGGGGCAGAGGAAAAACCATATTATTATTCCGACAGCTTTGAAAAAGAGATCACCAAAGAAGAGTTTGAAAAGACATTTAAAGACAGCACCGGAATTGAGTGGACGGCTTCTTTGCCGGGGCTTAAAGGTGACCTTGGTTTGACCGAATATCTTTCCAAGGATCTTTCGGATGATGCTTTTTATACTCCTTTTAGCGAAGCGGACAAAGAGCTCACGGCAGAAGCTGTGGGTGAGATCCCGTACTATCAACAGTATGAAATATATTCGAATTATGTATCTGCAAAGGAAAGATGGGAAGCGGATGTTGATGAACAGTCGCAAAAATTATACGATTCATTTTTGCAGGGAAAAGAAAAGGCGGTGTTCTCGGCGGACGGAGATATAAGCCAGTACATTGAGTTTTCCGAGTTTTTGACAGACGGGAAAGCATATACGATCGACGAAATTATCGCAGGGGTTACTTCTCCGGGACAATACGGCGAGCGCTGGAATTTTAATAAATACAAAGAATATTATGTGGATTGCGGCCTTGACGGGAAGCTTGAATTGGATGTATGCCTTGAGTATGATTCGGAATTTACTCCCGAATTTGTTGTGACAAATATAAACGGTAAGCTAAAGATATGTTTTTGCTGCGATTCCTGGAGCAGGAGTGAGACTAATGTTTTTTATAGCGGCAAGATATCATCCTTCGGCTCATCGGGAGCGACATCGCACGGCGGAAGGACGGGTTATATTGATGCCGACGGCGTTTATCATTTTTGGTATAGAACACATGAAGAGTATAACGGCCAAAACTGTGGTGGCGTAATTGAGGATTTCCCGGGGCTTGATGAAAATCTTCAGGTTATAGAAGAGAGTATACGTTTTGAAAATTACGAAGGTTATGATAAAGAATTAGAAAAGAAATACAATTATTACTATTTCTATATTGTTGATAAGGATGACAATGATATCGAGGATGACCCTGCTTCCGCTGACAATCCTTATGATATCGTGCGTAAAGCCTACAAGGATGCGGGATATAATGTCACCACTTACGAAGAAGCCGAAAAAATGAAGACAGATGCCCGCAAAAAGATTGGGCTTACTGATGAGATTTACAACTACGGAGATGAGTATAAGCCGGAGGAGTAGTAATGACTTCAAAAGAAAAGGTGCTTGAATTTCTTGAATCGAATAAAGGAAAGTATATCTCGGGCGAAGCCGTTGCGGAGTCGCTTGAGCTTTCGAGGACTGCGGTCTGGAAAGCGGTAAATGAGCTTCGAAAAAGCGGCTACGAGATCGAGGCTGTGAGCAACAAGGGCTATATGCTGGGGGAGTCCAGCGATATTCTGTCGGCAGCAGGCATAATCTCTTTTCTCCCGCACGAGTACCAAAAGGCTTACAAGGACGAGGAGCTTATTTGCGTCTACGACACGGTCGGTTCTACGAACCGCTTGGCAAAAGAGCTTGCTATCGCAGGAGGCGACCACGGCTCCGTTATCATAGCGAACGTGCAGACGGATGGGCATGGAAGAAGTGACCACAGCTTCTTTTCTCCAAAGGGCGGTCTGTACATGAGCATATTATTGAGACCCGAATATATGGATATCGGAGAGCTTAAGCCCGACGCTGTTACGATGGCGGTCGGAAACAGCGTCTGTGAGGCAATAGAGGATCTGACGGGAGTTTGTCCCACTCTTAAGCCTGTGAACGACCTTTATATAGGAGATAAGAAAGTCTGCGGAATCCTAACTGAAGCAGGAAGCGAGTTTGAAACGGGACTTGTTCAGTGGATAGTTGTCGGCATCGGCATTAACTTTGATTCTGACATAAGCTCTTTTCCCGACGAGATAAAAGATATCGCGACAAGCCTGTTTGAACCCGGCAAAGCCGCGGTGTCCAAGAACAAGCTTGCAGCTGAGATAATAGGAAGAATTGCTGATCTGTAAAAAGAAATTGTCAACCATTAATATATATAGGTTGACAATTAGCTTTTGTTCAATTACTATGTCTTTTGGAGGTGGAAACATGAAGACCAAAAGACTTGTTATTTGCGCACTGTTTGCTGCGCTTTTGTGTATATCTGCGTATTTGAGCATACCCACAATGCTTCCGATGGCGCCCAAGATCACAATGATGAATTTTGTGGTGTTTCTGATAGCGCTTCTTTTCCCCGGATATGAATCCTTTCTTATAGGAATAGTTTGGTTCCTTCTGGGGACTGTCGGACTTCCGGTGTTTATCGGAGGCGGCGCGGGAGTCGGATATCTTGTTGCACCTTATGGCGCATATACCTGGGCATTTCTGATCGTGTTCCTGGTTCTTCCTATTATAAGAGGAAAAAAATACAACAGAATTTGGTACAGCGTTTGCGGCATAATAGGAGTGCTTATAATTGATATAGTAGGTATGCTGTGGCTTATGCATTCTATGAGCTACGATCTTAAAACGGGATTGCTTATGGGATTCGTTCCTTTTATCCCACTTGATCTGTTAAAAGCCGTTGTGGCGGCGCAGGTAATTCCCGCATTCAGAAAGGTGCTTGATTAAGGTACCTGCGCGGAATCTGTAAGTTGTTTGGATATTTGGGAAAAAGACGCAAATTTCCGTTGACGAAGATAAAACAGTATGATATATTAGACAAGCGACATGAGATTTACGTCTTTTTTTTATGCAAAAAATTATAGTGGCGATTTAGAAGAGTACACGCCGGAGGTGAGATAATGCGTACAAGAATTACACTTGCTTGCACAGAATGCAAGAACCGTAACTATGACACAACCAAGGATAAGAAGACACATCCTGATCGTGTTGAGATGAAGAAGTATTGCCCTTTCTGCAAGAAGCACACTTTACATAAAGAAACAAAGTAATTTCATCCTTTTAGGAGGGAGACTACGGGTATGGAAGAGACCAAGGTAGTAGAAAACAAGTCCACATCTTCTAAGAAGAATTCAGGCAAGGGATTTTTTGCCGGATTGGGTTCTTTCTTTTCAGGAGTAATGGCTGAGTTTGGCAAGATCATTTGGCCTAGCCAGAATGATATGATCAAACAGACAACAGCAGTTATTGTTGTTTCTGTTATTTGCTGCGCGTTGATAGCTGTATTGGACTATGCGTTTGGATATGGAATGAATTTTCTCACATCTATATTCTAAATAATAAGGAGATAATATGTCAGAAGAAATGGAAAAGTCTTTTGAATCTGATGAGGTATTATCAGATGAGGTCGTTAACGCTGAGAACACTGAGAGCGAAGTAACGGCTGATACACAGAGTACTGATACAAACGAGAATGCTCATTGGTACGTTGTTCATACATATTCAGGCTATGAGAAGAAGGTTAAGGACAACCTTGAGAGCGCTATCATCAACAGACACCTTGAGGATCAGATCTTTGAAGTAAGGATCCCTCTTCAGGATGTAGTTGAGGTTAAGAACGGCGTTCGCAAGAATGTTCAGAGGAAGATGTTCCCCGGATACGTTCTTGTCAACATGGATATGAATGATGAGACTTGGTACGTTGTTCGTAACACACGTGGCGTTACAGGTTTCGTAGGACCCGGAAGCAAGCCCGTTCCGCTTACAGATGCAGAGATCAAGCCTCTTGGAATCAAGACAGATACAGTTTCTGTTGATTTCGGTGTTGGCGATGAGATCGCAGTAGTGGCAGGTGTTTGGAAAGATACTGCCGGAGTTGTTCAGAGAATGGATTTTGGTAAGCAGACCGCTACCATCAATGTAGATCTCTTTGGACGTGAGACACCGGTTGAGATCAGCTTCGCTGAGGTCAGAAAGATCGACCGCTGATCATTTTTGAGATTTTTATTTGATATTTAGGCATTATTATGCTTGAATATATATTGCTCGTTCATACGGGCATGTAACCGCTGGAGTGGGAGCATTGTTCCCCGGGAATAATGCGCCGACCACATATTTTCAGGAGGTGCCATAATGGCAAAGAAAGTCGAAGGATATATTAAGTTACAGATCCAGGCTGGTAAAGCAACACCAGCACCACCGGTTGGACCCGCACTTGGTCAGCACGGTGTAAACATCGTTGAATTCACAAAGCAGTTCAACGCACAGACAGCAGATAAGGGTGACGTTATCATCCCTGTTGTTATCACAGTTTATGCAGACAGAAGTTTCACATTCATCACAAAGACTCCACCTGCTGCAGTTCTTCTTAAGAAGGCAGCTAAGATTCAGAAGGGTTCAGGAGTTCCTAACAAGACTAAGGTTGCAACCGTTTCTAAGGAAGATGTTAGAAAGATTGCAGAGACAAAGATGCCTGACCTTAATGCTGTTGACATCGAGGGTGCTATGAGCATGATCGCTGGTACAGCACGTAGCATGGGAATCGTAGTAGAAGACTGATGGAGGATGAGAGATGAAACACGGAAAGAAATACTTAGAAGCTGCTAAGCTTATTGATAAGACTCAGCAGTATGAAGCCGCTGATGCAATAGCTCTTGTTAAGAAGTCTGCTACTGCAAAGTTTGACGAGACTGTAGAGCTTCACATCAGAACAGGTTGTGACAGCCGTCACGCTGATCAGCAGATCAGAGGCGCTGTTGTTCTTCCTAACGGAACAGGTAAGACAGTTAAGGTTCTTGTATTCGCTAAGGGTACAAAGCTTGATGAGGCACAGGCTGCCGGCGCAGATTATGTTGGTGGCGAGGAGCTTATTCCTAAGATCCAGAACGAAGGATGGCTTGATTTCGACGTTGTAGTAGCAACACCTGACATGATGGGTGTAGTTGGACGTCTCGGTAAGGTTCTCGGACCTAAGGGACTTATGCCCAACCCTAAGGCTGGCACAGTTACTATGGACGTAACTAAGGCTGTTAACGATATCAAGGCTGGTAAGATCGAGTACAGACTTGATAAGGCTAATATCATCCACGTTCCTGTTGGAAAGGCATCTTTCACAGAGGAGCAGCTTGAGCAGAACTTCAACGCTCTTATGGATGCTATCACAAAGGCTAAGCCTTCATCAGTTAAGGGTCAGTACCTCAAGAGCATCACTCTTGCAACAACAATGGGCCCCGGCGTAAAGGTTGTAGCTAACAAGTATTGATTACTTGCATAAAAGATTTTTAAAGGAAACGCAGTAATGCGTTTCCTTTTTTAGTGGTTGTAACAGACAAAACCACAAAATATGGTATAATAACCACGATATGAGCAGATACTATGATGATAACAGACATAACGGAAATGATTCCGCCACCATAAAGCTTTTCCTTATAACACTTGCAATAGTGCTTGTGGTGGGAATTTCGGCTCTTTTCATAATTAAGAGTATAAAGAACAACCACTCATCGGATCACGGATTTCTTGCAGGTGCCTGGGAGGATATACCCGAGGCGGGTTACGCTATGAACGCAGCGGTAACGGATGAGGAGTCTGCCAAGAAAGCACTGGAGATCCCGGAAGAGGATAAAGCATATACGCATAAGATCGCTACGTACGATGATGAGGCTGTGACCATCGGCTTTGCGGGTGATATTTTGTTTGATGAGAATTATGCGGTAGGCGATAAGTTCAAAAGAAACGGCGACACTGCGGAAGGTATAGTCGGAAGCAACCTTCTGGAAAAGATGCGCGGCGTTGACATCATGATGATCAACAACGAGTTCCCATATTCCAACAGAGGAACACCCACAGAGGGAAAGACTTATACTTTCAGAGCGCGTCCCGAGACTGCAGGTATACTTACGACTATGGGCGCTGACATTGTCTCGCTAGCCAACAACCACGCATATGACTATGGAGAAGCGGCCCTCGTAGATTCTTTTTCCCATATAAGCGATCAGGGAATAGTTTATGCCGGAGCGGGCAATAATATAGAAGAAGCGTCTCATCCTGTTTACTATGTAACGGAGAGCGGAATGAAGGTCGCTTTTATCTGCGCGACTCAGATAGAAAGGCTTGACCATCCCGATACAAGAGGAGCGACGGAGGATTCTCCCGGAGTTTTCAGATGCTTCAACGATGAACTTCTTCTTGATAAGATCAGGGAAGCCCGCGAGAAGAATGCTTACGTTATAGTCTTTGTCCACTGGGGAACCGAGAGTACGACAGAAGTTGACTATCTTCAGAGAGATCAGGCAAAAGAGATCGCGGATGCCGGAGCGAATCTGATAATCGGCGCACATCCTCATGTGCTTCAGAAGATTGAATATGTAGGAAATGTTCCTGTTGTTTACAGTCTTGGCAATTTCATATTTAATTCAAAGACCCTGGATACGGGAATGGTCGTAACAACGCTTCACAAGAACGGAGCCGTAAACCTTCGTTTTGTTCCTGCAATCCAGAGCGGCTGCACAGTAAATGAAGCGGAAGGTGAAGAGCGCAGCAGGATCCTTGGATGGATGAGGAGTATATCACCCGGAGTAAATATTGACGAAAAAGGATATATTAGTCCTTGACAACATATATCTAATATGATAAATTATCTAAGGTTGTCCGTGAAAACACGGAAACCGTGCCGAAGACAGCAGGTGTTCCGAGAGGAACGTAAAGTGAAAGCGCCTGCCGAGGAAAAGTTATGATTAGACTTTTAGCCTCTCGATGTCTTCGAGAGGTTTTTTTTCGGCGGTTAATTCTATAAGGAGGTAAAAAGAATGGCAAAGGTTGAACTTAAAAAGCCTGTAGTTGATGAGATTTCAGAGAAGATTAAAGACGCACAGGCGCTCGTACTTGTAGATCACCGCGGACTTACTGTTGCACAGGATACTGAGCTTCGTAAGAAACTTCGTGAAGAAGGCGTTACATATAAGGTTTACAAGAATACGATGATGAACTTCGCATTCAAGGGAACAGATTTCGAGCAGCTTAAGGATCTCCTTAACGGACCCAGCGCTATGGCTGTATCTACTAACGATCCTGCAGCACCCGCTCGTGTTCTTTACAACTTCGCTAAGACAGCGAAGGCCCTTGAGATTAAGGGTGGTGTTATAGAAGGAAAGTTCTATGACGCACAGGGAATGAGCGAGATCGCTTCTATTCCTTCAAAGGAAGTTCTTCTTTCCAAGTTGCTTGGCTCTATGCAGTCACCTATCGCAAACTTCGCTCGTGTTATCAATCAGATCGCAGAGAAGGGCGGTGCCGGTGAGGCAGCTCCCGCAGAGGAAGCAGCACCTGCAACTGAGGAAGCAGCTCCCGCAGCAGAAGAGGCAGCACCTGTTGAGACAGCAGAGGCTCCCGCAGCTGAGACAGCTGAAGCACCTGCAGCAGAGTGATCTGAGCATTGCTTCATGAACTAATTTAAACAAAACTAATTTATTGATTATTATACGGAGGTATATAAAATGGCAAAGTTATCTACAGCAGAAATCATTGATGCTATCAAAGAGTTAACAGTTCTTGAGTTAAACGAGCTTGTAAAGGCTTGTGAGGAAGAGTTCGGCGTATCTGCAGCAGCAGGCGTTGTAGTTGCAGCAGCTGGTGCTGGCGCAGGTGCAGGCGGAGAAGAGAAGTCTGAGTTCAACGTTGAGCTTACAGAGGTTGGACCTAACAAGGTTAAGGTTATCAAGGTTGTTCGTGAGATCACAGGTCTTGGACTTAAGGAAGCAAAGGATCTCGTAGACGGAGCTCCTAAGATGATCAAGGAGAACGCAGCTAAGGCTGAGGCTGAGGACATCAAGGCTAAGGTTGAGGCTGAGGGCGCTAAGGTTACTCTCAAGTAAGTGATATAAGCTTAAAAGCAAAAGGTCTATCACATGTTTACATGTGATAGACCTTTTATTTTTAAGCAAAACGTATATGAGGAAGTAGCACGATAGTGCGGATTCCGAATATACGTAGGATTGCGAGAGTGCGAAGCACGAAGCAATCCGTATATCACTTTTACAGGGCACTCATACTTCCTTGAAAAAAGTCCTTGACATCAAAAAAAACTAGAAGTACAATGGAAAATGCACTATTGTGGTGTAATGGGTCTTTTTGCGCGCTTTTTTAAAGTGCCGGAACAGACTCTGCAATATATATCAATACTAAAAGAACGGGGTGAATGTCAATGGAAAAAAACAGATTACATCCTACCGGCTCTGGTAAGAACATACGAATGAGCTTCCAGCGCCAGAAGGAAGTCCTGGAGATGCCGAACCTGATTGAAGTTCAGAAGAATTCATATCAGTGGTTTCTTGACGAAGGCTTGAAGGAAGTCTTTGACGATATCTCTCCTATTGAGGACTACAGTGGCAAACTCAGTCTGGAATTTGTTGATTTCAAGCTTTGCGAGGATGAGATCGACAAGAATAAGAATACGATTGAGAAGTGCAAGGAGAGAGATGCAACATTTGCTGCACCTTTAAAGGTAAAGGTTCGTCTTCATAATAAGGAGAAGAACGAGTTTACCGAGCATGAGATTTTTATGGGTGACCTCCCTCTCATGACTGCAACAGGTACCTTTGTAATCAACGGAGCTGAGCGTGTTATCGTCAGCCAGTTGGTACGTTCACCCGGTATCTATTACGATATTACATACGATAAGATCGGTAAGGAGCTTATTGCATGTACCGTTATCCCTAACAGAGGTGCATGGCTTGAGTACGAGACCGATTCCAATGACGTATTCTATGCAAGAGTAGACAGAACGAGAAAGGTTCCCGTTACTGTTCTTATTAGAGCGCTCGGAATCGGAACAAATGAAGAGATTCTTGAACTCTTCGGCGACGAGCCTAAGATTCAGGGCAGTTTTTCAAAAGACCCTTCTACAGATTATCAGAGTGGTCTTCTTGAGCTGTACAGAAAAATACGTCCCGGTGAGCCTCTTTCTGTTGAGAGTGCAGAGAGCCTTATCAACGCTATGTTCTTTGATGCAAGAAGATATGATCTTGCCAAGGTTGGTAGATATAAGTTCAATAAGAAGCTTCACTTCAAGAACCGTATCAACGGACACGTTCTCGCTGAGGATGTAGTTGATGAGTTCACAGGTGAGATGATCGCTTCAGCAGGAACCAAGGTAGACCGTGCTCTTGCTACAGAGATCCAGAACTGTGCTATTCCTTACGTATTCCTTCAGGAGGAAGAGCGCAACGTTAAGGTTCTTTCCAATATGATGGTAGACATCACACACTTCATTGACTGTGATCCTGCCGAGCTTGGAATCAACGAGGATGTTTACTATCCCGTACTTAAAGAGATCCTTGATGAGTACACAGCCAAGAACGACCCCGAAGGACTTGCTGAAACCATCAAGAAGCGCGTACATGATCTTATTCCCAAGCACATTACAAGAGAAGATATCATTGCTTCTATTAACTATAATATTCATCTTGAATACGGCATCGGTAACGATGATGATATCGACCACCTCGGAAACAGACGTATCCGTTGCGTAGGCGAGCTTCTTCAGAATCAGTACCGTATCGGACTTTCAAGACTTGAGAGAGTGGTTCGTGAGAGAATGACAACTCATGATACTGAGGAAGTATCACCTCAGATCCTTATCAACATCAAGCCTGTACAGGCTGCTGTTAAGGAGTTCTTCGGTTCATCACAGCTTTCACAGTTCATGGATCAGAACAACCCTCTCGGTGAGCTCACTCACAAGAGACGTCTTTCAGCACTTGGTCCCGGTGGTCTTTCAAGAGACAGAGCCGGATTCGAGGTTCGAGACGTTCACTATACACACTATGGTCGTATGTGTCCTATCGAGACACCTGAAGGACCTAACATCGGTCTTATCAACTCACTCGCAAGCTATGCAAGAGTAAACGACTATGGTTTCGTTGAGGCACCTTATCGTAAGGTTGACCAGTCAGACCCTGAGAATCCCAGAGTAACTGACGAGGTTGAGTATCTTACAGCCGACGAAGAAGATAATTACCATGTAGCTCAGGCTAATACTCCTCTTGATGAGAACGGTTTCTTCAAGAGAAATACAGTATCCGGCCGTTACAGAGAAGAGACATCCGCATATCCCAAGACAGCATTTGAGTATATGGACGTGTCTCCCAGAATGGTATTCTCAGTTGCTACAGCACTTATTCCTTTCCTTGAGAACGACGATGCTAACCGTGCCCTCATGGGATCAAACATGCAGCGTCAGGCAGTGCCGCTTCTTACAACAGAAGCTCCTGCAGTAGGAACAGGTATGGAGCGCAAGGCAGCCGTTGACTCAGGTGTCTGCGTTGTCGCAAGAAAAGCCGGAACTGTTGACTTTGTTGACAGCAAGCTTATCCAGATGACATACGATGACGGTGAGAAGGAAGAGTTCCACCTCATTAAGTTCCAGAGATCCAACCAGAGTAACTGCTACAACCAGAGACCCATCGTATTCAAGGGCGACCACGTTGAGGCAGGACAGGTTATCGCAGACGGTCCTTCAACTTCACAGGGAGAGCTCGGTCTTGGTAAGAACCCTCTTATCGGTTTCATGACATGGGAAGGTTACAACTACGAGGACGCTGTTCTTCTTTCAGAAAGACTTGTTCGTGATGATGTATTTACATCTGTACATATAGAAGAGTACGAGGCAGAGGCTCGTGAGACCAAGCTCGGACCCGAAGAGATCACACGCGACGTTCCCGGTGTCGGCGACGACGCACTCAAGGATCTCGACGATCGCGGAATCATCCGTATCGGCGCAGAGGTTCGTGCCGGTGACATCCTTGTAGGTAAGGTTACTCCTAAGGGAGAGACAGAGCTTACAGCTGAGGAGAGACTCCTTCGCGCGATCTTCGGTGAGAAGGCAAGAGAGGTTAGAGATACATCTCTTAAGGTTCCTCACGGAGAATACGGTATCGTTGTTGATGCCAAAGTATTTACTAGAGAAAACGGTGATGAGCTATCACCCGGTGTTAACCAGGCTGTTCGTATCTACATCGCTCAGAAGAGAAAGATCTCTGTAGGTGATAAGATGGCCGGACGTCACGGTAACAAGGGTGTCGTTTCAAGAGTACTTCCTATAGAAGATATGCCTTATCTTCCTAACGGCAGACCTCTTGATATCGTGCTTAACCCCCTCGGCGTTCCTTCCCGTATGAATATCGGACAGGTCCTCGAGATTCACCTTTCACTTGCTGCCAAGGCACTTGGATTTAACATCGCAACACCTATTTTTGACGGTGCTAACGAGAAAGACATTCAGGATACTCTTGAGATGGCTAACGATTACGTTAACAGCTCATGGGAAGATTTTGAAAAGAAATATAAGGATCTTGTAAATCCCGAGATCATGGATTATCTCTATGAGAACAGGGATCACAGAGAGCTCTGGAAGGGTGTACCGATCAGATCCGACGGAAAGGTACAGCTCCGTGACGGTAGAACAGGACAGAAGTTTGACAGTCCCACAACTATCGGACACATGCATTACCTCAAGCTCCACCACCTCGTTGACGATAAGATCCACGCACGTTCAACCGGCCCTTACTCACTTGTTACACAGCAGCCTCTCGGCGGTAAGGCACAGTTCGGTGGACAGCGTTTCGGAGAGATGGAGGTTTGGGCTCTCGAGGCTTATGGTGCTGCATATACACTTCAGGAGATTCTTACAGTTAAGTCTGATGACGTTGTAGGACGTGTTAAGACTTACGAGGCTATCATCAAGGGAGATAACATCCCTGAACCCGGTGTGCCTGAGTCATTCAAGGTTCTTTTGAAAGAACTTCAGTCACTTGGTCTTGATATCAAGGTTCTCCGTGAGGACAACACAGAAGTTGAGATCAAAGAGAGTGTAGATTACACAGAATCCGATTATCGTTATGAGATCGAAGGCGATACTTCGGGACGTGACTACGGCCAGGAATCATTTGAGGCAAACGGATATACTCAGCAGAGATTTGATGAGAGCGGCGAGCTCGTATCAGAGGTCGAGGATTCCGGAAGCTTCGATTCGGATGAAGATTTCGATGATTTTGGCGATGCATCCGATGACGAGTAATTTGCAGTAACTAATAAAGCAAAGAAAAGAGGTTACGAATGTCTGATTCAACTATGAATAAAGCAATAAATGAAGCTTCAAGCGGAAGATCAACACAGCAGCAGACTTATCAGCCGATGACTTTTGATTCCATCAAGATTGGTCTTGCTTCTCCTGAGAAGATCAGAAGCTGGGTACACAGAATAGATAACGATCCACTCAGTGGACAGGTTACTAAGCCTGAGACAATCAACTACAGAACATTAAAGCCTGAAAAAGACGGTTTGTTCTGCGAAAGAATTTTTGGACCTACCAAGGACTGGGAATGTCACTGCGGTAAGTACAAAAAGATCAGATATAAGGGTGTTGTCTGCGACCGTTGCGGCGTAGAGATCACCAAATCAAGCGTACGTCGTGAGAGAATGGGATACATCGAGCTTGCAGCTCCCGTATCACATATCTGGTACTTCAAGGGAATTCCCAGCAGAATGGGACTTATCCTTGACCTTTCACCCCGTGTTCTTGAAAAAGTATTGTATTTTGCTTCCTATATAGTACTTGATCCCGGTGAGACAACACTTGAGTACAAGCAGGTTCTCTCCGAGAAGGAGTATCAGGATGCGAGAGAAGAGTGGGGCGGCAAGTTCCGCGCAGGTATGGGCGCTGAGTCCATCAAAGAGCTCCTTCTCGATATCGATCTTGAGAAAGAGTACCAGGAGTTAAAAGAGGGTCTTGATACTTCAAGCGGACAGAAGAGAGCAAGAATTATCAAGAGACTTGAGGTTGTAGAGGCATTCAGAGAGTCAGGAAACCTTCCTGCATGGATGATCATGGACTGCATCCCGGTTATTCCTCCGGATCTTCGTCCTATGGTTCAGCTTGATGGCGGACGTTTCGCTACATCTGACCTTAACGATCTTTACAGAAGAATCATTAACAGAAACAACAGACTTAAGAGACTTATGGATCTCGGAGCTCCCGACATCATCGTTCGTAACGAGAAGAGAATGCTCCAGGAGGCTGTTGATGCACTTATCGATAACGGTAGAAGAGGAAGACCTGTAACAGGACCCGGTAACAGAGCACTTAAGTCACTTTCTGACATGCTTAAGGGTAAGTCGGGACGTTTCCGTCAGAACCTTCTCGGTAAGCGTGTAGACTATTCAGGACGTTCGGTTATCGTCGTTGGACCCGAACTTAAGATTTATCAGTGCGGACTTCCTAAGGAAATGGCTATCGAGCTCTTCAAGCCTTTCGTTATGAAAGAACTTGTTTCCAGAGGAATCTCACAGAACATAAAGAACGCCAAGAAGCTCGTTGAGAGACTTGATGAGCAGGTTTGGGACGTTCTCGAGGATGTAATCAAAGAGCACCCTGTTATGCTTAACCGTGCTCCCACACTTCACAGACTTGGTATTCAGGCATTTGAGCCTATCCTTGTAGAAGGTAAAGCTATTAAGCTTCATCCTCTTGTATGTACACCTTTCAACGCCGACTTCGACGGTGACCAGATGGCTGTACACCTTCCATTGTCAGTAGAGGCACAGGCTGAGTGCAGATTCCTTATGCTCTCACCTAACAACCTTCTTAAGCCTTCTGACGGTGGCCCTGTAAACGTTCCTACACAGGATATGGTACTTGGTATTTACTACCTCACACAGGAAAGACCCGGAGCCCTTGGCGAAGGAAAAGTATTCAAGAGCGTAGATGAGGCTATTCTTGCATACGAGAACGGTTACATTACACTTCAGTCAAGAATTAAGATCAGAATAGAGAAGAAGAACGCCGAAGGTGAGGTTTCTACAGGATTTGCAGAATCAACACTCGGAAGATTCCTCTTCAACGAGATCATTCCTCAGGATCTTGGCTTTGTAGACAGAACCAATCCCGAGAATACATTCAAGCTTGAAGTTGACTTCATGGTTGGTAAGAAACAGCTTAAGCAGATCGTTACCGCTATGATCAATACACATGGTACATTCGCAACTGCAGAGGTTCTTGATAATATCAAGGCAACAGGTTACCACTACTCAACAAGAGCAGCTATGACTGTTTCCATCGCCGATATGACAGTGCCTCCTCAGAAGCAGCAGATGCTTGATGAAGCTCAGGCAACTGTTGATAAGATCGCTGCTAACTATCGCCGTGGTCTCATCACAGACGAAGAGCGTTATCGTGCGGTAGTTGATACTTGGATGGAGACCGATAAAGAGCTCACAGAAGTGCTTCTCGCAGGTCTTGATAAGTACAACAACATCTACATGATGGCTGACTCAGGTGCCCGTGGTAGTAACCAGCAGATCAAGCAGCTTGCAGGTATGCGTGGACTTATGGCCGATACAACAGGTCGTACCATCGAGCTTCCTATCAAGTCTAACTTCCGTGAAGGACTTGACGTTTTGGAATACTTCATGTCAGCGCACGGTGCTCGTAAGGGACTTTCAGATACGGCTCTTCGTACAGCCGATTCCGGATACCTTACACGTCGAATGGTAGACGTATCTCAGGAGCTTATCATTCGTGACATCGATTGCTGCGAAGGTAAGGAAGTAATCCCCGGAATGACCGTTAAGGCATTCATGGACGGAAAAGAGACAATCGAGCCTCTTAAGGACAGAATCACAGGAAGATATTCCTGCGAGACTATAAAAGATAAGGACGGCAACGTTCTTGTTAAGAAGAATCACATGATCACTCCTTCAAGAGCCGAGAAGATTCTTACAATAGGTGTCAATGCTAAGGGACAGCCTGTTGATGCAGTTAAGATCCGTACAATCCTTACTTGCCGTTCACACAACGGAATCTGTGCTAAGTGCTACGGCGCTAACATGGCAACAGGTGAGGCAGTTCAGGTCGGCGAGGCAGTTGGTATCATCGCTGCTCAGTCAATCGGTGAGCCCGGTACACAGCTTACCATGAGAACATTCCACACAGGTGGTGTTGCCGGTGGCGATATCACACAGGGTCTTCCCCGTGTCGAGGAGTTGTTCGAGGCAAGAAAGCCTAAGGGACTTGCGATTATCTCAGAGCTTGACGGTCAGGTTGAGATCAGAGATACAAAGAAAAAGCGTGAAGTTATCGTAACCAACGATGAGACAGGCGAGTCAAAAGCTTATCTTATCCCTTACGGATCACGTATCAAGGTTCAGGACGGAACAACCATTGAAGCAGGTGATGAACTTACAGAAGGTTCAGTTAACCCTCACGATCTTCTTAAGATCAAGGGAATCCGTGCAGTACAGGATTATCTCTTAAGAGAAGTTCAGAGAGTTTACCGCTTACAGGGTGTTGATATCTGCGATAAGCACATCGAGGTTATCGTTCGTCAGATGCTCAAGAAGGTAAGAATCGACGAGAGCGGAGATACAGATTTCCTTCCCGGAACACTTGTTGATGTTCTTGATTTCGAGGATAAGAACGAGGCACTCATCTCTGAGGAGAAGAGACCTGCGGAAGGTAAGCAGGTAATCCTTGGTATCACCAAGGCAGCACTTGCAACCAACTCATTCCTTTCAGCAGCATCATTCCAGGAGACAACCAAGGTTCTTACTGATGCAGCTATCAAGGGTAAGGTTGATCCTCTTATCGGACTTAAAGAGAACGTTATTATCGGTAAGCTTATTCCTGCCGGAACAGGTATGAAGAGATACAGAAACACAGCTCTTAATACTGACGCTAACTTCGAAGATGCTGAGAAGCTCATTCTCAAGAAGAAAAAGAAAGAGGTTGAGCAGGAAGCGGTAGCCGAGGAAGAAATCGAGATCGATGACGAACTTTCGGTATCCGATGACGAAGAGTAATTCATAAGATTTAATTGTTCCTGCGAACCATGCGTGGTTCGCGGGAACGTGTTATGAAAAAATCTGTTGACAACAAAATAATAACTCTTTATAATTCATAATTGCGTGTATAAACGAAGGGGTGAAACTATGCCCTTTTGTTTTATGCTATAAATCGCGGGTTATGAACTCGCTTTTTATATTAGTTTTTCTTATCAAAATAGGAGGTAAAAGGAATGCCAACATTTAACCAGTTAGTTAGAAAGGGTCGTCAGACATCTGTAAAGAAGTCTACAGCACCTGCGTTGCAGAAGGGTTTTAACTCTCTTCACAAGAAGGCAACTGCAACAGCTTCTCCTCAGAAGCGTGGTGTTTGCACAGCTGTTAAGACTGCAACCCCTAAGAAGCCTAACTCTGCTCTGAGAAAAATCGCCAGAGTACGTCTTTCTAACGGTATTGAGGTAACAAGCTACATTCCCGGAGAAGGTCACAACCTTCAGGAGCATAGCGTTGTTCTTATCCGTGGCGGAAGAGTTAAGGATCTCCCTGGTACAAGGTATCACATTATCAGAGGTACTCTTGATACTGCAGGTGTAGCCGACAGAAAACAGGCTCGTTCTAAGTATGGCGCTAAGAAGCCTAAGGCTGCCAAGTAATTTATTTTAAGTAACAGATCTAATTTTAAAGTGTTGGTGTTCTATTCTATATATTAAGTAGTAAAGAAACCGCACGTACACTAAATTAGTGAGTACCGTTGATTTTAGCAATTCTAAAGGAGGGAAGAACCGTGCCGCGTAAAGGACATATTGTAAAACGTGACGTATTAGCAGATCCTTTATACGATAACAAGGTTGTAACCAAGCTTGTTAACCAGGTAATGCTCGATGGTAAGAAGGGCGTTGCTCAGAAGATCGTATATGGTGCATTTGCACAGGTAGAAGAGAAGGGTGGAAAGCCCGCTCTTGAAATTTTCGAGGGAGCTATGAATAACATCATGCCCGCTCTCGAAGTAAAAGCAAGACGTATTGGTGGTGCTACATACCAGGTTCCTATTGAGGTTAGACCAGACAGACGTCAGGCTCTTGCACTTCGTTGGCTTGTAACTTTCTCACGTGCAAGAGGCGAGAAGACTATGGTAGACAGACTCGCTTCAGAGATTATGGATGCATACAATAACACTGGTGCAGCTGTAAAGAGAAAAGAAGACATGCACAAGATGGCAGAAGCAAACAAGGCATTCTCACACTACAGATTCTAATCTGGTGAGATTTCAGATTTTTAGGAGGAAGAACCTTTGGCTGATAGACAATACCCATTGGAGAGAACCAGGAACATCGGTATCATGGCTCATATCGACGCAGGTAAGACTACTCTTACAGAGCGTATTCTTTACTATACCGGTGTAAACTATAAGATTGGTGAGACCTATGAAGGTACTGCTACCATGGACTGGATGGAACAGGAGCAGGAAAGAGGTATCACAATCACATCCGCAGCTACAACATGCCACTGGACACTTCAGGAAAACGGTAAGACTAAGCCCGGCGCTCTTGAGCACCGTATCAACATCATTGATACACCCGGCCACGTAGACTTCACCGTTGAGGTTGAGCGTTCACTTAGAGTACTTGACGGCGCTGTAGGCGTATTCAGTGCTAAGGAAGGTGTTGAGCCTCAGTCTGAGAACGTTTGGCGTCAGGCTGACGGATTTAATGTTCCTCGTATGGCATTCATCAACAAGATGGATATCATCGGAGCAAACTACTACGGAGCAGTTGAGCAGATCCGTAACAGACTTAAGAAAAATGCTATTATGATCGAGATTCCTATCGGAGCTGAGGATCAGTTCCAGGGTGTTATCGACCTTTTCGAGATGCAGGCATACATCTACAACGACGATAAGGGTGAGGATGTTACTATCGGTGAGATCCCCGCTGACCTTAAGGACGACGCTGAGCTTTATCATGGCGAACTCGTTGAGAAGATCTGCGATCTTGATGAAGATCTTATGATGGAGTACCTTGAGGGTAACGAGCCTTCTAAGGAGGAGCTCAAGGCTGCACTTCGTAAGGCTACTTGCGAATGTAGAGCATTCCCTGTTTGCTGCGGTTCAGCGCACAAGAACAGAGGTATCCAGAAACTTATCGACGCAGTTATCGAATTCATGCCTTCACCTGTTGATATCCCTGCTTGTAAGGGTACAGACATGGATGGCAACGAAGTTGAGATTGAGTCAACAGATAATGGACCTTTTGCAGCCCTTGCATTCAAGATTGTCAGCGATCCTTTCGTAGGAAAGCTTGCATTCTTCCGTGTATATCGTGGTACAGCAAACTCAGGTTCATATGTACTTAACAGCTCAAAAGATAATAAGGAACGTCTTGGACGTATTCTTCAGATGCACGCTAACAAGAGATCAGACCTTGATAAGGTTTACTCAGGTGATATCGCTGCTGCAGTTGGACTTAAGAACACTGTAACAGGTGACACACTTTGCGATGAGAAGAATCCTGTTATCCTTGAGTCTATGGAATTCCCTGATCCTGTTATCGAGCTTGCTATCGAGCCTAAGACTAAGGCCGGTCAGCAGAAGCTTGACGAGGCTCTTCAGAAGCTTGCTGAAGAAGATCCTACATTCAGAGCTCACACTAACTCTGAGACAGGTCAGACAATCATTGCCGGAATGGGTGAGCTTCACCTTGACATTATCGTAGACAGACTTCTTCGTGAGTACAAGGTTGAGGCTAACGTTGGTGCTCCTCAGGTTGCATATAGAGAGGCACTTACAAAGGCAGTTGATATTGAGTCTAAATATGCTAAGCAGTCCGGTGGACGTGGACAGTACGGACATTGTAAAGTTCGTTTCGAGCCCATGGATGCCAACGGAGACAATCTTTACCAGTTCGATAGCGAAGTTGTCGGCGGTGCTATTCCTAAGGAATTCATCCAGCCTATCAGCGAAGGTATCGAAGAGGCTATGAAGGCCGGAACACTTGGTGGATATCCTGTTGTAGGTGTACACGCTACTGTATACGACGGATCATATCACGAAGTCGACTCTTCAGAAATGGCATTCCACATCGCCGGATCTATGGCGTTCAAGGATGCTATGCAGAAGGGTGCACCTGTTCTTCTTGAGCCTATCATGAAGGTTGAGGTAACTATGCCCGAGGAATACATGGGTGACGTTATCGGTGATGTAAACTCACGTCGTGGACGTGTAGAAGGTATGGACGATCTCGGCGGCGGTAAGATCGTAAGAGCTTATGTTCCTCTTGCTGAGATGTTCGGATACGCTACAGACCTTCGTTCAAGAACTCAGGGTCGTGGTAACTACTCAATGTTCTTTGAGAAGTATGAGCCCGTTCCTAAGAACGTTCAGGAGAAAGTTCTTACAAATAAGGCGAAATAATTATTGATAAAACGCCGAAGTTTTAATATAATCGATGTAGTCGGTTAAATTATGTATGTAAATGTTGATTAACATTTAACCTAAGGAGGATATTTAGAAATGGCAAAAGCTAAGTTTGACAGAAGCAAACCACACGTTAACATTGGTACAATCGGACACGTTGACCATGGTAAGACAACTCTTACAGCTGCAATCACAGCAGTACTTGCTGACAGAGGATTCAGCCCTGCAGTTGCATTTGATCAGATTGATAAGGCTCCCGAAGAGAAGGAGAGAGGTATCACAATCAACTCTGCACACATCGAGTATGAGACAGAGAAGAGACACTATGCACACGTTGACTGCCCTGGCCACGCTGACTATGTAAAGAACATGATCACTGGTGCAGCTCAGATGGATGGTTCTATCCTCGTTGTTGCTGCTACTGACGGTGTTATGGCACAGACTAAGGAGCACGTTCTTCTTGCTCGTCAGGTTGGTGTTCCTTACATCATCGTATTCATGAACAAGTGTGATATGGTTGATGATCCTGAGCTTCTTGACCTCGTTGAGATGGAGATCAGAGACCTTCTTACAGAGTATGAGTTCCCCGGAGATGACACACCTATCATCCGTGGTTCAGCTCTTAAGGCTCTTGAGGATCCTAAGTGCGAGTGGGGCGACAAGATCGTTGAGCTCATGAACACAGTTGACGAGTACATCCCTGAGCCTACTCGTGAGACAGATAAGCCTTTCCTTATGCCTGTTGAGGACGTATTCACAATCACAGGACGTGGAACAGTTGCTACTGGTAGAGTAGAGAGAGGTTCACTTAACCTCAACGACGAAATCGAAATCGTTGGTATCAAGGAAGAGACATCTAAGTCTGTTGTAACAGGTATCGAGATGTTCCGTAAGACAATGGATTACTGCGAGGCTGGTGACAACGTAGGTCTTCTTCTTCGTGGTGTTGACCGTGAAGGTATCCAGAGAGGTCAGGTTATCACAAAGCCCGGCACAGTAACTTGCCATACAAAGTTCACTGCTGAGGTTTACGTTCTTACTAAGGACGAGGGTGGCCGTCATACACCTTTCTTCACAAACTACAGACCTCAGTTCTACTTCAGAACAACTGACGTTACAGGTGTCTGCAACCTTCCCGATGGTGTTGAGATGTGCATGCCTGGTGACCACGTAACAATGTCTATCGAGCTTATTCACCCCATCGCTATGGAGCAGGGTCTTAAGTTCGCTATCCGTGAGGGTGGACGTACAGTTGGATCAGGTAAGGTTGCTACAATCGTAGAGTGATCTACCTTCTAGCTTTTAGCTAAATGCAAATATAAAGAGCTTCGAGCCTTGTGCCCGGAGCTCTTTTTTATTTGCTTTTTCTATAAACATTCACCGAGTTTAAACCGATATATACGATATAAGGATAACTATACATATTTATCACTAACACAGGAGGAACCTTATGCGTATACAACAGAACACGGATGTTCAGAATAATCTTTATCCCTCACAGGAGCCGATCGATCCCGACAAAGTCAAAACAAGTGACAAAGGGAAGAATGTTTCTGTGTCAGGAGCCAATCTCAAGATTCAGAGCTTGCTTGAGCAGCGTCAGGACTTTGCTAAAAAGAATGCGCTTAAGATCGTAGCGGATGCATTTGACGGAGAGAAGAAGCTTGATGCTCAAATGCAGTCAATAAAGGATCAGATAAAATCCCTTTCTGAAGAATTAAATGAAATGAAAGAGCAGCACAAAGCGGACAATGCCATGCTCAAAGAGCTCATGTCTGAATATGGGGTTGAACCTACAAGTAGAGAGTATATTGAACTTGAGGGGTACGCCGAGAGAGCACGGAGTACTGATCCCGATACTCAGCTTTCTTTAGATGAATATAACAATCTAACTGAGTTTCAGAAGAAAGCATTGTACTATGTCTCTTCGGACCAAGATAAAACAAAAGAAATGAGGGATATAGAGAATAAGATGGCATCACTCGTCTGCGGCTATGCGGACATCAAGAGAGAACGCCTTAAATCCAATGATATGCTCGATGCCCAAAAGGAAGCTGATAATATTATGGACGCATCCACTAAGGAAGCGATAGCTCTTTTGACAAGCGACGCAGTCGAGAATATCGATGAAGAGCAGAAAGAGCGCGAAGAGGAAGCCAAGGAAGCTGCAGAAGAGAAGAAAGAGGAAAAGAAGAAAGAAGCCAAGAAGCTGGAGAAAGAGGCTCAGTTGCAGGAACTTATCGAGAATATAAAAGATAGAACAGAACTCGGACATACAACCGGCGCCGATGCTAAGAGAGCAATAGCCAGAAGAGAACGCGCGGAGGCAGAGGAGAATAATCCCGATAATTATAAGAAAGTGGTTATCACAGAGGAAAGGTCGCTTGAAGACGTGCAGGAAGATGTCAACATTGAGATAACCAACATCCTCAATAAGCTGAGTCTTTTATCCAATGATGTAAAAGGAGCTTCCATAGATAATCAAGTGTAAAATGTGTTCAAACGCCTAAAAACACGCAAGATTAGTAGTATTTTTATAATTAGTTCATAGAATGTTTAAGGCTTGCTGCTATACTGAACTTACGAGAACTACAAGAAAAGGAGTGAAGTCTATGGCAGTAAAACACGTCGACTATTCCAAGATAGATTTTGCTAAGCAGGGGGGAGATGGGAGTATCACACACAGTGATCTCGAGAATCTTCTCAAAATGAAAGATCAGTATAAAGATTTTCAGCTTCTGATGATGAAATATGATTGTGCTTTGTCGGAAGTCAGGACCAAGCTGGATGTACTCAACAAAGAGCTTTCGCTTCGAAACAACAGAAACCCTTTTGAGGCGATCAAGATGAGAATAAAGACTCCAATGAGTATCTACAACAAGTTGGAGGCAAAAGGACTTGATTTTTCACTGGATAATATAAAAAAGAACATATCGGACATCGCAGGTATAAGAGTCATTTGCTCGTTTGTCGATGACATTTACATGCTCGCCGATTGCCTTGCCAAGCAGGATGACATTGAGGTAATACAGAAAAAAGATTACATTGAAAAGCCCAAGAAGAGCGGTTACAGGAGCTTACACCTTATTATCGAGGTTCCTATATTCTTAACTCAGGAAAAAGAGTTTATGAAGGTGGAAGTTCAGTTCAGAACAATCGCAATGGACTTCTGGGCAAGTCTTGAACACAAGATGAAATATAAAAAGAACATCGAAAACCAGGATGTGATTTCCGATGATCTTAAGTTTAGCGCAGATCTTATAAATCAGCTCGATCTTAGAATGCAGCAGATACGAGAAAAGATCGATGCAAGCGAAGAATAATTATTTAGCTGTCCATCTTCCGCTTGCGCCGCAGGGAAGAACGAGACCGTTGTTTTTAACCGGAAGACCGATCTCATTTGCTTCAATTGTTCCGGGATGTATCGGATCAAGAACAGTATGAAGCATGTATGAAAGAACTGCGGGCTGTAAACCGGTTGTATACGAATTTATAAGGAAGAAAAGAGGATTATCCGAAAGGAGCTTACTCGTAAGCTGAATAAAAGGAAAAACAGATTCCTCAATCTTCCAGATCTCACCTTTGGGTCCTCTTCCGTAAGAAGGAGGATCCATTATTATGCCGTCATATTTGTTTCCTCTTCTTATTTCTCTTTCTACGAATTTAACGCAGTCATCTACGAGATATCTGATGGGGGCATCGGCAAGACCTGAGGAAGCCGCATTCTCTTTTGCCCAAGCTACCATGCCCTTGGCAGCGTCAACGTGTGTGACGCTTGCACCGGCTTTGGCGGCCGATACAGTGGCGCCTCCCGTATAAGCAAAGAGGTTGAGAACCTTGATCGGGCGATCGGCCTTCTTTATTAAAGAAGAAAACCAATCCCAGTTTGCAGCCTGCTCCGGGAAAAGACCCGTATGCTTGAAGCTGAAGGGCTTAAGATTAAAAGTAAGATCCTTATAATTAATAGTCCATTCCTCCGGAAGCTTGTGGAACTCCCACTCGCCGCCGCCTTTATTGCTTCTGTGATAATGTCCGTTGGGCTTCTTCCATCCGAAGTGTTTCTTTTCAGTGTTCCATATTACCTGAGGATCCGGTCTTACAAGCAGGTAGTCGCCCCATCTTTCGAGCTTCTCGCCGCTTGAGGTATCGATGACCTCATAATCTTTCCATCCGTCTGCAATCCACATATCTTAGTGCCTTTCTGTTTATATTATGAACAATGTCTTTTTACCTATATATAATATGATTCTAACTCATGTCCATCGTGAATGATATCACGATAATTACCGTCATTCCAATGAAATGGCAAAAGAGATTAAAATAGATCAAGTAAAATGGGCAAAAAACATTGATTTTGCGATTAAAGTGATTAATTTATAAAAAGAGGTTGCATATATCGGAAAAATGTTTTATAGTATAAGACGCTGTGACATGATAGCTATGAAGCGTGAGGTTGCTGCTTTATCCAGTTAAGCAGGTTTTCCGTGGAGCGAATGTCTAGAGGCTGCCGAGCAGCCAAACAAACTGACGACAAGTCACTGTACAGTAATTTAAGTCTGCCGACTAACCCAAGGCAGAAACGACGTGTAGAAGTTTTACAGCTTTAATTTGGTTTATTGCTTAGGACACACACGGGAGAGTGTACAGTCACCGCTTGTCGTACTTAATTCAAAAGTGCGAAAAGGAGGCGACTTTTTTTATGGCAAATCAGGTAATGAGAATTACACTTAAGGCATATGATCATCAGCTTGTTGATGCATCTGCCAAGAAGATCATCGAGACAGTCAAGAAGAACGGTTCTCAGGTAAGCGGACCTGTTCCCCTTCCTACAAAGAAGGAAGTTGTTACTATCTTAAGAGCTGTTCATAAGTATAAGGATTCAAGAGAGCAGTTCGAGCAGAGAACACACAAGAGACTTATCGATATCATTACACCTACTTCCAAGACAGTAGAGGCTCTTCAGAGACTCGAGATGCCTGCAGGTGTAAACATTAACATCAAGATGAAGTAATACATATAAGAAGTATTACATTATCTAATAAAGTAACTATTTATTTTAAACCTCTACTAGTATGATGCGAGACGCATGATGCCGTGATAACTGGAGAATTGTTCAAAACGTTGCGGAACAATTGAAGCGACATTGCGAATGAAGTAAGCATCCGCTGTAGACGTAATAAGGAGGTAAAAACATGAAGAAGGCTATTTTAGCTACAAAAGTCGGAATGACTCAGATCTTCAAAGAGGACGGTTCACTCGTTCCTGTAACAGTTCTTCAGGCAGGACCTTGTGTTGTTACACAGATCAAGACTGTTGAGAACGACGGTTACAGCGCTGTCCAGGTTGGCTTTGTTGACAAGAAGGAAAAGGTTGTTAACAAGGACAAGAACGGAAACAAGACAATTTATCATCGCCACGGTGCTACCAAGGCTGAGCAGGGTCACTTCAAGAAGGCAGGAGTTTCTTGCAAGAGATATGTAAGAGAGTTCAAGCTTGAGAACGCTGCAGAGTATGAGCTTGGTGCAGAGATCAAGGCTGATGTATTTGCTGAAGGCGACAAGATCGACGCTACAGCAATTTCAAAGGGAAAAGGATTCCAGGGCGCCATCAAGAAGAATGGTCAGCACAGAGGACCCATGGCTCACGGTTCCAAATTCCACCGTCATCAGGGTTCTAATGGTTCATCTTCAGATCCCAGCCGCGTATTTAAGGGTAAGGGAATGCCCGGTCACATGGGTAGTGTGAAAGTAACAGTTCAGAATCTTGAGGTTGTTAGAGTAGACGCAGACAAGAACCTTATTCTTGTAAAGGGCGCTATTCCCGGACCTAAGAAGGGACTTGTTACCATCAAGGAAACCGTTAAGGTTATCGGATAATAGAACACGAAAGGAGGACCATACAGATGGCTAATGTATCTGTTTACAATATGGAAGGCAAAGAAGTTGGTAAGCTTGATTTAAGCGATGCTATCTTCGGAGTTGAAGTAAATGAACATCTCGTACACATGGCAGTTCTTCAGCAGCTCGCTGACAAGCGCCAGGGTACACAGAAAGCAAAGACACGTTCTGAAGTTTCAGGAGGCGGAAGAAAGCCTTGGAGACAGAAGGGAACAGGTCATGCTAGACAGGGATCTATCAGAGCTCCTCAGTGGAAGGGCGGCGGAGTTGTATTTGCTCCCGTTCCGAGAGATTACTCTTTCAAGATGAACAAGAAAGAGAAGAGAGCTGCTCTTAAGTCTGCTCTTACAGATAAGGCTCAGAACAACAACATCATCGTAGTTGACGAGCTTAAGTTCGATGAGATCAAGGCTAAGAAGTTCGCAGAGGTTATGAACAACCTCAAGGCTACACGTAAGGCTCTTGTAGTTCTTGCAGACAATGACAAGAACGTAGTTCTTTCAGCAAGAAACCTTGCAGAGGCTAACACAACACTTACAAACACACTTAATGTTTATGATATCGTAAACGCTAGGACACTCGTTCTTACAAAGGACGCAGTAGCTAAGATAGAGGAGGTGTATTGCTAATGGCAGCATTACAGTATTATGACGTAATCCTTAAGCCTGTAATTACTGAGAAGAGCATGGCAGGTATGAGCGAGAAGAAGTACACTTTCCTTGTAAATCCTGAAGCAAACAAGACACAGATCAAGGAAGCTGTAGAGAAGATGTTCGAAGGAACAAAAGTTGCTAAGGTTAACACTCTCAATGCCAACGGCAAGAAGAAGAGACGTGGAATGACAATCGGCTTCACAGCTAAGACTAAGAAAGCGATCGTTCAGTTAACTGATGACAGCAAGGACATCGAAATCTTCCAGGGACTTTAATTTTTAGACGACTATAAACTATACGTGCGAATCCAACTTAAGTCCGGGATTCAAGTGCGACAAGCACCATGCACGTGATAAACAAAAAAGGAGAAAATATCATGGGAATTAAGAAATACGGCCCATATACCCCATCCAGAAGAAATATGACCGGTTCAGATTTCTCAGAGATCACAAAGAAGACTCCCGAGAGATCACTCGTTGTTTCTAAGAACAGCAAGGCCGGACGTAACAACCAGGGTAAGATCACTGTTAGACATCGTGGATGCGGCGGCAGAGTTAAGTACAGAATTATAGATTTCAAGAGAAATAAGGACGATATGACTGCAACAGTTATCGGTATCGAGTACGATCCTAACAGATCTGCTAATATCGCACTTATTCAGTACGAGGATGGAACAAAAGCATACATCCTTGCACCTAACGGTCTTACAGACGGAATGAAAGTTATGAACGGCGCTAACGCTGAGATCAGAGTTGGTAACTGCCTTCCTCTTTCAGCAATTCCCGTCGGTGAAAACGTACACAACATTGAGCTTTATCCCGGAAAGGGCGGCCAGATGGTTCGTTCAGCCGGAAACGCTGCACAGCTCATGGCTAAAGAAGGTAAGTACGCAACACTTCGTCTTCCTTCAGGCGAGATGAGAATGGTTCCTATCGAGTGCAGAGCAACAATCGGTGTTGTAGGAAACGGTGATCACAACCTTATTAACTATGGTAAAGCCGGAAGAATCCGTCACATGGGTATCAGACCTACAGTTCGTGGTTCTGTTATGAACCCTAACGACCATCCTCACGGAGGTGGTGAAGGTAGAGCACCTATTGGACGTTCTGGCCCTTGCACACCTTGGGGCAAGCCTGCTCTTGGTTACAAGACACGTAAGGCTAAGAAGGCTTCAAACAAGCTGATCGTAAGAAGAAGAAACGGTAAAGCCATCAAATAAGGAGGAATAAAATGTCTAGATCACTTAAAAAGGGACCTTTTGCAGACGCAAGCCTGCTCAAGAAGATAGATGCTATGAACGCAGAGGGCCAGAAGCAGATAGTTAAGACTTGGTCACGTCGTTCTACAATTTTCCCGTCTTTTGTTGGACACACAATAGCTGTTCATGACGGAAGAAAGCATATTCCTGTATATGTTACTGAAGATATGGTTGGACACAAGCTTGGTGAGTTTGTTCCCACAAGAACATTCAGAGGACATGCCGGAAGTTCTCCCGTTGAGAGAAAGAGCAGCATTAACTAAGAAGTGTCAATGAAAGGAGGTCAAATCCATGGAAATGGAAATCAAGCATAGATCAAAAATCAAAAGAGAAAGAAATCGTGACAATAAAGAGACAAGACCTTTTGCAAAGTTATCTTACGCAAGAATACCTGTTCAGAAGGCATGCTTTGTCATGGATGCTATCAGAGGTAAGGACGTTGAGACTGCACTTGCAATCCTTCAGTACAACCCCAGATATGCTTCAAGCGTAATCTACAAGCTCTTAAACAGTGCTGTAGCTAACGCAGAGAATAATAAGGGAATGAACAGAGCAAACCTCTTTGTTGCTGAGTGCACTGCAAGCAACGGCCCTATCATGAAGAGAATTCAGCCCAGAGCTCAGGGCAGAGCATACAGAATCAACAAGAGAATGAGCCATCTGACTGTTATTTTGGACGAGAGATAATTGAAAGGAGAAGCGAAAAATGGGACAGAAAGTTAATCCTCATGGCCTCAGAGTCGGTGTTATCGCTGACTGGGATTCCAAGTGGTACGCTGAATCTGGCGATTTCGCCAATAATCTTGTAGAAGATTACAATATCAGAAAATTTCTGAAGAAGAAGTTATATGCAGCTGGTGTTTCTAAGATCGAGATCGAGAGAGCATCAGATAGAGTTAAGGTTATCGTTTACACAGCTAAGCCCGGTGTTGTTATCGGTAAGGGCGGTGCTGAGATCGAAGTAACCAAGAAAGAGCTTTCAAAGCTCACAGACAAGAAGGTTCTTGTTGATATCAAAGAGATCAAGAAGCCCGATAAGGATGCACAGCTTGTTGCAGAGAACATCGCTCAGCAGCTCGAGAACCGTGTATCATTCAGAAGAGCAATGAAGTCTTGCATGAGCAGAACCATGAAGACAGATGCACTTGGTATCAAGGCATGCTGCTCAGGCCGTCTCGGCGGTGCTGATATCGCTCGTTCAGAGTTCTACAGCGAGGGAACTATTCCTCTTCAGACACTCAGAGCAGATATTGATTATGGATTTGCTGAAGCAGATACAACTTACGGCAAGGTTGGTGTTAAGGTATGGATCTACAAGGGAGAAGTACTTCCGACCAAGGCTGGTGAGAATTCAGATAAGGAAGGGAGCGATAAATAATGTTAATGCCAAAGAGAGTTAAGCACCGCAAGCAGTTCCGCGGTTCAATGGCTCATAAAATTACTCGTGGTACTACAATCACTTATGGTGAGTACGGAATTGTTGCGCTTGAGCCTTGCTGGATCAATTCAAACCAGATTGAGGCAGCTCGTATAGCTATGACACGTTTCATCAAGCGTGGTGGTAATGTTTGGATCAAGATTTTTCCTGACAAACCAATCACATTAAAGCCTCTTGGAACACGTATGGGTTCCGGTAAAGGTGCAGTAGATAGATGGGTAGCTGTTGTTAAGCCCGGTCGTGTAATGTTCGAAATCGGTGGAGTTGCCGAGGCCGATGCTAGAGAAGCTCTTCGTCTTGCGACACATAAGCTTCCTTGCAAATGCAAGATCGTTTCAAAGGCTGATTTGGAAGGCGGTGTATCTAAATGAAAATAAATAAGTATGTAGACGAGCTTAAGGCTAAGTCTGTTGATGAGCTTCAGACAGAGCTTGTATCAGCTAAGAAGGAACTTTTTAATTTAAAATTCCAGAACGCTACAAACCAGTTGGATAATACAGCAAGAATCAAAGAAGTAAGAAGAAATATTGCAAGAATCCAGACTGTAATCACACAGAATGCTAAGGCTGCTAACTAAGCCTTTTGCCTAATCTAAAAGGAGAATAATCGTGGAAAGAAATTTAAGAAAAACGCGTGTTGGAAAAGTAACAAGCGATAAGATGGACAAGACCATCACAGTTTCCATTGAGGACCATGTTAAGCATCCTCTTTACAAGAAAATCGTGAAGAGAACATATAAGCTTAAGGCTCATGACGAGAACAATGAGTGCCGTATCGGTGACACAGTTAAAGTCATGGAAACAAAGCCTATCTCCAAAGATAAGAGATGGAGACTTGTATCCATTATTGAACGTGCAAAGTAATACGAAAAAAGGAGAAATATCATGATTCAGCAGGAAAGTAGACTGAAGGTCGCTGATAACACCGGTGCGAAAGAGCTTCTCACTATCCGTGTTATGGGTGGATCTACAAGAAGATATGCGAGAATCGGCGACACTATCGTTGCTTCCGTTAAAGAAGCAACACCCGGCGGAGTTGTAAAGAAGGGTGATGTTGTAAAGGCTGTTGTCGTTCGTACTGTTAAAGAGACACGTCGTAAGGACGGTTCCTACATCAGATTTGATGAGAACGCTGCTGTTGTTATCAATGAAGATGGTACGCCTAAGGGAACACGTATTTTTGGACCCGTAGCCAGAGAGCTTCGTGAGAAGAAATTCATGAAGATCCTTTCTCTTGCTCCGGAAGTATTATAAGGAGGCGCCCATAATGTCAACATGTAAGATTAAGAAGGGCGATACTGTAAAGGTTATCGCCGGTAGAGAAATCGACAAGGAAGGCAAAGTTCTTTCTGTTGATCCTAAGAACGGTAAGGTTGTTGTAGAGGGTATCAATAAGGTTACAAAGCATGAGAAGCCTTCAGCAAAGAACCCTAACGGCGGAATTGTAGAGAGCGAAGCTGCTCTTGATATCTCAAACGTTGTGTATCTTCACAAGGGCAAGCCTACCAGAATCGGCTTCAAGGTTGAGAAGGACGAGAACGGTAAGGTTGTAAAGAAGAACCGCATCGCTAAAAAGACCGGTGAGGTTATTGACTAATTTTGGAAGGAGGTATTAAACGTTGAGTAGTAGATATAAAGATTTATACAAGAACGAGATCGTTGATGCTATGACCAAGAAGTTCGGTTATAAGAACGTTATGCAGGTACCTAAGCTCGACAAGATCGTTGTAAATATGGCAGTTGGAGAAGCTAAGGAGAATGCTAAGCTTCTTGAGAACGCTGCAAACGATATGGCTATCATCACAGGCCAGAAGCCTATCTATACAAAGGCTAAGAAGTCAATCGCTAACTTCAAGTTGAGAGAGGGCATGCCTATCGGATGTAAGGTTACACTCCGTGGCGAGAAGATGTACGATTTCCTTGATCGTCTCGTAAACCTTGCTCTTCCCAGAGTTCGTGACTTCAGAGGAGTTAATCCTAACTCTTTTGACGGAAGAGGAAACTATGCACTTGGACTTAAAGAGCAGCTCATCTTCCCTGAGATCGAGTATGATAAGATCGATAAGACAAGAGGTATGGATGTAATTTTCACAACAACAGCTAAGACAGACGAAGAGGCTCGTGAGCTTCTCAGACTGTTCAATATGCCTTTTGCAAAGTAATTATAGGAGGGAAATAACACATGGCTAAATTATCCATGAAGTTGAAACAGCAGATGAAACCTAAGTTCTCTACACGTGCATACAACCGTTGTAAGATCTGTGGTCGTCCTCATGCTTATCTTAGAAAGTACGGAATCTGCAGAATTTGCTTCCGTGAGCTTGCATATAAGGGCGAGATTCCTGGTGTTCGTAAGGCATCTTGGTAATTCTGTAGTTTTATAGTTAACTTTTATTTGTTAGGGTCATTAAAACAAAATGCATACACGCTTGCGTGTTAAGCATTTTGCGTATGACGCCTATATATTTAAACATTGCGGCTTCGTGTCTCTGCTCAATTCGGGGAGTAGTAAGGCGAAGCAAGAATAATTAAGGAGGCAATTTAAAATGGCAATGAACGATCCTATTGCAGATATGCTTACAAGAATTCGTAACGCAAATACTGCAAAGCATGACACTGTTGATGTTCCTTCTTCAAAGATGAAGCTTGCGATTGCAAACATTCTTCTTGATGAGGGTTATATTAAGAAGCTTGATGTTGTTGAAGATGGCGCTTTCAAGAATCTTCACATCACACTTAAGTACGGTGCAGACAGAAACGATAAGGTTATTACAGGCCTTAAGAGAATCTCAAAACCCGGTCTTCGTGTATACGCAGGCAAGGATGAGCTTCCCAGAGTATTAGGCGGTCTTGGTATTGCGATCATTTCAACAAACCAGGGCGTTGTAACTGATAAAAAAGCAAGAGAGCTCCAGGTTGGTGGCGAAGTTCTTGCATTCATTTGGTAAATTGGAGGTACGGGCATGTCACGAATCGGAAAAATGCCAATCGCAGTTCCTGCTGGAGTTACAGTAGAAGTTGCAGAAAATAATAAGGTGACTGTTAAGGGACCTAAGGGTACCCTTACAAGAGTATTCCCTGCTGAGATTTCTTTCTCACAGGCAGATGGTCAGATCGAAGTTAAGAGACCTGACGATCAGAAGAAGACAAGAGCTTTACACGGTCTTTCAAGAAGCCTTCTCAACAACATGGTTGTTGGTGTAACAGATGGTTTCGAGAAGAAGCTCGAGGTTAACGGTGTAGGTTACAGAGCTGCTAAGAATGGTAAGACACTCTCTCTTACACTTGGTTATTCACATCCCGTTGAACTTACTGATCCTGAAGGAGTTGAGACAGTAGTTGAGGGACAGATAATCACTGTTAAGGGAATCGACAAAGAGGCTGTTGGCCAGCACGCTGCTATCATCAGAGAGAAGAGAGCTCCCGAACCTTATAAGGGCAAAGGAATCAAGTACATTGATGAAGTTATCAAGCGTAAGGTTGGTAAGACAGGTAAGAAGTAATTAAGATAAGGAGAGTGCAAAATGGTTAGTAAAGAATCAAGACAGAAAGTTCGTGCTAAAAAGCACATGAAGATTCGTAATCGTTTCAGCGGAACAGCTGAGAGACCACGTTTAGCAGTATTTAGAAGCAATAATCATGTTTATGCACAGGTTATTGATGATGTTGCCGGCAAGACAATTGTTTCTGCTTCAACTCTTGAAAAAGATATCAAGGCAGAGCTCAAGAATACAGACGACATTGAGGCTGCTACAAAGATCGGTAATGTTGTAGCAAAGAGAGCATTAGATAAGGGCATCAAGGCCGTTGTATTTGACAGAGGTGGATATATCTACCACGGAAAAGTAAAAGCTTTAGCTGATGCTGCCAGAGAAGCTGGCCTTGAATTCTAAGAAGGGAGAAAACACAATATGAAGCGTACAATAGTTGATGCTAGTCAGCTTGAATTGACAGATAAAGTTGTAACCATCAAGCGTGTTACTAAGGTTGTTAAAGGTGGACGTAACATGAAGTTCACTGCACTTGTTGTTGTAGGTGATAACAACGGACACGTTGGTGTTGGTCTGGGCAAGTCTACTGAAGTCCCGGACGCTATCCGTAAGGGTAAGGAAGATGCTACAAAGAATCTCATCACAGTTCCTCTTGATGAGAACAACAGTATCACACATGATTTCGTAGGTAAGTTCGGCTCTGCTGAAGTTTTACTTAAGAGATCACCCGAAGGTACCGGTATCATCGCCGGAGGTCCCGCTCGTTCAGTATGTGAGCTTGCAGGAATCAGAAATATCAGAACAAAGTCACTTGGTTCTAACAATAAGCAGAATGTTGTTTATGCTACAATCAATGGCCTTGCTCAGCTTAAGACACCTGAAGAAGTAGCAGCTAAGCGCGGTAAGTCCGTTGCTGATGTAACTGCTTGATAGGAGGAAAAATCAATGGCAAAGAGTAGTGATAAGAAGCTTAAGATCACATTGGTTAAGTCCACAATCGGAGCTATTCCTAAGCAGGTGGCAACAGTTAAATCAATGGGATTTAAGAAGCTTAACAGTTCTGTTGAACTTCCCGATAACTCAGCAACAAGAGGACAGATTCAGCAGATCAGACATCTTGTAAAAGTTGAAGAAATCTAATTTTTAGATTATTCTAGATTACATGTAAATAGTATCCGGGGCTGCTCTATGTATACGCGAGTGGCAGATAGCGATATCGGCTGCGCTGAGCGGTACGAGCTCCGGAGTTAAATGAAGGAGGAATATCATGGAATTATCAAACTTAAGACCTGCTGAAGGTTCTGTACAGAGCGATAATTTTAGAAGAGGCCGTGGACATGCTTCAGGAAACGGTAAGACAGCCGGTAAGGGTCACAAGGGTCAGAAGGCTCGTTCAGGAGCTCCCAGACTTGGCTTTGAAGGTGGTCAGATGCCCCTTTTCAGAAGACTTCCCAAGAGAGGTTTCAAGAATATCAATCATAAGAATATCGTAGGAATCAACGTAAGCGCTCTTGAAGTATTTGACAACGGAGCAGTTGTGGATGTTCAGGCACTCAAGGATCAGGGTATCATCAAGAAAGAGCTTGATGGTGTAAAGATTCTTGGAAACGGAGAATTTACTAAGAAGCTTACGGTTAAGGCAAATGCGTTCAGCGCAGCTGCTAAAGAGAAAATCGAGGCACTTGGTGGAACAACAGAGGTGATCTAATGTTTAAGTCCCTAATGAATGCATTAAAGGTCAAAGAGATCAGAATGAAAATTCTTTTCACTCTCTTTATGCTTGCAGTAATCAGACTTGGATCGGCTATTCCTGTAACAGGAGTTAATATCGAGGTTTTCAAAAGTTGGTATGCAAGTCTTACAGATGGTGATAATCTTGGCTTTTTGGATCGATTCACCGGTGGATCGTTTGAGAGTATGTCAATACTTGCTCTCAGCATCACACCTTATATCACATCATCCATTATAGTTCAGCTCCTTACAATTGCTATTCCCAAGTTTGAGGAATGGCAGAAAGACGGAGAGGACGGAAGAAAGAAGCTTACAAAGCTTACAAGGTTCTTTACTATTGCTCTTGCACTTGTAGAGTCTGTTGCGATGGCAATCGGATTCTCAAGAACAAAAGATATGCTTGTGGAAGGCAATAAGGTATTCCTTGTAATTGAGATTGTAGCTGCACTTACAGCCGGTAGTGCATTCCTGATGTGGATTGGCGAAAGAATCACAGACAAAGGGGTTGGAAACGGTATTTCAATAGTTCTGACCATAAACATTCTTTCAAGAATGCCCAATGATATAGCGGCACTCTTCAAACAGTTTGTGATCGGTAAGCCTATTGCTAGGGGAGTGGTTTCTGCAATAATTATTCTTGCAGTAATCGTTATAATGGTTGTATTGGTAGTAGTTCTTAATGGCGCTGAGCGTAGAATTCCTGTTCAGTATGCCAAAAAGATACAGGGTAGAAAGACCTACGGTGGAAACCGTTCGGAGATTCCCCTTAAAGTTAATACAGCAGGCGTTATGCCTATTATTTTCGCAATGTCACTTTTCCAGTTCCCCGGTCTTATATTACAGTTAACAGGTAATAAAGGAAACGAATTCTGGACTGAAGTTGTGAATTATCTTAGCCAGAGTAACTGGTGTAATCCCAATCACTGGAACTATTCGATTGGATTAGTGGTATATATTCTTTTGCTTATCTTCTTTGCGTATTTCTATACGTCAATTACTTTCAATCCTATTGAGATTGCAGAGAACATGAAGAAGCAGGGCGGATTTATACCCGGAATCAGACCCGGAAAGCCCACAAGCGAATATCTTACAAACATTCTGAACTACATTATCTTTATCGGAGCTTGCGGACTCACCATCATCGGTGTGCTTCCCATCTTCTTTAACGGTATGTTCGGAGCTAAGGTTTCATTTGGAGGAACCAGCCTTATCATCGTGGTAAGCGTTATCCTTGAGACAATCAAGCAGATTGAATCTCAGATGCTGGTTCGCAATTACAAAGGCTTTTTGGAAGACTAATTTTTTGTAACTAAAAAGAGGTACAGGACTCGCCATGTGCGAGTCTTGCAACCTCTTATTCTACTTTTAGAGAAGGATAGTGATTTATGAAAATTATTATGTTAGGCGCACCCGGCGCGGGAAAAGGAACACAGGCTCAGATGATCGCGGAGAAGTACAACATTCCCCACATCTCAACAGGAGATATCTTCAGAGCAAATATCAAGAATGGAACTGAGCTTGGCAAGAAGGCCAAGGAGTTTATGGATAAAGGACAGCTCGTTCCCGATGAGCTTACAGTAGAGCTTTTGCTTGACAGAGTAGCTAATAAGGATTGTGAGAACGGCTATGTTCTTGATGGTTTCCCACGTACCATCCCTCAGGCAGACGTACTTGATGCCGAACTTACAAAGCTTGGTGACAAGGTTGACTTTGCCATCAATGTAGATGTTCCGGATGAGAATATCGTTCGCAGAATGTCAGGAAGAAGAGCATGTCTTAAGTGTGGTGCTACCTATCATATTGAGCATATTAAGCCACAGAAAGACGGAATCTGCGATAAGTGCGGAAGCGAGCTTGTACAGAGAGATGATGACAAGCCCGAGACAGTTCAGAACAGACTCAGCGTTTATCATGAGCAGACTCAGCCTCTTATTGATTATTATGAGAAAAAAGGTATCTTAAAATCTGTAGACGGAACTAAGGATATGCAGGTTGTATTTAATGATATCGTTAGCATTTTGAATGCTTAAGGTCTTGGTGTTAATATATGTCTATAAGTATTAAAACAGATAATGAAATAGACCTTATGCGACAGTCAGGGCATCTTTTGGCTAAGGTTCATGAAGAACTTCATGCCGCTCTTCGCCCCGGTATCTCGACTTATGAGCTCGACGAGATCGGGGAAAAGACTATCCGTGCTCTTGGCGGAATACCTAATTGTAAGAACTACGAAGGTTTTCCGGCATCTGTGTGCATATCCGTAAACGACGAGGTCGTTCATGGAATACCAAGCAGAGACAGAATCCTGCAAGAAGGAGACATAGTCTCTTTTGATACGGGACTTATATATAAGGGGTATCATTCTGATGCGGCAAGAACTTGGGGTGTCGGCAAGATAAGCGATGAGGCGCAGAAACTCATTGATGTTACCAGAGAGAGCTTTTTTGAAGGAATTAAAAAGGCTAAGGCGGGAAACAGGCTGTATGATATATCTGCGGCAATAGATGCTTATATTAAGCCACATGGCTACGGCATAGTCAGAGAACTCACAGGACACGGCATCGGAACAAGTCTTCACGAGGAACCTACGGTTCCCAATTATAAGCAGTGGAGACGAGGAATCAAGCTTAAGAAAGGCATGACAATATGTGTGGAACCCATGATTACAATGGGTGAGCGCTATGTCGGCTGGCTTGACGATGAGTGGACTGTTGTTACAGTAGACGGTTCATATGCGGCACATTATGAGAATACCATCGCCATCACGGATGGTGAACCGGAGATATTAACCATTATTTGATTTAAATTTGTAATAAGGAGATAAAAGATGTCAAAGGCTGATGTTATTGAAATCGAAGGAAAAGTAATCGAGAAGCTTCCCAACACCATGTTTCAGGTAGAGCTTGAGAACGGACACGTTGTTCTTGCTCATATCAGTGGTAAGCTCCGCCAGAACTTCATCAGAATTCTTCCCGGAGATAAGGTTACTCTCGAGCTTTCACCTTATGATCTTACAAAAGGAAGAATTATCTGGAGAGATAAATAATTATTTATCCGAATAAATAAAATAGTATAATAAAAATATAGTTGTATAATTTAACGCCTGTTCTTGTGTGAGGGATTCATGATACAGAAAATTTTCGACAGATATTTCGACAGCGTTTCGTTCATACATCATAGCAAGAAAAGGATAGCGGAGGACAACATTAGAAATACGGGGGATCTTATAATATTTCTCACTTGCGTATGCCTTTTGCTTCTTTGTTTATCGTTCTTGTTTTCAGGGAACTATCCGGTTTATGCTGCGCAGATAGTGCTTTGTCTTATCGCGGCAGGCATAGCCTTTTTTCAGAGAGTATTCTTGAGCAATATTACCGAGAGCTTTGTACTCACCAGGATTTATTGCTTTATATTCTATGCTTGGATCATACTAAGCTATTCGTATGTCGATATTATTCACAACACTGAATCCAGATGTATTTTCTTTCCGTTTGCCATGGTTGCGTTTACGGCTGTCTACGTGGACAACTTTGTGGAGACAACCTGGTTCAAGGTGCTACTTACGGCAATCTACGGTGCCATGGACTATGTCTTAAGACCGTATTATGATGTTCGAAAGGATATCATGATCGCTGTAACGGCAGTTCTTATCTCATGCTTTTGCTATTATGAGATCATAGATCTGGCTGCGGATAAGGGTGAAGACAGGAAGAGACTGGTTCAGAGAAGTACGACGGATCTTCTCACAGGCGTACTCAACAAGCTTTCTTTTGAGGAGCGATGCAACGAATATCTCACCAACAGGATAGCCGGTGCGAAATGTGTTCTTTTCATATTTGATCTGGACAATTTTAAATACGTCAACGATCATTACGGACACCAGACAGGCGATAAGGTTATAAAGACCTTTTCCCAGATCCTGCAGGGCTATTTTCATCCCAACGATGTTATAGGCAGAATCGGAGGCGATGAATTCATGGTACTTGTAATGGGTGAGATGCCGGAAGGATTTACCGAGCGCAGATGTCGAAGCGTACTTCATGAGTTTAAGACGACTACGATTGATGAGGCCTCGGGACTTACGTGCAGTATAGGAATCGTTGAGGATACCTGGGGACGCAATTTTACCCAGTTGTATCACGCTGCGGATGAAGCTTTGTATAAGGCCAAAAAGAGCGGAAAAGCTAAATTCTGCATATCTGAAAGCGTTTTATGAGCTTTTTTTCATAACTTAATAAATGTTTTATTGTACAAAATCGAGCCATGTCTTATAATTTTATGTATAGACATGGCTTTTTCTTTGTGTGTACAAGAGGATATCCAAATGTTAGAGAGATTTTATCGAGTATACGAGGGAAGCAATTTTTTTATTGCTTATAATGAGAAAAAGATAGCATCGGACAATATTAAAGCGGTTGAGCAGTCGCCAATCTTTATTACGCTCAGCATACTCATTTATTTTGTAGTATCCTGGTGCTGTAATCTGACAATACAGTTCGATGCATTTCTGTTTGTTCCCGTGATCGTGGTCGGCTTGTGCTATCTTGCGTACAGGCAGGCCGTTCCGTTCATACGCATAAGTTTTAACAGGGTAAGAGTTTTTTCGCTCGCGTTTTATTCTGTTATCTTTCTTGCGTTCGGGCTTACGGAAGCGTATATCAAACCTTCAAGAATGTCTGTGATATTGCCGATCGGAATATTTATAATCACTTCGGTATATCTCGATTATTTCGTGCGAATGCTTATATATAAGATAGGACTAGCACTTGTCTTTCTTTCAGCTGATTATTGGATAAAAAGAAATCCCGTGATCCGCGAGGATATTATCTTTATCGCACTTTCCATAATGGTCACGAGCCTTTGCTATTATGTGCTCATGAATAACATAACGGACAGAAGTGAAGTGACGCACGATATGGAGAAAAAGAGTAAGACGGATATACTCACGGGTCTTTTGAACAAAAATTCTTTTGAAGAACGAAGCAAGGAATATATCACGGAGAGAAATCCGGGCGCAAAAGCAACACTGTTTGTTTTTGATTTTGATGATTTTAAGTATATAAACGAGGACTACGGCCATCAGATCGGTGATGAGGCGCTTAAGCATTTTGGTGCTATTCTTAGAGAGTATTTTCACCCAAGCGACGTTGTCGGTCGTGTCGGCGGTGATAAGTTCATGGTGCTTGTAATGGGCGAGATGCCTGAGACCTTTATAGAAAAGAGATGTAAGAATATCCAGCAGGATCTTGCAAAGTTAAAGATCGAAGACGCCAAGGGCTTTTCTTGCAGTATCGGAATATGCGAGGACAAGAATTCGCATTCTTTCGAGGAGCTCAAAAACATGGCGGGACGTGCTTTGTTTGAGGCAAAAGAGAGAGGAAAAGGCTGCCATGTGGTGAAGCACGGATGACAAAAAACATTACGAAAAAATGCGCGTAAGTATGATATAATCTTGAATGACGGGCAATCTACCGTCGTTCAAGATTTCTTTTTATTTCTTTATTTTTATGGAGGATTGTTATGGGTGAAAAGAGACAGGCTATTTATGATGCAACAACGTTGGGGAAACCGAAGATGGCTATTTTGGGATTACAGCACATGTTTGCCATGTTCGGAGCAACTATTTTGGTTCCGATCCTTGTAAACGGATATTTCCAGGGTGAAGGACTTTCGGTACAGGTTACACTTCTTTTTGCGGGACTGGGAACTCTCCTATTCCACGTTTTTTCCAAATTTAAGGTTCCTGCTTTTCTGGGATCGTCATTCGCCTTTTTGGGCGGCTTTTCAACAGTAGCAAATTTAAATACAGGCAAATATGCCAATATGACTTACGGAGAGAAGTTACCGTATGCCTGCGGCGGAATCGTTATTGCGGGGCTTTTGTACCTTGTACTTGCGGTTGTCATAAAGCTTGTGGGAGTTAAGAAGGTTATGCGTTTTCTTCCGCCTGTTGTTACCGGACCTATCATTATGTGTATAGGACTTTCGCTTGTACCTTCTGCTATCAGTAATGCGTCAGCCAATGTATTCCTTGCATTTGTGGCGCTTGCGGTAGTTGTTATATTTAATATTTGGGGAAAAGGAATGTTCAGGATCATTCCCATACTTATGGGCGTTGTAATTGCTTATGTCGTTGCTCTTATCATGCAGGCTATAGGCTTTACCAATGCTGACGGAAGCGCGATCATCAACTTTGAGCCTATCGCACAGGCAAGCTGGGTTGGACTTCCTCCTTTCCTTATTGCCAAATTTGACATTACATCCATCTTTGTCATGGCACCTATCGCTATTGCAACTATGATGGAGCACGTTGGAGATATTTCAGCTATTTCCGCGACAACAGGAAATAACTTTATCGAAGATCCCGGTCTTCACAGAACTCTTTTCGGAGACGGACTTGCTACAGCAGTGGCAGGACTGTTTGGTGGCCCTGCAAATACAACATACGGCGAAAATACCGGTGTTCTTGAGCTTTCAAAGGTTTACGATCCCAAGGTAGTTCGTATCGCAGCTTGCTATGCTATTGTTATCAGCTTTATCCCCAAGATTTCTGATGTTATCGGAACAATGCCTACAGCGATCATCGGAGGAATAAGCTTCATATTATACGGAATGATCTCAGCCATCGGCGTAAGAAACGTTGTAGAGAACAAGGTTGACTTTACCAAGTCAAGAAACCTTATTATCGCTGCGATAATCCTTGTTTCCGGACTTGGCTTTACAAACGGTATTACGTTTGGCGGAAGCTTTCATTTCTTTGGATTCTATGCAGTAATGCCTTATATTACACTTACACCACTTGCAATAGCAGCTATACTCGGCATTCTTCTCAATATCATCCTCCCCGGAAACGATTACAATTTCGGCGAGAACTTTAAGGGTGACATCAACCGAGGAGTAAGCTTCAACAACAACGCTCAGGATGATGAAAACTAATATCGAAATATTGTAAAAAATCTATTGCCTATTGACTTTGATTATGTTACTATGTTAAATGGTCTTTTTATTTAGAGGGGATATTATGCCCTTCTTTAAGCATTATGCTGTACCATGCAGGAAAGGAGTAACAATGAAAGTTAGGTCTTCTGTTAAGCCTATGTGCGAGAAGTGCAAGGTTATTAAGAGAAAGGGCGTTATCAGAGTTATCTGCGATAACCCTAAGCACAAACAGAGACAGGGATAATTCGAGCCGTTTTCGGATTACTTTTTGATACCAATATAGAACATGCTGATCTATAGCGTATTGGAAAGATCGGATGATCCTGTCCGGTTGGGCATGTCATTTGCCCCAATCAAACAAGTAACCGCTCCGGGGTATTTTGATCGGAGCAAGAGAAGATAAGCTTCTCACAACTATTATTTATATTTATTCAATGGAGGAATTAAAATGGCTCGTATTGCAGGTGTAGATTTACCCAGAGATAAGCGAGTAGAGATCGGTTTGACATATATCTACGGAATCGGTAGAACAAGCTCAAACAAGATTCTTGAAGCAGCAAAAGTAAATCCGGACACACGTGTTCGTGATCTTACAGATGAAGAAGTTAAGAGAATTGCCGAGATTATCGGTAGCGACTACGATGTAGAAGGTGACCTTAGAAGAGAGATCGCTATGAACATCAAGAGACTTTCAGAGATCGGATGTTTCAGAGGAATCCGTCACAGAAGAGGACTTCCTTGCCGTGGTCAGAGAACTAAGACAAACGCAAGAACAAGAAAAGGACCGAAGAGAACAATCGCAAACAAGAAGAAATAATTTTTCTTTATTGTATCTGAGCATGGCAGATGAGCGAAGTAACATTATAACTAGTATTTATAGGAAGAAAGTAGGTTAGTTTAAAATGGCAAATCAGAAAGCAACTGCAGCTAAGAAATCAGCTGCAAAGAAACGTGTCAAGAAAAACGTTGAACACGGACAGGCACACATTCAGTCATCTTTCAATAACACTATCGTTACATTGACAGATGCTGCAGGAAACGCTCTTAGCTGGGCAAGTGCCGGCGGTCTGGGATTTAAGGGTTCAAGGAAATCTACTCCTTATGCTGCACAGGTAGCTGCAGAGACAGCAACTAAGGCTGCGCTTGTACATGGCCTTAAGACTGTTGATGTATTCGTTAAGGGACCCGGATCAGGAAGAGAGGCTGCAATCAGAGCCCTCGCTGCAAGTGGTCTTACAGTTACATCTATCACAGACGTAACACCTGTACCTCATAACGGATGCCGCCCGCCTAAGCGTCGTAGAGTGTAAGCAATAAAGGGGTGGAAACACATAAATTTGTGTGCTTCACAACATCAATGTAGTTACATGTGCATATATAGATTTATAGATGTATATTAAAACTCGTTGGACGAAGGTGCGCAAACACTGTAAACAACATCAGACGACCGAGGTTGTCTGAGAAAAAGAAAGGAGCCAAACATGGCAGTAAACAGAGTTCCCGTATTAAAGAGATGCAGATCTCTCGATCTGGATCCTACATTCCTTGGATATGACAAGAAGTCCAAGAGAACATCTTCAAGAACAGGTAAGAAGAGTGAGTATGCTCTTCAGCTTCGTGAGAAGCAGAAGGCTAAGTTCATCTATGGCGTTCTTGAGAAGCCTTTCAGAAACTACTATGACAGAGCTGATAGAATGAAGGGTCAGACAGGTGCAAACCTTATGACTATTCTTGAGACAAGACTTGATAACGTAGTTTTCAGAATGGGATTTGCAAGAACAAGAAGAGAGGCTAGACAGGTTGTTCTTCACAAGTTCATCACTGTTAACGGCAAGGTGATCAACGTTCCTTCATACCTTATCAAGGCAGGAGACGTTATCGAAGTTAAGGATGCTGCTAAGAATATCCAGAGATTCAAGGATATCGCAGAAATCACTGCAGCAAGACTCGTTCCTGAGTGGCTTGATGTTAACAAGGAGAGCCTCAAGGGTACAATCAAAGAGCTTCCTTCAAGGGATATTATCGACGTTCCCGTTGACGAGATGCTTATCGTCGAGTTGTACTCTAAGTAATTAGTAGGGCACATATAATAAATAACTTGTTGACTAAGCACATAAGGAGGGTATATCAGTGTTTGATTTTGAAAGACCAAATATTGAAGTTGCTGAGATCTCAGATGATAAGAAATATGGTAAATTCGTAGTAGAGCCTCTTGAGAGAGGTTACGGTATTACACTGGGCAATTCCCTTCGTAGGATTATGCTCTCATCACTTCCCGGAGCAGCAGTAAGCCAGGTTAAGATCGAAGGCGTTCTGCATGAGTTCAGTTCTATTCCCGGAGTAAAGGAAGATGTAACTGAGATCATTATGAATATCAAGAATCTTTCCATTAAGAATTCTTCAGATACCAATGAGCCTAAGACTGCATACATTGAGTTCAGCGGCGAGGGTGTTGTAAAGGCTTCTGATATTCAGGTTGACCAGGATATTGAGATCATGAATCCCGATCAGGTTATCGCTACACTTTCCGGAAAAGATGCTAAGCTCTACATGGAGCTTACAATCACAAAGGGAAGAGGTTATGTAAGTTCTGACAAGAATAAGTCAGGAGATCTTCCTATCGGAGTGATCGCAATCGATTCTATCTACACACCTGTAGAGAGAGTTAACGTAACTGTAGAGAATACTCGTGTAGGTCAGGTAACTGATTTTGATAAGCTTACACTTGATGTTCACACAGACGGTACACTTGCTCCCGACGAGGCTGTAAGCCTTGCGGCTAAGGTACTCAGTGAGCATTTAAGCCTGTTCATCGATCTTTCCGAGAATGCTAAGACCGCTGAGGTTATGGTAGAGAAGGAAGATGACGAGAAGGGCAAGGTTCTCGAGATGTCAATTGATGAGCTTGAGCTTTCAGTTCGTTCATTCAACTGCCTCAAGAGAGCAGGCATCAATACCGTTCAGGAACTTGCAAACAAGACTCCTGATGATATGATGAAGGTTCGTAATCTTGGACGTAAGTCACTTGAGGAGGTTCTTGCTAAGCTTGATGAGCTCGGACTTTCACTCAGAATAGACAGCGAACAGTAATATCTATATGAATTGATATGATATCCGCGGAGGGTAAATCCGATGCGTACCAATGCGGATTCTCATAATGGACAATGCAACAACATCATAAAAGTAAGACCGATGCGCATTTTGTGATGTACCACTGCAAGGGGAACCTTGCGAATGAGAAAGGATGTAAATAAACATGGCAATGTACAGAAAGCTTGGAAAAGCAACAAAGCCCAGAAGAGCACTTCTTCGTAACCAGGTAACAGCACTTCTTTACAACGGAAAGATTGTTACCACAGAGGCAAGAGCAAAAGAGATCAAGAAGATCGTAGAGCCTATGATCACTCTTGCAGCTAAGGAAAAAGACAACTTCGAGACACTTACAGTTGATTGCAAAGTTCCTGAGAAGGACAAGGACGGCAGAAGAGTAAAGGAAGTTGTTGACGGTAAGAAGGTTACTAAGTACACAACCGTTAAGAAGGAAATCAAGAAGGATATGCCTTCACGTATGCACGCAAGAAGACAGCTTCTTAAGACTCTTTATCCTGTACTTGATGTTCCTCAGGAGAACAAGGGAAGAAAGAGAAACACTAAGGAAGTTGACCTTGTAGCAAAGCTTTTCGATGAGTACGGACCTAAGTACGCTGATCGTAAGGGTGGTTACACAAGAATCATCAAGATCGGCCAGAGAAAAGGCGATGCAGCTATGATGGTTGTTCTTGAGCTTGTTTAATACTTGCTTGTATATTTAATGAGATTTAAAAAGAGATTTCAGAGCATATGCCCTGAAATCTCTTTTATTTTGCCTAAATTCGATTTTTCTTTTTATCTTATAATGAATATTGATTATTTGTATTGATCGATGTTCTGAGGCGTTATAGGAACAAATGGAACCCATACATACTTAAGGTCTTCTGTTGAACCTGACATCGATGATACGGATCCGCCTTTTGCCAATGTGATGGCACAGTCAACTGATACGTTTGCCTGTGACACGGTATCCTGAAGAACCGTCATATACATATCGCCGCTTCTGATGGCTGCGCAGCCGTCCACAGTAGCGTCGATACCTGCTACAAGCTTTTTGTGAGTATCATATCCATTATCCTGTAGCCATTTAATGGCGCCTATTGCCATAGGGTCATTGTTGCAGATGATACAGTCAAAGTCTTGCTTGGTCTTTTTAAAGATTTCAAGCTGGTCATACGCTACGGTATCAGACCAATCTGCGTGATCTACGAATACATAGTTTACATTTACTCCGTTATCAAGGAAGAAGTATTTAACGGCATTTGTACGCTGAGGAACAGCGGCATGGCCCTTCATTCCTTCTAAGATGATGACATTCATAGACTGAGGCTTTCCAAGGCCGTTCCAGATATATTCAGCCTGGAATCTTCCGGCGTCCTGCTCGAAAGAGCCTACATAAACGTATCTGTCACCCTTTAGATAATCGGAATCGGGTTCGTTGTTTATGAAGACAATTGGAAGATTGCCCGCTGCATTTTCCATCTGAAGGATAGTAGTAGCATCAGCCAGTCTGCATATAATGGCGTTATAGCCTTGGCCTTCTGCATCAGCGATCTGCTTCATCTGAATCTCGGGATCGCTCTGACAATACACGGTATCGATCGTACAGCCCGTTTCTTTAGCTCTCTGGTCGATCGTCTCGCAAAGAGTATTAAGGAATGTATCTGTATCGTCATGGAGACACATTAGTATTTTGGTGCCGTTTCCGTTAATTGAGCCGGCGGCGGATTTTGCACCGCAACCTGTGACAGAAAGAGCAAGCAGTATGCTGCAAAGCAGAAAAGCCACTGATTTTTTAATTCGATTTTTCATAATTGGTCTCCTTATTAAATCTTGAACTGCTGTACATAGGATGTAAGTGTCTCGGAAGTGCTTGCCAGTTTGTGTGAATTGTCAGCGACATCCTGGCTGTGCTGGGTTATGTTGTTGGCCTGCTCAACCATTCTGCGGCTGGTCTCTTGGATTTCATCAGTACTTGCGGCCTGTTCTTCCGAAATGGCTGCTACATTACTTGCAACATCATCAACCTTCTGTACATCCTGTATCATGAGGTCAATAAGTTCATTGGACTTTTCAATGTTCTGATAGATCTGGTCGAATGTTTCAACAGCGGTATTGATAAGATCGCTGTTTGCTTCGATATTCTTGGCACTGGTCTCTGCCTGTTCAACAACGCTGTCGATAGCTCTTCTTACATCATCAATAAGCTTTGCGATATTTTCGGCACTTGCTGCGGAGTTCTGAGCAAGTTTACCGATCTCGGTAGCGACAACCGCAAATCCTTTACCGGTCTCACCCGCACGGGCTGCCTCGATAGAAGCATTGAGTGAAAGAAGGTTGGTCTGCTCGGCAATCTCGGCGATAAGACCAACGATATTTGTGATCTCTTCCGAAGCCTTGCCTACTTCGTTGATTGAATTTACAAGCTGATCATTACTTGTCTTGATATCCTGCATCGCTTCAGCAAGCTGTTCCATGTCGTCTCGGCCTTTTTTACTGATCTCGACAGTTTCTTTCATGCTGTCATTGGCCTGCATGGAATTATCACGTGTATCTGAAACAACCATAGCAAGAGTAGTTGCGTTTTGAGCGATCTCATTAACCGCAACTGCAAGCTGGTCAACTGTATTATTAAGATTCTGCATAGCTTCAGACTGTGACTGTGAAGCTTCAAACATGCTCTTGGATACAATATCAGAGTTATCCGACTGCTCTTTTAGCACCTTGGATTCATCGTTGATGGTACTGAGCATCTTTCTCATGGACTGAACGAATTCGTTAACCTTATTGCCCATGACACCGATCTCATCGTTGCTTTCCTGCTTGACATCAATGGTAAAGTCACCTGCTGACATATCTGAGATGTTCTTGGTGATTCCGCCAAGAGGAGCGATAACCTTAGATACCATGAAGTTAATAAGTAATACAATGAGAATAATTGCTATGATCCCAACAATGATAAGAGTGGTAACCAGACCGGTCACGTCCTTCATAATGGTGTCTTTATCAACATATGAAACGAGGACCCAATCGGTTCCGGCAATCTGCTTTAAAGCAACTACGTTATTATCTAAGGTGACTGTCATGTAGTTTCTTGCGATGACTCTTTCGGCAATATCAGCCATGAGCTTATCACTGTCACCGGTAGTAAGCTTGGTAGAAACTCTGTTTTTATCTCTGTGAGCAAGGATCGTATTATCCGTAAGATCAACAAGGAAAGAAGAAGCCTGATCCATCTTTACTCGTGAATTAACGATGATACTGATCTGATCGAGTGAAAGATCCGCAGCAATGACCTTAAGATCGTCTGAGCCGTCGTTAATGATACCGGAAGCACTTATAACGCTGACACCGTCAGCATCTTTATAAGTATTTCCGTAGACCATGTTAACGTGGCTGAGACCCTGCTTGAACCAGATCTGTTCGGTTGGATTATCAGTGTTCTTTGTGGATTCCTCAGCTTTAAAAACTTTTCCGCTTTGCGTAGCTATATACGGGCCGTTTTTACAATAGGGATTATAACCGTATAGCTCGGTCATCATCTTAGATAGCTCTTCTTCGGGAAGATGAGCTTTTTCGACCATATGCTTTACGGTTGCGAAATTTTGAAGATTATCATTTAACCAGGCCTCAATATTGTCAGCCTGATTGGAAATTGAAGAATTTAACTGGGATGTTGCCATCGAAGTCATGCTTCTGCTGGATAGAAATCCTGAAATGATTACCAAAATAAGAATAGTAGCAACTACGGCAGGAACTAAGAACAACAGAAGTTTGTTTTTGATCTTTGTATGTCGCTTTTCGTTTACTTTTCCCATTAGTAAGTCTCCTTGAATTTTTAGATAATAACAGAAGTTAATATAATTTTATCTCTTAATTTTATATTTTTGAACGATATTTCATCAAAATTTATGAAAATATCATAAAATTAAATTTTGAAATAATCTGTATTGCGTATATAATAGAATCAGACAAATATAAGCTTTCTTACTTTCTAAATTACAAAAGGGGACAACATGGAAGCGATCTACAACAATGCGGATTACATTTTGAGGTATGTGGTTGAATATTCCACACTGTTACTGGAATTCTTTGGAATTTGCATCTTGGTATTTACGGCCGTTAAGTGCTTCATTTTCTGGCTGAAAAAAGATGAATCCATCAGACTTCAGCTTGCGCAAGGAATAGCACTGGCTCTGGAATTTAAGCTTGGAGGAGAGGTGCTTAGGACAGTTGTTGTAAGAGAATGGGCCGAGCTCGGGATTTTGGGCGCAATAATCCTTTTAAGAGCAACTCTCACATTCCTTATCCATTGGGAGATAAAGAATGAAAAAGAGGCACTTGAACCCGGGGAAAAGAAAGAGTGATCAGCCGTTCTTCTTTTCGAAGTGCTGATAATCTTTGGAAGAATTCCAATTTCCGCCCCAAGAAAAACCATGGCTTGTAAAGAGTTTGTAAGCCAGGTCATTTTGATCGATCTTATATGGAAAATCAGCGGTTCTGTCTGCATATTCCTCACTTCCTGAGGGTAATATGACGGTGGAACCGTTTTTATATTTAACCTGAGGATTGTATAGGGGATTTAAATCTATAGCAATTCCCGTGGCGTGCTTAGAAAGCTTTTTTCCGCTTGAGATAGGGCGATAATTAAAGCAGGACGTATTATTCGCTTCCATGGAAGCTTCGTCATCCGCATCAAAATCATCAATAAGCTTTATACTCTCGATGCGATAATCATTCTCATATAGTTCATGGAATATTTCCATAACATCATCGGCGATCGATTTATTGCAGATCATTTCGCCTGTCTTTGTCTCTCCTTCGAAATCAACATAGAGCATCACACAATATCTGAGATCATCCAATGAAATTTCACAATCTTTCGGATATGACACATTTGTTATCTTGGTTATGATCGAATCCGGTAAAGCCTCATAATAGAAGCCTTCGGAGTATGTGACTCTGGTGTCGGAAACGTCATTATCATATGGGATATAAGAACTGTTTGTGACACTTGAATTGACTTCATCAGTCGAAGAGGCAGTAGCACTATTTTCAATAGAAGTGGATTCTGTTGAGGAATCTTTTGCCGAGGAATGATCAGTGGATTCCGACGATGATTCTTTTGCCGAAGATGCTTCTGTGGAAGCTTGTGCCGAAGATGATCCGGTAGATGCTTGTGATGAATGGCTCTTGGCGTACTCTTCAAGGGTCTCATGTCCCGCAAAGCTTCTGGCAAGAATGGCGCACGCCACTATAAGTGCTAACAGAAAAAAGATATCTCTTTTGGATTTATTGTTCATGTGGAAAACTCCCCCGATGCGTAAATATAAATGCGAAATTACTACATAAATAGTACCACATTTATGCTATAATATTTCGATATGGTAGGTAAAAACAGATGATACGTACAGATAATCTAGTATTTGAATATATCAGAAGAGATGAAGAGGGCAATGTTGAGGGCATCACAAGAGCCGTTGATAACGTTGATCTTGATGTCAAGCCGGGGCAGTTTATTGCTATCCTCGGGCACAACGGATCGGGTAAGTCCACGCTTGCCAAGCACTTCAACGCTCTTTTGTATCCGACGGAAGGCAAGGTCATTGTAGACGGAATGGACACTTCCGACGGAGAGTACCTCTGGAATATCAGGCAGGAAGCGGGAATGATCTTCCAGAACCCCGATAACCAGATAATCGGTCAGGTTGTTGAAGAAGATGTCGGATTCGGACCTGAGAACATGGGAGTTCCGACAAATGAGATCTGGGAGAGAGTGGACGAGAGCTTAAGAGCTGTAGGAATGCTTGATTTCAGAAAGTCTTCGCCCAATCATTTATCGGGTGGACAGAAGCAGAGAGTTTCGATCGCAGGCGTCATCGCGATGCATCCCAAGTGCATCATTATGGATGAGCCGACGGCGATGCTCGATCCCAACGGACGTAAGGACGTGATAAGAGCTGCAAGGGCGCTTAACACGGTTGAGGGCATCACGGTCATACTTATCACTCATTATATGGAAGAAGTTATCTACGCGGACAAGGTTTTTGTAATGGACAAGGGACGTGTCACGATGGAAGGCACGCCGCGCGAGATCTTTTCACAGGTTGAGAAGTTAAAAGAGCTTAGGCTCGGAGTTCCGCAGGTCACACTTCTTGCTCATGAGCTTAAAAAGAACGGATTACCGCTTCCCGACGGAATACTTACAAGAGAAGAGCTGGTCGAGGAGCTTAAAAGGATTAAAAATGTCGCTAATACTTGATCATGTCAATTACATATACGATGAAGATACTGCGATGGCGCACGCTGCGCTTATCGATGTCAATCTTCAGATCCCGGATGGCCAGTTTATCGGACTTATCGGGCACACCGGATCGGGTAAGTCAACACTTATCCAGCACCTTAACGGTCTTGAGACTCCGACAAGCGGATCGGTTTACTTCAACGGCAAGGATATAAGCGATCCCGATTTTAATAAAAAAGAGCTTAGATCCAAGGTGGGACTTGTTTTCCAGTATCCGGAGCACCAGCTCTTTGAGACGGATTGCTTTAAGGACGTGTGCTTTGGCCCCAAGAACCTGGGGCTTCCACAGAAGGAAGTAGAGCTTCGCGCATATGAAGCCCTCAAGATGGTTGGCTTTGACGATGAGTATTTTTACCAGTCACCATTTGAGCTTTCGGGTGGTCAAAAGAGAAGAGTGGCTATCGCGGGAGTCATCGCGATGAAGCCGGATGTTCTCATCCTTGACGAGCCTACTGCAGGTCTTGATCCCAAAGGTAGAGAGGATATTCTCGGACTTATAAAAAGACTTCACGATGAAATGGGCATTACCGTCATACTTGTAAGCCACAGTATGGACGACGTTGCTGATTATGTGGAGAGGATCATAGTCATGAACAAAGGCCGCGTTGCCTTTGATGATATACCTGTCAACGTTTTTGCACATTACAAGGAACTTGAGGAGATCGGACTTGCGGCACCTCAGGTTACATATGTCATGCAGGAGCTTGCAAAGGCAGGCTTTCCGGTTGATGCTAAGGCAACAACTATGGAACAGGCAAAAAATGAGATTTTGAAGGCGTTTGGAAGATGCTAAGAGACATTACACTCGGACAATATTATAGAACAGATTCGGTCATTCACAGGCTCGACCCGAGAGTTAAGCTTGTGGCGACTTTTGTTTTTATCATGTCACTCTTTTTGGTGAAGAATTTTTGGGGCTATCTCATAGCGGGAGTTTTTCTTGCTGTGTGCATCAAGCTCTCCAATGTTCCTCCCAAATTTATCTTTAGGGGAATGAAGACTATCTTTTTCCTATTGCTGCTCACCATGGTGTTCAATCTGTTTCTGACACCCGGAAAAGAGCTTGTGAGCTTTTGGAAGTTTACGATCACATACGAGGGACTTAAGATGGCGTCAATGATGGCGGTAAGGCTCGTATTCCTGATCACGGGTTCATCCATCATGACTTTGACGACTACGCCCAATAACCTTACGGATGGTATGGAGAGTGTGCTCGGACCGCTTAAGAAGCTCCACGTTCCCGTACATGAGATATCGATGATGATGTCGATCGCGCTCAGATTTATTCCTATATTATTGGAAGAGACCGACAAGATCATGAAGGCGCAGATGGCAAGGGGAGCAGATTTTGAGAACGGATCATTGATAAATAGGGCTAAGAGCCTGGTTCCTTTGCTGGTACCTCTTTTTATATCGGCATTCAGAAGGGCTATGGACCTGGCAATGGCTATGGAAGCAAGATGCTACAGGGGCGGAGACGGCAGGACCAAGATGAAGCCTCTTATTTATAAAAAGAGAGATAGGATAGCCTACGGTGTTCTTTATTCATATCTTTTAGTTGCTATAGTTGTCGGAAGGATATTGTTTAGATGAGCGATTTGCACAGGATAATGCTGACAGTTTCATATGACGGCACTTCTTACAGCGGATGGGCGCTTCAAAAGAGTACCCACAATACTATAGAAGAGATGCTTAATCGCGCTATTTCGGGGCTCACCGGAGAGACTGTCGAGGTTATCGGCGCAAGCCGCACGGATTCAGGGGTTCATGCATACGGCAACATCGCTGTGTTTGATACCGCGTCAACCATTCCGGGAGACAGGTTCTCTTTTTGCTTAAATCATATCTTGCCCAAGGATATCAGGGTCGTGGCTTCAGCCGAGGTCGCTCCCGACTTTCATCCCAGGCATTGCAATACCGAAAAGACTTACGAATATCGCATATTAAATACTAAGATGCCTGTTCCTACCAAGAGGTTCTACACTTATCACTTCAGCATGCCTCTAGATGAGCAGCTGATGCAGGAAGCAGCGCAGTATCTTGTCGGAGAGCACGATTTTACCAGCTTTTGTAATGTTGAGTCGACAGCTCTTTCGCATGTTAGGACGATCAAGGATATCGAGGTTTTCAGGCACGGAGATGAGGTTATCATCCGCGTTACGGGCAACGGCTTCTTATATAATATGGTAAGGATCATAGCCGGAACGCTTATCATGGTCGGAAGGGGCAAGAACAAGCCTATCGACGTAAAAGAGATGCTTGAGAAGACGGACAGGAAGGCAGCAGGCCCTACAGCGCCGCCGGAAGGTCTTTTCCTTATAAAATACGAGTTCTTGGACGGCGTGCCGTACGTAAACGCCGAAGAGTGAGAAAACATGCGCCTTTGCGGTGTGTTTTTTTGAGGCGGAAATAGTGAGAAAATGTATTGACAATCGAGCAAATTGGGTTATATAATATCTTACTGTGTGACGCCATGTCCACTTTTATTTGAAAATGTCATATTGTTGTCCCGGTAAGCTACAATATGTACATCATATAATGTGAGAATCAGGTGAAGGGTTTTCGCATAGGTAACCAATTAAGTAATTGTTTTACTGGAGGAAATTCAATGAAAACTTATATGCCTAGTGCAACTACAGTTGAGAAGAAGTGGTATGTAGTTGATGCTACAGATATGACACTTGGACGTCTTGCTTCTAACGTTGCAAACGTACTTAGAGGAAAGAATAAGCCCATCTACACTCCCAACATTGATACAGGTGATTATGTGATCGTTATCAATGCTGAGAAGATCAAAGTTTCCGGTAAGAAGCTTGATCAGAAGATGTATTGGCACCATACAGAGTATGTTGGTCATCACAAGGAGTTCTCACTCCGTCAGATGCTCCAGGATAAGCCTGAGAGAGTTATCGAGCATGCCGTTAAGGGAATGCTTCCCAAGGGATCTCTTGGAAGAGAGATGTACACAAAACTCCACGTTTACGCAGGAGCTGAGCATCCACATGCAGCTCAGAAGCCTGAAGTATTGACATTTTAATCGGAGAGGAGAATATAAGAAATGGCAAAGTCATCTAATTACTACGGAACAGGTAGAAGAAAGAAGTCAATCGCAAGAGTTTACCTCGTATCCGGAAATGGAAATATAACAATCAACAAGAGACCTATCGATGAGTATTTCGGACTTGAGACACTCAAGGTTATCGTTAGACAGCCCCTCGTTGCTACAGAGACAACAGAGAAGTTCGACGTTGTAGTAACAGTTAGAGGCGGTGGCACAACAGGCCAGGCCGGTGCTATCAGACACGGTATCTCAAGAGCACTTCTTCAGGCTGATTCAGATGAGTACAGACCTGTACTTAAGAAGGCCGGATACCTTACAAGAGACCCTCGTATGAAGGAAAGAAAGAAATACGGTCTCAAGAAAGCGAGAAGAGCACCTCAGTTTTCAAAGAGATAATGCGCGTAGCAATGAGCCATGCGCTTGTAAAAAAGACATTCCAGATGGATGCTTGCATCCAAGCTGGGATGTCTTTTTTTTCAAGCATACGGCGAATGCCGCGACAACGAGGAACAAGCGAAGCGGTTCCGAGTCTGTCGGCATGGCGGAATCGAGGTGCCTTGTTGTGCTCAGTGTTTCTGGGGTTTTTCTTTTATCTATAATTGAAGAGGATAGAGGAAATACGTATACTATAAATTATTGATTATAGCGTAAGGTATATATATGCAAATCGAAATTTAGGAGAAAGAGTAAATGAATCTGAACAAAACAATAGCAAAATTGGGCTCGTGGATAGTGACGGTGACAGTTTTTCTGTTTGCACTGTTTTTGATAATCAACTATCCTATGGGATATTACTTTGTGTGCCTTATCCTGCCGATTGGGTTTATTATGATGACGGCAGGTCTTCACAACGAATGTGAAAACGACCGCAAAGTCGCTGCGAATACTGGTTTGATTCTTGCGGCGATATACGGCACTTTTATTATGCTGGTTTACTTTGCACAACTGACAACGGTAAACAACGAACAACTGACCGAACAGGCGGCAAAGCTGTTAGAATTCGGCAAGTTCGGGCTTATCTTTAACTACGACTTGCTCGGCTACGGTATGATGGCTCTTTCAACCTTTTTCACGGGACTGTCAATGAAGCCGAAGACCAAGACGGATAAGTGGCTCAGAGCGTTGCTGATGATACACGGAGTATTCTACTTCAGCTGCACGTTTATGCCGATTACGGGAATGTTCGTAAGAATGACCTCTGGCAGCAACGGAATCGGTGGAAGGCTTGCTCTTGTTGTATGGTGTGTATATTTTCTGCCCGTCGGAATACTTTCATTTCTTCATTTTAGAAACGAATGAAAATACGATACCTGTCACTTGGCGGCGAATTCAAATCTGTCTGGATTACTGATCGGAAGTTATCTCGGAATTTTATCTTTGAATTATACGCGCCAACTCAAGATGGATAAGTGCAAACTTCCATCGTTGGTTTGAAGTATAATTTGGAATGATGATGTAAACGCGGCTTCTCAGCTCACAATGCTGGGAAGCTGTTTTTTATATATAGAAACAATACCGATATTCTATGTGAAGCAGAGTAATGTCAAGATGGCACATAATAAGTATCTCGGATGACACATATGTTTATATTATGACAAAATGTGATATTATATGAGTTAGGCAAAGGCGCTGAAAAATATGGTACCTTTGCCTTTTTGTATGGAGAGAAAATGGTTTGCAGTTCAGTTATTCCATGTGGTCGTAGAGATGGCATGGAACAAGAATTGCTTAAACAAGCATTAGAAAAGTATATTCCTATATTAGGAATATGCAGAGGGATACAGTTACGAAATAATGACATATACGCGGAGAATTCAAAATTATGAAAAATAATATAATACAGCTTGCGGCCGCCGTGCCGGATATAAAAGTCGGTGATATAAAGTACAACATGGATCAGATTATTGAAATAGTGAAAGATCATGCAGACTGTGGAGTAATTGTATTCCCGGAACTGTCTGTGACAGGGTATTCCTGCGGGGATCTTTTTCTGAATGATTTGCTACTTGAGAAGTCAGAAGCTGCCATTTTTATGATTGCAAAAGAGACTGAAGGTACAGGAAATACTGTTGTATTAGGTACTCCGATAAGATATGTAAATAAATTGTACAATTGTGCTCCTGTACTCTCTGGCGGAAGCATTAAGGCGCTGATTCCAAAGACGTTTATTCCTAATTATTCCGAGTTTTATGAGGGAAGATGGTTTTCGTCAGGACGGGAAATAATTGGGCAAACTATAGAACTTGACGGAAATGAGATACCCTTTGGTGTAGATATTCTTGCTGAAGATACTATGACCGGAGCAATTCTTGGAGTTGAGATATGTGAAGATTTGTGGATTCCTGATAAACCAAGTACACATGCAGCTCTGGCTGGGGCCAATATCATCGCAAATCTCTCAGCTTCAGACGAACTGATTGGAAAACAGGATTATCGAAGGGCACTGGTATCACAGCAAAGTGGTGCATGTTATTGCGCTTATGTATATTCTGCCGCCGGAACCGGTGAAAGCAGCACTGATATGGTCTTTTCAGGGCATGCCCTGATAACTCAAAGCGGGAATGTTCTGAGAGAATCCATATTTCCTGAGTATCCTCATGCTGAGACTGCACTAATCGATATAGGTAGTATTATGCATGACAGAAGGAGGCAGAGTACTTTTGAGAACAATGCTACGTTATGCTATAGAAGGGTGCAGACAAACATAAGACCGATAGGCGGACCGGAAGCAAATATAGCACAAATGGCAAACATTCTTAAGAAATATGATTATCCTGTTTCCAGAAATCCATTTGTTCCTGCAGATGATGGCATAAGAGATATCAGATGCAGGCGAATTCTTCAGATTCAGGCCAATGGACTTGCAACACGAGTCAGGGCAACTGGTATTAAGAACTTAGTGATTGGCATTTCAGGAGGCCTGGATTCTACATTGGCGCTTATAGTATGCGCTGAAGCAAAAAAGATTGTTTCGGATATCTGTATTATTGCTTATACAATGCCGAACAAAGGTAATACTTCGGAACTGACATATGATAATGCCAATCGTATGATGAGACTTCTCGCAGATGAGATTCATGAAGTTCCAATAGAAGAAAGTGTTAAGCTGCATTTGCATCAATTGGGACATAGTGATAGCTATCAGGGTGAAGGTGATGTCACTTACGAAAATGCACAGGCCAGAATGCGTACCTATATTCTGATGGATGCTGCAAACATGAAAAATGCCCTGGTTGTGGGAACTGGAGATTTATCGGAATTAGCCCTTGGATGGTGCACATATAACGGAGATCATATGTCAATGTATGCTGTAAATGCATCGGTTCCTAAGACTTTAGTGAAATACATATGCAGTACTTATGCGTTTATGTGTGGAGATAAAGATCTTAAAGATGTACTTATTTCCATCTGTGAGACTCCGATTACTCCGGAATTAACCCCTAACAGTGATGGATGTATAGCTCAGTTGACGGAGGAAAAAATAGGTAAATACGATCTTAATGACTTTTTGCTTTTTTATACGCTTCGTTATGGGTTCGAACCATCGAGAGCGGCTGCATATATGTTAAAAGCTTATCCCGAGCTAAAATATGATGACGCAATAATGACAGGAAGGAATTTCTTTAAGCGGTTCTTCTCTCAGCAGTTCAAGAGAAGTTGTCTACCAGATGGTCCAAAGGTTGGTTCTGTAACCCTTTCTCCAAGAGGTGACTGGAGAATGCCTAGTGATGCGTCAGTGGCTATGTGGCTGGAAGATTTGAAGTAACTGATATTAGAAGAGGGGAGGCAACGTTATATGGTTACGCTAAATGACTACCTTTACAATGGTGATACTGTTCTCAAGATAATTCAGATGTATTCGAAAGATTTAAAGGAGTCGTCCATAAAAACCGGGAATACTGTAGATATGCTTCATAGCAATTTTCTTATACGCATGGAGGAACTACTTGTTCACAACGACTTTCTTACCTCACAGTCCCAGAGAATCAGGGAACTCTATAAGTATATGACCAGACAATATCCGCAGCTGGCGTTTACTTTCAAGGGACGGATAAAGTCCTTAATAAGAGCTGAAGAGAAGTTTAATGCTTACATAGTTGAGACAATTTATAATTACTACAAGGAAAATGGAACATTTCCTGATACAGCGCAGGTAAAGGGGAAGATAGAGCGTTTTCGGGACCTTATCGCATACAGAATAGTTATTTCCATGCCAAAGTGTCATGTGAATAATCCTGATGAGAGAAAAGAAATAGAACTTAAGTACCTTTATGAGATAGCCAATATACTTCCTGATTTTCTTGAACAGCGAGGTTTCAGTCCGGAAATGTCGACTACAAATAGCGCAGATTCATCAGATATGTTAAAAGAATCTGTGAGGCCATATTTTAAAGACTATATCATTAATCCCAGCCCCTATGGTTATGAATCTCTTCATATTACTCTCTATGACAATGAGTCCCGTAGCTATGTTGAAGTACAGCTTCGTACAAAAGGCATGGATGATTACGCTGAAATAGGGCCTGCTAATCATCTGGGATATGAAAAAAGGCAGCAAAAAGAGCGAGCTAAAAGAAACAAGATTCCTCAGGGAGAATGTATCTTTTTTGATGAAGCCTTCGAAAGAGGAATGTTGCTCCAACAGCTAGAGCTTTCAAAGGTAGATGTAAATATGTTTGGCGCAATTAATAACAGTCTGATTAACGATGGATGTGGATTATACAGAGGGCGGTTGATTCTTCCATTTGAGCACTTGTCCAGATTTCAAAATGATGTAATTGATTAATAGAAGGAGTCTTATTCTTGGTAATAATAAATACAGCTATCGATGATTTTAGGAAATCTTTGTAGAAATATAACAATTGTCTTTTTTATTCCGTATCCGTATACTTGTATACAAACAAAGGCGTTTTGATTCACTTAGTGTTTCAGAGCGCCTTTTACTTTTTCTTTTTCATTTACCTATCTTACAAGAACTTTGGAGCAATGGCGCTTCGGTTTATACCGAGGCGCCATTTTTGTCCGGGAAGAGGCTGAAGAACTGGCATATCATTATCTGGATATATTTTATGTGATATAGCAAGGAGTGTATTTGTAAAATAGATGAAAACAAGCTTAGTTCATTTTCCACATATATTTCAAGGAAATGCGATCAGATGATCGAAATACTTCAGGGGAGGAAGCAGAGGTATGACATCATATACAGATATTTTTGGAAAAAAAGGACGAGTTGAAGATATGGAGCTGTATCTTGGAGCCGGTGATGTTAACGAGCAGCTGGCGCGGTACGGGGTTAAGTTCGGTATTTATAAGAATAACGAATTTAAAGAACAGCTTTTTCCATTTGATATGATTCCCAGGGTCATAGACAATAAGGAATTTGGATATCTTGAAAAGGGGCTGAAACAAAGAGTTACAGCGTTGAATCTTTTTATTGAAGACATCTATGGCGAAAAGAGGATTGTGAAAGACGGCGTTGTTCCTGAGGAATTTATATATGCTGGCAGTGGGTATTTGTCGCAGTGCGAAGGGATAAGACCTCCGAAAGGTATTTATTCACATATTTCAGGAATCGATCTTGTGCAGGGTAAGAACGGAGAATGGTACATTTTAGAAGACAATCTTCGAATTCCTTCAGGTGCATCTTACCCAATGATTGCAAGAGAGATATCAAGGAGAAGTTCACCAGACCTTTTTAAAGGAAAACATATTGAAGACAACAGGAATTATGCTGAGCTGTTAAGACGGACCATGGATCACGTAAGTGTTGGAGGTCATACTGTAATACTGACTCCGGGACGTTATAACGCTGCATATTTTGAGCATTCCTATCTTGCAGAAAAGACAGGCGCACATTTAGTTTCCGGAAGTGAGCTGATCGTGGAGAATGACCATTTGTACTTCATTGATTATTCAGGAAGAAAAGAGAAAGTTGGTGCAGTCTACAGACGGATTTCCGATGAGTACTTAGATCCTATGAACTTCAACAGAGAGTCGGTGATAGGCATTCCTCATATTTTTGATATTTACAGGAAAGGAAATGTTGCACTTATAAATGCTCCGGGTAATGGAGTTGCTGATGATAAAGGAATCTATTATTTTGTTCCCAAGATGATCAGCTATTATCTGGGAGAAGAACCTATACTTAGCAACGCTCCGACATATCTTCCCTACTATGAAGAAGATATGAAGTATGTTCTGGAGCATTTCGATGATCTGGTTTTAAAGGATGTGGCTGAGGCAGGAGGCTATGGCGTAGTTTTTGGTAACAAGATGACCAGGGAAGAAAAGGGAAAATTCATTGAAATGCTTAAGGCTGAGCCAAGAAGGTTCATTGCACAGGAGGTCATTGATTTCCTTGATATTGACATAATTGAGAAGGGTCAGCTCCTTCCAAGAAAGGCGGATCTTAGGGCTTTTGTTCTTATGGCAGACGAGCCAATGGTTTGGAAAAGCGGGCTTACCAGATTTTCGAGAAATCCGGATTCGTTTATTGTTAATTCTTCGCAGGGAGGAGGATTTAAGGATACATGGGTATTATCTCAGTAGAAAACACGGACAGGTTATATTGGCTTGGAAGGTACACAGAAAGAGTGTATTCCACCATAAGGATTTTTGAAGCCAGATTTGACTCAATGATCGATGTGGATGATCTGGAGTATAAGGCTTTTTGCGAGAGTCAGGATATTCCTAATGTATATAAATCCAAAGAGGACTTTAGTAAAAGATATTGTTTTTCATTAGAGGATGAGAACTCTATTATTTCCAATCTGATGAGAGCATATGATAACGCCATTGTTCTTAGGGAAGAAATAGGAAGTGACACGCTTTCGTATATACAGCTGGCCGTCTATGCAATGAATCAGGCAGCTATCTCAAAAGCACCGCTTATCGGGCTTCAGAAGGTGACAGATAATATAGCAGCTTTCTGGGGAATGGCAGATGATGCTATAGACGAATCGTCAATAAGAAACATGATAAGAGTGGGAAAGTTAGTCGAGAGAATAGATCTCTATGCAAGGCTAAAAGAGCCATCTGAAAGAATCAGAAGGGAAGCAAGGCGTTTAACAAATAGGATTGATAAGAGCACCATGAGATATAGTCCCAAGATACTTGCTCATGTTAATTATCTGGTTCAGCTTGATGAACTCCCCTATGAGACACTTATTGAATCTGTTGAAAAACTGGTGGGTGATAATTCGTGAAAACGCTAAAATATGGGTATCATATGAAGCTGTCATTTAGTGGGGCTGTAAATAATCACCGTTTTACGCTAAAGTGCATACCTCATGATACGGACATGCAGCGTATTGAGAAAATGGCAGTCAGTGTTTACCCAGATAACATAACAAGTGAAAACATTGATTCTTACGGAAATATAACGCTTTTTGGTTATACCAATGAGTATCATAACAGTTTTGGATTTGACATAACAGGTATTGCGACCACAGGACTTTCAGATTATGAGAAATCTAAGGAACTGCACCAGGTTGGCATGTACAGATATCAGACCTCTATAACAAGACCAGGCAGCAAGATTTACAGCTTTTATGATGCTTTGGGGTTGCACAAGATTCATTCTTCCACAGAAAAAGCCTTGCATATTATGAAGAGATTAAGTGATTCTTTTCAATATGTTCAGGGCTGTACTGGTATGGAGACAACTGCAGAAGAAGCTTTTTCAGAGGGAGCAGGGGTATGCCAGGATTATGCCCACATCATGTTATCGCTTTGCAGAATGGAAAAGATTCCCTGCAGATATGTTACTGGCATGATGATGGGAGAGGGCAGTTCTCATGCCTGGGTAGAGATATGGGATGATAAAAAATGGATAGGATTTGATCCGACAAATATGAAACTGGTAAATGATGAATATATCAAAATATCTAATGGAAGAGATTTTTCGGACTGTCTGGTGAATCAGGGGATTTTTACAGGGAACGTTACACAACTGCAGGAAATAAAAGTAATTGTTGAAGAGGTTTTGGATGAGTGAACTAATTGAAAACATCGAGGATGTAGTGAGATTTCCGCTTCCTGTTGATGAGGAATTTGTTATAAAAAGGCACAGAATAGAACCTTCGGGAGAAAACATCGGCAAGCGGATCTGCATTGTTACCGGCATACATGGAGATGAGCTTGAAGGACAGTATGTTTGCTACGAAATTGCCAGAAGAATACGTAGGGATTCGCTGAGCCTTAAAGGCATAGTAGATATATACCCGGCAATGAATCCTTTTGGAATAGATTCCATAACCAGAGGAATACCTGCTTTTGACCTTGATATGAACCGGATTTTTCCGGGGAACTTTGACGGTGATATGAATGAATTTACTGCTTCTATGATTGTAAAAGAATTAGAAGGTGCGGATCTGGTCATTGATATTCACGCCAGCAATATTTTTCTCACTGAGATTCCGCAGATCAGAATTAATGAGAAAAGCGAAAAGGAACTAGTTCCAATCGCAAAAAAGGCCAATATGGATCTTATCTGGGTGCACGGTGCTAGTACGGTTCTTGAGTCAACTTTGGCTTATTCACTTAACAGCAGGGGAACCAACACACTTGTTGTTGAGATGGGGGTTGGAATGCGGATTACACCAGATTATGGAGAACAATTAGCGGATGGAATCATTTCTATTATGAGCGAATTAGGGATATGGGAAGGAGAAGTTCCCAAAACCAAAGAAGCAATAGTAGCTTACGATGCAGACGGAGATGATGTCTGTTATCTTAATGCGCCATGCTCAGGTATATACATGAAGGAGAAGGAGCATGGAGCTATTGTTAGAAGTGGAGAATCCGTTGGAAAAATAATAGATCCTCTTTCCGGCGATGTGCTGGCAGATATCAAAGCTCCGGAGAATGGGATGATATTTACAGTAAGAGAGTATCCTGTTGTGGAAGAGGGATCGCTTATGGGAAGAATACTCCGGGAAAAAGTTCTTAATGGGGAAAGCTAATGAAAGAAACAATAATATACTCATTTAAAGGTTTATATAGGGATGATTTCAGAGTAAAAGGCTACGAATTTGGAAGTGGGGGAAAGTCTGTCTGCATACTTGGAAGCATGAGGGGGAATGAATATCAGCAGATTTATTCATGTAGTCTTTTGGTCAAAAAGTTAAAAAAACTTGAAGTGGAAGGGAAAATTAAGGATGGCCATACACTGATGGTCATTCCATGCTGTAATCCCTACTCTGTAAACATTAAGAAGCGTTTTTGGAGCATAGATAATACCGACATAAACAGAATGTTTCCCGGCTATGATAAAGGCGAGACAACACAGAGAATAGCGGCAGGGATTTTTGAAAATATAAAAGACTATAAATATGGAATACAGTTTGCATCCTTCTATATGCCGGGACATTTTGTGCCTCAGATCAGAATGATGAAAACAGGAAATGAAAAAGTTGAACTGGCGAAGAAATTTGGTTTACCCTTTGTTGTTCTCCATAATCCAAGGCCTTTCGATACGGCAACGCTAAACTACAACTGGCAGATATGGGAAACAGATGCATTTTCAATATATACTTCAAGTACGGAAAAAATCGACAAGATAAGCGCCAGACAGGGAGTTAACGCGATACTTACCTTTCTTGCAAAAGAAGGAATAATAGAATATCAGGGATTTGCCGGTTTTTCATCTAAAGTTGTTGAAAGTGACAAGTTTATAAGTATAAGAGCAAATGCAGCAGGAATCCTTGATCCCATGGTAAAGGCTGGGGATAACGTAATGCAGGGACAGGTATTGGCATACATAATCGACCCATATACAGCAGAGATTATACAAACAATAACAGCTACAACAGATGCTGTAGTAGCGTTTGAATATGACAGTCCAATGGCATACAAAAACACCGCCTTATTTAAGCTTATACCGGGAGGCTGGTAAAGAGGTTGTATTCTTGTTGTAGTAGATGCTAAAAACAAGAATACAACATACGATATAACGCTGATAAAATAGAAGGAAATAGGTTTTGATAGGAATTGTGTCAGAATTGTATATACCGATTATCTCGCAATATAAATGAGTACGACAATTATCTTTTAAAATAATGTGCTATGACAACGAGCAGTTTTTCTCCCAAAGTTATTGATGTTTCTCCCAATATCTATTATAATTTGGGAGAATAATAAAATGCTTGGGAGAAAGGAGAAAAAGGATCGGATGAGAGAATTTGATTATTCAAAACTTGCCGATAGGACGTGGGATAACGAAATTATATCGTATATCTCAAAGATTCATGAATATAAAGGAAAACAGGAACTCTTTCTCCGGCAGAAACCTGTAGAATTGGAGCGCCTTATAGAAATAGCAAAAATACAAAGCACTGAAGCTTCCAATCGAATTGAGGGCATCATTACTACAGGGGCGCGCTTAAAACAGCTTGTGGCAGATAAAACCACTCCGAAAAACAGAGACGAAGAAGAAATATTGGGGTATAGAAATGTTCTTAATCTTGTCCATGAAAACTATGATATGTTGCCTGTTAGGAGCAATTATATTCTTCAGATGCACAGGGATCTGTTGAAATATACAAATTATTCGTATGGTGGTCAGTTTAAAACGACGCCAAACGAAATAGATATGATGCTTGGAAATGGAGAAAAGGTAGTACTTTTCAAACCACTTGAACCATATGAAACGCCTGATGCTATCAATATGATATGTGAGAATTACGAGAATGCTTTGGGTAAGGAATTAGTAGACGAGCTAATTCTAATTCCATGTTTTATTTTAGATTTCCTGTGTATTCATCCTTTTAACGATGGTAATGGAAGAATGAGCAGACTACTGACGCTTCTTTTGTTATATAGAAGCGGTTATTTTGTTGGGCAGTATATCAGTATAGAAAAAGCGATTGCCGAAACAAAAGAGTCCTACTATGATGCTTTGCAGAAAGCAGATAAAGGCTGGCACGAAGAAAAGAACGATCCGAAGCCGTTTATAAAATATATGCTTGGAGTGATACTTTCCTGCTATCGAGAGTTTGAAGATAGGATCACTGTTGTAGAAAGGGCCGGAACCAAAAGTACTTCATATGACATAGTGAAGGCGTACGTTAGCGAGAGAATTGGGAAGTTTTCCAAACAGGAGGTTTTGGTATCCTGCCCGAGTTTGGGTAGTTCTTCTGTTGAATCCGCATTAAAAAAACTTGTTGACGACGGCACGCTTATTCGTATTGGAGCCGGAAGAAATACTTTATACGCAAGAGCTGACAGTGTATCGAAGACTTAAGGCGGGCGGAGTTGAGATTATGCTCAGAAAGATGGGGGAGCAATGCGAAGTGAATCATGTTCATCCACATAAATTCAGGCGAACAATGGCCACGACAGCAATCGACAGAGGAATGCCTATCGAACAGGTACAGAAGCTTCTGGGACATGAGAAAATTGACACCACACTAGCAATGGTTGGTGTGGCAGTTCCGTTCTTTTTGATACATACCATCAATGGGGGGTAAACTTTACGATCAAGAAATAACTTTTAATGGAGCAGGAAACAAATGATCAGAGAAGTAAAAAGGGAAGAAATTTCGGAATGTGTAAGCCTTATAAAGAAAGCTTTTTTGACCGTGGCAGATGAATTTGGATTTACGGAAGAGAATGCACCGAGATTTACTGCATTTGCAACAACCGAAGAGAGATTAATGTGGCATATGGACGGAGAACATCGCCCCATGTATGTCTTTGAGGATGACGGAGTTCTTTGCGGGTATTATTCTTTGCTGATTCAGGAGAATAACGAGTGCGAATTGAATAATGTTGCGGTCTTACCGGATTATCGGCATAAAGGTATAGGGAAAAAGCTGATTGACCATGCTTTTAGTATGGCGAAAGAGCTTGGTTGCAATGTGATGAATATTGGTATTGTTGAGGAAAATGTCATGCTGCGTGAATGGTATGAAAAAGCGGGGGCAGTACATGTTGGAACTCATAAATTTGACTTTTTCCCATTTACATGCGGTTATATGAAAAAGGAACTTTAAGCTTTATATATTTTTATTTAAATGAGGATTGTATGGAAGAAATAAACGATTCAATAGTTATCAAATCAGCTGAAACTGATGATGAGTTGTGCGGAAGAGGATATGTCCACTGTACTTCATGGCAGGAAGCCTATAGAGGCATAGTATGCGACAGATATCTTGATACGATGACTGTAGAGGCTACAACAGCACGTGCCAGGAATTTCCCGGACAATACCCTTGTAGCTAAGGATGGAGATAAAGTCGTAGGATTTGCAGTTTATAGTTCATCGAGAGATGAAGATCTGCCGGATGCAAAAAGGAATGGACTCTTGGCACTCCTGTCTCAATAGTCAGAATGGTAATGAAAAGAGCATAATCTTTTCAGGTTTACCAAACTATATTTGAATTATATGTACGATGGAGATGTTATGAAAGTATTAGTTGTATATTGTCATCCAAGTAAAAACAGTTTTACACATACGATAAAGGAATCCTTTATACGAGGGCTCGAGGATGCAGGGCACTCTTATGAGGTCTCTGATTTGTATGCACAGGGATTTAATCCAGTCATGTCAGAAAGTGAATACATTAGAGAAGGATTTTATCGATTGAAAGATCCTGTAGAGAAAGACATTCTTAATGAGCAGGCGAAGATTAATTCGGCCGACATTGTTGTTTTTATTTATCCAGATTTTTGGACGGCTTCTCCGGCTATGCTTGAGGGATGGTTCCAGAGGGTATGGACATATGGCTTTGCCTATGGAGATAAACCTTCGATGAAAACCTTGGAAAAAGCCGTGTTTCTTATCACAATGGGAGGCTCATTAAAGGATGATATCAGGTTGCAACAACTTGAAGCTATGAAGACTGTTATGGCTGGTGACCGAATTCGTAACAGGGCAAAAAATTGCGAAGTATATGCATTTGACGAAATGACCAGAGGCTATGGTAATGATATAAATAGAGAAGAAAGAATCGAAACATTTTCGCAAAGGGCATATGATTTGGCGAAAGGATTAAGATAAGGTAGCCTTTTATCTCGCAATATAAATGAGTACGACAATTACGGTTTGTAAAGATGAAAGGTATTGGAGTATGGAAATGATTCGCAAAGCTGAGAAAAAAGATTTATCACGTATCGCAGAAATACAGATATTTAACTACCGCCTGTATTTCTATCCAATATTTCAAAGCGATGAATATTATTTTGCGGAATTACAGGTTCCGTCGCTCATGAAAAACTATGAAACTGAGCTTGACAGTTTGTATGTATATGATGACGGGGTTGTCAAAGGGTTTATAAAGATTGAAGGAACATATATAGCTCGGCTATTTGTTGAGCCCATCCTTCAAAATGCGTCTATAGGTACTCAGTTGCTGGAATATGCCGTGAATAAACACGAAGCTGATCATCTTTGGACACTGGAAAGAAATACAAAGGCAATACGTTTCTATGAAAGAAATGGGTTTGACGTTACAGGAGAAAAGAAGCTGGAAGAAGGCACTACCGAATATCTTGTTCTTTTAAGGAGAAATATGAATGACGGAAAATAAAAGTATTAACTTTAAATATAAATGAGTATGACAAATCGAAGTTTGTGGAGCTGACGTGTATCTGCTAGTGTTACGCTTTGTGACGAGAGGCGTTGACTTAGCCCTGTCATTATTTGAAAAACGCGAAAATTGACTAAAACAATGAAAACTCTCTGATTTAGTCAAATTTTCTTCTTACGGGAATCAAAAAAATTGACTAAATGCCTTGAAAAATGGCGATTTAGTCAAATCTCTCCTTTTGGAGCTCGAGAAATACGGAGAAATTATTGACTAAAACACATGAAAAAACCCACCTTAGTCAATTATTCGAGAAAAGCATTGAAAACTGCCCATGGCCAGAGGAAATAATAAGTTCAGATAAAGGCTATACTCCCGGCCAGACATCCCGACAACTTCTAGTTTGTTGCGCTGGTAAGTTAAATAGAATCCTTATTATAAATGGAGATAAATCATGGTAACGGGACAAGATACGATAATCAGTGATGCAATCGACTATGTTAAAGAGCTGTTTGCAGGAAATTCGGATGATCATAAGCTTTTCAATACAGAACACAATATGAATGCCAGGTCATTTATGGAACAAAAGGACCTGGCTTCAGAAACGTACAAACTATAATACTCACAGCATTTCTGAACTGAATCCTTCACGAAGGCAGGATATCAGTTTCGATGAAGGAATATACATTCCGTTTTCTATCCATTTGATGAGCATGGAATTCATTCCGCCCAAGCTGTACGCGAGAAGATACGGGAGTTCAGCCTTGTACTGCTCTGAGAGGTCTGCCGATTTCACGGAACGGAATACTTCAAAAGATCTTTCGTAGGACTCCTCAAACAGTTGCGGGAGCAGATTGCTCTGCTTCATCAGGTTCAGAATTTTGGCATGACTTTCCCAAAAATCAAAAAAGCATTGGACAACGTCCCAGTAATGGTGTAATTCGTTGTCCTTTATTGTTGATACGCATTCTTTATATAGTGAATCAAACAGGTGCTTTAGGACTTCATCCTTATCACGGAAATGACGGTAGAAAGTCTTTCTGGAAACTTCAGCTTCCTGCGTGATCTGAGTCACTGTGATCTCCCTGTAATCATATATCTTCATAACCTTGAGCATAGCATTTGCGATAGTTTTCTTAGAACGTTCTGCAATAATTCCGTTTGTATTATTCATAAGTAACAGATCTCCCGAATGTGTGACACATTAGCTATTTCTATTGATACGAGCTACATCATAATTCTATAATACTCTCGAAGAGGTTACAAGTGTTACCTCTAGAAAAGGATAATGGAAATACAGATGTCACTCATAAAGGAGGATAATCATGAAAAAAATCATTTACTGCTTCAGCGGAACGGGAAACAGCTTGCGTGCAGCAAAAGTAATAGCAGAGGTACTTAAAGACACCACCATTGTCAATGTGAGAAAAGATCCTTCGGGATACAGCGCTGAGGATGCAGACATTATCGGCTTTGTCTGCCCGGTTTACGAATGGGACATACCCGGAAGGATGAAAGAGTTTATCTCTGGGCTTTCCGTAAACCCCAATGCCTATATTTTTATGGTGGCCACGTACATAGCTGTTCACGGAAAAGCATTTGAAACTGTCGAGGATATTCTTTCTACGAAAGGTGCTCATCTGAGCTATTCCCGTGCGATCAGGTGCGTCGCAAGCCAGTGCATAGCGTATCCGCCTTTTCCGCCTGAAAAGCTCATGCTTCCTTTGATGGAAAAAAATATGCTAAAGACAGCACGCGAGATATCGGAAATGAAATTCAGAAAGTATCCGCATATGTCTTTCATAACACGAAAACTGTTCCCAAAGCTTATGGTTCCGTATCTTAATATTGAGCATGAATACGACAAAGGCTTTTTTACAGACAAAAGATGCATCGGCTGCTCAACCTGCGAGAAGGTGTGTCCTAATAAGAATATTGTGATCGAAGACGGTCGCCCTAAATGGAATCATAATTGTAACGGTTGCAACGCTTGCGTGGTCTATTGCCCCACCAAAGCGATACAGTTCAAAAGACCTAAAGCATATGATGAATTAGGAACACTTATGACAAAGCTGCTTAGTTTACCCGATAAAAGAAAGCGTTATCACAACCCGCATATCAATGCACGTGACCTGATGGTATAATGGACCATAAAAGATAATCTGATGACATATAGAAGAAATGCTTAAGAAAAGGAAAGAGAATAACAATGAACAGCAAATCTTTTGATTCAAAACGTATAGCTATGGGATATACCAAGAGGCCATGGCTTCACAAGTCAGTAATAGAACAATTAAAAAGAGATTGCGATATTGCACCGGACCATATATTCAAGAATGGTCTGGACGTCGGTTGCGGCGCGGGACTTTCAACCAAGGCGTTAAAGCTTATCTGTGATAAAGTAACAGGAACCGATATCGCGGATGCTATGGTAGAAGCGTGCAAAAAACTGTACGGAGATAACAATGCATACGCCTTCTACACTGCCAAAGCAGAAGAGACAAGACTTCCCGAAGAAAAGTATGATATCGTGACTGCCGCAGGTTGCATAAACTGGGTCGATGAAAAGATATTTATGGCAAATATGTCAGATGTCATGGAAGACGGAGGACTTTTAGTCATCTACGATTTTGGAATAACGAATCGCATGGCGAAGCATATAATGCCCGAGAGCGGACTGAATGTTTCCCCAAAGCCCGAAAGCGGAGCCGAGGTCTCACAAACCGCTGAAAGCGATGCATACACTCACTGGTACAACGATGAGTATCTGACTAGGTTTCCCAAGCCTCCAAGAAAAGAAAATAAGTGGACGCAGGAAGACCTTCCCAAAGGCTTTACCATGGAAAAACAGACCGAATATGACATGGTTTATTCTTTTACAATTGAGGAATTCGTTGATTTCATGCTGATCCAGTCTAATGTGAATACGCAGATTGAGAGCGGAACAATCAGCGCAGAAGAAGCAAAAGAGTGGATGACGAAATCTCTTTTGCCCATATTTGATAATAAAGATAGGGGACTTATCTTTAGCGGCTATAGCTGGTACATTAGAAAGAACTGACGATTTATTAAAGGAGAGAGTAATACATAAATTGACTAAATAATAAGCACAAAAGTATAATTAAACTGATAATATATACACCAAACAACTTCATGGACGAGCGGGTGAATAGTATGTCGGATAAATCATTGGAGAACTACACGTTACTAGACATTTTTGGATTATTGCAGGAGAATGTGGCTATCGTGATCCTTGCAGATACGGCGGTCAATAAGTACAGAGTTCTTGCGCGCAATAATGATTTTGCGGATTTCGTAGAAGAGACCGGAAGCTATGACGATCTTATTCAAAAGCTCTGGTTCCATATCGCTAAATCCAATGAGAAGGTATCGGAAGAATACAATGCCTTTGTGTCTTACTATGGCAAATTCAAAGGTAAGTACAGTAGGAAGATAAAGGTTTATCCGAAGGGGAGCGATACGCCTACCGTCCTTCAGATGACTGTTTATCCGATAAAAGATACAACGAAGTATGTTTACATCATGGATGAACTGTACGATGAATACGTTCAGGAGTACATGACTTCCGGTAAGGTAAACACTACGATCCAGAATACATTTCTTTTTTCCATGTATGTTGACCTTGTTAACGATACGACCAGCAGCATAAGTGTCACAGAGGTTTCGGAAGAAGTTATAAACGCGGATATTAAGTATTCCGACTGGCGCATGATGACGGTGAACATGATCTGGCCTGAGGATAAGGAGCAGTTCCTTAAGATCACGGATCCCGAATATTTGAGAACACATCTCGATCGCGGCCGCACGACCTCTTTTGACTGCCAGATGCAGAACCTCGAAGGCAAGTATATATGGGTAAAACTGATCTTCAGCAGAGCTATGACAAGTACCGAAGAGGATTTCAGATTTGTGTTCATGGTGCAGAATATTCACGATTCTTCAATGCAGCTTATGTCTGAGCTTAAGAAGTACGAGAAGCTCGCCCAGAACGACACTCTTACGGAGCTCCTAAATCAGGGCAGTATAAAGGCTGAGATAAATAACAGCATAGATAAGTACCATCGAAGTGGCATAAACGTAGCAATGATGATGCTTGATCTTGATTTTTTCAAAAAAATCAACGACACTTACGGACATTCCGCCGGAGATACTGTGCTTAAGTCACTTGCAGATCTGTTAAAAGACTTTGTGGCTGAGAAAGAAGCAGCTGTCGGCAGATGGGGCGGCGAAGAGTTTGTAATAGTTTACAACAACAAAACCGGAGATGAGCTGTATACAATCGCCGATGAACTACGGAAAAAAGTTGAAGCTACGGAATTTCCGAAGATCAGGCATGTGACATGCTCTATCGGGGTGACGCAGGTTAAAGACGAGGATACTTTTGAAGATGCATTTGACCGCATGGACAAGGCAATGTATCTGTCAAAAGAAAACGGCAGAAATACTGTCACATTGGTATAAGAAAAAGATATAAGAATAAAGACAAAATATTAAGACACAAAAGGACAGGATGAACAATGCTTGAAAAAATGGACAATTTCTTCACTGCTCGCGTTGACGGATATGACGAGCACATGAAGAGCAATATAGAAGGTGCTGATATATTCTACGGTTACACGGCATCGCTTTTGCCAAAGCCGGAAGGAGCGAACGTACTTGATCTTGGCTGCGGAACGGGCCTTGAGCTTGAAGAATTTTTTGAAATGAATCCCGGCGCCAAGGTTACGGGAATCGACCTCACAAAGTCGATGCTTGATGCGCTAAAAGCCAAATTTCCCGGTAAAGATATTACACTGATATGCGGTTCATATTTTGATGAGCCGTTTGGTGAAGATAAATATGACGCAGCCGTATCGGTTGAATCGCTGCACCATTTCACCAAAGAGGAGAAGATACCGCTGTATACGAGATTATGCAAAGCGCTGACTTCCAAGGGATATTTCATCCTTACGGATTGCTTTTCAAAGTCTGATGAGGAAGAGGCTTCACTAAGGCAGGAGCTTCTTAAGATCAGAAAAGAGCTTAATCTTCCGGATGGCGAATTCTATCACTTCGATACGCCGCTTACGGTGGAGCACGAAAAAGAGGCTCTTCTGGCAGCAGGCTTTTCTTCTGTGGAAGTTCTCAAGAACTGGGATAAAACATATACGCTTAAAGCAAGCAAATAAAATAAGCCTCAATCTTCAAATACCTGAAGATTGAGGCTTTTTATTATGTATTCGATTATTGCGAAGAATCAAGAAGCCGACTCAATCTCGCTTTCGTGGATCTCCTGAATCTTGCCGATGGCAGAGAGCATAGGCTTAACGTTTTTGTGTCTAAGCTTTCTGTCTACGTAGTTCTTGGTTATCTTAACAACCGTGCCGCTGAGCGCGATCACACCGATAAGGTTCGGGATAGCCATAAGGCCGTTAAGTGTATCCGAAAGATCCCAAGCGAGCGTAAGATCCATGGTTGCGCCGATCAGGATGAATATTACGAAAATGATCTGATATAACTTGGTGCTCTTGGTGCCGAAGAGATATTCAAAGCCCTTGCTTCCGTACTGGCTCCAGCCAAGTACTGTTGAGAAAGCAAAGAACAGGATTGCGATCGCGATGAACGCCGAGCCGAATCTTCCGAATATCGTTGAAAAAGCTTCTGCAACAAGAGCTGTGGAAACCTGCTCCGAAAGCACTTTTCCTGTATTAAGATCAACAAGTCCGCTTGAAAGAACCGCAAATGCAGTGATCGTGCAGACGATGATGGTGTCGGCAAATACCTCGAAGATGCCCCACATTCCCTGAACAACGGGCTCTCTTACGTTTGAGCTTGAGTGAACCATTACGGAAGAACCAAGACCCGCCTCATTGGAAAAGACGCCTCGCTTCATTCCCCACTGCATTGCCATTGCAACACCGCTTCCCACGATGCCGCCGCCGACAGCTTTAAATCCGAAAGCGCCGCGGAATATTGCTGAGAAAACGGCTCCGAACTGATCAACGTTGCAGATGCATACGATGAGTGCACCGACGATATATATAACAGCCATGAAGGGAACGAGCTTTTCCGTTACGGATGCGATTCTCTTAAGGCCGCCGACGATAACCATGCCCGCAAGTGCCATAAGTACGATTCCGCTTATCAAAGTGGGAATGCCGAATGCGCTGTGCATGTTAAGCGCGATCGAGTTGATCTGGCTCATGTTACCGATGCCGAATGAGGCAAATACGCAAAAGAAACTGAACATAAACGCAAGAGCTGTTCCTATATGTCTGCATCCCTTCTTGGATCCGAGTCCGTCCTTTAAGTAATACATAGCTCCGCCGCACCATTCATTTCTGCTGTTTCTGCGGCGATAGAAAATTCCGAGTACGTTCTCCGAATAATTCGTCATCATTCCAAAGAAAGCAACGACCCACATCCAGAAAATGGCTCCCGGGCCGCCCGAAACGATGGCTGCTGCAACACCTGCGATGTTACCTGTTCCGATAGTAGCGGCAAGAGCGGTACAAAGGCTCTGGAACTGTGAGATCTGAGTGTCTTCACTTCCCGTGTGCGCCGTTACTTTTTTATCCTTAAATATTCCGCCGATAGTGTTTTTTACCCAGTGCTTAAAGTGACTCACCTGGAAAAAACGTGTAAGGACGGTCATAAGTATTCCCGTGCCGACCAAAAGAACCAGCATGGGTAGTCCCCAAACAAAGCCGTTAACGGCACTGTTTATCTGTTCAACTGATGATAAAAAACTGTTCATACAACCTCCGGTAAAAAAGATATTTTTGCCCATATAGAGGGGCATTAACCGTATAAAACAAAAACGGTGCCTCATGTTATCCATGAAACACCGTCGTTTCAATAACTTATATTATCATACTCAATACAAAAAGAACAGAAAAATTTAATAATTCATCAAAACAATATACGATATAATGATAATATGAGCAAATCAAAAAAGAAAAGGTTAATAGTCGTATCAATTCTATATTTTGTTTTGACTTTGGTAATGGCTCAGCTTGTTTTCTACAGAGGGATAAACACGCTCAGACCGATATATCTTATCAATATCGGCGCGGACTTTGTGGGAATGATGTTGGGCTGTACTCTCTATGTCTGTTGCCTTATCGACCTTCAAAAGACGGGTGCTGATATAAAGTACATGATGGCCCTTATTAATGTTGTGTTTATTCAACTCTTTACGGACGGCTGTGCATGGCTTGTTGACGGAATCCCGTCTCTCAGATACCTCAATATTTTGGACAATACATTGTACTATCTGTGTGCTCCTATAGAGGCACTGCTCTTTTGGATGTACACGATGACATATTTGAAAATTAGAAAAAATCTGGTAAAAAAGCTCTTTTTGATCGTCAGTATCGGCGCCTATGTGGCCATTGCGGTCAGGATCATAAATATTTTTACCGGAATCTATTTTACTGTCGGGCAAGACGGCGTCTATGCAAGAAGCGCGCTCTATCCGATCTCTATGGTCTATTCCTATTTCACCGTTATAGCTGCGCTTGTAGTGGTTGTTCTTGAGCGTAAGCTCCTTGAAAGATATCAGGTTCTTGCATTTTTTATGTATGTGCTGGCTCCGATGCTTGTTGGCATTATAACTATTGTTGTATACGGACTTTCGCTCGGACCTGCATTATTTATGATTGCCTTGATGCTTATGTACTGCATTCTCAACGTTTCCGAGGGCCGTGAGATGGTGGCGGCATCCAGAGATATGGCACTTGCTGCGGAAATACAGGAAGATGCCATGCCAAAGGTTTATCCGTATATGCCCGAGAGAAAAGATTTTGATCTGTACGCATACATGAAGCCTGCTAAAGAGGTGGGCGGCGACTTCTATGATTATTTTATGATTGACGAGGATCACCTTGGACTGGCCATTGCAGATGTTTCCGGAAAAGGCATACCGGCGGCATTGTTTATGATGATGGCAAAAAAACTTATAAAGAATGCTCTTACTTCGGGTATGTCTCCCGCTGATACTTTATATGAGGTAAATAACAGGCTGTGCGAAGACAATAAGATGGGCTTCTTTGTGACGGTGTGGATCGGAGTTATCGATCTTTCCAGCGGTGAGAGTATATCTGTCAATGCAGGACACAAGCATCCGGTTATAAGGCATGCAGGCGGCGAGTATGAATTTGTAAAATATAAGCATTCACTTCCTGTGGCGGTAATGGAATATACCAAGTTTGTTCCGCACAATTTCAAGATGGAACCAGGAGACAGCATATTCGTCTATACGAACGGATTCCCGGAGGCCATTAATGAGGGCAATGAGCTTCTTGGAAATGACCGAATGCTTGAGATAATGAACAGATTCCCTGTGGCCAATCCCAAGGTCGCCATTGAAAACGTCATGGTCGGCATCGATGAATATGTGGGCGGTGCTGAGCAGCTTGACGACATAACCATGCTATACATGACATATTACGGGAAATGATGAGCTTCGAAAGATAGTAGTGACATGATAATTAATGAAAAAGACAATATGCTTACAGTTGAAGCGACGGTGGAAAAACTGCCGAATGTTATGAAGTTCATAGATTCCAAGCTGGAAGAAATTTCTTGTGCTCAAAAGAGTCAAAATCAAATCCGGACAGCAGTCGAGGAGTTGTTCGTCAACATCGCACATTACGCATATCCCGGAGAGATAGGTCTTGCGGAAGTTAGATTTAAATTTATAGAAAAAGAGCGTGCGGTAGAAATTTCTTTTGCCGACAAAGGAATCCCTTACGATCCGCTAAAAAAGACCGATCCCGATATCTCACTCTCTGCGGACGAAAGAGCAATCGGGGGACTTGGTATCTACATGGCAAAAAAGCTGATGGATGATTTCAGGTACGAATACAAAGATTCACAAAATATAAATACGATATACAAGCGGATTTAATGCATGCAATGAGTAGGACCTACGTGAAGGAGGGACAACATTATGCTGAACATCGAAAAAACAAAGGATAATGGAAATATGAAAATCTCGCTGGAGGGACGCCTTGATACCATGACTTCTACGCAGCTTGAGATTGAGGTTCAGAGCTCATTGGATGGCGTGGATAATCTTACTTTCGATCTTGCCAAGCTTGATTATATTTCAAGTGCGGGACTCCGAGTTCTTCTTTCCGCGCAGAAGATCATGAACAAGCAGGGAAAGATGGTTGTTACAAACGCAGCCGAAGAGATAAAAGAGATATTTGAAGTTACGGGATTTTCGGATATCCTTACGATTCAATGACGGGGCTTTTTATAGGAGTAGCACCGCAAGATTTTATAAGCTCTTTTCTGTTGCATTGAGAACTATCACTTTGTTCTTAACCTTTAGTCACCATCTATATTCTTCACTATAATACCAATTATCGCATATCTTTTCAGTTCTGAATTTATACCTTGGTTCTTCTACTTCAAATGTATTGCCTTCTTTGGGTCTACCGTGATCTAGAAGTTTACCCGATGGAGAATAATATATGCTGCAATTATATTTCCCGGCTTTATTTCTAAGTTTTATTTCAACGATATCTTCCATATCTTTAGCATCTGTACATACATAAATATAATGAACCCATAAATCTTTGAAGAGTTTATCTGCATCAATGCCTTCTGGGATTTCAGATTCATTTTCATATGTTGATGGATATTCATCGTTATCTTCCGCTTCTAATAACTGTTTGGTTATTTCTGTCAGATAATCAACATTATTTATAACATAATTTTTAATCTCCGAAGTGTCAACATGATTATTTTTAGGTTTAAATATATAAAAATTTATTCCCAGTACAATAATAGCGATAACTGGCATTATTATAGTTATTATTAAGGTAAATGTATATGTTCCATCCTTTTTAATTGTCATCGGGGAAACCTTCCTTCCTCCATTTTATACCAAGTTTAATAGCCTCTATATCTTCTGGCATTTCCCCACAATGAGGTAACAAAAATAAAAAAGGTAAATCTTTCCATGCACGTCTTTTTGTTTGAACTGCTGCTCCTCCGGAAAGTGTGAAAAAGTCGCTATAATATTTTGAAGCAATATACGAATATGTAACATTACCTAGCGTTGCAGCATCCATGACTTGACCATGATATATAAAATAATCATCTTCAGTGTGGGGGGTACGGTATATCTTTCCCGAAAGCTTCATGCCACCTTGCTTCGTCTTTAACATCCATTGGACCACCTGTTTCAACCATGATTATGAAAACCGCAGTGAAATTTGCAGAACCATCCAATACTGTCGGATCTTTTCCATCAGTATAATGATATACTTTACCTACATAATCAAAATATTGCTCTTGTTTAGCAAGCCATTTATCAATCATCTCAGAATAATCCGGTAAATTTTTATTTTTTCCTATTCGATTTAGTGTTGAAAGAGTTTTTCCACCAGATTCGTAAACCTCTTCACCGTAGCGCTTTAAAGCATTATAATACGGCTCATATACCAGTTTTCCAGGTAATCCAATGCTAGCAACCATACTACAATCCTCAAAGCCACAATAAGTGCTATTTATTTTTTTAGGTACACATTTGGATTTGGCATACTTGGCCAAGGAATGTTTGGTGCTTGAGGCATTGGAATTGGAGTATCTTCAATTCTATAAAGAGTGATATCCTCAAAAGACATTTTATATTCCTCTTTCCTTTTACGAAATATATTCTTAACAAGCATGTATATTCTAACATATAGAAAAGTAATAAAACAATAATATATACATTGAAGATCAGCGATACAAAAGCATTTGGAAAAGCGATCAGAGACAGGCGTAAGAAGCTTGGATATACACAGAAGTACATAGCTAATCTTTTGGGGCTTGATGTAGTACTGAATGAACGAGGGTATTATTTTGTGTCCAAAAAGTCCTATGACTTTCACAAGAATGAAAGTTAATAAGATACTTGCAGACTGGCATGGTGAGGACTACCTTATTCCGTGCGAGTGCCCGCGCTTTAGCAGCGGAGAGGCAAAGGGAATCCTCGGAGAATCCGTGAGGGATAAGGACATCTACATCATGGTCGATGTCTGCAACAATTCCCTTACCTACAAGATGGACGGCAGCTTGAACCGTATGTCGCCCGACGATAATATCAGGATTTAAAAAGAATAATCGCAGCCTGTAACGGAAGAGCGGCTCGGATTACCGTGATCATGCCGTTTATGTACGAAGGAAGGCAGCTTAAAGGCCTCGGAGCAAAGAGAGTGTTCATCTTCTCGACCTTCGGTCTCTTCACGAGCGGCCTTGAGAAATTCGATAAGGCATACGCCGACGGCCTGTTTACCAGAATCTTTGCAACCAATCTCATCCATCAAAAAGAAGAGCTTCTGGAAAAAGAGTATTATATGAGCGTAAATATGGGACGCTATATCGCCGCGATAATCGATACCATGAACAAAGGCGAATCCATGCAGGAGCTTTCAAAGCCCGCGCTCAGAATAAAAGAGACGATCGAGAAGTATAAAGGATAATAAAAGCATACAAAAAGAGCTTTCTCATAAAGAGAAAGCTCTTTTTATTGCTCTGATATATTATGGCATGTTAAAATATAGATACGCTTTGTTAAAAGGATTTTTCATAAAAGGGAAGGGGAAAATAATGTCTTTTGAAACGTGTACAGTTTATCGAATTCCGGAACCATCAATTCCAAAAACACCCATACCAAGAATACCCATACCTGGAATGCCAAACTCAAATATACAACTTTATCACATAAATAGCACTTATTGTGGCAGCGAGAATGGTAGCAATTCTAATCTTGAAGATTATTATGCAGCTGCATTAATGAATCTGCCGATAGATCAATTGTATAAAATGAAAAAATTAAAGCAAGAGGTTAAAACGGCAAGAGATAATTACAAGAAGGAGAGAAAAAAGAATGATCGAGATGGAAGACTGCTCGAAGAATTGCAACTATATAATACTCCTGATGCAAACTTACCGGATTATACGGAAGAAATTGATAAATGGCTTGTTGAACAGGAAAAGTATTTTGATAATGTGAAGCAATCAAATATTGCTAGAAATGTATATCCGGAGACTGGAGCCCTTGACTTTACTATTAAATTTGTAGAAAGAGTAAGGAATTTTGGGGAGATGGATATAAAACGAGACACCGTATGGCCAAATGCATTTCCTGATATACCTTATCCAGAAGGAGAAAATAGATATTTTCTTTATCATGGGCAGGTTATGGATCCTGGTACATTGGGTAATGTAACGTATTCTTATATTGGTGCAAAATATTATCCGGATTATGCTTTGTACATCGGAGGAGCTGCGGTTCAGGTAAAGGATTATAATATGTGGGATATACCGTATATGCCTACGCTTCCTTATATGGGCGATATGTCAGAAGATCACGATGCAATCGAGCTTGGAATAAAGTGGCGAGAGGAGGGATTTCCAAGTGAAGAGGAAATCAAGGACAAGCTTGAATTTAAAGAAAGGCTTCGGAAGATTAATGAAAAGATCGATATTGATATTAGTAGGGGTTAGTTTTTTTGCTTTTATATTAATAATTATAATGAATAAGCAAACGCACTATGTCAGACTGTCAGAGATTAAGCAATATGTCAAGGATAATACTGATTATTTAACCGATATATCTGAACAATTATTAGATAGACAAGTAGAATCAGATGTATATAGATTAAAAAAAGAGTTATTAATACAAAATGACAATATTGACAAATTATATTCTGATATGAATATCTTAAACATATTTGTTTGTAAGAATCTATCTTCTAGAAATGATGAGGTGCGCATAACACTAAAGGAAAAAAACGGTAATTTTATATGTGGAATTTACTATTCCCCATCAGGAAAAATTCTTAAATATGGAACCCCTCAGGAAGGGGATACTTATGAATACAATGACGAATATGGCGATCGACATATTTATCGCTCAGAAAAGATATGTGATTACTGGTATTACTTTGAAGATGATACTTGGAACTAATGAAAGTTTCCGATAAAGAATAATAACCTTGACTTAGCCGTACGACTAAATTTATGATTGTTTATATCTAATTTTGCCGTACGGCATAATTTAGCACAAAAACATTTATGAGGAAAACATATGAAGATCAGCGATACGAATGCATTTGGAAAAGCAATCAGAGACAGGCGCAAGAAGCTTGGATATACGCAGAAGTACATATCTGATTTTACGGGAATATCAGTTTCCTTTCTCTCTGATCTGGAGAACGGAAAGAAAACAATTGAGCTTGGTAAGGCTATGCACATCGCAAATCTCTTGGGGCTTGATGTAGTACTGAATGAACGAGGGTAAATATTATTTTGTATACAAAAAGTCCTATGACTTTCGTAAGGATATTTGCAAAAGTCATAGGACTTTTGTTATAATTATTGCAAAAGTGATAGGACTTTCGCAATAACATGGAGGCGATATGTATAGGGAGATTATCAAAGATCTTAGACAATGGAAGGATAAAACGCGCAGAAAACCACTGTTATTAACAGGTGTAAGGCAATGCGGTAAGACATATATTATAGATGCGTTCGCAAGAGAGTGTTTCAAAAACTATGTTTACATCAACTTCGAAGCTTCCGAAAATCTATCAGCCGTATTTGAATATGATTTTGATGTAAAAAGAATCATTACGGAAATAGAGAGAAACCTAAAGGTTAAGATCATTCCGGGTAAGACGTTGGTGTTTTTCGACGAGATTCAGGAATGTCCCAGGGCTATAACTTCACTTAAGTATTTTTGCGAAAATATGAAAGATCTTCATATTGTTTGCGCAGGATCTCTTCTTGGAGTTGCATTAAAAAAAGAACAGATATCTTTTCCTGTAGGAAAGGTAAACAGACTGCAACTCTATCCCATGAGTTTTAAGGAATTTGTTATTGCAAATGACAGGAACGATCTTATAGATGTGTTCAGCAAATGGCCGATTGATAGGGCAATTCCGGAATTATATTCTGTTCCGATGATGAAGCTTTTGAAAGAGTACTATATTGTCGGAGGAATGCCTGAGGCGGTTAAGACATGGATAGAAACTCATGATATAGATGAGGTTGAAGAAGTACAGAATGAAATTTTAAATGACTATGCAGATGATTTTTCCAAGCACGCTCCTGCGTCTGATGTTCCTAAGATAAGGTGGATATGGGATTCGGTTCCCGTACAGCTTGCTAAGGAAAACAATAAATTCGTTTTTTCACATGTTAAAGAGGGTAAAAGATCCGCAGAATTAGAGGATGCGTTACAATGGCTATGTGATGCCGGATTGATAAGCAGAACAGAGCTTGTGGAGAAACCTGAAATACCATTATCGGGTAATGCAGATAAGACATATTTTAAGGTATATATGTCTGATGTGGGATTGCTCAGAGCAAAATCCATGATCGCAGCAAAGACGATATTGGAAGAATCAGCTCTTTTTATCAAATTTAAGGGCACCTTTGCAGAAAACTATGTATTAAACGAACTTATATCGGCTGGCAAGGTACCTTATTTTTGGCGCTCGGGAAATTCGGCAGAGATTGATTTCATTTTTGAATCGGATGGCGAAATGATACCTGTCGAAGTCAAGGCGGCAGATAATACACAGGCTAAGAGCTATAGGCAGTTCTGTAAAAAATATAATCCGGGTAAAGGCTATAAGCTATCACAAAAGAATATTGCCGAGAATATGTGTGAAAACACAAAGACGTATAGTATCCCATTATATTTGGCTTGGAATATTGATCATTATAATTAAAAAGATTATCTAAATTAAAAGTCCTATGACTTTCGCAAGGATGTTTGCAAAGTCATAGGACTTTTTCACATTAATTAACCCAAAGACTTAAGTATCAGTCTTCGTTAAAATCCATAGGGATTACCTGAGTTGAGTCTGCGCCGAGTCCCTTGAGCTCTTCTGTAGCTTCAAGTTTGATAGCGTTGTTCTCGGTGGAAACTCCGATGAGCTTAAAGGTAATATTATCCTCACCGACTTTCATTTTCTGATTGGAGGCGTTGTTTCTTATAGTGTTTCCTTTACTGTTGTCTCCGCATTCCTCATAGTAAACCTCTGCTTCGTTAGCTGCGATGAAGATGTTCTTCTCTATTACGTTTTCTTCATCGTGAGCATTCTGAATGGAGATACAGTTATTGTCCGTATTCAAAACAGTGTTGTTGTAGATATGGCAAGCCTTTGCCTCACCGTTTTCTTCGGGATTGCAACCACCGATAACGATGCCGGCAAGATTATTGTTTTCTACAAGAGTGTTGTTGTACACTTCGATTCCTGTTGTAGCGGTTCCGTGGTGCTCTGTAGCAATCTCGATACCGATATCGCTGTCTGATACGTAGTTATTGAAGATATCAATGTCTTTTCCGCCGTCAACATAGATTCCGTCCGCGCAAGCGTCGCCAAAGTAAGTCATGTTCTTAGCAGATGAAATTCCGACAACGGTATTATCGTGAATCTTACCGTCGTGAGCTCTGTCTGTCTCAAGTAAAAGGAGCTCGCCTGTCTCGGGATCGGTACGCTCATAGCCGATAGCATCGATTCCGATATTGTCACAGTTGTGCACGTAGTTGCCGGAAATATCGAAGTCACCTACGTTACCGTTAACTACAAGCGCTTCACTGTTACCAAGCGTCATGTTATAGATTTCGTTTCCTGTGATTGAAACTCCGTTTACAGGTGCTTCGGGCTGACCATATACAAGGATTCCGTGTGCATTGTAGTACTCGGATTCCTCAGTGTATTTAACACCCATGTCGTGAATCTTACATTTTGAGATCGAGATTCCGTCTGAACCTGCATCTACATAAATACCCATGGGCTTAACGTCCATTGAAGGATGATCCTGGCTAAGGCCCGTGATCTCAAGACCTGTGATAGAAACGTTCTTGGCATGGACATTGATCATTGCATAATCTTCTTTTGTCGGTGTTAAGTCTGCTCCGTTAAGAACAGCACCTTCTTCACCTACAAGTTTTACTCCATCCTTTTCGATCTTTAACTGTTCGGAATAATTTCCTTTAGGGATTACGATCGTATCCCCGTTTGAAGCCTTGTCAATGGCTTCCGCGATGGTAGAAGCGTCACTACCGACTGTGATTGTGTTTCCGTCATTTGCGGCTGCACCTGCCTTACAACAAAAACCGGTTGAACACATAAATGCAAAACCTGCTATCATAAGGCTGGAAACAACATAACCCGCATTTTTTCTCATCATTTTCCCCTTTCTGATGTCTTTTGCTAAGTTGTCAGTTACTATGTTTAAAACCATAACATATGGAAGTGCCCAAAAAGTGACTAAAAAATAAAAAAGATATAAACAAAAGTTACAAAAGTATTAGCCAATCATCGCCTGATACTATATAATATGCATTGAACGAGGTGTGAGATGACTAAAATAATATATCAAATTATTGCAATATTTTTTATACTTGTATTCTATGGAATTTATTTTATAAAGATGATGCTCCAGAAAAAGAAAGGTATCGTGACCGATCAGATTGCTAAGGGTAAAACCCGCGATAAAGACTTTTACACAGAGCTTTTGATGAAGATCGCGACAATACTTGCGCCTGTGGCTGAACTGATATCAATAATAATCGGAAAATCTCAGCTTTCTTTTATGCTAAGGATCTTCGGTGTTTACTTTGCGGTTGTCGGTGTCACGGTGTTCGGAATTGCTGTATATACCATGAGAGACAGCTGGAGAGCGGGCGTCGCGGAAGATGACAAGGAAAAAAGAGATCTCGTCACGAACGGTATTTATAACTACTCGAGAAACCCGGCATTTCTGGGCTTTGATCTTGTTTACATAGGAATCCTTCTTATGTACTTTAATCCTGTATTGCTTGCTGCGACATTGTTTGCAATGATCATGCTTCATCTTCAGATATTAAGAGAAGAAAAATTCTTGGAAAGCTCTTTTGGCAAGGAATATATTGATTACAAAAAGAGAGTAAGCAGATACGCCGGAATGGGAAAGATCACGTACGTAAAGATAGTAATGTACATTTATTTCCTTATATTTATATGGTCCGTTCTGTATTTCTTTACATGCCTTGCATACGGAGGCGGATTCTTCCTTTCTTGGGTTTGGCTGTGGGTGCTTATTGCCGCATTTTCTTTTGTTAGAATAAAGATGCTTATAGCAAGGATAGGCGGAACCGAGAAATTCAAGGTTCCAATGGTGATCACATGGATATACAGGATAGCAGCCACTGCATTTATTGTTTTCTTTTTAATAACGGAAGCTAAGATCGTTGACGACATGAGCGCGGTACCGGACAAAGACCTTGATTACATAATCCTTCTCGGTGCGGGGCTTAACGGAACTGAGCCGAGTAACCCGTACAGAGTAAGGATAAAAAGAGCCGGCGAGTACCTGTCGGAAAACGAAGAAACAATAGTCATCGCGTCCGGCGGACAGGGAGAGTATGAGCAGATAAGCGAGGCTGAGTGTGCAAAAAGAGTGCTCGTAAGGGATTACGGTATCGATGAGAGCAGGATCTTTTTGGAGGAAAAGTCGACCGACACTCATGAAAATCTTAAGTTCAGTCTTGAGATAATAGGAGATCCCACGGCCCGCGTCGGCATAGTTACTAACAGCTTCCATGAGCATAGGGCGCTTGCGATCGCCAAAAAAGTGGGCTTTGAAAATGCCGATCCCGTTCCCGCGACGACTCTTTTGCCTGTAGGAATTCATTATGTTGTGAGGGAGTTTTTCGGAATGGTTGAGTTTTATCTTAGAGACATGTGATAAAGAAAGTTCTTTTAATTGACATCTTCTGCGAAGTAGTGCTAATATTGTAAATTGCAAATGAATTGCAAATCATGAAACGCAAACGATCATGGCATTTACACGCGGAGGAATACAATGTTTGGTTTATCAAAGAAACCGGTGACCATACTGACAGGATATCTTGGCTCAGGTAAGACAACGGTACTTAATGAGCTGCTTAAAAATACGGAATCAGACGGAATCGCACTGATAGTAAATGATATGGGAAGCGTTAACATTGACGCTTCCCTTATTTCGAAAAGTAACGTTACTCAGGCGGATTCCAAGATGATCGAGCTTACGAACGGATGCATTTGCTGCACTCTTCAGGAAGCCTTTATGACACAGGTCGAGGCGCTTGCAAAAGATAAGCATATCAAAAGAATCATCGTGGAAGCCTCAGGCATCAGTAATCCCGCATCGATAGCGGATGGATTCCTTATGTATCAGGAATCACACAAAAAGCTTGGCTTCTATCTTGACTCTGTTGTGACTGTCGTTGATGCCGACAGGATATACACAGAGTTTCTTGACGGTTTAAAAGAAAAGTCCGATGAAAGACAAAAAGAGATCATTGACGAGGATCCCGACATCATCAACCTTATCATGGATCAGATCGAATTCTGCAACGTGGTTCTTTTGAACAAGTGCGATCTCCTTCCCGAGGATAAAAAAGAATCGGTAAAAAAGGTGATCAGACAGTTCCAAAGAAAGGCGGAGATTGTAGAGTGCGTTTACGGCAAGGTTAATCCCGACAGGATTTTCAAAGGATCAAAGTTTGACTACGACGAGGTTATGAATTCTTCGGCGATGCAGGCTGCTCTTGCCAGAGAAAAAGCGATGGATGAAGGATGCGTTGATGAATACGGCATCAGCTCTTTTGTTTATGAGGAGAAAAGACCTTTCGATCACGAGAAGTTCAGTGCTTTCGTTGAAGAAAACTATCCCGAGAATATAATCCGCGCTAAAGGTTATATCTGGTTTTCGGATGATGACATTCATGTTCAGCTCTTTGAGCAGGCGGGAAGAAACGCATCAATATCCGAGGTTTCCAATTGGGTAGCGGCCTTTGACGAAAAGGAAAAGGAAGAGGTTATACGAAGCTTCCCGGACATCATGGAAGAGTGGGATGAAATCTACGGCGACAGGCTCAATCAGATCGTCTTTATCGGAAAGGAAATTGATAAAGCGAGCATCACAAAGATGATTGATGACTGCATAGACAAGGTTCCGTACACGGCGACTCAGCCTGAGCTTGTAAATAAGGAGAATAAGAAAATTGGGTAAGATCTATTTTGTAAACGGATTTCTGGAGGCCGGAAAGACCTCTTTTATCCAGGATCTCATCGACGAGACTTACTTCAAGATAAAGGGGCTTACTCTCATCGTTGCCTGCGAAGAGGGCAACACCGAGTACGACGATTATCTCCTTGAGAAGTCAGGCTGCATCGTCAGATACATCGAGGAGGAAGAGGATTTCCTTTCGAAGATCAAGGAGTATGAGGAGTGCCTTAAGCCCGAGCGCATCATCGTTGAGTTCAACGGCATGTGGAACAGGAAGGACTTCGAAATGCCTTGGGATCCCATGGAGATTACGGAGATTGCCATCATTGACGCAAGGACCTTCGAGCTCTATGCCGCCAATATGAAATCTCTTTTGTCCGAGCAGGTGAGGCGCGCTTACATGGCGGTCCTCAACAACTGCGACGGCTTTGAGGAGAAGCTTCCGTATTTCAGGCGCAATCTAAAGGCCGTAAATACGGGGCTCAACATTGTTTTTAAAGATAATGACGGGGACGACATCAACATCCGTTTTGAGGACGACCTTCCCTATGATCTTTCCGCAGAAGTCGTGGATGTTGATCATGACGCGTTCTCCGTCTTTTATCTTGATAGCCTTGAGAATCTCGACAGATATCTTGGCAAGACTATCAGGTTTACGGCGAAGGTCATCAAGCCAAGGGGCAAGACCAGAGAGAGTTTCCTTGCTGGGCGCTACGCCATGACCTGCTGCGAGAATGACCTTTCACTATTCGGGATCATCTGCGACTACGACGACACGGATTCAATCTCCGCCGATGAGTGGGTCACCGTTACCGGCGTTGTCGACAAAGAATTCATGGACCGCTATAACGTGGAGTTTCCGATCTGTAAGGTAAAAGAGCTTTCGCCTGCACCCAAGCCGAAGCGAGAGGTCATAAATGTGATGTAAAAAGTTCGCGAAAGCGGGCTTTTTTCTTTAAATATAAGGAGAAAGAGGGTATAATAATACGGCGAGATTCTTGAAAAATCTCGCTAAGCGAAACGTTGTCTGCTGTTCTAAATTCGACAAGACCTCATTAAGAACAGCGACATACTTATCGCTAAGCTCGAAAATACCTCGCTAAGCGAAACAGTAAGGAGTATTAAGACATGAAATCACCGGCAGAAATTGCTCAAAAATATGTACAGGTAGGAAAGGCCAAGGCCGAAGCTAAGGCTTCACAGACCTTTCTTTTAGCTATAATGGCGGGAGCCTTCATTGCGCTTGGAGGACTCGGAAGCCAGATCGCATCATGCCTTGCGGATAATGCTTCATCGGCAAGGGTTATCAGTTCTGTAGTTTTCCCTATAGGTCTTTTTATGGTGCTTGTCGGAGGAGCTGAGCTCTTCACAGGCAATTGCCTTATTACGATCCCTGTTCTCAAGAAAGAGACCGCGCCTCTTAAGATGCTTAAGAACTGGGTTATCGTTTATTTCGGAAACATGGTCGGAGGCTTTATCATTGCAGCAATTGCGGCTTTTGGCCATATCTATTCATTCGGCGACGGACAGCTTGCTTCATCAGTGGTTGCGACTGCTGTGACTAAGTCAGGCATTTCTTTTGCGGACGGAATTCTTCGCGGAATCCTTTGTAACGTCCTTGTATGCATGGCTGTATGGTGTTCTTTCGCGGCAGATGAGCTTGCAGGAAAAGTGCTTGCACTTTGGCTTCCCGTTATGCTCTTTATCATCTGCGGATTTGAGCACTGCGTTGCAAATATGTATTTCATTCCTGCAGGATTCCTTGCATCATATGTACATGGAATTCCCGCTGACGGATTATCTTTATTCGGATTCTTTGTGACAAACCTTATCCCCGTGACCATAGGAAATATCATAGGTGGCGGCATTTGCGTCGGAGCGGTTTACTACGGAGCTTATCTGAAAAAGTAAATTGTATTAGCAATATCTTTTTACCTGAACAAAAAATGAGAAGTCTTATGTCTATCTATAAATAGTCATAAGACTTTTTTTATGTCATTATAATAGGGCAGGCGCCGTTTGCAGGGGCCTGAAAGATAGGTTTTTTAATTAAACTGCTTTTGAGAAAGGGGTAATTATGCAGAATTTTACGTTCTACTCACCTACTTATTTTGTATTTGGAAAAGATACTGAGAATCAGGCCGGCGAGTACGTTAAGAAGTTTGGCGGAAGCAAGGTTCTCATTCATTATGGCGGCGGAAGCGTCGTTAAATCGGGACTTCTTGACAGGGTTAAGGCATCTCTTGAAAAAGAGGGTATTTCCTATGTGCTCCTTGGAGGCGTTAAGCCCAATCCCAGAAGCGGCCTTGTTTACGAAGGTATAGAGCTTTGCAAAAAAGAGAATGTTGATTTTGTTCTTGCTGTGGGCGGCGGAAGTACTATCGATTCTTCCAAGGCTATCGCTGCAGGTACTGTTTATGAAGGAGATTTCTGGGATTTCTATATGGGCAAGCGCATTGAAGAGGCTCTTCCCGTTGGAACCATCCTTACTATCGCTGCAGCAGGCAGTGAGGGAAGCCCTGACTCCGTTATCACCAAGGAAGAGGGTATGTTCAAGAGAGGCGCGAGCGGAGATGCTATAAGACCTAAGTTCAGTATCCTCAATCCCGCACTTACACAGACACTTCCCGCATATCAGTCTGCGGCAGGTATCACGGATATCATGGCTCATCTCTATGAGAGATATCTCACCAATACCGCTGAGGTTGAAGTTACAGACAGACTTATCGAGGCGCTTCTTCTTACAATGAAGCACGAGGGACCCAGAGTTATCGAGGATCCCAACAACTACGAGGCAAGAGCCAATATCATGTGGGCAGGAATGATGGCGCACAACAATTCCTGCGGTGTCGGAAGAACTCAGGACTGGAACAGCCACAACATCGAGCATGAGCTTTCAGCTCTTTACGACTGTGCTCACGGAGCAGGTCTTGCTGTTACAATGCCCGCTGTATTCACATATGTAATGAAGCACGATGTAATGCGCTTTGCGCAGGTTGCTACAAGAGTCTGGGGCTGCCAGATGGACTTCACCAATCCTGAGGTTACCGCTAAGGCCGGCATCGAGGCACTCAGAAACTTCCTTATCTCGATCGGTATGCCGAGGAACTTTGAGGAACTCGGAGCCAAGAAGGAGGATATTCCCAAGCTTGTTGATGTCCTTTGTAACGGCGACGGAAGACCCGGTTCAATCTCAGGCTTCGTAACTCTTAACGAGGATGATTGCACAAAGATCTATGAGATGATGTTGTGATATATAAGATGATAAGGCGCTTGAGATAATACTTTGGCGCCTTATTTTTTGATTAATTATAAAAAGTCACTTGCAAAAAAAGTTAACAGTCTTATAATATATCCATATAAAATATTTAATATGTTGGAGGATATATTGTAATGAAAAGATTTTTTAAGATTGCCGCAGTAGTAGCTATGGGAGTTGTGCTCTGCGCATGTTCAATGTCAAGTAAATCGGCAAGCTCTGAGACGGGACAGGTTAAAATTACCGTTAAAGATAGCAGCGTTGAGTTAAATCATGTTAAGCATGATTTTCCTAAGGAATATACAGTTTCCGGTGACATTGTGACCAAGCCTATCGGCATGTCTTATGCGGAAGTTAAGAAAGACGGAAATCTTGTTGGTGTAGCTACAGACGGTATGTACAAGGAAAACATTACCAAGGACAATATGGTAGATGCCGCTAATACAGCATTTATGACTTTCCACAATGTCGATACACCACTTGAGATCACACAGGATATGTTCTTGGATGGTAAGAACATTGAGGTCCTCACAATTGAGCTTACTGACGGAATAGCTGTTTTTATCGCTCAGACAGGAACACCTAATTTTGTATATATGACAGAGCTTAATACCGACAGTGAAAAGGTAATGGAAGATTTTGTCGGCTCAGCAGTTCAACAGATCGGTGGCGATGAAGACTACGCTACATTCTTTGGATAAGAATAGTAATAATTCATCTGAATCAGTCCGTCAGAAATATCGACGGAACGAAAAATGTACGTAATACAGATAATCGGCATGTACATCGTGTTTTTTCTCTGATATGCATGCCAAAATATTGATATATAACAATCTTGAATAGACATAAAAGCATGTACTTTAAGCAAATAAGCTAAAGTACATGCTTTTTCTCTTTCAAAAGTCACTGAAATAACGATAAATTTGCTGAAATCGGCATGCATATTTGCTAAAAGTCTTGATATTCATGCCTGATCACTGAAAATACACCCTGTTCAACGAATCATGCACCTAACATCACCGAAGACACACTCCATTCAGCAACTCACTCGCCTAACATGAGGCAAAAAACAAATTCTTAGATCAGCCAACATACTTTTTAAGTGTAGCTCTTACAGCGCCTTCGCCTGCGATGAGCTCTCCGAAGTAGGAGAGGACTTTTTCTGAAAGGCCTGCTTCTTCAAGGTCTACACCAAAGATAGTAGCGTCTTTAAGGATAGGAAGGAGCTTTGTCTTAAGCGCTTCCTTATCCATAGCATCGCCGAGCTTTATTCCCTCAACGAAGCTCTTAGCCTTCTCAAGAAGCGGATCGGGGCTTGGCTCAAATGCCTTGCCGTTATCGTCTACGCCCATCACATAGCGAAGCCAGCCGGCGTGTACTAGAGGAATACACTTAAGATCGGCTACATTGAGACTATCGGAAGAAAGGTAAGCTTTGATAGTCTCACCGAATCTGATGGCAAGCTTCTGCGATGTGTCTGTGGCGATCCTTTGAGGGGTATCGGGCATGAATTTGTTTGGAATTCTGACATTTACAACAGTGTCGATGAATTCCTGAGGCTTTATGACACCGGGATCTGTAACAACGGGAAGTCCCTCTACATATCCGATAGTCTTAACGAGCTTAACAAGCTCAGTGTCCTTCATTTCTTCAGAGATCTTGTCGTATCCGAGAAGACATCCGTATACGGCAAGAGCAGTGTGCAGAGGATTAAGGCAGGTGCAAACTTTCATGCGCTCAACTTTATCAACGGTTTCTTTTTCAGTGAAGATAACTCCGACCTTTTCAAGAGCGGGTCTTCCGTTCGGGAACTTATCCTCGATGACAAGATACTCGCTCTCCTCGGCGTTAACGAAGGGAGCAACCCAAGTCTTCTTGGAAGTAACAACGGCTTCAAGCTCCTCGATTCCATCGTTTTTAAGAATCTCATTAACGGAATCGTCGGGTCTTGGTGTGATCTTGTCGATCATTGACCAAGGGAAAGATACCTTGGAATCATCTTTTATATAATCAACGAACTTGGCATCTGCCTTGCCGTTTTTGGTCCACTCGTTAGCGAATGCGATGACTGCGTCGAAGAGCTTGTCTCCGTTGTGTGAGCAGTTATCTGTGCTGACCATTGCGATCTTCTTTTCGCCTGCAAGGAATCTCTCATACAAAAGAGCTGAAACCTTACCGATATAGCTCTGGGGCTTAACCGGTCCGTTTGCAAAATCATCTTTTACTGCGGGAAGAAGCTCGCCTGCGGGATTTACGAGGCTGTAGCCCTTCTCTGTGATAGTGAAGGTAGCAAGCTGAAGAGAATCGCATCTGAAGATCTCTTTTAACCTGCTGAATTCCTTATCGTCATTTGAGTCGAGAATGCATGACTCTGCGATGCTGGAGATAACTGACTTCTCAACTGAGCCGTCGGCCTTCAATGTGACAAGGAGTGAGAGGTTGTCGTGAGGTCTGTACATTTTCTCAATGATCTCATAGTCAAAACCTTCAACGACTGTGAGACCCTTGTCATTCATTCCGTCTTCAAGCATTCTCTGTGAAAGATTAGCCTGAAAAGCTCTGAAGATATTTCCTGCTCCGAAGTGAACCCACTGCGGTGCTTCTTTTGTCTTATTTATCATGGAAGCCCTGTCAAAAGAGGGAATGTAGTAGCCCTTCTCTTTCCAAGCGCTGTCCGTTAAACACTGTTCGTTAAGCTTCATGATCAAACTCCTCTCTGATGTGACTTTTCAATGGCCTCCCAAAGACCGTTGAGGTAAGTAGCTCCGAGCGCTCTGTCATAGAGACCGTAGCCGGGCATTGCAACCTCGCCCCAGATCATTCTTCCGTGGTCGGGACGGATAGGTCCGTCAAAGCCTGTCTCGTAGAGAGCCTTCATGATCTCATACATATCGAAGGTTCCGTCTGCTGAAAGGTGAGCGGATTCCTCGAAATTAGTGGGAGAGATGAACTTGAGGTTACGAACGTGTGCGAAGTGGATCCTGCCCTCAAGTGCTCTGATCATATGAGGAAGATCGTTCTCAAGGCTTGTTCCGTAAGAACCTGAGCAGAATGTAACGCCGTTGTGTACGTCATCTACAGCCTTCATGAGCTTGAGGATGTTCTTCTCGTTGTTGATGATCCTGGGAAGTCCGAATACTGACCAAGCGGGATCGTCGGGATGGATAGCCATCTTGATATCGTACTTATTACATACGGGCATGATCGCCTTTAAGAAGTAAACAATATTTTCAAAGAGCTTGTCCTCATCGATCCCTGAATAAAGCTCGAAGAGCTCCTTGATGTGAGCCATTCTCTCGGGCTCCCAACCGGGCATTACTGAGCCGTTTGTGTCGCCTGAAAGTGTCTCAAACATCTTCTCGGGATTGATCGCATCGATAGCTTCCTGTGTATATGCAAGTACGGTTGAGCCGTCTTCTCTTTTTCTTGCAAGCTCGGTTCTTGTCCAGTCAAACACAGGCATGAAGTTGTAGCATACCATGTGGATGTCTTCTTTGCCGAGGTTCTCAAGAGTCTTTATATAATTGTCGATGTGCTCATCTCTCTCTGCTGTTGCAGCCTTGATAGCATCGGATACGTTTACGGACTCGATTCCTGAAACCTTAAGTCCGCCGTCTGCAACGTCCTTTTTGAGAGCTTTGATCTCGTCCTGTGTCCAGAGCTCACCGGCCTGCTTGTTGTAAAGAGTTGTGATAACACCCTTTACACCGGGAACCTGTCTTATCTGCCAAAGCTTTACGGTATCATACTCTTTACCGTACCAGCGAAGTGTCATTTCCATAATCAGAATTTCTCCCTTCCTAAAAACCTGTTTTCAAATTTGTTTAAGGGAAAAAATAAATTTTATCCCTGAATATACAATAGATTTTTTTATGGAAAAAAAGAATGGAATAATTTGTTTCATACCTTGCAAAAATTGTCGCCGGTGCTATTATACAAATATGAAAAACAAACTCAGATCATCTTTTAACACAAGACAATATATGGTCTCGTCTGATTTTGAGGTCTATTACTATTCGGACAGGGATTTTAAGACCTTGCGGCCGCATGCGCATGATTATTACGAATGCTACCTTTTTATAGAGGGCGATGTGACCATGGAGATATTCAGTCCGGAAGGTAAGACCATCAGATACAAGATGTCTCCCGGCGATCTCATGCTTGTTCCGCCCGGGATATCGCATCATGCGCTTATGAACAATCCAGAAGAGAACTACAGGCGTTTTCTTTTCTGGATCAGCAAGGACTGCTGCAACGCGCTCATGCACGAATCTGCGGACTACATGTATCTGATAAAAAAAGCAGAGGAGCAGCACAAATACATCTATCACCTTGCTCCCGCGCAGTTTCATATGGTGGAGTCCAAGTTCCTGCGCCTTTTGGAGGAGATCGCAAGTGAAAGGTACGGAAGCACCGCGTTCAGACATCTGTGTCTGTGCGACCTTATCCTTACGATCAACAGAGTGGTCTATGATGAGGAAAACATGAGCAGCGGAAGCGATGAGCTGACTCTTTTCCAGAACATCATTGCATATGTTGAAAGTAACCTTGAAGATGCGCTTACTCTCGATGACATCGCGGGTCAGTTCTTTGTGAGCAAGTACTATGTCGCGCATCTGTTCAAGGATACGCTCGGTGTTTCACTCCATCAGTACATTATCAAAAAGCGCCTAGCCGAATGCAGAAACGCTATCACAGGCGGCGCCGGTATAACCGGAACTTATGAGAAATTCGGATTCAGAGATTATTCAAGCTTTTTTAAGGCTTTCAAAAAAGAGTACGGCATGTCTCCCAAGGAGTACCAGGGGCTGTACCTGAACAATATATTACATAGTAGCGATAAAGAAAAAGAGGCTAAAAAATGATCCAGGACATAGCACCACACAAACTTCACAACGAATATGATCCGGGCAAAAGACCCGTCGCAGAAAGCAAGATTTTTGTTTTCAGGGACAACCAAAGCGGCCGCGGAGACAAGGAACTTGCGCTTTTTCTTGATGATGAAAAAATGAGCGTTGAATTTCCGAAGTACTGCGAATTTTCAGGGCAAAAGATATCCGAAGAGAATTTCATATATCTTTTTTCCGTAGATGATGAGAGCTTTTTCCTTCTTGATAACACGGATGAAAAGACAGTTTCCGAGATCATTTCGGATAAAAGATACAGCTTTTGTTCTTTGAGAGAACTTAGAAACGATTATTACAATCCCAAAGAATATATCTACGCTGCATTTACCGCAAACCAGCTTGCCGAGTGGTATTCTGTAACGAGGTTCTGCGGAAAGTGCGGAGCAGAGAATATAAACGATCCCAAAGAGCGCGCAAGAACCTGCCCGAAATGTGGAAACAAGATATACCCCAGGATCAATCCTGCGGTGATCATCGGCGTGACGGACAAAGAGACAGATATGATCATTCTTACCAAGTACCGTGTGGGCTACGGCCACAACGCTCTTGTAGCGGGATTTACTGAGATAGGTGAGACTCTTGAAGAGTGCGTCGCAAGAGAAGTTATGGAAGAGGTTGGGCTTAAGGTTGAAAACGTAAGATACTACAAGTCCCAGCCATGGGGAATAGCAAGCGACATCCTCGTCGGCTTTTACTGTGATGTGGTTGGAAATAAAGAGATCAAGATGGATAAGGGTGAGCTCAAATACGCCGAATGGGTGAAAAGAGAAGACATCATACTTCAGCCGCTTGAGTACAGCCTTACGAATGAGATGATGACAGTCTTCAAAGATAAAGGGTATAAAGGAACGGTGTAGCATAAGCTACACCGTTTTGTTTTACATAATATTACTTTGCCAACTTACTTTCGCGGTATATTATATCGCTTCTTGCAGGACCGTTACTTACCATAGTGATGGGATATCCGATCTGCTCCTCGATGAACTCGATATACTTTCTGCAGTTCTCAGGGAGATCTTCATACTTCTTGATTCCTCTGATATCGCACTTCCATCCGGGAAGAGTCTTGAATACGGGCTTAGCCTTCTCAAGAAGGTGTGTTACGGGGAACTCTGTTGTAACCTCACCGTCGATGTCATAGCCTACACATACAGGGATCTCATCGAGATATCCGAGAACATCAAGTACTGTGAAAGCAACATCTGTTGTTCCCTGAAGTCTGCAGCCGTACTTACTTGCTACGCAGTCATACCAGCCCACACGTCTGGGTCTTCCTGTTGTTGCGCCGTACTCACCGCCGTCGCCGCCTCTTCTTCTGAGTTCCTCAGCTTCATCTCCGAAGAGCTCGGAAACGAATGCACCTGCTCCTACAGCTGATGAATAAGCCTTGGACACTGTAACGATCTGCTTGATCTCATAAGGAGGGATGCCTGCTCCGATCGCGCCGTAAGCTGCGAGAGGAGATGAAGATGTAACCATAGGATAGATTCCGTGGTCGGGATCCTTCATTGTTCCGAGCTGACCCTCGAGAAGAATTGTCTTTCCTTCCTTGATCGCTTTGTCGAGATAGAGAGATACGTTTCCAACATAAGGCTTAACCTGCTCTCTCCAGTCAATAATCTGTTTGAAGAGTGCTTCCTGATCGATGGGCTCTGCGTGATAGAGATTAACAAGGAGCACGTCCTTGATCTGCGCGATACGTGCGATCTTTTCCTTGATAACGTCATCATCCTGGAAGAACTCGTTTATCTGCCATCCGATCTTAGAGAACTTATCTGAATAAAAAGGAGCGATTCCTGATTTTGTCGAACCAAAGCTCTTTCCGGCAAGTCTTGCTTCCTCAAGTGAATCGAACTGCACATGATAAGGCATCATAACCTGAACTCTGTCTGAGATCATGATCTGAGGAGCGGGAACTCCCTTGGAAGTAATCTCATTAAGCTCATTCATGAACTTTGTGATGTCAAAAGCGACACCGTTACCGATGATGTTCATGATGTGTGAGTGGAAAACACCTGAAGGCATCGTGTGAAGTGCGAATTTACCGTAATCGTTAACTATTGTGTGTCCGGCGTTTGCTCCGCCCTGGAAACGGATAACGACATCGGCCTGGTCTGCAAGAGTATCGGTAATCTTACCTTTTCCCTCGTCGCCCCAGTTGGCACCTACTACTGCTTTAACCATTTTAAAAAATCCTCCTTAAAAATAACTCTTTTAAGCTACATGAGATATGATATACGAAAAAAGAATATAAGTAAAATCAATCTTTTTTATATTTACCATAAGCTTGACTTATTTCTCGAAATTTTATATAAATTTATACATTTTTTTGACATGCGCACATTTAAAAAGAATAAAATATTAATACGTAAAACCCTTATCTGAGTTGATTTCATAGGAGGTTAACATGGGAAAAACAGCAGGGAAGAATGAATTTGATCGGGAAGCTTTCAAAAAGCTTTCTGTCTCCGATAAGTTCAAAAAAGTATTCAACAGATTAAGACTTAACCTTGTTGTTATTTTTGTGGTGATCATTATTATCGACGTATTTTCCGTATTCAATCTGAACATGATCTACAACAGGTTCTATGAACAGAATACTCAGCAGGGCGAGATCCGTATAACCATCCAGGCGCTGGCCAAGTACTATCTCTGGGCGCTCAATGCTCATGACGATGCTGACAGAGCCGAGCAGATGCAGGGGGCAAAAGAGAAGATCCGGGAGCTGAACGACGGACTTAATTCCCTCGGAAAAGTTTACAATGACGATCTTACCGAGGTTTATCAGCACATAGCCGATATAGACAATTCCGCCGCGACTCTTGATGCCATGTTTGCCGCGGGTAATTCTCATGAAGAACTGTATGATTACTATGTTTCCAACGTCAATGAAGCGATCAAGATAGTCGTTAAGGACTTTAAGGCAATCGGTATTTCCGCTAAAGAACAGGCACAGAGGGCTTATACGACAGCTCTTTTGCTTGTGCTTATTATGACTATAATTTCTTTGGCTATTGTAGTATACGCCATCCTATATTCAAACAAATCAAGAAGAGCCCTCACCGGAAGCATACTTGGACCTATCGAATCAATCTCCAAAGCAGCGGATGACATGGCAAACGGAAAGATCGAGATCAAGATCCCGAGCGAGTCCGATGATGAGCTGGGTAAGCTGGCAAAAGACATTACGTATTCGACCGATGTTATCGAAGACATTGTAAAAGATATTACGGAGACCCTTGGACGAATGTCGACGGGAGATTTTTCCTGCGGTTCAAAGAACGAGAATCTGTATATCGGTGATTATGACGCCATTAAGAAAGCACTTGGAAATATAGCTGAGACGCTTAGCAGCACACTTCAAGAAGTAAAGAATTCTTCGTCGCAGGTATCACAGGGCGCGATCAATATGTCGCAGGGAGCAAATGACCTTGCGGAAGGCTCTACGGATCAGGCGGCAGCGGTTGAAGAGCTTACGGCTTCCGTTAACTCCTTAACCGAAAAGACAAGGCAGCTTGCGAGCGTTGCCGAAAAGAGTAAGAGCATGGCTACGGAAGTTAGGGATAACGCCGAGACTTCAGCAGCAAAGATGCATCTTGTAACAGACGCCATGACAAGGATTACCGAGGCATCCGCTGAGATCGAACTGGTCACAAATTCCATTGAAGCCATTGCCAAACAGACATCACTCCTTGCGCTTAACGCTTCAATCGAGGCTGCAAGAGCGGGAGAAACAGGAAAAGGATTTGCCGTTGTTGCCGATCAGATCGGACAGCTCGCCGATCAGTCAAGTGAAGCGGCCAAGAATACACATCAGCTCATCGCGGATACCATGGATGAGATCAGCAACGGTAATGCGGTTGTTGCAGAGACGACACAGGCACTTGATGCCATGCAGCACAGCGTAGAAGAGATAACGGAGATGATCGTTCAGACGGGAGACCTTGCAGAGCAGCAGTCTCAGAGTATGGATGAGATCGATAAGGGAATCGAGATGATCTCCAATGTCGTTCAGAACAATTCCGCGACAGCCCAGGAATCAAGCGCAGTATCGCAGGAACTTTCCGAGCAGTCGGAGAGCCTTAGTAAGCTGATAGACCAGTTTACAATAGGAAGTGATTTCTGAGTTTCGCCCCTTTTGTCATAATATTGCTTTTAAAATATGCCTACATTATAATGATGTAGATATCGATTTCTCGGTATCTGCATCATTTTTTTCGCCATTGATAATATGGGCAAAAACAGTATGCGGGGGCGCTTTTGCGCGAAAGAAAGGATACGCGTATGATACATATTAAATCCTTGGAAGACGGATTGGAACTTTTTAAGACATTGGGTTCGGATATAAGAGTTGAGATCATAAAGGTACTTCTTAAAGAGGGCAGCCTTAATATGAATGATCTTGCCGGACACCTTAACATAACAAACGGTGCACTCACAAGTCACATCAAGAAGCTTGAGGAATGCGGACTTGTCAGCGTTTCTTCGGAGGCGCTCGGACACGGCAATCAGAAGATCTGCTCGGCAACTCTTGAAAGAATACTTATAGATGTCGTTCCCGAAAAGAAGGACGAAGATATATATATGACAGACATCAAGGTCGGTCACTATCTTGACTGCCTTGTTTATCCGACTTGCGGAATCTGTTCTTCCGAGAAAGCGATTGGAGAGGTTGACGATCCCAGATATTTCACACATCCCGACAGATTTGATGCGGATGTTCTTTGGTTTACCAAGGGATTTGTTGAATACCAGATTCCCAATTTTATTCCGGGAAATAAGAAAATTGACGAGGTCTGCATCACGGCTGAGCTTAGCTCTGAAGCGCCGGGCTTTAACAACGTATGGCCTTCCGATATTTATTTTTACATTAATAATACCTTTATCGGCACATGGACATCGCCCGGAGATTACGGCGACGTAAAGGGTGTTCTTACTCCCGACTGGTGGTTCCCCATGTGGAATCAGTACGGCCTTCTAAAGATGCTCGTGATCAATCACGACGGTACGTTTATCGACGGGCTCAAGATATCTGATGTGACGACCGATAAGCTTGGGCTTACATCCAAGAGCAATATCAAATTCAAGCTCGAGGTTCCCGACACTGCAGAGCATGTTGGAGGACTTACGATATTTGGCAAAGGGTTCGGTAATTACAACCAGGACATCAATGTCAAAATGAAATATAGTGAAATTAATTAAGGAGACATCATAGTGGAACAGAACAGCAAAACCCCCATGTACAAGCGAGTGCTTGCGATCATCGGTATCGTGATATTGCTTGGCATGTACATAAATCTTTTTATTCAGGCGGTAACAGGTTCGCCTGAAACCTTCAACACATTTATATATTGCGCAGCCGCTACGGTTGCGATACCCATCGCCATATGGATATTTATTTGGGCGGCAGGTGCGGTCTTCGGAAGACATACGATGGCTTCACTGGATCTTTTTTCATCAAACAAAAGACATGACAAATACGGAAACGTTATTCCGGATGGCGAGATAGATACGGTTGTCTTTGATATAGGAAATGTCCTTGTTGATTTCGCCTGGGAGAAATTCATTGAGGACAAGGGGTTTACGGGTGAGATCGCGGAGCGTATCGGAAAGGCATCGGTTTTAAGCGATGACTGGAAAGAGATCGACCGCGGAGTGCTTCCTATCGATGAAATAATCGGGAATTTTGTTAAGAACGATCCCGAGATAAAAGAGCAGATTGAAAAGACTTTTTCCGATTTTAATAATATCTGTATCAAAAGAGAAGCAACCATCCCGTGGATAACGGCTCTCAAGGCAGCAGGCTACAAGGTGCTGTATCTTTCCAATTATTCGGGACAGGTTCTTGAAGGAACAAAAGAAGCAATGGCTTTCAGAGATGTTACGGACGGCGGTATTCTTAGCTATACCGAGCACATGATAAAGCCCGACCGCGAGATTTACGATCTTCTCGTTGAGCGCTACAACCTCACACCTTCAAAGACTGTGTTCATTGACGACACACCCGTCAACGTCGAGGCCGCCAAGAACTACGGCTGGAAAGGAATCGTCTTCAAGGATTACAAGCAGGTAAAAGAGGAGCTTGAAAAGCTTGGAGTTAAATACTAAATGATTTAAAAGTTGTACTTGATGATCGAGTGCAACTTTTTTTGATTGTGAGATGTTTTAAATATAAAGAGCAGTTGACGCTGTAATTATCGAAATGTTAAAATATATTTCACTAGGGTAAGGTATTGTGTAAAAGGGAAGAGGTAATCAAGTATGGGGATTAATAACGGGAAGTTTTATGATGCCGAACAATCTGCACAGTATTATGAATATCTTAATACTTCAAAGAAGGCATATGATGGTTACGCAGATGTAACAAGATTGGCCAATAACGATTTTGATGCTAATCCTTTGTTTATAGGAATGACTGCCCGAGCACTCAAGAAATTTATAAAACTTGGCACAGGTAAGTTGATAAACGATACTACCGACATGCATGATATGATGATCAAGGATCAGAGATTTATCATGGAAAGTTTTGAAAGTATGGTTGATCCGTCTTCAAATGCCAGGATAGAATACGATACTCTTGAAATAATAAACAATGATTTCAAGCATTTTTACAGGAGATTTAAAGAGATAGCAAGTGAAACAAACAGTATAATGGATGATCTGAATGCTGAATTTGGGGATGAAGTTCCCGGAGACTTTCCATATCCGAACAGTAAGGCTGCGCTTGCTTCATTCGAAGATATATGCGGTGGAGATAATCCCGAAGGCGGTTATTTCAAAGAGTGCCAGAATAGGCTTGTCGAATTTGACAATACAATGAACAGTTACCTTAAAGGAAGAGAGACTCCCTTTAACAGTGCTGATCTTAATAAGAGAATGAAAGCTGTCTCAGATATCATATGGGGATACCATTACGATGATCCTAAGATGGCTAAATCCAATGTTGAAGTTATTGGAAATCCAAATATCAAAACTGTAAGGAATCTTAATGATCGTTTGGATATGTTCTGCGGTAATATTGATAATTATTTCCATGGTAAAGGCAATGATATCGCGATTACCCAAGGTGAACTCAGAAGAAACGGTGGTGGTACATTTTTGTGTCCTTTTGGTGCTATTGAAGCTGCCAATAATCCGTTGTCCAAGAAGATCATTTCTCTACCATTCTATAATCATTTCAAAAATTATATAACAGAAAATGCAAGAAAGCATCCGGTAAATAGAGATGCATATAGAGTAACGCCTATGGAATCAGCGCTTGCTTTTGAAGTGGGCGGAGCGATGAAAAGCTTTATTGAAAAAGGTAATCTTTCGAATCTTAGAAAGAATGCACTGGTTTTCTATAATGATTTTCAGCAGGGCGGAGTTAATTCCATGATAGATCTTGTCGCAGGAACATGTACATTAACCGGAGTTTCTAACCTGTTGGCAAATTCGAATGCTCAAAATGCAGCACTACCTAATGCTATGACTGTTCCGGGGCTTTTAAATGCTAACACTTTAGCTACGGGAATGAATATACCCATAACAAATCTATGGAATCATTTCGGTAACGTTATCAGTGAACAGGGTCTATCTTCATTAAAGAATTATTTTCAAACAGCTGGATATGTTTCCGTTTATGGGGCATCGTTCTTTGATAAAAGTAAAGTTGTTGCGTCTCCTTCACTTACAATTAAGACTTTACCGAAAATAGTCATTCCGAAAAAAAGTGTTGCGGATCAAACAATTACTGTAGATGATTCGAAAAGAGTAAGATCCGGTGCTGTTGATGAGAATTTTATTATTGTAACAGGATTATATGATTCAAATGGTAATCCTGATACGGGATTTGGCGGAGCTCAAAAGTGGTTTAAAGATGAGGCTGATATGGGTGAATTATTGGCTAAGTACGGATGCGGAGTAATCGCTTCCGTAAATCAGTACCTTTATTTAACGGGGCAGAAAACCATTTCTAAAGAAGACTATATGAAGTTGGTATATGAATATCTGGATGCTAAAGATTTGATAGAGCCAAAACAGGAACGGTACTCAGAGCGTAGAAGACAACAGATAAGAGGCCCGGTAAAAGGTGCTTTTCCCGGTGAGATGACAGATTTTGTCACTAATATGTGTGAAAAAGAGGGTGTGAATATTACCTCGAACTGGGATTATACAAAGGATTATGAAGCGGATTATGATAGTATGAAACAGCAGTTGGACAACGGAATACCGGTTGTTTGGGGATTGTTTGATTGTGGAGGAGAGGAAGTGGCCTTTTATTCCTACGAGCCATCAACCGGAGAATATTCTAAAGTCGATGGTGCTTCGAGTCACTATGTCACTGCAACTGCCATATATGAGGAAACTGATGATAATGGGAATTTAAGAAGAATGGTTGAGATTTCTTCGTGGGGACAAACTTTTTATGTAGATTATGATCAATATATTGAAGTGGTTTCAGATGCCCGTATTAATAATCCGTTTTCGAGTATAACATATACTGAGATAAAATGAGGTACAAATTTATGAATAAAAGAAGAAAAATCATATTCACCCTAGTCTTTTTATTGATGCTCTTGTCAGCCTGTGGAAGTGTGAATAATTCCAAAGTAAAAATGTCATACGGAAAGTGGGAAAAACAGATTGGACTATTTTCCAAAAAGAATCTAACAACAAATGTCTATATATTGGATAGTGCCGAGATGGAATTGAAGTTGACTTATAAAAATGGGCTTGAAGGTTATAAAGAATTATGCGATGTGGTTAACGCGCATAATAAATTTGTAGAGGATAATCCGGGCTATTTTCCGAATGGTTTTGCCATAACATTTACAAATGAGTATGTAGATGAGATGTCACCTTCCTTTTTCTCAAATATTAGTGATGGCTCAAATGGGATAGATTATTTGGATGAATTAGCGGAATCTGATACGTCAAAGCTTCAATATATGTGTATAAAAATGGACAGCGTCGAAGTTGAGGTTGAAGGAAGCGAAGATATTCAGATAGATGTGCCGATTGTTATACTTCAATCTCATAGTGATTCGTACACACCAAAAGGAAAAATGTATGCATTTTTGAAAGAGGTCAATAATCCCAAGCAGATCATAATTGATTATTGGGAAGAGGGATATGATCTTAATGAAGTGTGTAAAGATATTAGAGAATATGTACCTGATGTAGAAATCTATAAAGTTATACATGTAAAAGGAAAAGATCATCTGGAAAAATGCGTAGACACTGATCTTTAAAAAGAGAAAGGGTAAAAATGGGGAAATTACAATCAACAACAAAAGGTTTTGATAAAAGTGGTAGCAATACACTGTATTTGGACAACCCTACATATACCAGATTACAGGGTATAGTGCGAAACAGCGCAGGTGACATGGTATTTGATGAATCACCTTTTAATATGGAAAATAAAGTTTGCGGGACTGAATGTATGATGCGTCTTGCGGACTATTGGCACCGTGTTGCTGATAGCGACAAGCGCCTTAGAAAATTTTTGACAGAAGATGTCGACCATATTGTGACTGAAATTCAAGCATCAATTAATAAAACGGATGCTGCGTTGTCAAAGGCTTTAGCTGTTGATGAAACAAATGCACGGCGAATTACTAAAAATATAAATGCAAAAGACTTTGCTAAAAATAATACCGCCGTGAATGTAAACTTGAAAGCAATAAAAACCTCTGCGGTTGCTTCTCCGGCTTTAGGTGTTTTTCCGGGAGTGACCGGGCCTATAGTAACGGAACCACTTATTACTATATCTGCTGAGGATTTGCAAGAGGCAGCTCAATATTTAATAGAAGGCTATATTCCTGAAAATTGGAGTAACCAAAAACTACTTATTGTATTATATTTACTCAGCCAAACTACAGGAGTAGGTGCCATTGCTTCAATATCGCACTATCTGAAAAATAGAATATCTATTGCCGACGTTTACACTCCCGGAGAGTATATTGAGAATCAGTGGCAGTGGACGGATGTCAGTTACGGCCTCAATCCACCGGGAGATGCCGGAACTATGGCATACTCCGGTTGTGAGCTTATTGCTATAGTTAATGCAATGCATTCGCTGGGGTATGATATGAGCGTTGATGAAGTTGCTGAACTTATCAGGCAATATGAAGGAAGAGGGGCTACTTTAGGCGGAATATGGGGAACTTCTCCCACGGTGATATATGAGAATCTTTGTTCGCAAGGATATGATATTCAGCTGTGTCAGAGCACTGATTATTCAGAGATTAAAAAGATAGCCGAATCCAGCGATACATTAATTGTAACTGTTTACAATGATAAAAATGATCTTACCCAGATGATCCATACAGTAAATATTGAGATAGTAACTCATACAGACGGATCGTATGGCTATATTGTTCATAATTCCGGACTGGAAAATAAAGAGTTTTCAGATATAGAAGATGCAATAAAGCATATTGGTTCGGATAGTGGTAATTCGGAGAATATACAGGTTATGGGGATTTCAAATCCATAAAACAGATTGGAGAGAAAAAGATAATTATGAAAAAAGCTATAACTAAGATAATAACTGTTTTAGTGGTTGTGTCTGTTGCGATATCAGCACTTGTCGGATGTTCATACAATGATCCATGGCGAAGGATCGCAGTAACTCAGCTTGGACCTAATGATGAGAACCTACAATATGTTTATAGAGTGGTTAAAGGAGAAAAGTATCCGGGTACAGTGATTGTAGGAACTGATGTTGAAAGTGGAGAAGATACCAAGCTGTTTGAAGTTGAAAACACAGAATCTGACAGGATACATGAAGTGGTTGAATGCAGAGGCGGTGTTTTGTTTACTTTAAGCAGACCCTATGCTAATACAAAATATTCTTTAAACTATCTAAGCTTTAACAGAGATTTTCAGAATATCGATATGCAGACACTATATGCTTCTGAATTTAATCTGATCTTAAGGGAAAAAGACGGCGAGATCAGTTTGATTGAAAACTATGATCAGAAATTTGTTATAAGTTATGGGACTCATGATATGTCGTGGGACGAGATGCAGGAAAGCGATAAAATAGAAGAGCATTCGCTTTATGATGATATACCTGAGCGTAGCTATATAATGAATGACGGAATGGAAGTGGTTTTAAAAAAGAACTTTGGTGAAGAAAATTATACCGGAGTTGTTGGAGATAACACATATGCGATAGACAGTATAAGCGGCAAGGATTATATCTATGCGCAGTGGGGATGCTTCTCCGAGGTTGACGGGAAGCTGTATGGCATAATAACAATTCCGAAGAACAGGCTTAGTAAAAACCGAATGAAAGGCGGAAGTACAGCACTGCATTCAGATTATGTCAAAAAAGAGGTGTTGTTCAGCCTTGATGTAACGACCGGAGAAAACAACGTTGTGTATCAGACAAAAAAAGGCAGGATCATAGGCTTTACAAGCGATACTGTTTATCTTATCGATAAGAACGATATTTACAAAGTTGATATTGCTTCCGGACAACAAGAGAAGCTTACCACGATACAAGCGAAAAAAAATACAGACCTTGATTTTAGATGGATAGGTTCAAGACTATTCATTTTTGAATCGCTTACTCAAGAAACGGTAGCTGTTATAGAAGGATAAAATATTTACTACAGATTTTTTATTGTAGACATTTTGTTATAAACGTTGAGAATGGGGAAGTTGAAGGATATGCATAAGTTTAGAAAACATTTTTTGGTAATGGCAATTACGACACTTTGTCTTACAGGTTGCAATTTCGCAAAGGATATAACACCCAAAGTGGGAATGGGACAGGCGACCGAGACCGAGGCAAAAGTAGAAGAGAGCAAGGAAGAAGCATCAGTGGAACAGACTACTTCAGATGTCGAAAAGTATGCTTCGGAAGAAACTTATGCGCCTGAAGTGAATGAAGATCTTCTTGAGGCAATCGAGCAGATTTCAATTTCTTATGATGAGTTTTCCGCCGATAAAGAAACGAAAAAGGATACCTGGCAGGAATATTTCATAGATCATTTCATTCGTTCCGATTGGGATGGATACGCTTACAGGCAGCAGAAGATCGAAAAGGATAATCATTGTATCGCAACGAAAGAGCAGATTGAGTATGTCCAGTATTCGCTTACGGGAATCGATATATCTTTTGACTCTATGAAAGAAGACAGTATTGATGTGAGCAGTACCGTGAATGCTACCAACAATACTTATTGCGAGATCAAGGATTATGAAGTAGGCGGGGAAGATATACTCGGTGAGGGCAAGATCAATATTACCGCTAATATTGAAATAGGACGCGGAAACACTGATGAAGTAAAAACATATGGGATATATGTTGTGCTTGCGGAAAATCCTAAGAGCTGCTTCGGTGGATACAGTATTGTTTCCTTATTTAGAAATGGTGTTTTTGAGTTCAATGAGGCTGCTACCGAAATCAACGGAAATGTTGAAGACGGCTCAGAACATTCTTTTTATGGATGGTGTAATCGTATAAGTGATGAATCTACTTATAGTCATTTTGAGTTTGATGAAGCTGATGACGATATTGTTTATGCCGCAGGTGTTTCTGTAGATATAACAAGTAAGCAGCGCAAATTTATTGAGGCCAATCCTTATGAAGAGTTTAAAGTAACATACGTTTACACAAAAGATATGGATAATCATGCAGTTGAAAGTGTGAAGGCGACAAATATCGAGATTGCGGATGATAATTTCAAGAATAGGAAATCCGCGGAAGGAGACCCGTTAAAGGGCTTGGTTGCCGATGATATACTTGAGAAATTCCGTGCTTCAAGACCTGTAAAAAAACCCGATTCCGTTGAGTATGAAGCAAGAGCGCTCGGACACTGGGTACAAGAAACTATAGGTAAAGACGGATTTTCTGAGGAACTTAGGGAAAAAGGCACGGATATAGGTAATGGCTATGAGTTCTGCTTCGGAACAGATGTAGGCAACAATTTTGATAACAATGTTCCCAGAATGTATGAAGTGTACTTTACGCTAAAGGACTACTACAATTCCGACGGAAAGAACAATAAAGAGTATTATGATGATCTTATAGAAGATAATGAAGACCTTGGCAACGGAGATCCTAAGAAAATAGATCAAATGTATTCTGACCTTCAGGAATTCATCAGTATGTGCAACAACGTTATCAGGGAGCGATAAGTCCGTTTAGGAAGTCCGAAGCTTCAGGCTTTTATAAGCTCAACGAGCTTCCTTGCGGCAATCGACAGCGGTCTTGTTTCGTTTGTGATAACGCAGATCTTTCTTTTGGGGATCATCTTATTAAAACGAAGCTCGAATAAAACTCCGCTGTCGAGATACTCTTTTGCAAAGTCCTTGACAACGCAGCCGACTCCCAGGTTTCTAAGCGCGAACTGCACGATCATGTCGCTTGTTGCGAGCTCGAACTCCGGGTGAAGCTCGGCACCGTTCTCGGTTAAAAGAGAACTTATATAATCTCTGGTACTTGTCTTTCCTTCAAGCATTATTAACGGAACGTTTGAAAGATCTGAGAAGTCCAGCATCTTATTTTTATATTGAATAAACTTACGGCCGGCTACAAATGTATCTTCTATCTCGGAAACGGGGAAGAAACTGTAGCCGTCTTTTTCTTTAAAGGGCGTGGAAATAACGCCGAAATCAATCTTGTCATCTTCAAGAGAAGAAAGCGTCTCGGGTGTGGGACCGTTGGTTACGGTAACTTTGATTCCGGGGTAGAGCTCATGGAATTTTTCAAGATAGGGCAGCAAAAAGAATCTGAGCGTCATATCGCTTGCACCGATCCTGACTTCTCCGGCATCCAGATGAAGGAGCTGCGAAAGGCGCTGCTCTCCGAGCTCGATCTGCTCATAACCTCTTTCGATATATCTATATAGAAGATTTCCTTCACTTGTAAGCTTCATTCCTCTGGAAGTCCTCTGAAAAAGAGTGCAGCCGAGGGACTTTTCAAGCTGATGGATCGACTGTGTCACGGCGGGCTGGGAAATAGACAGCTCTTTTGCCGCTAGAGTTATGCTTGAAAGCTTTCCTACATAATAAAAGGTTTTATAATATTCGAGGTTGTTGGTCATAGATTCCTCCAAAGAAGGATTATTTTATTAGTGATGTACGTATTGCATAAATCTATTTTGACACGTATATCATTATTAATCAAAATGGATATTGCACTTAGCAAATCTGCTTGCTATAATGTTTGAGAACTCGGACAGGAGTTTTTTTGAGTGCCACAAATTCAGTTAGAAACGGCCGAAAGCCAGAACAGGAGCGGAATTTCATGAGCATGGAAAATGACAACAATGTCAATGAGAACAGTGTTGAGGATATTATTTTAAGATATCGACCCGAGCTTGCGAAGATTACACCTTACCTTAATTGGCTTAAAGAGAACGTCAAGGTTGAGGTCGCTCAGACCTATTCAAACAGCGAGCTCAAATCTATACCGTTTCCGGTATACGATTCCAATCTTTTGGGCTTTGTAAAGGCGGCTCAGACCACCAATCTTCTAGATCGCAACTACGTCTATGTTTACAGCGAGAATCACCTTAGAAACTATAAGGACGAGCTTCTTTTTATACAGGAAGCCGGAATCACGGACATGGATGCTCTTGCGGGAATCCTTTCCAGTTACATATTAAGAGGAATGGTAAAGGGCTCTGTTTGGTCGGAAGGTGTGGCTACGGGAGTTCTGTATCAGGTAGTCAAGAAGATGGACGAACTGATCAAGTTCTGGGGACAGGATAACCTTTCAAGACAGTAACATTCACAAGTAGCAGAGGATAGCGGACGAATGGGAGAGAAATCCACCATCAAAAAGAAGTACATTCTTGGCAAGGCCAGAGAAGTCTTCGCCGAAAAAGGCTTCAAGAATGTCACAATGAAGGATATTGTAGATGCCTGCGACATAAGCCGTGGGGGTCTTTATCTCTATTTTTCCGGTACAGATGAATTATTCCTTGCAGTTCTTGCAGACGATATTGCAGAAGACGATGAAGAAGCCGTAACGGCAGCTCTTTCCGGCAATGCATCTGCAGGTGATATGTTAGCTCTTTTCCTAAAAGAACAAAAGAAAGAGATCCTCAGGAAAAAGAACAATCTCACTGTCGCTACTTATGAATACTTTTCCGTTAATAAAGTATCGGCTAAGGATAATCCCCTTAAAAAACAGTTTGATACCGCAGTTAAAATAGTTGAAAAGCTTATTGAAAACGGCGTTGAAAGTGGTGAATTCTATTGTGAGAACCCTCTTGGATGTGCTCGTAATCTTATGTACGTTGTGGAAGGTCTCAAGATCACTTCCAAGACGGTAGGTATTAATGAAGAAGTCATTGATAAAGAGCTTATGTATGTATTAGAGGGATTAGTGCCCGATGAATTAAATAATAACAGTAATTAATAAAGAGTGCTTTGAACCATCGGCACTCTTTTATTTAAATGATATAGGCGTCAGAAGTCATAAATGCGTACATGCTTGCATGTTAAGCATTTTGACTGTATGACCCGAACAAATATGAGGAAATCAGCGGATTCCGAATGTTTGTAGAATTGCGAAAGCAGCTGTGCTGCGGAGCAATTCGTATATCATGTATACAAATACTTTTAAACCAATATATGTGAGGAGATATTATGAGCACGGTAAAACGAATCTATGTTGAAAAGAAAGCCCCCTATGCCGGAAAGGCTAAGGAACTCAAGGCAGAGATCAAGGGCTACCTTGGCATTAAGAGTGTGGAGGAGGTACGTATATTCATCAGATATGATGTTGAGAACGTATCCGAAGACGTCTTTGAAAAGGCATGCAATACTGTATTTTCAGAGCCCCCTGTAGACATTCTTTACAGAGAAAGTATAGAGATTCCTCAGAATGCAAAAGTATTCAGCATAGAGGCGCTTCCCGGACAGTTCGATCAGAGAGCCGATTCTGCAGAGCAGTGCGTTCGCTTCATCAAGGGCGACGAGGAGCCTGTCATCAAGACAGCCGTTACATACATGCTTATCGGGAATGTATCTGATGAAGAGCTTGCTAAGATCCAAGAATATACAATGAACCCCGTTGATTCAAGGATTGCTGCGCCCGAAAAGCCCGCAACTCTTGTTACCAACTACGATGAGCCCGACGATGTAGCAGTATTTGACGGCTTCAAGGATATGTCAGAGAGCGAACTCAAGGATCTCTATGAGTCACTCGGACTTGCCATGACCTTCAACGACTTTAAGTGGATCCAGACATACTTCCACGATGATGAGAACCGCGATCCTTCAATGACAGAGATCAGAGTTCTTGATACATACTGGTCTGACCACTGCCGTCACACAACATTCGGCACAGAGCTCACAGATATTGAGTTCGCAGACGGCTTCTACAAAGAGCCCATCGTCAATGCTTATAACGAATATCTCTCAGCAAGAGAAGATCTTTACAAGACAGATGAAAAGAAAAAAGAGAAGTTCATTTCTCTTATGGATATCGCCCTCATGGGTATGAAGAAGCTCAAGAAGGACGGAAAGCTCACAGACATGGAAGAGTCTGAGGAGAACAATGCCTGCACAGTTGTTGTACCTGTAGAGGTTGACTACGGCGAAGGTGTTAAGACTGAGAACTGGCTTGTGTTCTTCAAGAACGAGACACACAACCATCCCACAGAGATCGAGCCTTTCGGTGGCGCTGCTACCTGCCTTGGCGGTGCAATCAGAGATCCTCTTTCAGGAAGAGGCTATGTATACCAGGCTATGCGTGTAACAGGTGCGGCTGATCCCACTGTTCCCGTAGCTGAGACAATGAAAGGCAAGCTTTCACAGAAGAAGCTCGTTCGCGGCGCTGCATCAGGTTACTCTTCATACGGTAACCAGATCGGACTTGCGACAGGCTATGTAAAAGAGGTTTATCATCCCGGATACGTTGCAAAGCGTATGGAGATCGGTGCGGTAATGGGAGCTGCTCCTCAGGAGCACGTTATCAGAGAGTCCGCAGATCCCGGAGATATCATCATACTCCTTGGCGGACGTACAGGTAGAGACGGCTGCGGCGGAGCTACAGGTTCATCCAAGGCTCACGACAGCAAGTCACTCACAACATGCGGAGCAGAGGTTCAGAAGGGTAACGCTCCTACAGAGAGAAAGCTTCAGAGACTCTTCAGAAGACCTGAAGTAAGTGAGCTTATCAAGAAGTGTAACGACTTCGGTGCCGGCGGAGTATCCGTTGCGATCGGTGAGCTTGCACCCGGCCTTGATATCAACCTCGATCTTGTACCCAAGAAGTACGCAGGTCTTGACGGAACAGAGCTTGCCATCTCCGAGTCACAGGAGAGAATGGCAGTTGTTGTTGCGCCTAAGGATGTAGACAAGTTCCTTGGATATGCGGCAGAAGAGAACCTTGAGGCGGTTAAGGTAGCGGTTGTCACAGAAGAACCCAGACTTGTCCTTAACTGGAGAGGTAAAAAGATTGTAGACATAAAGAGAGCATTCCTTGATACCAACGGAGCTCATCAGGAGACCAAGGTTAAGGTAGAAGTTCCTGCGAAGGAGGACAACTACTTTAACAAGATTGCATCCGATAAGGTATCACAGGCTCTTTCAAATAATGATGTAAAAGAGGCATGGCTTGCACAGATGAGCGACCTTAACGTTTGCTCACAGAAGGGTCTCGTTGAGATGTTCGACTCTTCGATCGGCGCAGGTTCAGTACTCATGCCTTACGGCGGAAAGTATCAGCTCACCGAGACACAGACGATGATCGCCAAGCTTCCTGTACTTTCAGGAAAAACAGATACAGTAACAATGATGAGCTATGGCTTCGATCCTTATCTTTCAAGCTGGAGCCCTTATCACGGAGCTGCTTATGCGGTAACCGAGTCTGTATCAAGAATCGTTGCATCCGGCGGTGATTACAAGAATCTCCACTTCACATTCCAGGAGTACTTCAAGAGAATGACAGAGGATGCACAGCGCTGGAGCGAGCCTTTCACGGCACTCCTCGGGGCATTTGAAGCTCAGCTTCGCTTCGGAATCGCTTCAATAGGCGGTAAGGATTCAATGTCAGGCTCATTTAACGAGATCAACGTTCCGCCCACACTCGTATCTTTTGCGGTAGACGTTGCCAAGCTTTCGGATGTCATCACACCCGAGCTTAAGAAAGCAGGAAACAAGCTTGTACAGGTAAGGCTCCCTAAAGATAAATTCGATCTTCCCGATTACGACAAGGTTATGGCTATCTACTCCGATATCACAGACCTTATGAAGAAGAAAGCCATTGTTTCGGCTTACGCTGAGGACAGCTACGGAATCGCTGCGGCTGTCAGCAAGATGGCATTCGGTAACGGACTCGGAGTTAAGATTGCTGATGGAATCAAGGCAGAGGAGCTCTTTGCGAACGACATCGCAGACATCGTTGCTGAAGTTCCCGCAGATAAGCTTGCAGATGTACTTAAGATCGCAGGAGCAAGAGAGATCGGTGAAGTTACAGAAGATGCCAAGATAACAGCATGCGGCATGACTCTTGACCTTAACGATGCACTTGCAGCATGGAAGAACAAGCTCGAGAAGGTATTCCCTTCAACGGTAGGAACAGAGAAGACTTCAGTTGAGTCACCTCTTTTTAAGGCTGACAGCATCTACGTATGCAAGAATAAGGTTGCAAAGCCCACAGTATTCATCCCTGTATTCCCGGGAAGTAACTGTGAGTACGACAGCGCGCAGGCATTTGAGAGAGCAGGCGCCAATACAAACATCAAGATATTCAAGAACAGAAACGCAGAGGATATCGTAGAGTCTGTAGCAGAGTTTAAGAAGGCTATAAACAATGCTCAGATCATCATGTTCCCCGGCGGATTCTCAGCAGGTGATGAGCCTGACGGAAGTGCTAAGTTCTTCGCGACAGCCTTCCAGAATGCAGAGATAAAAGAAGCTGTAGAAGATCTTCTCAATAACAGAGACGGACTTGCGCTCGGAATCTGTAACGGTTTCCAGGCTATGATCAAGCTCGGACTTGTACCTAACGGCAAGATCACAGGACAGAATGAGAACTCTCCTACACTTACATTCAATACTATAGGAAGACATATCTCCAAGATGGCTTACATCAAGGTCGTTTCAAACAACTCACCTTGGCTTTCCGAAGCTAAGCTCGGCGGAGTTTACACTAACCCCGCATCACACGGTGAGGGTAGATTTGTAGCGCCCGACGATGTACTTGATACACTCTTTAAGAACGGACAGATCGCAACACAGTACTGCGATCTCGACGGTAACGTAACAATGGATGATGAGTGGAACATCAACGGTTCTTACAGAGCGGTTGAGGGTATCCTTTCACCTGACGGAAGATGCCTTGGTAAGATGGCTCACTCAGAGAGAAGAGGCGACGGCGTAGCCGTTAATATCTTCGGAGAGCAGGACATCAAGATATTCGAGAGTGGTGTTAAGTACTTTAAGTAAGAAATAAATGAGTTATATCTGGAGGAAATAAATGAAAGCTTTTTTGATCTTGGAAGACGGAAGCATCTTTGAAGGCAAGCACTTCGGAGCCGACAAGGATGTTATAAGTGAAATAGTTTTTAATACATCGATGGCGGGATATACGGAAGTATTTACAGATCCTTCCTACGCAGGACAGGCAGTCTGCATGACTTATCCCCTTATAGGAAACTACGGCGTTTGCCTTGACGATATGGAGTCAGAAAGACCTTGGGTTGACGCTGTAATTGTTAGAGAGCTTTCACGCATCCCTTCAAACTTCCGCTGCGACATGTCAATTCAGGAATTCTTGGAAAAATACGAGATTCCCGGAATTGAAGGAATAGACACAAGAAAACTTGTAAGGATTCTCAGAGAAAAGGGAACCATGAACGGTATCATTACAACCAATGAGAATCTTACATTCGACAGCATAAAAGACAAGCTCCACGCATACACAACAGGCGACGTAGTAAGCAAGGTATCCTGCAAGGAAAAGATAGTTCTAAAGGGTGTATCCGATCTTTCTGAGAACGGACCTCTTTCAGGAAGTGCCGTATTCAATGCGGATAACTATAAGGCTGATCTTGCGGGCGACCACTCCAAGAGAGAAAAGAGACCTGCGATTGTAAAAGAGCTTAACGGCAAAGGTCTTAAGGTTGCGCTTCTCGATGTGGGTGCCAAGAAGAACATTGCGGCTTCACTTGCTGCAAGAGGCTGTGATGTTACGATATATCCTTCAAATACAACAGCAGAGGAGATCCTTAAGGATGATCCAGACGGAATCATGCTTTCAAACGGCCCCGGTGACCCGAAGGAGAACGTGGATGTAATTAAAGAGATTAAAAAACTCTACGATTCAGACACACCTATTTTTGCGATCTGCCTTGGACACCAGCTTATGGCGCTTGCAACGGGTGCGGATACATTTAAGATGAAGTACGGCCACAGAGGCGGTAACCACCCGGTAAAAGACCTTACGAACGGCCGCGTATATATCTCATCTCAGAACCACGGCTATGTAGTTGACATGGATAAGCTTGATAAGAACATAGCTGAGCCTGCGTTTATAAACGTTAACGACGGAACCAATGAGGGACTTGCTTATGTCGGCAAGAACATCTTCACTGTGCAGTTCCATCCCGAGGCATGCCCCGGACCGCAGGATTCAAGCTATCTGTTTGACAGATTTATAGATATGATGAAAAAAGGAAAAGTAGGAGGAAAGAACTGATGCCAAAGAATAAAGATGTTAAAAAGGTACTGGTAATCGGTTCAGGACCTATAGTAATCGGACAGGCAGCAGAGTTTGACTATGCCGGAACTCAGGCATGCCGTTCACTTAAAGAGGAAGGAGTTGAGGTTATCCTCGTTAACTCCAACCCCGCAACTATCATGACTGATAAGGACATTGCCGATGAGGTTTATATCGAACCTCTCACAGTCAAAGTTCTTGAGCAGATAATCGAAAAGGAAAAGCCCGATTCAATCCTTCCCACACTTGGTGGACAGGCAGGACTTAACCTTGGAATGGAGCTTGATGAGTCAGGCTTTCTTAAGTCACATAACGTAAAGCTCCTCGGAACAACAGCAGAGACAATCAGAAAGGCTGAGGACAGACAGGAATTCAAGGACACCATGGAAAGAATCGGTGAGCCTTGCGCTGCTTCACTCGTTGTTCACAACGTTCAGGACGGTGTTGAGTTTGCCAACAAGATTGGCTACCCTGTAGTTCTTCGTCCAGCGTTCACGCTCGGCGGTTCAGGCGGCGGTATCGCTCACAACCAGGTTGAGTGTGAGGAGATACTTGAGAACGGACTCAGACTTTCACGTGCAAACGAAGTTCTTGTAGAAAGATGCATCGCAGGATGGAAAGAGATCGAGTACGAGGTAATGCGTGACTCTGCGGGAAACTGCATCACGGTATGTAACATGGAGAACATCGATCCCGTCGGTGTACATACAGGTGACTCCATCGTTGTGGCTCCTTCTCAGACACTTTCCGACAAGGAATACCAGATGCTCAGAAGTGCCGCTCTCAACATCATCGACGAGCTTCAGATCACAGGTGGATGTAACGTACAGTTTGCTCTTCATCCCACAAGCTTTGAGTACTGCGTAATCGAGGTTAACCCTCGTGTAAGCCGTTCATCCGCGCTCGCTTCCAAGGCTACGGGATATCCGATCGCCAAGGTTGCAGCCAAGATCGCGCTCGGCTACACACTTGATGAGATCAAGAACGCCATCACAGGTAAGACATATGCAAGTTTCGAGCCTACACTTGACTACTGCGTAGTTAAGTTCCCGAGACTTCCTTTTGATAAATTCATCACTGCAAAGAGAACTCTTACGACACAGATGAAAGCAACAGGTGAGGTAATGAGTATCTGCACCAACTTTGAAGGTGCCATGATGAAGGCTATCCGCTCACTTGAGCAGCACGTTGACTGCCTTACAAGCTATGACTTCTCTGAGCTTGACGACGACGAGCTTACAGAGCGTCTTAAAATTGTAGACGATCAGAGAATCTGGGTTATCGCCGAGGCGCTCAGAAGAGGCTTCTCACACGAGCAGATCCATGACATAACACTCATCGACATCTGGTTCATTGATAAGCTTCACGCACTCGTTAAGATGGAGCTTAAGCTCCTTAGGATCGGTGAGAAGAATACACAGGGTAAGGATGCAGACCTTGCGGAAGCCAAGAAGATCATCAGCTTTGAGACACTTCTTGAAGCTAAGCGTCTTGAGTATCCCGATTCGGTTATCAGCAGACTCACACGTTTCTCTGAGGATGTGTTAAAAGAGCTTAGATATGAATACAATATCAAGGCTACCTTCAAGATCGTTGATACATGCGCAGCTGAGTTTGCGGCTGAGACGCCTTACTACTACTCGGTTTACAACGGACCTGATTCTGAAGATGAAGCTGCTCTTAAGGCTGACAGTGGCAAAAAGAAGATTCTTGTACTTGGTTCCGGCCCTATCAGGATCGGTCAGGGTATCGAGTTCGACTATTGCTCTGTTCACGCAACATGGGCATTTAAGAAGGCCGGTTTTGAGACAATTATCATAAACAACAACCCCGAGACTGTAAGTACTGACTTCGATATAGCGGATAAGCTTTACTTCGAGCCTCTTACACCCGAGGATGTAGAGAATATCGTAAGACTTGAAAAGCCCGACGGAGCGGTTGTTCAGTTTGGTGGACAGACAGCCATCAAGCTTACTCAGGATCTTATGAAGATGGGCGTTAAGATCTACGGAACTGATGCCAAGGATGTAGATGCGGCAGAAGACAGAGAGATCTTTGATCAGATTCTTGAAGAGACACAGATAAAGCGTGCTCAGGGTGCTACCGTATACACAGCGGAAGAAGCCAAAGAAGTTGCCAACCGTCTCGGTTATCCTGTACTTGTAAGACCTTCCTACGTACTTGGCGGACAGGGCATGCAGATAGCTCTTTCGGACGAAGAGATAGAGGAATTCATGAACATCATCAACAGATATACTCAGGATCACCCTATCCTTGTAGATAAGTACCTTCAGGGTGTTGAGACAGAGGTTGATGCCGTTTGCGACGGTGAAGACATCGTTATCCCCGGTATCATGGAGCATATCGAGAGATCAGGTATTCACTCAGGTGACTCGATTTCTGTATATCCCGCACAGTCTCTTTCGGACAAGGTTAAGCAGACAATCGCCGAATATACAAGAAGACTTGCAAAGGCTCTTCACGTAATCGGACTTATAAACGTACAGTTCATAGCTGTGGGCGATGAAGTATATATTATCGAGGCTAACCCCAGATCATCACGTACCGTTCCTTACATCAGTAAGGTTACAGGTATTCCGATCGTTGATCTTGCAGCAGAAGTTATGCTCGGTAAGAAGCTTAAGGACCTCGGATACACACCCGGACTTCAGCCTGAGGCAGGCTATGTAGCGATCAAGATGCCTGTATTCTCATTTGAGAAGATCAGAGGAGCTGAGATCAGCCTTGGACCTGAGATGAAGTCTACAGGTGAGTGCCTTGGTATCAGTAAGAACTTCAATGAAGCACTTTACAAGGCATTCCTCGGAGCAGGAGTTAAGCTTCCGAAGTATAAGCAGATGATCATCACCGTTAAGGATTCCGATAAGGGCGAGATCATCGACATCGCAAGACGTTATGAGAAACTCGGATATATCATTTACGCGACAAGATCCACAGCCGCTACTCTTAACGACAACGGAGTAAAGGCAAGAAAGATCAACAAGCTTTCTCAGGAATCACCTACGGTCATCGACCTTATATTAGGTCACAAGATCGACCTTGTAATCGATACACCTACACAGGGAAGAGATAAGACACGTGACGGATTCCTTATCAGAAGAACTGCGATCGAGACAGGTGTTAACGTTATCACTGCTCTCGACACAGCCAAGGCTCTTGTAACAAGCCTTGAGACAACCAATTCTGAAGAAGGACTTGAGCTTGTGGATATCGCAAAGCTTTAATGTAACAGATGACGCTAATCCGCGTATGCGGATGAATTAGACATGGTATTACTTTATGAGGAAACACTATGGCTAAGCTGATTTTAGACAATTCTCTTTCGGAAAAAGATATTGCTCGGGACTTCGAGTTATACGGAAACGCCGATATATCTTTTCCGGAAGGGGCACTTAAGATAGAGACAAAGGATAAGGAAGGCGAGGCTGCGTTTTTATGCACAGGCTCTTTTCCTTCTGATGTCCGTATTGAGTGGGAATTTATGCCTCTTTCGTCAGGCGGAAGAGCATCTTTGATATTTGCTTGTAAGAATGCGCAAAGTGACGATGCTGCTAAGGGAGAACCCGGCAGCGGAAGTTTCTTTGAGCTTTCTTTTTATAGAAGAAAAGGAGCGGCGTCCAAGGCTTTTCATGTGAGTAAGCTCTTTAAGAGCGATCCCGTGCAGACGTGGGAAGTTGCTTCCGGAGCAGATCCTCTTCCCGATGCTGTAGCGCAGGCTTATAGCGGCGCAAAAGAATCAGAGGATAGCGACGGATTTTGGTACAAGATGATTGTTGTAAAGAATAAAGACAAAGTCTCTTTTGCCATAAATGACATGGATATCCTCGGATTTGCGGATGACGGCCTAAAGTGCGGAGAGCTTCTTACGGGCGGCCGGATCGGATTTAAACAGGAAGGCGCGATGGCTGCGCAGTACAGAAATCTCAAAGTCACATGGATATGATAAGTTGTCAAAAGATCTTTTGACTTAATATATAAATAATGGGAGAAGCGTATGAAAATTTTGGTTATAAACGGACCGAACCTCAATTTCCTCGGAATCAGAGAAAAGGCGGTTTACGGCAATCAGGACTATGATTATCTTTGCAATATGATAAAAGAAAAGGCGAAGGCGGAAGGTGATGAGGTTGAGCTCTATCAGTCCAACCATGAGGGTGCCATAATCGACAGGATTCAGGCTGCCTACAGCGACGGAACCGAAGGGATTGTAATAAATCCCGGCGCGTATACACATTACAGCTATGCGATCCACGATGCGCTTAAGAGTATAGAGAATATCACCAAGGTTGAAGTGCACATTTCCGACATCAGTTCCAGGGAAGAATTCCGCAAGATTTCAGTAACGGCGCCTGCTTGTGACAAGCAGATATACGGACATGGGTTAAACGGCTACCTCGAAGCAATGGATTATATAAAAAAATGATGTAAAACCGCGAAGAATTGGCTTATAATGTTGATATGATATAGGTGTCATAATTCTAAACAGCGTACATGCTTGCATGTGCCAAAGGAGCTTGGCATGAGAAATATTATTATAAAAGTAAGCACAATTATTTTCGCGGCTTTTATTTTGAGCTTTGTGACCGCAACACCTGCTTTCGCGAGCGGTTTTGACGCGGTGTATTATGCGGCCAAATATCCCGATGTTCATGAGGCATTCGGTGATGATGTACTCGAGCTGTATAATCACTACCTCAATTTCGGTATGGATGAGGGACGATTTAAGAACGCGGAAGAAGAGGCGGCAGGTGTGCCGGCGACCACGATCGACACATACGTTGATGTTGATATCGAGAATCAGACGATGACTTATTATGTTGACGGCGAGGTTGTGCTTACATCGCCTTGCGTTACGGGTAAAGAGAGTACCGGCAATTCGACTCCCAGAGGAAGATTCGTTCTGCGCGCCAAGGTTCCCGGCAAGTATCTCGTAGGTCCCACATGGAACGTCTGGGTCGACAGATGGATGAGATTCACTACCTTCTGCGGACTTCACGATGCGAGCTGGAGAGGTAAGTTCGGCGGACAGATCTATAAGAAGAACGGATCGCACGGATGTGTAAACCTTCCCAAGGACGTGGCGTATCAGCTTTATGACATGATAGAGATCGGTACGGCTGTAATAGTTCACTGATCAAGTTTTTATGAGGAAAATGTAAAAATCTTATTTTGAGGGGAAAAATATGGCATTTGATATTTCTGCGATAACAGGTGCGGTAAACAATTATTTAAGTTCGATATCGGATTCAAGTAAGTTACTTGCTCAGAAAGAGAGCGAGAATCCGTTTGATACAGGTTTAAGCGGGATATTTCAAAAGTATCTGGATAAGGCTATCTCTGACGAGACGGGGAAGAGTCTCGATGGCATAACATCAGATACCACGGTAAAAGATATTGCGGCGAAATACGGAATTACGGAAGACGATCTTTTGAAATATATAAGATCTGATATTACGCCGGCAAAACAGGTTGCAGCGGTAAAAGACGTTCCGCAGACAAAAAATACGGAAGCAGCGCATGTACAGAGGGTCGACACTTCGATTCCGTTTCCCAAGTTTGATATAGGAAGCATGATCGCAGATAATATCGCTTCGCACAACAGATTCAACACGGATACTTTCTCGGGAGCTCAGCACACGGCTCAGAGAGAAATATCCGCAAAAGGGATAGATCCATATTATTCCAATATGATAAAGAGTACTATAAAGGAAAGTGATACATGAGTTTAAGTTATACTGAGGGTGGAATTCCCAAGACAATTGAAGAACTGAAGGACTACTGTGAAAAGAATGGTCTTACGGAGAGTAAGACCAGATTTTTTATAGGTTTTAATTATCAGGGGCCCAGGGCTTTTGGTATTTACAAGGATGAGGCCACAGGGGATTTTGTGGTTTACAAGAACAAAGCTGATGGCAGCAGAGCGGTTCGCTATCAGGGAAAAGACGAAGAGTTTGCTGTAGTTGAGCTTTATGACCGCTTGCAGTCCGAGATAGCCAATCAAAAGCTTCATTACGCCGCCGATATGGCACAGCGCGAACGTGATAAGTACGAGCACGTAGGCGACGGACGCAGATTCTTGAACAGTTTTAACAGAATGGATGAATATGAAGCCAGCGGTTTTTCCGATTATTCTGTGGATACGGGCAGTGATATGGTCGACACCGACAGAACCTTCGGACGAGGCGGCTACGACAGAAACGATTCGAGAGAATATAATCCGTTTGGACTTATTATCGCGGTGATCATAATCTTTTGTGCATTTGCATTTGGCTTTGAAAGCTGCTCCGGAGGCGGCAGTACCGGAAGTAACGGAAGCTATGATTCCCGTTATGATTCGCGTTATGATTCCCGTTATGACTCTAATTATAATTCTCATTATGATTCCGATTGGAATTCGCATTATGACTCGGGTTGGGACTCCGGCTCCGATTCCGGTTGGGATTCGGGTAATTGGGATTCCGGATATACCGATTGGGATTCCGATTGGTAAGCTGTTTACAATTATTAAAAAAACAGTTGAAAAATCAAATCTTATAGTTTAATATAAACTAGTTGTTTGATGTGATGTAATTTAGGAGGATTTTTATATGATTTCTGCAAGTGATTTCAGAAATGGTATGACCATCGAGATTGATGGCAATGTATGTCAGATTATTGAATTTCAGCATGTTAAGCCCGGTAAAGGCGCTGCTTTCGTAAGAACTAAGCTTAAGGATATCATCAATGGTGGTGTTAAGGAGACAACTTTCCGTCCCACTGAGAAGTTCCCTGCAGCTCGTATCGACAAGAAGGATATGCAGTATCTTTATCAGGATGGAGATATCTTTAACTTCATGGATTCAGAGACTTATGAGCAGATTGGTCTTACTTCAGACCAGATTGGTGACTCTCTCAAGTTCGTTAAAGAGAACGAAGTATGCAAGGTTATGTCTTATAACGGAAGCGTATTCGCAGTTGAGCCCCCTATGTTCGTAGAGCTTGCAATCTCTGAGACAGAGCCCGGATTCAAGGGTGACACAGCTACAGGTGCTACAAAACCCGCTACAGTTGAGACAGGTGCTACAGTAGCAGTTCCTCTCTTCGTTAACGAGGGAGACGTTATCAAGATTGATACAAGAACAGGCGAGTATCTTTCAAGAGTTTAATCTGACGACCTTACTGACGCTTGATAAAGTCATACTTATTCATAAAGAAACTAATATAGGCAATAGAGATGTATGTCTCTATTGCTTTTTCTTTTTACCAAAAAATGTATGAAAAGAGGACTTTATGAATATAGAAGAATTTGGGAAAATAATGGTAAATGAGTTGGAGGGTGCTCTCGGCGATGAGTACGAGGTAGAATACAAGGAAATGCTCAAGAACAATTCGGTCGTTAATCATACGATCTGTATCAAAAAAACTGACGAGAATATATCGCCGGCAATCTACATAGACAGCTTCTATGAGGAGTACAAAAGAGGTACTTCGATAGGGAAGCTTGTCGATGACTATATCGGGATTTACAGGGAGCATTCACCTAAAGAGCCTATCGATATGAGCTTTTATACGGATTTCTCCAATGTTGTAAATAATCTCTCGTTTAAGGTGGTCAACAAAGCCGGGAACGAAAAGATGTTAATAGATGTTCCCTACAGAGAATATGAAGATCTGGCGCTGGTGCCGATGTGTCTTTTTGAAAGTGATGAAATAGGAAAAGGTAATATAGTGATCAAGAATAATCACCTTGATATGTGGGAGATCTCTATCGAGGAGTTATGGGAAAATGTGATGGAATATTCACCGGTAAATTCTCCAGTTAAGCTCCGTGACCTGCTTCAGCTCCTTGAGGAGATCAATAAGATCAAGCTTCCGGAAAACACAGATGAGCGCAGAATGATCGTTGCCGGCAATAGTAATGATTTTTACGGGGCCGGAGTTATCTTTTACCCCGGGGTACTTAAAGAATTATCAGAGAGGCTTGGGGGAGATATATTCATCATTCCCTCATCCGTTCATGAAGTGATAGCGCTAAAGGCTTGCAAGGAAGATAAGGATGGAATGTCGCTTCGTGATATCATAAAAGAGGTAAATACCACAACTCTTGAACCCAAGGATTTTCTTAGTGATAACTTATATCTGTATGAAGCAAAGGCGGATAAACTGCGTATCTACAATGAAGAATAAACCAAAGAGCCGCATCCCCCGCCAATTGCGGCGGGATGGGCGGCTTTCGTTTTTGGACATCTTGTGGTATGATAGTGAAGTATGTATGCACCCGTAGTCTAATGGATAGAACGAAGGCCTCCGACGCCTTTAATGCAGGTTCGATTCCTGTCGGGTGCATCGAAAAATACAAGAAGTACCCTCTTGAACGGGGAATTATAGAGGTTTTGGTCATGAAAAGAAAAAAGAATAAGAACGATTTATTAAACTGGCGTAATGAGAAGAAGAGTATAATTGCATTTCTTGAAGATAATAAGAAATTGCTTATGCCTATAATACTTGGAGTAGCAGTAATAGTTACCGTAGCAATAGCACTTAGCGCCAATCACAGAGCTGTGAAAGAGGCTGCAACCAATGATAATGCGGCACAGGAAGATTTATATGCAGTAAAGGATGCAACGATGGTTGAAGAAACCAATTCCGAGATAATTGCACTTATTGAGAAATACTATGCAGCTGCTGCCGAAGGTGATAAAGAGGTAATCAAAGAGATCTATAAGGGACTCGATGAGACGGAAGTATTAAAAGCTGTCGCAGCTTCGGGCTATATCGAGAGCTTTGGTAATATCAAGGTTTATACCAAGCCCGGACCTGTAGAAGGAAGCTACATTGCTTATGTTTATAATGAAGCTAAGCTCATAGACTATGACAAGCCGGTACCCGGACTTGATACTATGTATATCTGTACAGCAGAAGACGGCTCTTTTTACATAAACGGAGATATTACGGACGAAGCTGAGATTCAGTATATCAAGCAGGTCAACGTGCAGGCTGATGTTATCGATCTCAACAACAAGGTGGCATCTCAGTACAATGAGATGGTCAACGCGGATGAGCAGCTTGCGGAGCTTATTGACAAAATGAGATCCGAGCTTCCTATTTCCGTAGGCGAAGCACTTGCATCGGCTCAGGCTTCCAATGAAGCTGAAGAGAGTGCTGCGGAAGCATCTTCAGAGGAAGTGGAGGAAGCTCCCGAGACTATCACTCAGTACACCATCAAGGCTACCAGTGTTATCAATATCAGAAGTTCAGATTCCGAGACTGCGGAAGTTATAGGCAAGACCGAGACCAATCAGGAATTCAAGCAGCTTGAGGCCCGTGCCAACGGATGGAGTAAGATCGAGTACGAGGGCAGAGAAGCTTTTGTTAAGACAGAGTTCTTTGAGGTTGTAGGCGAAGAGACCGTAGAGGCTCCGAAGACTGAGGAGACTACGGAAGAAGCCGATACGCAAGATAATACCGAGGAAGAGAATACAGACAGCAATAACGAAGAAAAGGCCGAGGATACATCCGATAAAAAGGATGAGGGCAAGTCTTCTTCAATCTCTAAGGGCAAGCACGAAGTTACCGATACGGTTAAGCTCAGAAAAGAGCAGAATACGGACTGTGATGTTCTTGCGACAATCTATAAGGCAGAAACGGTCAATGTTGTAGAAGTAGGCTCTGAATGGTCTAAGGTAGAGTTTAAGAACAAGACAGGATATATTAAAACCGAGTTTATAAAAGAGTAATGATAAGACAAGGGGAGGTATAGCTTATGTTTGGACGCGTTAAGGTTGCGATTATGGGAACCGGAAAGATTGCTGGTGTCATGGCCGAGACTCTTAAGAATGTGAGAGGAGCGACTTGTTACGCAGTTGGTTCCAGAACCAAAGAAAGTGCCGATAAATTTGCACAGACCTATGGTATCAAAAAAGCATACGGCTCCTATGAAGAGCTTTTGGCTGACCCCAAGGTGGAGCTTGTATATGTTGCCACGCCTCATTCCGAGCATTACAAGAATGTCAAGCTCGCTCTTATGAACGGCAAGAACGTTCTTTGTGAAAAAGCATTTATGCTTAATGAACGTCAGGCCGAGGATGTTTTCAAACTCGCCGAGGAAAAGAAGCTTCTGGTTGCGGAAGCTATGTGGACAAGATTCCATCCTATGAGAGACAAGCTAAACGAGATCATTGCAAGCAATGTTATCGGTGAGCCCACCATGCTTACCGCAAATCTTGGATATAATATTCGAGAAAAAGACAGGATTAAGCTTCCTGAACTGGGAGGCGGAGCCCTTCTTGATCTCGGCGTATATACACTTAATTTTGCTTCCATGGTATTTGGTGATGAAGTCACCGATATTGTTTCCATGTGTACTTTTAACGAGCAAGGAATGGATGTTCATGACAGCATAACCCTTCGCTATAATAACGGCAAGATGGCTGTGCTTAACGCTTCTGCGCTTTCTATCAGCGACAGAAGAGGCGTTATCTACGGAAGCAAGGGATTTATTGTTGTCGACAATATCAACAATATAGAGGGTATCACCGTGTATGACAGCACCTACAAGAAGCTGGCATATTACAAGAGACCCAAGCAGAAGACAGGATATGAGTATGAAGTGGAGGCTTGCGTCAAGGCTCTTTCCGATCACAGCTTAGAGTGCCCGCAGATGCCGCATGCCGAGACTCTCAAGATGCTCAATATGATGGATTTCATCCGTAACAGCAACAATATCAAGTTCCCCGGTGAAGATATCCTTACCGCGGAGCCTGTTGCCGCTATCGAAGAACAGACGGAGAATGAATCAGATACTGAACATGAAGAATAAAATGAAGAAAAAATTTCTGGCGTGGATGCTTCTTTTTGCCATAATATGGGGTAATATTCCGCTTAGTTCCTATGCCGATGAGACAGAGGATCTTGGTACGGAGGAAGAGACCAGAGCGACCATCTCCAATCTTGAGAAAGAGAGTAAGGAGACCAAGGACGCCATCAAGCAGTTACAGGGCGAAAAGGAGCAGACCAAATCAAATGTAAATAATCTGCAGAGTCAGAGCAGCGCTCTGCAATCTACGATCAACAGTTATTCCAGCAAACTAAACACAATAGACTCAGAGATTTCTGCTACAGAAGAGAAACTGGCAGAAGTCTCGGCTGAGATAGTTGAGCTTGATAAGCAGCTTCAGGAAGCAAGGCAGGAGGAGAAGGAGCGTTATGAACTTCTCAAGCTTCGTATGCAATCAACATACGAAAACGGAGGTAGTAAAGGACTTCTTCGTCTTATGCTCGAGTCGGGAACGATGAAAGAGCTCCTTACCAAGTTTGAATATATCAATGCCATAGTTGCATATGATAAAAGAAAAATCTCAGAGCTTAAGGCACTTCAGGAAGATATAGAGGCCAAGGCAGCTGTCGTTGCTGAAAAGGAAGCTGAGCTTGATGCATATCAGGCGCAGCTTGATGAGAAGCATGACGAGATATCAGGACTTACCAGTGTGGTCAAGGGGCAGCTTAACACTACTAACAGTTCTCTTTCTTCCGAAAAGAACAAGCTCGAGGATTATGACAAGAAGCTTGCTGAGCTTGATAAAAAGATGAAAGCGCTTGAAGCTAAGACTGCAGCAGCGCAGGCAGCTCTTGCTCAGAAGATAGCCGAGAGACTGGCACGTACAAAGGAAGATACATCCGGATCATATTCAGCCAGTGACACCGAGCTTATATGGCTTGCTGCGACAATACAGGCAGAGTCTGACGGCGAATCTTATACGGGTAAGCTTGGCGTCGGCTCCGTTATCATGAACAGAGTTAAGAGTTCGGCATTCCCAAATGACGTTGTAAGTGTTATTACTCAGCCCAACCAGTTTGCTCCGTACAGGTCGGGTAAGGTAGAGTTTATTATTGCAAACGGACCCAATTCCACATGTATCAGGGCTGCACAGGAAGTGCTTGCCGGAGCCCGTGTCGGAGATTATCTGTTCTTCATGACTCAGAAATGGGCGGATTACTATCGCATAAGTGAATATACCATGATTGGTAATCACGCGTTCTTCTACAGATGGCAGACAAAAGAGCCACCTGCTGAAGAAGCAAGTGAAGAAGAATCCGAAAATCACGAGGATCAGCAGCCTGCACAGGAGCAGCAAGAGGAACAGCAGCAGGAAGAGGAACAACAAGAGGAGCAGCAAGAGGAGCAGCAAGAGGAAGAAGAGCACGAAGAAGAAAATCATGATGACGACGATGACGATGATCATGACGATGAAGATGATGACGATGATTAATATCATCACAAATTTTTAAAAATAACTCTTGCACTTTAAAATGGTAAAGTGTATAATCTCATTCAGGCAGTGATGTCTGCGCAATGGGGCGTAGAGACCAGATGGTTTCTTACGCCCTTTTTTCATACTAGTTTTTAAAAAGGCAAATATTGTTTTGTGCTATCAGCACAGGAAGGAGAAACAAAAATGTCATATGTTGACGAGATCTACGACTATGTCGTAGCAAAGAACCCCGCTCAGCCTGAGTTCCATCAGGCAGTAAAGGAAGTGCTTGAGTCACTTCGTGTTGTTATTGAAGCTAATGAGGACGAGTATCGCAGAGATGCTCTTCTTGAGAGACTTGTAACTCCCGAGAGACAGATCCTCTTCAGAGTACCTTGGGTAGATGACAAGGGACAGGTACAGGTTAACAACGGTTTCCGTATCCAGTTCAACTCAGCTATCGGACCTTACAAGGGAGGACTTCGTTTCCATCCTTCAGTAAACCTTGGTATCATCAAGTTCCTTGGTTTCGAGCAGATCTTTAAGAATTCACTTACAAGCCTTCCTATCGGTGGCGGTAAGGGTGGTTCTGACTTCGATCCTAAGGGTAAGTCAGACAGAGAAGTTATGGCATTCTGCCAGAGCTTCATGACAGAGCTTTACAGACACATCGGTGCTGATACAGACGTTCCTGCCGGAGATATCGGTGTAGGCGGACGTGAGATCGGATTCCTCTTTGGTCAGTACAAGAAGATCAGAGATACATACGAAGGCGTTCTTACAGGTAAGGGCCTTACATACGGCGGATCACTTGCTCGTACACAGGCTACAGGATATGGTCTTCTTTACATCACAGAAGAGCTTCTTAAGTGCAACGGCTCTGACATCAAGGGCAAGACTGTTGCAGTTTCAGGTGCCGGTAACGTTGCTATCTACGCTATCGAGAAGGCACAGCAGCTTGGTGCTAAGCCTGTTACATGTTCTGATTCAACAGGATGGATCTATGATCCCGAAGGAATCGACGTTGAGCTTCTTAAGGAAGTTAAGGAAGTTAAGAGAGCACGTCTTACTGAGTACGCTGCTGCAAGAAAGTCAGCTGAGTACCACGAAGGTAAGGGTGTATGGTCAGTTAAGTGTGATGTAGCTCTTCCTTGCGCTACACAGAACGAGCTCCTTCTTGAGGATGCTAAGCAGCTTGTTGCTAACGGCGTTCAGGCTGTATGTGAGGGTGCTAACATGCCTACATCTATCGAGGCTACTGAGTACCTCCAGGCTAACAAGGTTCTCTTCATCTGTGGTAAGGCTTCAAATGCAGGTGGTGTTGCTACATCAGCTCTTGAGATGTCACAGAACAGCGAGAGACTTTCATGGAGCTTCGAAGAGGTTGATTCTAAGCTTAAGCAGATCATGGTTAACATCTATCACAGCATTGATGATGCTGCTAAGAAGTACGGCCTTGAAGGCAACTACGTTGCAGGTGCTAACATTGCAGGCTTCCTTAAGGTTGCAGAGGCAATGAAGGCTCAGGGTATTGTTTAATTTGAAAGTATAAATATGTATTTATATCAAGACTGATGCATTTATTAAAGTGTGTCAGTCTTGTTTTTTATTTCATAGTCAAACACCATTAAAAGTATAGCTGGGAAGTTTGACGATGTAAATGCTCTTGTAGGGTATAAAGGTGATGTTTATTCTGGAAAGATGGATATTGATGATAAGAAATCAGACATTTCCGCATATAATATCTATAATCGGATGCTTAACAGTAAAGATGGAGATATTTGGAATACTATGGTGGAGTATAATGAGAATGCAAGCGATGGAACAATTAATGAATCAAAAGAATTTTTGGAAAGACTAGGCAATGGCGATGCAGAAAAGGGAATGAAAAAACTGAAAAAGCAATTAAATAAAACGTCCATTGGTACTGATATTATTTCAAAAGATGTAGATGAAGAAAAAATCAAAGAAACTAAGGATGATTTTTTAAAACATGTATCTAATGAGAGTGGAGTGGATATAGGTTGAATGGATTGAAGATATGGGAGAGAGTATTAGGTTGAAAAAAATAAAAATTGTTTTACTAATTATAATGTCTATTACGTTAATTTCAGGAGCAATTTTATTTATTTTAAAAGGCGCTGATAAGAGGGAAAAAGAAAAGATACTTGAAAATGCAAATAAGAATGGATATATGATAGAATTTGCTGATGATAGCAGCCTTTTTATTGAAAAACAGAATGCGAAATTTTATTACAACGTAGATTTATCCGGCGTTTTTTTTGATAAATGCGATATTTTAGTGGAAGAAAAAGATGTAAAGGTAAAAGAAGGAGACATAGTTATTACTATAAAGGATAAGGGTAATAATTTTGTCAATGTAAGTATTCATGATTCAAGAATTTTGATAAAAGAAGATGGGACAGAAGAAGATCATTTTTATTCTACTTTTTTTACTAGTAATGATGAATTCGATGAATCTTCATTAGTTATATCAGAAGCAAAGGTAGATGATGAACAAAAATCAAAAGATGCATATAAGCATGTAATGGATTATCTGACGCCTGAAAATCTTAAGGATTATTACAATCAGGCAAAGGATATTTGCGATCATCTAAATGAAAAGTAAATACTTGAATTATATGTAGATAAACATATTTGTTTAATGCAAGGATTGGCTTCCGAGATGCCTGCATACAATGCCGCCGATAATTCCTATGATCACGCCGCTTATAACGCCTGAGATCCACAAGGCGGGAAGATACCAGATAATGAATTTTGTCTGCAATAAGATCATTGCGATTATTATCTGACCTATATTGTGAGTTATACCGCCTGCGGCACTGACGCCGACGGGGCTGTATTTACCGGTTTTTTTCAGAAGTATCATGATGAGCGTACTCAGGATTCCGCCTGCAAGTGAAAACCAAAGGCTCATCACCGTGCCAAATAAAAGTGATACAACGAGTATCCTTATGAGATTTATAAAGAACGCGCTTTTTTCTCCAAGCACATATAAAGCTACGACCACAACGATGTTGGTAAGGCCGAGCTTCATGCCGGGCACTGCGAAGAACGCCGGGATCTGAAGCTCGACATAGCTAAGTATCATTGCGAGTGCAGCAAATATTCCGTATAAAGTTATCTTACTTGTCTTAGTGCTGTTATTCATTTACGTTTCCTTGGCAGATAATAATATCTTTTAACCGACTACTGCGTCGTATTCTTCCTCGCTTGAATCACCGCGTATCTCGATCACGACCTTATTTGGCAGACAGATGATCGACTGTCCGACCTTGCTGATCTTTCCCATGTTCACACACAGCTTATCGGGACAGGATGCGGATTCAAGAAAAGCCTCGCCGTTTTCTATAACAAGAACGTTGCTTCCGCCGTGATAGCCGTCAATAACAAATCTTGTATCTTCATCCAAAGAAAAAGACTTAACGTCTTTTCCGTCAACGTTTATAACGACTATGCTTCCCTTTTTTTGCGACACCAAGAGAACAAGCATGAGCAGTCCTGATGCAAGCAGCATGCCGATTATCAGCAATATGTCGTTTTTGGTGAAATATCTTTTTATCATAGATATAGTATATCTGTATTGAAGTAATGCTGTCAAAGCAAGGCGCCAAGCCGCTTTCAAAATTTCTCTTGATTTTTTCTTTTGAATCTGTATAATAAAGTTTCGTCGGAGTTCTTCCGACACATCTTGGATAATCATCCGGGATATTCCACTTTTTATTAAATGATTGGTGCTGTGAATGCGCTGGGTCTCTTAGTATGTCCTTTTTGCATGAGCAGGACCGGAAAGGGACGTATATGAAGTTAAAAGAAAAATGGGACAAACAGAACAATTCAATTAAGCTATTGCTTAAGAAATTAAAAAGGCATGATACAAGGGTGGTCGCTATATCAGTAGTTATCGCGATCATTTTGTGCGGAGGACTTATATACCTTAGCACGCCCGTGGTTGCCGCTAACGCACAGGAGAAATTTGAAGAATCCGAGCGTGAAGATAAGGAAAATACAAAAGAAAAGCTCGATGAGCTTCACGATTATCTTTCGCAGATTGATGAAGTAATAACCGATAACAGTGAGGATATCAAGTCTTTTTCGGAGAAAAATAAAGAAGATGCCGATAGCCGCGATGAATACAAAAATGTTGTAAATGAGAAGGCAGGTGCTCTTTCGGGAAATCTTTCAACTATTCATAAGAATATAAACGAGACTAAAACCAGAATTGAAACACTTAAAGAGATGATCGATTCCGAAAACAAAGCCGACAAAGAAAAGATCGGCGCCGAGTTTGCAAAGGTAAATACTGAGCTTGATAAGCTTACAAGCGATTATAACGATACCAGGAATAAAACCATGGATCTTATGGATGAGATCAAGAAGGCTGTGAATTCCGGAAATGACAGCATGTCGAAAGAACAGACTGCTCAATATGAGGAGCTTTTAAATAAACTCAATGCTTTTAACAGTGAAATGAATGAAAAGAGCAAAGAGATGCTTTCAAACAGCGAGCTCAATTTTAACGAACTCAACAGCAGTATTTCCGAGAAGCTTGCAAAGCTTGAAGACGAAATGGATAAAAGAAACGCAGAGGCGAACGAGAATACCGATAAAAAGTTTTCTGAGCTTTTCGAAAAGCTTTCCGATTATGACAGTGAGATGGACAAAAGAAATAACGAGGCGATCGAATCAAATGACAAGAGGTTTACCGAGATAAACAACAATCTCGATCAGCAGTTCAACAATTTCGATCAGCAGTTCAACAATTACGGAAGCAAGGTTACAACAGATATCAACGGTGTAAAAGAATACATCGATACAAAGGCAAACGCTGTAAATACAAAGCTCGACCAGGTTTTTCAGCGTGTGAGTAATGGAAAAAAGTTATTGGCATCCGCATTGCTCACAAAGGGAGTTAAGGTCAAAGAGGATGCCACGTTTGCAGAGTTTGCCAAAGCAATTCAGAGAATTCCGCAGCAAATGGTGCTTGATTCAGGCGAGACTGCTGCTGAGATCGTATATGAATATCATTATCATAAAAACGGCAAAGGTAAGACAGTTAATGCAAGTCTTGTAAGTGCAGCGGATAGGGGCGGCTGCTACAATACTCCCGTTTATCATTATCATACGGACGCATGTTACACGGAAGTTTCGGAATATAAATACACAACCAAGGAAAGCGTTACGAACAAGGGCTGGGTAAGAGACGAGCACGACGGAACTCCAAATAACAGATATTACTGCGATCATTGCGGAAAAGAGTTTGTTTCTAACAGTGCACGCCACTACGAGTGGTCAACTTCCATTGATGTAGTAAAAAGCAGGAAGGGACGAATTGAAGATATAATTCAGACAAAAGTACTTGCTTGCGGTAAGGAAGACGGACAGCTTGAAGGATATTGCGTAAGCTGCGGCTTTGCACATGGTCAGGTAGCTGCGGCGCATCTTAAATTCCAAGGGAAGAATGCCAAGTACAATACCAAGGTCGCCGCTATTAACACTTCAAACGCTGTGAGTACGGCAAGCCTCAGATCTACGAGAAGTCTGAATATGCTAAGTCTTGTCGGAACGGATTTCGGAAGCGGTAATGACGAGAATGCTTCAAAGGAAAACATCGATGAAGCTGCAAGCGGGGTAAGCGCAGCGATTATCGGTTCATCGGAAGATATCGATCAAAACCAAAACCGCATTGCGGCAGGCGAAATATCTGCTGCCGGCACATCTGCATCCGATGATAATAATTCTCAGAAGCCGAATGGAACTGATGCGGATGAGACCGCTGACAATAATGAGAATAACGGAAATAATGACAACACAGATTCAAGTCCTAACGCATCGGAAGATACCGGCACGCAAAACAGCACGGCTGCATCGGATGGATCTACCATTTCCGATAGTACCGAAAAAGCCGATGACTCTTCATCTTCTGGAGGAGATACATCAGAGACCGGCGAATCTTCCGGTGAAGATAAAGATGATAAGTCTGAGGGTGCTTCCGCCGATAATGATGAAGCAGATCATGAGAGTGCAGACGATTAAATAAAGGACGAAGGTTTAGAATCCGAAGGCTGATAGATCCAGTTATTTCCTTTGTTTCAGGCTCCTTGACATTTCGACGGCAGGTCAATAGAATAGATTTTGTTGTAGTGTTATTGCACAATTGAATTGTGCGGAATGGAGCAAAGAAATGACAAAGATAGATATTATTTCAGGTTTCCTTGGTGCCGGAAAGACGACACTTATAAAGAAGCTTTTAATGGAAGCGCTGAACGGTACAAAAGTAGTTCTTATCGAGAATGAGTTCGGTGAGATCGGAATAGACGGCGGATTCTTAAAGGAGTCCGGAATTGAGATAACAGAGATGAATTCGGGTTGTATCTGCTGCTCACTTGTAGGTGATTTCGAGACAAGTCTTAAGCAGGTAATGGAGCAGTATTCTCCTGAGAGAATCCTTATCGAGCCTTCGGGAGTAGGTAAGCTTTCAGATGTTATGAGAGCTATCCAGAATATCGCGGATACATCTGAGGAAATGGAGCTTAACAGCGCGGTTACGGTTGTTGATGTATCCAAGGCTAGGGTTTATATCAAGAACTTTGGTGAGTTCTTCGTTAATCAGATAGAAAACGCGGGAACGATCATTCTTACAAGAACAGACAAGGCTGATCAGAAGAAGATTGAGCAGGCGGTTGAGCTTATTCGTGAGCACAATCCCAAGGCTACTATAATAACAACTCCTCTTAATGAGATCACCGGAAAAGAAATCCTTGATACATTCGAAGGTAACAATGATCTTGAGGCAGAGCTCCTCAAGCTTGTTATGGAGGAAGAAGAGCATCATCACCACCATCATCATCACGGAAGCCACAAGACTATCGCTGAGGATGGCTCTGTAGTATACAGCGCTCATCACGATGACGATGAGGATGAAGACGAGCATTGCTGCTGCCACCATCACCATGATGACGACGAAGATGAGCACGAGCATCACTGCCACCATCACCACGATGATGACGACGAGGATGAGCACGAGCATCACTGCTGCCACCATCACCATGATGATGACGACGAGGATGAGCATGAGCATCACTGCTGCCACCATCACCATGATGATGACGACGAGGATGAGCACGAGCATCACTGCTGTCACCATCACCACGATGATGACGAAGATGAGCACGAACATCACCACCACCATCATCATGACGCTGCTGACGTATTTACAAGCTGGGGCATGGAAACTCCTCTTAAATATACTAAGGAAGAGATTGAAGGTATGCTTGATAAGCTTGAAGACGAAGAGACCTTCGGTATCGTTCTTCGTACAAAGGGTGTTGTTCCTTCTACAGACGGAACATGGATCGAGTTCGATTATGTTCCCGGAGAAGCTGATGTCAGAACAGGCTCGGCCGATGTTACAGGTAAGTTCTGCGTAATCGGATCACAGCTTAACGAAGCTAACCTTGAGAAGATGTTCCGCAGATTATGATATTAAGGAGAAAGAAAGTGAAACCCGTATATATTATCAATGGTTTTCTTGACAGCGGAAAAACAGACTTTTTCCGATATACGATCAATCAGCCTTATTTCAGGACAAGAGGTAAGACACTTCTTATCGTATGCGAAGAGGGCGAGAACGAATATGAGGAAGCACTTCTTAAGTCCACCAATACCGTTATTGAGATGATCGAAGATGAAGAGGACTTTACTCCCGATGCCCTGATCGCTCTTGATGCCAAATACAATCCTGAGCGTATTCTTATAGAGTACAACGGTATGTGGAATTTCAAGAATATGAGACTTCCCATCATGTGGAAGCTTGAGCAGCAGATTACCGTTATCGATGCTTCCAGTTTTGAACTGTACTTTAGCAATATGAAATCTCTTTTGGCTGAACAGCTTCGTAATTCGGATCTAATACTATTTAATCGTTGCGACGGTATAGAAGATCTTGCTTCTTATAAGAGAAATGTTAAAGCTATCAATCAAAAGGCAGACATCATATTTGAGGATATGAACGGAGAAGTTGATGTTACTCTCGATGAGGATCTTCCTTTTGATCTTAACAGCGATCCTATCGAGCTTAATAACTACGGGTACGGCATGTTTTATCTTGACGGACTTGAGCACGTAGACAGATATATCGGCAAGAACGTTAAGTTTAAAGGCATGGTTCTTATTCCGCCGGAATTTCCAAAGGGAAGATTTGTTCCCGGAAGAATGGCAATGACATGCTGCGCTGAGGATATGCAGTTCCTTGGATTTGCATGTGACTATGACAAGACCGATGAACTACAGGAGAAGGATTGGGTTCTTGTGACAGCCAAAGTAGTTAAAGAGTTTGTGCCTGAGTATAACGGCGAGGGACCTGTGCTAAAGGCTATTTCCGTAGAAAAGACAACTGCGCCCGATTATCCTGTTATTGATTTTTCAAATCCTCAGCAGTGATGCAGCGCATATAAAAGGAGTCTTATTATAAGAGAGGGGATTATGTTCAATTATTTGCCGCTTCAGTGGCTATTCTTGTTTTATGCATATAGTTTCTTTGGTTGGTGTTTCGAATCAACCTATGTTTCAATATTACAAAAACATCCGGTAAACAGGGGCTTTATGAGAGGCCCCTTTTTGCCATTGTACGGAAGCGGCGGAATCATGATGCTTATCGTTTCCAAGCCTTTCTACAACAATATTGTCCTTGTGTACTTGGCGGGATGCATAGGCGCTACCGTCCTTGAATACGTGACGGGAGTTACGATGGAGAGTCTTTTTAAGGTAAGGTATTGGGATTATTCTGATAAATTCCTTAATTACAAGGGACATATCTGCCTTGAGTCCACTCTCTTTTGGGGTGTACTGACCGTTGTGTTTACACATTTTTTGCAGATACCTGTTGAGCATGCTCTTTTATCCATCCCTTACAATGTTCTTTCTGTTGTGACTATGATACTCACGGTCTACATAAGCTGCGACTTTATGGTTGCGTTCAAGATAGCTCTCGACCTCAGAGATGTGCTTATCTATATGGAGAAGGCCAAGGGTGAGATGCAGAGGATGCAAAAGAGACTTGATGTTATCATAGCTTTCAAGGGAGAAGAGGTTAAGGAAGGCATTGAGGATGTCAAAGACGGCATCATGAGCACGGTAGACGGTATCAGCGAAAAGGCTGCGGATCTCGGCGATATGGCACTTAACATCGGAAGTGGTATAACCGGCGGAATATCAGAGAGACTGGATGCACTCAGTGACGCACTTGAAGGCTCTTTTGCCAAGGTAAAAGACAAGGTGGCTGCAAGCACGGATTATATGGACAATTTCAGAGATGAGATTACTGAGCTTTATGCCAAATATCGCATCATAAAAGAGAGAATGACACCGAAGCCAATCAAGAATTTCTATGATTGGTACAGAAACCGCACTATCTTGGGCAATCCGACCATGGCATCGGAGATGTTTAAGAGCAGTCTTGATGAAATGAAAGAAAGAGCACAGAGACTTTCAAAGAGAAATAAATGATTTTATAGGTAATAAAAAACCTCATGTCGGTGAGAAGACATGAGGTTTTGTTATTGTTTAATATATGATTCAAAAATCTATCAAGCCATCTTATTAACGGCAAGAGCGAGACGAGAAACCTTTCTTGAAGCAGTGTTCTTCTTGATGATTCCCTTTGACTCAGCCTTATCAATAGCAGAAGTAGCAGCAAGAAGTGCCTTGGCAGCCTCTTCCTTGTTACCTGCCTCGATAGCAGTTCTAACCTTCTTAACCTCAGTCTTAACTGCGGACTTGATCATCTGATTTCTATCAGCTTTTTTCTGATTAACAAGTACTCTCTTCTTGGCGGATTTAATATTTGCCATAGTTACCTCCGAATTATTTTATCTAATATTGTCAAGTTCGTGTGCGCATTAAGCCGGACACGGACAGTTAATGCTCATACGGTAAATAGTTTAGATGATATTACCAAAACTGTCAATAGATTTTTGTCCGGTGTCATGGTATCATATGAAGATGAAATCGCTCTGTCCCCCGAGAAAAGGCGACGAGTGATTGTATTTTTATCATAGAAATGAGGTACTTTTGTGGACCAGAGTAAGATAAGAAATTTTTGTATTGTTGCACATATCGATCACGGTAAATCAACTCTTGCCGACAGAATGATCGAGAAGACCGGCGTTCTCACAATGAGAGAGATGACAAGCCAGGTCCTTGACAATATGGATATAGAGAGGGAGAGAGGTATCACGATCAAGTCTCAGGCCGTTCGTATGATCTACAAGGCGAAGGACGGAGAAGAGTATACCTTCAATATGATCGATACTCCCGGACATGTGGATTTTGGATATGAGGTTTCAAGAAGCCTTGCGGCTTGCGACGGAGCTATTCTTGTCGTTGACGCAACTCAGGGTGTAGAGGCGCAGACTCTTGCCAATGTTTATATGGCTCTTGATCATGATCTTGATGTTTTTCCCGTTATCAATAAGATAGATCTTCCGAGCGCTCAGCCCGATGAGGTCAAGGAAGAGATTGAGGACGTAATCGGTATTGAGGCTCATGACGCTCCTCTTATTTCAGCTAAGAACGGAATCGGGATCGAAGAGGTTCTGGAAGCTGTTGTTCAGAAGATTCCCGCGCCCACAGGAGATGCGGCTAAGCCTCTTACAGCTCTTATTTTCGACAGTATCTATGATTCATACAGAGGCGTTATCGTATTTGTAAGAATACGAGACGGCGTTATCAAGAAGGGTATGAAGGTCCGCTTCATGGCTACAGGCGCAGAGGCCGAGGTCGTTGAAGTAGGTTACTTCGGCCCCGGAAGATTTATTCCAAGTGACGATCTTTCCGCAGGCGATGTAGGATACTTCACCGCTTCGATCAAGAATATTCAGGATACAAGAGTCGGTGATACGGTTACCGATTCGGCTAATCCTTGCGCAGAGGCACTTCCCGGATACAAGAAGGTTATGCCCATGGTTTACTGCGGGCTTTACCCTGCAGATTCCGCGCATTATTCAGACCTTAGAGATGCTCTTGAAAAGCTGCAGCTCAATGATGCTTCTCTTTTCTATGAGCCCGAGACTTCACAGGCACTCGGTTTTGGATTCCGTGCAGGTTTCCTTGGACTTCTTCACCTTGAAGTTATCCAGGAGAGACTTGAAAGAGAGTATGACCTTAACCTCGTAACCACAGCGCCCGGCGTTGTTTACAAGGTCCACAAGAATGACGGAACGGTATTTGATCTCACCAATCCTACGAATCTTCCGGATCCCACAGAGATCGATTACATGGAAGAGCCTATCGTAAGCGGCGAGATCATGGTTACTACAGAATATGTCGGTGCGATCATGCAGCTTTGCCAGGAACGTCGCGGCAAATACTTAAGTACCGATTATATAGAGCAGACCAGAGCTATTCTTAAATACGAGCTTCCTCTTAATGAGATTATCTACGATTTCTTTGATGCGCTCAAATCAAGATCGAGAGGTTATGCTTCTTTTGACTACGAGCTCAAGGGTTATGAGAGATCTGAGCTTGTTAAGCTTGATATCCTCATCAACAGAGAAGAGGTCGATGCTCTTTCGTTTATCGTTCACAAGGACGGAGCGTACGAGCGCGGCCGCAAGATGTGCGAGAGACTTAAGGAAGAGATTCCGAGGCACTTATTCGAGATTCCGATCCAGGCTGCAGTCGGCGGCAAGATCATTGCAAGAGAAACCGTTAAGGCGTACAGAAAAGACGTTCTTGCCAAGTGCTACGGCGGTGATATCACCCGTAAAAAGAAGCTTCTCGAGAAGCAAAAAGAAGGTAAAAAGAAAATGCGCCAGATCGGTAACGTTGAAGTTCCGCAGGCAGCCTTCCTTAGCGTCTTAAAGCTCGACAGCGGGGACTGATTCCTTATACCAAAGCGCATCGGCGCCGGAGGTTTTTTACAATATGCATTCAAGCCAAAATTTGTCGATATATGTGCACATTCCTTTTTGTGCGCGCAAATGTCTTTATTGCGATTTTTTGTCTTTTACGGCGGAAAAGGAGCTGATCAATCGGTATTTTGATGCCCTTTCCAAAGAAATCTGTTTAAATGCGGATACATACAAGGATTACACGGTAAAGTCGGTGTTCTTCGGAGGAGGAACACCTTCCTTACCTGATGCCGAGTATATCTGCGACATTCTTGATCTGTTACATTCCAAATTTATTTTCGGTGAGGACGCCGAGATCACGATCGAGATGAATCCCGGAACAGTCTCTTTTGACAAGCTGATAAAATACAAGGCTGCCGGTATCAATAGGCTCAGCATAGGAGCACAGTCTTTTAATGACGATGAGCTAAAGAAGCTCGGAAGGATACACGATTTTGCTACGTTTATTAAGACCTATGAGGCTGCAGTTGAAGTGGGATTTGAGAATATCAATATCGACCTGATGAGCGCTCTTCCGGGGCAGAGCCTTGAGACTTATCTTTCGACTTTGAAAAAGGCAGTTGAGCTTAAGCCTACGCATATTTCGGCTTACAGCCTTATTGTGGAGGAAGGCACGCCCTTTTTTGACATGGAGCTTGATCTTCCGGATGAAGACACAGACCGCCTTATGTACCATGAGACCAAGAGAATCATTGCAGAGAGCGGATATCACAGATATGAGATCTCCAATTATGCCTTCGGAGACGGTGAAAAGAATGAGTGCTATCACAACAAGGTTTACTGGGAGCGCGGAAATTATCTCGGTCTGGGGCTTGGCGCATCTTCGATGATAGAAAATGTGCGATTTAGCAATATCACTGATATAATGGAATATATTGGTAGGCTTTCAGCCTCGGAGAGCGTTGTCTCGGAAAAAGAAGAGCTTTCTTTTGAATCTCAAATGGAGGAGTTTATGTTCTTGGGACTGCGGCTTGTAAAGGGCGTTGACATGGATCTTTTTTACAGGCAGTTTGGAAAAAAGGCAGAGGATGTCTACGGAGATGTTATCGTAAAGTACAAAACACTCGGACTTATCGAGATAGACGGAAACAGATTAAGGCTTACCGAAAAGGGGCTTGATGTCAGCAATACGGTAATGGCGGAATTCTGCTTTTGACAGGGTAAAAGAGCTTAAGCGGAATCGAATATAATAAATTGGGGAAAAGGGGAATACGATGAATTACAATTTCTTTGCACTTATTTCAAGAATGAAATACATAGACAGGTGGGCACTTATGCGTAACACCAGGCAGGAGAATCTCTGCGAGCATTCGATGGAGGTTGCGATGATCGCGCATGCTCTTTGTACCATAGGAAATGTGCGCTACGGCAAGAATCTCGATGCCAATAAGGCTGCTCTTATAGGGCTTTATCACGATGCTTCCGAGATTATAACCGGAGATATGCCTACGCCCGTTAAATATTTTAATAAAGACTTGAAGAAAGCTTATAAGGAAGTTGAAGCGATTGCGGATGATAAGCTTCTTGAAAAACTTCCGAATGACTTAAGACCTTCTTTTGAAGCTATTTTCAAGGCAGATGATAATGACGATGAGCGCTATATGAGAAGGCTGGTAAAAGCTGCGGACAAGCTGTCGGCCCTTATCAAGTGCATGGCTGAGACAGGTGCGGGCAACAGCGAGTTCAGGACGGCCAAGGAGAGTACGGAGAAGACGATAAGAAGTCTTTATCAGGAACTTCCCGAGGTTCTCGACTTTGTAAATGAGTTCCTGTCTTCATATGGCAATACTTTGGATGAACTTACCTGATTGTCATTGATTTTTTATCTGGTAAGAATGATAATTATATGTAAATAGAAGGTTTTTTTTCGGAGGAGAAAGAAGGCATGCTTTTTATTAAGTGTGATGAGTTAAAACCGGGGATGAGGCTTGCAAGGCCGATTTACAGCAAGAAGGGAGCTCTTTTGTATGATAGGGCGCATGTTCTTAAGGATATGCAGAGTATTGAGAATATCAAGAATTTCGGCCTTATCGGTGTCTTTATCTTAGAGCCCGCGGAGCCTGTTCCACCCATGACACAGGATGATATTGAATTTGAGCGGTTTCAGACGGTTATGTACCACGAGATCATGGATGAAATGGAACATATCGTCAAGACCCATAAGCAGGAGCGCTTTCCGAATATTTGCGCTCAGATAATCAAGAGCTACGGCAATCTCAACAAGAAGATCACATTTCAGCAGGCTCTCAGAAGCACGGAAGATTATATTTACAAGCATTCTTTAAATGTCGGCATTTTGAGTGCTATGATATGCCATTCGCTCGGCGTATCGCTGTCAGACCAGAACGAAGCGGTTATGGCGGGAGTTATCCATGATATCGGTAAGCTCACGCTCAGCGCAGAGCTTCAGTCCAAGCTTAATTGCTCGCAGGAAGAGCTTTCCGTTATAGATGCTCATGAGGTTGCGGGATATCCGATCATTGACGATGCATTTTCTTTTTTGCCTAACGTAAGACGTGCTTGTAATCAGTCGAGAAAGATTCTTTATGATTATTGGCGCAACAATATAGTTGATACTAGCAAGGCTCTTATTTCTGCCAAGGTGCTTGTCGTTGCGGGTATCTTTGACAAGGAGACTGCGGTTAGAGTTGATGATGCGCCTATTTCAGAGGTGCTTGTCATCAGAAGAATGATGCAAAGAAGCGATGTTTTCGATCACAAGGTTGTAAAAGCGCTTGTTGATTCGCTCAACATTCTTGTTCCCGGCGTAAGCGTTGAGCTTAACACCGGTGAGAAGGCGCTTGTTATCAGGACCAACGAAGCCGATTTCTTAAGACCTACAGTGCTTAGCTTTAAGGATAATACCATTATCGACCTCTCCAACACGGGAGCATATGGTAATCTCGAGATAGTAGATATCATGAAAACAATGGACAACCGCTATATCATGGATACTTCCAAGATGAAAGCTCTTGGAATTACCGTTGATGAGCCTGAGTATGTCTGATGCAGAAGGGGTACTATGTCAAAGATTGAAGAGATCCTAAAAGAAGCAAAAGATAGAGGAGCGTCCGATGTTCATATCACTGTCGGTCTTCCTCCCAAAATGAGACTTAACGGCAATCTTATAGCAATGGACAACTATGACAAGATGATGCCTGCCGACACTCAGGAGATCGCGGAAGAGATCATGAATGAGAAGCAGAGGCAGAAGCTTGAAGAGAACGGACAGCACGATATGTCTTTTTCCATTCCGGGAGTAGGACGTTTCAGGCTTAATCTCTTTAGGCAAAGAGGTTCAGTTGCTATGGCTTTCAGAGTTGTTGCGACCAAGATACCGACAGCGGAGAGCCTCGGAATACCTGAGACTGTAATAGATCTTTATAAGAAAAAAAGAGGACTCGTACTTGTCACGGGACCGACCGGAAGCGGTAAGTCTACGACGCTCGCTTCCATTATCGATATGATAAACAACAACAGGGAAGCGCATGTAATAACGCTTGAAGACCCTATTGAGTTCACATACCAGCACAGGCTTTCTATCGTTAACCAAAGAGAGATCGGCACGGATTCCAATTCGTATGCCAATGCGCTAAGAGCGGCACTTCGTGAGGATCCGGATGTCATTCTTGTCGGAGAGATGAGAGATCTTGAGACTATAAGCACAGCCATCACAGCTGCAGAGACAGGACATCTTGTACTTTCTACCGTTCATACTATCGGAGCATCCAACACGGTCGACAGACTTATCGATGTATTTCCCTCTCATCAACAGCAGCAGATCAGGATTCAGCTTGCGGGAGTACTTGAAGCGGTTATTTCCCAGCAGCTTATTCCTTCGGAAGACGGCGTATCAAGAAGCGCAGCCTTCGAAGTGCTTCATGTCAACAGCGCTGTGAGAAACCTCATCCGTGAGGGCAAGTCTCATCAGCTTATTACTTACATGCAGACGTACAGGAAGCAGGGCATGATCACGATGGACGATGCAATACTCGAGCTTTACAGAGCACAAAAGATCTCTCGCGAGATGGCTCTTCAGTTCGCTCAGGATCCCGAGACCATGCAGAATAAGATGCTGCGGTGATAGGTGGTGCGCCGCGGAAGCGTTATTGGCGGCATGCACATATTGGCAAGATTTGAGCTTAGCACTTGGTGCTGGGCTCTTTTTTATTACTTTCCTGCAAGGAGCGGTCAACATCTGGATCAGAGAATGGTAGCGCTTTATCCCGCTCCTGCTTGGGCGTAGTTTATCAGCCGGAAAAGGATTGTCAATCCCAAAGCCGCTCTGCGGTGCGCTTTGCGCAGGATTGACAATTCTTTTTCTCGACTGATAATTCGTTGATCAAGCAGGAAAGGAATAATGTGGCAGAAATACCTACGATGCGAGTGGGGGGACTACGGGGCAGAATGCTGTTGGGCTCGCGGAACCGTAAAAATTCGGGTGGATTTACGGGAGCAAATTAAGTTTGGCGCTGCAACCCGTAAAAAGTCGACAGATGCACCGCCTGAGGAGAAAAACAAGCGTAGCGGCGGTACGGAAGTAGAGGAAAGCACCGCCTGGAGAGAAAAAAGAGCGTGGAGGCGGTACGAAAGTCGAGAGAAGTACCGCCTGGAGAGAAAAAAGAGCGTAGCGGCGGTACGAAAGTCGAGGAATGCACCGCCTGAGAAGAAAAAAGAGCGCAGCGGCGGTAATTATTGCCGATTATATGCCGCCGGGAGGCAGTTTCGTTTTTGGTTCAGATATTTACAAATCCACCAAGATTTGATACATTATTCTTCGTGATAATTCTTTAAGAAGATCACTTCGTTCGAGGTGATTTTTCCCAAGATTTGATTTTTAAATGACAAAAGGCATGAACAATTAAAAAGAGAAAAGAGGAAGTAGATGTTTAGTTCAATTACTTCGGGAGCCGTTAGAGGCATTGACTCTTACATTATGCAGGTTGAGGTCGATGTGTCGGATGGGCTGCCCGGGTTCAATATGGTTGGTTTTATGAGCGGCGACGTGAAGGAGGCGGGCGCCAGAGTTAAAGTTGCGTTAAAAAACGTTGGTTACAAGGTTCCGGTAGCAAAGATCACAGTGAATCTTTCGCCGGCGGATATAAGAAAAGAAGGAATTGTTGTGGATTTGCCGATCGCGGTTGGTATTTTGACAGCGACGGGAGAGCTCAAAGAGGACGCGGTAGAGGGGATATTGTTTCTTGGGGAGATAGGGCTTGACGGAGATATACGCCCGATAAAAGGAACTCTTCCCATAGTTACAAAGGCTAAGAGTAAAGGCTACAAGACAATTATCCTGCCTAAGAAGAATGCCAAAGAGGGTGCAGTCGTGCCGGGTATGAAGATTGTGGGGATCAGTTCGCTTCAGGAGGTGATTGCTTACCTTTCAGCTGGAGAGATGGAGCGGGACGAGCTTATTCCACCGACGAAGGTTGATATAAAGAGTCTTTTTACTGAAAAAGATATCTACGATGACAAGCTCGATTTCTCCGATATAAACGGACAGGCGGGAGCTAAAAGAGCTGCTGAGATAGCTGCGGCGGGATTCCATCATCTTTTACTGGTGGGACCTCCGGGAACGGGAAAAAGCATGATAGCAAAGAGAATGCCGACTATCCTACCTCCGCTTTCGGAAAGTGAGAGCATGGAGGTTACCTCGATTTATTCCGTAGCAGGAAGAATGCCCGATAATAAGGCACTTATAACAAAAAGACCTTTCATGAGCACTCATCACATGGTGACGGAATCGGCGCTTGTAGGAGGCGGAGGACTTCCAAGGCCGGGGCTCATCTCGCTTGCGCACAGAGGAGTTCTTTTTTTGGATGAGATGCCTGAGTTTTCGAGGTCACTTATTGATATGCTAAGGCAGCCCATGGAAGATAAGGTTGTCAATATAACCAGAAATAAAGGGACGTATTCATATCCAGCAGATTTCCAGCTTGTAGGTGCGATGAATCCATGCCCTTGCGGATACTATCCCGATAGGAACAAGTGCAGCTGTTTGCCCAAAGAGATCAAGAGATATTTGTCTCACATATCGGGTCCCATACTGGACAGAATAGATATAGTGGTGGAAGTTCCCAAGGTTGATATCGCCGATCTTTCAAGCAATGTCAAAAGAGCCGGTGAATCAAGTAAACAGATTCGTGTAAGAGTGATGAGAGCAAGAAAGATTCAGGAAGAAAGATTTGCCGGAACAAAGATTTCTTTTAACTCGCAGATGACTCCTAAAGAGATTGAGAAATACTGTAAGCTTGGAACTATTGAGCAGGCCTTTATGGAACATACTTTTTGCGCAATGGACTTAAGTGCAAGGACCTATCATAAGGTTCTTAAGCTTGCGAGGACGATAGCTGATCTCGATGGAGCTGAGAATATAGAGAAGATACATCTTATGGAAGCTTTTAGCTACAGAATGTCCGACGGACAATATTGGAACAGCAGAGAGGAAAGTGAATGATAAACAGCATAACAGAAAATGATTACGCGCTTTGGCTTTTTAATGTAAAAGGAATTGGGAATAAGTCCATAGATAAGCTTCTTTGCGGAGACAGAACCTGCAAGGAGATTTATAACATGGACAGGAAAGAGCTTTCTATGTTTCTGAGTGCCAAACAAGTCGAGTCACTTATAAAGTCAAGAAACGTTTGGGACTTTGAAAAAGAAAGACAAAAGCTTACAAATAAAGGAATCAGATTCATTTCGAGAATTGATGATGAATATCCGGAAAAGCTAAAGGATATAGCGGATCCGCCGTTTGCGCTATATGTAAAAGGGCGGCTTCCCGATCCCGGCAAACCGTCTGTTGCGATCATAGGAGCAAGAATGTGTTCTGAGTACGGAAGATATATGGCAAGGCAGCTCGGAAGAGGACTGGCTTTTGCCGGAGTTCAGGTTATAAGCGGAATGGCAAGAGGAGTGGACGGTATAAGCCAGAAGGCGGCAATGCAGGCGGGAGGAACATCTTTTGGGATTGTTGGAAGCGGCGTGGACGTATGCTATCCCGATGACAACAGAGATATATATGAGGAATTGTGCATTAGCGGAGGTGTGATTTCGGAATATCCACCCGGAACACAGCCCAAAGCAAGCTTTTTTCCTATGAGAAACAGGATAATCAGCGCGCTTTCGGATGTTGTTGTGGTTGTGGAAGCAAGGCGCAAATCCGGAACGCAGATTACGGTGGATACCGCGCTTGAACAGGGAAAAGAGGTTTTGGCGTGCCCGGGAAGGCTGACGGATCGGCTGAGCGATGGCTGCAATTACTTGATAAGCCAGGGTGCCGGTGTAGTTATTGATGTAAATGATGTCATCGACAGGCTCTGGCATGTGAGGAGTCGCGCGGCGTCGCAAAACAGAGCACTTCAGATGCCTGCCGCGACTACGCAAGCCCCGTCCACAGAGACTACTTTTGCAGAGCCGGATTCCGAAGAAGCCATTGAAACCGCGATTCTTGAAAGTGTTGACGTAATTCCGATTTCTTCTTCAAGCATTATGGAGAAGATTTCGGAGAGGGGAGTCGAGATTTCCATTCCGGAACTCATGAAGAAACTTTTTGACATGAGTAGTATGGGAAAACTCTCACAAAATGGGGTTTACTTCTTAAAAAGGGAGTTTTAAGCGGAAAATCGGGAAACGTTCCCGGTAACGATACCGAAACTCGAAAAAGTCAATGTGCATTTTATATAAATCGATCGTCAATTAATCATAGAATGTGCTTTATTGACAAAAAACCGTCTAAGTCATAAGCTAATTTTAGAGCAACCGTTTGCGCAATAGCGTGCAAGCGGAATGTCAATTATGGAGGGTTTAAAATGAAAAAGAGATTGGTTTCAGTTTTGATGGCTGCTACAGTCTTAGCTACATTGTTTACCGGATGCGGTGGCAAGAAGAGCGAGTTTGGTAGCGGAGAAGTTAAAGTTTGGGTTGCTGATAATGTTGTTGATTTCACCAACAATCAGATCAATGAGTTTAAGAAAGCTCATCCCGAATTTGACGGATATACATTCAATGTTGAAGCTACAGGTGAAGGCGATGCAGCCGGCAATATGATCACAGACGTTAAGGCAGGTGCCGATATCTATGTATTTGCTCAGGACCAGATCGCAAGACTTGTTTCAGCAGGAGCACTTGAGGAAGTTGAGCCTGAGAATGCCAAGAAGGTTAAGGCTGAGAACGATGCCGGTGCCGTTGCGGCAGCTACAGTTGGTGAGAAGCTCTATGCTTATCCCATCACTTCCGATAACGGATATTTCCTTTATTATGACAAGAGCGTTGTAAAGGATCCTTCATCACTTGAAGGCATCATTGCTGATTGTGAGGCAGCAGGAAAGAACTTCTACTTTGAAGCTAATTCCGGTTGGTATCAGACAGCATTCTTCTTCGGAGCAGGCGCTCAGCTCTCATATGAGACTGACGATGCCGGTAACTTCACAAAGTGTAATGCTTCTTATGCATCACCTGAAGGTGTTGTAGCGCTTAAGGAGATCATCGAGGTTACATCTTCAAAGGCTTTCAAGAACGGTTCAGCTATCAGCAATGCAACAGACGTTGGTGCTATCGTAGACGGAACATGGGATGCAGAGGCAGTTAAAGAAGTATTTGGTGACAACTACGCATGTGCTAAGCTTCCTTCATTCGAGGGAGCAGACGGCAAGACATATCAGATGAGCGGATTCGGTGGATTCAAGCTTCTTGGTGTTAAGCCTCAGGAAGATGAGAACAAGCTCGCTGTATGTGATGCACTTGCAGAGTTCCTTTCAAGCGAAGAAGTTCAGCTTGCAAGATACGAAGCAGTTAACTGGGGACCTTCAAACCTCAAAGCTCAGCAGTCTGACGTTGTTAAAGCCGATGTAGCTCTTTCAGCACTTGCAGATCAGCTTCAGTACACAATCCCTCAGGGACAGTATCCCGGAGAGTACTGGGATCTTGCTAAGTCACTCGGAGATTCTGTTATCGCAGGAGAGATCTCAGCAGCATCAAGTGATGACGATCTCAACAAGGCTCTTTCAGATTTCCAGACAACATGTGAGAGTTACGCTAAATAATTAAACGGATAAAAAGACTATGTGGGCTCGGATTCGTAATGTTTCCGAGCCTATATAATAATTTAGAGCAATTAAAAGAAAAGGAGCTGAATATGGCACGGGGTACCAAGGAAAAGAAAAAGAACGCGCTTCTTTCAGGGTTAAGGGAGATAGGAACTACTTTTAAAGAAGGGGATATAAAGACCAGATTGTCATACTTTATATTTGGTCTGGGTCCGATCCTCAGAGGGCAGATCCTCATAGGGGTGACGCTTTTGTTATGCGAGGTTTTGTTCATCGTATACATGGCAGCCTTTGGATGGGGATATCTTTCCAAGATAACTACTCTCGGAACGACTTTGACACATAAGGTTGGAAGAAAGACAGTATACGGAGACAACAGTTTTCTTATCCTGCTGTTCGGTGTCCTTAGCGTGTTTGCGGTTATGGCGCTGATAGCTATCTGGTATCTGAATGTAAAAGAGAATCGCAAAGAGGAGCTTTTACTCAAAGAAGGAAAGACTCTTCCTACGAATAAAGCCGTCTTCATGTCTCTTTTTGATGAGAATTTCCATAAGACACTTCTCGCCATTCCGGTGACGGGAATTTTTGTGTTTACAGTGCTTCCCATAGCATTTATGATCCTCGTCGCGTTTACCAACTACGACAAGAATCATCAATCGCCATCCAATCTTTTTACCTGGGTAGGACTTGATAACTTTAAGAATATCTTATCCTTCGGAACTCAGGGAATGGGCTCTACTTTCGTAAGAGTTTTGGCATGGACACTTGTGTGGGCATTCCTCGCAACGTTCGTTGACTATTTCCTCGGACTTGGAGTTGCAATGCTCATCAATAAAAAAGGAATCAAATTCAAAAAACTGTGGAGAACGATCCTAGTACTTACCATTGCCGTTCCGCAGTTCGTATCTCTTTTGTACATCATGAGATTGTTTGCACCCGACGGACTTATAAACGGATACCTCATTAAATGGGGACTCATAAAGAGCTATATTCCGTTCTGGGCGGATCCGATGCTTGCAAGGATAACTATCCTGGTAGTAAATATCTGGATCGGAATTCCTTACATGATGCTTATCACTACGGGTATTCTCATGAATATCCCCGAGGACCTTTATGAGAGCGCAAGGATAGACGGAGCCAGCGGATGGCAGATGTTTAGGCGTATCACGCTTCCATACATGATGTTTGTAACAGGTCCTTATCTGCTTACCCAGTTTACGGGTAACCTCAATAACTTTAACGTAATCTATCTTCTCACTCAGGGAAGACCGCAGTCCATGAGTCTTAAGGGCAACGCGGGCAATACGGATCTTCTTGTTACATGGCTTTATAAGATGACCGTAAACGAGACCAATTACAAGATGGCAGCCGTAATAGGAATCATGGTATTTATCGTTACCGCCGTGGTTATGTTATCTGTTTACAACAGGCTTCCGTCTGTACGTGATGAGGAGGGATTCCAATAATGAAAAAGAAAAGAGCGATCGAAAATGCAGTGACCTATGCGGTCCTAATAATCATAAGCATCATATGGCTGTTCCCGTTTGTGGGACTTGTGCTTCAGAGCTTCAGAAGCTATGCCACAGAATACGGCGGAATGGTCAACTATCTTGTGCCTAAATCATTTTCGCTTGATAACTATAAATTCCTGTTTTCGGGAGAGACCAATTATGTAAGATGGTATGCCAATACGCTTATTATCGCGTTTTTTGTGGCACTCTTCCAGACTATCATCATTCTCTGTGTAAGCTATGCGCTTTCAAGAATGAGATTTACGGGACGTACATTCCTCATGAAATTCTGGCTTATACTCGGAATGTTCCCCGGCTTCCTTACCATGATATGTCTGTACTTCCTTTTAAAGCAGTTCGGACTCACTCAGGAAGGTGCGGTTCCCGGACTTATCCTTGTATCTATAGCAAGCTCCGGAATGCAGTATTATGTCTGCAAAGGCTTTTTTGATACTATTCCGAAGGCGCTTGATGAAGCCGCAAGGATTGACGGAGCATCAAGAGCAAGGATCTTCGTTTCCATGATCCTTCCTATAATCAAGCCCATCATTATCTACACCGCATTGGTAGCATTTATGGCACCTTGGTGCGACTACGTATTTGCTTCTTATGTAGCTTTCGGACATGATCCGAGCTACAACGTAGCGGTTGCGATGACAAGATGGGTATGGACCAATGACTACCAGGGTTATTTCACAAGATTCTGCGCCGGTGGCGTACTAATATCAGTTCCTGTAACTTTGTTGTTTATGTTCCTTCAGAAGTACTATGTTGAAGGTGTTACGGGCGGTGCTGTAAAGGGCTGATGTAACAGAGCTTGTGCACATGCTTCGTCCCCCACGAGGTAACAATATGTCCGGAAAAAAGATCACGATATCTGACATCGCCAATGCACTTGGAATCTCCAAGACGACGGTCTCAAGAGCCATCTCGGGAAAAGGAAGGATAGGCTCCGGGACCAAGGACAAGGTGATGGATTATGTGGAAAAGAATAACTACGAGCCCAATATGACGGCCAAGGCGCTTGCAGGTCAAAGGCATTCGGGTAAACAGCGAACTTACAATCTCGCTGTTGTCTGGCCCGATGATTACAGCGCTATGGAGATTCCCTTTTTCCAAAAACTGATTGTAGGTATAGCTGAGATCGCGGCTAACTACGGCTACGACATCATGCTCACGATGGCGGCGGACGACAACATTACGGGGCTAAAGAGAATAGTTGAAAACCACAAGGTTGACGGAGCCATTCTCACAAGAACTCTTGTTGACGATGTTCCTGCAGTGTATCTTAAGGAGCGCGGGGTTCCTTTTGTGGTTGTCGGAAGCACTAATTATCAGGATGTACTTTGGATAGATAACGATAATTATGATGCTTGCGTCGAGCTTGTTGAATTTCTTTTGGGAAAAGGACTTAAGAGGCTGGCTCTTATCGGAGGCTCCAAGAATCATATAATCACAAGAACAAGGTTTAAGGCATTTCGTGATGCACACGAGAAGCTTGGGCTTAAGATCGACGAGGGGGCGGTGTATCTTGATATCGAGAATACATCCAAGCTCGATGATGCGATAAAAGATATTTTGAACAAGGATGTGGACGGAATTGTCTGCATGGACGACGGCTTTGTCGGGGAAGTGCTCACAAAGTGCGCGGAAGCAGGCGTTCGGATTCCCGAAGATATTAAGATTGCATCTTTTTACGACAGCACTTTTTTGGAAAATTCAAGGCCTCCTGTTACTGCGCTGCGGTTTAACGACAGGAACCTGGGAGCAGTTACGGCATCTTCGCTTATAAGATCGATCGAAGGTGAGAAGGTGTCCGGTCAGATGCTCAAAAACCACGAGATAATGATCCGTAAGAGTACAGAGACAGAATAACAAAAAGATAAGGCTAATAAGCCTATAGTTTCATTTGATAATGAGGTTTTTTGTATGCATATAGATAAAGACTCCAAGATATCTTTTGACCCGATAAGCATTTTGGTTGACGGAAAGCGCTGGTATCCCATGATGGGTGAGATGCATTTTTCAAGATGTACCAAGAAGTATTGGGAGCAGGAACTTCTCAAGATGAAAGCGGGCGGGATAGATATAGTTTCGCTTTATGTCATTTGGATCCATCATGAAGAGATTCATGGTGAATTTGATTTTACGGGCGACAGGTGCCTTAGGGATTTCCTCGAGACCGTTAAGAAGTGCGGCCTTTACAGCATCTTAAGGATAGGTCCTTGGGCGCACGGCGAAGCAAGAAACGGCGGCTTTCCCGACTGGCTTTTAAAGGACGGAGAAGAAAACGGCTACGAAGTAAGAACCGATAATCCAAGGTATCTTGAACATGTAAGAGCTTTTTATGAAAATACCTATGAACAGGCGAAGGGTCTTTTTATCAAGGACAACGGTCCCGTTATCGGTATCCAGATAGAAAACGAATACGGCCACTGCGGCGGTAAGACCGGCGAAGAAGGCGAGCAGCACATGAAGACTCTTAAGTCTATGGCTTTGGAGATTGGTTTTGATGCGCCTTTATATACGGCAACCGGCTGGGGCGGCGCGGTAACAGGCGGAATGGTGCCTGTTATGGGCGGTTACTGTGAGGCTCCGTGGGATCAAAGACTTACCGAGATCGAGCCAAGCGGCAACTATATATTCACAAGAGAGAGAAACGATCATAATATAGGATCCGACTACGGACTCGGCGTCGGCATCACGTTCGATCAGGATAAATTCCCGTTCTTAACGGCTGAGCTTGGAGGCGGACTTCAGGTTACTCATCACAGAAGACCTATCGCCAAGGGGCTTGATACAGCTGCAATGACGATGACCAAGATAGGTTGCGGAGCTAATCTCCTGGGATATTATATGTACCATGGCGGAACCAATCCCAAGGGTAAGCTTACAACGCTTCAGGAGACGAGAGAATCAGGCTACCCCAACGATCTTCCCGCATATTCCTATGACTTTAATGCTCCCCTTAGAGAGTACGGTCAGATGGAGGATACCTACAGAGAAGTCAGGATGATCGCAAGCTTTATACATGATTTCGGCGATGATCTTTGTGACATGCCTTACACGGAGCAGCCCGGCAATCCTCTTAAGCCCGGTAATCTTACCGACCTAAGAACTTCCGTAAGATACAAAAAGAGAAAAGATTCCAAAGGAAATGCGTATAACAGCGGATATCTTTTTGTGAATAATTATCAAAGACGATATAAGATGGCACTTCACAAGGATATCGCTCCGACTGCGTACAAAGAGGACGGAACCGAGCTTGCTTCTTTTGCTAAAAGAGATATCGCGGACGGTGACTTTTTCTTTTATCCGTTCGGAATGCCTGTAGGTGACAATGCGCTTATCACGATCGACGCTACACCACTTTGCATTATTAACAATGTAGACGGCAAAGACCATAAGGCATACGTTTTTTATACGGATACAGACAGAGAAGTTTCTTTTGACATTGAAGGCGATACCGAAGGAAACAAGATCATTGTCCTTACAAGGAACGAGGCGCTGGCTTCTTCTAAAGTTAAGATCGGTGGCAAAGAGCATCTTTTGATCTCGGAGGCTATGCCTGTTGCGGCAGCAGACGGCAAACTGCAGCTTTATTTTGATGTGGCCAAGGGCGAAAACAAAAAGCCTTCATTCAGGGCGTATCCCGAGCTTAAGAAGACTCAGGGAAGCTTTTTGCTGGACAAAAAATGCAATGTATCCGGCACTTTTGCAGACGGAGATGCATTTGCGTTATATGAGTGCAAGGATAAATATGTAAATGACGGCGAAGTATCTTTTTCCTTTGAAGACGGAGAAGGACACATAAAGGTTAGCGGTAAGATGCCGCATATGAACGAGCTTTTCATGCACATAGCTTACGCCGGAGACAGCGCGGTCATCAAAAAAGACGGTGAGATCATAGCCGACAACTTCTATACGGGTCAGAAGTGGGAGGTCGGTCTCGACAGATTCATGGGCGATAACGGCTGTGCTGCTTTTGAGATAGATATTAAGCCTTTAAATAAGGACGATAAGATCTATCTTCAGGAGTGGCCCGAAATGAATAAGGATAAGGGCTTTGCGTGCAGGCTCGAGAGTATAGAATTATTTGCTCAATATCGTATCAATATTGACTAAAAAGAAGTATAATATTGGTAACGTATTTTAGCTTTTAAATGCTTTAAGTGTCGAGGACAAAGCATGCTTTATAACTACTACTTTGATATCTGCGCCTTGTGTACTTTAGCAACGGTAGCAATAACCTCTCTGTCGAGAAGGCGGGTTCCAGCTTACAGGCAGAGGGCTTACTCGTTGCTTTTTTTTGCTGCGTGCATGGCTACGATATCAGAGTGTATTGAGTCTACACTGCAGCTCCATCCCATTGACGCGCCTTGGTATAATCCGTTTGAGATGATATGCGGATCGGTGTATTTCCTTGCGCATCTGGGAACAGGTATCAGCTATCTTTTGTATATCATGTCGGTTCTTGATATTTTTTTTGACATAAAGACGATCAAGGGATTTTTTGCGCTTTACTTCGGATTTTTCCTTGGAACGTTGCTTGTCATTGTCAACTGGATCCATCCGATTCTTTTCCATTACACCAAAGAGGGTCTGTATCAAAGAGACAGCCTTATCATAATGTTCTATCTCATCGCGTTTTATTACATGGGCTTTGGAATAGCGCTTGTGCTTAAATACGATAAGCTGATGAGATTAAAGACCAAGGTGATAGTGCTTGCCTATGTCGGACTAACCCTTTTCGGAATCATTTTCCAGTACTTTAATCCCGATATTCTTATCGAAAATTTCTACAGTGCGATCAGTGTTGCACTTGTATTTATAACGCTTCAAAATCCCGGAGAACTCGTTGATGAGAATCTCAATATCCTCAACAGAAAAGCCTTTTTTGAAGGCCTTGATCTTAAGATAAAAAGAAATATCCCGTATTATACGGTTTTTGTTTCGATCGACAACGTGAGAGCATTAAGCTCAGAGATCGGTTATTCGCAGGCTCAGGCGGTTCTCAAAAAGATAGCGGATTATCTTAAACGCGCTGGAAGAAAAGAGATCAGACTTACAACCTATACCTACAGATTTTCCGATTATGTTTTTGCGATCATGGTTCATTCAGATAATGAAAAGAAGGCAAAAGAGCTTGCAAAGGCGCTTGCAAAGAGGACGGAAAAGTCTTTTGACGTATCGGGAATGACAATAAAGATTGACGGACACTGCTTTGTTATGAATTATCCGGAGCACTATAAGAGCGTCGCGGAGCTTATGACCAAGGTTGATGTTATCACGGAAGAGATTGCGGAGCTTGGTGATGTTTTTGTGGACATTGATACATTGGATCACGGTGAAAAGATGCTTCTTAAGGACTACGATTTCCTTGCAAGGGAGAACCTTGACGCCAAGAAAGCGGTGGTTAAGTTCCAGCCTCTTTTGTCCAAGATTTATAAGATCAATTACAATGCGGATTCCATCTGCTTTTTCTACGACAAGAACGGAAATGAGATCGATGTGAGAAATCATATTCCGGATATCGGAACTACACAGACGATAATGGATACCGACGAGTACGTGCTTAGGATGGCGGCTAGGTCGCTTGCATTCTGGAACGGCGGCGATAAGAACGGTAAATACAGAGCTGTTGTAGGAATGTGCCAGGGAGAGATTTCGAGAAACGACTTCGTAAGAAGAGTTAAGAGGATCCTGAGGGAAGAAAAGGCGGAGCCGTCCTGGATCAGTCTCAAACTGTCCGAGACCTGCCTGACAACCATGAATACAATAGCGGAGAGAAACATAAGGATGCTCGAAGACCTCAAGATCTCGATAATCGTGGACAGGTTCGGAAGCGGCTACGGCAATCTTTCCAAGATAATATCTCTCCCGATCATGCAGGTTAACATCTCGCCCGAAGTTATAAGAAACGCCATAGGCTCTGAGCAGATGTACAAGCTTGCGCAGGGCATAGTCAATCTCTTCCATGATATCAGCATCTTTGTATGCGCCTGTGATATCAGATCCAAGGAGGAAAAAGAGATGGCGGAGAAGCTCGGGTGTGATTTCCTTATCGGAGATTATCTCGGAGTGCCCATGAGTGACAGCTCTTATGTGAGATTTATAGATGAGTATTTTGAAAAGGGATGACGATGGAAGAAATTTTCAGACCTCACAATTTTAATATATGCATGAACATGGCGTCCATTGTTCTTGGCGTGATAACACTTATCATCCATTCTTCGGAAGAGGTTTATTACGGCAGGCAGAGACGTATATTCGGCATGCTCATTTTTTACGTGCTTATGGTCAATATTGTCGGTGGTCTGCATAATCTATGGATAGCCTCCGATTGGGCCAAGACACTTATTAGCTACAACTTTAATTGCTTTTTGTCGGTTCTTGAGAAGGCAGGGATGTATGTAATATCAATCGTTTCCATGTGCTATCTTTTGACGATCTTTAGGATTGAGCTGGATAAGTGGTGGAAGGCGGTAGTTATCTTTATTCCTTCGACATGTTCCGTGATCTCCACATTCTCTGCTTTGTTTACCAGAAATGTCTTTTACTTTGATGCCAAAGGAAATATGCATTTCACAACTATGTTTTCCGGCGCTGTTAATATTTCCATGGCGTTGTATCTCGTATTTGCTGCGTATCTTATATACAGATATTACAAGACCGTCAGCAGTGAAAAAGCCATCGCGCTTACAACCTATTACCTTATGATGGCGGCGGGAATACCGCTCAAGATAGTTTTCGGTTCGTATTCGGTGTTTGAATTCAGCACATCCCTTGCGCTTTTGCTTTGCGTTTATACGTTCCAGAATCCGAGCGAATTCATTGAAAAGACATCCGGAACGGGAACCAGAAATGCGCTTAATTTTGCTGTTTATACCAATCTTTTGCAGAAGAAGAGATTTACCGTATTCGGTATCAATATAGACAGACTGCCCGAGATCATCGGAAGCGAATCCGTTGAAGCTTCATCCAATCTCTTGAGACAGATCGCAACTTATCTTAAGAGAATATATCCCGATGCATCGCTTTTCTATCCGGAAGAGGGAATGTTTATTATGCTCATGGATGAGATCAATCCAGAAGATGAAGTGATAGAGGGACTTGCGGAACAGATAAGAAGAAGATTTAAGGATCCGTGGAAATTAAAGGGCGATGACGTCAGATTTACCGAGAGTCCTTTTGCGATAGGTTTTCCCGATGAAGTCGGCGATATGGATAAGTACAGAGAAGTAAAAGATGAGATGAAAAAGGTGCTTATCCGCCAGAATAGGGAAGTTCTGCGCGTTTCCGATCTTAATCTTAAGTACGCGGAGCATGATAAAAAGATTGACGGTATAGTAAGAAGAGCCGTAGAAAATGGGCTCTTGGAGGTATATTATCAGCCTATTTATTCTCCGATAACAGGTAGATTCGATACCTGCGAAGCGCTTATAAGGCTGCGCGATCATCAATTCGGATTTATTTCTCCCGCCATCTTTATACCGATCGCGGAGAGAAACGGAACTGTTCTCGGAATAGACAGATTTGTACTGAGCTCAGTCTGCGAAATGCTTGCAGCGACTAATGTTCTTGATCTTGGCATTAAGTATGTCGAAGTCAATCTCTCCGTAGTTGACTGTATTCAGACCAACCTTGCGGACAGTGTCCTTAGTACTTTGAAGAAATACCGCATAGGTACCGATAAGATCAACTTTGAGATCACCGAGACCTGGGAAAAAGAGATCACGTCTGTAGTAGACGATAATGTCAAGAAGCTTACGGATGCCGGAATTGCTTTTTCCATGGATGATTTCGGAAGCGGATATTCCAACGTTTCAAGGATCGCAACTGTGCCAGTCAATCTCTTTAAACTTGATAAGAGCATTGTTCAGGCTGCGTTTGAATCGGAAGTATCATATATGGTTATGATCAATATGATTAAGATAATTAAGTCCCTCGGAAAAGAAATAGTAGCTGAGGGAGTTGAGACAGGTGAACAGGCCAAGCAGCTAATACGACTTGGCTGCGATCACATACAAGGGTTCTTCTATGCCAGACCCATGCCCGAGGCGCAGTTCATCGAATTCTTGAAAGAGCATAATTTCTCATGATTAAAAACATTGCAAAGGTTTGTTTATAAGTGTAAAATTTATGCTTGATTATACGATAAGGAAGGTTAGAAATGGCACTTATTAAAAAACCCGTTACCGGAATGAAGGATATACTCCCTTCAGAAATGAAACTAAGAGATTATTGCATAGGTATCATCAAGAAAACTTATGCTGAATTTGGATTTACATCTATAGAGACTCCCTGCGTAGAGTCACTTGCCAACCTCAACAGTAAGCAGGGCGGCGAGAACGAAAAGCTCATCTTCAAAGTAATGAAGCGCGGAGAGAAACTCAATCTTGCAGAGGCTAAGGAAGAGAACGATCTTACGGATTCAGGTCTTCGCTATGACCTTACGGTTCCCCTTGTTCGTTTTTATGCCAATCACGCCAATGAGCTTCCGGCTCCTTTCAAGGCACTTCAGATGGGAAATGTTTGGAGAGCCGACAGACCTCAGAAGGGAAGATATCGTCAGTTCATGCAGTGCGACATAGATATCCTGGGTGAGGCATCCAATCTGGCTGAGATAGAGCTTATTCTTGCTACTACAACCACACTCGGAAGACTCGGCTTTAAGGATTTCAAGATCCGTATCAACGACAGAAGGATCTTAAAGGCTATGGCTGCTTACAGCGGATTTACAGAGGATCAGTACGACGATGTTTTCATTATCTTGGATAAGATGGACAAGATCGGTCTTGAAGGCGTTGAGGAAGAGCTTAAGAAGTACCTTGGCGGCGGAGAGATTTCATCCGATGCCAAAGATATCGAGAAGATTGATAAGTATACTGAGCTATTTAAGATCATCGAAGGAAAAAGCGGCGTAGAAGCGATCGGCATCCTTGCGGATAAGCTCGGTGACTTCCTTGAGGAAGATGTAAGAGAAGGTCTGAAAGAGATAATTAACAGCGTAGAGGGCACTAAGGCTGCGCAGTTTGAAATGGTATTCGATCCCACACTTGTGCGTGGAATGAGCTATTATACAGGTACTATATTTGAAGTATCAATGCCTCAGTACGGCGGAAGCTGCGGCGGTGGCGGAAGATATGACAAGATGGTAGGAAAGTTCCTCGGACAGGATACACCTGCATGCGGATTCTCAATCGGATTTGAGCGTATCATCATGATCATGATGGATGAAGGCTTTAAGATTCCCGGCGAGAGCTCCAAAGTGGCATTCCTTATTGAAAAAGGAATTCGCGGAGAGAAGCTTCAGGAGATCATTTCCAAGGCACAGAAGGACAGAGCTGCAGGAAAGCAGGTGCTTGTTGTTCGTATGAACAAGAACAAGAAATTCCAGAAGCAGCAGCTTACAGAGCAGGGATACGAAGAGTTTGAAGAGTTCTACAGCAATCCTATCGGATAAGGAGGATTCTATTTGAATATTCATGTTATCAGGGTCATTATACTGATCTTGCTGATTCTTTTATCTGCCTTTTTTTCATCGGCGGAGACAGCTTACATGACCGTGAACAAAGTCAAGATCAAAGCGCTTCTTGACGAAGGAAACAAAAGAGCCGGCAAGGTTCTTGGAATATGCGAAGATACGCAGAAGATGCTTTCTGCGATCTTAATAGGCAACAACATCGTTAACTTAAGTGCTTCGGCGCTTGCAACAGTGTTTGTGACGGATCTTTTCGGAAGCTTTGCGATTGGAATAGGAACCGGAATACTTACGCTTGTCGTTCTTATTCTTGGCGAGATAATCCCCAAGACGGTTGCTACGGCTTATGCGGAGAATATGGCACTTTGGTACGCCGGCAGCATTATTTTTGTAATGGCTGTTATGAAGCCGTTTTCCTTTGTTATCAACGGAATCGCTACGGCAATACTTAAGCTCTTTAGAATTGATACGACAAGCAGACAGTCTATGACAGAGAATGAGCTCAAGACCTACGTTGACGTAAGCCATGAGGACGGCGTCATAGAAAGCGGCGAGAAAGAGATCATCTACAACGTATTTGATTTCAGCGATGCTCTGGCCAAAGACATTATGATCCCTAGGATCGATATGAGCTGTGTAAGCTCGGATGCCGACTATAATGAGGTCATGAGGGCCTTTAAAGAAGATATGTACACCAGAATTCCTGTGTATGACGGCACGGATCAGGATAATGTCATCGGTCTTATAAATGTAAAGGATCTTATTCTTATCAAGGATAAAGAGAATTTCAAGATAAAAGATCATTTAAGAAAAGCTTATTACACATATGAGTATAAAAAGACTGCGGATCTTTTGATGGAAATGAGAGAAAAGACCCAGAACGTTGCTTTCGTATTGTCTGAATACGGAACGACGGTCGGAATGATCACGCTTGAGGATCTTCTTGAGGAGATTGTCGGAGAGATCAGAGATGAGTACGATCTCGACGAAGCTGAGCTTATCAAGGATCTTGGCGGCAACAGATATCTGGTTGAGGGCAATATGAAGCTTACGGATATCAATGATGCGCTCGGAACCGAGCTTTCTTCGGAGGACTATGATTCCATCGGAGGACTTATGATCGAGAACCTCGACAGACTTCCGAGGTACGGTGAGACCGCCACTTTGGACAACGGTATAACGCTCACGGCGCGCGGTATCAAGAGAAATCGTATCACAAAGGTTCTTCTTGTGGTAAATAAGCCCAAGGAAGAAGAAACGCTTTAATAATTCCAAAATATATGGTATACTAGGACGACTAATAAACTCGAAAAACGATATTGTATGATACGTTTTCAAGTAGGAGGCATAAATATAATGAAGCACGTTAAGTCTTTGGTTACAAGAAATCTTAAAGAGTCTATGAAAAAGGGCGGATGCGGCGAGTGCCAGACATCATGCCAGTCAGCTTGCAAGACTTCCTGCACAGTAGGAAATCAGAGCTGCGAGCAGCTTAGCAAATAATTTGCAAAGATTTATCAGGTAGACGTTTAACGGGCAGCGGCCTAGGTCGCTGCCCTATGTTTGCGCTTACCGGTGTGGGAACTAGGAGATTTTATGATTCACGCATATAGGAACAACGGCTACAACATTGTTCTTGATGTTAACAGCGGATCTGTACATGTTGTTGATGATGTAGTTTTTGATCTTGTTACGGTCATAGAGGAGAAGCTTAAGGCTAGATTCGGGACAGCGGCAGCCCCCGAAGATGAGACGGAAGTTTCTAAGGAGCTTAAGGATTCTCTTTATACTGATATATTGAATAATACGGATATTTCATCAAGATATTCCGAGGATGATATTAAGGAAGCGATTGAGGAACTGTTAGAGCTTCGCTCTTCGCAGGTTCTTTATACAGATGATGTATATGAGAACTATGTGGAGGATTTCCAGAACAGAGAGACGGTAGTTAAGGCGTTATGCCTTAATATTGCTCATGATTGCAACTTAAGATGCAAGTACTGTTTTGCGGATGAAGGCGAGTATCACGGCAGGAAAGCTCTTATGAGTGAAGAGGTCGGAAAGGCGGCGCTTGATTTCCTTGTTAAGAATTCGGGAGGTCGCAGAAACCTTGAGGTGGACTTCTTCGGCGGAGAGCCTCTTATGAACTGGGAAGTAGTCAAAAAGCTTGTTGAGTACGGTCGCAGTCTTGAGAAAGAATATGACAAGAACTTCCGATTTACGCTTACAACCAACGGTACACTTCTTAATGATGATATACTTAAGTTCGTCAATAAGGAAATGGGCAATATAGTTCTTTCCATTGACGGAAGGAAAGAAGTAAATGATGCCATGCGTCCAAGACGAGGCGGTCAGGGCTGCTATGATGACATAGTTCCCAAGTATCAAAAGGTTGCGGAGAGCAGGCACCAGCTTCGTTATTTCGTAAGAGGTACATTTACTCATAACAACCTCGATTTTTCAGAGGATGTTAAGCATCTCGTGGAGCTTGGTTTCAAGCAGATCTCGGTTGAGCCGGTTGTGGCTAAGCCTGAAGATTGGTATTCATTCAAGGATGAGGATATTCCGATCATCTGTGATGAGTATGACAAGCTTGCCAAGTACTATATTGAGAGACACAAGGAAGGAAAAGGATTTAACTTCTTCCACTTCAATATAGATCTTGAGGGAGGTCCCTGCGTAGCCAAGAGATTATCGGGCTGCGGTTCGGGATGTGAGTATTTGGGAGTGACACCATGGGGAGATCTTTATCCCTGCCATCAGTTTGTGGGTAACGAAGACTTCATCATGGGTAATGTATACGACGGTATTACAAGGGATGACATTCGCGATAAATTCAAGAAGAGCAATGTTTATTCAAGACCCGAGTGTGAAAAATGTTTTGCCAGATATTATTGCAGCGGCGGTTGTGCTGCCAACGCATATAATTTCAACGGGGATATCAATGCAACATATAAGCACGGATGTGAGCTTCAGAGGAAGCGAATTGAGTGTGCGATTATGATAAAAGCGGCTTTAGCCGAATAACAATAGCAATTATTTTATGGGAGGAATATTATAATGAAACGCTTAAAGTGGATTCCTGCGCTGATCATTATGTTAGCTCTTTTAGGGGGAATCGGTTATTCAGCAGTATTCGGACTTGGTGCGGATAAGTCAGGATCATTGTCCAGTATTGACTTGGGTCTCGATCTCGCAGGTGGTGTAAGTATCACTTACGAAGTTGATGGAGAACAGAATCCGGACAAAGAGGATATGAAGGACACAATCTACAAGCTCCAGCAGCGTGTAGATAATTACAGCACAGAGGCACAGGTATATCAGGAAGGTTCAAACAGAATCAACATCGAGATACCCGGTGTATCGGATGCCAATACTATCCTTAAGGATCTCGGACAGCCCGGTAAGCTTTATTTCATAGCTCACCTTGATAAGGACGGCAACGAGAACTATACATATCATTCAGGTATCACAACTGATGAAGATGGCAACATGGTGCTTGAAGAGGGTGTAATGCCCGGTTATCAGCTCAACAAGACTATTGAAGAGCTTGATGCTGACGGTTCTATTATTCTTAAGGGTGAGAATGTAGTAGTATCTGAGGTTAAGGCTCAGCAGGATCAGTACGGTAATTCGGAGCCTGTTGTTTCTCTTGAGTTTGATGAGGCCGGCAAGCAGGCTTTTGCCGATGCTACAACCAAGGCATTCAACAACAATAAAGATACTATCGGTATCTATTATGACGGAAGATTTATAAGTGTTCCCGCTGTTCAGGCTGCTCTTACAGACGGTAAGGCAATCATCACAGGTGAGAAGACATTTGACGCGGCACAGAACCTTGCTTCAATGATTCGTATCGGTGGACTTAAGCTTGAGCTTAAAGAGCTCCGTTCAAACGTTGTAGGTGCGCAGCTTGGATCTGAAGCTATCAACACATCACTTATTGCTGCAGCTGTAGGATTTGCGCTTATCGCAATCTTTATGATCGTATTCTTCAGAATACTCGGTCTTTCAGCTACGCTTGCACTTGGTTTCTACAGCGGACTTATAGTATTCTTACTTTCCGCATTTGATATTACACTTACACTTCCCGGTATTGCCGGTATCATCCTTTCAATCGGTATGGCGGTTGACGCCAACGTTCTTGTATTTGCAAGAATCAGAGAGGAAATTGCATCCGGTAAGGCTGTAGATGAAGCAAGAAAGAGCGGATATCACAAGGCTCTTTCATCAATCCTTGACGGTAACATCACAACACTTATTGTTGCTATAGTTCTTAGAGCAGGCGGTACGGGACCTATCAAGGGATTTGCCGAGACTCTTATGCTTGGTATCATCCTTTCAATGTTCACAGCACTTGTTGTAACAAGAGTAATTACCAACATTTTCTACGGACTCGGACTTCAGAGCCCTGTTCTTTACGGCAAGGCTAAGCCTGTTAAGGTATTTGATTTCGTTGGAAAGAGAAAGCTCTTCTATGCGATCTCTTGCATTGTTATCGCGATCGGTATCGCATTTATGGCAGTTAACTCATCACAGGGTAAGGGCGCATTTAACTACAGCCTTGACTTTGTGGGCGGTACATCTACAAACGTTACATTTGATAAAGAGTATACCGTTGCAGAGATTGAGAATGATATAATTCCTGCTATCAAGGAAGCCTCAGGAGTTAAGGAGGTTCTTCACCAGAGAGTTTCCGGAACCAACCAGGTTATCTTCAAGACATCGACAATGGATGTCGATCAGAGAAAAGCTGTTGAGCAGATGTTTGCAGAAAAATACGGTATAGCAGCAGAGAACATTGCAGCAGAGACGATCAGCTCAACGATAAGCAGCGAGATGAGAGTAGATGCTGTTAAGTCACTTCTTATAGCACTCGTCCTTATGCTTATTTATATCTGGTTCAGATTTAAGGATATCAAGTTCGGTGCAGCCGCTATCATAGCTCTTGCGCACGATGCACTTATAGTAGTTGTTGCATATGCTATTTCAAGAATTTCCGTAGGTAACACCTTCATCGCGGTTGTTCTTACAATCATCGGATATTCGATCAACGATACCATCGTTACTTTCGACCGTATCCGTGAGAACCTGCACATCGCAACAGGTAAGAAGGAAATGGCTCAGCTTGTTAATAACAGTGTGTCACAGACTATCACACGAAGCTTGTTCACATCGGCTACAACCTTCTTCACAGTCCTTGCTCTTTACATCTTTGGTGTAGCGGATATCAAGATGTTCGCTCTTCCTCTTATGGTAGGTGTAATCTGCGGTACATATTCATCAATCTTCATCGCTTCACCGATGTGGTTTGACCTTAAGACTAAGTTCAAGACATTCTTCGCTAAGAAGAACTGATAAGAATTATAATAAGCCGCCTGAGACTTGATAAAAGTTTCAGGCGGTTTTTTCATACCAAACAGTGTTATACTGTTCATAATGAATTAAGTTTGAGCAGGGGTATACTTCATGGCGAAATGGATGATTGCCAATAAGAAAGCGGATTTCGACGGATTGGCACGTGAATTTAATATAAGCAATATTACGGCAAGACTTATTGCCAACAGACTTATAAATTCTAAAGCGACGGAAGACATCGATTGCACTTCCGAGACAGTAAACAATTATCTTAACGCAGGACCTTCGTTCCTGCATGATCCAAGACTAATGGCGGATATGGAGAAGGGCGCACAGATCATCCTTGATAAGATCAGGGAAGGTGCCAAGATACGAGTTATCGGAGACTATGACGTCGACGGTATCTGTTCTTCATATATTCTTTTATCGGGGCTTTTGCTTTTTGGGGCAGATGCGGACTGTGTCCTTCCCGACAGGATCAAGGACGGATATGGACTCAGTGTCAAGCTTGTGGATGATGCATTTGATGCCGGCGTAGATACGATAATTACTTGTGACAACGGAATCGCCGCTTCCGAGCAGATCGCACATGCCAAAGAAAAAGGAATGACCGTTGTCGTGACGGATCATCATGAAGTTCCGTTTGAAGAAAACGAAAACGGCGAAAAGGCTCAGCTTCTTCCGCCCGCAGATGCCGTTATAGACCCAAAGAGAGCGGAGGGAGAGTATCCGTTTAATGAAATCTGCGGAGCTGTCGTAGCCTATAAATTCCTTCAGGTGCTTTCTGATATAAGTACCGAAGCGGAAGTTACGGATGAGCAGAGAACAGACTTTTTTACCGAGATGATGATCTTTGCGGGAATAGCTACGGTCTGCGATGTTATGGAGCTTAAGGATGAGAACAGAGTTATAGTGAAGCAGTCGCTTAAGCTTATTAAGGATACGCATAATGCGGGACTTCAGGCTCTTATCAACGTCAACGGGCTTGATGCTTCAAGCCTTTCGGGATATCACTACGGCTTTATCATAGGTCCCTGCCTTAACGCTACGGGCAGACTCGATCTAGCAAACAGAGCGCTTTCTCTTTTCATGGAAAAAGACAGAGCAAAGGCTGCAGTGATAGCCGGCGATCTTAAGAGTCTCAATGACAGTCGTAAGGACAAGACCAAGAACGGAGTGGACGAAGCGATTTCTATTGTACAGGAAGCTGCGGATAAAAGCGGACTTCCAAAGGTTATAGTTCTATATATGCCCGATGTTCATGAATCTATTGCGGGAATTATCGCAGGAAGAATAAAAGAAAAGTACAACAGACCCACGATCATACTGACCAAGGCCCTCGACGGAGGAGCCAAAGGATCGGGAAGATCTGTTGAGAATTATGATATGTATGAGGGACTTTCTGCGTGCAAGGAGCTCTTTACCAAGTTCGGAGGACACAAGATGGCGGCGGGCTTATCGCTTCCCGTTGAGAATATAGATGTATTAAGAGAAAGGCTCAACGCAGATTGCAAGCTTGAGGATAAGGACTTCGAGCCGATACTTCATCTTGATATGGTGATGCCGCTAAACGCTGCAAGTATGGACCTTGTAAAGGAGTTTAAGAAGCTTGAACCGTTTGGAACGGGCAATCCCAAGCCTTCTTTTGCGCAGAAGGATGTGTCTTTATTATCGGGAAGAATACTCGGAAAGAACAAGAACTGCGGTAAGTACAGAGTTACCGACGGTGGCAGGATATACGATATGATGTATTTCGGGGATATGGAAAGATGGCACGATTTCCTAACTGAAAGATATGGACAGAGCATACTTGATGACTTGTATAATAATGGTAGAGAAGACGGTATGGTCAAGGTGAGCATAGCTTATCACCCCGATATCAATTCCTATATGGGAAGAGAGAGTCTGCAGATAATTATGGAGGATTTCACGTAAGTAAGCGCCTGTGGGCGCGGTTTCCGGCCCTTGAAAAAGACTCCGGAAAAAGAAAATACCCCATAAACCACAAAAACACACGCGAAGCGTGTGTCTGCGGTTTCTTATGAGGGGGAGATAGTAAGTAATTGGATTACTTACTTCTTGATTATTATAATACCGTAAAAATATGAACAAAATGTGAAGAATCTATAAAAATTAGAATTAATCTTTTTTAACTAAAATAAGTATTAAAATAATTGGTTAATTAGAATAATTTTAATTTAAAAAACGGAGGCTTTATTATGAAATTAAGTGAATTGATAAGTGATATTAAGTCACAGGTCACTGAGGGGAATTCATCAAAAACCCTTGATCCATCGGCGATTGAGATAAAAAACGTTGTTAATGACAACAGAAAAATCGAAGAAGGTTCACTTTTTATTTGCATAAAAGGAGCCAATTTTGACGGACATTCATGTGCCAAAGAAGCTTATGAAAAAAAAGCAGCGGCGATCGTTGCAGAACATGATGTCGATCTTCCGGAAGATTGTAAGATGGCAGTAGTAAGAGTGGACGATACCAGATACGCAATGGCGTTTATCTCGGCAGCATATTTCGGACATCCCGCAGATAAGCTCACAACTATAGGTATCACGGGAACCAAAGGTAAGACTACAACAACTTATCTCATAAAGAGCATGCTTGAGAACGCCGGGCACAAGGTCGGTCTTATCGGAACGATCGAAGTAATCATAGGCGATGAGCACATTCATGCAGAGAATACGACACCTGAGTCCTATAATCTTCAGGAATATATGGATAGGATGGTTAAAGCGGGCTGTGACAGCGTGGTTATGGAAGTATCTTCACAGGGACTTATGCTTCACAGAAGCCAGGGCTTTATCTTTGATATAGGCATCTTTACTAATATCGAGCCCGATCATATCGGACCAAACGAGCACAAGGATTTTGAGGATTATCTTCACTGCAAGAGCCTTTTGTTCAAGCAGTGTAAGATGGGCATATTAAACGGCGACGATCCGCATGTTGAGGATATTTTGAAGGATCATACATGTGAGGCTATGACCTACGGATTTTCCGAAGGTGTTGATATCAGAGCGATCAACCTTGCTTATATTCATAAGCCCGGCGAACTCGGAGTATTTTTTGATACGGAAGGTATCATAAACATGCACGCCGAAGTCAGAACTCCCGGTAAATTCAGTGTGTACAACGCTCTTTGTGCGATCGCGGTTGCCAAGCATCTTGGTTGCAATGATGAGCAGATAGCGAAAGCGCTTAAAGAGGCCAAGGTTAAGGGTCGTATAGAGATGGTCAAGGTATCCGATGACTTTACTCTTATGATCGACTACGCGCACAATGCAATGGCGCTTAAGAGCCTTCTTTCAACGCTCAAGGATTATCATCCCAACAGACTTATTAGTGTCTTTGGCTGCGGTGGTAACAGAAGTAAGCTCCGTCGTTTCGAGATGGGAGAAGTAAGCGGCAAGTACGCGGACTTTACGATCATCACATCCGATAATCCGAGATTTGAGGAGCCTCTTGATATCATGAAGGACATTGAGACCGGAATGAACAAGACTGACGGTAAATACATCATGATCGAGGACAGAAAAGAAGCGATCCGTTATGCGATAAACAACGGAGAGCACGGAGATATCATCGTGCTTGCTGGTAAGGGACATGAGGATTATCAGGAGATCAAGGGAGTTAAATATCCCATGGATGAAAGAGATCTCATTGCTGATATACTAAAAGAAAACAGTGATAAGTGATCGGCTTTAGATCACTTATCATACAGGATAAAAGGAGAGTTTTTTTGACAGCATGTGAGTATGCAAACGTCATAATAGATATATCTCACGAGAAGGTCGACAGGCCTTTTCAGTACAGGGTTCCCGAAAGCTTACGAAGCGGTATCGACATCGGGGATCCTGTTTATGTGCCTTTCGGAAGGGGAAATACCAGAAGAAAGGGTTACGTTATTTCTTTTACCGACGAAGCGGATTGGGACCCTGCAAAGATCAAAGAAATAGAGGGGATAGTTAAAGACAACATCTCCGCGCAGGATATCTCGATAAGACTAGCCGCATGGATGAAGCATCACTACGGATCGACCATGATCGCTGCGCTTCGAACGGTTCTTCCTTCTTCCAAGAAGCAAAACAGACAGGTCCATAAGTATGTTTCGCTGCGCCTTCCTTTAAGAGAAGCAACGGAATACTACTATGAGTGCGTTCGAAAGAAGCAGTCCGCAAGAGAGAGGATAATAAAAGAGCTCCTTGATAACCCCGAAGACAGAATACCTTATGAGCTTATAACGGGTAAGCTCGGCGTTACATCGGCGACTCTTAAGGCTCTTTCCGATAAGGGAATCATCAAGATAGAGAGCGAGGAGTATTACAGAAATCCCATTGCGGCTTCTTCCGACAGATATGGGAAAAAGACCTTGAGCGATGAGCAGCAGGCTGTTGTAAGCTCTTTTTCCAAGGATTATGACGAGGGCAAAAGAGATACCTACCTTATCCACGGGATCACGGGTAGCGGAAAGACCGAGGTATATATCGCACTTATAGATGATGTGATCAAAAGAGGTAAGCAGGCGATAGTGCTCATTCCTGAGATCGCGCTCACATATCAGACTTTGATGCGCTTCTACAGGCATTTCGGAGACAGAGTATCCGTCGTGAATTCATCAATGTCTCCGGGCGAGAAATTCGATCAGATGGAGAGAGCAAGGACCGGAGATATAGATATAATCATAGGCCCGAGATCGGCTCTTTTTACCCCGTTTTCCAACCTCGGAATAATAATTATCGACGAGGAACATGAGACGACTTATAAGAGCGAAACAATGCCCAAATATCACGCAAGGGAGACAGCCATAGAACTGGCAAGGCTTGTGCCGGACGGAGCAAGTGTTGTCCTTGGTTCCGCGACACCTTCTCTTGATTCCTATTACAAGGCACGGAACGGTCAGTACAAGCTCTTTGAGCTTAATAAAAGACTTACGGGCGGGACACTTCCGTTTGTAGAGATCGCGGATCTAAGAGAGGAGCTTCGAAAAGGCAATCGCTCTATCTTTTCAATAAGATTGCAGGAGCTTATAGAAGACAGACTTTCAAGAAAAGAGCAGGTGATGCTCTTTATCAACAGAAGAGGCTACGCGGGCTTTATTTCCTGCAGGGCTTGCGGTCATGTATTTAAGTGCCCTCACTGCGATGTTGCGCTCTCGGAGCACAGAGGAGGACGCCTTGTCTGCCACTACTGCGGCTACGAGGAGCCTGCCAAGAAGATCTGTCCCAAGTGCGGCTCCAAGTTCGTGTCTTCGTTCAGAGCGGGCACGCAGCAGATAGAGGACGAGGTCAAAAAGTTCTGGCCCGAGGCAAAAGTCCTTAGAATGGACGCCGATACGACGAGGACTAAGGGAAGCTATGAAAAGATATTGTCGGCTTTTGCCAACAAGGAGGCCGATGTTCTTGTGGGAACACAGATGATCGTAAAAGGACATGATTTCCCTGATGTAACTTTAGTTGGAATCCTGGCAGCCGACATGTCGCTCTATGCCTCGGATTACAGGGCAAGTGAGCGTACTTTCCAGCTTCTTACTCAGGCTGCGGGAAGAGCGGGAAGAGGAGAAAAGCCCGGCAACGTCATCATTCAGAGCTATCAGCCTGAGCACTACAGCATAATCACTGCGTCCAAGCAGGATTACAAGGCTTTCTATGAAGAGGAGATCGCGTACAGGGATATTTTAAGATACCCTCCGATCTCGCATATGATGTGCGTTCAGGTGCAGAGCGCCGGCGAAGAAAGAGGTATGCAGTTTGCGAACAGGCTCCGCGCTCTTATGGAACAGCAAAAGATCAAAAACGCTGTGTTTATCGGACCTGCCTTTGCTTCGGTTGGTAAGATAAACGATGTATACAGGATAGCCTTGTACGTTAAACTCGATGACTACGAGAAACTGGTTGAGCTTAAGGACAGCCTGGAACGCTTTGTAAGAGAATTAAGCGACGCCGGCAAGCTAAAAGATATTTCGGTTCAATTTGACTTTGATCCCGTAAACGGATACTGATAAGAAGTAATGATATAATAACCCTGCTGTTATCAAAAGTATTTGATAATAGTGGGGTTTAAGTTTTATAATAAGCAGGAACACAATAAGTATAGATAGAAGGAGGCCTAAATGGCACTTAGAACAATAAGAGAATTCGGCGATGAAGTACTTGCACGCCGTTGCAAAGAAGTAAAAGAGATCACACCAAGGATCAAAGAGCTTGTACAAGATATGATAGATACCATGTATGAGGCTGACGGCGTGGGACTTGCCGCTCCTCAGGTCGGAGTTCTTAAGAGAATTTTTGTTATCGATGTTTCACCCGAAGGGGATTCACCAATGGTATTCATAAATCCCGAGATCCTTGAGACAAGCGGAGAACAGACCGGTTACGAAGGATGTCTTTCAGTTCCCGGCAAATCCGGAATCGTTACAAGACCCAATTACGTTAAGGCTAAGGCGACCAATCTTGACGGCGAGGAATTTGTGGTAGAAGGCGAGGAGCTTTTTGCAAGAGCCATTCTTCATGAGAACGATCACCTCGACGGACATATGTATGTTGAAAAGGTAGAAGGCGAGCTTGTTAATAACGAGGATCTGATCGCACAGAATGAGGAAGCACAGGAATGAAGATAGTTTTTATGGGTACGCCCGATTTTGCGAGGGCAGCTCTTGAAAAGATAATAGATGCGGGCCACGACGTTGTTCTTGTTGTGACTCAGCCCGATAAGCCCAAGGGAAGAAGCGGTGAGCTTCAGATTTCGGACGTAAAGGACTGCGCTATAAAGCACGATATTCCTGTATTTCAGCCCGTTAAGATAAAAGAGGCCGATAACGTCGCTTACCTTAAAGGAATAGAGGCGGATATCTATGTTGTAGCCGCATTCGGACAGATTCTTTCAAAAGAGATACTGGACATCCCGAAATTCGGCTGCGTCAATATTCATGCTTCTCTTCTTCCGAAATACAGAGGAGCCGCACCTATCCAGCAGTCAATAATTGACGGCGAAGCTACAACAGGTGTTACCATCATGCAGATGGCAATAGGCATGGATACGGGAGACATTCTCCTTCAAAGAGAGATTCCGATTGACGAAAACGAGACGGGCGGAGGCCTTTTTGATAAGCTTTCGGATCTTGGCGCAGAGCTCATTGTAGAAGCGCTTCCCAAGATTGAAAGGGGTGAGCTTGTACCCGTTCCTCAGGATGAAACTCTTGCCACCAAATGCGGCAAGCTATCCAAGGATATGGGCAGCATCGACTTTGGTAAGGATGCCCGTTCTATCAGGAATCTTGTAAGAGGCCTTAATCCTTGGCCCAGCGCTTATTCTCATCTGGACGGTAAGCTTCTCAAGATCTGGAAAGCGGATGTTTTAGATGAAACACAGGTAAAAGAGCTTTCGAATGAGACGGCTCTTTTGACAGGGGCAGAGCCCGGAACGGTCGTATTTACAGGCAAAGAAGCATTTATCGTTTCTACCGGCAAAGATTATCTTTCGGTAAAAGAAGTGCAGCTTGAAGGTAAAAAGCGCATGGCGGTAAAGGATTTCCTTTTGGGATATAAGCTTACGCCAGGAACAAGGCTTTCATGATCAGTCTTAAGATTTAGGACTATGATTTTTCTGTCAGATACAGATTAGATACATAAGAGTAAAGGAGATGATAATATGTATTACGCACGCGGATTTTACGGATACGGATTTGATCCGATGTATATATTGGTGATAATCATGGGTATCCTGTGCATGGTTGCAAGTAGCAGAGTTTCTTCAGTATACAAGAAGTATGCGCGGATCAGAAGCAGAAGCAATATGACCGGAGCTCAGGTTGCCATGGAGATCCTTCGTAGAAACGGGATCACCGATGTGAGCGTAAGACATGTCTCCGGCAATCTTACGGATCATTTCGATCCAAGATCAAAAACAGTTAATTTATCGGATGCAACTTACGATTCACCGAGTGTTGCCGCGGTCGGAGTAGCGGCGCACGAGTGCGGACACGTCTGTCAGCATGAGTTCGGATATCTGCCGCTCAAGATAAGAACAGCTATTGTTCCTGCGGCAAGTATCGGTTCCAAGGCAGGTATTCCCATTCTTCTTTTGGGAATGTTCTTAAGCTTACCGTTTCTTATCAAGATCGGAATCTGGGTATTCTCACTTGCCGTTCTTTTCCAGGTAGTGACACTCCCCGTTGAGTTTGATGCTTCAAGAAGAGCGCTTGTGATGCTTGATGAATACGGAATTCTCGATCAGGAAGAGCTTGGTCATTCCAAAAAAGTTCTTTCAGCTGCGGCAATGACCTATGTAGCAAGTGCCGCATCGGCAGTAGTACAGCTCCTTAGACTTGTTTTATTAAACGGCAGAAGAAGAGACTAAAGGTTGATTCTTACTTGAAGGATAAGGCTTGCGATGAACGATAGTAATATAATAGGGGCAATACTTGGCACGGAGCGAACGAATCTCTCGCTTACGATCAGCAAAGTATGTGATGGCCTTTGCAGTGCATCTACATATAACAGATATGAAGGTGGCAAAATGCTGCCTGATAAGTTTATGCTGTCCGCGCTCCTTGAGCGAATGGGGAAAAACTCAAACAGAGTTTTGTATACGGTGACCGATGAGGAACATAGACTTCTTGATATCAGAAAAAATATTTTGGAGTCCATTGAGAATGAAGATTCCGAAAAGACAAGGCAATATCTTGAAGAGTATTCCTCTATTTCAAAAACAAGGAGCAAGAACATTCACAGGCAGCTCGAACTTGAGGTAAGTGGTGAACTGTGCCGAATGAAAAATGATACCAAAGGCGCAGTGTCTTTTTACAAGGAGGCATTTGAGCAGACTTGCAAGAAAAAGCTTGATGATATAGACAATTCGCTATATACGGTCAGAGAATTCGGACTATTGTATAAGATCGCAAGTATCAGTGATCATAATCTGCTTTTTAAGCTTGGTTATTTCCTTAAAAAGCTGAATGATAATCATTATTTGAAGGTTGTTTATTATGGTGAATTGATCTCGGAGCTGGTAAGTGAATCCGAGAACAGATGGATGAAGCAGGTGCAGCTTGAGTATATTGAGAGTGCATTGCAGTATAAGAGGCTTATCAAACAAAGTAAAGGTGTGGTAAGACTTCTTGAGCTTAAGAAAAAATACGCCGGAGAGCTTAGCGAGGAAGAAGAGACAATACTTAAATTTGACGATCTTCTCGGCTGGAATTGATGGGGAACAAGATGCTATGAGCGTATACAAAAAATCTAAGTTATTAAAATCACATAGAGTTGAAAAGGGTTTCTCAAGAGAAAAGCTTTCCGAAGGAATCTGTGATATCACTACGCTCAAGAGATATGAAAATGAGGGGATGCTCCCAAGCGAGGATAACTACAGGCTGCTTCAGGAGAAGATGGGCGGAAGACCCGAGCAGATCATAATGTCTTATGATATGGGGCTCTTTGTTGATGGTGACAGATACGTTGAGTATGAGAATCTATTGAATAATCAGAAGTATGATGAGCTTCGTATGAAGATGCAAATACTTAAAGAGGGGCTGAAAAATGTAGAATCTGTTGAAAAAGAGCAGTTCCTTGCCAGGCTGGAAACTCTTACTTATTATGACTATACAAAAGAGATGTTGGAGATCCAAGAAGGGTTATTAAAGAAATCCGTGCCTGATTATAAGGATGGAGAGTTTTCCATAACTCGTTTATATAATGACACTGAGTTAAATCTTTTGAATGATATAGCCATAACGAATGATAAGATCGGTTGTACCGAAATGGCTGTAAAAATATTCGAAAAGCTAGATGTTTATCTTGAACAGGCTGAAGATAATAAGGACAGTATGATAGCTGTGAAGATATATTTCAATTATGCGAATACTCTTGGACTTAGAGGACAGTATGAGAAGTCTATAGATATTTGCAAAAAAGGCATTGCGTTGGAAAAGAAAAACTCTTGTCAGGAGTTGTTATATGCATTGGTATTTAATATAGGCTGGCTATATGATCAAATATGGATGGACAATCATGACGAGAAATATAAGAAGGCCGCCAAAGAATATGTGGGATTATCGTTGGCGCTGGCAAAATATTTTGATGAGTCTCCGATCAATACACCAACGATAGAAGGATATTATAAAGAGAATTTCACCTAAGTTCTTTATATTACAATATAAAAAACGCACCGTACATTGCTAAGAATGTGTGGTGCGTTTTTTGATGTTTTTTCTCCCCCAATTATTCTATGAAAAAACATTTATTCAAATAGCTCAACGATGAGCGATAAGAATACAAGCTAACTCATATTTTATCGGAGGAGGATAGATTCCTGCATCGGGCTCTTTGATTTTTGCTACGAGTCCAAGTACAAGTGTTGCAAGTAAAGCTGCTGAAACTAACATCTTTTTCATATCTTTTCTCCTTTCAGTGATTACTGATTAAGTATAATTATATTCATGATAATTCATATCAAAAGGGCGTATCGTGCAATAAAATTTGTACGAAATACGCCCTTTTAGTATATGGAATATAGTGGTAATGTCTTTTTTATAAAGATGGGTGAGAGGTAAACCAAGCGGTGATTATAATGGGGGTTAAGTCATTGCTTGGAGCTCTCATTTTTTTGTGCCCAAATTTCGGACTTTCGGTAAAGTACCTGCAAATTTCTCGGATATATCTGATATGTGGTATAATTTGCATGGCAATTTTCTGTACTGTCAAATTGCTTAATCTGAACTTTGGCGAGGAGGTCTATCAATGTACAGACTGCGGAGAGACAGTTCGTTTTACTATTGAGAGGGTTGATTGAACATATATGATGCAGGTTTATGTATTAGATGCATTAAAAGAATTTAGCGATAAAAGATTCGAAGAAGCTTTGAAATATGTAGATGAGGCGCAGAGAGATAAGATTCTGCGTTTTCATTTTGATGCGGATAAAAAGAGGTCTCTTGCGGGACTTCTTTTGTCTTATTATGCGATATTTAAGGAATTTGGACTTGCTCCAAAAGACATAACGTTTGACAAGAATAAGTACGGAAAACCTTTTGTAAAAGACCGTGATGATATTTATTATAATATCTCACATTCGGGTAATTACGTTGTGTGTGCGATCGGCAGTAGCCCTGTGGGCATTGATGTTCAGGAGCATAAGAACGCGGACTTAAACATTGCCGACAGATTTTTTTCCAAGGAAGAAAAAGAAGCGCTTGCTACTGTCGGAAATAAAGGCGCGGAGACGGAAGAAGAGATTCTAAAGAAAAGAAAAAAGCTTTTCTATGATATGTGGAGTCTTAAGGAAGCTTATATCAAGTGTATCGGGATAGGACTTTCCAAGCCTTTGAATGAGTTTGGTATAGTATCGGAAGACGGCTTGTACAAGCTTTTTGAAGACGGCGTAATGTCAGATGATTATTTTTTTAAAAAATACGATATCGCAGAGAATTACAGCCTTTGCGCGTGTTCGAAAGATGACTCTTTTCCCGAGAATTTCAGTCAGCTCGGATATAGTGCTATAATAGATGCATATCATTAAAAAAGAGAGTTGATTATATGAAACTGATTTTTATCAGGCATGGTGACCCTGACTATGCCAGAGACGGACTAACCGAAAAGGGAAAGGTTGAGGCCAAGGCGCTGGCCGATATGATAGAGCGCTACAATATTGATGATGTGTATCAGTCTCCGCTTGGAAGAGCGGTTGAAACAGCGGAATATTCGCTGAAGGTACTTGGAAAGAAGGTGACAACCTGCGAGTGGCTTCGTGAATTCCCTGCTCTTATAGATCCAAATCTCTCGGAAGAAGTCCGCAGAGCTTATTCTAAGGATCGAAAGATAAATCCGGAAACAGGAAAATATGAAAAGCGCGTTGTTTGGGACATCCTTCCATCCTACTATGGAAGCCATCCCGAGCTCTTTGACTACAACGGTTGGAGAGACGCAGAACTGATGAAATACAGCAATGCCGTCGAGGTCTATGACCGGGTTACTTCGGAGTTTTCTAAGCTCCTTGAGTCATACGGCTATGTCAGAGACGGCTGTGCTTATAAGGTAAAAGAGGGAAATGACAAGACTATAGCTTTCTTTTGCCACTACGGTATCACGAGCGTTATGCTGTCATATCTGTGGCATATATCACCGATGGTTCCGCTTCAGTTCTTGTGCATAGCACCGAGCGCGGTTACCGTAGTCGTTACCGAGGAAAGAGAAAAAGGAATCGCAACATTCCGAACAAGCAGGGTGGGAGATATCTCACACCTAAATCTAATAGGGGAGAAGCCTTCGTTTTCAGCCAGATTCTGTGAAGTATTCGAGAATGAAGATGAAAGGCACTAATAATTATAATGGCAAATATCAGAGAGATCGTTTTAAATATATTGATCGAATACGACAAGGAAGGCAGTAAAAAAGCAGGTCTTATTAAGGACGTGCTCGAAAAATACGACTATCTTGAAACCAGGGACAAGGCATTTATAAAGAGAGTCGCCGAAGGCTGCATAGAGAGAAACATACAGATTGATTATGTGCTCGATTCTTTTTCCAAAGTCGAAGTAAAAAAGATGCAACCCTTTATCAGAAGCCTCATGAGAATGGGCGTTTATCAGATCATGTTCATGGACTCGGTTCCCGACAGTGCTGCCTGCAACGAGGCCGTTAAGCTTGCACAGAAGCACAAGTTCACGGGACTTAAGGGCTTTGTAAACGGGGTGCTTCGAAACGTTTCAAGAAATAAAGATAATATAGAATATCCCGATAGAACCGAGGATGGCGGAGCTAATTATCTTTCGGTCCTTTATTCCGTACCAAAGTGGCTTTGTAAGATGTGGCTCAACGACTATGGCTTTGAGCGCACGGAGAATATATTGAAATTCTTCTTGGAGCCCAGACCCACGGTAATTCGTTGTGCCGGAACAGATATAGGAGACAGTGTTAATGGTCCCAAATTTGTTTCGGAGCTTAAAAAAGAGCTCGAGGATGCGGGAGTTGTTGTAAAGGAAAATCCGATCCTTCCCTATGCGCTCGAACTTGAAAAAACAGATAATATCAAATATCTTCCGGGATTTTCCGAAGGAAAATTCGCGGTTCAGGATGTAAGCTCAATGCTTGTTACAGAGATCGCTAATCCTTTAAAAGGCCAGACCGTTATCGATGTTTGCGCCGCACCCGGCGGAAAGAGCATGCACGCTGCGCAGGCTGTGGGAGAGGAAGGAAAGGTCTTTTCACGTGACGTCTCTGCCGCAAAGAAAGAGCTTATTGCCGAAAACGCAGACAGACTTGGGCTTAATAACATCGCAATCGAGATAATAGATGCCAAGATCCATGATGAGAACATGAAAGAGAACGGCGATATTCTCTATCTCGACGTTCCCTGCTCGGGACTTGGCATTATCGGAAGAAAGAATGATATAAAGCAGAACATCAGGAAAGAGAAGCTCAGCGATCTTACCAAGCTTCAGTGGGATATCGTAAAGTCTTGCTGGGACTACGTTAAGGTCGGCGGAACGCTGATGTACTCAACCTGCACCGTCAACAAGGACGAGAACGAGAACATGGTCAAGAGAATCTGCGAAGAGTTTCCGTTTGAACCTGTAGATATAACGGATCGTATTCCGAAATTTATTCTTGATAATGATAAGTACAATATTAAAGATACTGCGAAAAAAGGTTACATCCAGCTGCTTCCCGGGGAGTTTGGAACAGACGGATTCTTTATTGCAAAGCTAAAAAGAGTTGATAGATGATGTGCTCGTCAGGCATGTATATTTTGGTTTATCTGTTTGACGATATTAAACGGTAATGGTAATATAGGAGTATGAAAAAAGGCACTACCGGTAGACGGTTAGTCCTGTTTCAATTTGGTTTATGATTATAACCGCTCAATCTGGCAGGACGGGGCGGTTATTTTTGTGTCTTGGAATCATGCTTACCAAACAGATAACCAAGACTAAAAAAAGTCGAGCACAGTGCTATTACTGCGATTAAGTCATTGATTGAAAGCATAATCAAGTCCCTCCAACAAAGATTTCTCAGATGAGATTTTTATTTGAACGGAGGTCACAGTCCTCCGATTGAAGGACTAACCGCCTACCGAATTACTGGTAGTGCCAAATCATATTATACAGAACAGATGTTCGACAGTCAATAAAGAAATTGATTCTATCAACAGGTTAGACCTTCATAGGTCTAGCCTGTTTTTTTATGCCTTCGAGGGGAGTTGACAAGTAACTATCTTTTATTCCATAATATATCAAATTGATATATTGTGAGGTGACGTTATGAGACAAAAGATCAGAAAGACACTACTACTTATTTCCTTTTTGCTTTTCCCGGTAACCATATTTTATTTTTCGCCCTACCTTATAATTGAGGCAGCGTCTGAACATATCATGAACGGAAGTTTTGTGGTATTTGCTTTGATGTTCGTATTATCTATGTTCTTCGGACGGGCGTGGTGCGGCTATTTATGCCCGGCAGGCGGACTTCAGGAATGCATCTTCAGGATAAAAGATACTCCGGCTAAGCAGGGATGGCGCGATAAGATAAAGTATGCTATCTGGATCGTCTGGATGATCGCGATCGTCGTGACCTTCATCCTCGGTAGAAACGATGTGACCATCAATTTCTTTTACCAGACCGATCACGGTATATCTCTATCGGGTATAAATAATTACGTGGTATACTATGGAGTGATACTGATTCTTGTGGCGCCGGCACTTATTCACGGTCGCCGGGCAGCATGCCATTACATTTGCTGGATGGCGCCCTTTATGGCAATTGGAAGTACGCTTGGAAGGTGGCTTCACTTGCCGCAGCTTCATATAGAAGCTAATGCTGAGCACTGCATTTCCTGCGGAAGATGCAACAAGGCGTGCCCTATGGGACTTGATGTTAAAAAGATGGTCTCTGAGGGCAGCAACAGCAGATGCACCGAGTGCATACAGTGCGGAGCCTGTGTTGATGAATGTCCCAAGAAAGTGCTTAATTACAAGCTTGTTTGGAGGCGATAAAATGGCCAAAGACAGAAAGATAGACCTGGTGATCCTGGGGCTCCTTTCCCACGAAGATCTCACAGGATATGATATAAAAAAACGTATAGACGGTAGCATCAGCTTCTTTTGGAAAGGCAGTTTTGGCAGCATATATCCCGCTCTTAATGAGATGGAAAAGAGCGGTCTTGTCAAAAAGAAGGAAGCCAAAAAAAGCAGCGGCAGAGAGAAGATCATGTATCACATCACTGCTGCCGGCAGGAAGGTACTTGCTGATTGGCTCAAGGACGAGCAGGCAAGCAATGACCTTAAGTATGAGACCCTTCTTAAGATTTACTTTGGAGGCTCTGAAGATAAGGCCGTTACCATATGCAATATTGAAGCCTTTGAGAAGCAGATAAAAGAGAACCTGGAGCTCCTTAAGCTGTATAAGGAGAACCTTGAGAGCGTACTGGATGAAGAGGGGCATATAAACTACTATCTTACCGTAACTTTTGGTATTGATACATATGAAGCGTACCTTAAATGGTGCACGAAGGCTAAGAAACTATTGAAGGGACGCAGATGATTTTGGCGACGGTAGGAGTATTTAAGAAAAGAAAGAATGAATCGTTGATTTGACGACGCTGAATTTAAATACGATAATTTACAAAATTTTACAGAAAAAAAGCAGTTTTCTCCTTGCTTTTCAAAAAATATTGTTATAAAATTGTTACTAATTGATGCTTGAAAAGTAGGGAGGATTGTCATGAATAAAAGTTTTAAGGGTGTGCCGCTAAAATATATAGGAATAGCGGTTCTTGTTATCTTGGCGTTAATAATAGGTGCTTCTTTAAAGAAGAAACCCGCTAAAGATTCGTCAGATGATTACAGTAAAAATGTAACCGAGTCAGAAAATAAATCCGATGATGTGCCTGATATTGCCGATGAGAATAAAAGTCTTATAAAACATTATAAGGATCTTACAGAAGAAGATCTTAAAGAACTCTATAATGTTTGTAATGATGAAAACGCTACTCATATTGCGGATGAAGAATCTGTTGATACAAAAATCATTTCTGATCCGGAGTACGTAGGTTATTTTTTTAGATATCACAAAAAAGGATATCAAAATATATTAGGTTTTATATATAAGGAAACTCTTGATGAATATGATATTTCCGAAGTAGATCATTATAGAGTAATTACTTTTCATAATGTAAAAAAAGAAGATGGAGAGTTAGAGTACCTTAAAGAAGGCACAATTGATTGTTCTACTGAGCTTGAATGTTATTTTGCTGGAGTACCAAATCTAGAAGAATTTATATGTGAAGGTGATGATCATTTCAAGAAATATATTGATCCGGAGGAAGTTGGAAGTTTATCAGAAATAGATGAAGAAAGCAGAAAAAAATTAATTGAAGATGCCAAAAGCAGAGTTGAAAATTTTCCCAGAGACTATGCGGATTCGGATAGTGTTGTTTCGGATGTGAAATTTGAAGGTGAAATACTTGAAAAGAAAGAGGATGGGAACTATGACCGCATAAACCACTATATTGTTGTGTGTTCTGCTACAGTATCCTCTAAGATGAATATTGTGGAGCCCATGAAAGTATATTTTCCGGTTGCTTATCATGCTATATGGAAACTTAAAAATGGTGAAAGTGCTTATTATAAATATGACATAATACTTGGAGATGAATATATGATGCGGGTTGGATATCTATCAGATGAAGATATGTTCCGTGAATGCGTTTCGGGTCAAAGGACTTATTATAACGGAGGCTATGAGCTTTCAGATTCGCTTAAATACCTTGATGAACAATATAATAGATTTAAAAATGAAGATTAACGCTATATGAGAAATAATCGCCCGGTCTGATAACAGATTCGGGCGATTTGCACTGATCTGAATAGTTGATTTTCACACGCGAGGGATATACAATGTATATACATAAAGGAGGTGCTATCTATGCAGGCTCAAGTTAAAGCATGGGGTAACAGTCAAGGAATCAGAATCCCCAAGGAAGTGCTACAGGAAGCAGGTTTTTTAGTAGATGATATTCTCGATGTAAAGGTATCTAATGGCATGATAATGCTTGTTAAACCCTTTAGACATAAGACATTGGAAGAGCGTGCTGCTGAATATGGTGGTAAGCTTAATCTTGATGGTGAATTTGACTGGGGCAAGCCGGTAGGAAGAGAGATTTGGTAATGAAAGATGAATTGCACCAGGGAGATATACTTAAGATAGAACATATCAGGAAACCGGTTCTTGTTGTAAGTAAGGATTTCTTTAATCAGACTTTAGAGATAATTGGCTGTCCTATTTATGATAAAGGAGAAGCGGGACCGCTACACATACATATCAAAACTGATGAGGTCGAGGGGGATGTACAATGTGAGAAGATATCACTTCTTGATCTGAGTATTAGGGGATATTCGAAAATAGACAGACTGAAATATCCAGATATAATAAATATTACGGACGCGATACAGGGAATCTTTGATTACATCTAATCTTTCCGAGAAGCATAAAATTATGAATGAATATATATTAGGTAAAGACAACAAAATAGACATTAAATCCCTTAACCTTGATGAAGTCACAAGCTTCATTAAGGATCTTGGCGAGCCTGCATTTAGGGCTAAACAACTCTATGACTGGATGCATGTTAAAAGAGCAAGAGGCTATGATGACATGAAGAACATCCCCAAAACGCTCAAGGAGAAGCTCATAGATAAATGCAGCTTTACAAGCCTTGAAGTAGTGCAGGTTCAGGAATCTCACATAGACGATACCAAGAAATTTCTTTTCGGTCTCTATGACGGCAATGTTATAGAGAGCGTTTTCATGAAGTACAAATTCGGAAACAGCGTGTGTATCTCATCTCAGGTAGGATGCCGAATGGGCTGCAGATTCTGTGCTTCTACGATCGACGGCGTTGAGAGGAATCTTTTGCCCTCGGAGATGCTCGATCAGATCTACTCAATATCCGAATATCTCGGAGAAAAGATATCCAGAGTTGTTGTCATGGGGAGCGGAGAGCCGCTTGATAACTACGACAACCTTCTTAAATTCATAGAGCTTTTGTCAGATGAACACGGAATGAACCTTGGACAGCGTAATCTCACGGTTTCTACCTGCGGTATAGTGCCCAAGATTCTGGAACTTGCAGATAAGAAGCTTTCCATAAATCTGGCTCTTTCACTTCACGCATCCAACAACGATAAGAGAAAAGAACTGATGCCGATCGCCAATAAATACGAGATACATGAGGTACTCGATGCCTGCAAGACCTATTTTGACAAGACAGGAAGGCAGCTTACCTTTGAATATTCGCTTGTTTCGGGGGTAAATGATACCGATGAAGATGCGGCGGAATTATCGGAATTGTTAAGAGGAATAAATTGTGTTGTTAATCTTATTCCCGTCAACCCCATAAAAGAGCGTGATTTCAGGCCTACAGACCGTTCGGGGGCATTGGCATTTAAGAATAAACTTGAAAAAAATCGAATAAATGTTACTATTAGAAGAGAAATGGGCAGGGATATTGACGGCGCCTGCGGACAGCTTCGCAGGAGGCATTTGGAGGAGAAATAGTAATACCTGCTTATTTTGTTGATGAAAAAAGTTGATTCCCGGGGAGGAAGATTTTGTTAAAGACTTTTTCCGTAACGGATATAGGAAAAAAGCGAAAACTGAATCAGGACTATGTCTTTTCATCCGATAGTAAGATCGGAAATCTTTCCAATGTGTTTATTGTAGCGGACGGCATGGGCGGCCACAACGCCGGAGACTATGCGTCAAGATACACTGTAGACACGATGGTTGAGGAAATCGAAAGGTCTTTTGAAAAGAGTCCTGTCAAGATATTGGAGCATGCAATTAAGATTGCCAATCAGAAGCTGCGAGAGAAGGCAGCGGAGAACCCCAATCTTTTTGGGATGGGTACGACGGTTGTAGCCTGCACCGTGCTTGGAAGGTATCTTCAGGTCGCCAATGTCGGAGACAGCAGACTCTATGTCATCAATGATAAAATCACACAGATTACAAGAGATCATTCGCTGGTTGAGGAAATGGTCAGGATGGGCGGAATCGACAGAGAGACCGCAAGGACACATCTTGATAAGAACATCATCACCAGGGCGATCGGTGCCACCAATACTGTGGACATCGACTTTTTTACCGTGGAATTAAATCGCGGAGACATTGTACTTATGTGCTCTGACGGACTTACTAATATGCTTGACGATGAAGAGATACGCATGATCGTAAGCGGCCAGAGAGATATTATAGAAAAAGCCCAGAAGCTGGTTGTTGCAGCAAACAATAACGGCGGCAAGGACAATATAGCCGTTATTTTGATCGAACCGTTTGCTGAAGAACGCGTGCGCGATGGAGGACTTGAATGATTAAGATAGGGATGGTGATCGGAGATCGCTATGAGGTGCTTGAGAAGATCGGCACCGGCGGAATGTCCGATGTATACAAAGCCAAAGATCATAAATTAAATAGACTTGTTGCCGTTAAGGTCCTTAAGCAGGAGTTTTCCGAGAATGAGAACTTCGTATCCAAGTTTAGGGTAGAAGCTCAGTCCACTGCAGGCCTTATGCACCCCAATATCGTTAACGTGTACGATGTCGGCGATGAGGATGGTATCAACTACATCGTTATGGAGCTTGTTGATGGTATCACTCTCAAAAAATATATTGAGAAAAAGGCGCGCCTCTCCGTTAAAGAGGCTGTCAGCATAGCAATTCAGGTTGCTATGGGACTTGAGGCTGCGCATAACAACAATATCATTCACAGAGACATCAAGCCTCAGAATATCATGATATCCAAGGACGGTAAGGTTAAGGTTACGGACTTCGGTATTGCCAAGGCTGCGACCAGTAACACCATTACATCCAATGTTATGGGATCCGTTCACTATACATCTCCTGAGCAGGCAAGAGGCGGCTACAGTGACGCCAAGAGTGATATCTATTCACTTGGTATCACACTCTTTGAGATGCTTACAGGAAGAGTTCCGTTTAACGGAGACACGACGGTAGCTATAGCTATTAAGCATATCCAGGAGGATCTACCCACTCCTGCGGATTACAACGATGAGATTCCGATCAGCGTTGAGAAGATCGTACTTAAATGTTGCCAGAAGAGCCCTGACAGAAGATATCAGAGCGCTGCTGAGCTTATTACAGATCTTAAGAGATCGCTCATTACACCGGACAAGGATTTTGTATCACTTGCAGATCCCGATGAAGAGGGCGCCACAAGAGTTGCGCATGATGAGCCGGTAGGCGGTCATTCCGAGACAGCAAGCATGCGCTTGTCGGAGACCGAACAGATGAGGCTTAGGGAAGAATCCTATAAGAATCGTCGCGACGATCGTTATGATGATGATTACGAACCCAGAAGAAAGAAGCCTCAGAGAGATTACGAAGACGAACTCGATGATGATTACTATTATGAGAGAGAACGAGAAAGAAGAAGGAGCTCTTTTGATCCGCAGTCAGGCAAGATAGAAAAGATGACTGTAGGTATGGCTGTTTTCTCTGCTATCATCATAGGACTTATAGTTATAATGCTGGTTGCAAGGGGCATGGGACTTTTCGGAAGCCCTGAAGATGCATCTGCATCCGCTTCATCTTCGGCTTCTGCATCAACGGAAGCTTCCGATGATAAAAAAAGCGGTGGCATTCAGGTTCCCGACGTGACCGGGAAGTCATACGCAGAGGCTAAGCTTATACTTGCCGATGAAAAGCATTTAAAGGTTGAAAAAGAAGCTGATTCCGAGAATACGGCACCAAAGGATACGGTTGTATCAACCAAGCCCGCTGCAGGCGAAAAAGTAAACAGCGGCGATACTGTTACCGTTTACATCAGTAACGGTTCCAATTACAAGGCTTCCGCGCAAAAAGAAGAAGCTAAAGATGACGAAGGAAAGGTTGCTGTTCCCAATGTCATCGGAATGGATTCGGAGGAAGCCGTTATCACACTTGTTGAAGCAGGACTTCAGGAAGGAAGAACGGTTGATGTCAATAACGATGACACCAATCTTACCGGAAAGATCTGTAATCAGAGTCCTACTGTAGGAACAATGGTTGAAAAGGGTACTATGGTCAACATGGAGCACTCCATAGGACCTGCCAATGTAAAGTACAGCTTTAAGGGCAGTATCGATGCTCCGCCTCCGGGAAAAGGTTATACTCCCGGAACACCTGTAAGAGTAGAATTTATCACATCGGACGGGAAGTCATTGCTTAACACGGAGACTACGGAATTTCCGATAGCCAATCTTGAGTACAATGACCTTACTTCACCGACAGGAAGAATATTATATAAATATACCGTGACAACTCCGGTTTCCACTAACCCCGATACGGGCGAGCAGACCGGCGGACAGACCACGGAAGTTGTAGATGAAAAAGCAGTCGAATTCAATCAGAGGAACTGATACATTTGAACAAAGGAAGAATTGTTAAAGGGATAGCCGGCTTTTACTACATAGAAACACAAGATACCAATATTTATGAATGTAAGGCTAAGGGCATCTTCAGAAAAGACAATATCAAACCGCTTGTCGGTGACGTGGTTGGCATCGACATCATTGATGAAGAAAAAAAGCTGGGTAATATAATCGAGATATTACCCAGAAAGAACTTACTTATAAGACCGCCTGTTGCCAACGTTGACCAGGCGGTTATTTTGTTTGCGATAGTTAAGCCCAATCCCAATTATAATCTTTTGGACCGCTTTCTTATCATGATGAGGCAGCAGAACCTGCCCGTTATCATCTGCTTTAACAAGCAGGACATCGCATCTGAAGAAGAGCAAAAAGAGCTCTATGATGCGTATGAAAAATGCGGCTACAAGGTTCTTTTTATAAGTGTCAAAGAGGAAAAAGGCCTTGATGAGTTAAAAGAACTTCTAAAGGGCAAGACCACGACTCTTGCGGGGCCGAGCGGCGTCGGTAAGTCATCTCTTTTAAATAAGCTTGTTCCTGACGCGCAGATGCAGATAGGAGAGCTCAGCAGAAAGATCGAGCGAGGCAAGAACACCACAAGGCATTCGGAACTCTTTTTCGTAAAAGAATTATCCGCCGGTGATGAGCAGACCTTTGTTATTGATACGCCGGGATTTACTTCGCTTGGAATGTTTGATCTTACGACGGACAATCTTATGAATTATTATCCCGAGTTCGAGGACTATGAACCCGAGTGTAGGTTCGGAGGTTGTTCTCACATCGCAGAACCCGATTGCGGGGTTAAAAGAGCTGTCGAAGAGGGCAAGATAGCAAAGGTTCGATACGACAACTATAAAGTGCTGTACGAGGAACTTAAAAACATGAAACCCGACTATGGGAAGAAGACCAGATAAGAGCACTTATCAGATAAAATAGGAGTTATAACAGATACAGATGAAGATATATGTTACAAGACACGGTCAGACCGATTACAACAAAGACAGACTCATGCAGGGAAGAAGCGATATTCCGCTTAATGGGACGGGAACGGCGCAGGCGCAGGCAACAAAAGAAAAAATTGGTGACGTTAAGTTCGATGCCGTATATGCGAGCCCTTTGATCAGAGCGGTTCAGACGGCTTCTATCATAAGCGGATATGCGCAGGAAGATATAATAAAAGACGATAGGATCATTGAGGCCGACTTTGGTAAGTACGAGAAAGCCAATTACATGAAGCTTCCTCTTCCGATGAAGCTTTACTGGATGTATCCCGAGGTATTTTCGGCTCCCAAAACCGTTGAGAGTATTAAGAGCATGGTCAAAAGAACTTCCGAGTTCCTAAAAGAGCTTGAAGAAAAAGACTATGAGAACGTCCTTGTAGTTTGCCACGGCGGAATAATAAGACCTATAAGAGGCTATCTCGAGGATGCCAAAAGAGGCTTTATCTGGAGACCCAGGCCTGCTAACTGCGAAGTGTTTGTATATGAATCAAAAGACGGCAAGCACAGACTTGTTGAGGATATAAAATGATAACAGCGACTAATCTAAAAAATGATTTAGGTTAGTCGCTGTTTTATTATTTATAATTTTATGTTGTCTCACAAAGTAAATCTTGTATTATTGCTAATATATGTTCCAACTTAGAGTCACTTAGTTTCTTTAATTTCTCGATTATAGTCTTCAATTTGGAAGGATTATCATTCCCGGGATCAAAGAATTCACTGGGTGTAATTTCTAAATATTCACATATGTAGAAAAATGTCGTCATTGAAGGAAGAGATTTACTGTTCTCAGCCATTAATTCTCACCTCTAATTAAGTATTTTAGCTTCATAGCGGCTGATTATGTCGTCTGAAATGCTATATTTATATTGCAATATAGTATTATAAATGATACTGTTGATATGGTTAAATTGACTTCAAAAAAGTATTGGTGGAAGAGTGATTATGAATAACTACAGAGATAGTCTTGAAATAGATCTGAAGGATCTATTCTCTTTTTTAGTAAGGCATATGCGTTTCTTCGTTATAGTCATGGTGATAGGTTGTACCTTGGGTTCTGGCTACGGATTTATGAAGGAAAACTTGTCGAATGATTCCGGAAACAAGAAAGAAGATTCAGTGAAACCTCTTTTGACTTCTAAAGAAATCTATGAAGTAAATTCATCGGTAAACACGTATACGACATACTTTAATCGCTATAATGAGGTCTTGAAGTATAAGAACGAGTCTCCTCTTATGGAGATTGATGGATATAATGCGCCCAAAAGCACATGTACCTACGTTTTGAGCGGTTATGGTCCGCTTAATTCAGCTAACTCTGAAGCCGGTTCTATCACAAATATCAATAATACCTCAGAAAAAAGTGTTGTCGATAATATCATCAATTTGTATACCGTTGAAGTAAACAAAGAAGAAACTGTTGATAAGGTTAAAAAGGCTATGGGAAGTGAGCTTGATGACAGATATATTCGTGAGCTTTATTCCATAGAAAAAGATGGATGCAGTCTTATGACAGTAACTGCATACGGACGAACTCTGGATGAAAGTAAGGATAATCTAAGCCAGCTTATGCAGGCAATCGAGGAAAAATCGGGTGATGTAGCCAAGAGTGTTAAACATGACATTGCTATAGCCACTACTTCATCAAATTATGAGAAATCCACATACATCATTACCAGCAAGGATAGTATCACCGCCCAGCTTAAAGAAATAAATAATTCAATGATGTCAGTTACGGGTAATTTGAACGGCAATCAAAAGAGCTATTTTACAGAGCTTTTGAATAAATCAGACATTGAGTACGGTATAGAGATAGAGAAGGAAGAAAAACAAGGTTTTGAAATAAAATCTGTATTGAAATACGGTATTTTCGGATGTGTAGCTGCAGCATTTGCTTTGGTGATCATTTACAGCGCTATGTACGTTTTGTCACCTACAGTAAAGACCGAAGATGACCTCAAGTATGCTTTTCAGATACCTGTAATCGGAACTGTCCAAAACTTCGATGCGGATAATTTGAATATGCTTAGCAGCGGAATCTGCGCTACTGCAAGAACAACTCCTTCTTCCAATGTATTCATTGTTTCATCTTATATGGATGAAAATGTTGAAGCCATTAAGATTAAGATAATAGATAAGGTAAAGGAGAAAAATGTAAAGCTGGAAAAAGGCTTAAGCATGCTCACAGATCCCGAAACTCTTGATAAAGCTATTGCATCTGACGGAATTGTCCTGCTTGAGACCATTAGAAAGTCCAGATACGAGGATATAGAAAAAGAGCTTGAACTTTGCAAAAACTACAACATCAAAGTACTTGGAGCAGTGTTAAACTCTTTATAAATCATTATTGTTATTTGAATCATTTGGTAAACAAAGAACTCCAACCCTAGATGGAGCTTAGGGTGGAGTTCTTTTTATGAAATAATATTTAGAATATTGGGGGCAAATGTTGTTTATGCTTTATTATTGCAAAACTGCTTCAGCTTCTTCTTCCTCAATGATATTGGTGGCAAATCCCAAAGGCTTGAATAACTGTTCAATTCTTAAGAAACCAGCAGTTTTTGCAGGCTCTTTATCAAGCATATCCAGACCGTCTTGGTATGCAGGAGCAGAGATATCAAAGGCGGGGATGAAAAGCACGTAGTGCTGATCATTGTAATTAAAGTGGCATCTCTTAGGGAGAGAGATCTGCTCGCAGAGATATCTTATAAGCATAGGGTTTATATCTATCTTTTTATCAAAATAAATATCAAGGATCTGCAGTGGTGTACCGGTTTGCTCTGCAAGAGAAGCTTGTGCCTGTGCCTGAGCCTGAATACTGTTAATTGCTTCCTGTGTAAAGTTTGGTGTCGCTACTCCTGATCCATTGTTTGATGAGGCAGAAGCGTTATTTGACGAACTATTATTAGCAGGAACTTCAGCAATATTTGCTTTTGTGATCGTTATAGGTGTTGTACTGCCACCGGTTATTCCCGGAGTATTATTCTGATTTTCAATGGCAGAAATAATAAGATGAAGATTTGCAGGAGTAACTGTCACGTTTCCGTTGAGATTCATAAGAGTTACAGTATAAGAACCGTCGGTATTTCTGTTTAGAGTATAAGCAAGCTGACCTATCTCATTATTCATTACGCCTTCATCCGAGATCTTGTAACCGTTTTTAGCTTTAATAGTTATGGATCCGCTTATGGATTTAGGTGCGCCGTTCTCTTTGACCTGTAAATATTCTTTGTTGTTGTAGTCATTATGTATGAATTCAGGTCTGCTGTATGTGACGTCTGCATTATTGGCACCTTCTACTGTTACAGAGTGGAATCTGTTTGTATCAGTGATCTCACCTGAATCATAGGCGTTGTCAGAGTAGTTGTTGGTGATTTTGATTTTTGAACTATTTTCCGGAACCGACAAGGTCCCTGAATAATAATTGGTAATAGCTACAAATTGTGAAGAACTACTACCCGTTGAGGCAACATCACCTCCATCATTATTTATTATGGATCCATTAGAACCTGAAACTGAGCCTCCGGGTAGATTGTTCTCAACGGTTCCATTGTTTGTTGAGATAGAACCGGAATTGCTCTCAACAGTTCCATCGTTTGTTGAGATAGAACCGGAATTGCTCTCAACAGTTCCATCGTTTTGAATGATTGAACCGGAAATATTATTGTTTTCGACTATTCCACCGGACTCATTATCACTAATTCTTCCATTATTATTTTCTACAGTTTTAAAGTTATTGTTAAGCCAACCATCATTGTATTCAACAGTGCCATAGTTATTTTCCATAATTTGATCTTCTTCAATATTTCCGCTTTCATTTTCGCCCAGATCAGGAACTGGTTGAGCCAAAATAGAGGCATGTGCTTTTGTGGGAGTGGCTAAGCTGACTAAAATTGGTACTAGAAGCAAGATTGAACTAAGTAGAGCTACAACTGTTGGATTGTTATTATTTCTTTTTTTCATATGTGTCTCCTTGGAATCCTGATTAAATATTTTCATATATATAGACACCGATAATCTCAAAATTCCTAAGTGACATTTCAAATTTTTTGGATTTTTTCATGACAGAAAAAAACCTCCTTACCGGTTGTCCGGTAAAGAGGGCACATATCATAGCAGAGCGCTTATCTTATTCTGTCGGAAGAGTCTCGGCTCTTTCTGCGATGTTCTGCTTGAAGTTTATGACGTCATGGTCGTACTCTTCATCCATAAGTGTTGAGTTGATGAGGAAGTCCGCTGTCGCTTTGTTGTTTGCAAAAGGAATATCGTAAACCTGTGCGATCCTCATAAGAGCCTTTACGTCGGGATCGTGAGGAGCCGCTGTCAAAGGATCTGAGAAGAAAACAACAAAGTCGATCTTTCCTTCCACTATCTTAGCACCGATCTGCTGATCGCCTCCGAGAGGACCTGAATTGTAGCCTCTTACCGGAAGGTCGGTTGCATCTGTTATCATGCGGGCTGTTGTTCCCGTTCCGCACAGAAAATGCTTTTTAAGTGTATGAGCATTGGCTTTGCACCACTGTATGAGCTCTCCCTTTTTGCCGTCATGGGCGATGAGAGCGATAGTTTTTTGTCTTGGTATTGTAAGTGTTATAGTCTCTGACATATTATATCCTCCTACCTGTCCAAAATACAACAATATAGCCGCTGTGTAAAGGGTTTATATGCTTTAATAGTAGGACGATTTTGACCTTTTTTATATGATGGAATATAATTGCGCTATGACTAATCGAAGAATGAAAAGAAAAAAGAGCTTAATAAAGCTATATATAAAAACACTGGCAATCTTTTTGTGCATAGGCTTTATAGGATTGGGCTGTGTGATGTTGTTTGCCGGAAATGACAGTGACGACAGCGAGAAAGCTTCCGAAGTTGCTTCGAAGTTTGTATCTAAGGTTCAGAGCGTTATGGCATCGGATTCCGATGAAGAAGAGACGGAAGAGACCCCTGATGAGGAAAAAAACGAATCTAACGTTAATTCTTCAGCATTTGGAGGTGGCGTACTCAGCTCACCGGCTGACATTAACTTACACAGCGTCGACGGCGGAACCAAGAACTACGCTTTCACCTATAACGGAACGGAGTTTTCCGCGATCTACACCGCAGATAACTGGAAGGTTATTGATTCTTATCTTATAGACAATACCGAGGATATTACCATTATCTGTGAGGCACTTATCGCGGAGCATCCTGTTCACGGAAGTGATATGCAGTCATACAGAACTGCGGATGATATGGCCTATGAGTGGGAGCAGCATAATCTCGCATACAAGTTCCTTCCCGAAGGAAACAGATGGAAAGAGAAGACCAAGGACGTCGATCTCAATCCTGCCGATCAGGGACTTTCATTTGATGAGATCTATGAGAGGCAGACAGGTAAAAAGCTATCTATAGAAGAACTTTTAAAGCACATATCAAATTAAAATATGAGCCACGATTTATTTTTCCGAAAAAGAAAAATAGGTCGTGGCTTTTTGCTGAGGTCACTATGTATCCCACATGTCGCCTACAATACAATGTATTCATACAAAACAACATGTTTCAATTAAAGGAGGAACAGTATGAATACCATTAGTCTTATTATTATCGCAGCAATTATTGCCGTGATCCTTATCGTAGTTGCGGCAGGATATGTGAAGGCGCCTCCGGACAAAGCATTTATCATTTCAGGTATGCGGAGGGCGCCAAGAATCTTGATAGGTCGTGCAGGCGTCAAGATCCCGTTCTTTGAAAGAGTCGATAAATTGTATCTTGGACAGATGACGGTCGATATCAAAACAGAGCAGTCCGTTCCTACAAACGACTTCATCAATGTAAACGTTGATGCTGTTGCAAAGGTTAGGATCGGTACAAGCCAGGAAGCTATACAGCTTGCAGCTAAGAACTTCCTTAACAAGGCACCCGAGCAGATCACAAATGACCTTAAGGATTCCTTACAAGGTAACATGCGTGAGATCATCGGTACACTTGCTCTTAAGACCATCAACACCGACAGAGACAGCTTCTCAGATCAGGTTATGGAGAAGGCTTCAAGAGATATGAACAAGCTCGGTATCGAGATCCTCTCTTGTAACATCCAGAATGTTACTGATGAGAACGGTCTTATAAATGACCTTGGTATGGACAACACAGCTAAGATCAAGAAAGATGCGGCTATTGCTAAGGCACAGGCAGACAGAGACGTAGCGATCGCTCAGGCAGAGGCTGACAAAGCAGCCAACGATGCAAGAGTTATTGCACAGACAGAGATTGCCGAAAAGAACAACGCACTTGCCATCAAGCAGGCTGAACTTAAAAAGCAGGCCGATACCGCAAGCGCTGTAGCAGACGCAGCTTATTCAATTCAGGAGCAGGAACAGCAAAAGACCATTCAGGCCGCAACTGTTAATGCCCAGATCGCAAGAGCAGAACGCGAAGCCGAACTTAAGCAGAAAGAAGTTATTGTAAAGCAGCAGGAACTTGCAGCTGAGGTTGAGAAAAAAGCCGATGCCGAGAAGTACCAGGCTGAGAAAAAAGCTGAGGCTGAACTTATTCAGCGTCAGAAGAAAGCTGAAGCTGCCAAGTACGAGCAGGAGCGTGAAGCCGATGCTAAAAAAGCTCAGGCTGAAGCGCAGAAATATGCGGCTGAGCAGGAAGCTTCAGGTATCAAAGCTAAGTACGATGCCGAGGCAGCAGGTATCGCAGCTAAAGGTAAAGCGGAAGCCGAAGCCATCAAGGCAAAAGGTATCGCTGAAGCCGAGGCAATGGAGAAAAAGGCAGAAGCCTACAAGAAGTACAACGGTGCTGCTATGGCTGAGATGATGATCAAGATCATGCCTCAGATGGCTGCAGAGATTGCAAAGCCTCTTTCTCAGATCGACAAGATCAACATCTACGGAACAGGCGACGGAACAAACGGCGCAAGCCAGATTTCAGGAAATATGCCTATTGTTATGAAGCAGGTATTTGATACCATGTCGGAAGCTACGGGCGTTGATTTCACCGAAATCATGAAGGCCGGCACATATGATGCCAAGGTTAATAAGAACATTAATCTTAACGGCGCAGGCGTAGATATCAAGGTTGATAAGAACGAATCAAAGTAATCTAAAAAAGCTATGAGTAAATAGTAGCGTGAATATTTGTAGTATAATGAATACAAATATTCACGCTATTTTTACGTAAAGGGAGAGCCTATATGACGTATTTCACATGCTTTTTTCTTGATAATGAAAAAGATATAATAGTGAGTCTTTATAAGGATATTGAGAAGCTCTTTTATATATTGTCAACGCCCAATCATCATTCGGGAAATCTTATAAGAAATCTTGCGAGAACCTTCAAGCTGCCGCTTTCAGAGGACGCCAACGGAATGCTTGTGATAAAGGGCGAGGTTCCCTGCTATATCGATGGAAGTAACGAAGAGAGCTATATCTTTTCCCTGGGTGATACGGAAGTAGCAAGGATTTATCCCGACGGAAGCGTAAATGTTGTTGCAACTATGCCCGCCATCGCCAAGACGCTTATGAGTCAGTCCAAGGAATACAGCCTTGAAAAAGATAAGATCATATTTAAGACCTTTATAAATAAAGATCTTAAATTCCGCTCCGATCTGCACACGCATATGAACGGCAATCTGCCTGCGGATGTGCTTATAGCGCTCGGAATCTATCATCAGATACGATATCCGCTATATTATGTCAAAAAACTCGATCTAAAGCTCACCGACGAGCAGTGGGAAAAGGTAAACGCTCAGAGAGAAAAAGTTGCAAGGCAGTTCGTTTATTCGGATCTTCAAGGCAAGTACCTCGACAGAAAGATAAACGACAGGACCTTCATAAACTTCGCGGATCTTATACTTAATAACCTGGACAACGCGGAGCTAAACATCGTTAAGATAAGAGGATCGCTCTCTGTGATCAAGGACGGACAGGCTGTATTTACCAACCTTGAGAAGGTCTATCTCTACAGATATGTTTTTACCAAGGGACAGGAGAGCGAGGATAAGATAGACATCGGAGATGTGTCGCAGATTCCCGATGAAGACGTCAAAAAGACTCTTAAAGAAATGCTGCGCGATAAAGAGAATCCCGACTACTGCAACAATACTGTCTTTCAGGACAAGCTCCTTTGGATAGCGAGAAATTATAAAAGATACGGCATAAAGTACGCCGAGATAAGCGATACAACGCTTGTAAAAAAATACGAGTCACTTGAAATGCTAAGACAGGTTCATGAGGTTATGCCCAAGATCTACAGGGAGACGGGTGTGATGATCCGCTTTCTTGCCGCAATGCGAAGGATTCCTCTTACCATTATAAAAGACGCCGTGACACCTGCAGACTACCTTGCGCAGAACCTTGAAGTACTTAAAGCGACGGCGCTTGATCCGTACGTTGCGGGCTGCGATTTTGTGGGAGAAGAGATCAACGACATAATCACATTAAAGCCAGCGTTTAAAGAGATAGTTAAGATCGCGTCCAAGGACCCGTCTTTTGTTATAAGAGTTCATGCGGGCGAGAATGACAGCCAGAAGGATAATATCGCACACAGTATTTCCTGTGTAAAAGATTCTCTGGCGTCCGGACAGAAGATGCCATACATGCGCCTTGGACACGGACTTTATACTTACAGTCCGAGATCGGCCAAAGGAAAAGCCGTGCTTAAGCAGCTAAAAGAAAACGGTGTGGTGCTTGAGTTCCAGCTTACAAGCAATGTCAGATTAAATAACCTTAATTCACTTGATAAGCATCCTATCAGAGCTTATCTAAAGCAAGGAATAAAGTGCGTTCAGGGAACGGACGGAGCGGCGCTTTACGGAACAAACTCAATAGATGAAGAGCTTTCTTTACAAAAGCTTTTAGACCTTTCCGAAGAAGATATGCTTCTTATGAAGAGGTCGGAGGAAGAAGTTATAGAAAGAAGTGAGAAAGCTTTTTTTGAAAAGACGGACAGATACAATGCACTTCTTGCAGGTCGCGATATGGAGGAAGTGCTCCTTGAAAAGATGAAGGCCGTTAAGATCGGTAAGAAGCTGGCCAAGAGTGACGGGCTTGATGCTTATACGGAATTAAAAGAGAATATCAGTGAGATCACTTGGGATTGTACACCGGTCGTTCTTCTTGGCGGAAGCTTTAATACGGAGAAGAGAGCAACGAGGGTTACACCCGAAGGAAAAGCACAGCTTGACGCTCTCATTAAACATTTTTCACCTGAAGAGATCTGCTTTGTCATAGGTCATAAGCTTTCCGGATATGAGAAGTATCTGGTCGAACATAATAAAAAAGGCTTTAAGATATATGCCGTCGTTCCCGCCGTTATTTCAAAGGCAGAGAGAGACAAGCTGATCGTAGCGGGAGTCAGCATACGTGTTTCGCCTGAAGCTCAGGGTATGGGAATATACAAGAGCTTTAACTACGAGATATTTGAGAGAAGACCCTCGATGGTCGTTGCCTTTGACGGAAACAGCGCGGCCGCCAATCTCATCCAGGAAGCCAAGAACGGCAAAGGAAAGGCGCAGATTCTTGTCTGGGGCAGATCCAAGACTCTTAAATACAAGGCGGAATCTCTTAAGGGATATGTAAATATTTTTGATGAGATTGTTCCGATAGAATCTTACCTGAAAGATTGGGATATATTCTTAAGTTCAAGAAGAAAATAGGTATATAAGGCACAAGCTTTTGATATGAGGCTTGTGCTTTTTTTGCTTTGGATGACATTATAGCAAACACATATGTAACAAATGCTTTACAATTTGTAAATTATGTGATATATTTTCTGCGTACCATAAATTTAGATTAAAGACGGAAAAGGGAAAGAAGGGTTAAGGAAACTATGAAAAAAAGAATTATATGCGCAACTTTAGCGCTCACATTAGCAATGACGGGATGTAGCCTTACAGGAAAAACAGATTCCGGAAGTAACACCGGAGCATCTATAGACAGTACTACCGAGGTTACAGGCGACGATTCACAGACAGGAAGCACAGTTGATGACGGTTCTACAAGCAGTACCGTTGATGACAGTTCTACGGGTAGTTCCGAGGATGTGACTGAAGTATCTACACAGCATAAAGGAGAACCTATCATTGATTCCGAAGGTAATTATTTGTTTAATCCTTATGTTGGTGCAGGTTTGCTTAAAGACGAGTATCCGCAGGAATGCTGGGATGCTTTATATAATTTTATTGATGCACTCAGAGAGGGAAAAGATACTTTTGAGTGCCCGAGCCAGGAAGCTTTTGATTTTTGTACGAATCCTGCAATCTGGGGTGAGTACTTCCCTGTTGCATCTCTTTTGATAACAATGGATAGCTGTAATGAGTTCAATTATCAGGACGGTAAAGGTGGAATTGGCTATTGGATTCCAAAAGAGGAATTCCTTGAAAAAGAAAAAGCTTTCGAAGCGGATATAGAGAGCATCCTTAAGGAATGTGTGAAGAGTGATTACAGCGATTTCGAGAAAGCTTTTTATCTCTATGATTACATTTCTAAGAATTTTACTTACGGACATGATATGGCTGACGGTTCGGTACCGGACGATGAGACCTTTGAAAGATACGGCACTTACAACTGTTTCGTAAACAGGAATGGCATCTGTTCCGGTTTGGCACCTTCTTATGTATATCTGCTTCTTCAGTGCGGAGTTGATGCTATCGTAGTACAATCTTCTGATGGCGCTCATGCTTGGGCATATGTAAAGATTGGCAACGAGTACTATTACAGTGATCCTACATGGGGACTTAGAAGCGAAAACGGCGATTCACTCCCTCTTGATTATTTCCTGATGTCTTCGGAAAAACGTCATGAAAGTATGAGCGGAGATTATGGCGTCTATATTTTTGATGTTAACGCCGGTGAATTTGCTTCCCGAAATCCTTTTACGGAAACAAGTGATAAGTTCGATTTCTTACGTGATACTACATTTGTTTCAATCGACTCTGACAAAGATATACTGACATATACCGACAAAACCGGTAATAACGTTGAGTATAAGTATTGATAATGATATTATGAAAAAAATATTCTAATAACGATAAGAGGGCAACTAACGAGTTGCTCTTTTATTTAAATGAAGCGTGAATGTGGGAAAAGCAATGAAAAAGAGTATTTGGGATTGGCTTGAAATAGAGCCTACAAAAGACATAAACAAAATAAAAGCAGCTTATGCAGAGGTTGCCAAGAAGTATCATCCGACAGAGCATCCCGAGGAATTCAAGCAGCTTAGGGACAGCTATAAGCTTGCTATCAGGTATGCCCAAAAACATAAAGATGATCCTGAAGAAAAGTTTTTTGAAGAGGTAAAAGCTTTCGAGGTCGAAGAGGTTATTCAAGATAAGGAATCTGAAATAAAGGGAAAAAGTGTAAGTGAGCCGGCCAAGCTGAAATTTGATTTTAGCAGGATTTCTTTTACGGATAATCTAAGCGACAGACAAAAAAGAATGCTAGATCTTTTTGCGGGCATGATTTCTTTTGCTTCGAGTCAGCCTGAAATCTATGGCCATGAAAAGGTAATGAAGGCCATTACTTATAATTGGGACAGATCTCCGTATAAAGAGGAGATAACACCGGTTTTTGTTTCGTATCTGGTAGATATCCTCAGACAATCCGAATTGCTTAGCACACGCGCATATGAAGTTATTGAAGATCTTATCTTTGGAGACGGAACTGATAATGATCTTAAGGAGCTTCATTCACAATTTCTTTTGCTGAAAAACGAAAGCACGGTTGTGACTCGCAATGAAGCGGATATTACTATGGAGCGGATTGGGAAATGCTTTCTGAAGCTTTTGGATAAACCTGCGCCGGTGGTGTATTTGGGACCGCAGATAAAGGCTCTGGATAAGTATAAAAAGAAATCTCAGGTTACTTTGGTCAATAATATACTTCTGTTTAAAGGAAAAGAAGTTAAGTATTATTTTTGCAGCGATCTTTATTATGACATCGATAAAAGAAGCGATGCTCTTAAAATATATGATCATAACAAAAAAATAATTGTAAAGATTCCTTCGTATAATCCCGGATATCGTTTGGTTTTGGAACATCTGCTAAATAATAAAAGCACGTACTTAGGCGCGAAAAAATCTGACGCAAGCGATTATATTTCAAAACTGGACAGTATCTTTAAAGTTTGGCTGCCGCTTCAGTATAAAACAATAATTATAGTAATATGCGGCCCAATAGCTTTGTTGTCGAGAATATTTTACGTACTGGTGCAAAGATCCAATATTTTGTCCGGAAGCGGAATACTTCACACCGTTTTAACTATAGTAGTATTGATGGTTGCCATTGCCGGTATAATGTCAACCGGATTTTTCTCGGTAATCTTAATATTTGAGCTTGGAGAAACAGTCGGAGCACTAAAAAAATCCGGTGCCATGCCTGAGCTTGTGCGTGACATAAAAAAAGGAAAAGCTTTATATGTTAAAGGCGGAGGGATATATATCTTTGACAGATATATTATGTACTATACGCGTGATGGAAGCAGTATTGATCTGATAAAGAACTTGATCCGGGTGGAGATATACGGTGAAAGAGGCGTCAGTTCAAAACTGAAAATGGCTTTTACTGATGGAAGAACCGTATATTGTAATGTTAATTCCTGCTCAGCCGCAGGAGCTGTACTGGATGTTCTGTTCGCCAAGTTAAAAGAAAAGGAAATTATAGCGGAAAAAGAAGAAAAATGGAATAAGTACGAAAAATTAAAGCTGAAAAAATCCGGACTTTTTATAAGTAAATACCTTATTATGGAAAATCTGAAAAATACTTATCAAGGGGCTGTTATGATGATAATTATTGGTATCATGGCAGCGTTTTTCTTAATCTATGATAAAGTGCTTGTGAAAAGTGAGGGTGGTTTTCAATATTATGCTATATTGATTACTTTTGCGATAATATTGATATCCATGGCGATTTCAGGCAATATCATTCGTTGTTTCAGAAGATATCATAAAAATATACTTATCGATGCACAGATTCAGATTCTTAAAAATATTGGATATCACAATGAGAAATATTCATTGTATATACTTGATGATTATTTTGTTTCATTTAGGCACTATACACTGACTATAATACCTTTTAATGAAATAGAATCCGTAAGCGGAGAAGACGTTAAACCTCCGAAAAAGCAACCATATGAAATATCATTAGTCGAAGAAAGCGCAAAGCCTTCTTATGTACTCATGATAAAAACAAAAGACGGCAAGATGTGGAAGTTCTGTAATGACTACGGAAAAAATAGTGATCGAACTGTTGTGGATGAAATAATAAGTGAATTAAAGTGTAAATTAGATGAGAAAAAGCATTTGGGATTGGCTTGAAACGGAGCCTACAAAAGACATAAACAAAATAAAAGCTGCATATGCAGAGGTTGCCAAGAAGTATCATCCGGCAGAGCATCCGGAGGAATTCAAGCAGCTTAGGGACAGCTATAAGCTTGCGATCGAACTCTCGAAAAAAGAAGGTGCTCCTGCATACAGAGTTATTTCTTTTGATACCGGAGATGAAAAACTCAAATTCAATCTCGGCAGCAGCAAGGAAGAGGATAAAGAATTCAAATTCAATCTCGGCAGCAGCAAGGAAAAGGATAAAGATCTCAAATATGATCTAAGGGATAAAGACGAAGCCGCAAACAGGACGAAGTTGGATTTTAGCAGTGTTTCGGATATGGAAACACTGAATGACAGACAAAAGAAAATGCTAAAGCTTTTTCGTGATATGATTCCTACTTCTTCAGGGGATTATAAGATTTACGGGCATAAAAAGGTAATGGAGGCTATTACTTACAAATGGCTGCAATCCCCGTATAAGGAGGAGATAACACCGGCGTTTGTTTCAGGCTTGGTGGATATTCTGAAAAAATCCGAATATCTTGATGTAGATGCTTATGAAGTTATTGAAAAGCTTATTTTCAATGAAATACAGAAAAATGATTTGGGTAACCTTCATTCGCAGCTTCTTTCTATAAAAAATGAAAGCGCTGCAGTTGCGCGTAGAGAAGAGGTTATAACTAACGACCAGATTGAAAAATGCTTTTATAGGCATTTGGACGGGACTGCTCCGATAGCGAAATTTGAGCCATTATCAAAAATAGAAAAGCTGTTTAAAAAGCCTTTTCGTATAACGCTTTTCGACGATATGCTTTTATTTACAGCCGAAGAGATAAAGTATTATTTTTATGAAGAACTATCTTTTGATGTCAATCGGTGGAATGATAGGCTTACTGTTTACGACTCCGATAAAAAAGTAATATTAACTCTTGCGCCGACAAATCAGCATTATCGTTTGATTCTGGGCTATTTGATTAATAGTAAATGTACTTATCTTGGAGAATGTCGTTCCGGTGAAACGGGCTATATCAGAAAATTAAACGGTTTTTATAAAATATGGCTTCCGATAAGTAAAAAAAGAATTCACATACTAAAAAAAGTCGCAGTGCTTTTGCTGGTAGGCGTGATTGGTCTTTCGTTTAATATTTTTACAAGGGCAGTCACCGATTCCACGCTTGATGCCTTTTTACATATCATTACTTATTTGGGCTTTACCGCATGCGTCTTTTCGCTAATCTTTTTTGCTTATTTTCTTATAAGGATGTTTTTTGATTTTATCATATTGTTATTAAAGATACATGTAAAAAGAGAACTGTTTAGAGACATAATAAAAGGAAAAGCTTTTTATGTTACCGGCGGTTGGCTCTATATTTTCGATAAATATATACTTTATTTTTCGAATTCGGAACCAAAGATTGTGCCGATAAGATATATACAATGGCTTAAACCGGATAAGAAGAGAGAAGATGATTTTTGGCCGGGGCTTAAGATATGTTTTAATCAAGGCCAAATGGTTTCTTATGATATCCGTTCGGTTTTCTTTGCGAATGCCGTAATTGATCATATTAACTCCAAAAGAGCGGAGATTATCAAAATTTCGGAAGATGAAGAGATAAGGAGGAAATATGAAAAGTTAAAATATAAAAAGCCGGGTATTTTCAGAAGAAAATTTATAATAGCAAAAGAAGTTAAAGAGACGTATACGGCAGCCTGCATAATTTTTTTTATGACAATAATATTTATGATTCAAATGATCCTTGGCATTGAACAGTATGGAATAGAAGATTCTGATATGAACTTTTCGATATTTCTTCTTGGAATACTGATCGTATCTTCGATATGGACAGGTTATTCTCTGTACAGTTTCCATAGATACCCGACTAAGTTACTGGTTGAAGTGGGAATACAGATGCTAAAGAAAAATAGATATTTTAATAATATTTACTCGTTGTATGTGTTGGATGATTATTTTGTATCATGCAGTAATTTTACTTTAAAGATAATACCACTCGTTGAAGTTGATTCGGTTGAAATGGGACGCGGATTAACATCACATTTACTAAAGATAAAAATGAAGGACGGTAAGAAGAAAACATTTTGCCGCAAGATCACCAATTATCAGGATGAAAACGTAATAGGAGAAATAATACGTAATATAGAAGGAAGGTTGGCATGTTAGTAGGAATTGATTTGGGCACTACCAATTCACTGGTTAGTGCATGGACAGAAAAAGGAGTCGAACTGATTCCGAATGAATTTGGAGAATACCTAACTCCATCCGTTGTCTCTTTTGACAATGGAAAAGTACTTGTCGGTAAGATTGCGAAGGAACGTTTGGTGACGAATCCGGATGTGACCGCTTGCGAGTTCAAAAGGCATATGGGAAGAGAGGATAGATTTGAACTTGGGGAAAACGGTTCGTTTACTCCGGTTGAACTGTCTTCGATGGTGTTAAAAAAGCTGATCCTTGATGCGGAAAAATATCTCGGAGAAAAAGTGGATAATGCGGTAATAAGCGTTCCGGCGTATTTTGACGATCATCAAAGAGAGGCAACGAGACTTGCCGGAGTGGCTGCGGGTGTCACTGTGACTCAGCTTATCAACGAGCCTTCGGCTGCAGCATTATCCTACCATTTTGAAAACTTGGATAAGGATGAAAAATTCATAGTGTTTGACTTTGGCGGCGGAACATTGGACGTAACACTTGTTGATGCCTTTGCAAACATGGTTGAGATCTGCAATATTTCGGGTGACAATAGGCTCGGAGGAAAAGATTTCAATGAGGCGATTGCATTTGATATGTGCAAGAAATTCGGTTTCGATTGGGAGACGCTTGATAAGAAAACAAGGGCAATCCTGGTTAATTATGGGGAATCCGTCAAGATAGAACTCTCATCCAAAGACAATATAACAAATACTTATACCATAAACGGACAGGATTATACTTATGAACTTGATCAGCAGAGATTTATTGATATTTCTGCCTCTGTTTTTAAGAGACTTACGATAGTACTAAAGAGACTGATGAACGATGCATGCATAACTCCTGAGGACATTTCGGGTGTTATCATGGTTGGCGGATCATCCAAGATGCCAAGTGTCAGAATATATATGGAATCTCTTTTCCCCGGAAAGGTAAAACTCGACAGAAATGTTGATGAAGCTGTCTGCAGAGGCGCGGGCATTGTTACCGGAATATCTCTTAGGAAGGATAACGTAAAAGATATTGTCATGACCGATATCTGTCCGTTTTCGCTTGGAACAGAGGTGCTCGGTGATAAGATGTCGGTTATTATTCCTAAGAATCAGATTCTTCCGGCCAGCAAGCAGAGAAGATATTTTACTGTAAGTAATATGCAAAAAAAGCTTGTATTTAATATATACCAAGGCGAAAAGCTGAAAGCCTCAAACAATCTTAAGCTGGATGTTATAGAGCTTGAGATACCTCCCAGGCCGGCAGGAGAAGTATACGCCGATGTGCGGTTTTCATATGATCTGAACGGAATTTTCGATATAGACATATATTGCCCGGCTAACGGCGTCGAAATTCACAGAAACAGAGGTGCGGTTGAAGGAATCAGCAAGGACAAATACGCTGAGTTAAAGCTCAGAATGGATGAGCTGAAGCAGGATCCGAGAGAAATTCCGGAGATAAAGTATCTTTTGGAAAAGGCGCTTAGATTGTATGAGGAAGGCAATAAGTGGCAACGAGATTTCCTGGAAAAAGAAATAGTGATGTTCGATAATTTCTTAAATACGGCATCGGTAACCGAATGTAAGAAGGCTGCTTTATTGTTTTCGATCAAGCTTGAAAAGGTTGAACAGAATATGTTCAGCTTTGCAAGTGAGAAAGAGAATCTCTGGGAAGAGTATTTAAGTGAGACTTCAGATGATAAAGATTTATAAAATGTATGAAGCCGGTGTAAGTCCTGCACGAACTCGTCACCGTGATTCGAAAGTGTATAAAAAAATCAGCAAAGGGAAGGCGCTGGGCGCCGCGGATTTTATGCAGAGAACGCTTCGATCAGCCGGGAGACCTGCCTGTCGCTGTACATGGGATATCCAAGCCACGAGGAACTGGTTGTACGAAGATAGCACTGCTGTAGAACGCGGCAGATGTGCGCATCAATGATCGCAGGATGTGCAAAGACTCAGGGCGAGCAGCCTGCAGCAGAGTCAAGCGTAGAGGCATCTGCAGAAGCGGCGGCAGAGACTACCGAAGCTGCAACAGAGGCTACAAGCGCAGAGGCAGCAGAGGATGCTCAGAAGGACGGCGCTGTTTTACTTGAGCCCACAACAGATAGGCGCACTTGAAAAAAGTTTCTGCATTGCGCATAATCTTTGAGCTTGTTCTATTTCTTTTTACTTATTTTGATTTTTACAATTAAAAATAAAGTGTATGCAAGTGTGAATAGTGAATAATAAAACCATAAGAGACCGCCGCCCCAAATCTGAATTATTTTTATCTCCATGATTACGGCTTCCCATCCAATATAAAAATCTCCTTTATCAAAAAAGGCAGTACTTAGATAAGCTCCATTATTATAAACATCATATAAGTCGCACCCCCAGACCATACAAGGTATAAGAACAAATACCCACAAAAAAACGGCTATTCCAATCATTATATTCTTTTTTCTCTTGTTCATTATTTTGACCTCTTTTGTTCAAGATTGAAAAACATGGATATTCAGGCATAGAAGGTGCCGGTATAGATGAGTCCCCAATTTTATATAAAGTTATATTCTCAAAAGACATCTTATGTTCCCCTTTCCTTTTACGAATAATATCCTTAATAAGCATGTATATTTTAACATGTGGTAAAAGGATAGAGCTATAATACATTGATTGGTATATCCTCGGCGAGAGACTATTTTATTGTAATTGTGAGTAATCCATTTTTGGAAAAAGATAGATTTATATTTGTGAGAATAAAAAACTGCGTACTAACTGATTAGTACGCAGTCCTTTTATTATCTTACCTTTTTGGGTACCATATCAATTTTTACCTGAGGCGCTCCGGAAGTATCGATAAACATAGCCATGATTATTACATTGTTATCATTAAACATTATATTACCCTGCTTTGCGTTGTTCTCAGTTATAAATTGCAATGACTTTCTGGTATCTTTATCTGAGCTGTCATCAGGCGCAGCAATTGCTTTAATTAAACCCAAGTCTTCGGTGTAGAGTGTGACTTCATAAATGCCGCTTTGCTCTGTTGCTGAAATGATCATACATGAGCTGTCACTACCTTCTTTGTAATAGTATCCGCAGTAATCCGAGTCGTCATATTTAACTTCGATTGAATCGATCAGGTCGGAAACCGAAACAGAGCTTTCTGCATTTGCAGATTCTTCTTTTGAAGCTGCTTCGGTGGAAACGGATGTTTTTTCTGAAGAAGCCTCTGTTGAACTTATTGATTCTTCCTTAGAGGATGCTGCATCGGAACTTTCCGTAACTTCCTCGGCAGCAGTTGAAGCCTCAACAGATGCTTCTATGGTTGATGAACTTGAAGCACTGCTCGGTTCATCTTTTGCGATGTTCGCGCAACCAAATATTGTAGATGCTGCAAGTAAGCAGCATAAGGTCATAGCTAATTTCTTTTTCATTTTAAACTTACCCTCCGTTTATAAAACTTTTTTCATATAATCTTTTTCTGATTCTAGCATATAAAAGTCTAATTTGAAAGAAAAATTCACAAAAAAGTCATAAAAGTTATATTTACTTGTAATATAAGGCGAATAATAGTATTATTACCTATGAGTTATGAAAGAAGGATGGGTGGTTTTTGCGATGCTTGAAAAGAGATATGAACCACGGGTTAGAGATAATAAAGTAACAATTATAGATAACAGATATGCATTTGTATATCTCCTTATGTTATTTATGATGGTATTTTTATTAATTGCTTTTATTATATGCGGCGCAAAGGATAAAGAAACATTGATGATAGTTGTCATTGGAATTGCAGTCGGATTTCTGTTCTTTGCATTTTTGATATCGGGTTTGGAATGCAAATATGTGATCAGACCTGAAAGTATATCTATAATGTATGGCATTTTCGGAAAGAAAATACATTTGGATAAGGTGACACAGTGTTTTTATAATTCAAAGAGCTATATCACATTGCTTGATGAAAAAGGAAAAGAAAATACGATCGATCTCACACATCTTTATCCCGATTCGGATAAGTTTTTTACAGATGCTTTGCGAAATATGAATGTTCGTATCAGGGAAATCGGAGACTATGTTGAGACAACGGATGGCACGAATTTTAACTATCGTTTTGACATGAAACAAAAAGATGCTGCAGTCATAATTGTCATTTTATTATTTATGGCTTTATTCCTGGACAGTGTATTTTTGGCTGGAATGCCCGGTTCGGATTTTACGGTTAGATTATTACTATTGGCGTTTGCCATTGGAAATACTGCTTTGTGGTTGTTTTTTGCCGAAAAGCTTACGTGTACTGTTTCTGTTAAAGGTGAAATTATTGAAGTTCGCAGATGGTTTAAAAAGACAAGAAGTATAAATGTAAAAGATATTTCCTGGGTCCATACCGAACTTAAGCATCATTCAAACAGATATGGCGGAAAAGATATTGAAGAAATGGAAATTCATCTTGGTGATGAGATTTTAAAGCTTCCGGTAAACATAGGAAGAGCCTATACCAATTACGACCTGTTTGTAGCTTATCTTCAGGACAACGGAGTGCCGTTCTCGCTTGCTGACTCGGAATTATATACTTATGAGGAAGCTAAAGAGGATTCGGAAAAAGATATTCCGGAGTTATTTAATCTTAATGAGCATGCATTTACTGTAGATGACAATTACATAATTGAAAACGGTATTTTTGCCGGAAAGAAGTTTAACGAAGAACTGTTTCAAAATGTTGGAAGCACTGATACCAATACAAAGAATAGAGTTCTGGCAAATCAAATACTTGGTAAAATAGCATCAATAATGTATTTTGCCAATTCTTTTGTATTTATAGCTGCGATGCTCTTATTACGCGCGAAGGTAATCGGTGTCGTTACGGCTTTTGCTGTTCCTTTGGGCGTTTTTATAGGAGTTCTTTTGTTATCTGTGATAACTGAGCTTTTAAATTACCTTACTATAACAAAAGATGCATCACGCTTTGCAGCGACAGTATTTCATGCCCATACAGTCGATAAGGAACTGACTGTGGTTTATGCCTACGACGCAGGAGATGAAGTCAGACTCGCGGAACCTCTGTTTTTAAATTCAAACCTAAAGCAGAAGGATTATGAAGCGTTATACAATGTTCCCACATATATATGGGCAAATCCCCAAAATTCTCCGCTTTGTGTTGAGGGAACGGATACAAAGCCATTGGGTAAGGGAAAAACAATAGCAAAATTGGTAATTCTTTCTGTTTTGGAGATAGCCATAATAATAGGGTGTGTTTTTATTCATCGTGTATCGGCAGAGAATTCAGTCGGAGAAAAGACAGAGAACACGGATTGTGAATCTATCCTGTATACTTATGATGTGAATTATGAGGAAGATTTAGCAAGCGGTACGGATTTGGTATTCAAGGATGAGGATACGGAAATGTCTACGGCAACATATAAATGGGCTGCTGAGGCAACAACGATCTATTCTTATCTGGAAGGCGGAAATACTAAGTATATCGGAGGACATTCAAGAGCTGATAATTCCGGTGATGAGGCAAAAGAGTTTTTGGAAAAAGCATGGAAAATATCCGACAGAGATTCTGCAATGGAAGTCATAGACAAGCAAATAACTTACGGTCATCAGGCTAAGTGCAGAGCTTATATTCAATCCAATTCAAGAACAAAAAAAGCCATTGAAGCACTTGAAAGAGATTATGGTCAAAGCTTTTCGTTTGAAGATTCGTTCGATATAGATGAAGCATATTTTGAAGAAAATAATATTTCAACAAAAGATTTTTATCACACGAAGGGCGCGGCTTGTGCTTATATGCGATTTGGCGAAAACGGACTGGCTGCGTATGATTATATGAGACTTATTCGCGTTATCAAGATCTGTTATGACTGCGAGTATCTGTCTGCCGATGAGTGTATGGGATTGATACACAACATGGAATTGGCGATTCAAAAGCAATATGGTAGTTTTGAAGAAATCAACGAATGCTATTTATACGGGGAAATGTTTAGAGTGGCGGGGAATCACTCGAATAATAATTTGAATGATATTGCGTATGCACTCAATGAAATAAGAAATGATAATGTATATGCAAAATCAGATATAGATTTTGGAACTGAGTTAACAATAGATTGGAAGGAATTGTTAACGAAACGAGATTCATAAAAAGGAAAGAGGGAAAAATATGAAAAAATCATTTATTGCAATGGCAATCAGTGTAATGGTCAGCGCTGCTGCAGTGGGATGTACATCGGCAGATGTTCAGGAACAGGGCGCTATCAACACAGAGACCACACAGGATGCAACAGAAGAAGTAACGCAGGAGACTTCTGCGGAGCAGGCGAGTGAAGAAGTTTCGGAAGAAGCTTCGGCTGATACTGCTTCATCTGAGGATTCGTCATCGGATGAGTCTTCCGAAGCTGCTACAGAAGGAGCATCAAAGGATTCAAAATCGGAAGCTTCAGACGCAGATGCGTCAACTGCTAAAGCTGATGATAAAAAGGATACGGCTTCTTCAGACAGTGAATACGATTCAGAGATTGACAAGCTTTTAAAGACAAAAGCGGTTACTCCCGATAAGGAAGAGCTTCTTTCGAATATGGCCAGAGTTGTTACAATTTCAAATGTGCTTGATAAAAATGGCGTTTTTTCTAAAGCGGATAATAATTCAAAGGCCAGACTTCGAGATCAAGTAATCAGGTACAGCACATATGAGAATTCGGAGCTAAAAAAGATTGCATCACTTAAAACCGGAGAAGAAGATTATAAAACCGTTATAAGTGTAGAAGACGCCAAGAAAATATGGTTGGATTTCTATGGCGAGGATGATTTTAATCCCGGAGAATATGAGGATGTTAAGGATGGAAAGATTTACTATGTTTTTGGTGATGGAGAGCAGGTAGCATTAGCATCACACTGTGAGTACCATGAGGATGATGAGTATGTTCTTTTCACGGGACCGGTTTTTGAGGGACATAACATAAACGACGGAACATTTAAAGGATATGCGGATATATTGTTTAAGAAGAATACCGATAGCGTGTTTGGTTTTACTGCAATATACGGAAGATATAGAAAAGACACGGTAAAGGTAGCTTCCGTCACTACATCTTCAGAACTTGCGGCTTCGAAGGGTAAGAATTATTCCGGTAAGAATCTTATAGACGGTGATTACTCCACAGTATGGTGTGAAGGTGCTAAAGGAGAAGGCGTTGGAGAAACAATAACGCTTAAACTTGATAAGAAACAGTCTGTAAACGGTGTCCAGATTTGTAACGGTTACACTGCAAGTTATGACCTTCATCATTCAAACGGCGTGCTTACGGATATAGAAGTTGATTTTGGAAATGGCAAGAAGGTAAGTGTAGACCTCTTTGCACATGATATTGAGAACGAAACCGTAGAGAATCTGGTGGAGGATAATCTTAATCATATTGAACTTGATGAACCTGTTGAGACAGATACGATCACTATCAAGATCACAGGAGCCAAAAAAGGTGCGAAGTATGATGATACTTGCGTAAGCGAGATTATGGTTTATTAAGAATTAAAAAGCAATGTGTATTGATCTGAAAATACACATTGCTTTTTTGTCTATAATGGATCACAAAGCCCGTACCCCGGGACTATTTCAATCAGCCTGATCCGGTGAATGTCCGGAGTTTCCGTAAGGCTCGATTGCGTCTATTTTTTCCATATCTTCATCTGATATTTCAAAATCAAAAACATTCGCGTTCTGCGCGATCCTGTCGGGATTTACCGACTTGGGAAGCGGAACGACGTCGTGTTGGATCTCCCATCTTAATATTATCTGTGCGACGGTGCGACCGTATTTATCCGCAAGCTCTTTTAACAAAGGATGATCAAGTGACTTGCCGCGTCCGAGCGGGCTCCATGCTTCAACAAGGATGCCGTGCTCCTGACAGAAATCCACAGTATCTTCCTGAAGGAATCCGGGATTTATCTCAATCTGATCTACCGCGGGGATGATATCAAATTCCATGAGCGCCTTAAGATGATGATTAAGGAAGTTGGAAACACCGATTGCCTTAACTCTTCCCGACTTGTAGATCTCGATCATGGCCCTCCAAGTATCGCGGTTGGTGTTCTCCCAATCATCGTCGAAAGCATAGGAAGCGGGCCAGTGAATAAGATAAAGATCAAGATAATCAAGACCGATCTCGCTCATTGTCTTTTCAAATGCTGCAAGTGTTTTATCGTATCCAAGCTCTGTCTTCCAGACTTTACTTGTCACAAAGATGTCTTCTCTTTTGACATTATTCTCTTTTATAAAGTCGTTTATCGCCTGTCCTACCTGCTTTTCGTTTTCGTAAAAAGCGGCGGTGTCGATGTGGCGGTAACCGGTTTCCAGCGCGGTTTTCGTTGAATTATATGCTTCAACCGGATCTTTTATCTTATAGGTTCCAAAGCCCAGACACGGAATCGCTGTGTCGTTGTTAAGCTTGATTCTTGTAGCAAGTGTACTCATTTCTTTTCCTCTTATTTTTCTTTTAAACAAGATCACTAAGTTTCTTTCCGAAAAAGAAGTCTTTCTCTATCTTATAAAACTCTTTCCACATCTTAACAGTCTTGCAGCCTCGTGCGCGAGGGCATTTCTCAGCGCCTTTTTCAAGACATGCTACCGGGGCAAAAGAGCCTTCCATGAGCTCAACGATCTCGCCGACCGAGTATTTCTCGGGACTTCTTGTGAGAGTATATCCGCCGTGCTTGCCGCTCACGCCGGAAATAAGTCCGCCTTTAACAAGGTCTTTTACTATGATCTCAAGGTACTTTTTGGAAATACCTTGTCTTTCTGCAATATCTTTAAGGGGAATGTGTTCTTCGTCCTTGTGCTCAGCAAGATCGATCATGACCCTTAATGCATAACGTCCTCTGGTGGAAAACATACAACATCACTCCTTTTCTTTTACCTATTATATACTAGGATAAATGGGCTCATCAATAGTAAAATCCTGCGCTGCGAGCGGGTAAAACAAAATATTACTTCGGGTTATCGCTTGCGATAGATATTACTGATTGAATTACCTATTGACATAGTAGGTCATAGGAGATATTATTGCAACATAAAATTTCAAATTCAAATCCAAATTCAAAGGAGATTAGAGACTATGAGCAATTACAAATTTGAGACACTTCAGTTACACGTTGGACAGGAACAGCCCGATCCCGCTACAGACGCAAGAGCGGTTCCGATCTATCAGACCACATCTTATGTATTTAGAAATTCACAGCACGCAGCCGACAGATTCGGACTTGCGGATGCGGGTAACATCTACGGAAGACTTACCAATTCCACACAGGATGTTTTTGAAAAGAGAATTGCAGCCCTTGAGGGCGGTAGCGCAGCACTTGCAGTTGCATCAGGTGCAGCAGCCATCACTTATACGATCCAGGCACTTGCAGCAAACGGCGGACACATAGTTGCTCAGAAGACCATCTACGGCGGTAGCTACAATCTCCTTGCACATACATTACCTCAGTACGGAATCAAGACTACTTTTGTAGACGCTCATAATTTAAAAGAAGTTGAGGATGCAATTCAGGACAACACAAGAGCCATCTACCTTGAGACATTAGGAAACCCCAACAGTGACATCCCGGACATCGACGCGATCGCAGAGATAGCTCACAAGCACGGACTTCCTCTTGTTATCGACAACACATTCGGAACACCTTACCTCATCAGACCTATCGAGCACGGCGCTGACATCGTAGTTCACTCAGCTACAAAGTTCATCGGCGGACACGGAACAACACTCGGCGGTATCATCGTTGAGGCAGGTAAGTTCAACTGGAAAGAGAGCGGCAACTACCCTCAGATCGCAGCTCCCAACCCCAGCTACCACGGAGTATCTTTCTACGATGTTGTAGGACCTGCTGCATTCGTTACATACATAAGAGCCATCCTTCTTAGAGATACAGGAGCTACGATCTCACCTTTCAACGCATTCCTTCTTCTTCAGGGTGTTGAGACACTTTCACTGCGTCTCGACAGACATGCGGAGAACACCAAGAAGGTTGTTGAGTTCCTTAAGAACCATCCCAAGGTTTCCAAGGTCAACCATCCTTCAATTGCAGATCATCCCGATCATGCGCTTTATGAGAAGTATTTCCCCAACGGCGGTGCTTCAATCTTTACATTTGAGATCAAGGGCGGAAAAGAAGCTGCTTGGAAGTTCATCGATAATCTCGAGATCTTCTCACTTCTTGCTAATGTTGCCGATGTAAAGAGCCTTGTTATTCACCCCGCTACAACAACTCACTCACAGCTTAATGATGAGGAACTTGCAGATCAGGGAATCACACAGAGCACGATCCGTCTTTCAATCGGAACAGAGCACATCGACGATATCATCGCAGACCTTGAAAAAGGCTTTGCAGCTATCTGATAACTAATTTGCTAACAAAGTTTTTTCTTCATAAATCTTTAGACATACCGCTTGGTTTTACAGCCGAGCGGTATTTTTTCGTAGGACTTGACTGATGTGTTACAATATATGTAACTTGAAAAACGCTTTATAGGAGGAAAAAAGAGATGAAGAATAAACTTCTTGTCATGATGTTGACAGGTTGTGTTCTTACTATGGCTGTGGGATGTACATCCGCTGAAGAGCCGACTGTAGGTACAGATACCGGCTTTGAGGAGATGGCTCCCGAATTTGCTACAGAGGAGACACAAGAAGAGGCAGCTCCCGAAGAAAATACGGAGACTTCTGAAGAGCCTGCAGCAGAAGCATCTGAGGATACTCAGCAGAGCGCAAGTTCAGATATTGCTGACGGTACATGGAGTGCATATCTTGATAACACAAGGAAAGATGACGCAGGTAAAGTAGGCGAAGCAGGAGAGCCGATGAGCATCATTTATGATGGCGGAGTCGAAGGCGACGTTCTTAACGTAGTCGGAGTGCTTGGTCCCGATCCTTACGATCCTACAGGATTTACTGCTGATGGTTCACATGCGCTGAAGCTTACAGATTCAACCGAATTCGTTATGAGCGGCGGAGATACAGGTCCTGAGACGGTTACAAAGGATGAATTCGGAGAACATTTCAAGAATTGTCTTGGCTCAGGCGGACTTGGCTTTGAAGTAGTGATCGAGGGCGGCGCAGTTAAGAAAGTGACTATTTCAGCGTAAGCATAGCTTGCAATTTAATATTGATTATAATTTCAAATGTGATCGGGTCTCCCAATTTAGATATTGTGGAGACCTGATTTTTACCAAAGAAACAGTGGGCGAATAATCCCTATTTAAGAGAATTTGTATATGTATCCTATTTTTATTATTTATATCATCCTTCCCGTGATCTTTTTATGGAGGTCACGAATAGCCAAAGAAGGCGAATGGAATAACGGTTTTCTTTCCCTGGAACAGTCCAAAGCATTACAGGGAATCTGTGTAATTATCATAGTTATTCACCACATATCTCAAAAGGTTTTTGCAGATCAAGAAATTTCAGCTCTTGTAAGGAGCGGTATGTCCCCTTTTGCCAATATGGGGGCTTTTTTGACTTCGGTTTTTTTCTTCTTCAACGGATATGGTCTTTACAAAAGCTATATAAATAAACCGGGTTATCTTGATCATTTTCTTAAAAAAAGACTGATAGCCCCGCTCGTGGCTTACTATGTGACCGGATGGGCTTTTCTTGTCATAAGACTTGCTCTCGGCGAAGAAATGGGCCGAAAGCTCTTTGTTCTTTATCTGACGGAAATTGTTCACTGCAGTCCCTATAGCTGGTACATAGTGATCCTGATGATCTTTTATGTTGTTTTTTATCTGGTCTTTAAGTATGCAAAAAATGAGCGCTCGGCGATTACTCTTTTTACGATTATTGTCCTTGCGTATATTGCGATAGCTCTTTTTGTTCCGAAAAATGACTACTTTATCAGAGGCGAGTGGTGGTACAACTCTATTATCATGATGCCTTTGGGAATGTGGCTTGCAAGAAGAGAAGATAAGATCATTGATCATGTAAAAAGAAATTACAACAAGTATCTCGTAATCCACCTTATCCCGGCTTTTCCCGCGTTCAGATTGTCTTATCTGATATTGAAAAAAATCGGCTATTTTTCGGACAGTATTCCAAATGGCATAATATGCAAGTTGATCAGCCTTTCGGCGCAAACTCTTGCTATATATGTGTTCATTGCCTGCATACTGCTTATAAGTATGAATATAAGTATCGGAAACAAAGTGCTGGCTTTCCTTGGCAAGTATACTCTTGAGATTTACCTGATACACGGAATATTTGTTGAGCTTTACGATCATGACTTTGTGGGAATAGCACCTTCACCTTTCCCCATAGAAAAAGTCAGCCTTTACGCGCTCGCCGTGATCGCATCAACCATCCCACTTGCGCTGCTCCTTAAGAAGCTTGAGAAGGTTGTCACAGGGAAATAAGTTGGATGGTAGAGATGATTGCAACAAATGTGCAGAGATAAATGTTTATCAGGTAAAGACATTGACCATGGTTAATATAAATTGAAGTGTATTTGTGCAGGAAGAAGAGGATGAGGAATGGTAGACACAATATTTGAAGTAATTGAGCAATATGCGTGTATTATTATTTTTGGCGCCGTAGGTATATTATTTTTTATTTATCCGTTTATAGAAAAGAGGATGACTTTTAATATAAAAGACATTGCTTTATATTGGACTATCGGAGCTTTTTTCGCTGCACTGGCTATTGCAATATTGGTACAAAACGGTGTCGTTATAGGAGTATTATTAACTTCGTTATTTGGCGCACTTTTTTTGTGGGTGGGAGTGTCAACGCTGTACGATGTTTCCAGGCATAATATTGAGGTTAAAGGTATACTCATAAAAATAAAAGAGATAAGTTCATTTAGCAGAAGGCGAAGAATACATTATGAACTGACCTTTAATGTCCCGGAAAAGCGAGCAGAATATACAGTTAAATATGCTTCACCTAAAAGAGGATATACTGTTGGGAAAACTTTCGCGGTATATATTCCGGAAAATGGAAACACTGCTTTTATTCACCGAGATTTGTGGTCTATAGTTGGTATTATTGAGTTGTTGTTTGGGGGAGTATGGATAGCTCTGCTTTTAAAAATCCTCAATATAATTTGATAGATATTCTTAAGACATTGACCATGGTTAATTAAGAGGAGAGTATGAAATGCTGGGGAAAAAAATATCCATAATAACAATTGCAGTACTGGTACAGGCACTGCTTTTTTATTTGATGACTTCAACCGGTAATATATCTTTTTTATTTATAGGTGTTAGAAGTATCTTTATTCTTGTGTGGGTAGGAGTTTTTGCGATAGTGGATTATACCTATACAAAAGATATCAAGCATGCGATAAAAATGGGAATTATTTATACCGTTATATGGGGAGCTGTTGGGAGCGGCGTGGAATATCTGTTATTTGCGCTGTTTAACAGGTTACCTGATATAGTGACCGGTGCATGGTATGGTGTACAGAATGTTCTGTGCTTAGGCAGTGCGTTGGCAGTTAGCTATTATTTTTTCTCCGAACGAAAAAAGATAAATAAGTTGATAGTAGTAGCAATGGTTGCCGTGTTTATCGTATTTATTATAACAGTGAATTATATTATTCAGAATGTACCAACTGATTTTTCAGGTTGCGTTTTTCATACGACGCCATTGATTGTATATCATCTTCAGGACATTGCGCTAAAGAGGGCCTCGGCAATATTCTACGGTATTGAAGGCGTGCTGAGCTGTATATGCTTTGGAAAAGGCTTTAAATGATAAGGAGTTTGCATTGCAATGATTGTTTGTATTTGCGTAGTGGCTTTAGGCGCATGCTTTTTTCTATACGGGCTATATCTGTTATTGCTTAACAGGATTTGTGATACTGAGATTGTTGCCAAGTACAGACCTAAAGATGAACCTATTAGAAATTGTAGCTTCTTTGCGTATTACAAAGATGGGAAAAAGATAATTGCGAATGTGCAGAATTTGGTTTTGTTTGGTGAACAATATCAAATAGATGCTGATTATACAGTGTATGTCAGCGAACGATTTCCGCGCATTCTTATTACAACAAGGAAGATCTCTGCTTTGCAGATTCTCTTGGCAGTTTCTTGTATCTTGATCAGTTTTATTTTTGTGGGAGTAGCCTTTTTTATGTACTTTTAAATGAATCATGGAGGAATGTATGAATAGTAGTGATGCGATTTATTCGAGCAGACTTGAAAATCTGATACTTCTTGATGGAAAAGATATGGATCTTTCAGATGTGTCCTTTGAATTTGATAAAGACTGTAAAAAGCTCATTTGCATATACATAGCCCTATTACTGCTTTCTGTAGTTGTTATGGTGTGTATGATAAAGTTTTGGAATATTCTTTTTACTAATACGAGACTTGATGATATAAATACGAGACTTAATATCAGAGGGGCATTGTTTATGATAATGCTTATTGCACTGTTCTTGTTTTCTTTATGTGAAATAGTAGCATTATGGAAAGCAAGATACAAAAGTGGGTTTAAAGGGATACGCGGAACGTGCGACAATGTGGTTCGCATCTCATCAAGAAATGGAGAATATCATGCTTATCACTGTACAACTGAGCTTGGAGAGCATGGCATTGCTTTTGTGCGTGGACGCAAGCAGCGAGTGTCCATCGGAGATGCGATAGTATATATCAGAGTTTTTGGCGATGATTTAATCTATAAAGATCAAAGGAGATAATCAGAATGATGAACCATTCTGATTGCCTCACAGAGTCTTTAAAAAAACATTATTCTTTCTTTTGACGAATTCAAGCAGCTCCTTGGTGAAGCCGCTTTTGGAATATATCACGAAGTACTCATTTCTATTATCTTTTTTCCATTTGACTGCGGGGGATTTTTTTTGGAGATTCTCAAGTGTTTCCATTCCTTTTTTGTTTTTGGAATATTTGCATTCTCCAAATACAATATCCGTACCGACCGAATCATATGCAAGGATGTCAATCTCGACATCTTTTGATCCCCACCATCTTCCGACACGATTGAATGAAATGCCTTCAGAGAGAAGACTCCATACATCGTTTCTGCAAATGTCTTCATACACATATGAAACGTGATTATCAATAAAATTGTTCTTTATCTTATCCTCTACATAGTTTGAATGCCCTGATTCCAGCATGCTTTTGTTTGGATAAACAAACTTAAACCAGAATGAAATGAAATTATCCTTGATTTGGTACAATCCCATCTTGCTCTTTTCGGGATTCTCTTCTGTGATAGGAACTTCTCTTTCAACAATGTCCAGATCAATAAGCGTTTTCAGATATGAAGTCAGATTTGATTGAGATACTCCTAATGCTGATGAAATCTTGCTTAGCTTATGATTTCCCGCAGCTATTGTTTTTAACACGGAAAAATAACTTCCTATCTCCGTGACTTCTTTCTGAAGAAGGAACTCCGGTTCTGCGTACAAGAATGATCCTGTTGCTAAGATGTTTTCGTTTATTGATCTGTATATGTTCTTTTTTGTGTCAAAAAGTTCTATGTATTTTGGTACGCCACCTGTTACGGCGTATTGCTGTATCTGTTCTTCAAGTGATAATGACTCATTAAATTCGTGGTAAAAAGAAAAATCGATCTGTTTTAACTTTATTTGAGCGGTTCTACGGCCATAAAGAGGAGAGTCATAGTTCAAAACCTGTGATGTCATCATGTTGATCAAAGAACCGCATAAGATAAGCATCACATTAGACTTGAGCAATATTTCATCCCAGGCTTTTTGCATGATGGAAGGGAACGCTTTATTGGCTTTGCATAGATATTGAAATTCATCAATTACAAGCACGATACGTTCTTTTTTTGCTTCATCAGCTATTATTTTAAATAGTGGTGTCCACGAATCCAAAGAGGCACTTGCCAATAGTTCGTTATTATATTTCTCGGCTATAAGCTGTCTAAATGTATTTCTGTTTTCTGATTCATTCTCCTCGGTTGCCAAAAAATATATTGAGTTCTTATTTTTACAGAAATGGCTGATGAGCGTAGTTTTACCAACCCTGCGTCTTCCGTATAAAACTACAAAGGAGGCAGAGTTTCTTGAGTATTCATTTTCCAATGTTTTCAGTTCATCAATTCTATCTATGAATGTGGACATAGTAGATACCTCAAAAGTTATATTTGTAATTATTATAATTCAAATTATTATAATTGTAAATATAACTTTTGCTTATTGCTTTTTATATTAGCACCATGTAAAAGGTATATTTCACATATTCAGATGTTCTTTCCAATAATTCAAAAGTAAGCATATTATTTCCTTTACACATAATGAATTCTTAGATAATCTGTTAATAACATATATTTGACTGCATTTGCTATTATGATGATATTATAAAATGTTTTGGAAGGGGAATAAATACGACTGATGATTGCATTATTGCTTTTAGGAATTTCTTTATTTGCATTCGGTATAGTATTTGTTCTTTTGTGGCTGATACTGTGTCTGCCAAGCAATAACAGATCGGTAAAATGCACCGAGCATACTGAAGGAACGGTGATACGTTTTTACTCGGGAGATTCGATTGACATCGCGCTTCCTGTGGTTGAGTACTATGTGGCCGGTAAAAGATATAAAGTAGTCGGTCCGAAATTCAAAGGAATAAAATTCAAAGAAATACCGGATCCATTCAATAAACATGCTGTTTCTGAGGAATCCAATCTTACTACAAGAGAAGATCTTCCTGATGTATTGAAGGTTACTTATTACGATCATAAGCTGATGAATAAGCACAAAGATCCGATCTTCGAGCTTTATCCTATAGGAAGTCGTGCTTCTGTTTATTACAATCCCGACAAGCCAAAGATGGCCTATGTGCAGAGATGCATTACATATGGCACAGGATATAAGATTATGTTTGTCTTAGGGATTATCATGTGCGTTGTGGGGATTGCGTTGTTTGTGGCTTATTTTATTATTTGATTATGACTGAAAATGAGAGAGGTGATACAAATGGCGAGACGAAAAGAAATACATTATTACAAGCCATATATGGGCGCATTAACCGGATGGATCGGAAGAAAGTAGAAATGCACTTATGGCTGAATTGGAGAATGAAAAATAAACCGGAATCAATGTGCAGGAGGTCTCATCTCCCAATCTTGTGGAGATGAGGCCTTTTTTATCCCATATCTTGCGGTTGAAAATGCAAACAAATGTTCGTATAATAAAAGTGAAGAAGCGAACAAATGTTTGCGAACAAATCAGGAACAATAATCAGGAAAAGATCAGTAGATTAGTACAACTCAACCGAAAGAGAGGGCTTTGATATGATATTGGCAGTTGATTTTGACGGAACCTTAAGTCTTGGAGAGTGGCCGGAGGTAGGGCCTGCGAACGGGGCGCTTATAACATATTTGAAAGAGAGACAGAATCTTGGAGACAAGCTCATACTGTGGACGTGCAGAGCGGGAGAGGCGCTTGCCGATGCGGTTGATTTTTGCAGCAGCAACGGACTTGAGTTTGATGCGGTCAATGACAATCTTCCCGAGATCACTGAGAAGTACGGCAACAACAGTAGGAAGATAAGTTGCGATCTGTACATAGACGACAGGGCGGTAGGCTGTACCGACATGGCTGTTGAATGTGCGATAAATCAGTAAGGATGTGTTATATGGATCATGGGAAGAATAATTGATAAAGTAGATGTAATTTGTGAGCACAAGAGCGACGGGACCGTTATTCCGCTTCGCTTCAGGCTTGTGAATGAGGATGGCGCTTACGAGGCCTACACGATAAAGGGATACCGTGAGATCCTTAAGAAGGGCTGCTACACAACACCGGACGGCGTCACAGTCAGCAGCAGAGACAAGATCTTCGAATGCCGCGTCCTTATCCTCGATATATACCGAACGGTCCGCCTGTATTTCAACACCGGGACCTGCGACTGGAAGCTCTCCGTGTAGAGTGTGTCCACGACCTTAAAAGTAATTGTACACCGCCTGCTCTTTGGTTATAATTATAGGAACAGCTTGTATATTACAGCAAAGGACGGACTCAAGATGGAGCATATTTTTCCGAGAGTACTTATATGTGCACCGGGGAGCGGCAGCGGCAAGACGGTTATTACCTGTGCGCTTCTTCGAATTTTGATAAAGAAAGGTCTTTTACCCGCATCGTTTAAGTGTGGACCCGATTATATCGATCCGCTCTTTCATCAGAAGGTGCTGGGTATCCCTTCCAGAAATCTGGACTTTTTCCTTGCAGGTAAGGGCGGCGTTATGCGCTCACTTAAAAGAGGCATAAAAGACAGAAATATAGGCATCATTGAGGGCGTTATGGGATTCTACGACGGCCTCGGTGCTTCTTCAATAGAGGGCTCAAGCTATGATATCAGTAGGATTACGGGAACTCCCGCGATCCTGGTTGTCAACGCCAAGGGAATGAGCAGATCGATCGCGGCTGTTGTTAAGGGGTTTTGCGAATACATGGACTACGATCACAACCAGATCAAGGCGATCATGCTCAACAATATCTCTCCTTCGATCGCGCCTGATATTATCAAGCTTGTGGAGGAAGAGGTTCATATCCCCGTTATCGGATACCTTCCCAAGATAAAAGAGGCCGATATTATGAGCAGGCACTTGGGACTTGTGCTTCCGGATGAAGTTCCGGAGCTTGTGGAAAAAATAGATATAGTTGCGGATAAGCTTGAGGAAACGCTTAACTTTGAGAAATTCCTTGAGATCGCAGCGGAAGCGGATACAATTCCGGACGTGGAAGAGAGCTTTGCTCCGGCATATAAAAAGAAAAAGAATTTAGGCAATCCTCAGATTGCTATAGCAATGGATGAGGCATTTTGCTTTTACTATGAAGATAACCTCGATATGCTAAGGGACATGGGTGCTAAGATATCATTCTTTTCACCGCTTCACGACAAACAGCTTCCCAAGGCACAGGGTTATATCATAGGCGGCGGTTATCCCGAGCTGTATGCCAAAGAGCTTTCGGAGAACACCGATATGATCAACAGCTTAAGGGGCGCTTATCTTAGGAGAGTTCCGATCTTTGCGGAGTGCGGCGGCTTTATGTATCTTCAGGAAAATATGAAGGACAAGGACGACAACGAATATCCTATGGTCGGCGTGATCCCCGGCGAATCGTATATGACAAACAAGCTGTCGCATTTTGGATACGTTACTGTGACGGCTGCAAGAAACAACGACTACTTAAGACCGTTTGAATCAGTGAGCGGACATGAGTTCCATTACTATGACACCTCCGATAACGGAGATGCCTGCATAGTATCCAAGGGAACCAGAAACCGCTACTGGAAGGGAATACATTCCAACAACAATCTGTTTGCGGGATTTCCTCACCTTTATTATCCTTCATGCCCCGAACTTATTGAGCGGTTCATGGAGAAGGCAGTCGGCGGCCTTTGATAAGCGCCGGAGAGATTTACCCATAGTGGGAGGACTTTGATGAATATCCATCTTTGCAAGGGTGATGAGACTCTTGAACAGGCACTTGAATATATCAATGAACACGACAAGGAAGGCAGAAAGTATACCTTCGACAAAGAGAAGGACCGCTGCTACATTGGAGATGAAGCCTTTGCGACTGCTCCTTGTATCATCAATTACAAGAATAATTATTGGGCTCTTCACTACGCAGAATAGTTTATACATGTACTCAATTATGGTAAAATAGTAGTGCAACAAAGTGGCTGATCATACGAGGTGATTGTCATGAAGCGCAGGCTGTTTTCCGGTTTTTCCAAAAAGGACCTGATCAATATCGTATTGGTATTTTTTTGTTCTCTTTTTACCATAATGTATAGCCGGAATGTTCATAATCTTAGCAGCGTATCCGGCGTTTTTTCTTATTTCACTTATATCTTTAAATATGTTCCCGTTACGGTTGTGACTGCGCTCTGCGGAATCGTGCCCGGAATGTGGACGGTGCTTATAGTTTTTATCTATAGGTGCTTTTTATCCAGTGGATTCTCATATCTTACATTTATATATCTTGTTATGGTCTGTGCCGTGCAGATCCTCACTATGAAAGGATTCTTTAAGAAATGGTACAAGACACTCATGGCCGCAATTATCCTGCAGTTTATCGCGGGAGATTTCTGGGGAATAATACTTGTTCTCCTCGGAGGAAGATCTGCGGCAAATATAAATTTAGTAAACTTATGGAAGTTCTTTTTCTCGGAAGCGCCGGGATGTCTTTTGTGCTGCTTCTTTGTCTTTTTCCTTTTTGGCAGATTCCCCGACAATTATAAATTGCTTCTCGGAAACGGCATCTATTATGTCGACGAAGAGCTCCTGAATGAAGATGAGAAATATATCGTCGAGGGTAAATCCAGGATAGGAAAAGTGGTTACGCTCATCATCGTATTCGAGGCTTTGGTTCTTGGAGTGTCTGCGGAGATTTCGGCAAACACGCTTATTCCGACGCTCGGTGTTGTTGCGGAAATGGAAGAGAGCGGGGATAACACACTTAAAAAATATAAAGATCTGAGAATTGCTCACAACGCAGAAATGCTTGAAGGAATCGTAAGTAATACACTTACATCGGAAAACGCGCAGCTAAGCTCCGTCTCATACGCAAGGGCATATAACAACTCGCAGTATGGCGTCAAACTGGCGATGCTTATTTCCATCATAATCACTCCGCTTGCGGTATTCGTAAACGGCTTTGCACAGAGGAGGATCGCGGAGCCTATAAGAAATCTGTCCAAGGCGGTAACCGATATTTATAATTCTTCGGAACTTGATCTGGAGAAAAAAGTTGATGATATTCATAAGCTTCCGATAAGGACCAAGGATGAGATCGAGGAGCTTTATCATGCGGTGGATCTTACGCTTTACAGACTTATGGAATATATAGAGCTTGTAAAATCAAGACAGGTCATAGAAGATCAGCTGCAGACCGAGAAGCTTGAAAATGAGGCCAAAACAAGATTTCTTTCCAATATCTCTCATGAGATAAGAACGCCCATCAATGCTATGCTCGGATTTGATGAGATGATATTGAGAGAAGCAGAGGATAAAGAAATCCTGGAATATGCGCTTGATATAAAGAATTCGGGAAAGACTCTTTTGGCACTTATAAATGAGATCCTTGATTTCTCCAAGATAGAAGCGGGTAAGATGGAGATCATCCCCGTAGAATACGAAGTCAGATCTTTAATAAATGATATTGCCAATATGACGCAGCTTAGAGCCAAGGATAAGGGACTTGAATTTGTGCTCAGGGTACAGGAGGATATTCCGCATATTCTTTTTGGCGATGAGATACGAATAAAGCAGTGCATAATGAATATGATGACCAATGCTATCAAGTATACCGACAGAGGAAAGGTAATGCTTGATATAGGATGCGAAGAATATGTTCCTGAGTATCCCGATGATAATTTTGACGAAAACATAATTCTGAAGATCAAAGTAAGCGACACCGGAATGGGCATCAAAGATGAGGATATGGCAAAGCTCACTGATGCTTTTGAAAGACTTGATGAAAAGAAAAATCGAACGATCGAAGGTACCGGTCTTGGAATAAACATAGTATGCAGTCTTCTCGATCTGATGGGAACCAAGCTTGAAGCAAAGAGTACATACGGTGTGGGCTCCGAATTTTGGTTTGACTTAAAACAGGTTGTTGTTGACAAAGAGCCTATAGGACAGTTTACGCAAGTCTTTAAAGATTCCGCGATAAGCGCGCTGAGTTATCAGGAGAGCTTCCATGCACCCGGAGCAAGCATTCTTGTTGTGGATGATATGAAGACCAATCTGACGGTTATGGAAGGTCTTTTAAAGAAGACGATGATGAAGGTGGACACGGCGCTCAGTGCAAGTAAGGCGTTTGAGCTCGTAACCACAAATAAATACGATGTTATTTTCCTCGATCACAGAATGCCCGATATAGACGGAATTCAGGCCCTTCATGAAATGGAGAAGATGGTGGACAATCTTAATAAGGGAGTGCCGATCATTGCGCTTACCGCAAACGCCGTTTCCGGATCGAGAGAGATGTATCTGAAGGAAGGCTTTGTAAATTATCTTTCAAAGCCCGTAAATCCTACTAAGCTTGAGGAGATGATCCTTAGCTATTTGCCGGAGTACAAGGTTACCAAGCCGGGAGATGAAGGATTCGAGACAGAAGCCGAGAAACCGAATAACGCGGAAAAAGAGGCTATGGCGGAGCTTTTGAAGGCGAGAGGCGTTGATATAAATGCTGCGATCGCCCGCTGCGGTTCTCCTACGGTCGCCATCGATGTCATGAAGGACTTTAGGCTCACTATAAAAGAGAGAGCCGACATGATAGAAAAGAGTGTGAAGGAAGGGAATATAAAGAACTTCACCGTTTACGTGCACGGACTAAAGAGCTCGGCCAAGGCAATCGGCGCATTTTCACTTTCCGAGAAGGCGGAGTTTTTGGAAAAATGCGGATTGGAACAAGATGTTGAAAAGATAAACGAGAAGTATGAAGAGCTTGTCGAAGAGTACAGAAGCTATTATTCCAAGCTTTCATTTGGGGAAGACGATGAAGAGAAAGCTTCGAACAAACCGCTTATAGACGAGGAGGAACTTGAGGGGGCATTTTTATCAATAAGAGAATTTGTATCGGGATCTTATTTTGACAGTGCGGATGACATTATGAGCATGCTTGAGGAATACAGTATTCCTGATGATAAAAAAGAGAAATATGAAGAAGTAAAAAGACTTTTGGCCGCTGTTGACAAGGACGGATTGCTGAAATTATTGTAAAACCGATGCAGAGGAGATGGGAAAAGATGGAAAAAAGCGTACTTTTGATCGGGCATGATAAAAGCTTTATGGTAAACGCTATAAAGAAGGGCCTTGAAAAAGAAGGATATGAGGTTACCCGTGTAAGACCGAGCGTGCAGGGGGTTGTTGAGGTTGAGCACAGGCCGGAGTTTTATATTCTGTATATGGGCGAACTTACGCGGGGGCATGTGGATCTTTTTGAATATCTTAACGAGGCTATTGATAATGAGAACTTTATGCTGTATCTTATAGGGAAGCAGGAAGAAGTTGAGCTTGCCTTGGGATTTATAGATGAGTCCAAGGTTCGTGAAATATACATAAGACCGCTCGATGTTAAGCTTCTTGCAAGTGATCTCGATATGGTCGTTGATTACAGCGAAGTCGATGACAATCTCAAAAAGAAGATTCTTATAGTGGACGATGACGGAACAATGCTTCGCATGATGAAGACATGGCTGTCCGTTAAATATCGTGTGTATATGGCAAGCTCCGGAAAGATGGCTCTTTCTTTTCTTGCGGAGAATACCGTTGATCTGATCTTACTTGATTATGAGATGCCGGTGCTCGACGGACCCGCTGTAATGCAGAAGATACGCGACGATGAGATCTTGAGTGAGATTCCGATCATATTTCTGACGGCCAAGGATGACAAGGAAAGTGTCATGAAGGTCCTTAAATTCAAGCCGGACAAATATCTTTTAAAATCAATGCCAAAAGAAAAACTCATCACGGCAATAGATGAATTTTTCGAGGGCAGAGTAGAATAAAAACTCAAATTAAGGAAGGTACAATTTAATGATTTCTAAGCTTATTGACAGAATAGAAAGTACGGGAGCACCTATAGTTGTGGGACTCGATCCCAAGCTCGGTTTTATTCCCGACGATCTTAAGAAAAAGTGTTTCGAAGAAAAGGGCGAGAACCTGGAAGGAGCGGCAGAAGCATTTTGGCAGTTCAATAAAGAGATCATTGACAATATCTATGACGTTGTACCTGCCGTAAAACCTCAGATCGCAATGTATGAGGAACTCGGCATTCCCGGACTTATCACATTTAAAAAGACAGTTGAATATTGTAAGGAAAAAGGACTTATCGTTATCGGAGATATTAAGAGAGGCGATATCGGTTCAACTTCGGAGTCATACGCCGTCGGACATCTCGGAAGCGTGACAATTGAGGGCAATACCTTTAAAGGCTTTGATGAAGATTTTGCAACAGTCAATCCTTATCTTGGTTCGGACGGAGTTAAGCCGTTCATCAATGTGTGCAACAAAGAAGATAAGGGTATCTTTGTCCTTGTAAAGACATCCAATCCTTCAAGCGGAGAATTCCAGGACAGACTTATCGACGGAAGACCTCTCTATGAGCTTGTCGGCGAGCAGGTTGAGAAGTGGGGACTTGAGTCCATGGACGGTTCTTACAGCAATGTAGGCGCTGTAGTAGGTGCGACCTATCCCGAGATGGGTAAGATCTTAAGAGACATCATGCCTCACGCATACATCCTCGTTCCGGGATACGGAGCTCAGGGCGGAAAAGGAAAAGATCTTGTTAATTTCTTTAATAAAGACGGACTTGGTGCGATCGTTAATTCTTCAAGAGGCATAATCGCTGCATGGAAGAGCGAAGAATACGCGCAGTATGACGGCAATGTAGGTGCGGCTGCAAGAGCTGCGGTTAAAGTCATGAAAGAAGATATTGAGGGCGCGCTTTTGGCAAGATAATTGTGTATATACCTTCAAGGTGCTATAATATGCGCGTGTTGATTTTTATATCATTATGATAAAAAGGAGCTGAGGGAGATGGAAAGATACAAGGAAGAGTTTATCGAATTTATGGTGGACAGTAATGTCCTTAAGTTTGGAGAGTTTACTCTTAAGAGCGGACGTAAGTCTCCTTTCTTTATGAATGCGGGAGCCTATGTAACGGGCGCTCAGCTTAAGAAGCTCGGTAATTATTATGCGAGAGCAATTCATGATACATTCGGTCTTGAATTCGATGTCCTTTTCGGACCAGCCTACAAGGGTATTCCCCTTGCGGTTGCTACCAGCATGGCAATAAGTGAATTATACGGAAGAGAGATCAGATATTGTTCCAACAGAAAAGAGATCAAGGATCACGGTGATAAGGGAATCCTCCTTGGAACCAAGCTTCGTGACGGTGACAGAGTTCTTATCATCGAGGACGTTACAACATCAGGTAAGTCCATCGAAGAGACAGTGCCGATCATTCAGGAGCAGGCTGATTGCGATATCGTGGGACTTATGGTTTCTCTCAACAGACAGGAGAAGGGCCAGGATTCGGATATGAGCGCTCTTGATGAGATTAAGGAGAGATACGGCTTCAGCGCACATTCTATTGTGACTATGGAAGACGTTGTTTCATATCTTTACAACAAGCCTATCGATGGCGAAGTTATCCTTACCAAGGACATCAAGAAATCTATCGACGAGTACTATGCAGAGTACGGCGCCAAGAAGGATTGATGTAAGATTCTTATTGATGAGGAGGTAATTTCAATGGATGAGCATACATATAAAGTACTCGGAACTACAGGAGCTTTGAATATAGCATTTGGAGTTATTTCCATTGTTGCGGGGATTGCTGCGGGAGTTCTTTTGATTATAAGCGGAGCCAAGCTTCTTGGAAGCCGCAAAAAGATTATTATCTGATATGAAGATTACAGGATTTAATTATAAGAAATTTATCAAAAAAAATATAAAAAAGCTTGATCCCATTAGGGAAAGATATATGTTTACGGACAACAGGCATCCCGAAAAGGGCATAATGTCTGCTGTGCTTGGTGTACTGTCAGTGATCACACTATCACTGGCTGTACTTTTTTCATACAAAAACGGAGGACAGGCTCTTGTTCAATACGCCGCAGCGGCTTTTGTTGCGGCGATATTTTCGTGTATAGGGTTAGTTCTGGGTATCATGTCCAGATTCGAAAAAGACATCTTTAAATTTTTCCCGAACATCGGTATAATCCTTAATTCCCTGGCGTTCCTGTTTGTACTGTTTTTACTTATTATAGGATTGAGGTAATTGACTTTTATGAACGATAACGAACTGTTTTTTGAATTTGAATCGGGAAATGAAGTCATAGACGAAAGATATGAACTTGCATCCCGCAGAATAAAAGAGATGTCAAAAGAACATCTCAAGAATAAAGAATTTGATCTGTATTTCCACGCTGTCGGAGAATTTCTTGAAATGATGACAGAAACCTATGAATGGGTACTTTCCAAAGGCCCGGACAAGGATTCCATGGAAGAACTCCATAAAAGAAATCAAAAACTCTATGGGGATATACTCCCCGCAAACTACGGCAAAAGCTACGGTAATCCCGCTTTTGCATGTGAGAAGTTGGGAGATGAGTTCGGCAAGCTGTTATCGGCTCTTTACTATGAAATGAGATATCTGATCGTATCAGCTTTCGAGCTTGCAAAGTTTGACATGGTCATCCGCTTGGAGCTTTTTATCGAGATATATGGCTCTTTTGCCTACGCGGACGCTGAAGACAAGCTCCCTTCATATGAGAGCGTAAGACAGACGATGTACTGGTTTTACAGCGATTATGCTGAAGAAGAGAGAATGCAGAGATTTGCGCAGATAGTTAATCCCGTTAATGACTTTGCAAGAAGCATCATCATGGAGAGTGACCTCTCCGATCTCAGATACTTATACAAGTTCGGTGAGTATATTTCGGACAACGAACTTGAGATTGCAAGGCATCTTCTTTCTCTTCCCGAGGAAGAAATAAATAAACTCGCGGATACTTTTACTGAGGGTTACAGGATCGGATTTGCAGCTACCGGCAAAGACATTTCGATCAAGAGTACCGCATCGATCATATATATTCTTGGTTTTGAGAGAATTATCAAAAGAGCTCTCGCCAATCTTAAGACTATCGGACTTGACGCCGGTATCACAAGATCTCTTACAAGTACTTTCTTCATTGAAGGAAGCGCCAGAAGAGTGAACTATCACGGCGCTATTCCAAATAAGCAGTTTGATTACGATCACAAGGATGATTTCGGACTCTTCTTTGACTCCGCTCTTATGAAAAGAAAGCTTGAAGCTGTAAGGGCAGCAGGAGAAAAGTACAAGAAGGAAGCCAAGCTTTACGGAGGTCCGGCGGTACTTGAAGGCTTCGGAGAAAAGCCTTTTTCACCTGAGCCCAAGAAGGAAGCGGTTCATCTTAATGAAAAGCAGCAGAAGATGCTTGGTGAGTACAAGATCCAGGCAGGTCTTATTCAGAATGAATATATCATAGGAAAAGAGAGAAGCTTTACTATAATCTCTTTCCCCGTTCCGGAGATAGGTGACAGATTCCCCGAGATATTCGAGGAAGTGGTCAAGATCAACACACTTGATTACAAGCTTTATCAGACAATCCAGCAAAAGCTTATCGATGCACTTGATGAAGCAAAGTACGTTGTGGTCAAGGGTATGGGAGACAACCGTACGGATATGAAGGTTATGCTCCACGAGCTGGGGGACAAGACCAAGGAGACCAACTTCGAGAACTGCGTTGCGGACGTCAACATTCCCGTCGGAGAGGTGTTTACTTCACCCGTTCTCAAAGGAACGGAAGGAACTCTTCATGTAACGGGAGTTTATCTCATGGGACTTTATTTTAAAAACCTTGAGATTAAATTCAAGGACGGCTGCATAACGGAATACAGCTGTTCCAATTTTGATTCCGAAGAAGAAAACCGTAAGTACATAAACGACAATATCCTGTTTAATCACAAGACTCTTCCGATAGGAGAGTTTGCCATAGGTACCAATACGACGGCTTATACATTTGCAAGAAAATTCAATGTGGCCGACAAGCTCGACATACTTATTGCGGAAAAGACAGGCCCGCACTTCGCTGTGGGCGATACCTGCTACTCTTTTGACGAGGACAACGATACATTTAATCCCGACGGAAAAAGACATATCGCAAAAGAGAATGAGATTTCCGCAGAAAGAAAGAACGATCCCGACAAGGCATATTTCAGTTGCCATACCGATATAACGATTCCGTACGACGAACTCGGTGAGATAACCGCAGTAAGAGAGGACGGAAGCGGAGTAACCATCATGAAGGAAGGACGTTTTGTGCTTCCCGGTACGGAGGAACTGAACAAAGCCTTGGATGAGTAAAGGAAAACAGTCCTTACATCATTCTGATGTAAGGGCTGGCACAATATATGGTATTGTGCTATGATACAAGGGACTAAATATTGCAATGCAAATGGAGGAAAACATGGCAAAAGTTGGAATTGTAATGGGTAGTGACTCAGACATGCCTGTTATGTCAAAAGCAGCTGACATTCTCGATCAGCTTGGAATTTCTTATGAGATGCGCATTATATCGGCGCACAGGGAACCTGATGAATTTTTCGAGTATGCCAAGACTGCTGAAGAAAAAGGATTTAAGGTAATTATTGCGGGAGCTGGAATGGCGGCACACCTTCCCGGAATGTGCGCAGCGATCTTCCCGATGCCCGTTATAGGAATACCCATGCATACAACTTCACTCGGAGGCCGTGATTCTTTATACAGTATCGTACAGATGCCCTCAGGGATTCCTGTTGCCACAGTAGCGATAAACGGTGGCGCCAATGCCGGAATTCTTGCAGCCAAGATCTTGGCAACAAGCGATGATGAGATTCTTAAGAAACTCAAGGACTACACAGCTTCACTTAAGGATGCGGTGGTAGCCAAGGACAAGAAGCTTCAGGAAGTAGGCTACAAGAACTATTGATATCGGTACACTTACCGGATGACCGGTACCGAAAGATCTTTTTATAGAAATGAGGAGTTAAATATTATGGCACTGGATTACAAGAAGGCCGGAGTTGACATTGAAGCCGGCTACAAATCTGTAGAACTTATCAAGGGTTATGTTAAAGAGACCAACAGACCCGAGGTACTTGGCGGACTCGGAGGATTCTCCGGAGCATTTTCACTTAGCAAGATAAAGGAAATGGAAGATCCGGTTCTTTTGTCCGGAACAGACGGAGTAGGAACCAAGATTAAGCTTGCATTCCTTCTTGATAAACATGACACTATCGGTATCGATGCTGTTGCAATGTGCGTTAACGACGTAGCATGCGCAGGCGGAGAGCCTTTATTCTTCCTTGATTACATTGCATGCGGCAAGAATATACCCGAGAAGATCGCTGCTATCGTTAAGGGCGTTGCAGAAGGCTGCAAGCAGTCTGACGCGGCACTTATCGGCGGTGAGACCGCAGAGCATCCCGGACTTATGCCTGAGGATGAATATGACGTTGCGGGATTTGCGGTTGGCGTTGTTGATCGCAAGGACATGATCGACGGAAGCTCAATTAAGGCAGGCGATGTGCTTATCGGTGTTGCTTCAAGCGGCGTACACAGTAATGGTTTTTCACTTGTTCGTAAAGTATTTGATATGACAAAAGAGAGCCTTGAGACATATTATGATGAGCTCGGTGCGACTCTCGGAGAGACTCTTTTAACTCCCACAAGAATCTACGTTAAGATGATGAAGTCCATCAAGAATGCGGGCGTTAAGGTTAAGGGCTGCAGCCATATCACAGGCGGCGGTTTCTATGAGAATATTCCGAGAATGCTTCCCGACGGAATCAAGGCCGTTATCAAAAAAGACAGCTATGACATTCCTCCTATCTTCAGTCTAATGGCTAAGAAGGGCGGAATTGAAGAAGAGATGATGTACAACACCTACAATATGGGTCTTGGAATGGTACTCGCGGTTGATCCCGCAGATGTCGACGCTACAATGAAGGCTATTGAGGCTTCAGGCGACAAGGCTTGGATAGTAGGAACTGCCGAGAACGGCGAGAAGGGTGTAGAGCTCGTATGAATATAGCGGTAATGGTATCCGGAGGCGGAACCAATTTACAGGCAATTATAGACGGAATAGACAGCGGTGTTATTACCAATACCAAGATATCGCTGGTTTACAGCAACAATCCGGATGCATATGCTCTTGAGAGAGCAAAGAAGGCAGGCATACCGTATGTTGCTAAGAGTCCCAAGGAGTTTGACAGCAGAGCGGATTTTAACGAAGCACTGCTTAAGATATTACAGGACGCCAACCCCGATCTTATCGTACTTGCGGGATGTCTTGTTGTTATTCCGGAGTGCGTTGTTAAGGCATTCCCCAACAAGATCATCAACATTCATCCGTCACTTATTCCTTCGTTTTGCGGAACGGGATATTACGGACTTAAGGTACACGAGAAGGCACTTGAGAGAGGCGTCAGAGTATCGGGCGCAACGGTTCATTTTGTTGATGAGGGAACAGATACAGGTCCCATCATTTTACAGAAACCGGTTATGGTCAGAGCGGACGATACTCCCGAAGTTCTCCAGAGACGAATCATGGAGCAGGCGGAGTGGAAGATAATGCCTATGGCGATCGATCTTATTGCCAACGGCAAAGTTAAAGTAGTTGACCGTAAGGTCATAATCGAAGGTTATGAAGAGGAGAAGGTTTTCTGATGAAAGTTTTGGTTGTAGGCGGAGGCGGAAGAGAACACGCTATCTGCGAGGCTATTTCAAGAAGCAGCAAGGTTGATAAGATTTATTGCGCACCCGGTAACGGCGGAATTGCAGAGCTTGCCGAGTGTGTTCCGATAACTCCCATGGAGTTTGATAAACTTGTTTCTTTTGCAAAAGAAAAAGAGATCGATCTTACCGTTATCGGTATGGATGATCCTTTGGTAGGCGGAGTTGTAGATGAGTTTGAGGAGGCAGGCCTTAGGGTATTCGGACCCAGAAAGAATGCGGCTATCCTTGAAGGAAGTAAGGCTTTTTCAAAAGACCTTATGAAGAAGTACAACATTCCCACAGCGGCTTATGAGACATTTGATAATGCCGAAGCTGCTCTTAAGTACCTTGAGACATCCAAGTTCCCCATTGTTCTTAAGGCTGACGGACTTGCACTCGGAAAGGGTGTTCTTATCTGCAACACTTTGGAAGAAGCCAAGGCCGGAGTAAAAGAGATCATGGAGGACAAGAAGTTCGGTGATGCCGGCAACCACATGGTCATCGAGGAATTCATGACAGGTCGCGAGGTTTCGGTTCTTTCTTTTGTAGACGGAAAGACAGTAAAGATAATGTCATCCGCTCAGGATCACAAGAGAGCGGGAGACGGTGATACCGGTCTTAATACGGGCGGAATGGGTAACTTTTCACCCAGCCCTTTCTATACCGAAGAAGTTGATAAATTCTGCAAAGAGAATATTTACAGCAGAACGGTTGAGGCAATGGCTGCCGAGGGCAGAGAGTTTAAGGGAGTTATCTTCTTCGGACTCATGCTTACACAGGACGGTCCCAAGGTTCTTGAGTACAACGCAAGATTCGGTGATCCTGAGGCACAGGTTGTTCTTCCCAGATTAAAGACAGACATCATTGATGTGTTTAATGCCTGCATAGACGGCACGCTTTCAGATATCGATCTCGAATTTGAGGATAAGGCTGCTGTTTGTGTTGTTCTTGCAAGTGACGGATATCCGGTTAGCTACGAGAAAGGTAAGCTTATCACAGGACTTGAGAACTTTAAAGGCAAAGACGGATATTATTGCTTCCATGCAGGAACCAAGGCTACTCCTGAGGGAATAGTTACAAACGGCGGACGAGTTCTCGGAATAACCGCCAAAGGGGATACCCTTAAGGAAGCGCGGGCTAAAGCTTATGAGGCAACGGAATGGGTTAGCTTTGAGAATAAGTATATGCGTCATGATATAGGAAAAGCGATTGATGACGTTAAGTAAGGAAGGAGGAAAGCTAATTATGAGAAAAGCGACAGGAAAGAGAATATTTGCATTTGTCATTGCTGTAGCTATGATCGTCACAATGTTTATGACTGCGATGCTTCAGACATTTGCATACACTGAGTCGACCGGAACGGTTTCAAATGACAACGTTAAAGTCAGAGAATCGGCGAGCACATCGGGCTCACAGGTTGCCAGCCTTAAAAAAGGAGATGTTATCGATATTATCGGGGAAGAAAAGGATTCTTCCGGATATATCTGGTACAAGATAAGAGTAAATAAGAATGAGCAGGGATATGTAAGAAGCGACCTTGTTAACAAGGCAGGCGGTCCCTCAACAGCATCGGATACAAACGCCGAAAAAAAAGAAGAAAAAGCCTCTACTCCGCCTGCGGAGACACAGGTTACGGATGTTGAGAACAAATCTGCGTCGATCGGATATGATAACGTTGTTATCAGAAAAGGCGCAGGTAAAGATTATGATTCCCTTGATAAAGGAACAAAGGGTGAAGCTGTTACCATAACAGGAGAAGCCAAGGGAACTGACGGAAAAACCTGGTACAGAATTACCTTCGGCGACGGAAAAGAGGGCTTCATAAGAGGTGACCTTGTTGATACAAGCGGAACCGCTCAGCCTGCACCTGAACCTGCTCCCGCACCTGCAGAGACCGCAGAGGCACCCGAGGCTACGGCTGCGCCCGAAGAAGGTGAAGGTGAGCAAGCCGAATCTGAAGAAGGAGAGTCTGAGGAGGGTTCTGAAGATTCCGAGGATTCAGAAGAGGAAGAACAGGAAGAAGCTCCTGCTACGGTAGGTGACGGTACTTACTCACTTACATATGAAAATGATACATGGTACTTAAATGATTATTCCGAACAGCGCAGAATAGAAGTTAAGCAGCTTATCGATCTTGCAACTAAAGCACCTGCATTTGATAAGCAGGCCAAGAACTTCAAGCTTATTGCTATAGGACTTGGAGCTCTTGCCGGAATTCTTCTTATCGCCGTTATCATTCTCGCACTCAAGCTCAGAGAGTCTATGTACTATGAGGATGAAGAGGACGAGGAAGAATTTGAGCGTTTCTCCGACAGCAGAAGGAGAAGAGCAAGAGACGATGAAGAGGAAGAAGAAAACAATCGTCCTTTCTCAAGAAGAGAGCGTTCTTCACGCGATGATGAGAGAGGTTCAAGAAGAGCATCTTCAGCCAGAGCAGAAGCATCAAAAAGAGGAGACGACGAAAGAACGGTTCGTCCGAATTCCGATGATGAAAGAACTGTAAGACCTTCAAGAAATCCCGAGGACAGACCTGCTCGTCCGAGAAGAAGCGAGGAAGACAGAGATCGTGCTTCAAGAAGATCTTCGGATTCAAGATATGATGAGCGTCCTTCAAGAGATTCTTACAGAGATGAGGAGCGTGAGGCTCCCAGAAGAAGAGCAAAGAACTTTATCGGAGACGATGACGATTTCGAGTTTGAGTTCCTTGATCTTGACGATGAGAAATAAAAATATAACGTGAACTATGAGAACCGTGCAGAGCTAAGCTTTGCACGGTTCTTTTAAGTAATCACCAGACTCAGTTTTTTTGAGTCGTGGTGTACTACTTAGTTCTGGCGAGCGTATGCGAGAGCAGAACTTCATATTTTATTATTATGTGATATGTGTTATACTAAACATATCACAAAAAGACTCATGGAGGCGGATATGATCATAGAGATTGATTTTAATAGTGATGAAGCTATATATTTGCAGCTTTGCAATCAGATCATACTGGGCATTGCTACGTCTCAATTTCGTGAGGGTGAGCAGCTCCCCAGTGTCAGACAGCTGGCTGAGACAATTGGTATCAATATGCATACGGTAAATAAGGCGTATTCCATATTGCAGCAGGACGGCTTTGTCAAGATCGACAGAAGGCGCGGAGCCATAATTGCCATCGATATCAACAAGCTTAAGGCTCTTAACGAAGCCCGGGATGAACTTGCGGTAGTTCTTGCACGGGCAATCTGTAAGGGAATAGGAAGAGAAGACATTCACGCTCTTGTTGATGAACTCTATGACAATTATGAATTTAACAGCAGATAACATGAAAGGATGATGAGATATGGATTCTAAATTCACCGTAATGGCTTTGGATGCACTTAAGCTTGCCAAGAAAACAGCCAGATCCTTGAAACTCAATTATGTCGGAACAGAACATATCCTTATGGGTCTCATCTTGGAGGATGGAAGTGTCGCTTCCAGAATTCTTATAGACAATGGAATAGATGAGAATCGCATGATGGATATGATAAGAGACCTTATCGTACCCGACAGCAGTGTTCGTACTCTGGATAAGGACGGTTTTTCTCCGAGAGCGGAGAAGGTCTTGGAAGAGGCTCACAGAATGGCTGAGCGTTTTCATGCAGACAAGACCGGTACAGAGCATATTCTTTTGGCACTGATAAAAGAGGGAGAGAACGTAGCCGTAAGGCTTATCAGTACTCTCAATGTACCCGCGCAGAAGATCTACGCGGAGACTTTGGCTGCAATGGGAGAGGACCCCAATATAGTTAAAGAGGACCTCGGAAGAAAGAATAATCCCAAAGCCGGTAAGAAAGCTTCGATACTTGCACAGTACAGCCGTGATATGACTGCACTTGCGATGGAAGATAAGCTTGATCCCGTTATAGGACGTGAGCGCGAGATTAAGCGTGTTATTCAGATACTCAGCCGTAGGACCAAGAACAATCCTTGCCTTATCGGAGAACCGGGTGTCGGTAAGACTGCGGTAGTTGAGGGACTTGCACAGCGTATTGCCGCAGGAAACGTTCCTCTTACAGTTCAGAACAAGAGACTGGTCACACTCGATCTTTCGGGTATGATCGCAGGCTCCAAGTACAGAGGAGAGTTCGAGGAAAGGATCAAGAAGGTTATAAAAGAAGTTGCGGAAGACGGCAACATCATTCTTTTTGTCGATGAGATGCATACACTTATCGGTGCCGGCGGCGCCGAGGGTGCTATCGATGCTTCCAATATCCTTAAGCCTTCTCTTGCAAGAGGCGAGATTCAGATGATCGGTGCAACCACCATCACCGAGTATCGTAAGTACGTTGAGAAGGACGCGGCGCTTGAGAGACGTTTCCAGCCTGTAAACGTCGATGAACCCGACAAGGCAGAGGCAACCGAGATCTTAAAGGGAATCGTAAGTAAGTACGAGGAACACCACAAGGTTACGATTACGCCTGAGGCTATCAAGGCTGCTGTTGAGCTTTCCGAGAGATATATCAACGACAGAAATCTTCCCGATAAGGCGATCGATCTTATTGATGAAGCAGCATCCGCAGTAAGACTTCGCACCATGGGAGTTTCTTCCAAGGTTAAAGATATTGACGATCAGATAAAGAACCTTGATCTTGAGATAGAGACCGCTCTTAAGAACTCTGATTTTGTTCTTGCGGGCGAGCTTAATAAGAGACAGAAGGCTCTTATCACCAAGCTTTCAAGAGTTAAGTCCGCTGAGAGGAGAAAAGAGCTTTCATCCGGATTTATCGTTAATGAGAACGATATAGCGGAAGTGGTCGCCGAGTGGACAAGAATTCCCGTTAAGAAGATAGCGGAGAAGGAGTCGGAGAAGCTTCTTAAGCTTGAATCCGTTCTTCATAAGAGAGTTATCGGTCAGGAGGATGCGGTTAAGGCTGTATCCAAGGCTATCAGAAGAGGAAGAGTCGGTCTTCAGGATCCCAACAGACCTATCGGATCGTTCCTGTTCCTCGGCCCTACCGGTGTAGGTAAGACAGAGCTTTCCAAGGCTCTTGCAGAAGCAATGTTCGGCGATGAGAATGCGCTTATCAGAGTTGATATGTCTGAGTACATGGAAGGTCATTCGGTTTCCAAGATGATCGGTTCACCTCCCGGATACGTCGGATATGACGAGGGCGGTCAGCTCAGTGAGAAAGTAAGAAGACATCCGTATTCGGTTATTCTTTTCGATGAGATTGAGAAGGCCCATCCGGATATATTTAACGTGCTTTTACAGGTGCTTGATGACGGTCATATTACAGACGCCAAGGGCAGAAAAGTCAGCTTCAAGAACACTATTCTCATCATGACATCCAATGTCGGCGCTCAGAGAATAGTCGATCCCAAGAAGCTTGGATTCGGTGCGGGCGATGACGCCAAGAAGGACTACGAGGATATGAAGTCCGGCGTTATGGAAGAGGTCAAGAAGCTCTTTAAGCCGGAGTTTATCAACCGTATAGATGAGATCATGGTATTCCACACTCTTACCGAAAAGGAGATGATGGATATCGTTACCCTTCTTTCAAGCAATCTTGCCAAGAGATGTAAGGCACAGATGGATATCAGCCTTACGATTTCTCCCGCGGTAAAGAAGTACCTTGTTGAGAAGCATTCCGACGCCAAGATGGGTGCAAGACCTCTTAAGAGAGCAATCCAGTCCGCAATTGAAGACGCGATGGCGGAAGAACTTTTAAAGGGTAATATCAAGGCGGGAGACGATGTTACCGTAGGCCTTAAGGATAAAAAGATTGTATTTACCACTGCAGACGGGAAAAAGACTTCCGTTAAGAAGGTCAGTGTTAAGACAACCAAGCCAAAAAAGGCTTCAAAAACAAAGAGTGCGGTGACTACCAAGAAGCCTGCAAGTAAGGCTCGCAAAACCACGGCTTCACGATCAAAGAAAAAGTAATAAAAATTTCAGTTTATCATTGGGTAGACTTGAATTATAATGTAATTAACTAAATATTTGTTTTTTGTCAGGAGGGTTAATATGGCTGTCGTAGAGCAGTTGATTCGCGCTGAGAGCGACGGAAGCATCAGCTTTGGTAACTATGAGCTTCCCGAGAAGAAGAAGCTTGAGAATTTCGAGCACAACGGAGATATCCTCAAGGTTAAGACTTTCAAGGACATTACTAAGCTCGAGTGCAACGAGAACTTTGTTTATGAATCGGTTCCCGGCACAGCGGTCACAGGCTTTAAGGAGTCCGACGGAGGTGTTGAATTCACCGTAGAAGGTGTTAACGATGCACAGATTACCTTGGGACTTTTGGAAAGCACAGAGTACAGCGTGTTTGTAAACGGAACCGCTATCGGCAAGATGAGCACTAATGTCGGAGGTAAACTCAATTTTAGTGTTGAATTGTCAGATGGAAGTTCTGCCAAAGTTAAGATTGAAAAATAAAAATTAAATAAATGGCCGAGGGCTTTTCGGGATACCTGAAAAGCCCTCGACGTTTATGGGAGGATATATGGCAACTAAGATAAAGACTATATTTTATTGCCAGAGCTGCGGATATGAATCATCCAAGTGGATGGGACAGTGTCCGGGCTGCAAAGAATGGAATACTTTTGTTGAGGAGACGGTCAAGCCGGCGGTAAAGACCAAGGGCGTGAGCTCTTCTTCCGCAAGACTTATCTCAGGAGCCTTGGAGGCTCCCAAAGCTCTTTCCGAGATAGAGATAAATGATGAGGAGAGAGCGGATACACATATCGGAGAACTCAACAGAGTTCTTGGAGGAGGCCTTGTAAGAGGATCGATGATCCTTGTCGGGGGAGATCCCGGAATAGGAAAGTCGACACTTCTTTTGCAGGTTGCAGGCAATCTCTCGGGGGATAAAAAGAATATTCTGTATATCTCGGGCGAGGAATCGCTTAAGCAGATCAAGCTTCGTGCCAACAGGATAGGAGAGTTTTCGGATACATTGAAATTCATGTGCGAGACCAATCTTTCCGTGATAGAAGATACGATCACATCCGTAAAGCCTGAGATCATCATCATAGATTCGATCCAGACTATGTTCAATGAGGCGATATCATCAGCGCCCGGAAGTGTTTCTCAGGTCAGAGAATCAACCGCGGTGCTTCTTAGAATTGCCAAAAGTCTTAATATAACCGTGTTTATAGTCGGACATGTAACCAAAGAAGGACAAGTTGCCGGACCTAGAGTTCTGGAGCATATGGTTGATACCGTGCTTTACTTTGAGGGCGACAGACACGCTTCCTACAGGATACTGCGAGCAGTAAAAAACCGATTTGGCTCAACCAACGAGATCGGTGTGTTTGAGATGGCTGAAAAAGGCCTTATGGAGGTCAAGAATCCGTCGGAATTTATGCTTGAGGGAAGGCCCGAAAACTCTAGCGGTTCTATCGTTACATGCTCTGTAGAGGGAACGAGACCCATTCTTATAGAGCTTCAGGCGCTTGTGTGCAGAAGTAATTTCGGTTTTCCGAGGCGTCAGGCCAACGGAACGGATTATAACAGAGTCAATCTCTTAATGGCTGTTCTGGAAAAGAGAATAGGACTTCAGCTTGGCGATTACGACGCATATATCAACCTTGCGGGCGGAATGAAGATAGCGGAACCATCACTTGATCTCGGAATCTGCATGGCTATCATTTCAAGCTTTAAGAATAAGCCTATAAGCGATGATATGATAGCATTCGGTGAGGTTGGACTTTCGGGAGAGGTAAGAGCCGTTAATATGGCTGAGCAGAGAGTCTCTGAGGCCAAAAAGCTTGGCTTTAAGACCTGTATTGTTCCCAAGGCTCTTTGCGCGAAGATAAAGAAAAGCCACCCCGATATCAATATAATAGGAGTGGCTTCTGTAGCTGATGCTATGAATTATATCTGATTATTTTAATTTGATAATTTCTTTTTACGCATAAGAATGACGATTGCGGTGCATGATGCGGCGATAATGAGGATTCTTCCTGCAATATCGGTATCATCACCTGTCTGACCCATTCTGGGAATCTTTTTGGTGGCGCCGAGTACTGTCAGTTCGGCGTCATTTTCTTCGAGTGCTTTTACGATTACGTTTTGCTGGAATGCCGCAAGAGTTACGCTTTCCGGATCGGTGTTATTAGCGCTTTCATCATTGCTGTAGTTTCCGCCATCAACAAATTCAAGCTTTCCGGCAACGCATTTTACGTTATAGAGTGAAGTTACGTCTTTTCCGTTCTCATCAACGATCATGTAAGAAGTTATCTCGTTCTTGGATGAGCCTATAACGCTTTGGCTTCCGCTTAAGACTACGCTCTTAAGCTTGTGACCTTCAAGGAGTGAGCCGGATGTGATGCTGACCTTATCGTTTGTAAGAGTCGAGCCGTCATAGTTCTTTACGGTTGTTCCGGCTTCAAGCGTGATGTTTCTTTGCTTGACGTTTATCTTGGCGGTGGTGGGCGTTTGCTGAGAAATGATACTTGCAGGGAGCTTGACCCATTCGCCGTCTTTTTCGTAGCTTACACTGATGTCCTTAGGATCAATTACTTTTCCGTTAAAAAGAAAAGGAATTGTGTATGTCTTTATCTCGGATGCCACTACATAAGCCGCATCGATATTTACCCAGTAGTTTATGCCGTTGTTTGAAAAATAGGTTCCGCTTCCGTTTGTTCCTGCGCAGGCTTCAACGGTCAGCAGGTCTCCGAGAGCATTAAATATATTTTTAAGTGTAGGGCGCTTGTTATCAAGGTCTTTTACCACGATATTGAAACCGCCTATTATATGCTCTTTTCCGTCGTATTCGATATCTGTCTCTTCACAGGTTGTGTAGATCTCAATTGAAACGTTTGGATAATCTTTCTCTATAATCTCCTTTGTTTCTTCGCGTGTTTTGATGACTCCGTCAACGTGAATGCTTGATTTCTGAGCTTTTTTGACGTACCATATAACGTATTGTTTGTCGGGATCGAATGAAGGGACAACGTTCTTGATGTCTTCGGCACTCGGATGGTTGTGGAGGTAGCTCAGTACTCCGTTGTTGGCGGTAAAACCGTCATCTGCAAGATCATTGGATGAACCGCCGTTATCGACAACCGGTAAATAGTAACCGAAATCATTCGGAATTGCCTCTTCTACAGTGATAGCGCTGCTGTAATCATCCACTGAATGATTCTTGGGCTCTTCCGGAATATCCGCATCTATAGTATTTAAGATATAGAAATATGCTGTGCTGTATGTCTGAACCCTGCGAGTTTCGGGCTCTTCTATGGGTATTTCTCTTTTTGGAGCTTCTTCTGGAAGTTTTTCTTCTATAGGAGGAGTTTCTATGGGAGCATCCTCTTTTTCTTCTATAGGAGCTTCTTTGGGAGTTTCCGACTTTTCTTCTATAGGAGCTTCTTTGGGAGTTTCCGACTTTTCTTCTATAACAACGATGTCCTCGGGAACTTCTTCCTTAATATCTTCTGTATCCTTTTTTTCTTCCGGTATGGGAATTATGTCTGTAGGATCTGCAGGAACGTCCTCTTTTTCCGAAGGCTTGTCCTGTAAGTTTGATTCAGATGTATCAAGTGATGTAGATGCATCGCCGGGCTTGGTATCATCATTGGCGTAGGCCGGATCTGCCTGCGATGTCTCGGCATGAGCTGTGATGGGCAAAGCGTGAAGTGTCAAGAAAGATGATGCAAGAGAAAATGCCATCAGCAGTGCCAAGGATTTGTTCTTCCTCTTAAACATAAAAAACTGCTCCAAATAATAATCGAAAAAATAAATAAATCAATAAATCGAACACACTCGAATATAATAACACATAAACTAAACTTTTTGTAAATAATGTCGATAAATTTTATATATAAAATCTAAAGAGGGGTAAGTCTGTCCGTATGAAGAAAATTATCAGATCAGCATTCGCCGTATTTTCGGCAGTTGCGCTAACTATTTTTACTATGTTTTCCGAGGTGTGTTCTTTGGAGATTCATGCCGCGGACGATCCTTATACTGCTTTATCAAAGGGCACGACCGTTTATAACGGTGTGGACTATAAATCTGAGTACAATCCGCTTTTTTACTATCTGAATTATGCAGATCTAAGACAAGCTTTCGGAACTGATGCCAACAAGCTTGTTGAGCACTGGGCTCTTTTCGGTAAAAAAGAAAAGAGAGTTGCAAACAGGCTTATAGGCGACAGCACGGAATTTGTTGTACCGACTGGAGATGAGGGCGTTGTTGTTATTCCAAAGACCAAGCATGACAACGGCGGAATGACCTATGCACAGGAGATTCAGGCAAGGAGCATTGCCAAGCAGATCGCCGATGCGATAAACAGAGCCGCTGAGGAATCCGATACTTCAAAGAGCTCGTCCTCTTCATCCAAATCATCCAAATCTTCATCTAAGTCTAAGACCAAGGAGATAAAAGAGGTCGAGAAGGTTGCATACGCAGCGGGCGTAGTAAAGGCCTATTGCGATCTCGGAACATATACTACAGAAGGTAAGATATACAGGACTGCCTACGGCGTATTCATCGGAGGCGAGTATTCATGCGCAGGATCAACAAGAGCGCTCGGACTCATACTCGATTATCTTGGTATCAACTGGGTTCACAAGAACATAAATCAGTGGGAAGATCAGTGGTGCCAGGTAATAGTTGACGGAAAAGAGGGCTATGGCGATCCGCTTCTCTCGGCTGCGGGCTACGGCAAGCATCCCAATGAAGGCGGTAATGCCAAAGACGCCGTTTCATATGCAAAGATAAGATATAAATTTGAGGTTGCAACGCAAAAGCCGAAGGCAACTCAGTAATAAAAAGATATTTCTATTGAGATTCAGTAATAAGAGGACCGAAATGACATCAGAGTTTTTTGACAATAAAAAAAGAATAACGGTTAGGATAATTACGTCTCTTTTGACGATAGCTCTTTTGACGGGGATGTGTTCTGTTAAGGCGAGTGCCATGGGGCCCACCAAGATAGACGCGATGACCTTTAGGGATAACACCGATATCACGACAGTGCACATCGGAAGCGACGTTACGGAGATAACACCCGGCGCGTTTAAGTGTCTTATGAAGCTTAGGTCGATAACTGTCAGCGAGAATAATCCTTTTTATACATCCTACAGTAACTGCCTTTATAACAAGGATATGACCGAGCTTTTGTGCTTCCCGCCTGCGCTTGACGGGGCGATGATCCCTTCTTCCGTCACATCGATTGGGGAGTATGCGCTTACGGGAGTCGGCAGCAAGCTCAAAGCCGATATAAGGGCTGCGATAAAGAGTAGCGCGGACAATAATCTAAAGTTGGAGGATGTTCCGGGAGAGCATTTTATTCACACCCAGTACGGGATCAAGTGGAGAGAGGCTGACGGAAACTATTCGGAGCCCGATACCGAGCTTAAACAGCTTGTTGCATCGGTGCTTGATTTTGCAACGGACGAGAACATGACGCAGAATGCGCAGCTTGAGAGATGCTTTAAATACATGGTCGATTTTTCCGCATATGAAAGAGACAACGAGGTTCCGGTAGGGAACTGGACCGGCGAGTATGCCAAAGAGATGCTTCTTGAAGGCAAAGGAAACTGCTATAAATACGCAGCGGCGTTTGCATATCTGGCTAAAGGACTTGGGTATGACGCAAAGGTCTGCACGGGAACGGTCTTGTCATCACTTGGCGGCAAAACGCCTCACGCATGGACCGAGGTTAAAGTGAACGAGACCTGGTATATATTTGACACTGAGATGCAGGACGCGAAGGGAGACGGTTATTACAAGCAGACTTACCAAAGCTATCCCGCCAAACCGCTTGATAAGGCGGCTGCGATAACGGTTAGTTATTAATAGCAAGATCTTTCACTGATTGTTTTAAGGAGCTGTTTATATGAGACGAATACTTGGAATATCGGTAGTATTCTTGGGAACCGTGGCATGTTTTCTTTTGATAAATATTGTATTATGCGCAATGGTTCCGCCTTATAAGAATGCAATTGCTTCCGCGATTTCGGGGAGCTCTGAAAACCATATGGTTAAAGCTTATGATTATGTACCTGCGGATAATGCAGGGAAAAAAGAAGGTTATACAGATAAGGTTGCAGATAATGAAGCAAGCAAGGAAGATGCGGCAATGAAGGCTGCCGATGAGTATTTTGATAATCTTGGAAAAAAAGAAGAGGCACCGGAAATTTCTGATTCCGAGGAAGCTTACGAGCAGCAGCCTGTAGTTATTGACAGAACATATTACGAGGACTGCGGAACGGGCAAAGGCTACTGGGTGCTTACTTATTCGGACGGAAGAAAAGTGGTGGAGTAATCGCAAAACAGTTTTTTATAAGATATTAAAACAAACACACGCCTAGAATACAGGCGTGTGTTGCTTTTTGGGATTTTATTTGATGTGATACCGGTTTGATGATAAACTTAATGGGTTATGAATTTTAGTTTCAAGTATTTGGAACTGGTTGGAGAGTTTGATAATGAAAAAGTTATTATTGGCTATAGGGGTTATGTCTCTGCTGATTGCTTTTGTAGTTACAGGCTGTCGTATCGGAAGCGGGGGAAAACAAGAAGTCACGGAAGATAATATAGAAGCGGATAATGATACTGAGCCCGACCTTTCAAAGGTTAAGATCGGAGTATGTATTTACCGTTTTTCAGATAACTATATGACTCTTTTCAGGAAGGAATTGGAGTCATACCTGGTGAGTCAAGGATTTGCAAAAGAGAACATTATGATACTTGACTCCGCAGACAGCAAGATCATTCAGGACAGACACATCAGATCTTTTATTGAACAGGATGTTGATGCACTTATAATCAATCCGGTCGATCCTTCTGATGTGGCAAGCGTCACGAATCTGGCGGTTGAAGCAGATATCCCGCTGGTTTATATCAACAGAGAGCCTGACGGCGATGAGGCTGTCAGATGGGAAGAGAATAATTGGAAAGTCACATATGTGGGCTGCGACGCCAGACAATCCGGAATCCTGCAAGGCAAGATCATAGCGAATCTTGGAATAGAGAACATTGACAGGAACAATGACGGAGTGGTTCAATACGTCATGGTTGAAGGCGATCCCGAAAATGCGGATACACAGTACAGATCGGAGTATTGCATCAAGGCACTTACAGATGCGGGAATTGAAAGCATGTGTGTCTATAAGGGCTGCGCAGACTGGGAGAGAGATAAAGCTGAGGAGATAGTTGCATACGCTATAGAGAACTATCCCGATACAGAGGTTATTTTCTGCAACAATGACGCCATGGCGCTCGGAGCTCTTTCAGCCGTTGAGAAAGCGGGAAGAAGAGCGGGAAAAGAGATCAAGATAGTCGGAGTCGATGCTCTTACCGATGTCCTTATTGCGGTTTTGGAAGGACAGATGTCCGGAACTGTGTTTAACAACTACGTTGAACAGGCGCATTCCACAGCCGATGCCCTGATCAAATATCTTAATAATGAGACCAATCCAAGCTACATTCCGTGTGATTACGTGGCCGTAACCGCGGACAATGCACAGACTATACTGGAGAACCTTGCAAGATGATGCAAGGTTTTCTTTTTATACTCTTTTAAGAAAAAAGAAAATGGCTTTATAGTAAAATATTAATACACCTAAAGATGAAGAAGCATTTGAAGCGTTGGCGATTCTTTTCCAAGCGGAGGTAATATGCGCGAGACCACCCAGATTACCTATGGAGACGGCATCGTGAGCGTAGAGCTCATTTCTGAGAGTAAGAGCGATATTCCCGCTCCCGTTATCAGATTTGGAGACTATGAGAAGGTGCTTGAATCCTGTTTTACGAGAAAAGAGCTCGAAGAAATCTATGAGGGTGACCATGCAAGTCTCACCTTTTCTTTTGTTATGTCCGACAGTCCCGAGGAAATAGAAGAATACGATACGCTTGTTTCTGCTGTTTCAAGGGCTTCGAAAAACTTTGGTGAGCTAAGCGAAGGAATTGCCTTGGAAGTAAATGCTGTAAAAAGCGTCGATGCGGGAGAGGAGCTTACTATCGATAATCTTTTGGGAAATGTTGAGCTTCAGATTGAGATCCCGCTCTATCTTATCAGGGAAAACAGAGAATATTATCTTATGACGGATTCATTCGGTGCTTGTACACTGTACGAGGACTATGATAACGAAGCTGACACGTTGTCGGTAAATACAAATACGGTGGGAACGAGTATGCTCATATATAGAGATACATATCCCGGCGTCCCCGTCGCAGAAACCTCTTCATTCGGAGTAAAACCACAGTTTATCTTCGGCGGGATTGTCATAATTCTCTTGGTATTCTGGAACTATGTGACCGGTGCCAGAAAACAAAGACTCAAAGAGCAGAGATAAATCAGTGATAAAAATAGTTGTTCAAGTGCGCTAGAGCAGCATAACCATGCACGTTATAGCGATTTTTGCAAAAAAAAGAAAAAATTCTCGAAAAAGTTATTGCTTTTCTATTTTGTACGAGATATAATGGAGAACGTCGTCGGGGTGTGGCTCAGTTGGTAGAGCACTATCTTAGGGAGGTAGGGGCCGCGTGTTCGAATCACGTCACTCCGACTTTTTCAAAAGCCCAGTACATACGCGCAAAACAATCTCTAAAGCGCTTGTGTACTGGGCTTTTTCGTGTTTTATGTGATTGAAAAAAATTAAAAAATAATCGTCAAAAATCATATAAAAATCAAAAAAGTTGCCACGAAAGTTGCCACGAAATTATCCAATAATGAGACATGCTGTGAGTCTGCCGGCATGTCTCACCCAAAAAATTCCCCATAAAAACAGCAACAAAAAACTATTAGAAACCGCCCTGAAATGGTATACTTACAGTAGTTGTGTACATTAAAAACAGAATTCAAAAACAGAATAATATAAATGACTGAAATGAAACCTGAAAACTTATTTGGTACAACAGCATACTATGATAAAAACAGTTCTTGCGAGGAACTTACGCAGATCATTTCATGCGGTATACAGCAGGATGAAAAAGGCATTATTTTTCTGAATGAAAGCGGACGTTGTATTTATGCCAACAAGCGTGCTTTTACCATGTTCCGCGTTATCGATAATCTCACAATTCTTTATGATACTTTCGATGCTTGGAGGAGGAGTCTGGGCGTTGAGGAAGGTACGACTTCCTGGTGCAGAGTCTATAATTCTTCCGGCAAAGAAAGACTATATCACGTCAGATACAAGGTACTTAACGAGAACGGCAAGATTCTCGGAGGTATGTATGTCATACAGAACGTATCCGAGTCGATGGACAACGATCTCGGCGAGCAGTACAGACTAACTCATGATGAGCTCACAAGGCTTTACAACAAAGAGGGATTTGTCGCCGCCGTTAAGAAGCTTCTTGAGGAAGCTGATCCCAATCGCAGCTACGTTATTGTTTATTCCAACATCAAAGATTTCAAGCTGATCAATCAGCTTTTCGGACTTAATAAAGGAAACGACATTCTCATCAATGTGGCGGATATGCTGTCGCAGATGGTAAAAGAAGAGGATGTGTACGGAAGGATCAACGGAGATCAGTTCGCGCTGTGCATGCCCGAGGACCGTTTTGACGAGAATCTGTTTAAGACAGCCATCAAGGAGCGCGCAAGCCGCCTTACAAGCAGAACTTATTCAATCCATGTTCAGCTCGGTGTCTACAAGATACATGACAGAAGAATGGATGTATCTTTTATGTGCGACAGAGCCTACATGGCATGTAAGACCATTAAGAGAGACAATGTATGCGAAGTCGCTTGGTACAACGATGACATGCTCATCAATGCTCTTTTGGAAAAAGAGATCCTGTCGAGTTTTGACTTTGCCATTATAAATAAGCAATTTGGCATATATCTTCAGCCGCAGCACTACTCGGACGGCAGGATATTCGGCGCGGAGGCGCTTGCCAGATGGCTACATCCGGAGAACGGCGTTATTGAGCCGGAAGTTTTTATAAGCGTTCTCGAAAGAGCGGACCTTATATACAAGCTTGATAAGTATATCTGGGAGCTTACGGCGGAGCAGCTTGCCAAGTGGAAGGGAACCAAGTGGGAAGGGCTGTCGCTTTCCGTAAATGTATCTCCCAAAGATATTTATTATCTTGATATCAAAAAAGAGTTCGATGAGCTTGTAAAGAAATACGATATCGATCCCGCAAGACTTAATATCGAGATCACGGAGACTGCGGTGACGACCGATGTGAACAAGTGCGCCAAGCTGATCCTTGATCTCAGAAAGAGCGGTTTTCTTGTTGAGATCGACGATTTCGGAAGCGGCTACTCATCGCTTAATATGTTAAAAGACATCAAGGCGGATGTTCTCAAGATCGATATGGGCTTCCTTAAGAGAACCGAGAATCATAAAAGAGCCAGAGTCATCCTTAACTTCACGATAGACATGGCGCATGAACTCGGAATGGGAGTTATTACTGAGGGTGTGGAGACCAAAAAACAGCTTGATTTCTTGGAAGAAATGGGCTGTGAGATGTTCCAAGGTTATTACTTTGATATGCCAATGCCGGTTGAAGATTTCGAGGCTAAGTTCAAAGACGGAGTTTAATAAGCTCTTATGGAGGAATAGGCATGAAAGGGAAATTCGGACGCAAGGAATTAATTGCCATTTTGGTTGGAACCGTTCTTTTCGCTGTTCTTACAAAAGCCAGAATACCGCTGAGATTTATCCCTAATACTGAGCTACACATTAGGATGGCTGTTCTTGCTTTTTTCTCGGCTGTATACGGACCGATTGTAGGTGCGGTTGTAGGAGTCTGCGGACATGCTTTCGGTGATGCGATTTTTGGCGGAACAAAGATATGGTGGAGCTGGGTGTTGTCCGAGGCCATCGTCGGAGCTGTAATTGGCTTTTTTGCGGATAAATTCGCTGTGCGTTCAGGTGGTTTTACAAAGAGCAAGAATATTGTTCTTTTTATTCTCGTAGAGATTATTGCCAATGCCTTGGCATGGATATTTGTGGCTCCGGCACTGGATATGCTTCTTTTCAAGGAGAGCTTTGATACGGTATTTGTTCAGGGAATGTTTGCTTTCTTTGGGAATATTCTTGTGATCGGAATATTGGGAACTCTTCCTTTGATTCTTTATTCGGATCATTCGGTGAAATCTAAATCAAAGGAAGATGATGATTATTTGAATTGATAGTTTATTACGCAATAAAATTACAAGTTGAAAATATGTTTCTAACTGCGGCCAGATATTCACCTTTACTTCTGGCCTTTCTTATTGCCTTCAAACACTTGTCACTGTTCTCAAAATGGCTGTTTATGAAGGCCCAGTGCTCGAGCATCTTGAAGATGACGTTTCGGTCCTCGTGAATAAAAGTTTCATATCCCAGGTACAGTTTTTGGAGATATTGTTTCAGTTCCTCTTTTGAAAGAGTTGGTGAACCGATCGAAAGGTCTCTTGCAAGCGCAGGGGTTCTGAGCATTCCGCGGCCCATCATAACAGCGCTTATTCCGCATGAATTATCGTTGTTGCCGACTGCGCCAAGGCTGCTCATATTGTCAATCAGCCTGTTGTAGTCGTCTATGCTGTTTATGTCTCCGTTGTAGCAGATATCAGCGGTTCCGCCGCTTCCTCTGTATATTTCAACTGCTCTTTTGAAAGCGTCCGTCTTAGGCTTGCCCTGGTAGAAATCCTTTTGGACTCTTGCATGGATCGTGAGTTCACTGATCGGGTATTTCGCAAATATTTCCATCAGCTTATCGGCTTCGGATTCGTCGGTTACGCCTAGTCTCGTTTTTACAGAGAATTTGGGAAAAGAGCTTGCGTCGTCGCTTTCGGTCTTGGAAAAAAGTTCATCCTCCGTGATCTTTTTTAGCATATCATCAAGATAATCCGTATCTGCAAGCAGTCCTGAGCCTTTATGTTTGGTTACAACGGTTGCGACGGGGCAACCCAGGTTTAAATTTATCTCTTTGTATCCTAAAGAAGCGATCTCTTTTGCTGCCCAAAGGAAGTTATCTGCGCTGTTAGCAAGGATCTGGGGGACCACCTTTTCTGTGAAATCAGGAAAGACATCATTGTTTACGGGAAGAATGTCGTTCTTTTCTCTTTTCTTGAATTTGCGCGTCTTCGGAGCCGAGAGAAAAGGAGTATAGTACTTGTCTGTTTCATCGCCGAACATAGCGCGGTGAGTGTTTCTGAGTGTATATTGTGTGATGCCCTCCATCGGGGCAAAATAAAACTTTGTTGGTGCCATCAGGCGTTTTTCTCCTTTTTTTCTTTTCATTCACGGTTATTATGTTATTATATGAGATAGATGTCAAAAAACAATGAGGTATTATCATGGATTACAAATACGATGATAACAAGAACTCCATTAAGAACGAGATAAAAGATATCGTGGATCTGATACTTACAGACTATGAGAAGGGCAGAGATATCGACAAGATGGATATCTTTAATCAGCCCGACAGAGACGCGGTAAAAGATATCGTTATCAAGCTCATTAGAATTATCTATCCCGGATATTACAGGGACAAGGTATACAAGAGCTACAATGACAACAACAGGATTTCCATTGTAATTGAGGATGTCATCTATAATCTTCAGAAGCAGATCGCGATCGCGTTCAGACACAGTGAGGATTATGAGGAGACTTCGGAGGAGACGCTTGATTGCGGCGCAAGACGCATTACGCATGAGTTTTTTAAGCATATTCCCAAGATCAGAGAATATGTGGATACAGACGTTCAGGCTTGCTACGACGGAGACCCCGCCGCATACAGCAAGGAGGAGATAATCCTTTCTTATCCGGGGCTTTTTGCAACGACTGTCAGCAGGATAGCTCATGAGCTGTATCTTCTTAAGGTGCCGCTTATTCCCAGAATAATGACTGAGTATGCTCATTCCAAGACAGGTATCGATATTCATCCCGGAGCTACGATGGGCAAGTATCTTATGATAGATCACGGCACGGGTATTGTTATAGGTGAGACTTCGATAATCGGTGAGCACGTCAAGATTTATCAGGGCGTTACCATCGGAGGTCTTTCGACAAGAGGCGGACAGGCGCTTAAGGGCAGCAAGAGACATCCCACTATCGAGGATGACGTTACCATTTATTCAGGTGCTTCAATCCTTGGAGGAGAGACCGTTATCGGCAAAGGTTCCGTTATCGGAGCTAATGCGTTTATCACGTCTTCTGTTCCCGCAGCAAGCAGAGTCAGCATGAAAAATAACTGATAAAAATATTTCTGAATTTTTTTACAAAAAGCTCTAAAGAAAAATAAGAAAACGTCCGATAAAGGAAATAGCAAGTAGTGTAGCTATTTCCTTTTTTTCTCTTCGGAGGTAAATGCTTTATGATGAGATCGCTTTGGTCAGGTGTGGCCGGTCTTACAACTCACCAACTTGAGATGGATGTTATAGGTAATAACATCGCCAATGTAAATACAACTGCTTATAAATCACAGGCAACCGGTTTTGCGGATATCTTTTATCAGACAGTAAGGAACGGCACGGGATCCGGTGATACCACCGCTACAACCAATGTTTCTCAGCTGGGATACGGAAATAAGGTTGCATCAATATACACCAATATATCTAAGTCAGGTTCAATGCAGACAACAGGAAATGCATTCGACCTTATGATCACGGGAGATTCGTTTTTCGTGGTTTCTTCTGATGCGAGCACAGATCCTGCAACACGTAATTTCAGCAGGGACGGTGCTTTCACGATTGACGCTGAAGGAAGTCTCGTTACTCAGAACAACGGATTCTATGTTCTCGGTATCATGGGAGACGGAAATATTCCCAGAGGCGGCAACGTTAATCTCACAAACTTAAAGCTTATATCCGACGATACAATGACTATAGACGGAACGGCTACATCCGCTTCGTATTTCAGAGGAAACATAGACAGTCTCGATCATGAGCTTAGTAGTGATGAAGGCAAGACCCTAAGACTTGAAGTTTTCGGAAGAGACGGTGAGATTTATACTCTTAAATACAGTCTCACTGACGGCGGAGATGATGCTGACAACACATTTAATCTTTCACTTAAGTCAATTCAGGATTCAAACGGAAACCTTATAACAAATACAACCAACAGCAGCTTTGATCTTGTTTACAGCAAGAACACAGGAAGACTTGTAAGCGCCGGTGGTTCCGCAAACGGAATGGTTCATATGGAGTTTGGCGGACAGGCCGGAATGATAGGCCCTATCGATGTTGACTTCACAAACACATCCAATTTTGCCAGCCTCAACGGCAACCACACTTCTTCATTCTACGGATACAGAGGTGATACACAGGGACTTAATCAGGGATACGCAAACGGCACCATGACAGGACTTTCAGTTACTGATAACGGATCTATATTCGCCAAGTATTCAAACGGTCAGACCGTTAAGATTGCGCAGGTTGCGGTAGCTGAGTTCAACAATGCTATGGGACTTGAGAAGGTCGGAGACAATCTCTACGCTCAGTCACTTAACTCCGGAGAAGCAATGATCATGGATATCACCTATGACGGCGGATACATGACGGCAGGAGTTTTGGAGTCAAGTAACGTTGACCTTGCAAAAGAGTTCACCGACATGATCACAACACAGCGTGGATTCCAGGCTAACAGTAAAGTGATCATCACATCTGATGAGATGCTCCAGATATTGAAGCAGCTTAAGAGATAATTGATAATATAATCGAAACTTATAACAGTCACTTTGAAACAAAATTTCCAAGGTGGCTGTTTTTTTGTGCTTTTTTTGGCTCGTCTTTAGTCGATTTTGATAAAATCATTATAAAAAAAGAGGATGATCATACCTCGAAAAACAGCTTAAAATCGTCATGTTGATGTTTTTTAACGGAAACTGAAAGAAAATTGAAAAATTTTTGAAATTTTGTATCACTGATGTTTACTGAGTTTGCGAGCGTTATGAATAAAAACTGTGAACTTTCTGTGAAAAAGTAGTTGTTTTTTTGTGTCCGATGGTTTATATTGATAATCAACCTATATATTTTTTTAGAAATTGTTCCAGGGAGAAAACTAAGCGTTTAAAGGGCAAAGCCATCGAAAGATGGTGACGCAAAGCTAAAGGGTCTTAATCACATAAGTGAAAGACAGCCAGTTGCTGGTGCTGGTTCGTTGGCACCAAGATGGTGACCGGACTGTACTAGCAGACGGTCTTATTTTTTACAATTACGGTACAATATAGGTTCATGGATGAACGACCGGGAAACCGGTGGGTACATGGAATGTAATTCCAAAGAGCAACTGGCCAAAGATACTTTGCGACGCCGATAATCTAGATTTATTAAGGTACATGCAAAGACCGAAAGGCCGGTGCATGTACTATTTTTTTACTCACAAGGACGGGCTATGGCAGAAGTTAATCTTAAAAAACTTAGCCGAGCGGAGCTTCTCGAGATGATGATCACATTTTCGGAGGAAGCGGAAGCCGCTAAGAAACATGAAGAAGAACTGAAGGAAGAACTGGAGAAAGAGAAGCAGCAATTGCTTAAGGAGATGGCCGAAGAAAGAAGCCGAATGCTCAAGGATTTTGACGAAGAGAAGCGTCAGATGAGAACCAAATTCAATGAGCAGAAGGTCGAGATGCAAGCTAAGTTCGACAAAGACATAAACGGCCTTAAAGCCAGACTCACAAGAGAGAAGGATGAACTTCAAAAGCAGGTTGACGATGCAATGTTTAAGATAGAGAATTCTCAATCACTTGCAGAGGCATCCATCCAACTCGGAGGCATCATGGAGGCGGCGCAGAAATCGGCTGACATGTTTGTTGAAACTCTTCAAAAGAGAGCGGAAGCGGAGTACATGGAATTTAAGAAAGAACTCGAAAAGGCAAAAGCTCAGATGAACCTCTGGCCCAAAAGCGAAGCTACTCAAGAAGAGAACGAGAAAAAAGCTCCTAAAAAGAAATCGTCCGGACAAGGCAGAAAGAAAAAAAGTGACAACGTAGATGAGTAAAGAAAAAGAATTAAAACCCTCTCTAAACGATCTGAAAAAAGAGCTTAAGAGAGAAAAAAGCAAAACAGAATATAAGAAAGTACTTAGAAACACATTGTATGTGGTGGTTATCGTGGCAGCACTTGCTGTCTTGATATCAAGCTTTTATATCACGGTACTGAGGGTTACGGGAGACAGCATGACGCCTACTCTTGAAACGGGACAGATCGTGATAGCGCAGAACAGTTCAACGTTTGAACCCGGAGAGCTTATCGCTTTTTACTACAACAACAAGGTTCTGGTTAAAAGAGTGGTTGGTTCGCCCGGTGATTGGATAAACATCGATAACGACGGCAATGTCTCGGTTAATGGGGAACTGCTTGATGAGCCGTACGCTGAAAAAAGTTTTGATCCAACAGATATAAAATTCCCATATCAAGTGCCTGAAAACAGATACTTTGTTTTGGGTGATCACAGAAGTGCTTCTATAGATTCAAGGAGCAGTGTCGTTGGCTGTGTAACCAGAGAGCAGCTTATCGGCAAAGTGATATTCAGAGTCTTTCCGTTTAATGTATCGGGAGGGCTTTAACAGCTTAGTCAGTCATAATGTAACCGCGAACGTTTTTTACAGGTAAAGAGGACCAGGAATATGCGCAAGAGTGTTGAAAATCGCGCAGAAAACTACATCAAGAGACACCGCAACTACAGGAAATGGTTGGCATTTGCACTGTGCATTGCAATGCTTACCGGAACGGTAACTTTGTACATGCTCAACAAGCCTGCTACAGCTATGACCGAGGATGCGTTTGGCTCGATCGGAATCATTGATACGGCGAGTGATGAGGATGAGCAGGAGCTTATCGAGAGCATGTATCGTGATAGCGACGACGATGGGGATGATCAATCCGGAGACGATGGCAATGGGGACAATGAGTCAGCTAACCCGGATGATGAAAGCGACGATAATAACGGGGAAGACAATAATAATAACGATGATGATAATGCCGATGATACCAATAAAGAAGACGGCGTTGATGAAGATAAGGAAAAAGGCGATGAGCCTGAAAATCCTGTAGAGGAAGAAAATAACGAGAACGAGGACGAGGCAGCAGATAAGGCCACACTCGGTGAAGGCGCAAGTGATGAGGCTTCTGACGAAGATTCTTCCGAGTCCGCATCGGATGCTTCAAGCGAGGCAACAACCGCAGCTGCTGATGATGCTTCAAGCGAGGCAACAACCGCAGCTGCTGATGATGCTTCAAGTCTTGAATCAAGCGAGACATCAATTGAGGCTTCAAGCGAAGTTTCTTTGGAGGAAGAGGAACTTGAAGAGCTTAAGGATGTTGTAATTACAGTCTATTATGTTGATGCTGAGGGAACAGAGTTTTCTGAGGCAAAAGAACTTTCTATATCAGATTCTTTTGACATAAAAGAAGATGCAAAGAAATTTGACGGATATATATATAAGAAGGCACTTCTTGGTGAAGAAGAGACTGAGGTCGTTACTATAAATAAGAAGACCAAGGAAGTATCCGTAACAAAAGAAGAGAATGAGGACAGCGCAGCTTCACTTGCTGAGGACGAAGAAGAGGTCCTTGAGTATGTATATTATGAAGCAGTAACGGAAGATGGCGAAAAGATCGAGATCACTGAGGATACAGATCTTAAGCTCGTTTATGACGAAGTTAACACTCAGGAGAAGTTTGTTGTTTCTGTAGACGGAATGACTGTAACGGTTATTTTGTCCAAACCCGAAGAGTTCCCTAAGGGAATCGGACTTAACGTTACTCCGCTCGACAAGTTCACAAGCGGATACAACTACGATGCATATATGGATGCCCTCAATGCAAACGCACAGGCAATTGCAGAGGCAGCCGGCAGAGAAGAAGCAATTGAATATGATGAGAGCAACACAATGCTCTTTGATATAGCATTCGTACTTGATGAAATCGAGTATGAGCCTAAAGAAGGAACGGTTTCCGTATCTGTTTCATTCGATGACAGCCAGCTTTCATCCGAGATGGAAACAGAAAAAGAGGAAGACGTATCTGTCCTTCACTTCCCTATTAAAGAAGCGGTTAAAGAAGGCTATGCATCAACAAGTGATGCTACAGGCATTTCTGCAGACGATATCGATGTAGATATTCTTACCGAGAGCGAAGTAAGCCTTGGAGAAGACGCCGATGTCATCAGCTTTACGACAGCATCCTTTTCGGTATACGGCGCGGTTACATATTCCGATGACGGATATACATGGGATGGAAGAGAATCATTCACACCGAATGGTGCGGTAGAAATGCTTGGTGATGCAACATACTTCGGCGCTGTAGCTATCGATTATTATGGCGGAGGAAAACAGTATCCTAACGGCCAGCACAGTGAAGCTAATATTGCGGTTAGGAATATCCACAATATACAGAACTTTACAATAGGTAACTCGGAGAAAGTATATAAGCATCTCGTCAGCTATAATATTACGGTTCATAAGACCGTAAAAGGACCTAATAAGATAGGAACATTTAATTTTAAGCTTTATTCCGATCCTGAAGCTAAAGTCGAGATCCCGAACAGTGCTTTTAGTATCACCACGAATGCAAATGGAGAAGGTTCCTATACATTTGATTTTGCAAAAATACAGACAAACAGAGTATATTCCAAATTCTATGTATTTGAGCTTGATGCGTATGGAAGACCTGTAATGAACGGTGAAAAGAACGGAAAATATACCGTTCAATACGGACAGGCAGAATTAAAAGGTTACAATGACAGCATTAGCCTGTTTACGGACAGCTATGTTGAGAATATGAATGGTTATACCGGAGAATATGTTCTTCAGCAGGTTAACGGAGCTACGATTTATTATTTGATAAATCCTAACAATCGTACCGGTTATGAGAGTGTTACGTATGATACAGCGTATAAAGATACGCCCGGACATAATGGAAAATCATATCACACTGAGAGATATGATGGTGAGTTCCCGGTAGATGTTACTACTTTGCTCGGTAATGCCAAAGCAGCTTCTTCTAAGCTTGTTAACGCCAACAAAGATGCTTGTAGTGCAAACGGAATAAAGGTAATCAATCTCGTCGGAGGAGCTCCTACAAATTACGGACCTCCCACCCTTGAGAACGACCTGACCCGTAGATATTTTGGATTCCCGGAGAATGTGAATGACGGTTATGCCGTTAACACAGGTATTGATATAGGCGATCAGTTCTTGCTTCTTAATATCGATCTTACCGGAGTTCCGGAGTATAAGCTCGGTAAGATTACGATTAACGGCGAGGGAACCGGTGATTGGAATGAGATCGCCAACAGAATAATAATAAATCCCGTTCAGAAAGACGGTAATGGTGGCTTTGTTCCTTATACAGGTAAGATCAACGCGGACATAATGTCCGGTACTCTTGTGGCACCTGATGCATATGTACTTACAACAGGTTCATATTGCGGAACAGTAATCGGAAAAACAATCGAAAAGGATTGTGAGATACACAAGATCGATGTAAGAAGATACCTTGACGAGTCTGGATTTGCTGATGTTTCAAACGTAGACGATACGGTTGTTCCTTTTGATCTTGAGTTTGAAAAATACGTAGATCAGTATTATGCAGGACCTACAGAGAGCGGTAAGTTTAAATTTACTCTTCGCATGTTTGATGAGAAGCAGGGCTCATGGAAGGTTATCGACAATAACATAACCAATGATCAGTGGCAGATCAAATACAGCTTTAATAATCCTGCGGATTACGGCATGGAGTATGGCGGTGAGAATACCTATTACTTCATGATGACTGAGAATGATACAACAGGCGATTATCTTAAGGATAAGAGCGGACTTCTTGCTAAGGTTAAATATTATCCCGGCAAGAACGGACGAGCTATAAATGAGATCTGTTATTACAGAATAAACGAACAGGAAGTTCAGAGCATATTATCAAGCTTTAGAAGCGGATATTATAATGACGCTCACAGGATTACAGAACTTGTAGGCTTCTACAACAAGTCGCGTAAACCTTTTGATATCGAGATGTTCAAGTATCTGAACGGAAGTCTTCTTAGCGATAACACTCTTAAGTTCAATTTCTGGATCAGAATGATCGATGAGAACAGAAACGTTATCGGTACAGACAGAAGAATCTTCGGATCAGGCTCGGGTAAGGTGCCTAACTTTATCTCTAATGTAGGCAGCAGTATCAAGTATACGGTAGATACAAGAGAATGTGCTTGGAATATGGAAGTAGGAAAGACCTACTACTTCATGTTTGTGGAGACCAATCCTGATAATGGCAACCATGTTCAGACAACTATCGATAACGCGATAATGGCAGTCAAAGTCGACTACTATGTCGATCAGACCAATGTGGTTCGTACATATTACAGGATTGCCGATCAGGATGCTATTGATACTATCATTGCAAATAACGCAAGCGTTGTTGATTATTGCACCGATGCCAATTATATAGATCCTGTAAACGCAGGCTTCTATAACAAGACACCTACCAAGGTATCTGTAATTAAGAACTGGAATCAGAACAGTACAGACGATATCTGGGATATCACTGTAGTACTTAAGAGAAGAGTTTCAGGCGGTGACTTCGAAGAAGTTGAGAGATTTGTGATACCTGCTTCTGACTACTATATGAGTGGCGGAATGGCAACTTCCAAGGCATACAACTTCGAAGATCTCGAAGCCTTTGATGAAAACGGAAATGCATATGAATATGCAGCCGATGAGTATTACGACAACGGAAGCGAGCTTGTACAGCTCAATCCTCTTAAATATGTCGTATATGATGCGTCAGGAAATGTGATCAACGAAACATCCGCAAGCGAAGATTCCGTAGGAATCGTTAACGGCTACAAGAATAGCGAGAACAGAACGGATATCGGAGCTGACGGAAGCACGACGATCACACTTACGAATACACCTTACATTAAGCTCAAAAAGGTATGGACACTTGATGGAAATCCTATACCTCCGGCAGAAACAACGGATTTCGGAACGGTATTTGTAAACCTGTACAAGTCATATGATGACGGTTCACTTGAGTTCTTTAAGGGACCTATAGCACTTAGTCCCGGAAATGAATGGACCGCAGAAGTAGCCGTACCTGACAGAGTGAAGTATCACATCGTAGAGTGTGATTCCACAGGTCAGAACGAATACAGAAATGCACCTAAGATTACATACTACGCATTCTTCAAGGATCAGCAGACTGCTATGGATACCAACTGGGAAAATGTCTATGCAGAAGGTATCAATACAATGCTTGAAGTATCCAACGAAAGAAGCGGCAATGTTCTTCCTAAATCAGGAGGAATCGGAGAACTTCCGTATGTGGTTGCGGGAGCGGGAGCAACAGTAATGTCTCTTGTGGGAGCAGGTGCGTGCCTCCTCGGAAAGAGACGCAAGAAGGAGGATGAAGAGTAAGATTCATCTTCGAAGGAAAGGATTTAAAGCAGGGAAGCTTTAAAACAGGTGCTCATTTGCACCGGATACACTATCAATATTACACATTTACAAGGTTCAAAAGAAGGAGAGGAATATGAAAACACTAAGAAAACTCATAATGGGCCTCCTCGTATCGATTATGGTACTGGGAATGGGGATTACCGCTTTTGCGGCTAGCGGAACTATTACAATAACCGGGGCTAGGGAAAATCAGGAATATAACGCATATCGCGTATTTGATTATGAGCCCGCAGATGAGAGCAATGCAGACGCAGGCGGAATTTATAAGCTTAATCCTGTATTTGCGGGATTCGAGTCCTATGTATTTAACTATACAGACGAGAACAATGCTGCACAGTCCGCAGATATGGCTGATTTCTTTAAGATCGGTGACAATGGTATCATTGATGCATCAGGATTAACAGATGCCAATGTAGCTATTTTTGGTAGAGCAGCTGTTGCTTATGCGCTTGCAAACGGTATTTCAGCTGACGGATCAACAACAGCAACCGCTGACGGTGATGCAACAATATCAGTTCCCGAGTTTGGTTACTATGTAATCAATTCATCACTTGGTTCTGCTGTAGCAGTTAATACAGCAACTCCTAATGTTGAGGTTCAGGAAAAGAACGATATTCCTAATCTTAACAAGGAAGAGACAGGTGCAACAAACGCTGCACTTGTATATACAGATCTTACAGGTGGAGATCATCAGATCGGTGATACTATTGAGTACACAGTTACTGCAGATCTTAAGGTTGGCGGTAAGGATTATGCAATCCATGACTGTGTAACAGACGGACTTACACTTGAAGAGGTTACGGATGCAAACATTTCATTTGCTCCCGACAATGCAGGACTTACATACACGATCAACAATAATTTCGTTAACGATAACGGAAGAAAGGGCTTTGAAATTGTATTTGACGGTGAGCCCAATAAGGATACTGTTGTAACTGTTAAATATACTGCAGTATTAAATGAAGATGCGGTTATCAACCCTTCACCTAATATCAACGAAGCTTACCTTACATATGGTAAAGAAGGTAACGGAACACATATTGAGATCAAGGATTACACATACCCTGTAGCAATCAGAAAGATTGCAAAGGGAGATGCTGAAGAGAAGCTTCTTAAGGATGCTAAGTTCCAGATTTACAGAGAGTTTGATAACTCACTTGTTAAACTTACAAAGGTTTCAGATACCGAGTATAAGGTTAATCCTAACGGAACAGTTACAGAGTTCACAACTGTTGAGGCTGATAACATTCTTATCACAGGTTTTGCACCCGAGAAGTATGTTCTTGTAGAGACACAGGCTCCTAAGGGATACAATCTTCTTGAAGGCAAAGTTACTGTTGGCGGCACAACTTATGAGCACGCTCAGGAGATGGTAGTAACAAAGAATTCTACCGTTGAAGCAGTACAGGTTGAGAAGGTTGAGGATGGAACAGGTCTTACACTTCCTTCAACAGGTGGGATCGGAACAACAATCTTCTACATTGTTGGCGGTATCCTCATCGTTGCAGGCATTGCATATTTCATCGTTCGCAGAAAAGCTGACGCTGAATAATTCTTATAATCGGTATGAAAAAAATTATTATATAATTTGAATCTTGTTGAATAACAATATTCTTCGGGGGAAGGGGTTCCCCCGAAGAATATATAAGATTCGAAAATACAATGAGGTGAAGAAGTTAGAACTGTCAGATGAAGAAAGGCATTACGAGAATCTTACCAAACTTAATATTCGGACTGATATTTATTGTAGGAATCGTTATTTTCCTCTACCCGTCTGTCAGTAACTATATCAATTCAAAAAACCAGAGCCGCGCGATATCCAACTATGAGGAGATTGTTCACAATATCCCCAAGGAAGATTATACGAAGATGTGGCAGGAGGCTTATGAGTATAACGAAGAACTTGCCAAAAAGCCTCTGAATTTTAACCTTGAAGGTGAAGATCTGGATAAATACAACAGTGTTTTGAATGTCACCGGATCGGGTATTATGGGATATATAGAGATTGAGAATATTGGGGTTAATCTTCCTATATATCACAGCACAGAAGAATCAGTACTTCAGGTCGGAATAGGACATTTGGAAGGAACTTCTTTTCCGACGGGAACCAAGAGTACACATGCTGTACTTTCGGGACACAGAGGACTTCCATCCTCAAAGCTTTTTTCAGACCTCGATCAGATGATCGTGGGTGATACATTTCTTTTACACATATTGGATCAGACTTTTGCATATCAGGTTGATAAGATCAACATTGTTCTTCCTGAGGAGACCAATGACCTGGCAATTGTCGATGGAAAAGAATACGTCACGCTTGTAACTTGCACACCCTACGGTATCAATACACACAGGCTGCTTGTAAGGGCAAGACGTGTTGATTATAACGAAGAAAACAGATTGATAGTACCTGCGGACGCTACGAGGTACAGTAATATGATCGTTGCACCGTTTATTGGTGCGCCGATATTGTTGATAGCATTTATAGTCTTTTTGATCAGAACAAGAAGGCCTAAGAAGGCAAAGGGAGTAAAGGCATAATGCTACTCTCAGAGGGATTGTTTTTATGAACAAGGTAAAGAGTATCTTTAGCCGAATATTGATCGCGGTGATGGTGTTTATGGCTGCCGTCGGAGCATATTCCGTTGATGCACACGCCAGAAGTGCCGTGGACCTTACCAAAACGGGTTCGCTTTCCGTGACCTACAAATTTGGCGACGACAAGCTGTTTGACGGCGTACAATCTCATATTTACAAGATAGGCAGTGTAACTGAGATAGGCGAATTTACGCTTGATTCGGATTACGCCGGTTTAACATCGATTTCGATTAATTCCATTAAGGATCAGGGGCAGTGGAAACAGGTTCTTGAGGCGGTAATGCCTACAGCGGTACTTCAGCATAAGCCTGCATACACTTCGGTTTCGCAGAATGGAAAAGCTTCATTTTCAGGCATCGGACTTGGATTATATCTGGTCTATACAGAGGATCTTTTGTATGATGATTGCCGATATGTCTTTTCTCCTTTCCTGGTTACCGTTCCGCAGCTCGGTGATGATGATGAATGGATTTACGACGGTGCACAGTACATTGCTGAGGCTACCGCAAAATGTGAAAAATATGATATAGATCGTGAGGTTCAATTTGAGCTTCATAAGAGATGGAATGATTCCGGTAATGAGAATGTAAGACCTACATCCATATCGGTACTTATAAAAAGAAACGGCGAAGAATATAAGAGAGTGACACTTAACAGTGGCAACGGATGGTCTTATTCATGGAAGGATAAGCCCGGATATATTTGGGAATTCGAAGAGACCATTGAGGGCAACAATTCTTCTTATACGGTTTCTATCACCAAGAATGAAGATTCTGACGGACTTATGGTGGTTTATACCATGACCAATACGTATAACGATACGACTCCGCCACCACCGGGACCACCCGGAACTCCTCCCGGAGGACCTCCGAGTACGCCTCCCGGACCACCGCAGTTTCCTGATGTTTTAGGAGCAATAAGGGAACTCCCTGCCGTTTTGGGCGCAAGGAGACTTCCTCAGACAGGACAGCTCTGGTGGCCGCTTCCGATTCTTTTGATCGTTGGTATCTTTTTCATCGTAAAAGGAATCAGGAAAAACCATAAAAAAGCATGAATATTACCCCATGAGTTACCTTGCTCATGGGGTATAATATAATAAACAGAGGAAAAATTTATGAAGAAATATTCCGGATACATTTATATAGCGATTGGAGCTATCTTCATATTTGCGGCGGCTTTTTTGATCAGACATAACTTTAATGAGAGCGCCGAGGCGGGAAAAGCTTCGGATGAACTTCTCGAGGGTGTTGTCGAGCAGATGCCGGGTATGGTTCTTGATTATGACGAATCGGGCGATATGCCTGTTGTCGATGTCGGAGGCAGGAGTTTTGTCGGAACGGTCGAGATACCGAGTCTTGGTCTATTGCTCCCCATACAGAGCGAATGGGGCAAGGATAACGCCAAAGTATCAGTGTGTAGATACAAGGGCTCTGTATATGAGAATAATCTCATAATCGCGGGGCATAATTATGTTGAGCATTTCGGAAACTTAAAGCTGCTTTCGACCGGGGATGAAGTTGTGATCACCGATATGAACGGAAAGAGCTTTTATTTTGAAGTTACCAATATGGAAACGCTTGGATCTTATGACGCCGAAGAGATGGAAGCGGGCGACTGGGATCTGACTCTTTTTACCTGTACGATCGGTGGTGCAAACAGAGTTACCGTACGCTGCGAATCGACGGGAAAGACATCGGAGACGGGAGCTGTTCCCGATGTGCTTGATGCGGCTGAAAAGAGTAAACATATTAGAAAAAAATAAAGAACTTATTAAATCGGCTTTTTTGAGACGCTTTTAGTTATCGAGGGTCTTGGAAAAGCCGATATATTTACATATAAGAAATTCTTTTATTGTTTTTTTATAGAATAGTTAGCACTCTAATGTGGACAGTGCTAATGATTTAAACTATAATTACAGTACAGAAAGAATCATGAAAGGAGATGATGCGTAGTGATTATAGTAAAAATGAATGACACAACAGTTGAATGCAGTATAGCCGCATCAGAACTTCATGAGATAGGTCTTACTCCTGAGGCGGTTATCAACGGAGCTGAGAATACCACATCTTTCTTTGCTCAGCTGGGAAAAGAGGTCGGACAGCAGCTCGACTACAATCCCGAGACGGAAGTTATGATGATGAGCAAAAACATCATGATGGACGGAAGTGTGCGCATTTTCGCCGTTAAGATGACCAATGAGGATATCAAGAAGGCTTCAGAGAGAATTCGCGGGGCCGCACTTACGGTTCTTAATACTCTGACCAAGGAAAAGGTTGAGGATATTTTGGCTAAGACCGGCAGAGATAAGGGCGTTGCTTTTAACGAGGTGATCACGAAGGTTTCGGATACGATCAGCAAGATTTACGGCCGCGAAGAGGCGGATATGGAGAATTCGGAGCCTGAGGCAAGTTATCAGCCTCTTTCCGAATATGCTAGATATATGATGGAATTTGACAATCTTGAGGATGCTGAGAGATTCTCCAAGGTTGTACAGAAGCTTCCCATTGTTGATTCCGTTTTGTACAAATATGGTGGAATGTATTATCTTATGGCGGGACTTATGTCCGCCAGGGAAGAGATAATCTATGACATGAGAAGAGCGGGAGTTGAGTACTCCGAGATACTTCTCGTAAATGCCCCCGAAGCGATGTTTATCGAGGAACAGGGCGAGAAGATCATAGACAGCGACGCGATCATCCACTTGGCAGACCTCACAAGATAAGGACAAGATGAACGGCAAGATTACTGTATTAAATTTTTCAGGTGTTTATGAAGAAGAGAGCTTTTATCAAGGCGATAAAAGCTCTTGTTTTTGTGGCAGCGGCAAAGAGGCTGCCTTGCTTGATATGAAGGACATCCCCGGCACGAATTGCATGTGCGACGATATTGCGGTGGCTGAGATAAAAGAGAGGATTGAAAAAGCAAAATTGTCGCCAGAAAGCATACATTTCATAGATTCCGGCAACTATCACTATATGTCTTACATTCTTTTATCCTTGGTGAAAGAGCCTTTTTCTCTTATTGTCTTTGACCATCATCCCGATATGCAGCCGCCCAAGTTCGGCGATATCTTATCCTGCGGGGGATGGGTGCTAAAGGTCTTGCAGGATAATCCTAATGTGAGAGACGTGCACATCATAGGCGCCGATGAGAATCTTATTTCGGAGCTTTCTAAGGAAGACACGGACAGGGTTTCTTTTTATACGCTTGATGATATAAAAACAGGTCTTCCCAAGACCGAGTATCCCGTTTATCTCTCTGTAGATAAAGATGTAGTAAAAAGAGAAGAACTCATAACCAACTGGGATCAGGGAGAGATGAATGCTGATGATTTACTTGGGAGTATCCGTGAGCTGGCCTCCGCCCCCGATAGAAAGCTTATCGGAATCGATATCTGCGGAGAGTGTGCTCCGGATCAGGAAGGCATCGACGTCGGAGCGGCGATGGCAGGGAATGATGAGTTTAACCTGAAAGTGCTTGAAATACTGAATGAAAAAACGGCAGGCTGATATTCGTTCAGCCTGCCGCTTTTATATTACGCATGTTCCCACTTATAAATAACAGTCTCATACTGTTTTACATCATCAAATAGTCTTTCTTTTTCTACGAGTCCGTGTTCAAGGACTTCGTTGGCGCATACCGGGTTGTGAAGAATGATCCAGAAAGGATCGGATCTTCTGTACAGTATCCTTCTTAGAACTCTGTTCATCACATCTTTGTTGAACGGGTTAAAGAAGTAAAATACGTTGAAATTCTCATATCCGTTATATCTGCAGGCATCGCCCCTGATGACTTTAACTCTTCTTTGAAGATTGAGCTTTTTCATGTTTTTCTCGGCAATCTTGGCAAGATCCGATGAATACTCAAGTCCTGCGATCTCTCCAAACGGGAAGTAACTCGCATCTCTTAGAAATGCGCCCTTTCCGCAGCCGATATCGAGCAGCTTTTTGCTGCAATCAACGTCCAAACAATCCAAAATCTCTTCCGCATGCTTATCATCCGTCTTGGAATAACCGTGAAGTACGCCTCCCGTTTCCTCTATGAGTGATAAGTCGCGCATAGTAAAATCAATACCTCTTATTCGTTCCCCAAGGTACTGAACAAGGTACTTTGCATACCTCTTGTACTTATAGTAATTAAACATCTCTTTCCCTCCATTTATTACTTAAGCGTTAATCAATTCTCCTTCCGATAACATATAATCCCCACACCATTATACTAAATAAGCACATATTAATGCAAATTGCTGCAACAAAGTGTTAACAAAAAACAATGCCAAAGTCCCATCTTCCGCACTAAACAAAAGGAATCGGTTCATTGAACCGGTTCCTTTTTGGTTTAGTGCGGAAGATGGGACTTGAACCCACACGACATAAACAGTCACAAGATCCTTAGTCTTGCTCGTCTGCCAATTCCGACACTTCCGCATATATGCGCCCCGAAAGGGCTTATGAACTTCACCATTGCACCGGAAAGCTCCAGTGCAGGAGAAGGGACTTGAACCCTCATGTTGTTGCCAACACATGGACCTGAACCATGCGCGTCTGCCATTCCGCCACTCCTGCAAGCAACGTAGTTAATGATACCCACTTTTTCGGGCGCTGTCAAGAGGTTTGAAAGGCTAAATCAGACCTCTTTTTTATGCTGTTTACAGCATCGTCAACTTATCTACAAAGACACACAGTTTTCCCATAACATCCTTGCTCTCTTTGTAGCTGAAAGCCATAACGATTCCGCCGATAAACATTACGATTCCGATTATATCGACGAAAAGCACATTTGCGATGATTCCCGCTGAGAAAATAACGCAAGCGCATACAAAGATTCCCATGGTCATTATGATCTTTCTAAGCATTTCGTGCTGGAGTATATCTACATGAAGCCCTATCTCTTCTTTTTCCTGGTCAACCTCTTCTTCGGATAGAACGTCAAAATCAAGCTTTTCAAAGTGTCTTATGTAGTCTCTGAATCTTTTTTCCAAATCATTCACCTCCTTGAATATACGCTGTAAATTTCATGTGATAAAATAGTCTCTATGAAAAAGAAACTAATTATACTATACATGTTTTTTGCAATAATTCCACTGGTAATAATGGATGCGGTCGTGATCGGCGGTATTTTGCGTACCGAGAACACCAAAACAATGCATGAAATGGAAAGTGTAGCCGATGCTGTCAAATACACGTGTCAGGAAGAGGTTGAGACAGCTGCGAGGCTTGCCAGGAGCATCTATACCAGTAGGTACATATATAATTACATGAACAGAGAGTATTCGTCTCCTCTTGAGTACTATGATGCCTACAGAGATTTTTTTGACGATACGCTTGTTAATGTGGTTGCAGGACAGAGTAATGTTGAATACGTTATCTACACGGACAACGATACGATTGTGAACGGATCGCAGTTTCAGCATATTGATAGATGTAAGAGGCAACCCTGGTATATATATACTCAAAATACCGGCTTGGATATGGGGCTGTATTTTTTCTACGGAAGGAACAGTGCAGGCACGACTGAAAACGCCAGAAGAGTTTACTTTATAAAAAGGCTGGACTATTTTGATCACAATTCCAAAAGTATTCTTTTGATCAGTCTTGATTATACCCAGTGCAATACGCTTCTTTCGAACATGAACTATGACATGGCGGCATATGTGTGCGACAATGACAGGATTCTTTTTTCAAACAAAAAAGATTCGAATATAGCACAGCCGTTCAGGAGAGTATCGGAGCTTACCAACATCGGATATACTGCGGATATGCAGATATATAATCAGCAGCTCAAGATTCATGTGATAAACAACGGACAGAGCAGAGAAGGTTGGCTCAAGAACTGGGGCTGGCAGCTGATTGTTTTGGGACTTATAAATGTAATCCTTCCCGCGGCACTTATGCTTAGGATTAACAGGATCGCATACAGTTACAAGCTAAGAGAGCAGGAGATGGTGCTGACGAGGCAACACGCTGAGCTCCATGCGCTCCACAGTCAGATCAACCCGCATTTTCTTTTTAACGCGCTTGAGAGTATAAGAATGCACAGCATTATCAAAAAAGAGTCGGAGACTGCGTACATGGTCGAGAAGCTCGCCAAACTCCAGCGTCAGTACACCGAATGGGATCATGACAATGTTACTGTCAAACAGGAGCTTGAGTTTGTAGAGAATTATCTGGAGCTTCAGAAATACAGATTCGGTGACAGACTTTCGTATAATATAGAAGCAGACGACGAGTGCTTGGAATACAACGTTCCCAAATTGACGCTCGTTACGTTTGTCGAGAATGCCTGCGTTCACGGAATAGAGAGTAAGATCACGAACGGCTGGATCTTCCTTAGGATCTATAAAAAAGATGATATGCTGAACATCGAGGTTGAGGACACCGGAAACGGAATGCCCGAGGAAGAAGCAGGGAAGCTTTTGGATTCAATGAGAAATGCCAGTATAGAATTGCTACAGAAAAAGGGAAGAGTCGGTGTTATCAATGCATCGCTCAGACTTAAGATGGTGACAGACAATAAGGCTGTTTTCGACATTGATTCGGAAGAAGGCATCGGAACGATCGTTACGATCAAAATACCGAGCGAGAGTTTGAAAGGAATTATATAAATAATGCTGAAAGTTTTACTTGTTGATGATGAGCCTTTTATTTTGCAGGGACTTAAGGTCCTTCTGAATTGGGAAGAGGAAGGCTTCGAAGTTTATACCGCACTTGATGGCGTGAGCGCGCTTGAAGTACTTGAGAAAGAAAAAATAGATCTTGTGATCGCGGACATCAAGATGCCCGGGATGAACGGAATTGAGCTTCTTAAGAAAGTACGAGAGAGCGGAAACGATGTCTTTTACGTTATCTTAAGCGGATACGCCGAGTTTTCTTATGCGCAGGAAGCGCTCAGATATCATTGCAACGCATACATTCTTAAGCCTGTTGAAAAAGACAGTCTTGAGGGCGTTCTTAAAAAAGTTATAGAAAAAAATAAAGATAAAGAGATTGAGGCGAGCAGAAACAATAAGCTTGTCAAAGCCTTTTTTGAACAAAACTTACGCGCGGCTTTCAGAGGAAAACACAGCGAAGATCACATCGAATATCTCACCGACAAGCTCCCGGATAACGGACAGATGCGCTATGTCGGAATCGAGCTTGATTTTAGCGAGGACGACGGCGATTATTTCGGAGAAGAAAAGAACAACTATATTACTAAGCTCTATGATATTGCTTCTGAGTATCTTGATGATTATTCTTACCTTCTTGTAAGAGACGGATTCGGCGATGAGAACGTTTATGACATAGGTTTTTTGTATCTTAACTTCCTTGCCAAAGAGCAGCAAAAGAGTGACGAAGAATATCTTAAAGAGATGATTGCTCATATAAAAAGAGTAAGCGGACTTCCTATAGTTATGCTTGTCGGAAGGACCGTAAACGGCGTAGACGCTATCTCAAAGTCTTTTACCAGCGTGAGCATGCTTCATTCGCTTCACGGATTCAGAGAGAAAAAAGATATTTATTTCTATGAAGAAGAATACCAGATAACTGATAAGGGAATTCTTTTATGTAAGAACAAGCTCGACGAACTGATCTCGGCAATTGAACTTAATGAACAGGTCAAGATCAAACAGAAGGTCGATGAGTTCCACAATGAGATGAAAAAAACCGGAATTACCGGAAAGACTATGAATCTCAACATCAATTATCTTTTGTTCCAGCTTATTCATATCGCGACCGAGCAGGACAGTGAAGTTAACCAGGAAGAGATCCTGAGACTTATTTCCGAGAATGCCTATGAGCAGGGCATCAAGAGAGGCTCCAAGACGCACCTTTACAGGATGGCATGTGAGTACGGCGAGTATCTTGCGCAGCTTCGGAAGAAAGAGTCAAAGGGCGTTCTTGCCAAGGTTGAAGAAGAAGTAAAAAACAACTACGCAAGCAACATAACTCTGAAAGAGCTCAGCGAAAAGTACTATGTAAACAGCGCATACCTTGGACAGCTTTTTAGAAAAAGACACGGATGCACATTTAAAGATTATCTCAACAGACACAGACTTGATGAGGCAGCGATGCTTCTTAGAAAGACCGATGAAAAGATATATATCATAGCCGAAAAAGTAGGCTACAAGGACGTTGACTACTTTGTAAACAAGTTCATTGAGGCTAAGGGCTGCACTCCCGCCAAGTACAGAAAACAGGAATCATAACCCCGAAAAATTTATAAACTATACTTTTTCAGGATTCTATAATTTGACCTACTTTTTTATATATTTCCTCCCATGTTTTGATTGACGATTTTTAATACAATGGTCATATCAAAACAAGGAGGATTCTTTTTTATGAAAAAGAGAGTGATTAGCATGTTGCTTGCAACGCTCATGGTTGGTGGAGCGCTTGCTGGATGCAGCAAAGGTAATGCCGGTGGGGGCGCTACTGCATCCGAAGATGGCGGATCAGCAGGTGACGGAAAAGTAAAAGAGTTCACAGCATTCTTTTCAGTTCCTCACGCTGAGATCAATGACGACAATGAGATTCAGCAGATCATTGCCGAGAAGACAGGAGCTAAGGTAAAAGAGACTTGGCTTACAGGTCAGACTGCAGAAGAGGCAGTTGGAACACTTATCGCCGGCGGTGAGTATCCTGATTTCGTAGATGCAGGAGACGGATCCGTACAGATGTATGAGGCAGGAGCACTTGTAGCTCTTGATGATTACCTCGATTCAGGCAATTATCCTAACATCAAAGAATTCTTTACAGATCAGGAGTGGGATTCACTTCGTCAGAGCGACGGAAAGATTTATTGGATTCCTCAGTTCTCTAACATCTATGGTGAAGAGAGAGTCTGCGCACACAATGACGAGGCTTTCTGGATCCAGACAAGAGTTCTTAAAGAAGCAGGCTATCCTAAGGTAGAAACAATGGATGAGTACTTCGCTCTTATCGAAGATTATTATGAGAAGCATCCTACAATGGAAGACGGAACTCCTATCATTCCTTACACAATCCTTTGTGAGGACTGGAGATATTTCTGTCTTGAGAACGCACCTCAGTTCCTTGACGGATATCCGAATGATGGTTCTGTTATCGTTGATACAGATACAATGAAGATCGTTGACTATAACACAACAGATACAGCTGTTAAGTACTTCAAGAAGCTCAACGAGGAGTACAAGAAGGGTATCGTTGATAAAGAGTCATTCACACAGACATATGACGAGTACATCGCTAAGCTTTCAACAGGTTGCGTACTTGGTATGATCGATCAGTGGTGGGATTTCGCATACACAGCAGGTGATGCTCTTAAGGCAGCAGGCCTTGATAAGCAGGGTTGCCAGTATGTTCCTCTTCCGATCACAATCGATAAGGGAATGAAGAACCAGTGGCACAATTCAGGCGGAATCGTTCATACAAGTTCAGGTCTTGCTATTACAACAAGCTGTAAGGACGTTGAAGGCGCTCTTAAGTTCGTAGATGACCTTCTTAGCCAGGAGATCATGGATCTCAGATTCTGGGGCGTTAAGGATGTTGACTATCAGGTTGGCGAAGACGGAATGTATTCCAAGACTCAGGAAATGAGAGACAACGACGCTGATACAGCATACAAGGCTTCTCACAAGTGTGAGTATGCATATTTCCCTCAGTGGGAAGGAACAAGCAGAGACGGCAAGAATGCTATGAAGCCTGAGCAGCAGGAAACAGAGTTCTATGATGGACTTTCTGATGACCTCAAGGAGTGCTTCAATGCATACGGTGTTAAGACATACGTTGAGATGCTCGGAACAACACCTGCTCCCGGACCTTGGTATCCTATGTACACATTCTCACAGACTATGACAACAGCTACACCCGGTGGTACAGCTTGGAGAAGCATGGAGGATTGCAAGCACCAGTATCTTCCTAAGGTTGTTATGGCTGACGACTTTGAGGCAGGATGGAAGGAATACATGGATGCATACAATGCATGCAAACCTGAAGATTTCCTTTCAGAGATGCAGACAGAGCTCGACAGAAGAGTTGCAGAAGCAGCTAAGTACGAGAACTAATTAAAATAATATATAGCGGGCCTTCTTGGTATTCTAAAGAATGCCCGCTATTTTTTTGAAATTTAAGCGTAATAATATTTAAAGGAGTAAGTTTTATGGCTCAGCAGAAAAAAGATAAGCTTTCCAACATACCGAAGGCAGAACTGGTTAAGCAGTTAAAAAGACAGTGGGTTCTTATTGTATGGTCAATTTTCTTTGTTGCATACGGACTTCTGTTTTACTATGCACCGCTTGTAGGATGGCTTATGGGCTTCCAGCAGTATAAGCCCAAGGACGGAATTTTACATTCCAAATGGATCGGACTTGCGAAGTTCAAGTCGCTTTTTTCCGATGCAACTTATCTCGGAGTAATCAGAAACACACTTGCTATGGGTGTTATTAACCTTATAGCAACAACTATCATGGCAATCCTTTTTGCCATTCTTTTGAACGAGATTGTAGGAGTTAAGAAAAAGAAGGTTGTTCAGACTATTTCATACCTTCCTCACTTTTTATCATGGATCATCGTTACGGGTATCCTTCATGATGCTCTTTCGGGATCAGGTATAGTTAATGAGCTTTTACTTAAATTTCATATCGTTCCTCAAGCCATTAACTTTTTTGCACACGAAGAATATTTCTGGCCGATCGTTGCCTTTGCCAATGTTTGGAAGGAAACCGGTTGGAATGCAATTATATATTTGGCAGCAATCACAGCTATCGATCCCTCTTTGTATGAGGCAGCCGCAATTGACGGCGCCGGAAGATGGGATAAGATCAGATACGTTACAATTCCCGGAATCAAGTCAACCATCATTATTCTTCTTATCATGAATGTTGGTAACGTACTTAACGCCGGATTTGAGATTCAGTACCTCCTTGGTAACGGACTTGTTCAGCGAGTATCCCAGACAATTGATATCTACGTTCTTAAATGGGGTATCAGCCAGATGGACTATTCACTTGGAACGGCTGCGGGTATCTTTAAGAGCGCAGTTAGTATCGTTTTGATATTGATCTGTAACGAAGTCGCTAAGCGTCACGGCGAAGAAAGATTGTTCTAAGGGAGGTCCGCAATGAGTAAATCTGAAGTAATTACAAAAAAGAAAAAGAAGCTATCCGGTGCGGATATCGCTTTCTATACATTTAATACGATATTCATGGCAGTATTCGTTATCGTAACGCTTTATCCTGTTTTGAATACACTTGCCATTTCGTTTAACGACGGTCTTGATGCGTTAAGAGGTGGAATTTACCTCATTCCCAGAAAGTTCAGTATCAAGAGTTACGTAACTGTTTTGAAGAAGGATGACCTTCTTGTAGGTGCTTACATCTCTGTAGCAAGAACGATAGTGGGAACACTTCTTTCACTTGTTACCTGCGCTATTCTTGCATTTATCGTAAGCCGTAAGAACTTCCTTTTTGCAAGACACCTTTCACTGTTCTGGGTTATCACAATGTATGTTAACGGTGGTATGATCCCGATCTTCCTTTTGTACAAGGGACTTCATCTTACCAACACATTCTGGGTATACGTTATCCCCGGAATGGTATCAGCCTTCAACATGCTCGTTATCAGAACTTATATGAACGGTATCCCCGACAGTTTCGAGGAATCGGCTCAGCTAGACGGTGCAGGTTATACGACGATCTTCCTGAAGATCATTTCACCACTTTGTAAGCCTGTTTACGCTACAATAGCTCTTTTCGTAGCAGTATATCAGTGGAACTCTTGGTTCGACGTTATGCTCTACAACAGAATGAGCAACAAACTTACAACTCTTCAGTATGAGCTTATGAAACTCCTTGCTTCAGTTACCAGCCAGAGTACATCAGCTCAGTCAATGAAGAACTCAACAAGCTCCATCACACCCGTTTCAATGCGTGCGGCAGCAACTATCGTTACAATGCTTCCTATCGTATGTATCTATCCTTTCTTACAGCAGTACTTCGTAAGCGGACTTACACTCGGTGGTGTTAAGGAGTAATTAGAATAAGTAGACCGCTATAATCTTCCTTTTTGAAATATTATTATCGAATAAAGGCCTGTGGAATGACGATTCCGCAGGCCTTTTTCGCTATTAATATACGGATATTTGAATCTAAATTATTCGCGAAAAAGATACTGGAAATTTTTCCAAAAAAATTTGAAAATTCTTGTTGACGAAAGGCATAGACTTTGCTATTATAAACAAGTCGCCACGAGAGAGATGACGACGGTTTGCGGAAGTGTCGGAATTGGCAGACGAGCAAGACTAAGGATCTTGTGACTGTTTATGTCGTGTGGGTTCAAGTCCCATCTTCCGCACGAAAATCAGCTCAGTTGAGCTGATTTTTTTATATCATGAATTAGGCATGGTTAAAATCATGACTATTCATATCACAAAGCCCTTCTGTGGCTATGTGAATTCTATTTATCTGTTGGCAATTCGCCGACTATTTCGCTGTTTTGATTATTTTTGTAATGGATTTATTGATTGAATGGGGATTATTATGCGCCCACACCGCTTGTGGCGGGTAAGTTGCGCGTGGGCGGTGCCAAAACAAGTGCTCGCACCGCCTACAGAGAAAAACAAGCACAGCAGCGGTGCAAAATAAAGCGTCCGTACCGCTTGCAGAGAAAAACATGTGTAGCAGCGGTGCCAAAACAATTGCTCGCACCGCCTACATAGAAAAACAAGCGCAGCAGCGGTGCAAAATAAAGCGTCCGTACCGCTTGCAGAGAAAAACATGTGTAGCAGCGGTGCGTATGCCGGTTATACTACAGAATTAAGGAGAATAATAATGATAGATTATATGAAAGAGTTGTCAGCTCAGTTGAATGATTTACGAGATTTGATAAAAAGAGTTGAGAAGAGAAAGCAAGAATACAATAAGCTTCCCAAGGGTAGTATTCGCGTTACATCGTGTCGTGGCGTAAAACAATATTACTTAAGAAACCTTGGGTCGAATAAGGAAGAGTACATCTCCTCACAAAACAAAGAACAAGTAAGGCTCATGCTTCAGCGAGAATATGATGAAAAGCTTATTAAAGAGCTATATAAGCAAGAAAAAAGACTGGAAAGATTCCTTAAGAACCATGACATCGCCAGAATCGACAGCATATACGAAAATATGTGCGCCGGCAGAAAAGAGCTGGTGACGCCGGTTAAGCCAACACAGAAGATGAGAGTGAATAAATGGCTGGATGAACATCAGGGGCAGAAGAACACAATCAGCGCTGCACCTTTGTATAAGACCAACAAAGGCGAAATGGTCAGATCAAAATCAGAGAAGATACTTGCTGATTACTTCTATAATCTCAAGATTCCCTATGCTTATGAATCAAGCTTTATGCTGCATGACGGAAGAGTGGTATACCCTGACTTTGCTTTGTATAGCGTAAGGAAAGACAAGACAGTCTATTGGGAACATCTTGGCCTTGTTGATAATCCCGAATATGCAATCAAGAACATAAAGAAGCTTATTGATTATGAAAAGAGTGGCCTCATACTTGGGGACACATTGTTATTATCTGCAGAAAGCGCAGAAAGTCCGCTCAATCTCGAAGCTATAAAAAAGAAAGTGGAAGCGGTTTTATGATCGCCGTATGTAAACGACGCTAGCCGGCTTACATACGGTTGATCACCAATAATAAAAGAGTGGTAATAATGTCAAGGCTGTGAAGCACCGCCGCAGGCGGGGCGCCTTGAAATGATTACCACTCTTTTATATCTAATATCACATCGCTTCTTCGGAAGCTCTGAGTCTTTCAGGGATACTAAGCTTGTACATTTCTTCTGTCGCAAGTCTTACCTTAGCGACGTTCACAGATTTATCCTTTGGAAAACAGTAGTACTGAATATCCATTGTTCCGATGCTTACCATGTCACCGATCTCGTACCAGAAGTAATCTGCGTAGAGAGAATAGGAATTCTTGGCGGACTGGTGATATTCAAGCTCGCCGCCGCATCCCGTAAGTTCGAAGCCGTTTAAAGAGTGAACAAGGCGGCCTTCGCCGACCTGATAAGCGGCTTTGGTATCCTTCACAACTACGATATCGACGGGGATATCGAGATAGTACTTTCCTTCGGCGATTTCCTTCTTTACCATGTCGCGCTCCCAGCGATACCAGTCAGAGACATAGCTGAAGTCGTAGGCATCATACTTATCGGCAACAGCCAAGTCGCCATATGCAACATCTTCACGCTCACCGGTGCTAACACTTGCCGTATCCTCACCCGTTTCCGCATCCTTCCTCACAAGAGCACCGTCTTCTTCAAGTTCCCACGTCGCGCCGCAGCTTCCGCAAGCTATCTCGAAGCCGCTTGATCTCATCACTCTTTCTTTTCCGCAGACAGGACACTTGTATAAAACGCGCTCAAGCCCCTCGGCTCTGAAAGGTTCAGTGACTTTGATTCCGCTTTCGCGTTGCCATCTCCAGTGGTCAAATGAAAACTCTTTTTTCAATATCTCATTGAGCTCTTTTACACTCTTAGACTTGATGTCATCTACAGATAAAAGATACTTAACCGTTGCCTTCACAGCCACATCGCGTTTACGAAGCCCGTTATATAAAGGGTCTCTGTGGAAGGCGCCCTCGGTGGTTATCATTACAACAGGCACGTTAAAGAGCTTAAGGCACTTTCCGACACTTGATGGAAGAGCAGTAGCCGTTCCGTCAAAGCTGTAGCTTGCTTCCGGGTACATGAGCACTGAACTGCCAAGATCCTTAAGGCAATACACTATGTCTTTTACCAGAGGCATGTCCGTGATGAACTTGCGCGCCGGAATGCAGCCAAGGCTCCTCATAAGCCATTCTTTGCCGACAAAGCCGTCCAAAGTCATAACGATGTGATACTGCCTGTCGGAAAAAAGCGTCGAGAAGATCTCAAGGTCCGTAAACGAAGAGTGATTCATAAGGAAAAGACAAGGCTCATCTTTGCCAAGCTTTTCCATGCCATCAAACTCATAAGTGAAATTGCAGTCCTTAAGGTCTTTTGCCGACAAGGTCTTCATGAGAAAGCGCCAAAATACGCGCTGTTTCCTAGGCGTTTTGTTCTTGTATGCGGGCGTTTGCGCCACTTCTTTATAGTTTTTTTGTACTAATTTAATCTTCAAAATATTGTCCTCTTTAAAATACTTTACTATTATCTTTGAATAGGGTAAAGTATGAACATATCTTTTATAAAAACTTATTTCACGGATGGGATAGGTCAATAATTTATCTGATGCCGAACGGGGGGTATGGCAATGATTTTTTGGAGGACAGTATCAGATGAGGTTAGGGCATGTAATTTATGCGGTAAAAGACCTTGAAAAAGCGGTCAAGGAGTGGACCAACAGAGGTTTTACAGTTGAATACGGGAAAATGTGCAAGTCACACAACGCATACATATATTTTTGCGAGGGACCGTATATTGAGCTTGTTGAAGGCGGCGGAATGTCTAAGTTTCAGAGGAAGCTTACAGCTGTTTTCAAGGGAAAAGAACTGGCTAAGAGATTTGAGGAACTTGCTGAGCACCCTGAAGGCTGGGCATGTTTGTGCATAGAAAAAGAATCGGGCAATCTCGAAGGAGAAGTCGATTATCTTAGAAGTATCGGAATTGAAGGCAAGTATATAAAGAAAGGTAGCAGGACCGACTCCAAGAACAGAAATCTCAAATATAAGTGCTATTATACATATGATTACAATATGCCTTTTCTTATGACATATTTTGAGGGCGCAGATCCCAAGCCCGTTGATTATATGCATCCCAACGGTGTAAGATCGATCTCCAAGGTTGTGTTCCATACGACCAAGAAGTACGCCAATACCTTAAGAGGTCTTGTAAGAGACGAAAGGCTTGAGCTTATCGAGACCTTCAATACCGGAATAGAGAACGTGGAGTTTAAGAGATAATGCCTATTAAGGCTTGTCTCGAAGAAGCAACATGAACGAAAAGACCAATGTAATGCGCGTTTTGCAGCAAAAGAAAATAGAGTACAAGAGTTATTCGTACGAGCCCGATTCAAGTCTTACGGGCGGCGAGATTGCGGATATACTCGGAGAGCCCAAGGAGAGAGTGTTCAAGACTCTTGTGACCGAAGGCAAGGCGAAGACTTACTATGTTTTCGTTATTCCCGTGGAAAAAGAGCTTGATCTTAAAAAGGCCGCCAAGGCCGTATCCGAGAAGTCGGTAGCCATGCTCCCGTTAAAAGAGCTTTTGCCCCTCACAGGGTATGTGCACGGCGGATGTTCACCTATCGGAATGAAAAAGAGCTTTACCACAGTTATCCACGAGAGTGCGAAAGAGTTTGACAAGATCTTTTTCTCCGCCGGAAAAGTAGGATATCAGGTCGAAGTTGCGACCGAGGACCTCTCAAAAGTAATAAGATTTAATTACGCTGACGTTTGTTCATAAACGCAGCGTTTTTTTCTTATCTGTGCTATCATATTACTATACTTTTTAGACGTAGGAGGTTGACAGAATGGAAGAAAATCAGAACAATATCGCAACATCCAATGACGCGATACTTACAGAACTACGGGACCTTTCAAAGAAGCGTCTTTTTTATCAAAAAATATCTACATGCTGCATAGCGGGAATGCTTGCAGTGCTTCTTATATGCGTGCTCATCGTTATACCAAAAGTCAGCACGACACTGTCTCATATAAACAGCGTGGCAACCAAAGCCGAGACATCGCTTGAAAGTGTCGACAAAATGACTGACAGCATCTTAAAAGCCAGCGAGAACATGAACAAGCTTGTTGACGATAACGGCGAGAACCTTGCGGCAGCCGTTAAATCGCTTTCCGAAATAGATTTTGAAGGATTAAACAAAGCGATCACCGATCTTCAGGACGCTGTAGGACCTTTGGCGTCGCTTATGAAGAAGCTCGGAAGATGACATAACATTTAGAAGGCTCTTTTGACCAAGCAATAATTCAAACGCTTGAATTACGGAGGAAAAATCATGGGAAAGAAATCTGCAGAAGAAACATTTAAAGAAATCGCCAAAGAAGTTACCAAGGCCGCAGGACCTGTTATCAAGGCTGCGGAGCCTGTTATAAAGGATGTCAAGGAAGCAGCCAAGCCCTACATGGACAAGGCAGAGCCTTATATAAACGACATCAAAGCCAAGGCAGAGCCTGTATATAAAGACATCAAGGCTAAGGCAGAACCTGTCTATAAGGACATTATTTCAAAGGCAGAGCCGGTGTACGACGATGTAAAAGCCAAGGCTGAGCCTATATACAACGACATCAAGACCAAGGCAGAGCCCTATATCAATAAGGCAAAAGAAAAAGCGGCTCCCGCAGCGGATGCTGTAAAAAGAAGCTCCAAGAAGGCAGCGGATGTAGCTAAGAATGTCGGAAACGACTTAAGCAAGACAGCAGCAAAGCGCAAATGCAAAGAAGAGGTCTTTGTTCAGTACAATCACCACGAGGTGAGGGCAACGGACATCGTTGAGAGAGCAAAGGCTGACTACGTCGCAAAGGGCAACAAGATGACCGATATCAAGGAAATTCAGGTCTACATCAAGCCTTCGGACAACGCGGCTTACTATGTTGTCAATCACGCAGATACGGGAAAAGTTGAGTTTTAAGAATTATGGCTATTGAATTACACACATTTTTTAATCTGTCACATTATGAATACGGCGAGGCATTTTTCGGAAGCTACAAAGGAATGAGATACAGGCTTGCCAGAGAACCGCTTGAGAACGTTAAATTCGTTCCGGTGGATCAAAGAGGTCCTGCGACGCTTATGGCGACGGTGTGGCCCGAGCCCAATTCATACGCCCATACGGACGACAGCCTCAAGACCAGCGAGAACTTCGAAGTATCGCAGGAAGGGCTCGAGAAGGCCGTTGAATGGTTTAATGAGCAGTATGAGAGCCGTATTACGGAATGGACGAAATAAAAATAAAATTTTTTTGAATCAAAAAAAGGAAATCGCAAACCCACGTCGAATATTATTGATGTGGGTTTTTTCTTTCCAAAAGTCACCCCACGGAAAAGAGACTTTACTTTGAAAATTCGAAAGCAGCTCGAAGAAAGAGAAAAAAAGTTCTTAAGTAAGCATGCTACTCTAAGCATGAATTCCAGAGGAAGAGAAAAAGAAGAAAAGCCATGCGACATCAGGCCGTGCTTCCAGAGAGACAGGGACAGGATTCTTTATTCCAAGTCCTTTAGACGTCTTAAGGATAAGACGCAGGTTTTTTTGTCTCCGGACGGCGACCATTACAGAACCCGCATGACGCATACATTGGAGGTTTCGCAGAACGCGAGGACGATTGCGAAAGCTCTTTTGCTTAACGAGGACCTGACTGAGGCGATCGCGCTCGGACATGACCTTGGACACACTCCCTTTGGGCATGCAGGAGAGAGAGCGCTCAACGAAGTCAATCCCGGAGGCTTTAGGCACAACGAGCAGAGTCTTAGGATAGTTGAGACCCTGGAGAACTACGGAAAGGGCATGAACCTTACGTGGGAAGTCAGAGACGGCATACTTAATCATGAGCTCAACTTGACGCCTGCGACGCTTGAAGGCAAGGTTGTAAGGCTTTCCGATAAGATCGCATATATGCATCACGACATGGATGATGCTATAAGAGGCGGTATCATGAAGGAGAAAGACATCCCCGAGAGACTCGCCAAGACGATCGGCCATACCAACGGAGAGTGGCTTGATACCTTTATCCACGACATCATCGCAACCAGCATGGACAAGGACGATATAACGATGTCTGCGGAGATCTACGAAGCATTTTTGGAGCTTCGTGAATTTATGTTTGCAAACGTCTACACGAACCCGATAGCCAAGGGGCAGGAGGGCAAGGTAGAAGAAATGATCAAGATCCTTTACGGATATTATCTTGAGCATATAGATAAGCTCCCCGATTATCTGAAAGCAATGCTGGATGAGGGCGAGACCAAAGAGAGGATAGTCTGCGACTATGTAAGCTCAATGACGGACAGATATGCCGTTTCCGTCTTTGAAGAGGTTTACATTCCAAAGTCATGGACGGTTCTGTGATAAAGACGCGGTGTGAGGCGATAAACCCGCGACGAAATACAAATGTGTAGGAGACTAATTATTTGCGCTACTCAGATGAATTTATAGAAGAGGTGCGCTCCCGCAACGATATTGTGGACATAGTCGGACAGTACGTCCATCTGCAAAAGAAGGGCGCCAATTATTTTGGCCTGTGTCCGTTCCACAATGAGAAATCCGGTTCTTTTTCGGTATCGCAGCAAAAGCAGATGTTCTACTGCTTCGGATGCGGAGCCGGCGGGAATGTCATCACTTTTTTGATGAAATATGACAATTTAACATTTCAGGAAGCGGTAAAAGAGCTGGCGGAGAAAGCCGGCATGAAGCTTCCGGACGAAGACGATTCTCCGGCCGTAAAGGCCATGCGCGATAAAAAGCAGATTCTTCTTGATATCAACAAGGAGGCCGCCAAGTATTACTACTATCAGCTTAGGGGTAAGACTGGGCAGAAGGGAATGGAGTACTTCCGGGAAAGAAAGCTCACCGATGAGACGATGCAGCATTTCGGACTGGGATACGCCAATATCTCAAGCCATGATCTTGTTGATCATCTTAAGGGACTGGGATACACAGATGCCCAGATAATCGATGCGGGGCTTGCTTCGCATGACGAGAAGATGGGAACGCACGACAAGTTCTGGAACAGAGTAATGTTCCCGATACAGGACGCATCACAGAAGGTTATCGGCTTCGGCGGACGAGTCATGGGAGACGGAAAGCCAAAGTATCTCAATTCACCGGAAACACTCATTTTTGATAAGAGCAGAAATCTATTCGGACTTAACTATGCCAAGAATGCCAGGGCAGGTTATATGATAATCTGCGAGGGCTACATGGATGTTATAGCCATGCATCAGGCGGGCTTTAACATGGCGGTCGCATCGCTGGGAACGGCGTTTACGACGGGACAGGCCATGATACTTAAGCGGTATACGGACGAAGTCATCCTGTCATACGACAGCGACGAAGCCGGAACCAAAGCGGCTCTTAGGGGAATAAAGATCCTGAAGGAAGCGGGACTTCGAGGCAAGGTGCTCAACCTTAAGCCGTACAAGGATCCTGACGAATTCATCAAGAACGAGGGAAAAGAAGCTTTTGAAGAGCGGATAAAGAACGCGGAGAACACATTCTTCTTTGAAGTAAGGATCATGGAAGAGGCGCACGACATGTCGGATCCCGAATCCAAGACGGACTTCTACAAAGAAGTTGCCAAAAAACTCTGTGAGTTTGAAGAAGCTCTTGAAAGAGAAAATTACATAGAAGCGGTTGCCGCAAGATATAACATAGCGATCGACGACCTTAGAAAGCTCGTCACATCGTACGCGGCGCAGGGCGGAATGATAAAGACTTACGATAAGCCCAAATTCGGTATACAGAAAAAGAACTCGCCGGAGGACGGAGCCAAGAAAAACCAGAGGCTCCTGCTTACATGGCTTACCGATGAACCCGGGATATTCCCCAAGGTTTCAAAGTGGATAACGCCCGAAGATTTTTCCGACGACCTGTACAGGAGCGTTGCGAAAGAATTGTTTGAAGGAATGTCGCAGGGAACTTTTTCACCTGCTTCGATACTCGATAGATTCACCGATGAGGAAGAACACGGCAAAGTCGCCGAGATGTTCAACACGAACCTGATCGAGATAGAGACCAAAGAGCAGAGGAGGAAGGCATTCCACGACATAATATGCGGCGTTAAGCTTGCAGGATACGAGAGGCAAAAGAGAGAGCTTAAACCCGACGATCCGAACTTTTTGCAAAAGACGATCCAGGGAAAGAAAGATCTTGAGAAGCTCACGCACGCAGACATATCGCCGGATGATTGATGACGGTGATCATAAATAACGCATTATGAACAGACTTTTTTATCAGACATAAGTACTTAAGAGTTGGGTTAGAAAAAACTATTCAAAAAGGAAAAAATACGATGGCTAAAAAAGTTGTAGAGAAAAAGGAAAAAGAAATCAAGAAGACTGCAGCTAAAAAGACTGCAGAGAAGAAAACTGTGGCAAAAAAGGTTGAGCCCAAGAAGGCGGCAGCCAAAAAAGATATTAAAAAAGATACAAAGAAAGAGACGGTTACAAAGAAAGTGGCAGCAAAGAAAGAAGAAGTAAAGAAGACAACAACCAAGAAAGAGACAGCTAAGAAGGAAGAAACAAAGAAGACAGCGGCTAAGGCTCCCGCCAAGAAGGAGACGGCGAAAGCAACAGCCAAGAAGGAAGAGACCAAGAAGGCAGCAGCTAAGAAGGAGACGGCAAAGGAAGCTCCCGCTAAGAAGGAAACTGCCAAGAAGGAAACTGCAAAGAAAACAGAGCTCAAGAAAGCGGCAGCCAAGACAGAAGCAAAGGAAACTCCTGCAAAGAAGACTACAGTAAAGAAGGAAGAGGCAGCACCCAAGAAGGAGAAAGCTGCTAAGGCAGATGCTTCCAAGGCTAAGGAAGAAAAGCCCGCAAAGGCAGGAAAGAAAGTAACAAAGAAGGATGAAAAGGGCAAAGAGCAGGACGGTAAGGATAATGACGGCGAGCTTGACGAGGCTACAAAAGAGCTTTTCGCTCAGAAGATAAAAGAGATCCTCGCACTTGCAAAGAAAAAGAAAAACGTCCTTGAGTATACAGAGATAAGCGATTTCTTCACAGATCTTAATCTCAACGAAGAGCAGCTTGATAACGTTCTCGAGGTTCTTGAGAATTCGGGAATCGACGTACTTAGAGTATCAGAGGCAGATGAGGATGAGATCCCCGATGACGACGATATGCTCCTTACAGATGAGGACGAGGTTGATATGGAGAATATCGATCTCTCCGTTCCTGACGGAATCAGCATCGAGGATCCCGTAAGAATGTACCTCAAGGAGATCGGTAAGGTTCCGCTTCTTACAGCAGATCAGGAGATCGAGCTTGCTAAGTCAATGGAAGCAGGAATCGAGGCACTTAAAGAGATCGCCGATGACAAAGATAAAGGTAAGATCACTGCATCCAAGAAAAAAGAGCTTGATCAGATAATCTACGAGGGAGAGGAAGCCAAGAAGCGCCTTGCTGAGGCAAACCTTCGTCTCGTTGTAAGTATTGCTAAGAGATATGTGGGAAGAGGAATGCTTTTCCTTGATCTTATTCAGGAAGGTAACCTCGGTCTTATCAAAGCCGTTGAGAAGTTCGATTTCCGTAAGGGATTCAAGTTCTCAACATACGCAACATGGTGGATCAGACAGGCTATCACAAGAGCCATTGCCGATCAGGCAAGAACCATCCGTATCCCCGTTCACATGGTTGAGACTATCAACAAGCTCATCCGCGTAAGCCGTCAGCTTCTCCAGGAGCTCGGACGTGAGCCTCTTCCGGAGGAAGTTGCAAAAGAGATGAACATGCCCGTTGAGCGTGTTCGCGAGATCCTCAAGATCTCACAGGAGCCTGTATCCCTCGAGACACCTATCGGTGAAGAGGAAGACAGCCATCTTGGTGATTTCATTCAGGATGATAACGTACCGGTACCCGCAGACGCTGCTGCATTCACACTTCTTAAGGAGCAGCTCGTTGAAGTACTCGGAACACTTACAGAGCGTGAGCAGAAGGTTCTTCGCCTCAGATTCGGTCTCGACGACGGAAGAGCAAGAACACTTGAAGAGGTTGGTAAGGAGTTCAACGTAACTCGTGAGCGTATCCGTCAGATCGAAGCAAAAGCGCTCAGAAAGCTCCGTCACCCCAGCCGCAGCCGCAAGCTCAAGGATTATCTTGACTGATGCGTGATAAAGATATGAATCTTGTAGAAAATAGGATGTCAAAGCGCCTTTTGACCATCTGTGAGATGCTAAGAGGCGCAGGTGACATTGCTTTTGATCATAGCAAAGAAGAGCAAGGAAAGCAGATGCTTCGCACGGCTGATGTCGGATGCGATCACGGATACATATCCATCTATCTGATGCAGAACAATATATCTGAGTCTGCCATAGCGATGGATGTTCGAAAGGGACCTCTTTCCGGAGCCGCCGACAACATAAATGAATACGGACTTTCAGACCGCATTGAGACCAGACTTTCAGATGGGTTAAAAGAGCTTAAGGAAGGCGAAGTTAATTCTGTTGTCATCGCCGGAATGGGCGGAGATCTCATGAAGCGTTTGTTGGAGGATGCCGATCTTTCCGCACTCGGGATCAAGGCGGGAGTGTTGCAGCCGCAGTCCGAGCTTGATCTTTTCAGAGCATACCTTCGAGAAAAAGGTTATGTGATCGCGGATGAAAAGATTGTTTTTGAAGACGGCAAGTATTATTTTCCGATGCTTGTGATATTCGATGCAAAGAATGAGAGCAGTGCGCTTGAAAAAGCGACCGCATTGCTTTGCGATAAGGGCGGCGTTTCCAAAGAAGATGCGCTGAATATTTGTAACGCATACGGAGAACACAATATACTCTCTTCGAATCCTCTTTTGCATGATTACCTTGTATACGGCAGGCAGGTCGATGAATCGATAATTAAGAGCCTTGATAAGGATGCACATGCGGAGAGACTTTCTGAGATAAAAAAAGAGTTATTCTATATTGATTCGATTTTAAAAGCAGCTTTTTTATAAAAAATAATTCGAAATCGCAAGGAGGAAAGAGAAGTGCCTGTAATTAAGATTAACGGAACAGCAAGAGAATACGATAAAGGTACAACCTACGAGGAGATTGCAAAAGAGTATCAGCATGAGTTCAGATACAGGATCGCAGCGGTTATTTTTAACGGCAAGATCTGTGAGCTTATGAAAAAAGTTAAAAGAGACGGCGAGCTGTCTTTTGTAACGTTTGGGGATGATATCGGTCACAAGACCATGAGAAGAACGGCCGTAATGATGCTTATCAAGGCGATAAGAGACGTTGAAGGTAAGAACAGCGCTCCGTCTGCCAAGATTGAGTTTCTTATCGGAAACAGCTATTATTGTACGCTTCGTGACGGTATGGAAGTTACGGACGAATTTGCGCAGAAGGTTGCCGAAAGATTTAAACAGCTTGTCGATATGGCTATCCCTATCGTAAAGAACGTATATCCTATCGATGAAGCCATCGAGCTTTTCAGAGAGCAGGGAATGACCGATAAGGTAGCTCTTTTGAAATACAGAAGAAGTTCTGAGATCAACATCTACAAGCTTCAGGATTTCTATGATTATTTCTACGGCTACATGCTTCCGAATACATCTTATATCGAGAACTTTATGATAACGAGAAAGGGCGAGGGACTTATGCTTACCCTTCCGCCTAAGTCAGAGCCCGACAAGCTTATTATCCTTGAGGACAGAAACAAGCTCTTCAACACCATGAAGCTTGCAAGTGACTGGGGCGCAATGATGGGAATCGACAATGTCGGTGACCTCAACAACAAAGTCTGCGAAGGCAGGATCAACGAGATGATCCTCGTTCAGGAATCACTTCAGGAAAGAAGGATCGGTGAGATCGCATGCAAGATACACGATCGTCCGGACGTTAAGTTCGTTATGATCGCAGGCCCCAGTTCTTCGGGTAAGACGAGCTTTGCCAACAGACTTTCGATACAGCTTCGTACGTACGGACTTATTCCGCACCCGATAAGCCTTGATAACTACTTCGTAAACAGAGAGGATACTCCGCTCAATGCCGACGGAAGCTACAACTTCGAGTGCCTCGGTGCGATGGACATCGAGAAGTTCAACGAGGACATGGGTAAGCTCCTTAAGGGAGAGCGTGTCGAGATGCCTGAGTTTAACTTTATTACGGGCAAAAGAGAGATGAACGGCGAGTTCCTTCAGCTCGGAGATAACGACATCCTTGTTATCGAGGGTATCCACGGACTTAATGAAAAGATGACTTATGCGCTTCCCGCAGAGTCTAAGTTCAAGATCTATATAAGCGCACTTACGACGCTTAGCATCGATTCACACAACAGGATCCCGACAACGGACGGTCGTCTCCTTCGAAGGATCGTAAGAGATGCAAGGACGAGAGGTGCTTCCGCAAAGAAGACCATCAGCATGTGGGATTCAGTGCGTGCAGGAGAAGAGGAGAATATCTTCCCGTTCCAGGAGGATGCGGATGAGATGTTCAACTCAGCTCAGATCTATGAGCTTGCCGTAATCAAACCATACGCAGAGCCGCTTCTTTTCTCGATTGAAAAGGGTGAGCCCGAGTACTACGAGGCAAAGAGACTTCTTAAGTTCCTTGATTATTTTGTAAGTGTAGACAGCTCAATGCTTCCAAGAAACTCAATTTGCAGAGAGTTCGTCGGCGGAAGCTGCTTCAAAGTATAACTAGGCTTTAGAGAGTAAGGACATGAAATATACAAAAGAATATTGGGGAGACGTTGCTTCTTGTATCGGCAACATCCCCGAGATTGAAAAATTATATAACAAGAACCTACTTATAACGGGGGCTACGGGCATGCTCGCATCCCCCGTTGTTGATATTGTTTCTTTCCTTAATAGGGAAAAGAATGCAGGTATCAAGCTTATTATCGCAGGCAGAAACAGGCAGAGAACGCTTGATAGGTTTAAAGGCGTGCTTAAGGAAGAGGAAATTAAGTTCGTTGAGTTTGACGCCAATTATATGTACAAGCTCAACGTGGATGCCGATTACATCATTCACGCCGCAAGTAATGCCGACAACGGCATGTTTTTAAAAGAGCCTGCGGAGACTCTTTTTTCCAATGTAGTCGGAGTTAAGAGCATGCTTGATCTTAATGTGAAGAACAAGGGCAGCAGACTCCTCTACGTATCTTCAAGCGAGGTATACGGTGAGCTTCCGGAAAAAAGTGATTACATAAAAGAGACCGATTACGGTTATGTCGATGTCCTTAGCACAAGGTCATGCTATCCGAACGGTAAAAGAGCCGCCGAGACCCTGTGTTCATGCTATATCACGGAGTACGACGCCGATGTTGTCATAGCGCGCCCGGGATATATCTACGGACCGACGATCAAGAAATCAGATAAAAGAGCTTCCGCCGCATTTACTTTCGATGCGGCAGCAGGCAGAAATATAGTAATGAAGAGTAAAGGAGAGCAGCTGCGGTCTTATTGCTATATGCTGGACTGCGCGACAGCTCTTTTGACCATATTGTTGGAAGGAGAGTGCGGCGAAGCCTACAACATCTCCAACAAAGACGCGATCGTATCGATCAGGGATGTGGCTGAGGCACTTGCAAAAGCGGGCGGAGTTTCCGTTGTATTTGAGAATCCGTCCGATGCGGAAAAGAGCAGCTACAACACCATGAAGAATTCGGCGCTTGATGCTTCCAAGCTCGAAGCGCTCGGCTGGAAGGGCATGTACGGACTATCTGAGGGTATAGAAAGGACGCTTAAGTATCTTTAATGACTATTTTATTTTGCGCGGAACGATATGTTGTCTGCGCCAAGGCACACGCTTCCTTCATCGGAGCCGCCAAGTAGGATTCCTAAGTAGTGGCCTTTGTTATCAAATAAGCCGCTTCCCGACATTCCGGGATCGACATCGCAAAGACAATAGATCATATTCATTTTAAAATCAGGAATATACTCATCGACCGCATCGATCGTGCCGACTGAGGCTGTTCCTGTTTTTGCGTCCATGATAAAAATATCGTCGTGAGAGAGCGGTGTGTACTTCGCGGCCCTAACGCTCTCGTAATTCATGTCAAAAGAGTTGTCTTCAGAATATCCTTGTTCTTTAGCAGCCTTCTTAAGCTCTTTTTGCTTGATCCTTATAAGAGCTATATCTTTTTCATCATTGAATCTTATAACGGAGCCCTGCGCCGTAAGACCGTCATAAAACGTGATATCCGCGTTACCTTCGTTCGCAACATGTCCCGCAGTTATGACATCGATATACGTTGGGCTAATTCTCCAAATATTTCCGCTTCCTTCAGCGCCTTCGGTTTTTACCGAGACTACCGTCTTGCACACATGATCTATGGCTGTGCCGATATCCCCTGTGGGCGCAGTGATCTCTTTTGTCATATATCTGCTCTGCGGCCTAACGGAGTAGATCCTGTAAGCAAACGGCGACAGACACAATATTATTAAAGCTGTAAGCAGCGCGATGGTTTTCTTCTGTGACATGGTTTATCCTTTTTGATAAAAATGGAATGTGGGTGGCGCGCAAACGCAAACGCCACTATAATAATAACATGTTCATATATAAGGAGGGAGTAAAGGCATGAAAAAAGGGATCATGCGTGTGATCAAAGGGATCGGCATTGCCGTTGTGGGTATCCCGCTCTTACTGATCGCACTTTTTATTGTATGTGAGGTTTTCGGAGCTGTAGTTAATCATGCGGCGACCGGTAAACAGACAAAAGAGATAAGGAATATGATCTCAGAGGAGATAGATGATGCTCAGATCATAGATGTACAGTCTGAAACCGGCAATTCATCCGGAACCGGAAATCATGTGGACTGTCTCACGAGAATATCTTTTACTTCAGGAAAGGACGAGGAGACAATAGCAGGAATTCTTGATAAGGGTTACGAATTTTTTGACCTCAGAAGTGAAAACGATATTTATACTGTTACAATAATTACCGGCGCGCCATTCCGTGATAATATTGAGGGACATTAAACGGCGCAAACCGTACAATCCCAGTGTTTATCGCTGTTAGCGAGCTCGGACATAGTGGAAAATAGTGTAAAAATAGTGAAAAATAGTGAAAAAATAGTGAAGTTTTAATGGAATTAACAGCTCTGTTTTGATATAATTATCCTGAGGTGATAAGGCATGATCAAAGCTATACTTACCAATGAGATCCTTAAGTATATAACGAAAATTGAAAAAAACAGATATAAAGTTTCTACGGTAAAGATGTCTCGGGCTGTTGCAAACAAGCTACGTAAGAATTCAAAAAAGAAGAGTTCTTATGCATCAAATAAGATCGAAGGAAATCCACTTTCTGAGAAACAGGTTGATGAAGTGATCGATCGAGATGAAAGAAAACATCTCTTAAAGCCTGAGCAAGAGGTGAGAAACTATTTTCTTGCTTTGAATTATCTGGAGGAAAAGGTAAAAAAGAAAGAGAAATTTTCTAAAAAGCTGATCCTCGATGTGCAGAAATACGTAGAAAAGGGAGCATCGAAGGAAAAGATAGGTCTTCGTGGACCTATGCCTCCGGGGGTGCTTTTTGCAGTATATGATTCACAAACGGGAAATCCGGATTATATCCCTCCGGAATATTCGGATATCCCCGGATTGCTGGATGAACTGGTGGAATATGTAAATACAACGGACGATCATCCACTTATTGTAGCTGCGGTTGTTCATTATCAGCTTGTAACAATTCACCCTTTTGAAGATGGTAATGGTAGAACTGCACGACTGCTTTCAGGTTATGTTCTTGATATCAATGGATTCGGTTTTAATGGCATTGGATCTTTGGAAGAATATTTCGCATATGATGTGAGTGAATATTACGAATCCATCCAGATGGGATTACCGGCATTATATTACTCGGGTAGGAATGAGCCACCGCACCCTGAAATATGGATAAACTATTTCCTCAGAATGGTCGAACTATATTCAAATAAGGTTTGCGAGCTGTCAGAAGATTCGAGCACCGAGGAAATAACCGGAAGTCTATCTTACTTAAAATTAAAAGAAAAAGAACTGCTATTATTCCTTATGAAGAATTATAAAAGGGAATTCACTCCGATTGAGATCAGTAAGGAATTTACGGTCTCAAATAAGACGATAATAAACAGGTTGGCAGTTCTTGTTAAGAGCGGTTTTGTTGAACCTATTATGGTAAACGAACGTATCAGATCATATAGACTCAGTGATTTCACGATAGAACATGAAAAAGAACTACAATCTAAAATATAATTCGGTTGACAAAAACCATCTTTTTCCTTAAATTAGTTAGGTACTTTCATAATGTTATAATATATTATTGACCGAGAAAATACGAGCAGGATAGATGATCGCTGCCATGCATACGAAAGGGCATGGGAGAGGAAAGTCCGGGCTTCGCAGGGCAGGATGCCAGATAACGTCTGGCGGAGGCAACTCCCGAGATAGTGCAACAGAGAGATACCGCCAAGCCTCTGGCTTGGTAAGGGTGGAAAGGCAGTGTAAGAGACTACCGTGCCGGTGGTAACACCGGTAGCCATGTAAACCTCATCCGAAGCAAGACCGAATAGAAAGCTATGAGTCGGCCCGGCTCGCTTTCAGGTGGGTCGCTTGAGACTGCCGGTGACGGCAGCCCTAGATAGATGATCATCCACGACATAACCCGGCTTACAGTCCTGCTCACAGCTTAAAACATTATATCGGGAGCGATTCCCGATATGACAGATCAAAAAAGATTCTGAACCCGAATGATTGGGAACAGAATCTTTTTTATTATCTTATTAAGTTCACGTTACTCATTTTCTGCGATAACTTCTTTTACCGCTTCCGTCATTGCTTCTTTTGATACGGGCTCTTGATAATATACAGCATAAGTTTCCTCGCCTTCATACCACATAGCGCTTGTTACGGTGTCGCCGTTTCCTCTGAAAGTAACGGTGATATCATCGATAGCTATATCTTCGACAACATCGTATTCCGCGTTATCACCGGTCAGCGTAGCGTAATCCTCTACATGATCGGTTGTCTTGATAACCTGAGGATCGTTACCGGAATCGGCTTCCTCAGTCATTGCTGCTTCTTCAGCAGAGGCCTCAAACGCTTCCTGAGGAGCTTCAAATGCTTCCTGAGCAGGAGTCTTGGCTCCTCCCACAGCACCTTCGCTCATTGTAGCGGAATCATGACGGCCGAAGCTGTCATAGATAACAGATTTTATTGCAATACCCGATATTGCAACGATAAGCAATCCTGCGGCTACGCTAAGCAATGTTTTGTATGTGGGAGAGCGGAAGAAGCTTACTATTTTATTATTTACCGTATCTGATACTTTTTCCTTGTCGTTACTCTTGGTTACTTTATCATCACCAAGCTCCTTCTCAATATTCTGAAGGATTCTTTTCTTCATGTCTTCAGTAACGACAACATTCTCCATAAGATCATTGTATTTACTCAAAGTCATATTCCTCCTTCAAAATAGTTTTGAGTTTTTCTCTTGCTCTTTTCAGATCGGATCTTACAGTAGATTCTTTTCTCTGTAAGATATTCGATATATCGACGGTGGAGTACCCTTCCTGATAGTATAGATGAACGACCTCAACATATTTCTCGGGAAGGGATTTGACAGCTTCCCAGACAAAAGAGAGTTCCTCTTTTTCTTCGGAAACCAGTCCCTCCATTAATTCGTCGGTTTCTCTGATCTTATTGTACTTTATTTTGTTTTTACTTAAGTTAATGGCTACTCTTAAAAGCCATGCCTTCTCGTGCTCCTCATTGTTGTATTCGGAGTCCGATTTAAGATATTGCAGTAGCGTATCCTGCAAAATATCCTCGGCATCTTCCATGTTGTGAAGATAAGAGTATGCCGTTCTCAATATGGTATTTCCATATTTTTCCAAAAGAGCTGCTGCGCGTTCTTGATTCTTTCCCATGCCAATCCCCATTTTTTATTTTCTGTGGTCAACACGGGTATTATAACACTTATAAGTCTCTTTTTTCCACCATTCTTACAAGTTGGATGAATTCATCCTTGTATTCATCGCGAGTTTGAATATCGGAATAAGTCTCGATCACGTGGTCGTAGCTGGCATTTCCCTTGTGATCACTGTCAGATAAGATAAGTGAAAACTCAGCAACGCTCTCAGCAAACTTCATGTTGTCACTTGCTTTTTCTTTTACATCGTTATCGGTTACAACATAGCTTGAGAGTTTGGATTCATCAGCTTCAGGCTCTTTGTATCTTACGTTTACGGTTGCGTATTCGTCACCGTAATCCTCCTGCTCGTTGTTCTGATACTTTAAGTTTACAGCCTTTTCGCTGTCAGCCATTGTTACCTCGTAAAGAGCGATAACGCTGTGGCCTGCGCCGACTTCGCCGCCGTCTTTCTTGTCGTCATTAAAGTCTGCTGCGTCCATCTGTCTGTTTTCATATCCGATGAGTCTGTAGCTGTTTACCTTGTTGGGATTAAACTCAACCTGGATCTTGGCGTCCTTTGCAACGGTTACCATTGTTGAGCTCATCTCTTCGACAAGAACTTTTCTTGCTTCAACCATGGAATCGATGTAAGAGTAGTTGCCGTTTCCGCAGTCAGCGAGTCTTTGCATGCTTGCATCCTTGTAGTTACCGTCGCCAAAGCCGAGTACTGATAAAAAGACGCCGGTTTCTTTTTTCTCTGTAATAAAGTTTTCAAGCTCATCGGGATCTGAAATACCAACATTGAGATCGCCGTCTGTTGCCATGACTACTCTGTTTACACCGCCTTCGATGTAATATTCGGAAGCAATCTCATATGCTTTTTTCATACCGCTCTCACCGTTGGTGCATCCGCTTGCCGAAAGGCTGTTGATCGCCTTCTTTATCTTTTTCTTATTGGCAAGATTTTCACCTTCGAGAAGAACCTTTTCTTCTCCCGAATATGTGACGATGGACAGTGTTCCTTCGCCTGTATAATTGTCAACGAGCTCCTTAAGACTCTTTTTTAAAAGAGGAAGCTTATTTTCCGAACTCATTGATCCCGATACATCGATAAGGAATACCAGGTTACTTGCGGGAAGCTCATTGTTGTTCATTTCGGCCGTCTTTAGGCCTACAAACATTATCTTATGATCTTCATTCCACGGGCAGTCGCCTATCTCAGTCGTTATTCCGAAGGCTTCGCCTTTGTCGGGAGAATTAAGGTCATAATGAAAATAATTGATGAACTCCTCCGGTCTTACCGCTTCGGCAGGAATATCACTAGCCGAATATCCGTCCTCGATCATTCTTCTTACGTTTGCATAGGAAGCAGTATCAACATCCATTGCAAAGGTTGAGAGAGGATTGACGCTTACAAGTGTGGCGCCGTTCTCTTCGGGCTTTTCATAAGTTTCCGTGTTTTCGGGCGGATAATTGTAAGTATATTCACCTTCCGAATATTCTGCACTTTCTGTGGCTGCACTTTCATAATAAGCATCGGAAGTCGGTGAATATTCCGCTTCTTGTGCCGCCGGTGCAGTACTTTTTGCGCCGCCGCAGCCTGCCAGCATACTGGATGCCAGCGCCATTGCTACCAATACATTAAATCCCTTCTTTAAATTCTTTTTCATATTTTTACCCTCCGAGCAGTCAAAAAAAGGTTGGATGACTGCTATTACTTTATAAACAACGGAGAAGTCGAAAATGTTGCACACTGCAACTTTTGCAATACAAAACATTTATTACTATGCTATGATATTACCGTGCAGAAGGGCTTAGATAGGTCAAGATTTGCAAGTTTTTATAACGTAAATGAACTGACGTGGAAAAATATATCTAGTATCATTACATATATCAGAGAATAAATTGCTGACTAAAATGCTATGCAATGGAACGGAGGGTATATGGAACTTAGAACAGCTTGCTCACCAATGGATGAGAAACACTATGATACACAGAGACTGCGTCGGGAATTTTTGATCGACGATCTTTTTAAGCCTGATGAGATCAAACTCGTATACAGCCATATTGACAGGATCATTACCGGATCGGCAGTTCCTGCGACCAAGGAACTTAAGCTGACCGCAGGAGATGAGCTCAGAGCGGAGTATTTTTTACAAAGACGCGAGATGGGCGTGATCAATATCGGAGGATCCGGAAGCATAACAATAGACGGCAAGAAGTACGAGGTTGACTACAAGCAGGGCATGTATATAGGAATGGGGGCAAAAGATATTTCTTTTGCAAGTACGGATTCCCGGAATCCCGCCAAATTCTATATAAACAGCGCACCTGCTCACAAGACTTATCCTACAGTGCTCATCAAAAGAGAAGGAACACCTTCGGATGATGTTGTGATCATCAAGGATGAGAACAAGAAGGAATTGGGAAGTCTGGAAGAATCCAATCACCGAGTTATCAACAAATATATTTTGCCCGGACAGGTTGAGACATGCCAGCTCGAGATGGGAATGACGGAGCTTAAGCCCGGAAGTGTATGGAATACAATGCCTTGTCACACGCATGACAGACGCATGGAGGTTTACCTCTATTTTGATATTCCTGAGGATGCGATCGTTATGCACTTCATGGGAGAACCGACCGAGACTCGCCACATTGTAATGCGCAATGAGCAGGCGGTCATCAGTCCAAGCTGGTCTATCCACTCAGGATGCGGTACGCAGGCTTATACTTTTATCTGGGGGATGGTCGGAGAAAACCAGGATTTTGACGACATGGACGATGTAGCCATGACCGATCTTATGTGATCCGATCGATAAGTAAGCGCAGTATTTGATGATATTAGGAGGTTACGGTAATGACGGACTTTTTGAAGAATTTTTCACTTGAAGGTAAGGTTGCGTGGGTAACGGGCGCTTCTTACGGACTTGGACTTGCTTATGCGACAGCTTTTGCGCAGAGCGGCGCCAAAATTGTTTTTAACGATATAAATCAGGAACTTGTGGACAAGGGAATGGCTGAGTACAACAAGCTTGGAATAGAAGCTTACGGCGCTGTTTGCGATGTCACCAAGGAAGACATGGTAAAAGAATTTGTTGCCGATGTAGAGCAAAAAGTGGGAACAATTGATATACTTGTAAACAATGCGGGTATCATCAAGAGGATTCCTATGACCGAGATGACTTTGGAAGAGTGGAATCAGGTAATAGACGTTGATCTTACGGGTCCCTTTATCTGTTCCAAGGCAGTACTTCCCGCAATGATAAAAAAAGGCAGCGGCAAGATCATCAACGCCTGCTCGATGATGTCGGAGTTCGGACGCGAGACGGTATCCGCTTATGCAGCAGCAAAGGGCGGACTTAAGATGCTCACAAGAAATATCTGTTCCGAGTACGGCCAGTATAATATTCAGTGCAACGCCATCGGCCCCGGATATATCGCGACTCCTCAGACGGCACCTCTTAGAGAGAAGCAGCCTGACGGCTCGATGCATCCCTTTGACAGATTTATTCGTTCCAAGACACCTGCGCAGAGATGGGGCAAGACGGAGGACCTCATGGGACTTGCTGTATTCCTTGCATCCCCTGCTTCCGATTTTATAAACGGACAGGTAGTCTACATAGACGGAGGTATCACAGCTTACATCGGACAAGATCCAAGCAACCTTGATCCGAGTAAGTTTGAGGATTAAGTATTATAAGTAAAAAGAAAGGCATTATAATGGATAAGATTTGCGAAGAACTTTACAAAATCGGTATAGTACCCGTAATCGCGATTGACGATGCCAAGGACGCAGCGCCTTTGGCAGAGGCTCTTATAAAGGGAGGTCTTCCCGCGGCAGAGGTTACATTCCGTACAGAAGCTGCAGAGGAAGCTATAAGGATCATTTCAAAGGAGTTCCCCGAGATGATCGTGGGCGCCGGAACTGTACTTAATGCAGAGCAGGCGGACAGAGCCAAGGCGGCCGGAGCCAAGTTTATCGTAAGCCCCGGATTCAACAGATCCAATGTTGAGTACATCAAGAGTATCGGAGTACCGGTTGTTCCCGGAACAGCTACACCCGGTGAAGTTGAGCAGGCTATTGAGCTTGGACTTGACTGCGTAAAGTTTTTTCCTGCCGAGCAAAATGGCGGAATAGCCAAGATCAAGGCTATGGCAGCGCCTTATACCAAGATGCATTTCATGCCGACAGGCGGTATAAATAAGAACAACTTGAATGATTACCTTGGGTTTAATAAGGTATTCTGCTGTGGTGGTAGCTGGATGGTCAAAAAAGATCTTATTTCAGCCGGAAAGTTTGATGAGATCGAAGCTATGACCAAAGATGCCGTAAACGCTATGCTCGGATTCACCATGAAGCATATAGGTATCAACGAGAATGACGCTGCATCGGCTGAGGCTACTGCTGATAAGTTTGTTTCTCTCTTTGGATTTACCAAGAAGGTCGGAAATTCTTCGGTGTTTGCCGGAAATGTTATAGAAGTTATGAAGGCTAAGGGCAGAGGTGCAAACGGACATATTGCCATCGGAACCAACAACGTTGACAGAGCCGTTTATCACCTTGGAAGACAGGGCGTTAAATTTGACGAGTCTTCATTTAAATATGATGCCGACAACCATCTTAAGGTCGCATACCTTGCGGATGAGCTTGGAGGTTTCGCGGTACATCTTGTAAATAACTGATAGAGAGGATAAATTATCATGGCAAAAAAAATTGTTACATTCGGAGAGATCATGCTGCGTCTGCAGCCTGATAACTATTTAAGATTTGTTCAGGTGGATCACCTTGAGGCTACATTCGGAGGCGGAGAAGCCAATGTTTCGGTTTCGCTCGCAAACTACGGCCTTCATTCCGTATACGTTACAAAGCTTCCCAAACACGAGATCGGACAGGCAGCGGTTAATTCGCTTCGCAAATACGGTGTCGATACTACAATGATCACAAGAGGCGGAGACAGAGTAGGTATCTACTTTAATGAGAAAGGTGCTTCACAGAGAGGCTCCAAGTGTATATATGACAGAGCGCATTCGGCTATTTCCGAGGCTGTTCCCGAGGACTTTAACTGGAATGAGATCTTCAAGGATGCAGAGTGGTTCCACTTTACCGGTATCACTCCCGCGGTGAGCGATTCTCTTGCGAAGATCACGCTTGAAGCTGCCAAAAAGGCCAAAGAAATGGGACTTACCGTTTCTTGCGATCTTAACTACAGAGGAAAGCTCTGGAGCAAAGAAAAGGCCGGAGAGGTTATGGGCGAGATCTGTAAATATGTAGATGTTTGCATCGCAAACGAAGAGGACGCAGGAGACGTATTCGGTATCAAGGCTTCTTCAACCGACGTTACGACAGGTAAGCTCAATACGGAAGGCTATATCGAAGTGGCGCAGAAGCTTACTGACAGATTCGGATTTAAAAAGGTAGCGATCACACTTAGAGAGTCTATCTCTGCAAATGACAACAACTGGAGTGCAATGCTCTACTCAGACGGACAGGCTTTCTTTTCCAAGAAGTATGCGCTTCGCATCGTAGACAGAGTGGGAGGCGGAGATTCTTTCGGCGGCGGACTTATCTACAGCTGCGTAAACGGATTCGATCCTCAGAAGACAATCGAGTTTGCTGTTGCGGCTTCCGCTCTTAAACATACTATAGAAGGCGACTTTAACCTTGTAAGCGTTGATGAAGTGGAAAAGCTTGCCGGCGGCGACGGATCGGGACGTATCCAGAGATAAATATATTTTATACAGTTCACAAAAATATCAAATATGGACACCGCACATTGTTTCAAATGTGCGGTGTTTTATGTATAATTAAAAAAGGATATTTTACAGTATGAGGGCTTGAAATTGAATATAAGACTGGATAAAACGGCTAATACTTTTCTTATACTATTTTCCGTTTTGGCAATGCTCTTGACGGGGGTTTTGGTTGAGAGGATAGTTATGCGGAACAACTTATCGTCGATTTACAGATGTAGGATCTCTTTAAACGGATCCAGACTATCCGACGAGTTCTATGCTAATGTCAAAAAGGTTTCAAGTGTAAGAACAGCCAATACATATGCAACGCAATATGAATTTGTGATAAATAATCTGGGAACCAATGATCTTGAGAACTGGAATATTTTTTTGGCTATGCCCAGAGGTTCTTCCGTTACGGATGTATGGAATGTTGAGCTTTCGCGCGATGACAGAGAAGATCTCGTTATCACTCCCGTTAACAACAACATGACGATCAAGGCCAGAGGAAATGTGAGCTTTGGCTTTACCATACACACAAGGAGAGCATATACACCTTCCGCACTGATGCTGAGGGGCTTTAAAACCATGCCGCCCGGAGCAACGACTGCGAGCAGGCTGATCATAGTTCTTTTGATAATATGGGGAGCTGTATTTGTAGGAGTTTTGGTTGCAAGACTCAATTCAAGAAGCTACAGAGAAAGACAGAAGACCGATATTAAGATCATCTTACAGTCGATGAATACTTTCATCAGCTTCATCGATGCCAAGGACCCTTATACAAGGGGCCATTCAAGACGTGTGGCTATGTACGCCGCAGAGATTGCCAAGAGGATGCATCTTCCGGAGAACGAGATACAGAATGTTTATTATGCGGGTCTTTTGCATGATGCGGGCAAGATCAGCATACCCGACGCGGTTCTTAATAAACCGGGTAAGCTTACGGATGAAGAGATGAGTGCTATTCGTAACCATACGGTTGCGGGCGGCAACATGCTCAAACAGCTTTCGATTTCCGGCGTGCGAGAGACGGCTCTTTATCATCATGAACGCTTCGACGGACTTGGCTATCCCGAGGGGCTTAGAGGAGATGAGATTCCGCTTTACGCAAGGATTGTCGGAGTTGCCGATTCATATGATGCAATGTCCAGTAACCGTGTATACAGAAGACACCTCAACAAGGATGAGATCATTGAGGAGATTCAGAAGGGATCGGGTAATCAGTTTGATCCCGCGATTGTTGTGTACATGGTAGATATGATAAATGATGGATACGTTAACGTTGTTAAGATGGAGACTGCCGATTCTGATGACGGATCCGACAGACTTCACCTAAGGGAAGAGGATATTCCGGGGCTCTATATGGGCTTTTAACAGCAGGTTTTTACGAAAGGGGATTTCTATAGGTGCCTATGGATAGTAATAAGAAGCAGGATGGGAAGCTTTTGCATCTTGAACTTCTTAGGATTATTGCATGTTTTTTGGTAATACTTAATCATACCTCAGGGTATATCAATTGTTTTGTTTATGATAAAGACTATATTACATTAGAGCTTATTCTGAAGCTTTTTGTCGGGATGCTGGTAAAGATCAACGTCCCGTTATTCTTTATGATAACCGGAAGTGTGCTTCTTTATAAGGACAGGGATTACGGTTATGTCTGTAAGAAGGTTCTTAAGACTTTCGGTATTCTTCTCTTGTTCAGTATAGTCGCTAATTTTTGTAATCAGGGGCATATCTATGTCACCGGATTTATCAGGTGCTTTATCACGGAAAGTGTCGACGGAGCGGGACCTTATTGGTACCTCTATGCATATTTGGGCTTACTATTGATACTGCCGTTTATGCGTTCGGTAGCGGCAAGGCTTACGGTTAAAGATTTAAAATACATCATAATCGCCAGGACTCTGATAACCGGCATTATTCCTATGGCTTTTTTATTCGTTAATAAGATCATGGATTCCAATATTCAATATGGACAGGACTTTAATCCGGTTTTATTTACCTTTGACTGTGTCTTTTATCCCATAATCGGCTTCGGCCTTGACAGGCTCTTGGAAAAAGAAAAAGTGGATAAATTAAATCCGTTTTCTTTTATATTGCTGTTCCTTGGAGCCAATGTGACGGAGATCTTCCTTACATGGATAGGAGGACTTGATAAAGTATACAGGGGCTATGATTTCCTGATGGCGATCGGCATCTTTATGCTTATCAAGATTTTATACAGCAAAAGAGAAGAAAAAGAGCCGGGGAAGATCGGCAGCTTTATCGCTACGGTCGGAGGTCTTACCTTCGGAATATATTTGCTTGATCCGATACTTGATAATTACATCGATCCTTTGATAGTAGGACCAAAGACCAATAATCTGCTTTTTTTGAGGTCTGTTGTATATTGCATAGTATCGATGATAATAGGCGGTTTAATTACCTTTGTATTCAAAAAAATAAAGAAAAATATTTTTTTTAAAAAATAATATTGACTTACCTCATCCATCGTAGTATATTTACTACGACAGCAATAGTACGATAGATGAGGTGATAAAAATATGACAAATGACAAATGATGAATGAGGAGAGGATATGACAAACAATATGATAGAAATTAGTAGTGACGTCATTAGGGGGTATAATGACACGATGATTTTATATATATTGATGGAAGCGCCTTCCTACGGCTATGAGATAGCCAAAAAGATAAGAGCGCTTACCGAAGATAAGTACATCATTAAGGAGACAACCCTCTATTCGGCTTTCACTAGAATGGAAAAGAATGGCTATGTTGTTTCATATAGCCAGAACGCCGATAACGGTAAGAAGAGAACATATTATAAGATGACGGATGCCGGTAAGGCATATTACAAGGAGAAGTGCGCCGAGTGGCAGCTTACCAAGGAAGTTGTAGAGCACTTTATCAGAGGAGACGAGTGATATGGAAACGATAAGAAACTATTTGGAGACTATGTTTGCTAATCTTCCGAATACTATGGATGTTCTGAAGGCTAAGAATGAGCTTTATCAGATGATGGAAGATAAATATGAAGAATTGATCGCTGAGGGTAAGCATGAGAATGAGGCTGTAGGTATCATCATCTCAGAATTCGGTAATCTTGAAGAACTTGCCGATACTTTAGGAATCGGCGGTGTTATAAATAACAACGTGGACCTTGATACCAGACTTGTTACAGATGACGAGGCAATGGAGTATGTGTTTGAAGCATCTCAGCACAAGCTTCTTATAGGTGTGGGTGTTATGTTGTTTATCATTTCACCTATATTCCCTATCCTTATTACCGGTAGTACCGGTAGTTTAGGGGGAGTGGTAGGATTTTTCATAACCATAGCTGTGGGAGTGGCTATTCTCATTCTTTCATCCGCTCGTATGGGAAAGTGGAGCTTTTTGGATAACCTCAACTGCGTTATTGAGTATGCTACGGCAAATGCTCTTTATGCAGAGCTTAGAAACAATATGCTTAGTAAAGCACTTATGAAGACAATAGGTATTATGTGCATCATTTTGTCATTTATTCCTGTGATCATTCTGGATGAACTCACAGCCAAGTCATTTTTTGGCCCGAATATGGCGCCTGCATCTTTGTTTATCATGGTGGGTATAGGAGTGCTCCTTATTATTGCTTCTACAGCAAAAGATGGAGCTTACAACAAGCTTCTTTCGCTAAATGATTCCAAGAAAGTTGCAGGAAACTATGATTCCATCAGATCAACACAGCATGACTACGGCAATGAGGTTTTCAATAAGATCATGCCTGTTTATTGGAAGACTGTGACATGTGTTTACCTCATATGGAGCTTTTTGACTTTCCATTGGCACAGATCATGGGTGATCTGGCCGATCGCATGGATCATCCACAGAGTTATTTCAACATCATATAGTGATAAAAGGAGATAATAGAAATTGAAAAAATATATTACTGTATTAACTATCGTCACGGTAATAGCCATTATTGTGGGATCCGTTATACATCTTCAATCATGTAGGGAGTGCGGAAATTTTAGCTACGATATCAACGTCGGCGAAGGTGATGACAACAAAATGGGTGAAGTCTATACCAAAGACTTCGATAATATTGAAATCGGAATGGCACTTGTAGAAGTTGAGGTCAAGGAAGGCAGTGCTTTCAAGGTTGATTATAACGGAAAAGAAAAATACAAGCCTGATATCGAATCAGACGGCGATACACTGGTAATCTCAAACGGTGACAGAAATTTCCCGATTAGTTCTTTAGGTGCTCAAAGTAAAAACAAGCTCACAGTTACCATTCCCAAAGGAAAGGTATTTGAGAACGCTAAACTTGAGTCAGTTATGGCGGATTTCAAAATAGAGACATTGAACGCCAAAAACCTTGATATAGAGGTTCCTACAGGCGAGATTGAGATCAATAACGCAAAGGGTGAGAATCTTAAGGCAGAGGTTGTTAAAGGGGATCTTAAACTTACAGGTGATTTCACCGATCTTGATATCTCAGCTGTTCTTGGTAATGTTGAGATCGATCTTGCTCAGGATGTGAACAAGTACAATGTTGAGGCTAATTCTGAACTGGGTAGTATAGAATGTGGAGATGTCCATGCCAAGGGTGCTTCCACTTCAAGTCAGAACGGTGATCTCGGAAACATCAAGGCTGAATGTTCGATGGGTAACATAACGATTAAATAATTAAAAGGTAAATATGATCGGGTGGGAATGGAATGTTCTTACCCGATTTTTTCTTGTTAGAACTTGCGAAAAGAATCGCGAACCGATACAATTAATAAAACGTTTAACGGTGGGCAGCTAATAGTATTAGCGGGGGTATGAAAGGAAATAGGTAAATTGGTAACCATAAAAGAGATCGCAAAAGAGTGCGGTGTATCGACTGCTACGGTCTCAAACATTCTTAACGGGAAAAAGAATGTAGGAGAAGAGACCAAGGCCAGAGTTATGGCCGTAGTTGAGAGAACGGGGTACAAACTCAACTATATCGCACAGGGACTTAGGAAACAAAAGACACAGACTATCGGTATCATAGCAGAAGATATCGGTCAGTTTACTACACCCGAGATGATCGAGGGTGTTATGGAAGTATGTGAGGATAACGGATATCGCACGATCGTGCAGAATCTTCGTTTTTATTCAAGATGGAATGATATATGGTTCGATAACGAGACCATGTGTAATTCCGTGATGGAGCCTGCTGTTCAGGAGATGGCCTCGATCCGAGTTGACGGTATCGTCTATATCGCGGGACATGCAAGAAATATCAGCAGATTTCCAAGTGAATACAATATTCCTTCTGTTCTTGCTTATGCTTATTCGCAGGATGATAAGGTACCTTCTGTAGTTATTGACGACGAAGACGCAGCAAGAGTTTTAGTGAAGTATCTGATAGATCACGGACACAGAAGGATAGGAGTTCTTGCGGGAGAGAGGGATAACCTTCATGCACAGCTGCGTATCTTGGGCTATCAGAAGGCTCTCTATGATGCAGGAATCCTATATGACCCCGAGCTTGTGGTATATACGGGATGGGGCAAGGAGTTTGGATACAGAGATTCTGCAAAGATACTGGATAAAGGAGTTACCGCAGTTTTCTGTATGAGTGATCAGATCGCGGGAGGACTTTATCAATATCTTTTCGAGCACAATATGCAGGCGGGCAAAGATATTTCGGTAGTCGGCTTTGACAATCAGGTAATATCCGATTATTTCATGCCGGGGCTTACGACCACCAAGATCGATCTTATCGGAATCGGCAGAACCGCTATGAATATGCTTCTTGATAAACTCGACGGAAAAGAGACAGAGCAGCTTGTGAGAGTTCCGTGTAAAATGATCAAGCGACAGTCTGTAAGCAAAATAAAATAAGTTAAACGATAAATACTGTGCATAATCCACAAATATTACCTGACGAAATTTGGTGAAAATTATGGATAATGCACAGTATTTTGTTAGGAGTATTGACAACATGGCGTAGATGGAATATATTCAGTTTATGTTAGGTTAATCGTTTAATTAACCTGATTTTTAATCGGAGGTGGAGATGAGAGGTAAGTTTACATCATTACTTCTTACCGGCGCTTTATTAACAACACTTCTTACAGGATGTGGCATGGAGTTTGGCTCCGAAGCTGAAGAATATGAGTCGGACGCAGTTATTCCCAAGTCGGGGGGCTTGGAGAAAGACATTGATTTTGAACGAGCTGCGAAAGCGATCACAGAGCGAAAGGCTCTGGCTCGTCAGACCGGCGAATACCAAAAGGTAGTAGTGGCATTTTTTGACTGGACAGGAAGACCTGTCGGTACAGATAGGATTAGTGCTGCGATTTCAGCTCACACTGAAGAGACACTTGGACTTGACGTGGAACTTAAGATCTTCGATTCGTCCGAATACGGCGATGATATGAAGGTTCTTTTATCTTCGGGAGGACAGGTTGATCTTTTTACCAGCGCTTTCCTTGGGTACAATGCTTGTATCAATGACGGATATGTGCTTGATCTTGAACAAAACGGATTGTTTGATGATTATTGCGCGGGACTTAAGAGCAAAGTCAGAGATGAATATTTGGACGCATGCCGCGTTGGAGGTACACTTTACGGAACGCCTCCGATCAAAGATTACGCAATAGAGACTTGTGCCGTATGTATCGGTAAAGAATACCTGGACGGCATTGGATATAACGCAGACGGGCTCCCTAAGGGTGAGCTCGGCTATCCAAAGGCCACCTGGTCTGAAATTAACGATATTTACGCACAGCTCCATGAAAAATATCCCGATAAATATGTGATCGCCACTCAGGATAACATTTTAACCCAGGGTAGTACGGTCGATAATCTCGGGGGAGATTATTTCGGAACGCTTCTTGATCCGCAGAATTCACTTGTGGTCAAGGATGTATATTCATCGGATATTTTCAAGGAGTGGTGTCTGCGAACTTATGAGTGGAACAATGAGGGGTATATTGCTGAGGACGCGCTAACCAATAATACGGCGGCCTCAGCGAAGGTCAGATCCGGGGAGTACATGTCCATGATGGCTGCATGTAAACCCGGATACAAGACACAGATTTCAGGTGAATGTGGGAGAGAGATGGTTGTTTTTGATGTAGGCGAGAGCTTCATGAGTTCTTCGGCTGTATCAAGCTTTCCCTGGTGCGTTAACAGGGACTCTCAAGACCCCATTGCCGCAATGCAAGTACTCGACGCTCTTTACACGGATTCTTACATAGAGAATCTTATATGTTGGGGCGAAGAAGATGTTGATTATAAGTTAAGTCACAAGGGTACCATAACATTTGCGGACGGTGTCGATGCAAACACTTCCGAATATTATCCGAATGTTATGTGGCTTATGCCCAATCCATATATTGCATATGTTTGGAAAGGAGATTCACCTGACCTTGGTCAGGAGATTTCCGATTTTAACGATAACTGTGAATGCAGATCCCTGGCCATAGGTTTTACATGGGATAACACAGGATACGCCGAAGAGTGCAGAGATCTTCAGAATGCCTATGATGAATTCGCACCACAGCTTATACACGGATTTATCGAACCCGAAGAGGGAATAGAAAGGCTTGAGACAGCTTTAAAGGCAGCCGGACTTGATGAATATATGGCAGCCAAACAAAGAGCCCTTAATGTGTGGGCGAATGAAAACAATATATATTAATATGCTTTTTACCTAATTCCCATTTTTGAATTCCCGGAGCACCCCCACTTTCCCCGCTCCGGGAATTCGTTTGCATCGGAATCTTGACAATACGTTTTTCATTCCGTAATATAAAATTGAAATCGGTTTCATACGATAAAATTTTGGAGCGTATATTTATGGAAAACGTTAGAACGGGAACCGGAAAGACAATAACCATATACGATATCGCCAAGGAAGCGGGAGTTTCTGCTTCCACCGTTTCGCGCGTTCTTACCGGCAACGCAGCTGTTCGCCAGGATAAAAAAGAACGCATTCAGAGCATAATCCAAAAATACAATTTCAGACCAAACGCTCTTGCCAAGGGGCTCTCGGATACGTCTACAAAGACTATCGGTATCATTGCCGCAGATGTAAGAAACCCGTATTATTCCGCGCTTTTTGTCGCATGCGAGGTCGCTGCGGAGGAGGCCGGATACAGTGTCAGCCTTGCCAATTCTCTCGGAGAAAAAGAAAGAGAGCAGGCGCAGCTGGATCTTTTGTTGCAGCAGAGAGTTGATGCGATCATACAGATGGGCGGAAGAGTAGATGACCTTATAACCGACGATGCTTACGCGGAGAAGGTCAGAAGCGTTTGCAGAACGACTCCTGTGGTTGTGACGGGTAAGCTTGATAAGGCGCCCGTTCACAGCGTTGTCATCGACGAAGCGATGGGTATGAATCTTGTAATGGAGCACCTTATAGGCCTAGGGCACAAGAAGATAGCGCTTGTCGGCGGAGAGATGAGAGTTAATTCAACTTATCTCAAATATCAGAAATACCGCGAGATACTTGCTAAGTACGGAATACAGGAAAACGGCGAGTATGTCGTTAACGGAACCTACGATCCCGAGACAGGATACGAGGCGACCAACAAGATCCTGGAGCTTAAGGACAGACCGACTGCGATAATCGCGATAAATGACTTCGCAGCAAGCGGAGCGCTTCGCAGTATCAGAGAGCATAGGCTCCATGTTCCTGAGGATATATCTGTAATAAGCTTTGATAACACATATATCGCAGACCTTGTTATGCCCAAGCTTACGAGTGTCGACTATAATTACGAGGATTACGGTAAGCTGCTTATAGAGACGGCCACAAGCGCCGCAGAGGGCAAGGATACTGCAAATGTCAGAATGGTACAGCCGGAGATCGTAGAGAGAGACAGCACGGGACCGGCTCCGAGATCAAGCAGAAAATAAAATAATAATCGTCATATTCCACAAAAAAGAGAGGGTATCAAAAGGATACCTTCTCTTTTTGTTTGCTTGGATATATGCGTACGAAAACGTGTAAGTTAATCAGTGGCGATTTGTTGCTTTTTCACAAATCTGAAATCGGTTTCAAAAATCTATTGACGAGCTGTTGTTGATTATGTTTAAATAATTATATGAAATCGGTTGCAGAAAGTTCAAAATGCACAACAATAAAGTGATTACGCGGAGGGAGTAATGAGTAAAAACAAGAAAACCTCATCCGAAGGAATAAAGAAAAGGGGAATCCTAGAGACCATATGGAGATACCGAGTACTTGAGCTTATGTGTCTTCCCGCTGTTTTATTCTTCTTTATGTTCAGTTACATGCCGATGCCCGGAATTTATGTGGCATTCGTCAAATACAACTATAGAAAGGGCATATTCGGAAGTAAGTTCATTGGACTTGATAATTTCAAGTTCCTCGCCGAATCCGGTAAGCTCTTTGATCTTACCAAGAACACCATTCTTTACAATCTGGCTTTTATCATACTTGGTAATTTCCTTGCAATACTGGTAGCGATACTTCTCAACGAGATGAGAAGCAAGATGTTCAAGAAGGTTTCGCAGACACTTATGTTCCTGCCTTACTTCATTTCGCAGGTTCTGGTAGGACTTCTTGTTTACAGCTTACTTAATTACGATACGGGATTTATAAATGAGATCCTCGTTGCACTTGGAAAAGCAAAGTGGCAACCTTATTCGAACCCGTCGGTATGGCCGGTTATCATAGTTCTCATCCATCTGTGGCAACAGACGGGATATAACTCGGTTGTATATTTTGCGGCGATATGCGGAATCGATGCAGAGATAATCGAAGCGGCCAAGGTTGACGGAGCCAATGCCTTCCAGAGGATCAGATACATCATCTTACCTTCGCTCAAGCCTACGATCGTAATCCTTCTTCTGTTTGCACTCGGAGGAATCGTAAGAGGTAACTTCGGACTCTTCTGGAACGTAATAGGATCCAACTCGGTACTGTATCCTACAACGGATATCATCGAGACATTCGTGTACAGAGCAACAATGTCAGACTTTAATTTCTCCACTGCTTCGGCAGTTGGTTTCTATCAGTCATTGGTAGGATTTGTGATAGTTATGTTGGCCAATCTTGCAGTTAAGAAGATCGACCCCGACTACTCACTGTTCTGATGACAGATCTTTTACCTGATAAGTAATTGCTACGGAAATGGAGAAATAAAGATGGCTAAGAAAAAAGATATAGATTTTGAACCCAGCAATACCAAGATAAAAATAGGAGCGTCGGATTACATAGTAAGAGGCTTTGGATATGTTCTCATAACCCTTTACTCTCTTGCATGTGTATTTCCTTTCCTCATAATACTGGGAACATCATTTACAGATGAAACTTATATTAGAACACACGGCGTGCAGCTTATCCCCGTTGAGTTTTCAACAAAGGGATACGACATGGTAATAGGAAGTGGCAATATCTGGAAGTCATACGGACTTACGATAGCGCTTACTCTTATCGGAACCACTTTGGGACTGCTTATCATAGCGATGACGGGATATGCACTTCAGAGAAAAGACTTTCCGCTTAGGAACGTGATCTCTTTTTACATCTACTTCACGAGTCTTTTCAGCGCAGGACTTGCACCTTACTACCTGCTTATGGCCAAGACATACAAGCTACTTGATAACTACCTTGCGGTACTTCTTCCTCTTATGATGTCGCCATGGCTCATCATCCTGATGAAGAACTTTATCAAGCAGATACCTCACGAGATCACTGAATCAGGCAAGATCGACGGAGCGGGAGATATGACGGTTTTCATACATCTTATCCTTCCCATGATCAAGCCCGCGCTTGCTACGATAGGTCTTTTCCTCGCACTCGGTTATTGGAATGAGTGGTATCAGTCATCTCTTTTCCTTACGACCAAGGTTGCAGTAAAGCCTCTTCAGTACACATTGTACGAGGTTGTTAATAAGCTCGATGCTCTCAGAAATTCAGTTGCCGGACAGTTCGTAACACTGACGGATATTCCGGAGCAGAGCGTTAAGATGGCCAACGCGGTTTTGGCGACGGGACCCATCGTACTTCTGTATCCTTTCGTACAGAAATACTTCATCGGCGGTATCACAGTAGGAGCCGTTAAAGGTTGAATGATGCTCATGTTACCTCTATAGAGGTAAGAGAAATGAGTTCAGGTTTTTTATTTTTTCATTTAAAGAAGGAGGATTCAAATGAAGAAAAAGTTACTGGCAGCCCTGCTTAGCGTAAGCATGGTAATTGGGTTAGCAGCTTGCGGCTCATCAGGATCAAGTGCCGGAACAGGCTCTGCACCTGCATCAAGCGGAGATGAGAGCGGCGCATCTGCAAATGAAGCTGCTGCGGAGATCGACACTTCTGAGCACGTTGTGATCAACTATCTTACCACGGGAGATCCCCCGGAGGCAGGAACAGAGAAGGAAGCCAATCTCAACGAGATGCTCGGCGAACTTAATAAGATCCTTACAGAGAAATGTAATGCAGAGATTCAGATCTATTACATTCCTTGGACAGATTATCTTTCAAACTATAACCTTACACTTGCAAGAATGGACGGCAGCGTAGACCTTATAGGAACAGCTTCAGACTGGCTCGATGCTTGGCCTAATGCCAAGAACGGTGCTTTCCTCGAGCTTTCAGAGGATATGCTCAAGACATACGCACCCAAGACTTGGGAGAGCGTTCCCGCAGATCACTGGGAGCTTTGCAAATACAACGGCGAGATCTATCTCATGCCTGAGGACAACTTCGCACAGTGGACCAACCACGGCTGGATCTACAGACTTGACTGGGCTAAGGAAGCCGGACTTGAGAACGGCGTTCACAGCTGGGAAGACATGTCTAAGTACGTTCTTTGGGTAAAAGAGAACAAGAAAGACCTTAAGTATGTTTGGGATTCTGACGGAACAGAGTACGCTCAGATGTCAAACGGATGGATCGCATCACATACAGATTTTGTAGCTATCGACGGTATCTGCTCAGGCGCTCTTTGGGGCGGCACAAAGTCAGACCTCTACAAGGTTACAACACCTGTTATGACAGAGACAGAGTCACTTGTTGAGTACGCTAAGCTCATGAAGGAATGGTCACAGGCAGGTATCTGGCCTACAGACGTTCTTAACAATACATCAGGAAGCAACAGAGACGAGTTCAGAGTTGGACAGGTTGGCGTTGAGCAGCACCACACACAGACATGGACAGACCTTTGCTCAGCTACAGCACAGAACACGATCTATAAGGATGACCCTAAGGCAGAGACAGGCTTCTTCTACTTCGGTGAGGAGACCAAGAACGTAGTAGCACTTTCAATCACACACGGTGCTATGGCAGTATCTGCAGGAAGTGCTAATCCCGAGAGAGCACTTATGGTTTACGACCTTATCAGAAACGACAAGGATTGCTACATGCTCTTCAACTACGGTATCGAAGGAAAGTCATGGGAGCTCGATGAGAACGGACTTAGAAAGACTCCCGACAGCTACAACCCCGATACAGAGAACATCAACGGTATGACTAACTACTGGTGGGGCAGAAACGACGACCTTGAAGTTAAGGATGCTACAAGAAACTGGGATGCAATCGACAAGCTCTATGCAGAGTATGACAAGATCAAGATCGACTATCCTTACGGACAGTTCGTTCCCGAGGTTGACAGCATTCAGGCTAAGATCGACAACTGTAACGAGCAGTACACTAACTACATGAAGCAGATCTCTTACGGTATCTACAACGGAAGTGCCGAGGACATCGTAGCAGAGATGCAGGCAGCTCTTAAGTCTGCCGGTATCGACGATGTTACCGCAGAGCTTCAGAAGCAGTTTGACGAGCTTTATAAGTAATAAGACACAATAATAAAAAGGGAATACTTTTCTTTGGGATTAGTATTCCCTTTTTTAAAAAGACTTTTTTATGAGGGATATTCTAGAAAGACACTATCATGGCGAAATTTGAGATCAAAGATAAATTCTATCTTAACGACGAACCCTTTAAGATCATATCCGGAGTTTTCCACTATTTCAGGACAGTTCCCGAATATTGGAAGGACAGACTCCTTAAATTAAAAGCTCTCGGATGCAACACGGTTGAGACATACATACCGTGGAATCTCGTGCAGCCGGGGAGAGACGTATTTTGTTTTGAAGGCTTTTGCGACATCGAGAAGTTCATAGAAACTGCGACTGAGATCGGCCTTTACATCATAATAAGACCGTCACCTTATATCTGCGCAGAGTGGGAATTCGGAGGACTTCCGGCGTGGCTTCTCAAGGACAGAGGAATGCGCCTCAGGGTAAGCTACAAGCCCTTTATGGATGCTGTAGAGGATTATTATCAGGTTCTTTTGCCTAAGCTTGCTAAATATCAGATCACAAAAGGCGGAAACATCATCCTGATGCAGGTCGAGAACGAGTACGGATACTACGCGAACGACAAGGAGTACCTCACTGCGATGCGCGACATCATGAGAAAGTACGGCATCGAGGTTCCGCTCATCACTTCGGACGGCCCCTATCACGACAGCTACAGGGGAGGAAGCATTGAAGGCGTGCTGCCTTCCGGTAATTTCGGATCCAAGACCAAAGAGAGATTCGACGTTCTTAAACACTACACGGGCGATGGCCCATTGATGTGCGCTGAGTTCTGGGTGGGCTGGTTTGACCACTGGGGCAACGGCGGACACATAAAAGGAAATCTCGCTAAGAGCGCAGAGGACCTTAAGACCATGCTTGAGATGGGAAACGTGAACATTTACATGTTTGAGGGAGGAACCAATTTCGGCTTCATGAACGGCTCCAACTACTACGACGAGCTGACTCCCGACGTCACAAGCTACGACTACGACGGCCTGCTTACTGAGGACGGCCGCATTACCGAGAAATACAGAGTTTATAAGGAAATAATCGGCAGATACAACGCCGTTTCGGAAGAGATCCTTCCCAAGATAAAAAGAGCCGGCTACGGAAAAATAAGGTGCAGCGAGAAGGTGAGTCTTTTCTCCGCGCTAGATGACATCAGCACCAAGACGCATCTTCCGTACACGGTAAACATGGAAGAGCTTGATCAAAGCTACGGCTACATCCTATACAGATCAAGACTTCATTCAGAGGCGGGAATAGAGAGGATAAGGCTTTGGGAGACTTTCGACAGAGCCAACATCTTTGTTGATGAGAAGCCTCTTTTGACCTTGTATGATCATGAACTGGAAAAAGAGCATGAGATACCGATCGAGAAATACCTGTCGGTAAGCGCTCCCGCAAAAGAGCTTGCGAATAAGATCATGGAAGAAAACGGCGCTACGCTTGAAGCCGTTGATGAGAATCTCGGAGATCCCGGACTTTGTACGGGAAGCTTTGACGGCTTTAACGAGCGATTTGACGTGCTTGTCGAGAACATGGGACGCGTTAATTTCGGGCCCAGGATGGAGACGCAGCGCAAGGGGATCGGAAGGTGCGTGCAGATAAACGGCCACATCCACAACGACTGGGACATCTATCCGCTTCCGCTTGATAACATTGATAAGCTTGATTTTGATAAAGACTACATTGAGGGCACACCCTCTTTTTACAAATTTAAATTTGATGTGAGCGAAAAAGGCGACACCTTCCTTGACCTCGAAGGTTGGGGCAAGGGCGTGGCATTTATCAACGGCTTTAATCTCGGACGTTTCTGGGAGATCGGGCCGCAAAAGAGATTGTACATCCCCGCGCCTCTTTTGAAGGATGGGGAGAATGAGCTTGTCATCTTCGAGACGGAGGGCAAGGTCACAGATTTTATAGAATTAAAGGACGAGCCGGATATCGGCTGAGGTTTTGCTATGGATACTGTTAAAAAGATACTGACAGGCGGCTGGAAATTTCATTACGGGGAGTGCGAAGAAGCGTGGTACAAGGGCTTTGACGACAGCTCCTGGGAGGCGGTCACGGTGCCGCACGACTTTGCCGTCACAGCGCCGTTTTCGGAGGAATATTCAAGCGGAACGGGCTATCTTCGCGGCGGTATCGCGTGGTACAGGCTCTCGGTGAAGATCCCGGAGGAGTATAAGGGAAAGCGCATCAGTCTTGTTTTTGACGGCATCTATAAGAACAGCTACGTGTGGGTCAACAGCTATTTCATGGGCAAAAGACCTTACGGCTACTCGGAGATCGTCTATGACATTTCAGACAGGGCTTCGTTTGGCGATGAGCCGACTGTCATCTGCGTTAAGGTTGTGCATACGGACATCTCGGATTCGAGGTGGTTTACGGGAAGCGGCATTACTAGGAAGGTTTCGCTTGTCGTTTCGGAGAAGATTGCTCCCGTGATGCACGGACTTTCTTTTAACACGGTTATCATCGGAAGCTCGGGCGACAAGAGCGTTGCGGAAGTTAACGTGAGCCAGAAGATATTTACAGGCGTAAGCTGTGATTCCAGGGTGCATGCTAAGTGCGTTGTATATGATAATAAGGGCTTATCTGTTCTTTCGATGGAAAAAGAGCTTGAGAAGAGCGAAGACGGCCTCTGCACTGTAAACTTCTGGGGAACTATAGAGTATCCAAAGCTCTGGTCTGTGGATGAGCCAAATCTCTATACGCTCGATACTTTTATAAAGATCGGATTGGAGGAGTACCTCGCCGATTCGCAGAAGGTTGGAATAAGAACAATTTCTTTTGACCCCGACAAGGGCTTTTTCTTGAATGGTAAGAATATGAAGCTTAAGGGTGTCTGCGTGCATCACGACGGTGGCTGTCTCGGCGCTGCGATGAAGAAAGAGGTCTGGAGGCGTAGGCTAGAGCTACTCAAAAAGTCGGGCTGCAACGCGATAAGATGCAGTCACAATCCTCATATGCCTGAGCTCTATGAGCTTTGTGACGAGCTAGGTTTTCTTGTGATAGATGAGGCTTTTGATGAGTGGGAGAATCCCAAGAATAAGTGGCATCGGGGACACAACGTGTATCCGCCGAAGCACCAGGGCTATTACGAGGATTTCCCTGCGTGGCATGAAGAGGATCTTCGCACGATGATAAGGCGCGACAAGAATCATCCGAGCGTCATTATGTACAGCATCGGAAATGAGATAGATTATCCGAACGATCCGTACTGTCATCCGATATTTACGAAGATGACGGGCAACAACGACAATAATAAGCCCGCCAAAGAGATGGAGTACGATGTCAATAAGCCAAATATGGAGCGGCTTGTGGCGATAGCAAGGGAGCTTGCGGACATCGTAAGGGACGAGGATCCGACGAAGCCAGTTACGGCTGCTGCGGCTTTTCCCGAACTCTCATCAAAGCTTGGATTTAACGATGTCATGGACGTCGTCGGCTACAACTACAAGGAGCACCTCTACGCTGCGGACCACAAGCGCTTTCCCGGAAAGCCCTTTGTCGGCAGTGAGAACAGCCACAGCATTGAAGCATGGAATGCGGTAAAAGACAATGATTATATCTGTGGGCAGTTCCTCTGGACGGGCATCGACTATCTCGGCGAAGCACATGGCTGGCCGATTCACGGCTCCGGCGCGGGATTTATCACGACTGCCGGCTTCCCTAAGGCAGAGTTTGGCGAAAGAGCGAAGCTCTGGGGCGGAAGAGGCGTGAGCGTGCAGGGCGGCGTTAAGTTGTGGCAGCCTGAGATTTCTGTTGACGGCGATACCATGGAGAGCGCAGGCGATATCGGCTATCTTTACCAGCTTCTTATAACCGGCGCGGGCAACGCCGAGTATAGAGTTGAGGTATCGGGAGCGGGTGAGCTTGCCGGAATTGACAACGGCGACCTCTCGGACAACACCTCTTTTTCATCCGATTCCAGGAAATGTTACGAAGGCAATCTTGCTGTTTATGTGAGACGCACCGGAGTTGGTGAGATCAATGTGACGATATATGATGTAATATCTTCTGAAGAAAAAGCTAATATGATACTAGAGGCCTAAAGTGATAATAAATCAAGTGCCTCAGAGTATGAAACCGGCTAAGTGTAATGGTCACGGAAAATCAGTATTTTCCGTGATCTTTTTATTGATTTAAAATGTTAAGGAGTGTAATATAACTTTGTGACATATAATGTAAAGATATTAAATTATCGTGGCATATAAAGAGGAGAAGATGAAAAATAAAAAAGTATTGTTGCTTATGTTGGCTCTTTTAGCTATACCACTGTCACTGTGCGGTTGCATGGGGAATTATACAAGCGTAGATGTGAAAAAATATTTGGCGGAAAGAGGATTGGGGTATTGTCATGTTTCAGCGTCGCCGGCGGGTGAGATTGACGGTGAGAAGTATTGGAACGTAACAGATACCAAATACAATGTTGATTTTACTGTGACAGAAGAACTTCGTGTTGGATTGTTTGGCAGCAGAGTCCTTGTTGATAATTATGATGCCAAATTTGTTGAGCGCTATTTGGATGAGCTTCCCGATCATGAAGGCGTTGAACTGTCTATTCCGGATGATATGCACGAAGAATGGGCTTCTTTTAGATTTGAATATACCAATCTCGATGAACTGAAGAGGAAATTTGAGGGCATAGAAGCGTGTGCAGATAAACTGGATTCTATAAAGAAGAATATCAAAATTGTTATAGGTCCCAAATACAAAAGTGAAAGAATGAATTTCTATGAAGAAAACTTACTCGGAGATATTTCGGATTACATCAATAATGGGTATATATGCCGTTGTGAAGAAGTAAAAGTAGGTGATCAACTAAAGAGTAGTATAAAGCGTTATTTTGACCTGGGATACCAATATCATTTTCCGGAAATAGAATCCGAGATGACGGAGGATGATATTAAAACATATTGGAACGAGCATGAAGATGAGTATGTCGCAGTGTATCTTTCCGGGGATCCGGAAGATGAGAATAATAAAGATTATAGAGTACATAAAGACATTCTTTTTAGTGGATATATAAATTTTGGTAATCTCTATTATCTTTTGATCGCGGAGGGATTTGACGTCGAAGGTACGGTTGATGATTTTTCGGTATACAACAAAGACGGAAAGCTATGCAGGTTCTCGTATGAGTTTGTCGGAAAAGGAGAATATAACACCTATTACCTGGTTGATGATGAGGTTGTTTCATGTGATGCCAATTATTTTGAATTATATAAAACAAGCGTAAAGGACCTGTTTGGGCTGACCATAGATTGTTATAAATATTTAGGTAAATAATCAAATAAAGAAGTATTAAGGGGAAAGATGAAAAAAAGAATTAAAAGACTGCTGGTTTTGACCGGCGTTTGTATATATTTAACCGGGTGCACCGGCAATAATAAAACCACCGAAAGACTTGTTGAGGAAACAGTGGCAGATAGTAGCACAACTACGTCAGAGGAATCAGCGGCGGATAGTAGCACAACAACGTCATATGAAACATATGCAAACAGATACAGCGTGGATAACAAGGTATTTATTTCCAAGGAAACGGATTTCTATGCCAATATGGAGTTAGCTACTGTGGATACGGTGATTGCAGTTGAAAATGAAGATGAATCTCCTGAGGCTGTACGTAAAATATGGGACGAAAGAATAAAAAACGTTGCCGATAACATCAAGAGCGGCAACGTGTCAAAAGAGACCCAAGAAAAACTGGACGAGGTCCTTATAGCCTGGGAAAAATATGATGAAGAAATAATACTTTTGGATAAAGGACTGTACGGAACAAACGGCATAGTACCCGGCAGTATGTACAAGGATATGCTTACCGATCATGTAATGACTGAGTATGAGATGATCGGCGGAGCGTTCCTGTCATGGGAGTATGAACTTCTCGGAGCAAATTCCATGAAGCTCAATGTTTTATCAGAAGGATCAGATCTGTCAAATGTACATTGGAGCGATTTTAGTGATAAAAGCGTAGTTATGGAATATGACAGTGATTTCGAGGCTATGCTGGGGGAATATGATCCCGAAAGTGCGGATACTGAAGACTATTATTCTTTTTCAAAAGAGTTGTGTTCACAGCTTGATGAGAAGACAGACTCCGAGCTTGGGTATGAGCAGTACGTAGATGATTATTATACATTGATCTGTTCTATGGCGAACCTTGAGAAGAGCATTTCTGATGATGAAACGGCTGAATATATCAAAACGATCAGGATGAAAGTTCTTTTTCTTAAGCTTTTAAATGCGAAGTTTTTAATGAATATAGGACAGGATAATTACGGAGCGATACTAGAAGATAAGATTAAAGCGCAATTAAGTCGGGATCTGACTGATTGCAAAACCGATATTTCATACTCGGAGATTGATTGTGGAAACGATGGTAAAAAAGAAATTCTGGCCACTGTTTCTTATGATCATGATGGCGTATATCATGAAGTCTTTTGCGTGTTATCACAGGATTACCGGCTTGAGTTTTCCATTGATTCAGCAGGGACGGATGAAGTAGCTATTGATGAAAAAGGAATGGTTGAAACAAGCAGAAACGTACAGGCAAATGTGCGTAATTATGAGTTTGGATATCTGGACTGCGAAGGAAATTACAACTTTAAATATGGCAAAAATTATTATCTTACCGCTTCGGCTTTTGAAAAGCTGGAAGGAATCGATGAATCCTGGAATGACGTACAAATAGAGGAGTATTACTTCACCGAGGATGACAGCTCAAAAGAGTATAAGTATTGCATCTTTAAACTTTATGAGAATTTCGAAAAGGTAGATGATGAAGTATTGTATGATCCCACCGGAAAATACTGTAAGGCATTTAATGACGCCGGCTTAGAGCTTATTTCATTAAAAGAGATAGAAGAAAAAATAAACGTGTGAATAATATATAAGGAGAGAGAAAAGTATGAAAAACAAATTTTTAAAACCGATTATTGTGGCGGGTATCTGCACCTTTTTAATGGGATGTTCAGGCATTGGGGACAATAACGATACCAATAAAGATGCCAATGAAAATCTTGGCATAGTTACCGAAGATGCTGAGATAAACAAAGAGCTTTCAAAGGTATTTCAGTTTGATGATGAAAAGATGATTGAGTCCGCGGAGTGGGTAGATGACGAGCATAGCTTGTATCATGTAGCGGTTGGGCGAACAGAAGAAGATCCCGACGAATACATGCATTTGGAGGATTACTTTTTTGCCAAAGAAAACGACAAGATAATCTCATTAAAGGTAGATTATCCTTCGAAAAAAGCTTCCATGGACAGTGATCGATATGTATTTGAGGCGTGCGATTTTGATGTCGAATATGTGGATGTAAGTTTTGACGGACATAAAGACATTGTTATCTCACTTGGCAGTCAGAGCTCAAGCGGAATGAGCGTGTATTGTGCATATGTTTATGAAGACGGTGAGTATGTATATAAGAAAACATTCGAGGAAATCTCCAATTATAGGGTAGATGAAAATGAAAAAGTAATCATCGGAACCTACAGGCACAGTAATGATGAACATAACGAAGTTAAGTACGAGTATAAAGACAAAGATTTTGTCATGTTAGAAGAGGAAACAAAGTCTAATTTCAGCACTAATGATTATTTCTTTGAAGAAAAAGATTCCGAGTACACATACGATGTAAAGCTGTTTTTTGAGGAAGATATAAAAACGGTTGATTTATCGGTAAAGAAAATAGCTTCTTATGAGAATGGCAATGTTTATTCTCTGTGCATTCAGCATGAGGACTGCCCGGGAAGAATGTATTGGGGAACGGGAGACAGATTCAGCATCGGCCCCGTCTATGTAACCGCGGATAAGATTTATTTGATACCTTGGGAAACTGAAGTTCCTTCCGAAGAAGATTTTTTGAATGAAGGAATGGTAATATGCTCAGGAAGTGATTCGGGAAAAGTCCGTGATGACGATGGATGGGTAACAGAGCTTGAAAACAGCGGTGACGTATGTAAATGCAGTATATATAATCCGTCGGAAGGAAGCACCTTCTATTGGAATTATGAATGGACAAAAGGCAAGGGGCTTACCTTCTTCAGATCCGGATACGGTGCTGAGGGAGACCCTATAGAAATCACTTTGCAGACAGATGATAGTACCGAAAAAAACAGTGACGACGGGGAAACAAATGAGAATACCAAAAAGAGCGGTAACGGCCAAGCTATAGAACCGGATGAGGCGGAGAATGATTTTACCAAGGCTGTCAAAGAAGATTTGGAGAAGGGTAGTAAGCTTGGAAGCTATGTCGTAGATCTTGATGACGATGGAAAGAAAGAAGCTTTTGTAATCCAGGGAAGACCTGAAGATGAATATGCGAAATATAACAATGGTAAGCCTGTATTTTGGGAAGTGTCCGATGTATGGTTTGTGGATGAATCGAGTAAAGCTGAGCATATAGATGAAATAACGGATAAGGGGCATATTGATTTTTACGTGACGCAAAGCACAGCTTCTTTTGATAATAACACGTTCATAGCCCTTAACGGAGGAATGGCCGCTGATGGTCTTGGATTTGTTTATACGGTTAAAGATGACAAATTGGTAAATGCTACTCCGACCGCGTGGGCGCAAGGGAAAAAGTTTTTTACGCAAGACGGCTTACAGTGGGACCTTGAAATGTACGGTAATTTCATAGAACCTGATAAAGGAGAAACCTTGTCCAATGCTATGATGAGAACCGGACGATGCGATGTCCCGTATCAAATGTATATGGAAGATGGAGTGTTCAAGCTTTATGATGCCAAGGAGTTAACTGAAAAAGAGGCTGAAAACTACAAGGGAGTGAATTTATCATTTGTAAGTAATCCCGAGGCGGTTCAGTATATCCTAAGAGACAATAATGAGCTTGATGTAAACTATGTGACCAAAAACAAAAATGAATACGAATTCAATGCGGAGAGATATACAATATCAGAGGATGGAAAAAACTGTGAATATAAAGATACAGTAAATGGTTACTTTGCTGTGGATGTAAGCAATTACGATGCATGGGATTTTTTGCAGACTGAACACTAAATAATAGAAAAAGAGTTTGAAATGAAAGAGAAAGCATATTTATATAAAATAATGCGGCCGGTAAGTTATTGGCTGTTTCGCATAGTTTATAACCCAACGATCGTAAATGAGCGGAATATCCCGGCTGAAGGAAGATGCGTTATAGCCGGAAATCACAAGCATGCATTGGATCCTATTCTTGTCGATTGTTGCACAAAAAGGGTGGTACATACTCTGGCAAAGAAGGATCTGCATGATGGGATATTCGGTTGGTTTTTCAGAGCTATCGGTACGATTCCCGTAGATCTTCATGCAGAGCATAATAGAGATGCCCTGGAGCAGGCAGTGGATTATTTAAATAATGATGCGCTCATCAATCTTTCACCGGAAGCTAAGCGCAATTATACGGACGAGATCTTGCTTCCGTTTAAATACGGTGCGGTTGTTATGGCCAAACGTACAGGGAGCATGATAGTTCCATATTCCATCACGGGAGATTATAAGTTTGGGAAAAATAATCTCAAGATCGTATTCGGAGACCCCATCGATGTTTCCAAGCTCGATGTAGAGGAAGCAAATAAATTGCTTTTTGATAAGGTAAAAAAATTGATTATTGAAAACAGAGAGAATGTGTAATGAATAATAACGTTAAAACTCCTTGGTACAGTTTCTATGACGGAGTTCGGGAACATCTGGATTATCCTGATAATTCTCTTTATGAACTTCTAAAAGAGAGTGCCGACAGGCACCCGGAATATACAAGCTATAACTATTTCGGAACAAAGAATACCTATAAGGGTCTTTTGGACCGGATAGACAAATGTGCAAGGGCTTTCAAAAGCTTGGGTGTAGCCGCCGGAGACAAAGTCAGTATATGTATGCCGAATACACCGGAAGCTATCATCAGCTTTTATGCCATAAACATGATCGGGGCTGTTGCAAATATGATCCATCCCCTGTCAGCGGAACCGGAGATAAAGACATTCTTAAATTTATCGGAGAGTAAATTTATTGTTGCGATAGATCTTGCTTATAATAAGATCGATCATATCTTTTCCGAGACAGGACTTAGATCGGCAATCCTTGTTTCCGTTGCGGATTCAATGCCTATTCATATGAAATGTCTTTACAAGCTTACTAAGGGAAGAAAAGTCAGCATTCCAAAAAGTGATCGTATCATCATGTGGAATGATTTTATCGGGCTTGGTGATAAGTTTACCGGTAAGATCGATCATTGCCATAAAGGAGCTGAAGTAGCCGCAATACTTTACAGCGGAGGAACTTCGGGAGATCCGAAGGGAATAGAACTTACTAATTTGAATTTCAATGCCTTGGCAATGCAGGGAATAGAAGCGTGCGCGTGTCTCAACGAGAAGGACAAGATCCTTTCCATTATGCCGATCTTTCACGGCTTTGGCCTTGGAATATGCATACATACAGCGCTTTATAAAGGAATGGAAGCAATAATACTTCCGCAGTTTAGTATTAATACTTTTCACACTCTTATTAAGAAGTATAAGCCGAACGTTATCGCAGGAGTGCCGACTTTGTATGAGGCACTTTTGAAAAACAAAAAACTTGACGGATACGATCTTTCTTTTTTAAGATGTGTCATTTCGGGCGGAGATTCGCTCTCCATAAGTTTGAAAAATAAGATCGATGATTTCCTCCACAGTCACGGAGCCAATACGCAGGTTCGCGAGGGGTACGGTCTTACCGAGTGCGTCACGGGAAGCTGTCTGACACCGATCAACTATTATCGCGAGGGAAGCATAGGCATTCCTTATCCTGATACTTATTACAAGATAGTCAGTCCACAGACAACCAAGGAGCTTCCATATGGTGAAGAAGGTGAGATTGTCATTAACGGTCCGACTGTTATGAAGGGATATCTGAAGGACGAAGAGGAGACTACAAAAGCGCTCAGACTCCATGAAGACGGGCTCATCTGGCTTCATACGGGAGACCTTGGATATATGGATGAAGATGGCTTTGTTTATTTCAAACAGAGGTTAAAAAGAGTCATAGTCAGCTCAGGTTATAACATTTATCCGCAGTATATAGAAAATATAATTGACTCGCATCCGGATGTTCTCATGTCTTGCGTTATAGGAATAGATCATCCTTATAAGACACAGGTTGCAAAAGCATTTATTGTTTTGAAAAACGGTATATCTCCCGATGTGGGAAAACTGAATTCGATAAAGGCTCATTGTGAAAAGAATCTGGCTAAGTATTCATGGCCGTTCGAATATGAATTCAGAGAAGAGCTGCCCAAAACTTTGGTCGGAAAAGTGGCATACAATGAACTCGTTAAGGAGGAAACACAAAAGAAATGGAGAGAAATAAGCTGACTTTTTTGCTTATTCATCCTGAAATTTCACGTACAAGATATAACTTTGTAGGTGTTATTGAAAATGAATGTTTGGAACTTGAGTACATTTCAAGCGGTTTGCAAAATAAAGGACATGAAGTATTTATATATGACGGTCAGGTGGAGACCATGGGTGTTCCGATGGCTTTGGACAGATACAAGCCTGATGTGGTATATGTTTGCGGCAGGACCCGTCAGGAAAACTTCATGTTGGAGTACTGTAAAGAAGCAAAAGATTTTAATGAAAATACAATAACCATAATCGGCGGACTTCACGCCCAGCGCTGCTTTGAGAGGATGTATAAAGATTATGTGGACTACATTCTCACAAGCTTTGATATTTTTAATATCACGGAAATTGCAGATCATGCATATGGGAAATCGGCAGCAGATATTTCCGGGCTTGACGGAGTTTGCTATAAGAAAGACGGAAAATGGTACAGCAATCCCGCAAAGCCTTTTGATATAAAAAGACTTCCAAGACCCGACAGAAGTTATTTTTACAGCCATCCGAAGAATTACAGATATCTGGAGCTTGAACATTCGGCATGGGTCAGGACCGCGTATTGTTGTCCGTATCACTGTAAGTTCTGTGAGCGCAACAGGATGAATTCGGGGAAATACAGTCCGCGTGACATAGAAGATGTAGTTGATGAGATAGCGCAGATTCAAGCGGATAATATTTACATAGTGGATGATGATTTTCTTTTTGATGAGGAAAGAGTCGGAAGATTTATCGGGCTTCTCAAAGAAAAGGGCATCAACAAAAAATACATTTGCTACGGAAGATCGGATTTTATTGCGACTCATCCTGAGTTAATAAAAGACTTTAAGGAGGTCGGACTTTATTATTTACTGGTCGGTCTTGAGTCGGTTGATGATGCGCACCTTGAAATATATGATAAAAAATCAAGTGTCGGATATAACGAGAAGACGGTGGAGATATGCAACAATCTGGGCGTTAATATCATGGGTCTTTTTATTGTTGATCTTGATTACAGGAGAAAAGATTTTAAGAATCTGTACAAGTGGATAGTGGCTCATAAACTTAAGCATGTGGCGGTTTCGATATTTGTTCCGGAGTTTGGACTTGAGACCTACAAACAGTACAAGGACAGGATAATTACAGATAATCCGTCTCATTTTGATTATCTTCATGTGGTGGCAAAGCCAACATATTTAAGTGTCAGGAAGTATTATTTTTATTATTATATACTACTGATCAAATTATTCTTGAAGGCGAAAAGAGAAGGAGTCTACGACTTTATAGACTACGGAGATTACATCAGATCCTTCGTATCAAATATGTTTAGGAAGAGAAAAAATGACGACGAATAACTGTGATAATAAGAAAGATAATGTAAAGAAAATTGTACCGAGCAAGCTGGAGAATGCTTTTTATCCGATAGTCTACGGCACATTCGGAAAAATGATCCCGGAAAAAATGACGCCGAATCAGATGACTTTGCTCGGTGCGCTCGGAGGACTGTTTGGAATAATCTGCGCTTTTCTCGCAAAGCTCAATATCTTTTTCCTGATAGGAACTATTATCGGGCTGTTCATACATATAATCTGTGACGATCTTGACGGATATATCGCCAGAAAGAGAAATATGTCATCGGATGCGGGAGCGTTTTTTGACCTGCTGACTGACATTTTGCATATTACATATTTGCTTATAGGGCTTACTTTTTCGGAAGTTGCAAGCTTTCACGTTACGATTTTTCTTGTGCCGGTGTATGGGCTTTTAATGTTTACGGCAATGAATTACATCAGGTATTTGAATGAGTTTTTGTTTCCGAGACTTGGTCCCATAGAGACGCATCTTTTGTTTGCGGGAATATGCATAGTTGCTATGGTGTTTGGCTGTGAGCCTGTTATCACACTCGGCGGATATGGATTTACAGCTGCGGATATTATTTTTGTTCTGGGTGCAATTCCGATGTATTACGAGATGATACGTCTCCAGATTCAACTTTTCAATAGATTGAGTGATAAAGAAAATGCAAAAGAATGATGAATATATTTATGTGGTATTAGTCAGGGCGCTCACGGGCCTGGGGCAGTTTGCACGGAAATTATCGGGCTATGAATACACTCACATAGCAGTGTGCTTTGATGAGAAGCTTGATGATTTTATTACTTTTTCAAGGAAAAGACATTTCGCTCCGTTTGATTCCGGATTCATGCATGAGACCTTGGACTGCTACGCTTTTGGCAAAAATGAAAAAGTTAAACTGAAGGTTTTTAAAATACCGGTTAATGCGGAAAACATGCAGCGTATACGGCTGTTTGTTGATGAGATCGCGGGCGATAAAGATTATCTTTTTAATCTTTTGTCTATGGCGACGATGGGTCTTTTTCATGGCTTCAGAATTTACAAAGCTCATAACTGCATGTCTTTTGTAGGCAAGATAATTAGTCTTTCCGGTGCGGTTCCCATGGATAAAAAGTACTATAAATATGATATTCGCAGTATGGATGAGCTGCTTTCGTATTTTATATATAAAGAAGACTTTTTTTATAAGACAGATATTAAGAGACCGGATTACATGGACAGATGCTCGGTATTTAAGAATGCCGGAATGTTTTTGGCGCTGCTTGTGCGTCTGGTTTATAGGATGATTTTTAAGAGTATAGAGGAGTAGGGTGAAAAAACAAATCTCCCATGTTCAAATTTGACGAGCGTGGGAGTGTAATGTTAGTATATTTGTGCGGGGTTTTTAACACAGATACTTCCCGCGTTTGTTTTTTTGTTGAGGATAATTCTTTTTTTACGAGATAGAAAATATATTAGTTTTGAGAGGTTAGTTATGTCATCAATTATACAGAACAGTCAGGTTTTTAATAACGAGATTTCATTTTGCAGAGTTTACAGCATTGAGAGCAAGAAACTCCTTGAGGAGAGATTCCTTGCGCACAGAATTTCTTATTTCATCGAGTGGCAGGATAAGTCTTTTTTCCAGAAACTCTTTGACAGAAGCGGCAACAAGATCGTTTGCACCTTCAGGATCAACAGAAGTGACGCACCCAAGGCAAGAGAGCTTTGTCAGGGAATCGAGGGAATCAAGTTCAAGGACAACGGTGACCTCGACCTTGAAAATCGCATCAGGAGAAGAAGCGAGGCAGTTAAGGAGAAGGAAGACACCAGCTCCGATATGGATGTTCCTAAGATCAAAGTCGAAGAGATCTCAGGAAGCGATTCCGAGTGATTGTAGCTGCCCGGCGGCTGCTTTGTGAATTATGAGCGTTTGAAAGGTAGGGGATGTTCTTCTACCTTTTTTATTTCGGCTTTTGGCATGTCGCGGCCGGGATTTTTTTTCGGCTCGTTAGGCATGCCTATGTTGAGATTTGTCCTGTATGCATGTCGCTTTTGGATTATGGCGGAAGCAAATTTGATGATGTCGGCATGCAAATAAGGTTTTTTGTCTGGTATGCATGTCAATTTCGGATTATGCCGAGAGCAAATTTGATGATGTAGGCATGTAAATGTGAAGATACTTTCTATATGCATGTCGCTTTTGGGTGGCACATGAATCAAAATTGATGATTGTGGCATGTATATGTGGAATATAAGAGAATATGCATGTCAAGCAGCTTTGCGGCATGACATGTCAATAATGGAATAGATGTGATATGCATGCTGGGCTTGGATGAGGGTGGCATGTATATAGATGATAATTATCGTTTTACATGCCGAGCGAAAAAATCGAAGGCATGTATTTCGGAGAAAAATGCTGTTATGCATGCCGCGAGGTAGAATCGTCGGCATGTAAAAAGGCATGAATTGTTTAAATACATGCCTGAGTGATAGTTGTAGATATATTTTAGGAGTTTTTTATGGCAAAAGAGATCAAGAAGACCGCGCAAAGAAAGAATACATCGGCAAAGAAAGTGGCCGGGCAGGGAAAGAAGGCGCCTGCGTCTGCAAAGAAAGCATTCGCACAGGGAAAGAAGCCCGCGAATACAGCAAGTCGCAAACCTGTAAAGAGCGCCGGACGCAGCTTTAAGCGTGGTGAAGAAGCGAACGCAGTTTCAAAGAACAGTCGCTGCCCGTATTCCAAGAAGTGTGGCGCTTGTCAGATGATCGACACGCCTTACAACAAGCAGCTTAACCTCAAGCATGGCAAGGTGGCTAAGCTCCTCGAGCCCTACACCAAGCTTGCTTCTTTTATCGGAATGGAAGAGCCCGAGCACTACAGATGTAAGGTTCATGCGGTATTTACTCATGATAAAAAGGGAAGACCCCTTTCAGGAATATATAAAGAGGGAAGCCATGAAGTCGTTCCCGTTGAGAGCTGCCTGCTTGAAGATAAGAAGGCCGATGCGATCATTGCGACGATCAGAAACCTTCTTCCTTCGTTTAAGATAAAGACTTATGATGAGGACAACGGCTACGGACTTCTTCGCCATGTGCTCATAAGAATAGGTAAATATACAGGCGAGATCATGGTGGTACTCGTCACCGTTTCGCCCATTTTCCCGTCGAAGAACAACTTTGTGAAGGCTCTTTTGAAAGAGCATCCCGAGATCACTACGATCGTGCTCAATGTAAATGACAAGCAGACCAGCATGGTCCTCGGCGATAAGGAGAAGCCCATGTACGGCCCCGGATTTATCTACGACACATGCTGTGGCATGAAGTTTAAGATAAGCCCCAAGTCCTTCTATCAGGTAAATCCCGTGCAGACTGAGCTCCTTTATAAGACTGCGATCGACATGGCAGAGCTTTCCGGGAAAGAAACAGTGCTTGATTGTTACTGCGGTGTCGGAACGATCGGTATCATAATGAGTCCTCACGTAAAAGAGGTTATTTCGGTAGAGCTCAACAAGGATGCGGTAAAAGACGCTATTCTTAATGCCAAGATAAATGAAGTCAAGAACATCACCGTATATCAGAACGACGCGACCAGATTCATGCAGCAGATGGCCGATTCCGGCGACAAGGTAGACATCGTGTTTATGGATCCGCCAAGAGCCGGCTCCACGCCTGAGTTTATTTCATCAATGATCAGCCTGGCTCCCGCCAAGGTTGTGTATATATCCTGCAGCCCCGATTCTCTCGCGCGAGATCTGGGTCTCATCACCAAAGGCGGCTACAAAGTAAAGAAAGCCGTTCCGGTAGACATGTTCCCGTTTACCAGGGGAGTTGAGACCGTTGTTCTTCTAGCAAAGGTCGAATGACCTTTGCTAGAAGTTACAACGGTCCATGCGATAGCTGTCCAAGAAGTGGAGCCTTAGGCGAACACTGATTGGAGACAGCGAACCGCTGAGACGGTATGCTTATTGTCCAAACTTCATGAGGCGTAGCACCATATCAATGTAAAAGTGGATATGGATGAACTTGATCTAACAAGTGCCGAAGCCAAGGCTACATACAAGGAGATTGAAGAGGCTTTTAGACATTTTCAGATGATATAAATAAAAACTCATGACTATCGGTATTTGGTGGTCACGAGTTTTTTTACGTACATTTTTACCAATGTTGATAATAGATTTTACATGGATTTTACATAAAGCTGTCTATACATTTTACTTTCAAGAGATATTCTGATAAGCGGTTAAGTTGAAGATAGTAAAGAAAGGAATTTGTATGGATATTTTTAATGTTCTAAATATGATAGGTGGGCTATCCCTGTTTCTATATGGAATGAGCATGATGGGGAATGAACTGTCAAAGATGGCAGGCGGAAAGTTGGAAATAATTCTTGAGAAGCTTACTTCAAAGAGGATATTTGCGGTGTTGCTTGGCGCAGGAGTTACGGCAGTTATTCAATCATCATCTGCAACTACTGTCATGGTAGTTGGATTTGTAAATTCAGGAATTATGAAGCTAAATCAGGCTGTAGGTATTATTATGGGGGCAAATGTGGGTACAACTATTACATCCTGGATGCTTTCACTTACAGGAATCGAGGGAAGTACCATTTGGCTTAAGATGCTAAAGCCTTCATCATTTTCGCCTATATTAGCGGCGATAGGTATTATTTTAGTTATGTCAAACAAAGAAGAATCTAAGAAAAAGGATGTAGGTGGAATCTTACTTGGATTTGCGATTCTCATGTTTGGAATGGAAACAATGAGTGGAGCTGTGTCTGGGCTAGCAGACAATACTTCTTTTACAAGAATGATGACAGCTTTTAGGAATCCTATACTTGGAATGGCTGTTGGTGCAATTCTAACGGCAGTGATTCAGAGTTCATCTGCATCTGTTGGTATTTTGCAGGCACTTTGTTCTACCGGAGCTGTTCATTATGCAGTAGCACTTCCGATTATTATGGGGCAGAATATTGGAACCTGTGTAACCTCAATTATTTCATCTGTCGGGGCAAGCAAAAACGCACGCCGCTCGGCGATGATACATTTATATTTTAATCTTATAGGAACTATTGTTTTTATGGTTGTATTCTATTCATTGAATACAGTTATAGATTTTGTTTTTCTAGATAAAGCTGCCAATGCAGCAGGGATAGCTGTGATTCATAGTTTATTTAATATTGGCGCGGCAATACTCCTTTTTCCATTTGCAGATAAGCTCGTAAAGCTGGCTGAAATTACTATACCAAATGGAGTTGAGGAGCCGGAGGTTAAAAGGGATTCTATCATTATTGACGAGAGATTCTTGGATAGGCCGGCATTTGCAATGGAACTATGCCGTGGAAAAGTAAGAGAAATGGCGGAGCTTTGTCAGAAATCTATCGCCTTATCACTTGAAGCTCTATTAGAATATGACAAGAAAAAGGTTAAGGAAGTTACAAGACTTGAAGCTGTAGTCGATAAGTATGAGGATGCAATTGGCTCATATTTGGTAAAAGTATCAAGTAAGAATATTTCTAAATCGGATAGTCAAAGTATGTCGATTATTCTGCATAGTATCAGTAATCTTGAAAGAATTTCAGATCATGCTTTAGAGATTGTTAAATCAGCAGAAGAAATAAAAGATAAGGGCTTAGAGTTCAAGAAGAGGCAGCTTAGGGAAATGGAAGCTCTTTGCAGAGCGGTTAATGATATATGTGCACTAACTATTGATAGTTTTTGTAGAAATGATGTAAACGCTGCTGTTCATGTAGAGCCTCTTGAAGAAGTTATTGATACACTCTGCAAGACGATTAAGGAAAATCATATCAAGAGACTGAAGAAGGGCAAGTCTACTATTGAAATGGGATTTATTTTGGATGATGTATTGACCGGTTTGGAGCGAGTGTCTGATCATTGTTCAAATATTGCAGTTGAAATGATAACTATTTTAGATGATGATTATAATACGCATGAGTATTTTGAAAGCTTATCCAGTGAAGATAGAAAGAGCTTCAACAAAGAGTATGAAGAACTGATTAAGCATTACCCCATCAGTAAGAAAGAGATAGGACAGTCTAAGGACGCACAATAGGAGAGATGAATGGCGCTTATTTATATAATTGAAGATGATGACAGCATAAGGGAAATCGAAGAGCTGGCCCTCATAAATGCGGGACATAAGGTATTAGGATTTTCATGTGCAAAAGATTTTTACGACAAGATGAATGATGTGATTCCGGATTTATGCTTAGTGGATATTATGCTTCCGGATGAAAGTGGCAATGAAATAGTAAAGAAGCTTAGAAAAAATCCAGAGACAAAGAAACTCCCTGTGATTATGGTTACTGCTAAAACAACAGAGCTTGATTTAGTTAGAGGAATTGAGGATGGGGCTGATGATTATATCAAGAAGCCATTTTCGGTTATGGAACTAGTCTCAAGGGTGAAAGCCCTGCTTCGTAGAACTCAGGCTGAGGATATAAAAGAACTTAGGCTGGACGAACTGGTTATAAATAATGAAAAGCATGAGGTTACTATCAGTGGAAATCATGTTGAGCTAACCTATAAGGAGTATGAGTTTTTGTCTTTTCTTGTATTAAACAAAGGAATCGTACTGAACCGTGACACTATCATGGAGCAGGTATGGGGAGCGGATTACGAGGGGGAATCAAGAACTATAGACATGCATGTAAAAACTCTTCGCCAAAAATTAGGGGATTATGGTAGTAGAATCAAGACCGTGAGAAATGTAGGATATGTAATCGAATGAAAATAAGAATAAATATAAGACTGGTTGGAATTGCGATATTAGCAATTATCGCAACAGTTATTGGAATTACAATTATATATTACAATCTCTTTGAGGGTCAGGTGCGATCAGATCTATCTGTCAGTGCGAAACTTCTAAAGGATACCCAATATTTTGAATCAGTAGATATTGATGTAGATCAGATAGATTTATCTACTGATTTAGATGAGCTGCGTGTAACTTGGATTGATAAAGATGGAACTGTTTTATATGACAATGATGCCTCAGCGGAGCTATTGCAAAATCATTTTGACAGACCAGAGATACAGGCGGCTTTTGAACATGGTGAAGGGGAAGCAGTTAGAAGATCTGACACTATGAATGAGGATACGTTTTATTATGCGTTGCGTTTAGATAATGGAACGGTTCTTCGTGTTGCTACCAATGCACAGAGCATTTGGGCTGTATTCATATCAGCGATACCAATTATTCTATTAATTATTCTCTTGATCATTTCAATTTGCGTAGCGATTTCTCATCTGCTTACAAAACAGCTTTTAAAACCAATAGAGATGATGGCGGAAAATTTGGAGAATGCAGATTATGAATCGCCGTACAGGGAATTAGATCCTTTGGCAGAAATGCTTCGCACACAGCATACAGATATTTTATCAGCGGCAAAGGCTAGACAGGATTTTACAGCTAATGTTTCACATGAGCTTAAGACACCGCTTACTGCTATCTCCGGTTATGCTGAATTGTTAGAGGGAGGAATGGTAGGCGCTGAGAAGCAGAATCATTTTTATCAGGAAATCAGAAAGAATGCCGACAGATTACTTGCATTGATAAATGATATTTTGAGACTCTCGGATTTGGATAGAAAAGATTCTGAGTTACATTTTGCAGAGGTTGACTTATACGAGACTGCCTCAGAATGTATGGAAGTCTTATCAGTTAATGCGAAACAAAGAAATGTGACAATTGAGCTAGAGGGGAAAACGAGTATTGTTCGCGGAAACAAAGATATGCTCAAAGAGTTGGTTGAAAATCTGGGGCAGAATGCTATCAGATATAATAATTCCGGCGGCAAAGTAAAAGTTTCTGTGGGGAAAATAGATGGGCAGACGGCGCTTACAGTTAAGGACAACGGAATAGGAATACCTGCTTCAGAGCAGCAGCGAATCTTTGAACGATTTTACCGCGTGGATAAAAGTAGATCTAAAGCTACAGGTGGTACAGGCCTTGGCCTTGCAATCGTAAAACACATAGTTGAGATTCATGATGCTAAAATAGAGGTAGATAGTGCACCTGGTGTGGGCACTACTATATCTGTGCTGTTTTAGAAGGAAAAAGAGGTATGCCTGAAAGATCCCCTTCAAACCAATCACGGGTGACATTTGTGCATCCCTGTTCGTACGTTGGAAGACTGGGAAGCGGGAAGAAGAACACCTCCGGATTATATTCCAAGGTTAATTGCCTATCAGATTAAGTTTGAGAAAAAAACAAAAAGAAATGTGTCGGTAATAGAAGATGCAGAGGGTAATAAGATTGTTGTTATTAACGATATTATTTTTAAAGGCAGACGTTCAATCCAGTGGGAGGATGTTGAAAAATACTTAAAACAATATGTAGGGGATATTTTCTCTATAGCTGAAGATAATGAGATGATTTATATAGGTTCAGAACTTCCTAATGAATATGCTGGTTCTATTTATACTAAAAAATTGAAGGGGGCAGATGCTAAAAATGGATGGTATCGCTATGATACAAGATTTGCTTTGCCAGTATACGGGGATGATGAAAGTGTAGAAAGATACAATATTTTTCGAGGTCGTCTTCTTATAAGACACGCTTCAAGTGGGAAGAAGTATCTATACGATGTTTTGGAAATAAAAAAAGAAACAGGCAAGTCCTGTCAGACATAAGTCCTACCCGGTGAAAACCCATTTCCTAATCAAAAAGTAACAGAAAAAGCGGAATTTGTCAATAATATTGGATTAGTGATCTGCGTGATTGTTTAAATGACAAAAAAGAGGGGCGAGCTTTGGTGCTCGCCCCTTTGTGATCACTTCGTACTGATCTGGCCTTTGCGGTAGCGGCCGAAGAAGATGCCGTCATCGACGTATTTGTCGGTTTGGGAAACCCACATAGGGAATTGTCCGGTCGCGATGGCAGTCTGACCGTTCAGCATGCCGGTGTGGAATGAGATGTGCCTGTATTGGCGAAGGACAAGTTCCAAGCGCGTGTAGATACATTTCTCCGGCTTTTCATACAGATCTTCATCAGTAAGTGAATCCAAATAATCCATGGTTTTCTTTTCTATTCGGTCAAGATAAGACAAGAGCTGCTCATCAGAGAGCACAACGCTTGTGGGATTATCCGGATTATCCATTCCTGCCTCATGAAATGAAGGTTCTTCGTAAACGAACGGATTGAAAAACCATTTGTCGGCTGAGTGGAGAGCGTGATACACCCATCTCCAACATGGAGCGCCGCAGCAGATAGCATCTCTGTCATAGGTTTGTATGGAAGTTCGGATATTTAAGAAGTTAGGTTTAACGGTGTCTTTAATGATCTTACATAGTTCGTTCATGTGAAGTCCTCCTTGCGTTTGATTGGATTTGATCGTATAATAACACCAAACATAATATCAGTAAAATTGAAATAAACTATTATTTGATTCAATTTTACTGAATGCAGGAGATTGTTTTTATGACGTGATAGACATAAAAAAGAAACGTAGTACCCCGCATAGGTAAAACCGTACGGCACAAAACCACGTTTCTTGAGTGAATTCTATGACGATAATAGTAGTTGTGTCAAGCTTTTTATTTCACGCGGATATGGATTTATAACTGAACTATATGGAGGATGTTATGACAATCACACAGCTAAACACTTTTTTGAAAATCGCTGAACTGGGAAGTTTTTCTGCTGCGGCCGATAATCTGGGTTATGCGCAGTCGACTGTTACGACGCAGATCAAGCAGCTTGAGGATGAACTGGGGTGCGTGCTGTTTGAGCGCCTTGGCAAAACTATTTCGGTAACATCACAAGGCGATAGACTTATAGCATATGCTGAGAAGATGCTGCAATTAGAGCGGGATATTCGCCTCGATGTAGCAGATGAAGCAAATTCCTCGGGCGTATTGAAATTGGGCGTATCTGAGTCACTTTGTATTACCGGGTTTCCGCGAATCTTGATGGAGTATAACAAGGATAACCCGAGGACAGAGATCAGAATACAGTTTGTCACGCACGAAAGTATTCCGGATCTTCTGCAAAAGGGTGAGCTTGACATGGTCTATACACTTAATCCGCTCATCGAGGATGAGAGGGTTAAGATCCTGCACAAGAAAAGGGAAAAACTCGGCTTCTACGTATCTCCGGAGCATCCGATTGCAGGAAAGAGCATTAAGGAAAAAGAGCTTGGAGAGTTGCCGCTTCTTTTGACAGGACATAAATGTAATTTCAGGAATATGTTGATTGCTGACCTCGAGAAGCATGGAATCTTACCTAAAATAGTGCTGGAAACAAGCAGTAAAGAAATACTGAAACAGTTTGCCATAAACGGCTTAGGAGTAGCGTTTATCCCGGATATCACGGCGGAAACAGAAGTAAAGGACGGAAAACTTAAGCGTCTTACCTGGAAGGGGGATGATTTCCCCATTTATTCGCAGGTACTGATCCATAAGGATAAGCATCAAAACAAAGCAATCAATGGTTTGGTTGATATCATAAAGAAATAATAGTCAGGCAAAAATGTCGCCCCGATGATACTCACGGGGCGGCATTTTTTTATTTTTTCCATACCAACAGTGTGTGGATTTGTTTTACAGCATAGCGTACCATGTCAATAGTAGTACGACAGATGTGGTATATAAAAGGCCTTATATACAAAGTAACAAACCACGTTTTTTATTTAATTCAAAAGGAGATTAGAAATGGAAAAAAGGAAAACAGTAGCGGGTTTTTTGGTCGCGATAATTATGTTTGTCCTCTATAACATTGCAAGCACTATATTTGGCGGAGCCGAGAATTTCGGCTTAGGATTCACGTCAGTTCGTGTAATCATAAGTTTTGGCGGAATCATTGCTGCCGCCAAGCTGTTTGGAATTGACATTAAATTCAGAGGAAAAGATGTGCTTAGAGGGCTTATTTCCGCCGGATCACTGCTCTTTCTGGCTGAATGTGTGCATAACCTATTTGATGCATGGCAAACACCGGAATATGGATTTTTGCAGGCGCTCCCCGCAGTTATCATTATTCTGATATGGGGAATGGGTGTAGGTCTTTTTGAAGAGGCCCTTTGCAGAGCCGTGTTGTTTAATACATTCAGAAATCGTATGGGTGAAAGCCGTAGCAGCATAGTAAAGTCGATAGTTTTTTCTTCGCTCATATTTGGATGCATGCATTTTATCAATCTTATGGATTGTCCCAATCTTGTGGTTACAACATTTAATCAGGTTGCATATGCGACATTGATCGGAATTTCTTTGGCGTGCATTTATTACATTACAGACAATATCTGGGTGGTTTCCATCCTACATGGGCTTTTTGACATAGCAGCTACCGTTATGGGATGTTTTGTGACTTCAGGATCACATATTTATGCCGATCAGGATATCACCGTATTGGAAGCAATCAAAACATCAGGTTTATTTGCAATTACTGCAGTAATATTCTTTATTCTGCTGTTTAGAGAATTTAAGAAAAGAGGAATTGAGGAGTAAAAGAGATTATGAATAAAACAAAGTATTGGATAGGAATAATTCTGTTTATTGTGTCATATTTTGCCACCGCTATACTTGTACCAATGATCCCCAGTACCGGTGACGGTGTGGTGGATTACATGATCCATTCCATTATAGAAGTGGCGATATATATAGTTTTCTTACTTGCATTTGGGTTAAAAAAAGCACTTCGTTTCAATATAAAAAGCTGTGGAAAAGGTATTGTAGTAGGCGGAGCTTTCACTGCGTGGACTGTTTTTAATATTGTCTTTTACTTGATCAAAGGAATAAAAGAATACGGAACTCCTCTTATGGGAACCAAAGACATAATTATCTTTGTGGTAGCAATAACTATCGGAGCAGGTATGGGAGAGGAGTTCCTTACGCGAGGAGTCCTTTTTAACTTTATCAGATCTGCGATCGGGAACACCAAGACAGGTATCATTACTGCCATGACTATTCCGTCCATAGCGTTTGGATTGATACATCTTTTTAATCTTAATGGTTGTAGTGATCCGACACCTATCTATACACAGGTCATTTACGCTATCGGAATAGGCTTCTTTTTCAATGCACTTTATGTGCGCTGCGGTAATATCTGGGTATGCTCTATACTCCATGCAGTTTTTGATCTTTCGCTCATGCTTTATTTCTGCATCTTTAGAAATACCGGACTTAGTGGAATAGGAAGTACAGTTGCGGAGTGGCTTGGATATGATGCACTCATCCTTAAGGGAATAGCTATTACTGTTGTGAGCGTTGCCATAGGCCTTTTCCTTATAAGAGATTCCAAGCTTCAGAAGTGTATAGAAAGATATGAGAATGAATGATGAAGGACATGGCCCATGGACTTTTATTGGTAATTTTTTAAGGAGAAAAATATGGAAAAAAGAAGTTCTGCACCGGGACTGGTGCTTTTTATCATTTTGCTTTTAGTATCGACAGTAGTAATGTCGCTTTTAGGTGACGGAGCCTTGGGGATTCCGGGTTCGATAATACGATATGTTATAGGCATAATTGGAGTTGTTTCTATGATTAAGCTGTATGGGATTGAATTTAAATTCAGAGGCTTTTCAAAAGGACTCTTTAGTGTTGCAGGATTGCTGGGAATAGCTTGTTGCATACGCGGTTTTATAGGTGGTATGTCTCCGACTGATATAGGATTTATGGAGGGACTTCCAAGTGCAATCTTTATGCTGATACTTATGTTTGGAGTTGGATTATATGAAGAGACTCTTTTTAGAGGTGTACTTTTCAATACATTAAGAAATAGGTTTGGTGAAAGCAAGAGAGGGATAATCTTGGCAGTAGTTATGTCTGCGATTCCATTTGCTCTTATTCATTTTACAAATCTTATGATGTATCCAAATCTTGTAGTAACTACAACTTTCCAGGTCGTATATGTATTTTTTGCCGGAATTTTATTGGCTAGTATCTACTATATTTCTAACAATTTTTGGGTGGTTGTTTTCATACACGGAGTTTATGATTTCGTTGAAAGTGTTTGGGCTTGCTATTCAAGTCAATTGGATGGAATCGGTATGCCTACAATGGATAAAACAATTTTAGAAGGAATCATGTCTGCAATTCCCGACACAATCTTCGGAGTGGTTGCATTTATCTTATTGATAGTAGTTCTCAATAAAAGAAAAAATGTCAGATGTGAACTTCATGAAGAAAAATAAGTTTGTGTTTATAGCTCTCCTTTTGGATTATTTTCACCATTAAGCTTAAAAGGCAACTGATCGAATCCTATGATCAGCTGCCTTTTATTTACATTTTTATGTTATTATGATACGTGAAGTTTAAACGACGACAGCAAGGGGAGGCATGTGGTGAAAGTATTTATAGTAGAAGATGATGATGTAATAGCAAAAATGATCGAGAAACATCTTAGCTCCTGGCAGATGGAAGCCAAGATTGTTGAAGATTTTCATAATGTAACGGAAGAAGCACTGGGTTACGAACCCGATATCATTCTGATGGATCTTAAGCTCCCTGTGTGCAACGGATTCTTTTGGTGCAGTGAGATAAGAAAGACTTCAAACGTGCCGATAGTTTTTCTCTCATCTGCAGATGACAATATGAATATAGTAATGGCGATGAACATGGGCGCAGATGATTTCATATCTAAGCCATTTGATCTGCAGGTCCTTACAGCCAAGATACAGGCGATACTAAGGCGCAGCAGTGCTCATCCGGAGACAGCACATTTTCTTTCATGCGGAGGCGTTAAGCTCAATCTTGACGATACGACAGCAATGGTGGGTGATGAGAAGCTTGAGCTTACCAAGAATGAATTCCTTATTCTTAAGACCCTGATGGAATCTCCCGGCAAGGTCATTTCAAGAGAGACCATAATGGAGAGACTCTGGGGCGACGAGGAGTTTGTTGATGACAACACGCTTACCGTCAACGTCACCAGGATCAGGAAAAAGATAGAAAACGCGGGACTTAATAACTATATTGTTACCAAGAGAGGAATGGGGTACATCGTTGGCGAAGAAGCAATTTCTGAATAATAACAAGAATCTCATTTACGGAGATCTGATAATTACAGTGACACTTCTTATCGTGTCCAATCTGTATGAAATATCCAAAGAGTACCTTATTTATCTGGTTCTTTTTATGATGATAAAGAGTGCTCTGGTACTGTTTGTAAATTACTATCAGCAGGTAGTAAAGGTCAAAGACAATAATGTGGAAAAAGAGTCTGAGAGAAGAGCGGACGTCGATAACTGGGAGGAACTTAGGGAAAAAGAGGACTTCTACGTGCTCTGGGTGCACCAGATAAAAACACCTATTGCCGCGCTCAATCTTCTTTTGCAGGACCCCGATAAGAATGAAGCGCTCTGCAGACAGGAGCTCTTTAAAATAGAAAACTATGTAGAGATGAGCCTTAATTATCTGAGGTTTGAAGCGATGTCCAACGATCTCGGACTTAAGAGCTACAACCTTGAGAACATAGTCAAGCAGGTCGTTAAGAAGTACTCATCTGTATTTATCTATAACCACATCGCAGTCAACATGGAGAACCTTGATTGCAATATCCTAACGGATGAGAAGTGGTTTTGCTTTGTACTTGAGCAGATACTGTCCAACGCTCTTAAATACACCAAGAAAGGTAGCGTTACTTTCTACGCGGAGCAGGACGGCGGAAGCATTATATTAAAAGTAAAAGACACAGGAATCGGAATCAGAAAAGAGGACATACCAAGACTTTTCCAAAAGGGCTTTACCGGTTACAACGGCAGGATCGACAAGAAGGCAAGCGGACTAGGACTCTATCTTTGCAAGAACATCTGCGATAAGCTCGGGCACAAGCTGAGCATTGATTCCAAGGAAGGCGAAGGAACCGAGGTCAGCATCACTGTTTCCAAGGAAAACGTACACACATCGGACCTTACAAAAATGTAAGAATAACAAGAAGAAATGTAAGCCAATAACAAGGTTTTACATTTCTTTTTTTGCTACTATAGTTTCATCGAAAAGGAAGCGGAGTAATCCGTCTCATCATAAATAATGTCTATAAAAGGAGAAATATCATGTCATTATTGGAAGTCAGCCATATCAAAAAAATCTACACAACCCGCATGGGAATAGAACAGGTTACAGCACTTAAGGACGTTCACTTCAGCGTTGAAGATGGGGAATTCGTTGCGATCATGGGTGAGTCCGGAAGCGGAAAGACAACTCTTTTGAACATACTTGCAAGTCTTGATGTTCCCACAGCCGGAAAAGCATTTATCGACGGCAAGGACTTTTCCAAGTTAAAAGACAATGAGAGAGCAATCTTCAGAAGACAGAATCTCGGATTCGTTTTCCAGGATTTCAACCTTCTTGATAATTTCACTATAGAAGACAACATCAAGCTTCCGCTTGTACTTGCGGGAGAAAACCATAAGACCATGGATTCCAAGGTAAAAGACGTTGCTAAGAGGCTCGGCATTGAAGACCTCCTTGGCAAGTATCCTTACGAGGTATCCGGTGGACAGAAGCAGAGAACAGCAGTTGCAAGAGCTCTTATCACGAATCCCAGGATCCTTCTTGCGGATGAACCTACGGGAGCGCTTGATTCCAAGGCAGCAACTAATCTTATGAGACTCTTTAGAGAGATCAACAAGAGCGGCCAGACAATCCTTATGGTTACTCACAGTAACGTTGCCGCAAGCTATGCAAGCAGAGTTATGTTCATAAAGGACGGAGAAGTTTTCCATCAGCTTTATCGCGGAGAAAAGACAAGAAGCGAGATGCTTGATGATATTTGCGATGCAGTTACCGTTCTTATGAGAGGAGGAGACGAAAGTGAATCCTAAGTTCATTTTAAAAATGGCTTTTACGAGCATGAAAAAGAATATCAGGACTTTGGTTCCTTTCATTATTTCAAGTTCCATCATGATCATGCTCTTTTACATTATGGACTCTCTCTCAAGGACAGGTTTTCTTGTTACCGCAAACGGAGAAGTCTTTTACGGAGCAGCAACTATAGCAGCTCTTCTTTCTATCGGAAAAGGAATAGTGATCCTCTTTGCCTTCGGCTTTATTTTATATGCCAACAGATTCGTTATGCGAAGCAGGAAAAGAGAGATGGGACTCTACGGGATACTGGGGCTTAGCAAAAAGCACATAGCCGCGATCCTTTTTGTCGAGAACGTTATTACATCAACACTTGCGATCGGCCTCGGTATCATAGTAGGGACCTTCCTCAATAAGCTCATGCTTCTTGTTCTTTATAAGCTTGTTGGCCAGAAACCTTTGGACGGACTTGTTTTTTCAACGAATGCTCTTTTATTTACGCTGATAGCATTTGAAATCTGGTTTTTTATATGCTTCATATACAACGCGCTTTCGGTCAATTTCGGAAAGCCGATAGCTCTTTTGAAAAGTGAGAATATGGGAGAAAAAGAGCCTAAGACAAGATATATTCTTCTCATTGCCGGAACTATATGCCTTGGCATAGGATATGTTCTTGCCCTTAGGACAAAAAACACTTTTTCCGCATTATCAGTGCTTTTCCAAAGTGTATTTTTTGTAATCCTCGGCACATATTTTCTTTTTGTAGCCGGAAGCATTTTTGTACTTAAGATGCTTAAGAAGAATAAGAAATTCTATTACAATACCAGGAATTTTATAAGTGTATCCAACCTTATGTTCAGAATGAAGCACAACGCGGTCGGACTTGCATCCATATGCGTACTTTCAACTGCGGTAATAATTCTCTTTACATGCTGTGCTTCGATATCTCTTTTAGGAGAGCAGAACATAAATATGATGTTCCCAAAAGATACCGTAATTGTCGCAAATGTCGATGAAAACTTTGACAGAAATACATTCATGAATTCAACGAACGACGCGTGCCAAAAAATCGGAATAGAAGCATGTGACACGGAAACATTGCAGTATACGCAGGGAATGCTTCTTTTAACAGATGACGGATTTGCAGCTTTTAGCAGTCTGAATGCGAATATAACCGATTTTGCGTCCATATTGGATGTTTATATACTTACGCCCGAGGAATATAAATATGTAACAGGGCAAGATATAAGCGTAGGACCGGGAGAAGTATATGTAAAAGAGTGCCCGAAAGAGATCATGAAAACCGGCAGCATTAAAATGCTCGGTGATGAATACAAGATCAAGGGTGAGATTGAGAATGAAGATATTGAGAAAATCTATGAGCCCGAGATGTTTCTTTTCGGTAAGCTATTGATCGTTGCCGATGATGAGAACCTGAATCAAAAAATAGGTAAAGAGGTACTTGTACTCGGAGATGAAGAAAAACAGTATTTTGACCATGTTTCATGTATCGAATTTAATCTTGTAGACAAAGACAGATTTGATAAAGTGGATCTTTTAAACGACGAGCTTGTAAACAGAGGCTTTTCAATCGATGATGTAAGAAACAAGCAGACGTACAGAAGCCAGTTCTACAGCATTTACGGCGGCGTCTTGTTTGTCGGAGGATTCCTGTCTGTTGTATTCCTACTTGCAACAGTGATGATCATATACTACAAGCAGATGTCGGAAGGACTTGAAGACAGAAGAAGATTTGACATCCTTAAGAAAGTCGGACTTACGGAAAAAGAGGCTAAGAAGACTATCAGAACGCAGGTAATGACAATGTTCTTTTTACCGGTGTTTGCTTCGATAATACATGCCGCAATTGCGAGCAGTATAGTAAGACTCTTTTTAAACAGCATACTTTACGTTGATATACCTACTTTCTTTATGTGTATAACAATAGCAAGCGTAAGCTTCTTCCTGGTATATATATTTGTTTATCTCATGACATCCAAGCAGTACTACGAGACGGTCTACGGAAGAAGTGAAGCAGCGTGAGCATACCACCCCTATAAGTGAATTTTCCCCCATGAAAATGCCGCGCTGTTTTACTATATATGCTTATTCGGAGCAACCTCTCAGTATTTCAAGGAGCTTATCGGCAATTATGTCCGCGACGGACAACTTGTACAGGTACCTGCTGTCCCTGGGCGATAAGCTTACATGTTCCGAGGAAAGAGTCTCTTTATCAGCTATGGCGAAATACACCTCACCCGGCACGCTGTCATTATTTGACGGGTCGATATTTCCCATAGTACCGGTGACACCTACGCCAATATCCGCGGCGTAGGTGTTTTTACATGCCTTCGCCATCTCGATCGCCGTCTCTTTGGAGTACACTCCGTACTCATCTATCACCTTAGCAGGTACATTCTGCATGATCTTAGCTTCATTTGAATATGTCACAAAAGCTCCCTTAAGCACCTGCGACGAACCTTCGGTGTCCGTGATAAGGCTACTTATAAGTCCTGCAGTACAGCTCTCCATCGTAGTGATGGTGAGCTTTTTGGCTATAAGGGTCTTGGTTATCTCTTCGTATTTATTTCTGACTTCTTGTTCTGTCATGGTGAGCTCCTTGAATATTGTTCGCTGTATGCTCCTATTATACATCAATACGAAAAAGCGTTTAAAAATATGGTATAATTTAGAATATACCGATTATATTGACAGCTTGAGACCATTTTATCAAATTGTTAGATAATATCGTAAAAACGAATAAGTTTTATTTTTATTTAATAAAAAATCAGAAAATATCTATTTTATGAGGTGTATTTAGTAGGTAAAATTATCATATCAAATACTTCTTATGAGCGGGAAAGGAGCAAAATTATGAACAATTCGAGGAATAAGGGATTTACACTGGCGGAGCTTTTGATCGTTGTAGCAATTATCGCTGTACTTGTTGCAGTAGCAATTCCTGTATTTACAGCACAGCTCAACAAAGCTAAATATGCTACAGATGAAGCTAATGCTAGATCAATTTATGCTGAGCTTACAGCTGATTATCTGGCAAACGGAGAACAGACATACACAGTTGATAATGACGAGCTTGACGGAGATGGTGAAAAGAAAGAAGTTACTATCACCAAGGGTACAGAAGGTTCATCAAAGTATTCATTTAACTGTATGACCGATATTACGATTGTATTGGGCGATGGAGATGATGCACCCTATGTTAAGGTAGGTGCTTGCTCATACAATAACAATACTGCAGTAGTATTCGGAAAAGAACCTTAATTTTCGTACATATATAGAAATCACATCGTTTGATTTATAAAGCATATTTTCAATAAGGAGGGACGCCTTATGAATAGGAAAAAATGTAATACAAAGGGATTCACATTAGCTGAACTCCTTATTGTAGTTGCTATCATAGCAGTACTTGTAGCAGTAGCGATCCCTGTTTTTTCTGCGCAATTATTGAAAGCAAAACAGGCAACTACATTGGCAAATTTCAGATCTGCGAAAGCCGAAGCGGCTGCTGCATTCTTACTTGATGATGAAAATGTTATTCATGAATATGGTCTAACGGAGGTTGAGATCCCCGGAGTAAAGTGCCCTTTAAGCTATGATCAGTTAAATGATTATCTTCCGACTATAGTTGATGAATTGGGTATAACAAACGGATATGCATGGAGTACGAGTGATTTCGAAGCAGGATCTGAATTGTATGTTTTCTTTACTATTAATGAAAATGGCGATTGGGATATAGACATTAATAATGAGCCGTATAATTGATCACTACAAACAATAGATGAGGTAAGCATATGAGAGGGAATAAAAAAGGTTTTACACTAGCTGAATTATTGATTGTTGTAGCAATTATAGCTGTGTTAGTAGCAGTTGCGATACCGGTATTTACAGCACAACTTGAAAAATCACGTGAAGCCACAGATATAGCTAATCTTAGAAGTGCTTATGCAACAGCAAGTGCGGCATATCTTTCCGGTGATTATAAAGATGAAACATTATTTATTAAATATGATAATGATGTTGATGTTGCATATTATGCTGAATTTGATGTTTCTTCGGGAACTATTGTTAGGGATGAAACTATCATGGGAGGCGGTAAAGCGTCACAACCCGGATTGAAAGGAACTGTTAATTTACCTGATGGTGTATTTTATGGCGGTTGTCCTAATTACACCGGGGCTGATACTAACTACATAATTATATATGTTTGTGAAAGCGGAAAAGTTGGAGTTGCTTTCCAATCTGAAATTGATGATGATGGTTCAAGTGTTAGTTCGGATTTAGAGGACTATCTGGGAATTTGGACTAATTAGGTAAGATTCAGTGAAAGGATGGCGTAAGATGAGTGCAAAAAATACATCATATAAAAAATATGTTAAAAAAGGATTCACATTAGCTGAACTCCTTATTGTAGTTGCTATCATCGCTATCTTAGTAGTGATCGCTATTCCTGTGTTTAAAGCGCAGCTTGAGAAAGCAAGATATGCTACTTCACTAGCTAATATAAGGAGTGCCCTTGCTGAGGCAAAAGTGGACATGCTTACAGAAACAATTGATTATGAGGATGCGATCATTATTGAAGATGTAGCGATACCTTGCAGCGCGGAGACTTTACAGGAACATTTCCAAGAAATCTGCGAAAAAGTAGGGCTGGAGGATTTTGCATTAAATGGTCCTTATGATGAAGATGGGGACGGAAAAACTAATCTTGCATTTTGGTTAGATGAGGATGGCATTATGGCTGAATACGGCGATAATGCGGGCCTTTGATTTACATCATTGCCACAAGAATTATTAGCACATGTAAGCTGAGCCAGGAGGTGCTTGCAATGAAAAATACTAATAAAACACTATTACAACGTAATAGGAAATCAATGAAAAAAGGTTTTACATTAGCAGAGCTGTTAATCGTTGTAGCTATCATTGCTGTACTTGTAGCAGTAGCAATCCCCGTTTTTACTGCTCAACTTGAAAAAGCCAGAAGAGCAACAGATGTGGCAAATTTAAGATCTTTGTATGCGGAAGCTTCCGCAGCCAGGTTGACAGAAGAAGTTTCAGATGATTTTTCTCCCTATGGTTTGGATGATAGTGGTGATGTTGAGTTCCAATGGGCGAAAAGAATAACTTTCAATTCAAACGGACTTACTGATGAAGATTGGGCTTCTTTACCTTTTGAAGATGTAGATGGAGTAGGGGTTGCAATTCATCCCGGCCAAGAATATACAGTTGGATTTGCTTTCTTTAAAAATGGTAAATGCGGTATCTTTGATGCCAATTGATATTGAATTGTGCTGTCTAATTGTATTTTAGATTATTCTTTAACCAAAGAATGAGGGGTAAGCATATGAGAAGGAATAGAAAAGGATTTACTCTTGCAGAACTTCTTATTGTAGTAGCAATTATAGCAGTTCTTGTAGCTATAGCTATACCGGTATTTTCTGCTCAGTTAAAACGTGCAAAGGTGGCAACGACAATTGCTAATCTCAGAAGTGCTTACGCTGAAGCCTCTGCGGCGTATTTAACAGGAGAGCCGGGAAATGGTCATATTATTGATGCTTCAGGCTCAACTAATGGAGTGAAATTTATTTATGCCACAGAAGTTAATATGCAAAGCAATTTAGATTTTATGTATGAATTTAATATGTCTCAAGCGGAAAGTGAAAAATGGGAACATGAATATTTTGATCCGCTACCATTTCCTGTTGCAGGCATAATCGGATGTGACGTGGGTGAGGACATTCCAATATGGTTTTTCTTTAAGGAAGATGGCTCTGTAGACACTGATTGTCAGGGGCCGGAGTACTGATGAAAGATGAGGGCATTATATGAAAAAAGACATGGTGCATGGTGATAAAAACAAAGGCTTTACTTTAGCTGAACTTTTGATAGTAGTAGCCATTATCGCAGTTCTTGTTGCAGTAGCAATACCGGTATTTACTGCGCAGTTGGATAAAGCAAAAGTAGCCACTACTGTAGCTAATATAAGAGCAGGATTCGCTGAGGCACAGTCAAGGGCGATGTTCGGAGATTATGATGAAGAATACAATAATAATGAATTTGCTATATATATTGATGATGTAGCAATTCCTTTAACGGAAGCACAATTATTGAAATATAGAAATGATATTGAGGGACAGCTTGCTGCTGCCGGATTGGATGAAGTAGCTTGGGCGACTTTACCTACTGACACTAATTTAAGGACAATAACGTATTTTGGAGAAAATTCCAAAGTAACATGCTGTGAAATCGATCCTAATAATTATAGGAATTAATAAGCAGTAGCAGGAGGTATAAAACTATGACTACTAAAGCGAATAGAAACAAAGGTTTCACTTTAGCTGAACTCCTAATCGTAGTAGCAATTATAGCAGTGCTTGTAGCTGTAGCAATACCGGTATTTACAGCACAGCTCAAAAAGGCACAATTAGCCACAGATGAAGCAAATGCCAGAGCATTATGTGCTGAGCTTTCTGCAAATTACATGATGAATGGCAAATTGGAATTAGTGGTATTCACATCAACTGATGGTGGAAGCCACTGGGGAGATGGTAACAGCAATGGAAGCTTTTGTATGGAATTAGATGGTAATAATGAGTGGACTGTACAGCTTAGAGAACTTGATGGAACAACTGTAGTCAGTGAGTATAAATTTTCTAAAACTTCCTATGGAATTATAATTGGTGTTTCTTATGACAGTGATAATTTAGCACCTGGTGTAGGTTGGTACAGTGGCGAAGAAAGTGAAGCCGAAGTAATCGTATTTGGCAATCGCAAAGCTATTGAATCTGTACTATAAACCATTATCAAGGGGGTAATATGGCTAGAAAGCGTATCGGTGATCTCTTGATAGAGAGGGGACTCATAACAGAAAAAGAGCTTGAATTTGCCTTGGATACTCAGAAGAAGACCAAGGAAAAGCTTGGTGAGGTCCTGATAAATAATAAGATCGTTACACCCGAGAATATAGCCAAGACATTGGCTGTGCAGCTTGAAGTTGATTATGTGGATCTTACAAAGGTCAACATACCGCTTGAGCTGTCTAAACTTGTACCGCCGAATACGGCGAAAAAGAATCACATGGTACCGGTGCAGAAGCAGTTCAACACTCTGTATGTTGCCATGGACGATCCTCTGAATTACTATGCGCTTGATGAGGTACGAAAAGTTACCAATCTTAAGATCGTACCTCTTATTTCCACGAGCTCTGCTGTTGAAAGAGCGATAAATACTCTTTACGGTAATGAGGGCGCCTGGAGAGCTATCGAAGATTATAAACGAGATCAGGATACGGATGCATCGGCTCCCGATAAACTCGATTCATCCGTTCAATACTATGTCATCACATCGGGATCTTTTTCCGGTGATTCTGACAATGCTCCCACAATTAGACTTGTTAACTCAATAATAGAAAGAGCAGCGGCGGAACGCGCATCGGATATCCACTTCGAGCCAAGAGAAAACGAAATGGATGTCAGGATGAGAGTTGACGGCGTTATGCGTGATGTCCTGAAAGTTCCAAACGACATCACAATGGCCGTTATCGCACGTATCAAGACCATGTCGGGAATGGACGTTGCGGAGAAGAGGATACCTCAGGACGGTAGATTTACCGTATCCGTAGCCGATAGAAATTTCGACATGCGTGTATCCACACTTCCGATCGCTTGGGGTGAAAAGATAGTATGTCGTCTCCTTGATAAGTCGGCGACCAATATCGACAAAGAGATGCTGGGCCTACGTCCGGACGACATGGAGAAGTACGAAAAGCTCATCCATTACAAGAACGGCGTAATGCTTCTCGTAGGACCTACCGGAGCAGGTAAGACGACGACCATGTACGCGATGTTAAATGAGCTCAACACAAGGGATGTTAACCTCGTGACCTTGGAAGATCCTATAGAGTACAACCTTGACGGTCTCAATCAGGTACAGATAAATCCCAAGGTAAATATGACCTTTGCAAACGGCCTCAGAGCGATCCTCAGACAGGACCCGGATATCATTTCCGTGGGTGAGATAAGAGACGGCGAGACCGCAGATATATGTATGAGAGCGGCACTCACGGGACGTTTCGTTATGAGTACCATCCATACCAACGACGCCGTCGGAGCTATCGACCGTCTTGAAGATATCGGCGTTGAGCCCTATCTTATATCAGCGACTCTGCGAGGCGTAATATCACAGAGACTTGTAAGGCGTATCTGCCCGTACTGCGCCGAGGAATATACACCTACGGCCGACGACGAGGAAAGGCTTGGTATCAAGATACAGCCCGGAACGAAATTTAAAGTCGGAAAAGGCTGCCAGCACTGCTTTAATACAGGATATTCGGGACGAATCGCCGTATTTGAGATCATGCTGGTAACACCCAAGATCAGGGAACTCATTACCAAGAAAGCAGGAAGAGAAGCAATACTCGAAGAACTAAAAAAGCCTGAAAACAATTTCGTTTCACTTAAAGAAGCAGGTATAAAGCTCATATATGATGGCATAACCACAGTATACGAAGTAATGCGTATCACCAACGAAAGTGATTGAGGTAGATGCTTATGATGTCAATAGAACAGCTCGTTATAAAGGCCAAGGAAGACGGAGCCTCCGATATACATGTGATCTGCGGCCTTCCGCCCAAGTACAGAAGTAGCGGCGATCTTGAGAACATGGAAGAGACTCCTGTGACCGCCGAGGACTGCCTTAATATGGCAAAAGAGCTTTCTAAGACGCAGGAAGCTTTTGATGAACTTATGAAGACCGGAGAACTTGACGCTGCAGATACCTTTGCAGGCAACAGATGCCGTATCCATTTGTTCAAGCAGCAGGGAGTTCCGTCACTTGCTCTCAGAATACTTTCTGAGCACATCCCGGAACTTTCAACACTCGGACTTCCACCGGCAGTTCTTGATCTTCCCAAGCTCCATAAGGGAATCGTCCTTGTAACCGGTGAGACCGGTTCCGGTAAGTCAACAACACTAGCTGCGATAATGGACAACATCAACCACAATTACAAAAGACATATCGTAACGCTGGAAGATCCCGTCGAGTACATGTACACTCCGGATCTGTGCGCGATAAATCAAAGAGAAGTAGGAAAAGATACCCAGAGCTTTGCAATGGGACTTAGAGCATCACTCCGTGAGGATCCCAACGTTATCCTTATCGGTGAGATGCGTGACAGAGACACTATTGAGACAGCTATAACTGCAGCTGAGACAGGACACTTGGTATTCGGAACATTGCATACGGGAAGTGCGGCAGACTCCATTGACCGTATGGTACAGGTCTTTCCCGAGAATGCTCAGCAGCAGATAAGATTGCAGCTATCCATGGTATTGCAGGCTGTACTTACTCAGCAGCTCATTCAGAAAAAAGGCGGTGGAAGAGTACTTGCAGCCGAATATATGATAGTCACCGATGCTATCAGAAATCTTATAAGAACAGGTAATACTCCTCAGATCGCCAATGCAGTTGCGACAAGTTCCGAGATCGGCGGACAGACGATGGATCAGGCAATATGCATGCTGGTGAAAAAGGGAATGATAACAAGAGAAAATGCGCTTCATTACGCGGTAAATAAAGACTTTGTAAACAGAAATATCTTTTGATCATAACGGATTTGGGCAGCGGGGTGTGTGATGAAAAACTATAAGTATGTTGCAGAAGGTAGCGGAGGACTTCAGGTAACGGGGATGGTTGAAGCCACCAATGAACTTGAGGCATCCGCCAAAATACGAAATAACTATAACGTCATAATATCGCTCACCGAGATAAAGGGAGAATCCGATACGCTTATCGGAAAGATCCTTTTTGGTGATATCGGTGGCAGTAAGCTTAATTCCAAAGCTTTTACTATGATGTGCAGTCAGTTTGCAACCATACTTTCAGCGGGAATACCGATAGCAAGAGCGGTCAGACTTATCGGAGATAAGACCAAAGATAAATTCCTTAAAAAAGTACTCAATGAGGTTGCGGCAGATGTAGAAGCAGGAAGAACCATATCTGCAGCATTTGAAGACCACGGAAACGACAAATTTCCTCCTACATTCTGCGAGACACTTAAGGCAGGTGAGGAAGCAGGAGATGTTGCGGGAAGCTTTGAGTCAATATATAAGCACTATGACAAGCAGACCAAGATGGGAGCAAAGGTAAGAGGAGCAATGATCTATCCCTCGTTTGTACTGGTGATCGCAGTGATCGTAGTTATCGTACTTATGGTCAAGGTCGTACCTACATTTACAGCCATCTTCGATGAGACAGGCGGACAGCTACCTCTTATGACAAGGATGCTCATAGCGATATCCAACTTTGTACGCGACACATTTATCTATTTCATCGTGCTTGTTGCGGCTATCGCGTTCGGCGTGATCCTTTATAAAAAATCTCCAAACGGAGCCAGAAACATAGCAAAGCTCCAGCTTAAGCTTCCGGTACTCGGAAATATCATGGAGCTTAACTGCGCAAGCTTATTTGCCAACACAATGGCGACCATGGTCCAGTCGGGGATCCCGATGACCAAAGCGGTTGGAGTAACCTCCAAGGTCATGCCAAACAAGATATACGAGGAAAAGACACTTCAGATGGTAACAAGACTTGAAGAAGGTAAGACCATGAGAGCCGGCATGACGGAAGCCGGATGTTTTCCCGATATCCTTACAGATATGGTCGGAGTCGGAGAAGATACCGGTGAGCTTAAGACCACACTTGATACTGTAGCAAGGTATTATGACAACGAACTTGAACAGGCTGTAGCCAAGGCGATAGCGATGCTTGAGCCTGCTATCCTGGTGTTCCTTGCAGTGATCGCGGGATTTATTGTTATTTCGATATATATGGCAATGTTCAGTATGTATAACACTATGTAAGTATTCAGACGGGAGAAGCTATTGATCATCTACTTTGGAGTCGTGACTTTCATATTCGGCCTCGCCCTTGGCTCTTTTCTTAACTGCATGGCAATGAGGATAGTAAGAAAAGAAGACTGGGTAAAGGGAAAGAGCCACTGCATGCACTGCGGACATGAGCTCGGAGCACCGGATCTTGTTCCGGTATTCAGCTATATCTTTTCCGGCGGGAAATGCAGATACTGCAAGCAAAAAGTATCGGTAAGATATCCGCTGACAGAGCTATTATTCGGACTTCTCTGTCTTGGACTCTACATAGCATTTTGGGACAATATCATCTTGCTGATAACGTACATAATACTTACAGCCTGCCTATTTGCAGCATCTTTGGTAGATCTTGAGATCATGGAAATACCAAACGGCTGCATCATCGTGGGAGTTATCACATTCATAGTATCGAAGACAGCTCAATATCTTTTGGAAAAAGATAAAGCGAATATACCCGGGATACTTGAGAATATCCTCTCTTGCGTGGGCATAGTAGTGATCATGGTTGCGATAGCTCTTTTGATGGGAAAGGTGTTAAAAAGAGACGCACTAGGCGGAGGAGATATCAAACTGTACGGAATGCTTGCTCTTTATCTTGGGGCAGCAGGAAGCTATGAACTGATACTTCTTTCGTGTATCATTGGACTTTTATTTGTGGGAATAAGAAGGAGATTCTTACCGGATAAAACAAGGGAATTTCCTTTTGCACCGGCTATAGCAATGTCGGGATATATACTTTTGATCTTTTCTAAAACGGTAACCGATTGGTATTTTAGTTTATTCTAAGGAGCTTAATAATGTTCGGAAAAGGCAAAGTCATCGGAATCTATACAGCACACAGAAGACTTTCTCTTAGTATGTACAAGGGAAAAGAGATAAAGACTACGTGGGTTGATATTCCAAACAACATAATAAATAACGGCCAGATCGTTTCCAAGAATCTCTTTGCGGCCTTTATAAAAGAGACCATGAAAGAGAAAAAATTCAGAGGAAAGAAAGCCTATTTCGTTATAGGAACCGCTCGAGTGCTTACAAGAAATATAAAGCTTCCCAAGATGGGTGATGAACAGCTTAGGATAAATCTTCCTTATGAATTCAGAGACAGTATAAGCGGAGAATTAAAGGATTACCTTTATGATTATGAGCTTAGAGAAACTGTCGATACGGATGGTGACGGAGTTCCCGATTCCATGGAACTTTTGGGAGTTGCCATATCCAAAGAGTACTACGAGACTGTAGACGAGATACTGCAGATGGCAGGACTCAAGCTATGCAAGATGGTTCCTGAGGTGTGCATACTTGAGAGATATTTAAAAGAGTTCCCGACTGAGGAAGAGAGGAAAAAGGAAAGATGTTTCCTTGATATCGGAAACAGAGCTATCAGATTCCAGATCTTTAAGGATAATAAATTTAAGCTCGCTCAGGTAATTGATATCGGTGAGAATCATTTGTTCCAGGCAATTGCTGAAGATCGCAACATTGAGATGGAACTTGCAAGGACCTATGTAAGGACCAATTATGAAGACTGTGTAAATTCCGAAGTAGCCATTAATGCATATAAGGATATCTCGATAGAGGTTATGAAGGGTATAAACTACTACGAGATGTCGGATATGAGTTCAAGGCTCAATGAGGTCCTTATATACGGAACAGGAGCACTTATCCCTCCGTTTATCGAACTTTTAAAAGAACGACTGAATATGAACGTGAACACTTTCGAGGAAGCGTTCCCTCAGTTCACAAACGAGAATTTTAGTATAGTTTCGATTGCAATGGGAATTCTGTTAAAGGATCAAAACCAGGGTTCTCATATTAAGAACTATGTAGACTTTACTGAAATATTTGAGAAGAGGGTCATCAACTGGAAAGGCCTTTTCTGTGGACTTCTGGTGATAGCGATCTTTGCTTCTCTCTTCGGTAAATTTGCGGTATACGATCTTATGCAAAGTGTAAATAAGAAAAAGGCGGAGGTTGCTCAGGTACAAGAAACGCTTGATAAATACAATGCAACGCTTGAAGCCGAGAAAGACCTTCCGGAACTTTATTATCACTACACCTGGCACTACATGACCGATGAAGAAAAAGGCAACGTCAACAGGATCGTTCCGATGGAGATAATAGAGCTTTTCAAGAACAGAGAGTTTGAGCTAAACGGCTACAGCTTAAAGGGCAACGAGCTTACGGTTGCCATTACCACTGATTCGGTAGATAAGCTTGTAGGAATAATAGAAGAGCTTAAAGGAACAGAATTTGTTGATGCGGTCAGCGTAAGCGATGTTCAGAGAAGTAAGACCGAAGATACAGAGAATTCGGATGAGATAGTAGATGTGCAGATGAAGATCACTATGATCAAGATCAAATAAGGAGAAAACCGGTGCTTAAGAAGTTAAACAGAGAACTAACAACAAGAGAAAAATTCCTTCTTTTAATACTGGCATTGATAATGATCGGTGCAGCCTATTATTTCTATGTGTATGAACCTTCGATCAGCCAGATCAAGCGTCTTGAGCAAAAACAGGCAGATCTTGAGCTTGAGATAACAGAGGCTGAAGTAAAAATGGAAGAGATCCAGAAGATGAAAAAAGAGATGGATTCCATAGTTGAAGGCACACCTGAGTACACATACATGCCTAGCTATAACTATGAAAAGCAGGAGATATCTTATTTGCAGGATATTCTGACTGCCAGCACCAAGGAATATCACATAAATTTCTCCAAGATATCAAGAGACAAAGAGCAGCTTAGAAGGAAGTTCTCGTTGTCATTTACCGTATCGGGATATGAAGATGCCAAGAAGATAATAAAAGAGCTCGAAGGCAGTGATATACGCTGCATCATCGGAGATATGAGCGTTGGCTTTGATAAATCCGGAAAAGGAGATAACGAGGTCGACAAAGATCTCTTCGAAAAAGATATAACCATTGATTGTTCGGCAACTTTCTATGAGACGGTATACGGCGGTATTGAAGATCTTGAACTCCCCGCGGATGGTAAGAGCAAATGATAAGAAAGATATTTTATGAAAAAAGAGGGGCAACGCTTGTTTTTGCACTTGGCGTGCTGCTTGCTTCCGCGCTGATCGGCGTGGCACTCATAAGCGCGTCGTTAAACAGCGCAAAAACGGTTGCAAGACAAAGAGATAGTTACCAGTCCGATCTTGCGTTATCATCAGCTGCATCTTACGTAAGAATGCTTTTTAACGGATGCAGCTATTCTTATGATGAAGGAAGCGGTGAATACGTGGTCGGATACGGCCCTGCGGGAGTAAGTGAGAGCGAACTAGGAAAGCTTTCGGAAAAAGAAAAAGAGAACTTTGGAGAAAGCTCTTTTGAAGAGGAATTTAAGACTCTTGTATCGGGCGCAGGAAATGAAATGACCTGGTATATCTCATCGGGAGCGGATCCGGAAACAGATCCTTTGAGAGTGAAAATATCGGCCAAAAATGACGATAACAATAACATAGAGGTTGTACTTAGCGACGGAAGAGAAGGCATAGATGAGAGCGAGATAAACAAGAGCACGGTGACATTATTCTTTGCGGTAAGCTCCGAGGAAAACGGGATCGGCGGCAAGGATTATACCTGGTCAGACTGTTCGATAGAGACCAAAGGAAATTGACAGTTGCTAGATAGAGACCAAAGAAACCGGCAGCTTGCTCGATAGAGACCAAAGAAACCGGCAGTGTGAGGGGGATGGATTTGGGTAAGTTCACAAGATCCGTATTCAATAAACTTAATGAACGAAGAGGTGAAACACTCGCGGAAACCCTGATTTCACTGATTATCGCTTCCATGGGTATGGTGATACTCGCGGGGGCTATTGTTGCTTCCGGAAAAGTTAATGCGGGCACGAAGAACGATCTTTTTGACAAGGAAGAGGTCAGTGTCAGCGAGGCAGCAGGCGTGACGATCTACATTGAAAACAGCGACAAGAGCGTATCAATGGAGCTCGATCATGCGGCGGGCGGAGCGCTCGGCTACGGAGCCACCGATATAAATGTCTACGAGGCAGAAAGAGAGAGCGGGGAGAAGTACTATTACTGGTCAGCGGAATTTGAGGATAACTAAAGCCTATGAGTATAAAGCGCAAAGTCAAAAGAGCATACGGACTTATCAGAAGTCGCAAAGGCTTTTCGCTTGCGGAGCTTTTGGCAGCAACGGTCATCATACTTCTTGCAACGTCTATTTTGACCGCGACCGTTTCACTTGCAGTTAACAGATATCAGAAAAGCGCGCAGATATCAGCTTCCATGGAGCTTTGCAGTGAGCTTTCGGAATATGCTATGAGCGAGCTTTCAAGCTCTAAGGTCGCAGTAGTAGGCGGAGAGATAAAAAAGGGCGACCACGGAGAGATATTATTTAACAGCGATTCCCATAATTTCGGACCGGGAGCGCATTTTTCCGTAGTAGATAAATCCGGCGACATCATCGGATACGTAAATGCATCGGATGACGGCCCGTACGGCAGAATCTGCGAGAGTTCTGTTTTGTACAGCAGCCCTTTGTTTGACATAGCAGGAGAGGGCGCATACAGGACGAAAACAGGCAAATATGAGCTATCCGCAGGTATGAGCATAAAGTTTGAGGACGACGCGTTTAAGGTCCATATAAAGGTGGTAGACAAGGAAGAAAACGTACTTTCAGAGAATTATTTTTTGGCGGTGCCTATCATAGTTGATAAAAGGTGACCGGCTTAGATAAAAGGTGAGGCTTAGATAAAAGGTGAGGCTTTCTTATGAGAGGGGATAAGACAACCGGAAAACTGAATAACAGGGGCTTTTCACTTGCAGAGGTGCTTATCGTCGTAGCGATACTTGTGGTTTTGTTCGCTCTTGGCTTTTCTTTTGTCAGCTCATACATTGAGAACAACAGGCAGGCAGCAGCCGACAGAACGGCGGAGAGTATCGCCATGGCTTTCCAGAACAGGATGCAGGAGATCTACGCTTTTGACGGAGTTACGCAGGACATGCTAATGGGCGGATCATCAGCATCCGGCATCCTTGAAGGCAAGACCATCCGCATCAAGAGCGAGGTCAACGACAGCGAATACATAGATATCGACGTAGAGTATTTTGTCATCGGTCAGGAAAAAGGCGTAGCGAAGCTTGGAAGCGACGCGGTGCTAAAGCTCCTTACCGCGGACGGACAGCTCCTTTCACCGGAGCTCTTCGAAAACGGAATCTTACTTGAGTTCGATCCCGTGAACTTCCGCGTGTACTCGGTAGTTTACCTGACAGATACGAACAAGTACCACATCGATGAGCTCTACACATCAGCGAACATGGACATCATAAGAGATGATGAGAGAAGAAAGAGCACCTTTAAGGGCCATGTCGGATATTATCAGGTATCTGACGGCGAGGGTTCAGAGGACAAGCTCGCAGAAGCCATCATCGACAATGATGTAAGAAATAAGATAAACGTAAGGGTCGGACATTACGTAGGCGGAGAGAGACGTCTTTTTAACTCGGATAAGCTTCTTAGCAACATCGAGATCGTATTCCCTTCGCAGGGCCCCAATTACAACAACAGGATCAAGAACAAAAAACTCCTTATAAGAGTCGAGATCGAGGGCGAAACAAGTAAGAACAAGATGGTATTTGCGCAGTGGGGCACCTACATCGATACCCTTGAATACACGAAGATACCTCTTTTGCTCGACGCCCTGGGCGTAAATGAACAAAACGGCAAGCTAAGTAGCTTCGCGGGACAGTTCTCCAAGAACGGATCGCTTCCTTCATCCGACGATGTGTTTAAGGACGTATCGTGGATCCCCGTCGGCAGAGTTGCCGCAAGGCTCAATGAGAGCGGCGCGGACGATGCGAACGCATACCTCTACCCCGGCGAGAACGTGACAGTCAAGGTCGACGTTTCGACCTATGCAAATTACGAAGGACACGGCGAAGTCATCATAGACGGCGCGCTCCTTAGGGCGAGTGCGACAGCTTCCGACAACAGCCTTTTTGCCTACGACAACGGCATCAGCACGGAAGAGGGCAAGATCAAGACCGGCGTTAAATCCGGCAAGTACAACGCATTTATCGCCTACGCAAGGCACCTTCAGAACCTTGATGAGAGCAGCGGCATCGTCGATTCCATAGCGACGGGAAGCCTTTACGACAGCTTCGGCGAGAGACCTATAAACGCTGTCCAGACAAAAGATATTGATTTTAACGCGGCAGTCACCGGCGAGGAGCCCAAGGAAAATGAGCGTTTCCTGTGGTATGACTGCTATACGATGAGCGAAGCATCGGAGAGAGAATCGAGATATTTTACTCCGATATTGAACGAATACATTGATAAGTACGACGCGCTCAACGAGGGCGAGGCGGAGGCACAGCCTCACAAGATCCTCAATCTTAAGATCGATGAATCGGACCTTTCAAAGAGCGCAGTGCTCGAATTTAACGAGGGCAAGACGGCAGTAGTTCCAAGATCGTATCTCCCGACCGGAAGCTACAACGTGACGGTAAACGGAACCACGGTCTACGACAGATACTGCACGGGACTCTTTAGGATATTCTGGGGAAGCGAGATCAACAACCTGATCCTCATAGATCCTCAGATAACCGGCATCCAGAAGGTCGGCGCGGACGGAGATGAGGACAACGTCATCGCATCCTGCGGCGCACTTTCGGGAATAATGATGAACGATTCGACCGTCAAAAACTGCAGAGTTGAGATAACGGGTGAAGAGACGGACGAGGAAGGCGAGGACATTCCGACCGGCTACATCGTGACGGTTCCGGAACCAGGAAACTGATAGAATTGATTTAATTTTTATTATGGGCGGATACTGATTGAATTGATTCATATTTTATGAGGGGCGGACTATGAAGAGATTCAGTACGGGAAAAAGAAATAGCATCAAAAAGAAGCTGATGACACTGATCTTGTCAGCTGTTCTTGTGCTGAACTTCGGCCTTTTCGAGGTTATAGCCTACGCCGCCGAAGAGCTTCAGTTCTTTGACGAGCTCACTGACGTCATTGCGGTCGATCTCGACGACGGAAACGGCGGCTTCAATAAAGTTTACTTTGACGGTACCAATTTCCTTACAGAGAACCCCAACGCGGCTTCGGGCGTGAACTATCCTTCCGAGCAGTGGACCGTCTCCAAGGATATAGCCGGAACCTGCTACGAAGTCAAGGCAATCATCCCTTTGGGAGCTTTTGACAAAAGAGCCGGCTTCTACGCGAAGAGTGTCTCTGCGGCGTCACTCAGCTCCGGCCAGAAGGATGCAATAAATAAGAGCGACATGCCAAAAGACAGCCTTGAATACCTCGATATCGGATTTAAGGATGTCAACGGCAACGACGTTGAGCCCATAAAGCCCATCAGCCTTTCGATCACCATGAAGGATAAGGCAAAAGAGGCTAAGGACAACGGCGACAAGCTTCTTGTCGATGTCTATCACATCGATGAGAGCGCAGGGACCAAGCTTGAAAAGGTCGCATCCATAGATGAAAAATCGGAAGTCATAGATGAATCCATTGAAAACGTGGGCGGAATATCTACGAGCGGCGCAGATATTGTGGCTACCTTTGAAGCGGACTCTTTTTCCATATTTGTCATAAACAATTCCACAGCTAAGAGAAAGATCACATTTACAAGGAACGACACAGGCGTTATCAGTGGCAAGGTTTCAGGAACGATGAAATCGATACTCATTGATGTGCCTACGATGCCCGGAGCACAGGTTGAGCTCACGGACGATAAATTCGCGTGCAAGTACGTTTGCACCGGCTGCGTCTTTGCGGGATGGTACACAAAGCCCGTCGTTGACGGAACAGGCGAGTTCTGGAACATCGGCGACATGAAGACAATAACTCAGGATGTCACTCTGTATGCGCAGTGGGCGGTACACGATCACGGCGCGGGATGGACTCCTATCGATGTAACGCTCGGCTTGTATCTTGAGGACGGCGTATACAAATTCGACCCGACAACACTTCCCGCTGGTGGAAAGTATTATCTCACCGTCGATACGACATTTACAAAGTCGTGGGTAGTTCAGGGAGATACAACGCTCTGTCTTAACGGCTATGTCCTCACGGCAGTCAACGACAGCAGCCAGGTTCCTATCGTAGTGGGCCTCGAAAGCTCTTTTGAACTCGATGACTGTAATGCGAGCACGCACGGAAAAGGTAAGATCACGGGCGGCAAAAAAGGCTGCATAAGCATAACCGGCGGTACCTTCAAGATGTCGGGCGGTGTCATCACTGAAAATGACGGCGACGGAATCAAGATAACAAACGGAACTGCGCAGCTTTACAACGGAGAGATTTCCGACAACACGGGAGCCGGCGTCTATGTTTCCAATACCGCGACCGTTGAGATCTACGGCGGAAGCATCATAAGAAACGAAGATCACGGCGTTTATTATTCGAGCGGAACCGTGAAGATAGAAGGAAAGATCTATATTTCGCAGAATACCGAAAGCGGAACGAGGAGCAATGTCTACCTTAAGAGTGGAAGGAAGCTCACGGTTGTGAATCCTCTTTTGTCAGGTACAAGGGTAGGCATCCGCATGGAGGATCCGGGCTTCTTTACAACAGGCTACGGCTACGTCGACGGCGAAAATAAGGACGTCGATCCCGCCAAGTACTTCATATCCGACAGTAACGAGTACGACGTCATCCACGACGGAAATGAGGCCAAGCTCGTGGCGCCTGACCACAGGCACGATATCTACGGCGTTCATCACGATGACGACGATGACAATATCGCTTTCAGAAGGTGGGTAAACGACGACAGCCTTCCCACTTCGGCAGGAAGCTACTACCTTGAGAACGACGTCAACCTCACAAGCACGTGGGTTGTTGATGAGAATATAACTCTCTGTCTTAACGGTAAAAAGATAAATTGGGAGGGCGGAGATTCCAGAATGATCGCGGTTTCCGACGGGGCGGAGCTTAAGCTCACCGACTGCGGAGACGATGACAGATCGATAACAAGTCCCGTGGACGGTCAGGAAAAGACGGTCAGCGGCGGCGTTATCACAGGTGCTTCTTCGCACGGTGCCGTAAAGGTAGAGAGTGGCTCTTTTAACCTGTACAGAGGAAATATCGCAGGTAACAGAGGCGGCGACGGCGGCGCTGTATATGCGACGGATTCGGGTACATTCAACATGTACGGCGGACATATAACGAATAACAAGGCTGACATCGGCGGCGCGGTTACGGTTGGTCATGCGGCTAATATCAGCGCAGGTACGATCACCAATAACGCTGCGGATTACGGCGGAGGTATCTATATTTCGAGCGGCGGTACCCTCACCGTTACGGGCAGCCCTGAGATCAAATACAACAGCGCGAACACGGCGGGCGGAGGAATCTACTTTAATTCCGGCGCTACGTTCAATCTTCGCGACAACCCGTATATCTACGAGAATTCGGCAGCTTCCGTTGTCAACAACGTCGAGCTTCCGGCAGATGCGGGCGGTGTTAAGCACACTATCACGATCACGGGTGCGATCACGAATTCAAGCGGAACGCCTCGTATCGGTATCACGAAGGCTATGAGCGAGGGATTCGCTAGGACGCGCTTTACAACAGGCTATGGCTACAGCGATTCTTCAGTTAATAACGAGGACGGAACGGCGTCCACTCAGAATAATATTGCTAAGCTTCCGGGAACAGTTTTTGACTCGGATGTGAGCCTGTACGTTGTAGAGCCTTACACGGACAGCTGCGAAGCGATGCTCGCGGGCGACTACGTTGTTGAGTACGACCTTGACGGCGGAACCTGGAAGGATACGGTTTATCCCGATAACTCGAACAGCGTATTCCACAGGGTAACAAGAGATGAAAAGACATATTATGTCGAGAACGTCTCTTCAATAATCCCTACGACAGCGACGAGACCGGTTGATCCTGAAAAGAATACGTTTATCTTCTCGGGATGGATGGTTGTTGAGAACGGCAATCCTACGACCAAAGAATATGTACACGGAAATCTTGTTAGGGACGATATAAGGCTTGTGGCTCTCTGGGAGCCCGAGACCAATGAAATAAGCTACTGCGGCGGCCTCGTTGGTTGCTCCGGCGGCGATATATCTTTTGACAACTGCAGCGTAGCGTATACGGAAGACGGCTCTTTGGGCGAAACAAGCATGCTTGTAAGGTCCGAAGGCTTTGACGGATACGTCGGAGGTATGATCGGATTCCTGTTTGGAGATCTCGATGTCAAAGGAACCTCTGCGGCGAACAGCAACCTTAAGGGAACGCACGTCGGCGGTATCTGCGGCGACTGCGAAGGAAAGGTAAAGGCCGAAAACGGCACGGGAGCTACGGGACACATTTTGATGAGCGAGGAAGTGACGGCTAATCCTTCCGATGATCCAAGGCTCGTCATTCCATACAGGACATTCGCGGGAGAGATAGTAGGAAGAGATAAGAAGAGCGGCGATTCGTTTGGCGGCTCGACAAGCTTTATGTTCTACGATTCGGATAAGCACAGCAGCGTAAGTGCAATACCCGGTATCGACCAGGTTGTAAGACCCGGAAGGCGCTTCTACCAGCCCACAAAGGCTGAGGACATACTCAGTAACATTGGTATCATAAGTGCGAATCAGTAAGAGGTAACGCCTATGAAAAAGAGATTTTTGAGAATAACTTCATTATTGGCCATGGCCGTTTTCTTCATGGCCAGCTACGTTGAAGCGACGGCGCAGAGCGATGTTTCGCTCCCTGTCGATGTCGGCGGGATGGAAAAATACGGCTATGATTTTACGGGCTTTTCCATGGATAAAGAATCTCTTTTGACCATGATTGATGCCTCGATCAAGGGCCTTAATAAGGCAATATCGCAGTGCGACGATGAAAAGAGAAAGAGCGAGCTCCAAGGACGAGTTGACGCCCTTACGCGCGCGTATGACGTTGTCTCAGCGTCCGATAAGGAAAGGTACTTCCTGACAGACGAGGAAGGCAATCTCATCACGGGCTCAGGCTCACTTTATAAGATCCTCGGCTACATGCGAGGCGGCGTTGAGAGCCTCGAGATCGACGCGGAATGGGATATGACGCCCCGAGAGATCGTGATAAGCGGAAACGGCAACAGCGCGCTTGTATTCTATAAAGACGGCAAGTTCTATTCGGATCGCGAAGCCGAGACCGAAGTCTTTAACGTCGGCGACGTCGGCGGAAGGATCGTCACAAGCGACTCCTCCGAAGGCCACTACAAAGGCGTGTACCTCGCCTCCGGCCTCGAACTCGTCGACACCGACGGTAACCTCATCATCGACGACGACCTCGCCTCCGCAATCGAAGCTGAACTCAAGCTCACCGCCGCAGCGGACTACTACCTGCATTTGCAGGTCATCCGAAGCGATGGCGTGGGCGGTGGTGGCGGCTCGGGTAACGGCGGCGGTGGTTCGGGCGGCTCGGACGGCTCGGGTGACGGCGACGTCAAAGAGGGACCGATAGACTTCTACTTCTATGGCGACACTTTATATCATGACCTTGACTATACAGATAGAGCGGATAGTATTGATATACCTTCAAGCGAAGACGAGGAGCCCAGGACATGGGCCCTAATCGACATGATTACCGACGCTTTTGGAGAAAGTTACATCTACTCACTTGTTGAGCTCAGACCTGTGATCGGCGAGCGCGTGACGGATATTGAAGTTATCGAGCCTGAAGACGACAGCGATGATAGCGATTCCGGCGACGACTCAGCCTCCGGCGACTCTGAAGCAGGCGCGGGTTCCGACGATGGCGGCGGCAGCGGCGCAGATGGCAGCGCGACCTCTGATGACGATAGCAGCGACGAGGAGCTCATACCAACCATTATCGTCCACACAGAAGATTACCTCCAGGGCTACGTGGCAACTAATAGAGATGATTCAGCTATATTCGTCGTATCTGCTGACGGAAGCATTGATTACGACAATACAGATATAGATGAAGAAACCGTTGATGTAGACAGCATCAAGGAAGAAACACTTGCAAGATGGCTTGAAGAGAAGGAAGCAGAGAGACGTGCAGCTGAGGAAGAGAAAGAGGAAGAAGCTGCAGCAGCGGCTTCAAGCGGACTTTCAATTGAAGATGCCGCAGCAGTTGCATCCTCTGACGAAGCAGGACTAGCTTCCAGTGACGAGTCCGACGAGGCAGGCCTTGCAGCATCTGAAGGCGCTTCCGGACCTAGCGACGCAGCCAACGAAGGAATGTCCGGCGACGGCGCGGGCACAGGCGATGCAATAGGCGACGCAATAGGCGATGAAATAGGCGACAGCGCCGGAACAGGCGCGGGCAACGAAGACGCGGCAGGCAGCGACCAGCTCGGTGGCGAAGGCAATGGCGATGGCAACGATGATGCCCTTGCAGGCGGAAACGATGGCGGTGACAACAACGATGACGCCCTTGCAGGCGGAAACGACGGCGGTGACGACAACGATGACACCCTCGACAACAGCGGCGATGACGGAAACGATGATAGTGGCTCAGGCGACGACGCGGGCGATTCCGGCGACTCCGGAGACGACGGAGATGACGATGACGGCGGCGAGAGCATATCCGAAGACGCAGCGCCTACCGAAGAGTACCACGGCGACGAAGGTGATAGCGGCGACGGTGGCTCAGGCGATGGCGACGGCGACGACTCCGAATGATAGGATAAATGATGATCATAGACAGTGCTGCTTCAAATAATTTTGAGCAGCACTGTTTTTTTGTGCTCGGCACCTGCCTCTAATTGAGAAAGTGTAAAAAGAGGCATGTAAAAGCAAGTTAAAATACATGCCGCTAACCGAGATAGTGCGAAAAGAGGCATGTAAAAACAAGTTAAAATACATGCCTCTAATCGAGAAAGAGCAAAAAGAGGCATGTAAAAACAAGTTAAAATACATGCCTCTAATCGAGAAAGAGCAAAAAGAGGCATGTAAAAACAAGCTAAGATACATGCCTCTAATCGAGAAAGTGCAAAAAGAGGCATGTAAAAGCAAGTTAAAATACATGCCTCTAATCGAGAAAGTGCGAAAAGAGGCATGCAAAAGCAAGTTAAAATACATGCCTCTAATCGAGAAAGTGCAAAAAGAGGCATGTAAAAACAAGCTAAGATACATGCCTCTAATCGAGAAAATGCGAAAAGAGGCATGTAAAAGCAAGCAAAACCCCTGCCGCGGATCGAGAACCGCCGCCCACCGCGCCCCGCGCAGCCACGCCCCGCCGCGAAGCCACTGAATCCTCCACCCCACCCCCCCATCCACACTAATCCACCTTCATAACATAAATTAAGTAGTCAATTTCCCCCTTATGTAATAGAATAAAGCATTGAATGATTTTATTTGATATTACGGAGGATTTATCAAAATGCAGAAATGGGCAAGACTTCTCTATCAGCCATCACTTCCGCTCTACAAGGACAAGAGAGTGACAAGCAGCAAGGAACATATCGAGATTTCCAAGAACGCTGCAGATGAGGCCATAGTCCTTTTGAAGAACAACGGGATTTTACCTCTTTCAAAGGAAAAGCCCCTCGTACTACTCGGAAAAGCAGCAGTTGACTACGTAAAAGGTGGCGGCGGCTCAGGAGACGTATACTGTGAGTACATCCACTCACTCTATGATGGACTTAAGATACGTGAAGTCAAGGTTTATGAGCCTTTGATGGAATACTATAAAGAGGGACTACAGGAGCAGTTCAAGAAAGGATGCGTTCCCGGAATGACCAAAGAACTCCCCATCCCTTCAAACATGCTCACCGAAGCCAAGAACTTCTCTGACACCGCAATTGTGGTGATCAACAGATTCTCAGGCGAAGGCTGGGATAGAAGCGACAAAGAAGGCGACTATGAGGACTTCAACCCATGGCCTGCCGGACAGAGCATGCCCAAACTCTCGGGCGAGATCTTCCCTGACGGAGACTTCTACCTCAGCCCCGAAGAAAAAGAAATGATCAAGACCGCGAAAGACAATTTCAAGAACGTCATCGCAGTTCTTAACGTCGGCGGAGTCATAGATTGCAGATGGATCGAAGAAGATTCCAAGATCACCGCTGCCGTATACATGGGACAGGGCGGTATGGAAGGCGGACTTTCCGCAGCAGACGTCCTCCTTGGAAACGTATGTCCTTCAGGAAGACTTGCAGATACATTTGCAGGCAAACTCGAGGATTATCCTTCTACAGAGAACTACCACGAGTCCATAGATTATGTTGATTATACTGAGGATATCTACGTCGGATATCGTTATTTCTCAACCATCCCCGGCGCAGACAGCAAGGTCATCTACCCCTTCGGATACGGCCTTTCCTTCACCGATTTTGAGGTAAAAGAGCTGTCGGCTGCCAAGAAGGACGACGAGTTCATTTTCACCGTTAAAGTCACAAATACAGGCAAGGTAGCCGGCAAAGAAGTAGTTCAGCTCTATGCTTCGGCACCTAACGGTAAGCTCGGAAAAGCCGCAAGAAGCTTGATCTCTTTTGACAAGACAAAAGAGCTAAAGGCCGGCGAGTCACAGATCCTTACCCTCACAGCCAACGAGTACGCAATCTCTTCATACGACGACCTCGGCAAAGTAGCTGATGCTTCCTACCTTCTTGAGAAAGGCGAGTACAGCTTCTATATCGGTAAGAACGTAAGAGATGCCGTTAAGTCAGAGTACACTTGGAATCTTTCAGAAGATAAGGTGGTAAAAGAGCTTTCTCACAAGGTAGTTCCTTCTGAGTTAAAAAAGCGTATGCTCAGCGATGGCTCTTTTGAAGAGCTTCCTCTTGGAGAGCATAAGGACAAGAACGAATGCATATTTGAGAAGATGCAGCCCGGAACCGAAGAAGCGACTGCTCCTTTGGTAAAAGAGATCCCGAGGCACTACTATACACAGCCCATGCGTGAGGGCATCAAGAAATTCAGCGAAGTGGCTGAAGGCAAGATCACACTCGATGAGTTCATGGAGCAGCTTTCAACCGATGACCTCATCCATCTTGTAGGCGGACAGCCCAACACAGGCGTTTCCAACGTATTCGGCTTCGGAAACATCTACGAGTACGGCGTTCCCAATGCAGCTACAGCAGACGGCCCCGCAGGTGTCCGTATCATGCCCGAGACAGGAGTTCGCACAACAGCATTCCCTTGCTCAACATCGATCGCATGCACTTGGAATAAAGAGATCGCTGAGGCAGTAGGATTTGCAGGCGGTGAGGAGCTCAAAGAGAACAACCTCAGCGTATGGCTCACACCTGCCATCAACATCCACAGAAGCCCTATGTGCGGAAGAAACTTCGAGTACTATTCAGAGGATCCTTACCTTACAGGAAAGATGGCGGCTGCGATGGTTCGCGGTATCCAGAGAAACCACGTCGGAGCAAGCGTAAAACACTTTGCCTGCAACAATAAGGAGACCAACAGAAAGCACAGCGACTCAAGAGTTTCAGAGAGAGCGCTTCGTGAGATCTACTTAAAGGCATTTGAGATGATCGTAAAAGAGGAAGAGCCTTACACCATCATGTCTTCCTACAACGTAGTCAACGGCCTCCGTGCTTCCGAGAACAAAGACCTCATCACAGGAATCCTCCGCGATGAGTGGAACTTTGGCGGAATCGTCACATCAGACTGGTGGACAAGAGGCGAGCACTACAAAGAGATCAACGCAGGTAACGACCTCAAGATGGCGACAGGCTTCCCCGAAAGAGTTAAAAAAGCCATGGAAATGGGCGCTCTCGACACAGACATGCTTAAGCTCTGCGCAAAGAGGATCCTTGCGACACTCCTTAAGTTTGACTGATCCTTTTAGTCTTAAATTCATTGTTCAGCTGAACGACTGCGGAAATAAAGAGTGTTAAGCAGAGAGCAACTGAAAGGATAGCAAGTAAAAAAGTAAAATCGGTCTTTGGAGCGGTAGTGAAGCAGTCCCAGAATTTAGCCGTAAAATCTATGATCCCATGGAGTATGATACAAGGCCATAGATTCCTTGATCTATAGTAGATCACGCAGAAAAGGCTGCCCATCAGGATCGCATATAACACCTGTGCCAAGGTTGCAACCAAAAGCTCAGGGTATGATATAAGATTGAGCAAGTGAAAAAGTCCAAACACCGATGATGAGAGGATCATAGAAGCAAAAACGCCCCTCTTGGTATCACCAAGCCTATCTAAAAACGCGTTGAAAAAGAATCCTCTAAAAACAAGCTCCTCAAGTACACCGGTTCCCATTTCGGAAAAGATGATACCGATAACCGATGGAATGCATGATAATATCGGCATTGTCGGAGTTTTATGATCAAATATAAGGTTCGAGATGAACAAGATCCAGAATGTTGCTCCATAGACAAAGAGTCCTTTCTTCAGGTTCTTTGTTGAAGGAGCAACACTTTTTTTATACATCTTTTCAATGATAAAGTAGCCGATGATAAAGATCAGCGTTCTTGCTGCAAATTCCGCCATTCCTCCAAGCGCGGGATTTACGATCAATTGGTTAATAGCATGATCTACGAAGATGATACATCCCAGTTCCAATATAAATCCGATGATTATTCCCAATAATAATTTCAAATTTTTCATATCTTTAGCTTGCGATCCCGTAGCCCACGAGATCTAAACCTCCTTTAAAATCGCATTGTTTACATGTTACGTCAGTAATAGTACGACTGATATACTAAATCAGGCATAGTAAAGATACTACATCTATCGTAGGATGTCAACAGTTTTTTTTCAGGGGGCATTCAAATTGGAATTGGAAGACGAATATAGCCTGCCTTAAGTTTGACTGTTCCTTGCATACGTGATAGATTACTGTCTGTATGTTACTGAGAATCATTATCATTAGTTTAGACAGTAGGATTGGGAACACTTAAGATGAGAAGCGAAATTATTATCGGAATACTTATTCCCTTCTTGGGAACGGCGCTCGGCGCTGCAATGGTCTTCTTTTTAAAAGATGACATTTCTGAAAGACTTAAAAAGATACTTACGGGCTTTGCCGCAGGAGTCATGGTGGCAGCTTCATTCTGGAGCCTCTTGCAGCCTTCGATAGAAGCAAGCACCGAATACGGCAAGTTTGCATATATGCCCGCAGCTATAGGATTTTTGATAGGAATCGGCTTTGTCCTCTTCCTTGATATCGTTACTCCGCATATGCACATGGATAACGTATCCGAGGGTCCGACAGGCAGTAAGCTCAAGAGAACCACAAAGCTCATCCTTGCAGTAACACTTCACAACATCCCAGAGGGAATGGCTGTAGGTGTCATATACGCCGGATGGCTTTCAGGACACGTGGCTGTCAGCAGAACCGCAGCCCTCGTCCTCGCAATCGGTATCGCGATCCAGAACTTCCCTGAGGGCGCGATCGTATCAATGCCCCTCAAAGCAGAGGGCATGAACAAAGGAAAGACCTTCCTCTACGGAGCCTTCTCCGGAATCGTAGAGCCGATCGCCTCGATCATCACGATCTTCGCGGCCGCAGTCGTAGTCCAGGTCCTTCCCTACATGCTTGCCTTCGCAGCCGGCGCCATGATGTACGTCGTAGTCGAGGAGCTCATCCCCGAAATGTCAGTCGGCAAGCACACCAACACCGGAACCGTCGCCTTCGCCATGGGCTTTGTCCTTATGATGATCTTAGACGTGGCGTTGGGGTGAAAAGAGATATCGAACAAAAAAGAGCCATACGCTTGCGTCAATGTCATTTAGTTAAGTCCAATTTAAGACTCTTACTGGTTTTAAACGCCAGTAGGGGTCTTTTTTGTTACAAACGAGTGTGCTAAAATTATAATATTAAATTGTTTAGGAGAAAACTTGTGGGCAAACAGACTTATCGTAATGAGCGATGCATCATTTTTGATGAATCCGGCAACCTTGGCTCTGCGGGCAGATACTTTGTAATAGCTTGCATTGATACACATTCTTATAAATCTCTCCATAATGTAATGATGAGAAAGCTTGGTATCGCACGAACACTGTTTCCTGAGATTATCAATGGTCACGCACATGAAATAAAGGCATCTGATGCATACCCATGTGTTAAGCACCATATTATTGAGTGTATTGCTGCTAAAGACATTTCAGTGTCATATATCGTTCTTGATAAAAAATATGCAAAGCCAGAATTACTTGCAGATAAGAATATTATGTACAATTATCTATCAAAAATACTTCTTGCCAAAATGATTGGTAAAGAAGATAGTGGAAAAGTTATCCATATTCTGTGTGATAATCATACCACAAAGATAACTTCATTAAATTCATTTGCAGATTATATTAAAGTCTATTTTAATTATGAGCAGGATTTAGGAATAGATATTGATGTACAATACCTTGATTCAGATTCTGCGGAAGCATACGTTATACAAGCTGCTGATTATGTGGCAAATGCTGTGTGGACTCGATATGAGTATAGTTATGATACATATGCCGATATATTAAATAAGAAATATCAAATACAAGAAAGATTTCCGTATAAGATGTTTGGAATATAAGTTTTTAATAATATTTTTATCAAAAATGAGGAAGAATTAGTTGATTTGTTTATTGACTCTTTACCTTGTTGATGTTAGTCTAATTATAGAAATTGATGGGCATGTAAGCCCATGCTGATGTGTTAAAGTTTAATGACATAAGCTATCTGCTACGGTAGCCGTCAGTATGGCAGTGCCCTTAATTTATGCATATATCCACCAGCCCGGTGACGACACTATTATTCAAGGTCATCAGGAGTAATACGGATGGGTAATATGCAGACTGTCTATAACAGACTTTTCTATTGTATCAGGGAATTGAACAAGACCCGTTCCCTGTTTTCTGTATATCCTGACAAAGATTTTTCACGCAACAGATCTCTCGATTTCATCAAAACAATAAAGACGATTCTTGGCTTTCAGGGTAAGACTCTTGATAAAGAACTTATTGATATTGGAAAGCCTGCAACTGCTTCTGCTTTTGTACAATAACGCGCCAAGATATTGCCCGAAGCTTTCTACTGTTTATTAAGAAGCCATGTAAAAACCATCCCTGTCAGATATAAGTATGAAGGTTACAGACTCCTGGCAGCCGACGGTTCAGATGTGAACACACCTCATAACAAAGCTTCCGCATTCTATCACGAAGGGGAATACAAGCATATTTGCAAAAAGAATTGTTGGAACAAGAAATATCAGAAAAATATGTGGAAAAACCCGAAATACTACGACGTTTGTATAGCTTTGGGTTATTATTTTGAATATAATTATTATATTAGTTTTTTTATGAGAAAGTACGGAAAAAAAGGTGATTTTATCAATCGTATTGAGGTGGGAACATGGAACGTACTGAAAATCTCTACATAATCACAAATCATCCATTTCCGAAGGATGGCTATGGAACTGAGACATATCTTATGAATTGGCCTATGCTATATATTCTCGAAAACGGGAAGAGAATATACATTGGAGAATCTACTAATGTCTCAGAAAGAATGAAGCAGCATAAGGCAAATACCGATAAAAAGCAGTTTAATAAAGTACATTTTATTTACTCTGATAAATTTAATCAGTCAGTGACTTTTGATTTTGAATCGAAGTTGATCCAGTTTGTTTCTGCAGACGAAAAATATATTATTACCAACAAGAACGATGGAATAGCCAACAAAGACTATTACAGAAGAGATGATTATGATGGTACATTCGAATGCTTATGGAATAAACTGAGAAAATGTGGGCTTGCGGATCATAGTTTAGATTGGATAAAGAATAGTGAGTTTTATAAGTATTCTCCTTTCAAGGAGCTTAATGCTGATCAGAAAAATCAGGCCAATCTAATTATGAAAGATATATTAGAAGGAAATAACATTCCTATGGTAATTCAAGGACGACCAGGAACTGGAAAAACGATAGTTGCGGTCTATTTGATGAAATACTTGAGGGATTACGAGGATTCTGTTACGCATAAAAAGATTTTTGCAGACAAGAAGATTGGGCTTATTATTCCTCAGAATTCATTGAGGGCTACGTTGAAAAAGCTATTTAAGAAGATAGATGGATTAGCATCCAAGGATGTTATGGGCGCTTCGGACGCGGTAAACGCTGGCGAATGGGATATTCTTTTTGTTGATGAAGCACAGAAGCTCCAGTGCAGAAGAGCTATTGTCGGATATAGAGATTTCGATAAAAAAAATAAAAGGCTCAAACTTCCGGAGGATGCCACTGAGCTTGACTGGGTGCTCAAGATTTCGAAAAAAGGCGTGTTCTTTTTTGATCCTGAGCAACTTGGAGCGCCGTCTGGTATTTCGGCGGAGGTTTTTAATGAGAAGATTTGCAAAGAAATAAGTGATCGACAGAAAATACGAATTGTCAAATACGCAGAACATCTTCTTACATTGCAGATGAGAGTGGTTGGAGGAGATGAATATATAAAGTACGCCAGAGCATTATTATGGCAAACTGTAATCAGGAGACAACAGTTTGATCATTATGAGTTTAAGATTGTAGATTCTTTTGAAAAATTCAATAGAATGCTATATGAAAAAGAAAAACAATATCAGCTCAGCAGGATGATTGCCGGTTATGCTTGGCCTTGGAAAACTAAAGAAAACCCGAATGAATATGATATCAGCATAGACGGAATTAAGAAAAAATGGAATAGCAAACTCAAGAATTGGGTAAATATTGAAAACTCATTAAATGAAGTAGGATGTGTGCATTCTATTGCTGGTTTCGACCTTAATTATGCCTTCGTTATTCTTGGAGACGATATCAAGTTTAATCCTATTACAAAGCAAATCGAAGTAGATAAAAATAATTATTTTGATAGAAGAATCCGACAATATGCTAAAGACGAGGAGTTGGATATGTATATTAAGAATACATACTATGTACTAATGACTCGTGGTATTAAAGGAACATATTTATATGTAATGGATAACAATCTGAAAAAGTATCTTCAGGATTATGTAGATACGATTTGAGAGGAGAAATATTGATGGATTTTGATGAAGTAAAACGTGAGATAAAAAAATTTACAGAAGATAGAGACTGGGATCAGTTCCATACCCCGGATAATCTCGCAAAGAGCATAGCTATTGAAGCCGGAGAATTGCTCGAGTGTTTTCAGTGGTCACCAGAGTATGATCCGCAGGCGGTAAAGGAAGAGCTTGCGGATGTCATGAATTATTGCATTCAGCTTGCAGATAAACTTGGAATCAGTATAGAGGATGCAATGATAGAAAAGATACGCATGAATGAAAAGAAGTATCCTGTTGATAAGAGCTACGGCAGCAGCAAAAAGTATACGGAGTTATAAAAATGGGAAATAGTCCAAGATGTTTGTTTGATAGCGATATTAAAAAGTTTCTTGAAAAGGAAAAAGAAGCTATATTTGGCGTGCTATGCGATAAATATCATGGAGATGCTCTGACTACTACCAGAGAAGCATGGATAAGAGAAATTGAAATTCTTCAGAGTGTCGTTTTCCCTTGGAAAGAATCAGACGGACGTATCATATTTGAGTATGATATTCCCAGATTAGGGAAAAGGATAGACGTTGTATTGCTGTTAAGCGGTATTGTATTTTGCCTTGAGTTTAAGGTTGGAGAAGCCAAAATACAGGAAAGTGATGTTGATCAGGTTTTAGATTATGCATTGGATCTCAAGAACTTCCATAAGTATAGTCATGATAAGCTTATTGTTCCAATTTTGGTGGCAACGAAACACATAAATACATCTTCAGTAATACAGGCTTCTGTATATAATGACAGGGTTGTTAATCCATTAGTTAGTGGAGAAACTGGACTAAGAGGATTGCTTTCAGAAGTATTGCTACGTTTTCCGGATGAATCCGCGGTGGATTCCAATTGGATTATCAGTCCATATGCCCCGACACCCACGATAATCGAAGCGGCTAAAGCATTATATGAGAGTCATTCAGTTGAAGACATTACCAGACATGAAGCCGACAAAGTAACTACTGATAGAACTATTGCGTACATCTTGGACGTTATTCATAAAAGCAAAAGAGACGGTGAGAAGAGCATTTGCTTTGTGACGGGAGTTCCTGGTGCAGGGAAAACTTTGGTCGGATTAGATGTGGCAGTTAAACAGACATATCAAGGATTTGATAAGCCATTGGAGGATGAAGGTGCAGTATATTTGTCTGGAAATGGTCCATTGGTTGCGGTTCTTAATGAAGCTTTGGCTAAGGATAATTATGCCAAGTGCAGAGAAAGAGGAGAAGCGAAGAAACTTTCAGATTCAAGACGTGAAGTAGGTAAGTTCATACAGATTATCCATAGATATAGAGATAATATGCTTGCAAAGATAAAAAATCCTGTTGAAAATGGAGTGCTTGAAATTGATCCTGCAAAGGCAGTTAAGATGCAGGAAGCAGGATATGGTGAAGTTGAACACGTTGCTATTTTTGATGAGGCTCAGCGTTCTTGGACCCATAAAAGACTTGCGGATTATTTGAAGAGAGGCGGAACATATGGAAATAAGCTCAAGGTTCCAAATTTCCCTATGTCGGAGGCAGCTTTTTTAATATGGGCACTTGATCAGCGTGAAGACTGGGCAACTATAGTTTGTCTTGTGGGTGGTGGTCAGGAGATAAATACAGGAGAAGCCGGAATTACAGAATGGATTAGAGCTTTAAATGATAAATTCACTCATTGGAAAGTATATATATCACCCCAGCTTACAGAGGCTGAATATGCTGAGGGTAAAGTCAATGAGCTGTTACGTGATAACAGAAATGTGACTTTTGCTACAGACCTTCATTTGGGAGTATCACTTCGCTCCTTCAGAGCTGAGAAGTTATCCTCTATGGTACATGCATTGCTTTCTTTAGATGTAGAAGCAGCTTCTTTATACTCTGAAATTAAAGATAAATATCCTATTTATTTGACTAGAGATATGGAGAAAGCAAAAAGATGGCTTCATGAAAAGGTAAGAGGTACGGAAAGAACGGGTGTGCTTATCACCAAGGAGTCTGCAAGATACAAGCCGCTTGGAATACACGTGTTACAATCAGATGAAGATAATGCAGTGCACTGGTTTCTGGAAGATAAAACTGATACTCGGTCATCTAATTATTTGGAGGATGCTGCTACTGAAATTCAGGTTCAGGGATTGGAGCTAGATTATACATGCCTTCTATGGGATGCAGATATGCGTTATGAGAATGGCGAATGGCATTATTACAGATTCAATGGTAAAGAAAAATGGGATGAAATACTCCCTAATAACGAAACACGTGTAGAGAAGATGAAATATATGCTAAATGCATATAGAGTATTACTCACACGCGCTAGATCAGGAATGGTCATATGTGTTCCTGAAGGAAACGCTAACAAGACAGCTACGGGCTTCTGGGAGGATGGGACTCGTCTTCCGGAATACTATGATGGAACATATGATTATCTAAAGAGTATCGGTTTCGAGGAATTATAAATAATATGGGCGATTTTGCTTCTAGTAAAATCGAATATGATTTAAAGATAGAAGGAGGCTACTATAACCATCTGGATATAGAAGGCTTCTCTCTTATGATGAAAAATCCTTCATATTGCTACAAATTTTATTGGCTTGAAGCAATAGTGAATCTGATTTCTGAAGGTGTGAGTAAAACTACATTTGATGAGATCATAAATGAGATGATTGCCAATGCTTGGTATTCTGTACTTGAATTTCATATTCATTTGAGTGGTATCGTTCTGGGTGATGTAAAAGATGGTCTTGAGAGAGCGGTGCTAAAGCTTAGTAAGATAAGTGAGCTACCTGCGAATGCTTCCAAGATCGAGATAAAAAATAAGATAAAGGAATTTAATTCTGAGGTAATAAACGAAAAGAAGCAGCTTACCAATATGGTACCGTATAAGGCACTTTCAGGCTTTTTTGCAAAGTATGGTGAGCGCGAAGATTCTGGTAGTGTTCACAGAATGATTGCCTATATTGAACGTGTTAATAAAGAAATTATATTGCCCTACACATTAGGTGAAAGCCCAAATCTTAAGAAAGAAGTATACTTTAACCCTTCTTGGATAAAAATGATTCAAGACAATACTGTTTCTATATTAGGCTGGATACAGTTTGAGAAGGTTAAGTGGCTTCAGAATAACAATCCGGAAGTGCCGGGACTTGTCTATAAATTGGCACCTATGGACGAGAAGATGCGTAAGCTAAACGCTGTGCACAAATTGTGGGATGCGGTTATGGAGTTAACGCAGATCACAGATGTTTTTACGGAAGAACTAATAGCTTCAAAGAAATATGATGTGGATCATTTTATTCCGTGGTCGTTTGTTATGAATGACGAATTATGGAATCTGATGCCGATGGATTCTTCACTTAATTCATCCAAGAGCAATAAACTTCCGGAGTGGGATCCTTTCTTTAAGCGGTTTTCTAAGAATCAGTACAAGCTTTATTGCCTAATACATGATGAAGACTATCCGGTTATGCATAAGCGTTTTGAGGCTTGCTATAAGGATAATTTACATTCAATTTGGGCAAATCAGGATCTTTATCGACCCGGAAACACAGCTGAAGAATTTGGGAATATCTTGGAAAAGAATATGCGTCCTGTTTACGACTCGGCAAGAAGACAAGGCTATGAACTATGGACAGGAGTTAAGAATAAATGATTGATAATAACGTTGAATACTATAACAAGAACGCAGATGCTTTCTATTACGGAACAGTCGGTGTAGACATGTCCAATATCAGGAATAAGTTTATTTCACTTCTTCCGGAAAACGCTCGCATTCTTGACGCAGGCTGCGGAAGTGGAAGAGATAGTAAAGCATTCCTTGAAGCTGGATTTCGAGTCACTGCATTTGATGCATCAGAAGAGATGTGCAAGAGAGCTTCTATGTACATGAATCAAAAAGTACTACAGATGCGTTTTGAAGAAATGACTTTTGAAAATGAATTCGATGGCATCTGGGCATGTGCATCACTTCTCCATGTTCCAATGGGTGAGCTTCCATCCATCATGCTAAGAATGAATGAAGCGCTGAAACTCGGAGGGATTATCTATGCTTCCTTCAAGTACGGCGAAGGAACAATGACACGCGGTGAGCGTAAGTTCAGTGACTTTAACGAACGAAGCGTAATCCCGCTTTTTGAAAACGCTGGATTTACCGTTCTAAACGTTTCGATCAGTACGGATGGTAGAGAGGGAAGAGAAGACGAGAAGTGGATAAATGTTTTTGGAGAGAAGTAGGTTGGATTAAGGAGTAATTAAGTGGAGAAGGATGAAATAATAAAACTGTCTGAGGGATTATATCAACAGGCTTTAGAGGCAAATTGTATTTACTCGATGATTGAGCAGTATCATAAAGCTAAAAAAGAATATGGAGATGTTCTTGGTTGCTTTCCTGCGTTTTATAATTTGACATATAATGCTATGTTGAAAGCGTGCTTTATGGAAATAGCAAAACTGTATGATGATAATTCTACATCTTTAGGCGGACTAATACTTAGTTGTTCGGAAAATATAAATGTTTTTCCAGAGTATAGGGAAGTAATTGAACATGAAATTGAAGGGGAGAAAATTACAACCGAGGTTCCTTACCAGCATTATTTGAAAAAAGAAGAGGAAGTATTTTATAAAGAATATGTAGAATTACAACGACGCTTGTTTAGTTTTTTTTCAGATGGTGATGTTAGTGATATTTTGGTGCAAAAAGATTTTACATTTCCAGAGTTATTAGAATTATACCAAAAGAGATTTAATAGCTTAAGTAAAAAGAAAAAAAATCTTCGTAAGCAGAGGAATAATCTATATGCGCATAATGGAGATGAGATTATTTTTAATGATGCAGTAATAATAGAAAAATATCCAATTAGTTTTTCGGATATAAAAGATCTTATCCAATTTGCTTTGGATATTACAAGAATGATTCTTGGAATACTAACGAATGTAAGTAGGCCAGAAATATATTCGAATATCGAAGAGTTTGAATTTCTTTTGAAGTATGCCAGAGTTGGGGTGGCAAAGCAAAAGGAAGAGGAAGAAAAATGGCGAGATTCAATGAACGTGCATTAGAAAAGTCTACTATGACGTTTTTTAAACTTGGAGCTAAGACATGATGGAATACTACGCAATTTCTTATTACGGTGAGCATTACAAACTTGGATATATCGAAATGGATTTTTTGGATTGTGATACCGTAAATCGATTTGTTGGTGAGAGTAGGAATGGTTTTTGGGAAAAAGTTCATATCATCTCGGCGGAAGTTCCTTACAGTACTTACAAGAGAAATATAGGGATTAAAGATAAAACTCTTCGAAGTGGCGGAGCTCTTTTTAAAGTGACACTTAAAGAAACTACAAGACCTCGTTCCGGTTTTGCGTGTGATATCTATAGTAGGGACGGATTTGAGTTAAGACAATCCAGAGTAATGTTCTATAGCGTGGAAAGGTGTTCCAAGGAAGAAGAGGAGCGGATTATAAAAGATCTAATGAAGAAGTTTGATCTTTCGGATTATCCGGAATACGACGGCCCGGATGGAGATGTTGCTACTCGCCTCAAGAGTAAGCTTAAGAAGGGGCCTTCTCCTAAAAGTATTATTTTTAGAACATATGATGTTGGACAGGGGTTAGCGACTTCTCTTACAGGTGAAGAGGTAGCACCGTTTATGTATTTTGATTACGGTACAGACAAGATTGCCAATGAGGTGCCGCCGGGACTGAACATGAGAGTAGATGCCAAGAAAACCGTCATTTTTCTATCACATGTTCATGAGGATCATTGGTGCGGATATAGGATAAATCCTGAAGCACTCAAGTGCACATGGATTGTTCCGGATCAGAGTGGGCATTCAATATATCATAAGTTTTTAATTATGATCACATTGTCGCATGGAAGTGTTTATAGGCACGGAGCGGATATTGATCTTGGAAGTATTTATATAGGTCACGCAGCATCAACTATAAATCCTACTCGTGTAGCTGCGCATGAACATGAGAGCGGTTTTGCTATGTACATAAATGCTAGAGTATACGACGAATTTGAGGATCTGTTTGACTATAAGATCACTGTTGCCGGGGATCAGGATTATGACTATCAGGATGCGACGAAATATGCAGATACAGATCTTCTTGTAGCTTGCCATCATGGCGGTAAGTACTGCTGGAGTACAAAGTATACGAGAATAAAGCCACATGATGATAACTCTGTGATTGTTTATAGTTATGGTATAAATAACACATTTGGACATCCCAGTAAAACGGCTGATTATTCAGGATGGGGATGGAAAAAAAGGCATGATACGGCGACTGATGGGATGTATCAGAAGTGGATATTTATTTGAGATAAAAAATGGAATTGGAATTATCTGATAAGAATGATGATACTGATGAAGTGTACGACAGCTAAGCGTAAAGATGCGCTTGGCTGTTTTCTTTTCATTTATAGGATAATTGTAAGAAGATAAAATGTAGTATGTGGGTATTGTGTTACAATTAAAGCAATTCGAAAATTAATTTCTTTATAGGTGGAAATAAGCAATGAGTAGTAGGAAATATCCGGTTATTACGTTATGTGGAAGTACAAGATTTAAGGATGAATTTATGGAGGCTCAGAAACGGCTTACGCTTGAGGGCAACATTGTTATCAGTGTTGGTCTCTTTGGACATTCCGGGGATTCTGAGGTTTGGGAAAACATGGATGAAGGGACTTTGACCAAGACCAAAGAAATGCTTGATGATATGCATAAGCGGAAGATCGATATGGCTGATGAAATATTTGTGATCAATGTAGGTGGTTATATTGGTGACAGTACACGTTCTGAGATTGAATACGCCAAGAAGCATAATAAGAAAATAATGTACTTGGAAGAAAAAAATTAAAATTATTTATACTTAGATGATAATTAAGACAGGTTAAGGTTCAAAGTTGGACCTTAACCTGTTTTTGGGATATACGTCTTCCTAATGTTTACCAGAATCAGGATATTGATTGTGATAAGCTTTATGCAAATATAAAAGGAGATGGCTTACTAATGAATAAAGACATTAAAACCGAAGAGTTTCTTATTGAAATATACGATATGGCAAAGAGGCGAAAAACTGAAGAAGAAATAGTGGGTTTACTCGAAGGAAAGTATTGTTATTCAAGAGAAAACTTAGATAAATTATTCCTCAAAAAATTCAAGATGACTTTGATTTGCTATATAAAAAAAATGCGACTAATATGTGCATATGAGTATTGGTGTGCAAATGGGTGCAAATCTATTAGCGAAAAAGAGTCGGTATTTTGGCTTCCACAGTTTAAAAGGAAATTTAAAGAGTGTTTCAGTTATTCTCCGGAAGAAGCATACGAAAAAAATGTGGATTTGAAGAGTGTATTACCTAATGGAGAATTATATAAGGCGCTTAGTGATTCTTCAATCTTTGAAGATTTTAAAATAGAGAGTAAAGGTATAAAAATTGTTTTAAATGAATTCAATACTCTATTATTTCTTATGGATCAACCTGTGTACAAGATCCCGCAATTACTGTGGGATAAGTGTCAAGCTGAAGAGGATCCTTTAACAAGAAAGTTATTGATCATTGCAAGTACGAGATATTATGAAGAGAAGAAAAGTGAGAATGATAATTGGATAAGCCAGCCAATTGAATATGTTCAAGAAGATTTAGAAAGACTGGAACTTTATGATGTTGATAATCCCATATTATTAGGAGGAATGCTTTTTTTTCATATGAAGGGGTTTGATAAAGTATTCTCGACATTTAAGGATAAGATTAATGAAATTATTCCATTCTTATATGCTGATGATTTCGGCTTGTGGCAAATGAATGATTTTTATTTATCATCATATAATTATTTAAAGAAATATTCACTTACTATGAATGTGAATATTAAGTTGATTGCGGAATATTTAGACATAAGTGTCGATGAAACACTTAATGAATTATGGATACGTACTAAAGCTGGTTTGCTTTGTTATGGAGAAGAACGTTATCCGGAATCAATTTATTATAATAGAAATCAGGATTAGAGGATTGAAGGATGATATAGAAAGACGAAAGCTTATACGTCAGAAGATGCAGACTGTTGATCTTGAAGTGGAATATGGCAGAATACAGGAAGCCAATGCTGTTAGGGAAAAGATATCACAGCTGCTTCAGGACACAGAATACAAGTCTATGACAGATAATATAGTAAAGTTCTTTTCTGATAATAAGAAAGAGTCTTCGAAGAAGTTATACACAGGAACGCTTCATGAGTTCGGTTTAAAGAATGGTATGGCAATCTATAGGCTTTTGAAGGATGTTGTTTAAAAACTGTACAGCAGCTAAGCGTTAGATGCGCTTGGCTGTTTTCTTTTTCTTATATGGATATGCCGGATAAGGCTAAGTGATATAAGAGATAAATAAAGTAAAGATCCTATGATTTTTGCAGGAAGAATTGCAAAAGTCATAGGACTTTTGTTATAGTTTTTGCAAAAGTGATAGGACTTTTGGAGGGGCTATGTACAGAGATATATTAAAAGATTTGGAGAAATAGATAATTACATTTAGGGACGGGGATATTGGACTATACCATAGATATAGGAGGAAAGAAATTTATGAAGAATAAACTTATCAGTGGATTTGGAATATTATTAGGTGCCGCGGTATTTGCGACGGGATGCGGAGATACTTCCCTTGGAGAGGGCATTGAGATTGAGGATATTGCGCCAAGCGAGGATTCCGTGGAGCAGGAGGCTGTGACGGAGAGTGTTTCGGGGGAAGCGGCTGCCGAGGTGGAGAGCTCCTCTGAGAAAAGTGCCGGGGCCGAGAGCTCTTTTGCCGAAGGGGCGAAGGGAGAGGCAGGATATGATCGCAGCTTCTTGAAGGAGAAGGGCGGCGTTTACACTTACAGTCTGACGGACCCGGAACTTATTGCGAAGTATGATGAGCTTTATGCGGATGCTTTTGTGAGTGTGGTTAAGTCCTACAAGGAAGTTGCGGAGTTCAAGGATCAAAGTTATGATGATACGCAGTCGGCGGTTGTGGGAGATCTTTTGTACAAGGGCACTGAGGAAAACAGTGTTATGAATACAGGATCATACTATGAGATGGATTATGGATTCGATCTCAATAATGTTGGTTATACATATGTTGATCTGGACAGTGATGGGACTTATGAGATTATTTTTGGGGTTTTGAAGCCTAAGTATGATGATTGGGGTGTGGATTGTTTTGAAAGGGCATTTGCACTGGTAGACGGCAAGGTGGTGAAGTTCTGCGAAGGAGGCAGCAGGGATCTACACTGGCTTGGCAATGATGGATATATTTATGAGACCGGAAGCTGTGGAGCAGCAAATTGGGGAACGTGGCGTTTGCACTTTAATAGCTCAGCTTTGCCGAAGGAGGATATGGATTGGGGAAGTAACGGCTTTACAGACGATGAGTTCTTGGGGATGTGGGGCGAGCCCGGTTCGGTGCACATAGTTGGGCCGATAGAGGATTTGGACAAAGCGGCTGCAATCCCGGAGAACCAGTTGGCCGAAGGAGAATGGGAAGCTCTGAATGAAGAGTGGGAGTCAAGGCGCGTCAAGATCGAATGGCTTACGCTTTCGGATTATCTTAAGGAGCATAAGGAATTATTGGGGTGATTTAACGCTGATTTTATAAAAATCATCAATTCCAGCTGGTTATCCCCTAAATTATATATCATATTTGGAGGCTGAAAGTATGAAAAAATACAGAATTTACCAGGTTGATTCATTTACTAGGACCTGTTTTCATGGAAATCCTGCGGGAGTTGTTCCGGATGCCGACGGGCTTTCGGAGGAGCAGATGCAGAGGATAGCGCGGGAGCTGAATAATTCTGAGACTGCGTTTATTTTTAAGTCGGACTCGTCTGATTATGACGTTGAGGTACTCTTTTTTACGCCGACGACGGAGGTGCCGATTTGCGGCCACGCCACGGTTGCGGCGCACTATGTCTATGCTCTGGAGAATAAGTTCAATAGCAGGCGCGTTCGCCAGAAAACAAAAGCCGGCATACTGCCGGTGGATGTGATAAAGAAGGAAGATGGCTATTCGATTGTCATGACTCAGGGAGCACCTGATGTTTCCGAGGATCTGGGAGACGATGTGAGAAGCCGTATCGCCGATGCGCTGGGCGTTTCCGTCGGCGACATTTGCAAAGAATATCCGATTGCCATTTCTTCAACGGGACATTCCAAGGTGATGGTTCCCATTTATTCCAATGAGCTGCTTCACAGTTTGAAGCCCAATCTGCAGAAGCTGACTGATATAAGTGCGGACATCGGCTGCAACGGTTATTATGTTTTCACGTTGAATCCCGGTGAGGACGTGCTCGTCCACGGAAGGATGTTTGCGCCGGCAATAGGTATCGCGGAAGATCCGGTGACCGGAAATGCCAACGGCCCGCTGGGCGCCTACCTGGCACATTACAACATCCTGCAGAACCCGGCAGAACAGTTTTTTGACTTTACTATTATGCAGGGAGAAGCAATCAAAAGAGACGGAACAATGCGTGTTCATGTCGAAAAAGAAAACGACAAGCCGGTTCTTGTGCAGATTACCGGCGACGCGGTTGTTGCTTTTTCTGCTGAGATTGAGGTATGAGGCGTCCTTCATAGTGAAATAAGAAAATCACTTTCAATATGTTTGCAAAGCTGAAAGCTTGAAATTTCAAGGCTTTCAGCTTTTATATTTGCTCATTTTATGGTATAATATTCCAAAATGTTGATGAATAATACATTTTTCCATTCCAAAATGTTGATAGACAATACATTTTGCTACCCCAAAATGTTGACGAGATACATTTAGCGGCGACAAAACCGCTGAAAGAGGTGAGCATGTTAAAGAGAAAAATCACTGAACAACTGAAAAGCTGGGTTATGAGTAAGAATAAGAAATGTCTGGTAGTCATGGGAGCGAGGCAGACCGGGAAAACATACGCCATAGAAAGGTTTGCGGAAGAAAACTATGAAGATTTTGTGGAGATAAATTTTAAAGAAACTCCATCAGCTGCAGAGGTGTTCTCGGGAGACTTAACAGTTGAGAACATGATCATGGCGCTTCGTTTTCGCTATCCCGAAAAGAAGATCGCTCCCGGAAAGACACTGTTATTTTTGGATGAGATCCAGGAATGTGAAGAAGCTATTACATCGTTGAAATTCTGGGCCAATGATAATACATATGATGTGATTTCTTCGGGATCGCTTCTGGGGATTGATTATAAGAGGGCATCTTCATATCCCGTCGGGTATGTTGATTATCTTACAATGTACGGATTGGATTTCGAGGAGTTTCTTTGGGCAATGGGGATTACCGAGGATATGATTGATTCAATTCGTGGTTATCTCACCAAGAAGGAGATAGTCCCAGACGCAATCAACAAGCAGATGATGGCATATTTTAGGAAATACATTGCTATCGGAGGAATGCCGGAAGCTGTACAGAAATATATAGATACAAAAGATTTTAGAGAAGTGGATACTGTGCAGAGGAATCTTTTGCAGGGATATCAATATGATATTGCGCACTATGCTAATGCTGAAGAGAAAGTGAAAGCGGAGAAATGTTATCTCACTTTGTCTAAACAATTACTGGATAAAGAGAATCACAAATTCCAATACAAAGAGATCGAGAACGGAGCCAGGGCACAGAAATATTACTCGAGCATAGAGTGGCTTCTTAGAGCAGATATGATCCACATTTGTAAACTTGTTTCTGACGTGAGATATGATCTTGAAGATTACGCAAGAGAAGATTTTTTTAGAGCATATACCACAGATCTGTCGTTGCTTATTTCGATGAAAGATTATTCTCTCAAGCAGCATATAGTTGAAAATACGTTTAGCGGAAACACGAAAGGTGGATTGTATGAATGCGCAATCGCGGATGCGTTACATAAGAAGGGGTATGCGCTGTACTTTTACAAAAATGAATCCACCAAAAAAGAGTTGGATTTTATTATTCAAGTAGACGGAGCTGTTGTTCCGATTGAAGTAAAGAGCGGGAATGCTCGAGCCAATTCTCTTAAATCCATTATAAAAAAGGATAAAAATATAACTTACGGATACAAATTCATTGACGGAAACATAGGAGTTGCTGACGACGGAACCATAACTTTGCCTTTATACATGGCTGCATTTATATAAGAGAAGCGGCCTTTGTCGCGGCCGCGGGTCACATCCCTCCGAATATGGCGCTTTTTCTTTTGTCTAATGCAAATAAAAGAAGCATGCCGAGGGCTTCGCAGGAGATGAGCTCGCCGATGAAGACTGTGAGCATGATGAGCGGGATGATCGTTTCGCTGCCGTAGACGAATTTGATGACGAAAGGAACGATCAGTGTGTTGGCTACGATGGGCGGAACGGGGCTGAGCCATGCCTTGATCTTGCTTGTTGCGTAGAAGCCGGGAGTGCCGGGCTTTTTGAGACCGTGGGCGATGTAGTAGGTGCCGAGTGCGCCGAGGAGTGTCGCTATAGAGCCAAACACTGTGTCGAGGGGCATGCAGCCTGTGGTTATGTTTCCGATAATGCATCCGACGAAAAGTCCCGGGATTGCCGCGGGTGTGAAGTAAGGCAGGATCGTAAGTGCCTCAGAGAAGCGGATCTGGATTGCGCCGCTTGCAAGACCGAGTGCGTTTGCGATCTGCGTCAAAACTACATAGATAGCTGCGATCACCGCAGCCTGAGTGATGTAAAGTACGCTTTTGTTATTCATGATTGTCTCCTTTAGTTTTGTTTAGTGTCAGGAAGGTCTCGAACTGACATATTTCTCAAAGCGAAGAAAGTTTACCATGTATATTGCGATTTGTCTACAAATAAGGCATAGGTCATGGTAAACTGTTTTTATGTTTGTGTTTAGATAAAGGAAAGATTATGAAGAGAAATTATAAGTTTATTATTAGCTACGACGGGACTAGGTTTTACGGTTGGGAGAGACAGCCGGGAAAAGATATGACGATTCAGGGGAAGTTAGAATCAGTCCTTAGAAAGATGACGAACATTCCGGACGATGAGACTTTTAACATCATTGGTGCGGGTAGGACGGACGCGGGCGTTCACGCGAGGGCGATGACTGCCAATGCGGTGCTTGATACGGACATGACGGAGGACGAGATCCAAAGCTACATGAACACTTATCTTCCGGATGATATCAGCGTCAATGAGGTCAGGGTCTGCTCCGACAGATTCCATGCAAGGTACAATGCGCTCGGAAAGACTTACAGATATACATGTTGGTACGGCGCGTCAAAGCCTGTTTTTGACAGGAAGTATGTGACGATACTTGAGCAAAGGCCCGACGCGGACAAGATGAGAGAGGCGGCTAAGCACCTCATCGGAACGCATGATTTCAAGAGCTTTTGCGGCAATAACAAGATGAAGAAGTCGACGGTCAGGTGCGTTGACAACATCAAGATAGAAGAGAGCGGCAATTATATAAGGTTCTATTTTCACGGAAACGGATTTTTGCAGAACATGGTCCGCATTTTGACGGGTACTCTTTTGGAAGTCGGCTATGGCAACATCACTCCGTATAGGACAAAAGAGATCCTGGAGGCATGCAACAGACAGGAAGCCGGCCCGACAGCGCCTCCGATGGGACTTTGCCTTATGAAGGTGGATTATTGAAATGTAAACATTATATTAATTCTTGTACATATTTGTTGATTTATTTAGGCTTCATATTTAAAATGGTGTAGGTGCCAAAACCAAATTTTGACACCTATATATTTTTGCTCATGTCGCGAAATGCGATAAATATTAAATTTTAGAGGGGTCTTTTATGACAAAGAAAATCTTTTCAACACTTTGTGGCATTGCGTTAAGTGCATTGCTTATTGGTGGCTTTTCTCCTTTTGCGATCGATGCAAAGGCGGCAGGCTTAGGACAGGTAAATGTAGGTTCAGCACAGATTTCGGGTGAAAAAGTTATAGTAACCGCATCAGCTCAGGAACTTCCTGACAGTGACGATGGTAAGTTCTATCTTTTTGCGGAAAAAGTATATCAGCCGGGCCCTGCGGGTTCACCTGTGGCTTCGGTTCCAATGGGAACACAGGTGCAGTTCTCTTTTAACCTTGAGAACAAGACAACTTCATGCCATTTATACGACAAGTTCCAGGTGGCCGTTCTTCAGGGCGGAGCTTTTGTTCCTGTTTCCGGAGTGCGCTACATCTCCAATCCCGAGGTACTGGCGGTAGGATCACCTGCAAGAAAGAATAACGGTAAAAAGGGCCTTATCCTTGACGGCGCCAAGATTGGTAACGGCAACACAGAGGCTTCTCAGCTTGGAGTTCAGCAGGCTGCTTACAACATCAATCTTGAGGACGTTATCGGTGGAAACGGGGGCGTTGTTTTCGAGTATAACGGAAAGACATACAACTACGATTCCGCATATCTTAGTCAGTATGACCATGCGATAAGAACAAGTACTCAGCAGGGTATGGGTGTTACGATAGTTCTTTTGAACCCGGCAGTGCCCGGCGAGGAATTCATGATCTCACCTTTCTCAAGAGGCGGAAGCGGTAATTATTACATGATGAACACTTCTGATGATGTGGGACTTGAGAACCTCGAGGCTGTTGTGACTTATCTTGCTTACAGATATAACGGTCAGAACGGTTTCGGACAGGTCGACAACTGGGTTGTCGGTAACGAGGTCAACGCCAAGAATATCTGGAATCACACCAATGTTTCCGATGAGGCGCAGTACGCGCAGCTTTACGCTGATGCGCTTAGAGTTTGCTACACTGCGATCCGCAGTAAGAACGCCAATGCTTATGTTTGCGCAAGTTTTGACCAGAACTGGACAGCAATCAACAATCCTTCATATTTCTCGGCAAGAAGCATGCTTGAGGTTATGAACGGTATCATTACTTCTCAGGGTAACTTTGACTGGGCGCTCGCTGAGCATCCTTACAATTATCCTATGAACTGGACAAGCTTCTGGACACCAAAGAGCGAGAAGGCTGCGGCTATGATCCAGCATACGATCGATACTCCTTATCTTTCTATGGAAAACATCGAGCAGCTTACCGACTTCATGTGCCAGCCCGGAATGAGAAACACAAAGGGCGCGGTAAGGCCGATTCTTTTGACAGAGGTTGGATACTCATCAACGCAGGGCGACGAGGCTCAGGCTGCAGCGATTGTTTACGCTTATCAAAGAGCGGCTACCAATCGTTACATAAATATGATAGTCTTTAATAGACAGACGGATTATCCCGTTGAGGTTGCGCAGGGATTGTCGGTTGGACTTACAGGTCAGGACGGCACGAGAAAGCTTGCGTTCGAGTTCTATCAGCAGATGAACGGCGCCAACGCGGGCGCGTATGTTCAGCGCTCGGCAGCCATCATGGGAATTCCGGATTGGAATGCGGCAATGAATGCCAGATGATAGCGGAGATTATCGTTTGATCGGCGTGGATCCGGTATGAATGATAAGCGTTGGGAAAAAATATGAGAATAATTGACATATACAATTGTATAGCTACGGCTGCCTGCGCCTTTATGGGCGCGGCAGCTTTTATCGTGCATAAAAAAAGAAGTGGCAATGGCATTGGTTTTTTGAACAAGGCTAAGCCTTCCGGCGAACGAAGTGAGAGCAGAAGTTCCTTGTCAAATAGGACGACATATATTATCCTCGCTCTTATCCTCGTCATCGCATCCTTCTTAAGACTTTTTAAACTCGGAAGCATACCGCTGGGACTTGCACCCGACGAGGCTTCCATCGGTTATGATGCGTATGCTATCGCAAAGTTCGGTATCGACCGCAACGGCTACGCATATCCCGTATATCCCATCACTTGGGGACCCGGCGGCGGAAGCCCGCTTCTTATCTATCTCAATGTGCTTTCAATTAAACTGTTCGGAACGGGCATCGTTAAACTCCGCATGATTCCTGCAATCTGCGGCATCCTGACGGTTGCTTTGTTTTTCTTTATTTTAAAAGAATTTACGGCTAAAAGAGCTTACTCAAACGAGATCAGTCTTTTCGGAACCGCTTTTCTTGCGGTATGCCCGTGGCACGTGATCCTTTCCAGATGGACGCTTGACAGCAATATTATGCCGTTTACGCTTGGACTTGCTGTTTATCTTTTTATGCTCGGAATAAAAAGAAACAGCACGTTGTTCTACTGTTTGAGCGCCGGCATGTACTCAATATGCATGTACAGCTACGGTTCGGCAACGATTGTTGTTCCGCTGCACTTACTTTTAATCTGCATTATTTGCCTTAGAAAAAAGGTTTTGAATATCAAGCAGCTAATTGCTTCGGGCGTTACTTTCATGGTCGTTTTTGCGCCGTTATTTGTCTTTTACGCGGTAAATTACCTTGGACTTCCCGAGATCATAACGGAGCATTTTTGTATCAATAAATTCACGGCATCAAGAACCGGAGAGGTGTTCCTAACACCGGGGACCGGCTTCTTTGGTCAGCTCATTGAGAATGCAAAGACTCTTTTGATCGCGCTTACGATAGGAGACAGGCATGAGATGCTTTGCCATTTCTATCCCGGCTACTGGATGCTCTATGTGTTCACGTTCCCGATCGTGTTTATTGGAATCGCTATCGGGGTAAAAAAATTGTTTGCACGCGGCGAGAAAGATACAGGAGATGGCAGCACGGCTGAGGATGCCGATGTAGTCGATGGCGACGTCAATGTTTCATACGCTATGAACGCCGTTTGGTCAACGCTTTTGATTTCATGCTTTGTCATGGCGATCGCGATCAAAGCGGACGCCAGCAGAATGGTAATGATGTACCTTCCGCTTATCTTTTATTTTGTAAAGGGAGCGGAGTATATATACAAGAACGTACGCAAGTGCTTTTATGCCCTGTGCGTAGTTGTGCTTCTTGCCGCGATTTCTTTTTCAAAAGATTATTTTACCGACTTTACGAATAAAGCGGCGGACGTATTTATGCCCGGCTACGGAGATGCGATGGTAAGAGCCTATGAGATCGCAGGAGATGATAGAACCGTATACTCAACTTACGACGGCCTTTCTTCGCCGTTCATGCTCGCACTTTACTATACGAATTATTCACCCGTGGACTTCCACAACACCGTTGTTTACAAAGATCCCGAAGATGAATTCAGAGTGGCCGCAAGCTACGGCAATTTCGTATTCGGACTCCCCGAAGATGTGCTCGCGGTCGTTTCGGACGACGAGTCCGCGGATGCAGGCACCGAGGTCGGAGCAGATGTTATTGAAGCAAACTACGGCGACGATATCTTTGTTCTTAGCATCGCGGAAAAAGATGCACTCGGCGACCTTCCAAATGGCTATAATGCCGAGCAGGTTGGCGGGTATGTGATCGTGTATAAGTAAATATGACGTATGCTTGTTTAAGACTGTGTGCATTGCACATGAATACCAGGTAATATACATTACCATGGCCCTGATGGAGAGAAGTATATTTTTGATGTAATTACCGGAGCTTTGTATATATATAAGACTGGTGAAAAAGCCGCACCCGCTATACAAAGAATGTTACAGGATCCAGAAGTGCAACGTGCAATTGACAGGGGATTAAGGCTTTTGGGTGAACAACCTTTTTTTCATTAGAAGAATTGCAACGGAGGAGACAAAAATAAAATGATAAAGTATAACCATCTAATGCAAGACAAAATAGAAAAAATCATAGAAAATGAAAGTAATCTTAGGATAAAAGGAGAATTATCAGTCCTTTGGCCTGATTTTTATGAGGTGCAAGGTTTTTATCTGATGAGAAAAGGAGATGAGGAAAAAATAACTAATCTCAATCCGGAAAGAATATTGGATTTACATTATTCTGCTACTGTATATGAGGCAGGATGCAGTGAATTGAGAATTCAAGATTATTTCGATGATTTAGATGAATTAAGCATGTTAAAACTTGCATTTATTATTTCTGAAATGTGGGAAAGTAAATTAAAGACATCTTTTCCTAACGAAGAATTCCATATCATTATAGATGATTCTGAAGGTGATATTTCTCTGAGGTTTCACAAATTTCATGAAGGTGAAGAGAGCTGGCTCGATGAAGATAATCTTGAAGAGTATAAAAGCGCGATATTAGTCAGGATTGTACAATGTGGAATTTCTGAATAGCTATAAAAACAATATATGAATCGCTAATATGGGAATGATTTTTTATGATAATAATGAACACGCGCATGCAAGAAGAATACTTAAAAATAAAGGATATGGATAATACCTTTGATTTTACTGGAAAGCTTTCTGTGATCAATCCAACTATATATAAAGTTCAAGATGGTATTTTTTTGAAAATTGATGATCGAGAAAGGGAATCTGAAGAAACGTTAGATTATTATGATTATGATGAATTATCTGAATTTGAATGGGGGCAGAGCGAATTTTTGATTGGAAGTTATTTCGATGGAATAACCTATGAACAAAGTTTGAGATTAGCATTTGATATCGTTGAACTTTGGGGATATAAATTTCATGCATTATTTCCGGATGAAGAGTTTCATATTATTATAAGCGTCAGTACTATTGCTGACACAGATGTGAAAACAGTTAGGATAATGTATTACACCTACAGAGGCGAGGATAGTTTTCATTACGAATTGGATTCTTTAGATGATTATGTAAATAGTGCAATTATGGTAAATGTTGTCGAAGCAGATGAAGACTACTACGGAAATGAAGAAATAGAATAGGTTGATGATGAAAGAATTATTAAAAAAAGAAATAATTGATAGCATTAAAACATGGACAGATACTGATATTTATGCTGTATCGTTGTTCGTTTATGATGATGGTGACAATCCCTCGAAACCCACAGTTACACTTGGATATAATACAGAAAGTAGGATTACTCAAAAGGATTCAGGAGTATCTGATATAGAATTCAGATGGAACTATGCGTATTGGTTACAAAATGAAGAGCTTAGATTTGGCTTTGATGATACGGCTGAAATAGTGAAAAATTGGATTATAGATCAGGGGCTTGAATATCATGAGAATCTTGATTATGAATATACAGAAGAGGCTGAAGAAAATGATGAAGAGATCACTGAATCGTTCATTAAACTTTTGATATATGTTGTAAAAGAAATACATGAAGAGAAGGTTCTTACTGCTAAATTTGGAAAAGAGCTTCCAATCCTTATCCATGAACTTGAATATTATGACGAGATAGCAGAGCAGAATATTGAAGCTAATGGAGAAGAGCTGGTAAAAGACTTTATCGCTTTTATTGATTGGATGAAATAATAGAAGACGTGGAATTGCAGGACTGACTATGGCTAATTGGCAAGAGATAATGACATTCATCGGAGAAAGTAATAGGGATGTAAAACTGCTCGAAGGAGATGAAAAGACCGGTAGAGAAGAATGTTTTGATTTAAATATCCCTGAGAAATCACTGCTATATGAGATTGTATGCAACACCGGCGGGATCGTTATAGACGACTGGATCCGGATATTTGGTCAAACAAAGGATAATATCGGAATAAGTCATTACAACAAGGAATTTGGAGCTTCTCATGAAATGACCGGATTATTTGTTGTTGCATCCGATATTGTCGGAGGATTGTTTGCTATCAATATAAATAGATTTGAAGATGAGGCAAACAGTATCTGGTATTTTGCACCGGACACTCTTGAGTGGGAATGCCTTGAAATGAAGTACAGTGAGTTCTTTTCTTGGGCATTGCAAGGAAACATAGATGAATTTTATGAAACTATGAGATGGAACGGTTGGAAAAAAGACGCTAAAGAAGTAGGCTTTGACCAAGGGATATTGATATATCCGTTCTTATGGGCAAATGAGTGCATCATTGATAATGCCGATAAGAAAGCAGTTCCGTTTGATGAACTGGTCGCTTTGAATTTTGAGAACGAGAAAAGATTATTTGAGGATATTTACGATGAGAAATAAACCAAACCTATTTATTATCACAGTTTTATTACTGTCCGTAATTTTATCCGGCTGTACCTTTTCCTCCGCTGGTGGTGCGGACTTTGAGGAAAGGTATGCGGCGGCTAAGGAGAAGTACGATAAGTATTTGCAAGGACCGGTGAGCGGTCAGGAAGTGCTTTCTTTGATCGATAACTGGGATGAGACTGATTTTGAGATGACTGTGGAAGATTTAGAAGGCGGTAGATTTTGCGTGAGTGATATAGATAAAAGCAATACCGCGTATAAATATTGGGATGAAGAATCAAAGTACTACATAGATCCAGGAGCTTATTATGAAGCCAGTTTTGTTATATATGAGTCTCCGAGAAAAAAGAATGATAAGGATATTGAAGAATTGTATTTTTCTTTAGTCAAAGAATAAGGATAATAAGTAATTGATATGGGAAAATATAAATACGAACAGAATACTATATTTATAAATGATAAAGCTATTTCGTTTAATGAAAAAATAGAAGAAGTTATGGAGTTCGATAGAAGGATTATAGTAATGACAGAATATACTAAAGATAATCCAACCAATAATCTATATTGTTATGATAATTATGGGGATTATAATTGGAATATTGAAGATATTATTGATACGCTGCCCCCGCAAACCGTAGTATCAATTGGAAAGGTGAATGATAATTGCTTGGAAGTTGTAACTTTTTTTGGTCTGAGTATTATGATTGATATTAATAATGGGCAAGTATTGGAAAAAATGGTCACAAAATAAATGCAAAGTGATGTTAGAAGCTGGGAGGCTGATTGGAATAAGATTTTACAAGATATTAAATTACGGATTCCGGATAAATATTTACAAGCTAAAGGGTGGATTTAACAGTGAATAGCTGGAATGAAGGCAAAATGGGAAAGATTGATCATAATATATAATAGACAATTGGCAGTTTGAATATGTCAGCAATACCGGATATATTCAAACTGCTAATGTGTAATGATATATGAATAGTATGTTTTAAGCCATGCTCGATAGCTCTTCCCACTCATCATAGAGTGCGGAGAGCTTTTCTTGTATTTCGGTTTGTTCGTCGGTGAGCTTGCGGAGCTTTGCGAGGTCGGTGCCGATTGAAGGATCGGAGAGGGCCTCGGTGATCTCGCTGTCTCTGGCTTCGAACTTTGCGATTTCGTCCTCGCATTTCTTAAGAGCGGCTTCAAGCTTCTTTCTTCTTGCTTTGTCCTCTTTTTGAGCTTTGTAGTCATCGCTTCCGGAGCTTCCGGTATTTCCTGACGAAGCAGAAGAAGCACCGGTAGCAGCTGCCGAAGCGCCTGCTGCGCACGGAGCAGAAGGAGATGTGGAACTTCCGATAGCTCCGGAGCCTGTTTCAGTTGTTCCGAACGTGTTCTGCATCTTTTCTTCGACGTGCTCGATGTAGTAGTCGTAGTTTCCGATGTAATTGACCATGCTCTTGCGTGTAAGGTCAAGAATCCTGGTCGCAGTCTTATTTATGAAATATCTGTCGTGGCTTACGTACAGCACGGTTCCCTCGTAGCCTGAGATCGCCGACTCAAGGATCTCTTTACTCGTGATATCCAAGTGGTTCGTCGGCTCGTCGAGGATGAGGAAGTTTGCGTCGGAGAGCATGAGCTTTGCAAGGCTGACGCGGCCTTTCTCACCTCCCGAGAGGTCACCGATTCTTTTGAATACGTCATCTCCGGTAAAAAGAAATGCCGCGAGCGTGTTTCTTATCTCGGTATTGTTGAGCGTCGGATAAGCATCCTGAAGCTCGTCAAACAAAGTCTTGCTGTCATTAAGAACGTGGTGCTCCTGATCGTAGTAGCCGATCTCGACCTTGGTGCCGAGCGTGATCTTGCCGCTGTCGATGCTCTCAAGGCCGTTTATCATCTTAAGGAGAGTCGTCTTACCCGTTCCGTTGTCACCGATTATCGCAACGTGCTCACCCTTTTTTATCTCAAAATTAATTCCGGAAAAGAGCTCCTGACTTCCGAAAGACTTCGAAAGATTCACGGCTTCCAGAACGTCTTTTCCGCTCTCGCAAGAGGGCTTAAGCGTGATCTTCATGGAATCGTCAATCGTCATGGGCTTATCCAGACGAACCGTCTTTTCCAGCATCTTTTCACGGCTCTCGGCGCGCTTAATTGACTTCTCGCGGTTGAAAGACTTTAGCTTTGCGATAACTTCTTCCTGGTGCTTGATCTCTTGCTGCTGCTTCATGTATGCGCTCCACTGCGCCAGTCTCTTTTGCTCTTTCTTGACCGAATAGGCGCTGTAGTTGCCGACAAAGCTTGAAACAAGCGTGTTCTCGACCTCGATCACCTTTCCGACGATCTTATCAAGGAAATATCTGTCGTGCGAGACGATAAGCACGGCACCTTTATAGTTCAAAAGATAATTCTCAAGCCATCTGATCGATGTCATATCCAGATGGTTTGTGGGCTCGTCGAGGATAATGAGATCGGGGCTCTCGAGAAGAAGCTTACCGAGGGCCACTCTTGTCTTTTGACCTCCCGAAAGGGTAGAGATCTTTTTATCAAGCTCGTCCTCTGTAAAACCAAGGCCCTTCGCAACGCCCGTAACTTCGCTTTGCCACGCATAGCCCGACATTCTCTGGAACTGCTCGTTCATGAATGTGTATCTGTCCATGAGGCGAGTGAGCTCATCGCCCGTAACGAGCTTCATCTCTTCCTCGGCGGCTCTGATGTTTTCCTCGAGCTCGATGACATGTTTTTTGACCTCAACAAGCTCTTCGAAAATCGTGTTCTCGGTCTGAACGTTCTGGTTCTGCGCAAGATACCCCCAGGTCACATCCTTGGAAAAAGTCACATCGCCGCTGTCTGCGGAGAGCTCTCCGATTATTATCTTAAGAAGAGTTGTCTTTCCCGCGCCGTTGATTCCGACAATCGCAGCCTTCTCGTTGTTTTCTATATGAAAAGATGCATCTTTTAAAATATCTTTTCCGTCAAAAGATTTATTTATGTTGTGTACTGATAAAATCATAATTAATCTCCAAAATTACATTTCGCAACAACACATTTTAGCATGAGAGGGGAGATATGTAAAAGTGTGAATGAAAAATGAATTGACCTCTATAATCAATGAATTTATAATTATTGAGTGTGGTTATTTACCAAATTGAGAGAAGTTTGTGTTGAAGGAGTTTATTTTGAACCGTTTATATATACCGCTGCTATGGGAATTGGCACTGGTCATAGCCACTATTGTGGTGCCCAAGCAAGCTTTTAATTTATTCTTTTTATTCTATTTGGGGCTGCTTATCTATTTTTATTTCATTCACAAGCAGTTCTCTTTTAGAAAGATGCGCAGTCATTTCGGAAAGATAAAGACTTTCTGGCTACCTGTATTACTTACGTTTGCCGGTTTGTTCGGCGCAGGTAAGCTTAAAGATTTTATCACGATGACTTTTTCCTATGATATCGACGACCATGTGATCAACATTATCGTCGAGAATGATCTTGTACCTACTTTAGTATACGCATTCATGATGATTATTATGAAGCCCGTTGCTGAGGAGTTTTTCTACAGAAGGGCCTTAATCTCTTTTGACAATAAGAAAAAGACGGCGATCCTTACGGTTGTCAGTCTGTTGCTCTGTTCAATTGCAAGAGCACACGGCTGGTTGGGGATTGCAGAGTGGATGCTTATGGCTCTGCCCGTTACGATCGCATATCTTTTGACAAGGAACGTCTATGTCACGGTTATGGCACACGTTCTCTTTGAGTTATATGACAACGCTTATGAGGTGGCTTACGTAGTCGGCAGGATCCTGTACAGGTGACGCGGCTTTTGTAAAAGATAATAGTCATATCTAACAAAGGAGAAGAAAAAGTATGTTGGAAAAGTTATTCAAACTCAAAGAACATGACACCACGGTCAAGAGAGAGATTCTTGCCGGTGCCACAACATTCCTTACAATGGCTTACATTCTGGCCGTTAACCCTAACATCCTGGGTACTGTAATGAATGCAAACGGTGTATTTGTCGCTACGGCACTTGCATCAGCCATCGCTACTTTTATCATGGCATTCCTTGCAAACTATCCTATCGGATTGTCAGCTGGACTCGGACTTAATGCTTACTTCGCTTACACCGTATGCTTAGGCGAACTTGCAAATGAGGCAGAGCCCTTCAGGATCGCTCTTACAGCGGTATTTGTGGAAGGTCTTATCTTTATTGTCCTTTCATTCTTCAAATTCCGTGAGCAGATCATCAATAGTATTCCCCAGAATCTTAAATTCGGTATCTCAGCAGGTATCGGACTTTTCATCGCATTCATCGGAATGCAGAATGCACGTATCATCATTGCTAACGACGCTACAGTAGTTGGTCTCGGAAGCTTCACTGATCTCGACATGGTACTTGCTCTTATTGGTCTTGTACTTATCGCAGCACTTGTTCACTACAATGTACGAGGTGGCGTTCTTATCGGAATCATCGTTATCTGGGTTGTTGGTATGATCCTTCAGGCTGCAGGCATTTATGTACCTGCTGAAGGAACAAGCCTTTTCCCTGATTTCTCAAGAGGACTTCAGCTCGGAGCAATCTCAGAGACAGCATTCAAGCTTAACTTCGGATGGGCAGCAAGCCATATCATTCAGTTCCTTGCTATCACATTCAGCTTCCTCTATGTAGATCTCTTTGACACAGTAGGAACAGTAGTAGGTGTTGCCGACAAGGCAGGCCTTCTTGATAAGGACGGCAACCTTCCCAGAGTTGGTCAGGTATTCCTTGCTGACGCTGTAGGAACAACATCAGGTGCCCTCCTCGGTACTTCAACAGTAACAAGCTTTGTAGAGTCAAGCGCAGGTGTTGCAGCCGGCGGTAGAACAGGTCTTACAGCTCTTACAACAGGTGTTCTTTTCCTTGTATCACTTGTACTTAGCCCTCTGTTCCTTGCTATTCCTTCATTTGCAACAGCTCCCGCACTTATCTATGTTGGTATGCTCATGCTCATGAGTATCACAAAGGTTAAGTTCGACGGTGACATCGCTGATTCTGTAGGAGCATACCTTGCGGTAGTTATGATGCCTCTTGCATATTCAATCGCTACAGGAATTATGTTTGCGGTTCTTGCATGGGTTATCCTCAAGGTTGTTTCCAAGAAAGCTAAGGAAGTAAGCCCTATCATGTGGGTTGTATTTGTACTCTTCGCACTGAGAGTTATAGCATTGATCACGAACTTCCAATAATGGATTTATAAAAAGATAAATGATGTCGGCGTGTGTTTCGGCGCACGCCGATTTTTTATATGATATAGGTGTCGAAAGTCATAAATGCGTACATGCTTGCATGTTAAGCATTTTGACTTTATGACCCTAACAAATATGAGGAAGTAGCATGATAATGCGGATTCCGAATATTTGCAGAATTGCGAAAATGACGTAAGTCATGGAGCAATTCGTATATCATATTATTAATTACTATAAAAGGGAGGACTTTTATGAGAAAGCAATCGCTTAAGATAAATCCTAAGACGATACTTGCAGGAATAGTTGCATTGTTCATTCTTCTTGTTATCAGTCAGGGATTTTATCAGGTAAAAGAGCAGGAGCAGGCGATCCTGACTATGTTCGGAAAGGTAGTAAGAGTAGATACCGCCGGACTTTATTTCAAGGTTCCTTTCATCCAGAGTTCACATCTTATCGATATGACAACTCACGGAATCGGAATCGGTTACACGATCAAAGACGGTCAGAACATCACGGTTGATGACGAAGGTGTTATGATCACGTCTGATTTTAATTTTGTTGATATCGATTTTTATCTTGAATACAAGGTAAGCGACCCCGTTGCCGCTTATTACAACAGTGAAGAGCCCGAGCTTATCATGAAGAACATGGCTCTTGCATGCATCAGAAATACTGTTGTCAACTATCCTGTTGATGACGTTATCACAACAGCTAAGGGTCAGATTCAGGCTGAGGTAAAAGAGAAGCTTCAGAATGAACTTACCGAAAAGAAGATCGGCCTTATGGTAGTCAATCTCTCTGTTCAGGACGCTGAGCCGCCCACGGAGGAAATTGTTCAGGCGTTTAAGTCTGTAGAAACTGCCAAGCAGGGAAAAGAGACTGCTATAAACAATGCCAAGAAGTATCAGAGCGAAGAGCTTCCCAAGGCAGAGGCTACAGCCGATAAGATAATTCAGGACGCCGAGGCTAAGAAGCAGTCAAGAATTGCCGAGGCCGAAGGTCAGGTTGCAAGATTTAACGAGATGTATGAGCAGTACAAGTTACAGCCTTATATCACCAAGAAGAGACTTTTCTACGAAGCAATGGAGGACGTTCTCCCTGAACTTAAGGTTATAATCACGGACGGACAGACTCAGCAGATGCTTCCGCTTGAAAGTTTTAGTGATTGAGGAGGTTAACATGGTAAATAAAAAAGGTGTATTTACAGGATTATTAGTATTTATTGTGCTGGCACTGCTTATAGTATTTGGCTCAGCCACATTTATAGTTCATCAAAATGAATATGTAACTGTCAGAAGATTCGGTAAGATCATCGCAATTGCAGACGATCCGGGACTTCATTTCAAGACTCCTTTTATTGATGACGCTCAGACAATAAGCGCCAAGGCGGTTCTTTATGATATCCCCGCTTCAGACGTTATCACCAAGGATAAAAAGTCTATGATCACAGATACATACGTTATCTGGAGAGTTACGGAGCCGCTTAAATACGTTCAGACTCTTAACGCTCTTACAGCAAGAGCCGAGGAAAGAATCGAGGCATCCGTATACAATGCGACCAAGAATGCAATCTCTTCTATGACTCAGGACGAAGTTATTGAGGCAAGAGGCGAGACGCTCACCAAGCTTATATCCGAAGAAGCCAACAATGATATGGCAGGTTACGGAATCACAATTGTTCAGGCACAGATTAAGGCTCTCGATCTTCCTGATGATAACAAGCAGGCTGTATATGAGCGTATGATCTCAGAGCGAAACAACATCGCTGCTTCATACACTGCTCAAGGTGATGCCGAGGCTCAGAAGATTCACAATGAGACTGACAAGGAAGTTGCCATTGTAAAGGCTCAGGCTGAGAAGGATGCAGCCAAGCTCATCGCAGAAGGTGAGTCATCATACATGGAAACTCTTTCCAAGGCATATGATACCGAGGAAAAAGCAGAGTTCTACAGTTACATCAGAGGACTTGATGCCATCAAGGCTTCGATGACCGGCGACAAGACAATTGTTCTTGATAAGAATTCTGAGCTCGCCAAGATCCTATATGGCAAGTTTAATGATTAAATAGAAAATGAAGTGGCAGCGGAATGTCCGGGCTTTGCCCGGACCCATCCTCGCCGGAAGCAGGGGTGCAAGCAAATTGCTTGCGCCCCTTTTTGCGTAGGATAATCTTTGCCGCGCGGTAAAGGGCTTTCGCGGCATAAATCCTCGCGCCGGCAGCGCTCCGGTTTATTCCACGGTCCCTTGACTTCGCGGTTTACGCTGGGCGGAGGGCGCGGCGGTGGGGAAGTGACTGATGATAGATGGGGGACGCGGCAAATTAAGGCTGTGTACCGCCAGAGAAAGAAGTTTGCTCTGTAGGCGGTGCGAAAGATGGGATGTGCACCGCCCGGGAAGAAAAAGTGCGCGTGAGGCGGTGCGAAAGATGGGATGTGCACCGCCCGGGAAGAAAAAGTGCGCGTGAGGCGGTGCGAAAGATGGGATGTGCACCGCCCGGGAAGAAAAAGTGCGCGTGAGGCGGTGCGAAAGATGGGATGTGCACCGCCCGGAAAGAAAAAGTGCGCGTGAGGCGGTGCGAAAGATGGGATGTGCACCGCCTGAGAGAAAAAAGTTGCGCAGTAGGCGGTGCTGGGGCAAGTGTGTTTACGGGTTGAGAGGAGCAAGTGAAGCGCGCCCCGTAAAGCGCAGAGGACGATTACGGGTGATTTGCGGGAAAGCGCTCGGAGAGCGGTAGCGGAATGCAAATTGTGAACAAAAGTCTCTAAAATTCAAGATTTGAATTTATGAATCTCGATTTTTTACAGGAAAATGCTGGTTTTTTCTGTGATTAATGTTGATTTTATCGTAAAAATGGTGTATTGTACTCTCAGTAAGTAAATTAGGATTTGTTCTTTAAACAAACGCGTATTTCACGCAGTCGTTTGCTGATTCCATTGATTATAATTAGAAGTTGCTTATATAAATGCGCTTATGGCGCGGAATGGAGAGAACTTGAGAGAAAAATACGAAACACTGAAACTGAACGATTTAAGAGACATTGCAAAGAAAAGAGGAATCAAGGGCGTAGCGGGACTTAAAAAGTCTGAGATCATTGATCTTATGTGCGAGCTTGATGAAAAGGAGGCTGCCGAGAAAGCCAAGGAGCAGAGCAACGCAGCTGAAGAGAAGAAGGCATCTGCAAAGCCTTCCAAAAAGAAGATTGTGGTTACTACCGCAAACAGCGAATCCACTGATTCTTCCGATAAGCAGGATGGAGCTTCATCCAGAGGTGATGCATCAGATAACGCAGGCCGCAGAGCAGATAAGTCCGAAGGCCGCAGATCAGACAAGGCTGATGCAGCTCATAAAACTGATAAGCAGGATGGCGCACATTCACAGGATGAGCCCGAGGTTGAGATTGAAGAGGGCGACAGCGCTAACGGAATCCTTGAAGTTATGCAGGACGGATACGGATTCATCAGATGCGAGAATTATCTTCCCGGCGAGAACGATGTTTATGTTGCTCCCAGCCTTATCAGAAGATTTAATTTAAAGACCGGTGATATCCTTTCGGGTACATGCAGACCCAAGAAAGAGACAGATAAATTTGCAGCGCTTTCAAGACTTGATACTGTTAACGGTTACAAGCCCGAGGTTGCTATGGGAAGATGGAACTTTGAGAACATGACTCCTATTTTCCCTAATTCCAAGATCAGACTTGAGACTCCGAACGCATCTGTTGCTATGAGGATCATGGATCTTATCAGCCCCATCGGTAAGGGACAGAGAGGTATGATCGTATCTCCTCCCAAGGCAGGTAAGACAACACTTCTTAAGGAAGTTGCCAAGTCAATCCTTATGAACAGCCCCGAGATTCATCTCATCATCCTTCTTATCGATGAGAGACCTGAGGAAGTTACGGATATCAAGGAGTCAATTGAAGGGCCTAACGCAGAAGTTATCTACTCAACTTTCGATGAGCTTCCCGAGCATCACAAGAGAGTTGCAGAGATGGTTATGGAAAGAGCAAAGAGACTTGTAGAGCACGGCAAGGATGTAGTTATCCTTCTTGACTCTATCACAAGACTTACTAGAGCTTATAACATCGTTGTTCCTCCTTCAGGAAGAACACTTTCCGGTGGTCTTGATCCCGCAGCTCTTCATATGCCCAAGAGGTTCTTCGGTGCAGCGAGAAATATGAGAGAGGGCGGAAGCCTTACAATTCTTGCTACAGCACTTATAGAGACAGGTTCCAAGATGGACGATGTTATCTACGAGGAATTCAAGGGAACAGGTAACATGGAAATGGTTCTCGACAGAAAGCTTCAGGAAAAGAGAATCTTCCCTGCTATCAATATTCCCAAGTCCAGTACAAGAAGAGAAGATCTCCTTCTTACAAACGAAGAGCTCGTTGCAATCAACAGCTTGAGAAAGGGATTCAACGGAATGAAGGCCGACGATGCGGTTGACCAGTGTATCAACCTCTTTTCAAAGACAAGAAACAACGTCGAGTTCGTAAGAATGGTAGAGAAGCAGATCCGATTCTGATTCAAGTTTAATAGTCTATTGCATTGGGCTGACTAATCATAAGTCAGCCCAATGAATTCTTTAAAAAAGCGCTAAGCTTTTTACCTATTAGCAGCAGTCAACTTCTTGCTGCAATTCAATTCTAATGAATAAAAAAATAGTTTTGATGCTTCTGGTTTTGAAGTTTTTATTGTCATGCACTGTCTAACTCCATGCCTCTAATCAAGAAAAGCCAAAAAGAGGCATGTAAAAAGAAGCAAATCCACATGCCTCTAATCAAGAAAAGCCAAAAAGAGGCATGTAAAAAGAAGCAAATCCACATGCCTCTAATCAAGCAAAGCCAAAAAGAGGCATGTAAAAAGAAGCAAATCCACATGCCTCTAATCAAGCAAAGCCGAAAAGAGGCATGTTAAAAGAAGCAAATCCACATGCCTCTAATCAAGAAAACGCGAAAAGAGGCATGCTGGAAGCATAAAACAAGCAAAAAAAACAAGCATAAAAAATACAGGCATAAAAAATACAAATATAAAAAACACAAATCACGATGTACAAAGGAGAAAAGAATATGTATGGTTTAGGGGAAATGCTCAGAAAAGAGAAGGAGAGATTGCAGGCTATAAAGCAGATTGTGGACAAGCGCCTTGAAGGTGCGCCGGAAGGGTATTTAAGGATATCGACTTCCAGGAAGCACGTTCACTACATGCACTGCACGGAGAATAAAACAGGAAGCTATATCAAAAAAGATGATATGGGAATAATTTGGGGGCTTGCGCAGAAGACATACGATGCTAGGGTGAAAAAGCTGGTAGACAGAAGGGTCAGGCAGCTTGATAAAATTGCGGAAGAATACAGGGATAATGAGATCGAGGAGATTTACGAAAGGCTTCATCCAATAAGAAAAAAGATAGTAAAAGCGGCTGTGGTGCCATGGGAGCAGCGCCTAAAGGAGTGGAAGAGCAAAGCCTACATAGGAAAAGAATTTGATGAAAAAACGCCGATCATCTACTCAAAGAAAGGGGAGCGTGTCCGCTCAAAGTCGGAGAAAATACTTGCTGATTATTTCTATGACAACGGAATTGAATATAAGTATGAGTGCCCGATAAATCTGAGGGGTTATGGTGTTGTCTATCCTGATTTCACATTTCTTAGAAAGAGAGATGGAAAAGAGATTTACTGGGAGCACGATGGAAGAATGGATGATCCGAAATATGCGGAGAAGGCGATCCGCAAGATCAACTCTTATATGCTAAATAAGATATTTCCGGGAGATAATCTGATACTGACATTTGAGTCTTCCAATGTCGTACTGAATGACAAGATAATAAAAGTACTTGCGACCAAGCATGGCTTATGAAAGCCGCAACCACGGCAGCTTCAGCTGCCGTGGTAAGTAGTCATTTAGCAGATCAAGGATTTTCCTTCTTACTATAGTCTCTTTCTCCGAAGATTCCGGTTCCGACTCTTACAAAGGTTGCGCCTTCTTCGATGGCTACTTCGTAGTCACCGGTCATTCCCATTGAAAGAGTGTCCATCTTTACATTAGGGATGTTCAGCTCATTCACTTTATCTTTTAACTCGCGAAGCCCCTTAAAATATACTCGGTTGGATTCCGGATCTTCCGTGTAGGGAGCGATAGTCATAAATCCGCGGATGTTGAGGTGCGGAAGTGTGCTTATCTCTTTTACAAAATCAATTGCCTCGTCGGGGGAAAGTCCGAACTTGGTATCCTCGTGAGCCATGTTTACTTCGACGAGAACGTCCATTACAAGGTCGTGTTTGGCTGCCTGTTTTTCAATCTCATCTGCGAGCTTCTTGTTATCGACTGAGTGGATCATGCAGGCAACACCGGGAAGGTATTTAACCTTATTGGCCTGAAGATGGCCTATCATGTGCCATGAAAGAGGCTCTGTGATCTCAGCCGTTTTATCTCGTATTTCCTGAACTTTATTTTCACCGAATACCGTTATGCCGCATGCCATGGCTTCTCTGAGGTCGCTGACGGGCTTGGTCTTGCTGACTGCGATAAGAGTAACTTCACTTCTGTCTCTGCCGGCTCTTTTGCAGGCCTCGGCGATTCTATTTTCAACGTATTCAAGGTTTTCTTTTATCATGTCTTGCTCCTCCGGACGTACTTCTTCCTTTTTTTCTTTCAATAGTATATCATGATATAGAAAGTATGCTACACATGGGGATAGTTTTTTATGAATGTAAGTGAAATTGCAAACGGCTCGGAAGTCAAGATACATGCATCTGTCGGCGGTCATGGAATTGTGCTCATGACGGAGGCGATTTTTGGATGCTCGGCCGGACTTTTGGTCAAGCCGATGGAATACTTCGGTAAATATATGAGATTCCTTGAGCCCTCCAATATTCAGATCAGGAACAAAAGAGACGGAAGAGTATACAAGTTCGTTTCTACGACGGTTACGCCCGTTAGGACTAGATACGGTAATTTCCATCTTATAAGATGCCTTTCCGAGCTTGAGCCCGATAATTTGAGGCGCGCGGAGAGATTCTTTATCGATAAGCTGGGAATCATGTCTATTAACGGCGATAATATAAACCTCAAGAACTGCACGGTTCACGATATTTCCATGAGAGGAATATCGCTTGTTCTCGACAAAGGCACAGTATGCAACGAGGGCGACCGTATAGATGTCAGATTCAGGTACGGATCATCGCTTCATAACTATGAGCTTAGCACCGTTGTGGTCAGAAACTTCAATATAGGCAAGAAGAAGGCCATTGGATGCAGCATTTCGGAGATCAATGTCGATCTGATCGGCTTCCTTGCTTCCATGAAGAACGAGAAGCATCCCAATCTCGATGAGATACCCGAGACCAATCTTAATCCTAAGCTTACTCAGAAAGAGCAGATAAAAGAGGTTGAAGAGGATATTGCGAAGAATCTTTTCCCTGAAAAGAGAGATACCATTACCATTACTTCGAGAAATCCTTACGATCCCGATACACTGCCTCACATTTCAAGAGATCAGGTTCCGGAAAAGACGCTCAGACAGAAGAAAAAAGAGAAGAGAGAGTCCGAACAGGCGCGTGAAATCGAGAATCTTTTGGATCTCAGAAATATCTGACGGGCAAAAGAATGAACTTGGAATTAGGGAAATATTAAATAAATATAAACGAATTTACACTCAAAAATCCAGATAGTATAATTATTTTATACTACCTGGTTTTTATTTTTAGAGAGTTTTTTTGGCAATTTTCACTTGATCGTATCAAGGAAGAGGGGATAGCGAACATGATGAAGACGGTACCTTTATCAAAGACTTTATCAATAGATCAGCTGAATCATTTGATAGATACGGGACACGTTTATGTTACTCCCCTGGGGCTAAACAGGACCGCGTACATTGTCGTAAATCACAAGCCTTTTATGGTTATCACGACCGATATTTCAATAAACGGTATTCAGCTTAGCGGCGCGTGGTATACATGGGAGGATATCGAGGCTATGGGAGGTGTGTACGATTCCGAATTCGACGCACTGAAGGCAATAGCTAACGGAGTCTAGAAATAATATCATCAGGCTAAAATTAATTTGGCTATGAAATGAGATTTCGTGATAAAATATTTATTACAATGAGCGGCTCCAAAGGCTGCTCATTGAATGTTCGGAGGTCTGATAGCTTGGGTTACGTCTTCTACTATGTTGAGGCACAATTGGCCTGTATTTTCCTTCTTGGCCTGCTTCTTTTTAAGATAAACAAAGGTATCAACAAACAGCTCTCACAGATCTATTTGGGGAACCTTATCATAACTCTTATCATATATTCCGCAGCCGAGATTTTCTGGGCGCTGGTGGACGGCGGATGTCTTGGAAATTCCATGACGCTCGTGTATCTGTCCAATATCTTCACCTACATTTTGCTCAGTATTGCGGCGTATATCTGGTTTATCCTTTCAGAGATCATGCAAAAAGAAAAATATATCGAGAACGACCTCAACAGGGTACTGCTCAGTATCCCTATTTGGATTGCTGCATTTTTGTGCATTACGGCCTACAGAACCGGGCTTGTTTACTATGTTGATGAGAATAATATTCTTAGAGGCGGAAGGCTCTATTTTATCCTTGTACTCGTGCCGTTCGGATATATGATCGCGGCATCGGTCAATGCGCTCAGAAGAGCTTTTAGCAGGAATATGTATACGGATAAGTATATCTATATCATGATCGGTATTTTCCCGACAGCGCCCATCGTGCTTGGCGTTTTGCAGGCTATGTACTGGAGAGTTCCTTTCCTGTGCTACGGAGCGCTCGCGGCGGTGTTCTATCTGTACAGTACCTATATGGACAATATGATATCCATCGATCCGCTCACTCAGCTCAACAACAAGAATCAGATGTATAAATATCTTTCGCAAAAGATGCATGTGGAGAACCCACTTCTTCCGCTGTTTCTCTTAATTGTTGATGTTGATAATTTTAAGACTATAAATGATAACTACGGTTACGGCGAGGGTGACAAGATTCTTGTAAGAATAGCAGGTGCGATCAAGGATGCCTGCCAGGGTCCCAGAAACAGATTCTTTATTTCAAGATACGGCGGGGATGAGTTTGTTATCGTAGCCGAGATGGCTTACAGAGCTGAGGCAAGCTGGCTCGCCGATCAGATCAAGAGTAATGTCAAAAGACTTGAAGAAAGTATCGGCACTCCTTATGAAGTGTCGGTAAGTGTCGGCATCGCTCAGTATGATTTTGAACAGCCGATATCGATCCAGTCCTTCATTGCGAGGGCCGATTCGGATCGTTATAAACATAAAAAAGTATGATGCGTCACTTTTTATGTCAAAATAGTTTTGTTATGAAGTTAATTAAAAGTCCTGCGAGTATGAAGCCCGCAAGGATTGCTATCGCGTAAATATATTTCATACGTGCCATATGCATCACCTCTTCGTGTCTGCTGTTATTTGCGCACATAGGCGCAGAAAGAATGCAGAACAGCTCTTTGTTCCGTGGTATAATTATAAAGTGAGATTAGGAAAAGGTCAAAAGAGTTTTTTGGAGGCGAAATATGCAGATTTACGTGGCAGACAGCGTATCTAGGAGCGGAGACGGTTCCATCGATCATCCTTTTAAGACTGTTTCCGAAGCGGCTTTGGTCGCAAAAGAAGGTGACGTGGTGCTTATAGCACCCGGAATATATAGGGAATGGGTTAAGCCCGCAAATCCGGGTACCAAGGATAAGCCCATTACCTACAAGGCAGCATCCAAGGGCGATGTTGTTATCACAGGAGCTGAGATCCTAAGTGATTGGGAAGCTTTTGAGAATGTATGGCGTGTTCGTATACCGAACAGCTTTTTTGGAGAGTACAATCCGTATACGGACGTTGTTCGCGGCGACTGGTTCATCGGTAGCAGCGAGGAGACGCCTCATACGGGCGAAATATATCTAAACGGAAGATCGATGCTGGAAGTATTTGATCTTCATTCTTGCATGCATCCTACGGAAGATAAGAGATCGTGGGAGCCTGCGTCAACTACTCTTGTGTGGTTTACCGCGCAGGAGGACGACTGCACGATAATCTATGCCAATTTCGGAGGACTTGACCCCAATAGGGAAAACGTTGAGCTCTCTGTCAGAAAGGCATGCTTTTTCCCTGCAAAAATAGGTGTTAATTACATAACCGTATCGGGCCTTTCGTTCAGACAGGCTGCGACGCAGTGGGCTCCTCCCACGGCTTTTCAGGAAGGTATGGTGGGACCCAACTGGTCTAAGGGCTGGATCATAGAAGACTGCGAGATCTCGGAGTCCAAGTGCAGCGGAATAAGTCTGGGCAAATATTTTCAGGCAGGCAGCGATAACAAGTGGACGAGTTTTTGGTTAAAAGACGGCACGCAGACCCAGAGGGATGCCGTATGCCGTGCGGTCAACGAGGGCTGGGATAAAAGAAATGTCGGCTCGCATATCATCAGACGCTGCGATATCCACGACTGCGGACAGACAGGTATCGTAGGGCACATGGGCGGCGCCTTCAGTATTATCGAAGACAATCACATTCATCATATAAATAACAGACATAACCTTAGAGGTGCGGAGATAGGCGGTATCAAGCTTCACGCCGCTATCGACACGCAGATAAGACGCAATCACATCGATCACTGCACAAGAGGAATATGGCTTGATTGGGAAGCTCAGGGTACAAGAGTTAATCTTAACTTTATGCATGACAACGTACCTCCAAAGGGCACGGTTATTCAGGATGATCTGTCACTCGGAGAAGACATCTTTATAGAGGTTTCTCACGGACCGACGCTTATAGATCACAATCTTTTATTGTCTGATATTGCAGCAAGGATCAGTACTCAGGGCATTGCCTTTGTTCATAATCTTATAGCAGGCTCTTTTACCTATGTGGGACAGGGTACGGGCAATCTCAGCAGCAGATTCGCGTCCGACAGATATACGCCTTATCATGTGCCGCATTCGACTAAGATTGCGGGATTTATGACGATCCTGCACGGTGATGCAAGGTTCTATAACAATATCTTTATCCAGAAGCCGGTCAGAGAAGATCTGCTACAGTACTGCGTGGCTAACAATAAAGATACAATGGATCTTAATAACTTTATCTGCGGAACGGCTCCTTATAACGGTTTCCCTTCGCCTTCCGAGTATTTTGCAAAGTTCAAGGGAAATGCGCTGGCCTTGTACGGAAACAATGATGTTTATTACGATCATCTTCCCGTTTATCTTGGCGGTAATGCGTATTTTAACGGGGCGCGTCCGTGCGATAATGAAGGCTATTGCCATGTAGATAAGGATCACAAGATCACGCTGAATATCGATGAGACCGACGGCAGATACACGATCCACACCAATCTGTATGAGTTTTTGCCGCGCGGCTTTACGATACCTGTAAATACAAGCACTTTGGGAACTGCGTTTGAACCGGAGCAGAGATTCGAAAATCCTGACGGAAGCGATATTTCTTTTGACACGGATTATTTCGGACGTAAAAGAGGAAGATTCCCCGTTTCGGGACCTTTCGAAGAGTGCGGAAGCGACAGATTCACGGTGCAGACTCCTTATGATTATTCGAACAGGATAAGCCATAAGGAGAACGGTCGGATAGAAGACAAGGTCGCAACGGGGCAGGTGATCTTCGGAGTGGACAACGAAGAAGTGCTTCATGAGATCAACGCCAACATTTTGATCACAGGTTGTACGAACGTCGGTATCAATTTTCCTTTCGAGGGAGGCCTTTTCAAGGTGAGCGATATGTTCGTTAAGGGAAATGAGGTCTGGCTCTATGACGACGCGGAAGAAAAGCTGGTGGAGCTTGACTGTGAGTACGGCATATATCACAATATCAAGAAGTGGTCCATAGGCGCGCTTCAGTCCATAGATGCAAGTGTTGATGCCAACGCAGAAGGACTGGTGAGGACAGCGGGCACATTATTGTGTATACTAAGTAAGAGTATGCCTCATGATCCGAGTGACACTTGTGGTACAATACAAGATAAGGTGAACGCCGGCATCACGCCCAAGGGCATTGAGATGAGGTTTAACCCCAAACATCTAAAATTTATTAAGGAAAAGAAATTTATTACTTTGGAAGATGTCATCTACAGAGTGAGCCGCGGTGACATGGAGATAGTTACCGAGAGGCTTGAACATCTTTAAAGTAAAAGATTAAGGTAATAAAGAAGTTATGGATAGAAGTGCCAATTGGTATAAGCTTGACAACGCGGCCAAGATAGTCCCTTCGACCGCAAGAGGAGCCAATACAAGAGTATTCAGAATTACATGTGAACTTAAGGAGGAGATTGATAAAGCAACGCTGCAGAGCGCGCTGGATGAGACGATCGAAGAGTTTCCGTTTTTTAACTGCGTGCTTCACAGAGGACTTTTCTGGTACTACCTTGAGGACAGCAATTTAAGAGCAGTGGTGGAAAAGGAGAATTCTCCCGCATGCCTTCCGCTTTATATTCCGGGACACAAGAATCTTCTCTACAGAGTCAATTATTTTGAGAAAAGGATCAATCTTGAGATGTTCCACGTTCTGGCTGACGGAACCGGAGCATTCATGTTTTTCAAAAATCTTATCACGAGATACATTCAGCTTAAGCACAATCTTGATGTAGACATCAACCCTTCCGACGATTTCTCTTTGGAGGAAAAAAACGGAGATGCTTTCAAGGATTTCTACAGCAAGCAAAAAGGGCTTAAGCAGCTTCGCGAGATGTCTTCCGTAAGAGCGTATCAGCTGAGCGGAGAGATCGACGACAACCTCCTTCCGCATCTTTTGGAAGGTACGATATCCGCGAGCAAATTCCTGGACGTTGCGCATAAGTACAACACTACGGTTGGAGTTATGTGTGTTGCGGTTTATATCAAGGCAGTGCTGCAGGGAATGAGTCTTTTCCAGCGTAAAAGACATGTCGTTGTAAGCGTTCCCGTTAACCTTCGCCAGTTCTTTAAGAGCGGAACCGCCCGCAATTTCTTCGGAATCATCAACATTGATTTTGCTCCGGGAGAAAACAGCGGTGAACTCGAAGACATAATCGCTTTTGTCGATAAGAGTTTCAAAGAAAAGCTAAGCTCAGAGAACATTGAAAAGACGATGAATTCTTATGCGGCGCTTGAACACAACGTAGGTATCAAGATCATTCCGCTTCCTATCAAGGATATGGGAATCGGCTTTTTTGATAAGAATGCCAAGAAGGGCGTAACGAGTTCGATGTCGAACCTCGGTCAGATCAAGATGCCCGAAGAGGTTGAGGATTACATCGACAGATTCAGCGCATTCATGACAGCCGCATCCCAGCAGATAACGGTCTGCTCATATAAGGATAAGATGGTTTTCGGCGAGGTTTCGCCTTATAAGACACACAAGGTCATGCTCAATTTCTTTAGGTGCCTTACAGGTATGGGACTTGAGGTTGAGCTTGGAAGTAATGATTACGATCAGGAGTGATCTAAAGATTTAACAGGGAGTAACACAGACAGATGCAGATTTGTCCTAAATGTAAGATAAATATCAGAGGTAAAAAAGAGTGCTGCCCGCTTTGCCAGGGACAGCTTAAAACTGTAGAGGGAGACAATAATCCGGCGTTTCCGACACTGAAAAGAAAGGTGATGAGCCATATCACTTTTCTTAAGATATGTACATTTCTTTTTGCCACGGTCGAGATCGTGTTTGCGACTATCGACATCATGACCGGAAGACAGTATTCATTCTTTGGCCCGTTGATGCTCGGTTTCCTTGCGGGATGGGTCACTATACTTACAACCGTATATCTTAGAAACAATATCCTAAAGATAATAACGTGGGAAGTTATAGTTGCGATCGTCGTTGATATCTATATTGATTTCAAGACGGGATTCCACGGCTGGAGCGTTGAGTGGATGGTTCCGATGACGCTTATCGGACTTGCCATCGTGACTATTATTACGGCCGTTTCGCTTAAACTAAGGCTTGATGAGTATATTTACTATATCATCTTTGATTTTGCGATGACACTTGGTCAGATCTATTTCATCAAAAAAGGCTACAACAAGCTTCCGTGGCCCGTAGGGATCAGCATTATGTGCTATCTTATTCTTATTGTGGGAGTCGTTATCTTTAGATTCAGAGACCTGAAGCAGGCTTCGGAGAAGATGTTCAACATGTAATAAGCAGTGTTTTTTGCTGTGCTACAGACTTGAGGGGAAAATGGACAAAAGAAATCGCTTAGTAAGGAAAAATCTTAAACATGGTGTTGCTTTTGCGACGAAGTTCGGGGATTTTATAGAAGACAAGGTTACAAAAGTACTGGAAAACCATGATCAGCTTGTAAATGAACTTCCGGAAGATCCGGAAAAAGACGAGTGGTACAGAGTTTCATTGGATAAAGGAATATCGGGAGACGGCTCGGAATATTATATTTATGTCAAAATAGGCGATCCCGACAAGCTCTGCATTTTCTTTTCGGGCGGCGGAATGGCGTGGAATCAGTACACCGCGGCACATCCCGTGACAGTGGGAAAAGCGGTTGCCTGGGAGCCTAACTTTTATTGGAACAATCTAAGACCTTTTACCCAGATTTATAATATAAACGTAGGTATAACGGATATCGATTCTTCAAGGAATCCTTTTAAGGACTGGAGCTTTGTTGTTGTGACTTATGCAACGGGAGATCTTCACGTCGGAAACAGTGATTATACTTATAAGACCGATGAAGGCGGAGAGGACGTTCTTCATTTCCACGGATATGTCAACTTCCTTGAGAGTATGAAGGTTTCGAAGCGTCTTTTTCCCAATCCCAAGAAGATGCTTATCGCCGGCAATTCCGCCGGTGCTTTTGCCGTACCTGCGCTTGCGGGCGAGATCGCGGATGACTGGTATCCGAAGACAAGGAATATAACTCTTTTTTCCGACAGCGGGATGGTTCTTTACAAGAAGTGGAAGAAGACCGCCAAGACTATCTGGCAGAGCAAGGAAGATATCTGGAAGCCGATAGAGTCGGATAATATCACGCTTGACTGGTACAGGAATCTTTATGAGAAATACGGGGACAGGTTCAGGTATCTGTATTCGAGCTCTGAGAGAGATTACTTGCTCAGTGCCTATTACAATGAGATAGCAAATAAGAAGTACAAGACCGATAAAAAGGTTCAGGAAGTGTATAAAAAACAGCTCACGGAAATGATCGGTGAGCTGAAGAAAATAACGCCTTCATTTGGCATCTACGTCGATGATTTCAAGCTGCCGTTCATAACAATGGGGGGAACGGTTCACACGAGCGTAAGAGAATTACACTTCGCCGTGTTCGCTATGGATGGAATAACCATGGCCAAGTGGCTCGGCGATGCTGTAGATGGCAAAGTATATGATGTAGGTATGAGATTACTGAAGGATTGACCTTAGCAGATCATCAGTCATGAAAACAATGATCAGTCAACAAAGCATTCCTCGATCTGCGCTTCGTACTCGGCGCGCTGATCCTCGGGAATGTCGTATTCATCAAGTGCTTCGGATACTGACCAGTGTTCGTTGATCATTGAGCGAAGAATGCTGCGAATTATATGGGAATCAAGAGCTTCCATGGTTGCAACACTGTTCATTTTCATACCTCCATAAATAACAAAAAATACTTCTCTAACTACAATATATTGTAGCTCAAATTTTTTTAGATACAAGTATTGACATTAAATTTTTTTCGTAAATTTTCGTTCCGGGGGGAAATTCATGCTTGTTATAGTTATTACGATAGTTTTATCTATCATAGGGCTTCTTTTATCACTGGTATTTGTTGGAATAATACCGTCTTTTATCGCTCTTATTCTCAGTATTTATTGCTTTATTCAAAAGAAATCGATAACGCGCGCAAGGGCAATCACAATGTCCGTTGTGGGTGTTATAGTGCCGATCATTATGTATCTAAATTCATATGGCTTATCGCTTCCGTATCCAAGGACCGACGGGCTTTCCGTTGTGGGCGGAATTATCTACGACAACTATTCAAATATGGGCTTTGATATGGAGTGGCTTAAGAATGGCTTAGGCAAGGGAAATTCAGAGCTTGCGATGGTGGAAGAGGAGCTTTCGGATACGGCTTCGGGAGAGGCTTCATCTGAAGATATATATTATGTCAGCGACGGCGTTGTGACGGATTCGCTGGACGAATATGATTACGGAATCTTTGAAAAGCTCGAAGACGAGACGGAGAAATATGACAAGAAGCCTATCAGTGACAAGGTCGGCGCATCCGACGACGATATGCCATCCTATGGAGGTCTTCCTGTCGGAACGCTCATAATAGCGCAGTATTTTAGGGAGGATGTGCACAACTGTAATCCGGTTCTTGTCCTTCAGAATAAGACGGGAAAGAAGTGCAGATATGAGGCGCGTTTCATAGCAAGAGATGAAGACGGAGAGCAGCTTGCCGAATCGGACAGATGCGTTGAAGTCGTTGATAATGACGGGAAATTTGTCTTGGAAGGCCGTTTTGATAAGAACGAGCTTGGCGGAAATATTCCTGCAATGTACGAGTTCTCGGTTACCAAGAGAGAGCCGTATGAGAAGAATATGGCAGACGATGTTGTTGTATATGCCAAAGAAAACGGAAACTCAGTAGTTCTTGCGGCCGAGAATCTAAGCGATAAAAAGGTAAAGGTAGATGCCTTCGTACTCTTTTTTGACAAGGAGGAACTCGTTGACTGTATCTGGCTTATTCCGCACAATGATGGCGAAGTCTGCGTTACACCGGGAAGTGTCGCGAGTATAAGCGGCGATGCATATTACAGATTTGATAGGATAGAAACATATTACACAGCGTATGAGGCTGTTGGAGAACAATAAATATTTATCGTAAATCAATAAAAATATATTGCAAAACAAAAATGAGTGTGCTATAAAGAAGATATACAAGTACTTGGAGGAAAACATGGATAACAGATTGAATTGTTTCGTTAAAGCCATTTTGGATTTTTGCTTTTACGTTGGACTTGTGATCGAGGTCTCAGTTCCGTTCACGCTTAAGTATGCGATCATAAAATCGAGAGAGCTTATGGGCGAGAGCATGGGACAGTACCCGATTAACGAATATTACTGGTACGCTGTCGTTTCAATCATGATGGCAGGAGTCGCAGCACTTCTGATACTTTTTGAGCTTCGTAAGATGATGAAGACGGTGATCGAGGATAACTGCTTCGTTGAAGCCAACGTAAAGAGCCTTTATCGTATGGGAACCTACGCTTTTATAATTACCGGTGTTAAGCTTCTTAGATGCTTTGTTTATTTCACACCGGGAGCGGTGGTGATCGCCGCCGTATTCTTTTTTGCCGGACTGCTTAGTAAAGTTCTGGCCAGGGTTTTTGACAGGGCTGTGAGCTACAAGCTGGAAAATGATCTGACAATTTAACGGGTGGGTGAAGATATGATAGTAATAAATTTAGATGTAATGATGGCGAAGCGGAAGATGGGACTGACCGAGCTCGCGGGCAAGGTCGGGATCACACTGGCCAATCTGTCTATCCTTAAAAACAACAAAGCCAAAGCCGTCAGGCTCGAGACACTCGACGCGATATGCAAGGCTTTGGGCTGTCAACCGGGGGACATCCTCGAATTTGTTGACGGCGAGGAGGAAGGAAATGGAAGTTAATAACAATCAGATGCCGCAGTATAACAAAGCACAGGGAATTGCGGTGCCACAGAGTACACCGGTAAATCAGGCGGCAACTATAACGCCGATCAAAGTTGGCAATTCTGAGAATTACAAGAAATACAGTTTACTTGCGCTCATATTCGGCATAGCATACTCGTTCTGTCTGTTTCACAATCATTCGAGTATCACGCATCCGATCTTTATGGTCGCAGCGCTTATTATTCTTAAGTTAATGAGGGCAAAAGAGGGTTTGTCACTGATCGCGGATTGCAACGGTAAGAAGAGTCTCGGAATCTTTTACGTAGTTTCTTTGATGCTTCTTTCGATTCACAGATGCATGACAACGAGTATGGCGCTTGATTTTTTTGAGAGGACTGCGATAGTTCTTTTGCTCCTAAGTTATATTGTTTATCTCTATGTGGATACGACCGGATTTGACATCGGTGAGTGGTTTGCGGTAATCTTCGGAACGCTTATCAAACCTTTTGAGCACATAGCAAGACCTGTCAGAGATCACAGAGCATATAAGAAGGAAAGCGGAAAAGAGGTTAACGCCGAGAAAAAGAAAACTATCGTTGCGGTACTTATCGGAATAGGAATTGCTTTATTTTTATTACTTATCATCTTGCCGCTTCTTGCATCGGCGGATGCAGTGTTTGAGAATATTCTTTCAAATATCAAATTCGATATTGATGACAAAGTTGTTTATGCGATCAAGATGGTGCTAACCGCGATCATCGTTTTCTGGGCATCGTATACGATCATCACTTCGCTTGCTGCAAAAGAGGTGAAGATAAAGCTAATGGGAGAGGGCACAACCAATCCTGTTATCGCGATCACTTTTACAAGTATTATCGGTGCGGTTTACGTTCTTTTCTGCGCAATCCAGTTTATATATCTGTTTAGCGGAAACGTAGCGCTTCCGAAGAACTATACTTATGCTGAGTACGCACATGAGGGATTTTACCAGCTTTTGGCGGTTTGTATCCTGAACCTTGTCATGGTATCGATATGCCGGGCGTTTTTCAAAGAGTCCAAGGTTTTGAAGGCTCTTTTGACTATAATTGCAGTGTGCACGTATATCATGATCGCATCGTCAGCTATGAGGATGATACTGTATATCGGTGCATATCACCTGACGTTTCTTAGATTGTTTGTGCTGTGGTTCCTTGTGGTGCTGAGCTTATGGCTTGCATTTCTTATCGCGAGCTTGTATATCAAGAAGTTTCCTGTATTCAGAGCGAGCATGGTTGTTATCACGGTATTGTTCATTGCTTTTATCTACAGTAATCCGGATTACCAAATCGCCAAGTATGATATTGCCGCTGCGGCAGCAGGAGATGAGGACGATTGGGAATCGGTAGAGTACTATATTACGAATAACCTGTCGTATGATGCGATTCCGGCGTATGTGGACAATGAAGAACTTTTAAATGAATTTGAGGGCAGGTATATGTGGATAAATAATACTGTCGACGAGGAAAGATACACCGGCTTTAGAAAGTTTAATTTTTCATATAATTATGCCAAGAACTATGTGCATGTAGAATATGAATAAAGCAAAAAAGAGCTGACGATTGAATAACATTCGTCAGCTCTTTCTTTTTTGTTTCTGTATCTGTTTTAACGGAAAAATGTATTTCCGTTTTCATCAACATCGAATACAGCCACACTGGTTGTACGGTAATCTCCGTATACATCGTATATATTATATGACGCGTAGTACTCGCCTTCTTCCAGAAGATCGTATACGATTTCCAATTCGCCTGAAACAGTGTATTCATTACCTGTTACATATAATTCCGTGTCCTCTGTTGATTCTGATGATTTGTAGGCAGGAACAATAACATCACCGTCTTGAAGCTCAGCGCTGGCTCTTGAAGCGGCACCGCTTTCATCGATTCCGTCCCACACACCTTCGATTTTTACTGATCCGTCTGCATGATTGTATCTAATACGCAGATTGGTTTTTTGGTCGTTAAGGTATATAGGGGATGAAAAGATGATTGAATCTTCCGTATCGTCTATAGCATATGTTGCAAGATTCTGCCCGTCGGGGAGTGAAAACCAGTATCCGTTAAGAGTATCGGAGACAACTCCCGTATCCCAGTCGACATTGTAATCTCTGACTTCTCCGAGCTCAACAAGATCATCACTATTCTCCAAATATTCATAAACGACAAAACCTATAGAGGATACGAAGTCATGTCCTCTTTTTCCCAATGTAAAGCCAAAGCTGTTGTTTTCAACTTTAGGTTCTTTTGCATAATCAATATAAGAACTTTCGCCGGTAGGTGTATTGTCGGCGAGATAGTTCCAGTGGGTGTCGTTGTTTACTCCGTATGTCCAAAGTCCGCTTTCATCAAAAAGGTCTTCCTGATCATAATCGGTAACTTCTGTAAGGGCACCGACTCCGCATTCACAGTTCCTGTCAATAAAGGCAAGATAGTAGGGATTTACGCACACCATACTAAAGTTTTCAAGATCAACGGTTCCGGGAACCATCAGCGGATAGAATATGGATATTCCGGATGCCTTTGGGTGCATATCTGAGGTTACGGAATAAACAATTGCATCGGACAGGATGTTTCTGGTTTCCGTGGCGGTGTCCGTATAGATGGAAAAAGCATCCAAGACACCTCCAAGATCGACCATATTGGTGTATCCCTCCATATCGTTGTTTCCGCCGTAATCATCAGCCCATAGGATTCCACATGTAGTGTTGGCGATATCCGCGGGGTCTGTTACCGATTCAAATATATCTCTTGAAGTAGAGTTAAAACTTTTTACAAGATCGTCCATTTTGGAAAGGTCGATCATTGATATGGTTGCAGTATTTCCGTTAGGTTCCTCTTGGCAGGCAGCAAGGTAGCCGTCGCATATAAGCTTACCGAGTTCTACCATGTCGGTATCTGCATTATCACTAAGATAATTACCTAGCTGGACATAATTCCATCCGCCTCCGGGTTCGGTTTCTTCAGAAGCGAACATATAATCTGCATAAGTAGCAAAGATATTGGCGTTTTCGATACCTGCCATCAAACAGGCATCAAAGCCCACGAAATCAAATTTCCTGCCTAACTGAGCAAAGCATGGGTAGAAGGCCTGATTAAGTTCGGAAAGAGTTAATGAATCTTTATCTTTTGTTGTTTCATCAAAACAAACACCACTGACACTTCCGCCGCCGTGATTCCAAAGCACAACGCCCATGTGCTCCGAAGCATAATTGGCTGTTCCCCATGTAAGGAAATCTTCAAGTGTCGTGGCCTTTCCCATTCCGTCAAGGGGCTGTGAATCTACTTCCATTAATCCATCAGAAGTTACCAAAAAGCGCTGGAGCTTATCGGGAACAACAATATCGCTGTCCCATTCCTTGGTTCCACCTGTTTCTACTACAAAGCGGACTGAATCACCTGTGACTCCGTCAACCATTTCCTGAAGATCTGCTGATGCAAGACCACAATCCGATTCAAGGTCACTGCCGCACAGGTATACAAAGATAGTCCAGATATCCTCGTCGCCTGTGACGTAGCCGCCTGTTGATACGGGACGATTTATATTAAGCTCGCCGTTTGAGCGGTCAACGGTCATTTCAAGCTTACCGTTACCTTCAATTACAATTTCAGCGTTTGCCTTATTGGCTGTAGAATCGTCTGAATCCGTGGTTTCACTTCCCCCTAATACCCAGATCAGAAAGATGATGATAAGCGCCCACATAACGGCCGCAAATATCAGCCATTGTTTTATTCCCCAGGCTTTTTTTACTCCTTTTTCCATAACAAAGTCTCTCCTTTTATATCCTTTCGGATCGTGCATAATTACATTCTCTTTAACATTTTAGTCATTATAATATAACAAGAAGTTAAAAGCAATAGCTGCCACTCAAAAAGAAAAAGACCTTGAGAGCAGCGCTCTCAGGGCCTTGAATTACAGTGTTTTATTAAGATATGCCGATTTACTCGTTTGCTTCCGCCGGTGTTACCAGCATATTAATGGATTCCATCGCAACTTCATATATTGATGCGAGTTCCTTGGAACCCTCATCGTCTTTTTCCGCAAGCTTCTTGTACTGAGTTGTGAAATATGCCTTGGCCTGCTCTATAGAAGCACGGGAGATCACATGTCCGTTGCAGTACATTGTTCCCGTCTCGGAATTATATTTACCGGAAGAAACTCTATTCTTCTGGGCATCGCCAACTCCCATTGATTTGGCAAGTGAATATATCAGATCCTCGCGTCCGTCTGTCATTGCTTCCTCCTTGTTTGCGTTTTTTCTATTATATCGCAAGAATTACTGTGGTTTCAAGCCCGATATTATGGGCTTTTTAGGTGGTTTGCGGGCGGGGATTTTGCTATAATAAATTATTGTTATTTCAGGGAGGAGCTTATGATAAAAGCAGTTATCTTTGATATGTTTGAGACACTTGTCTCATTGTTTGAAGGAAGTACTTATTTTAGTGAAGATATAGCGGCGGATCTTGGAGTTGAGCATGATCCGTTTAGGAAAGCGTGGCATGCGACGGAAGAAGCCAGGACGCTGGGAAAGTATACGATAGAAGAAGGCATCGGGGAAGCGCTTAAAGCAATGGGGATTTATTCTGAAAAGAATGTTGCGATGGTGGCAGACGGAAGAAAGGCAACGCTCGAAGATTCTTTTCGCGTGATCCCGAAAGAGTCTTTGGATTTACTTCATGCCTTGCGAGCAAAGGGGATTCTTACAGGGCTTATCAGCAATTGTTATTCCGACGAAGCAAAGATAATCAAGAATTGTGAACTATATCCTTTGTTTGATGCGGCGATGCTTTCATATGAGCAGGGAGTTGCTAAGCCCAACCCGGAGATATATCTTAGGGCAGCCGCCGAACTGGGCGTTAAACCCGAGGAATGCTTATATGTCGGAGACGGCGGCTCACGAGAGCTCTTTACCGCCAAAGAGATCGGGATGCATCCCGTGCAGGCGTTGTGGTACAGACACATGATGTTTGAACCGCATGTTCCAAGCCCTGTATTTGATGAATTCCCGCACGCGGAGAGTAGGAAAGATATTGAGGAAATGTTGGAGGAGTTGGTATGAACGGATTACGAAAGGTATTAAGAGTGGTTGATGTTGTTGTATTTGTCTGCGCTACGCTGGCGATAGCGGGCGTCTTCTGCGAAGGAATGGCAAAAAAGTGGTATGACTTTGTCGGAGTTTTTGTCTTTTGCTCAGACTATTCGTTCCTTATTGCCACTGTTCTTCATGTCATTGCTGACAGAAAAGAAAAAATTGCATTCGTTCATTATTTTTCACTTACAATTCTGATAGTCGGACTTATCATGAAGGTTGTCGGAATACCATATCACCCGCTGGTGCTTACAATCTGGTTCCAGTACATCTGGTTCTTGTACGGAATCATTCTTGCAAGGAGATACTTAGTTAGGTAAGAAGATATCTATGTAAGGAGAATTAACAGTGAATTCGAATGATTTTTCTATCAGAAAAGTAAAAAAAGATCCTGCAGATATCAGCGCCGTAGTCGGAATATATAATTCAAACAAGGATTTTTTGATTCATCATTTGGGAAAAGAGAAGGTGACATCAAGCTTTATTTCTCACGAGCTTCAAGAAATGGAAGAGCATGGATTCAGCTCGAATCTGATAATTGAAGCAGGAAGTCCGATCGGCGTGATCGACTATATGCTTCAAGATGACGGATATGTCTATCTTTCCATGTTGATGCTTGCTTCATCGGTTCAGAAAAGCGGAAAAGGAAAGGCAATTTATAAGTGCTTCGAAGAAAAGATGATTGCTTCCGGAGCTAAGACGATCCGGATAGATGTAGTTGATGATCACGAACCAAATGTAATCCCTTTTTGGGAAAAACAGGGATTTTCGTCAAAGCGTAGAGATGTATTGACGTGGGGAGACAAGACTTCAAGCGTTGCTGTGATGGAAAGGAAAATGAGTCACATTTCTGAGGCAAAGATTTCCGATCATGAGAGAAGTGCTACTTTTGAAAATGATGGTTTATTTATAAAAGAGCAATCATTACAGACAGAAAAGGGTAGTGTCATCTACTGGAAATCAGATAATTGGAAAAAAGACGCAGATACAATCTTTTTTCTGCACGGGCTTACAGCCGACCATACCATGTTTGACCGGCAAACGCCTTATTTTGAAAAAGAATACAATGTTATAGTTTGGGATGCTCCGGGGCACGCGCAATCCAGACCGTTTAAGGATTTTGACTACGCGGATGTGGCCGAGTACATTAATTCCATTTTGGATGAATGCGATGTTAAAAGAGTCTTCTTGGCAGGTCAGTCGCTTGGAGGTATGCATGCGCAAGCATTTATAAAAAGATATCCCGATCGTGCAAAGGGGCTTATATCGATTGACAGCACGCCTTACGGATTTGATTATTATTCCAAATTTGATATTTGGATACTTAAACAAGTTGAGTGGATGTTTAACCTTTATCCGCTAAGAGCAATGAAAAAGGCTATGTCAAAGCAGGTGTCGGTTACTCAGGAAGCATATGACAATATGATGGAGTCTCTTTTACCTTATGGAAAAAAAGAGATATGTCATCTTGTAGGGATGTCGTATGCAGGTTTTCTTGAAGATAATTGTAATCTTGAAATCCCATGTCCGGTTTTTTTGATCTTGGGTGAAAAAGATAAAACAGGTAAAGTTATGCAGTACAACAAAGCATGGGCGGAAAAGACCGGATATCCGCTTAAGATTGTCAAGGATGCTGCGCACAATGTGAACGTGGACAGACCTGATGAAGTTAATGCATATATTCGTGAGTTTATGGAGGGAGTTAATGCATCGCAACTTTCTATTTGACCTTGATCAGACGCTGCTTGATTTTCATGCTTCTGAATACAAGGCACTTGAGATTCTTAATGATAATGAGCTTTTGTTTTATAACGAATATGAGAGCTTTTACAAAATGACAGAGAACTCCAAGGCTTTTGAAAACTTTTGCAGGGAAGCTTTTGGACAGGATTTTTCGCAGGATGGATTTAGCGATATAAATCAGATAAACAGAATTCTTAAATACATTCCTAAGGGAGAGGATGTCCATATTCTCGACGTCGGATGCGGCAATGGAAAGATGCTTGGGTATTTGCAGGATAAGACCGGGGCGTATATCCATGGATTTGATTATTCCGAAAGTGCGATCGATACCGCGAAGAAACTTTTTCAAACCAAAGCGGATTTCAAACAAGGAAAGATCGGGGAGACAGACTATCCCGCGGAGCAATTCGACTTGGTTGTTTCCATGGATTCGATGTATTTTGCACCTGATATGGAAAAGTTTGTTTTGCAAATAATGAGGTGGCTTAAAAAAGACGGCGTGCTGTTTGTGGGGTATCAGGAGGGCGATGTGATGCCCAAAACGGATAACGAGAAGACCACGGTCTTGGCTAGGGCATTGGATAATTGCGGGATCCAATATGAGGTTGAAGATATAACTTCAGAAACCTATGAACTACTCAAAAAGAAAAGAGATGCCGCGCTTTTGTATCAAAAGGATTTTGAAAAAGAGGGTAATAAGGACTGGCTCGATCTTCTTTTGCTTCAAACAGATTGCGTCACGGAAGGCTATGATTCTTTTGCGCAGAAGATGGCAAGGTACATATATGTTGTGAGGAAGAATGAACTCGGAAGACGGGGTCACGGATAAGCAGTATCGAAAAAAGCGTTTGATATGCGGCTGGAGTGATGGATTCCGGTTTACGAGGAAAAGAAAAATGAAAATAAGAGCATTTAATCTCGACAAAGATTTTGACGTGATCAAGACATGGATCACAGATGAAAGAACACATATGATGTGGTGCGCCAATCTGATCCCGTATCCCATCGAAAAAGAAAAGTTCAGGTGCTTTCTGTCAGAAATAGCAGAAAGATTTGGAGACAGTCCTTTCGCTGCGGTAGATGAAGAAGGGCGTGTTGTTGGATTTTATTGCTACTCACTTAATCACGAGACTCATGAAGGGATGTTTAAGTTTGTTATGGTGGATGCATCTGTTCGTGGTCAAGGAATCGGAAAAGAAATGATCAGGCTAGCCGTTTGCAAGGCCTTTACAGATCCGGAGGTTTTGGCCGTACAGCTTAATGTCTTTCCGGAGAATGCAAGAGCCAAGAGATGCTATGAGGGTGCCGGCTTTACAGAAAGGCAGATTACTCCTAACGCATTCAAGTATAAAGATGAGTCTTGGGGTAGATGTAATATGATTATAAAACGTTAAATCGGAATTTGTATGGTTATGGGGGACTCAATGAAAAAATATATAGCATTTCTTCGTGGTATAAATATTAGCGGTAAAAACAAAATTAGAATGTCTGATTTGAAGTTGGAACTTGAAAATGCAGGGTTTACGCAGGTGTCAACATATTTGAATAGTGGCAATGTTACATTTTTATCTGATGACAATAATCTTAAGAATAGAATTGAAGATATGATTCTAAATAGATTTGAACTTCGAATTCCAGTATATGTAGTTGAAGCAGATGTGTTAAATGATATTTTGTCTAATGCACCTGAATGGTGGGGTTCAAATAGTAAAGAAAAATATGATAATTTAATTTTTATTCTTTCAGATGATACACCTGAGCAAATATATGAGATGGTAGGACCACCTTCCGATGAACTTGAAAAAGTGCAAAAGTATAAGAATGTTATATTTTGGACTTTTGATAGACAGCAATATCAAAAATGTAATTGGTGGAAAAAAACTGCAGCTAATGAAATTGCAGATAGATTAACAATTAGAACAGCAAATACAGTAAAGAAGGTTTGCAAATAAAATTCGAAGTTAATCGCACAAATTCAAGTTTGTGGAGGGATTATATTGCAGGATAATCCGCTATACACAGATAGGGAGGTTATTAGGAATGCAATATAGGTTTTATAAAGAAGCCGATATAGAGGAATTGGCAAGAGCAATGTCTGAGGCATATTCAGAAGAACCATGGAATGAAAAGTGGAGCGCAGAGAGGGCTGTTCAAAGAGTACAAGCTATATTAGGTAATTATCAGTCTATCGGTTTGGTTGCGGAAGAGGAAGACGCAATAATAGGAGGGCTTCTTGGGTATGTAGATCCGTATGCGGATGAGGATTTCTTTTACGTATCAGAACTCTTTGTTGTTCCCCAATACAAAAAACATGGTATTGGAAGAGGTTTACTAAAAGAACTCGAAAATGAATTAAAGAAAAAGGGGATTTCTGTAGTGCAGTTAATGTCTATAGAACCAAATGAAGTATTCTATGGGAAATGCGGATTGAGTAAGGATGACGTATCGGTTTTATTCAAACGAGTATAGAAATGGGAGGCCAATATGACTTTCTATGAAATAGACAAAGAAGACGAAGAATTGATAAAGATTGCTTTATCGAAATTGGAAAGCAATTTTGATGATAAAAAGTACAATCATACGGTGGGAGCTGCTATCAGGTGTAAAAACGGTAATGTCTATTCGGGTGTGAACTGTGATGGGATACATGGCTCATGTGCGGAATATATCACTATGGGAATAGCTATCTCTGCGGGAGAACGGGAATTTGACACCATTGTTGCGGTTCATAAGGATTTTCCAAATAAAGTCATAGCACCATGCGGAAATTGCAGACAAATGCTGATAGAGTATTGTCCGGATATTAAGGTTATTCTTAATGATTATGAGAATAAGCTGGTAAAGGTGGGAATAAAAGATTTACTTCCATTTGCATGTTTGTAGAGGAATTATATTGCAGTTTTATTGACGAGGACAAATATAACAATAAGGAAAAGGAAATGACAAGATGGCCGGACAGATGGTGCATATGGAAGTTGCGTATAGACTTGCTGAACGCATGGGGATTGATGAGGGCAAGGCTGAATTTATTCTTGGATCCGTCGCGCCGGATTCAGTATATTTTTCAGAATCTTATTTGGAGAAAAAGGTACATTCGCATTTTTTCGAGAATTGCGGCCCGTGGGGAGATACGCAAGATTATGATCAATGGATTGTTAATATAAAATCTTTTTGGAACAAGTACGTGAAAAATGAAATGAATTCCAAGAAAAAGGCGTATTTATTGGGAATGTGCGTGCACAATCTCACAGACTATTGGAACGACCTTATGATCTGGCGAGTACTTCAGAAGAATATGTTAAAATCCATGAGTTATGAAGTTTTCAAGGAGGAGTATTATCCGGAAGCTCAGGCGTTAAACAAATGGATGTTTCAAAACAGCCCAAACACTGCAGAGATTTTTAGATTGCTTGGCGAAGCGGAAACGATAGATTTTGAAGATTATGTAACTGCCGATAATCAGAATACAATGAGAGAACATCTTGTAGGTAACCAGTATAACATTCAGGGAAAGATTGATGTTTCCGGTCACAAGTATTTTCCTTCTGAGATGCTGATGAATTTTATCGATGTAGCTGTAGACAGGATTGTAAGTCAGTTGGAAGAATTTGAATGCTACGCCTAAGTCATGGCTTATTGTAAATTGCAGTTTTATAGACTAATCCTTTGAGTGGATTAGCCCGCTAGAATAGGCAGATATACTGCCATTATATAGGCTTTGCCCAAAGTGGCAGTGCTTTTTTGAACTAAGATACTGCTACTATTTTAAAATGATGAATAGTGGCAGTTGATTTTTAGCTACGGATTCTGCCTCTATCAAGAAAGTGAAGATAGTAGCAGTATAATTGACTTTAAATAGACTGCTACTATTAGATAAAACAGGATAGTGGCAGAAGAACAGTCTCCATTTAAACTGCCACTTTCAGGAAATATGCAAAAGTAGCAGAGAAGAACCTCAAAGTTGAACTGCTACTATGGCAAGAATAAGCATAGTGGCAGGACAAAAGCCAACAGCAAGTTAATCAGAAGTTAATCGCATAAAAATTGGAAAAGCACATAAGACAGTTTAGCAGGATATATAAGAGAGAAGAGAAATGAAGATAGTAATGATAAACGGTCAGAATCATAAAGGAAGTACATATAATATCGGGAGATTACTGGCAAATAAGATCGGAAGTGATAAAGATATAGTTGAATTCTTTCTTCCGAAGGATCTGAATCATTTCTGCCTCGGATGTTATACCTGCATAGAGGATGATACCAAATGTCCTTTCTATGAAGAAAAAAACAGGATAATGAAAGAAGTTGAAGAGGCAGATATTCTGATATTCACAACTCCGACTTATTGCCTGAGAGCCTCAGCCCCGATGAAGAACTTCATAGATCTGACATTCAATTACTGGATGTCACATAGACCGCGAAAGTGTATGTTCAATAAAAAGGCAGTTGTCATATCAACCGCAGCAGGAAGCGGAGCAAAGAAGGCAGTAAAGGATGTAAGTGATGCACTTTTCTATTGGGGTATTCCCTGTATCGTTGAATATGGCATCTGCATACAAGCCATGAATTGGGACGGAGTCAGTAAAAAGAAAAAACAGAAGATTGAAAAAGATACAATAAGGATTGCGCAAAGGCTTTCCCGAAAAAAACGCGTAAAAGCAGGTATAAAGACTAAAGCCATGTTTTCACTGATGCGTATGATGCAGAAAGCAGATCTTGGGTCCGGTGAAGCAGACAAATCGTATTGGGAGAAAAGCGGATGGCTTGGTAAAGAAAGACCTTGGAGGATGAAATGACACGATTCTGTGGATTGCCCTTTATGTGGAGGCAAATTAATGAGATCAATGAGCAAATGCCAGATTAACAAATTTCAATTTATAGGGGATTAACATGAAGCTAAAGTATAATATTTATGAGCATCTCGGGAATATTTCAGAATCAAATAATGGTTGGACTAAAGAATTAAATTATATAAGTTGGAATGAAAGAGAGCCTGTTTATGATATTCGAACATGGTCAGCGGACCATACTGAATATGGAAAAGGGGTTACTATTACTTCAGGTGAGATGAAGAAGCTTCAGGAATTGATAAAGGATAAAGTTGTATTTTGATAATTTCACATTAGTTGAATCGATTATAAGGACGTAGCAGGTATGAATGATATTTATAAGCAAAAGATGGAGAGGCTAAAAGAACAGGCACGAATAAAAGCTCAAAGACTTAGATGGATGGAAAATGAATTGCTTCAAGAATGCTTATCAGCTCTAAATACCTACGTAATTGTTGATGATGAGAATTTGATGAATAAGGTTTTTGATATAGCTTCAAATAAAAAAGATGTAGAGATGCACTCACATAAGGATGAAGTTTTATTAGATGATGAGCAAAAATACTATATTGTTTGGGACGAATTGTCACTTCCACTTGTTTTATGTTTAGGAGAACGTATAAATAATTGCTGGGATGACGTTATGGCTGTATCATTTGATACTTATTTTGTAAACGAATCTATGACTGAAGCAATCGGAGTAAGAAATTAAAAACAAGTTTGTAGGTGACAAGTATGGAAGACAGCTGGAGAGAGACTCTTAAGAAAAGACCTGTCAGAACGTGGAGCAGAGTTGAAATTGAAGAAATTATAAAAGAAAAGCATATTGATAGAACTAGATTTGGAGAGTATTCAAAGTCTGCGTATCAAACGGTAATTAATAGATTCTATTATGCGTTTACTGATCATGATTCCAATTCTACAGTAAGAGTTCAAGGCACATGGAATAAGATGAGAAAAAGTTTGTGTAAAGTAGATTATGTATCTGAGGATTTTGGATGGAATGAAATGCTGGCTTCAATGAAAGCAAGTGTATTAACATACTGTGATACAAAATGCTTTTTGCTTTTAGATGATGGCTGGCTATACGAGGGATATATAGATGAAATCATTGAGGTGCTGAGAGAAATTGATGGTTTCATAGATGCTTTTTATATTTTTACAAACCGTTATGACGTGCTGTTTTCTTATTCGGGGGATTCACGTGGATACGTGCTTTATAGGTAGATATATCAAAAAATTTCAATTTTGAAAAGGCAAAGATATATGGTATTAGAATGCTTTATAAAGGCTTCATCAGATGTTCAGGCTGTAGATACATTGAGGAGCTGGCTGACGGATATTGAACAAATACAATACTCTGAAATAGTAGCAGAGGCATATTGGAAGATTGATGGAGTCTATGTTACAGACGCAAGAGATATAAGGATAGATAATATACAATTATTACTGGATTATTTGGCTGATCAGTGGATTAAAATTGGAGATCCGGTCGACGAGTATATTGCGTCTGAAAACGATGAGAACGTAACATATATAAAAGACGATTTGTTGATGGCACATATTTATTCTTAGCCCCGGTTTGTAATGGAGAATACAAAATGATTGAACTTGAAAAAGAGCACTTGGAAAAATTGAATCAGTGGCGTCAAGCTGCTTTAGAAAAGGCATGCGGGGATATTCGTGAGTATCACAGACTTTTAATAAATATTTGGCATGTGGGTTATTATCCGGATAAAGAAGTGTTGTTGGATAAATTGAAAGCTGCGACTAAGGAAAAAGATTATGCGCTGATGCAGCAAATTTTTTTCACATACAATAAAAGGGAGTTATCTTGGCAGCTTTCAAGTGGTTATGATCACTGTTATTTGGTGTATAGAGTAATTCCATATCTATGCTGCGCAGAATATGATGAGATATACAGGGCACTCCCTAAGGACCTTAGATTGTCTGATAATGGGCTTTCTATGTTTGTGAACGCGACAGCTCTTTTGCAATGTATTATGTATAAGGGCAAGTATGACGAACAAAAGGTTATTGCTAAAGCGGAGAAGTATGTGGCATCTAAACAACCAATATGGTATAGAGCCTATGCGGCTTGCTTTTTAGCAATTCTAAAGGAAGATGCCGAAATGCTTTCGGAAAAGCTGCAGGTCTTATGTGATTACCACTCTCGCCAGGATATATTAGGATTTATGAAGCTTCATTGTCAGTATGCCTATGGCATTCTTGTATTTGCAAAGCATAATTTGACAGAGGAGTGTTTTAAAAAGATTAAACTACCTAAGCATAAGACTTTTGATCCCGGATATATGGAGTGGGTATTTGCAGGACAGTTTGTGAGAAAAAGTATCTATGATTACAAAGCTCCGTTTGAGGTATTTAATCTCGTGTATGAGATGCCACTTCCAACGACTGTTTTGTATCAACCGTACTTAAATAACGATCGTGCACAAGTCAGTCCGCAGGCAAAGAAGTCTTATCATATGGATTGGGAAACGATGGATGCACAGGTTTTAGATTATGTTATGGGGAAGTAATTAATGAAGATAACATCTTTTTTACCGTTGTTGTGGTTTGGGGTTAAGACGGTAGTATTTAAGAAAAAAGACCCGATTCTTGGGACGGTCATAATTACCGATAAATGCAATTTGAGCTGCAAGCACTGCTCAGTCAACAATATAACCGGAGTTATGCATCCGTATAGTCAGATAAAAGACGAAATGCAGCAGCTATATGACCTTGGCGTTAGGATTCTCTTTTTCTGCGGCGGTGAAACGTTTATATGGAGAGATGGAGATAAGACGATAAAAGATCTGGTGCATGAAGCGAAGAATATGGGATTTCTAATAGTTAATGTCGTTACCAACGGTACTTTCCCGATAGATCTTCCGGAAGCCGATCTCATTCTTTTAAGTCTTGATGGAGACAAAGAGCGCCATAATGCAGTTCGCGGAGATACCTATGATGTGATCATGGAGAATATAAGCAACGCTACATCAGATAATATCTGCTTTTATATGGCGGTTAATCAGATAAACAAGGATGCTATCCGGGATGTTTGCTACGCGGCGAGAGATACAAGGAACGTTCGAGCAGTTTCTTTTAACTTCCACACGCCGTATCCGGATACGAGAGAGCTTGCCCTGTCAAAAGAGGAAAAGGCTAAATGCTGCGAAGTGATCGGCCAAATGATGGATGAAAAAGTTCCGGTATTTAATCTAAAGAGCGCCTTTCCGTATTTGATAAACAACAGCTTTCCAACACCGTGTCATCAGTGCCTGGTTATTGAAAACGGCAAGATTTCCGTATGCGGGCGATGTATCGATGTACCCGGGCTCTGTGATGAATGTGGTTACTTTTTTGTCGCGGAATATACGCTTTTGTTTAGCGGCAATCTGAGATTGATATTTGAAATGTTTAGAACGTATCTTAAGTACGTATAGGTTTTTGTTATGAGTTTTTTGACTGATCTTACCAGAATGTGGTTTACGAGAAGCTTCAGACCGTTTGTCTTTACAAACAGATATGATAACGAGCTTGATTACGCTGATTGCGATCGGCTCGGGCTTTATGTCCATATACCTTTTTGCAGGTCAATCTGTAATTTTTGTCCGTATTGTAAAGAGATTTATGATCCTGACAAGATGGATCGATACATCGATTCGTTGTTAAAAGAGATCCATCAGGTTGGGAGTAATATTAAAGGGAAAAAGACTGTCACAAGTCTTTATTTTGGCGGAGGAACGCCGGCACTTGCGGTTGACATGATAGGAGAGATAATAGATGCGCTTAGCGAGCACTTTGAGATAACCGACGGGATTGGGATAGAACTACATCCCGACAATGTTAAACCGGAAATACTTTTAAAGTTAAAAGATGCCGGAGTGACAAGGATAAGCATTGGAGTTCAGTCTTTTCTTGATAAGTACGTGGGTGTGCTGGGGCGCGCAAAAGTAGATGTTGATGCAATGAAAAAAGCGCTTTCCGAAATATCTTTTGACACGGTATCAATGGATCTTATCTTTGCACTGCCTGATCAGAATATTGAAGATCTTAAAGCCGATATAGAGATGGCGTTTGAGACAGGAGCCAATCATGTAGCGGTCTATCCGTTTATAGATTTTACGTTTACATCAAGTCCAATTAAGGCAATGGCTAAGCGAAAAAAACGACAACTGATGGATCAAATGACTGATTATTTTGAGAAAAAAGGATGCTACAGAAGTTCTGTCTGGACGTTTTCATCTTCGGAAGAAGCCAAGTATTCATCTATGACAAGGGATAATTTTCTTGGTTTTGGTTGCTCGGCTACGACTCTTTTACCGGATCAATTTAAGGTTAATACGTTCTCTGTAGATGAGTATTGCAGACGCGTAAATAGTGATAAATTGCCGACTTCGCTGACCATAGATTTTAAAAAGAGACAGAGAATGGTCTACTATCTTTTCTGGACGGCGTACAGCACAAGGGTGAATATCAGGGCTTTTGAAGATTTCTTCGGAGTTTCGCTTAAGAAAATGTATGGATTTGAAATCTTTCTGGCAAAGCTTTTCGGATATATCACTGAGACGGACGGAGAGCTGATCCTGACTTCAAAAGGCGCATTTTATTTTCATTATTATGAGAATTACTATACTCTTTCCTACATCGATAAGATGTGGGGACTTATGAGAAACGAGGCCTTCCCTGAGAGAATGGTACTATGATGGAACTTGATGACGTGGCGGTTCATTTTCGAAATGCGCTATAAACATTTTAAAGAAAATTGCCGATATAAAAGATAGCAATGGAAATGCGTGTCTTTTCAAGGGATTGACCATCCTTGAAAGGGCACTTTTTTTATGGAAATTTCTTTTATATGGAGGCGAGTATGGGAATAGCAGCGATAGCAAATGATTATTGGGAACAATCTTATAAATCTGCAGTAGGAAAAGAGAGTGTCCCCGGCGTAGACAAGACAGAGAGCTTTGGGCAGACACTGCAGGCTGAAACCGAAAAGAAATGTCCGTATAGCTTTTTGGCGAAGGATGGCGTCATACAGTATAACGGGGTTACTTTTGTCTGCGATTATAATCAGAACGCCATAACCTTGGGGAATATGTATGAAAAGGATAAAGTCCTTAGGATAGCGCTTCCAAGCGGCGGAAGCCTTCATGTCAACATAGACAAGATTGATGATTTGGCAAGAGCGGCGGACATGTTTACACCAGAGGATCTAAATGCCATAATGCGAGCTATCCATGAATATAATCATTGCACGAGGAAACGCCTGGAGATAGAAGAGGAAAAGGTCGAAGAGCCGGCGGAAGCGGCCGCGGAATCGGAAACTCCCGATGTTGAAAAAGATATTGAGGAAGACGAAAACTCGCTTGTTTCACAGATAAACGCATTCAGAACCGAGCTGTACTACAAGCTTATCAATAATGAGACTGAGATCAAGATTCGGATAGGTAGCCAAGAAATGAGCCTTAAAGAATGGGATAAGCTCATGGACAGAGTAGACAAAGAGCTCGAAAATATCCACGAAGCGCTTCTTGAAAAAGAGAAAAAGCAGGCGGAAAAAGAAAAGGAAGAAAAGATCAGAAAACTGTTTGAAGAAAGAAATAATGCTAATGGTTTAACGGATATTTATCAAAGACTGAGCTGATTTATTTATTATATGGATATACAATGTATATACATAAAGGAGGTATTGCTTATGCGGGCTCAAGTTAAGACATGGGGCAATAGTCAGGGAATTAGAATACCCAAAGAAGAGCTTCAGGAAGCTAAAGCATTTCGACATAGAGCATTAGAAGAGCGTGTTGCTGAGTATGGTGGAAAGCTTAATATTGATGGTGAATTGTGCGAAAGTGGCTATCTTTGTTATAGTTATTCCATATGGTAAATGCTTATCAGAACACTTTTGGAACATGATATAATATTCCGCAGATGGACATATTTAGAGGGAATTGAGATATATGCTTAATTTAACAGAGAGTGAATTATCAATGTTTAGTGAAATACCGGATTATAGTGAAGATTGTTCTAGGGGATATGACAATTATCGCTACATAGTTGGATACGGCTACAGGTATGGATGTGGATATATTGTAAAAAATGGTGAGTGTACTGCGTATGCATTTCATGGTTATCCATCCAGAAATGAAGACTATTTTACGACTGTTAAGATTTCTGAGCAGGAATTGGAGGAAATCCTTGAAAAATACCCGAAGTGTGAAATTATATCCAGAACAAAGCAGGATTGGAAAGAATTTGAACGCAAATATATAAATGATCACGAAGTCATGCTAAGGGGTATGGATCAGTTATTGTAGAGGTTATCATAAACTTATGAACATTCAAGATTTTTGGCAAGCTATAATTACACAAAATGAGGAAAAACTCAAAACGTTTTTTACCGAGGACGCAAGCATTCGTTGGCTTTGTACGAATGAGCAGTTTACGGCGTCTGAGTATATTACTGCAAATTGTAAATATCCGGGCAACTGGATCGGTGAGATTGAGAGAGTAGAGGAAAACGGCTCAACAACAGTTATCGCAGGTGCGGTTCGATCAACGGACGGATCTATAAAATGTCATGTTGTGAGCTTTATCAAGTTAAGGGATGATAAAGTCTGCGAGATGGATGAATACTGGGCGGATGACGGAGAAGCTGATGAAGTGGAAAAACAGATAGCGCAGGGTGAAAAAGACATTTGGAAAGAAATATCAAAGTTGTTGGGGAAAGACAGATGATGAATTGTATAGAGATGATGGATGCTTTTAACAGCATTCAAGGCTGGAAAGTAGTAACCGGTTTTTCTGTCGGCGGATTTGAATGGTTAGCGTTTTCAAAAAAGGATCCGTCAAAGATGCTTATCATATCGAGTCAGAAAATAACTGTGATTGATTGTTCGACCGGTGTGTTGGAAGAGTGTGACGCCGATTATGATGAGGAAGCGTTGATTGCTTACTCTGATTCATTACCGGATGAGGAATTATCATTGGCCGGTCTGTATGGCGGACAGTTGAGGCAAGAGACAGAATCCGCACGTGTTGAGGTTATAACTTCAGAGAATCATATTACTAAGGCTTTCTTTTTTTCAGAAGGTAAGCAGACGTTAATATTTGATAATTATAGCTTTTACACATGCGGTTTTAGTTACGATGGAAATTACTTTGTGTTGGCAGATGATGGTGGCATTGATATTTTGAAACGCGTATAACTGTATTCATGCAGATGACGGAGGAAGAGTTAAAGAGTGTATCACATAGAGGGTGTGGCCGAATGCAACTTTGATAATATAGAGAAAGTTGTATTGGGAAGTGGGAAGATTTACTATGTCTATGATGACGAAGACCCGGTAGTCAGTGTAGAAATAAATATAAACAGTTTCTTTTCTGATGCTATTATTTTCAATGACTATATGGTTATAGGTAATTACTGTGAAGGAATATATTTGATCAGCCTTATTGATCATAGCGTGCGTAACATTAAGATAAGAGGCTACTTTGCTTATTTTGAAATTGATAAGGACGTACTGTATGTGCTTGGATGCAATAATGTAATAGCCTTTAACAGTGATCTTGAATTAAAATGGGAAAGTGATAATTTGGCAGAAGATGGCGTGGTTTGTGATTCTATAGAAGATGATATTATGACAATATCATGCGAGATGAATCCGCCCGGAGGCTGGATTGAAAGAAAACTATCGCTTGTAGAAGGGAAGATTATAGATGAGTAATATAGCAGTATTATCAGACATCCATGGAAATCATGTTGCTCTTAGAACGTGTTTGGATTATCTAAAAGATAAGGATATAGATTCATATTTTTTTCTTGGAGATTACACTGGCGAATTCCCGGGAATAGAGCAGACTATGAAGATGCTGTATGACCTGAGGGAAAAGAAACAGTGTCTTTTTATAAGAGGTAATAAAGAAAATTATCAGATAGATGAACTGGGTAAAGAATATCCCGAGTGGGATGATTATCCAAGTACGATAGGAACACTGAGATATGCAAATAAGCATCTAAAAAAAGAAGATGTGGAGTTTTTTAATAGTCTTCCGATTACACTGACAGTGCAGACGGAAGGGCTTCCTGATATAGTTATCTGTCATGGTTCGCCTAGAAAAGTGAACGAGAAGTTTGCGATAAATCCGCAAAGTTTGAATGAGGTCGTCTCAGAGACAAAGGCAGATTATATAATATGCGGACATACGCATAAAGAGATGGAAACGATGTGCGGGACAACGCATGTCTGGAATCCCGGATCGGTAGGCGTTTCTATCGATGAACCATATAGTTATAAATTTATGATCCTTCATGGTTGTGACGGTGAGTGGAAACCGGAGTTTATATCATTGGAAGCAGATACAGAGCGCTTGGTATCTGAACTGAAAGAATCCGGGTTATTTGAGATCGCACCTTATTGGACTCGTTTTACCGAACTCATGATTACAGGGAAAAACAGCAAACATACGCATGGTAGTATGCTTAATCGCGCTATGGATATTTGCTTGAGAAAAAACGGGGAATGCAATTGGCCTATGGTACCGGAAGAGTGTTACGCAGAGGCGTTTGCCGAAATTGAGAATTCAGGTTTGTATTGATGTGGAGGTTTTACAGATGACGAATGAAGAATTAAGAAGCAGCATAGTTAAAGTGTTGGAAGAGATGAAGAATAAGGCTCATGACATGGGCATAAAGGGTGTAGCTGTTGCATCTGTGCTTAACAAGGGAGAATCTGTAGATTGGATCGGTGAAATGAAAGTAGTGGATACTCCGTTCAACTTCAATGAGGGTTGGAATCTTGTTGGCATCGCGTGGTCAAAATGTGCGGAAGCAATGGCTACAGAAGCAGACAGCGGTAATCCCGACCATAAAGCGATACTCGGTGAATGCGGTTTCGTAGGCGGGGCTTATGAAGAATACAAAGGATATAAGATGTCTTTTGCATTCAGCGGAGCTCTTTCCGAGGAGGACCTCGAAGTAGCAAAGTATGGAATTGAAAAGATGAAACAGGAACTGTGAAACACAATTTGAAAGGGTAAAAATGGAACTGAAGAAGATTGAGTATAAGTTGTCCGTTTGTAAAGTGGCAGATATTTCTGATATAAGATCCGGTTTGTGCGTAATAACGTTAAATCCTTAAGAAAACAGGTCAAAATCTTAAGGATTTTTTTCTTTATTCCTGTTCCCTTCTATGCTAGAATCATTTTTGTGCTCACATCTGAGCAAATAATTCTAAGTTACATTCTATTTTTCACGGCTTTCGCCATCAGATTCCTAAGAAGTAACTAAAAGCAACGAAAGAAGGTAAGTTTATGAAAATTGACAACCAGAAGTACAAGGACACTGTGTTCAGAAAGCTGTTCCATGATAAACGGCGGCTTCTTGAATTATATAACGGTGTCAACCACAGTAATTATGACAATCCGGATGATCTGGAGATCACCACTCTTGAAGGCAATACTTTTCTTAATATGAAAAATGATCTGTCATTTATCTTTGATTATGAACTTAGTCTCTATGAACATCAGTCCAGCCCTTGTCCCAACATTCCGTTAAGAGATCTTGAATATGTGGCAAGTATCTACAAAAGGATCGTTCCTACTGAAGAAACATATAAGTCTCATGCGATTAGCATTCCAACTCCAAGATTTATCACATTTTACAATGGAACAATTAAACTAGAAGATGTAAAAATATATAAGTTATCGGATCTGTTTGCCAAGAAAACGGATAATCCAGAGTTAGATCTTATTGTTAAAGTCATAAACATCAACGAGGGCCATAATAAAGAGCTTATGGAGGATTGCAAAACCCTTAAAGAGTATTCCATTTTTGTATCAAAAGTGCGAAAATGTATAAAAGAAGCTAAAGAACGAAACAAGGAAATGAACGATATTATCGACATGAATGACATTACTCAGAAAGAAGTTGTTAGCTCGGCAATATCAAGAGCAATCGACGAGTGTATTTCTGAGAACATTCTTAAAGATTTCTTGCTTGAGAACAAAGAGGAGGTCATTGAGATGGGTGTTTTAGGATATAGTGCAGAGAGGCATCTACAGGTCATACAGGAAGAGAGTTACGAGGATGGCGTTAAGGCCGGCTATGATAAAGGCTATGGTAATGGCTATGATAAAGGTGAGAAAGCTCTTGCAGAACTTTATGATTGGCTTTTTGAAAATAATCGTGTATCAGATGTTCAAAAGGCAAATAAAGATTCAAAATATAGAAAAGATTTATTTGATGAATATATAGCATCAAAAAACAAAAACTAAAAAAGTAGAAAGAGACTTTTTAAAGTAAATTCTTTGAAAAGCCTCTTTTTCTGTATTTGTATGAGGAAGATATGAAAATTGAATACCGACTCGGAACCAAGCAGGATTTAGATGATATTTATATTTTGATACAGCAGGCCATCGCTGAGATGGAGAAACATGGTATTTTCCAGTGGGATAACATCTATCCCGGACGGGAAGATTTCGAAAAAGATATTGATAATCACACGCTTTATTTGGCGTATAAGGAAAACACTTTGGCCGCTTTATATGTAATTAGCGGTGAATGTGATGATCAATACAGTAACGGACAATGGGAATACGATGAAAAAAGCGCATATATACTTCATAGATTCTGCGTTTCTCCGGCGTTTCAGAATCAAGGGATAGGAAAAGCCGTGTTGCAGCATATTGAGGAACAGATTAAAGGAATGGGATATGAATCCGTCAGACTGGATACCTTTACGGAGAATCCCTTTGCCAATAAACTGTACTTACATAATGGCTATGAACCCAGAGGATATGCAAACTGGCGCAAAGGTAAATTTGTTCTGATGGAGAAAAAACTGTAAAACAAGGAGGAATTGTTTTGCCTATATTATTGGATTTATTTCTTACCTTTGCCAAGATAGGAATGTTTACTTTTGGCGGAGGATACGCAATGATTTCTCTTATTGAGAATACATGCGTTGAAAATAAAAAATGGATCACACATGATGAAATGATGACACTGACAGTGATAGCAGAATCTACACCGGGACCTATCGCGATTAATTGCGCAACTTATGTTGGGTACAAGAAAGGGAAAATACCCGGAGCAATAGCTTCAACACTTGGGATGGTGTTACCTTCTTTTATAATTATTTATTTGATATCGAGATTCCTAAATCATTTTCTGGAGATAACATGGGTGGCAAATGCTTTTAAGGGAATCAAGATAGCGGTGGGAATTCTTATTGTTGATGCGGCTGTTAAGATGCTAAAAAAGATGAAGAAAAAGCCGATGCAGATTGCAATGGTGTGTCTTTCAGCGGCTTCAATGATGATCATAAGCCTATATAAATTAAATATTTCTTCGATGGTACTGATGCTTGCAGCTGCATTTATCGGAATCATTGTATTTGTAATCAATAATATGATGGAAGGGGAGCGTGCAAAGAAATGATTTATTTGGATCTTTTTATAGGCTTCCTGGAGGTTGGCTTCTTTTCTTTTGGAGGAGCATATGCTGCCATACCTTTTATTAAGGATGTAGTTACGGCTCATAATTGGCTTGATGAAGAAATGCTAACGTATATGATTGCTATAAGTGAAAGTACGCCCGGACCGATCATGGTGAATATGGCCACCTATGTTGGAAGTGAAAAAGGTGGCTTGATAGGAGCGGCAATAGCTACCGCGGCTGTTGTGCTTCCGGCTTTTTTTATTATTTTACTTATCATGGTTGCTATGAATAAGTTCCTTAAGAACCGATATGTCAAAGCTGCCCTAAGTGGATTGAAGCCATGTATCATGGGAATCATTTTAGTGACAGGTGTGCTCATGATCTTAAAGAACTGCGGATTATTGTTTAATGGTAGAGCAGATATTCTTACAATTGTATTGACTTGTTCTATTGCATTTATATATTTTGGATCAAGGCTGGTAATGAAGAAAGGGATGAACCCTATTATGCTGATTTGCTTGTCTGCATTTGTGGGTATTGTGGTGTATGCTTTTTGAATAATAGGTGTTGATATGGAATTGGATGTATTTGCTAAAATGATATCAGAAAAGAGAAATGCCTTAGGATTATCCATGGCGGATGTTTCTGAAAAAACAGGCATTGCTGTTGATCTTTTGGAAAAATATGAAGCCGGGATACAAAAACCTAAAGCCAGAGACCTAAAGAGCCTTGGAAAAGCTCTGGATATTCCGCCCGTGATACTTATGCACGGCCCATGTACAGCGCATTATAGCAACATTGACGAGAATGGCCACAAAATATCGAAATGGAAAAAGTATTAAAGAGATCCGTAGTCTATGGAGGTCGTGCAAATGGAGATGAAGTCTATTCTGATCAAGGATACAACAAAAGAAGAGCGGGAGCAGATAGTAAAGAGCTCGCTTGATTGTGGCGGAGGATGTGAGAATTGCTCATCGTGCTGGCTTGGCGGCGGAAATCCCTGGGATATTTATCAGGATTATATTGACGGCAAGAAAGAGATCCGCGAGATAAATATGGAATACATGGAAAAATACCGTCAGGACAGGCAGATCCATTGAGGAGATTTTGATATTATGGTAAATGCACCCGAGATACAAGATTCTACAACTGAAGAACGCAGAGCTTATATAAAAGAGAAATTCCCCTGTATTGCGGATTGTGATATGTGCGGGCTTTGCAAAGTTTTTCGCGGAAAAGACGCTGAGACGGCCTATGCTGATTATATTAGCGGAAGTAGGTCGTTTATAGATGTGTCGGCTGACTATAGGTGAGAGAATGATCATAAAACCATTAGACTATAAAAAATATAAAGGACAAAAGTACAAAGCGGAAGTTTTTTCAGATAAATACTTATCCATAGAACCGAAAGGGGATGGATTTGACATAAAATGGGAAGAATCAGATGAAACTATAGTGAAATATGTAGAAGATGATATCTTTTCTGAGTGGTTAGATAATCCTGTGGCATATGGAGCTTTTGAAGAAGATAAGTTAATTGGCTTCGTAGAAGGTTTTTTGGAAAAATGGAACAACAGGTATAGAATTTCCAATATCTGCGTTTTTGAATCAAATGCAAGGCGAAATGGTGTTGGTTCAGAGCTTCTTAAAGTAATTATTGATGAAGCTTTAAAGAGTGGAGCAAGGATGGTTGTGTTAGAGACTCAAAGCTATAATTCCAAGGCAATTTCTTTTTATAAGAAAAATGGATTTGAGATTATAGGCTTCGATAGATATGCGTATTCAAATGATGGGCCCAAAGAGCATAATATAAGGATTGAAATGGGAAAGAGAATATAATGGATTCTAGCTTGCGGTGGAGAGACAAGATGATAAAAACTGAGCGACTGTTGATCAGACGAGTTGAAGCAGGGGATTGGCGTGCAATACAAAAGATATGGCTGGATGAAGCAGGTTCACAATATGCGCAATACGATAACATAAAGGAACTTGACGATAGGTCAGTATCTGACAGAATAGCCGTATGGGCGAAGGAAGCTAAGGCAAACGATCATATCTTTTTTGCTATCTTATTAGATAAAGATATTATTGGCTATATTTCATTGAATCGAAGCGAGGATTCTTATGAAATTGGCTATTGTTTTCATTCAAAGTATCATGGAAAAGGTTATGCAAAAGAGAGTATCTCGGCAGTGCTTCCCTTTCTAAAAAGCATCGGCGTATCTAGGGTTACTGCCGGAACGGCAATAAATAATATACCGTCGATAAGATTGCTTAATTCACTTGGTTTTAAACAGATAGGAACGGAAAAAGTTTCTTTTTATAAAGATTCTAATGGAAATGATATATTTTTTGATGGTGGAGTATTTGAATTGAAGTTATTATGAAATAAGCTTATAAAAGGGATAAAGGAGTAAGATTATATGGGATTATTTAGAAAAAACGAAAAAGTTTTGAGGCAGGATCTGAATCAGAAAGGTGATCACCCAGGGATGGTTTTCATGATCCATCTGCTTATGGAAGATAAGTGTGATATTCCGGAAAAAGAGTTTATGACTGGAATCATGCAGAAGCATTTTGGGGAAGTAAATTGCTTTTTACACAGCGATGAAATGGCGGGATTTTTACCCATGAAGTACTCGTTGCATTTTGAAAAAGACAATGCTGATGTTCCGCCTCAATTAATGATCATGAAATGCATAGATATAGAGCAGCCACTGCTGGATGATATAGCTAAAAGTCAGCTGTGGGATTGCCAAGATTCCGAACAGATTTTGAACACATGCAAATATCAAGTCATAGCCACGGATATGCTTGCAGCGGGATTGGATTATAAAGAACGCGCTGAAATGATTGTAGACTATGTAGAAGCATTGGTAGAAATGTTTCCTACATGCAAAGCAGTTCTTTTCGAAAACTCAAAGAAGATGTATACGAGAGAAGCGATTCTGAATTGTTCAATTCCGAAAGAATCAAAATTCATATATTATGCCGTAAATGTGAGATTCTTTAACATTGAAGGCAGTGAGGATATGCTGGTAGACACTTTGGGAATGAGCATACTCTTTTTGCCGGATCTCCAATATCATTTCCACGGGATGGATCCAAACTCAGTCGTGAACCATGCTTACAATATGCTCTCTTATATTTTTGACAATGATAATCCGATAAAATCGGGCGATAACATTGATGGAATCAAGGATGGCAAAATGAGCCAAGAGATTCAATGGAAAGTTCAGTACGAGGATGCATTGATCCAGCCTGTAAGACCGGTTATTGATATAAATATGGGAGAATTTGCTTCAGGGAGTCGATAATGGCCCCCCCTAGGTACGGCAGCAGTCCATTTTACCGGGAGGAGATTGAATTATTATGTGTTTTGTTTGCGACAGAATAAAACAGACCAAGGAAGGTAATAACCCATATTTTGTAAAAGAACTTGAGACAGGGTATGTGGTTATTGGGGATTATCAGCATTTTGAGGGATATACGCTCTTCTTATATAAAGATCATGTGGTTGAATTATACGACCTTGATCCGGTGGTCAGAGTCAAACATTTAGAGGAAATGACATTAGTGGCTAAAGCAGTCGCAAATGCATTTAATGCCGAAAAGATGAACTACGAGTGCCTTGGTAATGGGGAAGGCGGCGCACATATTCATTGGCACTTGTTCCCGCGAAGAAGCGGCGATATTGAGTCATATGGTACAGCCGGCAGGGGCCCTGTCTGGATGTATCCAAAAGAAAAAATGTACGCAGAGGAAAACCGCCCAACTAAGGAAGAACTCGAGAAATTGAAAGAAAAGCTCCTTGTTGAGCTTAATAAAGTATTCGGAGGACAAAACAGTTAATTGGTAATAGAAACAGAGCGCCTTAAGATCCGCATCGCATCAGATGACGAGATGAGAGGTATTATTGATAAGCAGACTGATGAGGAGATGATAAAAGCATTTAGTGAGATGCTGCAGGAATGTCTTGATCAGCCGGGAGTCTCCCGCGTAGACGCGGAGACGGATCCTGATAACAAAAAGTCTCAAAGAGTTCTTGAAAAATGCGGTTTTGTTCCGTCAGGGATAATGGGCGAAGAAGGACCGCGGTTTTATAAAGAATGAGGATATAGGAGATTATTTGTTTAGAAAAGAGGCATATTTTGAGCGAATTATTTAAAGTAGAAGCAGTCGGAAGTGAAAAATACACACTCGGGGAAGGACCGTACTACGATCCTAGGTTTAAGAGGCTGTCCTGGGTGGATATCGTGGGCAGAAAGCTCTTGTTTTTAAAGGATGGTAAAAAAGAGTCTGTAGATCTGCCACAGCAGGTAGGTGCAGCGATACCTCTTGCGGGCTCGGACGGTTTTGCGCTTGCTATGGAAGACGGTATTTACTTATATAAAGACGGAAAAATAGATCTTTTTTTGGACCTAAAGAACGTATTTAAGGATTACTGGCGCTCTAATGATGCCAAGGCGGACGCCAAGGGACGCCTTTGGTTTGGCGCATCGGTTGGCGATGATGACCATGAGGCGGAAGGAAATCTCTACCTATACAATAACGGAAAGCTTGATATCAAGGTTGCAGACACTAAGATTTCCAACGGAATGGCGTGGAGTGCCGATAAAAAGAAGTTTTTCTTTTCCGATTCTCTTAAATATGCTGTTTTTGTCTATGATTACGACGAAGAGAGCGGCAGTATAAGCGGCGGAAAGGTTCTTTTTAATGTTGAAGACGGTATTCCGGACGGTCTTACGATCGATTCGGAGGACAATCTTTGGGTTGCCTTCTGGGGCGGCAGCAGGATAGAAAAAAGAAGCGGTAAGACCGGAGAGCTGTTAAAAACGATCCCTATGCCCGCCAAACAGGTTACATCCTGTTGTTTTGGCGACGATGACATGAGGACATTGTACATAACTACTGCAGCAACGGGGCTTGAAGGAGAATTTGACGGCTGTTTGTTTAAGATGAGGACGGACGTTAAGGGTGTGAAACCGGACTACTGCTTGGTTTGAGCTCTTTTGCCTAAAATAAATATAATAACCATCGGACTTTAGAGATTTACATCTCCTGAAACACGCATGTTCAGTGAGGTGTAAATTTTTTTGCGTTTTATGGTTAAGTTATCCAAAAAAGTGCCCGATAAAAAATGTGGAATCGAGAAGAAAATAAAACAAGCCACATAATGACTTGGAGGGTTAAAAAATTGAGAAAAAACACACTTTTGAAAGTAGTCACAATCGTACTTGCTGCAGCAATCGCAGTGATCAGTGTACCTGTAAATGTTTGGGCCATGGATGGCGACGCTTTTGAAAATGTTCAGGAAGATAGAAGCGAGGAAGAGTATCAGGAGGATACAAACGAGGAAACAGCAGAAGAGACAACAGAAGAGACAACAGAAGAGACAACAGAAGAGACATACAGCGAAGCAGTAGAAGAGGCTGCAGAGGCTGAAGACGCAGCAGAGGAAGCAGTTGATACAGCAGAGGAAGCTTGCGAAGCAGTTGAGTCAATCGTTGACGGAAACGAAGAGGCAGGATTCGAGGCAGCATCTGCTGAGGACGGCGGAGCAGTAGCTCAGGAGAGCGTTGAGACATTTGTTGAAGCAGTTGAGAATAGCAACGTAGCAGAGACTGTAAACGAGGCAGCAGTTGATCTTCAGGCAGCTAAGAGAGAGCTTGTAGTTGCAAGCGAGGCTGACAAGGAAGCAGATGTTAAGGCAGTAGAGACTGTAGAGAACGTAGTAGCTGCTCAGTACATCGCTGACAGCGCAGCAGAGACAGTTGCTGAGGCTAAGGTTGAGGCAGAGGATCTTATAGAGACAATCACAAATGCTGATGCAGACGCAGAGCAGGTAAGCGAGGCATTTGATAAGCTTGATAAGCTTACAGACGATACAAAAGAAGAAGTTGAGATTAAGAGAGTTGCTTTCGAGGCTCTTTGCGACAAGTTCGAGCAGGCAAAAAGAGAGCTCTCAGGCGCTCAGAGAGTATATGATGAGACAGTTAAGGCTCTTAAGAGCGATGACAGCAACGTAAAAAAAGCAGCAGAGAAGCTTGAAGAGGCTAAGAAGAACGTAGAGACTCTTTCAGAGGCTTGCGACAACGCAAAGGAAGCTCTTGAGAAGGAGCAGGCTGCTGTAAAAGATATCAATAAAAAGAAAGAGATTTCTGACGCAAATAAAGACTGGAAGACTCAGGATAAGCTCATGGAGAGCATTATCAGCGGATATATCATCCCTAACATGGTAGATAAGGACGCAACAAACTTCACATACACAGATATGCTCAGAGGTTTTGACCGTCAGAACAGCTCATACTGCATAGTTACATATACAGATAAGGACGGCAACAGAGTTCAGCGTTATTTCAATATTGACAGAACAGACAGACAGTTCAAGGCAAACGATCAGTGGTACAAGCTCGGAAGCTCAAGAGAGATCGTAATTTACGAGAAGCCCTTAGAGGATATCACATCTTCTGAGTACCAGAAGCAGCACTTCGGAAACAAGAGCGTAACATCACAGTTCAAGGCAGATGTTAACTCCGGTAAGTATGATGTATATTCATTCGATTATGCAGACGGAACAAACGAGTTCAAGTGCATCGATGAGATCCAGGAAGCAGTTAAGAACAAAGAGATGACAGTAGTTGACGGCGTTTACTACCTTAACGGCGTAGCAGGACGCAAGATCGTACAGACAACAAGCGGAAACGCAAAGGGAATCAGAGTTTCAACAAAGGATGACGAAGGTCTTCAGGAGTTCATCGCAAACGCTTCAAAGCTCGTAGAGAAGTATGAGAAGTATGGCGAGACAATCGCTGATACACAGGATAAGATCGACGAGGCAGCTGATAAGGTTGAGGCTTTAGAGGATGCTATCGAAGCTATCGACGAGAACGAAGACAGAATCGCAAAGGTTGTTACAAAAGACTTTGTTGCAGGTCTTAGAACATATATTGACGAGCAGGATATCGACAGAATCGTTAATGCAGAGTCAATTGAGGAAGCTATCAAGATTCTTGATGAGATCCTTGAGGGTGCAAAAGAGGATTTTGAGAACGCTACAGCAGAGCTTGATGAGCTTATCGCAAAGCGCGACGAGATCAAGGAGCAGCTTGAGCAGGAGAACATCGATTCTCTTGTAGAGGACGAGGAAATCGTAATCGAGACTGCTATCGAAGAGGCAGTTATCGAAGAGGCAGTTATCGAAGAGGCAGTAGTTTCTGAGGTAGCAGTTGAGGCAAAAGAAACAGCTAATGACGTTACTATTGTAAATGACACAGAGACAGTTGCAACAGTAGAGGCTGTAGCAGCACAGGAAGCTCCTGTAGCAATGGTTACAGCAGTAGCAGGAAAAAGAGAAGGTGTAAGCGCTTTCACAGCAGCTGAGGAAAATGTTATCGCAGCAAGAGTACAGGGAACTGTACTTGGCGCAAGAAGCAACAGAGGCGGAAACGCAAACGGACAGAATGCCGGAGTTATCGCAGCAATGAATCCCGCTGAGCTTATGATGCAGATTCTTGGAGCAAAGAGACTTAACATGAACAACAAGAACTTCGCAAAGAGTGCAAACAGTGAAGCAGCTATCGAGGATGTAGTAGAAGCAGATGCAGAGCCCCTTACATTGCCTTTAGACGGCGCTGCAAACAGAAGCTGGTGGTGGGTTATCACTATCGCAATCCTTGGTGTTTTGGGAAAGATTTGGCCCGTAATCTTCTAAATATAAATAACGTAAAAATAATTAAGGCAGGTCCTTCGGGACCTGCTTTTTTATATAGTGCAAAAGGAAAGAGCCTGGTGTATCATTGTTTTATGGCGATTGAGCCCGAAAGCATGCATTTTAGGAGGACGACATGATGAAGATTGAACACATTGCAATGTATGTAAATGAACTTGAGAAGGCACGCGACTTTTTCGTGAAATACCTGGGAGGAAAGTCCAATGACGGTTACCACAATCCTAATACAGACTTTCGCTCCTTCTTTATTTCTTTTGACGACGGGGCAAGGATCGAGCTTATGAATAAGCCCGGACTCGTAGATGCTGACAAACCTCTTACAAGAACCGGATATATTCACATCGCTTTTTCTGTAGGGTCAAAAGAAAAGGTGGATGAGCTTACCGAAAGCCTCAAAAACGCATGCTTTGAAGTCGTAAGTGGCCCCAGAACCACAGGCGACGGCTACTACGAGAGCTGTATTGTTGGAATTGAAGGGAATCAGATAGAGATAACAATCTGATGAGAGAGTGAGATAGAGCGACTTATTTGATATTAACAACAGGAGAATGGTATGCGACTTATATTTGTCAGACACGGGGAGCCGAACTATGAAAAGGATATCCTTACACAGACCGGCAGAGAGCAGGCGCAGAGCACTGCAAAAAGACTTCAAGGAGAGGATATAAAGGCAATATATGCTTCTCCGATGGGCCGAGCCAAAGAGACGGCTTCATACACAGCCAAGGCACATGGCCTTGATGTTAAGACACTTGATTTCATGCACGAGATCAATTGGGGCGACAAAGACGGAAACAGCGACAAGATTCCGTACGACGGTCATCCATGGACGCTTGCGTACAGAGTGCTTACAGACAGCCCGGAATATGTGGGAAAAGACAATTGGACTGAGCACCACTTTTTCAAAGACAATATCTGCATGGAGTACTATGAAAAAGTTTCCGAGGCTTTTGATAAGTTCCTTGAAAGCTATGGCCTTTACAGAAAGAACGGACTCTACGAGTGCCGAGAGCACAACGATGATACGATAGCTCTTTTTGCTCACGGAGGTTCAGGCGCGGTTATGTTCTCGCATGTGTTGAATCTTCCGTTCCCATTTGTACTTACTTCGATTCCCTACGGGGTTTGCTCCGTATCTATCATTAACTTTGAAGAGCAGGAAGGCAGGATTGCGATTCCGAGGCTTGAATTGTTCAATGACATGGGACACATTGAATCATTTAAACAAGAGAAACTTCATTTCGAGAAGTAAAAAGGAGAAAAAATATGGTAAAGCACGTAATTTTATGGTCACTTAAGGATGAATTTTCAGCTGAGGAAAAAGCTAAGATCAAAGCTGAGATAAAGGAAGGACTTGAATCGCTTAAGGGCAAGGTTCCGGGACTTCTTGAGATCAAGGTCAACACCAACGGACTTGCATCTTCAAACGTAGATTTAATGCTTGATTCCACGCTTGAGAGCGAGGAGGCACTTAAAGCCTACGCCGTTCACCCCGAGCATGTAAAGGTTGCCGACGAGAAGGTAAGACCATTTACAAAAGCAAGAAACTGCCTGGACTACGAGATTTGATCATGAAATACTCAGATACATTCATTGATAACCACATAAAAAATACGCACCCGCTGTTTCGCGTGGTGCGTTATCTTGTCTGGCTTTTTACGCCTAAATTCGAGGTGATCGGAAAAGAGAACCTGCCTGAGGGCGCGGCTGTCCTTGTCGGAAATCACTCGCAGATGTTCGGCCCCGTTGCGGCGGAGCTGTACTGCCCCGGCAAGCACTACACTTGGTGTATCTCCGATATGATGGAAAAAGACAAGGTGGCCGAGTACGCTTACAAGGACTTCTGGTCAAAAAAGCCTGTGGCGGTGCGACCTTTTTATAAGCTGTTGGCACATCTTATTCCGGCACTTTCTCAGCTTATTTTCACAAATGCCGACACCATTCCCGTTTACAGGGATAGGCGTCTTATGAAGACTTTTCAGCTTTCAAGCGAAAAACTCTCCGAGGGAGCCAAGGTTGTGATCTTCCCCGAGGAGTACGAAGAGTACAACAACATTGTTCATCACTTCCAAAGAGGCTTCATACACACGGCCAAGTATTACTACAGGCAGAGCGGGGAGGCAATCCTGTTTGTTCCGGTATATGTCTGTCCGGAGCTTAAGAAGTTTGTGATCGGTAAAGCAATCTCTTTTGACCCTGATAATAAGACCGACGAAGAGGCAGACAGAATCTGTAATTATCTGCAGGATACCATCTCTGAGCTTGCTTATGCGCTTCCAAGGCACCGTGTCACGCCATATCCCAATGTTTCGAAAAAAGATTATCCATTTAATGAAAAAATGTAGTAGTATATATACGCTTATATTTTGAAAATCAAAAAGAGTATCTCAAAAGAAGAATTCAATATTTAGAAAGAGCTTTTGAATTTTTGTAATGAGAAAACCCGTAGTTGATTACACAAAACTTAGATTAAATAATATAACAAGCCCGCAGTACAAGCATTTACTGCTGCTTCTTGGCTGGGTCTGGTACCTTGCGATGTACTTTATCACCGAGAGATTGATCCCGGAAGATAGGTGCCACGTGATCCACAGCGTCGTCGACGATATCATTCCTTTTAATGAGTACTTCGCAATATTTTACGTATCATGGTACCTGTTCCTTGTAGGTTCGCTGTTATATTTTCTTTTATATGATATAAAAAGCTTTGTCCACGCGCAGAAGCTGATCGTGGGGATGCAGATTGTTGCGATGGCGACATACGTGTTATGGCCTTCGGTTCAGTATTTAAGACCGGATCACTTTGAGAGCAGCAATGTATTTACCTTTATCATGGGACTTATTTACAAGGCCGACACGCCTACGGGAGTGTGTCCGTCGCTCCATGTGGGATATACGCTCGCAGCGCTTTCTGCTTGGATCTGCCGCAAAGAGACAGCTCTTTTGAAAAAAGTTCTCATCGGGGTATGGTCCTTTTTGATCTGTATTTCGGTATGCTTTGTTAAGCAGCATTCGTTCACGGATGTGTGGGCCGCTGTTGTGATGTATATCTTTTTGATGATTATTTTTTATGTGGAGGGAAAAAGACGTGGGAAAAAGAAGATGGGGTGACCGCAGAGACGGCACACTTATCAGGGATATCGACGCGATGCATTATGTAATGCCGCTGATGTATCCAAATAGATGCGACAACGAGGCATTTATGTCGATGACTGTCGATATAGCGGGGACCGAGGAGTATATCCGTAAGTTCAACGCTGAGCATCCCGAAGCAAGGATTTCTATCTTTGATCTTGTTATCGCCGCGATGCTTAAGACGATACGTTTAAGACCTCAGATGAACCGTTTTATCGCCAATAAGAACGTTTATCAGAGAAACAATATAACAGCTGCTTTTACGGTCAAAAAAGAGTTCCGTGACGACGGAGATGAGACTCTCGCAAGAGTTGTTGCGGAAGATGGCGATACACTTGCGGACATCAGTGCCAAGGTAAGATCGCAGATTTCTTTTTGTAAAAAAGAGGATGATGAGTCGACAGATGCCATGAATGTGATAAAGAAGCTTCCGTTCAAGCACCTTATAGGACTTGTGGCAAGATTCCTCGACAGGCACGGATGGATGCCGCAGTCCGTTATCGCGACAGATCCGTACCAGTGCTCGGTTGTTCTTTCAAACCTTGGTTCCATCGGTATGAACATCGGTTATCATCATCTGATGAACTGGGGAACAACGTCTATCTTTGTTATCGTCGGTACCAAGAAGTTCAAACCCAGCTATGATGCGCAGGGGAATGTCACGATGAAGAAAGTCATCGATCTTTCTTTTACCATAGATGAGAGGATCTCTGACGGCTTCTACTACGGAAAATCCATGAAGCTTCTTAAGAAGCTTTTGGAAAATCCCGAGCTGATGGAAGGGAAGCTTTCGGAAGAAGTTAGGTTATAAATTTTTAATAATACTATTGCAATATGCATAAGAGAATGGTATTATAAATATAGTCGTTTGGACAAATTGACCAATAATATCCTTGGAGAAAAGAGCAAGGGGACAGATGAGGGAGAACCTCATGTTTCTAATCATGCTCTTTTTTTGTTGGTAAAGTACATGAAAAACCGTGAATTTATTAACAAAATTGAACTTAATCCTATAATAGCTGCCGTGAAAAACGACGAAGGTCTTAAAGCGGCGCTTGGCGAAGATGTGGAGATCATATTTGTGCTCTACGGTGATATTTGCAGCATAAGCCGCATCGTAAAAGAGATAAAAGCTGCGGGCAAGGTTGCAATGGTGCACGTTGATCTCATTACGGGGCTTAATAATTCAAAGGACGTCTGCCTTGATTTCATCAAGAACAATACCGAAGCGGACGGCATCATAACGACTAAGAGCAATCTTATCTCGCACGCCAAAGAATTGGGACTTAGTACCGTGCTTAGGTACTTTATATTGGACAGCCTTGCGCTTCAGAATATAGAGAAGCAGGCAAGAGCACAGGGAGTAAAGCCCGATGTAATAGAGTTTTTACCGGGCATCGTGCTTCAGAAGATGATAAGGAGGATAAACAAGGTCAGCAGAGTTCCCGTGATCGCGGGCGGTCTTATAGCTGACAAGGAAGATGTCATGAATGCCCTTGAAGGTGGGGCAATCGCTATTTCAACAACGAACGAAGCTGTATGGGGACTTTAACGTAAGATACTTGACACTCGGAAAATTAAGGCGAGGAGCGCTTTAATGGATACATTTCTTATTTCTTACTTAAAAGGAGGGAAAAGTATGGCGAAATACGTAATGGCGTTGGATGCGGGTACAACCAGTAACAGATGTATCCTGTTTAACGAGAAGGGGGAAATGTGCAGCGTGGCGCAGAAGGAGTTTACGCAGTACTTTCCGCAGCCCGGCTGGGTTGAGCATGATGCCAACGAGATTTGGCAGACACAGCTGTCTGTAGCACGTCAGGCAATGCAGAAGGTGGGAGCAACCTATGAAGACATTGCCGCTATCGGAATCACCAATCAGCGTGAGACCGTTATCGTATGGGACAGAAAGACGGGACAACCCGTGTTCCATGCTATCGTGTGGCAGTGCCGCAGAACCGCGGATTATGCACAGGGAAAGATGAAGGAAGATCCCGGCATAGTTAAGAAGTTCCAGGAAAAGACAGGTCTTAAATTCGATCCTTATTTCTCGGGAACCAAGATCCGCTGGATCCTTGAAAACGTTGACGGTGTAAGAGAACGTGCGGAAAAAGGAGAACTGTGCTTTGGAACCGTTGATTCATGGCTTATCTTCAAGCTCACAAAGGGCAAGGTTCATGTAACGGATTATTCCAATGCATCGAGAACTCTTTTGTTCAACATAAACACACTTGAATGGGATGATGAGCTTTGCAATATCCTAGAGGTTCCGAAGTCCATGCTTCCAGAGGTTAAGCCCTCGAGCTGTGTATACGGTGAGACTGATCCCGAGTTTTTCGGAGGCCCCATCAAGATCGCAGGTGCAGCGGGCGACCAGCAGGCAGCTCTTTTCGGACAGACATGCTTTACAGAAGGCGAAGCAAAGAATACATACGGAACAGGCTGTTTCATGCTTATGAATACAGGAGAAAAACCCATCTTTTCAAAGAACGACCTTCTTACCACTATAGCCTGGGGACTTGACGGTAAGGTCGAGTACGCTCTTGAAGGCTCTGTATTCGTTGCAGGCGCTGCAATTCAGTGGCTTAGAGATGAGCTTAAGATAGTTGATTCATCACCCGATTCCGAGTATTTTGCAACTCAGGTTAGCGATACCAACGGCTGCTACGTAGTTCCGGCATTTACCGGACTAGGCGCACCGTATTGGGATCCTTACGCAAGAGGAGCAATTACGGGACTTACAAGAGGTGTAAACAAATACCACATCATAAGAGCAACACTTGAGTCGCTTGCTTTCCAGACCTATGATGTTCTTCACGCCATGGAACTTGATACCGGCAAGAAGATCACATCACTTAAGGTTGACGGAGGCGCTTCCAAGAACAACTTCCTTATGCAGTTCCAGTCGGATATCCTTGACACCAAGGTTCTTCGTCCGAGCTGCGTAGAGACTACAGCCATGGGAGCATCCTATCTGGCAGGTCTTGCAGTCGGATACTGGAAGAGCAAAGAAGACGTTATCAGAAACTGGTCGATCGACAAAGAGTTTACCTCACAGATCGATTCGGCTAAGAGAGAAAGTGAACTTAAGGGATGGCATCAGGCAGTTAATTCGACCCTTGGATGGGCAAAGGAGGATTAAGTATGTTAGTTTACATTGCTGAGTTTATCGGAACTATGTTTTTGGTACTGTTGGGTGATGGTGTTTGTGCTACGGTTAGCCTTAATAAATCAGGTTTTAAGGGCGCAGGCTCTACACATATCCTTATGGGATGGGGCACAGCGGTTCTTCTTCCCGCTTATGCATTCGGCGCAACTTCGGGAGCACACTTTAATCCCGCTGTTACCATAGGCGCTGCTGTAAGAGGAGCTTTTGACTGGGCACTTGTTCCCGGATACATAATCGCGCAGATGCTTGGGGGCTTCTGCGGAGCGGTTCTTGTTTATATCCTTTATAAAGAACACTTTGACGCTACCGAAGATCTTGCGACCAAGAGAGGAGTTTTCTGTACATCGGCTTCTATCAAGAATCAGGTGCTCAATTTCCTTTCTGAGTTCGTTGCAACCTTCTGCCTGGTATTTTTCCTTGCGGCAATTCCCGGAAACGCAGCAGACAGCGCAGTTTCATGGGGACTTGTATATGCGGTTATCGTAGCCTGCGGTGCTTCCTTCGGAGGACTTACAGGATACGCTATGAACGCAGCAAGAGATACAGCTACACGTATTGCTTACATGGTACTTCCCATTAAGGGAGAAAAAGACGCTGATTGGAGCTATGGATGGATTCCTGCGGTAGCACCCATCTGCGGTGGTATCTGCGCATCCCTTCTTTACATGGCACTATTTGGCTGATAAAGGAGATGCTTATGTACGATGTGATAGTGATAGGCGCCGGAGTTACCGGTTCCGCAGTTGCAAGGGAACTGTCGAGATATGACATAAGTACCTGCGTTTTGGAAAAATGTGAAGATGTATGCGAGGGAACATCCAAAGCCAATTCTGCGATCGTACATGCAGGCTTTGATGCTGCCGAAGGAACACTTATGGCAAAGCTCAACGTCCGCGGAAACGAGATGATGGATGAGCTTAGCCGCGACCTTGATATTCCGTTCAAAAGAAACGGTTCAATGGTCGTATGTATCCACAAAGAGGCGCTGGATGGCCTAAAAGAGCTGTATGACAGAGGAATAAAAAACGGCGTAAAAGGTCTTAAGATCTTAAGCCGCGAGGAAGCTCTCAAGATGGAGCCCAATCTTTCCGAAAACGTGCAGGGTGCTCTTTATGCGCCGACAGGCGGAATCATCTGCCCCTTCGAGCTTAATATCGCCATGGCGGAGAACGCCTTTGAAAACGGTGTGGATTTTAAATTCAATACCGAGGTAAAAGATATTAAGAAGGGCGAAGATGATCTTTGGCACCTTCAGACCAACAGCGGCGAGTACACAGCAAGATATGTTGTAAACGCAGCGGGCGTCTACGCAGACATGATCCACAACATGGTAAGTGCTGATAAGATAAAGATCACGCCCAGAAGAGGTGATTATTGTCTTCTTGATAAGCAGGTTGGAGGGCATGTAAGTCACACTATTTTCCCCCAGCCTACTAATCTCGGAAAAGGAGTACTTGTATCACCTACCGTGCACGGCAATCTGATCGTGGGTCCGACTGCGATCGATATTGATGACAAGGAAGGAACCAACACTACCGCAGAAGGAATAGATGATCTTATTTCCAAGGCGGGAAATCATATTCGTAATCTTCCTATCAGAAATGTCATCACCTCTTTTGCGGGGCTTCGTGCACACGAAGAGCATCACGACTTTATCATCGGCGAGATTGCAGATGCCCCTTGCTTTATCGACTGCGCGGGAATCGAGTCCCCCGGACTCTCTGCAAGTCCTGCTATCGGTGAGATGGTCGGTAATATATTAAAAGAAAAAATGAATCTCAAGGAAAAAGAGAATTTCAAAGCCACAAGAAAAGGCATTGTAAGGACGGAAGGCCTTTCTGTAGCACAGATGAACGATCTTATCAAAAAGAATCCCGCATACGGCAATATCATATGCAGATGCGAGATGATAACGGAAGGCGAGATACTTGACGCTATCCACAGACCGCTTGGAGCAAAGAGCCTTGACGGCGTGAAGCGAAGAACCAGAGCGGGCATGGGAAGATGTCAGGCAGGCTTCTGTTCACCAAGAACGATGGAGATCATAAACAGAGAGCTTGGAATTCCTTATGAGAAGATCACCAAGAGCGGCGGCGAATCCGTGATCGTACCCACCAGGACCAAAGAAGGAAGCGGTAACAGTGCAACTTCCTTAGAAGGTACAAGAGGGGAGGTGACCGGCGCATGAAAAATTACGACATTGTAATTGTAGGCGGCGGCCCCGCGGGTCTTGCGGCGGCCGTATCAGCCAAGAAAGCGGGATGTGATTCCATCCTTATTCTCGAAAGAGATACCGAGCTTGGCGGAATCCTCAATCAGTGCATACACAACGGCTTTGGACTTCATACCTTTAAGGAGGAGCTCACTGGTCCCGAGTATGCATACAGATTTATCAAGCAGGTTCTTGATCTCGGAATAGAGTATAAGCTCGGAACCATGGTAATGGACATCGCTCCCGATAAGACCGTGACCGCGATGAATAGGGAAGACGGAATGTTCACTATCCCTGCCAAGGCAGTCATCCTTGCGATGGGCTGCAGAGAAAGACCCAGAGGAGCACTTAATATTCCGGGTTACAGACCTGCAGGTATATTCTCTGCGGGAACCGCTCAGAGACTTGTTAATATTGAAGGCTACATGCCCGGAAAAGAAGTCGTTATCCTGGGCTCAGGTGATATCGGACTTATCATGGCAAGGCGTATGACGTTTGAAGGTGCCAAGGTTAAGGTCGTGGCAGAGCTCATGCCTTATTCCGGCGGACTTAAGCGTAACATTGTCCAGTGCCTTGATGACTATGGAATACCGCTTAAGCTCTCACACACGGTAGTTGATATCGAGGGAAAAGAGCATGTGACGGCGGTTACCATCGCGGAAGTAGGCCCTGACAGAAAGCCTATTCCGGGTACCGAAGAAAGATATACCTGCGATACACTTCTTCTTTCCTGCGGTCTTATCCCCGAGAATGAGCTTTCTCGCTCAGCAGGCGTTGAGATGAATCCCGTTACAAGCGGTCCCATCGTAAATGAATCGCTCGAGACCAATATTCCCGGAGTGTTTGCCTGCGGAAATGTACTTCACGTTCATGACCTTGTTGACTACGTTTCCGAGGAAGCGGGAAGAGCGGGTGAGAACGCAGCCAAGTATGTGAGCGGCGCGGAGGAAGCCGGAGCTACGCAGGGAGCGGATGGCAAGTCCGGCGCGGCACAGGCCGAGGCCGGCGGGGATGCGGAGGCCGGTGGGGCGCATGTCATCGCGCTTGCGGCCACTGATGGCGCTCGCTACACTGTTCCCAGCACTATCAACGTTGATCGCATGAGCGACCTTCTTACGGTTAGGTTCAGAGTCGGCGACGTATACAAGAACTCTTTTGTAAGTGTCTACTTCGATGATGAGAGAGTGATGCACAATCAAAAGAGGATCATGTCTCCCGGCGAGATGGAGCAGATAGTGCTTCGTAAAGCACAGCTTGCGGAGCGCCCGCTTCTTAAGACTATAACCGTCAAGATCGAGAATGAGTAAGGGAGGTAAGCATAATGGAAAAGAGAGAACTTACATGTATAGGCTGCCCCATGGGCTGCATGCTTACCGTAATCCTTGAAAACGGCGAAGTCACGGAAGTTACCGGAAACACTTGCCAGAAGGGCGATATCTACGCACGAAAAGAAGTGGTCAATCCGACAAGGATAGTCACAAGCACCATGTGCGTTGTCGGCGGTGAAAAAGAGCGCGTCTCTGTTAAGACCGCCTCCGACATCCCCAAGGACAAGATCTTTGACGTAATGCGCGACATCGACGCTGCAAGCGTCAGCGCGCCTGTCAGCATCGGCGACGTAGTCCTTGCCGATGTCGCAGGAACCGGCGTTGACGTCGTAGCAACAAGGAACATACACGGCCGCTAATTGAGAAAACGCGAAAAGAGGCATGTAAAAAGAAGTGAATCTACATGCCTCTAATTAAGAAAAGCCAAAAAGAGGCATGTAAAAAGAAGCAAATTTACATGCCTCTAATTAAGAAAAGCCAAAAAGAGGCATGTAAAAAGAAGCAAATTTACATGCCTCTAATTAAGAAAAGCCAAAAAGAGGCATGTAAAAAGAAGCAAATTTACATGCCTCTAATTAAGAAAAGCCAAAAAGAGGCATGTAAAAAGAAGCAAATTTACATGCCTCTAATTAAGAAAAGCCAAAAAGAGGCATGTAAAAAGAAGTGAATCTACATGCCTCTAATCAAGAAAAGCCAAAAAGAGGCATGTAAAAAGAAGCAAATTTACATGCCTCTAATCAAGAAAAGCCAAAAAGAGGCATGTAAAAAGAAGCAAATCTACATGCCTCTAATCAAGAAAAGCCAAAAAGAGGCATGTAAAAAGAAGCAAATTTACATGCCTCTAATCAAGA
>NZ_RAIQ01000002.1 GCF_003625475.1 Butyrivibrio sp. X503 | reverse complement strand
ACGAGGTTAGATAGGCACAAGGTGTAAGCATGGTAACATGTTCAGCTGATGTGTACTAATAGGTCGAGGGCTTATCCATAAAGATGTATAGATCTGGAAGCATTCAGTGTTCGGTTTTGAAGGTACAAGATTTTTTTTGCCTTTTTTGAACAAATAAAGAAAAATATAAAAAACTTATAAATGAATTCTTAAAAGACGGTCAAATGCCCGTCTTTTTCGTTTTTTTATATTTATTTTCAGAAAATTATGCTATACTAAACTAAGATATTCAATACATTCTAAATCGGAATAAAGTATTTTTCTTAATGAATTAATAATCACAATTCAATACACTATTACACGTGAGGTGAGAGAATGGAATCAAAAATCCTGCTTGAAAACGGAACCAACGAGTTAGAAGTCCTTGAATTTAAGATTGATGACCATTGCTATGGTATCAATGTAGCTAAGATCAAGGAAATAATTGTATACCAGGAGGTGACGCCAGTTCCTAATGCTCATCCTAGTATTGAAGGCATATTTATGCCGCGTGATACTATGATCACTGCAATTGATCTTAGAAACTGTCTGCAGAGAGGCGCTTCGAAGCCCGGCGGACTCTTTATTGTTACCAACTTCAACAAACTTGATATTGCTTTCCATGTTGATTCGGTTGTAGGTATTCATAGAGTATCCTGGGCTGACATCATCAAGCCTAATGCTACAATTTCAAAGGCTGAAGAGAGCATTTCTACAGGTATCATCAAGTTTGAGAATCAGCTTATAATCATTCTCGACTTTGAGAAGATCGTATCTGATATAAATCCCAATACGGGACTTAATATGGATGCCCTTTCAGACATCGGAACTCGCCCCAGAAACGAGGTTCCCATTGTTCTTGCAGAGGACTCACAGCTTCTTAATAAGCTTATTGTTGATTCACTCAACAAAGCCGGCTACAACAACGTAAGACATTTCGAAAACGGCAAGCTTGCTTATGATTACATCAAACAGTGTAAGGATAGAGGCGAACTTGATCAGATCAAATGTATCATCACCGATATCGAGATGCCCATCATGGATGGACACAGACTCACCAAGCTTGTTAAAGATGACGATGCTACAAAGAAGATTCCTCTTATCATCTTCTCATCACTTGTAAATGAGGAAATGAGAAGAAAAGGCGAATCTCTTGGAGCTGACAGACAGCTTTCCAAGCCTGAGATCGGAAATCTTGTATCAGTAATCGACGAACTTGTTAATGCATCTGAAGCTGGTTAATAATATCTGACTTTAACTCCCTTTGTTGGCTCAGTTATGAAAACACGTTTTCAGTGACTGTTTCGATAAAGGGAGTATTTTTATGGAGTATAATATTTTTATGGCATGTAATTTAAAAGAGCTCATTGCGGACGCAGACAGGCTGATAATCGGAATAGGCAGTGAGTGGGACTGGGTTAAGAACGGAATAAAAAAAGACGATAGATATAATGAAATATTGGAATTTTGCAGCATAGAAGAAAACAATTGGCTTAGGCCTATAGTTGAATATGAATATGCTTATTACAACACCGATGAGAGGATAGAAGAAGCTTACAAGGGACTTCTTAAGCTAATCGGAGATAAAAAGTTCTTTTTGGTAAGTGATATTGCACTTTGGGATGCGCCAATGTACGGCTTTGATGTTGAAAAATGCGTTTATCCGTGCGGTAATTATATGTTTCTTCAGACGGACAGTGCCGAAGGCGAGCTGTATCCCGCTGATAAAAATCCCGATTTCATGAGTATTGTAGATGAGATTCATAAGATCATTACGCAGCAGAACGGTGTTTTTGATAAAAACATTTCTTTTAAAAAAGCTTTTTTTGAAGGAAATGAGTTATATATTAACCAAAAACGCACTGAATATAGTAAAATTAATTATAACGAAATAGCGTACAAAGAAAGATGGAGTGATTATCTGACGTTTCTTTCGCGAACACTCAATTTTAAGCTTATTATGCTTGAACTTGGAGTCGGGCTTGAATATCCGACAGTTGTGAGACTTCCGTTTGAAAACGTCGTATCGTTAAATAAGAAAGCCCATCTTGTCAGAGTACATGAAAAGCTCTACCAGGCAACACCTGAAATAAAAGACAAAACGGAGTCGATCAAGATGAATTCCGTCGATTATATTTTGCAGGAGAGTAGATGACTATGAAGTCTAACGATGAGGAATATCTCGACAGCTTACTAAACTCAGCACAATCAAATAACAATAATCCTCAATCAGCCCTTAGCAGAATGGCTTCAAAATCTAAGCAAAATACCTCTGATCCGGCACAAGGCGGTGGATCAGGGGATATTGGTGCGCTTATAGATAATTCCACAGGCAACAAGGATATTCAGGAGATTGGAAATCTTCTTAATAAGCTTGATGCGGATGAGGTCATAGATGACGGCATGGCGCAGCTTCTTGATGATATTGCCAAGCCTTCGGATTCTTCGCTTCCTTCTTTTAAGGTAGGAGATGAGCCTTCAGGCGAAGATGTACGTGATCCGGAAGAGATTGCTCTTGATGAAGCGATTGCTGATGCAGAGCGCATGGATGAAAGCATAAAAAACGGAACATATGAAAATTTTGACATAGATCTGACTCAGAAAAAAGAGGAGCAGCCTGAAGCAGCACCTATGCCTATTATAGACGATTCCGAGGAAACCGATTCTTTGCTCGAGATGGCACCGGAGATTTCACTTCCCGATGACAGCGGAGTTGCCGGTGAAAAAGAATCTGATGCTGAGCAGACACCTGAAGAGATTCTTACAGATCTTCTTGATGATATGCCGGGAAACAGTCTTACAGAGGCTACAGAGCCCGGAACAGAGAGCCTTAGCGATGTTCTGGATAAAGAGCAGGAGCAGGAATTTGGCGAAAGTTCAGGAGCCGGAGATCCGATAGAAAGTACCGATGAGATATCCGATCTCGGCGATCTCATGGAGTCTTTTAGTGAAGCAGAAATTCCTTCCGAACCGGAAATCCCTGCCGCAGAGCCGGAAACCTCGGAAGAGGCTGCCGAGACCGCCTCAAGCGGCGTGACACCGGGTATTGCGATCACAGAAGATGCCGAGGTTGTAACGCTCGATAATTCTCTTTTATCAGGCCTTGAGGCGATTTCTGAGGATAACATCAATCTGGACGATCTGGAAGCAAGTCTGGATGAACTTATAGAAACGGATACGGGAAGCAGATCTTCAATTGAGGGTGAGATTGCAGAGCTTGTAAGCGGGGATACACCTGAGCCTGCTCAGAGCGCAGCACCTGCGGCTCCTTCAACGGAATCCTCATCCGACGGAGATATTTCCATCCCCGATCTTGATGCGCTTATGAACAGCCTCGCTAACGATGAGGTTGAATCCATAGAGAATACCGCTCATCTTGATGAAGAGCTGGGAATACCGGAAGAATCCGATATTTCCAAGAATGATATTTTGGGAGCGCTTACTGAGAGTGGCTTTGACGACCTTGGTTCCGATCCCGGGCTTTCCGCACTCGCCGATCTTTCCGATGAAGGAAGCAGTAGCGGCGGCGCAGATATTGGAATTGCTCCGGTTCGTACTTCAAGCAGAGAAAAGAAAGAAGGACTGCTTACCAAGCTATTAAAGACTCTTACAGAGGAAGATGAAGACGTTTCCGCAGGCGGAGAGCTTGCAAGTCTTACCGATGAGAATCAGCAGGTTCTCAATGAGCTTGGAGAAGAAGAGGGCAAGCCCAAGAAAAAGAAAAAAGAGAAAAAGCCCAAGAAAGAAAAGCCTAAGAAGGAGAAGAAGCCTAAGAAGGAAAAACCCCCGAAGCCCAAGAAGGAAAAGAAGCCGAAACCGCCGAAGGAACCCGGTGTTCCCGAGAAGGCTATGGCTCCAAAGAAGATAATCTTGGCGGCACTGTTTGCAGCGAGCCTTGGAATACTTGTCAGTCTTCCCGCTTTTCTGTTACCCGAGAGAATCTCTTCTCAGAGAGCATCGGGCGCGTACATGCACGGGGATTATTCGACTACATATAAGCTTTTGTATGGCAAGAAGCAGACGGCCGAGCAGAGCACAATGTATGAACAGTCCAGGGTTATAGCATGGGCAAACAGATATCTTGAGGGATATGAGAATTACATCGCAATGGACATGAAGAAGGAAGCTCTCGACATGCTTCTTATGGCAAAACGCAATAAGGAAGAATTATTGTTGGAAGCTCAAAAGTTTAATGTTGAAATTCAAGTTCAGAGCGTGTACGATAGTATAGAATCGTTGCTTTCAGAGAACTATGGTCTCTCCGAAGATGAGATTGCGGAGATCAATGCTATCAAAAAAGATAGAGATTATACTATCAAACTTATGGAAATAGTCGGCTTTGACGCGGAGTCTTAAGCCACATGTGATTGCAGAAGGCATCGAAAGAATAATAAGGAGTCAGATGCCTAATGGTTGCAATAATAGACTATGATGCAGGTAATATAAAGAGCGTTGAGAAAGCTTTTGAATATCTTGGAGCGGAAACTGTTGTAACAAGAGACCCCAAGGAAATATACAGAGCCGATCGCGTGGTACTTCCCGGTGTCGGTGCGTTTGCCGACGCCATGAAAAGAATAGATCAATATGGAATCAGAGAGTCGATTCGTGAAATAGTCGATAAAGAGATTCCGTTCTTAGGTATATGCCTGGGACTTCAGCTATTGTTCGAATCCAGTGAGGAACTCGGAGAATCTGAAGGCCTGGGCATTTTGCGTGGAAAAATACAGCAGATTCCCGGAACGGATGATGCCGGCAATACCTATAAGGTGCCTCAGATTGGCTGGAACAGTCTTAAGTTCCCCAGAGAAGGTAAGCTTTTTAAAAACCTTCCGGAAGATCCTTATGTATACTTTGTGCATTCTTATTATCTAAATGCAACGGATAAGAGCATTGTCACTGCTACAACGGATTATTCAGTGACGATTGATGCTTCCGTTGAGAGCGGCAATGTATTTGCCTGCCAGTTCCACCCTGAGAAGAGTGCAGATGTTGGAATGCAGATACTTCAGAACTTTCTTGATGTATAAATGAGGAGAATATATGCTTACAAAGAGAATTATTCCCTGCCTTGATGTCAACAATGGCAGAGTTGTAAAAGGTATAAATTTCGTTAATCTTAAGGACGCAGGTGACCCTGTAAGCGTCGGTGAAGCTTATTCCAAGGCCGGGGCAGATGAGCTGGTGTTCCTTGATATCACGGCTTCCAATGAGAGAAGAGCAACCGTTGCCGATATGGTAAGAGAAGTTGCCAAAAAAGTATTCATTCCCTTTACTGTGGGAGGCGGTATCAGAACTGTTGATGATGTGAGAGCAATCCTTAGAGAAGGCGCTGACAAGGTTTCGATGAACTCCGCAGCAATAGACAGACCTGAGCTTATCGCGGAAGCAGCTGATAAATTCGGAAGTCAGTGCGTTGTAGTTGCTATTGACGCCAAGAAAAGAGCTGACGGAAGCGGATGGAATATCTATAAGCACGGCGGTAGGATCGATGTAGGAATCGACGCGATCGAGTGGGCTAAAAAGGCCGTGGGACTCGGCGCCGGTGAGATACTTCTTACAAGTATGGACTGCGATGGAACCAAGGCAGGCTATGATATAGAGCTTACGAGAAAGATTGCTGAGGCTGTCGACGTACCCGTTATAGCTTCGGGCGGAGCCGGCACTTTGGAGCATTTTTACGATGCACTTACGGAAGGCAAGGCTGATGCGGCTCTTGCGGCTTCTCTTTTTCATTATAAAGAGCTTGAGATTTCCGAAGTCAAAAACTATCTTAAAGGAAAAGGCGTTCCGGTCAGGATCTGACCTTCGCGGTATAAAATATGTCGATGATAACAGGAAGGTGGCTTGATGCTCTTAATGAGGAGTTTAAGAAGCCATATTATAAACAGCTGTATAGCTTTGTAAAAGATGAATACAGTAAAAGCGTTATATATCCGCCTTCGGAGGATATTTTTAATGCGCTGCACCTTACACCTCTTGATAAGGTTAAGGTGCTTGTTCTTGGACAGGATCCCTATCACGAGCCCGGGCAGGCTCACGGACTTTCTTTTTCCGTGCTTCCCGGTAAGGCAGATACGCCGCCTTCGCTTGTAAATATATATAAAGAGCTTTCGGATGACCTTGGGTGCTATGTTCCCAACAACGGCTATCTGAAGAAATGGGCGGATCAGGGAGTACTTCTTTTAAATACGGTTCTGACCGTCAGAGCGCACCAGGCCAACTCTCATAAGGGAAAAGGATGGGAGCAGTTCACAGACGCCATTATTAAGGCCGTAAATGAGCAGGACAGACCTATTGTATATATGCTTTGGGGCAAGCCTGCGCAGATGAAAAAATCCATGTTAAACAATCCCAAACATCTTATATTGGAGGCGCCTCATCCAAGCCCGTTATCGGCTTACAGAGGATTTTTTGGATGCAGGCATTTCAGTAAGTGCAACGAGTTTCTGGTTAATAACGGTTTATCGCCGATTGATTGGCAAATAGAGAATATTTAATACAGGGAGGATATTATGAAAGAACCATTTGTGACCAAGGAAAAAGTAGAGGAGATAGTTAAGAAGATCCCTACACCCTTTCATCTTTATGATGAGAAAGGCATTATAGAGAATGCAAAGGCTGTTTATGAGGCCTTTTCATGGAATAAAGGATTCAAGGAGTATTTTGCGGTTAAGGCCAATCCCAATCCCGTATTACTTGATCTTTTAAGGCAGGAAGGATGTGGATTTGACTGCTCATCCAAGACTGAGCTTTTGCTTAGCGGCGCTGTAGGAGCGCGGGGACATGAGATCATGTTCTCATCAAACGATACACCCGCAGAGGAATTTGTTCTTGCAGATAAGCTTGGCGCCATCATCAATCTTGATGATTTCACACACATTGATTTCCTTGAGAAGTCAATCGGTAAGATTCCCGAGACTATCTCATGCAGATATAATCCCGGCGGAGTTTTCCAGATGAGTAACGGTATCATGGATAACCCAGGAGATGCCAAGTACGGACTTACAACTGAGCAGATCTATGAGGCATTTAAGATCCTTAAGGAAAAAGGTGCCAAGAGATTCGGTATCCACGCCTTCCTTGCAAGTAATACAGTAACCAACGAGTATTATCCCAAGCTTGCAGGCCAGCTCTTTGAACTTGCGGTTGACCTTCAGAAGAAGACAGGTGCCAAGATCGCATTCATTAACCTTTCTGGCGGCGTAGGAATTCCTTATCAGCCCGATCAGGAAGGTAATGATATCTATGCTATCGGACAGGGCGTAAAAGAGCAGTATGAGAAGATTCTTGTTCCTGCGGGAATGGACGATGTTGCCATCTATACAGAGATGGGAAGATTTATGATGGGCCCTTACGGCGCGCTTGTGACCAAGGCTATTCACGAGAAGCACACATACAAGGAGTACATCGGTGTGGACGCATGTGCGGTTAACCTTATGAGACCCGCTATGTACGGTGCTTATCACCACATTACGGTTCTGGGAAAAGAGAATGCTCCATGCGATCATGTATATGACGTTACAGGTTCACTTTGCGAGAACAACGATAAGTTTGCTATAGACAGAAAACTTCCCGAGATTGAAAAAGGAGATTATCTCTTTATCCACGATACGGGAGCTCACGGATATTCAATGGGTTATAATTATAACGGTAAGCTTAAGAGCGCAGAGGTTCTTCTTAAAGAGGACGGAAGCTTCAAGCTTATCAGAAGAGCAGAGAAACCCATGGACTATTTTGCTACATTTGATTGCCTCAACGTATATCCTAAAATTTGCAAGATTGTTGAAGAGAACTAAATTGTATGAAGGAACAGATTGAAGAATTTGTAGAATACCTTAAAGGTGTAAAGAAGACTTCAACCAACACGATAATATCTTATAGACGAGACCTTGAGAGGATGGCCGGTTATATGGAAGGAAGAGGGATAACATCCGTTTCCGACATTACCGGTGATCGCCTTATGGACTACGCCGCAAGTCTTCGAGAGGAGAATTTTGCGGCTTCGTCTATAATAAGACATAATACTTCAATGAAGGCTTTCTTCAGATACATGGTGGAAAACGGCAACATTATGGATGATCCTGCTGTTGTCCTTAAAAGTCCAAAGGCGGAGAGCACCAAACCAAGGATATTAACTGAAGGCGAGGTTCAGGCTCTTTTATCCCAGAACTTTCCGGACAGTGCCAAGGGCATAAGAGATAAGGCTATCCTTGAACTACTGTACGCTACCGGGCTTAAAGCGGGAGAGCTTGTAGGACTTGAATTATCTGAAGTTGACCTTAGTATCGGCTGCCTTAGACTCAAGAAGGGAAAAGAGAAATCTTCAGACCGCCTTATCCCCTTTGGAAAGATGGCAAAGGATGCACTTATGAAGTATCTTTTGGATGCCAGAAAAGAACTTTTCTCAGACGGTGAGCCGGAAGGGGAGACCAAGGTCTTTCTTAACTGCGACGGAAAACCCATGAGTCGCCAGGGGCTTTGGAAGCTTATAAAAAGCTATGTCAAAAAAGCCGGCGTCAATTCAGACATAACTCCCTACGCGCTAAGACATTCTTTTGCAGCCCATCTTGTGGAAAATGGGGCAGATATATCAGCTATTCAGGATATGATGGGATTTCACGAAAGTAATAAATTAAGCAAATACCTTGATAAAGATGATAAAACCATAGACCCCTATAAATGGGCAAGAATACGATAATACGCAGGGGTGATTGACCAAAAGAAAAAACAGGAAAACGTCGATTTCTATGAGTAACACGAAATGAGACGTTTTCCTGTTTTTGATTTAAAAGTAGATCGCCATGGGGCGTTATACAAGATCTGTCATCTCAAGGAGAAGGCGCTCTGTATCCTCCCATCCAAGGCATGGATCTGTGATGGACTTACCGTATACGCCATCGCCGATCTTCTGGCAGCCTTCCTCAATGTAACTTTCAATCATGACACCCTTAACAAGCTTCTTGATCTCTGGATTGTGATTTCTTGAGTGAAGAACCTCTTTCACAATACGGATCTGCTCCTTGAACTGCTTGTTGGAGTTGTTGTGGTTGGCATCAATGATAGCTGCGGGATTTACAATGTTGCGCTCCTCATAAAGAGAAAGAAGCAAACTGAGATCCTCGTAGTGATAGTTCGGAATTGACTGACCATGCTTGTTGCTGGATCCTCTAAGTACGCAGTGCGCAAGAGGATTACCGTTGGTCCTAACCTCATAGCCTCTGTATACGAAAGAGTGAGACTGCTGAGCAGCGTATACTGAGTTAAGCATTACGCTGAAGGTTCCGCTTGTGGGATTCTTCATTCCTGCGGGAACGTCAAAACCACTGGCTGTCATACGATGTTCCTGATCCTCAACTGAACGCGCACCTATAGCAACGTAGGAGAGAATATCAGCCATGTAGCCCCAGTTCTCGGGATAGAGCATCTCATCCGCAGCGGTAAGACCTGATTCTTCGATAGCTCTTATCTGCATGTGTCTCATGGCAATGAGACCTGCGCGGAAATCTGTCTTTCCTTCGGGATCGGGCTGAGAAGTGATTCCCTTGTAGCCGTCACCTGTTGTACGAGGCTTGTTGGTATATATTCTGGGAATAAGGATAAGTCTGTCCTTAACCTTGTCGTTTATTTTGCCGAGTCTTGAAACATAATCGCAAACGGCATCCTCATTGTCTGCAGAGCAAGGGCCTACAACAACAAGAAATTTATCGCTTTTTCCCGTAAACACGTCTGAGATCATTGCATCTCTTTCTTTTTTAAGAACTGCAAGCTGATCGGGTAAAGGAATCTCATCCCTTATCTCATCGGGTGTGGGAAGCTTTTGTATATATTCAAAAGACATTAATAAATTACCTCCGTATAAAACATTCGAATTACACTATAACACTTTAAACTGTAAAAGTAAACTAATTTTTATAAACTTTGTTATTCCTTGCATTTTTCACAGATATAGTGATATTCTTTATCGTTTAGTCCGTATAAATATGCAATCTTATGATCTATGTTGTCAGCAATAGAAGTGCTTACGGAGGACTTATTGCTATCCGATCTTGCATCTTTTATTGAACTTATAAGCTCTTTGGCAAGCTCTGTGATCTCTTCAATAGTTTTTGCATCGCATACGGGGATCGGAAGAGCCTCGATAGCAGAGCGAAGTACTTTCATATTCTTAAAAGAGTTTTTGTAATAATAGCTTATTACGGGCGAATTAAGTACGCAGAGTATGTATAGCGCAGTGTATTTTGGCACCTTCGGTATCATGATATTTGCACTGTTTAAAGAAAGTAATCCGGTGTCGTCGTAAGCAAATACGGGTCTGCTGCTGATGAAACGGTACAGAAGTTTTTCTTTTGCCCTGTAATAACACTCGTCCGCGCATTGCTGGAATTCATCCGGGTTATATACTATGTACGATGCCGGGGCGGAAACCACGTAAGAGCTTATATTACTTCCTTTTGCTATTGGTTCGAACCCCTTTGAGCAAACATCCGACAACAGCTTTTTATTGTTTCCCGTTACGATCCCGAGTGCAAAATCTGCCTTATCTTTTAACGTAAAGTGTTTTGAACTCTCTATTTTCTTTATCAGCTCGTAGTCTTTACTTCCGCATAAAATATGAAAAGAGCTTTCTGATAATCTGTCTGATGTAGCTTTGAAATCATCGATCTTGGATAGTCCTGCTTTTCTTTTGTAAAAAGAAATATTTATATCTTCATGATTAGCGACTGCGGAGGCTTTACCGGCGGCACCTTTTTTGACAGTCAAAATAATACACGGACACTGAACCTTGTCGAAAATATCTCCAAGGTAAGAAATGCCTGTGACACAGCCTTTTGACAGGATCTCTTTTCTTATAGAAAGATACATATCAGATCCGAGAAGTGTCTCGGGAAGAAGATATGTAAGCGTACCGTTATCTTTTAATACAGACAGGCCCTTTTCTATAAAAAGAGAAAATGATTCGGGCCTTGCGTTTGCCGAAAGAAAAGGAAAAAATCTTTTTAATCTCTTTATGTCGGACGAGCTAAAAGAGTAGCCCCACGGCGGATTTCCGAGGATTACGTCAAAACCGCTTTTTGGAGAAAACGGCTTGTCGCCGGCTCTTTTGCCTGCAGTTTCAGATGTAAGGAAGTCCATTTCCTTAATGTTATTCATAAGAATATTCGCGCTTTCCTTGGACTTAAGGCCGTATTTGAGCGCGAGATTTATCCTTACTATGCATACGGAAATCTTATCGATGTCGCAGCCATAGATATTTTCTATAGGTATGTTTTTGGGAAGTCTTATAAGAAAATTTCCGCTTCCGCAGGCGGGATCGAGAATCTTGGCGTTATTGGGAGATATCTCTTTTAACTTTGAAAGACAGGTGTCGACCGCGTAAAAAGGAGTATAATATGCCCCTTTTGATTTTTTGTCACGGAGTCTTCGAAGCGAGATGTAGAGCATTCCCAGAGTATCTTCGCCCTCTATATATGATAGAGGATATTCGTTTAACACAGAACCAAGGTTCAAGATCTTTTTTAGGTGATCAGTTACAGCGCTTTCAAAGTCCGCGTCTGTAGCGTGGTCATCTCTTTTGATTGGGAGAAGATCATAGATCAGCTGTTTGTAATAATCCGACCTTACGCCGTTACGATTAAGCATAGTAAGGGCATAGAAGGTAATAAGGTCGGCTATGTCTATGCCTCGTTCGCTATGCATAATATAAGAGATAAGCTTCTTGATATGTTTGTAATTAGGGGATTTCTTGTCTATATAGGACTTTGGGATAAAGTTCTTTTCGGATAAGCTCTTGTTTCTCCTACTTTGTAAAAGAGAAGATGAACCAAGGGAATTTTTGGCTTTTTTGACATCAGACAAAGAGAGAGTATATCTTTCTCCCTCTTTTTGACCGGACAGCTTACCGAGTTTGACCCAGTTTGCAACCGTGGCTCTTGATATTCCGAGTATTTCTGCGGCTTCTTTTGAAGTTATGATTATGTCTTTGTCCTTTTTGCCCATAGAATAATTATCATGGTTTTGAATTCTTTTTTCAAGAAGAAAGGTTTATTATGGTATAATGCCATTGTTTATTGATAATATGATTATAAAAGGAAAAGGTTAGAGATATGATGAAAAAGAATTTATTAAATAAAGTAAGTGCCACTGTTTTGGCCGGTATGATGTTGTGCTCGATTGCAGGATGCGGGGAAGAGGTCGATGCGGGAACTGCAGAGACAAGCCAAGAGGTGTTAACTTTGCAGGAAGTTAGTGAAGATGCCGGAAGCGCAGCGACATCGGATGATGCCGGTAAAACTGCAACATCAGTCGATACGGAGAGTTCGGATGATCCTTATATCAATAAGGTTTTGTCTGTGGCCGGAAATGTTGCTATGGATGTGCAGGAGACGCTTGTTGATGACTTTGACGGAGACGGAGATAAAGAGGCTTTTGTTTTTCTTGGCGGAGAAGTTGAAGATGTTCTCGGAAGCAACGGAAGTTTATGGTTTGTAAGCGATGATTCATGCGAGCAGGTTTTTGAACAAAAGAATATAGCCGTGAATGAAAAGGGATCTGTATTTGAGCCATTGACGGTTGAAAATATGAAATTTGTTAAGCTGACGGAAGCTTATGTATCGGAAGCATATTCGAAAATATTCTATGTGAAAGACGGAAAATGCGAAGAATCTCGTATATCCGGAACCGGTTACGTATATACCGACGAAAAGATTGATGGTTTTTCGGTTTCTCACCCTGCCTATGATATGCGTGTTGAATATGAGATCGGTGCAGATGAGAGTGAGAAGATGGTTACGGGACATACATGGAAGAATTACTACGCTTACTTTGATAAAGATAAGCAGGATTTTTGCTACTATGATGCCCATACCATTACCGAGGAAGAGCTTGCTTCAATATGCGGCATGGATCTTGCCACAGAGATACGAAATGAAGGTTTCCAAGTAGACGATATCTACAGAGTTGATAACGGAGTAGTGATCGTAAACTACAGTAAAAAAACACAAGACGGTAATACTGTTTCAATAGAATATCATAATGCCTCATTTTATGAGAAGAACAAACAGTTTCTTGACTTTGGCACAGATGGTGACAAGCCGTGGCAGAAGTCGGATCAGGGAGGAATCTATTCTTTTTAATATAAGGAGCTAGGTATGGACAGAACGAAAACGATAGTAAGAACCGGAATAATAGGAATTGTAGCAAATCTCATATTATCGGCATTTAAGGCATTTGTGGGAATATTTTCCAATTCCGTTGCGATCACGATGGATGCGGTAAATAACTTAAGCGATGCGATGTCATCGATCATTACGATAATAGGAGCGAAGCTCTCGGCAAAAGAGCCCGATAAGAAGCATCCTTTCGGATACGGCAGAATAGAGTACATGTCAGCTGTTGTTATCGGTGTTATCATTCTCTACGCCGGAATTACATCGCTTATCGAGTCTGTTAAAAAGATAATTCATCCCGAAGTACCCGATTACGGCGTTCCTGCTCTTATAATAGTTGCGACGGCTATAGTGGTTAAGATCGCACTCGGCTTATTTACCAAGAAGACCGGTGAGAAAGTTGATTCGGATTCACTCGTTGCATCGGGTAAGGATGCACTTAATGATTCGATCATATCAACCGCAACACTTGCCGCAGCAATAATCTTTATCACTACAGGACTTAGTATCGAGGCTTACATCGGTGTGATCATTGCTTTCATCATTATTAAGACAGGCTACGAGACACTTAAGGATACGATCAGTGAACTGCTTGGTGAGAGAATAACTCATGAGATGTCAAAAGAGATCAAGCATGTGATCAGAAGTGTTGACGGTGTAAAAGGAGTGTATGATCTTGTTGTACATAACTACGGTTCCGAAAGCCTTATGGGCTCGGCGCATATCGAAGTTGATGATACCATGAACGCGGTTCAGATCGACCGTATAGAGCGCGAGATCGCTAAGAAAGTCTTCATTGAAAAAGGTATCAGCATGACGGGACTATCTATTTATTCATCAAATACCAATGATGAAGCGGCAAAGGAAGCTCACTTAAAGATACGTGAGCTGATCAAGGATTATCCCGATGTGCTTTCTACACACGGTTTTTATATGAACTCTGAGACAAAAGAAATCCGTTTTGATCTTGTACTTAACATCGAAGCCAAAAATAAATTTGAAACATATGCAGCTGTTCTTAAGAGAGCAAGAGAGCTGTATCCTGACTATGATGTTGATATCCAGATTGATTACAATTTCTCGGACTGATCATATATACACTCATATCTACACAAATAAAAAAGCATGGCTTGGAATTATCTCTAAGCCATGCTTATTATTTTGATCAAATAATCTTATGCTTCCGAAGCCAGAAGATTTCTAAATTCTGTCGATGCAAGGGGCTTTGAGAAATAGAAGCCCTGGATCTCATCGCATCCAGCGTTCTTAAGAAGGAAATACTGCTTGGAGTTCTCGACACCTTCGGCGATTACCGTGAGGTTGAGAAGCTTGGCAATCTCAAGAATGCATCCGAGTAAGTTCTTACCCTTGTTGTTCTCTGTGATATCTTTGATAAATCCAATATCGAGTTTAAGTGCATCGAGTGGAAGATTGGTTAGCATGTTGATTGATGAATAGCCCTTACCGAAGTCATCCATCTCAACCATAAAGCCTTCTCTCTGAAGCTCTTTTACAACAGAAACAATCTGTTCAACATTATCTGTATAAGCGGTCTCAGTGATCTCAAGATGAAGATCGCCGGTCTCAATATCGTAATCCTTAATGAGCTGCTTGAGGTAATCTATAATGTCGGGATCGAAGATATCAACTCGTGATACGTTGACGGATACAGGAATTGAATATCCAAGTTCGTCCTTCCATCTGCGGATCTGTGCCGCAGCCTTGCGCCATACATATCTGTCGAGCTGTCTGATAAGACCGTTCTCTTCAAATAAAGGAATGAAGAAATCAGGCTTAACAAGACCGAATTCCGGATGCTTCCAACGGATCAAAACCTCAGCGCTCGTAAGCTTGGGAAGATTACCGTGCACGTTGTACTTAGGCTGAAAAGCAAGAGAGAACTGATTCTCAGCAAAAGCAGAGCCAATGCTGTCCAGCAGCCTTGCCTCAAACATCTCTTTTTCATGCATCTTGGAATCGTAGATCTCGTAACAGGTAGCGTGCCCCTTAGTGATGGAATTGCAAGCTTGCATTGCTCTGTCAAAGCGCTGCTCAATGGTTGCATCCTTGAAGAGATCGGGGTATATACCGATCCTGACGCGAATGTCAGGGGTCTTCATCATATGTGCAAGTTTATCAGATACCTGATGTATCAAAAATTCGTAGCTCTTCTGATGCTTGATGTACATGTAGAATTTATCAGCATCATATCTGCAGGCGATGCCCCCGTGTTCCTTGGCAGTCTCGGATACGCAATCCGCTATTGCACAAAGGACTTTATCTCCAAACTTTCTTCCGTATAACTCATTGATAAGGTGGAATTTATTGTAATTAAGAACTATAGCATCAACGCCCTCGAGAGGGTGCTTCCTATCAAAGTCTTTAGCTAGTAAGAAAAATTGTTCCTTGGAACATAAACCGGTCAAAGGGTCTACAGCCGGAGCTTTAATGATATCGTGATAAGTATTCAAACCGAGGCTAACTGAATCTGAGGATCGTGGCGATACGTTCATAGAGTTATTCTCCTCGCTTCCTTCCCTATTAAGTAATGCATTTAAGCTAGCTTCATTATACATTTAAATATCCCAAAAAACATAAAGTTCGCAAAAAAATCACAAAATAATCATATTTAGCCACAGAATGAGCTATAATCTATATTAACGACACTTTATTTAGGGAAAAATTTGACATGAAAAAGAAACCTTACGGCGGAATTATCAGTATTCAGCACTATCTTTTAGAGCAGTACGGTAAGATGGGCACCATGATAAAAAGAGGGCGTCCTCTTACCATCAATACGCAATCAATGGAAACAATAAGCGGAAGACGTACCAGAAACTGCTCTGTTGTGGCGGTTGCGAGGGTAGTAGATTACTACAGACAAAAAAATGAAATTAAGAATATTCCGAGTGAAATAAATATCATATACAAAAAAGTCGAAGAGATAGCGGAAAGCTATTGCTACAGCGACAGACGAGGAACGATACCTTTTTTTATCTCGGGAATATCTAGAGAAGCATTTAAACAGTACGGAATTAAGACGAAGTGCAAAGGCCATTACATTTTCAGTTTTGACAGGCACATCAAAAAAGAGATAGACAGTGGAAGACCTGTAATCATGAACATAGCAAGGGGCTTTTATAAGGATCACACGATCGTAGTCGCAGGCTACAGTATATGGAAGGTTAACGGGAAAGAGTATCCGATGCTTCAAGTGGTAGACGGTTGGAAGAGCGGTTTTCACTATCTCGATTATGAAGCATTTGCAAAAGATATAACGCAGTCCATATTCGGTTCATTTAATACAATTTATTTAAAATAGGCTAAATTAGCAGCGTGAGGGCAAGGACTTGAAGAAAAAGGCGGTTTTAGCGTTAGGAATATCTGCAATTCTCATCGCGGCACTCGCTTTGGGAATTTCCACACATATGCATAGGAAGCAAAAGTTCGTCAATCCCGCAAGAAGAGACGGAGAGGTGACGGTTGTTGATGTCCCGGAAGACGACCAGCTTTCGCTTGTTTCAGGCGAAGCGGACTCGGGGGACGATGTTAGCGATTCTCTTTCTGAAGAAGAGCAGGGAAGCGGTGATAGCGGTTCGCTTTCTGAAAATCAGTCTGCCAAAGAGATAGCAGATGGTTTGCAGTCCGATGACATATGCGTCATAAATGAAGCCCTGACCGTATCGGATACCGGAAAAACGGCTTTTTTTGATAATGAGGATTTTAAAGACGTAATTCCCGTCGATCATGAATATCTTTTGACCACGCCTCTTCCAAGTAAATACGATGCAAGAAATGACAACGGAAAATGCTACGTGACGGAAATAGAAGACCAGGGATATTCCTATCTTTGCTGGGCTTACGCCGCGCTTGCTGCCGTTGAAAGCGATATTCTTAAAAACCATGAAGACATATCCTATAAGAATCTTGACCTGTCAGAGAAGCATCTTGCGTATTACAACGTGCATAAAACGGATGGTTCAACGGGAGGGTATATTGACGACGATTACAGGGAACTCGTAAATCCCGATAATGAAAAGAATGCATGGATATTTGATTATGATACCGGATATGTTGCTGTAGGCGGCGTTACGGATTATTGCATAAGTCTTCTGACATCATGGAAAGGGCCTGTTTACGAGAAGGGAAATGATGCTTTTAACAGCATTTACGGAAGTGATTACTTATTTAAGGACAACAAGGAAAAGCCCTCCGATGCATATAAAGCCGATTTCCATGTTCAGGGCGTAAGCCAGGTTAAAGGTGATATCTCAAATAACGAACTTATAAAAAGAATGATCCTTACCCACGGAGCAGTTACGGCGGGCGTAAATTCGGATGAGAAATTCTGGAAAAACTCCCATGCGTCATTATATTCTTTTTTCGAGAATAAAAAGATCCCGACAGCCGATCACGAAATATCGATAATCGGATGGGACGATGAGTATGCACCCGATAACTTCAGCTCCAGACCTTTCGGAAAAGGCGCATGGCTTTGTAAGAACAGTTGGGGCGAGACCGCCGGAAACAAAGGTTATTTCTACCTTTCATATTATGACGACACCTTGGAGATTGACAGTATCTCTGCATACTCGGTCGCAGCCGAGGGAGACGATGACTATTACGACAACAATTATCAGGTCGCCGGATTTCTGACCAACATAGAGAGTGCTCTCAACGATTCAATGAATACCGTTTTTGCATATTCAGGCACCCAAAAGCCCTATGCGGTAATGTATAAGGCACAGGAAGAAAGAGAACTCCTAAAAGCAATCGGATTTATGAGTATAGATTGCTATGGGCAATATGATGTCGAGATTTATAAAGATGCAGACGTTAAAGACGGGAAGATAGAGCTTGATATGTTAAAAGATCCTGTGTGTTCGCAGAAGATATCTTCAATAAGCGCGGGATTTCACACCTTTACTCTTGATAAAGAGATAGAGCTGGAAAAAGGAGAGGAATTCCTTGTTGTAATTAAGCCCGCTCATGAGGAACGACTTGTATTTGAAGCCGCTGCGGACAATGTGAGTCCCAAGAATTATGATGAGTGGAAGAACCTCACGGGAAGCTTTGCAAATAACTATTCGGCAAGCGGAAACAGCTATTATCTTTCGGAAGACGGTGAGAGTCTTGAGTGCCAGAACAACAAAGACTTTTTCATAAAAGCTTACACGAATTTTGTAGAACAAATGTTTGAAAACACTGATGAAATGTGATATATTGTGTTTAGAAAAATAGAAAGGCACAATATATATGGCAAAGAACGATAACGAATTAGATCAGATAAGTACAACAGATAAGTTAAAGGCTTTCAAAGCTCTTAAAGACGCAGGACTTCGCGTAGAGATGAGCGGAAGCGGTGTTCCCACCGTTATTTGCGAAAGCGCGGAGCAGATTACAAAAGATACCAAGAACGTACGTAAGATCCTCAAAGAGATCAGATATAACGGAAGCTTTGGAGTAAGAGCCCCCAGAAAGACGGATTCCATCGTGACGGAAGAAACCGTTGAGAGCGTACAGATGACAGCTTAATCTTCGAAAATACCTCAGCAAGTGCTCTACAAAAAGAAAACGCACCTATCGGTTAGGTGCGGAATTTTGGGAGGAGGGGTCGACCGGTGGGGAGCCAATCGACCCGGTATGAAAAAAGTTTTGTTGGGGGAGTCAGAAGTTTTCACTTCTGATAGTATTATATTAAGTAATAGATTTGTACAAAGTATGGACAAATTATAAATTAAGCATAAAGTAAATCGAAATAATAAATAACTTACAAACGAAATATAGTATAATTTTATCAGAATAACAAACCAAAAAATGTTTGCGAGGATTAGGTATGGACAGTAATGTGGCTAGAAACGCGGGGTTGATTCTTAGCCCACTTACAACAGGAGATTGTGCTGCAGCTGCTGCAAGAGCGGCTGCGGCTTGTTTGCTTTTCAGAATCGACTACGAATTCGTGACGATCAAGCATCAAGGCGGTAATTCACGAACTATTTCCGTTTACAAGGTAGAAGATGACTGCGATGAGAACCATGCGCACTTCTATGCCATCATGGAGGGCGGAGCAGCTCCGGATATAAGAGAGCGCGCCGAGATCCATGTTGATGTTTCCAAGATAACGGATTTTCGTAAAGTTGATGACAGTGTACATATCGATACAAGATACGGCAATCTTTTCATTAAGGGCGGAGAAGGCATCGGCATTGCTTTTGACGGTGTTCCGGGTATTAAAAGAGGCGAAGCTCTTATTGAAAAAGAAGCAAGGAATATGATCTTTGATTCCGTTGCCAATGTATGTGAAACTGCGGACGGAGCACAGCTTCTTCTTATTACGGTAAGCTGTCCCGAGGGAATGATGATAGCTGCCAAGCAGACAGTCGGACAGAGCGCTTTTGCGGGCGGAATTACCATTATGGGTGAATGCGGAACGGTATCGCAGGTTCATCAAAGAGATATCGTGGGTTCCATTGAGAATCAGATAGAGAAACAGATGGCGATGGGAGTTAACAACCTGATCATTTCTCCCGGTAATTATTGCGCCGACGACGTTTACAGAAACCTTCATGTGTCTCTTAATACTTCGATATATTGCTTCAATTTCCCCGGATTTGCGATTGACGCTGCCGTTAATGCGGGAATAGAGAGCATATTGCTTGTAGGAAATGCAGGTAAGCTTGTTAAGCTTGCTGCGGGAATTATGAATACCAATTCCTATGCTTCAGACGGAAGAAGAGAGATATTTGCGGCTCACACAGCCATTGTTGGCGGAACCTCAAGCCAGGTAAGAACTGTAATGGCGTGCGTTACCGTTGACGAGATATTGTCGCTTCTTGATACCTGGGGACTCAGAGACAGAGTCATGGTCAGTATCATGAACGAGATTGACAGAGCTGTCGAAAATAGGTGCCATGGCAAGCTGAAGTTCGGTGTAGCGCTGTTTTCTGAGGCGTTTGGACTTCTCGGCACGACCAAGAATACCAGAAATGTGATAATCAAAGTTTCTCAAGATCAATACGCATTGTCACTCAAGTTAAAATAAGGTATTCTATATATACATTTTTAAACTAGATTATTTAGGAGATTCATCAAGATGAGTAAGATTATTTTGACCGGAGATCGCCCTACAGGTAAGCTCCATGTAGGACATTACGTAGGCTCTTTAAGGAGAAGAGTGGAGCTTCAGAATTCCGGCGAGTTCGATAAGATTTTTATTATGATCGCCGATGCACAGGCTCTTACAGATAATGCAGACAACCCGGAGAAGGTTCGTCAGAATATCATTGAGGTAGCGCTGGATTATCTTGCGGCAGGCCTTGATCCTGCCAAGTCTACACTCTTTATTCAATCACAGATTCCTGAACTGACAGAGCTGTCATTCTACTACATGAATCTCGTTACTGTATCAAGACTTCAGAGAAATCCTACAGTTAAGACCGAACTTCAAATGAGAAACTTCGGAACAAGTATCCCTGTAGGATTCTTTACATATCCTATCAGCCAGGCTGCAGATATCACTGCTTTTAAGGCTACGACCGTTCCTGTCGGAGAAGACCAGGAGCCCATGCTTGAGCAGTGCAAAGAGATCGTTAGAAAGTTTAATTCAGTTTATGGTGAAGCGCTTGTTGAACCACAGATTCTGCTTCCCGATAATGCTGCATGCTTAAGACTTCCCGGAATAGACGGCAAGGCCAAGATGAGTAAGTCACTCGGCAACTGCATCTATTTGTCCGAGGAACCCGATTCCATCAAGAAGAAGGTCATGAGCATGTTCACAGATCCCAATCATTTGAGAGTAGAGGATCCCGGTGAAGTAGAGGGCAATCCTGTATTCATCTATCTTGACGCGTTTGCAAGGGATGAGCATTTTGCTGAATTTGCTCCCGAATATACATGTCTTCAGGAGATGAAGGATCATTACAAGAGAGGCGGCCTTGGAGACGTTAAGGTCAAGAAGTTCCTCAACAGCGTACTTCAGGCAGAGCTTGAACCTATCAGAACCAGAAGAAAGGAATTCCAGAAGGATATTCCTTATGTATACGAAGTCCTCAGAAAGGGCAGCGAAGTAGCCAAGGAAGTTGCTGCACAGACTCTTTCCGATGTTAAGAATGCAATGAAGATCAATTATTTCGACGATAAAGAACTTATAGCTATGCAATCCGCAAAGTATGAGGAGATGTCAGAATAATGAAAAAAATCCTGTTTGTGGCTTCAGAAGGAGTGCCTTTTATCAAAACGGGAGGACTTGCCGATGTAGTGGGCTCCCTTCCCAAAGAGATTGATAAGAGATACTTTGACGTTCGTGTCATTTTACCTTTGTACAAATGCATCAGCCAGCAAATGAAAGATAAGATGGAATATATCTCTAACTTCTACATGGATTTCCATTGGAAGAATGAGTATGTAGGTATCTTCAAGGCTGAAGTTGACGGCATTAAGTACTATTTTATTGACAATGAGTTCTATTTTAACGGAATGAAGCCCTACGGGGATGACACAGTATTTGAGATTGAGAAGTTTGCCTTTTTCTCAAAGGCAGCTCTTTCGATACTTCCCGTCATCGATTTCAGACCCGACATCATACATTGCCATGATTGGCAGACCGGACTTGTTCCCGTTTATCTCAAAGAGAGATTCCAGGGAAATGAGTTCTTTAGAGGCATCAAGGCCATTATGACTATCCACAATCTTAAGTTCCAGGGAAAATGGGATATTAAGACTGTAAGAGATATCACGGGGCTTCCCGATTTCTATTTTACATCCGACAAACTCGGACTCTTTAAGGATGCAGATCTTTTAAAGGGCGGTATTGTCTATTCCGACGCTGTCACAACAGTTAGTGTTGCTTATGCTGAGGAGATTAAGACCGAGTTTTACGGAGAAGACCTTGACGGACTCCTTAGAGCCAGAGCGGGCGATCTTCGAGGTATCGTCAACGGTATTGATTACGATGAGTTCAATCCCGAGACCGATGAGTATATTCCATACAAGTACAATGCGATCAACTTCCGTAAGGAGAAGATCAAGAATAAAAGAGCTCTTCAGAAGGAGCTCGGACTTAAAGAAGACGATAAGTGCATGATGATCGGTATTGTTTCAAGACTTACCGACCAGAAGGGCTTTGATCTTATCAATTGTATCCTCGATGAACTTTGTCAGGATGCGATCCAGCTTGTTGTTCTCGGTACCGGTGAAGAGCAGTACGAGAATTCCTTCCGCCACTTTGACTGGAAGTACAACGACAAGGTTTCCGCCAATATCTATTATTCGGAACCTATGTCACACAAGATATATGCCGCATCCGATGTATTCCTGATGCCATCACTCTTTGAGCCCTGCGGACTTTCACAGCTCATGGCACTCAGATACGGAACGATTCCTATCGTAAGGCAGACAGGCGGACTTATCGATACCGTTGAGCCATATAACAAGTACGAAGGAACCGGAACCGGTTTTGGATTCCTTAATTACAACGCACACGAGATGCTTGATACCATTCGTCAGGCCGAGCACGTATTCTATGACAAGAAGCGCGAATGGAACAAGATGATCGACAGAGCCATGGCCGTTGATTTCTCCTGGAGGGTTTCAGCCGAGAAATATCAGGAAATGTACGACTGGCTTGTCGGATAATCTTATTTGTGATAATAATTGAATATAGACGTTTATAATTAAGACACTTTTCCGGGGGCAAGGGGAAAGTGTCTTTTGTAGCTATTATAAGATTATAAGCAGATTATGAGGGCGTTCCCATATGCGCATTAAGAGCGAATCTTCGGTCATTCGTAAGACCATAATATTCATAGTGATTCAGAGCATACTTATAGCTGCTGTTTTTGGAGTATACGTCAACAATTCGTACAGAAACATCAGAAGTTCGCAGGTTTCTTCGGCTGAGAATCTTGTTGAGGTGTATGGGCGTGAGCTTGATAATAAGATACAGTACGCCGACATGCTCCTTGAGCAGATGATCTACAAAAATGACAATTACAGCATGCTTAAGAGCGGCAAGGAATCCGATAGATACTACGCCTCCGTCAGGTTAAAAGAGATGATGGAAGAGGCGGTATCGGCCAATCAGAACAAAGTTACTTTTGTTATCGCGGAGAGTACTTACAATACTTGTCTTGATTATTCCAACACAACAATAAGCTATAAAGACAGGGATTATCTGAGATCTTTTACCATGGAAAAAGCGTCTCTGGGTCGTGCGAAAGCCGACTGGAAGATTGAAAAGATAGGAGATGCATCATACCTGTACAAGATCTACGTATGGCAAAATGAGGCTGCGGCCGTATATATTTCCATGAAAAGTTTTTTGGGAACAGGTAATACAGGCGACCTCTCAGAGATGGCGCTTGTGCTGTACGAACCGGAAAGCAAGGTGATCTGGGGGATATTCGGTGAAAAGCCGGGTGACGTCAAAGAGGGAGATAAACTTGTTGATATCACTGAATTTGCCCCAAGGGGAAAAGAGTATGTGCTTGGCGCTGAGAACTACCGTATAAGAGCTTACGCAAAAGAAACCTTCAGTTTTAAATTCCTTCAGTTGGATGTATGGGCGATGCTGGCGATCATCCTGATCCTTTTTGCATATACGATGTTCATGATAAGACACCTCAGAAAGAGCATCATAAGACCTGTCGGTAAGCTTCAGAGAGACATGGAAAAGATCCAGCTCGGAGACTATGAGCTTAGAATATCCGATGAATTCGGAAGCAAAGAATTTAATCTTTTAAAAAACACGTTCAACAAGCTTATGGATGAGATCATGGGACTTAAGATCAAGTCCTATGAGAAGCAGATAACACTTCAGGAAACCGAGCTTAAAGCGGTCAAACTGCAGATAAGACCTCACTTTTTCCTAAATGCGATGACTACGATATCAAGTCTTTCGCAGCAGGGCAAAAACGAGGAAATAAGGCGTTACATAGACTCTTTATCCAAGAATATCAGATATATGTTCAGATCGGGACTTCATACGGTGACGCTTGATGAAGAGATAAGGCACGTCGAGAACTATTTTGAAATGCAGGAGCTTAAATATCCGGGCTGCGTCTTTTTCTACATTGATGCAGCGGATGACGTAAGAGACTGGAACATCCCGCAGATGCTCATTCATACGGTGATCGAGAATGAGTACAAGTACGCCGTCGACATCAACTCGATGCTGACGATCCTTATCAAGGCAGAACCGGTAAAAAGAGACAACGAGGAAATGCTCAGGATAGAGATAGAGGACGACGGAAGTGGATATCCCGAAAATATTCTTGATGACTTCAACAACGGTTCGTCAACAACACCTAAGGACGGAAGCAGAGTCGGACTCTTTAGCATCAAGAGAATTCTTGAAATCATGTATGAAAGAAACGATCTTTTTGAGATCAGCAATATCGAGCCGCACGGCTGCAAGAATACGATGTATATTCCGAAAACGCCCAAACACGAAGTGGACGAACACAGCAAGATAAACATAGATTGAGGAGTATTATGAGAGTGCTTATTGTTGATGATGACATCGCAACCGTTGATGTCATCAGGGATACCGTGGATTGGACATCCCTTGACGTGGAAGATGTGTTCACTGCCTACAATATCAAAGAAGCCAAGAAGATCCTTACGGATGAGCCAATCGATATTGTTATCAGTGACATTGAGATGCCTAAGGGAAGCGGTATTGAGCTTTTAAAATGGTATAGGGAACAGGAACTTGACGGAGAGTTCCTCTTTTTGACGTGCCATGAAAGCTTCGATTATGCAACAAGTGCCATGAAGCTCCATGTTTTCGAGTATCTCCTTAAGCCTTTTGATGTTCATGTCATGGAAGCGACGCTCCGCAAGATGATCGGAGATCTTTTGGATAAAAGAAATATCAAAGAAACCAGCGAGCTTGGGAAATGGGCCAAAAAGAATACTTCAAGGCTCTACAATAATTTCTGGATGGATATACTCACTTCCAAGATCGCGCCGAGTGCTTCGGATATAGAAAAAGAGATAGCTTCAAGGCGACTTGATGTTGACCCGAAAGGCTTATACAGACTTGTTGTATCCAGGCTTTCCGGTATTGAGAAAGACAGGGAGATCATAAGTATAAGTCTCATTCTTTTTATACTCGAAAACATCCACATGGAAGTTCTTTTGGGTGATCCGCAGGCAAATTTCGCCACCGGCTTTGAAGTTGGAGGAGAAGTATTTATTGTTTCGATCGTTCCCGTGGATGAAGGAAAAGAAGAGCAGTCCAAAAAAGATATATTGGAAAAATCCAATGTTCTTCTTACGCAGCAAAAGAAGATATTATTCTCAGAGATGACAACCTGCATCGGAAGAAGCGTTCACATGCATGAGTTTTACGATGCATATCAGAAAATAAAGGGTATTATTCAAAAGAACGTATCCTACTACGGAACGGCTTTTTGCGAGGAGGATGTGGCTAATAATCGCAGCTCATTGGGAATAAACCTTGATTCTTCAAAGCTCGAAGCTCTGCTTTCATCGAATAATAAGATGGAGTTTATGAGCATTATAAAAACCTGCTTAAACGAGACCTCCAAGGGCAATGCTCTTACCGATGATGCCCTGAACAGGCTTGTAAAAGAGATCCAGCAGATCGTATATACATATCTTGGCAAAAAACAGATCGGAGCTATCGGGCTTATTGAGGACGAAAACCTTGGTAAGCTTGAAAAGAATGCGACAAAATCTGTTATCGACATGATAAAGTGGGTGGGCTATCTACTCGATGCCACATTTGAGTACGAGAAAAAAATTCTGAAAAGCTTCACTATTTGTGATAAAATAAATACGTATATTCGTCAACATTATAAGGAACACATCGGTCGAAATGAGATAGCGGAGGAGTTTTTCCTTGCTCCCGAGTATCTTTCCAAGGTCTATAAGAAAGAAACCGGTATCTCGATCAATGAAGCTATAGCCGCTTGCAGGGTAGAACAGGCCAAGCTCCTGCTTGACAGGGGGGAGAGAGTCAGCGACGTCGCAGAAAAGGTGGGGTTTGACAACTTTACCTATTTTTCCACTACATTCAAAAAGCTTGAAGGGGTATCACCGACAAAATATAAGAAAAAATAACCGGAAATATGGTAAGGCGTTTTTTTGAAAATTAATATCGCTTTTTTTAAAGAATCACTTTTTTTCGAATGATAATCTTAAACCATCAAAAAAGGGAGGTTCTATTATAATGAAAAACGTAAAACGTATTCTGGCATTAGTTCTTACAGCAGCAATGGCGATCACGGCTGTTGCATGTTCGGATCCTACGGCACAGCCCGACGCGGGTTCTACAGATGCCGCAGTATCCAAGGAATCGGGTTCTTACGACCAGGTTACCTATGCTTATTGTACTTTCAATAATATTCCCACAGAAGAAGATCTTGATGAGGTTGAAGAAGCCATCAACAAGATAACAAGAGAGAAGATCGGAGCAGAGATTACTCTTATGCCTATTCAGATCTTCGAGTATTCAAGTAAAATCAATCTTGCACTCCAGGGCGGAGAGAAGATTGATATCTTCGAGTCACTCGGTGATTTCGGTTCATATGTTTCAACTGACATGTGCTACGACATCACTGATATGATCGATACCTATGCTCCCGGTGCAAAAGAGATAGTTGGCGACAGCTGGCTTGAAGCTTGCAAGTCAAACGGAGTTCTCTATGGTATCCCCACTATGAAACCTATCGCGCTTACTCCCATGCTCATCTATCGTCAGGACATCGCAGACGAGCTTAATATCGACATGAGCAAGGTTAATTCAATCGAGGATGTTACTTCTGTTCTTGAGACAGTTAAGGCAGGACATCCCGATATGATCCCTCTTGCAGCGGTTCAGACAGGAGAGATCGGACTTTCAACAAACTACGGCGAAGTTGATTTCCTTAACGATGACAGATATAAACCCATCGGCGTGCTTATGGGTGATGATCTTACCGTAACCGATCTTTACGGAACAGACAGATTTAAGGAGCTTTGCAAGCTTGTAAGAGGCTGGTACAACAACGGTCTTGTTATGCAGGATGCAGCAACAACAAATTCAGCTGCTGCAGAGACTATGAGCTCAGGTAACTACTTCGGATACCTCGCTGCATACAGTTATCCCGAAGAGGATACAGCCGTTTCACTTGAAGCACAGGTTGCAGGTTATGACCTTGGAGCAAAGATCATCGGTGATGCTTATCTTTCAACAAGTGATATCAATGCAATTACTTTCATGATCGCATCAACAACTGATGTTCCCGAAGCAGCACTTAAGTTCCTTGATCTTACATATACAGATCCCGATGTTATCAACCTTCTTATCTACGGTATCGAAGGAAGAGATTATGTAAAGAACGCTGACGGCTCCGTTTCATATCCCGAGGGCCAGGATGCTGCTACAGTTCCATATACAGCACAGCTTTCATGCGGAACACTCGGAAACTTCTTTAACATGTACCAGATGGGTGTTGCTAACCCTGAATCACTTCAGTGGGAGCTTGATCAGAACAAGAACGCAAAGACATCACCCGCTATGGGCTTTACCTTTGATTCAAGCAATGTAAAGACACAGTACACTGCAGTACTTAACGTAATATCACAGTATCTTCCCGGACTTATCTGCGGAAGTCTTGATCCCGACACAGAGATAGATAAATTTATCCAGGCTCTTAATGATGCGGGATATCAGGATATTCTTAACGAGAAGCAGTCACAGCTTGATGCCTGGAAGGCTTCCAAGTAATGACTTTGGAGGGTAAACAAGTGAAAGAGACACCTGTTAAAAACAAAAAGAAGAGGTTTAAAAATCTGCCCCTTTCTTTGATCGCACTTCCGGGAGTGATCTATCTTCTAATAAACAACTACATACCGATGTTCGGAGTATTTCTGGCATTTAAGAAATACAGCTTGAAGAAGGGAATCTTCGGAAGTGATTTCTGCGGATTTGATAACTTCAAATTCCTCTTTAAGACCAAGGATGCCATGATCATGACAAGGAATACCGTGCTTTATAATATTGCGTTTATCATAATAGGCACGATCCTTGCGATAGCTGTAGCGATCATGATGTGTGAGCTCGGAGAGAGGAAAAGAGTAAAAGGCTTTCAGGCTCTTTTGCTGTTACCCAATCTTTTATCCTGGGTTGTAATAGGATTTATAGTTTACGCATTCTTAAATGCGGATTCAGGTTTTTTAAACAATACCGTACTAAGGACACTGGGCATCAACCCGGTGTCCTGGTATGCAACCACAGGTCCTTGGCCTGCGATACTTATAATCGTTTTTCTCTGGAAAAATATGGGTTATCAGTCGATCGTGTACATGGCAAGTATCTCCGGAATAGATAAATCAATCTATGAGGCAGCCGCTATTGACGGTGCCGATAAGATGACACAGATCTTTAAGATAACACTTCCGATGTTAAAACCGACGATCATCACGCTTGTGCTTATGTCCATAGGAAGGATCTTTTATTCAGATTTCGGACTGTTTTATCAGGTTCCGCAGAATTCCGGAGCGCTTTTTAACGTAACTCAGACAATTGATACTTATGTTTACAGAGGACTTATGGAGCTTAATGATGTGGGCATGTCTGCGGCAGCCGGCTTATACCAGTCATTTGTAGGCTTTATACTGGTTCTTTTGGCTAATTTTACAGTCCGTAAGATAGACCCGGACAATGCACTTTTCTAAGGAGATGGAGATGACAGAGAGTAAAACTTTTAACAGAGCTTCAACGATCATACTGACTATTCTCGTAGTATTCGCCATGCTCCCGATAGTTTTGATAGTAATGGCTTCATTTACGGCGGAGACTGCGCTTGTAAGAGACGGATACAGATTTATTCCAAAAGAGCTTAGTCTTAACGCATATTACTACATGATCAAACAGGGAAGATTGATACTAAGATCATACGGAGTATCCTTCTTTGTAACCTTTTTCGGTACGGCGGTAAGCGTGCTCCTTACGACAATGCTTGCTTATCCCATGTCGAGAAAGTCATACAGATATCGCAATGTGCTTGCGTTTTTTGTATTCTTTACAATGCTTTTTAACGGCGGAATCGTGCCTTCATACATCATGTGGACAAGATTCTTCCATATCAAGGATACGATCTGGGCACTTATGATACCCAATTATCTCGTCAGCGCTTTTAACGTAATCCTTGTAAAAAACTATTTCCAGAACAGCATTCCCGATTCTCTTATAGAAGCGGCACAGCTTGACGGAGCAAGTGAATTCAAGATTTTTTTCAAGGTCATGCTTCCTCTTGCGATACCTGCTGTCGCTACGATAAGTCTTTTTACGGGAATAGCATATTGGAACGACTGGACCAACGGTCTTTACTATGTAAATAACGAGAAGTTCTACAGTATTCAGCAGCTTCTCATGAAGATAATGAGTAACATTCAGGCGCTTCGTTCAAACTCAAACGCATCACTCCTCGGAACAGGCGCAGTTGAGCTCCCGAGTACTTCGGTAAGAATGGCGATGGCTGTTATCGGAATACTCCCGATTGTCATTATTTATCCTTTTGTACAAAAATATCTTGTAAAAGGCGTAATAGTCGGCGCTGTAAAGGGATAACCAAAAGATAATTTTTGACAATCCAAAGGTTAAATAAGGGAAAGAATAAAAAAGGTTTTGTTAATACAATAGAATCAATAAAAAATCCGGGGTATTTCAAAAGGAGGATACTTTTACATGAAAAAGAAATTATTATCTATGGTTTTGGGAATGTCTATGATCGTGACAGCCCTTGCAGGATGCGGAGTACAGAGCGCAGATTCTTATGAATCCAACACTGATACACAGGCTGCTCCTGCTACAGATGCAGCACCTGCTGAATCAGCTGATACAGCAGAGAGCGGAGAGCCCGTTGATATCTCTTTCTACACAACTGAGACCGGTAAGGATCAGATGTTCCAGGATATCATCGCAGAGTTCGAGAGACTTAACCCCAACATCACAGTTGAGTACATCGCTGCAGGTGATGATCAGCTTCAGCAGTGGATGGCTCTCTATGCTAGTAACGAAGGCCCTACAGTTTCACTTATGGATCCTATCAATATCTGGGAGAACCAGGAGAGAATGCTTGAGCTTACAAACGAGGCCGTTGTTACAAATATTGAGGAGAACGCTCTCAGCACAATGACATTTGACGGCAAGATCTATGCAGTTCCTCAGACCGCAGCAGGTGTCGGAATCCTTTACAACAAGGAAGTTTGCGACAAGGCTGTAGGAGGAGATTTCGATCCTTCAACGATTAAGACAAGATCAGACCTTGAGGATCTTTTCAAGAAGATCGAGGCAACAGGCGTTGACGCCACATGCTTTACAGGTGTTAACTGGTCACTTGGTTCACACTGGCTTTGCCAGGCTTACGGCGGTGCGATCGGTTCAACTCAGGAAAGAGTTGATTATGTAAACAGCATCATCGCAGGCGAGACAAAAGAGATCGACAACGAAGTATTCAACGGTTACATGGATACATTCGATATGATGGCTAAGTACAATCACAATGCTGCAGATCCCCTTGTAGGCGATGTTAACATCGATGCACAGGCACTTGCTGCAGGTGAGTGCGGAACATGGTTCATGGGTGACTGGGCTTGGACTTTCCTTGGACCTATCGTTTCAGAAGGACAGGAGTTCGGACTTCTTCCCGTTCCTCACAGCGACGATGCAAGCGACGTTCTCAACCAGAGCATTGCAACATCATATGCTAAGGGATACTGCATCGACAAGAGCCAGAACACAGAGGCTCAGCAGGCTGCAGGACTTAAGTTCATCGAGTTCATCACATCTGATACATATGCTCAGGAGCAGATGGTTAAGGTAACAGGACAGGCTCTTCCTTACAAGAACTGTCAGGTTGAGATCGAGAGCCCTCTTGGTCTTTCAACAGCAAACTACATCTCACAGGGTCTTACATACGACTTCTACGGAACACCTAACCTTGCACCTTCAGACATCTGGTATGAGTGCGGCGCATACATGTGCGAATACCTTGCCGGTCAGACAGATAGAAAAGCACTTGCTGCTAAGCTTGATGAGTACTGGTCACATCAGGAAAAGAGATAATCTGTTAAACCCACCGGTTCCCGTGGATGATCTTTACAGGCATCTGCGGGGATTCGCCGGATAAAACAATAAAGCGGGGAGTCACGTACTTCCCGCTTCTTTAAAAGGATAAATTATGACTAAGAATTACAGAAGAAGATTAAATGATATCTTTTGCTTTTCGGGCTTTGGACTTCCGGCTCTTATTATCTGGGCCAGCGTTGTTCTGATTCCTTTCATTTACGGAATATGGATTACTTTTACAGATTGGAACGGACTTGCGATGGAGATCCATTATGTCGGTGTGAAGAATTATCTCGATGTATTTGCGGACTCAACTTTTATAACATCATTTTTAAAGACAGTTATCTATGCGCTGTTTACGGTTATTGCAAGTAATCTGGTGGGATTCCTTCTTGCACTTGCCGTTACAAGCGGAATAAAGGGACAGAACTTCTTCAGAACAGGATTTTTTACCCCCAATATCATCGGAGGAATCATCCTTGGTTATATCTGGAACTTTATCTTTTCATATGCACTTACATCCTTCGGAAAGAGCATAGGAGTAGATTGGATGTCTACTTCATGGCTTACAAATCCGACGAGAGCCCTTATAGCTCTTATTATCGTAAGCGCATGGCAGCTTTCGGGTTACCTTATGGTTATCTATATCGCGGGACTTACAAGTGTTCCAAGAGAGCTTATTGAAGCTGCATATGTTGACGGAGCTACTTCTTTTGAAGTTATAAAGAACGTTAAGCTTCCGCTTATCAAGAACTCTACGGCGATCTGTATTTTCCTCTCCATATCAAGAACATTCATGTCCTTTGATATGAACCTCTCACTTACAGCCGGAGGACCTTACAAATCAACAGAGCTCATCGCATACAAGATCTATCAGACAGCATTTACCAGCATGGAGTTTGGTAAAGGCCAGGCACAGGCGATCGTACTTTTCGTGATCGTTGCGGTTATTTCGCTTTTGCAGGTTTATTTCACAAGGAAGGGGGTAGATGAACAATGATGAAAAGAAAAGATAAAAAGACTTTACTGTTCGTTATAACAGCATTTGTTCTCATCCTTTTTATGGTTCCGTTCTTTGTGCTTATAAACAACACATTTAAGCCCACACCTGAATTTATAAAAACACCGTTTGCACTTCCCAAGAACTTTACACTTGAGAATTACAGCATTGCGATTAAGAGAATGGACTTTTGGAAAGCCCTTTCAAACACAGCGATCATAACTGTTCTCACAGTTATCTTTAACATGTTCATCGGAAGCATGACGGGATATCTTTTTGCAAGAAAAAAATGGAAAGTTAATAAAATAGTTTTCGGAATGTTCCTCGCATCCATGGTTGCACCGTTTCAGGTGTACATGATACCTCTCGTTAAAATATATGCAGGACTTTTCGGACTCTCAAACAACCTTTTTATGGTTGTATATATAGCGGTAGGCCTCAACCTTCCTTTTGCGGTATTTCTTTATAAAGGATTTACAGAAGGAATTCCGGAGGAACTTGATGAAGCCGCAAGAATTGACGGTTGCGGATTTGCACTTACATTTTTCAGGATAATAATGCCTCTCCTTAAACCTATTATTATCACTGTAACTGTGTTTGTTGCAATGGGAGTTTGGAACGACTACCTTATGTCGAGCCTTTTCCTTACAAAGTCATATTCAAAGACATTGGCTATTGCCATAAAGACATTCCTTACCAATCATTCGGCTGAGTATTCACCTATGATGGCAGGACTTTTACTTGGAATACTTCCTGTCCTTGCATTTTATCTTATAGGACAGAAGTACATTATTGAAGGCGTAGTTGCAGGTAGCGTAAAAGGATGATTACTTTTTATTCTGCATAAACGCGCCGGGCGTGCATCCGTAGAGCTTTTTAAAGGTTGTGATAAACGATTTTACATTGGGGAAACCGTTATCGAAAGCGCAATCGGTAAGACTCATTTTCCCTGATGACAACTGCTCTGCGGCGTGACTTGCGCGCACGAAATTAAGGTATGAATGGAAGTTCACACCAAGTGATTCTTTAAAGAGTCTTGAAAAATAAGTCGGATTGTATTTGAAATGATCTGCCATAGCTTCGTAGGATAGATCCTCGCGGTAGTGAGCTTCAATATACTCCGTAAAACGAACGGTTATATCCGAGCTGTTCATACCGGCTTTGGACGACGGTCCGTCGGCTTTGCAGTATTTATTCAGGATTCCCAAAAGAGCATAAGTGTTGCTCATAAGAAGATAAGGATATTCTTCGTCTTCGGGATCAAGGTTATAAACAACCTGAGCAATCTTTTTGATCTCTTTTGTAACCTGTTTATTCCCCGGGTTATAAAAGAACAGATTTTTACCAAGCCATTTTTCAATGAACGGATTGGAGATGATAAAGCTGATACCTGTGAAATGATCGTTTAACGACACATAACTGCAGGAATGAAGCTCGCAGCTGTTTACAAGGATCCAGTCGGATTCCTTCATGTCAAAATGGCTGCTACCCGTATTAAAACGGATGTCACCCGTAAGCGTCACGGTGAGCTCAATGCTTCTGTGCCAGTGAAGCGGGGAATATATAAGATTTCCGTCAAGATCGTGACGATAGATCTGCACGGGAAGAAGACTAAAAATATCGTTGTTTGATTCATAAAAATCAGTCATGACAACCTCCGATTTAACACATACATATGATAGCATAATTTTTTGCGGCGGTGTCATAAAGATAAGTTGTACAAGATAAAAGAATAGGATGGTACAAGGCATGACCGTAAAAGAATTGATAGAAGCGATCATAACAAAGAGCGGAAGTAAGAGGTTTTCCTATGAGGAGACCTGCGACCATCTGATGATCGGTGACGTAAACATGGAAATAACCGGTATAGTCACAACATTTATGGCTACCGTGGATGTTATAAATGAGGCGGTCAGGCTTGGTGCCAACATGATCATAACTCACGAACCAACATGGTTTACGGGAGTCGATAAAGAGGACTGGCTTAGGGACGATCCTGTATATCTTGAGAAAAAGAAGCTTCTTGAAGATAACAAGATTGCCGTATGGAGATTCCACGATCACATGCATGCCGGTACGGAGGATGGCATATACAGAGGTTTTGATGAGGAATTCGGATGGAAAAAATACAGAGAAGAACCTTCAGCCGATGTTAAGACCAGCTGGTTTGGTGCCACCTATGTTATTCCCGAGACTACACTTTCTGAACTTGCAGGATTTTTTAAGGATAAGCTTGATATGAATGTCATTCAGCTTGTCGGTAATCCCGATATGAAAGTCAAAAGAGTCGGAGTTCTTGTAGGCGGAGGAAGCCTTGGACTTGGAACAGAAAATCTTCCGATGATCTATATGAAGGAGCAAAACATCGATGTATGCGTATGCGGCGATATCACCGAGTGGACACTCTCGGCATATGTAAGAGACGCATCCCAGCTTGGAATGAACAAGGCAATGATAGTCCTTGGACATGAGAGAAGTGAAGAGTGCGGAATGAAGCATTTGCCCGACTGGCTTAAGAGCATAACAGGTGAGATTAAGGTTACCTTTGTTGATGCCAAAGAGCCTTTCACATATTTGGTATAACGGGAGGCTTCTATGGAAGAGATACTTACAATATACATCGACGTATTGGACGTTTTTGAGGTAAAAGGAAAATCGGCGGAAGCCGCAATGATAAATTTTACCGGTAACTGTAAGGGCAAGTACTTCAACGGCAATGTACTTCCCGGTGGTGTAGATACTCAAAAGGAGTTTTATCCTCAGAACAGGACGCTCTCCGCAAGATATATGCTTGACGGCTTGGACGATGCAGGAAAAGCCTGCAAGATCTTTATCGAGAACGAGGCTGTTCTGGACAGCGATAAAAAGGTTGAATACACCATACCTAAGATAATTACGGATTCAAAGAGCCTTTCCTGGATGGAGGATTCTTATCTCAAAGGTAAGATTGAACCCAAAGGAGAAGGTATTATCATACATATTTTCAAAGTGGATTGAGAGGAGATTACATACAATGGCTTTTGTACAGATGAGTTATTTTTCAACTTCCATTTGGAGACAGACTATTTTTCATGTTTGCCTTCCCAATGATGTTCCGCCTGAGATGAAGGTGGGAAATAAATGTTATGACAGACCGATGAAGACTTTGATGCTTCTTCAGGGATATTCAGGCAATACATTTGACTGGCCGCTTGGAAGTCTCATTTCGGATATATCACTCAGATACAATCTTGCGGTTATTATGCCTTCGGGAGACAACAGCTTTTATACAAACGCAGCCGGCTGCTGCTACAAATACGCTGATTTCGTAGGCTTTGAGCTTCTTGATTATGTAAGGGAGACATTTGGTCTTTCCAAGGATGCCAAGGATACTTTTATCGCAGGTCTTTCAATGGGAGGCTTCGGAGCTATCCATGCGGGACTTGAGCACCCCGAGAACTACAGCAAGATCATAGGTCTTTCATCAGCTCTTATAGTTAACAGACTTGGCGATGTTCAGCCCGGAACCAAGGATGATATCGCGGATTATGATTACTACTGCCATGTATTTGGAAATCTTAAGAAGGTAAAAGAGACTACTAACGATCCCGAATTCATCGTAAAAGAAAGGCTTAGTAAGGGAGATAAGATCCAACCTGTATTTATGGCGTGCGGATCAGAGGATTTCCTTATTGAGAACAACAGAGAGTTCAGAGACTTCCTGTTTGAGAAAAAGGTGGATCTCACCTATAAAGAAAGTCCCGGAATCCATGACTGGAATTTCTGGAATCAGTATTTGGAGCCTTCAATTAAGTGGGCACTGGAGGAAGAATAAATGCTTATTGATAAGATCAAAAAACTCGATACCTGGACAGCACCCGAGTTACCCAAGAATATACCACACGGAGATATGCCGGGTGACAAGGTGGAGATAAACGAAGGACATATAAAGAAGGCAAATATCATTTTCCCTAAGCTCTTACAGCTTCTTGAAGAGGAAGCCAATAAGGGAAAAGAAAAGGTAGTCATAACTGTATGCGGTGGCTCAGGAGTAGGAAAATCCGAGATTGCATCGATTCTTTCATATTATCTCACAAAGGGTGGAATAAAGAGCTATACATTATCAGGAGACAATTATCCCAGACGCATACCCATGCACAATGACGCCGAGAGACTTCGCGTTTATGAGGAACTTGGAAGAGAAGGTCTTGAAGATTATCTTGGTTCCGACAAAGAAATAGACTTCGCCGAGATAGAAAAGATAGCTCTTGATTTTAAGGCAGGCGAAAAGAATATCAGCCTTAAGAGAATGGGAAGAAAAGAAGACGAGCTCTGGCATGAAATTGTTGATTTCTCCGATACGGATGTGCTGATCATTGAGTGGACTCACGGAAACAGCGACAACTACAAGGGTGTTGATATTCCGATATTGCTTAACAGCACTCCCAAGGAGACACTCGAGCACAGAAGAGCAAGAAACAGAGACGGCGCTACAGACAGCCCGTTTACAACTATGGTACTTGAGATCGAGCAGGGCATGATAAAGAGCCAGGCTCACAAGGCCAAGATAATCGTATCAAAGCAAGGGGAGATACTTAGCTTTGATGAATATACCAAACTTATGGAGTCAGAGAAGTAATTATGAGTAAGTCACTAAGTGCCAATAACAAACCCATGTTAAATTCATATCCCGACAGCCTTGGCGGTACACTTAAAGATATAACGCAGTTTTTGAAAAAGGATGAGCTTTTGGGAACTTTTTCATCCTTCTATATCCTTCCGAGCCTGTATCATACAGATCTTGACAGAGGATTTTCCGTAATTGATTACGGCCTTGAAAAGAATCTTGCTACTAAGGAAGATCTTGATGCGCTCAGAAAGATGGGGATCGATCTTAAGCTTGATTTTATATTAAACCATGCATCGGTGCAGTCACCTCAGTTTCAGGATCTTATAAACAAAGGTGAGGATTCCGAATATAAGGACTTTTTCATCAACTGGAATAAATTCTGGGAAGGCAAAGGTGAGCTTACGCAGGAAGGCTATATTCAGCCTGATGAAGAGTATATCAAGGATATGTTCTTCAGAAAACCGGGACTTCCGATACTTATGGTTACGATGCCCGACGGTAAGAAGGTTCCGTACTGGAACACTTTTTATCAGGAGGTAAAAAACACTCCTCAGGGAATAAAGTATCTTGGCCAGATGGATCTTAACATCAAATCGGATCTTGTGTGGGAATTCTACGATGATACTTTACATAAGATTTCGGATTACGGCGCAAGTATTGTCAGACTTGATGCTTTTGCATATGCACCTAAGGAACCGGGAGAAAAGAATTTCCTTAACGAACCCGGAACATGGGAGCTTTTGGCTAAGGTAAGAGAACTTGCAGATAAGTATAAGCTGACTCTTTTACCCGAAATTCATGCATCATATTCGGAAAAAATATATGAGACTATAGCCGATAAAGGCTACATGACATACGATTTCTTCCTTCCGGGACTTATTATCGATGCATTTGAGAATAAGTACGGAGATACGATCGTAAAGTGGGCGAATGAGCTTATAGACAAAAAGATAAGAACTGTAAACATGCTCGGTTGTCATGACGGAATCCCGCTTCTTGATCTTAAGGGACTTATCAAGGAAGAGCAGATTCAGAGCCTTATAGATACCGTTGTATCCAGAGGAGGCTATGTAAAGGATCTTCACGGCGCCAAGAACATGTATTATCAGGTCAATGCGACATATTATTCCGCTCTTGGCGAGGATGATAAAAAGATGCTTGCAGCAAGGGCTCTTCAGCTCTTTATGCCGGGCAAGCCTCAGGTTTGGTATCTTGACCTTCTTGCGGGCAAGAACGACCACGAGGCTGTAAAGGCCGCAGGCGCAGGCGGACACAAGGAGATCAACAGAACCAATTATTCCAAAGAGATGATAGAGAAGGCTTTGGAAAAAGACGTTGTGAAGAGACAGCTTGAGCTTTTGAAATTCAGAAACAGCTTCGGAGCGTTTTCTTTTGACAGTGATATTACAGCCTCATGCGAAGATAAGGTGATCAATATCAAATGGAAAAACGGCGAATGCGAAGCTTTGCTTAAGCTTGATCTTGAAACATTCGATTTTGTGGTAGTAGCAAAGACCGGAGAGGACGAAATAACCGTATGAAGTACAATACATCATTTCAGGCGCTGGCATTTGACAGAGTCCTTCCATACGAGGGGCAGGTTGAGTGCGTTACCTTTGAAAAGGGCAAATGCATTCTTCAGATAAGAGCGCCGAAGGCTACGGAAGTTAATTTCAGATACAACGAGGAAGACCATTTATGTGTTAAGGGTGATGACGGTATATGGAAGACCCCTTATACGGCAGAGGGCGCTATCAATTACGTTCAGCTTATTGTAGACGGTGTGGAGCTCATAACACCTATGCTTCCCATATCATACGGATATTCAAGGCCCTATAACTACGTTGAGCTTGAGAGCAACGATGATTTTTACGGGATTAAGGATGTTCCTCACGGAAGCGTCAGAAAAGAGTATTTCCCTTCATCCGTTACGGGTGAGTGGGAGAGCTGCGTCGTATATACGCCTCCCGGATATGATGATTCCAATGATACTTATCCTGTGCTTTATCTTCAGCACGGTCACGGCGAGAACGAGATGGGCTGGACAGCAGCGGGTAAGGTCAACTTTATTATGGATAATCTGATCGCAGAACGAAATGCTGTGCCTTTCGTGATAGTAATGAACAACGGAATGGTTCAGACACTTGATAAAGATGGAAACAGGGTTGTTGACTTCAAACTCTTTGAAGATTATTTGTTAAAAGATGTTATGCCCTTTATCGAGGGGGAGTTCAGAGTCGGAGGTTCTAAAAAGAAACGCGGTATGGCGGGTCTTTCAATGGGATCGCTCCAGACTTCGCTCATAGGCTTTGCTCATCCCGAGCTCTTTAGTTGTCTTGGAGTATTCAGTGGTTTTGTGACGGATATTATCCAGGGCTCGGAGCTTGATATGCCGGGAAGAGCAAAGAGCGATAACAAGCATCTTGCAATTCTTGATGACGCCGATAGTTTTAATTCTTTATTCGATGTTTATTTCAGGTCGATGGGGGATAAGGATATCTTCTGGGAGAACTTTGAGCATGATGACAAGTTGCTTGAAGAGAAGGGTATCAAGCAGATCCGCAATGTCTACGAGGGCATCCACGACTGGAATGTGTGGAGGAAGAGCATCCGCGACTTTGCCACGCTGATATTCAAGATTTGATTTTTTTAGTAGTATATGATAATATGTTAAAGAGATGTTAAATATTTATAAAAGAAAGGGAAAAAGAAAGGGAAGAGAGGAGAATAATCGTAATGAAAAAAGTTATTGGAATACCGGCATTAGTACTAATGCTAGGAGTATTTCTTATGGGCTGTGGGGAGAAACAGGATGACAGTATTATACCGTCAGAAGTAGAAGTCCAGAAAGCAACTGAAGTAGTATCGGTCGAAGGGGAGACTGATACAGGTATCTCAAATGCATCGGAGGATATGTCTTTTGTAGACGATCCTTGGAATAAAGTATATTCAGTAGATATGCCCGCTTTGTACACTCAGATTGTTGAGGTCGATAACGCCGATGATTTTGAGGGAAGCTGGAAGGCTACTAATTGTCTTTCTGCTGTTTCCGGCAATTTTGAGATAACCAATGAGACAAATAAGGGTTTTCATTTTGAAGGTGAGTTCTTGTACGGATATCGAAGCGGTATGTTAAGCGGAGATGCGCATTTTGTATCAACCAACATGGCTATCTGCAATCAGGACGATGTGGAGGATTCGGCAAGCAACGGTTATATGATCTTTTATCTTGAAAATGATTCATTGTACGTTAATTCAGATCCCGGTTTGGGTGAAATGGGAATGTCGGTTTCACCAAACAATGAATATACAAAGGGAAAGCCTGTTTATACGAATGCTGAAAATATAAAAGCTTTTACGCAGCAGGAGCTTGATGCTATTCATGAAATTGTCGGGGATGAATTATATGAGTATCCATTCCTTGAGTGCACAAATAACTTTATTTTAGAGTCATCTGAGAAGACTTTGGAGGATGGAACTACATGCAAGTATTATGATTGTTATTTTTCCGATATGCCGGAGAGTTATACGATAATATTTGCTTCTGATGGCAGAATATTTATTGACTTACATGATCTTTCAGACGAGTACTTCTTTACAAATGCTGCTGAATGGACAAGTAATAAAATGCCGGAAGTGAAGTAATGCTTTATGTCAGGTAATGAGATGCCGGAGGAATGGACAATAGAATATTGATAGGATTATGCAGTGTTAAGCGAGCACGCTCCTTGCAATCGATAATGGCATATATTAGAATTAAATACTGAAAAAGCTGAATACTATAAAGGGTAAGGCATTATTTCAATATGAGTTCTGAGTCAAAAAAAGGTTTATATAAGCAGGTTGGTTTCCTTGCTATCGCGGGTGTGGTATCAAGAATTATCGGCTTGTTATACAGAAGTCCGCTTACAGCCATTATCGGGGATGATGGCAATGGATATTATACAGCGGCATATTATTTTTATAATATTGCTCTTTTGATATCCGCTTATAGCATACCTTCTGCTATGTCCAAAATTATTTCCGGCAAATTGGCTGTAAGAGAATATAGGAATGCTCACAGAATTTTTAAATGTGCACTTGTTTATGTTTCGGTAGTTGGCGGACTGGCGAGTTTGCTGCTTTTCTTTGGAGCTAATTTTTTTGCTGTTGGAAGAGCGGCTACAGTACTAAAGTTTTTTGCTCCGACAGTTTTCTTTTTCGGATTCTTGGGAGTTTTAAGAGGCTATTCGCAGGCTCATAGGAATATGATTCCTACATCTGTTTCACAGATACTTGAGCAGTTGTTAAATGCAGTAGTCAGTGTCGGCGGAGCATATATGCTTACTAACTACGTCGGCGATGAAGATCTTCCGAAAAGAGCTATGTTCGGTGCTATTGGAAGCGCACTCGGTACAGGTTCCGGAGTTATAATTGCTCTCTTATTTATGCTATTTGTATATAGTGTTAATAAAACAGGTATACATAGAAGAGTCGATAAGGATTTTCATGATGACATGGGAAATCATGAGGCTTTTAAGTTGATATTTATAGTCGTAACGCCTTTTATTCTTAGCACGGCGATTTATAATCTTTCTACTACAGTAAATTCTGCATTGTTTAGCCGAATACTGATCAATGTTAAGAATTTGGAAGAGCATGATGTGACTACTGTTTTTGGCGTTTATTCAGGAAGGGCAATGGTACTTTCCAATCTTCCGATTGCACTTTCGAGCGCTGCAGCAATGGCTATGATACCTGAGGTTTCAACTGCTTTTGCGAGAGGAAATAAAGAAGAAGCGGGAGATACAGTTTCGAGAGTAATGAGAATCATTCTCATGATATCGATTCCTGCGGCAGTAGGCTTATTTGCACTTGCAAGACCTGTAATGATGGTTTTGTTCCCAAGTCCGAATGAGACAATCCCAAGAGCATCATTACTGCTTATGCTCCTTGCTATAACGGTAGTTTTCTATTCAGTATCAACGCTTACCAATGCTGTTCTTCAAGGAATCGGCAAGTTAAAAGAACCTGTTATCAATGCTGCGATTGCATTGGTTATACAGACAGCGGTTCTTTGGATATTGCTTGTGTATACAAATATAAATGATATTGCATTATGTATTGTTACGATCATATATTCGCTTACAATGTGTATACTCAATAACTTTGTGATGAAGAAGCATATTCCCATCACATATGATTTCAGGAAGACATATCTGCTTCCTTCGATATCTGCTCTTGTCATGGGAATTGTGGCATTCTGCACACATATGATATTTGAAAAGCTTTTTATAAAATTATCTTTATGGATTACGATGAAGTTGTACGGAGAGGAGATTGCTAAATATTACTTATCCAATCTTATTGCAACTGTAATCGCGGTCGGAATTGCATTGTTCGTATACTTCGCTGTACTTATTAAGTCAGGCGGAGCATCGGAGGATGATATAAAGAGATTCCCTAAGGGGGTTAAGATCGCACAGATTCTTAAAAAACTTAGGATTTTATAATAAAGGGGATTTAAAGGAAAGAGAAATGAAGAGAAAAAATTTAATGTTATTATTGGCAACAACAGTAGTTGCAAGTATGATTCTTGCAGGCTGCGGGGAAGCAGTTTCAAGTGCAGGTGAAGAGGCAAGCGTAGAAGCATCAACAGAGGAAGTGGATGTAGCTTCCGATGCAGAAACAAGCGGTTCCGAAGGATTGGATAGCGCTGATACTGCAAGTAGTGATGAGAGTACAGAGGCTGTTTCCGGTGAATCTGCTTCTGCTGACGATGCAGCAACAGCTATTTCGGTTCCTGAATTTAGCAGCGCTGACGAAGAAGAGCAGTGGGTACTTGAGCAGATCAGCGGAGTTTGGGAGACAAACTATAAGCCGGCGGATCTTTATGTGTTTGATGGAAAAGAAGTGACACATTATACAGCTATTACCGAAGGTGTTGATTGGCCTGATAGTTATACTAAGGAAAAAAAGAAATCTGAGATAGTTTCTTTTGAGAAGATATCAGAAGATGACAATGAATATTATAGAATTGAATTAAGCGGATTTTCTTGGGCAGTCTTTCATTGGACTCCAAGTATGCCTTATGATCTGACCAGTAGTGAACCATATAGTGCGTCAAGTAGCTTTGAGCGTCCTTATGGTTACAGTAATGAAAATAAGATCACAATTGAGGATTATAGTAAAGACTTTAATATAGTTGAATAAAACAGATTTGAGGGACCGGATTATTTCGGTCCCTCTTTTTTTACTCACTTATAAGCTTTAAGCTTGATATATCGGGAGCGATGGCAAGAGAGTAGTTGGTGTAGTAAACTACAAAGCCGGGCTTTGCGCCGTTAGGCTTCTTGACATCTTTTCTTTTTAGATAATCGATCTCGACTTTCTCCTGATTCTTACCTTTTGAATAGTAAGCTGCAAGAGCTGCGGCTTCTTCAAAAGCTCTGTCCGGAACTTCTTTTCCGCCTGTAAGAAGTACGACGTGGGAACCGGGGATCTTCTTGGCGTGGAACCACCAGTCGCCGCCGTTTGCAGTCTTAAAGGTAAGCTCATCGTTTTGCAGATTGTTTTTTCCTACATAGATATCAAAACCGTCGCTTGAAAGATAGTGGAAGGGTTTACTTACAACCTTTTCCTTCCGCGCGTTCTTGCCCTGATAATGAGCCTTTATATAGCCTGTCTGTTGAAGCTCTTGCTTGATCTGAACAAGGTCGGCTTCTTCTTTTGCAATCTCAAGAGCTGTCTCAACGGATTCAAGCTGATCGATTGCTTCTTTTGTTTCCTTCATCTGTTCTTCAAGAGCTTCTGCTGTTCTTTTAAGTTTAGTGTATTTATCAAAAAACTTTTTCGCGTTCTGAGCGGGTGTGAGAGTAGGGTCCAGTGTTATAGTCACATCTTTTCCCGAGTTATAGTCATTGACCGTTATCTTCTCGGCACCGGGCTCTGCGCTGTAACCGTATACAGTAAGGAGCTCTCCGTAAACGCGGTATTTATCTTTCTTCTCAGCGTCCTTCATCTGCTTAAGCTGAAGGTCATATTTACGAACATTACGTTCAAGAGCAGTCTGTACGATCTTTCTTAGGTCGACCGACTTCTGACGGATTCTTGTGACGATGTTCTTCTCTAAGTAATACTGCATGATAAGAGACGAGATAGTCTCGGGATATACAAGCTCGGCGCCTTCTGAGTCCTCGTAGATTGACAGAGGAATGGAAGCATACTCCTTGGGAGTATCGTTTTCATATGCGATGCAGGGCGTAAAAGAGCCTTCTTTAATATTCTGAACAATTTCATCAAAAGCTTTATAAAGTGCGATCGCTTCTTTGGTTTCAAGGCTGATCGCGGATTTATCTGCGTCGACGCCCGCTCTGTGGCAGATTTCCTGTGAAATGATCGGAGAAAGGCCTGTGTAAGCCGAGTAGATAGCTTTAAAAACAGGCATTCCCTTTGAGAGAACACATGATGAGAAGACATCTGCGTTTGTTTCAAGCGGATTCTCTTTTTCCTGAGAAGGGATAAAGTATTCTCTTCCGGGAAGAACCTCGCGGACTGAGCTTACAGACGCGGGTATGTGCTTGATGCTGTCGATAATGACGTTGTTCTCGTCGACAAAGATGATGTTGCTGTATTTTCCCATAATCTCGATTAGAAGAGTCTTATGGCGAAGATCGCCCATTTCATCGAGGTGCTCGATCTCAAAGCGTATGATCCTTTCAAGTTCCGGCTGTGTGATGCTGATGATGCGGCCGTTCTGAATGTGCTTACGAAGGAGCATGCAGAAATTGGGCGCGGTCATGGGTGAAGGCTTGGTCTCGTCCGTCTCATAGATGAGCGGGAGAGAAGCGCCTGCAGACATCAGAATCTTAGCCTGCTTAATGCCGTATTTATCAATATTCTCGTAGGAGAGCTTGACCGTGATAAGAAGCTCGTCGCTCTCAGTCTGTGCAATTTTATATATACGGCCGCCTGTTAAGCGGTCGCTGAAATCTTTGGTGAGATTTGCAATTGTAATACCGTCAAATGCCATAATTATCAATATCTCCGTTTATTAAAAAGAGTCTGTTTAATTATATTCTGCGAAAGGTAAAAGGTCAAAAAATGAATATCACCGGAACAATTTTTGTTTTGACCAGATCCTTTTAAAATAATAACATTAAAAAGATAGGAGGTTTTTATTATGGCTAAGGTTATTTTATTAAACGGCAGCCCCAAGGCTAACGGCTGCACAGCGACTGCGCTCGCTGAGGTTATAAAGGTTTTGAATGAAGAAGGTATAGAGACTGAGCTTATACATGTCGGCAACAAGGCTGTAAGAGGCTGCGTATGCTGCGGTTCTTGTGGGAACACAGGTAAGTGTGTATTTGATGATGATCTTGTAAATGAAGTTGCAAGGAAGTTTGAAGAGGCAGACGGACTCATTGTGGGAAGCCCTGTTTACTACGCTTCGCCTAACGGAACAATTCTTTCGTTCTTGGACAGACTATTTTTCAGCTCACATTTTTCAAAACAGATGAAAGTCGGAGCTGCGGTTACAAGCTGCAGAAGAGGCGGCAATACAGCAACCTTTGATGTTCTCAATAAGTACTTTACTATAAGCGGAATGCCTGTTGCTTCTTCAACATATTGGAATCAGGTGCACGGTCGTACGGCGGAAGATGTACTTAAGGACAAGGAAGGACTTCAGACAATGAGAAACCTTGCCCGCAACATGGCGTTTATGATAAAAGCCATCGCAGATGCAAAGGAAAAGTACGGTCTTCCTACGCTTGAGAGTGGCGCATTTACAAGCTTCCCTGACGGAAAATAAGTGGCAGGTTTTTACACGACCTTATACAGGATATTGAAAACGGCGTCGAGGAATTCTTTGTTGTTCATTCCGGTTTCTTTCTGAATGAAGGCTTCCTTGTTGGCGGCAAGCTTGATAACACCGCAAAGTGAGCCCCACATCGCAAAGGTCGTGACAAAGGCTTCGTCGCCGAGTTTAAAAAGCTCTTTAATATAGGCGCTGATCTCTTGACCTACGATATACGTATCGAGGTCGGTGTTGTAGAATTTGTTTTCTGAAAAATCAACGTTGATGGTGTCTTGCGCAAAGTCAAAGTACATGGGATATTTTTTATAATATTTCAAAAGACCCTTGCAGATACCGAGGAAATTTTCTTTGTCAGTCTTTTTAGAATCGGTGTTTTTGATGATCTCATTTTTTAATAATGACATGCTTTTAAGGGCGAGATAGCTGACTATCTCGTCCTTGTTTTCAAAATAGGTATATAAAGTCGCCTTGCTGTAGCCGGCTTCTTTGGCAATGTCGCTGACCGTTACCTTTACGGTGTCTTGCTCTTTAAAAAGCTTTTCGGCCGCAGCTGCGATTCTTTCTCTGTGTACTATAGGTTCTTCTTTTATTCGTCTTCCCATATTTAATGTACCTTTATGTAGTCTGATAAGTCCCTTCTGACAGCGTTGTTTTCTCCGTATTTCTTAACACATCCGACGCGAAGGAGCATCTGCTGATTTTCTGAAGGAAGCTGTGTCTTGTATTCGGCTTCCTCAATTGCATAGCTCATCGGATGAACAGATATGTTGTTTTCCGTAAGATCAAGCCAGATATCTGTTGCCTTTATACCGCACTCCACAAGCTCTTTTTTGGAATCGCCGGAAGATACGATGATAAAGCCCATGCATCCGTTTAGCTGACTTTCCGTGTTGGCAATGCCCTGATCTGCGAATGTCTTTCCCTTTGCATTTTCGTGGTTGGTGAAAAGATAGTAGAAGACCTTCTTGATACCCGTGATGCCAAGCTGCTCAGCGCTCAGACCGTCTTTTTTATCTTTTGTCTCTTTATTGGAGAGCCTAAGCCAATTTGAAAGTTCTGCCGCTGTTTCCTCGTCGTAAGCCTGTTTGATATAAGCATCTGCCGTTGCTTTTTTTATTATAGCAAATTCTTTGGTGTCAAAAGAGTAGTATTCGCAGCCGATGTTTTTGCAAAGCTTTGAAACGTATTCGTTTTTGGAAGAATCGCTTATGTCAAAAGCTCTTTTGTCTGTGTGACGTTTCTTGATCCTGGTGATTGTATTTGGATCGATCTTATCTGAGATCTTTTTATATGACAGATTCATGGTATCGGTTGATTCGTCATAGCTGTAAGTAACATTGTACCCGTAAGCGAGAAAAGCCTCTTCGAGGGTTCGTATATAGCATCCGAGTGAGAGGAACTGTTCTCTGGCTTGGGGGTCAACGACGCTCAGCTTTCGCTCGGGGTCGGCAGAGACGGTAAGCTTTCCTTCTTCCGGGTACAATTCAATGAGCCAGCATTGTATGTTGTGAGAACTCGGGGCAAGAGAGCCCAGGTACATAATCTCGGACAGTTCTTCGTTAAGTCCTTGTATATTCTTATCTGTATTCACGTTTGTTTTCCTCCCTGTGACAAGTATTGATGTGAGCGCTGCAACCAGCATGATCGTAGTTGTGATAAGCGCTATCAGTGTTTTCTTTTTCATAATATGGTCGCTCCTGAAGTATATATTTTAATTAAACCGCTGGTTTAATTGATACATCGTAGTAATTAAACCATTGGTTTAATTAATTGTCAAGAGGAAAATGAATCATTAACCCCGCCCCTTAAGTTATGGTAGTATATTTATACGAAATATATTTTTGCAAAAGACAAGGAGAACACTTATGGAAACCTGGTACTACGTAGTAGACAGCATTGACGGAGATTATGCCAATCTTAAGAGATGCGATATAGAATCAGACGATCTTAAGCTTGTTGCGAGAGCTCTTTTGCCCGAAAGTATTGCAGTCGGAACTAAGCTTAAGTATGAGTTTATGCAGTATTCTATAGCAGAGTGATATTTGATAAAATAAATAGGACAAAATTTGATAGTGTTAAAGTCAAAATATAAGAAGTAAAAGGGTGGATTATGGATTACAGTCAATACGAAACATACGGTTTTGATAACGTGAGCGCTTTTAATATGTCTACCGGCTTTAAAGAGCGCAGCTACCAGATGCATTGGCATTCCTACGGCGAGATTATTCTCGTGGGACCGGGCAAGACCAATGTATATAAGGTCAATCAGGACACGTACACTCTTGTAGAGGGTGATTTCGTGCTGGCATGGCCTATGGAGATGCATTCTATAGTTGACGCGGACAGAGAAGAAGCGCTTGTTATTCAGTTTAGCAATGCTTTTGTCAATTCACTCTTTGATCTTCAAAGAATCATGCATTTTTACAGGAATCTGCATGTCATCTGCATCAATTCGCATCCGCTCCTGGCAGCCAAGCTTAAAGAGATCACGTATAAGATGAAAGAGATATTCTTTTCGGACGGACCCGACCGTGAGCTTAAGTGTTGCATGCTTTTAATGGAGTTTATGATGACACTTGATGAGTACAGAGAGGAGTTTGTTCCCGAGATCCAGCCGGGAGCACACAACGGATATACGGATGACGTCATGAAGAGGATGATCGGAGTTACTGATTATATCAAGAATAATCTGACTTCCGACGACCTTTCTCAAACTACTATGGCAAAAAGAGTCGGCATCAGCAGGGACTATTTTTCCAGAATGTTCAAAGAAGTTACCGGAATGAATTACAATAAGTGGCTAAACATGATCCGTCTGGAGAAAGCTATAGAGCTTCTTTCCAACAAGGGGATGACACTCACGGAGGTTGCGATGTTATCGGGCTTCCAGAGTATTCCGAGCTTTAACAGGGTGTTTCATAACGAAAAGGGCATGGCTCCCGGAGAGTACAGGGATCTGTACATAAAAGAGAGGTAAGCTGCCCATATATCAGTATTTTTTATGAGGGAAGGAAAAAGAATGTCTAATACGGATATCATTAAGTTTTTGTCTGAGAGAAAAAGGCGTATCGCCATGTCTCTTGCAGGCGTTATTATCTGTGCGATAAGTGTCGGTATCTTTAAGCTTGCCGCGCTCGGCGTAGATCCGTTTCAGTCTCTTATGAGCGGACTTGATGCGATCATTCCGATCGAATTCGGTACCTTGTATGTAATTGTAAATGCGATTCTTTTAATATTCAGCTTGGTTGCGGACAGGCATAACATCGGTATCGCAACCTTTATCAATCTGTTTCTTTTGGGATATATCACACAATTTACGTACGCAGCACTTCAAAAGGTATTTCCGAATCCGTCTATGATCTTTAGGATCATCTGCCTGATCATAGGAATCGTGATCATCTGCTTTGGTTCGGCTCTTTATATGACGGCGGATCTCGGTGTTTCGACATATGACGCGGTTGCCATCGTTATGGCAAATAAGTGGAAGCTTGGAAAGTTCAAGTACATCAGGATCTGCACAGATCTTGTTTGTGTAACTCTTGGCTGCGCTTTATTTGTAATGGCAGGTAATGCGATCGGCAAGATCCCTACGATAGCAGGTGTCGGAACGATAATCACCGCGTTCTTTATGGGACCGCTCATCGATTTCTTTAATATAAAGATAGCAAGACCTATGCTTGAGAGAGGCAAGAAATAATCAGAGGCACAGCACGTTAGAAAGGATTATTTATGGAATACAAGTTACTTAAAAATATTCAGGGACCTTCGGATGTGAAAAAGCTTTCTGAGAGTGAGCTCATAGAGCTTGCTGCAGAGATCAGAGAGGCTCTTTTTAACAGAACAACAAAGATAGGCGGTCATTTTGGACCGAACTTCGGAGCGGTTGAGCTTACGATCGCCCTTCACTATGTATTTGAGTCGCCCATTGATCAGTTTGTGTTTGACGTTGCACATCAGACATATCCTCACAAGATGCTTACGGGAAGAGCTGTGGCATACTATGATGATGCACACTTTGGCGATGTTTGCGGCTTTACTCATCCCGATGAGTCAGAGCATGATATGTTCTACATTGGACATACTTCTACTTCTGTAAGCCTTGCAACAGGACTTGCCAAGGGACGTGATGTTACGGGTAAAAAAGGCAACGTCGTTGCAATAATCGGTGACGGCTCTCTCAGTGGCGGTGAGGCCCTTGAGGGTATCGATTATGCAGGTGAGATGGATTCCAATCTCATCATCATCGTTAATGATAACGAGCAGTCCATTGCCGAGAATCACGGCGGTCTTTACAAGAATCTTGAAGAGCTCAGAAAGAGCGCCGGCACTTGTGAAAATAATCTTTTCAGGGCGATGGGACTTGATTATAAGTATGTAGAAGAGGGCAATGACATACAGACTCTTATCAAGGCTTTTTCTGAGGTAAAAGACATTGATCATCCGATAGTCGTTCATGTTCATACACAGAAGGGTAAGGGCTATCCGCCTGCCGAGAAGGATAAGGAAGAGTGGCACTATGCAATTCCTTTTAACAGAGAAACCGGAGAAAAATATGGCGGTGGCGGAGAGTCTTATTCGGATATTTTTGCGGATTATATGCTTGAAAAGATTAAAAAAGATGATTCGGTTGTATGCGTGACTGCAGCGATACCGGGAGTGGCGGGACTTACCGAGGTTGTAAGAGGACTTATGGGTAAGAATTATGTCGATGTCGGAATAGCCGAGGAACAGGCTGTTGCGATGTGCTCAGGTATTGCAAAGAACGGCGGTAAGCCTGTATTTGTCACAAATGCGACATTTGCTCAGAGAGTATACGATCAGGTGACTCAGGACGTTGGACTTAACGGAAGTGCTGTAACGATAGTTCTTTATTCTTCATCAATATTTGGAATGGGCGATGCGACACATATCGGTATATCCGCTATGGGCATGTTTACAAACGTTCCGGGAATCGTATATCTTTCACCCACTAACCGAGAGGAGTTTATGGCTATGCTCGATTACAGCCTTGAGCAGAATGATCATCCCACGATCATTGCGGTTCCTTGCGATGGCGTAAATGCGGCGGAGTATGATGTTGCCAAGAGCTATGGCGAATTCAATAAGTATCAGGTTTGTGAAAAGGGTGAGAAGGTTGCGGTCCTCGCACTCGGAGATTTCTTTAATATCGGCCGCAAGGCAGCTACACTTATCGAAGAGAAGACCGGAACAAAGGCAACACTTGTTAATCCCAGATACGCTTCGGGCGTTGATACGGCTCTTTTGGATGAGCTAATCAAGAATCATGATACGATCGTAACTCTTGAGGACGGTATCCTTGAGGGAGGCTTTGGTCAGAAGATCGCTTCATATCTTGGAGGCAAGGACGTTAAGGTCCTTAACTACGGCTTCGAAAAGAGATTCTATGACGGCATTTCTTCAAGCGAAGTGCTTAAGATGAACAGGATCACACCTGAGCAGATCGTTGAAGATATTATGTGAAAACCGCACCATTACAAAATTGTAAGGTAATAATATATTGTATTCCTCCTTGGTGAGTGATATAGTTTCAAGATATATTCACACATCAAGGAGGCTTTTTTATGAAGACTATCGGACTTATAGGTGGAATGAGCTGGGAGAGCACGATCACTTATTATGAGATCCTTAATAAGGAAACAGTGGCTAAGCTCGGTGGATTCCACAGTTCCAAGATCATGATGTACAACGTTGATTTTGCGGAGCTTGAAGACAACATGAGTAAAGGCAACTGGGACGGAAATGCCAAGATCCTTACTGACGCGGCGGTCAGACTTGAGAAGGCCGGCGCTGATTTCATCGTCATCGCGACAAACACAATGCACAAGCTTGTACCTCAGATCGAACAGAAGATAAGTGTTCCGATCCTTCATATTTCCGATGCGACGGCAAATGCCATAAAGCGCGACGGATATAAAAAGATCGCACTTCTCGGAACGAAGTTTACAATGACTCAGGACTTTATCAAGGACAGACTTGTAGATGCGGGACTTGAAGTGATGATCCCCGATGAAGCAGATATTGAGCTTGTAAACGACGTTATCTTTAACGAGCTTTGCCTTGGCAAGGTGCTTGATTCATCAAGAAAAGAATATCAGAGAATAATCTCATACATGAAAGATAGAGGCGCTGAGGGCGTTATCCTCGGCTGTACCGAGATCGGAATGCTGATCAAGGAAAGAGACAGTGTGCTTCCTGTCTATGACACGACTATAATCCATGCAACAGAGGCCGCAAGGGAGGCACTTAAGTAATCAGCAGACTCAGTTTTTTTGAGTCGTGCTGTACTACTTAGTTCTGGCGAGCAAAGCGAGAGCAGAACTTCCTTTCGGATTTTTTCAAAATATGAGGAGATTATACGATTATGAATATTTTACTTTTTTGCTGTAAGGGTTTTGAGAACATGGAGTTTGCGCCTTTTGTTGACGTTATGGGCTGGGCCAGAAATGACCACGGCTACGATGTAAACGTCACTACATGCGGTTTTACCAAGGTTGTAAATTCCACTTTTGATATCAAGATAAATATGGATAAGACGATCGATGAGATCAGCGTGAGCGATTATGACGCGCTTGCGATCCCCGGCGGATTCGACGAGTGGAACTTCTATGATGAAGCGTATGATGATAAATTTCTTGAGCTCATCAGAGAGTTTGACAGACAGGGCAAGATCATCGCATCTATCTGCGTCGGTGCTCTTCCCATCGGAAAGAGCGGAGTTCTCAAGGGCAGAAACGCAACGACCTATCATTTGAGAGATGGCTATAGGCAGAAAGAGCTTGCTGAGTTCGGAGTTAACGTAATCCCCGATCAGAGAGTCGTTGTCGATAAGAACATCATCACAAGCTTTTGCCCCGAGACTGCAGCAGACGTAGCTTTCACACTTCTCGAGAAACTCGTCGGAAAAGAAAAGACCGCTGTCGTTTCTGAAGCGATGGGCTACTAAATACGTAAGGCAGGAGCAAAAGATGAATGTTGAATATAAGGACATTAAAGATTTCACCAAGGAGCAGCTTGAGGATTTATTTCTTTCTGTTGATTGGTCATCAGGACATTTTCCTGATAAACTTGTAGTAGCGATGAAAAATTTTAAGACAGTCATTTCTACGAGAGATGCGGCTTTGAAAAGAGTACCGATGCATCGCCGATGTTTATAACATCGCTTTGGACGTAAAAGAAAAATACTTGGGTTTCACTCATATGGAGGGCGACTTATGCCAAATGAAAACGGAACATGGATAATGTACGGCGTATCTTGGAACGATCCTGAGTGTTTGCACAGCTATGAAGAGGCAATTGACTACATAAATGAAGTAGGCTTTTTGCCTCTTTTTAAAAATGACATTCCCGGATTTTCGCTTGAGGAGCGAACTGTTCCCAAGTACTGGTGGTGCGGAGATCCTGAAGTCGACCCGTGGGAGTGGCGAGAGCTTATCGCAAGAAGCGGAAAGGTCGCCTACGGCAAGTTTTTTGATAAAAAAGCCGGATTCATTTCAAAGAAATGGCTTCCATATTTTGTCAATGTAAGACGAGACGGATATGATTTCGATGCGCTATGGGAGGACGGAAAAGCTTCAGCCAAGCAGCGCAAGATCATGAGTCTTTTTGCCGAAGAAAATGAAGACGCCGAGATTTATTCCAATGAGCTTAAGGCAAAGGCAGGTTTTGGAAAAGGCGGAGAAAAGAATTTTGACGGAACCATAACCGGTCTTCAGATGCAGATGTATCTTTGCGTCCGCGATTTCAGACAAAGAAAGAATAAACTTGGAGAAGAGTATGGCTGGCCGATCGCGATTTACTGTACGCCTGAGCATCTGTGGGGCTACAAGCATGTTACCAAGGCATACAAAGAAGATCCGAAAGAATCTGCAAAGAGGATCATAAAGCATATGAATGATATTTATCCGGTGGCAACACAGAAGCAGCTACAGAGGATTATAATGTAAGTGGTAACAAACGATCATTAGATTGATAGGAGGACAGTATGAAAACAGCGGGGAATCAAGTATCTTTTTTTAGAGCATGGGGCAGAATATCTTCAAAGATAGTTAAAAAGAATCTTTCGGTTTTGTATTTAGAGATCATAGGATCGTTTTTGATAGGTGCTATTCTTCTGGGACTTATAGCATATTCTATAGTTACTCATAATCAGGTTTTGATCGATATTGTTTCTTCCAGTAATTTTGTGATAATCATATGTATAGCGGCATTTTGCGCTTTCATAAGATTTTTTATTGAGTTTATCAAATACATAGGCAATTTAAAAAATTTTTCGGATTTTGATTATGCAATTATTGAAGAGGAACTTGATAGGATGAATACATATAAGTTCCCTTACAATTTGTATCTGACCGAAAACTACATCATTAAACTTCATAAAATGTATAGCGGCGCAGTAAGCAAGGAAGATGTTGATACATTTATGGTCAAGTATACCGATGTTGAGTGGGAATATGGAGATATAATCGGATTTGAGAGTGCTAAGATAAAGGACAATATCGGTGTTGCGATTTATGGAAAAGAAATTGGAAAAAAGGTAATTTTCAGAGCGCATAATAATGATGCCAACAGGAAATATGCCGATCAGATTATTGGAGTGATCGCAATGAAAAATCCGAATGTCAAGGTTGGCTACACTGAGGAAAACAGAATCTTGTTTGAAGGTGCCGTAAAACAAAATTATATGTGATAATAATTTATAGTATTATTAACGTGACTGTAAGACCTAAGCTTTTTAGAAAGTGGGGATGAAAAATTGTATTGTAAGATCTGTGGGCAGATAGTAAATAAGAATCAGAAATTTTGCATGAACTGCGGAGCACCGGTTGAACACGATGCTTCTTTTTCTGAGCAGGAAGAAAATTCTCAGTCAAATAATTCTGCGCAGGAGAATGCAAATGCGCAGCAGAACACGCAGTTTATTCCAAATAGGAATGCAGCTCCGAGTACCTATATTCCGCCTCAAATGAATTACGAAATGCCTCGAAATATCTATGTGGCTCCGCCAAAGAAGGAAAACAAAGTTTTGGTGGCGTTTCTTATTGGGCTTGTTGCGCTTTTTGTAGTCGGCGGGGTTGTGTCGGCTGTGATCAGGACTTATAAATCCACATTTGGTAATGAATATAACCAAAAAGAAGAGGAAAGTGATACGTACTCTTCGGTTGAAGAAACGGATTCGTCTGAAGAGTCGGATGATAATGGCGGTTCTGTTGAATACACTGCTGAAGATTACACGGGACCCTATGATTATTTTAATGGCGAATGGGTTGTTCCTGTACAGGGAGCGTTTGTGAGTTCAAGCGGACAGGTCAATACCGAGTATCTGGGAGAACCGATGGCTATCGCACAGACGACCGATCTCTCCGGAGGAATGGTTCTGGTTAACGACGGATTCAGATATATAAATAAAGAGGCTGCTGATATTGAATTTGCTCCGAATGCCGTATGCGCCGATATTTCCCCTAAAGGAAGCAGTATGTTTTATTTGATTCCCACGGGAACCAAGGGGGATGAAGAAGTCGGCTCATTGTATGTTATTGACACCGATAACGGAAGTTCAGAACTTATCGCGGAAAACGTTGTTCGCAGTTCACCGGTTATTTCTCCGAGCGGAAAGTATGTTGCATATTCGAGATATACTCTTGAAGGTTTTCAGCTTTTTATCGGCGGAAAAGATGTGAAGGAAGAGATGATCGATATCGTACTTGCCGATCCTGTTTGTGTATCGGATGACAAGCAAATGTTTTATATTAATAGAACCAATTCGTGTTTCAGTGGCTTTGACAGCGCGCTGTGCTTCCCTTTATTTGATGGGGCTGAGATCACGGATACTTTTATAAGTTCCGATTGCAAGGAGATTGTGGCAACCGGAAAAGACGGAACTTATCATTATAAGTTCTATACCAATGACAGCTATCAGAAATTATCCGATTCTAAGCTTTCGGGTATTATCACAGACTGTCTTACTCAGCCATACGGACAGGTTGCGAACACCACATACTGTGATGCCCCTTCGCTTACAGACATTCTTTTTATCACGAAGGATAAGACTATATTTGCGATGAACAGTGATAACTCCGGTATTACCAAGCTTCCTCGCACTTATTCTGACGTATCGAATATAATCATGAAATCGGATGGTGAGAAGAGAAGCGTATTTTACGCAAGCGAGGGTAAATTCTATCGATTTGATTTTGACGATAAAGCTTCCGTAGAGTCGATTGTCTACGATGATTTTGAGGTTGACGGTTTTGTCAGCAGCTATGACCTTAAGAAGATCTGGCTGATCTCTGACGGTGACATTTATTACCTGGAAAAAGACAAAGCTACACTTGTCGCATCCGGTCTTCCAAGCTACGTGGATCCGCTCGATGACGGGATCATGTGGAACGTTGAGGATAACTGGCTTTATTACTTAAAAGGCGGTAAACTGTGGCGCGTTAATACTACGGAGGGCAGCAATCAGGTCGTATCTAAGGATGCAAATGTCCTGACGAATATCTACGGTAAGCTATATTATCTTCCGGAAGACAGGACCGAGGTTTATCTGTTTATGGACGGCGAATTTAAGAAGGTGATGTAAAGCGTTTTGCCTAAAAGTGGTCTTTGCCGGACAAAGGGAGCTGTTCATATTGCGAATGTAATGATATAGCTGTATATTGTTTTACATAGGTATGAAAGGAGAGACTATGAGCAAGATTGTAAATAAAGAGCAGTACCAGGAATCCATAAATGCAAAAGGGGAAATTCGTTACAGGGAAAGACAGAGACTTCTTTTCTTTGGCCTTCCTTGGACTTTTACCAAATATGAACTTAGAGACAATGATCTTACGATAATCAAAGGCTTTTTTACCGTAAAAGAAAATGATTGTTATATGTACAAGATCTCTGATGTTGAGATAACAAGATCGCTCTTTCAGCGTATCTTCGGTCTTTCAACAATTATCTGCTTCACTTCGGACGTAACGGATAAGACTATCACGATGAAGAATATCAAGCACGGACGCGAGATCAAGGATTATCTTCTTCATGCATCCGAGAATGCGAGACTTCGCAGAAGAACAGTGAGCATGCAGAATATCGGCTATGAGGGAGATGATATTCATGACCTTCACGACATGCATGATATGAGCGATATTCATGATGCCCAGGATTTTGAATAAATAAAACGTGATTTGGAAACGGAGTGCATTGCTCCGTTTCCTTTTTTCAGTATTATAATTATCTTAATAATAATCGCAAAGGTGGGAGATAAAGTATGAAAGTATTGGTAATCAACGGGAGCCCTAGAAACATCGGTGTCACGGCAAAGACGCTTCATGTTATCGAGAAGGAACTGGTTGGTTTTGGCGTAGATGTTGAGTTTGTTGAGCTTGGAAATATAAATATGTCGCATTGCATCGGCTGCTGTTCTTGTTATACGACAGGGCAATGCCATATAGATGACGACGCGGAAGAGTTGTCCAAAAAGATCGCGGAGGCTGACGGGCTTGTGCTCGGTTCGCCCACATATGCGAGCAACGTGTCCGGAATCATGAAGGATTTCATAGATCGCGGACATTTTGTTATTGAGCAGCTTCTTTACGGGAAGTACTGTGTCACGGTCGCAACAGGTGAGAATTACGGAAATAAAGACACGCTGAAGGTTTTGAATAATCTTGTGCTGTATTCGGGCGGAAGGCTCAGCGACAGCGTTCTTATAAAGGCTCCGTTTAATGATGCTTCGGGCGTTGAAGAAATGGTTAATGCCAATGGCAAGAAGGCTGCGAGAAAGCTTTTTTACGGTATGGAGAAAAAGAGTGTGCATCTGTTGCAGAGTCTTTTTCATTTCATCATCTTTAATTTCGGAATCAGGTCTTTTGTCCAAAAGAAAGGTAAGAAGTACAGCGGAGTTGTGAAGAAGTGGGAAGCTATGGGGATTTGTTAGGGGAATCGCGGAGGAAAATAGAGGCGAAGAAGTATCAGGCGATAATTATTTATTGTATGGGGAAATGATTTTTACCCCAAAACCCCATTGACTCTTCCCTTAGGGAACCCCTTAAGGTGGATTTATAAACGAAAAGGAGGTTCCGAAAATGGAAAAGAAAATGACATCAGGAGAAATGGCAAAGAAGGCGGGAGTATCACAGAAAGCGATACGTCTTTACGATGAAAAGGGGTTGCTTAAGCCGACCGATTATTCTGAGGGCAACTATCGCTTGTATGATGAAGCTGCGCTGCAGATCCTGGAAAAAATCGTTGCGCTTAAGCAGATAGGTTTTTCGCTTGAGGAGATAAGAGACAATCTTAAAAGCGGCGAAGCCGGCGACATCAAAGATGCGTTGGAGATTCAACTTCAAAAGATGGAGGAAAAGAAGTACCGTATTGAGAAAACTACTGATGCAATAAAGAGAACACTGGCTAGGGGAGATGAACTTGATTGGGACGATGTTGCTGGTATCGTTCAGTATGTTAGTGCCGACCAAAGTGCCGATGAGCGTCACTGGGATGCGCTTAAGCACACAAGCGGAGAGCTTGACTGGTATGTGAGAATCTTTCAAACACTTGATATTAAAGAAGATAATAGAGTGCTTGATCTTGGCTGCGGATACGCAAAGCTTTGGAGAAACAACTGGACCGATATTCCTAAGGGAACAAAGATTTCCGGTTATGACATTCACGGAAGTTGGGCCGATGATTTTGAAAAATACATTGCCGATAACAAGGATACACTTCCGGAAGGCGTAAGCATTGAACTTGAATTTGCCGATCTTGAGGATGAGAAGACTTGGCAGAAAATTGATTCTACGGGAGAATATGACCTTGTTGTGGCTCACTACCTTGACATTGAGATTAAGAACATTGAAGCTATTGTTGCTCATGCAAGCCGCGTTGTAGCTGAAGATGGCGTATTCTCTTTTAACGGAGCAAACGTTGCAAACTGGAATAATGTCTTTAAAGAAGTGATCGAAGCTGTCGGCGAAGATGCGTCTTTCATAGATGAGACGGTAGACAAGCAGACCCTTAAGAGAAATGAGTATATAGCTATGATGCAGAAATACTTTGCAAGGGTGGAGTCGGTTCTTTTGCCCAATTATTGGCATTATACCGAGGCAAAAGAAATAGTGGCTAAGATGAAGGACTACTATAAGGAGTACGAAAAAAACATAGTGAGGTACGAAGATAAGCTCCTGGATTATTTTAAAGAAAAGATTGAAAAAGACGGCGAGTATGTTTTTGAAGCAAAAAGTCAGTTTTGGCATTGCTATAAGATGTGATAAAATAAAAAGCGAGGTGTTGTTATACAGTGTATAATTTCATGAAAAATCATACAAAGGAGGCTCGCTATGTTATTCAAGAAGGAAAAAAACAATGATATTCTACTTGAAGCAATAGGCAGAGGAAGCGTAGAGGATGTACTTAAGGGCGGAAGCCTGATAAGTGATCAGGGAGTTGTTTCGGAGACGGATAAGGCTGCAATACGACAGATAAATGATAAAGTTTCCAAAATAATGGAATACGCCAATGGCGAGACCGAAAAGCTTGGTATGGTTAATGAAATAATACATTCAGGTATGTGGGAAATGTATTTCAATCCCGCGACCGGAGAGGTCAATAAGGTCTATTGGAGCGATGAATTTCGCAGGATGATAGGCTATAATGATACATCGGATTTTCCGAACACATTGGAGGCATGGACGAGCAAATTGCATCCTGATGATGCGGATATGGTTCTTGCTGAGTTTACTGCAACTTTGAAAGATAAGACTAACACTAAGAAGTACGATGTCAATTACCGTTTACAGACAAAGTCGGGTGAGTACAGGTGGTACCGTGCTGCCGGTAATCTTTCAAGGGATGAAAACGGAGTTCCTGAAATATTCATAGGAATATTCATTGATATAACGGATCAGATGGAACAGGCGAGAAAGCTGGAGATTGAGACTCAGCGCCACGACGCCATCGACAATACTCTGTCAGAGGGTAGCTGGAGCATGAACGTTATCGGCAGAGATCCTTCCAATCCGGATAATCCTTTCTGGTGGAGCCAGCAATTTAGGCATCTTCTTGGATACCGTGACGAGAATGATTTCCCGAATGTGCTTAATTCTTGGAGTGACAGCCTTCATCCGGAAGATAAACAGGCGGCGTTAGACGCTTTTGGCAAGCATGTCAATGACTATTCCGGCAATACACCTTTTGACATTGAATACAGATTGAGGCGTAAAGATGGCGTTTACAGATGGTTTAAGGCCGTTGGTACGACTGTGAGGGAGAGTGACGGTACGCCTATAGTTGTTGCCGGATCAATTCTGGATATAACGGATTCCAAGAAGAATAAAGAGATTGAGAGCCAGATGAGAACCAGCGTAAATAACCTCACGCAGGCTCTTTCCGAAATGTCAAAAACCGTTGACACTGCGACAAAAGACATGACCGGAGTTGCCGACAAACAGGCTGAGATCGTAAAGTCAACCGACGTGATAAATGAATCGGTTGAGGGTTCCCTTAAGATAATCGATATCATTCAAGACATAGCCTCCCAGACCAATCTTCTTTCACTTAATGCATCGATTGAGGCAGCCAGGGCCGGAGAAGCCGGCAAGGGATTTGCTGTGGTAGCGGAAGAAGTCGGAAGACTTGCAGTTACTTCCACAAATACAAGTAAGGAGATTGCCGAAACGCTGAGCCATATGTCGGAAACTATCAAGACAATGGTGGACAAGACTGTCGGTATAAATGATAACATCGCTTCGCAGGGTGCTGCGATGGAGGAGATCAATGCCAATATCGAAGAATTGAGCGCGATGGCGGAAACCATCAACCGGATTTCACAGGGATTGAACGAGTAACGTCGCAATAATTTCAAATATGTTTTTTGCCTCTATCTCTATATGGGATAGAGGCTTTTTTTACTCTTTTTTGTTGCATTGGTATTCGAGTTCAAGTTCAACTTGAATATATTATTGAAACATAAATCTGTACTTGCTAGAATTATAGTGGATTCGGCAATAGTATAAAGCTGTAAAGAAGAGATCTCTCAACGAAGCAATTCTAGGAGGAATAAGATGAGTATTGGAACAAATATCAAGCGTCTTAGGGAAGAAAGAAAAATGACGCAGGATCAGGTTGCGGAAGCTTTGGGAATAACTTTTCAGGCCGTATCTTCTTGGGAAAGAGATGAGTACAAGCCGGATACCGATAAGCTGATCAAGCTGGCGGAATTCTTCGACGTTTCTGTTTCTGCAATCGCCGAAGAGAAAAGCAATACATTCAAGACAAAAGAGGCAATTTATGACTGGGAGCACATGAAAACCTTTGTTAAAACCACAGCCAGAAACTTTAAACTCCCCGCTACACTCAAGGCTGTCGATTATGCCATAAAGGCGCATGAAGGTCAAAACAGAAAACATTCTTCGATTCCGTATATCTATCATCCGCTGAATCTCGCTTGTCATGCTTTGTCGATGGGGATTGTGGATGATGCGATCATAGCCGCTTGCCTTCTTCACGATGTTGTTGAGGATTGTTCCGCAAAATTAGATGAGCTTCCTGTTGATGAAGAAACGAAAGACTTAGTAAATCTTTTGACTTGTGAAAAGACAAATGATGAGAATCGACAAAAAATCAGAAGTGCATACTATAAGGCTATTTCAAAGAATCCCAAGGCTGCGCTCATAAAGTGCATGGACAGATGCAATAATCTCACAACAATGTCCTGGGGGCTGAGCCGTGATAGAATCTACCGTATGATAAAAGAAACAGAAGAGTATTATCCCGTTTTGCTGAAAACCATAAAAGATACGACGGAATATAACAACGCTGCGTGGCTTCTGAAGTACCAGATGGAGAGCATGTTGGATATATACAAGAGATTGCTGTGAGAGGTGAATATGAAATCTATTTTGATCAAAGATACTACAAGAGAAGAAAGAGAACGTATAGTGGCGGAATCAATCGGCAATATCGATGGAAGCTGCGATGGCTGCAGCGCCGGGCTGATAGAAATGTATCAGCCATACATAGATGGCCTTAAAGAAATCCGTGATATCAATATGGAGCTCAGAGCACATTACGAATCCGGAGTGGATGGACCGGTGAAGGCTGACTGCGGATATAAGAGGTAACAATTGTTGATGGAGATAAGATTATTCTGAAGGGATGATTTTTTAATAGAAATGTGGAAGATAAAGCAGATTTTTGATGGGGATTATGGCTGTGAAGAATTGCAGCCGGGGCAGAAGCCAAAGGTATCGGTAACTCTTGTTGATGATGCCGGCAATGAAAAGATTGTATCAGCAGAAGATGATTGGCTTTTGGAGAATGGATTGGATGTTGGCTCAGAGTGGCCAATTCTATGAAGCGAACCATTTGATAGATTAGTCGTAAGTACTGCTACTATTGCTGGAAATAAAATAGTGGCAGTGCTTTTTTGTGAGTGGATTCTGCTACTATCGTAGAATACAAAAAAGTGGCAGTGAATTATTGACGTAATGTTCTGCTACTATTTCAAAAATGAAAATATAGGCAGTTTATTTTAGATTAGACAAACTGCCACTTTGGAAAAAGTGTAGAAAGTGGCAGAATACCTAGGCAAAAATCGACTGCTACTTTTAAAGAAAAGAAAATAGTGGCAGAAAAACTTTGAATTGTATTCCGAGACGACTTTTTTTCCTGATTTTGCTGCCCATGATATCCCCGTCTATTCGTAGTTATCACACAATCTGTGTTATAATCACTCTGACTAAGAGCAACAAGGAGCTATTCATAATATGACTTCAAAAAATGTACCACAAATCTCGTTCCCTAAGGTTATTAGGACTATAATTCCATTATGTATAGCAGCTATTCTGTGTGGTTGCTCAGGCAATTCAGAAAGTGTTTCCGAGAAAAGCGACGTGCAAGCTTCTAGCGTTGCTTCTTCTGATCATGAAATTACAGTGGATGATCAGCTTATGACCTTTTACAATACAAGGGAGCAGTGGGAAATAGTTGACGGTCAATATGATAATGGCGCTGAGGGTATAGAATTTACAGGTGGTTATTCATATGCGGTAACGGACATAGACGAGGATGGTAATTTGGAGATACTTATGTCCGGAGTTGCCGGAACCGGTCATTATTCTACAAATGTTTTTTATGAATTCAGTGGTATAGATAAAATTGAAAAGATGGACACCTCGGGATTTGGTATTGATGAATCCGAGCCGGACATTAGTGAGGATTATCTGGCGGGATTTGTGGATTATCAGGGCGAGACAAGATATCTTTTTAAAGATTTTCAGGGATATGGAGCAGGTTGCGGAAGGATCAACTATTATTCGGTTTCGGTAAAAGAGAATTCTTTTTCAACAAATCTGATTGGCTTTGTTGTATATTATGATGACTCGACCTCTTATTATGATAAAGAGGGAAAGCTCATTTCTTTGAATAGTTTTAACATAGAACTTAATGGGGCTTTCAGAGAAGAAAAGTTTAAAAGTATTTTCCGATTTTCCAATATCACACCGGATAATCTGAGAGCTTCTTATGATGGTATTTCTGAGTATAAAGATCATACGCTTGATGATTTCAAAATAAAATCGACATCAGATCTGAATGAAGAATTATCTGATGGGGGTTCTATCACTGTTGATGACTCTGTATTGGATTATTCGGATATTGATCCTCAAACGAAAAATATGTATAAGGCATTTCTGGAAAATGAGACAGATGCAATTATCATGAGTTCTTGCATTGATACTACCAATGATAAATGGTTTAGTACTGCATTTTCTGAAGGAAAAAAATGTAGCATCAAAGAGATCAAAAGTAAGTGTGCTGAAAGTGTAAGCGTTCCTTATGGAGATAAAACAATCGGACGTTACATGGATTGCGGAATGGATGGCAATTATGAGTTCTTGGTTGAGATGAATGTCCCGAATAACTGCAAGACTTATATTGTTTTGAAAGCAATTAATGACAAAATATATATTTGTTATGTTGGGGACGAAATGGAGCGTAAAGCAATATATTTTAAAGAAAATGGTGTTCTTGGCTACATGGTAAATGCCAATGGAACATTGCATTATGGTAATGACTATTTCATAGACGCTGACGGTGTGTGCCATTTCTACGAGTATTACGGCATTGATGCTATCCATGACGGCGCACTTTGCAGCGATTACCCCGATTCAGTACTTGTTTCCAACAATGTGGATTCGTTGTCTTTTAGTTTTACAAGTTTTTCAGAGGATGAATCTTCGCCTACTTATCTCCATGACATGGTGATAAGCACAGACGATGGCTATATTGATCGAAATGATGAAAATGAAGAGCTGTTTGCAGAAGCTGAAAGGATATTTGCGGACAAGGGCTACAACGTTTTAAGCGATGAAGAGGCAGAAGAAAAACTACAAGAAGGCAGAGAAAGGGCCGGACTTAAGCAAGAAATTTATGACGCTGAAGTGGCGTACTATTACTAATTCGAAATGGAGCAATTAAAATATGAATTTAAAAAAAGGACCACAAACCCCGTCCTCCGGGACCACCCGCATACTTTTCATCTGCCACGGCAATATTTAATGCCTATGCAAAGAATGGCGGAAATAAGCCATTTCTGTGCAAGGAAGTATCTGATTTACACCTTGTTTACACCTTTTAAGGTGAACTACCCGATGAGATGAGAGCACTCTGCGTTATGCAGGGTGCTTTTTGTCAGTAATTTGGAAGAAACGGTACTAAAAGTAGAAATAAATCTTGAAGAAACGGAATAGCTCCCTTGAAATATTGAAGAAATGGTACTATAATCCATTTATAAGTTTGAAGAAATGGAACCATGTTGTTTTGAGGAGATAGTATGTTTAAGAGAAAAGCTTTAGAAAAGCTAAAATATTGGAAAGAAAAAAAGGCACCAAAGTATTCTGTTCTTTTAGAGGGTGCCAGGCGTGTTGGAAAAACGACAATTGCCGAAGAATTTGCAAAGCAAGAGTATAGGTCATATATAAAAGTGGATTTTGCTAACATAACGCAGGATGTTCTTGATGTGTTCGATGACATAGCAAATTTGGATATTTTTTTTCTTAGACTGCAAACTGCAACTGGGATAACGTTGTATAAAAGAGAATCCGTTATTATATTTGACGAGATCCAGCTTATGCCTAAAGTGCGCCAGGCTATAAAGTACCTGGTTGCGGACGGAAGATATGACTATATTGAGACCGGTTCTCTGATCAGTATAAAAAAGAATGTCAAGGATATAGTGCTTCCATCTGAGGAGATGAAAATACAGATATATCCGATGGACTATGAAGAATTTATGTGGGCCATCGGAAATGATACCTATGGCGTATTGCGGGATTTATATAAGCTTGGGAAGTCGGTTGGAAATTCCTTAAACAGAAAGCTGATGCGGGATTTCAGAATTTATATGGCGGTAGGTGGAATGCCTCAGGCTGTAGAAGCTTATGTGGAAGGCAGGAATTTTACAGAAATCGATGAAGTAAAGAGAGAAATCATAGATTTGTACAAAGACGATTTCTTCAAGATCGATGATACTGGACTGATTGGAAGAATGTATGATTCTGTTCCGACGCAGTTGGCAACGGATAAAAGAAGCTATGTTATTTCGGCAGCTACAGGCAAAAAAAAGATCGATAAAGATTTAGAGCGTTTACATGATTTGCTGGATTCAAAGACGGTATTATCATGCCATAATGTCCTTAATCCGAGCATTGCGTTATCTCAAACGAGAGATGATGATACATTCAAACTTTATTTGGCTGATACAGGGTTATTTACTACCATGATTTTCAGATCATCAGGAAAGATGGATGAAAATATTTATACGAAATTGTTGAGCGATTCACTTCCTGCAGATTTGGGATATTTATACGAAAATGCAGTTGCTCAGATAATTGCCGGATCGGATATAGACCTTTATTATCACACATGGGAGAAAGAAAACAGTTCTCACTACTATGAGGTTGACTTTTTGCTTGCTTCGAAAACAAAGATAGTTTCGATTGAAGTTAAGTCATCCGGAATCGGTAAGCATGAATCAATTATAGAATTTCAGAAAAAGTATTCTAAGCATGTTTCGAAGGAAATATTGTTATCACAAAAAGATATAGGCAATAGTGAAATGCTGAAATTATATCCATTATACATGTTGCCATTTTTAATTGAAGACCTATGAAAGGATGAGAAAGAGTTATGAGGTTGGCGGCTTATCAATTTGCCGTATGTGGTGATATTGTTCATAATCTTGAAATAATAAAAAAAGCTATAGTGAGCGCATCAGAGAATAAGGTGGATTTGATCATATTTCCCGAATGTGCTTTGACAGGGTATCCGCCTCGTGATATTGCCGGTTCAGACAGAATCAATGTCAATGTGGTTTCGGAAGCTATACAGGAGTTACAGAAACTGGCAGACGAACTGGATATTCACATTATAGTAGGAACAATCAACTACGTTGATTCAAAATACTATAACAGAGCATACTTGGTTTCACCTAACAAAGCCAAACGCTGGTACGACAAACGGGCACTCTATGGGTGGGATGAGGATAATTTTGCACCCGGCGATGAAAATGGAATATATGAAATAGACGGGATAAAGATTGGTGTAAGAATTTGCTTTGAAGTACGGTTCCCCGAGTATTTTAGAGAACTGTATCGGGAAAATACCGATTTGGATATTGTACTGTTTTATGATGCGGATGATAAAGAGGATGAGACTCGGTACCAGATGATTCGAGGACATCTGATTACAAGAGCTGTAGAAAATATCACACCCATATTGTCTGTAAATGCGATTCATCCCTATCAGACAGCGCCTACCTGCTTTATCAATGCATCAGGGGGAGTATGTAAAGAACTGGATAAGAATAGTGAGGGAATGCTCATATACGATTTTGAAAAACAGGAATTAAACTTTGGCGAAATTGGGCGTAAGCGCTATTCGGATCAATTGTCAGGATCTTCGACCTGAAGTTTATGGAGTTGAGAAAATGGAAATTGTTACGGATTATTCAGAGGCCGTGATAGAGACAAGTAATCTTATCATGAAAAAGGCTGTATTTGGTGACTGGGAGCAGCTGTACTGAAATATAACAAGCCGACCGGAGTCTGCCAAATATATGCTATGGAAGATCGATGATTCTGAGGAAGAATCAAAGGACAGGACGCTTCGGACTCTTGATTTTCAAAGTAAAGAAAAGTATGCGCTTATTTGATATATTCAAGAAAAAGAACAATATTTCTTTTGCAGATATTGATTCAATGGATAAAGCAAAAGAAGAAGTCAGAAAAGGCAATTTAGAGATAATGTATCTTATGTCACCTATGTTTGGCGGCGCAGAAGATGAATCAAATATTTTATATGTTCCTGTCGGAGTAAATAGAGTAAAAGAAAGCTATGACAATGTACTGGCGGATCTTGTTGAACAAGGCAAAGCGAAATCATTTAATTGCACGCCTGAGTATAGAGGAAATAGTGTTGTTCCATGCAAGATCACACTTACTTCCGGTATGGATGGAAAAGATGTATTAAATCAGACAATAAATGTTTGGTAGGATGAGATAAAAGGGGATAAATTAAGCTTATTCAGGAAGGAAAGAGGAAAATGACGAGAAGATTTTTACCTATATTGATATGCGCTTTTTTGGCAATGTCAGGTTGCGGAAATGCCCCTAGCGATGTTTCGACTGAGGCTCCTGCGGTTGATTCGGGGGCTACGGAAGCTACTTCTTTAGAAGTAAGCTCTGCGGAAGCAGATTCTGTTGTTTCGGAGGAGACAGGTCTTTTCCCAATTGATGAGTGGGAAGAAAAGTGGGAATCCAAATATGGAAAAGACGATTTTTCAAAAGAGAAGTTCGATCGATCCCAGTATGAGGAAGACGTTGTTAAATCAAAGGTTGATGCGGCGGTTAGTAATAGTTCCTCTTTAGTAGAGGAAATAAAAGAAATAGAGAATGTGGCGCATTCTTATACGAGTTATCACAATGAGGATTTGGGCCAGCAGGATATGAATGCCTTAAGCTTCGCCGAGCTATATACATGGGAGTACGAGATGAACGGGCTTCTTGACCGGATTTCAGAAGAAGCGGATCCGGACAAAAAAGATAGTATAGAAATTGAACAGAATAAATGGATAGATGATTTTGATAGATGCTTTGAAGCTTTTCAGTGGGATGACGGATCATGGGCGTCTATGATCAATTCTCAGATCCAGGCAAGATTCAATAAGAACCGCTGTATTGTGCTGGCAAAAAAACTTGCCGAGATCAGAGGCGAAAGATTTGAACTTCCGGAAAGATTTTTCAAGGATAATTCATATGTAAGTGAAGATGCAGCACTGGATATTTCTTCAGGCATGGAAAATGGCTCGATCAGCATAACTTATGCGCCTAGAGATAAGAATAAAATTGAGTTGCTTGCATATGATCCGCTGATCAATGAGAACACGATATCATTTGAGACCGGTTTTGTTTTTGAATTTGGAACTGATGGAGAAAAGAATGAAGGAGGCACGACTGTTGCGGGCAAGATCATTTATGGTTGGGATGGAGCTGTTTTATCGATAACAGAATCCGATAATAAGGATCTTCCGGCCGGAACCGAGATAAGCTTCCCGAAGGCGATGTGAGCCGGCGAGCCCGGTGGCCCCACGAAACGGGGGGGTAGTAGGTTTTGCGAAAAAAAGAATAAGACCAAGTATGTAAATGAAATAAAGACTATAATCTGAAGTTTGATTATAGTCTTATTTTTTTAGAAAATCTCTTTAGAATAGTGTTTGATTTACTATGCACTGGAGCTTATGACAAGTTTGAGCATATTCTCTTGTTTTTATTGTTTAATGTAAGCACCTAATTGAAAAGGGTGTAATACTGAGCATGACTTAATATAGCTAATTTTTGGGGATAAAATGCGATGGCATGAATAACTAACACTCCTTATCTTCATAAGGTGTTGATGCATATCCATTATCCTGTAGATGTTTGATTAATCTGTTTAGCTTTTCTCTACTCATTTTCTTGAACCATTCCGTATTTCCAAGCCATTTCACAAATGTGGGACTAATTAAATAGTATATTTTAATAAAAGCTCGTCCATACCAATTCTTAGCAAGAGTATAATCACGAAATCTTCTTAGAGTCCATACTTCGGGGCAATCATAAGAACCATATATTGCAGTGGCGACATAACAAGCGCCAGAGCCTGTCGTTGATGTATTATTAGAAATCGATTTGAATTCAATAGTCCATTTCTTTACATTTTCTTTTTCTTCATCTGGTAATAGTGCAACAAGTCTATCATATTCTGAACTCTTTTGTGCACTAACTGCATTAGCATCAGGTTGAACACCGTAAATAAGTAGTCTTTTGACATACTCTTCTCTAGCATCTACAAGACAATCAATACACTCTTTAAGTAGATTTTGCATTTCTTTGCTTTTAGAAACTTCGTCTTGATTAAAGTCATTTAGCAGGTCAATGATGTTTACAAATCTTAAAGTTATACCTAATATGAATATCTGATCAGTATTTAGAGCAGCTTGCTTATTTATACGTGCCAATTGACTAATAGTTTCTATATTGTCTCTTGAGAGTGATAATTGTGTTGAAAGTAACTGCATTTTCACTATCTCAAGCAATTTGAGATGCACAGAACTAATTCTTGTTTCTTTATTTGTTTCGCTTTCAAATTCTATTGCATTTCTCGCAGCATTCAAAATACCTTCTATTGCTTTTGAATTTTCTATTGTTTTTTCGGCATTTCTAAGTCTAAACTCCTCTCCTTGCATTTTTAAGAACCAAGCATCTGAATTCTTCGCGTCTATTTCAAGCGCTTTATCGCAATATTTCAAACATTCTTTATAGTTTCCAACACTAATAGCATTTTGAGAAAGCTGAATTAGATTATCAATGCTTCCGTTAGTAACATTAATAGTTGCACCTGCAAAACTATTATTATTGATAATATGAGTGTGATAGTTTTTGATGACTTTTTCGGTGACGAAAGCAGTACCACAGTGTTCGCATATTCCTGCATCTTGAGAATCATCAACCTTAATTTGAGCTCCGCATTGTGAGCAAATTGCCGCTACTAAAGCCATATTTCCCTCCTTTTTTTCAAATCATCAACAATGTTATTTTAATTGGTACTTAGGATCATAATTCATTGTCTCTTTCGTTCATAAGTATATTTATATTTTATAGTACAATTAGGGCATTTTTTCGTTAGATAGTTCTTTTTATAGCTGTATTTCACAAAAATATAGTAAAAATATGTAGAAAAATTAATGTGTTCAAATATAATTTTAAAGGTAAAATCATCTGTTATATATTAAATTTACATAAAATATAAATGCATTTAGAGAAAAATAACCTAGCAAATAAAATGAAAAATGTAGAACGATAAAAATGTTATGAGAAAGAAGCTATCTACGTAGTATAATTAATTTGTATTGGTAGAAAGAAGTGGCTGGCAACATGAGTGATTTTATTGATTTAACAGGGGAAAAATTGGACATTGGACTGTTCTTGAAAAGAAAAATTAGAAAGCAATGGAATTTAAAGATTGGTGAAGAACTATAGTGTACTATTTATTAACTAAGCTATGGGGAGATATTGGTATATCATTGAATATTTAACGTGCCTTGTTCGATTTGTAATGAAAACGTATGGAAAGAGAATGCAATTTATGGTAAAAAGACGCAGCGTTATTTTGGCCATTAATGTATAGAAAAAGAGCATTTGAACTGAAGAAAGCTGTAATCTAATAGATGGCGTGGAATTTGCGATGATTCTATTAGGAGGAATAATAGATGAATAAACAGATTATTTCTTTGTTCATGCTATGTTGTCTAGTATTGACAAGTTGCGGGAGCAAAAATACTAATGGAAAAGATGAGATTCCAACTGAAAATGATGTAATACAATCAAATGCGACAAATAATATATCTGAGGCTTCTACTGAGACTACTGTTGAGAAGGATGATTCAAAATTGTGGCGAGAAGCATATCTGACATATTTGAATGAAAAGTTATTGCCAGAATATTATTATACTTATGAATTCATTTATGTAGATGATGATAATATTCCTGAATTGGTTCTTAATAGCGGAGCTGAGGCAGGTGGAAATATCATATTAACTTTTCATGATGGCATGACAGATACACTTCAGACTAATAGGATTGGATTTAGCTATATTGAAAAGCAAAATTTGCTGAATAATTGTGGTGGCCATCAGGGATACTATTTTGATTACATATATAAGATAGTAGAAGGAAAATGGGAAAAAATTCTTAGTGGAGAATATTGGTCAGATGATATAAAAAATTTAGTATATGATGAAGAACTGAATAGATATCATACTGATTATTATTCTATAGATGATATTGAGACTAGTGAAGAGGATTACTTAACTAAGGTTTCTGATGTATATGATAATTCGAGTGCGAAGGTTCCGGATTCTCCATTGATCATCGATGAAGTATTTCATTATTTGGAAACAGGTGATTATATCTCTGCCAATCATAAGTATGAGATTGTTATAGATGACTGTACTTGGTTGGACGCTCAAGAAAAGTGCCACGATAAGGGCGGTTATTTGGCTACACTCACATGTCCTAAAGAGATTGAACGAGTGGAGGAGATGATCAGAAATGAAGGGATGGATAATTCATGTTTTTTCGTTGGATGTAGGCGTGGAGCGGAAATGAGTCCTAACAGTTATCCAAGATATGGTCTGTTTTGGGATGATTTAAGTTTGAGAGATCCGTCTTGTATAGGAAAGTGGTTTCATGATGAACCTTCATTTTCTGGTATAACATCTAATGGCGTGGAAGTTAGAGAAGATTTTGTTGCATTTGAGAAAGGAAAAGATTTAAATGAGTTTTTCTTTAAAGATGTGACGAATAACATTATTAAGTATTATCCTGAATACAGTGGCAAGCTGGGGTATATTTGTGAGTTTGACGATGAAGACGATACGCAGCTGAGAATAAATAATAGTATTACTTTTTTATATTCTCTTGAAGGTCTCAGCGCAGATGAGATTGTTGAAGAGTGTAATATCTATTTGAACAACAAACTAAATTCAAGTCAGTCAGATAGTGACTATGAGAAGGTATTCAAAGTTAGGCCAATGTCAATGGAAGAAAGTGATAATAGTTATGATGCAGTATATTATAGGTTTATTCCTGTTTTTGGAACTGCTTTCAATTGCAATCCGGGACTTGATCTTATAAAAAGAATTAATGTTTCAAGAGGATCGGGGGAGCCGCAGCCAGGATTTGAAGCGTACGCTGAATGGAAACGTATGTCTGTTAGTATTGACTTAGATATTCAGGATCGTGAAAAAGCAATTCAAGTTTATGAAAAGTTTTATGAACAACTAGCGCCTTTATACGAAAATAGTTTTGAGATACGCGATGATACGTATTGGTCGTCTGCGGGTAGTTTTTGGAATGAAGACCATACACTAAGTTCAGGAGTCCAACTTGTTTGTCTAGCAGAACATGATGATTCTTACGATATCTTTGTTATTAAGTGGCACAATGTTGAGTAAAATTGAAGAGAACCTCGTGGTTAAACCATGAGGTTCTCTTTTCTGGCCTAGTGATAGGTTGGTTGACAATAGCACCGACTTTAAAAGTCGAGCCATCGGCTATCTTTTTTGAATCCCAAGATCCTGTTCTGGAAGCTATCCATAATACTATCGTAATCGGTGTAATCTATGTTGCATTTGAAACGAGAGTTCCAAGCATTCTTAAGTGCATCGCAGATCACAGGAGCTCTTTCGCCCTCGTTCTTAATGATCGCCGGAAAGACGAAGATGATGAGAAACATGTTTAGGTTCGTAAAAATGCCCATGCGAGCCTTTCCAAACTTATCAAACGCAACGTGGACGTCATTGCAAAAGATCTTCGAAGCAGTAGCAACATCGGCTGCCTCTACCAATTCTTTAAGACAACCATATCTCTCAGACAAGAACATGTTCATCTTGTCTTCATACACTTTTTTCTCAGATATCTTGCTAAGAGGTTCAACCCCTTCAAAAATCTTCATAATATCAAATGCCATAGCTTTTCTCCGTTAGTTGTTCTGGTTGATGTTAATTATATTCCAATAGTGGCGGGCGTTTCAACATAGAGGTAAGGAATGAAACTACTAACTTAATTGATGAGAGGCTGACCAAAATACAGCACAACAAACAAGATTGTTGTTTTTTGCAAGTGGGATTTGGCCCAATGTCCTATCTCTAAAATATGCATAAATACAAGGTTTACGGCTTAATCATCTTTTAAAAATCATAAAATTATAATCAAAGATATTTAATTACATTTTATAGTGATATATCGCTATTGTGATATACTTTATTTAAATTATCGTAAACTTCATTGGAGGAGAATAGGATGCGTAAATATTTAATTCCAATATTATTGTGTGTTATCCTCGCAGGATGCTCTGATGCTCAAACTTATGATGATGTCTATAGAGAAGGATATGATGAAGGATTAAGAGATGGCGCATATAATTATGACAAGCTGGACTGGAGGGATGTAGCTGATTACCTAAAGGAAAGCGACGGCGATCTTCTCATTGTGGATAAAGGCGATTATGCTTGTCTTGCAGGGCATAATGCAGGTGTTTTTGCAGAATACCCTATGGAGGACAGTATATGGTTGGAATATAAAGAGGATGATTACTTTGCAGACATGTACTTAGATTTTTATTTTGATGGCTACAATTATTTTTCAGATATAGATGACAAAGGAGACTTCGATTACAAGGCTGTTGCTATGATTGATACATCTAGGATTTCTGATGCGATAAAGGAAGTAGGATATGATGATTACCATGAAGTTGCTCTGATAAGATGGGAACAAGGGGACTTGTATGCATATAATGATGTTGAAGAGGCTGTATTTGAGGATCTTATAACAGCAGAATCAATTGGCAAATTTGCAAATGAGAATATTAAAGGTAAATATGAATATTACAAGATAGAAGAATGAGGAAACATATAATGATAAGTTCAAAGAATTTGATCATTATTTATCGCGTCAGAAGAAAAAGATTATTTAGGATGAATATATCGAAATCATATTTCTTTTAAACATTTGGAGGTGAATATTATGAAGAAATCTATTTCAATTGTTATTATGACAATCTCATTATTTCTTTTATATGCATGTTCACCAGAGAACAATTCTAAATCAGGAGAAACAATTAATCTGAACGATTATGTAAAGGTATCATTTAGTGGATTCAATCAGGCAGGCATTGCTGACGTATATTTCGATAAGGAATCGTTTATGCTTGATAACATTGATAATGTTAGCTATAAAAAAGAAAGTGAGCAGGTTTATAAAGAACTTTATGGAAAAACTGATAAATCGGCAGCATATGAAGTATTGAGGTTTATTAAGGTAAACGTGGATAATAGTTATCACCTCAATAATGGCGATAAAGTTAAGCTATTCTGGAATATAGATGAAGATAAAATCGAGTCGTATTTTAAAATCGATTATATTTTTTTAGAAGAAGAATTTCAGGTAGCAGATTTAAAGGAAGCAGGTACATTTGATCCGTTTGAAGGATTGCAGCTAAGTTTTTCAGGAGTCGCTCCTTATGGAACAGTTAGTGCCTATAATGATTCGAATGATTATGGGGGAGAATATTTAATAACTCCAAATGAGAATCTCAAAAACGGGGATGAAATTAAGGTGAATTATAATGTCACAGATATAAGTTCATTGATTTCTAGCTACGGGGTTTGCCCTAGTAAGTATGATGCAAATTATACTGTAAGCGGACTTCAGACATATGTTTCATCTGTGGACGAATTAACAAGCGAGCAGTTATCAAAACTTAAAACGGATGCAATAGAGCAACTTTGGGTACCAGGGTATGGTATATATTATGATGCTATATATAAGGGAAATGTGTTCTATGTAGCAAAGGGGGAACCCGCACACGGAGTACATTTTTTGAAGTGGTGTGGATTTCCTGTTGATAATGCAATTTGTATGGTATTTGAACATCCGAAGGATTCTCATGACGCTTCTGATAAGGCATATACGATAATAGCACTCGAAAACCTAATTAAGGATGAAGATGGAAATCTTACATATAATAGATTCGATATGTGGCCATATGAAACATGTACATCTATGGCGGAAGTGAAAGACTTACTTATAGGATCTTTTGATGATATTATGAACAGTTCGAGCTCATTTAATTAAAGAAATCGAAGTAATGAATGTATGGCGTGATGGGATAATCTGTCACGTCATTTTATTACTTATAACCCACGAAACGGACTAAAGAATGATTATATTCCAAAATGTCGGTTTATATTGTGGAATTGTCGCATTTAGTATATATAATCATTAGACCGATAACTAAAAAGGACGCATTAGTTTATGTGATAGAATTATGTAGAATATAAAATACCGAGCTTCCGTTCTAAGATGGTAGAGCAATTACATGTGAAGGAGCAAAAAAGTGGTCAGCATATATGATATCGTATGGCAAAAATGCAATTTTAAATCAGCAGGGACTCATCATCTTGATAAGTTCATAATGGAGCAGATTTTTGAGGAGACAAAGCCTACAAAAGACGAGTCTTGGACTGATGATTTTGCAAATATATTTGTTGGCAGCGTTTTTCTTGATATCGCATCAAAATACCTTTGCCTTAAAAGGGGAGAGGTGGATCTTGCGTATGATTATATCTTTCCTGTAAATGACGGTTCAAAGTACTATCAGATAGCAGTCGATAAAGAAAAGGACATAGAGCTTTCCGATTTTTGCCAGATTTATTTAAAATACTGCGACTATGGTGAAGTTGCGCATGATACGGTGCATGAATGGCTTCCAAGGAATACTTCAAAAAAGGGCTTTTCGCATTATGAGTATCTTATCCTGGAATATGCTTCACTTCTTGAAAAATTTGAGGCTGTTGAAGGTGCTACACTCGGCCCTAAGTGCAGATTTGACGGAGCATACAATAATATCATAAGCTGCAGCTATACAGAAGACCTCCTACATATAATGAATGATACCTTATGGGTTATTACTACCTCGCATTTTGAGAAGAGAAATGTGATAACACTTCTAATTGCATATGTCATGGGCATGAAGAACGATAAGGAAAAGTACAGTAAGATAAAAAGATTTGGTGTTTTCAGCATTACAAGAGGTACAATACATACCGTTCCTGTTGAAAAGTTCACGCAGAGTACATTTAAAAACATTGCCAAAAGCTATGTCGGCTACAAGGATGAAGGACAGGAAAACTGGGAAGATTTTGAAGGTACAGATGCCAACTTATTCAGGGAAGTTGCAAACTATCACAAGGACTTATTGCCTCCAGAGGTTTTCAAGAAGTATTACGTTCAGAGTGAAAACATAGTAAAGCAAGAGTTTAAGAGACTGCCATACATCATTGAGGCCAAAGAAGGAAGTGATACCGCGCTAACGGTAATAGCTCATTCGATGAAGAACATGCCTGCTTTTACATCCGGAAAGCGAGACGGAATAGAAGATTTTGCTATCTATTATATAAGTGATATCCATTTGGAGCACCATGTCACGGGAGAAGCACAAAAAAACAAAAGAAATCTCATGAAAGAGATAGAAGATATTGCAAAAGGTTTAGTGACAAAGACTCTTGCAAGAAAGCTCTTTGAGAAAAGAAACGACATTATCATCATGTTTTTGGGAGATACCTCAAACAGCATCGAACTATCCCGAATCTTCTATGAGTCATTCATGGCTGAAATCAGAAGACATACAACAGAGCCAAAGGTTTATGCGGTAATTGGAAATCACGAGCTATCAGAATTTGACACATTAAAGGGCGGGATAAGAGAGTATAAAAAGCTCTTTAAGAGTGTTGGTATAACCATGCTCCACAATGAATATGAGGTAATAAGAGTCGGATGCTTTGCAGCAAACAACATCGCTGTTGCTGGTGGAGTCGGTTTTGCAAAGTATAATGATAAGTTCAACTCTGATACACAGGTTGGCGCCGCAGATATGACGCATAAAAAGGACTCCAAGGAATCCGATGCGCTTAACAAGATCCATACAAAGGTTTTAAATGACCCTTCGGCGTATGGTAGAATTATCTTGTTTTTGAGCCACTATCCACTAAAAGACTGGATGAGAGAAGAGGATATAAGCTCAAGATGCATGTATTTTAACGGACATAACCACCAGAACACATCCGTTACGACGCAGAATCGGAGCATCTATTCAGATGGTCAAATCGGATATAAAAAGAAGAAGATAGCATTTAAGAAGCTGACAGTTGGCCCGTATTATAATCCGTTTGTGGATCTTGAAGATGGCGTATATGAAATAGGAATTGAATCTTACCATCAGTTTTATGAATACAACTCAGAAAGGCTTAATGGCACATATTTTATCGACCAGCAGCTTAAGAAGGGCAGCAAGCTGTGCATGATCAAGCAGTATGAGTATTATGGCTTCTTCATAGTAAAAGATGATGGCATAATGATATGCAAGGGCGGCAGAGTAGCGGGACTACCATATAATAATGGATTCCAGTACTATGCAGATAATTTTGCTCAGATGGTATCGCGTTATATCAACTTGCTGTTGCCTTTTAGAAAAGCTGAAGAGATGTTATCAGAATATCTAAAAGCTATTGGGCTTTCAGGCAGAATTCACGGATGCATTATCGACCTGGATTTTACAAACCATATCATGATAAATCCTGTAGACGGCAAGGTGACGGTATATAATTCCCCGGTATTTGGGATTGTAAAAGAGTACGACAATCTAGGAGCTATACTTGAAGAAATGGCTCAGAAGGACCCAAGGCTATATTCGAAGAGTCTGGAAAAATACAAGAAAAAGGCACTGAAGCTTCCAAGGGTTGTAAAAAACATGAGTGGAGAGTACGAGAGAGTAGAAACAGATTCGGAGAGTACATACGGAATATCAAGGGATATAAGAAACGTCGAGAGGCTGTTTACCAATAATATTTTAAGGGACTGGGAAGATAGACTGCTATATCGCGAAAGCAGAGAAGGTATTAGCACATCGAAAAAGGTAAGAAAACGCTGAGTGCCTAATTTGGAAATCTTTTTGAAAAATAGATTTGATCAACCTCGCATGGTTGATCAAAGAACTAGGAGAATACAGGTATGATAAGAATACTGTTCGTCTGCCATGGCAATATCTGCCGCTCGACAATGGCGGAGTTTGTTATGAAAGACATAGTGAATAAGGCGGGAGAAGCGGATGAGTTTCATATTGAGTCCGCGGCAACGCACACAGATGAGATTTGGAATGGGATGGGAAGTCCTGTTTATCCGCCGGCAAGAGCGAAACTCAGGGAGCACGGGATCGGAACGGATGACAATGAGCTTGGAGTAAGCGCCAAGAGAGCAAGGCTTTCTGTAAAGGGAGACTACGACAAATATGACTACATAATTGGTATGGATTCTGCGAATATACGCGACATGAACCGTATTTACGGCGGAGATCCTGACGGAAAGATATACAAGATGCTAGATTTTACCGATAGAGACGGTGATGTGGCAGACCCTTGGTATACGGGGAACTTCGATGCAACTTGGAGAGATGTATCTGAAGGTTGCCGGGGACTTTTTTCACATATAAAAGAATAATTAAGGAGAATATGTTTTATGAAAGGGAAGAGAGTAATTGCGCTGTTTATTATGGCAGCGTTGTTTATGTGCGCATGCCGGAAAGAAGGAGTAAGCTCACAGGACTTAAATGATAATGCTGCTAAAAACGAAGCATCAACCGTGGCATCGTCTGCCATAGAGCCTGAACAAAGGTATACAAGGGAAGCCGATGATAAATCCGGCTTATACACTGCTTTTTTAAATGATGAGGAGCAGGTAACCATTGAGTTGGAGCATAAGTATAATGATTATGCCGGGATAGTTGATGATGATTTTAAATTTGATCCCGGCGAAAGTATCAATCTTAAGACTTTGACGGAGAGACTCAGTGGAGCTTTTTCCAATGACGGCGAAGAAGTATTCTTAGATGATCATCGATATATAGATTGCGGAAATGACGGTGAAAAGGAGCTTCTTGTTACTTTTCAGCATAAAGAAACAGATCCCGATTACTATTCATTGGTAATTAAAGAGCGCGATGGTAAGCTTTACTTGCGCTATGGTAAGTACGGAGAGGGTTCTGATATAGGTGATGACGGATATATTCATTCTTCAGGGAAATATACCGGTTCTTCCTGCTATTTTAAATATGGTTTTTTAGATAAAGACGCCAATTACATTTTTTACTACAGCGGAGTATATGATCTTGATCTGGCAGACTATATGTCGACTTTTTATCCGGATGAGGATGCTTCGTTATGGAATGACAGCCAGCTGATTTCATATACTTTTGGTCAATATGATGAAGCTAAGACTTACTTCCGATTTTTTAGAGACTATGACAAGGATTATAAAAAAGAAAATGATCCGGATAGTTATTTTGTAAAAACATTGAAAAAAAGCGGAATTGATCTGTGCACAGAAGAGGAATTGGAAAAGCTTCTTTCTGACAGAGCAAAAGAGATCGGATGGGAGACAACTGTACCTACTGAGCTGACACAAGAAGAGCTTGATGCCATAAACGAAGATTTTAATGTAATAAAAAAAGATAATATAGAAAACAGGTTTTTTCTTAAAGAGGAATTTAGCACTGAAAAAGAAATTGAGGATATACAAGAAACCGTAAGCTATGTAAAAGAGCATTTCGAAACTGAGGCCAAATCCATAACGGGTTCCTATAAAGTCGTTTCCGGAAAAAAGGAAGGCGATAAATATACTGTAAGAGTTGAAGTGACAGACGGAGATAACTGGGCTGAATTGGTATTTCCTCCTCGTGATGTTACTTTTACAAAGGATGGAGATACTTATAAATTTATTGCCAACAAATTTGACTGGGCAGAAGAAAGCAACATAGATAAATCCTATAGAGTTGATCTAAAGGAATATTCGGGATCTTTATATTGTTATACTTATGAATACTCTGATAAACAATCACAATCAAACCTGATTGAACCCGGCGAATCTTTTATATATGTGGTTTATAACGGTGAATGCGTTGACAGAATAAAGGATCATCCTGAAATGATCACATCAGAAGAAGCTGATGAAATAATAAAAGAAAATTTGAATTAACTTAATATAACATGGAACAAAATTGCTAAATTGCGATTTGGACAAAAAATCCCTTGTGAAAATCCCTTTCTGATAATAGAATGATAAGGATGATTAAATTAGACACAAGGGAGGAGTTCCATGGGACAGAGAACAGACATACACAAAGTGCTGATAATCGGTTCAGGACCTATTGTTATCGGGCAAGCGTGTGAATTTGACTATTCAGGAACGCAGGCGTGTAAGGCGCTTCGTAGTCTTGGATATGAAATCGTATTGGTAAATTCAAATCCGGCGACTATTATGACAGACCCGGAAATGGCAGATAAGACATACATCGAGCCACTTAATGTGGATCGTGTTGCAGCAGTTATTGAAAAAGAAAGACCGGACGCTCTTCTACCTAATCTTGGTGGACAATCTGGTCTTAATCTTTGTTCTGAGCTATATCAGGCAGGTATTCTCGATAAATACAATGTAAAAGTTATAGGTGTTCAGGTTGACGCTATTGAGCGTGGTGAGGACAGAACCGAGTTCAAAAAGACCATGGATATGCTTGGCATTGAGATGGCTCGTTCTAAGGCATGCTACAGCATAGAAGAGGCACTTGCTGAAGCAGATGAGCTTGGCTATCCCGTAGTTCTTCGCCCTGCATATACAATGGGCGGCGCCGGCGGCGGACTCGTTTACAACAAAGAAGAGCTTCAGACCGTCTGTGCAAGAGGTCTTCAGGCATCTATCATTCATCAGGTTCTTGTTGAGGAATCAATCCTCGGATGGGAAGAGCTTGAGCTTGAAGTAGTTCGTGATAAAGACAACAACATGATCACAGTCTGCTTTATCGAGAACGTTGATCCTGTCGGTGTTCACACAGGTGATTCATTCTGTACGGCTCCCATGCTCACAATCGATGAAGACCTTCAGAAAGAACTCCAGCGTCAGGCTTACAAGATTGTTGAGCACATCGGCGTTATCGGCGGAACCAACGTACAGTTCGCTCATGATCCCGTTTCCGGACGTATTATCGTAATAGAGATCAATCCCAGAACATCCCGTTCTTCAGCCCTTGCAAGTAAGGCAACAGGCTTCCCGATCGCCTTGGTATCGGCTAAACTCGCTACAGGACTTACACTTGCAGAGCTCCCCGATTCCAAATTCGGAACCCTTGATAAATATGTTCCCAACGGAGACTATGTCGTAGTTAAGTTCGCTCGTTGGGCATTTGAGAAATTCCACGGCGTAGAAGATAAGCTCGGTACTCAGATGCGCGCTGTCGGCGAAGTTATGAGTATCGGTAAGAACTTCAAGGAGGCATTCCAGAAGGCTATCAGATCCCTTGAGAAAGACCGCTACGGTCTCGGCGCCATCGAGAAGTTTGAAAAGATGGACAAAAAAGAGCTCCTTCGCCTGTTAAAAGATGCTTCTTCAGAGCGTTACTTCCTTATGTACGAAGCAATGAAGAAGGGTGTTACAGTAGACGAATTATACGATATCACTAAGGTTAAGCACTATTTCCTTAACCAGATAAAAGAGCTTGTGGACGAGGAAGTTGAACTTGTAAGCAAGTATAAAGGAACAGTTCCCGCTGCATCCGATCTTATAACAGCAAAGGAAGACGGCTTTGCGGATAAGTACCTTGCAAAGGTTCTTGGTGTTACGGAGGATGATATCAGACAGGGACGCGAGAAAGCAGGTCTCACAGAGAGCTGGGACGGCGTTCACGTATACGGAACAAACGGAAGCGCATATTACTACTCAACATATCAGAATGAAGACAATGCAGGTGCCAATGAAACACCCGATACTGCCGGCAGCAACAAGATCATGATCCTTGGCGGCGGCCCCAACAGAATCGGTCAGGGTATCGAGTTTGACTATTGCTGCGTACATGCTGCGATGGCTCTTAAGAAGCTCGGCTTTGAGACTATCATTGTAAACTGCAACCCCGAGACGGTTTCAACAGACTATGACACCTCAGATAAGCTCTACTTTGAGCCCCTTACACTTGAGGATGTACTTCAGATCTACAGAAAAGAAAAGCCTCTCGGTGTAATCGCTCAGTTTGGCGGACAGACTCCTCTTAACCTTGCGGCTAAGCTTAAGGAAGAGGGCGTAAATATACTCGGAACAACACCTGAAGTGATCGATCTTGCCGAAGACAGAGATCAGTTCAGAATGATGATGGATAAGCTTGGAATCCCTATGGCTGAATCAGGCATGGCTTCTGATGTTGAAGGAGCAAAAGAGATCGCGGCCAAGATCGGATATCCCGTAATGGTGCGTCCTTCATTCGTTCTCGGTGGTCGCGGAATGGAGATCGTTCGCGACGAAGAGAGCATGGAAGGATACATGAAGGCTGCTGTTGGTGTAACTCCCGACAGACCTATCCTTATCGACAGATTCCTTCACAACGCACTTGAGTGCGAGGCAGATGCAATAAGTGACGGAAAGGAAGCATTTGTTCCTGCGGTTATGGAGCATATCGAGCTTGCGGGTATCCACTCAGGAGACTCTGCTTGTATCATTCCTTCCAAGCACATTTCCGAGAAGAATCTCAGAACTATCGAGGAATATACCAAGAAGATCGCGGTAGAGATGAACGTTGTCGGACTTATGAACATGCAGTATGCGATAGAAGACGATACTGTATACGTTCTTGAGGCCAACCCTCGCGCATCAAGAACAGTACCGCTTGTTTCGAAAGTATGCGGAATCAAGATGGTTCCCGTTGCTACAGATATCATCACTGCAAGTCTTACAGGAAGAAAGTCTCCCGTGGAAGACCTTATTGCAGCTAAGAAGAATACAGAGCCTGCATACTACGGCGTAAAAGAGGCAGTGTTCCCGTTCAATATGTTCCCCGAGGTTGACCCCGTTCTCGGACCCGAGATGCGTTCAACAGGAGAGGTACTTGGGCTTGCCAATACTCCCGGTGAAGCATTCTTTAAGGCTCAGGAAGCAGCAAATGCGGCACTTCCTACAGAAGGCGCGGTTCTTATTTCACTCAACAATGAGGATAAGCCCAATGCTTCAGCGCTTGCCAAGAGCTTTGCTGATGACGGATTCAAGATCTACGCAACAGGTAAGACCTATGATCTTATTAAGGAAGCGGGAATTGAAGTCGGAAAAGTAATGAAGAATTATGAAGGCGGAAGACCCAACATCGAGGATCTTATCAAGAATGATGAGGTTCAGCTCATTATCAATACCCCTATCGGTAAAGATACCGAGCACGATGACGGATATGTTCGCCGCGCAGCTATAAAAGCAAGAATTCCTTATATCACAACCGTAGCCGCTGCTAAGGCTGCAGCAGAGGGAATTCATGAAGTTAAGACCAAAGGTTGCGGCAACATCAATTCTCTTCAGGATTATCACGGTCAGCTGTAAAAAACTAAACTGTTTTTACAGCTCCTCATCGTATGAGACATCCAATATATCTTCAAAAGGAATCTTGGTATTTACTATTTGAAGTATGCGGGCGACATCATCGAACCTCGCAACCATGCCTGTGACCTTCAGGTATTCACCTTTATGGAAATAGACACAGGTTATGATCCGACCCTTTTTGATATTATGCATTTTCTTATCGAGCTCTTCGTACATTTCTTCGGAGAGCTCGATTTTTGGTACAACTATTTTTTCTTTTGCAAGGAGAGCTTCATCCAGTCCCTTAACCGCCTGAAACGGAAGGAACTGAGCGGCTCTTTTTTCTATTGGCATTTTCTGTCTTGGCATATGTTACCTCGCTAAGCTTTATGTCCGCCGATCTGATTGTTGCGGTCTCTGGTCGTTGCGCCGTCTTCGAAGTTAAGTCCCTTAAGGATCGCATTCTTTCCGAATTTGTTCTTGATCTCAAGGACAGCCTTTTGCATTTTACGGTCCTTCTCAAGATCCTGCGCGGGCATGAAGAACGAGTACTGCGTATATTCCTCGGGAATTACGTTGTTGGCGACAACGTACATGCGGCGAACCTTGTACTGCGGATTGACAATCCTGCTGTAAAGGTCTGCAATTCCGGGAATTAGAAGAAACGAAGCATTTGTTTCCGTGTCAAAAGAGAACGTGCCCTTGGCGGCAGGTAACGGGCAGCCCTTGGCGTATCCGACCATCAGGGAAAAAGACTTGCTGACAAGCCCTTTGTCGACCATATCAAGGCAGAGGATATCCATCATCTCTTTTGCAATAACGAGTCCCATATCAAAAGTGTAATCGCTCATAAGGACCTGTCCCTGAGAAAGAGAGTGCGCCGCTGACGAATACGCCTTGATATCCTTGATCGTAGTGGGTTCGCGTCCCCAGGCGTGGTCTATAAGAAGCTCGGCATTTACGCCGAGAAGTTTATAAAGAAGATTCTCATCGCCGTTTGCGATGTCTCTCATTGTCAGCATTCCGTAAGTCTCGAGTTTACGCGCGATTCCGGGACCGATGCGCCAAAAGTCGGTAAGCGGTCTGTGGTCCCATAAAGTCTCTCGATAGCTCTTTTCATCAAGTTCTCCGATAAAATCCTTGGCGTGCTTGGCCGTGATATCAAGAGCAACCTTGGTTAAAAAGAGATTGCTTCCGATGCCGCAGGTCGCGCGAAGACCGAGCGAATCGTATATGTCGCCTATTATGGTCTGTCCGAGCTCTCTGGCTGTCATATGATAGAGGTTGAGGTACTCCGTGACGTCCATAAAAGCTTCGTCGACTGAGTAAACGTGGATATCGTCCTTGGAAATGTACTTAAGATATATGGAATAAACTTGAGCGGAATAATCGAGGTATTTCTGCATCCTCGGAACCGCCATGATGTAGTCTATGTGCTTGGGTATCTCAAAGACGCGGCATCTGTTGTGAACGCCAAGAGCCTTCATCGCGGGAGAGACCGCTAGACAAATAGTCTTGTCGCTGCGCTCGGGATCGGCTACGACAAGACGCGTGGTCATAACGTCAAGTTTCCTCTCTACGCACTCAACGGAGGCGTAGAAGGACTTAAGATCTATGCAGATATATGTTCTTTCTCTTTCAGCTGCCATAGCCATATTATACAAACGTATGTTCTGTTAGTCAACCTCAGTTTCCGGAAAGACACCGCCTTATTTGTAACACAATTAAATATATATTGTGCTATAATCGGTATATCTGAGAAATTCTTCTGTTCATACATGCAATTCGCGTATTATCTACATATGTATGAATATAAAATATGCTTTTAGAGGAGGAAGGTATGTTAAAAGACGGAAAAATATGGGTTGCTAACAACGAAAGCGGCGAGAATGTATTTCTTTTGCCCAAGATGGCTAACAGACACGGACTCATTGCAGGTGCAACAGGAACAGGTAAGACAATAACTCTTAAGGTTCTTGCTGAGTCTTTCAGTGATATGGGAGTTCCCGTATTCCTTGCGGACGTCAAGGGTGACCTTGCCGGAATGGTACAGGAAGGCGTGGATTCCGAGGATATGCAGAAGCGTATTCAGAAATTCGGTCTTGAAGAAGCAGGCTTTGATTATCAAAAGTATCCTTCAACATTCTGGGATGTATTCGGAGAAAAGGGTATTCCGCTCAGAACAACGATCTCCGAGATGGGACCTGTTCTTTTATCCAGAATACTGGGACTTAACGACCTTCAGAGAGACATACTTTCAATCGCTTTTAAGATTGCCGATGACAACGAGCTTCTTTTGGTAGATACCAAGGATCTCAAGGCAATGCTTACATACATTTCCGATAATAATAAAGAGTTTGCTGCAGAATACGGTAATATCAGCAAGGTTTCGGTCGCAGCCATCGTGCGTGCGGTTGTTTCTCTTGAGATCGCAGGTGGAGATAAGTTCTTCTTCGAGCCCGCGCTCAACATCAAAGACTGGTTCACCACAGGCGAAGGCGGCAAGGGTATGATCAATATCCTCGACAGTACAAGCCTTATCAACAACGGAACTCTTTATTCGACATTCCTTCTTTGGATGATGTCCGAGCTCTTCGAGACACTTCCCGAAGTCGGCGACCTCGACAAGCCCAAGATGGTATTCTTCTTCGATGAAGCACACCTTCTTTTTGCAGATGCTCCCAAGATCCTGATGGATAAGATAGAGCAGGTTATTAAGCTCATCAGATCTAAGGGCGTAGGCATTTATTTTGTAACACAGAACCCCAGAGATATTCCCGACGGCGTTCTTGCACAGCTCGGTAACAAGATCCAGCATGCGCTTAGAGCTTACACACCTTCAGATATGAAGGCAGTTAAGGCTGCAGCAGATTCTTTCCGTGAGAATCCCGCGTTCAAGACTGCTGACGTTATTCAGGAGCTTTCCACAGGTGAGGCTATCTGCTCATTCCTTGATGAGCACGGAACACCCACAATGTGCGAGAGAGTTAAGATCTTACCTCCTCAGAGCCTTATGGGCGGAATCGATGATTCTGTCAGGGATAAAGAGATCAAGGGCAGCGTACTTTACAGCAAGTACTTCGAGCCTCACGATCCCGATTCTGCTTATGAGTTCCTTCAGAGAAAGGGCATAGAGGATGCCAAGGAAGCCGAGAGACTCAAGGCTGAAGAGCTTGCGCGCAAGGAAAAAGAAAAAGAGGAAGCTGCCGCTGCTAAGGCAAAAGAGAAAGAAGAGGCAGCCGAAAAGAGAAAACAGAAACAGAGAATCAAGACTGTCGGTAATGCAGTTGTTGGTACTGTAGGAAGAGAAGTAGGAAAAGGACTTGGTGGAAAGTTCGGAAAATTCGGAAAGACACTCGGAGGAAATCTCGGAGCAAGTCTCGGAAGAGGAATACTTTCAACAATCTTCAAGACCTGATAGCCGATGTTTATTCTTATCAAAAGATATTTATGCAATACAAAGGACCTGCTTATAATAAGCAGGTCCATATTTTTTGGGAGGAGGGGCTGTCCGGTTGGGGGACCTGACAGCCCGTGTATGAAAAAAAGTATTGTTGGGGGTTCAGAAGGTCTGTCCTTCTGATGTAATTTATATTACAATGTAACTGTTGCCAAACTGTGACAAAATTATAAAAGAATTATAACTTATTCAAAAAATAAAAATAGGAGAGAGAAAAAATGTCAAAAGATATACGTAATAACAAACATTCTCGGAGGGGATATTCTGAGAGAGAAGACAGGCGCGAGCGGGGATACGAGCGCTATAGAGACGAATTCGACGATCGTTATGATGACGAAAGATACGAAGATGAAAGATTTGATGACAGATTTGACGATCGCTACGATGATCATGACGATTATTATGAAGATGATGAAAGATATGATCGCAACGACAGATACGATGATCGCGATGATAGGTTCGACGAGCGCAACGACAGATACGATGATCGCTATGATGACGACAGACACTATGAATATGATCGCTACGAAGACGACGATCGCTATGATGATGACTATGATCGCAGAGATGACCGCTATGACGACCGCGATGAAAGATATGAAGAGGATTACGAAGATGATTATCGCGATGATCGTTATGATGACAGATATGATGATGAGAGATATGATAGACGTGATTCGAGCGACAGACGCCGCGATGATGACAGGCGTGATGTGCGCGACAGACGAAGAAAGCGCGATCGCGTAGAAGATTTTGAAGACGATTTTGATGATGTTCACGGTGGTAAAGATATGAAAAAGGGCGCAGTTAAGGCACTTATTGTAGTAGCGGTTTTATTGGTTATAGGTCTTGTTTTTGTAAAGGTCGCAATTCCTGCAATCAAACAAAAGGCCAAGAGAGCAGTCGCAGAAAAAGCGGTAGAGACAGTGTTCGAGAATGCCGAAAAGATCCCCGGTGCGGGCGAAAAGATCGGTGAGATCACTTCCAAGATGAGTGAGGAAGACAAGGAGAAAGTCACTGAGATCGTGGAAGAACACATGGATACCGAGACGGTTACGGAAGTAATGCAGTACGTAAATGAAGGTGACGAAGCGGGACTTATGAAGTACGCCGCAGAGAACCTTTCACCTGATGAGATACAGGAGCTTACCCAGATGTACGAGAAGTACAAAGACTGAGACGTAGAGCGAAAATCAATGGCAAACGCCGTATATTTCAGACTGTAGAAAAAGTCCGCAGCAATTGCTGCGGACTTTTCATATGCTTTCGAAGCGCCTTTCGGCAAATACTTTTAAAATTAATCCATTAACGCAAAAACACCCACGGGGGGACGTGAGTGCCTGCGATTTTCTTATGAGGGGGAGATAGTGATTACTCTAAAGAATAGAGCATGATTACATCACTAACTTAATTAATACTATAAACTATAAATGTGTACAAAAAGTGAAATAATTTACTTTTTTTCAAAAAATTTTCAAATGCAGATGAACTCAATGTAATTTCATTTCAGTTTCCGCGAAATTTTATATTTTAAATATGGCTTTTTGACTTACGCGTATCTACTATAAAATAAGATACATGTTTTTTATTGGGTTTGTTTTTTATAAGGAGGCCGTATGACAGGCATTTCTTCAGTATCTGGATATTCTTCATATTCACCTTATTCGGTTATTTCAAACGGCGGTACATACACCAAGGCTGCTCAGGGAGCGTCCGAGCTTGCGATTCAGGAAAAGACCAAGGCTCAGACAACAGGTCTTGAAGCCGGCGGTGAGAACCTGACTTCCGCAAAGTCTGCTCTTAACGTAGAAGACGGAGCGATGCAGGAGGTTACAGAGTATCTTCAGTCGATAAAAGAGCTGTCGGTGAAGGCTTCAAACGGAACCTTATCTGACAGTGACAGACGCTCGATTCAGGATCAGATCGATCAGTATAAGAAGGGCATTGACGATATTGCAGGTGCCACTACTTATAATGAAAAGAAACTTCTCGACGGTACAACTCCCGATATGAGAGTTGCATCCGACAACAATGGTTCCGAGGAAGTTATCTCATCCAAGAATGTTTCGCTTAAGGCGCTTGGAATTGAGGATTACGACGTTACTTCCGGTGACTTTGATATGAGCAGGATCGATAAAGCGATCGAGAAGCTTTCAAGTGCAAGAAGCGACGCGGGAGCTACAACCAACAGAGTTGAGCATGCTCTTACATATAATAGCCACGCAGCAATGGAGCTCAATGGTTATCAGATGAATAAGGAAGAGCAGAACGTATCCGATGCAATTAGTGCACTTAAGACCAAACAGGCACTCGATGCATATCAGGTTAACCTTCAGAAGAAACAGCAGGAGGATAAAGAGAGACAGTCGACGATGATTTTTGCTTAAAAAGTCTTTGGTACACGTACAGGTGTATTTTTGTCAAGGAATCTTGATGTATTTTAATCACTTTGAGTGATTTTAATCTATTGCTTGACATGGTCTAATCGTTTGATTATCATAGTCTGTGCTTGCACGTATTTATGATAAGTTATAAACGTGCTCAATATGGATGTTTTGGTACAATGACGTACGGGCAAGTATGTCATTGTACTTTTTTTGCTCGATTTAACGTGATAAAGTGGTAACGCTTTGCACGGATGCGGGGTATTAAAAAGCACTAACATTCCATAATTTCGGTGTATAATAAACTTATAGCCGATAACATAAATTCTAAACAGGTTGGAGAGACTATGAATACTAAGACACTAATGTACATTGTAAAGAGAGTATTGCTTGCAATCGTTACAATATGGGTAGTTATCACAGTTACCTTTTTCGTTATGCACGCAGTACCGGGAGGCCCATTCACAGGGGAAAAGGCTGTAACCAAACAGGTTATGGCAGCTATGGAAGCTAAGTATGGTTTGGACAAACCTTTAGGAACTCAGTATCTTACATATCTTAAGGACATATGTCTGCATTTTGACTTCGGTCCTTCATTAAAGCAGAGAGGACGCAATGTAAACGGTATAATCCTTGACGGAATGAAGACTTCTGCCAAGCTCGGTATCCTTGCAGCGTTCATCGCTCTTATCTTCGGAGTTGTTCTCGGATCTTTTGCAGCACTTCGCAGAAACAAACTCGTTGACAGGATCATTATGGTAATGACAACAGCATTCGTATCAATGCCTTCATTTATCATGGGATCGTTCCTTCTTATAATATTTTCTATTAATCTTAAGATGTTCCCGGCTAACGGAGCAGCAAGAAACGGACTTTTCCTTCCCGTTGTAACGCTTTCGCTTTATCCGATGGCTTATATCACAAGACTTACAAGATCTTCAATGCTTGAAGTTTTGGGACAGGATTATATAAGAACAGCCAAGGCAAAAGGCGTTTCAGGAACAAAGATTATTTTCGGACACGCACTTAAAAATTCACTTATCCCGGTTATCACATACTTTGGACCGATGCTTGCCGGTATCGTTACAGGCTCCCTCGTTGTTGAACAGATCTTCGCGGTTCCCGGAATCGGAAGAGCTTTCGTTAACAGCATTACGGGACGTGACTATCCGCTTGTAATGGGCACAACAATTGTACTTGCGGCCCTCATCGTAATCATGAACCTTATCGGCGACATCATGTATAAGGTTGTGGATCCTCGTATCACTTTAGAATAATTGGGAGAGTAAATATAAATGGACAAGAAAATTTTCAGTGCACAGGTTAATATGGACGATTTTATTCCTGCCACAGACTCTGAAAAAGAGTATATGGTGCAGATGCGTCCTTCATCTACATTTTTTAAAGACAGCGTAAAGAGACTTCTCAAGAACAAGGTTGCTACAACTTGTTTCTTTATTATATTATTTATCACATTGGCAGCTATTTTCGTGCCGATGTTCTGGCCTTATTCATATGAGCAGATGCTTGGAATGCAGCCGGGTAAGGCTACAGACAATTCTTTTAAATATCTCAGTCCTTTTGAGTACAGTAAGACAGAGCAGGCTTTAATAGCTTCCGGAGAGAAGGTTGTTCCTCATATCTTCGGAACAGATAATCAGGGCAGAGATTATTTCATTCGTGTTGTTTACGGAACACGTATTTCACTCGCAGTTGGCTTTTTTGCCAGCATCATAGTTCTTATTATAGGTATGACGATCGGTTCTGTCGCAGGTTATGCGGGAGGAAGAGTCGACCTTATCATAATGAGAATAGTCGATATCATATATTCACTTCCGGATATGCTTATGGTTATCCTTCTTTCATCCGTCCTTAAGGTCGTAATGGAGGGAGCGCTTGACGGAACGGCACTTGCCAAGATCGGTTCGAACATCATCAGTTTGTTTATAGTATTCGGTGTTCTTTACTGGGTATCAATGGCAAGACTTATCAGAGGACAGATCCTTTCACTGCGTGAACAGGAGTATGTACTTGCTTCTCAGGCAGCCGGAGCAAAAGGAAAGTGGATCATTATTAAACATCTTATTCCCAACTGCTTTTCGGTAATTATTATTTCTACAGCGCTTCAGATTCCAAGTGCCATATTCACAGAGAGTTACCTCTCATTCCTTGGACTTGGTGTTAATGCACCGATGCCTTCGCTTGGATCTCTTGCAAGTGACGCGCTTAACGGTGTTTCATCGTATCCTTTGGGATTGGTGATCCCTGCACTTGTTATTTCACTCATCGTTTTGTCTCTTAACCTTTTCGGCGACGGACTACGCGATGCGTTTGATCCTAAGCTTGATACTTGATAGACATTTTTTATAAGAGAAAACAGATGGAGATTTAAATATGAGTTTATTGGAAGTCAGAGATCTGCACACCTCTTTCTTTACAGATGCGGGAGAGGTCAAGGCAGTTAACGGAATATCTTTTAATTTGGACAGAGGCAAAGTCCTTGGAATAGTAGGAGAGTCAGGCTCAGGTAAGTCGGTTACGGCTTATTCGATCATGCAGATTCTTGCGGGAACAGGTAAGATCGTTTCAGGTTCTATAAAGCTTGACGGTCAGGAGCTTGTTAATTCAGGCGAGAAAGTCATGAAGACGGTAAGAGGAAATAAGGTTTCGATTATTTTCCAGGATCCCATGACCAGCCTTAACCCTACATATACAATCGGTCATCAGCTTATGGAGGCAATTTTACTCCATACAGGAAGAAATAAAGAGCAGGCAAAAGAGCGTGCGATCGAGATGCTCAAACTTGTTAATGTAAACGAGCCCGAGAAGCGTATGGATCAGTATCCGCACGAGTTTTCAGGCGGTATGAGACAGAGGGTTATGATCGCTATGGCGCTTGCATGTGAACCCGATATCCTTATCGCGGATGAGCCCACAACAGCGCTTGACGTTACTATTCAGGCACAGATCCTTGATCTTATGAAATCACTTCAGGAAGAGCTCGGAATGGCTATCATCATGATCACACACGATCTTGGTGTTGTTGCTCAGATGTGCGATGAAGTTATCGTAATGTATGCAGGTTCTATCTGTGAGCAGGGAACAGCGGATGAGATCTTCTACAATCCTTGTCACGAATATACAAAGGGTCTTCTTCGTTCTATTCCTACAGAGGGAAAAGATGGTAAGAAGCTTGAGCCTATCAGCGGAACACCCATCGACCTTCTCAATATGCCGAAAGGATGTCCTTTCGCACCCAGATGCGATGCTGCAATGAAGATATGTCTTCGTGAGAGAGCAGAGCGTATGCAGATAAATGACGACCACGCCGCAGGCTGTTGGATGAATGTCAAAAAGCAGATGGAAGGCGGTGAGAGGTCATGAGTACAAATAATAACGAAAAGAATCTCCTTGAGATAAAGCACTTAAAAGAATACTTTGATATTAACGTAGGATTTTTCAAGACCAAGCCTCTTAAGGCGGTTGACGATGTCTCTTTTACCATCAAAAAAGGTGAGACATTGGGTCTTGTAGGAGAATCAGGCTGCGGAAAGACAACCGTCGGACGTACTATTCTTAATCTTTATAAGCCCACATCCGGTGAGATCTGGTATGACGGCAAACTTATTAAGACCAAAGAGGATATAAAAGAGTTCCGTAAAAAAGCCACAATGGTTTTCCAGGATCCTTATTCATCACTTAATCCGAGAATGACGGTTTCCGATATTATCGGCGAGCCGCTTGACATACATAAGCTTTACAAGACTAAGGAAGAGCGCAGAGAGCGTATCCTTGAACTTATGGGATATGTTGGACTTAACTCTGAGCATGCTTCCAGATATGCACATGAATTTTCCGGCGGACAGAGACAGCGTATCGGTATCGCAAGATCTCTTGCCGTCAATCCTGAATTTATAGTTTGTGACGAGCCCGTATCGGCTCTTGACGTTTCCATTCAGGCGCAGGTTATCAATATGTTTGATGAGCTTCAGGATAAGCTTGGTCTTACATATTTGTTTATAGCACATGACCTTTTGGTTGTGCGTCACATCAGTGACAGAATCGCAGTAATGTACTTGGGTAAGATGGTAGAGCTTGCGGATGCTGATGAGATTTACAATAATCCGCTTCATCCTTACAGCAAATCACTTCTTTCCGCAGTACCCGTTCCGGACCCCAAGATCGCAAGAGCCAATCAGCGTATTGTATTGTCCGGTGATATACCCAGTCCTCTTAATGCTCCTTCGGGATGTCCTTTCCGTACGAGATGCCCTTATGCAAAGGCTGATTGTGCAGAGTGCATGCCAGAGTTTAAAGAGGTAAGCAAAGGTCACTTTGTTGCGTGTCATCACATGGAAGACGCCAACTGAATGATAAATCACAACTCATAATTCATAATAAGGAGGAAAATTATGAAAAAGAAGTTATTTTCAGTACTTCTTGCAATGACAATGGTACTGAGCCTTGTTGCCTGCGGCGCTAAAAAGGGCCCTGCAGAGGATGGAATCAACGTATGTATCGCATCCGAGCCGGCAACACTTGATCCTGCACTTCAGTCAGCTGTAGATTGCGGTATCGTTATCAATCACCTTTTCGCAGGTCTTGCTACTTGGGAAGAGGGCGCAAACGGTGAGAGCGTACTTGCTCCCGATTGCATCACAGAGTTTACTGAGGGTGTTGAGAATCCTGACGGAACAGTAACTTATACTTATACACTTAAGGACGGTCTTACTTGGTCTGACGGTAAGGCTGTAACAGCAGGCGATTTCGTATTTGCTTGGAACCGTGCTGCGTCACCTGCAACAGCAGCAGATTACGGTTACATGTTTGATGTAATCGACGGATATGATGAAATGTGGGCTGATGATGCTAAGGGTGATGAGACACTTAACGTTCAGGCTCCCGATGACAAGACACTTGTTGTAACACTTAAGAACCAGGTTCCTTACTGGAACGAGCTTATGGCATTCCCTACATACAAGCCTGTACGTGAGGATGTTGTAGCTAACGAAGCTTGGGCAACAGAGCCTAAGACAATGATCTGCAACGGTGCTTACACAATTGAGAGCTGGAAGCACAACTCTTATCTTACACTTAGAAAGAGAGATGACTATGTTGATGCAGATAAGGTTACAATGCCTGCTATCAACTTCTATCTTTCAGACGATGTAAATAATGACCTTGCCAACTTCAAGAACGGCGATTGGCAGTTCATTGATGATGTACCTACAAACGAGATTCCTGCTCTTAAGAAGGATTATCCTCAGGAGTTCGTTATCGTTGGTAATGTTGGTACATATTATCTTTGCTGGAATGTAAATGAAGACCTTCTTCCAAACAGTGACCTTGAGGGCACAGAGAAGGCTCTTGCAGAGGCTGAGATCAGAAACGCGATCAACCTTCTTGTAGACAGAAACTACATTGTTGAAGAGGTATCACAGGGCGGACAGGTTCCCGCTTCTTCATTCGTCGCTATGGGTCTTACAGACGCTGACGGAACTGAATTCTATAAGAATGCAGGAAATAACGACTATACAGGATACTTTGATGTATCTAAAGAAGCATATGAAAAGACTTGGGAAGAAGCTAAAGAAGTACTCAAGAAGTACTACACATTTGATGAGGCTTCAGGAAAGTTCACAGATATGCCTTCACTTATATACCTCTACAATACAAACGAGGGACATAAGGCAATCGCTGAGGCTATCCAGTCTAATTTCGCTCAGATAGGTATCAACATGAGTCTTGAGAATCAGGAGTGGGCTACATTCCTTGAGACAAGAAAGAACGGTGACTTCTCTGTAGCACGTAACGGATGGCTCGGAGATTACAACGATCCTATTTCTTTCCTTGATATGTGGACAACAGTTTCAGGAAATAACGATGTTCAGCTCGGTAAGGGTGACAATGAGGCAGTTAAGGCTTACAGCATTGACCTTACAGACCTTGGCTATGATACAAAGGTTGAGAACGGAACTTGGGCTGAGACTTATGACGTTGTTATCAGCGACATCAAGACATGCACAGATGCTAACACAAGATATGCTCTTATGCACAAGGCTGAGGATCTTCTTATGTCAACAGGCACAATTTGCCCTATCTATTACTACACAGATCTTTACATGATCGACGACAGCGTAGACGGATTCTTTACAACTCCTCTCGGCTTTAAGTATTTCATGTATTGCACAATCAATAAATAATAGTTATACTTCTTGTGTATGACATCATGGCGTCGCCCCGGAGGTTCCGGGGCGGCGTTTTTACGGAGAATGTTATCAGGGAGAATATTATGGAAAATGAAAAACTTAAACCAATGCTATTTACCGTTTTAAAAGGCTATAACGGTAAACAATTCGCGCAGGACCTTGTATCCGGAATCATAGTTGCGATAATCGCACTTCCGCTTTCAATTGCACTTGCGCTTGCATCGGGTGTTGGGCCTGAAGAAGGTCTGTACACGGCTATCGTTGCCGGCTTTATTATTTCCTTCCTCGGAGGAAGCAGAGTACAGATAGCCGGACCTACAGCAGCTTTTGCAACAATCGTTGCGGGCATTGTAGCCACAAAGGGAATGGAAGGACTTGCTCTTGCAACTGTATTTGCAGGAATCCTTCTGATACTGATGGGTGTATTTAAACTCGGATCACTTATCAAATTTATTCCGTATACGATCACAACAGGATTTACAGCCGGTATCGCAGTAACCATCCTTATAGGACAGATAAAGGATTTCCTTGGACTTACTTATCCTGCGGGAACAGCCACGGTTGAGACAATGGATAAGATTGAAGCCATCGGTAAGAATATCGGAACTTTAAATTACCAGGCTCTTATCGTAGGTGTTGTTTGCCTTGTTATTCAGATAGTATGGCCCAAGATAAGCAGCAAGATTCCCGGATCTCTTATCGCTGTTATAGTCGGAATCTTTATGGTAAAGTTCCTTGGACTTCACGTTAATACGATAGGAGATCTCTATGTTATTAAGGGACAGCTTCCTGCGTTCAGACTTCCCGCAATAAGCTATCCTTTGTTAAAAGACGTAGCGGGAGACGGCTTTACAATTGCAATCCTTGCGGCTATCGAATCTCTTTTGTCCTGTGTTGTTGCAGACAGCATGATCGATTCGAAGCACAGATCCAATATGGAGCTTGTAGCGCAGGGCGCAGGTAACATCGGATCGGCTCTTTTTGGCGGTATTCCCGCAACAGGAGCTATCGCACGTACGGCAGCAAATATCAAGAACGGCGGTAGAACACCTATCGCAGGTATGATCCATTCAATCTGCCTTGTTCTTGTGCTTGTAGTGCTTATGCCTTACGCAGCGCTTATTCCAATGCCTACTATAGCGGCTATTCTTTTCATGGTCGCTTATAATATGTGTCAGTGGAGAACCTTCGTACATCTCGTAAAAACAGCGCCCAAGAGCGATATTTTGGTGCTTGTTCTTACATTTGTACTTACGGTAGTATTTGACCTTGTTGTTGCCATCGAGATCGGTATGGTTCTTGCATGCCTCCTTTTCATGAAGAGAATGAGCGAAGAGTCTCGTGTAAGAGGATGGAAGTACTTCGATCCCGAGGATGATCCGGAAGGAACCGATCTTAAGGATATTCCCAAGCACGTTCGCGTTTATGAGATCAGCGGACCTATGTTCTTTGGTGATGCCGAGCAGATCGCCGAGATCAGCATTAAGGACTTTACCAGGGCTCTTGTTATCCGTATGCGTGGTGTGCCTGCTATCGACGCAACTGCAATGCATTCATTCGAGCAGCTCTATGACAGATGTAAAAAGAACGGTGTTCAGCTTGTCTTTTCACATGTAAATGAGCAGCCCATGAACACGATGAAGAAGGACGGCTTTGTAGAGCTTGTCGGAAGTGAGAATTTCCTCCCTCACATCGACGAAGCGCTTAAGAGAGCCGCAGAAATACAGTAAAATATTTAATAAACATGTATGAATTCCCCGAATGATCGGAAGATTGATTCGGGGAATTTTTTTGCCCTTAACACAATAAGAAATATATTGCGAAACCACAAGATGTGGTATAATGAAGGTACAAGTCATACATATACAGGGGGATCTACGCATGAAGAAGATCTATGTACTGGACACCAACGTTTTGATTCAGGCACCACACGCCTTGAAGTGCTTTGATGATAACGAGGTCGTTCTTCCGCTGGTAGTCTTAGAAGAGTTGGACGCCCACAAACGCGATGAGGGCGAGAGAGGAGCCAATGTAAGAGAAGCGATCAGAATCCTCGAACAGCTTCGGGGAGCAGGCGATCTGGTTGCAGGTGTTAAGCTTGATAACGGGGGAAGTCTTCGAGTAGAGAAGAACTTCAAGGATACAGTCCTTCCGGAAGATATGGCGGAACACAAATCCGACAACAGGATACTTAAGGTATGTAAGGGATTGTCGGAGAGTAGGAAAGAACAGGTAGTTCTGGTAACTAAGGATATTCTGATGCGTATCAAGGCGCAGCTTATCGATATCAGATCCGAGGATTTCACAACCGAGCAGGTTGCGGGGCACCAAGAGCAGTACAGTGGTAGGATCGATGTATATGCGCCGGAGGAGATTTTTAAGGATTTCAAGAAAAAAGGCATACCCGTCAGCAAAGTTTATTGTTGCGATGAAGACGGTAACAGATATGAACCTGAGTTATACGAGAATGAATTTGTAGTTGTAAGAGCCGATCAGTCTACCAATAAGACTCAGATGGGCAGAGTAAGTAAGGGCGTCATCAAAAAGCTTGAATTTGAAAGATCGCAGCCTTACGGTGTTAAACCGAGAAATGCAGGTCAGTACTTTTTACAGGAAGCGCTTATGCAGCCCGCTGATGTGGCGCCGCTTGTAATCGTAAAAGGTATGGCGGGTACAGCGAAGACATTCTATTCACTTGCTGTCGGACTTGAGAAAATGATAAATCGGCCGACCGGAGAGTACAGAAGGATTCTTGTGTGCAGACCCAATTCGCAGTTTGATGATGATATAGGCTTTCTTCCCGGCGATGAGCAGGAGAAGATATCACCGCTTATGCGACCCATTATCGATAATCTTGAGCAGCTCATTGATTCCAACGAGGAAGAAAGATACAAGGACGAGAAGGAGCTTCAGGATAAGACGGATGAAGTTTTTGACAGAGGTATCGTACAGTGCGAGGCTCTGAACTTCATAAGAGGAAGATCTATTCTCAAGACTTTCCTTATTATTGATGAAGCTCAGAATATGACACCTACGCAGGCTAAGGGTATTATCACGAGAGCCGGCAAGGATACCAAGATCATACTTCTCGGAGATCCCAATCAGATAGACAGACCGTTCCTTGATGAGAGGACCAACGGATTATCTTATGCCTCCGAGCATATGAAGGGCAGCCCGTTCTGCTGGCAGGTATCGTTATCGGCTTCAGAGTGTGAGCGTAGCCGTCTTGCTATGGATGCCATCGAGCGCATGAGAGATAAAAAAGACTTCTAATACTATTGTGTAAGTCTTCATATTATTAGTGCTTGCTAACACCTCGCTTTTAAAAGTGAGGTGTTTTTTACTTACAAAGCCTTGAAAATGCTATGAAATTTTGTTAGCTATTAATAACAAAAATTTGCCAAAATCTATTGACAAAGAATTTCAAAAAGACTATTCTTATCATGGTTAGCAAGGACTAACATTTTATTAGACGATGCTAACAGGTAATGAATTATATCTTTTATGTATTTGAAAGGAGATCAATATGCCTTTAAGTATGGGAAATATTGGTGAACTTGTTTCTATAAAACATGTATCGGGTAATGATGAGACACGTCAGCATCTCGCAGAACTTGGTTTTATCATTGGTGAGCCGGTTACCATTGTAAGTAAGAACGGCGGTAATCTGATCATCAATGTTAAAGATAGCCGAATTGCTCTTGATAAGACTTTGGCTAATCGCATTATGATCTAATAGATATAAAGAAGAGGAGACTTTATTCATGAAGACATTAAGAGATGTTGCGATCGGACAGACAGCTGTTATTAAAAAGCTGCATGGGGAAGGTCCTACAAGACGCAGAATTATGGACATGGGACTTACAAAAGGAACAGAGATAATTGTTCGCAAGGTAGCGCCTCTTGGTGACCCTATCGAGCTTACAGTCAGAGGCTACGAGCTTACTGTTCGTAAAGCAGACGCAGAATTTGTAGAAGTCGAATAATCAGGAGGTTAACATGGAAATCAAGATTGCTCTGGCGGGTAACCCCAACAGCGGAAAAACAACATTATTTAATGATCTTACAGGAAGCAGACAGTACGTTGGTAACTGGCCCGGTGTTACTGTAGAAAAGAAAGAGGGTAGACTTAAAGGTCAGGAATTCAAGGATGTTATCATCCAGGATCTTCCCGGTATTTATTCTCTTTCTCCATATACTCTTGAGGAAGTTGTATCTCGTACATATCTTGTAAATGAGAAGCCCGATGCGATCATCAATATCGTAGACGGTACCAATATAGAACGTAATCTATATCTCACAACTCAGCTTCTTGAGTTAAACATTCCTATTGTAGTAGCTCTTAATATGATGGATCTTGTTCGTAAGAACGGAGATAAGGTTGATGTTAAAGCGCTTTCAGAGGCTCTTGGATGTGAAGTTGTCGAGCTTTCAGCTCTTAAATCCGAGGGTACTGAGGCAGTAGTAAAGAAAGCAGTTGCTGCAGCAAAGGCAGGAAAGACTGCTGAAAGAAAAGAAGTTCTCACAGGCGAAGTAAAAGAAGCTGTAGAAAAGATCGAAGAGATCTTAAAGGGCTCAGTGGATGATAAATTCCTTCACTGGACAGCTATTAAGGCATTTGAGCGTGATTCTAAGGCTATGGAGAGTCTTAACCTCTCAGCAGATAAGAAGGCTCAGATCGAGAGCATAACAAAGGCATGTGAAGCTTCTCTTGATGATGATGCAGAGTCTATCATAACTAATGATAGATATACATATATAACAAATGTAACAGAAAAGGCTGTAATAAAAGGCCGTGCAAAGGGCGAGCTTTCTATTTCCGATAAGATAGACAGAATAGTTACAAACCGTATTCTCGGTCTTCCTATTTTTGCTCTTATCATGTTCCTTATCTATGCTGTTGCAATGGGAGGATGGAGCGTTTCTATCGGAACAGCCGCAACTGATTTTACCAATGATGTTATCTTTGGTGAGTGGATCCCCGGATTCTTCGATACGATCCTCACAGCTCTTCATGTAGAAGAGGGAACTGTTTTGTACGGACTTATCCAGGACGGTATTGTAGCAGGTGTCGGAGCGGTCATCGGATTCGTTCCTCAGATGCTCGTTCTTTTCTTCCTTCTTTCTATTTTGGAAGATGTCGGATATATGGCGCGTGTTGCTTTCGTTATGGACCGTATTTTCCGTCAGTTCGGACTTTCAGGTAAGTCTTTCATTCCTTGCCTTGTTGCTACAGGCTGCGGTGTTCCCGGTGTTATGGCGAGCCGTACGATTGAAAATGAGCGTGACAGACGTATGACTATCATGACTACGACTTTCATGCCTTGCGGAGCTAAGCTTCCTATTATCGGACTTATCGCAGGTGCGGTGTTCGGAGGATCACCTCTTATTGCTGCATCAGCTTACTTTATAGGTATCGGATCGATCGTTCTTTCCGGTATCATCCTTAAGAAATTTAAAGCATTTGCAGGTATGCCTGCACCCTTCGTTATGGAGCTTCCTGCTTACCATATTCCTTCATGGACAGGCGTGCTACGTGCAACATGGGAGAGAGGCTGGTCATTCATTAAGCGTGCCGGCAGCGTTATCGTGGTTTCATCTATCATCATCTGGTTCTTGTCTGCATTTGGAAATGTAAACGGACACTTCGGACTTGTAGATAACCTCTTTGAGGATGAGAGCATTGTGACGGAAGAATATGTTCAGAAGCTTGCTGATAAGATGGATGTTCCCGCTGAAGATGTAAATGCTATGGATGCATCTCTTCTTGCAGGATTCGGAAACACATTATCACCTGTATTCAAGCCTCTTGGATTCGGTAACTGGAAGGCTACTGTTTCAACTATCACAGGCCTTGTAGCTAAAGAAGAAGTAGTAGGAACTTTCGGTGTTCTTTATAACTATGACGATGCGGATGAAGAGCTCGGAGAAGAAGGCGAACAGATATGGGATAGAGTAGCTGCAGATTACACACCGCTTGCAGCTTATGGATTCATGGTATTTAACCTTCTTTGTGCACCTTGCTTCGCTGCAATTGGAGCGATCAAGCGTGAGATGAACAACGCTAAGTGGACATGGGCTGCTATCGGATATATGACTTTGTGGGCTTATGTACTTGCACTAATCACATATAATCTCGGAAGCTTTATAACAGGAGCCGCATCATTTGGATTCGGTACTGTTGTTGCGGTAGTTCTTTTGGCTGCTATTATCTATCTTCTTTTCAGAAAGGGCTATGTAGCTACGGGAAATGAAGGTCTTGAGTCAGCTGTAAAGGCTAATTCTTAATTGTTTTAGGATTTTTGGAGGTGGTAAGATGACACCTTTGGTTGGACATATTATAGTAATTGCTGTTTTATGTGCTATAGTTTTTATATGCGGTAAGAATTTTATCAGAAATATCAGACATGAACTTTCGGGCGGGGGCTGTGCTTCCTGCCCGGGAGGTTGTTCTTGCGGCAAATGCGATGGCAAAGGACATAAGTAATTACTTATAATGAATAATAATTTCAGACAGATCGAATATACGGTAACTAAAGAGGACGGCATCATAACAGCCGGCGATATTATGCGCCAAAGGCTTTCTCTTTCAAGCAGAGAGGTTTCAAGGTGCAAGAGCTTTGATGACGGCGTTATGCTTGACGGTGCCCCTATTAGGATAATCACAGAGCTTAATCCGGGGCAGACTCTTACTGTAAGGATTTATGAGGATATAGAGAACGGCTCTGAGATCGTTCCATCGGACATTCCTGTTGATATCGTATATGAAGATGAGGATCTGATACTTCTTAATAAGCCGGGAGACATGGTCGTCCATCCTTCTTATGCACATTTTTCGGATTCGCTCAGTAACGCGCTTGCAGGTTTGTATAAAAGACGCGGTGAGGAGCATGTAATGCGTGTCATAGGAAGACTTGACCGTGAGACTTCAGGGCTTATTATTTTTGCAAAAAACAGGCACAGTGCGGCGCTTTTATCCAAACAGGGACAGAATATGTCCAAGAGAAAAGAGTATCTTGCTCTGTGTAGCGGTATCTTTGAAAATCAAGAAGGAACCGTGGATGCTCCCATTGAGCGGATTCCCGGTCAGAGAATGATAAGGGAAGTAAGAGAAGACGGTAAAAGAGCGATCACACATTATAAGGTTATTAAAGCTTTCAAGGATTGCAGCCTTGTAAGGCTCCGCCTCGATACGGGAAGGACTCATCAGATAAGAGTTCATATGGCGTATCTTGGGCATCCGCTTCTTGGAGATAACTTCTATGGAAAAGAGATATCGGAGAATTACGGGCTTACAAGAGCGGCACTTCACGCGGCGCATTTGGAATTTGATCAGCCGATAACGGGAGAAAAGCTTGTATTTGAAGCTCCGCTTCCTAAGGATATGGACGAAGCGATGAAAATGATTATTTAAGCAGACTGCCTTTAATAACAGTGTTTTTACCAAACTTATCTGCAAGCTCGTCAGCCATCTTACCTAGCTTCTTGGTCTTATCATCGGTGGAGAAAGCTTCATCGAAAAGGCTCATCTGTCTGTAAGAGCCGTCGTCGAGTTTACTTACGCCGACGCCGACAAGGCGAACGACTTCGCCATATATGAACAGTCCCTCTTCGCCAAGAAGGAGCTTATCTGCAAGATATTTGGAATATTTATATATTTCAGCGGCATCGGATGTGGAATTATCAAGTTGCATCTGAGATGAATGCCTTTTGAAATTGCCTGTTTTGACAGACAGGGTTATAGTCCTTCCGAAAACTTCGTCTCTTCGAAGCCTTGAAGAAACCTTCTCTGACAGATATTTAAGGACAGGAACTATATCTTTATCATAATTATCCGCGTTAAGATCTGATGATAACGTGGTCTCGTTGGAATAGCTCTTGGCTTCTTCATAGGAATCGGAAACATGTGAACTTCCAATTCCGTTGGCGCTTGCGTAGATGTAGCTTCCAGCGTTCTCTCCAAGTATACCTGTAAGCATCTCATAGTCCGCATTGGCGGCATCACCTATGGTGCGAATCCCTAGGCTATTCAGTCTGCTTGCCGTAGAACCTCCGCATCCGTACAGATCACCGATTGGAAGCGGCCACATTTTCTCTTCAATTTCATTGGGGAAAAGAGTATGAATACGATCCGGCTTGGTAAAATCACTTGCCATCTTGGCAAGAAGCTTATTGTCTGAAATTCCCACATTAACAGTAAAACCTAAAGTATCACGTATCTCATCCTTGATCTTCCGGGCAACGCAGATGGGAAAAGGACAGTCCGGAGTTTCAAGATCTTGGTACATCGATCTGGTCCCTGTCATATCCATATAAGCTTCATCTATAGAAACCTGCGCAACTACAGGGGCGTATTTATGAAGTATATCAATAAAAGCATGAGAGCATTCTCTGTAGAAATTAAAGTCAGAGCCGACCATAACAAGATTGGGGCACTTCTGAAGCGCCTTAACCACAGGTTCACCCGTAACTATTCCGTATTTCTTGGCAGGAATGGATTTGGCGGTTATGATACCGTGTCTTGTCTTTACATCGCCGCCTACCGCTGAAGGAATGGTGCGTAGATCGACGCTTCCGGGTTCTTCACGTAGCTGTTTTACAGCTGACCATGAGAGGAATGCAGAATTGACATCTACATGAAATATGAAGTTGTCATAGTCATAAGCCCTTGTTTTCTCCATGCTTGTATTATACATCGAACAAATGTGCGAGGCAAGATACCGGTAGAAAGTTTTTAAATAATAAAGATTTGGAAAAAAGTTTCAGAGTTTGATTTACGCTATGAAATAAAGAGCTCAAAAACGCGAAAAAAATTTATTTGGCATATTGATTCAATATCGCTAATAGATTAGCATTATTTTAGGAATATGGATATTCATTTCCATAACTATTCACAGGGAGAAGTGAAAACGATGAACAGATTTGGCAAGATAATAGCAATACTGATGGCCGGTGTTCTCACTTTCACATTTACAGCTTGTGGATCAGCTAATTACGGAGCTATAGATGATCAGGCTGTAAAGAGAGAATATGATGAGAACGCACAATTCGCCATAATTGATGACGGTATCACGCCCCTTGCAGGAAGCGCAGCTTCCAGCCAGGCTTGTATCGACGCGTGTTCCGCAGTATTTAATTTAATAAATCAGCAGAGAACAGCTCAGGGACTTCCGGCACTTGTATGGAGCGATAAGCTTACAAATGCAGCGGCGGTTCGTGCGAATGAGATTACCACATCATTCTCACATACAAGACCCGACGGAACAGAGTTCTGGACAGTTGACAGCAGCGTACAGTACGGCGAGAATCTTGCTAAGCTTTATCAGTCAGCTGACAGCGTATTTATGGCTTGGATGAATTCACCTACACACGCAGCCAACATTATGGATGGAGGCTTTAAGTCGGTAGGTATCGCAATATGCCAGGTTGACGACGGAAGTTGGTATTGGGCACAGGAATTCGGATATTAAATTGATTATTGATCCGCATAGATGAATGAATAATTGCTTTCCTTCATCCATGCGGATTTTTCTTTTACGGAGTACTTAATGAAGTTTTGATAAGGAGGTATCTGTATGTTTGGAAATTCTTCAAAAGATATTTACCTTAACAGCGAGACAAGACCTATTTCCGTATCGGGAGCCAATGACAATCCCTATATGCAGGAGCTTCTAAGGGGAGAGGAAAGGCGCAGAGAGAAACATACGGACGATATCTACAACCGCCAAAACGGATACATTAAGTAAATAACAGCGAAGGATCGCATTTAAAAGAGCCGACCACTTATGTGATCGGCTCATATTATTGCTTTATCAAGTTATTTCTTTACTGCGTCCCCGTCAGAATATTTCTCATCGCAGTACTTGCATCTGTATACTTCGTTCTTTTCATCAGCAAGATAGAAGATCTGAGGAAGTTCCTGCTCGATGGAAGAGATGCATCTTGGGTTGTGGCATCTGAGCACGTCGTGGATCTCTTTAGGAAGGACGAGAGCTCTTTTTTCTATGATCTCACCGGCTTTTATAACATTGACGGTGATGTTATGGTCAATAAAAGCAAGGATGTCGAGGTTAAGAGTGTCGATGTCGCATTCGACCTTTAAGATGTCTTTTTTGCCCATAACTTTGCTCTTGGCATTCTTAATTATGGCAACGGTGGAATCGAGCTTATCAAGTCCCAAATGGTGATAGATCTGCATTCCTTTTCCGGCCTGAATATGATCGAGAACGAATCCCTCTTCAATTTTTCCGATATTTAACATGAAATACCTCTTTCTGATTTATCTAAAAGTGATGTGTGTCTGAAATGTCTTTTGAAATAAAATCCTCAGAACTTACGAAGAAGTCCTTCATTCATATGAGCATCAGTCATATCAAGGAGCGTCAGGATCAGTGCCATTCTTACGTATAATCCGTACTGAACCTGCTTGAAATATGCGGCTCTTGGGTCGCTGTCAATTTCGACCGAGATCTCGTTTACACGAGGAAGGGGATGGAGGATGAACATCTTTTCCTTAGCAAGCTCCATCTTGGCTTTATCGAGTATATAGAAGTTCTTCAAACGGATGTAGTCTTCTTCGTTGAAGAAACGTTCCTTCTGAACTCTTGTCATGTACAGGAAATCGAGCTTTCCGATGACTTCTTCGAGCTTGATCACTTCTTCATATGTGATTCCTTTTGAATTGAGCATTTCTGTGATGTAATCGGGAACACGGAGCTCTTTCGGAGAAACGAATACGAAGTGGATTCCCTCGTATCTGGTAAGAGCATTGATAAGAGAGTGAACCGTACGACCGAATTTGAGGTCTCCGCAAAGACCGATCGTAAAGTTACCGAGTTTACCGTATAAAGATCTGATGGTTAAAAGATCTGTGAGAGTCTGTGTGGGATGTTGATGACCACCGTCGCCGGCATTGATGACCGGGATAGAAGATTTGGATGCTGCCACCATAGGAGCGCCTTCCTTCGGGTGACGCATAGCGCATATATCTGCGAAACAGGAAATAACACGAATAGTATCTGCGACACTTTCGCCTTTTGCTGCTGAGGAACTGCCTGCATCGGCAAAGCCGAGCGTCTTTCCTCCAAGTCTTAACATAGCTGTTTCAAAACTTAGTCTTGTTCTGGTACTGGGCTCATAGAAGCAGGTGGCAAGTATCTTGCCGTCACATTTGTGCGAATAGGCTTCCATGTTGCTTTCGATGTCATTTGCCACATCGAAGAGCGCTTCGAGTTCATCCACCGTGAAATCCAGCGGATTCATCATGTGTCGCATGTTATTCATACACTCTCCTCGTTATAAAATTATATTTATTTTACTTTCACATCAAAAACGGATGCAGGAGCTGATCCATCCAAAGGTATATGGTACATCACTTCGTCGTTCCCGTAAACCTTAAAATAGATATATTTGGATGTGATATTAAGACTGTTCGTAACACCGTTAAACATGGTAACCGTACCGCCTCCGTTTAGGTCGCAGCGCTTAAGCGCCTCTCGTCCCAGTGTTGAAGTGGAGTAGTAGATATAGTTGTTGTCCATGGTGAAGCAGTCTACACGATCATTCGTAACTTTATTTTGCTCGCCTGTAAGAAGGCTTGTGCGATAAATGAGATAATTATCGTCACCGTTTAAGTAGTAGATATATCCGCCCTGTACAACGGGGAAAAAGTAATTTCCGTACAGAACCGGTGAAACGGAATCGCCTGCGTTGGTGTAAAGCGCGTTAATGTTGTGGTCGTTGGTAACTCCGGTATAGTAGATGACGCCGCTTTCATAGCACACAGGGGAAACATATTCCGTTGAAACAAGCGACTGATTGGTCTGGTCCACGCGGATCTTATGAAGAGAACCGCCGTTTGTCTTTACCTGATAATACAGGTATTCGCCGCAGAGCTGAACCTCACCGCAGAAATCACGAAGCAGGCATGTCTGGCTTCGACCCGAAGTTCTGCATCTGTAGATACCGAACTGATTGGTCGCCGTACCAAGACCCGAGACTCTGCCCGATACTTTGGTTGAATCCATATAGAAATACAAAAACTCTTTTGCTCCGCTGATATATTTGACACCCATACTTGTAAGACGTTTGGGCTTAGATTCGTCGACGTTCATGGAATAGAGACAGTTACTGTCATTGACATTGGAAAAATATACTTTGCCGTCCATCTCAAAAAAGAGACCGGAATTATGAAGATTGCCGGCAATATTACCGTGATCGGTAGGCGACATCGTAACTGTCTGTTCTTTTATATAAAGAACAAGAATGCCGACCAATATAAGTATAGTCAGTATTGAAAATATTGCGGTTTTTAATTTCATATTTTTCCCCTCAAAGATATTCCTCATAATTATTATAGGCGCGTTATTTCTTGCTATCAAGAAATATTTGTTCTAAAATTCAAGTAGATAATTAGGTTTTCGGAGGAAAAAATGGATTTACAAGAGCTTCGTAAAGAAATAGATTCGGTTGACAAACAGATCGTCGAACTCTATGAAAAGAGAATGGATATAGCATCCAGAGTTGCTGATTTTAAGATAAATACGGGAAAAAAAGTTTTTGACAAGCAAAGAGAAGACGAGAAATTAAACGAGATTAAAAAGCTTGCCAAATCAGACTTTAACAGGACTGGACTGGTTGAGCTCTTTTCACAGCTCATGTCCATGAGCAGAAAGCTTCAGTATCAGAAGCTTGCGGAGGCAGGAGCTTCCGGACAGCTTCCGTTTATTAAGATTGATTCGATAGATAAAAAGAATGCAAGAGTGTGCTTCCAGGGAGCCGCAGGTTCATATTCGGAGGAAGCAATGAAGCAGTTCTTCGGAGAAGACGTAAACAGCATTCCAGTCGATACGTTCAGGGATGCGATGGCTCTTTTGGAGGAGGGAAGCGCCGATTATGCGGTTCTTCCTATTGAGAATTCCACTGCGGGCATCGTTAGTGAAATCTATGATCTTCTTGCGGAGTATGAGCACTATATCATAGGCGAGCAGATAATCAAGATAAAGCATTGCCTTCTCGGTGTTCCGGGAGCCAGGCTTTCCGATATCAAGACTGTTTATGCGCATCCTCAGGCTCTTATGCAGAGTGCGAGATTTCTTTCGGATAACAGCTACATTCAGCAGGTCGGCATGAAGAACAATGCATTTGCCGCCAAGAAGGTTTCGGAAGAAGGCGATAAGAGTCAGGCTGCGATAGCAAGTGCCGGCGCCGCCAAGGTTTACGGACTCGATATCATCGAAGAGGGTGTTAATTCAGCTGATGCCAATTCAACAAGATTTATCATTGTTACCAATCAGAAGGTGTTCCTTAAGGATGCCTCCAAGATAAGTCTTTGCCTTGAGATTCCTCATCAGGCGGGAGCTCTTTATCACCTGATGTCTCATTTTATCTACAACAACCTCAACATGACCAAGATTGAATCAAGGCCTATTGAGGACAGAAATTGGGAGTACAGGTTCTTTATTGATTTTGACGGTAACCTTGCGGACAGTGCCGTTAAGAATGCACTAAGGGGGCTTCGCGAAGAAGCAAGAATGCTCAGGATACTCGGTAACTACTGATTATCCGTTGTATATAGCTGACAGGTTTTTCTTTATATTTTCTAAGAGGGTATAGATTATGAAGGGTGAGATATTTGCTGCAATTGATGTCGGTTCATACGAGATCGCACTCAAGATTTTTGAACTTTCTATGAGAAAGGGAGTGCGTGAGCTTGATCATGTAAGACATCGTATGGACATCGGAAGCGAGACTTATGCAACGGGCAAGATCTCGAGCTTGCATGTCGATGAGATGATAAGGATACTTTCCGAATTCAAGAAGATAATGAAGGAATACGGAGTTACTCATTATCAGGCTTACGGAACAAGTGCGATAAGAGAGACCAAGGATATTCTGATCGTGCGTGATCTTATCGAGCAGAGAACGGGAATCAGGATCGATGTTCTAAGTAACTCGGAGCAGCGCTTTTTGGATTATAAATCCATTGCACTAAGACACGATAAGTTTGAAAAGGTGCTAGAAAAGCCGACGGCAATCGTAGATATTGGCGGCGGAAGTATTCAGATATCTCTTTTTGAAAAAGATACTTTGGTTGCGACTCAGAACCTTATGACCGGAGTATTAAGGCTTCATACTACAATGGAGCAGGTGCACGCATCGAGACTTAAGTATGCGGATCTTGTTTCGGAGCTTATAAATTCAAGGCTTTCCGTCTTTTCAAAGATGCATCTTAAGGACAGAAAGATTGAGAATCTTATAATAATTGACGACTATGTTTCTCCGATAATGCAAAAGGTTAGGTCGGGTGCAGACGGCGACGGATTTGCCACAAGGGATGAGTTTCTTAAGATTTTGTCTTATGCGGATGACATGAGCGACTTCGATGTAGCCAAGAAGCTTGGAATGCCCGAAGAAAATGTTCCGCTGCTTCATGTTGCGGGAATTCTCATTAAGTGTATCCTTGATGCCACCAAGGCAGAGAATCTCTGGGCTCCCGGTATTACCTTGTGCGATGGTATCGCATATGAATATGCGGAGAAAAAAGACTATATCAGATCGCCGCATGATTTTGAACAGGACATCATCGCCTGTGCGCAGAATATTTCAAAAAGATACATGGGTAGTAAGTCGAGAAGAGAGACTCTTAAAAAGATCGCGCTTACTATCTTTGACAGTACCAAGGATATCCACGGATTGTCCGACAGAGACAGGCTTCTTTTGGAGATCGCGACAATTCTTCATGACTGCGGCAAATATATAAGTCTTGTTTATCTCGGAGACTGTTCCTACAACATCATAATGTCGACCGAGATCATAGGTCTTTCTCATAGCGAGAGATCGATAGTTGCAAATGTTGTAAGGTTCAATCACGAGGAATTTGAATATTATAACAGCGGCTCGGAATTTTTTGACGGACTTTCAAGAGAGGATTATCTAAGGATATCCAAACTTACAGCGATAATGCGTGTTGCCAACGGACTCGACAGGACACATAAGCAAAAGTTCAGAGACGTTATGGTAAGCATCAAAGACAGAAATCTTATCATCAACGTTGATACATCGGCGGACATCACGCTTGAGAAAGGGCTCTTTTTTAACAGAGCGTCCTTCTTTGAAGAAGTTTTTGGTTTAAAACCTGTTATTCGTCAAAAGAAAATGATGTAAATATGAGGGGTATTTATGGCAAAGAGCGGACAGAAAAAGTTAAAAGAATTTGATTTTGAAAATCCAAAGCTCTATATCAACAGGGAACTAAGCTGGATAAGCTTTAACGCAAGAGTTCTCTCGGAGGCGGAAGATACGGGGAATCCGCTGTTTGAAAGGCTTAAGTTCCTTAGCATATCCGCAAGCAATCTGGATGAGTTTTTCATGGTAAGAGTTGCTTCGCTCAAGGATATGATAAATGCGGAGTACAGCAAACTCGATATTTCTGGGCTGACTGCCAAGCAGCAGCTTGATGCCGTTTTACGTGATCTTCACAGATTTGTTGATCATCAGTACGGGATCTATAACGATATGCTTATTCCTCTTCTTAGAAAAGAAGAGCTGTTTATCTGTAATCCCGCGGATCTTTCGAATAAAGACAAGGATTATCTCAGCAGATATTTTGATGAATTTGTTTATCCGGTTCTTACTCCGATGGCGGTTGATTCATCGAGACCTTTTCCGCTTATCAGAAACAAGACGCTCAATATCGGTTCTCTTTTAAAAAAGAAAGAGGGAAAAGATGACGTTGATTTCGCGACTGTTCAGGTTCCGGATGTTCTTCCGAGAGTAATTGAACTGCCACAAGAGTACGAAGATGATACAATAAGAAGAGTTGTTCTTTTGGAACAGCTTATCATGACATATGTCGACAAGCTTTATCTCAACTACGATGTTATTACCAGCGCACCGTACAGAGTTGAGAGAAACGCCGATCTTTCTATTGATGAGGATGAGGCGGAGGATCTTTTAAAAGAGATAGAGAAGCAGATCAAGCGTCGCCAGTGGGGACAGGCGATAAGACTTGAAGTCGACAAGAGTATTGATAAAAAGCTCCTTAAGTTTATATCGGGTGAGCTGCAGGTTGACGACAACGAGATATTCTCGGTAAACGGACCTCTTGATCTTACGTTCCTTATGAAGCTTTATAAGCTTGACGGTTTTGACGAGCTCAAGGAACACAGCTATAAGGCGCCTCAGCCCGTTCCTGAATTTGATAACGGAGAAGATATTTTTGAAGTTATAAGTAAGGGCGATGTTCTTATGCATCATCCTTATGAGACTTTTGAAAATGTCGTTAAGTTTGTTGAACACGCCGCTGTTGATCCCAATGTACTTGCGATCAAACAGACACTTTACAGAGTCAGCGGTAATTCTCCGATCATTGCGGCTCTTGCAAAGGCTGCTGACAACGGCAAACAGGTAACGGTTCTGGTTGAGCTGAAGGCAAGATTTGATGAAGAGAATAACATCGTTTGGGCCAAGATGCTTGAGAAAGCTGGCTGTCACGTTATTTACGGACTTGTAGGACTTAAGACTCACTGTAAGATCACGCTTATAGTAAGGCGTGAAGAGGATGGTATTAAGAGATACGTTCATCTTGCAACGGGTAACTACAATGATTCGACGGCCAAGCAGTATACGGATGTCGGATTCTTTACCTGCGCACCGGCGTACGGTGAAGATGCGACCGCTGTGTTTAATATGCTTTCCGGTTATTCGGAGCCTCTTTCTTGGAATAAGCTTTCGCTTGCTCCTTTGTGGCTTAAAGACAGGATCATCGATCTTATAAAAAGAGAAGAAGAGCATGCGCTTTCCGGTGAGCATGCAAGGATCATCGCCAAGATGAATTCCATCTGCCACAAGGAAGTTATCGCAGAGCTCTACAGAGCAAGCTGCGCCGGCGTTAAAGTCGATCTTATAGTAAGAGGAATATGTTGTTTGAAAGCGGGAGTACCTGATGTTTCCGAGAATATTACGGTCAGATCGATCGTCGGAAACTTCCTTGAACACAGCAGGATCTTTTATTTTGAAAACGGCGGAAGTCCTGAGTACTACGCAAGCAGTGCAGACTGGATGCCTCGTAACTTGGAGCGCCGTGTTGAGATCATGTTCCCGGTTGAAAACGATAAGCTTAAGGCTAAGCTTTGGCACATACTCGATCTTGAACTAAAAGATACCGAGAAGGCACATGTCATGAATGAGAACGGTGTGTATGTCAAGCAGTCAACTCTTTTGCCTGAAGGATCAAAGAGGATCAATTCACAAAAGATTTTCGGAGATGAGGCAGAGAAGCTTGCGACAAAATCAAACACACAAAACTCCAGAGTCTTTGTTCCCGAGATGAATCCGGACAACAGGTTCTGAGAGAAAAGAGATATTAAAAAGGAGAGAGGATTTACAGTACAATGCGTTATATTTTGGCATCGGGGTCACCCCGAAGAAAGGAACTTTTATCCAAGGTTCTTAAAGAATTTGAGATTATACCCGCGCAGGGTGATGAGACAACCGACAATGTCAGACCCAATGATATGGTTGAGGAACTATCATTCAAAAAAGCTTCAGAGATTTTTCACAAAATTTTTAGCGAAGATGGGGAAATGCCTGTTGTAATAGGCGCGGACACAGTCGTATCATATAATTATAGAATACTCGGTAAGCCTAAAGACAGAGTGGAAGCGAGAAAAATGATTTCTTCTCTGCAGGGAGACGAGCACACGGTCTTCACAGGGGTAACCGTCTTTTACGGAAAGGACGGGAAGGAAGAGCACTTCTCATTTTCTGAGGAGACTCTTGTATACGTGACATCGATGACCGATGAGGAAGTTGAAGCTTATCTTTCTACAGGAGAAGCAGACGACAAAGCAGGCGCTTACGGTGTTCAAGGTGATTTCGGTAAATTCATTAATGGAATCAGAGGAGATTACTACAACGTAGTCGGACTTCCAATCGCAAGGCTTTACAGAGAAATGAAAAAAAGAGGTTTGTTATAAGCGGAGGTTTTGTATGCACGAGTATGATGAAGCGGTTTTGAAATGTTTTCTTGAGAATCAGGGACAGCTTTTTCCTGAGAATGTAGCAGAGAACATGGAAGAGGCGGAGGCCTTTTTGGAGGATTCCATGGCGGTTGTTGTTGACGGTGCCGATGAAGTTATGGAATACTTTGAAGAGACAGGCGTTGACGTGGAAGATGACAACGTGCTTGATGCAGATGAGGTTTTTGACATAGGAGATGGCAGATATCTCATTGTAGAGGCTTGACGATCGGAGTTTTGTAATATGAGTATATCCGCTAAAAAAATATTTTTCTTTGATCTTGACGGGACTTTGCTTACTTCAGGTAAGCAGGTCTCCGAAAAGACCATGGATGCCCTTAAAAAGTTTGTTGATGCAGGTAATCATTTCTGCATCAATACAGGGCGGGCTATAGACAGCGCTAAGGCTGTTGCATCCGACCTGGGACTTAATTTTAAGGGCTCTTTTTTATGTGGTAGTGACGGAACAGAGATCTATGATGTCGACAAGGGCGATTACGTCTACAAGGTAGGTGTTCCGCTTGATCTTATAAGACCCATATTTGATCTGGCAAAAGAATATGATGTTCATATTCACGCTTATACGGAGACTCATCTTGTTTCCTTAAATGACGGCGAGTGCATGAAATACTACAGAAGAGTTATAAAGACTCCGCTCATTATTACTGATGATATTTTGAAAGAAGTAAAGACGCCTCCGTCAAAGCTATTATCCGTTGAACTTCATGACCATGACAAACAGGAGCGCTTCAGAGAGGCGCTTCATAAGATGACTGGTGATGTGCTCACAACTCTTTATTCCAATCCGTATTATCTGGAGATTTTTCCCGCTGAAGCAGGAAAAGGAAGTGTTGTAAAACGTCTTTCGGATTATCTTGGGATTCCGATCGAGAACACTTATGCCGCGGGCGATGAAGAAAATGATATTTCAATGTTGCAGGCCGCAGGCTGCGGAATTGCTATGATAAACGGCAAGGATAACGTGAAGGCTTGCGCCGATGTCATCACTAAGGAAGACAACGACCACGACGGACTGGCGGAGTATATACTGGGGGCAATATAAATGAGAGCAGTAGATTTACATACACATTCGAATAATTCCGACGGAACTTTTACCGTCAAGGAACTGATGGATTATGCATATAAAAAAGACTTGGCGGCGATCGCACTCACCGATCACGATACGGTAAAGGGGCTTGACGAAGCAATAAGCTATGCGGAAAAGCATTGCCCGGGACTTGAGGTTATTCCGGGAGTTGAGGTGTCGACCGTAAACGAAGGCAAGGATTGCCATATCGTCGGGCTTTATATCGATCATCACGATGAGACTTTTCTTAATAGGTTAAAAGAGCTTCATGATGTACGTGAAAAAAGAAATGTTGAGATCGCAGCAAACCTTCATAATATCGCAGGCTTTGACTTTACCTATGAAGACGTTCAAAAAGAATTCCCGGGAGCGGTTATAACCAGAGCTCATTTTGCAAAATATCTCTGGGAGAAGGGGTATGTCGGAAGCTGGAATGAAGCTTTTGACAGGTATATAGGTGAGGGTAAGCCTTGCTTTGTTCCTCCTAACAGGATTGATCCCGAGATCGGCGTCAGATATATTCTTGATGCGGGCGGCGTTCCCGTTCTTGCGCATCCCATTTTGTATCATCTTAGCGACGAGAAGCTGGAGGCTCTGGTTTCAAGACTTAAAGATGCAGGACTTATGGGAATAGAAGCTATTTATTCAACTTATGATTCACGTGATGAGAGACAGATAAAAGAGCTTGCAAAAAAATATGATCTTTTGATAAGCGGAGGATCGGATTTTCACGGAAAGAATAAACCCAAGATCGATCTTGGCTGCGGCTTTGGAAAGCTGTTTATTCCTGAGGATGTGCTTGATGCGATCAAGGCTGCGAGAGGTTGACAGAGCACGCGTTTTTGTGCTTTAATGAATTAAATTGTGAAAATTCAGGGGGCAATATTCCATGAGTGAAAATAATAAGATACCTTATAAGATTTATTTAAGTGAGGACGAGATTCCCAAGCAGTGGTACAACGTAAGGGCAGATATGAAAAATAAGCCCGCTCCGCTTCTTAATCCGGGAACACTTGAGCCGATGGGCTTTGAAGATCTTCGTCCCGTATTTTGCGATGAGCTTATTAAGCAGGAGCTTGACGATACAACTCCTTATATCGATATCCCGCAGGAAGTTCAGGACTTCTACAAGATGTACAGACCTTCACCTCTTGTAAGAGCATACTGCCTTGAGAAGGCACTCGGAACACCTGCCAAGATCTATTACAAATTTGAAGGTAATAACACAAGCGGAAGCCACAAGCTTAACTCCGCTATTGTTCAGGCATATTATGCCAAGAAGCAGGGACTTAAGGGTGTTACCACAGAGACCGGTGCCGGTCAGTGGGGAACAGCTCTTTCAATGGCATCTGCATATCTTGGAATTGATTGTAAAGTATACATGGTTAAGGTTTCATATGAGCAGAAGCCTTTCAGAAGAGAGGTTATGCGTACATATGGCGCAAGCGTAACTCCTTCACCTTCAATGGATACTGAGATCGGACGCAAGATCAACGCCGAGCATCCCGGAACAACAGGTTCGCTTGGATGTGCAATCTCAGAGGCTGTAGAAGTTGCAACCAAGACAGAAGGCTACAGATATGTTCTTGGTTCGGTTCTTAACCAGGTACTTCTTCATCAGACAGTTATCGGTCTTGAGGCTAAGGCCGCACTTGATAAGTACAACATCACACCCGATGTCATCATTGGATGTGCAGGCGGCGGATCCAACCTCGGCGGACTTATTTCTCCTTTCATGGGTGAGAAGCTCAGAGGAGAGAAGGATTACAGAATTGTTGCTGTTGAGCCTGCAAGCTGCCCGAGCTTTACAAGAGGTAAGTTTGCATATGACTTCTGCGACACCGGAATGGTATGTCCTCTTGCCAAGATGTACACACTCGGAAGTAACTTCATTCCTTCTGCAAACCATGCAGGCGGACTTAGATATCACGGCATGAGCCCGATCCTTTCACAGCTCTATCACGATGGCTATATGGAGGCTATTTCTGTTGAGCAGACATCTGTATTCGAAGCAGCTCAGCAGTTTGCAAGGGTTGAGGGTATTCTTCCCGCACCTGAGTCAAGCCACGCTATCAGAGCAGCTATCGATGAAGCTCTTAAGTGCAAGGAGACGGGAGAGGAGAAGACAATTCTCTTTGGTCTTACCGGAACTGGATATTTCGATATGGTTGCATATCAGAAGTTCAACGACGGCGAGATGACAGATTACATTCCTACGGATGAGGAGCTTGCAAAGAGCTTTGCAACACTTCCTAAGGTTGATTGATTAGCTTCTTTGGTTTAGATGAAATAACAAAAGAGGAAAATGTCATTATAGGGCATTTTCCTCTTTTTTATATGTTTGCTATTATTCCTTTTCGATATTCCATCTGGTACTGCTTGGGCGAGACACCGACTTGCTTGGTAAATGTACGCGAGAAATTGGAATAGTTGTTAAAGCCTGATCGATAGCACGCTTCGTATGCGGTATTTCCTTCGCGAAGGAGCTTACCTGCAAGGTCGATCCTTTTAGCTATGACGTATTGTGAGATCGAAAGTCCGGATATCTTTTTCACACATCTTGAGATGTATGTTCCGTTACTGTGGATCTCTTTTTCCAGGATCTTAAGTGAGATATCGCCTGTGATATGCTCATCTATATAGTTAAATGTTCTCTTTACGATTTCAGGCATCTTATCTTGAGCAATGCCGATATCGTTTCTTTTATATTTCTTATTGAGCTTGACCATGATGATCTTCAGATATGCCATGGCAAGAATGACTGATTCGGGAGTAGTGTTAAACAGGTTCTCCTGAAGCTTTGTGCTTAATTGGTTGATCTCTTCAAGTTCGTCTTCATCAAGGTGGACCGTATGTATCGCCTTATCGTTATATGGTTTAAAACAGCTGTTTAAGTTGCAATGCTGGGTTGAAGCCTTTTCTATAACTTCTTCGCTGACATTTATAACGATCCTGTCGTATACGCCGGGAGTTGTCAGCTCGCCTCTGTGAAATACATATTTGGGCACGAGAGCAACATCTCCACGTTCCATTTCAACACCTGAATTCTCAGTAAAAAAGTTCAGACAACCTTCTTTGATGATAAGGATCTCATGACACGTGTGATTGTGCATATCATTCGTTCCGTCAAGAGGATCGGTTATCGTCTTGACTTCGCATACAAGCTCAGAACCCATGGCTTGATAAAGTTTTCTTCCCTTTTCGCTCATAATCATCCCCGTGAATCATATTTTGAAAGTATTATATCGTGATTGAGAATATATCACAATGATAAAAATTGCGCAAAGTGATGTATGGTTTGTACAGTTTTATATATCTTTTTTGTTGCATAGTGCATAAAACCATAAAAATAGATATTTATTATCTCGAAACTCGATCAGATTTTGCAATATTTTAATCATATCAGTAAAAGTGAAATATACGATGAAGTGATAAAGTGAGCTTAGAAAAAGTTTGGAGGAGAAGGAAAGTGGGTAAGAATAAAGCGTTTAAAGCGCCTAAAGCAAAGTTTGACAAAGTCTACTTCAAAAGATATTACCAGCTGTATCTTTTGCTGGCACTTCCTCTGATATATCTTTTGATCTTCAAGTACGTTCCCATGTGGTACATACTTATCGCATTTAAGAAATACAGTATTGTGCTTCCCGTGCATAAGATGGCATGGGCTAAGCATAACGGTATGGAGTTTTTTATCAAAGCCTTTAAGTCTAAGGATTTCCTCGTAGCACTAAGGAATACCATAATGCTCAATTTAAAGGATCTGATCGTCGGATTCCCCGTACCTATCATTTTTGCTTTGATACTAAATGAGCTTAGAGTGAAGAGATTTAAAAAGGTAGTGCAGACCATTACATACATGCCGCATTTCCTTTCATGGGTTGTTATATACGGTCTTGCGCTTCAGCTTTTTGCTCCTTCAACGGGACTTGTAAATCTCTTTGTTGAAAAGCTTGGCGGAAACTCGATCAACTTTCTTGGAGAACCCGGAAACTGGGTCAGAACTTATATTGGACTTGGTATCTGGCAGAGCTTTGGTTGGAACTCGATCATTTATCTTGCAGCGATCGCGGGTATTTCACCGGATCTTTATGAAGCGGCGAGCGTGGATGGTGCTTCGCGTTTCCAAAAGATGTGGCATATAACACTTCCGGGGATTCGTTCCACAATAATCGTGCTTCTTATCATGGCACTTGGAAATATCATTGGTTCCGGATTTGACCGACCTTTTGCAATGGCAAATCCTACCGTTTTAGAAAAAGCAGAAGTTATCGCAACATATGTTTATAAGGCAGGTATCAAAGGTTCTCAGTTTTCTCTTACCGCCGCGGTTGGTCTTTTCCAATCGGTAGTAAATGTATTCTTCTTGTTAGGCGCCAACTGGTTATCAAGAAAGTTTGGCGAACGCGGAATCTGGTAGGAGGTAAAAAGAGATGGAAGAAAGCAGAGTGGTTCATTCCACCGGTAGCAAGATCGGGGATGCGATATTTATTCTTATATGTTTGATTATTTCCCTTATGTGTATCATCCCGATGATAAATCTTTTGGCAAAATCCGTTTCGGGAACTGATTATCTTATCAGAAGAGAAGTATATTTACTTCCCAAGGGACTAAACTTTGACGCATATATGCATGTTCTTAAGGATGCCAAATATATAAGAGCATTTGTATGGACAGCTTTTTTGACTGTTATCTGTACTTTATTGTCACTTACAATGACGATGCTTTGCGCATATCCTCTTATATTCGAAGGACTTAAGGGAAGAAAGATAATAAATATTTTCGTGACTATAACGATGTTTTTTAATGCGGGAATTATCCCGAATTACCTTCTTCTTTTCAGAATGGGTATGCTCGATACGCCATGGGCGCTTATTGTTCCGAGTTGTATGAGTGTTTATAACGTTATCATCATGAGGAGCTTTTTTTACGGAATACCCGAATCACTTCGTGAATCGGCTCAGATTGACGGGGCGAGTTTTATAAGGATTCTGGTAAGTATTTATGTTCCGCTTTCCAAGCCTGTTATGGCAACACTGGCTCTTTTTTATGCGGTTGGAAGATGGAACGGTTACTCAGATGCGCTGATGTACATTAAGGATAAAGATCTTTATCCTTTGCAGCTTCTTTTGTACAACATCTTAAAGAACATTAACGCGGTTGAAGTCGCAACGCAGGAGGGCTTTACGACTCCGGGACTTAACGAGGCGATCAAGTGCGCGATAGTTATGTTCTCGACGATTCCGATCATTTGTATTTATCCTTTCCTCCAAAAGTACTTTATTTCGGGAGTTACTTTGGGAGCGGTAAAGGAATAAGGCATAGCTACGGATTTTTTTATAAAAAACTATATAAATAATGGGAGGTATTACATGAAGAAAAAAGTTTTATCTTTTTTGCTTGCATGCGCTATGACGTTGTCACTTGCCGCATGCGGTGACAAAACTGCAGGTGAAGCTGCCACAGCGCCGAAGGCAGACGGAGAGAGCGCTGCAGAGGCAGGAGCTTCGGAGCTTACAGACGGTAAGTTTGCAGAGACAAGGCACATAACTGTAGAGGTTTATGACCGTAACAACGACGGTGGTTCCGATCCTACCAACAATGCTTACACAGAATATATCAAGAAGGGAATGCTTGAAAAGCACAATGTAGAGGTTGAGTTTGTTGCTATTCCCCGTTGGACAGAGGTTGATGAGATCAACACTCAGCTTGCTGCAGGAACTGCACCCGATGTTTGCGTGACTTATTCATATCCTACGGTTAAGGCTTATGCGGATATGGACGCAGTGATCGATATGAGACCTTATATTGACAATTATAAGGACGAGCTTCCCAATCTTTGGAACTGGCTCGGTGAGACTAATCTTTATTGGAACTCTGATCTTAACGACGGTACAACATGGGCAATCGAAGCTAAGCTTGCCAACATGAACCGTGTTATTACATTCATTCGTAAGGACTGGCTTGATAAGCTCGGACTTAAGGAGCCCACAACCAAGGAAGAGTTCCATGACGTTCTCGTAGCTTTTAAGGAGAATGCGGATACACTTCTTGGATCTGATGCAAACAAGATGGTTCCTTATTCGGTTTCTTATGATGTGGGCTGGAGAGCAGCTACTCTTATCGAGTCTTTCCTTGATCCCGATATTTCCGATAAAGAGTACTATGTAAACGGATTTGATGACAGAAAGATCTGCCAGAACGGCACAAAAGATGGTGTTAAGCTCCTTAATGAGTGGTATAACGAAGGACTTATGTGGAAGGATTTTTATCTCTACGGCTCAGGCGATTCAACCGAGGATGATATGATGAAGGCCGGATATGTAGGTGCATTCACGCACAACTGGGATTATCCTTGGAGAAACGGTGAGGATTCTATCGCAGCAAACCTTAAGAGACTTGTAGGCGATGATGCCAAGTATATTGCGATCGATCCTTTTGAAGATAAGAAGGGTGGACACAACAAGTTCCTTGCCGGACCTATCGACAGAAAGATTTTCTTCCCGGCAACCAACGATGAGCCTCTTGCATCGATGCTTTATCTTGATTATATTTCAAGCCCTGAGGTTATCGAGTTCCTTCAGGTCGGAGAAGAGGGCGTTACTCACAACGTTCTTGATGACGGCGGATATGAGATCCTTGCAGCAACAGGAGATGCTATCCAGAATTCCGGAATGAACATCGATTATACGATTACATGTAACGGACTTCACCTTACAAATGAGGATCTTACAAATAAGTCACTTGCACATACATATGCAGGTGTCGATCCTCAGGATATTCTTGATGCCGACAAGATCGCAAAGACAGACACAAGAGTAGGCATTAACGTTAATGTCGGTGATATAGAAGCAGAGACGGGCGCAGGTGATACTCTTACAGCAAAGAGAGACACATGCTTTGATAACGCAGTTAAGGCTCCTACAGCAGAATTTGATGCTACTTGGGAAGCAGGCCTTTCCGATTATCTTTCATCAGGCGGACAGGACATCATCGATGAAAGAACAGAGAAGTGGGATTCAGTTTATTCTTCTGAAAACATAAGATGATAAGGCAATGATACAATAAGACGTTTAAAAAAAGCCCTCGGTTTTACATTAGAGATGATGTAGAACCGAAGGCTTTTTATATTATTTATACGTTAGCGATAACGCCTTTTCTGTATTCTATCTGGAACTGTTTGGGAGATACTCCGACTTGCTTTGAAAAAGTACGAGAGAAGTTGGAGTAGTTATTAAAGCCCGATTGGTAGCAAGCTTCGTTAGCCGTGTTGCCTTCGCGAAGAAGTCTGCAGGCAAGTGCGATCCTTTTGGCTATGATATATTGGGAGATCGAAAGTCCGGATATCTTTTTTACACATCTTGAGATGTAGGTACCGTTGTTGTGGATCTCGTTTTCCAAAGCCTTGAGAGTGATCTCTTCCGTAAGATGCTTATCTATATAGTTAAAGGTCCTCTTTACGATATCGGGCATCTTGTCTTCAGCAAGAGAAAATTCGTTTTTTCTGTACTTTTTGTTTATAAGAACTAGGATCAGCTTGAAATATGCATCTGTAAGGATTTCCGATTCAGGTGTAGAGCTGAACAGGTTATCTTTTAACATAGAACTGTATCTGTCGATCTCTTCAAGCTCTTCCTCGGTCAGATGAGCAGTATGGATGTGCTTATCATTATATGGTTTAAAGCATTTGTTCAGATCGTATTGCTCATATGAAGCTTCTTCCAAGATGTTCTCGGTCACGTTTATAACGATCCTGTCGTATTCTTCGGGAGTCAGTATTTCGCCGCGATGGAACTTATACATGGGGATGAGAGCGATATCTCCGCGTGTCAATTCAATTCCGGCATGATCTGTAAAAAGATTGAGCCTTCCGTTTTTTACGATGAGGATCTCATGATTGGTGTGATTGTGCATGTCTGTAGTTTGATCAAACGGAGCGCTAACATTCTTTATCTCACATAACAGCTCTGCGCCCAGTGAATGGTAGGATCTTCGCCTTTTCTGTTCCATATTTTTTCTCCCTGTTTTTGAATAAATGTATTATATCGTGAAAACGTACATTGTTCAATGAGAAAACATTGCGTTTTCTGATGTAAAAAATATATTATTTAGCGCACTTTTGCCCCAAAACGCCTAAATTCCGAATAAATATCGCTTAATGCTATTTTTTATTAAGTTATTTGACGCAAAGTTCTTATCAAATAAGTGGACGGAATTTAGACGGCGTTTTGATATATTGAAGCCAGCAAAAAACATATATAAATTTTGGGAGGCTTCTATGAAGGATAATCGTAAGCTTTTGGCCAAAATGTGGAATTATCGCTGGTTATATCTGATGCTTGTTCCTATATTGGCATATTACGTCATTTTTAAATACATACCTATGTATGGCGTAACCATAGCGTTTAAGGACTATAACGTATTTAAAGGAGTTCTTGCAAGTCCTTGGTGCGGATTTAAAGTTTTCAATAAGCTTTTTGCCAATAAGAATTTCTGGCACGCCGTACGCAACACACTTATTCTTAATTTTGCAACACTGCTTGTGAGCTTTCCGCTTACGATCATTGTATCGCTTATGCTCAATGAAGTAAGGAGCGCGGTATTCAAGAGAGTTACACAGTCTATTCTTTATCTTCCTCATTTCATTTCTTGGGTAGTTGTTGCTGCTATTTCAGTAAATATGTTCTCTGTAACAGACGGTACGATCAACATGATCGTTGAGAGAGCAGGCTTTAAAGCAATTCCTTTCCTTTCTGACAATACTTGGTGGGTAGTTACCTACGTTATATGTAATGTGTGGAAAGAGATTGGATGGGGAACAATCATATATCTCGCGGCACTTACCGGTGTTGATGAGAGCTTGTATGAAGCTGCTTATCTCGATGGCGCGACCAAGTTCCAGAGACTTATCTACATCACACTTCCATCAATTAAATCAGTCATAGTGACAATGCTCATATTACAGATTTCCAAGATGATGACAATTGGCCTGGAGGCACCACTTCTTATCGGTAACAAAAAGGTTCTCGGTGTATCCGAAGTTATCAGTACATATACCTACAGAATAGGTATTGAGAGAGCAAAGTACAGCGATTCTACGGCAATCGGACTTTTTCAGTCTGTATTCAACATCATTGTACTTGTTCTTGCCGATAAATTTGCCAAGCTCATCGGCGAAGACGGAATTATCTAATCTAGGAGGCTTATATGACGACAAAGAAAAAACTGTCGGTAGGACTGGTTATAAACGGAATAGTACTTTTTATCATAGGTTTTATATGCTTGTATCCGTTTCTGAATGTGCTTGCTTATTCGATGAGCGGATACAATGCGGTTCTATCGGGGAAGGTTACTTTTTATCCCATTGATTTTAATATTGATGCTTACAGACAGATTCTCGGAAAGACACAGATCTGGCTTGCTATGAGAGCAACGACAATAGTAACGTTGCTTGGAACGGCGCTATCACTAATCCTTACTATCTTTGCGGCCTATTCATTATCAATTAAGGATCTTCCGGGAAGAAAGGCGTTCACGGTATTTATTCTTTTCACAATGTATTTCAGTGGCGGAATGATTCCGACATTCATTGTTGTAAAGAGTCTTGGAATGTATGACACATTGCTTTCTCTGTTTTTACCACAGGCGATCAATGTATTTAACTTTATTGTTATGCGTACTTTCTTTAGGAATCTTCCGGAGAGTTTGGCAGAAGCGGCAAGAATAGACGGTGCTTCTTATATGACGATACTGTTTAAGATTGTGCTTCCTCTTTCTATACCGATAATTGCTACGATAGGTCTTTTTTATGCGGTTGCATATTGGAACACATATTTCGATGCACTTCTTTATATCAAGAGTCCTGAGAAATATACATTACAGCTACGACTAAAGAGTCTTTTGTTTGAAGGAGAACTCAACAACTCCGGTGCCAATGTGGAAGGTATCGGTACTCAGGTTATGACGCAGTCACTTAAGATGGCAACTGTTGCGGTTTCTACAATGCCTATTCTTTTGGTTTATCCATGGCTGCAGAAGTACTTTGTTAAGGGCGTTATGATCGGTTCAGTCAAAGGCTGATCCTGTCTTAGCTTTTATAAATGCGAAAGGAGCAAAATATGAAAAAGAGAGTTATTTCTTTGGTACTTGCAACAGTATTTGCAACTACCATGCTTGCGGGGTGCGGCATCGAGAATAAGCCTGAGGCGGGCACACCAAGCACAAACACAGCTGACACAAAAGATGAGGGAGGACAGGATACTGCCGAAACTGATACACCCAGTAAGTATCAGACAACTTACGGCTCTAAGCAGTTTGATAACGTAACTATCACTGTAGAACTTTTCGACAGAAGTAATGCACCAGACGGTTCGACAATTACTGACAATAAGTGGACCAAGTATGTTAATGAGCAGATGAATAAGGTTGGTATTAACGTAGAGTTCGTACCTGTTCCCAGATGGGATGAGGTTACCAAGATGCAGGCACTTGTTCCTGCAGGTGAAGCTCCAGACCTTACACTTACATACACATATGCATATGCGGAAGACTATTTTAATCAGGGTGGAACATGGGATCTTTCAGAGTTTGTAGACGGAAAAGATCAGGCTCAGAACTTAAGAGCTTATATCGGAAGCGACGTTCTTGATATCGGACGTAACTCAGACGGAGCACTTTACGGAATCGTAGCAAAAAGAGCGACAACAGCAAAGAGTAACTACTTCATTCGTAAAGACCTTCTTGATAAGCTCGGACTTGAGGTTCCCAAGAGTCCCGATGAGCTTTACAACTGCCTTGACAAGATGGTTCATGAGAATCCCAACGGCGACAAGAATGCAGTTGGTGCTATCATCTGGAACGGCTGGAACTTAAAGGAAGTATTCTCAAAGATCGCCAACGATCCTCTCAAGAACAATATCTGCGGCGGCGGTGAGGAAGTTATCCAGGATTACTATGATCCCGGTATGCGTGACTACTATAAGTTCATGAATAAGCTCTACAACAACGGACTTCTTCATCATGAGTACTACACACTTAAGGAAGATGACTTCAAGAGCCAGATCGTATCAGGTAAGCTTTGCTTTGCCGAGTACAGTGTAAACGGTAACGTTGACGTTCTTCGTGGTTCACTTCTTAAGACACTCAGAGAGAATGTTTCAGATGCTGACTTCGTTTCTATCCCTCAGTTTGCAAATGTAAACGACGGACAGGTATACAACGCAGGTTACGGCGAGGGTGGTCTTATCGCATTCTGCCCCAAGACTGCAGACGAAGAGAAGGTTGAGGCTTGTATGACATACCTTGACTGGATGTGCACAAAAGAAGGTGGTTTCGTTCTTTATCACGGATTTGAGGGCGAGAACTACAACATGGTTGACGGCGTTCCTCAGGTGATCGATGCTGAGTTCAATGCACAGGATAAGGACTGGATCCGTACAGATATCTTCCTTACAGGTAACCAGGGATACTTCGAGTCTGTTGAGGACTTCAACAAGTGTACAGCTAAAGAGGCTCCCGGCTTCGAAGATTACGTATTACAGAACTATGAGCTTGCTCTTGAAGGAAATGTTATCCACGATGCATCTTGGACATCACCTTCAACTGCTGACCTTATCACTGACCTCAACATCGCAAAAGATGATTATCAGGTTAAGGTTGTAACATGTCCTGAGGCTGAGTTCGATGCTACATACCAGGAGTACATGGATGAGCTCAAGAGCATCGGTATCGATACTATCATCGACGAGCGTACAGAGTACTACGAAGGAAAGCAGTAATAATTTTTCCAAAATGAATTTAATTTAAATTTAAGCGGGGATGGCAGCGTTTATACTGTCACCCCGCATTTTTAAGGAGAGAAGATGAGTAAACAAGACGGAATGAATTATGCACCAAAGGGGAAGCCGAGCCCTGTTGTTAAAGACGGTGAGTTCTGCATTGCTGCAATTGCACTTAATCACGGACATATATACGGAATGTGTAACGGTCTTATCGAAGCCGGAGCAACTCTTAAGTGGGTATATGACGACGATGAGAAGAGAGTTGAAAATTTTGTAAAGACTTATCCCGGAGTTAAGGTTGCCAAAAGCGAAAAAGAAATCTTGGATGACCCTGAAGTTAAGCTTGTTTGCTCTGCAGCTGTTACCAGCGAAAGATGCCCTTTGGGGATCAGGGCTATGAAAGCGGGGAAAGACTATTTTACAGACAAGGCTCCTCTCACAACTTTGGAACAGCTTGAGGAAGCCAAGAAGACAGTAGCCGAGACCGGTAAGAAGTACATGGTTTATTACAGCGAGAGAATTCATGTGGAATCGGCTGTATATGCAGGACAACTCATAGAAAGAGGTCTCATCGGAAAGCCTGTTCATGTAGACGGCTTCGGACCTCACAGGATCGGAGATCCTAAGGGAAGACCCGATTGGTTTTTTGAAAAAGAAAAATACGGCGGAATCCTATGCGATATAGGAAGCCATCAGATAGAACAGTTCTTATTCTTCTGCGGAGAAGAGAACGCGCACGTTGCTTACAGTGAGGTTGCCAATTATAATCATCCCGATCATCCGGGCCTTGATGATTACGGTGATGCGATCGTTGTTGGTGACAACGGCGCAACACAGCACTTCAGAGTGGATTGGTTTACTCCGGACGGACTTTCAACTTGGGGAGACGGACGTACCTTTATCATCGGAACCGATGGATATATCGAAATCCGTAAGTACGTAAATGTCGGAACAAATGACGGAACGACAGATCACGTTTTCCTTGTTAATAAGGACGGAGAGCAGCACTTTGAGGTCGCAGGTAAGGTGGGATATCCTTTCTTCGGACAGCTCATACTTGACTGCATCAACAGAACGGAAAATGCAATGACACAGGCACATGCGTTTAAGGCAGCCGAGCTATGTGTAAGAGCACAGATGCAGGCGGTAGACTTAAGTCGCCGTTCATGATAGCGCAATATCCTTGAAAATAATAAGCGATAGGAGAACATACTAATGATAAATGTAGCAATAGTCGGAACGGGTAATATTGCAAACATGCACGTTAAGGGACTTCTTGAGTTCCCCGAAAGATGTAAGATTGTTGCTCTTTGCGATATATATCCCGAAAAAGCCGAGGCGATGAAAGAGAAATACCAGATCAAAGACTGCGAGATCTTTGCTGATCATAAAAGCATGCTTGAGTCTGATGTAAAGATTGATGTTGTACATGTTTGTACACCTCCTTATGTTCACAGTTCGATCAGCATCGACAGCATGAATGCAGGTTGCAACGTACTTTGTGAAAAGCCTTTGGCAGCCAGCATTGAGGAGTGCAATGAGATGCTTGAAGCTGAGAAAAAGAACGGTGTAGTACTCGGCGCGATAGCTCAGAACAGATTCAGAAACGGCGTATATAAGCTTAAGAAGCTACTTGACAGCGGACTTGCCGGAAAGCTTTGCTTTGCAGAGGTAGAATCCGCATGGTGGAGAGCTCATTCATATTATGACCTCTGGTGGAGAGGAACTTGGGAAAAAGAGGGCGGCGGCCCCACACTCAATCATGCCGTTCATCATATCGATATGCTCAACTGGATGATGGGATGCGAACCCACAGAGGTGATCGCAATGCTTTCAAACGTAATGCACGACAATGCTGAGGTAGAGGATATTTCCGTAGCATGTGTTAAGTACAAGGACAACAGCATGGCTAGGATCTTAAGCTCGGTTGTTCATCACGGCGAGGAGCAGGGAATCTCTCTTCAGTGCGAGAAAGCTAAGATTTCCGTTCCTTTTGATGTAAAAGCTGAGATCGGTCAGGCCAACGGTTTTCCTAAAGAGGGTGGAAATACTGAACTTATAAAAGAGATCACAGATTACTATAACAGTATTCCCGATCTTAAATATGAGGGACACACAGGTGAGATAGATAACTATCTTACAGCGCTTGAAAACGGAACAAGACCTCTTATCACAGGTGAGGACGGAAAAAGAACCATTGAACTTATCACAGCAATATATGCTGCCGGCATCATGAAAAAACAGGTTGAGATGCCTATTTCGATGGATTCTGAATTTGCTCATACAGGAACTATCGTTAATAAAGCTCCTCATTTCTATGAGAAAAAAGAGAGCGTTGAGAATTTCGCAGATGAATCTTTTACTGTAGGAAATTATAAATAAAAGACGGAGAAGCTTAAATGATCAAGTTTGCTATTGTCGGTATCGGTAATATGGGAAGTGTTCATGCGGGTAAGCTTTTTGAAGGCGCGGTTAAAGGGGCAACCCTTGCCGCGCTTTGCGACGCTGATCATGAAAAGATAGAGGCCGCAAAGGAAATCTACGGCGATAATATTGAGTATTATGAGGACTATCATGAGCTGATAAAGGCTAGGCCCGCCGATGTTCTTCTTATCGCGACTCCTCATTATCTTCATCCAATAATCGCAGAAGAAGCTTTTGAGCACGGATGGAATGTACTTACTGAGAAGCCGGCCGGTGTAGATACACTTTCTGTCGAAAGAATGAATGAAGCAGCAAAGAAGAGCGGTAAAGCATTCGGTATCATGTTCAACCAAAGAACGGATCCGCTTTATCAGGCGCTTCGCTACTATATCTCTATCGGAATGTTTGGAGAGATAAAGCGTTTTGTCTGGATAATCAGCAATTGGTACAGAACACAGGGCTACTACGATTCTGCGGGCTGGAGAGCTACATGGAAAGGTGAAGGCGGCGGAGTACTTATCAATCAGTGCCCACATAACTTAGATCTCTGGCAGTGGATGATCGGAATGCCTGCAAGTATACAGGCGCACTGTATCAAAGGTCATTTCCATGATATAGCGGTTGAGGATGATGCGACGATATACGCGGAGTATCCGAACGGTTCCACAGGTGTCTTCATCACTTCGACAGGTGAGTATCCCGGAACAAACCGTATAGAGATATCGGGAACAATGGGTAAGGCAGTTGCCGAGGACGGAAAGCTTAAGCTGTTTCTTTTGCACAGGGATGAAGAACTCCTTAGGCAGGAGAAGTACGGCTTTGTCACAGATGAGAAGGTAAGTAAGATAGAGCTTTCTTTCGGAACGGATAACAACGGCCATATCAAGATACTTCAGAACTTTACGGACCATCTTTTATCCGGAAAAGAGCTTATTGCGCCGGGATTTGACGGCATAAATTCTCTTATGATCAGTAACGCGGCGTATCTTTCAACATGGCTTGATAAGGAGATAGAGATTCCTTTCGATAAGGAGCTTTTTATAAAAGAGCTTTCGAAGCAAAAGGATAAGGATAAGCACGGAGGCCCCGCAGAGCATAAGCTCAGTACTGATACAGAATACTCGAGAAGATGGCAGGTTCACTGGTAAAACATATGATAAAATACTTTGTTGTCTATGATGCTTTAATGTGTTAAAATGGGCACTGTGTATTGTGAATTGCATCGCATTTTATGCGCGGTAATAAATAAAGTTAGATTGGAGTATTGTTATGAACATCGTATGTTTGGACCTTGAGGGCGTACTTGTCCCTGAAATCTGGATCGCATTTGCAAAAGAGAGCGGAATCCCTGAGCTTAAGAAGACAACAAGGGATGAGCCCGATTACGATAAGCTTATGAACTGGAGAATCGGAATCCTTAAGGAGCACGGACTTGGTCTTAAGGAAATTCAGGAGACAATCGCCAAGATCGATCCTCTTCCGGGAGCAAAAGAGTTCCTTGATGAGCTCAGAAAGACAACTCAGGTTATCATCATCAGTGATACATTTACACAGTTTGCAACTCCTCTTATGGAGAAGCTCGGATGGCCCACAATTTTCTGTAATTCACTTGAGGTTGCTGACAGCGGCGAGATCACAGGCTTCAAGATGAGAATCGAAAATTCCAAGCTTACAACCGTTAAGGCTCTTCAGTCTATCGGATATGAGACAATTGCAAGCGGTGACAGCTATAACGACCTTGCTATGATACAGGCTTCAAAGGCAGGCTTCCTTTTCCGTTCAACGGATAAGATCAAGGCTGATTACCCTGAGCTTCCGGCATTTGAAGAGTATGACGATCTTCTTGCTGCGATCAAGAAGGCACTTTGATATAAGTTCTTTTAAAATAAATAATAATAAGAGTTTGAGGAATCGTGTTCTTTTTAGAGCGCGATTCTTTTTCTTTATTCACGTGGGTTTGTGTTTTTTGAATAAAGAAGAATATAATAGAACTAGGTTTTGATTTCATGCACGAGGGGCATAATATGGCGAATGTGATCAATTATATAAAATGGAGAGGAGATCTGACGTTTGGAAGAGCTCCTTTTAATGAAGTTGATAATCTGGCGCTTTCTCTGCTTGTTTACAATGATTTTGAAGGAATCGTTCCGGGCAAGGATGAAGAGGGTAGCGTAACTGTAAAAAAGGCATCGGAAGAGTTTATTAAGAAGAATTCCATGGAAGGCGCGCCCAGGACTGACTTTGGCTGGGTGCCCTACTATATGAGATATTCCAAGAGATTTGGTGAGCTGCGCCTTTCTGATTATATTGATATCAATGATACCGAGAGAGATATGATGATCACGGCATTTACCGTACATCTTCCAAGCGGTGCTGTTTTTGTGGTGTTTAGAGGAACCACGATGGAAATTGATGACTGGAGAATGGACTTTCAGCTCAGTTTCGAGGAGATAAAAGCGCAGAAAGCCGCTGTTAAGTATCTTAATCATATCCTGAATAAGTATTCCGGTGATGTTTATCTCGGTGGACATTCCAAGGGCGGTAATCTGGCTCTTTATGCCGCTATGCATATATCTGATGATTATCAAGATAGGATAAAACATATCTACAGTAACGACGGGCCCGGCTTTTGCCCGGAGCTTATCGATATGAAGAAGTTTGAAGATATCAAATGGAAGCTTACGCATATCATTCCTACGTATAGCATTGTCGGCATGCTGTTTGAGCTTCCTGTTTCTCATAAGATAGTTGCTAGCGATGCAAATAAGCTTTTGCAGCATTCGGGAATGACCTGGCAGGTAGAGGGAGATCATTTTGTTACCAGAAAGCATGTGACTGAGGAGAGTGCCGGCCTTAACAGGGTTATCGACGATTGGATAGGTAATGCCACCATGGAGCAGCGTGAGGCTTTTACCAAAGATATGTTTGATTCGATGAAATCGGGCGGAGCGGTTTCGCTTGAAGATATATCAAAGAGCGGGATCCACGATTTCGGAACGATAATTCTTTCCGCCGCGGGCTCGGAGAGTAAGACCAAGATACTTTTTGGCAAATTCTTTGGCTCTTTGTGGCGTGAATTTGAGAAGATAAGGGTGCTTGAGGCGCTTAAGACTCAGCAAGGTCTTATTGATGCCTTCCTTATCGTACTTGGAATTATATTCTTATCAACGCCTCAGGATGTATATAACGTTATAGGCGGGGGAGTTGCGATTTCCTGCGCTATCTGGAGCGCAACGAGACTGATAAAGGCAGGCCTTCGAGAGGAAAAAGCCTTTATCAAGCGAGGTCGAATGGTATTTCACATATTTGTGCTAAGCTTTATGGTCTTTATCCTTTCAAATATCGAGAGAATACCTAAGTGGACCAATGCGCTTGTTTCCATAATTTTCTTTTATCTTGCGATTGCCAGTGTGTTCTATATAGTTAAACACAAGGATACCATCAAAAAGGGCGGAATATTCTGGATGATCACGATAGCCGTTATCAACCTCAACCTCGGAATAATCACCTTATTTATGCCTCAGCGCCTTAACTATGGTAAGTCCATAACGGTCGGAAGCTATCTGATACTTATCGGTATTGTAAGACTTGTCATTCAGATCCTGACCAAGAGAGGATTGCCCGAACGACCTGTCAATCCGTATGAAAATGAAGTGTAAGACTACTTTTTTACCGTAGAAAAATATCAAAGAAAAAGTACCGCCACCGGGATCCTGCCGCAGTGACGGTACTTTATAATTCTGAAAGGTTATTCATGTTCCCTTTCCTCCTTCACTCTTTATATCGTCTTATAGCTTTTCGGCTTTAGTTTTTCTTGTTAATTTCATAGTTTTCTAATATATCTTTAGGAATAGTTTATAAATTGATGCAATCAATGTTAACATTTATGTCAAAAACTATTGCCATTTCACTTTCCTGATATTATAATCAATAGAGATGGTTAAGGACTTTGTGCTCGTTTTGAGTATACTTATTTTGTAACATATTGCGCTATTAAGATGTATTATGCGTTGGCAATTTTATGCACTATTGATGTTCTTGCATCGGGTATATCAACGATACTTGGACTATATTTTTATGCACCGTTGCATTTTGTTGTTTTAATAGCTGAGTTTGTTTTAGATGTTATAGGAATTTCAAATCTATATGAGGTTCATATAGCCAAAAGAGGTTATTTTGGTAAATACCAAACAATGTGGGTGGTATCTGTTTTTGTAGTAGTAGCTTGGCCTCTTTTATTTATCTTAGCGGATAATGATTGGATGCAAGAATTTATCTTAGCGGGTAATAATTGGACACAAGACAGAATTTGGATGTTATTATGTATTATCTTTATTTTTTTAATCGTATTTTTTGTTTATAGATTAAAGTATGCCCTAAACACTGAGAAAGCAATAAATAAGCTTATGAAAGAACAGACCGAGGAGTAAATGATAAAGTAATGAGCAGTATAAAAAGATATTTTGATACAAGACCTCTGCGATCATATCTTTTTGTTGTGACTTTAATATTCGTCATAGAATGGAATATTAGAATCTTATCTTCTATAGGCTATTTTTTGATATTTCTTTTGTGTGTTTTAAGAGCTTTTGTTGCTTATAAAATTGTACGATACCTTAAAGACTCGCAAGGCATTGTAGAGCACTTTTTAGAAGAATCATTATTTTTGGAGCAATATAAAAAGCGTTATTTGAAGGCAACCCGACTATATTCATTGTCTGCCCTTGTTTGTGCGTTACATGTGATTTCAATGATATTGGTAGCGGTTACTGATTCTGATTATTATATATTATGGGCTTTAGTTTTAATTGTGGCCGAATTTTTCCTTGATGTATTAGGAATTTCGCAATTATACGTAATATATTCAGATAACGAAGACGCAATTTCAAAATACGAGTTGTGGTGGATTGTTTCAACTTGTATGGTTGCTGTTTCGGGTATCGCACTTTTATTTGCTATATTTTTTTATATGGATAGTGGTACGGTATTTGGTCCTGTGTTCCTTTTTGGATTAATCATTTTTTGGATACATAGATTTAGCTATGCATACGAGGCAGAGAAGTTTATCAATTCACATAGAGATGATGCGATAAAAGAAGATAAACATAAGCATGAGGACGGAGTAGTTTGATGAGATGCAATAATTGCGGTAATGAATTGAACGAAGGAACAAAGTATTGTTCGATATGCGGCTTTCCTATAGAACAGGCGCAAAAGGGAAACAATATTGTGCAGCAACCGGTTCAACCTTCATCGAAATGGGGCGGAGCTTCCACTGCGCTTAAGCATAAGACAGAGATTATTGTACTTGCATCTATTATTGGTGTGCTCATCTTGTCAGCTGTGATTTTTGCGATTATTTATTTCGGTTCGGGATTCGAAAAGCCGGGTAAGTTTGTTGCTTCAAACACAGCAGAAAGTAGCGGTGTGTCTTCGTCAGATACCGATGAGGATGATGCGAAAGCATCCGATAGTTCCGAAGCTGATAATACAACAGAAAAAAGTGTTAGTGATATAGGGAAATGGGAAGTTTCACACATTACCATCACTGAGATAGACGGAGTTTTATATAACAATCAGGGGCTTTCGAGTGACGAGTTCAAGGACAATATCGAGGAGTGTTATTTTAGTAAGGATTCATCTGTTTGTGCGGTTTTAGATAAGCAGAACAATCTTTATTTTGTACGAGGCGATCTTTCTTCCGAGCTTCTTGAGAAAGGAAGCTTTGCAGTATTTAGCGGTGACAATTCTTGTCTGATTTATCTGAACAATGCAAGTATAAAAAGGTTTGATTGTCAAACATCCGAGACAACATTTATTGCTAAAGCTGATTCTATTGATGAAACTGCAATTTCACCCAATGGTGAGTTTATTGCTTTTTTGCACGCAGAGCATAAAGATGGAGATACAAAATATAATTATTATGTATATTCGAAAGACGGAACGGAAGTGTCGTGCACATCTACTGTAATTGCATATAGGATTGAAGGCGTTAGTAATGACGGAAAGAAAATATATTTCCAATCTTATGCACTCGGTGAAGGGGCGGTTTATTGCCTTAAGGACGGAGAGTTTATCAGGATTGAAGGCTCTGAAGATCATGGAAGAGCCTACTTTGATTTCGCAATGGACAATGCATTGATTGAAAAAGATGATGCGATATATTATTTTTCTTCGGAAACCTGTAAGTCGGAAAAAATAGCTTCAGGAAAAGCGTGCGCAGTATATCCGAAAAGATATTATAACAATTATATAACTGCGGTAATGTATGACAGTCGTCTCGAAGGATGCGTCATCGAATACGATGATAAATTTTACTGGATCGACGATAAGATGGAGCTAATCGCAATCTCTGATGAGTGTTTGGTTTCCGGATGCGATTTTGTTGGAGGGGCAGACGGAAAATACAGATTTTTATATCAAGGAAATAAGAATATTCATCTGATAACATACGATAACGGAGCAACCGATGATAAATTATTTTATCAGTGTGACAGCGAAATCTTCGATATAGCTGCCGATCCGGATTACAACGAAGTATGGATCTCGAGTTTTAATAATGAAATCTATCATATAACAGAAAGCGGGGCAGAGAAGATAGGGTATGACAATTTGGTTAATGCAATAAGAATTGCCTATGATATGTTTTGCGAGCGTATTGTCTTTTGCGGAGATGATAAAAAAGTTGCATATAAAGACTCTGACGGAAATATAATTACAATCAGAGAGGATTGCGAATATGTCGGCTCTCAATATCCGTTTTCTTCTAAAACTGTATGTACTGATTCGAATGGGAAGCATTATATTATTTACGGTAACTTGTTTGTAGAAGATGATGAGAATTAAAGATAGTCAAAAGAAAAGAATAAATGGGGAAGAGTAACTGATGAAATGCACTAATTGCGGCAGCGATGTCGATAAAAAAGAAAAATATTGTCCGGTCTGCGGTGTTCCGCTTGTTCATATGGATGACAGCGGTTGGGAAGAAGTCACAATTCCCGAAAACGTGCCACATGCGCCTTATTACTCAAGACAGGAAGTTGTCGAGCTTTTGGAAAAAGAGCCCGAAAGAAAGTCTGAAATAACTCAGGAGAGTTATATTGAGGAAGAAGGACCACCCCTGAAGATACAGGATTATATATCAACGATCACGGAGGAAGAGGTAATGGCATGCATTATTGTAATTGCGTTTGCTTTGATCCTCTTTGTCTTTTTTGTTATTAAGCTATATAGTTTTTAGACGAAAAACTTTTATGGATGGATAGTACAATATGAAATGCACTAATTGCGGTTATAAAGTGAAAGAGTCAGCGAAGTATTGCCCGATCTGCGGAAATCCGATGATCAAATTGGATGACGGCGGTTGGGAAAAAGTTGAAGTTGAAGAGCGAATCTTTAAAGATACTTCCGAACCTGTTCCAAATATAAGTGATGCTGTAGAACAATACAATATAAAAAAGAAAAAAGAGATCAAGAAAGAGATAAATGTTGCTGCGATCATCTTTACTATTTTGTTTGCATTTATCGCATGTCTTATTGTTATTCCCAATTTCTGGTCTATTTATTATTCCTTTAAAAGTCCCGTTGTATCCGAATTTATCGATCCTGAATCGGATATAGTTAACCTTGCTGAAAATGACGGCGTTCTTTATAACAACAGAGGCGTAGTCAATAAAGAATTTAAAGGTAAGCTCAGTAATATGATCTTTATCCCTGCAGGTCATATCGGAGTTGTGATTGATGATGATATGAATCTTTACTTTATAAACTGCGAGGATCTGACAACGGAATATATCGATCATGCGGTGGGATACAGCTGCAGTTATTACGGCGCGACTTTGTATTATATCGATGATAATAGTAGGCTTCACGTAAATGACCTTGCCAACAGGGAGACTTGGATTCATAAAACAAATGGTGAAGTTCTTTGCGCAGCAATGTCACCGAATTCAGGTTATCTGTGCAGTTTAGAATCCTGGTATGATGTTAATGAAGGACCAAAGTATAAGATCTGTGTAGTCGATAAAGAAGATAAGCCTGTTTATGAGTATGATCTCGGAGATCAATATTATGATCTTCTGAGTATGAGCAATGACGGAGATACGGTTTATTTAAGCGATCTTTATTCAACTAACACATATTATTGTCTTCATGACGGTAAACTGGATGCAATATATTCTCCTGTTAAAACATATTCGTCCGAGGTATATCTAAACGGCGATCAGAATAAAATGATGATAATAGATGAGGGAAAAGTTCTTTGCCATAGTGCAGGGGAATCAGAATGTAAGGAAGTGTTCTCAAGTTCAGACTGCCTGGTTTATCCCAAGACAAATATTGATGTCATGGAGTCAATGCATTTTATTCTGGAGGATAACTTTGACGGAACCGTTATCTTTGAGGATGACATGGGTGATGGCAAATATTACTGGCTTGATGAAGATCTGAATCCTGTTCCGTTTGCGCAAAGTGATGTTGGTGAAAACGCAGAGGCTGTAACCGGAGAAAAAGGTGACTATAAGTTTTTGTATACATACGATGGAGACATTCACTATGCTACTTTTAACGATGGAAAAGTAGGCGATGTAACACTTAAAGAGGGTGATGACCGGATCTATAAGATAGTTTCGGATGAAACAACTGAAAATATATGGATCTCTACAGTAGGCAATGATATTTTTCATGTAAGTGGAGACGCTATCGAACGCATCTATTCATATGAAGGCGGAAGAGATTGTCCTGATCTGGCTTATGACTCATTGACTGAGTTTGTATACTATACGACTCCCGATAAAAAGCTTGTCGGTGTAGATAAAGTTGATGATGTGAAGATGGAGATAAAGGGTGTTGAAGGCTTTGCCGGCGGCACACAGGATTCGGGAGATATAGTCTTTGAGTTTAAAGGCGGAGCAAAGTATAGGATCATATTTGATAAGCTTATAAGATATTCCGACGACTGATCAGAAGGCTTACTATATGAAAAAACGGCCTGGGTACTGATGTACTCAAGCCGTTAATGTTTATCAAATAAAAATATTATACGTTAAGTTCTGATCCTGTAAGGAGCTTATATGCTTCAAGGTACTTAGCGATTGTCTTGTCGATGACATCCTGAGGAAGATTGTAGTCACACTCGGGATTAGCCTTTAAGTAGTCACGAACGAACTGCTTATCAAATGAAGGCTGTCCGTGTCCGGGCTCATAGCCGTCTACAGGCCAGAAACGCGAGCTGTCGGGTGTGAGCATCTCATCAGCAAGTACAACCTCGCCGTTTTCATCAATACCGAACTCAAACTTGGTATCTGCTATTATAATACCGCGAGTGAGAGCGTAGTCTGCACATTTTTTATAAAGAGCAATAGTGTAATCCTTGATCTTGGTTGCGTACTCAAGTCCTTTTCCGGGAAAAGCCTTCTCAAGTACCTCTACGCTACGGTCAAAATCGATGTTCTCATCGTGATCGCCGATCTCAGCCTTGGTGCTGGGAGTGTAGATGGGTTCGGGAAGCTTGTCGCATTCCTTAAGACCTTCGGGAAGCCTGATCCCGCATACGGTTCCGTTTTCTTTGTAGCTGTTCCAGCCGCTACCTGTGATATATCCTCTAACGATGCACTCAACGGGAACCATATTGAGCTTTTTGCAAAGCATGCTGTTTCCTGTGAAATCAGGTGTTCTGAAAAACTCGGGCATATCAGCCGTATCAACGCTGATCATGTGGTTAGCCACGATGTCTTTGGTGTAATCAAACCAGAACTTAGACATCTGTGTGAGAACAGCACCTTTCTTGGTTACTTTGTTTTTGAGAATTACGTCGAAGGCAGAGATTCTGTCTGTTGCTACCATGATCAGGTTTTCACCGATATCATAGATCTCACGAACTTTACCTTCTTTAACAGGACTAAATGTTTGCATTATTGCTCCTCCTTAATATATAGAAAAGATAACTTTATCAGTCGTCTTCCTCTTCCTCAGCAACTGTATTGTATACTGTACGCTTTCTTGCCATCTCGTCGCTTTCGAGATATTCATCATAAGTTGAACGCTTATCTACCAAAGTTCCGTCGGGAAGGATTTCCATTATTCTGTTGGCTGTAGTCTGAACTACCTGGTGGTCACGACAAGCAAAGAGCTCAACTCCGGGGAATTTGATCATTCCGTCGTTAAGAGCGGAGATTGATTCCATGTCGAGGTGGTTGGTGGGCTCATCGAAGATAAGGCAGTTGGCACCGCTTATCATCATCTTGGAGAGAAGACAACGAACCTTTTCTCCTCCGGAAAGAACCTTAACCTTCTTGACACCGTCTTCACCTGCAAAGAGCATACGTCCGAGGAAACCTCTTACATAAGTTGCGTCCTTGATCTCGGAATAGCCTGTAAGCCACTCTGTGATATTGTAGTCATTGTCGAATTCCTTGGTGCTGTCCTTGGGGAAGTAAGCCTGAGATGTTGTTACACCCCATTTGTATGTTCCCTCATCGGGCTCAATCTCACCTGTAAGGATCTGGAAGAGAGTAGTCTTTGCAAGCTCATTGCCGCCTACAAATGCGATCTTGTCATCGTGCTGAACAACGAAGGAGATGTTATCGAGAACCTTTTCTCCGTTGATTGTCTTGGAGATTCCCTCGACAGTAAGCACTTCGTTACCGATCTCTCTTTCAGGTCTGAAATCAATATAAGGATATTTTCTGCTTGAAGGCTTGATGGTATCAAGCTCGATCTTTTCAAGAGCTTTCTTACGTGAAGTAGCCTGCTTGGACTTACTTGCATTAGCTGAGAAACGAGCGATGAACTCTTTAAGTTCCTTGATCTGTTCCTCTTTTTTCTTATTGGCTTCCTTCATCTGTCTGATCATGAGCTGTGATGACTCATACCAGAAGTCATAGTTACCGGCAAAGAGCTGAATCTTGCCGTAATCGATATCTGCGATATATGTGCAAACTTTATTAAGGAAGTAACGGTCATGAGATACTACGATAACGGTGTTCTCAAAGTTGATAAGGAACTCCTCGAGCCATGCGATGGCATCGAGATCCAAGTGGTTGGTAGGCTCGTCGAGAAGGAGAATATCGGGATTACCGAAAAGAGCTCTCGCAAGAAGAACCTTGACCTTCTGATTACCGTCAAGATCTTTCATGAGCTTGTAGTGGTTCTCGGTCTCGATTCCAAGTCCGTTAAGAAGAGACTCTGCGTCTGACTCAGCTTCCCATCCGTTCATCTCGGCAAATTCAGCCTCAAGCTCACTTGCTCTGATTCCGTCCTCGTCTGAGAAATCCTCTTTTGCATAAATAGCGTCTTTTTCATTCTTGATCTCGAAAAGTCTTGCGTTACCTGCAATAACTGTATCAAGAACAACATTGTCATCGTATTTGAAGTGATCCTGCTCGAGGAAGGAGAGACGCTGACCGGGAGTTATAGCGATATCACCGTTTGTTGTCTCAATCTGTCCTGAAAGGATCTTAAGAAATGTAGATTTACCTGCGCCGTTTGCACCGATGATTCCGTAGCAGTTTCCCTCGGTGAATTTGATATTTACATCCTCAAACAGAGCTTTTTTACCGACTCTTAGTGTTACGTTATTAGCACTTATCATTAAAAATAGCCTCACTTAATAAAATCAATTATCTTTGCAACAGTTCGTATTATAGGAGAATCTTCCATAAAATGCAATATATCCGCTGCCAATTGTTTTTACCGTAATTATAAGCTATTATATATAGACGTGAAAAATGTTTTCTTATTAAAAATGCATAAAGGGGACTATCAAATGAAGCTAAATTACAAGAGAACTATATTTATCGGTTTTGCATTCTTTGCAATCATCGCCTTTTGGCAATTCTACGATAATGAAATTCCCAAGATCCTTAAATATACATTCGGCCTTGGAGAGACCGCAACCGGTGCGGTTATGGCTATGGACAATGTCCTTGCGCTTTTCCTCCTTCCGGTTTTCGGAACTCTGTCAGATAAGACCGAGACCAAGATCGGAAAAAGAATGCCTTATATAATCATAGGAACCGTTCTTTCTATTATATTCTTGTTCGTGCTTATAGCTGTGGCAAGAAACAGTGGAAGCTTGCTTCTTTTCATTGGAATTCTTTTACTTCTTCTTATTTCAATGGGAATATTCAGATCTCCAGCAGTTTCGCTCATGCCCGATCTTACGCCTGCACCTGTACGAAGCAGTGCCAATGCTATCATAAATCTAATGGGAACCCTCGGCGGAATATATGTGCTTGTCATGACAAAGCTCCTTCTTGTTGATGGAGACAATCCGGCTGCTGCTGATTATATGCCTTTTACACTCAGTGTCATTATCTGTATGGCTGTCGGAATAGGAATCCTTGTTCTTAAAATTAAAGAGAATGCCATTAAGAAAGAGATAAAAGAAGAGGGCGGCCTTTTGTCACTAGGAGACGAGCTTGAAGAAGGAAGCTCTTTCAGAGAAAAGACTACAGTGTCAAAAGAGGTTGAAAAGAGCCTTCGTTTCCTTCTGGTATCGGTATTTCTTTGGTATACCGCATACAATGCAGTGACAACAGCTTTTTCAAGATTTGTTGTTGAAGTATGGGATATGAGAAACGGAGACTATGCGACATGCCTTTTGGTGGCAACGGTCGCAGCTACATTAAGTTATGTGCCGATCGCATATATATCGGGAGAGATCGGAAGAAAAAAGACTATTCTCATAGGAATAGTAATCATGGCGACCGGATATATAACAGCAGGATTGTTCCCCAGCTTTTCTTTCTTTATAAATATATGTTTTGTTATGGTCGGAATAGGATGGGCTACCATCAACGTCAATTCATATCCAATGGTCGTGGAGATGTGTAAGGCGGGAGATATAGGTAAGTTTACGGGATTGTATTATACTTTCTCCATGGCAGCGCAGGTATTTACACCTATTTTCTCGGGATTTTTGCTTGAGCATATTTCCTATAAGACACTCTTTCCGTACTCGTTTATATTCTCCGTACTTGCGTTTATGACTATGCTCATGGTTAAGCACGGAGACACTCGTCCGGATAAAAAGAAGAGTATTTTGGAGAATTTTGATATAGATGACTGATTTTTCTGCAATTTATTGTTGTCAATTAGACAATTAGGCTGTAAAATATTTAGCGGACGCGTTACGAATTATATTACTAGGAAGTGGTTTGAATGTTCTTAATTGAGGTTTTATGCGCTATTGCGGTTATTTTGATCGCACTATATTTTATCATGATAATGCCAAGGATGTTCTGCAAACCTTCCAGAGAACCACATGTCAAAGTGCTGTATGCTCATCGCGGACTTCATGATAACAACAGTGAGGCTCCCGAGAATTCAATGGCTGCTTTTAAGAAGGCTGTTGATGCAGGCTACGGAATAGAGTGCGATGTTCAGCTCTCTAAAGACGGAGTACCCGTTATTTTCCATGATTTTACACTTGAGAGAGTGGCCAGGAACGAGGACGGAACACCTGCAAAAGGTAAGGTGATCGACTATACCTATGAAGAGCTTATGCAGTTCAAACTTCTTAATTCCAATGAACGCATCCCCAAATTTGAAGATTTCCTTAAGCTTGTAGACGGCAAGATACCGCTTATAATCGAGCTCAAGATAGAGCTTAAGGACCTTTCGGTATGCCCTAAGGTAGACAATCTTCTCAGAGATTACAAGGGAGTATATTGTATAGAATCCTTCAATCCTTTGGGACTTATATGGTACAAGAGACATAATCCCGGTATCATGCGAGGACAGCTTTCCGATGAGTTCCACAAGGAAAAGCCTGAAGAATTCAATACATTTTTGTATTTTTCCCTTACGTATCTTTTCTTTAATGTGTTTGCTAAGCCCGATTTTATAGCTTACAACCACAAATATCCTTATAATTTATCGCTGTGGCTGTGCAGACATTTATATAAGAATGTAACCGCTGCATGGACGATTAAGAGTGAGGAAGAACTTGACAGAGCCAAGAGAAACTTTGATATCTATATCTTTGACAGTTTCATACCGGCCGATGGCCCCAATCTTTGATAATTAACTGCATCTTTTTACTATTTGATAAAAGAACCGCAGTAGTTATAAATAAAAATGTATATATGAAAGGTTGCCATTATAGAGGAATGGCAAGAAAGGTAAAACAATGGCGAACAAGTGGGTTTATATGTTCAACGAAGGTAACATGACAATGCGTAACCTTCTCGGTGGTAAGGGTGCTAACCTTGCTGAGATGACAAGTATTGGTCTTCCTGTACCTCAGGGATTCACAATCACAACAGAGGCATGTACACAGTACTATGAGGACGGTCGTAAGATTAACGACGAGATCATGGCTCAGGCTATGGAAGGCGTTAAGAAGATGGAAGAGATCAACGGTAAGAAATTCGGCGACCTTCAGAATCCTCTTCTTGTTTCTGTTCGTTCAGGAGCTCGTGCTTCTATGCCCGGTATGATGGATACAATCCTCAACCTCGGTCTTAACGATGAAGTAGTTGCAGCAATGATCAAGGGCAACCCCGATCCTGCATTCGAGCGTTTCGTATATGATTCATATCGTCGTTTCATCCAGATGTTCTCTGACGTAGTTATGGAGGTTGGTAAGAAGTATTTCGAGCAGCTTATCGACCAGATGAAAGAGAAGAAGGGTGTTAAGTTCGACGTTGACCTTACAGCAGCTGATCTTAAGGAGCTTGCAGAGCAGTTCAAGGCTGAGTACAAGAACCAGCTTGGTAAAGACTTCCCTTCAGATCCCGTAGAGCAGCTCAAGCTTGCTATCGAGGCTGTATTCCGTTCATGGGATAACCCTCGTGCTAACGTATATCGTCGTGATAACGATATCCCTTATTCATGGGGAACAGCCGTTAACGTAATGCCTATGGTATTCGGTAACCTTAACAATGAATCCGGTACAGGTGTTGCATTCACTCGTGACCCTGCTACAGGTGAGAATAAACTTATGGGTGAGTTCCTTATCAACGCTCAGGGTGAGGACGTAGTTGCAGGTGTTCGTACACCTATGCCTATCGCTCAGATGGAGCAGGAGTTCCCTGAGGCTTATGCTGAGTTCATCAAGGTTTGTGATACTCTTGAGAACCACTATCATGACATGCAGGATATGGAGTTCACTGTTGAGAACAAGAAGCTCTATATGCTTCAGTGTCGTAACGGTAAGAGAACAGCTCCCGCTGCTCTTAAGATCGCTTGCGACCTCGTTGATGAGGGACACAAGACGCCTGAAGAGGCTGTAGCAATGATCGATCCTCGTAACCTTGATACACTTCTTCACCCTCAGTTCGATGCTGCTGCTCTTAAGGCTGCAACACCTATCGGAAAGGGTCTTGGTGCATCTCCCGGAGCTGCTTGCGGTAAGGTTGTATTCACAGCTGATGACGCTGTAGAGTGGGCTGAGAGAGGCGAGAAGGTTGTTCTTGTTCGTCTTGAGACATCACCTGAGGATATTACAGGTATGAAGGCTGCTCAGGGTATCCTTACAGTTCGTGGTGGTATGACATCACACGCTGCCGTAGTTGCTCGTGGAATGGGTGAGTGCTGCGTATCAGGTTGTGGCGACATCAACATGGATGAGGAAAACAAGAAGTTCACACTTGGTGGAAAAGAGTTCCACGAGGGAGACTTCATTTCAATCGATGGTACAACAGGTAACATCTACGAAGGACAGATCGCAACTGTTGACGCTCAGATCGCAGGCGAGTTCGGACGTATCATGGCATGGGCTGATGAGTTCAGAAGACTCAAGGTTCGTACAAATGCTGATACACCTGCTGATGCTAAGAAGGCTAGAGAGCTCGGTGCTGAGGGTATCGGTCTTTGCCGTACAGAGCACATGTTCTTCGAGGAAGACAGAATCGCTGCATTCCGTGAGATGATCTGTTCAGATACAGTAGAAGAGAGAGAAGCTGCTCTTGATAAGATTCTTCCTTATCAGCAGAACGACTTCAAGGCTCTCTATGAGGCTCTTGAGGGATGCCCTGTTACAATCAGATTCCTTGATCCTCCGCTTCACGAGTTCGTTCCTACAACTGAGGACGAGATCAAGAAGCTCGCTGATGCTAAGAATAAGAGCGTAGAAGAGATCAAGGCTATCATCAATTCTCTTCACGAGTTCAACCCTATGATGGGTCACAGAGGATGCCGTCTTGCAGTTACATATCCTGAAATTGCTAAGATGCAGACTAAGGCTGTTATCCGTGCTGCTCTTGAAGTTCAGAAGGCACACTCTGACTGGAACGTTAAGCCTGAGATCATGATTCCTCTTGTATGTGAGGTTAAGGAGCTTAAGTACGTTAAGAAGGTAGTAGTTGAGACAGCTGACGCTGAGATCGCTGCTGCAGGCGCTAAGCTTGAGTACGAAGTTGGTACTATGATCGAGATCCCCAGAGCTGCTCTTACAGCTGACGAGATCGCTAAGGAAGCTGATTTCTTCTGCTTCGGTACAAACGACCTTACACAGATGACATTCGGATTCTCTCGTGATGATGCAGGTAAGTTCCTCAATGCTTACTATGACACAAAGATCTTCGAGAACGATCCTTTCGCTAAGCTTGACCAGACAGGTGTTGGTAAGCTTATGGAGATGTCACTTAAGCTTGGTAAGCCCGTTAATCCTGCTCTTCACGTTGGTATCTGTGGTGAGCACGGTGGTGATCCTTCATCAGTTGAGTTCTGCCACAAGATCGGTCTTGACTATGTATCATGCTCACCTTTCCGTGTTCCTGTTGCTAGACTTGCAGCAGCTCAGGCAGCTATCGCTGACAAGGCAAACAAGGCTTCTGATACAAAGTCTTTCGTAGACGATGAGACTAAGGAGAAGCTTAACGAGGCAGCTAAGAAGGCTGAGGCTATTGCTAAGGAACTCGCTGAGACATCAGCTGAGGTTGCTAAGGCAGGTCTTGCAGGTCTTAAAGCCGGACTTGAAGAAGCTAAGAAGGTTTACAACAACTCAAAGAAGAACTAATAGTTGAAAAACTATAATATACAAAAAGGGCTGTCCTAACAGGCAGCTCTTTTTGATTGTATTGTAAAAGAATCTCGAAAGAGTTCATGTTTTTTATGCTATACTCTTTATGAAATAAAAGTATTAGTGAGGGAATAATATGTGGTTGTTTTTTGCATTGGCTACGACCTTTATATGGGGACTTGCCGAGCTCTTTTATAAAAAGGGAGCAAGAGAGCATGAGAAATATGCTCACCTTAAGATATGCGTATGCGTCGGTGTGGTAATGGGAATACATGCACTCTTTACGCTTATTACCAAGGATATAAATTATGATCCGATAAATCTTATCAGATACCTTCCGGTATCTCTTTGTTATATCGTATCAATGGCGTTTTCTTTCTTTGGAATGAGATTTTTGGAAGAATCGATCTCTGATCCCATAGAGAATACATCCGGAGCTCTTTGCTCACTTATGTGTGTTGTTTTTCTTGGTGAAACTATAGCAAGAGGTTCTGTTGTCGCTATAATAATCATCGTAATAGGTATTCTCGGAATCGGATTTTTGGATAATACCGGTGATACGGACAGAAAAAAGAAGATAGGAAAGAAGATGGCAATCATAGCCTTTGCAATGCCTTTTTGTTACGCTATGATCGATGCGCTCGGAAGCTTTCTGGATATATATTTCTTAGATATGGAGACTAGCCCTTTATTTGGTGTTACGGAAGAAACGATAGAAGAGGTCGCGAATACTTCATATGAACTTTCATTTTTTATCGTTGCTGTTATTTTAATGATATTTATGCTTGTAAAGGGTGTTAAATTTGAACTTCCTACGCAGAGAGACAAGATACTTGCAGCTGTATGTGAGACCGCTGGACAATTCACATATGTATACGCCATGAGCGGAAACGGAGCTATCGCCGCACCGATCATTTCATCTGTATGTGTGGTATCGTTGATATTATCTCGACTTGTTTTAAAAGAGAAGTTAAAAGCCAAACAGTATTTCTTTTTGTTCTTAGTTATAGTTGGAATTTTAATCTTAGCTATTATTGAAGGAGATTGATTCAATAAAGCTTTGTTGCCTGATCAATCATGCTAAACGGACTGTCATTAGTTCCGGCAAGAGCGAATAACATTACGTAACCGTCCTTTGTAAGACACAGGAAACGCTGCTTGAATTCAACACCGTCAACTTTTCCTGTGACACTAAGAGAAGGGTGTTCTTCTCCGAGAAAAGAAATGGTATCTATTGTAGTTGTAAGATCCGTAAAGCCCCCGACACTGTCGTAATCCGATACAACCTGCTTAAGCTTGGATTCTACAATGGATTTTTCATCGTAATGATCTGTGACGTTTTTTCCTACGAAGGTAGCAATTACAGTAAAGACCGAAGATTTACTTGTAGTAGCATTTGCCAAAATGACAGGAGTGTGCTCGTTTATCTGAGCGATAACTGCCTCTGTTGCGGCAGGATCGGATGCTTTTTTGCCAAGCTCCGTGAGCTTTCCGTCTTTATCAAACTTCATTCCTTTGAGAACAGGGAAGCGTACGTTAAAAAATGAGTTTTCATAGGCTCCGTCTTTAATTTCACCAAGCGTAAATGCGGTACTTTGTGATTCCGCAGATACTGCTTCTTTTTGAGGGAGCTCATTTGTTTTTTCACTTGCGTATGCGGGAGCTGCAAACAGCATAGATAATACAAGTGCAGGAATTAAGATTTTCTTATTAAATGATTTATTCATGTTCATTCTCGCTTTCCCTTCGTTGTGTATTAAGCGTTATATATACTTTATCACGTTTTATCATATATGTGAAATTAGGAAAAAAGACCTGTAGGAGATTAGTTCTTCTACAGGTCTTTGGCGCTTATAGTATATTGTATGATATTTTTGGATTAGTTAAGCTTAGTAGCGTTTGCGATAGGAGCGAAGACTTTCTGCTCAATTCCGCCGAATCCGATTACAAGTACATATCCGTCCTTGGGGATGCAAACATATCTGTGATTATATGCAATACCTTCCATTGTTCCGGTTACATCCATACAAGGATGCTCATCGCCAAGGAAAGTAGTAGTACCAACAGAAGTCTTTACATCTGTTAATCCCATATTCTTGAACATGTCTACGATATCATTAAGCTTTGACTCGATAAGAGCTTTTTCGTTAAGGTAATCATCTGTATTATCAGCTACATAACCTACATAAACATCTAATGATGCAGTTTTGTTGTTGTTGGCATTGAGAAGCTGTACGGGATAATCGTTATCCAAGATTACCTGAACAAATGCCTCAGTAGCCTTCTTGGCAAATGGAGTTTGAGAATAGTTACCGACAAGTGTCATTAATCCTTCTTCATTAAATTTAAAATCCTCGGGTGCTTCGACTTTAACGTTGAAGAAAGAATTCTCATAAACATTTCCCTTTACTTCGCCGATGCTGAAATTCTTCTCGATAGCTTCTTCAATTACAGCCTCTGTGCTGGCATCTGTAGCTGCGATGTCTGTTGAAGCCTCTGCTGTAGAAGCATCTGTAGATGAAGCTTCTGTAGCTGCCTCTTCAGTAGATGATGCTTCGGTTGCTGCATCTTCATTAGAAGAAGCTTCTGCAGCAGCGTCCTCAGTAGAAGCGTCGGCTGATACTTCTGTATTCTTTTTGTGGTGATGGTGAGATTTCTCGCATGCGAATGCAGGCACGCTTAAGAGCATAGATAAAGCTAAAACTGATACAAGTACTTTTCTGAGTTTCATAGTTTTTCCCTCTTTCCTATTTTTTATATAAGCGCCTGTACTAATGTATCACGTTTTAGCTTGTTTTGTAAAATTTATTCAGTTAAGCGTTGTTGCATTCTCGAAATATTCGATATAATCCGAGAAACCACTTAGTTCAATCTGGAAAACATATCCGTCTTTGGAATAAGTAAGATAATTGGCAATATAATTTTCTTCACCCAAGATTCCTCTGGCTGTGAGAACATCATGCTTTTCACCGAGGAAATTGACGGTTCTTGTTTCGGATGTTATATCCGTTGGAGGAAGATCGCCGTTTGTGTTCTTAAATTCATCAATTGCTATTTGATCATATTTTTCAGCTGAAAAAGCATCGTCTTTATAAATTGTAACTTGAAAAACTTCCATATCAGTGCCTGCAAACTGAGCAATTACAGGCTTTCCGGATTCAATCGTTTCTATGGCAAATGTGGGCCATTCATCTACGGAAACGTTGTACTCTTTGGCACGGAATGAATCCTCAGAGATATAGATATAAGCAGGTGTTTCCATTTTTAAGTTTAAAAACTCATTTTCATATACATTGTCCTCATAACCGTCGCCGGGAGTTTCAATTGATTTTCCGAGGAGATATGAAGGATCCTTACCTGTGATGTCAGAAGCAGAAGTGCTTGTATCTGCAACAGAAGAATCTTCGCTTGAGATACTGTCATCGCTCTCTGAAGAAACTTCTGTACCGGTTTCATCCTGCGTGCTTGTTTCGTTTGTTGTAGCTTCAATCTGAGTATCATCTGTTGTGGTGATCTCTGTTTCATCTGCACATCCCATAACAGAGAGAGCAGTAGTTGCAGCTATGATCGCTGCCATAATTTTCTTTTTCATTTTTTTACCCAACTCTTTCTATAAATATTTTTATTGTTTCTTTATTCTCTTTGCTTTTTCAAGCAGTTCAACCTGATTGGTACCAAGCCCGCTGATCAAGTATGAGATATGATAATCTTTCTGTACATAATGAAGATGAACGTCCATAAAATCTTCGCCGTCGCATTTTCCTGTGATCATGACTACAGGACGCTGTTTACCGAGGCAATCGATTTTTTTGATCTCACCTTTAACATCTGTATAAGAAGAATCATTTTTATAGATTGCAAGTGTGTTAGTAAGATCGTTTTTGTTCATGTGCTTCATATATTCATTTTTCTCCTCGGCTGAAGAAAATTTACCGATCATTACATAAATATCTTTTTTTGGATTATGAATATACTGAGCAACTATTGTATCTCCGCTGTTGATCGCTGAAACTCTGCTGTCTTCGTTATAACCGTTGGCATCACATTCGTTTTGGGCTGCGAGTTCAGCGTCGTTTGCAACTTCAGAGTTATGATATATCGGGATTCTAATGTTAAAGAATTCATTGATATATGCTTTCTCTGTAGTTTTTCCTAGAATTTTATTGTCTGCGGCAGCTGATTTTGCCGCAGCTTCAGCATTTGCAGCCGGTAGAGCAGTAAACATACTGGTGGCTACAACAACTGCACCTATTATAAGTGCACCTAATTTTTTCATATTCATTTTATCTTTCTCCTTTTATAAGCGTTAAAGCTTTATATCCGCCAATACTTTAGAAAAGCCGGCAGTGGGTGCTAATAAGTAATCCTCTGAAGGCGTCTCAGTTTGCATCTCAATCATGATTTCCTGAGCAGCTTTCCCCGGCTCCTCAGCGGATGCGTTGTTAAAATGCGTCATTGTCAGGAAATTGATAATAATGAAAATGATAGTCCCAACAATATAAATACCCCTGTTTGTTCTTTCGTCATCTTTTTTCATACGTGTTCCCCTTTGTTTTGAATTAAAAATTAAATAGTGACCCCTAAATATTAAATTGATTGTAATATTATATTAATAGATTCTAAAATAAATTTCAATAGTTTTTTATATTTTTTTCATAAATTATTCATTTTCTGACTTTATTGAGTAAGGTACATAATTTATGGTAAAATTAGTATATATTCGGAATTAGTCTGAATATTCTTTATCTTATGAGGGCATAAAATTTATGACAGTGCAGGATGATGAACTTGTGAACGAATTAAATAGTTATGCCGGACTTGAATCTTTTAATAAGAACGCCTATGAGAGAGAATTAGAGTTGTGTGCAAATGCGGGAGCCGATGTTGAAAAGCTTAAGGCTCTTGGTTTTAATGCGCTTCAACTTGCCGAGATCAGGAAAGGCATTATAGACAAGGTTGATGTTTCCAGGTACACTGACCCCAATATGCCTTGGACGGAGATGGAAGAGCTTCGCCTTGAGATGACTCAGGGGATAGACATGACTTCTTATAGGGAACAGGGATTTGATCTTCAGCAGCTTTCACAGATCCGTCAGGGTATCGCGATGGGAATAGATGTGTCTGTTTATGCCAAGCCTGAATATCTCGCCGATCAGATGAGAGAGCTTCGTCTCGGATTATCCAAAGATCACGATGTTCCCATTATCTTTTATCAGGATCCTTCTTATGACAGCATGCAGATGAGAGAGATCAGAAAGGGACTTGAAGCCGGAATTGATATTTCTCATTATGCTTCACCGAATATTCCGTACATGAAGATGAGAGCAGTTAGAAAGAGCGCTATTGACGGACTTGTTTTCAGTGGCGGTGAGATTACCAAGTATAATGCAAGTATTTTGGAACAGCTTCATCTTGCATATCTTGATAAGGTGGATATTGCCAGATATATTAAGGATAATTTCGATGCAGAGCAGCTCGAGCAGATCAGAATATGTCTTAAGGAAGGCATTGATATCGACAGGCATATCACCGGCGATATGAGAGGTGATGCGATAAAAGAGATCAGACTTGGCCTTGAGAGCGGCGTCGATGTAGGACAGTACGCCGATCCTTCATACGGCTGGATGCAGATGTATGAGCTGAGAACCGGGCTTGAACATCAGATAGATATATCGCCATATGCCAAGCCTTTATATCAGGCTGATCAGATGCGCGAGATAAGGATCGGAATAGAAGAAGGCGTAGATATCAGTAAGTACACCACTATGATGTATACGGCCACTGATATGAGACGCATCAGGGAAAAACTTGAAAAGGGTGAATTTAAGGTTGCCGAGAAGACTGTTCAGACAGATAATCCCGCAGCGCTTGACAGGACTGAGGGAATCAGCAATGATTCAGCTCTTCTTAACAGTATGATCGCGCACAGGGATGACTATATTTCTTTTACGGCGGACGATATGCTGTGCATGCTGAAGCTTCCGCTTAGAAGCGACGGTGCGACTTACACGGAAGAGCTTATATTTAATTTCCTATTAAAATGCCGTATACGAATGGGAATTGACAAAGAGGGCATTGCAAGGATGCTAAGGCACCTTAATCCCAATGAGAATTACGTCGTTGCTGCCGGAAAAGGCCCTGTTGACGGCGTTGACGGCTATTACGATTTCTTTTTTGATACTGAGACCAATAACGAGCCTATCATATTAAAAGATGGTACGGCCGATCTTTCAAATATGGATACGCTTAAGCAGGTTCGTGTGGGCGATAAGCTTGCTTATTATCACAGGGCGACCAAAGGTGAAGACGGATACAACGTATTCGGAGAGGCGCTTAAAGCCAGAAACGGTAAAGAGATTCCTATTCTTAAGGGTGAAGGCTTCATGATCCTTAACGACAGGGTTACTTATGTTGCCAAGTATTCCGGAGCCATCAGCATGGTCGACGGTGTGATCAATATCCAGAAGGTCATGATAGTGCCTGAGGTTAAGGTCACAGATAAAAAGATCAATTATGACGGTGTTGTATATGTAACGGGAGACGTTCATTCGAGCAGCGATATCAAGGCTACGGGAGATATTATTATAGGCGGTCATATGGAGAGCTCCGTGATCGTGAGTGGAGGAAATGTCATTATCAAGGGCGGAGCAACCTGCCCTATAAGAGGCTCCATTACCGCTAAGGGCGATATTTCCGCCAAGTTCTTTGAGGGTGTTACCATAACGGGTAAGAATATCTCCGGAAACTATTTTATCAACTGTAAGATTAACTCAAGCGGTCTTATCAAGACATATGGCCGCGTTGGAATCATATACGGAGGAACCTGCCAGAGCCTTGTCGGAATTGAAACTGCTTCCGTAGGTAACAGGTCCGGAGCTAAGACTATCATCAATCTTGGAGTCAACGGTTCGCTCCTTACTGAGTACAACAACATTCAAAAGATGATAAGCAGAGAGGAAGAGGATCTGAGGACACTTCAGACGGAGAGCCTTAAGCTTCAGGAAGCCGGTGCTGTCGACAGACAGAGAATGCAGTGGAAGATCAAGATCAATGCTGCCGTAGGAATGAAGGAAGCCAAGATAAAAGAGCTTTCTGCCAAAAAGGTACGTATTCAGGCTGAAATTGACAAGGGAAGTACCGCTCAGGCAATTATTACCGAGATAGCGTACGCCGGAACGATATTTGTTATCGACGGTATCGTGCTCAGGATAGAAAATGACAGAAAAACTTATGACAAGATGATCGTCAAAGCAAATGCTCAAAAGGACGCGATCGAGATCATCTAATTTTGAAGTAAACGTTAAATAAATTCTACGATTGAACGAGGCAGAGATGCCTCGTTCTTTTGACGGAATATTCTGAATACTTTAACTTTGAGACGAATATTATTTGCACAAAATATGTTTTAACCGTGAAAAGGATTGCACAATTACCGCATAAATTCTATAATAGTCTATAGTTTTGATTAACAGGAGAGCTGTATGAAAGAACTATTTGATGAACTTCTTAAAGAAGATAAAGCATTTATTCATATCCCATACGGGAACGGATTATTTGATCTTTATAAGTCAGTTGTTGTTTCTTGGATAGTAATAGGTATTCTTATTCTTTTAATCTTATTTCTTACCCATGGTTTTAAGGTGCATAATATTTCAAAAAGGCAGGCTGCCGTTGAAAGTTTTGTACTCTGGATAAGAGGAGTCACAGGAGGCATGCTCGGAGAAGAGGGCGTAAGATATCAGGACTTTATGGCCACGGTACTTATTTTTATCTGTGCATGTAATTTGGTCGGTCTGTTCGGAGGCACTCCGCCGACTATGGATATGACAGTTACGGTCGCGCTTGCTCTTATGAGTATAATACTTGTCGAAGCGGCAGGTCTTCGTAAGAAAGGTGTAGGAAAGTGGTTCAAGGGCTTTACACAGCCGATGGCGGTCATCACACCTATGAACATACTTGAGCTTGCGATAAGACCTTTGTCTTTGTGCATGCGACTTTTCGGTAACATCTTGGGAGCGACGGTAATCATGGAACTTATCAAGTTTGTTATGCCATTGCCGATCATTTTCCCGGCATTATTAAGTGTTTATTTTGATATATTTGATGGAGCGATACAGGCGTATGTATTTGTATTTTTGACATCATTATATATAAAAGAAGCAGTCGAGTAATATTTGACGCTAAGGAGGAACAGTAAGATGAATTTAACAGCATTAGGTGCAGCTATTGCAGCATTTACAGGAATCGGAGCGGGAATCGGTATCGGCCTTGCCACAGCTAAGGCAACTGATGCGGTTGCAAGACAGCCCGAAGCGGACGGAAAGATCATGAAGCTTCTTATTCTTGGATGCGCACTTGCCGAGGCGACAGCTATTTACGGCTTCGTTGTGGCTATTATGATCATCTCTTCTACATGATCTTTGATTAAACTATTAGAGACGAGGGTATAGACGTGTTAAATGTTAGTATCTTAAGTATTGGGTGTACAGTTTTTAATCTTTTGCTTTTGTTTTTTGTTGCCAAGAAGTTTCTTTTTGGCAGAGTTGATGAAGTTCTTGTAAAGAGAATGGAAGAGGTCGACGAAGCTACTTTGGAAGCAGAAGAGGCCAAGCAGAAAGCTCTTGCCACGCAAAAAGAATACGAGGATAAGATAGCATCCGTTGATGTCGAAAAGGAGCATATTCTTTCCGAGATCAAAAAGAAGGGCTATGTTGAGTATGATCGTATAGTAAGCGATGCTAAGAAAAAAGGAGAGCAGATTCTCGTAGAAGCCAAGCACAATGCTGAGGTTGAGAATGAGCGTGCCAAAGAGGTTTATGCGGCTCAGCTTACCGATATGGTTATCGATGCGGCTTCCAAGATTGCGGCTACCAAGCACAGCAGTGAAGATGACAAAAAACTGTATGACAAATTTATAATTGAAGCCGGAGTAAACAATGAGTGATGTTTTAAAAGCTAAGCTCCGCTATGCAGATACTGCTCCGAGCGGAGAACAGTTTGACAAGATCAAGTCTGTTCTTTGCAAGAAGTTTGAAGTTGATGACATAGAGGTTGAGCTTGTATGCGATCCTTCCATCGGCGGCGGATTCATAGTGTCGTGTAAAAACTATGAGTATGACTGGTCGGATGCCGGAAGGGCCAAACAGCTTCGTGCTGAACTTAATAAGATAAGCCGCAAGACCGGTGACAGAGAGACGGGCAAGATCATCTCAATGCTCAGCAATAAGGTTGAGAAGTTCGATCTTTCTATCAAAGACCGAGAAGTCGGTACGGTTACCTGGGTCGGAGACGGCATTGCAAATATTGACGGAATAGAACATGCATTTTACGGTGAGATCATTGAGTTTGAGGGCGGTACCAGAGGTATGGCTCAGGATATTAGAGACGATCACATCGGATGCATTCTTTTTGGTAATGATACATCGATCAGACAGGGAACAAGAGCTGTCAGAACATATAAAGAGGCCGGTATCCCCGTGGGAGAAGCATTTATCGGAAGAGTTATCGATGCTCTCGGAGCACCGATAGACGGACTTGGTGATATCAAGGAATCGGGCTACAGACCTGTAGAGGAGCCTGCACCCGGTATCGTTGAAAGACAGTCTGTATGCGAACCCATGGAAACGGGTATATTATCAATAGATACCATGTTCCCCATAGGTAGAGGACAAAGAGAGCTTATTATCGGAGACAGACAGACGGGTAAGACTTCGATTGCACTTGATACGATCATCAATCAGAAGGGCAAGGACGTTATCTGCGTCTATGTTGCCATCGGTCAGAAGGCATCAACCGTTGCCAAGATCGTACAGACCCTTAAAAATACGGGAGCTATGGATTATTCCATAGTTGTCAGTTCAACGGCATCCGATATGGCGCCTCTTCAGTACATAGCACCGTATTCGGGAACGGCTCTCGCTGAGTATTTCATGCATCAGGGCAAGGATGTTCTTATAGTATATGATGATCTTTCCAAGCACGCTGTAGCTTACAGAGCGCTTTCGCTTCTTCTTGAAAGATCGCCCGGACGTGAAGCTTATCCCGGAGATGTATTCTATCTGCATTCAAGGCTTTTGGAGAGATCAAGTAAGCTGTCTTCAGAGCTGGGCGGAGGGTCCATTACGGCGCTTCCTATTATAGAGACACAGGCAGGCGATGTATCGGCATATATCCCTACCAATGTTATTTCAATTACCGACGGACAGATTTTCCTTGAGAGCGATCTTTTCTTTGAGGGAATGAGACCCGCCGTTAACGTCGGACTTTCCGTATCCCGTGTAGGATCTGCGGCTCAGACCAAAGCTATGAAAAAGGCTGCGGGAAGTATCAGAGTGGATCTTGCGCAGTATAGAGAAATGGCTGTGTTTACGCAGTTCAGTTCTGATCTTGACGAAGCCACCAAGAAGCAGCTTGATCACGGTAATGTATTGATGGAGCTTTTAAAGCAGCCTCTTGAGCATCCTCTTGCGATGCATGAGCAGGTAATCATACTCGTTGCCGTAGGTTCGGGTAAGCTTGATATGGTTCCCGTCAAGAGTGTCAGAGATTATAAAGAAAGACTCCTTACTTACTTTAATACCGAGCAGGGCGAGATCTGTGAGGATCTTACCAAGAGCAGGGATCTTTCGGATCTTTTGAAAAAGAGAATTTTGGACGCCGTAGATGAGTTTAACGATGCGGAGAACAAAAAGCTTAAGGAAGAAATAGCAAGTGGCAACTATTAAAGAGATTAGGGATCGAATAGAAAGTGTCAACGATACCCGGAAAATTACAAATGCGATGTATCTCATATCTTCAACCAAGCTCCAAAGAGCAAAGAAGATGCTGACAGATACCGAGCCGTTTTTCTTTTCCACTCAGGCTATGATATCCAGAATTGTAAGGCATTTACCCGAGGAAGTTGAGAATATCTTTTTGGAGACAAGACTTGATATTCCCGAGGAAGAAAGAAGGCGCGGTTACATCGTCTTTACTGATGATAAGGGACTTGCGGGCGCATATAACCACAATGTTATCAAGCTTGCCGAGGAATATATCAAAGAAGACGGTGACAGATGGAAGCTCTTTGTGATCGGCGAAGTCGGAAGATTTCATTTTGCTACAAAGAATATGAAGATCGAGGAATCTTTTATATTTACTTCTCAGAATCCCACTCTTCACAGAGCAAGAAAGATCGCGGCCGAGATACTTGAGTATTACTACACAAGACAGGTCGATGAGTTCTACATCATTTATACGACGGTTCACGGCAATAAGACGGAGACCAGATTCCAAAAGCTCCTTCCGCTTGATATCATTACAGACATCAGAAAAGAGAAGGTGCCAACAGGAACCATACTTGAGGAATTCCTGATGGAACCAAGTCCCTCCGCCGTTTTGGATAATATAGTTCCCAATTATATTACGGGATTTATATATGGAGCGCTTGTAGAAGCATTTTGCAGCGTGCAGAGTGCTCGTATGATGGCGATGGATAATGCCAATAAAAATGCCGAGAAGATGATAATGGATCTTCAAAGAACCTATAACAGGCAAAGACAGGCTATGATAACTCAGGAGATAACTGAGGTTGTCAGTGGTGCCAAGGCGCTTAAGCATGCCAAGGAAGTGAAGGCAAAAAAAGCGGCCAAAGCCAAAGAAGCTAATTAACGAATCGAGGATATTCTTTTGAAAAACGGTAAGATTATACAGGTCATGGGACCGGTTGTTGACGTAAAATTTGAAGACAACGATCTTCCATATATCAGCGACGCTCTTTATGTATATGTAGAAGAAAAAAAGCGTGTCATGGAGGTTTCTCAGCATATCGGCGACAATGTCGCAAGATGTATCATGTTATCTCCAAGTGAAGGCTTATGCAAGGACATGGAGGTAATCTCTACGGGAGGACCTATTTCTGTTCCCGTAGGCGAAGGAGTTTTGGGTCGTCTGTTTAACGTAATGGGCGATGTTATCGATAATAAGGGAGAAGTAGCCTGCAGCGAGAAGTGGGAGATTCACAGAGAAGCTCCGGATTTCGTTGATCAGAGCCCTGTTGTTGAGATACTTGAGACCGGAATTAAGGTTATCGATCTTCTCGCTCCTTATGCAAAAGGCGGTAAGATCGGACTTTTCGGAGGTGCGGGTGTTGGTAAGACTGTGCTTATCCAGGAGCTTATCCAGAACATCGCAACCGAGCATGGCGGATATTCCATTTTTACAGGTGTAGGAGAGAGATCCAGAGAAGGAAACGATCTCTGGCTTGAAATGACTGAGTCCGGAGTTATCGATAAGACAGCTCTTGTCTTCGGACAGATGAATGAGCCACCCGGAGCCCGTATGAGAGTTGCGGAGACCGGACTTACGATGGCTGAGTACTTTAGAGATGTTAAGCATCAGGATGTGCTTCTTTTTATAGATAACATTTTCCGTTTTGTACAGGCAGGCTCGGAAGTATCTTCACTTCTTGGAAGAATGCCTTCGGCTGTAGGTTATCAGCCTACGCTTGCTACTGATCTCGGTGCACTTCAGGAGAGGATCACTTCAACGAGATTCGGTTCCGTTACTTCCGTGCAGGCTGTATACGTTCCTGCCGATGACCTTACAGATCCCGCTCCCGCAACGACATTCGCGCATCTTGACGCTACAACGGTTCTTTCACGTAAGATCGTAGAACAGGGTATTTACCCCGCGGTAGATCCGCTTGAATCGTCAAGCCGTATCCTTGAAGAGGATATTGTCGGAAAAGAGCATTATGAAACAGCTATCAAAGTTCAGGAGACTCTTCAGAAATATAAAGAGCTTCAGGATATCATCGCTATTCTTGGTATGGAAGAGCTTAGTGATGATGACAAGCAGACTGTATACAGAGCAAGAAAGATTCAGAGATTCCTTTCTCAGCCTTTCCATGTAGCTGAGCAGTTTACGGGAATAGAAGGAAAATTCGTTCCTCTTAAGGATACGATAAAAGGCTTTAAGGCTATTATTGACGGAGAGATGGACGAATATCCCGAGGCAGCGTTCTTTAACGTTGGTTCGATCGAAGAAGTTATTGAGAAGGCTAAGCAGATAGAGGCGTAATTATGAACAAAGAAAAAGCCCCGACCTTTGGACTCAGGGTCATATCTGTAAACGGAATATTTTATGATGACAGAGCAGAGGAGATTATCCTTCCCTGCGCTGACGGTGAGCTTGCTATCCTTGCCAATCACGAGGAGCTTATCCTTGCTTTGTCCGACGGAGTTATAAAGATCAAACAGCCCGGCGGAGAATGGCTATACGGAGTTGTAAGTTTGGGGTCTGTACAAGTAGCCAACAATAGGTGTATAGTTCTTGTGAATACCGTTGAAAGACCTGAAGATATTGACAAGCAAAGAGCAAGGGAGGCTTATGAGTTTGCCATGGAACATCTTCAGCACAAACAGTCCATCAAAGAGTTCAAGAAATCTCAGGCGGGACTAGCAAGAGCTCTTACCAGACTTAAGGCGGCTTCCAAATATTCTGACTGATATACGGAGTGATATTTTGAAAAAGTTTTTTAGAAAAAGTTTTTGTTTGGGTTTGTTAATTATTTTAGTTTTAAATGCCATCGGCTGTGCCAAGAAAGACGATAAGCTTGAAGCATACAAAAACGAGATGACACAGTTTTATGATAAGCTTGCAAGTCTTGGCGATTCTATCGATGCTATAGATGCTGATTCGGAAGGCTCTAAAGAAGAGCTTTTAGGTTACCTTGATGAAATGAATGATGCGTATCAACAGATGGGACAGCTTGAAGTCCCCGAAGCCTTTTCGGGTATTTCCGATATTACCGTTGAGGCTGCCGAGTATATGCAGAAAGCCAATGAGTGTTATCATCTTGCTTATGACGGCGATTTCGATGAAGATAACGAGCAGCTCGCTTCTCAGTATTACGAGAGAGCCAATAACAGAGCAGTGGTAATACTTCAGGTCCTTCACGGAGAGGTTCCTTCGGGTGAAGGTGTTTCAGTCGAGACAGAAGATGCGTATCAGTTGTCAACTATAGATTCAGATATAAGCACTGAGTAATATCAGTGCTTCTTTTCTAGTCAGAAGATATCCATGAAAAAAGAAAACAGATTTTTATATTTAATCAGTTTCATAGCGTGTATGCTCGTAATCGTGATACATACGAGATTTCCCGGTAATTTCGGACTTGCGATCGAAGCGATAAGCAGGTCTGCGGTTCCGTTTTTCTTTGTGCTTTCCGGAAGATATCTTCTTCGTGACGGCGATGAGAGCGTACTTGATATAAGGAAAAAGTGCGGAAAATACTGGATCAGACTATTAAAGATTACGGCGAGTGTCTATGTCGTTTATTTTGTCTTTTCTCTTTTGGTACATATATACCTTGGGGATTCGGTAAAAGAATGGCTGCTTTCCAAGTATTCTTTAAAGGAATGCATTTTATTTTTGCTGTTTAATACAAGTACCGTTGTATATGATTCTGTCTATGTTTTTGACCATCTGTGGTTTTTGTTTGCGCTGCTTTATACGGTCGGACTTATTTATATTTTTGCGCGAGTACTTAGAAAGTGGTATAAGGTTCTTATAGCATTCCTTATATTTATGCTATATTTTGGAGAGGCACTTCAGACTTTTTATCCTATAAGACCATTTGATATCAGCATTACAACATGGTACATACTGAGAAACTGGCTCTTTTTCGGACTCCCGTTTGTGCTTATCGGTATTCTGCTTGCTGATATATTTAGGAAAAAGAGATTAAAATACGGCGATGATTATTTAAATGTAATGACCTTACACAAAACAAAATTCATTCTTATGATCGCGGCCGGTCTTGTAATGTCAGTTGCTGAGACTTTTGTTTTCGGCAAAAAGGAAATCTATATAGGTTCACTCCTTGTTGTTATCGGAGTATTTCTTTTATCCGAGTGCAAAATTCATGCGGGAGATCATCTTTATAAGATTGGAAAAAAGAGTTCGAATTATATTTATTATTATCATGTACTTGTAATTGCAGTAGTTGATAGATTATCATATGCCGAGGTAATACCTTATCCGACGATGTGGCTTAAGCCGCTTCTCATTATGGCAATATGTTTGATCATGTTTTATATATTGCCGCTATTATTTAAAAAGGAACACAGCAGATGACAAGAGAACAGTTTTTGGAATTTTGTAATGACAGGATCATATTTCTGGACGGAGCTACCGGCTCTAATCTGATCAAAGCCGGAATGCCGGTCGGAGTCTGTCCGGAGGCGTGGATCCTTGAACATAAAGATGTAATGAAGGAACTTCAGAAGAACTATGCCGAGGCGGGTTCCGATATTGTCTATGCACCGACATTTACAGGAAATAGGATCAAGCTGGCCGATTACGGACTTGATAAAGATATAGTTAAGATAAACACCGAGCTTGTACAGCTTTCAAAAGAAGCGGTAGCAGGCAAAGCGCTTGTCGCCGGCGACCTTACAATGACAGGTAAGCAGCTTAAGCCTATCGGAGATCTCGATTTCGAAGAGCTTGTTGATGTATATAAGGAACAGATAAAGATCCTTGAAGATGCAGGCTGCGATCTTCTCGTGGTGGAGACCATGATGAGTCTTCAGGAATGCAGAGCAGCTCTAATCGCGGCAAAAGAGGTTTCGGACCTTGCCGTTATGGTGACTCTTACATTTGAAGCTGACGGAAGAACGCTTTTTGGTTCTGACGCGGCAGCAAGTGCCATTACAATGGAAGCGCTCGGCGCATGTGCTGTCGGAGCGAACTGTTCTACAGGCCCCGATAAGATGGAAGAGATCATAAGGAGCATGGCGGAGGTTACAAGCATACCGATAATCGCCAAGCCCAACGCCGGACTTCCTTCAGTTGATGAAGACGGAAACACGACATATGACATGGACTGCGATACATTCGTTGTCGAGATGGAAAGACTTGTCAATGTCGGAGCATCAGTGCTTGGCGGATGCTGCGGTTCTACACCTGATTTCATAAGAGGCATCAAAGAGAAATACGGCGAAGTTAAGCCAAGTACCATTGTAGATGCCGAGGGTAATCACATAAAGAGAAAGGATCTTCACAAAAGATATCTCTCATCAGAGAGAAGTTCATTATCATTTGGAATGGACGATCTTTTCATGATAGTAGGAGAGAGGATCAATCCTACGGGAAAAAAGAAGCTTCAGGCGCAGCTTCGTGAAGGAAATCTCGAGATGGTCATGGATTTTGCGCAGAGCCAGGAAGAAGACGGCGCGTCGATCCTTGATATAAACGTCGGAATGAGTGGAATCGACGAAAAGAGCATGATGCTGACCGTTATGGAAGAGGTGAGCTCGATTACCGATCTTCCTCTTTGCATAGATTCAAGTAGCGCAGAAGTTATGGAGGCTGCTCTTCGCAGATACCCGGGCAGAGCTCTTATGAACTCTATCTCGCTTGAAAAAGGTAAGGCAGAAGTGTTCCTTCCTCTTGCCAAGAAATACGGAGCGATGTTTATCCTGCTTCCTCTTAATCCCGAGGGACTTCCTAAGTCTTCGCAGGAGAAGATCGACAATATCAATAAGCTTTCCAAGATGGCTTTTGATATGGGAATGGTAAAAGAAGACATTGTCGTGGATGGTCTTGTTGCGACGGTTGGTGCGGACCCGAAGGCTGCGCTTAATACACTTGATACTATCGCTTATTGTCATGATAACGGCTATGCTACGATCTGCGGACTTTCCAATATCTCTTTTGGTCTTCCTCAGAGAAGTAATGTAAATACCGCATTTCTTACAATGGCGATCCAAAACGGACTTACAATGGCAATCGCCAATCCATCACAGGAAATGCTCGTAAATGCTGCATTTGCGTCGGATCTTTTGCGCAATAAGGAAGGCGCGGATCTGAGATACATTCAGAGAATGCAGAGATATGAGATTAATAATGCACAGGGTGATGCTCCGGCAAAAGAGGTTAAAAAGGACACTGCCGCTGATGGTGATATTCTTGGTATAATAAAAAAAGATGTGCTTAACGGCTCGAAGAGAAATATCGTAAAAGATACAGAGAAAGCCGTTAGTATGGGAATCGAACCGAGAGTGATACTTGATACGGTTCTCATGCCGGCGATCAATGAAGTCGGAGATCTTTTTGATAAAGGAAAGTTCTTCCTTCCGCAGCTCATCGCGGGTGCTGAAGCAATGAAGCTATCTATCGGATATCTTGAACCGCTTCTTAAAGACAGTGCGGATGACGGTAAGGAACTTCCCGCGATCGTTATTGCGACGGTTCACGGAGATATCCATGATATCGGTAAGAACCTCGTTGCACTCATGCTTAAGAACTATGGCTTTAAGGTCGTGGACCTAGGCAAAGATGTTCCGAAGGAAGAGATCGTAAAGGCAGCCAAAGAGAACAATGCCAGCATCATAGCTCTTTCCGCACTCATGACGACCACTATGAAAGAGATGAAGAATGTGGTCGATCTTGCCAAGGACGAGCATCTTGATGCAAAGATAATAATTGGCGGAGCGGTGGTCACACCCGATTATGCCGAGGAGATCGGAGCGGACGGATATTCATCCGATGCTGCCGATGCCGTAAGACTGGTTAAGCAGATACTTAATATAGAATAATATAGAATAAACAGATTTTTCTTTTTAGGAGGAATAATATGATTGGAGCTGAGGCGATAGTAAAGTGCCTTGAAAAAGAGAAGACCGAATACGTTTTTGGTTATTCCGGAGTTGCAATTGATCCTTTTTGGAACAAGATACTTGATACCAATATCAAGAGTGTTCTCATCAGGACTGAGCAGAATGCTGCTCACTGTGCAAGCGGATATGCTCGTATAAGCGGTAAAACGGGGGTGTGCGCCGTCACATCGGGTCCCGGTGCGACCAATCTTATAACAGGTATTGCAACAGCATATGCTGACAGTATTCCTCTTGTAGCTATCACGGGTCAGGTTAACAGCGATATGATCGGAAGCGATGTATTCCAGGAGGCTGATATCACCGGCGCCGTTGAGTCTTTTGTTAAATACAGCTATCTCGTAAGGGATGTTGCTGATATTCCGAGGATATTTAAGGAAGCATTTTATATTGCGAGCACCGGACGTAAGGGTCCCGTTCTTATCGATATTCCTTTCGATATCCAGAACGCAGAGTTCCCCGGTAAGTTCGTATATCCCGACACCATTTCTATGAGAACTTACAAGCCTACAGTTAAGGGTAATATGGTTCAGATAAAGAAAGTCATCAAGGAAGTTGAGAAGGCTAAGAAGCCTATCATCTGTGTCGGCGGCGGTGTTCATTTAAGCAACGCGACCAAGGAACTTAGAGAGTTCGCTGAGCTCAATAACGTTCCTGTTGTTTCGACGATGATGGGTATCGGTGTTATGCCGACAGAGCATCCGCTTTACTTTGGAATGGTCGGTAACAACGGTCAGTCTTATGCCAACAAAGCTATGAATGAATCGGACCTTCTTTTGATGGTCGGAGCGAGAGTTGCGGACAGAGCCGTTAACAGACCGGATCTTATAACTGAGAACAAGGTCATGGTCCATATTGATGTCGATCCCGCTGAGATCGGTAAGAATGTTGGTCCTACGATCCCTCTTGTAGGTGATATCAAGCATATCTTCCAGGATTTCCTTGCTCAGGACGATCATGCCGACGATCATTCGGATTGGATAGCTACTATTAATGAATATAAGAAGACAGCTCTTTCGAAGGCAAAAAAGGCTGCTAAGAAAAGTAAGTACGTTGAGCCTAAGGAGTTTATCACCAAGCTTTCGAATGCTATGAAGAACGATGCGGTTTACGTTGCTGATGTCGGACAGAACCAGATGTGGTCTTGTGCACATCATATAGTAAAGAACGGCCGCTTCATTACATCGGGCGGTATGGGAACTATGGGATATTCAATTCCCGCAGCGCTCGGAGCAAAGCTTGCAAGTCCCAAGAAGCAGATTGTTGCTGTAACAGGTGACGGCGCGTTCCAGATGTCGATGATGGAGCTTGCGACCATGAGACAGTACGGCGTTCCCGTAAAGATAGTCGTTATGAAGAACGGATATCTTGGAATGGTAAGAGAGCATCAGCACTTTGCTTATAACGACAACTACTCAATGGTTGAGCTTAAGGGCGATCCCGATCTTTCACTTATTGCGGCTGCATACGGTATGGGCTATGCGAAGGTTGACGGATCGAGCGATCTTGAAAAAGAACTTAAATCTTTCCTTTCAGATGATACATCTGCGCTTATGGAGGTCATTGTTGATCCCAAGGCGCTTACTAAGTGATAAGGGGGACAATTATGAGAAGAATTTATTCAGTCTTGGTAGAGAACAGAGCAGGTGTGCTCTCTAAGGTATCGGGACTATTTTCCAGAAGAAATTTTAATATTGAATCCCTTGTTGTAGGTGAGACCGCTGACAAGAGTGTTTCCTGCATGACTATCGTTTCATCGGGCGATGAGCGTACGATCGAGCAGATAGAGAAACAGCTTAATAAGAAAATCGATGTCATCAAGGTAAAGACCTTTAAGGAGAGCCTTAGTATCAATAGAGAGCTTATGCTCATAAAGGTTAAATACAACAAAGAGAACAGAAGAGATATCATGGAGAACTGTGAGATCATGAATGCGTCCATCGTAGACATGTCCAAGAATCTTATGGTCATCCAGATCTGTGACACTTCGGAGAGAATAGAACTCTTTATTGAAATGCTCAAAAGCGTGAGTATTGTTGAAATTGCACGCACCGGAACAGTAGCATTGACGAAGTGTAAAGAGCAGTGATATAATCTGATTTAATTGGTTAAAAGTTTAAAGCGCTAAATAAATCAATTGATATATGGGAGCTAAGTAATGCAGAAAAAAGTTTTTCAGCTTCTAGTAGACAACAATCCCGGTGTACTTTCCAGAATATCGGGACTGTTTTCACGAAGAGGCTATAATATTGAAAGCATCACCGCTGGTGTCACCGCAGATCCGAGATACACCAGAATAACTATTGTGGCTGCAGGAGATGATGTGATACTTGATCAGATCGAGAAACAGGTAGCCAAGCTTGTAGATGTAAGAGACATTCATGAGCTTTTGCCTTCAGACAGCGTTTACAGAGAGCTTGCAATGGTCAAGGTCAGAGCTCATGCAGATCAGAGACAGAGTATTCTTGCTACGGCCAACGTGTTCAGAGGCAACATTGTTGATGTAAGTATTGATTCACTTATTATAGAGATTACCGGTAGCCAGTCCAAGATTGACGCTTTTCTTAAGCTTCTTGAGGGTTACGAGATCTTGGAGCTTGCAAGAACAGGTATTGCAGGACTCGGCAGAGGTACAGATAAAGTTATTTATCTTGATGACTGACGATCGCCTATTAAATTTATTATTAAATATAAATCTATCTAAAGGAAAAAATGGAGGAAAAAACAGATGTCACAGGAAGCACGTATTTTTTATCAGGAAGATTGCAACTTATCTTTACTTGAGGGTAAGACAATTGCAATTATCGGCTATGGCTCACAGGGACATGCACATGCCCTTAACCTTAAGGATTCAGGCTGCAACGTTATCATAGGACTTTACGAGGGTTCAAAGAGCAAGGCTAAGGCTGAGGCTCAGGGACTTAAGGTTTACAATACAGCTGAGGCTGCAAAGATGGCTGATATCATCATGATCCTTATCAACGATGAGAAGCAGGCTAAGATGTACAGAGAGGACATCGAGCCCAACCTTCAGCCCGGCAACATGCTTATGTTCGCACACGGATTCAACGTACACTTCGGACTTATCAAGGCTCCCGCAGGTGTTGACGTTGCTATGATCGCTCCCAAGGCTCCCGGTCACACAGTTCGTTCTGAGTACCAGGCTGGAAAGGGAACACCTTGTCTTGTAGCTGTAGAGCAGGATGCTACAGGTAAGGCACTTGATATTGCACTTGCTTACGGTGCAGGTATCGGTGGAGCAAGAGCAGGTCTTCTTGAGACTAACTTCAGAACAGAGACAGAGACTGACCTCTTCGGTGAGCAGGCTGTTCTTTGCGGTGGTGTTTGTGCACTTATGCAGTGCGGTTTCGAGACACTTGTTGAGGCTGGTTACGATCCCAGAAACGCATACTTTGAGTGTATCCACGAGATGAAGCTCATCGTTGACCTTATCTATCAGTCAGGTTTCGCAGGAATGAGATATTCAATCTCTAACACAGCTGAGTACGGTGATTACATCACAGGACCTAAGGTTATCACACCTGAGACCAAGAAAGCTATGAAGCAGATCCTTAAGGACATCCAGGACGGAAGCTTCGCTAAGGAATTCCTTCTTGATATGTCAGAGGCAGGCGGACAGGTTCACTTCAAGGCTATGAGAAAGCTCGCTTCTGAGCATCCCGCTGAGAAGATCGGTGAGGAGATCAGAAAGCTTTACAGCTGGAACAACGAGTCTGATAAGCTCATCAACAACTAATTTTACCAAGGTTTACATTGAAAAACTTTGCTAATTAGACTAATATTAAAAGAGTGTCGTACAGGCACTCTTTTTTTCATGGATATGTGTTTTGTATCCTATCAACAAAATGCTTTTTTAAGGGGAAATGTTTTGAAAACTGTTGAAAGTTTAGAAAATAATACCAAGACTAAGGGATGGTATGTGACGGTAGTTGTCTTCTTTAGTGCATTTCTGTTTTATGTACTTGCGGCACTTCCGATATTCATACAGAGAGGATTGCCATTCTTTTATTACGGTGATTACAATGTTCAGCAGATTCCGTTTTATATAGTCGCTCACAGAGCGGTGAGAAGCGGAAGCTTACTTTGGAACTGGAATATAGATCTTGGCGGTACCATGCTGGGTGACTTTGCTTTTTACCTCATGGGTAGTCCGTTCTTTTGGCTGTCGACTTTATTTCCCGAGTCAGCAATTCCATATCTGATGCCGTTTTTGATGGCTCTTAAGTATGCTACGGCTGCAGCATGTGCTTATGTATATATCAGAAGATATGTGCACAAGTACACCTATGCGATGATCGGAGCTTATCTCTATGCTTTCTCCGGCTTCAATGCCTGCAATATCGTATTTAACCACTTTACCGAAGCGGTGGCTTTCTTCCCGCTTTTCCTTCTTGCGTTTGAAGAGCTCATGAAGGTTGATGACGGTAAAGAAGTTTATTCGTTCAAGCTTTCGGGACTTCCTTTTGTACGTTTTGCATTTATGACTGCCCTTATGTCCGTGATAAATTACTATTTCTTCTTCGGACAGGTAGTCTTCATGGCAATCTATTTCTTTATCAGATATGCCTTTAATAATAAGCTTAAGACAACACTCATGATGCTCTTTAGAGCGATCAGTGCGGGCGCTGTCGGAATCCTTGTTGCGTCATTCTTCCTGCTTCAGGCTTTTGCCGGATTAAAGGGCAATACGAGACTTAATAACTTTGTACTTGGTTATGACATGCTTGTATATCCCAGTGAGAAGATGCTTTGGGATATCGTTAAGAGTGTTTCTATGCTTCCCGACATCATCGGTAAAGGAACCCTCTTTTACACTGGAACTGTCAAGAACGCTTCACTTGCCGCATATATACCTTTATTTGGTATTTCCGGCGTTATTGCGTACTTTTTACTTAATAAGAAAAAGAAGAATTGGGAAAAGACACTTATCGTTGCATGTGCAGTTATCGCTGCGATCCCTGTATTTAACGCAGCATTTTCGATGTTTAACAGCTCATATTATGCAAGATGGTTCTACATGCCCATTCTTATCATGTGCCTTATGACGGCTCAGGTTGCAGAGAGAGGAAAGTCTCCGCAGCTTAAGAAGGGTACGGTTGTTACCGTTATCTTGTTCCTGTTCTTTGTTCTTGTTTATTATCTGCCTTCAAAGAATGACGATGGAGAGACAGTCTTCTTTAACATGACTGAGAATACCGAGATCTTTCTCCGCGATGTTATCGGAACAGCTATACTTTGCTTTGTCCTTTTGATGATCGTATTTGTTGTGCCCAAAAAATTTAAGAAGGAAAAAGACCTTGCAGGCAGAAGAGTATCGTGGAGAGATCGTGTAGTCCTCGTTGTTGTTATGCTCAGCTGTATTGCATCTACTTTTGTTCCGATCAAGAACGGAAGCTCTATCATAAGTGACAGAGGAAAGAAGATGTGGCAGGAGCAGATGCTTTTTAACAAAGTCACTGTGGACATGAGTGATTTCTGCAGAGGTGAGGTGGATAGCACATCTACCAACTACGACATGGTATGGGGAATACCTTCAATTCATTGCTTCTTAAGTACAGTTCCTTCAGAGATATTTGATTTCCTTTATGGAACAGCGGCTATAAAGAGAACTGTTGAGACGACTATCCCTGTAAACAGATGCGGGGCAAGGGCGATCCTTTCCGCAAGGTATTACATGGAAAATGCCGAGATCAGCAAGAACAGGATCTTTAATAATGACGAAGGCACCGAGGGGTATGAGTTCCTTGAGAACACTAACGGCTTTGATGTCTTTGAAAATAAGAACTTCATCCCTATGGGATTTGTTTATGACAATTACATTACTGAGTCGGAGTGGGAAGATCTGAATGCAGCGGATCATGACTATGATCTTTCCAGAGTTCTCATCCTTTCCGATGAAGATGCGGATAAATACGGCGATAAGATCGCTATGACAGAGATCACTGCCGAAGATATCACAAACGATGAGCTTTCATATTCGAGATTTAAAGAGGAATGCAAGAAGAGAAGACAGACATCATGTACATCATTTGATCATGATACACATGGCTTTACTGCTCAGACTTCGATGCTTTCCGATGATACGCTTGTGTTCTTCTCAGTTCCTTGTACTGAGGGCTTTGTTTGCAGTGTAGACGGAAAAGACACTGAGCTTATAAAGGCAGACTACGGCCTAATGGCAATACCTGTTTCTGCTGGTGTTCATGAGATCAAAGTTACTTATATACCGGAAGGCTTCAAGCTTGGACTGATCTTTAGTATCGTAGGAATCACTGTTCTTGGGGCATATCTGTTTATTACATTAAAATACATCAAGAAAAAGTGATTAAATTTGTTATGTGTTTTTTATAATTGGGTTATGTTATATTTACTCTTATAATTTTGATTTATATTAACTTAGATGTGAAGGAGACAGACTATGAGTGGAATGACAATGAGCCAGAAAATATTGGCTGCTCATGCCGGACTTGATCACGTTGAGGCAGGACAGCTTATAGAGGCTAATCTGGATCTTGTACTTGGCAATGATATTACGAGTCCCGTTGCCATCAATGAGATGAGCAAATTTACAACAAAGGGAGTTTTTGATAAGGATAAGATCGCGCTTGTTCCCGATCACTTTGTTCCCAACAAGGATATCAAGTCGGCTGAGAACTGTAAGTGCGTTCGTGAGTTCGCCAGAAAGAACGAGATCACCAATTATTTTGAGGTTGGTAAGATGGGCATTGAGCATGCTCTTTTACCTGAGAGAGGTCTTACTGTTCCGGGTGACCTTATTATCGGAGCTGATTCTCATACATGTACATACGGTGCACTCGGTGCTTTCTCAACAGGTATCGGATCAACCGATATGGCTGCCGGTATGGCTACAGGTAAGGGATGGTTTAAGGTTCCTTCAGCTATCAAGTTTAATATTGTAGGAAAACCTTCAAAGTGGGTTAGCGGTAAAGACGTTATCCTTCACATAATCGGTATGATCGGTGTAGACGGAGCTCTTTACAAATCTATGGAATTTGTCGGAGAGGGCATCAAGAACCTTTCAATGGACGACAGATTTACTATTGCAAACATGGCTATTGAAGCAGGCGGAAAGAATGGTATCTTCCCTGTTGATGAGCTTACTGTCGCATATCTTGAGGAGCATGCACCCGGCAAGAAGTATACAGTATATGAGGCTGATCCCGATGCTGTTTATGACGAGGAGTATACTATCGATTTAAGCACACTTAAGTCTACTGTTTCATTCCCTCATCTTCCCGAGAATACACATACTTTTGATGATATTGCTGATATCAAGATCGATCAGGTAGTTATCGGATCTTGTACAAACGGAAGACTTGACGATCTTAGATGTGCGGCTGAGGTTATTAAGGGACATCATGTTGCTGACGGAATCAGATGTATCATCATTCCCGCAACACAGGATATCTTCTTAAAGGCTATGGAAGAGGGGCTTGTAAAGACATTTGTTGAAGCAGGTGCGATCATCTCAACTCCCACATGTGGACCTTGCCTTGGCGGTTATATGGGTGTTCTCGCTTCCGGAGAGAAGTGCGTTTCAACAACAAACAGAAACTTCGTCGGAAGAATGGGCGCAATTGATTCGGAGATCTATCTTGCTTCACCTGCTGTTGCCGCAGCAAGTGCTGTTACAGGTAAGATTTCTCAGCCGTCAGAGATTGGATTATAATTACTTAATATAGAGGAGAGTTAAAATGAAAGCTGCTAAAGGTACAGTTTTTAAATATGGTGACAATGTGGATACGGATGTTATCATCCCTGCAAGATATCTCAACAGCACAACGGGAGAAGAGCTTGCCAAGCATTGCATGGAAGATATCGACAAGGATTTTACCAAGAATGTTAAAAAGGGTGATATTATCGTAGCTGAGAAGAACTTTGGCTGCGGCTCATCAAGAGAGCATGCACCCATTTCAATCAAGGCTGCAGGTGTTTCCTGTGTTATTGCCAAGAGCTTTGCGAGAATCTTTTACAGAAATTCTATCAACATCGGTCTTCCCATTATCGAGTGTGAAGAAGCAGCCGATGCAATTACAAACGGCGATATTGTGAGTGTTGATTTTGATTCCGGTATTATTACTGATGAGACAACGGGAAAGTCATTTAAAGGACAGGCATTCCCTCCTTTCATGCAGAAGATAATTGATTCCGAAGGACTTATTAATTACATCAACTCATCGGAGGATAAATAATGAGCAGATTATTTTGTGTAATCCCTTGTTACAATGAACAGGAGGTATTGCCGGAGACTTCGAAAAGACTCAAAGAGAAGTTTGAGAGCCTTATCGCGGCAGGCAAGATCTCTGAGGACAGTAGGGTTTTATTTGTAAATGACGGTTCGAAGGACGAAACCTTCAATATGATCAAAAAACTTCATGAAGAAGATAAGCTTTTTCAGGGTATCAATCTGTCCAAAAACATGGGACACCAGAATGCACTGCTTGCAGGACTTATGACTGCAAAAGACTTATGTGACATGGCAATTTCGATGGATGCCGATCTTCAGGATGATATAGATGCCATTGATGCCATGGTTGATAAGTTTAACAACGAGGGCTGTGATGTTGTTTACGGAGTAAGATCCAAGAGGGTAACAGATACTTTCTTTAAGAGATTTACAGCTGAGTCATATTACAAGCTGATTGATTCCATGGGAGCCAAGACTGTCTATAATCATGCTGATTACAGACTTATGAGCAGACGAGCACTCTTTGCACTTTCGGAGTTTGGTGAGGTCAATCTTTTCCTTAGAGGAATAGTTCCCATGCTCGGCTTTAAGTCTGATATTGTTTATTATGAAAGAGCCGAGAGATTCGCTGGAGAGAGTAAGTATCCCCTTAAGAAGATGCTTAGCTTTGCGGTTGAAGGAATCACGAGTCTTAGCACCAAGCCCATCAAGATGATCACAGGCCTTGGCTTTTCGATCATTTTTATAACACTTCTTGTGTTTATCTATTCTTTGGTAAGATATTTTACCGGACATAACGATCCGGGATGGACAACAATAGTTATGTCGGTTTGGTTTATCGGTGGCCTTACCATCTTTTCCATAGGTATTATCGGAGAGTATATTGGTAAGATCTATCTTGAGACCAAGAACAGACCCAGATTTATAATTGAATCATATATCGGCGACGAGGAAGATGTGGAAGTTTCCGAGTATACCTACAAGCGCTGATACGTAAGAAATAAGGAATGTGTCTTTTTGCATAGTATAATATATGCTAAAGGCACTCCTTTTATGTTCTAAAATAAATACAGAAACGGAGACAGATAATGGCTAACGGACACGGCAAGAAACCCGAAGATTTCAAAAAGCAGATGGAGGATAATTTCAAGGTTAAACCTTCAGAGCATTCTCATATTAAAAAGGTTATAGGAATCGTGAGCGGAAAGGGCGGCGTAGGAAAGAGCCTTGTGACAGGACTTTCGGCTGTTTATATGAACAAAAAAGGCTATAAGTGCGCGATCATGGATGCCGATATCACAGGACCTTCAATACCTAAGATGTTTGGTATAGGCCAGGCAAAAAACGCCGATGAGACAGGTCTTTTGCCTGCCGATTCAAAGAATGGCATTAAAGTTATGTCGCTTAATATGCTTATGGACAACGAGACGGATCCCGTTATCTGGAGAGGACCCGTGATCGCCGGTATTGTTAAGCAGTTCTGGTCAGATGTAAACTGGGGTGATGTTGATTATATGTTTGTCGATATGCCTCCCGGAACAGGTGATGTTCCGCTTACTGTTTTTCAGTCTCTTCCCGTCGACGGAATAATCGTAGTTTCAACTCCTCAGGAGCTTGTAAACATGATAGTCGAGAAAGCCGTAAACATGGCTACCATGATGAATATCCCTGTACTTGGAATAGTTGAGAACATGAGCTATATGAGCTGTCCTCACTGCGGAGAAATGATAAGTATCTTTGGTGAGAGCGGACTTGATTCATATGCAGCATCCAAGGGTATCGACGTTCTCGGAAGGCTTCCTCTCGATCCCAAGATTGCGGGATTGTGTGATTCTGGTAAGATAGAAGATATAGAAGAGAATTATCTTGATAGTCTTGTTTATGTTCTTGACGCTATGAACGAGTAAAGAGGAGAGTAATTATTATGAAGATGAAACCCGAGAAAAATCAGGTAACATGGGCGGTCACTATATTTTGCTTGTGTGTTGCGCTTATGCTTGCATATTATGTGCTGTTTGACGGAAAGACGATCATAAAGACTTTTACGTCAATAGTTGATTCGCTTTCGGGCATTGTAATCGGTATAGTTATTGCGTTTGTGCTTATTCCGCTCCTTGAGTTCATCGAGGAGAAGATCATTATGCCTATCTATAGATTGAGAGGTATAGACGTATCCAGAGCGAGCACAGCCGATAAGAAAAAGAGAAAACATATAAGATATATTTCCGTTTTGCTTACAATGATCATTTTTCTCTTTATTCTGTACGGGCTTTTTAGGATCATTATCCCCGAGCTTGTAAGGAGTTTACGTGAGATAATAAGGAATATGCCTTTTTACATTAATCAGCTTGATACGCAGTCCAACAAATATCTTGCCGATAACCCCGAGCTTCAGAAGTTTATCGATTCTCAGCTCGATACTTATTATGAGAATTTGAGCTCTTATATTACAAAGCAGCTTATTCCTATGATGCCGAGCGTAAATACCATCATGAAGTTTGCTTCTCAGAGCTTCTTTTCGGTATTCGGAGTTATCTTGGATCTCGTTGTCGGCTTTATTGTTGCGATCTATGTGCTTCTTTCCAAAGAGCGCTTTACTACAAGCGGTAAGAAGCTTGCATATGCAATCTTCAGAGAAGATTTTGCCAATGAACTTATAGGAGGATTCAGATTTGTAAATAATACATTCGAGGGATTTGTAGGCGGTAAGCTTGTTGATTCCTTTGTAATTGGTGTTATATGCTATATAGGCTGCCTCGTTCTTAAGCTTAAGTATCCGCTTTTGATATCGGTTATTGTAGGTGTCACCAACATTATTCCGTTTTTTGGTCCTTACATCGGAGGAATAATGGGAGCGCTGCTACTAGTGCTCATTGATCCCATTCAGGCTTTGATATTCCTTATTTTCGTTATCGTGCTTCAGCAGTTTGACGGCAATATCTTAGGCCCCATGATCCTTGGTAATTCCACCGGACTTTCAAGCTTTTGGGTTATCTTTTCCATTATGCTGTTTGGCGGAATGTGGGGAATAGTAGGATGGCTAATAGGCGTTCCTATCTTTGCAGTTATTTATGCGCTTGCTACACGCTTTACGAATATTCTTTTGGAAAAGAAGGGGCTCAGTACTAATACCAAGGATTACTATGACCTTGCATATATAGAAGATAAGGAGTATAAGACTCTGAGCGACCCCGTGAATACCAAGTTTAACGCAGGAAAAGAAACATCAACATTTAAGAAGATCTTTAGTATCAATTTAAAAGATAAGATTAATGCCGCCAAGATCGATAAAAATAAGACGGATAAAAATAAGTGATAAAAATAATACCGGCTTACTTGACGCACGAAAATAAAGGGTTATAATTTAAACATTAGTGTTTTGACGTGCTAAAGTAATCTAAGGAGATGGAAGAAAGATGAGCAAGAAGAATTTGGATTGGGCAAATATTGGTTTTAGTTATATGGTTGCTGATAAGAGATTTGTCTCCAACTATAAAGACGGCAAGTGGGATGATGGTGTCATTACAAGCGACAATACAATCGTACTCAGTGAGGATGCCGGTGTTCTTCATTACGCACAGGAGTGCTTCGAGGGACTTAAAGCTTATGAGACAGAGGATGGCAAGATCGTAACCTTCAGACCCGATCTCAATGCCAAGAGAATGGTAGACTCAGCCAAGAGACTTGAGATGCCTGCATTTCCTGAAGATAAATTTATAGAAGCTGTTGAGAAGGTTGTTGAAGCCAACAAGGATTGGGTTCCCCCTTACGGAAGCGGCGCAACTCTTTATATCAGACCTGTTATGTTCGCTACAGGTAATGTTATCGGTGTTAAGCCTGCTGATGAGTATCAGTTCAGAATCTTTGTTACTCCCGTAGGACCTTACTTCAAGGGTGGCGCTAAGCCTATCGTTGTTAAGATCAGTGATTTTGACAGAGCAGCACCGCACGGAACAGGTAATATCAAGGCCGGACTTAACTACGCAATGAGCCTTCATGCAATCGTTACAGCACACAACGAAGGTTTTGCGGAGAACGTATACCTTGATGCCGAGAGCAGAACATATATCGAAGAGACAGGCGGAGCCAACATCATCTTCGTTACAAAAGAGGGCGGACTTGTAGTACCCCAGTCACATACAGATTCAATCCTTCCTTCAATCACAAGAAGATCTCTTGTACAGGTTGCAAGAGATATACTTGGACTCAATGTTGAGGAGAGACCCGTCAAGCTTTCAGAGGTTGAGAACTTTGTTGAGATGGGACTTTGCGGAACAGCTGCTGTTATCAGCCCTGTCGGAAAGATCAACGATCACGGCAAGGAGATCTGCTTCGCAAGCGGAATGGACGAGATGGGACCTGTTATCAAGAAGCTTTACGATACACTTACAGGTATCCAGATGGGAACAGTTGAAGCTCCTGAGGGATGGATCCACACAATCTGCTAATATTTCGTACATTATGGGACCACGTTTTCGTGGTCCTTTTTTGTGGAATTTAGGAGCCTGGAAATGAGTATTCGTTTCGCTAATAGATGTATTCTTCGAGCTTAGAATTGTGGTATAATGTCGAATAGTATGAAAAAAGGGGAAAGAGATCATGGATAATAAAGAAAAAGTTAAAGTAGCAATAACGGCAGGGATCGTAGCCGTCATTTTATTATTGCTTATTGCATATATAGCTATTTCCGGTAAAGCTGTTGATAAAAACAAAGAGGACGAGCTTCTTGCAAGCAATATCATGGAATACGCCAACAGTGGTGCTTCCGACGATCAGAGCACATCGAGTGTTTCTACGGGAGTGTCGCTTGAGGCCGCATCTTCAGACAGCGCGGATAATGCGTCAACCGAAAGTTCTTCCGATAACGCCGATTCAAGCGCTTCATCTTCAACAAGTACTGAAAAGAATGAGAAAGTAAAAAAGGAGCCCGGAAAGTGCTTTTACAGAGCAGATGCCGCCGAGCTTAAGGATAAATACGGCAAGGTAAAATACGACAGAGATGCTCAGCTTAAGGAAATGCACGATTACTGGGCAAAGAATAATATGGAAGCCGTAAGGGAGCTTGCTCATCTCGAACGATACGAAGCGATGTCGTATTCTCTGAACGGAAGCTACGACTTCTATTATTACGGTGATAAGAATGATGATGGTAAGCCTGAAGGCAAAGGTCTTGCGGTATACGCCAACGATCAGTATTACTTCGGTGAGTTTAAGGACGGAAAGAGAAGCGGAAGCGGTTCATGGATCTGCTTTTATCCTTCATATTCCGGCAATGTGGTTACCGAGCATACTTATTCCGGCGAATGGGCTGAGGATCGCCCCAACGGAAAAGGTCAGGAGCATTATGACTATGACTCAGGCAGAATGAATACCTCTGATATCTATATTCAGAATGCTATCGGTTATTTCAAGGATTCTTATTATGACAAAGAAATGTACATAATTACAGTAGATAAGACAGGACATACCGATGAGTGGACAGGAACATGTAAAGAAGGTAAGTTTGATGCTGCTGCGCATGCTTCCAAGGATTCAACGGGTAGAATTCCCGTTATGTCACTTAAAGGTAATGATGATACGCATCTGTATATGACCGATAAGGAAATTGAAGAGAACCTTATCCGCGGTATCATCACAGGCGGAAATGCTGCCAATTAAGAGGAATAATTATTGAGCTCTGTAGATATAATTTGCGTCGGTAAGATCAAAGAGAAATACTGGAATGATGCTATCGCGGAATATTCCAAGAGGCTTTCGAGATATTGTAAGCTTAATATCATAGAGGTTCCGGATGAAAAGACTCCCGATAATGCGCCTCCTGCAATAGAAGAGCAGATCAAGCAAAAAGAGGGAGAGAGAATCCTTAAAAATATCGATGACAAAGCCCATGTGTGCGCACTTGCCATCAAAGGTAAAAAGCATAGCTCAGAGTCTTTTTCCGAATTTATAAATGACCTGGGAGTAAGAGGAATAAACCGGATTCAATTTGTTATCGGCGGCTCTTTGGGGCTTTGTGATGACGTATTAAAAAGAGCAGATTCACGGATCAGTTTTTCGGATATGACATTTCCTCATCAGATGATGAGAGTAGTGCTTTTGGAACAGATCTACAGAGGTTATAAAATTATAAGCGGAGAACCATATCATAAATGAGTGAGATTACAGAACTAAGCTTGGCGCTTACGGCTGAAGATGAGCGCAATATATTCGGCGGTAATGACAGCTATATCAGAAAGATCGAGGACAGCCTTCATGTCGAGATAATTGACAGAAACGGTGAGCTTCACATTATCGGAGACAAAGAGGGTGCCCAGAAAGCTTCCGAGATAATAAGAGAGCTTGTCCAGCTTTCAAGACGCGGATCCGATATCGAAGAGCAGAACGTTGATTATGCGATTCTTTTAAAAGACGACGAAGAAAAAAATAATATACCGAAGGTAGACAGCGCCAATGTTCTTGCCGACATTGACAGAGATATTATCTGTCATACCATTTCGGGAAAACCAATAAAGCCCAAGACACTCGGACAAAAGAAATATATCGATGCCATCAGAAATAAGATGATAGTATTCGGGATCGGTCCTGCCGGAACGGGTAAGACTTACCTTGCGATGGCAATGGCAATAACCGCTTTCCAAAGGGAAGAAGTAAGCAGGATCATTCTTACGAGACCTGCTATCGAGGCGGGAGAAAAGCTGGGATTCCTTCCCGGTGACCTTCAGAGCAAGGTTGATCCCTATCTCAGACCTCTTTATGATGCGCTTTATCAGATAATGGGTACCGAGAACTTTATCAAGAACATGGAGAAGGGACTTATTGAAGTTGCTCCTCTTGCATATATGAGAGGTCGTACGCTTGATAATGCGTTCATTATTCTTGATGAAGCTCAGAATACGACACCTGCTCAGATGAAGATGTTTCTGACCAGAATCGGTTTTGGCTCCAAGGTTATCATAACCGGTGATGAGACGCAGAAAGACCTTTCCGCCGATGTCAGAAGCGGACTTGATGTTGCTCAGAGCGTGCTTAAGAGTATTGACGATATAGCATTTTGCAAGCTAACAAGCAGCGACGTTGTAAGGCATCCGCTTGTTCAGAAGATTGTAAAAGCTTATGAGGACTTTGAGAAAAAGTCCGCAAATAAGAAGACTAAGAAAGAAATACAAAAGATGGAGAGACGTTCAAAGAATGGCAAATGAGAATTCACCTGCTAAGAATATCAAGCTTTTATATTCTGTAATGTTTTTTGTTACGGGCCTTTTTGTATTTGCATTTTCATATTTCACGGATAAGAGCATAGAAGCCATACTCAGGAATACTATCGTATCACTCATGATGATCGGCAGTGTTATCTTTATGCTTCTTGATGCATCTTCAAGGGGAAAAGAAGGCTTCTTTTACGATAATTTCAATCAGAGGAACAGATTTGTTGTTGCGTATATTATAGGACTTCTCCTTTCAATCGCACTTTCATTGGTTCCCAATCAGTTCTGGCCTTATCTTTCCGTATTTGTTGTGCTATCTCTTTTATCAAATACCGAGATCGGTCTTGTGACCGGTGTTTTCTTTGTTTCTCTCTCTGTTATGTTAAAAGAGAATGGCGGATACAGTGAACTTTTTATGTATGTTTTTGCCGGGATAGTGGCGATCGCTATGTTCAGAGACCTTAAGGAGAACAGCTCCATCGGTCTTCCGACATTCGTTTCGCTATTTATGCAGGCAGTGCTCCTTATAGCATTTAACGTTCTATTTCTTAACAGAACGCTTTCTTTTAATTTATTTGCGCTTCCCGCGCTTAATCTTATGCTCAATCTTATTCTTTTACTTCTTTTCCTGAATCTTTTCGGAGTATATGTAATAAGACGTTCCAACGATATGTATATGGAGATCAACGATCCTGAGTTTCCGCTTCTGGTTTCGCTTAAGGAAAAAGACAAGGATGAGTATTTCCGGGCAATCCATACGGCGTATCTTGCAGAGAGGATCGCACTTGGGCTTTCTTTTAACGCAAGGGCAGCCAAGACATGTTCTTATTATCACAGGATAGGCGCTCCCGAGGGAAAGCTTAAGTGGGATGAGATCAAACATTTCTATGAAGAGAATAATTTTCCGACCGAAGCGGTTGAGCTTCTTCATGAGTATATCGAGCCTGCAAAGGGAAGTGTTAAGTCCAAGGAATCGCTCGCCGTTATGTTGAGCGAGACCGTTATTGCATCGATTATGTACCTGCTTAAGAAGGACAAGGATATCAAGATCGACTATGACAAGCTTATAGATTCTGTTCTGGATAAAAAGATGAAAGAGGGTCAGCTCAAGGATTTTGATGTCACCTTTAAGGAGTTTGATGCCATTGGAAAGATACTTAAGAAGGAGAAGCTCTACTATGACTTTTTACGTTGAGAATGAGGTGGGTGCTGAGTTTGATTTTGATATAGAAGAGGTGGCAAGGACGGTTTCTCTTGAGGTCCTTAAAGAGGAAGGTTGTAAGCATGAAGTTGAGATCAGCCTTACGATCACCGATGATGAGGGGATCAGAGAAATGAACAGGGAGTTTAGAGGTATCGATAAGCCTACTGACGTTCTTTCTTTTCCCAATGTATCTTATGATGAACCCGGCGATTTCTCTGTTATCGATTCGGAACAGAGAGTCGATCTTTACAATCCGGATACCGATTGCATCATGTTCGGTGATATAGTTATAAATGAAAAAAGAGTTCGCGAGCAGGCGGAAGAGTATGGGCACAGCCTTAAGAGAGAGTTTGCTTTTCTTGTTGCTCACAGCATGCTGCATTTATGCGGCTATGATCATATGGAGGAGGACGAAGCCGCTGTTATGGAAAAGAAACAGAGCGAAGTCCTTAATAAACTTGGAATTACAAGAGACTGATTTTTAGGCATTTGGAGAACTTGTATGAAAATATATTCTGAAGAAAATAGAATACGTCCGGATATACTTACTTCTGCCGTATATCTGGCGGTTATCATAATGATGTTGTTTGCGATTTTTTCAATTCGCATTTTTGGAGATAAGGGCGCCGGTTTTGTGTGCGGTCCTTTGGCTTTCTTTTATATATTCTATGCTATTTTTGTGCTAGCCGTTCAGAAAGCGGTATGGCTTATGGTAAGAATAAGGGCGAGACGCTCTCAATATGTTAATGCAGAGCATAATATGAAAAGATCTCTGAGATTCTTTGCCGTTTGCGGAGTTATAGCAGCCGGTGTTCTTGTTCTTATTACGATATTTGGATCGACTACGCTTTTTGGTTCTAACAGAGGCTTTTTTCAGGGGATAATTGCAGCAGCAAGTATATTGTTTTTGGCTGTTCAGGGCGTTCTTAGAGGATACCTTCAGGGAATCGGTTATACCAAGCCCATCATGATCTCCGACATTATTATTGCGGCTGTGGCTTTTGGATCCGGAATTCTTTTTACGGGCATGTCATATGGCTACGGGGTTAAAGTGAATGCGCTTTTTCATGTAGGTGAATTCAGCGCCGTTTACGGTTCAACAGGCATGATGATCGGTATACTCATTGCTTCGATCGCCGGTTTTCTTCAGATCGGTATCAGCTTTTATCTAAGGAGAGGAGAACTACGCGATATTGTTAAGGGCGGTGCTCCGAGATATCTTGACAGTACAAATGATGTTCTTACGGGTGTTCAACCTCTTATTTTCCTGTATGCTACTCCCGGTATCATGCTTTTGTTTGATCAGATCTTTTATGTTATTCATCAGACAAAGATCGGAAGTGATACGGATATTGTTCTTAATTACGGAATTTATGCCGGAAGAGTTATAACAATGGTTGTCCTGTTCTCACTTCTTGTATGCATGCCGTTTATTAAAACATGGAATAGGATAATGGCGAGAGCGGCCAGAGATGAGTTTGACGGAGCAAGAAGCAGATATGCTTCATTTATCAAGAAATTTCTTCTTTTGGTGCTCCCTGTAGTGATCTTTGCTTTTGCGCTAGCGTCTCCGATAGAGGTTGCATTCTTTGGAAAAAGTTCCGATCTTGCGGACAATCTTTTGAGAATCGGTTCAGTGATGATATTCCTTGTGCCTATTGCCGTGTTTACTTCATGGATGCTTAATCACATGGGTAAAGCGATACTGATAGTGACCAATCTTACTATAGCCTGGCTGTTCCATATCGGACTTAACGTTGTATTTGAGATCATACTTAATATGGGGCTTTACGGCATTGTGATAGCTACAATAGTTTCGATATTTGTATATGATCTTTTATGCCTTCTTATGTTCGGCAAGATGTTCAAGATGAAAACCGACAACGTCAGGATATTCGTGCTTCCGCTTGCATGCAGTGCGGTTGCAGGACTTATTGTATTCTTTGTAAGTATGGGGCTTGTAAATCTGATTGGCGATATACTTACCATCGCGATCTGTTTCGTGATCTTTTATATTGTTTACATCGCAGCGCTTATTTTGCTTAAACTGGTTAATTACCATGAACTTGGATCTATTCCTTTTGGCAAAGCTTTCTATGGTCTGTATATGATGTTTGGCGGCTATGATGGAGATGAAGAATGAGTAAGGATAAAAAGAGAATAGTGGTTGCCGGAGGCGGAGCCGCAGGAATGTGTGCCGCTGTGTGTGCTGCGAGAAGCGGCGCAGAAGTAACTGTTCTTGAAAAGAATAATATCCTTGGAAAAAAACTATCAATGACGGGAAACGGCAGATGCAATCTGACTAATCTTAAAATTGACGATTCTTTCTACAACGCGGCGTCAAGAGCAAGGATGAAAACTTGGCTTGAGAAATTCGGACCATTGGATACGATTGAATTTTTCAGGTCACTCGGAATAGTTACAATGAGTGAAGAAGGTTATGTATATCCTGTTTCCGAGCAAGCGATAAGCGTAGTGAAGGCTCTTGAAAATGAACTTATTAGACTTGGCGTTTCTGTTGTTTATAACAGTCAGCTAAAGAGCATTGAGCATAAAGATGCTACTTATTCTGTCAAGACTTCGGAAGGGCTGTATGAATGTGACAAGGTAATAATTGCCACAGGATCTTTGTCCGGGGCAAAGACTACGATGTCAACGGGTGATGGTTATTATATTTGCAAGAAGCTTGGAATGAATGTTAAAGATACTTTCCCCGCGCTCGTGGGTTTTAAGACTGCAGATGAAGATATCATGCCTGCTGCCGGTGTTCGCAGTAATGCTGAAATATCTTTTTACTTGGGAGAGGAACTCCTTACTTCCGAAAAAGGTGAGGTTCAGCTTCTTTCGGACGGCATTTCGGGTATCCCCGTTATGCAGGCAAGCAGGGATATAATACGTCTTGTTTCGGAGAATAAACTTGTTTACGCACTTCTTGATCTGTACCCAGAGTATGACGAAGATTCTTTTGACAGGCTTATAAATGAAATGCTAAGGCTTCGCGATAACAGGAGTATTGTCGAGCTGTTATCGGGCTTTGGAAACAGCAATATAAACGAGATGATTTTAAAGAGAATGAAGCTTTCTCCTACTATGAAGGTTAGTAATATTTCTGAGAGTATGCTAAGGTGCATATTTGAAAACTACAGAAAGCTTAAGTTTAATATAAAAGAGTGCAGCGGATATCTTCAGTCACAGGTGACGACAGGCGGTATCAGTTTAGGCGATATTAATGACGATTTTTCTTTTGAAAAAGACGACGGAATTTATGTTATAGGCGAGCTTGTCGATGTCGACGGAAGATGCGGAGGTTATAACCTTCAGTTTGCCTGGACTTCGGGATATATTGCAGGTAACGCCGCTGCTATATAAAAGTTTTGAGGAATTCTATGATCCGTATAAATCAGATTAAAATATATAACGATCTTAATACAGTGCGAACAAAGGAGGAGCTTTTTGATATGCTGTATCAAAAGGCTTCTAAGCTTTTACGGATTGATAGAAGCGAGATCAAGAGCCTTGAGATAATAAGGCATTCGATTGATGCAAGAAAAAAGCCCGAAATTTATGATGTTTATATGATAGATATATCTTTGCGTTCGGGTTCTGAGGAAAGCAAAGTTAAAAGATGTAAGGATAAAAACGTTTCGATAGTTTCGCCTGCTAAGTATGACTTTGATAAAATGAAAAAAGCTGCCGCCGCAAGGATTTCCGGTAATGTTTCATTAGATGACGGAAGGATAGTAGTTATAGGATCAGGTCCTGCAGGAATGTTTTGTGCTTATATGCTTGCACAGGCCGGTTTAAAGCCTCTTGTAATTGAGAGAGGCAGCGATATTGATAAGAGAATGCAAGCCGTTGAAGCTTTTTGGAACGGCGAAGAGCTTGATGAGCATACAAATGTACAGTTTGGTGAAGGCGGAGCCGGTACTTTTTCCGACGGTAAACTTAATACCATGGTAAAAGACAAGGATGGCAGAGGAAGAGAAGCCTTATCTATATTTACATTACATGGCGCCAATGAAGATATCATGTATGAAGCCAAACCGCATATAGGGACCGATATTTTATGCAAAGTAATAAAGAGCATGAGAGAAAGGATCATATCAAACGGCGGAGAGTTTGTATTTGATACAAAGGTCACCGAGCTGGTTTTTGATAAAGACTCTAAGCTCTCATCTGTAATAGTTTCGGGAGATAAAAACGAAGAAATAAAATGTTGCTGTGCTGTTCTTGCAATCGGACACAGTGCGAGAGATACTTTTTATATGCTGAAAGATAAAAAAGTGAGCATGGAACCGAAGCCTTTTGCTGTCGGATTTAGAGTTGAACATCCTCAGAGTATAATAAATCTTTCGCAGTACGGTGTTTCGGATCCCAAGACACTTCCTGCGTCTCCGTATAAGCTTGTCATGAATACCGATAACGGACGGGGTGTGTATTCGTTTTGTATGTGCCCCGGAGGATACGTCGTAAACGCTTCTTCGGAAAAGGGAAGGCTGGCGGTTAACGGAATGAGCTACAGTGCCCGTGATTCGAGAAACGCCAATTCGGCGATAATAATGACAGTATCTCCCAATGATTTTGGAGGAGATGATGTTTTGTCAGGTGTTGAATTCCAAAGGCGCCTTGAAGAGAAAGCGTATGAGATCGGAGGGGGCAAGATTCCGCTTGAGTACTACGGGGATTTTAAAAAGGCTGTTACGGACGGAGATAGCTCTTTTGACGGTGCTTCCTTTAAGGGTGATATAAATAATGAGCTGATAAAAGAGCTTGATCAAAAGAATAATCTGCCATGTATGAAGGGCGCGTATTCTTTTTCAAATGTTCATGAGATACTTCCTGTTGGACTTAATAAGGACTTTGTTCAGGGAATGGAAAAGTTCGGTAGGATGATAAAAGGGTATAACAGTGACGGGGCTTTGATTTCGGGGGTTGAGTCGAGAACATCGTCGCCTGTAAGGATACTTAGGGGTGAGGACGGTGTATCGATCAATATTAAAGGTCTGTATCCGTGCGGTGAAGGCGCGGGCTATGCCGGCGGTATCATGTCGGCAGCTATGGACGGAATAAAAACTGCAGAGCTTATCGCTGCAAGTTTGATCTGATTATGATGAAGGGAAATATATATGAAGAGTAAAGACGACATTAGAAAAGCAATGCTCAAAAAGAGGGATACTTTAACCGATGAGGAGGTTGAAGCAAAGAGTAGGGCGATATTTGAAAAGCTTGCCGAGACCAAGGCTTATAAAGAAGCTGAAAATATTCTTATTTATGCCTCTTTTTTGAGTGAAGTTAAGACGGATGATATTATTCTGGATGCACTCAGCCTTGGGAAAAATGTCTTTTGCCCTAAGGTTATAAACAGAGATCTTGGCTTTATGAAGTTTGTAAGGATATATGATACGGCTGAGCTTTCGGAAGGGTATTTCGGAATAAGAGAGCCGAATATAAACGAGAATTCCGAGATTTACAAACCCGCTCCCAATACACTTATAATCATTCCGGGTGTCGCCTTTGATAAAAACGGAAACAGGATAGGCTACAAGGGTGGTTTTTACGACAGATTTTTGGCTGATAACAAGGCTTCGCATATCATCGCGCTTGCTTACAGTTTTCAGATTGTAGATGAAATTATTCCCGAAATTCATGATATTCCTGTGAATGAGGTGATTTGTGAGTGAATTTCGGCTATAATGATTGAAGATTTGAAATAAATTACGGATAGGAGCATTACATGGAACTTATAGAGATCTGCAAACGTGCAAAAGAAGTTAAGTACGAGGTACAGAATCTTTGCACAGACAAAAAGAATAAAGCGCTTTTGGCTGTTGCAAACAAGCTTGAAGCTAAGGCGCAGGACATTATAAATGCCAATAAGATCGACTACGAGAACGGCGAAAAGAACGGAATGCATCAGGGTCTTCTTGACAGACTTCTTCTTGATGAAAAGAGGATCAAGGCTATGGCCGACGGCTTAAGAGAGGTTGCGGCGCTTCCCGATCCTGTCGGAGAAGTTACCGATGAATTTGACAGACCTAACGGACTTAAGATCAAAAAGGTTCGTGTTCCCATGGGTGTTATCGGCATTATCTATGAGGCACGTCCCAACGTTACAGCCGATGCGTTTGCGCTTACTTTTAAAGCGGGCAACGCTGTTATCTTAAAGGGCGGAAGTGATGCCATAAATTCCAATATTGCTATAGCAAATACGATGAGAGAGGCGCTTACCGAGGAAGGTATCAATGCTGATGCCATCCAGCTCATTGAAAATACAGACAGAAGCGTTACGACACAGTTTATGCAGATGAACGGCTATGTTGACGTGCTTATTCCCAGAGGAAGTGCCGGACTTATCAGAGCTGTTGTGGAGAATTCCACTATTCCCGTTATCGAGACCGGAACTGGTAACTGCCATATCTATGTTGATAAAGCTGCCGATCTTGATAAGGCGATTCCGATCATCATCAACGCCAAGACTCAGAGAATAGGCGTTTGTAACGCTGCAGAATCTTTGGTTGTACATCGCGATATAAGGGATGAGTTCCTTCCTAAGTTTGAAAAGGCAATGAAGGAGCATAACGTTGAGATCAGAGGAGACAAGTACAGTGCTGCTGTTATGAGCTCTGCGAATCCCGCGACAGAAGAGGACTTTGGTAAAGAGTATCTTGATTACATTATTTCCGTCAAGACTGTGAATGATGTAGATGAAGCTATCGCTCACATCAATAAGTACAACACAGGACACTCCGAGTCCATCATTACAGAAGACAAGGAGACTGCTCAGAAGTTCCTTGACAGAGTAGATGCGGCTTGCGTTTACGTTAATGCTTCGACAAGATTTACGGATGGTTTTGAGTTCGGCTTTGGCGCTGAGATCGGTATCAGTACGCAAAAGCTTCACGCAAGAGGACCAATGGGTCTTAAGGAGCTTACATCATATAAATATCAAATAGTGGGAGAAGGTCAGATCAGGGGATGAGTGAGAACGTGACAGAGTTGCTTGAAGCAAAGAAACATATTATACAAGTATCGCGCGAACTTCATGAAGTGGGGCTGCTCGTGCGTACATGGGGAAATATCAGTCAGAGAATCGATGACGAACTTTTTTTGATAACACCTACGGGAATCAGATATGAAGATCTTACTCCGGATATGATCTGCGAAGTTAAGATCTCTGATCTTTCTTGCAACGGAGATTATGCGCCTTCCAGTGAGACGGCGGTTCATGCAGCTGCATATAAAGTAAGACCGGATGCCGGATTTATCATCCATACGCATCAGGTTTATGCTTCATGCTGCGGAGCTCTCGGTGAAAAGAAGATCTATACATATTTCGAGGATGAGGACATTGTTGTTCCTTGTGCTCCTTTTGCGCTTCCCTGGACAGACAAGCTTGCTAAGAATGTAGAGGAAACTCTTAAAAAGTACAGCGATGCACCCGGAATAATCATGGCCAATCACGGTGCGCTTTGCATTGGGCAGGATTCCAAAGAAGCTGTCTATGTTGCCGAGAAAATGGAAATAGCATGCAATAATTTCCTTATCGATGTATGCAAGACAGATATGCATCACGGTGTAGAGGAAGGCTTTAACAGCCATCTTGAGAACGGTCATATTGTCTACGACATTCACGATACTCCAAACAGAGTTAAGGACATCCATAAAGAGATATATGCAAGAAGACCCGATGTCAGATATATCATTCACAACAAATCTGAGGCTGTTGTTACCGTTTCAAGAACGGCAACTCATATGAGACCTCTTTTATATGACTTTGCACAGCTTATCGGCTATAGTGTCAAGGTTCCGAGCAATGAGCACGGCAAGGACGGAAGCAACTATCACAATATCAAAAAGAACGTAAATGCGGTATTTGCGCTTGATGACGGAGCATATTGCCTCGGTGTCACCTATGACGATGCGATGGATGCTTCAATTGTTCTTGATAAAGGCTGTATTGCGCATCTTGCTGCGCTTCGCCACGGAGAGTGTCACTATCTTTCATTGTTTGATTGCATCAGGATGAACAGGCTTTACAGGAAAAAGTATTCCAAGCTTGCAGACATGTACAAGCATGATAAGGAGAAGCAATGATAAAAAGGCCAAAGAGTATAGCTCCGGGATCGGTTATCGGAATTACGGCGCCGTCATTCGGTGCTGCGACTGAGCCGTATAGCTATCTTATAGATGTAGCTATCGAGAATATTACGCGCAGAGGCTACAAGATACTTGAAGGTAAGACCGCAAGACTCGGTGACGGTATAGGTATCAGCACCGATCCTAAGGTTGCGGCTTGTGAGCTTACTGAGTTTTATAAAAGAGGAGATATTGATGCGATAATCTCCGCCGGCGGCGGCGAGCTCATGAATGAGACCATTACTTATGTTGATTTTGAGGAGCTTAAAAGTGCAGAGCCCAAGTGGTTTGTAGGCTATTCAGACAATACCAACTTTATTTTTCCTCTTGTGACCATAACGGGTGTACAGGGGATATACGGACCTTGTATCTCAGGCTATGGTAAGGTTTGGGAGCAAACGGAAGAGGATGCTTTTGCTCTTTTGGAAGGGACCAAGGACTGTTTTTCAGGATATGATATGTTTGTAAAAGAGCCTGAAAAGGCGGATGAGTGCGAGGAGGGAAACTCGCAGGATTCTTCCGATGAAGAGCCTGAAGAAGATCTTTTTTCAAAACCCAGAGAAGAGATTTTTAAAGTCCTTCGTGAATATAGATATGAATTAAACGAAAAGAAGGTTCTGACTTCTTTTTCATGTGAGAGCGGAAAGGCTGTTAAGCTCTCTGATACCGACAAAGTAAATGTTTCGGGTATTCTTTTGGGAGGCTGCCTTGAAGTTCTGGAAAACCTTGTAGGTACGAGATTTGACAGGGTAAAAGAGTTCAAGAAAGATAATAAAGATATTATATGGGTTCTTGAAAAGTGTGAGATGAACCCTATGAGCTATAGAAGGAGTTTGTGGAATCTTCGTGAAGCAGGCTGGTTTGACGGCGCCGCGGGCTTTATTATAGGCCGCCCCGGCAACTTTTTTGACGGCGACATGATGGGAGTTGACAGATTTAATGCGGTTACCGATATACTTGCACCTATCGGAGCTCCTATCATAATGGACGCCGATATAGGTCATGTCAATCCGATGCTTCCTATAATCATGGGAGCGGATGCGGATGTTACCGCTATTGGAAATGACCTTAATATAAGATATCTTTAGAGAAAAAGCCATATACACCTCGACTTTGTGATGAGCCGGGGTGTATTTTTGTTCCCACTTTTCTTTATATGTGCTAAAATATGAACAAGACAAAGCTTTTACAAATCGCTTTAGGGAGGCATATATTAACAATGGCTGGTAATAAAAAGTATGTTGCTTACGTGTCAAGCTATACATCCGGACTTGGCTCAAAGTATGGCATCAGAATCTATGATGTAGATCTTAAGAAAGGCAGACTCACCGAGAAGCAGAAGGTTGAGATCACCAATTCTTCTTATATAGGAATCGCACATAACAAAAAGACATTGTATTCAATTACCGATGAAGGTGTTGAGGCATATCATATCGAGAAGGACGGAAGCCTTAAGTTCCTTAACGAGGCATCTATTAACGGTATGCGCGGATGCTACGTTAACATGGATCAAAATGATAACTACCTTATCACTGCGGGTTATCATGACGGTAAGGTGACCATTCTTAAGCTCAATAAGGACGGAAGTATCGGCGAGATAACGGATGAGAGATACCACAAGGGACTCGGAACCGCTGCCGGTAGAAACCACGTTCCTCATGTTCAGTGTATCAAGGTGTCCAAGGACAATCAGTATCTTCTTGCAGCAGATCTTGGAATGGACAGAGTAAATGTATATAAGCTCGATCTTGAATCAGGCAAGATCAAAGAGGTTGATGTTATTCACTGTGATCAGGAATCATCACCCAGGCATATGCAGTTTTCAAAGGATGGTAAATTCCTGTATGTATGTCTTGAGCAGAAGTGTGCGATCGACGTTTACGAATATGTAGACAATAACGGAGATCCCGATTTTAACAAGATTCAGTCTGTTTCTTGTTCGGACGAATCCGATTCTCTCGGCGTTGCAAGCAGTGCACTTACATTCTCTGAGGATTACAACTATCTTGTAAGCTCAACGGCAGGAGAGAACAACGTTATCGTATTTAAGGTTGATAAGGCTACAGGACTTCTTACTAAGCTTATTCAGCTTCCTGTTGCGGGAGAGTATCCGAAGGATGCAGCTCTTTTCCCTGACAACAAGCATCTTGTATCACTCAACCACGAGTCTGATTCACTTACATTCTTTACGGTTGATATGAAGGCCGGAACGATCGTCATGAACGGACCTGAGCTTCCTATCCCAAGACCCAACTGTATCGTATTCCACGAACTGGAAGCATAAAATTTAAATTCAAACAAAAAAGCCGCAGGAATCTGTATATCAGAAACCTGCGGCTTATTTATTATCACATCGAAGTGTCTGTTTTATTTCTTGTAGAAATTGACGATATTCTCTGTCTTGGCGTACATATTGGTAATCATGAGGTCTAAAAGTGTAATGGCACACATGCTTTCCACAACGACTACGGCCCTTGGAACAACAACAGGGTCATGGCGACCTTTGATGTTTATCTCGATAGTTTCGCCGTTTTTATTAACTGTCTTTTGAGTCTTGGCAATACTGGGCGTAGGCTTAATGTGCGCTCTGAGCGTAATATCTGAACCGTCTGAGATTCCGCCCAGGATTCCGCCTGAGTGGTTGGTCGCTTTGGAAACAGAGCTATCGTCCATAATAAACTCATCGTTGTTTTCGCTGCCGAAATATGTTGAAACCTTAACTCCGTCGCCGATTTCAATGGCTTTTACGGCGCCGATGCTCATAACTGCTCTTGAAAGAAGTGCGTCGAGCTTATCAAATACGGGTTCTCCGATTCCTGCGGGAACGCCTGTGATCTTACATTCTATAACACCGCCTACGGAGTCGCATTCCTCACGTTTTTTTGTAATGAGATCCATGGCTTTTTTATCTGCATCTCTGTCGGGCATTGAAGTGGGAGTGGAGTAAATGGCAGCTTTTTCGAATTTGGCTTCATCTATCTCGACGTTACCGATTGATCTTGTATATGCACAGACTTCAATTCCCATTTCAGATAAGAGTTTTTTGCAAAGGGCGCCTGCGGCAACTCTTCCTATCGTTTCTCTGCCTGAAGATCGTCCGCCACCTCTGTAATCTCTGAAGCCGTATTTCATATCAAAGGGATAATCGGCGTGACCGGGGCGATAGTAGCTTGCGATTTCGCTGTAATCGCCGGATCTTTGTGATGTATTTTCAACCATCAGAGAAATAGGGGTTCCCGTAGTTTTACCTTCAAAGATTCCGGATAATATCTTTACCTTGTCATCCTCTTTTCTTGAAGTGGTGGCTGCGCTCGTTCCGGGCTTTCTTCTGTCAAGGAGCTTTTGGATATCTTCTTCATTGAGCTCCATACCGGCCGGGAAACCGTCTATGACTACGCCGAGAGCAGTTCCGTGAGATTCTCCCCATGTCGATATTTTAATGTTGTTTCCGAGAATTGAACCTGACATTTTAGTTCCTCATTTCAAGTATTAGTTGTCTTTCTATATCATAATACATTACCTTGAACCAAAAATGTAAAAAAAGATGAAAACGGTACAAAAATGTTATATAATATATAAAGTATTTGATTAAGGCATAATATCGAAATATGAGGGGATTTCCGATATGAACGCTAGTAATCTGCAGATGAAGCTCACCTTTAAGAATAAGGTGATAAGCACTGTCAGCAAATTTAACAGGAAGCATAAGGCGTTATCCTTCCTTGGTATCGCCTATGCGTTGTTGGCTATTACTGTTTACAATATTCTGTTTTGTTTTTACAGAAATGCAAAGAGGCATATTTGTCTTGCCTGTATCTTACTGTTCTTTGTCTTCAGCAGCAGCTTTTCTTATCCTGCAATGTCCCTTAACATCAGTTTTGCTTCAGATATGAGTATAGAAGATTATACTGCCGAAGATTCGCAGGATCTGTCAGAAACGGAAGTTGCGGAGTCGGATGCCGAACTCGCGGTTGTAAATGATGTGGATGCGGCTCTTATTGAGGAAGCTATGGACAGTGTCAATCCCGACGTTGCGGAAGCTGAGCACACTGATCCCGAGAAACAGGCTTCTCTTTCCGAAATTCTTGAAAATACCGCAGAAAATGCTTCTTTTGAAACTATAAGTGATAATGAAGTTAGGTCGGATGATGCAGCTGAGGATTCTTCTCAGTTTGAGACGGAGGAAGAAAAGTCTTTTGACAGCAGTGAATGGAATATCATTCTTGTTAATAAGCAGCATCCTATACCTGAGGACTACGAATTTCCACTTGGCGTTATTAGCGGAAGCATGAGATGCGACGAGAGAATAATCTCGCCTCTTCTTGATATGCTGAGAGCTGCGAGCGCAGACGGTGTAAGTCTTATTATCTGCAGCCCTTACAGAGATCTCGACAGACAGACAATGCTTTTTGACAACAAGATCGACAGATATATGACCGGCGGAATGTCTTATATGGAAGCTTATAACCTTGCGTCTCAGGCTGTTACGGTGCCCGGTTCAAGTGAGCACCAGATTGGTCTTGCAATTGATATTATAAGCGACAGCTATTCCAATCTCGATGAGGGATTCGGAAATACATCGGCCGGAAAGTGGCTTCATGATAATAGTTATAAGTATGGATTCATATTAAGATATCCCGAGGGAAAAGAGAAAATAACCAGTATTGAGTATGAACCCTGGCATTTTAGATATGTAGGGGTTGACGCAGCAACGATTATCTACGAAAATGATATCTGCCTGGAGGAATTCTGGAATACATACGTTAAGTAGAGGAAGTATATGTACAAAATAATTAAAAAAGACGGAAACGCCAAAAGAGCTGAATTTACGACGGTTCACGGAGTGATTCAGACTCCCGTGTTTATGAATGTTGCGACGGTTGCGGCGATAAAGGGCGGTGTTTCCACTTATGATCTTGAAGGTATAGATACTCAGGTGGTTTTATCCAATACCTACCACCTGCATTTAAGACCGGGAGATGATCTGATCTACAGAATGGGCGGGCTCCACAAGTTTATGTCGTGCGATAAGCCTATTCTTACTGATTCGGGCGGATTCCAGGTCTTTTCTCTTGCAAAGACAAGAAGGATCAAGGAAGAGGGTGTTTATTTCCATTCTCATATAGACGGCCACAAGCTCTTTATGGGACCCGAGGAGAGTATGAGAATTCAGTCGCATCTTGGCTCCACGATCGCTATGGCTTTTGATGAGTGCCCTTCAGCCAAGGCTGAGCATGATTATGTTCAGATGTCGGTTGACAGGACAACAAGATGGCTTGAGCGCTGCAAAAAAGAGATGGACAGGCTTAACTCTCTTCAGTATACAGTCAATCCGCACCAGATGCTCTTCGGTATCAATCAGGGAGCTATATTTGATGATATCAGAATAGAGCATGCCAAGAGGATCAGTGAGATGAAACTTGACGGTTATGCTGTGGGTGGTCTTGCTGTAGGAGAGAGTCACGAGGAGATGTATCACGTTCTTGAGACTACCGTGCCTTATCTTCCCGAAGATAAGCCTACGTATCTTATGGGCGTCGGAACTCCTGCCAATATTTTGGAAGCCGTAGACAGAGGCATAGACTTTTTTGATTGTGTATATCCAAGCAGAAACGGTCGTCACGGTCATCTTTATACAAAGAGAGGACATATCAATATCTTAAATGCAAGATATGAATATGATGACAGCCCTATAGAGGAAGGATGCAAGTGTCCTGCCTGTACGAGATATTCCAAGGCTTATATAAGGCATCTTCTTAAAGCAGGAGAGATGCTCGGTATGAGACTTTGCGTTCTTCATAATCTGTATTTTTACAATCATCTTATGACGGATATCAGGACCGCGATAGAGAAGGGTGAATATACTTCTTTCAAGAATCGGATGATAGACGGAATGCAGGAGTTTGACGGCGCGGAGTCCAAAAGCAAATACAACATTGCCGTAAATTGGAGAAAAGGTTGAATTTAGCTTTCCTTTTTAGTATTATTTATTGGTGTATATTAAACTAATAGTTGGAGGAAGTTATGGGATTATTTTTAACAGCTCAGGAACCCGCGGCAGGTGGCGGTGTTATGATGATAGCAGTTTATGCTTTGTTCTTTGTAGGTATTTACTTTTTGCTTGTTCGTCCCGGCAGGAAAGAGCAGAAGCAGAAGGCTCAGATACTTGCTTCTCTTGCTGTAGGAGACAGTGTTAGAACAACCGGCGGATTCATCGGTACAGTTATTGATATCAATGACGATATGGTTATCGTTGAGTTTGGTAACAACAAGAATTGCCGTATTCCTATGGTAAAGGATGCGATCGTTGAGGTTGAGAAACCCGAGGATGCAACCGTTACGGCTGAGAGCAAAGATGCCAAGGATTCCAAGAAAAAGTAATCACTTTAGAATTCTTAAAGCCTGATTGGCATGCCAATCGGGCATTTGTTCTATATGAATGATTTAACATATTATCACTTTAAAGCATCAAGGGAGTCATTATGAAATTAAATATTACTTGTATCCCGGGTGACGGAATAGGACCCGAGATCGTTACAGAGGCCAAGAAGGTCCTTGATAAAGTTTGTGAGACCTTCGGTCATGAGATTGAATACAAAGATATTTTGATGGGCGGATGCTCGATCGATGTACACGGAGTACCTCTTACGGATGAGGCCATTGCTGATGCAAAGGCTGCCGATGCGGTCCTTATGGGATCTATCGGAGGCAACACATCTACATCTCCTTGGTATAAGCTTGAGCCGCAGCTTCGTCCTGAGGCCGGACTTCTTAAGCTTCGCAAGGCTCTTAATCTTTTTGCTAATTTAAGACCTGCATATCTGTATCCTCAGCTTAAGGACGCATGTCCTTTGAAGGAAGCTGTTGCGGAAGAAGGTTTTGATATGCTCATTATGAGAGAGCTTACAGGCGGACTTTATTTCGGAGAGCGCAGCACGGAGCTTAAAAACGGAGAGATGGTCGCAACAGATACTCTTACTTACAAAGAGAGCGAGATCAGAAGAATAGCGATCAGAGCTTTTGATGTGGCAAGAAAGCGCAGAAAGAGCGTTATAAGTGTAGATAAAGCCAATGTTCTTGATTCTTCAAGACTTTGGAGAAAAGTAGTAGAGGAAGTCAAAAAGGATTATCCCGACGTTACTTTGGAGCATATGCTTGTAGATAACTGTGCAATGCAGCTTGTTAAGAATCCTGCTCAGTTTGATGTCGTTCTTACTGAGAATATGTTTGGAGATATTCTTTCCGATGAAGCCAGCATGATCACAGGGTCTATAGGAATGCTTTCCAGTGCATCCTTAAACGATACAAGCTTTGGTCTTTATGAGCCCAGCCACGGAAGCGCTCCGGATATTGCGGGTAAAGATATTGCCAATCCCATTGCGACAGTTTTATCTGCAGCTATGATGCTCAGATATTCATTCAACCTCGATAAAGAGGCTGATGCAATTGAAAAGGCAGTTGAGAAAGTGCTTGAAGACGGTTTTAGGACTGTAGATCTTTTGCCTAAGGGACAGGATGATAAGTTTGAGCTTGTCGGATGTCGCCGGATGGGAGACCTTATTGCTGAACGAATCATTTGTAGCAAAGAGTGAAAAAAGAATATACGATAGCTTGCCGCATGAACCGGAAACAATAGCGGTTACTTTGTTTATAATCGGTATGGCAGTCTACTATCTGTGGCGTATGTTTGCCATAACTCCGCAGTATGATGAGCTTTATACATATTATACTTTTATAAGCAGAGGCCCTATTTATTCCGCGATTCATTGGCCGCTTCCCAATAACCACGTCGGTTATTCTGTTTTATCCGCAATACTTGATCTTTTTGGCAATTCGTTTATTGGGCTTCGCGGTGTATCTTTTGTCTGCGCCGTATCTAACCTTATTCTTGTCTACAGAATATGTAAAAGATATTACGCTCATGGACTTCCTTTCGGAGCCGTATGCTTATATGCATCAATGCAGGTTGTCAATGAGTACAGTGTGCAGGGAAGAGGCTATACGCTTGCAACGACTTGTTTTTTGCTTGCGATATATGTGATAGGTGATATATGCAGGATCGGAGAGGACAACAAATTTCCGTATGCTAAGCTTATCATTGCACTTACGCTTGGACTTTATACTGTTCCAAGCAGTGTGTACTGGGTTATTCCGGTTTGCATGTCGGCTGTCCTGTTTCTTGTTATCAATGCATACAGAAGTAAAGGTGTTTATAAGAAGATATCGGACAACATTTATTACAAAAAGCTGAAAGCTCTCGTCTTTTCAGGGATAATGGCTGCGTTAACCACATTTTTCCTGTATTTTCTTATTTGGTTGGCGATAGGATCCAATCTTTTGGTCAAGACCGAAGGTTCAAGCTTTTTTGGAATGTCACATGCAAAGGTTATATTGCATGCTCCTTTTAAAGCTGTGGGAGCGGGTATAGATTATATGCTTTCGCAGCCTTATATACAAAGCGTAAGCACGGCGGAGTTTAATGCAAGGTATCCCGGATGGATCATGAATCTTCTTGAGTACATGATCCCGAGAGGCGGAGTGCTTCTTCTGATATTTATTATCATAAGCTTGGGATGTCTTTTTTATGAGTGCATAAAGCATTTTGAGTACAGCAGAACGGTTATTAACCTTGTGGTTATTGTGAATGTGCTTTTTATTGCGATTGTTCTTGTTTTGCAGCACAAGCTTCCTTACCTTAGGGTGTTCAGTTACAGCGGATTTATTATGACGCTGTGCTTTTGTACCGTTATGGAGAGGCTTATAAATGTAACGATTAGGTTCTATAACAAGAATAAAGCCAAAGATACTTGGAACAGTTCATTGTCTCGAGAAAACGAGACCGTTGAAAAGAGCGAGAAGTGGTACAGCGGAATAGGCATATATATTCCGATGGTATTCATGGTTTTTGTATTTGTTTTCAGATTCTTTAATCCTTCTTTCAGCATGCAGCTGGGAGGAAGAGAGAACGAGATCTTTAATCTTCTGTATATAGCGGATGTTGAGAACAGAGACAATATGGCGGTTCTGGATTGCGATCAGCAGTATCTTTTGAAATTCGGATGGGATATCGATTGCGAAAAAACAGACGTCACAGACGCGGATTGTGTTATCATTGATAAGAACATGACAGTCCAAGGCTATAGCGGAGAAGATTTTTGGAAATTCTATCAGACATATGAAACCATTGATTGGGACTATCTGGCAACGCTTCGTGTTTTATATGAAAATGACAATTTTGTTTTATATATCAAGTGAGAAAAAGGAGAAATGTTATGGCTATGAATAGCGACAGAGTTATGGAAGGTTTACAGCAAGCTCCGCACAGAAGCTTGTTTAATGCTCTCGGATTCACCGAGGAAGAAAGAAAAAGACCGCTTATCGGTATTGTAAGTTCATACAATGAGATTGTTCCCGGTCATATGAATCTTGATAAGATCACCGAGGCTGTTAAGCTTGCGGTTGCAGAAGCCGGTGGTATGCCTGTTGTTGTTCCCGCAATTGCTGTTTGCGACGGTATAGCCATGGGTCATATCGGAATGAAGTATTCACTTGTAACAAGAGATCTTATTGCTGACAGTACGGAGTGTCTTGCTACGGCACATGCTTTTGACGGTATGGTATGTATTCCCAACTGTGACAAGAATGTTCCCGGACTTCTTATGGCAGCTGCAAGAGTTAATATTCCCACAGTATTTGTTTCAGGCGGCCCTATGATGGCCGGAAGGGTAGACGGACATAAGACATCTCTTTCTTCTATGTTCGAAGCCGTAGGAAGTGTATCTGCAGGAAAGATGACAAACGAAAAGCTCTGTGAGTTCGAAGAGAAGGCTTGCCCCACATGTGGATCATGTTCGGGTATGTACACTGCCAATTCAATGAACTGCCTTACAGAGGCAATCGGAATGGGCCTTCCCGGAAACGGAACAATTCCTGCCGTATATTCTGCACGTATTCGTCTTGCAAAGCACGCCGGCTACGCTGTAATGAATCTAATTAAGAATAATATTCGTCCCAGAGACATCATGACAAAAGACGCATTCATGAACGCCATGACAATGGATATGGCTCTTGGATGTTCTACAAATACAATGCTTCATCTTCCTGCAATAGCGCATGAAGCGGGCGTTGACATTAACATGGAAGTGGCTAATGAGGTATCAAGCAGAACTCCTAACCTTTGTCACCTTGCACCTGCAGGTGCAACTTACATGGAAGATCTCAACGAGGCAGGCGGCGTTCTTGCCGTTATGTCAGAGCTTGTTAAGAAAGATCTTATTAACCTTGATGCTCTTACCGTTACAGGAAAGACTGTAAGAGAGAATCTCGAGGGTGTTAAGAACCTTGATCCCGAGGTTATCAGACCTATCGATAATCCTTACATGCAGTCGGGCGGAATTGCCGTACTTAAGGGAAATATTGCTCCCGATACCGGTATTGTTAAGAAGTCAGCCGTTGTTCCCGAGATGATGGTTCATGAGGGACCTGCGAGAGTATTTGACTGTGAGGAGGATGCTATCGAAGCTATTCTTACAGGTAAGATAGTTGCAGGAGACGTAGTTGTTATCAGATACGAAGGACCTAAGGGCGGCCCCGGAATGAGAGAGATGCTCAATCCCACATCAGCTATCGCCGGAAGAGGACTTGGTTCAAGCGTTGCTCTTATTACTGACGGTAGATTCTCAGGCGCAAGCCGTGGTGCTTCTATCGGACATGTTTCTCCCGAGGCTGCTGTCGGCGGACCTATCGCTCTTATCGAAGAGGGAGATATCATCAGCATTGATATTCCCAACAATGCTCTTAATGTTAAGGTTTCAGATGAAGAGCTTGCCAAGAGAAAAGAAAAATGGCAGCCCAGAGAGCCTAAGGTTACAACAGGTTATCTTGCAAGATACAGAGAGCTTGTTACCAGCGGAAACAAAGGAGCGATCCTTCAGGTTCCCGTTAGTTCCAAATAATCTTTAAAAAATAGGATGGTATATTAGAAATGCAACTTACTGGTTCACAGATCGTATTGGAATGTTTAAAAGAACAGGGAGTGGATACTGTTTTCGGATATCCCGGAGGAAGCATTCTCAATATTTATGATGAGCTGTATAAACAGCAAAATGATTTTTTGCATATAAGAACTTCTCATGAGCAGGGCGCCGCTCATGCTGCCGACGGTTATGCAAGAGCTACCGGCAAGGTTGGTGTATGTTTTGCGACAAGCGGCCCCGGTGCCACAAATTTGGTAACCGGAATTGCAACTGCTTACATGGATTCAGTTCCCATGGTAGCAGTTACCTGTAACGTAAATCTTCCTCTCCTTGGAAAAGATACTTTCCAGGAGGCTGATATTGCCGGTATTACAATGCCCATTACCAAGCACGGTTATATTGTAAAAGATATAAAAGAGCTTGCTTCAACAATGAGAAAGGCATTTAAGATAGCGACAACAGGTCGTCCGGGTCCCGTTCTTGTCGATATAACAAAAGACGTCACAGCAAAGACCTGCGATTTTAAGCCTCTTAAAAATGATAAAAAAGAAGAGATAAAGAAATCTTATACTGATGAAAACATAAATGCTGTTCTTAAAATGCTCAAGGCATCAAAGCGTCCTTTTATTTATGTAGGCGGAGGTGCTGTTATTTCAGGTGCTTCCAAAGAGCTAGCTGAGTTCGTTTCGAAATTCAATGCGCCTGTTTGTGATACACTCATGGGTAAAGGTGCTTTTGACGGAACCGATAAGTTGTATGCAGGCATGATCGGCATGCACGGAACAAAGGCTGCAAACTTCGGTGTAAGTGAGTGCGACCTTCTCGTTACTTTAGGAGCGAGATTTTCTGACAGAGTAACGGGTAATGCCAAGACATTTGCTTCAAAAGCAAAGATCCTTCAGATCGATGTTGACGCTGCCGAGATCAATAAGAATATCAGGACCAATTATTCTATAGTCGGTGATCTTAAGGAAGCTCTTTCCGATATCAATAAAGTGCTTCCCAAGATGGATCATTCCGATTGGGTTGCTAAGATTGATGATTATAAGAAGCAGTTCCCTCTTAGCTATGAGAAGGATAAGCTTACATGTCCGTATATCATCGAAACTTTAGATAAGCTTACCAAGGGTGATGCCATTATCTCTACCGATGTAGGTCAGCATCAGATGTGGACTGCTCAGTATTATAAATTCAGAAATCCCAGAACCTTCCTTACTTCAGGAGGACTCGGTACAATGGGATACGGACTTGGTGCCTGTATAGGAGCCAAGGTCGGCATGCCTGATAAGACCTGTGTAAATATCACGGGCGACGGATGTTTTAGAATGAATATGAACGAGCTCGCAACTGCTTCGGGATACGGCATTCCCATTATTGAGATTATAATCAATAACAGCGTTCTTGGTATGGTAAGACAGTGGCAGACACTTTTCTATGAAAAGCACTACTCGCAGACTGTATTTTCAGATAAGGTTGATTATTGCAAGGTTGCTGAGGCTCTTGGCTGCAAAGCGATCAGGATCACCAAAAAATCTGAAGTTGAAGACGCATTAAAGAAAGCATTAAATTCCAAGGTTCCTGTAGTTATCGATTGCGTTATAGAAGAGGATGACAAGGTGTTCCCTATGGTTCCCGCGGGCGCTTCTATAAGCGAAGCTTTTGATGCCAAGGATCTTGCGAAGAAAAAATAATATAAGGAAAGACTTCATTTAAGTTGGGGAAGGATGATGAAGAAAACAATTAAGCGTATATGGCTTATGCTTGTTATTAACTTTGCGGCCATTGTAGCTTTGTACATCGCACTTGCGTTTTATTACAGCGACGGATTTCCGTGTTGCTGTTGGATAAACGGTGTGTATTGTACCGGAAAGAGTGTAGAAACAGTAAATAAAGAACTTCTTGCTAAGCACGGGTACGAAGGCGTCAATGTAATTGACGCCGGAGGTGCCGAGCTTTATATAAGTGCGGAATCTGTTGATCTGAAAGCGGATTATACAGAATCGCTCAATTCTTTTATAGAGTCACGGAACTCTTTTCTCTGGGGCTATAATCTATTTAAAAATCTCATTGTAAAAGTTGAACCGAGGGTATCTTTATCTGAAGATAAGCTTCTGGGGGTTGTAACTGATTGGGAGATCTTTTCTGATATAGGAAGTAATGATGTCTATATAGAAAAGGGCGATAACGGTTATATTCTGATAAACGGAATAACCGATGTTCCCAATAAAGAAAAGATTGTAAATACCGTATATCATTGCATGCTTCACCTTGAAGACACAGCCGATCTCGGAGCTACGGAAGGCTGTTACACGGAGGTTGAGGCGACAGAACAGCAGAGGGCTACGATGGATCTTTTTGATAAGATAAAAGAACTCCAGCCCTGCGGAATTACATATGATGTCGGCGGTGAGCAGATCAGCTTCGGGCCTTCAGTTGCATCTACCTGGTTTGTTACGTCTGATGAGCTTGATGAATATATGTATCAGGACACATCTTCTACAGATCCTTCGAGCGGATTGTTTATTATAGACAGAGCTGTTCGTACATTCCCTTCTGAAGAAGAGATGTATACACTGAACGGTTTTGTCTGCGATGCAAACGGAAGCCCTATTATAAGTGAAAAGAAAATATATGATACTTTGAACAATATCGCGAGGTCTCACAGCACTGAAAGTTTGATAGAGAGATACAGACAGACTCATGAAGGAAACATCTTGGTTAGAAAGGGAAGTAAGGGTGACGGCAGCCTCTATGATGTGAACGGAGAGTTTAATTATATTGTCGATAAGTATGTTTCCGGCGATATTTCTGCTGAAGAGACGAGACCCTTTTCTTATTATGATTCTGTTGTCTCATTTGATGCGGCGAGTGAGCTTGGCGATACTTATATTGAAGTAAATATGAGTAAGCAGCTTCTTTCGTATTATGTAAACGGTGAGCTTAGTATGCAGATGCCTGTGGTTACGGGAAATATCAACAGAGGAAGAGGAACGCCGGCAGGACTTTTTAATGTCTATAATAAAAGGTATCACACTTATCTTAGAGGAACCGATTATGTTTCTTATGTAAATTATTGGCTCGGAGTTAATAAAGGCGTCGGAATTCATGACGCAACATGGAGAACTCAGGAAGAATTTGGAGGAGAAACATTTAAATCAAACGGTTCTCACGGATGTATTAATTGTCCGCTCGAATCAGTTGAACAATTATGGAATGTCGCAGAAGTAGGCACTCCGGTTATATTATACTATTAAAATATCCGCTCTTTTTTGATTAAAAGAGCGGATAAATTTTTGATCAAAAACTGATTTAAAAAAATAAAATAACAAAGATTATGGAATGACGTTATTGACATTTTTTGTTCTGCGTATAGAATAAAATTATTGAGGCTTTTTAATGCTTTAATATGATAAAACACAGGAGGATACAAAAGTGTCACGAGTTTATAATTTTTCTGCCGGACCGGCAGTGTTACCCGAGGAAGTATTGAAGCAGGCAGCTGCAGAGATGCTTGATTACAATGGATGTGGAATGTCTATTAACGAGATGAGCCACAGATCCAAGACTTTCGATGAGGTTATTCAGACTGCCGAGCAGGATATCAGAGATCTTATGAATATTCCTGACAACTACAAGGTTCTCTTTTTACAGGGTGGCGCAAGCCAGCAGTTCGCTGCAGTTCCTCTTAACCTTATGAAGAACGGCAAGGCTGCATATATCGTTACAGGTCAGTGGGCTAAGAAGGCTTACCAGGAAGCTCAGAAATACGGTGAGGCTATCGAGGTTGCTTCAAGTGCCGACAAGACTTTCTCTTACATTCCTGATTGTTCGGATCTCGACATCCCTGAGGATGCAGATTACGTGTATATCTGCGAGAACAATACAATCTACGGAACAAAGTTCAAGACTCTTCCCAATACCAAGGGACATGTTCTTGTTTCCGATGTATCATCATGCTTCCTTTCAGAGCCTGTTGATGTAACAAAGTACGGTGTGATATATGGTGGCGTTCAGAAGAACGTTGGACCTGCAGGTCTTGTTATCGCCATCATCAGAGAAGATCTTATCAGAGATGACGTTCCCGCATTTACACCTACAATGCTTAAGTGGAAGACTCAGGCAGATAACGGTTCACTTTACAACACACCTAACTGCTGGAGCATCTACATGTGCGGTCTTGTATTCAAGTGGCTCAAGAAGCAGGGCGGACTTGAGGAGATGAAGAAGAGAAACGAAGCTAAGGCTAAGATTCTTTACGATTATCTTGATCAGAGCAAGATGTTCAAGGGAACAGTAAGACCTGAGGACAGATCACTTATGAATGTTCCTTTCGTAACTGACAGCGAAGAGCTCAACGCTAAGTTCATCAAAGAGGCTACAGCCGCAGGCTTTGTAAGCCTTAAGGGACACAGAACAGTTGGCGGTATGAGAGCAAGTATCTACAACGCTATGCCTATCGAAGGCGTTCAGAAGCTCGTTGAATTTATGGCTAAGTTTGAGAAGGAGAATTCATAATGTATAAGTACAAATGCATGAACCCGATTGCAAAGATCGGTCTTAATAATTTCACTGATCAGTATCAGGTAGTAGATAATGTTGATGATGCAGAAGGTATTCTTGTCAGAAGTGCCAACATGCTTGAGATGGAGTTCTCCGATAACCTCCTTGCGATCGCAAGAGCAGGTGCCGGAGTTAACAATATTCCTCTTGATAAGTGCGCTGAGCAGGGTATCGTTGTATTCAATACACCCGGTGCAAATGCGAACGGTGTTAAAGAGATGGTTCTTGCTGCAATGCTCATTGCTTCAAGAGATATCATCGGCGGTACAGAGTGGGTTAAGGCCAATGCAGGTGATCCCGATATCGCTAAGCTAACAGAGAAATCAAAGAAGAAGTTCGCAGGAACTGAGATCTTCGGCAAGAAGCTCGGTATCATCGGACTCGGAGCTATCGGCGTAAGAGTTGCAAATGCTGCAAGACAGCTTGGTATGGATGTTTACGGATATGATCCTTATCTTTCAATCGATGCAGCTTGGAGACTTTCTTCAGACGTTAAGCACGTAACCAATGTTGATGATATTTATTCTAAGTGCGACATCATCACAGTTCATGTTCCCGCACTTGATTCTACAAAGGGTATGATCAACGCTGAAGCTATCGCTAAAATGAAGAAGGGTGTTATCCTTATCAACCTCGCAAGAGATATTCTCTGCAACGAAGTTGATGTTCTTGCCGGAATCAATTCAGGAAAGATCCGCAAGTATGTTACAGACTTCCCGAATCCTACAACATCAGGTCATGACGGATGTATCGTTATTCCTCACCTTGGTGCTTCTACAGAGGAGTCTGAGGATAACTGTGCTGTTAAGGCGGTTCTTGAACTTAAGGATTATCTTGAGAACGGTAACATCAATAATTCGGTTAACTATCCTAACTGTGACATGGGCATTTGCACACGTCCCAGAATCGGAATTTTCCATAAGAATGTTGCCAACATGATCAGCCAGTTCACAACTGCGCTCGGTGATGCTGGTTACAATATCTCCGATATGACCAATAAGTCTAAGGGAGACTATGCTTATACACTTATCGATCTTGAAGATAAGATCACAGACGATCTTGTTAAGAAACTTACTAAAGTTGACGGTGTTATCAGAGTCAGAGTTGTAAAGAAAGAAGCATAATTATGGCGGATATCAGACCTTTTAAGGCATACAGACCGACAAAAGAAAAAGTGGGAAGAGTTGCGGCTCTTCCCTATGATGTTTTTAGCAGAAAAGAGGCTCTTGAATATGTAAAAGAAAACCCTGAGTCTTTTCTTGCTATAGACAGACCGGAGACACAGTTTGAACCGGATCATGACATGTACGCTCCCGAAGTTTACAAGAAGGCGCATGACATGCTTCATGAACAGATGGAGAGCGGTGTCTTTGTTCAAGACGAAGAAAAGAGCTATTACATATATGAGCAGACAATGAACGGCAGAACTCAGACCGGAATAGTAGCCTGCGCTTCCATTGATGACTATTTAAACGGAGTTATCAAGAAGCATGAGAATACAAGAGCTGACAAGGAAGAAGACAGAATCAAGCATGTCTATAACTGTGAAGCTCAGACGGGCCCCATTTTCCTATGCTACAGAGAAAATAAGATGCTTTCCGATCTTATTAATAAGGTTAAGGAAGTTGATGAACCTGTTTATGATTTTGTTTCTGCAGATGACGTGAAGTCCAGAGTATGGGTTATTGATGACAAAGAGGAGACCGATACGATCAGCAGGATCTTTGCTACCATCGATGCCGTTTATATTGCGGATGGTCATCACAGATGTGCATCTGCGGTTAAGGTCGGGCTTAAGAAAAGAGAAGAGAATGAAGGAAAGGTTCGCGGCAAGCAGGAATATGACTATTTCCTCTCGGTTCTTTTCCCTGACAACGAGCTTATGATCATGGATTACAACCGTGTGGTTAAGGATCTTAACGGACTTTCCAAGGAAGAGTTTTTTGACAAGCTTAAAGAGAAGTTTGATCTTGTAAAAGAAAATGAAGCTGTTAAACCCGCTAAAAAAGGCGAGTTTGGACTCTTTATCGATGATGAGTGGTTCAGATTGTCCGCTCATGCAGACATATTAAAGAGCGACGCGGTAGACGGACTCGATGTTTCCGTTTTGCAGAATGAAGTTCTTTCTCCTATTCTTGGTATCGGTGATCCCAGAACGGATAAGAGAATTGATTTCGTTGGAGGTATCAGAGGCCTTAAGGAGTTGGAAGACAGATGCCACAGTGACATGAAGCTTGCGTTTTCAATGTATCCAACATCTATTTCGGAGCTTTTTGCGGTCGCTGATGAGAAGAGACTTATGCCTCCAAAGTCAACTTGGTTTGAGCCTAAGCTCTTAAGTGGGTTATTTATTCACGAAATTAATGGTACAATTATCTAAATAACAACAATTTGAATATTGTTTTTTATTTGGAGGGGACCATAGTGAATAACAGACTGTACAAGATGATGAACTGGCCGGAGATTGAAGAGATTATTTATTCTGATGGAGACGATCCACACAGAATACTCGGAGCACATAAGGTTGGAGGTAACTATCTTGTGCAGGCATTTTATCCAAATGCAAAGTCTGTAAGCGTTCTTGTTGAGAATACCAAGAAGGCTTATGAAATGGAGCTTGCCGACGAAGCGGGGTTTTATGCGGTTATCATTCCGTATGTCGATAAGCTTAAATACAAATTCATTATTACCGATGAAAACGATAAGCAGGAAACTGTGATCGATCCGTATTCCTTCGGACCTTCAATGGATCGCGAGGATTTTATAAAGTTCGGAAGCGGTATTCATTACCGTATCTATGAAAAATTAGGAGCTCATCCCATGAGGCGTGGCGGAGTAGCAGGCACGCAGTTCGCGGTATGGGCTCCTTCTGCTGCCAGAGTGAGCGTTATTGGCGATTTCAATAACTGGGACGGAAGAATGTGTCAGATGCACAGGCTGGACCCTATCGGAATTTTTGAGATATTCGTTCCGGGCGCCAAGGTTGACGACGGCTATCAATTTGAAGTTAAGACAAGAAGCGGTCATATATACAAAAGACCCGATCCGTATGCTACAAAATCAAAAGGCGAAAACGGCGTGATTTCCGTTATAAATAAGTTTGCTCCTTTTAAATGGACAGATGAAAAATGGATCGCCGCAAGAAAGAAATTTGATAAGGATGAAGGTTCACTTTCTATCTGTGAGCTTTCTCTTGATGCGTTTGCGGAAAGGCATGAGCATAAGAGCACGATAGAAGAAATCACTCAGGATATTCTTAATTATGTTACGGATCACGGCTTTGATACAGTTGAGCTTATGCCTGTAATGAAGCATATCCCCGAGCATTTTTATCATATTCTTGATTTCTTTGCTCTTGATGATGCCAACGGTAAGCCTGAAGAGTTTATGAACTTTGTAAACACGATGCATGAGAACGGCATCAGAGTAATCCTTGACTGGGTACCAACGTTCTTTCCCAAGGCGTCTTACGGACTTAGTGATTTTGACGGTAAAGCTCTTTATGAATATGAAGACCCGAGAGTCGGTATTCATCCAAAATCAGGCGATCTGATATTTGATTACGGTAGAAAAGAAGTTACGAATTTCCTTGTTTCGAACGCTCTTTTCTGGATTGAAAAATATCACGTTGACGGGCTTAGGATTTCCGATATCTCAAGGATACTTTATCTTGACTATGACAGAAAACCCGGCGAATGGATGCCCAATATCTACGGAGGCAATGAGAATCTTGAGGCACTCGAGTTTCTTAAGCAGCTAACTACAGCCGTACATAAAGATAACCCCGGAGTATTTATGATCACAAAGGAAACTGCTTGTTGGCCTCAGGTTACAGACGGTATAGATGATGGCGGACTCGGATTTGATTATAAGTGGAACAACGGCTGGACAAGAGATTTTCTTTCATATATGCAAAACGATCCTTTGTTTAGGTCAGGCCATCACGATGAGCTTACGTTTAGCATTATCTACAGCTATACAGAGCGGTTTATATTGAGCTTTACGCATGAGGAGCTTGAGAAGGGACTTGAGGGGCTCTATTATCTGATGCCCGGAGATTCAAGCCAGAAGATGGCTAATCTAAGACTGGCGCTTAGCTTTATGATGGTGCATCCCGGTAGAAAGCACATCTACATGGAGCCTGATGCGCTTACTGTTGATCAGTCTGTTTTTGTTGAAAATATGCTGTCCAAACTAAATGCACTTTACAAAGAACATGATGCACTCCATCAGCTTGACAGCGTAGAGGGCGGATTTGAGTGGATCAATAATCTTGCAGCCGATGACTGCATGGTCTCTTTTGCAAGGAAGAGTACCGATGAAAAAGAGATACTTCTCATTGTTGCCAACATGGCAGGAATTGAGAGGGAATATGACATCGGAGTTATTGCAGACGGAAGATATACCGAAATCTTTAACAGCGACGATGTAAGTTACGGAGGTTCCGGACTTCTTAACGAAGGCAAGATTGAAGCCAAAAGAAAAGAGGCTGACGGACGCGATTATTCCGTTAACATAAAGCTTGCTCCCGTTTCGCTTGCAATCTTCTCGTTTACTCCTTACACACAGCAGGAGAAGAAGATACGTGCGATAAAGGAAGAAGAGGAGATCAAGAAGGAAAAAGAGCGTGACGAAAAACTAACTGCTCTTAAAGAAAAACAAAACGAAGAAGAACAAAAGCTTCTTGCAGAGCTTAAAAAGAAATACGAAGCAGAGCTCGCAAACGAAGAAAAGGCCATTGAAGAGAAATACGCCAAGATAGAAGAAGAGCGCATCTTCAACATAGTTTCCAAGGAGGCTATCAAGAGCATCTCCAAGAAAACAAAGACCAAACGCTCGCTGAAGAAAAAGTAATAAAAAAAGAAGGCTGATAAAGCCTTCTTTTTTATTTAAAGCTGGAAAAGGGACTTGAACCCTCGACCTACTGATTACGAATCAGTTGCGCTACCAACTGCGCTATTCCAGCATACCGCTTTGTACGTGGCACAAAAATGATTATACATTCAGGATGCCCATTTGACAAGAGAAATTGGAAATATAATTATTCAAATGCAGTCAGATTGTGATATAATAATATGCTGAAATAAAATTTTTTATTGCCGGTGCGTTTTAGCGCAAAGGTAGAGAGGATTTTCATTATGAAAGATTTAAAAGATTACGTTAGAACCATTCCCAATTTCCCTGAGGAGGGAATAATGTTCAGAGACATCACTTCTGTTTTGCAGGATCCGGACGGATTTAAGCTTGCAATCGACAAGATGCAGGATCTGGTTAAGGATTTGGATTTTGACGTTGTTCTTGGTGCGGAATCCAGAGGCTTTATCTTTAGCGCACCCATTGCATATAACAGAGGAAAAGCTCTTGTTCCTGTTCGTAAGAAGGGCAAGCTTCCTTGCGATACTATCGAGGTAGAATACGATCTTGAGTACGGCAAGGCTGTTCTTGAGCTTCACAAGGATGCCATTAAGCCCGGTCAGAAGGTACTTCTTGTTGATGACCTTATGGCTACAGGCGGAACAATCGAGGCAATGATCAAGCTTGTCGAGATGCTCGGCGGCGAAGTTGCCGGAGTTTTAGTCCTTATGGAACTTAAGGGACTTAAAGGAAGAGAAAGAATCAGCAAGTACAGACTTGATGCTGCAATAAGCTACGAAGGGAAGTAATCTACATGCCGCAGGACTTCGATGACGGAAAAATTGAAGCCATTGAGGAATTTCAGGCGCCTGATAAGCTCTATGAAGGACTTATAGAGAGAGTCAGAAAGTATCACCCTTCGGATGATATATCTCTTATTGAAAAGGCTTACAACACAGCGTCTGAAGCTCACAAGGACCAGTTACGCAAATCGGGTGAACCTTATATTATTCACCCTCTTTGTGTTGCCATAATCCTTGCTGACCTCGAAATGGATAAAGAGACTATAGCAGCCGGCCTTCTTCATGATGTTGTAGAAGATACGATCTACACCAAGGAAGAGGTCGAAGCGGAGTTTGGCGCGGATGTTGCGTTACTTGTTGACGGTGTTACCAAGTTGACGGCTCTGCAGCTTTCAACAGATAATGCCAATAAGACGCAGGAACAGCTTGATATGCAGGCTCAGAACCTTCGTAAGATGTTCCTTGCCATGGCCAAGGATATCAGAGTCATTCTGATCAAACTTGCCGACAGACTTCATAATATGAGAACTCTTGCTCATATGCCTCCCGAGAAGCAGTCCAGGATTGCTCAGGAGACCCTTGATATTTATTCTCCTATAGCGGGAAGACTCGGTATCAGCCGTATCAAGGTAGAGCTTGATGACCTTTCACTTAAATATCTTAAACCCGATGTTTACTATGATCTTGTGGAGAAGGTTTCCGTAAGAAAGAGCGAGAGAGAGAAATACGTTGAGGATATCTGTGCCAATGTCAGAAAGGCTATTGCAGATGCCGGAATCATCGGTGACGTCAACGGAAGAGTTAAGCATTTCTTCAGTATATATAAGAAAATGCGCAATCAGAACAAGACTCTCGATCAGATATACGATCTTTTTGCCATAAGGATTATTGTTGCGACCGTTAAAGACTGTTATGCGGCTCTTGGAGTCATTCACGAGATGTATAAGCCTATTCCCGGAAGATTCAAGGATTACATCGCCATGCCCAAGCCCAATATGTATCAGTCTTTACATACGACGCTTATCGGACAGACGGGTCAGCCCTTCGAGATTCAGATACGTACCTATGACATGCATAGAGCTGCTGAATACGGTATCGCTGCCCATTGGAAATATAAGGAAGCATCCGACGGTAAAAAGGCCGAAAACGGAGAAGAGGAGAAGCTCATCTGGCTTCGTCAGATATTGGAATGGCAACAGGACATGTCTGACAACCAGGAGTTCATGAACCTTCTAAAGAGTGACCTCAACCTTTTCTCAGAGGATGTTTATTGTTTTACCCCTACAGGAGAAGTCAAAAACCTTCCTGCAGGTTCTACGCCTATCGATTTCGCGTACAGTGTTCACAGTGCTGTAGGTAACAAGATGATAGGTGCCAAAGTTAACGGTAAACTCGTGCCGATTGATTATAAGATCCAAAACGGCGACAGAGTTGAGGTTATCACCAGCCAGAATTCAAGAGGCCCGAGCAGAGACTGGCTTGCCATTGCAAAGGCTACATCAACCAAGAATAAGATAAATCAGTGGTTCAGGCATGAGCTTAAAGAGGAGAATATCGCCAAGGGTAGAGAACTCCTTATAGAGTACTGTCGCAGTAAGGGAATAGATCTTTTTGCGATTTCCAAGCCTGAATTTCAGAATATTGTTATAAGAAAATACGGCTTCCATGATTGGAACGCTGTTCTTGCTGCGGTCGGACACGGCGGACTCAAGGAAGGTCAGATCATCAACAAGATGCTTGAACTCGGTGAAAAAGAGCACAAGCGTAATATCACCGATGAGGAAGTGCTTGCTGCAGTTGCGGAGTCCAATATTACTCCGCAGGTTTCGGGTTCCGACAATGCCATTATAGTTAAAGGCGTTCACGACGTTGCGGTAAGATTTTCCAAGTGCTGTAATCCCGTCCCAGGTGATGATATCTGCGGCTTTGTTACTCGAGGAAGAGGCGTGTCTATCCACAGAAAAGACTGCGTCAATGTTATCAAGATGCAGGAAGAGGACAGAACAAGGCTTATCGAGGCTAGGTGGCAGTCAGATTCCACAACGGGAAGTCAGTATGCAGCTACGATCAAGATATTTGCCAACAACAGAAGCGGTCTTCTTGCTGATATTTCAAGAGCTCTTACCGAGAAAGATATCGATATCATTTCTATGAATACAAGAACCAGCAAGCAGGGACTTGCTACGATGGAGACTTCTTTCCGTGTATCTTCAAGAGAACAGCTTCGTGGTATAGTTGATAAGATCAGGCAGATTGACAGCGTAATTGACATCGAAAGGACAACAGGCTGATGGCAAAAAGAAAACTTAATGTCGGTTTACTTACACTCGGCATGGTTGCTACCAACTTTTATTTTGTTTTTGATCCTGAAAAGACCGATGAGAATGGCAAGAAGCATGTAATATGCTTCGATCCCGGCGACAAAGGGCAGTATATATATGACTATCTTTCCGAAAAAGACTTTGTTGTGGATCTTATTCTTTTAACACATGGTCATTTCGATCATATAGGCGGCGTAGAGGAACTTAAGAACCTCACTAACGCCAAAGTCGGTTGTTATGAAAAAGAACTTGCCATATGCAAGGATCCTCATCTTAATCTTTCCAATTATTACGGAATGAACATGAGCATAACTCCTGACATATTGTACAAAGACGAAGATATAATTGAGGCTGCGAATCTTTCCTGTAAGCTTTTGGCGACTCCCGGTCATACATCCGGAGGCTGCTGTTATTATTTTGAAGACGGCGACATTCTTATCAGCGGCGATACATTATTTGAGGAATCGGTAGGAAGAACCGATTTTCCTACCAGTTCAACAAGCGAGCTTGTAAGATCCGTTAAAGAAAGATTATTTGTCCTTCCCGATGATACTTATGTTTATCCGGGACATGGCGAGATGACTACGATCGGTCATGAGAAGGATTACAATCCGTTTTTTTGAATTACTGTAATCGGAATAAAAAGAGCCGTTTTGTTTGCGGCTCTTTTTTAAGGTGTTTTTGATGGTTAAGGTTTATATTTCACAAGATAAATATGCATATGACGTACATTCCCTTTTCAAGGCTTTTTTTTCTAAAGTGGATGTTAAAGTTGTCCCTTCGTCGGGTGATTTTTTCGAAGATTCATGCGGCGATGAGATAGTCTATCATATTGATGTCGATGTCGATAAAAACGAGCTTAAGAGGAATATCTACAAGCTTTTATCGAAAGAGACGGGGAAAGAGCTTCCCTGGGGCAACCTTACGGGAATCAGACCTACAAGGATAGTGATGAATCTTTTGGATGAAGGCTATACTGACGACGAAGTTCGTGCATATATGAAAGACACTTATTTTGTAAGTGATGAGAAGATCGAGTTGAGCCTTCTTATCGCACACAGGGAAAAAGAGATCCTTAAAGATATCGATTATGAGAATGGCTACAGCCTCTATATAGGAATTCCATTTTGCCCGACAAGATGTCTTTATTGTTCATTTACGGCTTATCCTATAGGTGCATATGCCAATATTGTTGATAATTATCTTTCTTGCCTTGAAAAAGAGATTGATTATGTCGCTGAGAATTTTAAAGATAAAACGCTTGATACAATTTATATTGGAGGCGGCACACCGACTACACTTGAGCCTCATCAGATCGAAAGACTTTTGTCTTATGTCTATGACAAGCTCGATACTTCCAAGGTAAAAGAGCTTACAGTTGAATCCGGAAGGCCCGATTCCATAACAAGAGAAAAGCTTCAAACAATGAAAAAACTGGGAGTAACAAGAATATCCGTTAATCCTCAGTCCATGAAGGATGAAACTTTGGAATTGATAGGCAGAAGACACAGCGTAAAAGAGCTTGTCGATGCTTTTAAGCTTGCAAGGGAAGAAGGATTTGATAATATCAATATGGATATTATTCTTGGTCTTCCCGGCGAAGATGAAAGAGATGTCGCTTATACCATGGAGGAGATAAAAAAGCTTAATCCCGACGACCTTACCGTTCATTCTCTCGCTATCAAAAGAGGCTCCAAGCTAGCGGAGATTCTTTTGGAAAAGAAGGCTGATGCCAAGGGAAAGGGGAATATCCTGCACGGCGAGGAGGAAGAAGCGCTTGTCATGTCCAAGATGATAAAAGAAGCTTCGGAAGGAGCTGCCGATATGGGACTTCTTCCGTATTATCTTTATCGTCAGAAGAATATAAGCGGCAATTATGAAAATACCGGATATGCTAGAGAAGGAAAAGCCGGTATCTACAATATTCTTATAAATGAAGAGGTTCAGTCAATCGTCGCACTTGGTGCCGGTACGGTCACAAAGAGAGTTTACGGCTTTGGAGGCAGGATAGAAAGGTGCGATAATGTCAAGGATGTCAAGCTCTACATGGAGCAGATAGATGATATGATTGAAAGAAAAAGACAATTATTTTCTTAAAAGGAGAATGCTATGGGTAATGTACGTGTGGTTGAAGTAAAGAGAAGTATTCTGGATGACAACGATCTGGATGCAGAGAAGCTCAGAAAAGATCTTAAAGAAAGTAAGACATTTCTTTTGAATCTTATGTCTTCGCCCGGATCTGGAAAGACAACTACTCTTACGAGAACGATAGAACTTTTGAAAGATAAATACAGGATAGGTGTTATGGAAGCCGATATCGATTCGGATGTTGATGCGATCAAGATCGCAGAATGCGGTGTAAAGTCAATCCAGCTTCATACCGGCGGAATGTGCCATCTCGATGCGGATATGACAAGACAGGGAATAAAAGAGCTTGGTGTTGAGGATGTTGATTTCGCTGTACTTGAGAACGTCGGAAATCTTGTATGTCCTGCCGAGTTTGATACGGGAAGTACCAAGAATGCGATGATCCTTTCCGTTCCTGAAGGTCATGATAAGCCTCTTAAGTATCCTCTTATGTTTTCTATCTGTGATGTTGTTCTTATAAATAAGATCGATGTCATGCCTTACTTTGATTTTGATCTTGAAAAATGTAAAGAGAACATACTTATGAGAAATCCCAATGCCAAGATCATTCCCATCTGTGCAAAGACCGGTGAAGGCATGGAAGAATGGGCAAGGTGGCTATCTGAAAAAATTGAAGAAAGCATCAGATAAGTGATAGCAGTGTTTTGGGATAACACGCGATTTTTGTTTATACAATTTTTATAAAATATACAAAAAGTCCACTTGATCCCCATGGGGGCTGGTGGCTTTATTTACTTAAAGTGAAAAGGCCTCTTGTATTTTTTCTGACTTCGTAGTAAAAATGTGTATGGGTTTATTAGGGAGAAGGAAATGATGATATTCATATAACTGTGGGGTAATGGTATGAATATGGCTTGTTTAGGGGATTTGGTAATAAATATCTACACATTTTCTTTGGCAATGATGCTTCTGATCTTTCAGGAAAATGATAGGAAATCCAAATCAAATCTTAGTTTTACAAAGCTGATAGGAATTTTGGCAATTCTCGTTATTGCCTCTGCTCTTATCGATATAGGAGTGCTTGTAGGTGGAACATTTACAGGCTTCTCTAAATTTGCCACATACGTTATCTTCGCACTCGATCCCTTCGGATTTCTTTTCGCGATCAATTATATTGATTGTTTCGTTAAGAAAGATGAGCTGGTTGACGACCTTAGCGGCTTTTTCATAATGCCCGTTAAGGTGTACGCCATCAGTAATTTTGTTCTGGTTACATTTTCCACTTTGTTTAAATTTAATTGGTTCTATTTGTATGACATTGCAGGCTACCATAGAGGTCAGCTCTTTTATGTAAGACTCTTTTTCCATGCTATGGCTTGCTTTTGCATACTTGCTTATATCATCTATTACAGAAATGCCATTATTTCCGTTTATAGGACGCCGCTTCTAGCACTTCCCATTATTGTCGGTGTCGGCATAGTTTCTCAGTTTGTTATTTCGGGAATCAATTTTGCATATGCAGCGACGGTATTTGCATTCCTTATTCTCTTTATTTATGTGCAAAGGTGCGACGTAAATATGGATTATCTTACCGGTGTTGTAAACAGAAGAGGAATTGACAAGGCTCTGAAGAAGGCAGCCGGTGACGGAATGTTCAAATCATTCTCCGTTATTATGGTTGACATTGATTATTTTAAGCTTATTAACGACAGATTCGGACACAGAGCAGGTGACGAGGTTTTGTCCGCTATTGCTGATATTTTAAAAGAAACTTTTGATGATGATACGGTTGTCGGACGCTTTGGCGGTGACGAATTCTGCGTTGTCACTTCAATATCCGATGAAAAGATTTTGAAAGAGCGTGTAGACAGTATAAAAAAGGCGGTTTCACTTATCGAGTGGAGCAACATGGGCGAAATGGAGCTTTCTGTAAGTACGGGTATTTCTGTCTTTAAGCGCAATAGTAAGATGCAGATCAAAGATCTTATAGACCATGCAGACAGAATGATGTATGAGGAAAAGACGAGACACCATCTTGCGGCGGGCCTGTAAAAAGAGTCTGCTAAAATTTTAGGGTTGACGAAAAGTATTAAAGTGTATATTAATAAGAACGTGAGTAAATTTTGTATGAAGGGGTTGTATTTACAGTAATGGCAACTAAGAAACCAGTATCAAAGAAAAATTCACTTCTTATTGTTGAGTCACCGACAAAGGTTAAGGCTATAAAGAAATTCCTCGGCTCGGGATATGAAGTCGCGGCCAGCAACGGACATGTCAGAGATCTTCCGAGGAGTCAGATGGGCGTCGACATCGAGCACGACTTTGAGCCCAAGTATATTACAATTCGCGGAAAAGGAGACGTCCTTGCGGCACTTAGGAAGCAGGTTAAGAAAGCCGACAAAGTGTATCTCGCAACCGACCCGGACCGCGAAGGAGAAGCTATTTCCTGGCATCTTATCTCAGCTCTTAAGTTAAAAGAGGGCGAGGCCAAGATCCAGAGAGTCACATTCAATGAGATCACCAAAAATGCGGTAAAAGAAGCTATGAAACATCCAAGAGACATCGACATGAATCTTGTTGATGCCCAACAGGCAAGGCGTGTCCTTGACAGAATGGTTGGTTACAGCATTTCACCGTTATTGTGGTCCAAGATCAAGAGAGGTCTTTCCGCCGGTAGAGTACAATCTGTAGCGCTCAGAATTATTGCCGACAGAGAAGAAGAGATCGATTCATTTATTCCCAAGGAATATTGGACACTTGACGTTAAACTTGATATAGCAGGCGAGAAGAAGCCTATCGTTGCTCATTATTACGGCAAGGGCAATGAGAAGAAAGAGATAGAGACCAAGGAAGAGCTTGATGCAATCTGCGCTTCATTGAAGGGCAAGAGCTATAATGTTTCGGATATTAAGACAGGCGAGAGAACCAAGAAGGCTCCGCTTCCTTTTACAACCTCAACTCTTCAACAGGAGGCATCAAAGGCACTCAATTTCTCTACTCAGAAGACAATGAGAGTAGCTCAGCAGCTTTATGAAGGAATCGATCTTGGAAGTGAAGGAACAGTCGGTCTTATCACTTACCTCAGAACGGATTCAACCAGAGTATCTGATGAAGCAGTTGCTGCGGCTAATGATTATATTAAAGAGAACTTCGGAGATAAGTATCTTGCTGACGGATCCGTTTCCAAGAAAAAAGATGTTAAGATCCAGGATGCACACGAAGCTATCAGACCTACTTATGTTGATAAGACTCCGGTTAAGGTTAAGGACTTCCTTTCAAGAGATCAGTTCAGGCTTTATCAGCTTATCTGGAGACGTTTTATGGCGAGCAGAATGGCTGCGGCCAAGTATGAGACCACTTCGGTTAAAATCGATGCAGGTGAGCACCGCTTTACCCTTGCAGCATCAAAGACTGTTTTTGACGGATTTTTAAATGTTTATACTGACGATGAGGATCAGATCGAAAAGAACGTTATCAGCTCAAATTTAAGCCCTGATTCTAAGCTTTCATTTGATTCCTTCGAATCGGATCAGCATTTCACACAGCCTGCTCCTCATTATACGGAGGCTTCACTTGTTCACGATCTTGAGGCTCTCGGAATAGGAAGACCTTCTACCTATGCTCCGACAATCTCTACGATCATGGCAAGACACTATATTACCAAGGAGAATAAGAGTCTTTATATCACCGAGCTAGGACAGGCAGTTAACAAGATGATGATGGATGCATTTCCTCAGATTGTTGATGTTAACTTTACTTCCAACATGGAGGCGCTTCTCGACGGTATCGCGGAAGGCAGCGTTAAATGGAAGACCGTTATAAAGAATTTCTATCCTGATCTTGAAGAGGCTGTAAGCGCAGCAGAGAAAGAGATGGAGAAGATTCAGGTCCAGGATGAAGTTACCGATGAGATATGTGAGGTTTGCGGAAGAAACCTTGTTATCAAATACGGTCCTCACGGTAAGTTCCTTGCATGTCCGGGATTCCCCGAGTGCAAGAACACCAAGCCTTACTATGAAAAGATTGGTGTTAAGTGTCCTAAGTGCGGCAAGGACATCGTAATGAAACGTACCAGAAAAGGCCGTATCTTCTACGGATGCATCGATAATCCCGAGTGTGATTTCATGTCATGGGCAAGACCTGTCGACAAGAGTTGTCCTAAGTGCGGAAGCCTTATGGTTGCCAAGAGCAATAAGCTTGTTTGCAGTAACCAAGACTGCGGATTTATCTGCTCTAAAGAAGATGACAAGAAATAACTGATAATTTGATTGAATTTTTAGAAAACTTTAGCTTTTTTTCATAATTGTAGGCGCTTTCTCGTTTGAAGCGCCTATTTTTTTATGATATGATTACAATAGTGTACTAAATAAATTGTCGCTATTTGGACAACAAAAGGAGATATTTTAATGAGTAGTGTTCAGCTTTTGGATAAGACCCGTAAGATTGGGAAACTATTACACAATAGCAATTCCGGGAAGGTCGTATTCAATGATATCTGCAGAGTGTTGTGCGACATTTTGTCTTCGAATATGTTTGTTATCAGCAAAAAAGGCAAGGTTCTCGGAATCGGTGAGACTGTTGGCGTTGAATCGCTCAGTAAACTGTTTGCCGCAACTGTAGGCGAGTTTATCGATCCTATGCTTAACGAGAGGCTTCTTACCATTCTTTCTACAAAAGAAAATGTAAATCTTGCCACGCTTGGTTTTGAAAAGCTTGATATATCCAAGTTTCAGGCAATCATCACTCCGATAGAGATCGCCGGTGAGAGATTGGGAACATTGTTTATTTATAAGACCAAAGTTCCGTACGATATTGATGACATTATACTTTGCGAATACGGAACTACCGTTGTTGGGCTTGAAATGCTCAGAGCGGTTAATGAAGAAAATGCGGAAGAGAACAGAAAGCTTGCCGTAGTAAAATCAGCGATCAGCACACTTTCTTTTTCCGAGATGCAGGCTATCATTCATATATTTGATGAGCTTGACGGAATGGAGGGCGTTCTCGTAGCAAGTAAGATAGCGGACAGGGTCGGCATAACAAGAAGTGTTATCGTAAATGCTCTTCGTAAGTTTGAAAGTGCCGGTGTTATAGAATCAAGATCTTCGGGAATGAAAGGAACGTATATCAAAGTCACGAACGATGTTGTTTTCTCCGAGATCAAGAAGCTCAAACAAGAGATGTAATAAGGCTTTTGGCATAATATGCAAATTCATATCAGGATGGAATTTGATGAAAGGATTTATCGCTTTTGATAAATCCTTTTTATATATTTTGTAGTGAGTTTTTAATGCAAGCACAATATAAAGTATATTTTGCTTGTATTTTGAACAAAATAATTCTATTATAAATATAAGTATGATACCAAAACTGTATCTATCATTATGTTCATTTTTGGTATCGAGGAGGGTGGCATATGATAAACAGCAATGTTTTTGATTACATCAATGTCCTTGATAAGGCGGCAGATGCTTCCTGGACAAGGAATGAAGTGATTTCCAATAATATTGCCAATGTTAATACTCCCGGGTATAAGAGGCAGGATCTTAATTTTGAAGCCGAGCTTGAAAGAGCTCTGGGCCATTCCAAGTACAGGTCCATGGATCAAAAGGTCGGCGATCTTAAGGATAAGCATCTTAAGGCGAGAGTAGTTAATGATTATTCCAATTTCTCATATAGAACCGATGGGAATAATGTCGATATAGATACCGAGAACGTAACTTTGGCAGCCAACCAGCTTAAGTATCAGGGACTTATGGAAGGGATTAAGTCAGAGTTCAAGAACCTTCAGATGGTAACGAAGTCATCATAACGGAGGGATAGAGTATGAGCATATTTGATTCTTTTAATATCAATTCATCAGGCATGACGGCTGAGAGATTCCGTATGGATATCATCTCCGAAAATATCGCCAATGCCAATACAACGAGGACCAAGAACGGAAGTCCTTATGTGAGAAAGGTTGTTACCTTTGCCGAGAAAGGCTCACAGACTCCGTTTTCAAGAATACTTAACGAGAAGATGGATCACTATTCCGGAAGAGGCGTTAAGGTTACAAAGGTTCAGGATGATACCTGGACGCAGATGAATATTGTTTACGATCCTTCACATCCCGATGCGGATGAGAACGGTTACGTTACATATCCCAATGTCAATACGGTCACAGAGATGACCAACCTTATCGATGCAAGCCGCTCATATGAGGCTAATGCAACCGCGTTTAACGCAAGTAAGAACATTGCATCGAGAGGACTTGAGCTCGGCCAGAGCTGATGATCAACATAATCTTTTTTAACCGATAGTTTGATAAGTATCTGTTTGGGAGGATATTTAAATGGCATCACTTGATATTTCACAGCTTAGAAATGTCTCATCACCTGTTATCAGAAATGCTGAGAAGCTTAACAGCAGAGTATATAACGTCCTTGGAGACGATCAAAAGGGAAACGAGCAGGCTTTTTCCGTTTTCTTTGATAAAGCTGTAGAAAACATACATACAACCAATGCTTATTTATCTGATGCGGAGAATGAGGAGATCAAATGGGCTCTCGGTCAGACCGACAACACTCACGATCTTTCCATTGCGCTTCAGAAGGCTCAGATGGCGCTTCAATATACGACTGCTGTCCGAGACAGAGCTATGGCTGCATACAGAGAACTTACTCAGATGCAGATCTAAGCTTTATTTGATCTATTTTTAGTTTTTTGGGGAGGGAGAATACATGGCTGACAGACTTAAGGCCTTGTGGCAGAAAATTCTCGACTGGTGGAACCAATTCACGGCTAAACAGAAAACACTCGTTGTTGGGGCGGGTTCTGTTATATTACTGACCATAATCATAACGGTTTCCGTACTTAATCAGCCTCAGTACGTTCCTTTGGCTACCGCCAATTCTACGAAAGAAGCTTCCGAGATAAAAGAGCTTCTTGATTCAAACTCCGTTAATTACAAAATTTCCGATGATGGATTGGAATTTAAAGTGCTTAAGAAAGATCAGGCCAATGCCAATCTGCTCCTTGGAGCCAATGATATTCAGTCATACGCTTACAGTATCGATAATGTCACAAACGGTAGTTTTTCAACAACGGAATCAGACAAACAAAAGAAATATGTATTGTATCTGGAAAGTAGGCTTGAGTCTGACTTTATCCAGAAGTTCAGTGCGATAAAGAGTGCCAATGTCAATCTTCATATTCCCGATAACGACGGAACGCTTATCGGAAATAAAGAACAGGCATCTGCGAGCATACTTTTGGAGATGGCGGACGGAGTCGATTTTTCCGAAGATAACGCTGCATTTTTAGCCAAGGCCGTTGCAAAGGCCATCGGCAATGACAATACCCAGAATATTGTCATTCTTGATACTAACGGCAACATGCTGTTTTCCGGAGATGAGGATACAACCACTTCCGGTATGGCAAGCACACAGCTGTCGGTTAAAGCTAAGGCAGAGCAGCTTGTAAAAAATGAAGTTAAGAAGGTTTTGCTTGGGACCAAGCTTTATGATGATATTGAGGTCGCAAGCAATCTTGTGATGGATTTTTCTCATGAGGAGACTGTTGACCATACTTATACACCCGCTGAGGATCAGACTCAGGGTGTTCTCAGTCATGAGGATATATACACCGCTGAAAATGTCAACGGTATCAGCGGTATTCCCGGAACTGATACAAACGCCGATGATGAGACCACATACGTAACTCAGGATAATAACAATTCAAGCTCCAATATTAACGAGGAATCCAGAGATTATCTTCCCAACGAGAAGATAACAACAAGGACCAATCAGCCGGGTGAGATTAAGTATTCCGATTCATCGATCTCTGTTACGGCTATAAACTATATTGTCATGAAAGAGGAGGATTACAAGCCTGCCGAAAACGAGAACATGACATGGAATGAGTTTAAGCTCGCCAATAAGGAGCCTATTTCCGCTGAAGTACCCGAAGATATGATCAATGTTGTATCCAAGGCAACAGGTATTCCGCAGGAAAACGTGGCAATGACTGCCAATAATGAGTATGTATTCTTTGACAGAACAGGATCCAAGATCACACTTACGGATATTCTTCAGATTGTGATGATACTCATTATTCTCGGACTTCTTGCATTCATAATCCTTAGGAGTATGTGGACTGCAAGAAAGACTGAGGAAGAACCGGAGCCCGAGCCTCTTTCGGTTGAATCTCTTCTTGAGTCACAGCCCCCGGAGGAAGTGCTTGAGGATATTGAGATCGATACGGGATCAGAGACCAAGAGGCTTATCGATAAGTTTGTTGATGAGAATCCCGAAGCCGTTGCGACACTTCTGCGTAACTGGCTAAATGAAGACTTTGGCTAAGTTTTAATGATAATTTGAGTTATTACCAAATAATATTTCAAGAGGTAGAACTATGGACGCTGGGATGAGAGGAACGAATCCGTTAACTGCGGATTTTACCGGCACACAAAAAGCGGCAATACTTCTTATAGCTCTAGGGCCCGAGAAGTCATCCGCCATATTCAAACATCTCAAGGAAGAGGAAATTGAGGAGCTTACTCTTGAGATTGCCAATACTAGAAGCGTAACATCGCAGATCAAGGAGGCAATCTTAGAAGAGTTTTACGGTGTTTGCCTTGCACAGCAGTATATTGCGGAAGGCGGTATCAACTACGCCAAAGAGCTTCTTGAAAAAGCCCTCGGTGAAGACAAGGCTCTTGACGTTATCAGTAAGCTTACCGCTTCACTTCAGGTTAAGCCTTTCGAGTTTATCAGAAAGACCGAGCCGTCTCAGATACTTACCTTTATTCAGGATGAGCATCCGCAGACTATTGCTCTGATTTTGTCATACATGTCACCTTCACACTCATCGCTTATTCTTTCGGCCCTTCCTCCCGACAGACAGGCTGATGTTGCCAAGAGAATTGCGACCATGGACAGAACAAGTCCGGATACCATAAAGGAAGTGGAAAAAGTGTTGGAATCCAAGCTGTCTTCTTTGGTAAATCAGGATTATACGATCATCGGCGGCGTAGATGCTGTTGTAGAGATCTTGAATACTGTAGACCGTGCAACGGAGAAGCATATCATGGAGACTCTCGAGATCGAAGAGCCCGAGCTTGCCGACGAGATCAGAAAGAAGATGTTCGTATTCGAGGACGTTCTTCTTTTGGACGACCGTTCTATTCAGAGAGTGCTGCGTGAAGTTGAGAACAGCGACCTTGCTCTTGCTTGTAAGGGTGCTACCGAACAGGTTCAGAATGCTATCTTTAACAATCTGTCCAAGCGTCTTGCTGCAATGATCAAAGAGGACATGGACTTCATGGGCCCTGTTCGTATGAAGGATGTTGAAGAAGCACAGCAGAAGATCGTTAATGTAATCAGAAAGCTTGAAGATTCCGGCGAAATCGTAATCTCCAGAGGCGGAGGTGATGAGCTAGTTGTCTAATCTTTTTAAAGCCGGTTATGTCAGTTTTGATCAAGGCGAAGCTCGCATAATTGACAATAACGAACTTGCAAACAAAAAAATAGAAGAATTTCAGGAGCAGGAAATAAGACGTCAGAGAGCTCAGATGGCAACAGAAGAGGGCTTTGAAGAAGAGGGCGCTCCTGAAGAATTCACACCCGGAATAGATATGAACCAACTTACTCAACTCACGGAAGATCAGAGCATGCTTGGTTCTTTTCCTGACCCACAATTCGATATGGAGGCTATGCAGGCTGAGATTGATCTTAAATTGCAACAGGCACAGGAACAGGCTGACATGATCATCGAAAATGCCAACGCGCAGGCCGATAATATCAGAAATCAGGCTATTGAAGAAGGTCGCACGGAAGGCTATAATGCCGGATACAGTGAAGGTGTAGCCGAAGCGGAAGCAATTAAACAGGAAGCTGAAGCCCACAAACAGGAGCTTGATAAAGAATATCAACAGCTTGTCGATGAACTTGAGCCTGAAATGGTTGATGTTCTTACACAGATTTATGAGCATGTTTTTGACATTGATTTAAGAGAAGATAAGGGAATCATACTTCATCTTCTTAAGAGTACGCTTGGACGTATCGAGCCGGGAAATGATCTTATCGTTCATATATCTTCTGATGACTACGATGAGATTATGGATCACAAGGAGTCTCTCGATGCGTGCATTACATCACCGACCACAACAATGGAGATCATTGAGGATCCTTTATTGAAAGAAAACGAGTGCATGATCGAATCCGACAGCGGCGTTTTTGATTGCAGTCTCGGTGTTGAGCTTAAAGAAATATCAAGGAAGCTTAAGCTTCTTTCTTTTGACAGAAAGAAAAGATAAAAGAAGGAAATGCCTATGCTTACATCGTCTATTGATTTTTCAAAATATAAAAAGATGCAGACCGCGCCTTTTTATCGCATGAGAGGTAAGGTCGTCAATGTTATCGGACTTACCATTGAGTCTGCGGGTCCCGATGCTAAGCTTGGTGACATCTGTCTTATTTATCCTAAGAAAAAAGACAATGAATCTGCGACCGAACATGTCGCAAGACCGGCTATGGCTGAAGTTGTGGGCTTTAAAGATAACCATGTTCAGCTTATGCCCTATGAAAATACCAGCGGAATCGGAAACGGAAGCATCGTAGAGAATACCGATTCACCGCTCAGAGTAAATGTCGGAGAGGGGCTTCTGGGTAAGACTCTCGATGGACTCGGAAGGATTGACGGAACAAGCTTTGGAAAAGGAACCGCACTGGAGGGCGGTGTGGCTTATTCTGTAGAGAATCAGCCGCCCGATCCAATGACTCGTGACCCGATTTCTGATGTTCTTTCACTTGGAGTAAAGGCCGTTGACGGTCTTCTTACGGTCGGAAAGGGACAGCGTATCGGTATTTTTGCGGGTTCCGGTGTCGGAAAGAGTACACTGCTCGGAATGTTTGCAAGAAATACCCAGGCTGATATAAATGTTATCGCACTTATCGGAGAGCGTGGAAGGGAAGTCAGGGAATTCATAGAAAGAGACCTCGGAGAAGAAGGTATGAAGAGGTCAATTGTTGTATGTGCGACTTCCGACAAACCTGCTCTTGAGAGACTTAAAGCCGCCAAGACGGCAACTTCAATCGCTGAGTATTTCAGAGACAAGGGCAAAGATGTCCTTCTTATGATGGATTCGCTTACCCGTTTCTCCATGGCACAGAGAGAAATCGGACTTGCGAGCGGCGAGCCTCCCGTATCCAGAGGTTATCCGCCAAGTGTATACGCTGAGATGCCTAAGCTCCTTGAGAGAGCAGGCCGATCAAGAAAAGGCTCTATAACAGGTTTGTATACAGTGCTTGTTGATGGTGATGATATGAATGAACCCATCACCGATACAGCCAGAGGTATTTTGGACGGACACATCGTTCTTAACAGAAAGCTTGCGCAAAAGAACCATTATCCTGCGATTGACGTTCTTGCCAGTATCTCGAGATGTATGTCTGCCATTGCTGATCCCGAGCATAAAAAAGCTGCAGGAAAGCTTAAGAATGTTCTTGCGACATATAATGACGCCGAGGATCTTATAAATATCGGAGCATACAGGGCGGGCGCGAATAAGAATATCGATTATGCCGTTTCCAAGATTGAGCGCGTAAACGAGTTCCTTATGCAGGAAACGGATGAAAAATTTACTTTTGAGCAGATCAGAGATATGCTATTGAGCATTTTTGCTGATTGATATGGATTATGTGGTAGATTATGGCGAGATTTGTCTATCGAATGCAAAGCGTCCTTAATATCAAGCAAAAGACCGAAGGGCAGATCAAAATGGAATTTGCTGCCGCTCAGGCCGAGCTTAACAGGCAATATGATATTTTGGATGAATATATCAGGAGAAAAGAGAATTATCTTATTGAGGCCGAGGAACTAAGAAACAAAGAGACACTCCCTCTTCAGGATATTCTCGATAACCAATATGCGACTGCGCAGATGGACGTTATGATCGCTTCTCAGTATAAGATCGTTCAGCAGCATGAAGCAGAGGTTGAGAAGGTTCGCGTCAGACTTACGCGCGCCATTCAGGAAAGAAAGATGCAGGAAACCTTGAGAGAAAGAGCTTACGCCGAATTTCTCGAGGAGGAAAAGCAGGAAGAAGCCAAAGAGAACGACCAGAGAACCAGTTTTACTTACGGGCAGAGACAACAGGAGAATAACTGATCATGGCAGATACCAATTTGATTATGCCGCCTTTTGAAGATCCCAAAGAGGCAAAGGCCAAGCTGAAGGCCGATAAAAAAGAATACAGAAAGCATCTACGTGAGCAGAGAAAAGAGCAGCGTGAAAAAGAAAAAGAGTTTGCCGACAGAGCAGCCGATCTAAGTGGTGATGATGCCGGCGGACTTGCAACTTTGGTCATTACTTTCCTGATCATTCTTATTTGGATTGCCATAATGGGTCTTTTGATAAAGCTTAATGTCGGAGGCTTCGGCACAGATGTACTTGCTCCTTTGATCAAAGACATCCCTTATCTTAATCTTATCCTTCCCGATGAAGCGCTTGATAAAGACGACAGCATTAATGTGATTTCGCTTCCGGATTCTTCATCTTCCGATGTATCCGTTGATGATTCAAGCTCTATAAGTACCATGGAGCAGGCAAATGCCTATATAAAGAGACTTGAGAAGGCTCTTCAGGATGAAATGGAGCAAAATAGCGAGTATGCTTCCGAAATAGAAAAGCTTAAAACCGAAGTAGCCAGACTCGAGCCTTTTGAACAACAACAAAAAGTATTTTATGAACAGCGTAAACAATTCTACGAGGAGATGGTCAACGGAGAGAACTCTCCGAGTCCCGATGTGTATCAGAAGTGGTTTGAGACCATCAATCCCGATGACGCTGCACGTATTTATAAAGAGATCAAGCAGGGTGACCTTGATGAAGCCGCTATAAAAGCTTTTGCCACAACATATTCCGGAATGAAGGCCAAGCAGGCAGCAAAGATCTTTGATGAGATGGTGGCAGAGAATCAGATCCAGCTTGTAGCACGTATTTTGGCTCAGATGAGCGTGGAAAACAGAGGCGATATCCTCGCTCAGATGGAAAAACCCAACGCAGCCAAACTTACTCAGCTTCTTGAGCCCGGTGCTTTGGAGAAAAAATCCACTCAGGTTACGGGATAATTTCCGTAAAAAGTTTGTTTTTTCTCTAAAGTTTGGATTAAAAACTCCGATATACAAACTGAAAGTGTATAAGTATGTTTATGCACAAAAGTTAATATCGGAAGGAGGACATTTAATGAGCAGTGCAGCAAACGCGATCAACAGCGTAATGCCTATCCTGGCACAGAGCACTGCAGCCGCAAATGTTTCCGCAATATCCGATCTTAGGCAGACAGATGCCAAGGCAGGAGCTAGCTTTGAGAACATCTTGGGAAAGGTTTCCGAGACTGTTATGAACACCAAGACCGGTGATACCGGTAAAGACCTTGGACAACTTAAGCAAGATACAAAGGATGTATCGGCACAGCCTAAGGAAAACGCATCTTCATTGGAACAGACCAAGACAGCAGCTGATGAGAATGCGAATGGCCTTAACGAAGAAACGAATGTTTCCGCAGAAAAGACTGACAACAATATCGTTAAGGAAACGGATGACGGAGCACAAGGCAAGGAGGCTTCAAAAGAGCTGCAGGAAGCTATTGACGAAGATGGCAGAATGCTTATCACGGAAATGGCTAAAGAGCTTGAAATGTCTGAAGATGATATTGTAAACGCTATGCAGATGCTTGGACTTACACCGGCCGATCTACTTATACCCGGCAACATACAGCAAGTCGTTTTGGTATCAACTTCTAACGAAACAGCCCTTGATCTTATCACAGACTCAGACCTTTATACATCATTGCAGGACCTCATAGAGGATGCGGATAGTATGGGAAGTGAGCTCATGAAGGAGTTCGACTTAACTGAGGAAGATTTACAAGAGGCTATAGGCATTACTCATGAGGAATTTTCTGAAAAAATTAAAGTCGATAACAAGAAAGAATCAGAAGCAGTAACGGTTCCACTCACGGAAGAGCCTAAACAAGACAACGAAGTCTTATTCAAGGTTAAGGCAAAAGAAACCGTTAAGGTAAGCTTCGAAGAGGATGTCGATCACGACTTTAAGCCTATCGAAATTTCCCATGAAACAGAGCAAAATAATAGTGAAAGCAGCCTGAACAAGCAGGCTACACCGGAGAATATTTTTAATACCTTTATTAAAAATGTCACGGATACAATTACAACGGATTTTGATGTGATCAACACGGAAGTTTATGAGCAGAGAGCTCAGATGGAGAACGTTATCAGACAGATAACCGAGAAGATAACCATCACATCCAAGGAAGACGTCACATCAATGGAACTTTCTCTTCATCCGGCAAGTCTCGGTAATGTAAGTGTTCATCTTACAAGCACCAAGGACGGAATCGTAGCTAAGTTCGCAGCACAGAACGAGATCGTAAAGGAAGCGGTTGAGAGTCAGCTGGTAATGCTTCAGCAGAAATTCGAAGAGAAGGGAATCAAGGTTACAAGCGTTGAAGTTACAATAGCTAGTCACGGATTTGAGCAAAACCTCGATGAAGGCAATCAGAAGGAAGCACCCGGTGAGGATCCCAAGAATAAAAAGAGCCTTCGCAGGATCAATCTTTCGGAGATAAAGGATATCGATGAAAGCCTCGAGGAAGAAGAAAAGCTTCAAGCTCAGATGATGGCAATGAACGGAAATACCGTTGATTTCAGTGCATAAGCTAAAGCTTATAGAAAGAGGGAATTATGGCAGATAATAATATTAATCCTGTAAGCGCCGTTATCAAGGATGGTAAGGTAGAAAATCTGGATACCAAAAAAGCTTCTAAGGATATGAATACAGCTTCAGGCTATGACAAGGATTCTTTTCTTAAGATCCTTGTAGCTCAGATGAAGTATCAGGATCCCATGGAGCCTACATCCAATACTGAGTATATTTCACAGTATGCGACATTTTCTCAGGTTGAGCAGCTTAATAATATGGCTAATGCCATGAGCATGTCCCGTGCATCTGAAATGGTAGGAAAAACGGTTACTATCAAGCAGACCAATGCTGAGACAGGTAAGACATCTGAGGTTCAGGGCGTTGTTGATATGGTTACTTATAGCGGAAATAAGGCTTACCTTACTATCGACGGCAACAATTACAGCATCGATGATGTCACAGAGGTTCTTAACAGTGAGTATGTCAATACTCTCAAGGTTGTTGAAGACCTTCAGAAGAATATTGACTCTCTTCCCAGAACTCTCGACCTTATCAGCCTTGGCGAGCATGGTGAGAAGATACTTACTATGTATGACTACTATGATAATCTTGATGACAAGACCAAGAACTTCATTGATAAGGATTATGTGACAGCTCTTACTCAGTATAAGAAGAGAGTAGATGAACTCAATGAGGCATTGGGAGAGTTTGAAGAAGGAATTAAGAGCCTTCCCGGCAGCTCAGATGATGTAAATCTTGAAGATCACGGTAAAAAGATCGACAATCTTTACAATTACTATATGGAACTTGATTCCGCAACCAAACAGGTCGTTGAAGAGGATTATAAGGATGCTCTTCAGCTTTATGTCAACAAGATTGACGATCTTAGAGGTGATACACACAGAACCGTTTCCAAGAAGTAATTATTTTAAAGCGGAGGAATAAATCATGATGATGGATAATCGTCAGTTCTTATCCATAGGGCAGGTTAAAGACCAATATTTAACCGGAAATCTCCCCAAGGATGATAAGAATAAACAGAATATTCCCGCAGGTGAAAATTCTTTTGCATCTGTTCTAAATAAAGTTAAGGAATCTGCCGATAAAAGTTATAGCACGGAGGACCTTAAGTTTTCTAAGCATGCCGTGAACAGACTTAACGACAGAAACATTGAACTTTCAACTGAACAGATGCAGAGACTTAATCAGGGCAAGATTGAAGCCGGAGAGAAAGGCATCAAGGAATCTCTTATTCTGGTTGATGAGCTTGCGTTCATAGTGAATGTTCCCAACAACACGGTAGTGACAGCAATGGATCAGACAGAAAACAAGAACAACGTATTTACTAACATTGACGGTGCAGTGATTGTATAAGCAGATTGGACCGAAGCGGTAATGAGCCTGAAGTGCCTTGCCGTCAGGAAATCTCAGCTTCCCGACCGACAGAAGGAAGCATCCTAAAAATCACTATAAGCCGTCCAACATCCAATTTAATAACCTTTTTATTTATTTATGATGGAGGACTTTGCCTTATGATGAGATCTTTGTATTCCGGTGTAGCTGGACTTAAGACCCACCAGACCAAAATGGACGTTATTGGTAACAATATCGCCAACGTTAACACAACTTCTTTCAAATCTCAGTCAATCACATTCTCTGATCTTATGTATCAGACAACACAGACTGCATCCGGCGCTACTGAGACTAAGGGTGGTGTAAACGCTCGTCAGATCGGTCTTGGTGCTAAATCCGGAGCGATCAACACAGCAATTACAGCGCAGGGCGCAACTCAGACAACAAATAACCCCTTTGATATCATGATCACAGGTGAGTCGTTCTTTGTTGTTAATAACGGAACTTCGAACCTCTATACAAGAGACGGTTCTTTCTACGTAGACGGTGCAGGTAACCTTGCAATGCAGTCTAACGGATACCTTGTTCAGGGATGGGCAGCAAAAGAGGATCGTGAGACAGGTGAGATCACTATCAATAAAGGAACTCTCACAGGTCTTCAGATCATGAGTGCAGCTAACTACACATATGCACCTGCTTCAACAACTGCAGCACTCTTCAGCGGAAACATCGATGCTAAGGATTCAAACGTAGTATCTGATGACGGTAAGACAATCACACTTGAGTTTTACGATAATAAGGGTTACCTCTACACAGGTAAGTTCATCCTTAAGGATACAAAGCCCGAGGATGAGCATATGTATGCACTTACTCTTACAGACATTCTTGATTCAAACGGAAAGTCTATCAACGAGAATGAGAACAAGTATGATCTCATGAGCCAGATCACATTCGGTAATGCTGAGGGTGCTCAGAGAACATCCCAGCCCAATAAAACAGAACCTAATTACAGCATTATCGCAGGAACAGATTCTGCTCATATTACAATAAATAAGGCTGACGGTGACGTTAAGTTTGATAACGTACCCGCTACAGGAAGCCTTAAGAACCTTATGTCTGCCGAGACAGCAGGCGGATCACCTTATGCTAACCTTTTATCAAATGCATACGGTTTATCTGATGATGCCATTAAGGCTCAGTATCAGGAGGGATGGGAGACAGCCCAGTACACAATAGATTCAAGCGGAGAGCTTACTATCAGAAGCGTTGTATCTGATTTCCCTAATCCTGATTCTTCAGATGAGACAATCGGATTCAGCACAAATAAGTTCAGCAATATTGATTTCAGAACTCCCAATACTACAGTTAAGTATTACACAGAGCTCGACGGAAATGTAGCTTATAAGGTTCCTACAGGAGTTCCCAGCGATGCAAAAGATCTTACTGCAGATCTTCTCTCTGATGTATTTGGAATAAATCAGACTTACGGTGATGATTACAGATATGAGATTACAGCAAACGGTAAGCTCAGCATCTTCAGAAAGACACCCGGTATTACCAATACAACAGATGCTCTTCCTGTATCGAACATACTTGGCCAAATAGAAGGTTTCCAGCCTTCAAGTGGAATCGGATCATCTTTGGCTGATGTTATCAACGCTTATGATCCGACACAGCTTGCTAACCTCAAGTATACATATGATAACGGTAAGCTTACTTTGAAGGAGACAACAACTACTACTTCAAATATTACAGAAACATTTAATGATGATCTTTCCCAACACGTACAGGGAATTTATGATCTTGCTTCAGCTATTCCGATCGCAGATTCGGATACCGGTGCTACATATGAACAACTTACCGGATTTATAACTGATGCCGATCCTGTTAATGATGCTGATGCTATAGCTGCGGCACGGGCAATTGTGGGTCTCATTGATGCAAATGCTAATATTGGCGGAATTTCGAACAAATCAGCATTTGTTATAAAATTTGCCGATGTTACCGGAACAACCGGATTTAATGTTGGTTATACAACAACATCTACAGATACACATGATTATCCTTCAGCAGGCGTAACTTTTGAGAATAAGGCTGTTGCATCCGGAACTGCCGATGTAAGCAAGTATAAATCAGCAACACCCGCTTATGTATATACGAGTGTTCAGACATTCGGCAAATCATATTATTGTCCTGAAGATAAGCTTGAGAGAGTAGTTAATAAGGATTCTGCAACAGACAATATGAAGAGCGATTTCATCAGCAATGTATTCGGTATTGATGTAAGCACTCTTACAGACGGAGTTGAGTATACATTATCAATTGATAAGAAGACCGGCGGAATCAAGATTTCTCATTATGAGAACGGAACACCCAATCCTCTTGTAGGAGAGTATTCGGGACAGGGAATGTTCGAATCAACCGGCGACGGAAAGTTCAGATATAAGACAAGTAAGGCTTATGTAGATGTTCCTACAACAGGAAATATCTCAGACCTTCTTGAAAAGGCAAGAACAACAGATGATTCTGCAGGAAAGTACGCAGGAGTCCTTTCTAAGGTATACGGAATTACCGATGAGATGGCAAGAGCATACGGAATTGACGGAACATACACAATCGACAATACACCCGGCTCTGCTACATACGGACAGATCTCACTTACAACAGGTAAGCACACAATTCAGCTTAAGTTCAATGCTGATGACGGAACAATAGCATCTGCCGACAACGATAAGAATTCCAAGGTTAATATTACCTTCGGACAGGGATATCCCGGACTCGAGCCTTTCGGCTTCCAGGCATCTCCCAACAATGCAGCTGAACTTGAGAGAGCGTTTACAATCTCTGTTGACTTTACAACACTTACTAACCAGAACACACACGGCTCTTCAACTATTAAGGCCAATAAAGGCGATCTCTCTAACCTAAACACAGGTCGTATGGTTGGTGAGATGAACGGTGTAAACGTAGGAACAGACGGACGTATCTTTGCTACATATTCAAACGGACAGACCAAGCTTCTCGGACAGATCGCCAGTGCTGAGTTTGCCAATGCATCAGGTCTTTCCAAGGAAGGTGATAACCTTTATGCTTCAACGCTTAACTCAGGTGAGGCTACAATCCAGGATATCACAACCGACGGTGGTTACATGAATACCGGCGTACTCGAAATGTCCAACGTTGATCTTTCACAGCAGTTTACAGAGATGATCACAACACAGCGTGGATTCCAGGCTAACAGCCGTATCATCACAGTATCCGATACACTTCTTGAGGAGCTTACAAACCTTAAGAGATAAGCAGTAAGTCAGGTAATAAATTTCATAGGCAAAGCTTTCGAAACCCCACTTTTCTGTCGGAAGTGGGGTTTCTTTTTGAATTAATGCTGTACTATACCAAAAAATGTGTTACAATAAATAAAATACCACAATATGTAGTACTATGTCTTTTTGTAAGTGAGGATAAAAAGATACGAAATAACATAGTTTTATAATAAAATAAAATTTCAACAAATGTTTCGATTTTTGAAATTCTGTTTCAAAATACGCTTGCTTATGAACGTAAATGCGAGATTTTGAAGGCGAAAAGTGGTAAAATATTAATATCTGGAAATAAAATTTCAATTTTTATACTAAAATTTCATCTCAGAATGAAATTTTGTTGCGAAAGGCGCTATGAATACAGGTATCATCGAGCTTACCAAACTTGATACTAGAAAGATACTTATAAATCCGGCGGCTATTGAGAGCGTGGAAGCCAATCCGGATACTGTTATCATACTAACGACCGGACGCAAGCTTCTTGTCAAAGAGAAGCTTGAAGAAATATACACTAAGATCAACGGTGGACATTAAAATTTTTTCAGATGAGGGGTAAATGCTGTGGATATTGCGTCAATTATCGGTGTAGCAATGGGTGCTTTTCTGATGCTGCTGGGTATTATGACATCCGGTGGTATTCAGACAGTAGGTAACTTCTTGGATATTCCGTCAGTCCTTATCACGATCGGTGGATCGAATATGGCGGTTTTGGCATCAAGAAGTATTCCTGAATATGTTGGGGCTTTAAAAAGTTATCTTATGATCTTTAAGGTGAGTGCGAGTGACACAAAGGGTGTCATCAAGCAGATCATCGATCTTTCCAATACAGCCAGAAAAGAAGGTCTTCTTGCTCTTGAAGAAGCTGCGGGTGCTTTAGACGATCCTTTTATGAAAAAAGGTGTAATGCTTATTGTCGACGGTACAGAGCCGGAGCTTGTTAAGAGTATCCTTGAGGCTGAAATTGATTCCATGTCGGACAGACATAAAGCCAATTATTCTGTGTTCGAAGATATCGCAGCACAGGGTCCTGCCTGGGGTATGATCGGTACCCTTATCGGACTCGTTAACATGCTTAATGATATGAGTGATGCTTCCAAGATCGGTCCTTCAATGGCGACCGCTCTTATCACAACACTCTATGGTTCCGTTCTTGCGAACTGGTTCTGTTTCCCTGCATCTTCTAAGCTTAAAGCCAGAAGTAATGCTGAATATATGTCAAAGAGTATAGTAATCGAGGGTCTCCTTTCCATTCAGGCAGGTGAGAACCCCCGTGTTACTGAAGAGAAGCTTAAATCATTCCTTTCACCCGCTGACAGAGCAGCTTATGAGGCTGACAACGGCGGTGGTGGCGCTGAGGGAGGAGCTGAGTAATGGCAAAGAAAGCGGAAGAAGTAAAACCCGGCGCACCGGCCTGGACCGCGACATTCGGCGACCTCATGAACCTTCTTTTGTGCTTCTTCGTTTTGCTTTTTTCCATGTCTACCATGGATGCAGCTAAGTTCGAAGAAGTAGCCGCTTCGTTTAGTACCGCATTCGGTATTTTCCAAGGCGGTGAGATGGCAATCGGTCAGGGTGCCCTTATAGGTGACGGTGTTTCACAGCTCACAGAGCTTTCAAGTTATATTACTTCAATGGGTCTGGCACAGAGCGGAGATGATTCCGATCAGGAAGAAGCCAACATCGGAGATATGGATGAGGATGCGCTTCTTGAGGCTGCTGAAGAGGAACAGCTTGAAGCATCGATGGAGCTTGCCGAAGAGATCGAGAAGGCTCTGGAAGAAGAACAGATCCAGAACGATGTCGATCTTAATTACACAAGCCAATATGTACAGCTTACAATTCAGGGTTCGATCCTTTTTGATTCAGGTAAGACCTATCTTAAAGAGGATGCAATCCCTGTTATAGACAAGCTTGGTCAGATACTTGAGACTTACGCCGGTGGCACGATCGAGATTGAAGGACATACGGATAATGTTCCCATGACTTCCGGCGGCAAGTATTCCAATAATGATGAACTTAGTTCGGGAAGAGCTCTTTCGGTATTCTATTATCTTTGTGAGAATACCAATCTTGACCCGGCCAATCTGATACATACGGGACGCGGAGAGTATAACCCGATCGCCGACAACTCGACGGATGAGGGACGCGCCCGCAACAGAAGAGTAGAGATCAAGATCTACAATCCACTTAGTTCTTCATACTAACAAAGAGGGGGATTAATTCAATATGAAAAAGAATCTGTTATCGATCATTATCTTGGCACTTTTGGTTGTAAACATTGCGATGACTGGCTTTATGCTTCTTTCCGTCATGACAACCAATTCACAGACAGCTAAGCTTATTTCGGATATTGCCACAGCGCTTGAGCTTGAAGCAAGTGGCGGAGCTGGCGGAGGCTTTTCACCTGACAATTCCGGAGTTGTTGAAGTATCCAATATAGCAACATTCGGATTTACCGGTCAGGACAAGCTTACCATCAATCTTAAGCCCGGTGCTGACAGTAAGTCACACTACATGGTTGTTGAAGTTGTATTTTCAATGAATACTGCAAGTCCTGATTACGCAACCTATGGTTCAAGCGAGTCTCTTGCCGGAACCAGAGAACTTGTAAAATCTCAGATAACCAATGTTCTTTCAAAGTATACGATGGAAGAGCTTCAGGCTGATACACAGGCGGCCAGAGAAGAGATTCTCGAGGGTGTTCAAACACTTTACGGATCCGCATTTATATATGATGTGACATTCAGCAGTGTTTTATATAACTAAGTACTTTCTGATACATACTTATTTACGTCAGAGGAAGGAGAACCAATTTGAGTGAAGTACTGTCACAAAATGAAATAGATGGTCTGTTGGCAGCACTTAACAGCGGTGAACTTGACGTAGATCAAATGCAAGCGGCAGACGAAAAGAAAGTCAAGGATTACGACTTTAAACGACCTGCCAAGTTCTCCAAGGAACATCTTCGTACTTTGGAGATGATCTACGAACATTACGGAAGATTATTATCCACCACATTGCCGTTATATCTTCGAAAAAATGTAGTCGTTACGGTTGCCAATTCTGAGACCGTAACCTATTCGGAGTTTAGCAACGCCCTTTCCAATCCTGTAATTTTGGGAGTTATAAGTTTTTTACCGTTACAGGGTAATATCATTTTGGAATTGCAGGCGAATATAGGTTTTTCTTTTATCGACAGAATGCTCGGAGGTAACGGAGGAACCTTGGATAGACCCCGTCCGTTCACCGATATTGAGATGCCGCTTATTGAAAAGCTTGTTACCATCTGCATGCAGCTTATGGTTGAGCCTTGGCAGAATGTTGTTTCGATCAATCCCGTCATGGAGAGAATTGAGACCAATCCTCAGTTTGCACAGGTAATATCGCCGACGGATATGATCGCGATCGTAACTCTCAACATCAAGATCGGTGAGACCGAAGGTCTTATGAATGTCTGTCTTCCGTATTTCACACTTGAGAGTGTTATGGACAAGCTGAATACCAAGTTCTGGTTTTCAACCATGCAGAAAAATACGGATGAGAGCTTTGATGAATACATCGAAGCGATGGTCAAGCATGTTGATGTGCCTGTTAAGGCAGTTCTCGGAAGATGCAATGTTTCCGTCAGCGATTTTGTTCATCTGCAGGCGGGTGACATTATAAGACTTGATAACAGAGTAAATACAGATATGCAGGTATATGTCGGTAATCTGTACAAATTCACGGCATTACCCGGTACGACAAAAGATAAATACGCCGTCAGGATTACGTCGGTCGTAAGAGAGGAGGAAGAGTAGGAGCATGGATGGAATGTTATCTCAAGATGAAATAAATGCTTTATTATCCGGTATGGATACGTCAGCCGGCGGTGATGCTCCCGCTGCGGATGCAGCCCCTGATGCGGCTGCGGAACCTGCTGCTCCTGCGCAGGCTGTAGGAAGTGGGGATATAGATGAATCTCTTCTTACAGATTCGGAGAAGGATGCTATTGGCGAGGTTGCCAATATCAGCATGGGTTCGTCCGCTACGACGCTTTATTCTCTGGTAAATCAAAAGGTTAATATTACAACTCCTCAGGTTGAACTTGCAAATTGGGAGAATGTAATAAATAACTACGAAAGACCTTGTGTATTCATTCAGATCAAGTATACACAGGGACTTGACGGTACCAATATCCTTATTCTTAAAGAACATGACGTTATGGTCATCACAGACCTGATGATGGGAGGAGACGGAACCAATATTGAAGGCGAGATAGGTGAGCTTCAGCTTTCGGCTATTTCAGAGGCCATGAACCAGATGATGGGCGCTGCAGCGACATCTCTTTCTACCATGATCAATTCCAAGGTTGATATCAGCCCTCCGTCAGCTACCGTTCTTGATATGATCAATGACGATCCTTCCGATATCGCCGAGTTCCTTACCGGAACATTCGTGAAGATATCATTTAAGATGCAGGTCGGAGAGCTTGTGGATTCTACTCTTATGCAGCTCTATCCTGTAGAATTCGCAAAAGAGCTCAAGGATACCGTTATTACAGCTGAAAATAAGACATCGGGAGAGCAGAATGCCGCTGCAGAAGCTGCACCGTCACCTGCCCCTGCACCAGCGCCCGCTCCGGCACCCGCGCCTGCACCTGCAGCTCCAGACCCTTCAATGATGGGAGCTCAGGCTATGCCTCAGATGGGAATGCCACAGATGGGTATGGCTATGCCACAGATGCAGATGGCTCCTCAGATGATGAATATGAATATTCAGCCTGCCCAGTTCCAGACCTTTGCCGGTGGAACAACGATCATGGCTGGTGGCGAGAATATCGGCATCATCAAGGACGTTCCTTTGGAAGTTACGGTTGAGCTCGGCAGAACTGCTAAGCCTATTTCCGATATCCTTGATTTTGCACCCGGTACTATCATCGAGCTTGATAAGGTTGCGGGTGAACCTGTAGATGTACTTGTAAACGGTAAGTTTGTAGCCAAAGGCGAAGTAGTAGTTATCGAAGAAAGCTTTGGTGTCAGAGTTACAGAGATTGTTCAGTAATTTTTTTCGGAGAAAGCGGTATGTCCGGTGATTCATATTTACAATTTATAGTGATACTTATAATATTTGTCGGCATATTGGCACTTACGTATTATGTGACCAAATGGATGGCAGGGTATCAAAAGACAAAGAGTCTTGGATGCAATATAGAAGTAATTGAAACTTCGAGAATATCAACGACTAAATATGTTCAGATTATCAGGATTGCAGACAAGTATATGGCCATTGGCGTCGGCAAAGACGAGATAACCGCTTTATGCGAAGTTGATAAGGATTCTCTTTTGATAAAAGATGAATCCGAAAGCAACATGAGTTTTAAAGAAGTTCTTGAAAAAATAAAGGGCGAGTTTAAGAAGTAATATGAGAATTAAGTGGGGAGAGATAAAAAAGAATAAATATCTTTTGGCACAGATTAAAAAATGCCTTCTTTGTGTCACTCTTACAGTAGCTTTGTCCGGTATTTTGGGTCTTGCGATTCCTGCACAGGCACATGCCACGGCCAATGTCATTGAAGACACTACGCCTACTGACCCGACAACCGACAGAGATTCCAATCTTACGGGAAGTCAGCACGAGAGGACCAATATTACTGACCCCGGAACTTCGGAAGATCCCGATGATCTTAAGAAACTTAATATAGCAAATACAGTTACCGTGACTTATGACAACGGTAACGGTTCATTAAACGGCGCCCTGAGGATACTTATTACTCTGACGCTGATTTCGCTTGCACCGACTCTGCTTGTGATGATGACTTCTTTTACGAGGATTATCATTGCGCTTCATTTTACAAGAACCGCGATCGGTACGCAGACGTCGCCTCCGAATATAGTCATGATTGGCATTGCACTTTTTATGACTCTGTTTATTATGCAGCCTACTTTGACGGAGGTTTATAACGAGGCGGTTATTCCTTTTGAGAACGCCGAGATCGATCAAAAAGAATTTATGGATAAGGCGATGGGACCGTTTAGGCAGTTTATGTACGGTCAGACTCAGACCAAGGACGTAAAGCTCTTTATGGAGATCGACCACATAGAATGGGACGGAGAGCTTGAGAGCATTCCGAACGTTGTTCTTATTCCGAGCTTCATTGTAAGTGAGCTTAGAACGGCCTTTATTATCGGATTCCTTATATATGTGCCGTTTATAGTTATTGATATGGTTGTCGCGTCGGTACTTATGAGTATGGGTATGATGATGCTGCCGCCTACGACAATCTCGATGCCGTTTAAGATCTTGTTATTCGTACTTGCTGATGGTTGGAGTCTTATTATCGGTAATCTTGTTAAGTCGTTTTATTAGTGTTTATTTGTCATGAAAGGAGGAGACTAATATGATTACGATGAATGATATCAATACAATCATTAACGGAGCACTGTTTCTTGTTATCAAGATGTCTCTTCCGGTTCTTTTGACTTCGATGATAATCGGTCTTGTGATTTCAATATTCCAGACCGTTACTTCAATTCAGGAACAGACGCTTACTTTTGTTCCGAAGGTTATAGGTGTTTTTGTTATGATCATGCTGATAGGAAACTGGATGCTTACCGAGCTTTCCGGATATATTACTCAGCTTTGGTCTGATTTTTCTCAGTATGTTCGCTAGATGATGGGATAAACAGATGATTGATTATTCTTTTAGCTACGGCGACCTGGAAGTATTTCTTTTGATACTTGCGAGGATTACAAGCTTTATATTTGTTTGTCCGTTCTTTGGAGGAAGGCAGACACCGAATCTCGTTAAGGTTGGATTTGGTCTTATGCTTTCTATACTTATTTACGGAGCGGTTCCTTTTTATCCGCCCGCATACAACACGATAATCGGGTATACGGTCATCGTGTTAAAAGAGGTTATTACAGGCTTTCTTGTCGGATACGCCGTTTCGCTTTGCGAGATGATCGTTAATTTCGCTGGTCAGATAATTGATATGCAGATCGGTCTTTCAATGGTCAATCTCTTTGATCCTGCGACCAATCAGCAGGTTACAATTACCGGATCTTTATATTCTCAGGTGCTTACTGTAGCTCTTTTATTATCCGGTATGTACCGCTTTATTCTAAGCGCGCTTGTTGATACATTTACGTTGATACCGCTTAACGGCGCGGTTATACATTCCGACAGAATGCTTAATTCAATTGTTTTGTTCCTTAGGGACTACATTGTTATAGGTTTTAGAATTGCGCTCCCTATATTTATCATTACGTTTATTACAAATGTTGTCTTGGGAGTGCTTGCCAAGGTTTCGCCGCAGATGAACATGTTTTCCGTTGGTATTCAGATTAAGATCATTATTGGTCTGATGGTCATGTTTATCACGGTTTCTATGCTGGGTGACGCTTCTAATTTCATTTTTATAAACATGAAGGAGCTGATGCATAACTTTGTTTACAGTATGCAAAGCGGCTGATAGCCCTGTTTACGAGCCGCTCCTAATTGCATATGATCTGCAGTTTTTTGCAGAGGACGCCAACGGTGCAGAGAAAACCGAGGAGCCCACAGCCAAAAAGCTTGATGATGCAAGAAAAGAAGGTCAGGTCGCAAAGAGCCAGGAGGTTGCGACAGCCTTTAGTTTGCTTGCACTTTTTATTATTTTAAGGCTCTTTTACGCTGTTATGGGAGCAAACTTCCACAAGATATTTGAAAGAACCTATAACGACATTCCAAATGTCGCAAGAACTTATGACGGTTATCTTCCTGTTGCCACACTCAGTGCGATAGTAAGGAATGCGATGGTTCAACTGCTTGTCTTGTGTGCTCCGTTTTTTATCATAGGATTCTTGGTAGCGTTTATATGCGATTACGTTCAGGTTGGATATAAGCCGACATCTAAACCGTTACAACCAAAGCTTTCAAAGCTTAATCCCGTATCGGGCCTAAAGAAGATCTTTTCTGCCAGAAAGCTTTTTGAGCTTGCTAAGTCGCTGCTTAAGCTTGCTCTTATGGGAATTGTCATTTATACGTTTTTTAAATCCAGGACCGAATCACTGTTTCTTTTGTATGATATTCCATTAAAGAGTGCGATCGGCCTGATGGGTAATCTGATCTTTGATCTTGGAACAAGGATTGCTGTTGCTTATATGGTCATCGCTTTTGCAGACCTCATCTATCAGAAACGAAAGTTCAAAAAAGATATGATGATGACCAAGCAGGAAGTAAAGGATGAGTTCAAGAATTCCGAGGGAAGTCCCGAGGTTAAGTCTGCGCAGAAGCGTAGGATGATGGAAGCTTCGAGAAGGCGTATGATGCAGTCAATTCCACAGGCTGACGTAGTCATTACGAACCCGACGCATTATGCTGTAGCGATCAAATACGACGCTGATGAAGCGGATGCACCTATTGTCACTGCTAAGGGTGCCGATTATGTGGCTCAAAAGATCAAAGAGCTCGCCAAGGAAAATGACGTTGAGATTGTTGAGAACAAGCCGCTTGCGCGTATGCTTTACGCCAACGTTGAAGTCGGCGAGATGGTTCCGCCCGAGTTATATAAGGCGGTTGCAGAAGTCCTTGCTTATGTATATCACTTAAAGGGCAAGATTTGATAGATATTTTTAGTTGGAAATTTTACGGAAAGGAGGATATGGCATGGATACCAAAAAGCTGATGAACAGAGTCTATGATTACGGACTTGCTCTGTATATCGTCGCGGCAGTAGTAATGCTTATTATTCCTCTTTCCGATTTTATTCTGGATATACTGCTTGCATTTGATATGTCGATGTCCTTTGTCATCATGTTTACGGCAATGTTTGCTCAGGACGTTCTTGACATGTCGTTCTTCCCTACGATACTTCTTTTCACGACTATTTTCAGAATCGCTCTTAACGTATCGTCAACGAGGCTTATCCTTACACAGGGTAACGCCGGTAAGGTTATCGAGGTATTCGGATCCTTCGTTGGCGGCGGTGATCTTATCGTCGGTGCGATCATATACGTTATCCTTATCATCGTTCAGCTGATGGTCATCAACAAAGGTTCCGAGCGTGTAGCTGAAGTATCGGCTCGTTTTACATTGGACGCTATGCCCGGTAAACAGATGGCTATCGATGCCGACTTAAATACCGGCGCGATAACAGATGAAGAGGCTAAGCAGAGAAGACAGAAGATTCAGGACGAAGCAAGCTTCTTCGGAGCAATGGACGGTGCTACCAAGTACGTTAAGGGAGATGCGACTGCGGGTCTTATCATTACTGCGGTCAACCTCCTTGGCGGTATTGCGATGGGCGTTCTCAGAATGGGAATGGACGTCAACACCGCGATAAATACATATTCGATCCTTACCATGGGTGACGGTCTTGTAAGTTCTATTCCTTCACTCATGATTTCCATGTCTACAGGTATTCTTGTAACCAAGGGCTCCAAGGAGGCGGACTTTGGTCATGTTCTTATCGGACAGCTCTTCGGAATGCCTAAGACCTTGTATCTTGTAGGCGGCGTTGTAGCGGGACTAGGCATATTATCACCTTTGCCGACTCTTTTGTACGTCACCTTCGGTGCTGCATTTATCTTCCTTGGAAGAGTTGCGAGTCAGACTATAGAGGAAGTCGCAACAGAAGGGGAAGTAGCTTCGCCTGAGGAACAGGAGGCTGAAGAGATCAGGCAGCCCGAAAATGTCACGAGTCTTTTGCAAGTTGACCCGATCGAGCTTGAGTTTGGTTACGGTATCATTCCTCTTGCCGATGTCAATCAGGGCGGAGACCTTCTCGATCGAGTTGTTATGATCAGACGTCAAGTTGCGCTTGAACTTGGTACCGTTGTTCCGATTATTCGTCTTCGAGATAATATTCAGTTGAATCCTAATCAATATATCATTAAAATTAAAGGTATACAGGTGAGCGACGGAGAGATTCTTTTTGACCATTATATGGCCATGAATCCGGGACACGTTGAGGATGAGATCACCGGTATTCCTACATTTGAACCTTCCTTCCATCTTCCCGCGATCTGGATCACGGAAGGTCAGAGAGAAAGGGCGGAAAGTCTTGGCTATACAGTAGTCGATCCGCCGTCTATTATCGCTACGCACTTAACTGAGATTATCAGAGAACATATCTCCGAACTTATGACAAGGCAGGATGTTCAGAATCTTATCGATAATCTCAAAGAGAGCAATGCTGCTCTTGTTGAAGAGCTTGTTCCTAAGCTTATGAGCCTTGGTGAGATCGAGAAAGTACTTCAGAATCTTCTCAAGGAAGGCATATCTATCAGAGATCTTGTTACCATATTTGAGACGCTTGCTGATTTCGCACCCTCAACACACGATCCCGATATCCTTACGGAATATGTTCGTCAGAGTCTTAAGAGGGCGATATCAAACAAGTTCTTCATGCCGGGTGAGACTACAAGCGTAGTGACACTTGATCCCAAGATTGAGCAGGAGATCATGAACAGTGTCAAGCAGACGGAAACAGGTGCATATCTTACGCTTGATCCTGCACGCACCAAGTCGATTCTTGCATCTGTCGGTGAGCAGGTCAAGAAGCTTGAAGATGCCGGCAAACAAGCAATAATTATGGCTTCGCCTATCGTGCGAATGTATTTCAAGAAAATGACGGAAGATTACTACAAGGATCTTGTGGTGATTTCTTATAATGAAGTTGAGGCTAATATAGAATTACAATCTGTGGGGATGGTAACGGCATAATATGATTATCAAAAAGTATGTTGGAAAAACTGAAAGCGAGGCAGTCGAGGAGGCAAAAAAAGAGCTCGGACCAAACATCGTCGTGATGAATGTGAGACCTCTTAAAAATAAGGGAATCTTATCTCTTTTTAAGTCTCAGAAGATTGAGGTGACTGTTGCACTCGAGGAGGAGACGGAGAGACCTGTAAGGACATATTCTCCGCAAAAGAGTTCATCAAAGGATATTTCGCAGCGTGATACCGTTGTTTCCGCAACCGTAAATGCGACCAAGGTTCGCGAAGTTAAGGAAGACAACAGTGCCATCGAAGAAAAGCTTGATAATTTAAGCAATCTTCTTGAAAAGAATATTCTTAAGAATGAAAAGGATGAACCTGTGGAAGAAAAGACAGTTACTCCCAAGGAGGAAAAGTCGCAGATCAACGCTGCGGGTAACGATATATCCGAAGAGACACTCTCTTTTATCAAATTGTTATATAATACTCTTATAGAGAATGAGGTTGACGAGATCTATGTTAACCAGCTTACGGATGAGGTTGAGAAGGTAAGTAAACCGGGACTTCCTTTTGATTTTGCTCTTGCAAACGTATATCAGAAGATGGTTCTTAAATTCGGTAAATCCGAGCCTATCGACACGGAAAAAGAGGGACCGAGGGCTGAGATCTTTATTGGCCCCACAGGAGTAGGAAAGACTACTACGATCGCTAAGCTTGCTTCGGAGCTCAGCGTTACCAAAAAGAAGAAGGTGGCTCTTTTAACCGTTGATACATATAGGATAGCAGCTGCAGAACAGCTTCGTACTTATGCTTCAATCCTTGAGATTCCGTTCAGGGTTATCTATTCCGTTGAGGAGATGAAGCAGGCAGCCGAGGATTTCAAGGACTATGATTATATCATGGTGGATACGGCCGGCCATTCTCTTAAGAATGAAGAGCTTAAGAAGGATGTCGAGAGCTTTATCAGATGTCTTGAAGATGTTATGGATTGTGAGAACTTCCTTGTTCTTTCAGCAACCACCAAGTATCGTGATCTGATCGAGATTGCCGATGCTTATTCGGAGATGGTTGCATATAAACTTATTTTTACAAAAATGGACGAAACGGGCGCAAAGGGCAATCTTTACAATATCAGAATGCATACCGGTGCACCTGTTGCCTATATAACAAACGGTCAGAACGTTCCTGACGATATCGCTGTATTTGACGCTCAGAGAATCGTTAAGAACCTTCTAGGAGGAAAGAGTTAACTACGGGAATTCGGGGATTGCATTATGGATCAGGCGCAGCAATTAAGAAATATTATCAAAAATTCAAATAAGCCGCAAAGACCGCTGGCAAGGATTATCACAGTTACAAGTGGCAAAGGAGGCGTCGGTAAATCAAACGTTTCCATCAATCTTGCGATACAGTTTCGCAAGATGGGCAAAAGAGTCATCATACTTGATGCGGACTTTGGACTTGCAAATATCGAGATCATGTTCGGTACCGTTCCGAAGCATAATCTCTGCGATCTTATCTATCAGGGTAAGAATATTAAGGACATCATTACCTGGGGACCTGAGGGAGTCGGATTTATTTCCGGAGGTTCGGGTATTTCCGGTATGTATAACCTGAGCAGAGATTATCTTGTATATATTATTGTCAATCTTGCTGAGCTGGACGCTATAGCTGATATAATAATAATAGATACCGGAGCGGGTATTTCGGATGCCGTTATGGAGTTTCTTGTAGCGAGCGGCGAGATAATACTTGTTACAACTCCGGAGCCGACATCGATTACCGATTCGTATTCTCTTTTGAAAGCGCTTAATCAATCGCCTAGATTTTCAAGAGAAAATACAAAGGTTAAGGTTGTTTCGAACAGAGTATCTTCCGATGACGAAGGTCAGCAGTTGTTTAATAAGCTCAATGCTGTTGTGGCACGGTATCTTAAGCTTCCGCTTACTTATATGGGAGCTATACCGCAGGATCAGTATCTTGCAAAAAGTGTAATGCAGCAATCACCGGTATCTCTGCAGTATCCCAATGCCAAATCGGTCAAGGCATTTGAGAATATTGCGGGACAGCTTATGAATCCCGGCGATTATGCTGAGGTTAAGCAAAGAGGAATGGCGGCTTTCTTTTCACACATAATTACCGGCAGAAAGCTTTCAAGCACTCAGCCCGGCACTGCGGAGGCCAAGGTTATTAACTGATATTTTTACATAAAAGACTATGATTGGAGATTACAGGCATTTATGCTCACGGATTACATTTCACCCGGAAACAGGGTTGAATTAAAAGCCACCGGAAAGATCTGGATGGACGAGGATATGCGAACAAGGCATATCTACATGAGTAAAATAATGGATGTTACATCGGATGACAGGATAGAAGTTTTGATGCCTTACGAAAAAGGTAAGCTCGTTCTGCTTCCTGTTGACGGCGAATACAGTCTTTGCTTCTACAGTCCGAGAGGTCTTTTTCAGTGCTATTCAAAGATTGTTGACAGATACAGAAGCGATAACATGTATATTCTGGTACTTGATCTTACAAGCCAGCTTCAGAAGCTTCAAAGAAGGGAATATTACAGATTCAGTTGTGCGCTTGAGTTAAAATCAAGACTTTGCTCAAAGGAAGAACTCGAAGCGTTTGAAAATAACCGTAAATATCTGGTGGATAACAGCAAAGACCAGCTTCAAAGAAGCGTTGTCGTTGACATAAGCGGCGGAGGACTCAGATTTGTATCCAATTTCAGATATGATGAAGGCAGTATTATTTATTGCTCATATCGTTTACCCGGAAACGTAAATGATAAAGAATATGAGATGATTTGCAGTATCCTAAAGGTTCAAGAGCTGGAAAGCAGACCGGGACTTTTTGAACATCGTATCCAATATGTTTATATTGATGAGACTTCCAGAGAAGATATTATCCATTTTATCTTCGAAGAAGAACGAAAAATCAGAAAGAAGCAAACATAATTATGAAAAAAATTTTGTTAATTGATGACTCTGCACTCATGAGAACGGTTCTAAGTGATATCATTAATTCAGATTCAAGATTCCAGGTGGCTGACAAGGCCCGTGACGGAGTCGAAGGTCTGGAGCTTCTTAAAAAGAATTCGTATGATGCCGTAGTACTTGATATTAACATGCCCAGAATGGACGGAATCACGATGCTTAAAGAGCTCAACAAACTGGGTATCAAGGCGAAGATAATGATGGCCAGCACCGATACCAAAGAAGGTGCGAAAGTCACACTCGACTGTCTTGATCTCGGAGCCTTAGACTTTGTACACAAACCTGACAGAGCATCTGAGTGTAAAGGCGATGAATTCAGTAAACATTTCATTGATACTCTTGCGGCTGTTGCAGACAGTAGAATGCCTGTATCAAGCAAAGCTTTCTCCTTTGAAGAGGTCAAGGAATCACGCAAGGTTGTTGAACTGGTTACTAAATCTGCCGGAAAGATTACAGGTAACAGAATCGTTGCTATCGCTAGCTCAACCGGTGGCCCTCGTGCACTTCAGAGCGTTATACCTAAACTTCCAAAGAATATAAAAACTCCTATTGTACTGGTGCAGCACATGCCCGAAGGATTTACGGCATCACTTGCCGAAAGACTTGATTCTCTTTCGGAAGTAAGAGTTAAGGAGGCTGCCGAAGGAGATGTTTTGGAAGTCGGAACCGTCTATATTTCAAGAGGCGGCAAGCATATGCACATAGTAAAGAACGCCGGAAGGAGTGTTATTCACTATGTGGACGGACCCACAAGAGAAGGCGTAAGACCTTGCGCAAACTTCATGTATGAATCTCTTATGGATTCGGATTACGACGAAATATGCTGTGTAGTTCTTACAGGAATGGGAGCTGACGGCACGGAAGGAATCAAGAATCTTAAATCCAAGAAAAAAGTTCACGTGATCGGACAGGACGAAGGAACCTGTACCGTTTACGGAATGCCCAAAGCAGTAGCTGTTGCCGGGCTGGTCGATCAGGTTGTAAAGCTTGATGACGTGGCCCAGGAAATAATAATGAATGTCGGCGTGAACTAGGGTTAATATTCTTTTTAGCTTCCGTTTATAAAAGTTTTAATTTACCCCGTTCAAAAAGCCGATAAAAAGCACAAAAGTATGCGATAATTAGACTATACTTTTGTAACTATCACTTTTAACGGAGGTAAATAGGTTATGGATGTTTCCCAGTATCTAAGTGTCTTTCTCGACGAAGCAAAGGAGCACCTTCAGTCACTCAACGATAACATTATGACTCTTGAGCAGGATCCTGAGAATGAGGATTGTATCAACGAGATATTCAGATCTGCTCACTCCATGAAAGGTATGGCCGGAACCATGGGTTATACCAGAATGCAGAATCTTACGCATGATATGGAGGATGTTTTCTCTGACGTTCGTGCCGGCAAGATCAAGATCAAATCTGAGATGATCGATATCTTACTTCAGTGTCTTGATGCGATTCAGGGCTATGTGGACAACATTACCGAGAATCAGGACGAAGGTACGGAGGAACACCAGAACATCATAAAAGCTCTCGGAGATATCAGAAACGGTACTCTCGGAGCGTCTGGCGGTGACGCGGCGCCCGCTGCTGCAGATTCTGCTCCGGCAGATGCACCCGCAGACAATGCGCCTGCTCCGGGCTCAGATCCCGCATCTGATTACAGAGCAATTCGTCTTGATTCTTCTGCAAGAGCTACTCTTGAAGAAGCTAAGAATCAGGGCAAAAAAATCTACGGTATTACTGTACATATCATGGAATCCTGTATTTTGAAGGCCGCCAGAGGCTTCCTTGTATTCAAAGGCCTTGAAGATGTCGGCGAGATAGTCGTATCCGAGCCCAATACACAGGATATAGAAGATGAGAAATTTGATTTTTCTTTCAGTCTCGTTCTTATTTCGGATGAGTCCAAAGAAAAGATCGAAGAAATAGTTAAATCCGTTTCCGAGGTTGAAGGTTGTGACGTCGGAGAGTTTGATCTTAACGGTGCAAAAGGAGCTGATGATAAAGAAGAAGCTTCTTCGGATGCTGCACCTTCAGCAGCACCTTCTGCAAGTTCACCTGCTCCCGCAGCAGTTAATACACCTGCTCCCGCACCTGCAGCCGGCGGCGCTAAAAAACCTGTCGGCAAGCCTGTGGTTAACAGAACAGTTCGTGTAGATATCGAAAAACTCGATGTTCTTATGAACCTTGTAAGTGAGCTTATCATTGCTAAGAACTCACTTATATCCGCTGCCAATTCTTCAGGCGTAAGTAACGGAAATGTAAATGAACAGATTGAATATCTTGAGAGCGTTACGACCAACCTTCATGAATCAGTCATGAAAGTTCGAATGGTTCCTATTGAGAGCGTTCTCCAGAAATTCCCTCGTATGATCAGAGATCTTAACAAGACTCTCGGCAAGAAGATGGAACTTACAATGACCGGTGAAGATACCGAGATGGATAGAACTGTGGTTGATGAGATCGGTGATCCTTTGATGCATCTTATCAGAAACAGTGCCGATCATGGTATTGAGCCTGCTGCAGTCCGTGCAGAAAGAGGCAAGCCTGAAGTAGGACAGATCTTCTTACATGCTTTCCAGGATGGTAACAGCGTTGTTATCGAGGTTGGAGATGACGGTAACGGCATTGATGCTGAGGCCGTTAAGAACAAAGCTATTGAAAAGGGCGTTGTTTCTGCTGAGCAGGCAGCTCTTTTGACAGATAAACAGTGTGTTGAACTTCTTTTCCATCCTGGATTCTCAACTGCCAAGCAAGTATCCGAGATTTCAGGAAGAGGTGTTGGACTTGATGTCGTTAAGTCCAAGGTTGAGTCGCTTTCCGGTGAAGTATCCGTTAAGACCAAACTTGGCGAAGGTTCAACATGGGTTATCAGATTACCTCTTACACTTGCTATTATTCAAGCTCTCATGGTTATCATCGGAGAAGAGAAGTATGCAATTCCTCTGGATTCAATTCAGAGTATTGAGGATGTTTCTCCTTCAGACCTTAAGCTGGTTGAAAACAGAGAGGTTATTAACTTAAGAGGAAGTGTAACTCCTATCGTCAGACTTAATGAGGTTCTTGACACAGAATCCACCAAAGCTCCCGAGGATGATATGGTCGTTGTTATTGCAAGAAAGGGTGATCAGCAGGTCGGACTTGTAATAGACGAACTTATGGGACAACAAGAGATCGTTATCAAGCCTCTTGGCAAGTACACCAATAAGTGCAAACTTATAAGCGGTGCTACAATCCTGGGTGATGGTGAGATAGCTCTTATTCTTGATACTAATTCAATTTTCTGATCGTAGTTTAAGATTACGAGGAAAGGATGAATCGTTATGGATGAACTTAGAGAGACTACTGAGGTTGGAGAACTTATACAGTATATTGTTATTAAGATTGATGATGAGTATTACGGAATCAATATCAAATTCATAGACAATATTGTAAGAATGCAACAGATTACACGCGTTCCCAAGGTTGATGCGTTCCTTAAGGGCGTTATCAATATCCGAGGCGAGATTGTTCCCGTTATGAGTATTCGTATGAAGATGGGACTTGAAGAGGACGTGATAACGGACAAGAGCCGTATCATAATCCTTAAGACCGAGGCAGGAGACCTTGTGGGAATCATCGTTGATCAGGTTAATCAGGTTCTTACACTTGATTCCAAGAACATCGAGAAAGTTCGTTACGATGATAAGAAGGGCAAAGCCAATGCCACATTTGTCAGCGGTGTAGGACATTATGATGGCGGACTTGTATCGATACTTGATCTCGATGCCGTTGTTTCCGAGAAGGAAGTAAAAGAAAAAGCATCTAATGCAAGTTAATTGGAGGAAGTAATATGGGAGAGATGAATCTGGACAATTTATCCAGTCAGTATTTTGATGTACTTAAGGAGCTGGGTAATATTGGTGCAGGTAATGCCACAACAGCACTTGCGCAGATGATAGGAACCAAGGTCGATATGTGTGTGCCTCAGGTTAGGCTGCTTGATTTTAAAGATGTCGGAGACCTGATGGGCGGCGCCGAGAAGATCATGGCAGGTATATACCTTGCTCTTAACGGTGATATCGACGGAAGCATCATGTTCCTGCTTGGCAAGCAGGCCGCAAGGCACCTTGTTGATAAGCTGATGGGAACAGGCCCTAAATCCGAAGATGAAGAATTTGATGAGGTTGAGATGTCTGCTCTTAAAGAGGTCGGCAATATCATCACAGGTTCATATCTTAATTCACTTTCGATGATGACGAACCTCAAGCTCATTCCTTCAATCCCATACGTTGCCATCGATATGGCGGCTGCGATCTTGAGTGTTCCGGCGATTCAGTTCGGCATGATGGGAGATAAGATCCTTCTTATTGAGACTCAGTTCTTTGATGAGCTCAAATTAAGTGGTTATTTTATTCTTTTACCTGATATTGACGGTTACAGTAAAATTCTCTCTTCACTTGGAATGGGAGATCTTTCAAATTAACGAAGGGGTCTTATATGAGTCAGATTATTAAGGTTGGTATGGCCGATCTGAACATTTGCGTAAGCCCTGACGGAATAACCACACTAGGGCTTGGGTCCTGCGTCGGAATAGCAATAAGGGATCCCGTCACCAAGATAGGTGGCTTGGCGCACGTTATGTTGCCGGATTCAACTGAAATAAAGAACAACTCTAATATACCTAAATTTGCGGACACCGGAATTCAAGAGCTTGTAGACCAGATTGTTGCCAAAGGTGCGAACAAATCGAGACTTGTCGCCAAAATAGCGGGAGGTGCTCAGATGTTTGCTTTCCAGTCACAAAATGCGACAATGCGTGTCGGAGACAGAAATGTAGCTGCTTCGCTTAAGAAGCTTAAAGAGCTCAACATTCCGGTTCTTGCACAGGACACCGGCGATTCATACGGAAGAACGGTCATTTTTTATCCTGAAAATGGGGATTATATTATCAGAGCTGTTGGAAAGCCTGAGAAAGTTATATGAATGAAACTGAAGATTTAAAGAAATTCAATAAAAAGATCATCACGCCGTTGATAGTGCTTTCAGCGACTGCTATTATAGCGATATTTACATACTTTAAGCACTATCCTGTGCGTGAATGGCTTTTAATAGTCCTATGCTCCGTGGCTCTTTTCGTTGCGATAGCTCTTTTCTTTGAAAAGATGATCATGGGTTTTATGGACGTTAATAGGGAGAAGGCTTTAGCTTTACAAGCCGAAGAAGAAAAACTTCTTGAGGAGGAAAATCCCGAAGAAGAGGAAAGTATTGAAGGACTAGAAGAGTCGGATTCCGATTCAATGGAAATTCACGACATTCTTGAATAAAACATTCGGGGATCTGGTACATGGACGAAGCAGGCAAGAATAAATTATGGACAGAATATGGAAAGACTAAATCCGCTGATATCAGAGAGCAGCTCATCTTAGAGTATGCTCCTCTTGTTAAGCTTGTAGCGGGTAGACTCAGCATGTATCTCGGATTTAACGTTGAGTATGACGATCTTGTAGGGTATGGTATTTTTGGCCTTATCGATGCGATCGACAAATTTGATCTTATGAAGGATGTTAAGTTTGAAACTTATGCAAGCCTTCGTATCAGAGGAGCTATTCTCGATCAGATCAGAAAGATGGACTGGATACCACGTACCATTAGACAGAGGCAGAAAAAGATCGAAGCCGCTATAAGAGAGATAGAAAAAGACAGCGGACATGTTGCTACTGATGCCGAGATTGCTGCCAAAATGGATATTTCAGAGGATGAATATCAGAATTGGCAGAATCAGATGAAGGTTACCGGCGTTGTTTCTCTTAATGAATTTATGGACTCAGGCGCCGATATTCCTGAAGATTCCGGCACACACTCATCAGGCTTTACAAAGCCCGAAGAAGCTGTGGAAAAGGAAGAGCTTAAGAAGATGCTCGCAGAATCTTTGGAGCTTCTTACCGAAAAAGAAAAGAAGGTTATTTTGCTTTATTACTATGAAGAACTTACTTTGAAGGAGATAAGTGAAGTTCTTGAAGTATCTGAATCCAGAGTATCTCAGCTTCATACAAAGGCTCTTCAGAAAATGAGAGACAAACTCGGAAATTATCTTGGAATAGTAACTAATTCCAGGTAAAGAACTATATGTATAAAGGGGATTTATAGGATGAACGGTTACTTCCAGCTTGTTATCACACCTAAGGGTACCGGGATTAAAGTATTCGCACCAACAGACGGAGGAGATGCATTAAATTTTAGCGATGTCCGTGATTACCTTGAGGACAAGAAAATAGAATATGATCTCACTGTTGTAAATGAAGCTGTGGCCAATGCGGATGGTAACGTGGTTTTGATTAATAGTGCTCAAATTTTGCCCGAAAGAGAGTATGTCAAATTCTACGTTCCCAATGACCGTATGAGTGTCACGGCATTTTTTATTCCTCCTACCGAAGGTGGAGAATTGATGACGGAAAAAGAATTCCTTGATACACTGGCTTACAGAAAATATCGTTTTGGAATTCAGACGGAAGATATACATAAATTCTTTGAGCACAGAGAGTATTGTAAGGATATTCTTGTAGCCAAAGGTCAGGAAGTCGTCCAGGGAAAAAATGCCAGCGTTGAGCTTCATTTTAATGCCAATTTAAGAGCAAAACCCACACTTCGCGAGGACGGAAGCGTGGATTATTTCCATCTTAATTTTATCAATAATGTTCAGGCGGGTGATCTTCTTGCGACTTTGCATCCCGAAGTTCTCGGAATTCCAGGTACAACGGTGTTCGGAGAGGCTATTAAGCCTGCTGCTGTCAAGGCTACTTATATCAAAGCCGGCAAGAATACTGTACTTTCTGAGGATAAACTTCAGCTAACCGCGGCAACCGCAGGTCATGTTACGGTAAAAGAGGGTAGAATTACCGTTTCGGATGTTCTCACACTTGAAAATGTTGATGTATCAACCGGAAATATTGATTATGAAGGAAGCGTTGAGGTTAATGGACTTGTCGCTACCAATTTCAGTGTAAAAGCCGGTGGAAACATTCATGTGAGAGGAATTGTTGAGGGCGCCAAGCTTGAAGCCGGTGCGGATGTAATACTTGAATGCGGAGCAAAAGCGGGCGGAAATATACATGCAGGCGGTAATGTAGTAACAAAATTCATTGAGAATGCCACTGTTACTGCCACCGGAGGAATTACAAGCGAATCAATACTTCACTCCAACGTTTCTTCCGGAACTGAAATTAATGTAACCGGAAGAAGAGGCTTTATCGCAGGCGGACGAGTAAGTGCTGCCGATAAGATAACCGCTAAGGTTCTCGGTTCCGAGATGGGTGCCAATACCATAATTGAGGTTGGTGCCGATCCTCAGATAAAGCAAAGACTGAAGGAAATACAAAAAAATATCGCCGATTCACAGAAAAAGATAGAAAGTATCAAACCCACGATTGAAGGCTTTACAAAGATGCTTAAAGCAGGTGTTAAGTTTAATCCTCAACAGGTTGAGAGTGCCAAGAAGCTTATTGAGATGAACAAGACACTTACCCAGGAAATACAGGACGACTCCGATGAGTATGCTAATCTTATGGCTAAGCTTGCCGAGGCCAAGGATGCACAGGTTATAGTTGAAGGTACAGCGTATCCCGGAACAACGGTTAATATCGGAGAGCTTTCGATGATAGTAAAAAAACCTGTTCAATACAGTAGATTTGTAGTCAAGGAAGGTGATGTAAGATTGGCTCCGATATAAGGTTGGCGAAGATATATGCCGATATTAATGATATAGGAGTAAAGGAACATTTCGTATATCATTTAATAGGAGCCCATTAAACATATTTACTTAACGCAAAAGGAAGGTGAGTAACATGTCGATCAACAGGATAGACTTCGGAGTCATAGCTGCATCCAATGAGGTTTCCGCAGTAAAAGCCGCGGAAGACTCAAGACCCATGATGGATAGGCAGAATTTCCAGACTCAGTTCAATGAAGAAGTCGATAATCAAAAGAATTCGGTCATTCAAAAGGATGACGTAAGCGGACCGGAGGTTCAGGCCGATGCCCAGGGGAAGGGCAACAACGAATATGCCGGCGACGGTGGTAAGAACCGTAAGAGAGGACGGGAAGAAAGGGAAGAAAAGAATCCCATCTTCGAAAGGCAGCTCTCTGTTGAACGCATGGAAAAAATAGGGGAACAAATGCTTGATAAACACGGAAAAGCCGTAGACCTTCATATTTCCTCAGGTTTTGATTTGAAGATTTAATATATCTATATTATAATAAATTAGTTTAAGTTTAACGAAAGCAGTTGGGGCCGTAAATGATAAGTATTACCGAGATTGTTCTCATAATTGCGGGATTTGCCGCAATAATATTGGGGTATCTTCTTCCGGCCGGAAAAGAAATGGATGAAGAAGATAAAATGCTCATGGAAAGAGAAATCCGTGAGCTTGTTCGTCGTGAAGTTGAAGAGCAAAAAGAGACGATCGAGAACATGGTCGATGATACCGTCGAAGACTCCCTTGGCAGAACAGAGCGTGCCATGGAGCGAATTTCCAACGAAAAATTATCTGCGATAAACGAGTATTCAGATACCGTCATCAGTGATATTCATAAGAATCACGATGAGGTTATGTTTATGTATGATATGCTTAATGACAAGCATAAGAATCTTACAAGCGTTGTTTCCGAGGTGACAAGAAAAGCAGACGAAGCCAAACAGGTTGTCAGGGATGCCGAGGCTACAGTAAAGGAAGCCAAGGAAGCAAGCAGCTCTCTTAAAGATATACATGCCAATGAAATTCCTAAAAATGAAGTTCCTGAACCGATAGTAAGGAAGGTTCCCGAAGAGGTACCCGTTGCCGATCTTGCACTTTCTTCCAAGAATGATGTACATCAGGCATCCAGACTTGAGGATATTAAAGCTACGGTTATTAAGCCTGACGAGTCTTCAAATCTTCATATTATCGGTAATGATAATAAAGATGCTTCCGATAAGAGCGTTGAAGAGCATAAGGTCGTTACTCCCGATAAGAGCATTGAAGACTCCAAGGTTGTTACTCCTGTGAGCAATAAGGTCGTTCCGATAACCGAGGCGGTCAGAGTTGAAGGCAGAAGTGCCAATCCGGACAAAAATATGCGTGAGCTTACCGCTAATGATCCAATATCTCAGAACAGACAGATTATCGAGATGCATAAGGCAGGTAAGTCAAATATGGTCATTGCAAGAGAGCTTGGCCTCGGAATCGGAGAAGTTAAGCTTGTTATAGATCTTTCCAACAAACACAGAAAGGTTAAGTAAAGGATAAGAGCACATGAAACTTAAGTATTATCTTAGGGGAATCGGTATCGGCGTTATTCTTACAGCTCTTATCATGGGCTTTGCGTTGGGTGGCAGAAAAGCGACCATAAGCGATGCGGAAGTCATAGAAAGAGCCAAGAAGCTCGGAATGGTCCAGGGCGGAGTGCTTACCGATTATTCAAACGAGGAAAACAGCATTGATAATAAAAAAGATTCTTCTTTATCCGATGAAAAAGTATCTGAAGAAGGAGAAGAGAAGTCTGAAGAAATCGACGAAGCAGTCACTTTATCAAGTTCGCCTATTTCAAAAGTGGATAAATCGCAAGATGAAGTCAAAAAAGAAGAAGTTAAAAAAGAAGAAGTAAAAAATGAAGAAGCGAAATCAGTAGCCTCTTCAAGCGCTTCATCTGCCGCTTCAATTGATAATTCTAATCCCAAAGCAGAAGCAAAAGAATCTAAGACAGATAATTCCAAAGTCGAAAACAAGGATTCCAAAACAGATAATTCCAAAGCCGAAAACAAGGATTCCAAAACAGATAATTCCAACGAAAGTAAATCAGATACAGAACAGGTTAATAGCGATGTACCCGTTACCGGAGAAGCCAAGAGTATTACGATTCCCGGAGGTACGAGCTCAGACGGTGTGGCAAGAATTCTTTATAATGAAGGGATAATAGATGATCCCGTATCTTTCAACAAATATCTCGTTGATAATAAGATTGACAGGATAATTCGCTCGGGAACCAAGAGTTTCCCTGAAGGAGCCACTTATGAACAAGTTGCTTCAATAATTACAAAATAACAAGGTAAATACGTTAATATAGTGTTGCATTCCCGCAAATTATATGCTAATATGAAAAAGCTGTTGATTTGCGGGATTTTTATGCCCTGATCACGGTGAAAACAAGTAAACACGCATATCTGTTTCTCTTATTGGTGTCAAATCTTTGATCGTAAGGGAGTCACCGCATTTGATAACGCGCTTATGCGGATTAACGACTAAGGATATGCGGAAGAATTTAACCAAACGGAGGTAATATCATGAGCGTTGTATCAATGAAACAGTTACTTGAGGCAGGTGTACATTTCGGACACCAGACAAGAAGATGGAACCCTAAAATGGCTCCTTACATTTTCACAGAGAGAAACGGTATCCACATCATCGACCTTCAGAAGTCAGTAGTAAAGGTTGACGAGGCTTATAAGGCAGTTTTCGAGATTGCACAGCAGGGTGGAACAATTCTTTTCGTGGGAACAAAGAAGCAGGCACAGGATGCAGTTAAGACTGAGGCTGAGCGTTGCGGAATGTACTACGTTAACGAGAGATGGCTCGGCGGTATGCTCACAAACTTCAAGACAATCCAGAGCAGAATCGCAAGAATGAAGACTATCGAGAAGATGCAGGAAGACGGAACATTCGAAGTTCTTCCCAAGAAGGAAGTTGCACAGCTTAAGAAGGAGCTTTCCAAGCTTCAGGCTAATCTTGGCGGAATCAGAGATATGAAGAGAATCCCTGACGCTATCTTTGTAGTAGATCCCAAGAAGGAAAGAATCTGCATTCAGGAAGCAGAGGCACTTGGAATCACTCTTATCGGTATCGGCGACACAAACTGCGATCCCGAAGAGCTTGACTTCATCATCCCCGGTAACGATGATGCTATCAGAGCAGTAAAGCTTATCGTTGGTAAGATGGCTGACGCTGTAATCGAGGCTAATCAGGGTGCTGAGGCTGACGTAGCAGCTGAGAACGAGGGCGCTGAAGTAGAAGAAGAGACTACAGAAGAAGTAGCTGAGTGATTTTAGAATATATTTTAATTAAATAAAATCTTAGGGAGGATAATATAGATGGCTATCACAGCAGCAATGGTTAAAGAATTACGTGAGTCTACCGGTGCAGGAATGATGGAATGCAAGAAGGCTCTTACAGAAACTAACGGAGATATGGATGCAGCCGTTGAGTTCCTTAGAAAGAACGGTATCATGAAGGCTGAGAAGAAGGCTAGCAGAATCGCAGCCGAGGGTCTTACAAAGATCGCTGTTAAGGACGACAAGACTGCAGCAGTTGTTGAGGTTAACTCAGAGACTGACTTCGTTGCGCAGAACGAGAAGTTCCAGGCATTCGTTGAGGCTGTTGCTACACAGGCAGTTAATTCCGATTCTAAGGACCTTGATTCATTCATGGCTGAGAAGTGGAATGAGGATGCTTCAAAGACTGTTAACGATGCTCTTGTTGAGATCACAGCAGTTATCAGTGAGAAGCTCAGCATCAGACGTTTCGAGAAGGTTGTTGCTTCAAACGGTATCGTAGTTCCTTACGTACACGGCAACGGAAGAATCTCTGTTATCGTTGAGGCTGACACAGACGTTGTTAACGACGAGATCAAGGATGCTGTTAAGAACATTGCTATGCAGGTTGCAGCACTTAATCCTAAGTATGTTTCTACTGAGGATGTTTCTCAGGAGTACAGAGATCACGAGAAGGAAATCCTTCTTGCTCAGGCTATGAAGGAGAACGAGGAGCTTCCCGAGGGCAAGAGAAAGCCTCAGGAGATTATCGAGAAGATGCTTATCGGACGTCTCAACAAAGAGCTTAAAGAGATCTGCCTTAATGAGCAGGTTTATGTAAAAGCTGAGGATGGTAAGCAGACAGTTGGTCAGTACGTTGCTCAGGTTGCAAAGAACAACGGTGCTAACCTTTCAATCAAGAGATTCGTTCGTTTCGAGACAGGTGAAGGAATCGAGAAGAAGAGTGAGAACTTTGCAGAGGAAGTTGCAAAGCAGGCAGCTGGTCTTAACTAATCATATTTAAAGATTTACGGAGCTCCGGTTTGTTGACCGGAGCTCTTTATATTTTAGGCGAAATGTCCTATACTAGTAGGGTATGATTTTTTAATAAAGGTTGGTAATAGGTTTTGAATCAGCTAGTTACGATCAAAGGAACAAAATCAGGTATAATCCTTGTTCTTGACAATGCAGCTCCATTCCCTGTGCTATCTGATGAAGTCGCTTCAAGGTTCAAGGAAGCAGCTTCGTTTTTGGGAAATAAGAACATGGGTCTTATCATCAGAGGAAGAAAGCTCTCTGATGATGAGGAAAGTAAGATAGTAAAGATCATTGAAGATAACTGCGAGCTTAAGATATTCTGCGTTATTGACGAAGAATCCGGACTTGAGAAGATATTTGAGCATATCCCGTCTTCGGATAGTAACTTACAAAGTGATAACAGCGCGGATATCGAGGCTATACAGGATAACGACGGCAGTAACAATGCGCTTATACTTAAAGGGAACCTTAGATCCGGACAGGATGTATCCTGCAAGCAAAGCGTTGTTATTTTGGGCGATGTTAAGCCCGGTGCCAACGTTATATCTTATGGCAGTATCTTTATTTTGGGTGAGCTTCGCGGCAATGCATTTGCAGGTGCCGGCGGAGACAGAAGTGCGATTGTCATGGCTCTTAATCTCAATCCGCTTCAAGTAAGGATCGCTGATGCGATCGCTATTTCGCCCGATGCCGAGAAAGGCCCCAAGCTTAAATTCAAGAAAAAGAAGCTGATGGGAAATGATAACGGTGGGGAACCCGAGGTTGCTTATATTGAAGGTGATCACATTGTAAAGACAGCTTATGGCGCATCATTTCTTAGACAGCTAAATAACTAATTGGAGGAAAAAATGGGAGAAGTAATAGTAGTAACATCAGGAAAAGGCGGAGTAGGTAAGACAACAAGTACTGCTAACTTAGGTACGGGACTTGCCAAGCTTAACAAAAAAGTAGTTCTCATTGATACAGATATAGGACTTCGTAACCTTGACGTTGTCATGGGACTTGAAAACAGAATAGTTTATAATCTTGTAGACGTTATCGAAGGAAATTGCAAACTTAAGCAGGCTCTTATAAGAGATAAGAGATATGAGACACTGTTTCTTTTACCTGCTGCTCAGACCAAAGATAAGACAAGCGTAACTCCTGAGCAGATGAAGCAGCTTACAGAGCAGCTTGCAACAGAGTTTGATTATGTGCTTCTTGATTGCCCCGCAGGAATCGAGCAGGGATTTAAGAATGCTATAGCGGGTGCTGACAGAGCGCTTGTAGTTACAACACCGGAGGTTTCCGCTGTTCGTGACGCAGATAGAATTATCGGCCTTCTTGAGGCTAATGAGATCAAGAAGACTCAGCTTATCGTCAACAGACTTCGTGCAGAGATGATAAAGAGAGGCGATATGATGTCAGCCGACGATGTCATCGATATTCTTGCAGTTGAGCTTATCGGACAGGTTCCGGATGATGAGCATATTGTAGTTGCTACCAACAACGGTGAGCCTTTGGTTGGTGACAATTCTCTTGCAGGACAGGCTTATATGAACATTTGCCGCAGAATTACGGGCGAACAGGTTCCTTTCCTTGATCTTGATGCCAAGAAAGGCTTGTTTGGCTGGCTTAAGAAGAAATAATAGGAGGCAATATTATGAAACTTTCAGATCTTTTCAAGAAAAAGACTTCCAGTGATATTGCCAAGGATCGTCTTAAGCTTGTTCTTGTTTCGGACAGAGCTTCTTGCTCGCCCGAGCTTATGGCTAAGATCAGAAGCGACATCATAGAAGTGCTTTCTAAATACGCTGAGATTGATATGGACGGAATCGACATCAATATAACCAATATTGATGCAGATGAGAACGGTGGAAAATCAGCACCTGCTCTTTATGCGAATATTCCTATCAAGAATATGAATCACAACGTGAAATAACAGGATAAACTTAATTGAATTATGATATAATATGAGTGGTCATAATTACAAGATATCAGGAGATATTTATGAGCGGAAGCGAAGATGTATATGAATCATTAAAACTTGGAAATCAGCTGTGTTTTCCACTTTATGCTTGCTCAAAAGAAATCATCAGGAAATATAAGCCGTTTCTTGATGCTTTGGATCTTACATATACTCAGTACATAACAATGATGGTAATGTGGGAGAAAAAGAGTGTTAACGTTAAAACTCTTGGTGAGAATCTTTTTCTTGATTCCGGAACTCTCACACCTGTTTTGAAAAAGCTCGAGTCTAAGGGCTACATAACAAGAGAAAGATCGGATAAGGATGAACGCAATCTCATTGTCAGAGTCACTGATGAGGGAGAGGCACTCAAAGATAAAGCTATATCCATTCCTCAGAAGGTTGGAGCTTGTGTATGCCTTAGCGCCGATGAAAGCAAGGTTTTATACGATCTGTTATACAAGATTATCGGAAAGGTTTGTGAAACAGATTGATCTTTAAATGTAATCATAAATACGGTCTGCAATGCGTGGTTTGTTTGTGTTTTTGAAAGTCAAAAATTTAACGAAACCGCGCCTTGTTTATGGAGGCAGTTATGACTTCTCATAATCATAATCATCACCATGACCCTGAGAAGATTAAAGCCATCGTTAATCGACTGTCCAAGGCAATCGGACACCTTGAATCGGTCAAAAGGATGGTAGAGGACGATCGTGACTGTTCCGAAGTTCTTGTACAATTGGCAGCTGTACGTTCCGCGATCAACAACACCGGAAAAGAGCTTCTAAAGGAACATATAAGTCACTGCATTGTTCACGCAATTCAGGAAGGCGATGAAGATGCCATTATTGAACTAAATGATGCCATCGACAAATTTATGAAATCTACATGAGTGATAATACTCATGCAAATTGTATGTGAAAGGGGCGAACACCTTGGCTAATATTATAAACGTAGTTTACTTTCTTATTCTTTTTCCCTTTATTATGGCGATAATAATCGGATTACTTAAGAAAGCAAGTCCGCTTAGAAGTGCTGTTATTATCATAGGCGGATTTACTATTATGGCTGCTGCAATTTATGTTGCTGTTAATGTTCTCTTGTCCGGTAAAATACACATCGTTTATCTTGAGAACATAGAGCTTTATAATCATATTGTTGTAGCTTTGGAAGTATTTTTGATGGTACTTGTATGTTTCCTTAGTATCAAGTACAAGAAATTTTACGCAATTATTTTTTCGCTTGTCGGAACCATTCCGGTTCTGTGGATGGATCTCACAGGTAGAGCAGTAGAGTACTCTAATCATCTACGTATTGATACTTTTACTGCTGTTATGTATCTGATCGTAGGTGTTGTAGGTATTCTTATCTGTATCTATGCATCAGGTTACATGAAAGACTATCATCACCATCACACAGATGTGCAGGATCGTTCCAATTATTTCCTTGCACTTATGTTTGTGTTCCTTGGAGCGATGTTTGGTCTCATTTCTTCAGACAATCTTGGATTCATCTATTTCTTCTGGGAGATCACAAGTGTTTGTTCATTCCTTATGATCGGTTATACAAGAACCCAGGAAGCTGTAGATAATTCATTCAGAGCTTTATGGATGAACCTTCTCGGAGGCTGTGGATTTGCGGCAGGCCTTATGTATTGCAATATGAATCTCGAAATTGCAAATTTAAGCGACCTTACAGGCATCGCAGCTACTTCTAAATTCGTTATTGTTCCGGTTACACTTTTTGCTTTTGCTGCTCTTACAAAGAGTGCACAATTTCCTTTTTCAAGATGGCTCCTTGGTGCCATGGTTGCACCTACACCTTCAAGTGCGCTTCTTCACTCGGCAACAATGGTTAAGATCGGTGTATATATGCTTATAAGAGTGTCCCCTCTTTTGTACAATACACTTACAGGTATCATGATCACTGTTATCGGTGGATTTACATTCTTTGCAGCGTCTCTTCTTGCTATTACAGTAAGCGATGGCAAGAAAGTTCTTGCTTATTCAACAATTTCAAATCTCGGTCTTATTACAGCCTGTGCCGGAACCGGTACTACAGAGGGTGTATGGGCCGCTGTTATGCTTGTGCTTTTCCATGCTGTATCTAAGTCACTTCTTTTCCAGACAGTCGGAGATATCGAGAACTGTATGCACAGTCGTGATATAGAGGATATGCACGGACTTATCATCAAGCTTCCCAGACTTGCATTTATCATGATGATCGGTATCTGCGGTATGTTCATGGCGCCTTTCGGTATGCTTGTATCTAAGTGGGCCGCACTTAAGGCTTTCGTTGATTCAGGCAGCGTTTGGCTTGTTATTTTCCTTGTATTTGGTTCAGGAAGTACACTTTTCTACTGGGCTAAGTGGCTTGGTAAGATCTGTACCGTAATTCACCAGTCATTCGAGCTTGAAGACATTACTCCCAGAAGTGAGATGGTATCTATTTTCCCTCTTACTTCACTGATTGTTATCATGTGCTTTGCCTTCCCTTGGATGTCAACCAACATGATACAACCGATTCTGAATGAGTCATTCCAGGAACTGATCGATCCCGTTATCGGTGGAAGTGACGTTATCATCATGATGATCATGGTTACTATGATCTTCCTTATTCCTATCGGTTCAAGATTCCTTGCTATCGGTAAGAATTCCAAGATGACGATGTCGTATGTTGCCGGAGTCAATGCCGGTGATGACAGACACTATATAGATTCTTTCGGTAAAGAGAGAGCGCTTTACATGTCCAACTGGTATATGGATGAGTATTTTGGTGAAAAGAAGCTTCTTTTACCTTGTATAATCGTAGCTGCCGTTTTGGTTGCGGTAATGCTTATTATTGTGGTAGGAGGTGCGTTCTGATGACTGTATCTATTATTGTAAAAGCATTATTATATGTTATTTTGGCACCGTTTATCGGCGGCTTATTATCGGGCGTTGACAGAGTCTTTTCGGCGCGTATGCAGGGAAGACAGGGACCTCCGCTTTTCCAGCCTTTTTATGATGTTTTTAAGCTGTTAAATAAACAGACCACCGTAGTTAACGGTATTCAGGTTCTTTTCGTTACGGCTTACCTTATATTCACAATCTTTACGGGAGCTCTGTTCTTTGCAGGCGGAGATATGCTTCTTGTTTTCTTCGCACTTTCAATGTCAGAGGTTATGATGGTACTTGCCGCTTTTTCAACAAACGGCCCTTACAGTATCATGGGAGCTCAGCGTGAACTTTTGCAGATGATGTGCTACGAGCCGATGACACTTCTTGTTGCTATAGGTTTCTACTATGCAAACGGAAGCTTCATGGTAAATGACCTCATTCATGCAGATATGCCTGCAATTGTACAGATACCCGGTTTCTTTATCGGATTTGTTTTCATCCTTATCATTAAACTTAGGAAGTCACCGTTTGATCTTAGTACATCTCATCATATGCACCAGGAGATGGTAAAAGGTCTTACGACCGATCTTTCGGGTGGCAACCTTGCACGTGTTGAGATAGCAGAATGGTATGACACTGTTCTTATGATGGGTATTGTAGGAATGTTCTTTATCACGAACAATCCTATAAGTATCGTATGGGCAGTGATCGCATGCTCGATCGTATTTTTCCTTGAGACACTTATTGATAATCTTTTCCCTCGTGTTAAGTACATCACAATGCTCAAGGTTACATGGGCGGTTATCCTCGTATTTGCGGGAACCAACCTGCTGATCCTTAATGTTCTTAAATAATCAAAAGGAGAAAAGCAAATGAAAATATCGAAATCACCATGGGTGTTACATTATGACGGCTCCAGCTGTAACGGCTGCGATATAGAAGTTCTTGCTACAATGACTCCTCTCTATGACGTAGAGAGATTCGGAATTATAAATACAGGTAATCCCAAGCATGCCGATGTCCTTCTTTTGACAGGTGGCGTAAATGCTCAGACGGCTCCTGTTATCAGACAGCTCTACAACATGATGCCCGATCCCAAAGTTGTTATTGCTTGCGGAATCTGTGCATGTGACGGAGGAATCTTCAAGGAGTGTTACAACATCTTGGGAGGATCCGACAAGGTCGTACCCGTTGATGTTTATGTTCCCGGTTGTGCCGTAAGACCTGAGGCTCTGATTCAGGGCGTAGTTAAGGCTGTAGGAATTCTCGAGGAGAAGAGAAAGAAGTTAAAAGAATCTATGAAAGCCGGCTACTGTATGGTTGATTACAGTAAGATGGCTGTACATATGACCGCGGATGACTATGATCCCAGCACGCAGTATGATGCGATCCTCACTGAGGAAGCGCTCAGAGAGCAAGCTGAAGAGAAGATGAAAGCTACCGCAAAGCCAGCACCTAAGCCGGCAGCACCCGCTGCGGCGCCAAATGCGGCTGCAGCCAATACAAATGCTGCACCTGCTGCGGCAACAGCAACAGCGACTGCAACGGCGCCAAATCCAAATGCTGCGGATAATTCCGGGAAAGGAGATAACGCATAATGAATACAGAATTCACAGCCGTTAACCCCGGCAGCATTATAGATGAATCACAGAAGCTTAAATTTGCGGGATACCATCTCATGCAGCAGTGTGCTACAAGAATTCCCGATGCTTATGAGCTTATATATACCTTCGGAAAAGGACTTGAAGTTAAACAGCTCAAGATTACCCTTCCCGAAAACGAAGAGATCTCAAGTATAACAAGTATTTATCCATGCGCTTTTATATATGAGAACGAGATGCATGATCTTTTCGGTGTGCAGATCAAGATGATCAACATTGACTTTGAAGGTAAACTCTATCGCACAGCGATCGAGACACCGTTTAAATAATTGGAGGAACCCAAATGTCTAACAGAAGTGTAATTCCCTTTGGACCCCAGCATCCGGTTCTTCCGGAGCCGATTCACTTAGACCTTGTTATGGAGGATGAGAAGGTTGTTGAAGCTATTCCTTCCATCGGTTTCATTCACAGAGGTCTTGAGAAGCTGGTAGATAAAAAAGATTTTAACGAGATGGTTTACGTTGCGGAGCGTATCTGCGGTATCTGTTCTCTTGGTCACGGTCTTGGTTATTCTGAGGCTGTTGAGCATATTATGGATATCGAAGTCCCCGCAAGAGCAAGATATCTTAGGACTATTTGGTCCGAACTCAGTAGGATCCATTCTCATTTGCTTTGGATGGGTCTTCTTGCAGATGCTTTCGGATTTGAGAGCTTGTACATGGACTGCTGGAGACTCAGAGAAGAAGCTCTTGATATGTTCGAAGCTTCTACAGGCGGACGAGTTATCTTTTCCGTTATGAAGATCGGCGGTATCAGAAGAGATGTATCCAACGAGATGCTTAAGGACTTTAATGAGCGTATTTTCAAGATGGAAGAGGATCTTAAGACTATTGCAAGACCTTTCCTTGAAGATGCGGCGGTTCAGACAAGACTTCGCGGTGTAGGTGTACTTACTGCAGAGCAGGCCGATGCACTCGGATGTACGGGACCGTTCCTTAGAGCAAGCGGAATAAGCTGTGATATAAGATCAACAGGCTACTGTGCATACGGTGATATCAACTTCACACCAATCGTAAGCACTGAAGGCGATTCATATGCTCGTACAAAATGCCGTATCGAAGAGATTTTCCAGGCTTTTGATATCATTCATCAGTGTATCGACAAAATGCCTTCAGGAGATATCGAAGTTCCCGTTAAGGGAATGCCTAACGGCGAATATATGATGAGAATCGAGCAGCCTCGTGGCGAAGCTCTTTACTATGTAAAGGCTAACGGAACCAAGTTTATCGACAGAATGAGAGTCCGCACACCCACATTTGCTAACCTTTCCGGTCTTGTTGAGATCTTGAAAGGTTGTGATCTTGCGGATGTTCCTATCCTCGTTCTTACGATCGATCCTTGCATCAGCTGCACGGAGAGATAAATAGTATGAGTATTGATATGCTCACAATGGGAGATTATTATGGCACTTATAAGTTTTAAGAAAACTATATTACGTAATCTTTTTTCAAAGCCCTATACGAGAAAGACTGAGAAGGAATTTCCCGAAGGAACAAGAGGACATGTTGAAAACGACATGGATGTGTGTATTCTTTGCGGACTTTGTTCGATCAAATGTCCAACACATGCTATCACTGTAGATAAAGCAGAAAAGACATGGTCAATAAGACCTATGAGCTGCATTCAGTGTAGATGCTGCGTTGACAATTGTCCTAAGAAATGCCTTTCAATGGGCACAAGATTCCAGGAGCCCGGCGATGAGAAGGTTACCAAGACCTTTAAACAGTCCGAGAAGGCTATCGCTGCACAGGAAGCTCTTATGAAGGCTGCCAAAGAGAGAGCTGCCGCAGCAGCCGCTGCAAAAGCCGCGGCCGCACAGGGTGGAGCTGCACCTGCTACACCTGCTCAGGGAGCACCTGCAGCACCTGCTCAGAATGCACCGCAGAACGTGGAAGAAAAGAAAGATTGATGATAATATCACTTATGATTAAAGGGGCGGTCCAAGGAGTTGGCTATCGCCCCTTTATTGCCAGCTTAGCAACTGAATATCATCTTAAAGGAATGGTCAGAAATATAGGCACTGCAGTTGAAATCCGGGTGACAGGTAACGACAGGGATTTAAATGAGTTTGTAAATGTCGTTAAGACCAAGTACCCTGCAGGTGCTTTTATTTTGAATGTCGTGGAAAAGCATATCAAAAAAGATCCTTCTTTTAAGTATGACAGTTTCGTGATTGAGGATAGCATTCCTGTTTCTTTATCAGATGATCTTTCCGTCTTTTCACCCGATATAGGTATCTGTGATGATTGCCTTAAGGAGATGCTTGATGTTAAGAACAGAAGGTACAGATATCCTCTTATAAGCTGCGCTTCATGCGGACCCAGGATTAGCATAGCAGACCGTTTTCCGTATGACAGAGATACAACAACCATGGACGCATTTAATATGTGTCCTGTATGCGAGGCGGAATACAAAGAAGGCAGACGAAGACACGCTCAGACGATTTCCTGTCATGATTGCGGGCCTCAGATGCTTCTGGATTATTATGAATTTCGCGGCAGAAATAATCTTTTATCTCATGAGGAAAAGGATAGTGCTGTAAAGAAAGCTGCCGAAATTCTTCTTCACGGAGATGCCATAGGTCTTAAGGGGATAAGCGGATATCAGCTTCTTTGTCTTCCGACAGACAGCTCGGCAAGGCTGCTAAGACAGATAAAAGGCAGAGAAAATAAGCCTTTTGCCATAATGTTTTCGTCTATAGAACAAATAAAAGAATATGCGCATCTTTCAGCGCTTGAAGAAAAGCTTTTGACTTCCTCATCAAGGCCGATAGTTCTTTTAAATAAAAAGGTTGATTTCGGTGACGAAGTATTAAAAGGTTCCGGTTATATCGGAGCGTTTCTTCCATCAGCAGGCATCCATAGACTGATCTGCGATGAGGTTGGCCCAATTATATGTACAAGTGCCAATAAGTCCGATGCACCTATGATCATTTCGGATGAAGATTTTAGAAAGACTTTCATGCCGCCGTTTGGTGATGAGTATAATTCTCAGATACATGTGCGCGGTATCCTTTATCATAAAAGAGAGATAAATATGGCTCAGGACGACAGCGTTATTTTTGTTATTAAGCATAAAGACGGATCGGAAACAAGTCATTTTATCAGAAGGGCAAGAGGATTTGCGCCTCTCCCTGTTTTGGTTAAAAACATTGAGAATAATACAAAGATACTAGCCATGGGCGGCGATCTTAAGAGCACCTTTTCTTTTGCCATTAAAGATAAGATAATGCCGTCTCAGTATATAGGCGACCTTGAAGATTATTCGGTATTTGAGAATTACAAGGATGTACTTGATAGATTTGAGAAGCTCTATGAATTTGAACCCAAGATAATAGTAAGAGATATGCATCCGCTTTATATTTCGCATTCATATGCGGAAAAAGTGGCCGATTTTTCAGAAGAAAAGCTTAAGATGCTTGATGTTCAGCATCATTATGCGCATACGCTTTCCGTTATGGCTGAGAATTCGCTTGTTAGCTGTATAGGAGTAAGCTTTGACGGTACCGGATACGGTACAGACGGTAATGTCTGGGGCGGAGAATTCCTTATGTGTAACAGGACAAAATTTGAGAGGAAAGCGCATCTTTCATATGTTAAACTATGCGGAGGAAATACAGCGCCCAAAGATGCCACTCTTGTTGCAGGGTGCTATGAAGATGCTCTTGGATACATGGTTTTACAGGATTCGCAAAGGGCGGCTCTTGCAAATAATATAAATACTTTTGAGACTTCAAGTATGGGAAGGTTATTTGACGCCGTAAGTGCCTTGTTAAACATTCGAGCGTTTAATTCATATGAAGGCGAATGTGCTGTAATGCTTGAAAAGGCAGCAAGCTCTTTTTCCGGGGATTCATATCCCGAAATATGCTTCAATGTTGAGGAAGACGACGGCGTGCTTATAGCAGATCAGCTTTTGCTATATAATGACATTAAAAAGCTTTTAGATTCAAAAGAATTTGATATAAATCAGATAGCATATGCCTTTCATATGACTGTTATTAAGCTTATTTTGGATGTGTGCGTAAGAATACGAGAAGCTTCAGGCGAAAATAAGGTCTGTTTGTCCGGTGGAGTGTTCCTAAACAGGATCATCCTAAGAGAGAGTATTCGTGTTTTAAAAGAGAATTCTTTTGATGTATACGTTAATAAGCTTGTTCCCGCAGGTGATGGCGGAATATCTTTGGGACAAGCGTATTATGCGATGTTGTATTGCGATAAGTAGTTTATGCTTATCAAGATAGAAAGGAATTTTTATGTGTGTTGCAATACCGGGAACGGTCATAGCTTTAGACGGAACCAAAGCCACGGTTGATTTTAGCGGCAATAAGGTTACCGCAGAGGCAGGACTTGTCGATGTGGCAGTCGGAGATAAGGTTTTGGTTCACGCGGGCTGCATAATTCAGACAATGGATGAGAAGCTTGCAAAAGAAACTATGGATCTATTCAAAGAAATCGAGGATTTGATGGTCTGATATGATCGGTGATGATATAAAAGCTATTGCAGAACAACTTAAGAACTATGACGGCGACGAAGTAAGGATAATGGAGGTTTGCGGCACGCATACTGCCGCTATATCGGAAAACGGCATTCCTTCAATGCTTTCGCCGAAGATCAAGCTGATTTCGGGACCGGGGTGCCCGGTTTGCGTTACGGTTACAGCGGTTATCGACAAGCTTGTGGAGCTTTCGATGAGAGATGACACTATCGTGCTTACCTTTGGAGACCTTATAAGGGTAAAGGGAACAAATAAGTCCCTGGCTGATGCAAAGGCTGACAGAGCGCATGTCAAAATGGTGTATTCTCCGATGGAAACAGTTAAAATGGCGGAAAATGATCCTTCTCATACATATGTTTTTGCTGCGATCGGATTTGAGACTACCGCGCCTGTTTATGCCATGGTATTGGAAGAAGCCATTGCCAAAGGTCTTGATAATCTAAAGCTTCTGACTTCCATAAAGACCATGCCACAGGTTATTCGATGGGTTGTAAAAAATGGTGGTGGAATCGATGGCTTTATCGCTCCGGGACATGTTGCAACGATCACCGGAAGTGATATATTTAAAGAGCTTTCGGAAGAGCTTGAGTTGCCTTTTGTTGTATCCGGTTTCGAGGGAGCACAGCTTCTTTTGACAATATATGCTTTAACTTGTATGAAGGGCAAAAAGGGCATTAAAAACCTCTATAAGAGCGTTGTGACTCCTGAAGGTAATGTTAAAGCAAAAGAATTATTAAACAAGTATTTTGAGTCTTCTGACGCCTCCTGGAGGGGAATGGGCAAGATAAAAGGTTCGGGCCTGGTTCTCAAGAAGGAATTTGAAAAATATGACGCTGGAAGCCGTGATCTTGATGAAGATAATATGCCTGCAGGATGCTGCTGTGCATCAGTTCTTGTCGGTAAGATAAAGCCCTCTGACTGTCCCATGTATGGTAAAAACTGCACTCCCGACAATGCTCACGGGGCTTGCATGGTATCTACCGAGGGAAGCTGCTATAACTATTTTGTTTCGGGAAGAAAGTAAAGATATGAAAATTACAATGGCTCATGGGAGCGGCGGAGAATCTACGTCTGCTCTTATAAAAGATGTTTTTTCCAAATGTTTTAAAAACGAGATCCTTGATAAGCTTGAGGATTCGGCAGTTGTAACAGGAAGCGGCAAGATTGCCGTTACTACCGACAGCTTTGTTGTTACTCCGCTGATTTTCCCCGGAGGAGATATAGGAAGACTTGCCGTTTGCGGCACTGTAAACGATCTTCTTATGAGCGGAGCGACGCCAAAATATATTACCTGCGGAGCTGTACTTGAAGAAGGGCTCGATATTGACCTTCTTGATAAGGTTATCGCATCAATGGCACAGACTGCCGAGGAAGCCGGCGTTATCATTGTGTCCGGCGATACCAAAGTCATAGAGAACAGAGGCGCTGAGCCCGGACTTATCATCAATACATCCGGTATCGGTTTTATAGATGAGTCAAAAGAGCCTGTGGGACCCTTTAATCTTAAAGATGGGGATAAACTTTTGGTGACGGGCAATCTTGGAGATCATCACGCGGCTATTTTGGGATGCAGAATGGGAATAGAAAATGACATCAAGTCAGATTGTGCGCCTCTTGGTGATATTGTGGGCAACCTTTTGGCTGATAACATCAGGGTTCATGCTATGAGGGATGTTACAAGAGGAGGTCTTGGAACCGTTCTCAATGAATTTGCCTCAGCTTCAGAATGCAACATTGAAATTGATGAAGAATCACTTCCTGTAGATCCTTCGGTAAAAGAGTTCTGCGGATTACTCGGTCTTGACCCGATATATATGGGAAATGAAGGCAAGGCTCTTATTGTTGTCCATAAGGATGACGCTCAAAAAGCCCTTACGATCGTAAAAAACGCTAAATATGGTGCAAACGCACAGATTATCGGTCAGGTTATTAAGGATCGCAGCAAAAATGACGATAATTATGTTATTCTTAACACAAAGTTAGGTGGAAAGCGCGTTGTCGGACTTATGTACGGTGAGGGGCTTCCAAGAATATGCTAATTGTTGTAAAATAGCATATAAGAATTTAAAAGAGGTAGATAATGGAGTTTAAAAGAATAGATAAAGAAACTGTCAAATGTATCATCACGGAAGATGATATGGATGAGCAGGGAATTAAATTAGAAGACCTTTTTGAGAAGAAGAAAGAAGCTATGGATTTTCTTCATGATATCATGAGGAAAGCTCAGGAAGAAGTTGATTACAGACCCACCGGATCTTTTACACCTATGCAGATAACCGTTCTTCCCGACCATACGATCTCGCTTACACTTTCCGAGAATTCTTCAAGCTCTTTTGCTGATATGCTTAAAACTGTTACTCAGCAGGCCGGTATCAAGATTCCCAAGAATGTTCTTGAGGATCTCGGGGATTGCGAGAACGAAGAGCGCCTGCAGAGACTTAACGAGTATCTTCAGAGCCTTAAGCAGCTTACTAGCTCTGTAAAGGATATTCTTGATAATACCAAGAAGTTTACAGGCAAAAACGACAATAAGATTCCGATCACATCGAATCCATCTGCAGATGCCAGAAGACAGCTTGCCGAACAGATTACAAACAGTGCCAAAGAGCGTATTGAAGAAGCACATAAGTCTTCGGATAAGTCACAAGAAGATCTTGAAAGACTTAAATTTCACGAGTATATTTTCTCTTTTGCCGACATGAGAACTGCGATAAGCTTCTGCGCAAAAGCGCCTACTGATATTGCTATCAAGGGCTCTTTATACAGAGATGCCAAACGCGGTGCATATTACCTTCATCTTGAAAGATGCAGTGAAGATGCCAAGAAGTTTGCTTCGCTATTTACGATGGCATATGAATTCGGACATTTCTATGCTTCGAATCCTTCGGTTATCGCTCATATTAAGGAAACCTACGAGTGCATTATTAAAGATGATGCGATTTCCAAGCTTTCATCAATTGCTTTATCTTAATTGTAATTGCGAATAAAGTATTCATCAGTCTCAACAGGCCTTTTAACGAGGCTGGTTGAGACTGTTTTATATAATGGGACATGTGATTTATGCGACTTAACAGATATATTGCTGCTTGCGGAGTATGCTCTAGGCGGGGTGCCGACAAGCTCATCGAAGAAAAAAGAATAACCGTAAACGGAGAAATTGCCTCTTTCGGTACGGAAGTTAAAGAAGGGGACAAGGTTCTTTTTGACAAAAAAGAGATCACGCCGGCTAAAGAAAGTATCGTTCTTGCTTATTATAAGCCTGTCGGAGTTGTGTGTACCGAAAAGGATAAGCACGCCCAAGAAACTGTGATCGAAAATCTGGGCTTTTCGGAGCGTGTTACCTACGCTGGCAGACTCGATAAGGATTCCGAGGGACTTCTTTTAATGAGCAACGACGGCAAGCTCATTGAAGCGATGATGAAGGGTGCAAACAAACACGAAAAAGAATATGAGGTTATAGTTGATAAAGAGCTAAGCGGCGAGATCTTAAATAAGCTTTCCAATGGTATATATCTTCCCGAGCTTGACAGGACCACGCGCGGCTGCAAAGTTAAAAGGACAGGTACAAAGTCTTTTAACATAATATTGACCCAGGGACTTAACAGGCAGATAAGGCGAATGTGTAAAGAAGTCGGGCTTAATGTTGTTTCTCTTAAGAGAATAAGAGTCATGACGGTAAATCTTAAGGATTATAAGCTTGGCCCGGGCAAATATGCCAAGCTGTCAGATAAGGAAAAAGCTAAGCTTTATGAGGCGTGTGGACTTAAAATGAAGTAAGATAAGCATATTTATCAAAAATAAATGGCATAAACTTCTTATTTGCTGATATAATTAGATTTAATTGCAGGCTTGTAATAGGCCTATATAAAATAAAGTTGGGGTGTTTGATATGTCTTTTGATGAAAAAACAAATGAGATTAAACTTAAGTACGATGAACTTGTAAAGACCATCAAACATCATATGGATCTTTATTACAATCAGGATGAGCCTGAAATATCCGATTACGAGTACGACATGCTGATGCAGGAGCTCAAGAGGATAGAGAAGGAGTATCCTGATTTTGTTATGCCAGATTCTCCCAGTAAGATTGTTGGAGGAGTGGCCAAAAGAGAAGCCGGAGTTAAGGTTACTCATAACGTTCCGATGCTTTCTATCGAGGATGTTTTTAACAAGGAAGACGTTGAAGCCTTTGTAAAGAAGGTTATTCTTAAGTATCCTGATGCCAAATTTTCTGTTGAACAGAAGATTGACGGACTTAGTTTATCTCTTAGATACAACAAGGCTACTAACGATAATAAGCTGCATCTTTCGCTTGCTGAGACCAGAGGAGACGGCCTTATAGGTGAAGATGTTACAGCCAATGCGCTTGTTATTCCCGATATCAAGGAGGTTTTGGACCTTCCGTATGATTATCTTGAGCTTAGGGGCGAGGTTTACATGTCTCATGAAGCTTTTGATAAATTCAATGAAGAGCAGGAAAAACTTGGAAAAAAGACTGCGGCCAATCCCAGAAATCTTGCAGCCGGAACGCTTCGTCAGCTTGATCCTGCGATAACAAAAGCGCGCGGACTCAAGATGTTTGTTTTTAACGTTCAGGACGGCCCCGATGAGCTTAGAAGCTCTCACTGCGGCGGACTAGATATTTTGGAAAAGGCAGGCGTTAAAACTGTTTTTCATAAGCTGTGCGAAGGTGCGGGAGAAGTTGTAGCCGCCATCGATGAGATCGGAGAGATGAGAGAGAATCTTGATTTTGATCTTGACGGAGCGGTTGTTAAGATTGACCGCGTTGCATACAGAGAAGATTTCCCTGCTGGTTCCAAGTATTCAAGCGGACACATCGCTTATAAGTATCCTCCGGAAGAAAAGATAATCGTAATGGACGAGATTCTGGTTGACGTAGGAAGAACCGGTAAGCTCACTTTTACAGGAAGTTTCCATGACAAAGAAACAGGTAAGCCTGCAAGACTTTGTGGAACCAGTGTGTCCAGAGCTACGTTACACAATCAGGATTATATTACCGAGAACAAAGTCGGAATAGGCGGTGAATACAAGCTTTATAAGAGCGGAGAGATCATACCTAAGCTTAACGGCTGTGTCAAAGAGCCCGAGTACATATATGAGGCTCCTCGAATGTGCCCTGTGTGCGGAAGCCATCTTGTAAGAGAGGAAGATACTGCTGATATCAGGTGTGTCAATCCCACTTGCCCTGCGCAGGTCACTAGAACAATCGCGTATTTTACATCCAGAGATGCCATGAATATCATGGGACTTGGAGATACGCTTGTTGATGCCCTTGTTTCAGAAGGATATCTACACGATTACTCCGATATATATCTTCTTAAAGAGCACAGAGATGAGCTTATAGAAAAAGGAATTATCGGTAAGGAAAAGAATACCGACAAACTCCTTAATGAGATAGAAAAATCCAAGGAAAACGATCCTGTCAGGCTCCTTACGGGACTTGCTATCCGAAATGTCGGAAAGTCAACTGCAAGAGAGCTTATGAAGCATTTTGATAATCTTATGGATCTGTCCAAAGTTACTGTTGACGGATTTTTACAGATTCCCGATATCGGAGAGACCACGGCCGGCGATCTTTATGAGTTTTTCCATGATGAGAAGACTATTTTGATACTTAATAAGATGAAAGAGCTTGGTCTTAATATGGACGCTGTAAAAGAAGAAGGCAGCTCCGATAAGCTTGCGGGAATGACCATTGTTGTTACCGGAACACTTCCAAGCCTTGGGAGAAAAGAAGCTGAAGAGCTTATTATCAAAAACGGCGGAAAGCCCTCAGGCAGTGTGTCTAAGAAGACAAGTCTGGTGCTTGCCGGAGAAGCTGCCGGAAGTAAGCTTACCAAAGCAAATGAGCTTGGAATAAAAGTTATAGATGAAGCTGAATTTATGGAGATGATTAAAGATGCCAATTAAAATACAGAACGATCTACCCGCAAGGGAGATACTTGAAAAAGAGAATATATTCGTTGTAGATGAGAACAGAGCTTGTCATCAGGATATCAGATCTCTTCAGATCTGTATTCTAAATCTTATGCCTCTTAAAGAGGATACAGAGCTTCAGCTCCTTCGTTCGATGTCCAATACACCTCTGCAGATAGATGTCTCTTTTATGCAGATGAGTTCTCATCACTCAACAAATACTTCTCCGAACCATTTGAACCGTTTCTACAACACTTTTGATGAGTTAAAAGACAGAACGTTCGACGGAATGATCATTACAGGAGCTCCCGTTGAGCAGATGCCTTTTGAAGAAGTGGATTACTGGAAAGAGTTATGCGAAGTATTTGAGTGGACAAAGACCAATGTCACCTCGACATTTCATATCTGTTGGGGCGCACAGGCCGGTATTTATTATCACTACGGAATAGACAAAGAGGCTTTGACCGAAAAAAGATTCGGGATATACGAGCATAAAGTAATGAACAGGAAGGTTCCGCTTGTTCGAGGCTTTGACGATGTGTTTAAGCTTCCTCATTCAAGACACACCGAGACTCCTGCCGACAAGATCCATGCATGCGATGATCTTGTTGTTCTTGCCGAGTCTGAGATAGCCGGGGTATTTCTTTGTATAAATAAGTCCGGAAGCCAGATATTTGCGATGGGACATGCCGAATATGACAGACTGACTCTGGATACAGAGTATAAGAGAGATCTTTCAAAGGGACTTCCGATAAAGATGCCAATTAACTATTATCCCGATAACAATCCCGATAATAAGCCTATGCTCCAGTGGAGAAGTCACGCCAATATTTTATACACGAACTGGCTGAATTATTATGTTTACCAGAACACTCCATATCAGTGGGGGCAGATCCTTGATGAAGAAAAGAGAAAGCTTGCTTCCAAGGGACTTACCAAGAAACTTCAGTCAGATCTCTAAAGCCACATCCGTACTTGCTTTATAGGCTATTATAGTTGTAATTACGCACAAAATAAGGTAAAATATTATTGTTAAGTCGTTCATTTTTACCAAAAATCGTGCTTCAAAAAGCGCTGTGCGCAAAGGAGATAATCGTATGGGTCTTGAAATGGAAAACGAAGAGCTTGAAACTAAGAATGAACTTAAGAAAAAACCTACAAAGAAGACCAAAGAGATGCTGGAAGAGAATTCGAAGCAGATTGAAGAGCTTAAAGATGAGCAGATAAAGCTTAACGCTGTTCTTTCCGAACTTGATAAGGAAGAAGAGGCTATAGGTACGCGCTCAGCCCTCAAGATGAAGGTTACTCATAAGAAATTCGGTAATGGTCAGGTCGTTAAACAGGAAGGCAAGTACATCGAGGTTAAATTCAAAGATGTCGTAAAGAAATTTGTTCTTCCCGGCTGCATCGCCGATAAATATTTGGAAGTTGAGGACGAACAGGTCTACGAGTACTATGTAAAATGCAATGAGAACCACAAAAAGCGCATGGAAACTGAACTCAAGATCAAATCAGCAATATATGCCATCCAAAGACACGAGGATGCAATAGATAGACTTAATGCAAAATTAAAATAAAAAAGGTCAGCCTTTATAGGCTGACCTCTTTTTAACTGAGTTTTCTGTTATCATCAACTTTCTTCTGAGCTGTTGAGAGCATAAGTTTGATTCGATTAAGCTGATTAACTTCTGATGCGCCGGGGTCGTAGTCAATTGCTACGATGTTGCATCCCGGATACATGTGACGCATCTTCTTTATAACTCCTTTACCCACTACGTGGTTAGGAAGGCATCCGAAAGGCTGCGTACATACGATATTTGATGCACCTTCTTTAATGAGCTCAACCATTTCTCCCGTAAGGAACCAGCCTTCACCCGTTTGATTTCCGATATCAACGATAGGCTCGGCATATTCCACAAGCTTGTAAATTGGCTCGGGAGGAGTGAAGTGCGTACTCTTCTTATATGCATTGGTTGCTCCGCTTCGAAGTCTTTCAAGAACCCATATTCCGAGTCTGCAAAGAGTTGCTGTTACAGGTGATGTTCCAAGCTCTTTTGCTTTGTATATCTGGTTGTAGAAGCAGTAGAGCATGAAACCGATAAGCTCAGGTACAACGGCTTCTGCACCTTCGGCTTCCAAAAGTTCTACCAGGTGATTGTTGGCTGCGGGTGCGTATTTTACAAGAATCTCGCCTACTACGCCGACTCTGGGCTTAACTTCATCCGTGATAGGTATCTTATCAAAGTCTTCAACTATCTGTCTGCATAATTTTTCAAACTTAAAGATATTGTTGTGTTTTGCAGTTAAGAAATCAACACATACTTTGAGCCATTTCTTATGACATTCATCAACAGAACCGGGAACCTGTTCATAAGGTCTCATTCTGTATACGCACTTCATGAATATATCACCGAAAATAGCAGCGTAAGCAGCTTTTACGAACATCTTTTTATCGATCTTAAAGCCGGGATTTGCTTCCATCTTGGACAGATTAAGTGAAACAACGGGAATCTGCTCCATTCCGGCTTTTTTGAGAGCTCTTCTGATAAATCCGATATAATTTGTGGCTCTGCAGCCGCCACCTGTCTGTGACATGATGACAGCGATTTTATCAAGATCGTATTTACCGCTGCTAAGCTCGTCCATAATCTGACCGACAACCCAAAGAGAAGGGTAGCAGGCATCATTATTAACGTATTTAAGGCCCATGTCGATCGCGTGCCTGTTGTCGTTCTGCATTACAACGAAGTTATAACCGCAAGATGAGAACGCGGGTTCTAACAGATCAAAGTGAATAGGAGACATTTGAGGGCAGAGAATAGTATATCTCTTTCTCATTTCTTCTGTAAAAAGAACTCTCTTATTAGCTGTAGACTGAATGTCTCTGATCTTTTTCTTTTGCTTTCTTACTCTGATCGCGGCAAGAAGAGAGCGGACTCTTATCCTTGCGCTTCCGAGGTTGTTGACTTCGTCGATCTTAAGGCATGTATAGATCTTATCAGAGCCTGAAAGGATGTCATTAACCTGATCGGTTGTTACGGCGTCAAGACCGCAGCCAAACGAATTAAGCTGTATAAGATCGAGGTCTTCTCTGGTTCTTACAAAAGTAGCTGCAGCATAAAGTCTTGAGTGATACATCCACTGATCCGAGACAATAAGAGGCCTGTCAGGTTTTCCTAGGTGCGATACGCTGTCCTCTGTAAGAACGGCCACTCCGTAAGAGCAGATCATATCGGGAATTCCATGATTTATCTCAGGATCTACGTGATAAGGACGGCCTGCAAGAACGATGCCGTGCTTATTGTTTTCTTTCATCCAGCGAAGAGTCTCTTCACCTTTTGCCGATATATCTTTTCTCATCTTGTCCATTTCGGCCCATGCAAGCTTAGAAGCCTTTATAACTTCTTCTGCCGGAATCTCCGAAAATTCTTTTACAAGAGACTTGGTTGCAACTTCGAGGTTGGTAAAAGCCATGAAAGGATTTCTGAGTTTTACTTTTCCTTCGGTTATTGACTCAACGTTATTCTTAATATTCTCTGAATATGAAGTGACAATAGGGCAGTTGTAATGGTTTGTTGCACCGGGAACTTCTTCTCTTTCATAAAAAAGTCCTGGATAGAAGATGAAATCAACCTTCTGCTTAATAAGCCACTCAATATGTCCGTGAGAGAGCTTTGCGGGATAACATTCCGATTCACTGGGAATAGATTCAATACCAAGCTCATAGATCTGATGAGTCGATCTCGGTGAAAGAACAACCCTGTATCCAAGCTCTGTAAAGAATGTGAACCAGAAAGGATAGTTCTCATAGAAATTAAGAACTCTGGGTATACCGACTGTACCTCTTATCGCCTTGTCGGGTGTAAGAGGCTCATAGCCAAACATTCTCTTATATTTATAATCAAAAAGATTGGGTATTCCGTCGGCGTTTTTAACCTTACCGATACCTCTTTCACATCTGTTTCCTGAGATATGCTGACGACCGCCGGTAAACTTATTGATCGTAAGTCTGCAGTGGTTGGTGCAACCCTGGCAGGTTGTCATGCTGGTCGTATATTCAAGATTGTTGATCTGATCGATAGTAAGCATTGTTGTCTTGTAGCTTGTATCTTCATTAAATCTGTCTCTTGCTATAAGAGCAGCGCCGAATGCGCCCATGATGCCTGCGATATCGGGACGAATAGCCTCGGCACCGGAGATGATCTCAAATGCTCTAAGTACTGCGTCATTATAGAAGGTTCCGCCCTGAACGACAATATGGCTTCCGAGGTCTTTGGCGTCGGAAACTTTGATAACTTTAAACAGAGCATTTTTTATAACAGAATAAGCAAGACCCGAGGAGATATCAGCAACATCGGCACCTTCTTTCTGTGCCTGTTTAACTCGTGAATTCATAAATACCGTACATCTTGTTCCGAGATCTACTGGCGATTTAGCATATAATGCGACTTTGGCAAAGTCCTGAACACTGTAAGACAAGGACTTGGCAAAAGTCTCAATGAAAGAGCCGCAGCCTGATGAACAAGCTTCATTAAGCTGAACGGAATCAACGGACTGATTCTTGATATGAATACACTTCATGTCCTGACCGCCGATATCGAGAATACAGTCAACTTCGGGATCAAAGAATGCAGCGGCGTTGTAATGGGCAATTGTCTCAACTTCACCGTCATCAAGAAGGAGAGCAGACTTAAGAAGAGCTTCGCCGTAACCTGTTGAACAAGCTCTTGTGATATGAACGTCTGCAGGCTTAAGCTTATAGATTTCCTGAATTGAGGAAATTGCAGTCTTAAGCGGACTTCCGTTATTGCTTGAATAGAATGAATAGAGGAGATCACCGTCCTCGCTTATAAGAGCACACTTGGTTGTTGTAGAACCTGCGTCGATTCCAAGGAAAGCATTACCCTTGTAATCATCGAGTTTCTTGGTCTTTACCTTATACTGATCCTGGCGATTTCTGAACTTTTTATATTCATCCTCATTATTAAAGAGAGGATCAAGACGCGAAACCTCAGCCTCCAAAACAATCTTGTGAGATAGCTTATCAACCATCTCATCCATTGAATAAAAAGTTTCTTCTTTAGCATTGAGAGCGGAACCGATAGCAGCAAAAAGATGCGAATTATCGGTGTTTATAGTATGTTCTTCATCAAGCTTTAAAGTTCTTATAAATGCTTCTTTTAACTGATCAAGGAAATGTAAGGGGCCGCCAAGGAATGCGACATGACCTCTGATAGGTTTACCGCAGGCAAGTCCGGAAATAGTCTGATTGACAACAGCCTGGAAAATAGAAGCTGCAAGGTCTTCTTTGGTGGCACCTTCATTGATAAGAGGCTGAATGTCGGATTTAGCAAAAACACCGCATCTTGCGGCAATTGTATAAAGAGAGTTATAGCTTTTGGCGTATTCATTAAGACCTGATGCGTCAGTCTGCAAAAGAGCAGCCATCTGGTCAATAAAAGAACCTGTACCGCCGGCGCAGATACCGTTCATGCGCTGCTCGACGTTACCGCCTTCAAAATATATGATCTTGGCATCCTCACCGCCGAGCTCGATAGCAACGTCTGTCTTAGGCGCAAGCTCTTTAAGAGAAGTGGAAACTGCAATAACCTCCTGGACAAAAGGAACTTCAAGGTGCTTAGCGAGCGTAAGTCCGCCGGAACCGGTGATCACGGGATGAAGTGTAACGTTACCCGCTGTTTCTTTTGCTTCCTTAAGAAGATCTGCAAGCGTTTCCTGAATATTGGCGAAGTGCCTCTTGTAATCGGAGAAGATAATTTTTTTCTCACTGTCAAGGAGTGCCACTTTTACCGTGGTTGAGCCAATATCAATGCCTAAAGTATAATCTTTGGATATCATAAAAAACCTCACTTTAAATAAGTAGACAAGCTTAATCATTATAATGCAGCATAAGGATAAAATCAAATAAATGAGCTATTTTCAAACGGGCTGAAAACACGTTAAAAAGGGCATGTTTACAATAGCCTTCGCCGATGATAAAATCAAATGATCAGCTTTGTATAGGAAACGAGGGATTTTATGAATAATTTTATAGACAAAATGGAAAGAAAATTCGGAAGATTCGCGATCGCCAATCTTACCAAATACATCATAGGGCTTTATATTATAGGATATGTGCTTGATTTTGCGCCTAAAAGCGTTAATTTTATGTATTTATTCTCGCTAGATCCTGAGCTTGTTTTACAAGGACAGATATGGAGGCTTTTTACATGGCTTCTTATTCCACCTGCACAATTCAGCATCTTGTTGATAATAACCCTTCTTTTTTATTACTACGTCGGCACTTCATTGGAGCGCACGATCGGAACTTTTAGGTATAACCTGTTTATCTTTTCCGGAATGCTCCTTATGATCGCATCATCATTCGTTGCGTATTTTTTATTTAAGGATGTTACGATTTTCTCAGTTAATATGCGGCTTTTCTCATATTCGATAAGTACCTACTATATCCAGATGACGGTGTTGTTTGCTTTTGCGATCTGTTATCCGGATACGACTGTTCTTTTTATGATGTTTATACCTCTCAAGGTTAAATGGCTCGCTTATTTCTACGCAGCGCTTGTTCTTTATGATTGCTACAGTGCACTGCGAATTTCCAATTATTTCATGATCGCAGCAGTTATCTCGCAGGCGATAAATCTTTTACTCTTTTACTTAAGTCTTGGTAAGCTTAATCACTTAAGGCCCAAAGAAGTGAAGAGAAGAAATGAGTTTAAGAAAAATGTTCAGATCCGTCCCAAGGGAATAACAAGGCATAAATGCGCCGTTTGCGGAAGAACGGAAGAGGACGATCCTAATCTTGAGTTCAGATTCTGCTCAAAGTGTAACGGTAACTACGAATATTGCCAGGATCATCTGTTTACACACGAGCATGTTAAATAAGGAGCTGTAATGGGAAATATTGATAATAAGGAAAAAGAGTTTGCGCAGATCCTTAAATCTGTGACAAGATACGCCAGAGAAAACAGAAATACCATTTCAAAAGATGAGGTAATAGAAGCTTTTTCCGAGCTTGATCTTGATGAGAAACAGCTTGAAATGGTGCTTGAGTATCTTAAAAATCATAAGATCGGAGTCGATGAAGAAGCGGTATTTAATGACGAAGATCTGACGGAAGACGAGACCAATTACCTCAATGATTATCTTGAAAGCCTTAATGCGCTCCCCAAGTATAATGACGGAGAAAAAGAAGCTATCACGATATCTGCGCTTGCAGGTGATAAAGATGCTCAGAGCAAGCTTATCGAGATGTATCTTCCTCTTGTTGTTGATGTTGCGAGAATGTATTCTGAGCAGGGTGTTTATATCGAGGATCTTATAGGAGAGGGTAATGTCGCCCTTACCAAAGGAGTCACGATGCTTGACGCTGTCGGAGAGCCTTCCGAGGTTGAGGGATTTCTTTATAATTTGATGCTTGATGCAATGGAAAACATTATTGAGGAGAATCTTGCCGAAGATGCCGGAGCTCAGAAGGTTCTTAAGCTTGTCCAGGAGGTTGCTGATAAAGCCAAAGAACTTGCGGATGATCTCAGAAGGAAAGTTACGGTAAAAGAGCTTATGGAGGAGACCGGCTGGGATGAAGACAAGATTCGCACAGCCATCAAATTCAGTGCCGACAACATCGAAGATCTTGACAGCGGAGAAGACAAAAAGAAGTAATGAATACAATAATTAACGAAGATGATTTCAAATATTATATGCAGGACATTGAGAGATATTATTTTGGTGCCCGCTATGATTACAATGAACTTATACAAAACGAACTTGTTCCTTTTAAATTTAAAACCGTTATAACCAAGTATTTCAAAGATGAGATAGACTTCTCGACCACAATAGAGAGCCATATCTATCACATGAACAGAGAAAGCTATGATTACAAGGTATATAAACAGCTGCGAACCAGAGTAAGAACCAGCATATACAAGAATCCGGAAAAGAAAGACAAAGGATTCAAAGAAAAAGTCTACAAAATTGAAGAAATCGCCAAGTTTTCTATCGAAGATAAAGAAAAACTCGGAATGATCGTAAGAGAAGTGATCATTTCCAAGCTTGGTCTTTGGGGATTTCAGGTATGATATTTAAAAAATACAAAGAGCCTTATAAAGGCTCTTTTTTGTGTGCTAATTTACTTCGCATTTCAAATCTGCAAAATGCGGATTTCTGTTTAGTGGATGTCTGTCTTCATTTAGCATTCGGAATTTAGACGGCGGATAGCCGGTACTCTTTCTGAAAGCTCGCGTAAATGCCGTGCTGCTTGCGAAGCCGGCCTGATATGAGATATCGGTAATGGATAGCTCAGGATTTGATAAAAGAGACTGTGCATAGTTTATACGCATTTGCTGTAAATACTGATAAAAAGTAAGTCCTGTATATTCGGTGAATATTCTTTCAAAATGATACTTACTGAATCCTGCATAGGCGGCAATGTCTTCCAGTGATATCTCTTCGGTAAAATGCTCGGACAGATAGGTGCATACATTTCCCAGAGATATGCTGTTTTTGAAGCTTGCGGATACGGCTGCGGATTCAGAACCCTGCAAAACATTGATATTTTTACCGCAGAAAGCGATAAATTGCATGAGCAGTGAATATATCTCAAGTTCTCCGTATGGATCAAGCTCAGTAAAAGACATAAGACTGTCATCTATATGCTTTTCATTTAAATGAATTGCAGGTGAGGAACCGAAGTAAATCTCCATTATCATATTGAGCCATGCACATATCTTGTTATACATATCCGGAGGACATGAGCTTTTCTTTATGTGAAGGGCGGGAGACATTAGTCTGAACGCTTTTTCAATCTCTTTTAACGCGGTAATACCCGAAAAATCAGCCTGTATATATACTCTTGATCCCGGAGATAATGAGAAAATCTCGTGAATGACAGCAGGGCAGATCATGAGGATATCGTCAATTTCGACATTGTAAGTATGATTGCCGCATATAACTTTATATGGTGCTTCCTTAGGCCAGATAATCTCAATATCTGTATGCCAATGAGGAGGATAATCAACATGCATTCTGTTTATATACATTCTAAGACTTGTATTGATCTTGTGTTGAACACTTTCTTTTGTGCTGGCGATACGATTTTTCATGGTATTATACCTACCTTTTTGAGTAGCAATTTTTTATTTTAGATATAAGTATAAAATTGCTTTAAAAATACGGATTTTTAATAAAGTATTTTAGATAAATCTTTAATTAATAGACATTATAACATATGCCAGCCAAAAAACTCACCAAAAAAGTGACAATTTGTATAGTAAAATATGACAAAAGCCACTTTGGAATAAAAATGCCCACAAATAAAATAGCAATTTTAGTCTGTTTATTAGCAACTTTTTGAAAGCAATAAAGATGGGATTCAATTATAGTTAATTTTAAGTAAGAAACATTCAAATGTTTCAAAAGTAAGGATATTTTAAGGAGCGTGCTTAAATATTCAAATCATACAAAAGGAGGATAGTGTATGAATAAAAAGGTATTGGCTACTATCTTAGCAGCGGCACTTACAGTTACAACACTTGCCGGATGCGGTGCTTCAGCGCCAACGACTTCTTCAGGCGGATCTGACAATGCGGGAACAGAGAATGCTCAGGGTGCAGATGCAACAGCAACAGGTGCTAAGCAGACAGACGGAAAGAATCTTCCTACGCTTACAACAGAGCCTATGGAGATCACACTTTGGGATATCGCTACAGAGGATCCTTCTAAGAGCACACAGGAAGGTGCTGTTCATAGGTTCGAGAAAGATTATCCCAACATCAAGATAAATCAGGTGCATCAGCAGAACGATAACTATAAGCAGCAGCTTGTAGTTGCAATGAGTTCAGGACAGTGTCCTAACATCTACGTTCACTGGGGTGGCGGCCCTATGGCTGAGTATTACAAGTCAGGCTATGCCAATGATCTTACAGAAATGTATGCTAAGTACAATCATCCCGAATTTATCGATGCAGCAGTAGCACAGTCAACATATGACGGCAAGATGCTTGCAATTCCTTTCGGCGGACTTTCGGGCTGCGATATCTTCTACAATAAGACAATCTTCAAGGAACTCGGTCTTGAAGTTCCTACAACTATAGATGAGCTTGAAGCTGTTTGCGATAAGCTTAAAGAGAACAACATTATTCCTTTCACACTTGCAAATGCTTCTAAGTGGACAGGTTCAATGTATTATATGTACCTTGTAGCACGTCATTCCGGTAATGCTGAATTTGATGCTGCTTACACACAGGAGAACGGCGGAACATTTACCAGTGATGCATTTATCTGGGCAGGCACAAAGATTCAGGATTGGGTTAAGAAGGGATATTTCCCCGATGGTGTTAACTCACTTTCAGCCGATGATAATCAGGACAGAGCTCTTCTTTATGACGGATCTGCAGCTATGATGCTTCATGGCGCTTGGCAGGTTTCCGGTATCAAGAACGACAGTGAAGAGTGGTACAACGAGAATCTCGGTGTATTCCGTTTCCCTGAAGATTCAGAAGCTAAGGCTAAGGGAGTTCCTCAGGACGTTGAGATCGGCACAGCAATCGGTATGGGTATGTCATTCAACTGCTTCAAGGAAGACGGTTCTGTTGACCAGGATATGCTTGATGCTTGCTATGTTCTTGCAACACAGTATTTCAACGATGATACTTATAACAACGATCAGATGACAAGCGGAACACAGCCTTCAATCAAGGGAATGGAAGAAAACATCGACGATCCCAACATGAAGATTATCGCTGATGTGTTCTTCAACGCTTCAAACGTACAGCTTTGGTATGACCAGTATCTTCCCGCTTCTGTAACGGAAGTACACAAGAACTGCATGACTGAGCTCTTCGGACTTGAGAAGACTCCTAAGGAGATAGGCGAAGAACACGATGCGGCAATGAAAAAAGCTATTGCTGAACAGTAATTAAGCTATAAGAGTATACGATAGTATACGCTGCGGCTAAAGTGATAATAAAGCTGCCCGCAGGGATAAATATTCCTGTAGGCAGCTTTTAACTAAATGAACGCGGCGGGAAGGAGATAACGTGAAAAAAGAGAAGAATGTCAGCCTTGCTCAGGCTAAGGCGAGAAGTACAGCCAGAGCGGCAACGGTGTTTCTGATACCGGCGCTTTTGCTTATAGCGATTTTTATAATCTATCCTGTAATCGATACTTTTGCGATCAGCGGAAACAGATGGAATGGTATTTCTGCGGATAGAGTATTTATCGGATTAGACAACTGGAAAGCACTTATCAAAGATGAAATGTTCTGGAAATCTTTCCGGCACAATCTCATTGTTATGGTATTTTCCATTCTTTTACAAATTCCTTTAGGTATGCTTCTTGCTACTTTTTTGGATGCGGGAGGCAAGAAATTCAATATTTTTAAGATCATATGGTTTTTGCCGTATCTTATGAGTTCTGTAGCTATCGCATTCCTTTTTGTATATGCACTTGCAACCAACGGAGGTATTGTTTCTTCGCTTGCAAGCATTATTCAAGGTAAAAAAACAACCATAGATCTTTTGGGAACGGCTCCCAATGCCTTATATACGATCATAGGTGTTATGGCTTGGCAGTTCACTCCCTTCTATATGGTTTACTTTATAGCCGGTTACGGCAATATCGACACATCAATCTATGAAGCTGCCATTATCGATGGTGCGACAAGATGGCAGTATATTAAACATATCGCAATTCCTCTTTTGGGACCTATCTTCAAGACAGCATGCACGATGTCACTTATAGGTTCACTTAAGTACTTTGATATGATCTGGAACATGACACAGGGCGGACCTGCGGGTTCAACAGAACTTATGGCTACTTATATGTATAAGCTTTCGTTCCAGCAGTTCAACATGGGTTATGGTTCAACGGTTGCAGCGGGAATGTTCTTGCTTATAACCGCCATTGCACTGTTATTCAATAAGGTATTTAAGGTTAAGGAGGAGTATTGATTATGGAAAAAGGCTATTTGGATGATTCGGATTTTCGTAAGGCCAAGATAAAATCAAAGATTGCATGGACAATTGCAATTTTATTTGCGTGCGTTCAGGTTACCCTTACGCTTACTCCTTTCTTCTTTATGATAATAAATTCCTTCCGTAAGCAGTTTGATATGCTTCAGCAAGGTGTATTCCACCTTCCGGATCCATGGTATTTCAAGAACTACGTAGATGTTGTAACTCACGGTTTCTTCAGCTATTTCTTTAACTCAGTGATAGTAGTGGCAGTATCTCTGGTTCTTATGCTTGCAATATCATCATTTGCCGCATATCCGCTTTCGAGAATGAAGTTTAAATTAAATCCGTATATATATGCGCTTATAGTTGCAATGATGTCTGTTCCGATGCACGTAACTTTGATACCTATTTTCAAACTTACTCAGACATTCGGGCTCTATGACTCACTTTGGTCACTTATCGGACCATATGTAGCATTTGCGCTTCCCATGTCGGTATTTATACTTACTGCATTTATGAAGACTATTCCCAAGGAGATAGAGGAATCTGCTGAAATCGACGGCTGCAATCGCTATCAAAATTTCTTTAAGATGATACTTCCTTTATCTAAATCGGGATTATCAACACTTGCTATTTATAACGGCGTATCAATGTGGAATGAATTCGCTTTTGCAAACACTTTGATCATTACTCCGGCAAGAAAGACATTACCTCTTGCGCTCGGACAGTTCAAAGGTGAGCACTCGCTTGATATTCCAATTATTCTGGCAGTTCTTACACTTTCGGTTCTTCCTATGATAACATTGTTTATCATATTCCAGGATAAACTTGTTAAAGGTATGATGGCAGGAGCTGTTAAAGGTTAAATAAAGAGGGGACTTATATGATAATTTATGTAGATGTAAATGCACAGCATGACGGGAACGGTAGCAAGAATCTGCCTTTCAGAAAAATAAACGAAGCGGCTAAGATAGCAAAGCCCGGTGATGAGGTATTGGTTGCACCCGGAACCTACAGAGAGTATGTAAATCCTATAAACGCCGGAACAGAAGAGGAGCGTATAGTTTATAAAAGTGAAAAACCTCTTGGTGCAATCATAACCGGTGCCGAAAAGCTTACCGATTGGGGTAAGTTTAAAGGTGATGTATGGGTTTCAAAGGTTAAAAACAGTATATTCGGTGAGTATAATCCTTATACAACGCTTGTTTACGGTGATTGGTATTTTGCTACACCAAGTAAGCATACAGGTTGTGTATGGCTCAATGACGAAGCTCTCTACGAAGTGCATAGCATAGATGATTGCCTTGAAGGCAAGGTATATGAATGTTCGTGGGATCCCGAGAATTCTAAGAGGAAATGGTATGCAGAGCAGGACGCCAATACCGATGAAACTATTTTCTATGCTAATTTCGGCGGAGCAGATCCCAATAAAGAAAATGTTGAGATCACGGTAAGACGTGAATGTTTTATGCCAAGCAAAGAAAGAATAGGATATATAACCGTCAGCGGTTTTAATATCAATAAAGCTGCGACAACCTGGGCTCCTCCCGCAGCTTACCAGGATGGAATGATCAGTCCTCATTGGAGTCGGGGATGGATAATAGAAGATTGCGATATCTGGGGAAGCAAATGTGCCGGAATATGTGTCGGACGTTATTACGATCCTCAAAATTCCAATTTCTATACAACCAAGCATGTTAAGAGCCCTACTCAGATGGAGAGAGATTCTGTTTGCCGCGGTCAATATTACGGATGGATCAAGGGTAAGATAGGCGGACATATCATACGAAGAAACAATATTCATCACTGCGAGCAGGGCGGTATCATCGGTCGTATGGGCGGTGTCTTCAGTATTATTGAAGATAATCATATTCATCACATTAATAATATGATGGAGCTTGGCGGTGCCGAGATTGCCGGTATTAAGATGCATGCCGCGATCGATGTAATAATGCGCAGAAACCATATACATCATTGCACGATGGGAATATGGTGTGACTGGGAAGCACAAGGCACAAGAATTACTCAGAATCTTTTGCATGATAATCAGAGACCTGAATTTGCCAAGCAGCTTGAGGGTGGTATGACATGTCAGGATATCTTTGTTGAAGTAAGCCACGGACCTACGCTTATTGACAATAACATTCTTTTGTCAGATGTTTCGCTCCGTATAGCCACTCAAGGAGTTGCTATGGTTCATAATCTTTGCGCGGGTTCATTTACCTTTGTTGGTGACGGAACAAGCTGGAGATATACGCCTTATCATATGCCTCACAGAACTGAGGTTATGGGCTTTATGACCATTCTTCACGGTGATGATCGAATCTATAACAATATATTTATTCAGAAGTGGTCGGATAAAGAGCTTGTTTTATTAAATGATTCAAGACCGGAGGATAAGTATACAGAGAACAGAAAGGTCGGAACATATTGCTTTGATGAGTATCCGACTTACGAAGAGTGGATCCCGCAATTTGACTTGGAAGAAGAATATCCCAATATGAGAAAACACGAAGATTCTCATTTTGCGCACTTACCTGTCTGGATTGACGGAAATGCTTATTTTGAGGGCGCGACCGGATTTAAGAAAGAAAAAAATGCATTTACAGATAATTCCGGTAAGGTTTATGTAGATGTTGTCGAAAAAGACGGAAGCTATTTCATTGATACCAATATTTATGATGTCATGAAAGGCTTTGAGGTTGATATGATCTCCACAGAAACACTCGGTGAAGCATTTGAGCCTTCTCAGAAGTTTGAGAACACCGACGGAACACCGATCACTTTTGATAATGATTATCTCGGAGGTCATCGCGGAACGACGATAATTCCCGGACCTTTTGCAGCAGCAGAGGATGCAGACAAAAAAATCTACGGAAAACTTTCCATTGAATAAGTAAGATGGAATAACTTCTATATCATTAAATAAGGACAAAAAAGAAGAGCTGTGAAATGATTTCTCATTCACAGCTCTTTAATTCATGTTTATAAGAGATTAAGCTCTCTCAACTTTGTTTGATCTAAGGCAAGCTGCACAAACGTGCATTCTCTTAGTGCCACCGTTAACCTTAACAGCAACGTGCTGAACGTTAGACTTCCAAACTCTGTTAGATCTTCTATGAGAATGGCTTACGTTGTTACCGAAATGAACGCCCTTGCCACAAATATCACATTTAGCCAATTTTGACACCTCCTTATAAGCCATGTAATCAATATCAATAGCATAATTGTGCTGCGTTGTTCGCAACATTGATATATTAGCAGAAACATATAAGGAATGCAAGCAAAATATGCAAAATTTGTAGTTTATTTTTTAGAGAACTGCTATTATAATACTATATGTATGCGAAAACGGTGGTCCTATGGGCTATCGCATTAAGGAGGAATAATATGAAGGCTTCTTCTATGAACACTCACATGGGTAGTATATCAATCGATAATGAAGTAATCGCTCAGTACGCAGGTGCTGTTGCAATGGAATGCTTTGGCATCGTTGGTATGGCCAATGTCAATGTTAAGGACGGACTTGTCAGCCTTTTGAAGATTGATTCGATGACAAGAGGTATTAACGTATCTCTTGATTCCAATAATAAGCTTATACTTGACTTTCATGTCATTGTTGCTTATGGTGTTAGTATTTCGGCAGTGTCTGATAACCTTATAGACAATGTTAAATATAAAGTAGAAGAATTTACTGGACTTGAGATCGAGAAGATTAACATCTATATCGAGGGCGTCCGCGTAATTGATTAATTCTATCGACTGCAAGTTCTAGGAGGATTTTTGTTTTGAGTAATAATGTAATTGACGCTAAGATGTTGTCAAAAATGTTTTTGACCGGAGCTAAGAATCTCGAAGCTAAGAAGGAATGGATCAACGAACTTAATGTTTTCCCCGTTCCCGACGGCGATACCGGTACAAACATGACAATGACCATCATGTCAGCAGCCAAAGAGGTTGGATCTCTTGGTGACAACGCAGATATGTCTGCAATATGCAAAGCGATTTCTTCAGGATCTCTTCGTGGAGCGAGAGGTAACTCCGGAGTTATCCTTTCTCAGCTGCTTAGAGGTTTCACAAAGGTTGTAAAAGAACACGACGAAGTTAATGTAAGTATTCTTGCCGAAGCTTTTGATAAAGCCGTAGAGACGGCTTACAAGGCTGTTATGAAGCCCAAGGAAGGTACAATTCTTACCGTTGCCAAGGGTGCAAGTGAGAAAGCACATGAGCTTGCTGTAGAAGGAACCGAAGATATCGAGTTCTTCTGCAGTGAAGTTATTAAATATGCAGATGAAGTTCTTGCCAAGACTCCCGATATGCTTCCTGTTCTTAAGCAGGCAGGCGTTGTGGATTCCGGCGGACAGGGTCTTGTACAGGTTCTTAAGGGCGCTCTTGACGGATATCTCGGTAAAGAGATCGATCTTACCATTACAGAAGAGCAGGTTACTCCCGGAGCCAAGACGATGGGAGAACCCAAGGAAGAGGATATCAAATTCGGTTATTGTACTGAGTTTATTGTTCTTCTTTCAAAGCCTCTTAATATTAAGCAGGAAATTGATTTCAAGAATTTCCTTGAGTCAATCGGAGATTCGATCGTTATGGTTGCAGATGATGAGATCTGTAAAGTGCACGTTCATTCCAACGATCCCGGACTTGCAATCCAGAGAGCTCTCATGTACGGTCAACTTTCCAATATGAAGATCGATAACATGAGAATGGAGCACAGAGAAAAGCTTTTCCATGAGAACAACGACGGATCATGGGCAGAGATAGAGACAGAGATTAACGGAGCTGCAGAGCTTACACCAACATATCTTCCCGGTGATGATATTCCGATCGGAAAGAAAGTTGAGACTGAAGCGCCCAAGGCTGCTGAACCTGAAATGCCTCACAAGGATGTCGGTTTTGTAACCGTATGTGCAGGCTCCGGACTTGCCGATATCTTCAGAGGACTCGGTGTTGATTATGTTATAGAGGGCGGTCAGACAATGAACCCTTCAACTGCAGATATTCTCGATGCTGTTGATAAGGTTAATGCCGATACCGTTATAGTACTTCCTAATAATAAGAATATTATTCTTGCAGCAAATCAGGCAGCGATCATGTCGGAAGACAATGATTCCGAGAAGAAGATTGTTGTAGTTCCTTCAAAGACCGTACCTCAGGGTATCACAGCGATCATCAACTATGTGCCCGATACTCCTGTTGAAGACAATGTTGCTGCTATGACAGAGGCGCTTGGAACGGTTAATACAGGTGAAGTTACTTATGCCGTAAGAGATACGGTTATAGATGATGTACAGATCAAGCAAGGTGACTACATGGGTATCGGTGATTCCGGTATTCTTGCTGTCGGTGGAGAGATAGCCGATGTTACATTCGATATGCTTGATAAGATGATGAGCGACGATCTTGAGCTTATCAGTGTATATTACGGTGATGAAGTTGACGAAAAGGATGCGGAAGCTCTCAGAGAGAGAATATCCGAGAAATTCCCTTCATGTGATGTAGAGCTTCAGTTTGGCGGTCAGCCTATTTACTACTACATTGTTTCAGCAGAATAATGTATAATTTAAATATCGATTTTCTTATAAGCCGGGTTTGTTATTACCCGGCTTATATTTTAATAAGTAATCAGCGGATGAGGTTTTGTTATGGGAGAAAGAGAACTATCAGAGCTTATTACCGACCTTAAAGGTGTCGGCGACAAGACAGGCAAGCTTTTTAATAAGTGCGGTATTTATACATGTGGAGATCTTTTGACCTATTTTCCGAGAGATTATGACTATTTCGGCGATGTCATAAATGCTTGCGATGCTTCGGAAGGACAGATGTGTGCCATGAAGCTCACCATCGTGGGTACTGTTTCAAAAAGACGTGTTCGTAATCTTTCAATTCTTTCATTTGAAGCCGCCGATCAGACCGGCAAGATTAAGATGACATATTTTAACGCACCTTATCTTATTAATAATCTTAAATCCGGAACAACGCATATTTTCAGAGGTATTACCCGCAAAAAGGGTAATTTCTTTTACATGGATCAGCCAAAAATGTACAAGGTAGAGGAATATGTCGCTTTATCGGGCAGTATGAGACCGAAATATTCGTTGGTTAAGGGACTTACAAATAATGCAGTTACCAAGGCTGTTGAGCAGACCTTTATAAATGCAGGCAAGCTTGAAGAATACCTTCCGGAAGAGTTGATAAATAAGCTTAATCTTGTTTCTTATTCCGAGGCTTCATACGGAATCCATTTTCCAAAGAATGATAAGCAACTTGAGGATTCCAGAAGAAGGCTTGCTTATGATGAGTTTTTACTCTTCATTCTTAAACTGCGTCTGTTAAAACTGTCTCAAAAAGAGGTTCTTAACTCTTTTCCCATGATGGAGGTTTCCGATGTAAAAAGACTGTTGGAGCAGCTTCCTTATGATCTGACCGATGCACAGAAAAGTATTTGGAATGACATATTATCCGATCTTTCCGGAAAACATGTAATGAACAGGCTTATTCAGGGAGATGTTGGCTCCGGTAAGACCATCATTTCGTTTATGGCTCTTTTGACTGCTGCGGCAAACGGATATCAAGGCGCGATAATGGCTCCCACTGAAGTACTTGCGGCGCAGCATTTTGAGAACTTCAAAAAAATGATAGATAAATACAAGATTTCAGCACTTAAACCGATTCTTTTGACAGGATCTCTTTCTGCTAAGGATAAGCGAAATGCTCAGGAGCTTATCGCAAACGGTGACGTTAACTGTATCATCGGAACAAATGCTCTTATTCAGGAAAAGGTCAGTTACAAGAACCTGGCTCTTGTCGTTACCGATGAGCAGCACAGATTTGGCGTAAGACAAAGAGAATCGCTTGCCGGCAAAGGCGAAAACGTGCATGTTCTTGCAATGAGTGCGACACCGATTCCCAGAACTCTTGCAATTATCTTGTACGGAGATCTGAGTATTTCTGTTATCGATGAGCTTCCGAAGGGAAGACTGCCGATTAAAAACTGCGTTATAGGCACGGATTACAGAGATACTGCCTATAAATTTATCCAAAAGCAGGTGGAAGAAGGTCATCAGGCTTATATTATATGCCCAATGATAGAAGAAGGAGAGCTTAACGGCGCTGAAAATGTCATAGACTATGCCGAAAAGCTCAGAAACGTATTCCCTTCGAATATAAATGTAGGAGTCCTTCACGGTAAGATGAAGCCCTCTGTAAAAGACGATATCATGGAGTCTTTTGCAAGGAAGGATATCGACGTTTTGGTTTCAACAACTGTTATTGAAGTCGGAATCGATGTTCCGAATGCGACGGTTATCATGATAGAAAATTCCGAGCGATTCGGACTTTCACAGCTTCATCAGTTAAGAGGAAGAGTAGGAAGAGGAGATTCGCAGTCATATTGTATCTTTATCAACACTTCGGCTTCCGACGAGACCAAGAAAAGATTGGATATCATGAACAGGTCAAATGACGGTTTTGAAATTGCAAGAGAAGATCTGGAACAAAGAGGTCCCGGAGATCTTTTCGGTGTAAGACAAAGCGGTGAGCTTTGCTTTAGAGTAGGCGATATCTATCATGATAGCGATCTTGTAAAAGAAGCTGCAATGGATGCCGACAGAATTTTGGCAAGCGACCCGGAATTGTCTCTCCCACAACATAGTGTATTAAAGAATAAGATAAGCACAAAATCTGCAAATTTTATTGACTTTACAACGCTATAAAAGTAAACTTATTTTATTAAACAGGACGAAAATAGGAGGATTATCGGCATTTTTTGTCGAAATTGCTAGAATGGCTAAAGTTGCGATAGTTACAGACAGTAACAGTGGAATCACACAATCACAGGCTAAGGAACTAGGCATACATGTTGTTCCCATGCCCTTTATGATAAATAACGAAGAGTTCTTTGAGGATATCAATCTTACTCAGGAGCAGTTCTATGAAAAGCTTACCGGTAATGCAGAGGTTTCAACCAGTCAGCCTACTCCCGATTCTTTGATGACGCTTTGGGATGATCTGCTCATGGATTATGATGAGATAGTATATATCCCAATGAGTAGCGGACTTTCAGGTTCTTGTCAGAGTGCATTTATGCTCGCCGGTGAGGAATATGAAGGTAAGGTCTTTGTTGTTGATAATCAGAGAATATCCGTGACGCAGAGACAGTCCGCAATAGATGCCAAGGCTATGGCCGATGCCGGCTTTGGAGCGGAAGATATCTCCAAAAAGCTTGTTGAGACCAAGTTTGAGTCAAGCATTTATATCATGCTTGATACTCTTTATTATCTTAAAAAGGGCGGAAGGATCACTCCCGCAGCGGCTGCACTCGGTACGCTCTTAAGACTTAAGCCCGTTCTGCAGATTCAGGGAGAGAAGCTTGATGCTTTTGCCAAGGCTCGTACAACTTCTCAAGGCAAGAACATTATGCTTACAGCCGTTAAGAACGATATTGAGAACAGATTCGGAGGCATGGAGGCAGGCGATTTCTGGATAGAGATAGCCTATTCTCATGACACTGATGCCGCCAATGAATGGAAAAAAGAGGTAGAGGCTGCATTCCCCGGTCACGAGGTTCATATGGATCCTTTATCTTTATCTGTTTCATGTCATATAGGACCCGGAGCGCTTGCTCTTGCGGTCACAAGAAAACTGCATTTTTGATGCGGTAATAGATTATTTTGATTTTAAAGTTTTGCAAAGGGGTTTACACAAATGGCTTCATACGAACAATATGATGCTTCCAGTATCACTGTCTTAGAAGGTCTTGAAGCGGTCAGAAAGCGTCCCGGTATGTATATCGGAAGCGTGACCACAAGAGGGCTCAATCACCTTGTTTACGAGATCGTAGACAATGCGGTTGATGAACATCTTGCAGGTTTCTGCACACAGATCCATGTAACATTGGAAGCCGACGGCTCAGCTACGGTAGAAGATAACGGACGAGGAATTCCCGTCGGAATGCACGCTAAGGGCATAACAGCAGAGCGTGTTGTTCTTACCATGCTCCATGCCGGCGGTAAGTTTGATAATAATGCATATAAAACAAGCGGTGGTCTTCACGGTGTAGGTTCATCCGTAGTTAACGCTCTTTCTACAAGAATGAGTGTCAGGATCAAAAAAGACGGATTTATCTACGAAGACAGCTATGAGCGAGGAATACCCACAACCAAACTTAACAAGGGACTTCTCGATCCTGTCGGAACAACAAAAGAGACCGGAACAACGATTAACTTCCTTCCGGATGACACCATTTTTGAAAAGACAAGATTCAAAGAAGATGACATAAAATCAAGGCTTCACGAAACTTCTTATCTCAATCCTTCACTTACGATCATTTTCGAGGATAAAAGACCCGGTGTTGAGGAATACATTGAATTCCATGAGCCCGACGGTATCACAGGCTTTATCAAGGATATGAACAAGTCCAAAGAAGCCGTGTGCGACGTTGTTTCTTTTAGCGGTGAGAGCGAAGGCGTAGAAGTAGAAGTTGCTTTCCAGTACGTCAATGAATTCCACGAAGATGTACTCGGATTTTGTAATAACATCTATAATGCCGAAGGAGGTACGCATCTTACCGGCTTTAAGACGATGTTTACCAATATCATCAATCAGTACGCGAGAGAGCTTAATATATTAAAGGATAAGGATGCCAACTTTACGGGTACCGATGTAAGAAACGGTATGACAGCGGTTATTTCGATCAAGCATCCCGATCCCAGATTTGAAGGTCAGACGAAGACCAAGCTTGATAACCAGGATGCAGCCAAGATCGTATCCAAGATTACCAATGATGAGGTCACAAGATTCTTTGACCGTAATTTGGAGTGCCTTAAGTCTATCATCGGCTGTGCCGAAAAGGCCGCCAAGATCAGAAAGACTGAAGAAAAGGCCAAGACCAATATGCTTACCAAACAAAAGTATTCTTTTGACTCAAACGGTAAGCTTGCAAACTGCATAAGTAAAGATGCTTCCAAGTGTGAGATCTTCATCGTAGAAGGAGATTCGGCCGGCGGTAGCGCCAAGATGGCAAGAGACCGTAATTATCAGGCTATCCTACCAATCAGAGGTAAGATTCTTAACGTCGAGAAAGCCAGTATCGACAAGGTTCTAGCAAATGCCGAGATCAAGACGATGATCAATGCTTTCGGCTGCGGTTTTTCCGAAGGATACGGCAATGACTTTGATATAAATAAGCTAAGATATGACAAGATCATCATCATGGCCGATGCCGACGTCGACGGTGAACATATCGCGACACTACTTTTGACCTTGTTCTACAGATTTATGCCGGAGCTCATCTATCAGGGGCATGTTTATATCGCTATTCCGCCTCTTTACAAGGCTATGCCATCTAAAGGCAAGGAAGAGTATCTGTATGACGACAATGCACTTGCCAAGTACAGAAATACTCATAAGGGCAGCTTTACGCTTCAGCGATATAAGGGTCTTGGTGAGATGGATCCCGCTCAGTTATGGGAGACAACACTCGATCCCGAAAGACGACTTCTTAAGGCTGTTGAGATTGAGGACGCCAAGATGGCTTCTCATATGACAGAGCTTTTGATGGGCGTTGACGTTCCACCCAGAAGAGAGTTTATACATCAGCATGCGACAGACGCAGAGCTTGATATTTAAGATTTTTGACCAATAATTTGGAGTGATTTATGGAAGACAGAATTATCAGAACCGAATATTCGGACATAATGCAAAAGTCATTCATAGACTATGCGATGAGCGTTATCGTTGCGCGTGCGCTTCCCGATATCAGAGACGGTCTTAAGCCCGTTCAGAGAAGAACTCTCTATGATATGTATGAGCTCGGAATAAGATATGACAGACCTTACAGAAAGAGTGCCAGAATCGTCGGTGATACGATGGGTAAATATCATCCTCACGGCGACAGCTCAATCTATGACTGTCTTGTTGTAATGACGCAGGACTTCAAGAAGATCGTTCCTCTTGTTGACGGTCACGGCAACTTCGGTAACATCGAAGGTGACGGTGCAGCTGCAATGCGTTATACGGAGGCAAGACTTTCCAAGCTTACACAGGAAAACTTCCTTGAAGATCTGGATAAAAACGTAGTTGATTTCCTTCCCAACTTTGATGAGACAGAGAAAGAACCTGCGGTTCTTCCCGTTAAGATACCTAATTTTCTTATAAACGGATCGGAAGGTATTGCCGTTGGTATGGCTACAAGCACGCCGCCTCATAATCTTGCGGAAGTTATCGATGCTGAGATCGCATATATTCAGGATGATACCCTTACAACCGCTGATCTTATGAAATACATAAAGGGACCTGATTTCCCAACGGGCGGTATCGTAATAAACAAAGACGAGCTTAAAGATATCTATGAGACAGGTACAGGTAAGATCAGAGTTCGCGGTAAGGTTGAGACGGAGAAGGGTAAGAACGGACATATCAATCTTGTTATTACCGAGATTCCTTATACAATGATCGGCGCCGGAATCGGTAAGTTTATGGCAGATGTTGCCGAGCTTGCCGAGAAGAAGATCACCAATGACATTATCGATATTTCCAACCAGTCTTCCAAAGAAGGTATCAGAATCGTTATCGAGCTTAAGAAGGACACCGATGTTGAGAACTTCACCAATCTTCTTTACAAGAAGACCAAGCTTGAGGACACCTTCGGCGTAAACATGCTTGCTATCGACAACGGAAGACCGGAAACAATGTCTCTTAGAGATATCATGCGTGCATGCGCTGATTTCCAGTTTGAAGTTGCTACAAGGAAATATACGACTCTTTTAAAGAAAGAGCAGGAGAAAAAAGAGATACAGGAAGGCCTTATCAAGGCTTGCAATGTAATCGACCTTGTTATAGAAATTCTCAGAGGATCCAAAGACAGAGCAATGGCTAAGAACTGTCTTGTTAACGGTGTCACGGACGGAATCAACTTTAAATCCAGAGAATCAAAAGCAATGGCTGCACAGCTTCTTTTTACAGAGCCCCAGGCAGATGCAATTCTCGAGATGAGATTATATAAGCTCATCGGACTTGAGCTTGACGCCCTGATCAAAGATCATGAGCAGACTGTAGCCAATATTTACAGATACGAGGATATATTGGACAGCCACGAATCAATGTCCATGGTTATTCAGAACGATCTTAACAGGATCAAAAAAGAGTATAAGGCAGATCGTAAGACGCTTATCGAGAATCGTGAAACTGCCGTATACGAAGAAAAGCCCATCGAAGAGATGGATGTTGCGTTTATTATGGATAAGTTCGGATATGCCAAGACTATTGACGCAACAACCTATGAGAAGAATAAGGAGACTATCGAAGCAGAATTCAAGTTCTCATTTATCATGAAGAATACAGGTAAGGTATGCTTCTTTACCAATACAGGTAATCTGCACACGGTAAAGGCTACCGATCTTCCTCAGGGTAAGATGAGAGATAAGGGTGTACCGATAGACAACGTCAGCAATTTCGATACATCCAAAGAGACTATCGTTCTTGCATCAAGTCAGTCAGACCTTAATCTATACAGAGTTCTTTTCACAACAAAGACTGCGATGATGAAGGTTGTAGACGGCGGTGAATTTGATGTTTCAAAGAGAACGGTCGCAGCTACCAAATTAAATGATAATGATGAAGTTGTCAGTGTAGAGATACTACATGAGCAAAAAACTGTTATACTTAAATCAAACGATGGTTTCTTCCTTAGATTTTATGTTGAGACTATACCTGAGAAAAAGAAGGCTGCCGTCGGCGTAAGAGGAATGAGACTTGGAAAGAATGACTTCATCAGAGATGTCTATTACTTAAATGACATGGAAGAGAAGCAGGTTGAGCATAACGATAAAAAGGTTGAGCTTAGCCATCTTAAGATCACAAGCAGAGATACAAAAGGCACGAAGGTGAGATTATGAGAGTAATTGCAGGTTCGGCAAGAAGACTTAAACTTGTCACTCCTGAAGGTAACGATACAAGACCTACACAAGACAGGATAAAAGAGACATTATTTAATATGATACAGAATCAGGTTCCCGGATCGGTATTTATAGATCTTTTTTCCGGAAGCGGCGGTATCGGTATAGAGGCTTTATCGAGGGGCGCTACAAGAGCATATTTTGTTGAAAACGGCGCAGCACCGTACAAATGCATCCTGGCTAATCTTAAGACAACGCATTTTGAAGAAGAAGCTACTGTTTTTAAACAGGACGTGGTTATAGCACTTAGGAACATACACGAAAAAGAAGCTGATATAATATTTATGGACCCTCCTTATCACGGTGATCTCTATGAAAGGACATTGGCTCAGCTTCAGACAATGAGTTATGTTACAACAAATACGATGATAATTGCTGAAAGCCCCGTGGATCTTGATTTTTCTTTTGCAGAGGATTACGGATTTGAAGTCAGAAGAGAAAAGGAGTACAAGAACAACAAGCATGTATTCCTTTACAGAAAGGACAATGCATGAAGGTAGCGGTTTATCCCGGAAGTTTTGACCCGGTTACTTACGGTCATCTCGATATAATAAAACGTGCGTCTACAATGTTTGATAAAGTAATAGTGGCTGTAATGTGTAATTCTGCCAAAACTCCATTGTTTACGCTGGATGAACGTGTTAAAATGTTAAAAGAGTCTTTAAAGGGCGTTAATAATGCCGTTATTGAGTCTTTTGACGGACTACTTATAGATTATTGCAAAAAGGAAGACATCCATATTGTTATTAGGGGCCTTAGAGCTATCACTGATTTCGAGTACGAACTTCAGATTGCTCAGACCAACAAGGAACTTTCTCACAACGAAGTTGACACCGTTTTCCTTACAACGAACCTTAAGTTTTCATACCTTAGCAGTTCTGTTGTAAGAGAGGTTGCAAGCTACGGCGGAGATGTTTCTCCTTGTGTTCCCGAGCATGTAGAACAGGCACTTAAGGACAAGTATGGAAATAGATAAAGTTAGGGGGATCCTACTATGACCAGCAGAATAGAACAGCTGATTGATGAGATTGAGACCTATATTGACAATTGCAAACCCCAGCCTCTTTCTCAGACCAAAATTGTCGTAAACAAAGAAGAGATTGACGAACTTCTCAGGGAACTTAGGTCTAAAACTCCCGAGGAGATCAAAAAATATCAGAAGATCATAAGCAATAAAGAGGCTATTTTAAACGATGCCAGAAAGAAAGCTGAAGATATAGTCAATCAGGCTACTATCAAGACTCATGAGCTCATAAATGAACATGAGATCATGCAGCAGGCTTACGCTCAGGCCAATGAAGTTGTATCTCAGGCAGCTATGCAGGCTAAAGAAATTCTGGATAATGCCAACTTGGAAGCTAATAATATGAAAACTGCCGCTGTACAGTATACTGATCAGCTTCTTGCCGGAGTTGAGGATATCATCACTCAGTCTATCGATGCTACTACTAAGAGCAACGATGAGATTATCGAGACAATTAAGCAGAGCAGTGTCAATATGGTAAAAGATATCACGGCCAGCAATGACAGTGTACTTTCGGCTCTTGCTCAGTACGGAGAAGTTATAAAATCCAACAGAGCTGATCTAAGACCTCCGGAGGTTGCTCCTATTCCCGTTCAGGAACAGGCACCTGTAACCGATGGCGGACTTACACAGCAAGAAGCAATTAACCTCGATATGATCTGATAAATAAAAATAAAATAAAAGCTGCCGCTGAAGCGACAGCTTTTTATACGTATATAAACAATGAAAACACCGCATTATAAAAGGAGTTTTATCATGAATAAAAAAATCTTTACTTTGCTACTTATAATGATTCTTGCTTTTTCCGGTATAGTTCCGACACAGGGAAGCAAAGCTGTTGCTGCCGAAAAACAGCATATTATTGTAATCGACCCCGGACACGGCGGTGAAGGAGACAGAAACCTCGGCGCTCAGTATAACGGTCTATCTGAGAAAGCTCTCACTTTACAGGTTGCAAACGCGATGAAGACAGAGCTTGAAAAATACGAGAACATTACCGTTTATCTTACAAGAACAGACGACAGATTTATTTCACTCGAAGACAGAGCTGCTTTTGCAAAGAGCGTTAATGCAGAATTTGTTTTCAGTATTCATTTTAATGCATCGGCTGAGCATAATTTCTATGGATCTGAGGTGTGGACATCTGCCTTTGATAAGTACTATCAGGCAGGAATGAACTTTGGAAATATTGAGACTTCAGAGCTTTCAGCTCTCGGCCTTTATCAGAAGGGCGTTAAGACCAAGCTTGGATCAAAGGGAAGTGACTACTACGGAATTATTAGAAACAGTGTTGCAAGAGACATTCCCTGCGTAATCATTGAACATGCTTATCTTGATCACGGATATGATCTTCCTCTTGTAAAGAGTGCTGATTTCATGACAAAGCTAGGCGCTGCGGATGCAAGATCCGTGGCTAAGTATTTCGGACTTAAGTCTACTGCGCTTGGAGTTGATTATTCAGGCTTTAAGTATAATTCGGTTTCAAAGCCTGCTGCACCTGTTGGGCAGGATGCCACAGAGCCTGAAGTTTGTTCTATCAATGTGCTTTCTACCGATAAGGCAAGCGGCAATGTGCTCGTTGAAATGACTACAAAAGATTCCGGAAGTCCTGTCATTTATTTCGCATACAGTTATGACGGTGGCCAGACCTACAGCTATCTTCAGATGTGGGACAGAACCAAAGAGACACAGTCATTTAACGTGAATGTTCCAAAGAGCTGCAAGAATCCTGTTATTGTTTGCAGAGCTTACAACAGCTATGAGCTCTTTAAAGAGAGCAACGCTGTTCAGGTTACCGACTTACAGTAATAAATTTATATTTGGGTGATTGGTTTGAGACTTGATAAATTCTTGGGTGACCATAATATCGGCACAAGAAAACAGATAAAAGAATATGTCAAAAACGGAAGATGCTCTGTCAATGGCGTACCGGCTCTTAAACCGGATGTCCATATTGATGAAAGCAATGACGAGATCTCTTTTGACGGTAAAGTATTATCATACAGCAAATATCATTATTATATGCTGAACAAACCCGTTGGTGTTGTTTCTGCAACAACAGACAAGAAACAGGAAACTGTAATCGATATCCTGAAAGAAGAGAACGTTAAAGGCTTAAATCCTTGCGGCAGACTCGATATAGATACGGAAGGACTTCTTCTTTTAACCGATGACGGAGAGCTTATACATAGGCTTTTATCTCCAAAAAAACACGTAGATAAGACTTATGAAGTACATATTAAGTATGCTTTGTCGGAATCCGATATTAAGCGTTTGGAAGAAGGCGTTGATATCGGCGATAAGAACGATGACGGTAGCAAAAAGCTTACACTTCCCGCCAAAGTATGTATCAATGAAGATATTATAAATGATGAAAACGATAATCCCGTGATCTTACTTACTATCTGCGAAGGGAGATTTCATCAGGTTAAACGCATGCTCGAAGCTGTCGGTAACGAGGTTATGTTTTTAAAGAGGCTTTCCATGGGACCTCTTTTACTTGATCCTAATCTTAATCCGGGAGAATACAGAGAGCTTACAAACGAAGAGAAGAGAGCTCTTAATATTGATATAAAATAAAAGTTTTAAAGTCAGAGGTTATACGATGCTTGGAAAAGTAAGCAAGGGTGAATACGGATATATTACTTACAGAAAGAAATTCGCACTTATAATAACGGTCATCACTTTAGCAATCACGATAGGAATTTATCTTACGGGAATTATTATGTATAAAAGCCCTAAGTCGGCATTTAGTATCATTGCTGCACTGGGATGTCTTCCAACAGGTTGGTGCGGCGTAAATCTTTTCATGTTTATCAAAGCAAAAGCTTGCAGCGCAGAAGATCACAAAAAAATTGAAAATTGCCGCGGAGGCCTTCTTATAAGATACGATCATGTGATCACTTCGTATGATAAAAACTATTATGTTAACGCATCTACGGTACTTGATAAGAATATATGCTGTTATTCGTCCGATGATGATATGGATATTTCCGACTGTGAGGCTCACATAAAAAAAATGATGGCGCAGGGCGGATACTCAAGCTACAGTATCAAGATATTTACGGATATCGATAAGTACTGTGACAGATTGCTTCAGCTTGAAAAAATGCGTATTGATAAGAATATCGATCCTAAAGCAATAGAAGATGCATGGATCCCCGGAACTACACAAACTGCAGCATCCATTCTTTTATCAATTTCACTTTAAGGATAAATATGAAAGAGATTATTATCGGTGTAAATGAAGAAGGTAAGAGGCTCGACGGATTTCTTAAGTCATATCTTCCAAACGCTTCCAAAGGATTCATTTATAAGATGCTTCGGAAAAAGAATATTACTCTAAATAACAAAAAAGCGGACGGTCTTGAAAAGCTTCAAAAAAACGATTCAATCAAGATTTTCTTTTCCGATGATACTATGGCTAAATTCAGAGGAAAGGATAGTAATACCGATTTCAGAAATCCTTCCGATATTGATCTGACCCAATACGGTGAAATAGAAATAATCTTTGAAAACGAACATGTATTGTTCGCTTCCAAGCCATCGGGTCTTTTGTCTCAGAAAGCGGAAGCCGATGATATCAGTATAAATGATTGGCTTATAGATTATCTTTTGACCAAAGGACAGATAACAGGCGAAAGCCTTGATACATACAAGCCTTCTATATGCAACAGACTAGACAGAAACACAAGCGGAATCGTAATCTGCGCAAAGTCTTTGATCGGTGCACGCATCATGAACTCGATGCTTTCGGATAGATCGCTTGATAAATTCTACATAGCTGTGGTTTCCGGAAAGTTAACGGATTCTTCTCTTTTAAAAGGATACCTTCGAAAAGATGCCGACCTGAATAAGGTAGAAATATTAAAAGATGATCCTAAGGATACAAACTATTCTTATATAGAGACTTATTTTACTCCGGTTAAATACAATCCCGAATCGGATACGACGGTTCTTTTGGTGAAGCTTATTACCGGTAAGCCTCATCAGATAAGGGCTCATTTATCAAAGACGGGGCACCCGATAATCGGAGATACGAAATACGGCGGACGAAGAGAAAAAGGAATAAATAATCAGCTCTTACACAGTTACAAGATTTCTTTTCCAAAGGAAATGCCCGTTGAGCTATCGGATCTTGCAGGTAAAGAGTATATAGCACCGTTACCTGTTGAATTTTCAAGATATTGCAGCGGAGGAGATTTATGCCCACATGGAAAACAAGGGGACTGAGAGGATCTACATTAGAAGAGCTCATAAACCGTTCCAATGAAAGATACAATGAGCTTGGCCTTGCGCTTATCCAGAAAATCCCTACTCCTATAACTCCTATAAATATCGATAAAGAAACAAGGCATATAACGCTTGCTTATTTCGATCAGAAGAGTACCGTCGATTATATCGGTGCAGTTCAAGGAATCCCTGTGTGCTTTGATGCAAAAGAGTGCGCTTATGACACGTTTACTCTTGAAAACATCCATCCGCACCAGGTTGCTTTTATGGATAGCTTTGAGAAGCAAGACGGTCTGGCTTTTTTTCTTATATATTATACTGCAAGAAATGAATTTTATTATCTTCCGTACAGAAAGCTCAAGGAGTTTTGGGACAGAGCGGAGAGCGGCGGCAGAAAGAGCTTTAGGCATGACGAGCTCGATCTTTCGTTTATTATCCCTTCTCCCGGAGATCATGGCATTTTGATTCCTTATCTTGATGCCATTCAAAAAGATCTGGAGCTTAGATAAGTGCCGGTATAACATGTAAAGGCTTTTTGCTTGACAAGGTAATTAAATGGATGTTAAACTCTCTAATATAGTAACGAATTATTAGAGTAGCACTGTACCATACTAAAGTGTTTTCGAAGAGGTATTTATGAATAAAGTACAATTACACACACCTGACGGGGTACGAGATATCTACGGTTCAGAGTGCAGCGACAGAATTATTCTTGCAAATAAGATACATGAAGTAATGAAGAGCTACGGTTATCTTGATATCGATACACCGACATTCGAATTCTTCGATGTATTCGCTGAAGAGATTAACGCAAGCGATGCGAAAGAGCTTTTCAAATTCTTTGACAAAGAGGGCAATACTCTTGTACTCAGACCTGATTTCACACCTTCTATAGCAAGATGTGCATCTAAGGTTATGCTGGAAGACAAAGAACCGGTAAGAGTTTGCTATGAAGGAAAGACGTTCCTTAATACATCCAATCTACAGGGCAAGCTTAAAGAAAATTCAAACATTGGCGTTGAGCTTATGAATGATTCTTCTGTTTATGCGGATGCCGAGATAATAGCTCTTTTGGTTGAAGCTCTTAAATCTACGGGACTTAATGATTTCCAGATCAGTATCGGTGATGCCGACTTTTATAAGGGAATCTGTGAGGAAGCCGGTATTGATGAAGAAACGGAAGAAAAGATCAGAGGCTATATTACCGAGAAAAATTATTATGCAGCCGAAAACATCCTTAATGAAAGCGGTGTTTCTCCCAAGCACACCAAGCTTATTGTAAATGTAGCCGAATTTATAGGCTCCGACGAAGCTCTTGAAATGGCTCAGAGTATGGTTACCAACAAGAGATCACTTGACGCTGTTAAGAGACTAAAAGATCTGTATAAAGTTCTTACTAATTATGGTGTGGAAAAATACATCTCTTTTGACCTGGGTAACTTGAGTAAATTCAATTATTATACCGGTGTTATCTTCAGCGCATATACATATGGTGTCGGAGATGCAATTGCCAAAGGCGGAAGATATGACAGTCTTACCGGAAAATACGGAAAGAAAGCACCCGCGATCGGTTTTTCTATTGTAATAGATGATCTTATGTCTGCTTTATATAGGCAGAACGCAGATGTTGAACACGAATCTGACATAACTGTCGTAAATTATACACCTGAAACTTTTGAAGCTGCACTTAAGCAGGCTAAAGAACTACGCAAAAACGGCACGCATGTCGTTTTAAAAGCAAAATAATCGGAGGAATTATGAGATATCTTACTTTTGCGCTCGGAAAAGGCCGACTGGTTAACTCTTGCATGGAGCTTTTGAATAAATGCGGAATCGAATGCGAAGAGATTTTAGATAAAAAGACACGTAAGCTTATCTTTACCAACGAAGAGCTTGGACTTAAGTTCTTTTTGGCAAAGGGACCCGATGTTCCTACTTACGTTGAATACGGCGCTGCAGACATAGGAATTGTCGGTGCTGATACAATTATGGAAGAAAACAGAAGAGTATATGAGGTTTTGGACCTTGGCTTTGGTAAATGCAGAATGTGTGTATGCGGACCGCATGACGCCAAGGAATTGTTGGAGCATCGAGAGCTTATCAGAGTTGCGAGCAAATATCCGAATATTGCCAAAGATTACTTCTTTAACAAGAAGCATCAGACTGTTGATATAATCAAACTAAACGGCTCGGTTGAGCTCGGCCCCATCGTCAATCTTTCGGATGTTATTGTAGATATCGTCGAGACAGGCTCAACTCTTAAAGAGAACGGCCTTGAAGTTTTGGAAGAGATCTGCCCTTTATCTGCAAGAATGATCGTAAATCAGGTCAGCATGCAGATGGAAACAGAGAGAATCAGAAAGCTGATCACAGCTATGAAGGAGAACTTATAAATGCAGACGTTAAAGCTTACAGCAGAAACAAAAGAACAGCTGCTCGGAAATCTGCTCAACAGAAATCCGGGAAGTTATACAGAATATGAAACAATCGTAAACGACATTATCGAGAACGTTAAAAAAAGCGGCGATAAAGCTCTTTTTGAATATACTTCCAAGTTCGATAAGTGCGATATAAACGCTACCAATATCAGAGTTACCAAAGAAGAAATTGATAAGGCATATTCTCTTCTTGATCCCAAATTTATCGAGGTCATGAAGAAGAGTGCTGAAAATATCAGAGTATTTCACGAAAAGCAAAAGAGAAACACTTGGATCGATACCAAGGAAGACGGCAGTATCCTCGGACAGAGAATTCTCCCTATTGAGATCTCGGGAGTTTATGTTCCCGGCGGTAAAGCTGCTTACCCGTCAAGCGTTCTTATGAATGTAGTTCCCGCCAAGGTAGCGGGTGTTGAGCGTATAGTTATGTGCACACCTCCGGGAAAAGACGGAAACGTTAATCCCGGAACTTTGGTTGCCGCTGATATTGCAGGCGTAACCGAAGTATATAAAGTTGGAGGTGCACAGGCTATAGCAGCTATGGCTTTCGGTACAGAGAGCGTTCCCAAGGTTGATAAGATCACAGGCCCGGGAAATATCTTTGTAGCTCTTGCTAAGAAAGCTTGCTTTGGACATGTATCAATCGACTCAATAGCAGGTCCCAGCGAGATACTTGTTCTTGCCGATGAAAATGCCAATCCAAGATATGTTGCTGCGGATCTTTTATCTCAGGCAGAGCACGATGAGATGGCAAGTGCCATTCTTATTACTACTTCACAGGAGCTTGCTGATGGCGTCGCAAAAGAAATAGACGGCTTCCTTAAGGAGCTTTCAAGAGCCGATATCATCAAGAAATCACTTGATAATTACGGATATATGTTTGTTGCTGATAATATGGAAGATGCGATAGATGCAGCCAATGCAGTTGCTTCAGAGCACCTTGAGATCATAACCAAGAACCCTTATGAGGTTATGACCAAGATTAAAAATGCAGGTGCTATTTTCCTTGGCGAGTATTCATCAGAGCCTTTGGGAGATTATTTCGCAGGTCCCAACCACATTCTTCCTACAAACAGAACAGCTAGATTCTTCTCACCTTTAAATGTAGATGACTTTATGAAGAAGACCAGCATTATTGCTTATTCTAGAGATGCTCTTTCCAAGGTACATGAAGACATTGAACTATTTGCCAAGGAAGAGGGACTTACCGCTCATGCCAATTCAATTGCGGTAAGATTTGAATGATAGTTTTGAATGCTTGATTTTGCAAGTTTTCTTTCCGAAACGTTTATAAAATGCAAGTTTATGGGATTTTTATAGATTTTTAATATAAAATAACACCATATATTGTTAACGATAATAAGGAGACACAAGTTATGGAAAATCGAATTGCAAGTGTTACCAGAAATACTAAAGAGACCGAGATTACTGTAACTATCAATATTGACGGAAAAGGAACAAGTGATATTTCTACCGGAATCGGATTTTTTGATCACATGCTTGAAGGATTTGCCAAACACGGCTTTTTTGATCTGACCGTTAAGGTAAAGGGGGATCTTAATGTCGACGGACACCACACCGTTGAAGATACCGCGATTGTACTCGGTCAGGCTTTTCTTAAAGCAATAGGAGACAAGAAGGGTATTAAGAGATACGGAAGCATGATACTTCCCATGGACGAAACACTTGTAATGAGCGCAATTGACTTATGCGGAAGACCTTACTTTGTGATGGATGCAGGTTTTGAAGCACCTATGGTCGGTGACTTTGACACTCAGCTTGTAAGAGAATTTTTTTATTCCTTCTCTTATGCGGCAATGCTTAATCTGCACCTTCGTGTGATCACCGGTTACAATGATCACCACAAGATCGAAGCTATGTTTAAAGCTCTATCGAAGGCTTTGGATGAAGCTACCACCTACGATAACAGAATAACAGATGTTCTTAGTACAAAAGGAGCTCTTTGATCATGAATTTGAATTACGCCAAAAAATTTATACCATGCATTTTCTTATATCAGGGAAAAGCTTTTCTTGATTTCAATAAGTCCAATGCTTTATACGACGATCCCGTTACCCTTGCATCTCGTTATTCCGATTCGGGTGCCGATGAGATAATAATTTTTGACCTTTCTACAGAAGGTAATGACAAGGAGCATGAAGAGGCACTTGATATCATAAAGAAGATCTGTAAGGTTGTTGATACCGACGTTACAGGTGCCGGAAACGTAAAGCGTATGGAAGATATCAAGAAGCTTCTCTATGCCGGATGTAAGAAAGCATGTCTTAACTTCTCTAAGCCCGGCAATGTCGAGATCATAAAGGAAGTTTCCGACAAATTCGGCAAGGACAAGATCTGCGTTTGTTACAGCGAAACCTCTCAGATACAAGATAACAAAGAGCTTGTAAATGCTTATGCAAGCGAGCTTATAAATATCACGGATAAGGATATTTCAGAAGTTACATTTACCGATCTTCCCATAGTTGTACTTAAAGATGCAGCATCTTTCGACGATATCGAAAAGCTATTTGGCTATGAGAAAGTATCGGGAATAAGCGGAAACGCCATAAATGACAACTGTGCTTCTATTGATGCATGGAAGGCAGAATGTAATTCCAAGAATATCCCAATCTGTAAGCTGGAAGCAAAGTTTTCCTGGGCTGATCTTAAAAAGAACTCCGACGGAATGGTTCCCGTTATTGTTCAGGATTACAGAACCGATCAGGTTCTTATGCTCGCTTATATGAACGAGGAAGCTTATAACAAAACTCTTGAAAGCGGCAAGATGACATATTTTAGCCGCAGCAGACAGAGCTTGTGGCTAAAGGGCGAAACCAGCTCACATTTCCAATATGTCAAAGCTTTGTATGCTGACTGCGATTATGATACAATTCTTGCAAAGGTAAAACAGGTGGGAGCAGCATGTCATACAGGTAATTACTCTTGCTTTTTCAATGAGATCGCAAGCAAAGAATACAGTGAAAAGAACCCTCAGAAGGTTTTAGACAGTGTATTTGACGTCATCAAAGACAGAAAGCTTAATCCTAGAGAAGGCTCCTATACGAATTATCTTTTTGATAAAGGAATCGATAAGATTCTCAAAAAGGTTGGAGAAGAAGCTACTGAGATAGTTATTGCAGCCAAAAATCCCAACGAAAATGAGATTGTTTACGAATTATCCGATTTCCTGTATCATATGATGGTCCTCATGGCAGAAAAGAATGTAAACTGGGAGGACGTAACAGACGAACTGTCAAGAAGATAAGGAAATAATATGAATTTCAATTTAGCTTTGCCGGATGATATACTTCTTAGTATTGAAAAGCCGGAGAGATACATAGGCAATGAGGTTAACAGCGTTACCAAAGATAAGGATTCCGTTGATATCCGATTTGCCATGTGTTTCCCCGATGTATACGAGATAGGAATGTCTCATTTGGGAATTCAAATACTTTACGGAATGTTCAATTCTTATAAAGACGTATGGTGCGAGCGTGTCTATTCACCCTGGATAGACATGGACGCTGTCTTGAGGAAAGAGAACATTCCTCTTTTTGCGTTAGAATCACAAGACCCTGTTAAAGACTTCGATTTTCTTGGATTCACGCTTCAATACGAGATGTGTTATACAAACATATTGCAGATTCTCGATCTTTCCAAGATAGCTCTTTTGGCAAAAGACAGAACGTGGGACGATCCAATAGTGATCGGAGGCGGACCATGTACATATAACCCCGAGCCGATTACCGATTTTTTCGATATTTTCTATATCGGGGAAGGTGAGACCAAGTACAGAGAGATCTTTGATCTATACAAAAAAGCCAGAGAAGAAGGTACTTCTAGGACTGTTTTTTTACATGAATGTGCCAAGCTTCAAGGAATCTATGTACCTGCTTTTTACGATGTGAAATATAAGGAAGACGGAACTATTTTGTCCATGCTTCCTATATATGATGATATTCCTAAGGTCATATATAAGGAAATGTGTCTTGATCTAAACGAGACCTTTTATCCCACAAAGCCTGTTGTTCCTTATATCAAGGTCACTCAGGACAGAGTTGTCCTTGAGATCATGCGAGGATGTATAAGGGGCTGCAGATTCTGTCAGGCAGGTCAGCTTTATAAGCCTCTTCGTGAAAAAGATGTTGAGCATTTAAAAGAGCTTGCAATTGAAGCGCTTAAAAACACAGGATATGAGGAAATATCTCTAAGTTCTTTAAGCTCAAGTGACTATACCAGGCTTCCCGAGCTTATTGATTTCCTTATAAAGAGCTGTAACGAAAAGAAGGTCAATATATCACTTCCTTCGCTTCGAATCGATGCTTTTTCATTGGATGTAATGAGTAAAGTCCAGGACGTAAAAAAGAGCAGTCTGACTTTCGCTCCCGAAGCCGGAACGCAGAGAATGCGTGATGTAATAAATAAAGGTCTTACCGAAGAGGACATCTTGAGAGGATCTCATGAAGCATTCCTTGGCGGGTGGAATAAGGTTAAGCTGTATTTTATGTTGGGACTTCCGACCGAAACGGACGAAGATATACTCGGAATCGGAGATATCGCCAATAAAGTTGCTGTGGAATACTTTGAGACCGTTCCCAAAGAAAAAAGAAACGGACGAACTATAGACATCGTCGCAAGTACATCTTTCTTTGTCCCTAAGCCATTTACGCCTTTTCAGTGGGCTCCTATGAACACCAAAGAAGAATTCCTTGAAAAAGCCGATAAGACAAGAAAAGGCATTATGTCTCAGCTCAATCAGAAACATATCAAGTACAACTGGCATGAAGCCGATGCCAGTATGATGGAAGGTGTAATGGCAAGAGGAGACAGAAGGCTTAACGAAGTCATCCTAAAGGCCTATAAGAAAGGTTGTATCTTTGATGCTTGGGGTGAATACTTCCATTTCGATGTTTGGATGGAAACCTTTAAAGAATGCGGTGTCGACCCGTTCTTTTACACAACACGTGTAAGAAAAGAAGATGAGATCTTCCCATGGGATATCATCAATCCCGGAGTAACTAAGGCTTTCCTCCTAAGAGAGTGGAAAACAGCATTGTCCGGTCAAAAATCAAGTAATTGCAGACAACAATGTCTTGGATGCGGAGCTGCATCCTACGGTGTAGGTGTCTGCTTTAAGGAGCGTACATAATGAACAGATTACGCCTTAAATTTTCAAAACACGGTCCCATAAAGTTCTTAGGTCATCTAGATGTAATGCGCTATTTTCAAAAAGCAATAAGAAGAGCTGAGATAGATATAAAATACTCGGAAGGCTTCAGCCCTCATCAGGTTATATCTTTTGCTCAGCCGTTGTCAGTCGGAGCGACTAGTGACGGTGAATATATGGATATGACAGTTAATTCCATGACAAGCGTATCAGATGTTATGGATAAGCTAAATGCAGTTATGAACGAAGGAATCAAGATAACTGCGATAAGAGAGCTTGGTGAGCATGACGAAAAGGCAATGACCGCCGCTTACGCCGCAAAATACAGGATATGCTTCAGAGAAAGGCTTAAACCTGATTTCGATTGGATAAATGAATTTGAAAAGTATCTCAGACAGGATAAGCTTCCTGCGATGAAAAAGACAAAGAGCGGTGAAAAAGAAATCGATATGAAGCCGATGATTTTCGAGTATTCATTAGATGCTGAAAATGAATGCGCAGAGCTCCTTCTTAGCATGAGCAGTGCCGCTACGTTAAAACCGGCTCTTTTGTTCGGGGCATTCTTTAATTCTCTTGGCAAAGAGTTATCTACAAACGCACTCGATGTCCATAGAATCGACATATACAGATATGTGGAAGATGGCAATAATAAATACACAGAACCATTCATTACAGATGATATCAATACGAGGTTCATGCTAAATGGCTGATATAATAATATCAAAATATAAAGACACGCCTGTAGTCACTGCATTTATCGGCAATAAAATGGAATATCTTTCTTTTGTCAGAGAAAGCGATATTCATAATATCTATGTAGGCCGTGTCGATCATATTGTCAAAAACATAGACGCTGCTTTTGTTAAATACACGGTAGATAACATTGGTTATCTTCCTCTTAAAAACATAACAAGCGCTTGTGTGCTGAATAAAGACTTCAGAAAAGGCGATAAGCTCTGTAATGGAGATATCGTACTTGTTCAGGTTGAGTCGGAGGCGGTTAAGACCAAGAAGACCAAGCTTACAACAAATTTGTCGATTCCGTCCAAATATTCCGTTATAACTCTCGGAAAAACAGGAATCGGCGCTTCTGTAAAGCTTCCCAATGATATCAGAGAGATGTATACCGAATCGGTGAAAGACGGATATAATAAGCTTTTAGAAGATCGAAAAGCCTCATTGTTTGGCTGCGACATTGGACTTATTATAAGAACCGAAGCATTGGATTTAGGTGATGAAGTTAGAGCAGAAGAAGTAATAAAATATTCTGAAGAAGTAACGGATCTTTTATGTGATATTCTCAAACAGTCCAGAACCAGAACGCAATATTCACTTATTTATTCTGCGCAAAACAGTGATGTGGACAGTCACGTAAACAAAGCAACTGCTTTTTTAAAGGGACGTGGTATATCTGACATTAACATAATAGAAGACAGCGGTATATACGGTATACCTTCCAAAATCGAAGAGCTGTGCCGTAATAAAGTGTGGCTCAAGAGTGGGGCTTTCCTGATTATTGAACAGCTTGAAAGTTTCAACGCCATCGATGTAAATACAGGTAAAGCAATAAAAGGCGATGATATAGCAAAGTCTGTCAATAATGAAGCTGCCGTTGAGATCATGCGTCAAATAAGGCTTCGCAATCTTACTGGCATGATACTCATTGATTTTATCAATATGGAAGATGAGGATGAGAAACAAAAACTTATCGATAAAATGAAACATTTGTGCAAGCAAGATCCTATACATACCGCCTTTATTGATATTACGGGACTTGGCATAATGGAGCTTATCAGAAATAAAAACGATAAATCATTAAAAGAAATATTAAAGGATGTAGAAAAAGCTGTTGACAACAGTAAACATCAATGTTAATATTACTTGGTATGCCGCATAACTAGGCTTAAGAGGAGCAATCCCGCCAAAGTTAGCGAGTTTTTTAGAAGAAGGAGGTAACTTATGTACGCAATTATTGTAACTGGTGGAAAGCAGTACAAAGTTTCCGAGGGCGATGAGATCAGAGTTGAGAAGCTTGATGTAGAGCCCGGAAAAAAGGTAACATTCGATAATGTTATCGCAGTAAATGATGACAAGGAACTTAAGGTTGCTGACGATGTTAGCAAGGCTAAGGTTAGCGCTACTGTTGTTGAGCAGGGACGTGCTAAGAAGGTTATTGTTTACAAGTACAAGAGAAAGACTGGCTATCACAAGAAGAACGGTCACAGACAGCCTTTCACAACTGTTAAGATTGAAAAGATCACATTGTAATTGATTTACATGCCAAAGCAATGACTACTATTACGATAACAAGATCATCCAACGATTCATATAAGAGTATCGAATGCCTGGGACATGCAGGATTTGCTGATTACGGTAATGACATTGTATGCTCGGCTATATCAGTACTTACGATCAATCTTATCAATTCGATCGATCAACTTACTGATGATAAGATCACTGTAGATCAGGATGAAGAAAAAGGTTTGATAAGACTATTATTTGAAGATGCGCCTTCTAATGAAGCAGATCTTCTCCTTCAGTCTTACGAGCTCGGAATAGACAGCATTTATAGGCAGTACGGTAAGAAATTTTTGAACATTAAATTTAGGAGGGAATAAGTCATGTTGAATATGAACCTTCAATTTTTTGCTCATAAGAAGGGTGTTGGATCAACCAAGAACGGTAGAGATTCAGAATCCAAGAGACTTGGAGCAAAAAGAGCTGACGGACAATTCGTAAAGGCCGGTAATATTTTATACAGACAGCGCGGAACACACATTCATCCCGGTGTTAATGTAGGAATCGGTAAAGATGATACATTGTTTGCACTTGTTGATGGTGTTCTTAGATTTGAGCGCAAGGGCAGAGATAAAAAGCAGGCTAGCGTTCATCCTGTAGAGAATAAGTAATTATTAAACGGGCTTCAAACTTAGTGTTTGGAGCCCATTTTTTCACAATGTATGTTTAATACAGAAAGAAAGGTAGAAAAATGCCTGTATTTGTAGATAAAGCCAAAATCTTTATACAAAGCGGTAAGGGCGGTGACGGACATGTTTCTTTCAGAAGAGAGAAATACGTTCCCAACGGCGGTCCAGATGGCGGTGACGGCGGTAAAGGCGGCGATATCATATTTGTTGTCGACGAAGGCCTCAATACGCTTGCGGATTTTCACTACGGCGGTAAGTATAAAGCTGAAAACGGTCAGGATGGAAATAAGAGACGTTGCCACGGTAAGAACGGCGAGGATCTTTATATAAAGGTTCCGGAAGGAACAGTTATCAAAGAAGCTGAATCCGGCAAGGTAATTGCCGATATGAGCGGTGATAACAAGGAAGTAATCGTACTTAAGGGCGGTCGCGGTGGAAACGGCAATATGCATTATGCAACATCCACAATGCAGGCTCCTAAATACGCTCAGCCCGGTCAACCTGCGATAACACTTGAAGTTCTCTTAGAGCTTAAAGTCATTGCTGATGTCGGACTGGTAGGATTTCCAAATGTCGGTAAGTCCACATTTCTTTCAAAGGTATCAAACGCAAAGCCTAAGATAGCCAATTATCACTTTACTACGCTTTCTCCAATGCTGGGAGTCGTAGATCTTAATGATGCCAATGGTTTTGTTGTTGCCGATATACCGGGACTTATCGAAGGAGCAGCTGATGGTGCAGGTCTCGGACACGAGTTTTTGCGACACATTGAAAGAACTCGTATGATGATCCATGTTGTTGACGCCGCTTCTACTGAAGGTCGTGATCCTATAGAAGATATTGAAGCTATCAATTCTGAACTTGCTAAATATAACGCTGATATCTCAAAGAGGCCTCAGGTTATTGCTGCAAATAAGATAGATATGCTCCCTGAAGGCGAGGATGCGGAGATCATCCAAAAGATCCGCGAAAAGTACGAGCCTATGGGTGTTAAGGTGTTCGCGACATCGACCCTAACTGGAAAAGGTATCAAAGAATTGTTATACTATGTAAGTAAGACGATATCTGAGATGCCAAAAGAAAAAATTGTATTTGAGCAGGAATTCTTCCCCGAAGAGATGGCTAGAGAACAGGATGAAGCGTTCACTGTCGAATATGATTCGGATTCTCAGGAATATGTTATCGAAGGACCTAAGATCGAGAAGATGCTCGGTTATACCAATCTCGAATCAGAGAAGGGATTTGCATTCTTCCAGAAATTCCTTGCCGATAACGGTATTCTGGATGAGCTCGAGAAGTTACATATTAACGAAGGCGATACCGTAAGAATGTACGGATATAGCTTTGAATATTACAGAAATGCCGACACTCAGCCGGTAGATGATGAAGAGGAAGAAACATAAATGAACCTTACAAGTAAACAACGCGCTTATCTTAAGAGCCTTGCTTCTGATCTTGAGCCTGTATTTCAGATCGGTAAAGCTACCGTGACTCCCGAGGTTACTGATGCTATTGCCGAAACATTCAATACACATGAGCTAGTTAAGATCGCTGTTCTTAAGAATTGCATTGAAGATGTAACCAATGTAGCTATCATGGTATCAGAAAGAACTCGTTCCGAGCTTATTCAGGTGATCGGAAGAAAGTTCGTTTTATATAAGCCTTTCAAGGATGAACCTAAGATTGTCCTTCCTAAGGCAAAGAAAGCAAATGCTTAAGTATTTTTCTATTATCAAAGTTCTATCAAATCAATACCAGATGGAGGCATAATTATGGAATGCAGGAAAATCGGTATACTTGGCGGAACGTTCGACCCTATTCACAACGGACACCTTTTGCTCGGAGAAGCTGCAAGAGAGCAGTTTTCTCTGGACAGAGTCATCTATATACCGGGTAATTTGGCACATATGCCAAACAGAACCGAGATCTCATCCGGTGATACCAGATATAAGATGGTTCAGATGGCCATAAAGGATAATCCTTACTTTACCTGTTCAAGGATAGAGATAGACAAGGAAAACGGAACCTATACTTACAATACGATAGAAGAGCTTAAACTTATGTATCCCGGTGATGAACTCTATCTTATCCTTGGAGGCGATTCGGTTATCGGAATTGAATCATGGTATAGGTTTAAAGACCTTCTGCAATCCTGCATTATCCTTGCAGCTGTAAGAGAAGAGGACGATCTCCCCGCTCTTGATAAAAAGAGAAGAGAACTTGCAAAAATATATGGCGCAGATATCAGGCTTCTTGCATTTAACAGAGTTGATATCTCCGCAACCGACATTCGTCAAAAGATACGAATGGGCAGATCGGTCAGATACATGCTTCCTGATGAGTGCATAGAATATATCTGCATAAAAGGACTGTATAAATGAAAACATTTGATAGCGAAACCGTGCAAAAGATAAGAAAAACTCTTGAAGGAGAACTTAAGCCTGAAAGATTTACGCATACTCTTGGTGTAGCTTATACGGCAACGAGTATGGCCATGGTCTTTGATGCAGACATAGATAAGGCCCTGATAGCAGGACTTCTTCATGACTGTGCCAAGTGCATGTCTCATGATGATCAGATAAAGCTATGCAAAAAGAACAATATCGAGCTTTCGGATATAGAGAAAAAGAACCACTCCTTACTTCACGCTAAGGTGGGAATGTATCTTGCAAGAACCAAGTATGATGTATACGATACGGAAATTCTTAATGCTATAAGATGGCATACGACAGGTAAGGAAGACATGTCTTTACTTGAAAAGATAATCTATATCGCTGATTTTATCGAACCCGGAAGAAAGCCTCTTGAAGGAATGGATATCATCAGAAAAGAAGCATTTACCGATCTTGATAAATGCCTTGCACATATTCTTCATGATTCAGTTATATATTTACAGACCATAGGAAAAGAGATAGATAATTCCACTATGGATGCCTATCTTTTTTATAAAAAGTATTACAAGTAAAGAGGTGACTATGTCAGATATTGATATTTCAAAGAAGATGGCTGCAATTGCCATTGATGCTCTCGAAGACAGAAAAGGAGAGGACGTTCATACAATTGATATCAGCAATATTTCAACAATTGCAGATTACTTTATAATCGCAAGCGGCACAAATATCAACCAGGTTCAGGCACTTGCAGACAATGTGCAGGATGCGCTCGGAAGAGCGGGCCACATGACCAAAAACGTCGAAGGCTATGATACAGGTAAATGGATACTCCTTGATTTCGGTGATATCATCGTACATGTATTTGATAAAGAAAACCGACTGTTCTATGATCTTGAAAGAATATGGAGAGACGGAAAGCTTATCGATAAAGACGAATTAAATAAGTAAAACAAATAATAAAGCGTACAGATTAAATCTAATCTGTACGCTCTTTATTTATCAATAAAAACGCATAATACCGAAAACCTTACCCAAGATAGTGCAATCATCAACAATTATGGGATCCATGTTGTCATTCTCGGGCTGAAGTCTGATATGGTCCTTTTCTTTGTAAAAAGTCTTAACCGTAGCCGAATCATCAATAAGAGCAACTACCTGATCCCCATTCTTAGCTGTATTGCACACCTGTACAAAAAGCTTATCACCGCTGAAAATACCGGCATTGATCATCGAATCGCCTTTAACATTAAGTATGAAAGCATCGGCTCCCTTAGGGCACATACTGGCAGGAATAGGAATATAAGAATCTATATTTTCTTCCGCAAGAATGGGAGTACCTGCAGCAACCTGGCCAACAACGGGAATGCTTACAATCTCGGTTCTAACCATGTTGAAACCGTCATCACATATTTCAATGGCACGAGGCTTGGTAGGATCGCGTCTGATATATCCGTTCTTTTCAAGAGTCTCCAAATGCGCGTGAACCGAAGAAGTGGATTTAAGGTTAACGGCAGCACATATATCTCTTACAGAAGGAGGAAATCCTCTGGATAATGTCTGTTCTTTGATGTAATCAAGAATCTCCTGTTGTTTGCGAGAAATATTTCCTTTTTCCATATTGTCCTCCTTATCTTTTTTAACAGTATAACATACTCACAGACAAAAAAGCAAATATTTGTTCGGAATATTTGTTCGATTTTTTATTGACAAAAGAAAGTATGTTCGATATATTATTTGTAGAACAGTTGTTCGTAACATATGTTTGTGTTTAATGTGAGGTGCGTTATGAGTGAAGCAATGGCAATAGCAGCTAGTTTATACAACAATCCAAGATTTTACAGTGAAAGCGAGATCCGTATTCGCAATAACAAACTTAGAAGACAGAAGATTATCAGAAGGCAGTATATGATCGTTTCTGCAGTTGTTTTTGTAGCTATGTTTCTTACAGTATTCTATGTGTTTAGTTTCAAGGCATCAGCTCAATCAGACTCATTTGTACCCGAGTACAAATACTACAAGAACATAACCATTCATTCCGGTGATTCTTTGTGGTCGGTTGCAAACAGCGAATTTAACGCCGAACATTATAAGGATTTGAATGCATATATTTCAGAAATTTGTATGATAAATTCAATTGACAGCGATTCAATTTTGCAAGCAGGGGAATCCATCGTAATCCCTTATTATTCAAGGGATTATAAATAAATTCTTAATTCTCTTAATTATCGCTAAAACGTGTTTTTATGCGTTTAATTTGCGCTATAATTATTTCAAGACATTGTATTTTCTTTATGGCGAAAGGGGTGCTTGAGGTGAAAAAGAATAGCGCAAAATTTAAAACAGAAGGTCTTAAGTTCTACAAACGAATAGGTTTTCAGAATTTAGCGGTTAATATCGTCATGCTTGCGATGTTCATAATAGCAATATTCACTATGGACAGTAATATGAAGAACATTATTCATATTGCAAATAATGCAAGTATCGGAGAAATAGAGCTTTTGAGTAATGAAGCACAACTCCGTGAGGGCATCATCACAATTGACGGAAATATATCAGCCCTTTTAGGTGCCGTATCTATGGGTACCAACGATCCGGCTAATTACGAAGTATATTTTCAGAATATTGATGCTGTAGAAGGTAAGATTGATGGCCAATTACAATTCATGGAGGAAAGTATATTCGTAAGTGAAGCAGCCAACGGTCCCGAGCAGATGGCTGAAGTTCGAAGGTCAACGGAAGAATATCGTGCCGTCGTTGATGAAATGATCATTGCACTTAGAGCTGCTGATGCCGCTAAATCAATGGATATATATATAAATAAATATCTAGCTGCTCAGGAAGCTACATATGCAGCATATGATGTTGCTGAAGAAACAATTTCACAATTGGCTGCTCAGCTTGAAAAATATCTTAATGCACTATATCAGCAGGCATTCAGCAAGACAATTGTTCTTGTTGTTATATTCGTTATTATCATTATTATCAGCGTTATCCTTAGCGAAACAAGAATCAGTAAGAAGATCACAAGCATTGTCGGTGAACTCCAGAAGATCATTAAAGGAATCAATGATAATGAAGGTGATCTTACCTCAAGAGTTAAGACCAAGACCAGTACAGAGCTTGGCTTTATCGTAAGCGGTATCAATAACTTTATTGAAACTCTTCAGGGAGTTATCAAGGAGGTTAAGGACGGATCCAATGTCCTTACATCTTCATCTGATTCCATGACGCTTAAGATTGAGAAGGCAAGTGATAATATCACCAATACATCGGCTGCTCTTGAGGAGTTGTCAGCAAGTATGGATACCGTTTCAACTACAGCAGATCAGATTTCCGGCAAGCTTGATGAAGTTAAGACAGCTACCGATGAGATCAGACAGGAAGCTGCAAACGGTGCTGATACTGCTGAGAACATCAAACGTGAAGCAGACGAAATTAAGAACGAAGCACTCAAAAAGAAAGAAAATACCGGAGTTAAAGTCGAAGAACTCAGCGCTGTTCTTGAGAAATCCGTTAAAGATAGTGAGAAAGTTGCACAGATCAACGAACTTACCAAGGTTATCCTTGATATCGCATCACAGACCAACCTCCTTGCTCTCAACGCTTCAATCGAGGCTGCTAGAGCAGGTGAAGCAGGTAAGGGATTTGCGGTTGTTGCTGAGGAGATCAGCGCACTTGCGGAAAACAGTAGACAGACAGCCGGCAATATCCAGGTGATCAGTAATGAGGTTACCGAGGCTGTTAACTCACTTTCAACCAATGCTATGGATGTTATCGAGTTCATCAATAACGACGTACTCAACGATTACGATACATTCGTTGAGACAAGTGATAAATATGAAAATACAGCGGTTGTTATGGATGATATCCTTGAGAAGTTCAATATGAAGGCCGATAACCTCAACAATATCATGGATAAGATGGCTGAATCTGTTGTATCCATCACTGATTCCGTTAAGGAAAGTACTCAGGCTATCAACCTTTCGGCTGCAAACTCGTCAGAGATTGTTGGTCAGATCCAGGGTATCAGCGAAGCAATGGGAGAAAACAACAAGGTTACTGAGCAGCTTAGCGATAGTACCAAGAAGTTCACGAACTTATGATTTTTTCAAGTATATAACTGCAATTTTGTTATAGAATTTTCGTTATAAAATTTTGGTGCTTTTCAATATTGAATACAACGGTCGATAGATGATACTATTGTACCGTTGTATTCTTTTTATATGGGTGGAGACTTATATTGGGTAATTATAGAAAAGCACATTACAGAAAACGAAACGGGGATAGATTGTCCGCGTCTGAATATAAAGCGCGCAGAAAAAGAGAGATTATCTTTCATTTTGCTTTGATGATCATAGCTTTAGTTTTATGCATTGTAGGACTTTTATTCCTCATAAAAAAAATAACACATAAAAAAGACGAAGTTGTTCCTCCTGACAACTCAACTCAGGAACTTACCGTTGTTGATACTATAGTAAAAAAAGAAGAAAAAAAAGAATTAAAAAAAGAAGCAGAGAATCCTATGCTTAAAAAATCCGAAGATGCTTCGGCATTTTTCGAAGGCTATGATATATCAATAAGCGATGATACCGCTTATATATCCAGTGAAAACACAATCAGCACGTACGCGCTTTTATTGGATCTGGACAACGGTAAAGTTATTGCCTCCAAAGACGGTAATGTTAGGATCAATCCGGCATCAATGACCAAGATACTGACTCTTTTGGTTGCTGTCGAGCATATCGATAATCTTGATGATACCTTCGTAATGACTCAAGAGATCGGTAATTACGTATACAGCAACGATTGCAGCTGCGTAGGTCTAAAAGTAGGAGATAAGCTTACTATCAGGGATTTATTATACGGAACGATACTTCCCTCCGGAGCCGATGCTTCCATGTGCCTTGCAGAATATGTCGCAGGCTCTCAGGAAGAATTCGTTAATCTTATGAATGAAAAGCTTGAAGAGCTGGGATTATCGGATACCGCTCATTTTACCAATTGCATCGGCATATACGATGAAGATCATTATTGTACACTAATGGATATGGCAATGATTTTAAAAGCAGCGGAAGAGAACGAGGTATGCAATGAGATACTAAACACAAGAACTTATGTGACTTCTCCTACTTCCGAGCATCCTGAAGGAATAACTATATCCAATTGGTTTTTGCGTAGGATAGAAGATAAGGACACCCATGGACAAGTAACCGGTGCCAAGACAGGTTTTGTCAATCAATCAGGTTGCTGTGCTGCAAGCTATCAGGTATCAAATAACGGTAATCATTATATCTGTGTCACTGCTGATTCATACAGCACATGGAGATGTATCTACGATCATGTGGATATATATTCCAATTATACAAGTTAAGGACCGAGTCTGGTGATTACTTATTACCTTAGCCCCTGCAAAAGAGATCTCGAATCCTTCATTGCTGTATCAGACGCTTTCGCATAGATGTTTGTCGTCTGAATACTCTTATGATTCATCTTTTTCTTAAGTAATAATATATTATTGTCGCTTGCTGCATAAAAGCTCATTGCAAAGCTTGAACGCAGCTTATGCGGCGATATGATTCTTGTTTTTTCCGGTAAACATACAGATACATACTTCTTTACAAGCATCTCTACAGCCCTTACTCCAAGTCTGTTACCCGTTGTTGTCGTAAACGCGGGAAACTTAAGAGAAGAGTTGGATAGACCATATTTTGCTTTTTGAGAAGAGAAGTAGATATCAAGATAATCCCTGCATTCGTCTGAATAATAGATTACCTGCGTATCACCGCCTTTTCTCGTAACAACAACGCTGCAATCCTCAAGATTATAGTCAATAATATCCGTATCAAGCATCTCAGATACACGAAGCCCCGTATCCAATAATAATATGAACATCGCAGAATCTCTGTCAGCATAGATATAATGGACTTTTGCAACAGAATCATGCAAATGGGTTCCGTGGCGAACAGTATCAAGCAAAATCCGCTGTTCATCGTTTGTTAAATAAATAACATCCTTTTCGGGGATTTTAATTGTCTTGGTAGCGGCTATCGGATTTCTAGATAATTTGCCTGTAGCCACGAAAAATCCGTACATACTTGAAAGCGAAGCACGTTTTCTTTTAACGGTTGTTTCTTTGTGATTGCCGGCAAGCGTTGTAAGGAATCTGTTTATATCAAGAACCTCGATATCGCCAAGATCCTTAAGAGTGATTTCCTTGATGGATTTATCGCAGTATTTAGGAAGAAAATTCGTGATAAATTCAAGATACGTTTTAATGTCACGACAATATTCAAGCTTAGTCGCATAATTTTCAACGCGGCCGAAGTTATAGATAAAGTCAGATACAAAATCAGGCAACTGAGCAAGAAGCTCGTTTATCTTATCGGAATAATTCATCTTAGAAGCAGGCATATGATTAACCCCCAAAAATTAAACATTTACAACAAAAAACCAATAAAATCGTATGTATTCTCTATAAGTGCATTATATCACACATTGTCTTTTCGTAAAACTAGAATTTTGCGAAAAAGTATATGTAACCATAAAAGGCATTTCTCTCATATGATTCTTATTTCATAGGATCAAAATGCCTTTCAATTCATATTATCAAGCAATTGTATATGCTTATCACATCATACCTTACTACTTCTTATTTGTTCGAAATCCTCAACATATTGGATAATAAATTTCACAGTGCCTTCAATGCCAAGCTTACTAGAGTTGATGCAGAGATCATAGCTGTCGGCTCTTCCCCATTTCTTGGAAGAATAGTAATTGTAATAGCTCTGACGCTGCTTATCCTTCTTATTCATCATATCTCTGGCTTTATCATCGGATTTAACATCCTCAAAACGCTCTTTGATCCTCTTTATCTTGGCATCTTCGTCACCGTATATAAAAAGATTAAGCACATTATCAAACTCACTTAACGCGTAATCCGCGCATCTTCCGACTATTACGCAAGGTCCTTCCGATGCGATCTTTTTGATGGTATCAAACTGTGCAAGAAAAACCTTATGGCTGATGGGCATATCAACAAAGCTAGATGAATTATAGCCAAATGAATATGTGTCCATAACAAGATTATATAAAAAAGAGTTTGTGGGACGCTCATCGTGATTCTGGATCATTTCCTCACAAAAGCCGCTCTCTTTTGCTGCTCTCGAAAGAAGCTCCTTGTCATAACATTTGATCCCAAAATGGTCAGCAACCATCTCTCCTATTTCTCTTCCGCCTGAACCAAACTGTCTTCCGATAGTGATAACAGTATTCATATTGCTCACCCCTTTTTTCCTCATAATATAGGCACTTTTCTTATTTTTATTTTACATTATTTGAGAACATCAAGCAAATGGCTAAAATACGCAGGTAAAGGAGCATCGGTCTCGATATACTCGCCTGTAGTCGGATGTTTGAAGCCAAGGATCTTGGCATGTAAGCACTGTCCTTGCGTTTTAAACTTGCTCTTCCTTGAACCCGCATAAACATCGTCACCCAAAAGAGGATGCCCGATATGCGCCATATGAACCCTTATTTGATGTGTTCGACCTGTTTTAAGCTTACACTCGATGTATGTAAAATTATCGCCTTCAAAGCGCTTTAAAACATGATAATGGGTAGATGCATTCTTGCCACCCGATTGAACAACCGCCATCTTCTTTCGGTCATTGGCACTTCTTCCGATAAGAGTCTCTATATCGCCCTCATCTTCCTTGATTATTCCATAGCAGATAGCATGATAAACACGGTTGACCGAATGATCCTTCAACTGATCTGCGATTTTCTGGTGTGCATTGTCATTCTTACATATGATAACCGAACCGGTCGTGTCTTTATCGATCCTATGAACGATACCGGGTCTCATAACACCGTTGATACCTGATAATTTGTCCTTACAGTGAAACATAACCGCATTTACGAGGGTATCCTTGTAATGGCCTGCAGCAGGATGCACTACCATCCCTTTTGGCTTATTGACAACAAGTACATCATCATCCTCATACAAGATATCAAGCGGTATATCCTGAGGAAGAATATCCGGTACTTCTATAGGCGGAATCTCCATAAGTATATGGTCGCCTTCTTTTACAACAAAGCTGGCTTTAACGTTCTTGTCACCTACATATACTTTTTTATCATCAATAAGCTTTTTGATATACGAACGCGAAAAGGAGTCAATAAGCTCACTTATAAGCTTATCGACTCTCATACCTTCAAATTCATCGGTTACAACATACTCGAAACGATTGTTTTCTTCCATTATTTGAATTCCTTAAACTTCTTTTGCTGTCTAAAGCTCAAAAAGCTGAAGTCATTTTCCTTGTAATAGAACAACAGAAGGATTGCAAAAAGGAATGTTGCAACGGTCACATAAATATCAGCAACATTGAATATAGGGAAATTGATAAGGACAAAATAGAAAAAGTCCACAACATAGTCATATCTTATTCTGTCAATCATATTACCCGCAGCGCCGCTCGCTATAAGGACAAGAAGAATATGCATAACATTGTACTTCTTATCATCGGGCATTCTGAAAAGAACATATGAAATTATTATAAGTATCATAACTGCGATCAAAATAAAGAAAACCTTCTGATTCTGCAATACTCCGAAAGCAGCTCCGCTGTTCTTTAAAAAATTAAGCTCAAAAACGCCGTCGATAATCTTAAACGGAGGTTTATCCTGAAGATGCTCAACCGCAAGATACTTGGTAAACTGATCCAAAAAAACAAATAATATTATCATAAGATAATCCGCTATAAGAAAAATCTTTTTCTTCTTGGACATTTTAGTATTCATCGTAAAAAAACCTCATCAATCATTATTTTCAACATAAAGAATCTCATTAAGAGCTGCCTTCATATCTTCGTCTGTAACCGAAGTATCTATAACCGCTTTGCCGAGTTTCTTTAAAAGTATAAACCTTATTTTGTCCGAATCAGCCTTCTTATCAGACTTAGTAAGCTTTATAACTTCATCTACGTCGATATCCTCAACAGAGATCGGTAGACCGAACGGAACAAACATATCTCTGATCTCATAGTACTCTTCCATTGAGATCATATCCTTTTTCCATGAAATATAAGCTGCAGCTACAGAACCGAGAGCAACACATTCGCCGTGTGAAAGCTCAAAATTCTTGGCTTTTTCAATAGCATGTCCCAAAGTATGACCGAAGTTAAGAAGTGCTCTGTCACCCTTTTCAGTGGGATCCTTCTCTACTACTCTCCTCTTTATATCACAGCTCTTTGAAACCATCTCTGTAAGAACATCAATATCTCTCTCGCAAATCTCATATAAATTATCGATAAGCCATGTGTAGAAATCGGCGTCCTTAATAAGACCGTGCTTCATTACTTCTGCAAATCCCGATATATACTGACGATCATCAAGGCTCTTAAGTGTCAAAATATTCATATATACGAGCTTTGGCATATGGAAAGCGCCAATCATGTTCTTATAGCCTTTAAAATCGACGCCTGTCTTGCCGCCAATACTGCTGTCAGTCTGAGCAAGAAGCGTTGTTGGTACCTGAACAAAAGAAATACCTCTAAGATAATTTGCAGCCGTATAACCTGCCATATCTCCGACAACTCCGCCACCGAGAGCTATTATAAGATCATGTCTGTCAAAATGATTAAGTATGAGCTCCTCATAGATCTTCTCTATCTCAGAAAGATTCTTATTGCTCTCTCCTGCAGGAATAACACACTTTATAACTGCAGATGAAATAGGCGTGATCAGCTCTTCTATTTCCTTGGCGTATAGCTTATCGACGTTAGAATCCGTAATTATCGCAAATTTTCTTTTCTTAAATCCAAGCTCTTCCAAGGCCTGGGGAAATCCTTCAAAGCTATGTTCAAAAATTATGTCATAGCAGGGCTTTTCCTGATAGTTTACTGTGAGAGTCTTCTCCATGATGTCTTACTCCTTAAAATAAATAGATATAGAAAAAAGCTGTTGACCGAAAAAAATCCGTCAACAGCCTCATCTTGATTTAATCAATCTGTTGTGGTCCTTCTGAAATACCGCCTCCGAAGCCGCTGAGAAGATTCTGGAAATCTCCCGAAATATCAACGGATGCAGGTGTAATGATAAATATATATCTTGAAATCTTCTGAAGATTTCCGGAAATAGCAAATGTGGAACCTGAAGTAAAGTCAATGATTCTCTGTGCAATATCAACATCAAGGCCTTCAAGGTTAAGCACAACAGTGCGGTTTGCTAAAAGAGTCTCTGTGATCTCTCTGGCGTCCTCAACAGTTGTAGGCTTGATAACACAAACCTCCATTCCGGCGCCGCTAAGATTCTTTCTCTTGGAAGGAACAACTCTGGGAGCAGTTTTTTTGGTCTTTTCTTCACTGATCTCGATACTCGGATCGTCCTTACCTATCGGAGCTGAATTACTTAATGATTCAATTTTGGAACTGCTATCATAATAGCCGTCATCGGAATCGTAATATCCGCTTTCATCGTCCCCGGTAAGCTGAATTGCTTTTAAAAACTTGTCCATTACGTTCATAATATCAAACTCCTAACTCTTATTATTCCCAACAAAATCCCATATAATATTAACGTAGTTTTACATAAAAAGTCAAATTTTATTCTGACTTTTTTTCAGATTTTTCAGCCGTGGAGTTGTCTGAAGTATCATCGGACGTTTCTTCGCTAGCTGCTTTGAAACTTCCGTCAGAGGAATCAGACGAACTTTCGTTTTCTTCAGTGCTTGCATCCGAAGATTCATCAGCACTTTCCTCAGAAGCTTCCGATACTTCCGAGCTATCTTCCGATGCATCTTCATTATCTGAGGCCTGAGCCGCAGATGAATCATCGCTCTTATCAGATTTGTTCTTGTTATCTACGGTAGCCGAATCAAGAACTATGTAGTCATAAGTATTAAGTCCGTACATAGTATTCGATCTGACTATCGAATACTCATCATTCTGATAAAGGATCTTGATCTGTCTGAAATCGGCATAACCTTTATTAATATTATATACTCCGATCAGGCTATCTGTCTTGCTAATTGTAAATCTATCGTTGGAATCAGGTTTTATCAGTATATCTCCGGGTCTAAGTACATCGGTATCGATATAATAATCAGTCTCTGTTTCGTTATAGATCGACATATTCATGAGCTCTGAAGTCTCATTGCCCTGCTCGTCGTACTTATCTTTCAAAACAGCAAAGGTATTATCGTTATTCTTGATAACGTATTCCTTGGGTACAATGAAAAAGTTCTTATTCACAATAGCGGAATTCGGAATCTTAAGCCCCTTCTCATCTTCGGTGATAAGCTCGACATTCAGAAATCTGTCCCTGCAGAAAGTGATCATTGAATTGGTAAAAGTCAACATAACAAAATTGTCGCCGTCGGCGTTGGTAAATGTTGAAACCTTACCGTATGATTCATCCTGATTCTTGATAAATCTAACCTTTATATACTCTCCGTTTTGCTCCTTCTCAACCATCTGAGCAAATTTATCGGGATCTTTCTCTTGAATAATTATCGACCAATCTTCATCTGTACAAAGCTTATATATAGCATCTCCGGATTTTACAGGATCAGCAGGATTAGTAAGCTGTTTCTTTTCATATTTGGACTGATCGAATTTATCGGCAGTCATATCGTTAAGAGTCAGATCCTCATAACCATCGGTTGAATAAACAACAATTCCTGTATCCTGAGCGGTCTTATAATTGATGGATTTTAACTCACCGCCACCTTCGTTAAGTGATTGAATATTCTCCAAGATACTGCTGTTTGCAAGCTTCTGCACGGTTCCGTCAAGACTGATCTTAAAATCATAAACCGTATTGAATTCATGAGGATCAAAAGAAGAATCGAAATATACTATCTGTGACCTAAACTCCGACATATCTTCATCTCTGAGAACCACTTCTTCGGATCCCTGTGATTTAAGATATTCGAGAAGCTGTCCCGATTCATCCACCGTATATACGAGGTTACCAACAGCAACTCTGCTTCCTTCCGTTTGGAAATAGTTTATATAACCTGCAGTATCGGCAGGAACGATAACTTCTTTTCTGACCGCAATTGCCTCATAAATGTTGTTGGTCGACAATGAGCCTTCAATAACCTGATATCCGACAATATGGTCTTTTCGCATGTAGGTGATAACACTGATAATGATATAAAGTGCCATAACGGCAAAGAATATCATACCAATGTTGATGTTATTCAGATTTTTGGGATACCTTGTAATCTTACGGCTACCGTTATCAGCCATTTTGCACAACCTTTACGAATAGATTCTTTATAACAAAATAAATTTATAAGCCGCGGGGTATTTCCGCGGCTTATATTCTAATACTTTAATTAAAGTGAAATAACTACTTTGGATTTGACACCTTCAGGAAGCTCAGACTCGTCCATTGAGAGGCTGAGAACAAAATCAATATTAAACTTCTCGCTGAGTTTTTCAAGCTTATCAACAGTAGCGCTGATGTCTTGACCTTCTAAACAGGAAATTTTGAGGAAGCTGTCAAAATACATTTGCTGGAGATCGTGGTCCTGAGATATGATACCACTTACGAAGCCAATAAATTCTTCAGAATTAGAAATCATAAATTCCGGTACTACAATGAGGCGAATCTTGTTATTAAGCTCATACATGTGCTTGGTGTTCTTATCAAGAAAGGCTACTGAGCCGAGAACATTCTTAACCTCAGTATTAACCTTGTCCAATAAGCATTTGGTCTTTCCTTTACCCTTTTTCCCAACAATTAACTGAACCATCGGCATACCCTCCTGCAAGTAAGAATTTTATAGATGAATTAATTATAAAATATTACCCGCTAAAAGACAACCTTAACCTACTATTTCCTCGAGCAAACGAGCCATGTCAGTATAAAGAACTCCGGCGTCCTCATCACGCATAATTACAGCGATGTAGGGGTCTCCGTTGGTGTCCTTTGCAAGAAGTATGAGGCAGTGACCGGCGGCATTTGTTGTACCCGTCTTTCCGCCAATAACAGTAACTCCTTTTGGCGCGGATTTGGAGCCTGAAAGGAAACCGTTGGTATTCTTAACGGTTATATCCTTGGTTCCGCCCTTTCCGTCCTGGTAAGTCGTCGTATACTCGGTCATATTGATGATCTCGCTGAAAGTATCATACTGCATAGCCGCATTGAATATCAGATACATATCATATGCGGTCACATAATGATCATCAGCCGTAAGACCGTGCGGATTTTTAAAATTGGAATTGGTAGCACCGATATTTACAGCTTCTTGATTCATGAGTGTAATAAAATCCTCGCCCGAAGGGCCTGTAATATTGGATGCTATAAGATTGGCTATATCATTGGCGGAATAGATCAAAAGAAGGTGAAGGGCCTGATCAAGCGTCATCTTGTCGCCCTCTTTGAGATTAACCTTCTGTGCTCCGCTCTCATTGACATAAACATCGGATTTGGCAGTAAGAACCTGGTCCAAAGAACCGTACTTAAGCGCAACATAAGCAGTCATGACCTTGGTTAAACTGGCCGGCATGACTCTTAAATTGATGTTTTTGGCATATATAGTTTCTTTTCTTGTCAGGTCAAAAAGACCCGCACTTGCCTTTTCGTATATCTCGAGATCCGAATCCGAAGGCTTAACATCTTCATCCGCAACACACAGATCAGAAGCAAAAGTCGGATAAATAAGCTCATCTCTTTGTGATGAAGCAGATTCATCCACTGAATATTTAGCGGAATATGGAACTCCTTTACATCCGGTAATCAAAAGTATCGTAAGCGCAAGCACCATACAAAAAACACGCTTACTTGTACATCTCACGCCACTCAAGATCTCCTCTGTCCAATGATTTGATTAAAAGCTCTGCAGAAGCCAGATTGGTCGCAACAGGAATGTTGTGCATATCACATAAAGTCATAACATTGTTGATATCCGGCTCATGGGACTTAACAGTGAGAGCATCTCTAAGGAAAATAACAAGATCGATCTCATTATGCTCTATTGCTGCGCCAAGCTGCTGTGCACCACCTAAGTGCCCTGCAAGATATTTGTGTATACTTAAATTAGTAACCTCTTCAATAAGTCTGCCTGTTGTGCCTGTGGCATACAGATCATTCTTACTAAGGATTCCTCTGTAAGCAATGCAAAAATTCTGCATCAGTTTTTTCTTAGCGTCATGCGCTATAAGTGCTATATTCATCTATAAACACCCTCCCCGATTAATACTTATTACTTTGTAATCTGACATTGAGTACAAAGCCTATTCCCGCAAACATTGCGAGAAGTGAAGTCAGTCCTTGACTGACAAAAGGAAGCGGAAGACCTGTATTGGGCAAAATACCCGTTGCAACACCGATATTAAGGAATCCCTGGAAACCGATCCAGCCTCCTACTCCGGCAGCAATAAGCTCTCCTGCTTTGTCTCTGGCTTTCATCGAAATCATAAAGCATCTTATCGATATCATCAGAATAGCTAAGACTACAAAACATGCTCCGATAAAACCAAACTCTTCCCCTATAACCGTAAATATAAAATCTGACTGCGACTCGGAAATAAATCCGCCGTTAAGTACAGATGTTATCTCATTGGTATTGTATCCTTTACCGTACAATTGCCCTGAACCTATGGCCATCATAGAATTGAGCGTCTGATAAGCCTCTTGGTTGGCGTAATCCTCAGGATGAAGCCAAGCGAGAATACGTCTCTGCTGGTAATCACCAAGCAAAAAGCTACTGCCCTGTAAAGCATTGTAGATCACAAACAGTACTGCGGGCACAGAAATACCCAAAACTGCTCCGACAATCTTCCAATCGATCCCCGCAACAAAGATAATCGTGCAAAAAACTAGCATTATCAAAATACATGTGGATAGATCGGGCTGCTTATAAATCAGTAAAACCGGCGGTCCCAGAAGTATAAGACATATCACGATAAAGCCAAAGGATTTAACTTTATCTTTATATTTCATGATAAACTGCGCAAAAAATAAAATCAATAATAATTTAGCAGCTTCCGAAGGCTGAAACCTCACTCCCAGCACGTCAATCCATCGCTGTGAACCATTGAGCTTTTTACCCAAAGGTGAAAGTACAAGGCCCAGAACAACTACATTTGCCATGTAAAAAAGCGGATATAACTTGAGGATAACGCTGTAATCAAGGAGCGAGATACCTATCATAAGGAACAAGCCGAAAGCCAATCCACCGATCTGCTTGTAAATACTGGAGGGACTTGCTGAATTTACGGCCATGGATCCAAATATCGTAAGCACAACAACGCAAAGTACCAGGAAAAAGTCATATTCACTTAATTTGTATTTCTTGAACATTAAAAACTCCTTTTAATCTGCGTTTGCTGCGCCATCCTGCAATGTCTGAGCCGTTCCGGAAAGAAGCTCATCCTCATCCTTAAGCTCAAAGTAGTACTCAAGTACTCTCTTTGTAATCTCAGCAGCGTAACTTGATGTGTAACCGTTGGCAACTCGCGTTGCTACAGATATCTGCGGTGCCTCATATGGCGCATAACAAACAAAAAGCGAGTGGTTAGGTTTATTGGTCTCCTGCGCCGTACCTGTCTTACCTGCAACATTTATATCAAGATCATCATAGATCTTCTTAGACTGAACAACCTGTCTCATTCCGAGATGAATCGCATCCCAATAAGCCGACGGCATATCAACTGTATTTCTGACCTGAGCATCATAGGTTTCAAGTACATTACCCTTTGAATCCGTAGTCTTATCAAGCAAGGTCAGATTATAACATGTACCGCTGTTGGCAACAGTCGTAACGTACCTTGCAAGTCCCACTGTAGTATAGTTGGCGGAACCCTGACCGATTGCAGAACGAACAGAGTCGGTATCTGAAACCTGGGGCTCAGACTCTGTTATCTCAACACCCGACTTATCCGTTAGTCCATATAAGCCGGCATATTTAGCAAGCTTCTGCAAACCGATCTCAGATGAATACGAATCACCGACCTGACCTTGTACAAGTCCCAATCTATAACCCACTTCATAGAAGAATACGTTACATGAATTCTTTATACCGCCGGTAACGTTAAGCGCACCGTGACTACCCGGATAAATCCAGCATTTAGGCGGTCTGTCCTCAAACTTAGTGAATATACCGCCGCAATGAATTGTCGAGCCTGTAGTTATAACACCTTCGCAAAGTCCCGCAGAAGCAGACACCATCTTGAAAGTTGAACCGGGCGCTGTCTTCTGCATCGTTGCATAATTGATAAGCGGTTTTGACTTGTCATTAAGCAGTTTCTTATAATACGCTGAATCTACACCGTTAGCCATCTTGTTGTTGTCATATCCGGGATATGTAACAAGAGCACGTACATCACCGGTATTTACATCCGTAATTACTATGGAGCCGGTACAAGGATTAAGCGCTAGCTGAGCGGGAGTAATATCGATATTTTCGATTCTCTTTTTCATAAAACCAAATGCCGACTCTCCGCCGCGCTCCCAAAGACCGCGTTCTTCATCATCAAGCGAAACAACCTCCTGCTCAAGCAAAAGATTACATACCTGCGTTCCGCTGACTCTGTCCTCAAGCAAAAGATACTTATAAAGCCTTGCCTCAAACTCCAAATCCGGTGAGACTTCTATGCCTTCGGAAGTAACCTTTTCACCTGCAAGCTCATCCGCGATATAATCAACTATCTGAGCAAATACCTCCTCCGAAGAAGCATACTGATTATCGAGATGAAGCTTGGAAACATCAATCCAACCTTTGGCATATGCATATTTAAGGTACTCGGAAAAAGACACACTCTCTTCGAGATGATATGCCTTGTACATTTCATCTTCTTTATCCATCTTTTCCGAATTAAAAATTTCAGCTTCAAGCTTATCGGTAACATGAGTAATATACCACTTGTACTCTTTTGACAGATTCTCGTAAGGAGTCTGCTTTTCAAGCATTTCAGTCTTGATAGAATTAATGGTCTCTTCTTTTTTGGTTAAAAAAGTCTGATAAACAGCCTTCTCTGTTTCTTTGGCGTCATCCTTGGCAAAGTGAGTAATATCAACAACATGATTTTCAAAGATTGAAAAATACACATCATAGATAGGAATTGGCAGATTACTAGAACTCAAATTTGCATTATCGGGATTAGCCTTAATATTCTGGATCTTTCTGACAAGGATACCGGCAAGTGATTGTTCGAGAATATCGTAGCATGCCTCGGTAAGATCCTTATCGATCGTAAGCCATACGTCATTACCCGCAACGGAATCAACAATATTGCTTTGTTCGATTGTTCGACCGAAACTGTCAACATATAAAGTCTTAGAACCCTTTATTCCCTGAAGAACACTCTCCATAGACTGCTCTATGCCAGACTGACCGACAATATCATTGGAATCATATCTGGGGTTTTCCTTTACAAGCTCTGCGAGCTGATCTTCTGTAACCTTACCCGTATACCCAAGCAAATGTGAGAAATACTCGGAATCCGGATAATATCTTGCATAACTAGGCTCAATAGCAACACCGTCAAGCTGTGTTGCATTTTCTTTTATATCTACAACGGTCTGATCGCTTACATCTGTAGCAACCGTCGTCGCAATATACTTCTGATAGTTATTGTTGTACATTTTGTATCTGACAATAGCTATATTAAGAACTCTTTCTTTTGAATAGCCCTTTCCGGGAACAAACTTAGAGGTTAGTCCTGAACCTTCGGTCTCTCCGATATCAAATTTCTTGCAAAGATAATCGATAACCTCTTCGGCTGACTTGGTCTTCTCCTCGTACTTAAGCTCATCAGTCTTTACATGACCGTAGACATCGGCAAGGAAACGTAGAAGCGCCGATCCCGAATATATGAACTCATAATTGTTACTGTCTGAGAGCATAATACCAAAGTCCTGATCCACACTGTCGCCGTTGGACTCTATGATATCGATCACGCTGTTAAGAGTTGTATTGATCGCTTTGTCCTTACCTTTACTGGGTTTATAGACATCCTCAATAGTAACCGAATTGGCAAGCTTATTGTAAGCAAGAAGCTCGCCGTTTACATCATAAATACACCCTCTTGCAGCGGGAATGGTCTTTTCCTTTTTGATCTTAAGCTGGAAAGTATCCAGATAATAGCTACCTTTAACGATCTGCAAAGTAAAAAGTCTATAGATAGTAATTCCCGTCAAACATACAAGAAGAACACATACAATAACTGCTCTTGACGTTATGAACTTAATAAAACCGTCTTTAATATTTTCAAACAAATTTCTTAGCGCTCCTTTGTTCTCTATCATCAATCTTGTTATTGATCTTCAAGATGAGCGGATAATATAAAATAGCTATAAGCGCGGTATATACCACCTCGGGTATGATGATATTCATCATATAATATCCGATATCAAACTTATTTCTAAACATAAACAAAAGCACATAGCATACCATGCCGTAAACAAAATCAGCAAGTGTGATAAAGCTTATGGGAATCGCAAGATTCTGAGAATAAAAGATCTCATGAAGCTTACCTATAAGGAATCCTATGTACATAAAAATCAGTGCATAAAAGCCTAAATGCGCCCCAAAGAAAATATCATACAGAAGTCCGCAAAAAAAGCCGGATATGAGTCCGGCCTTATCTCCTTTTATAAATCCGAAAGATGCGGTATATATAATAATAAGATTAGGAGTAATGCCGCCAAAATCCAAAGCACGAAACAGCGTTGTCTGTAAGATAAAGGACGCCAATATGAATATTAAATTAATCAAAACACGTCTGATATTCATATACGTACATTAATTCGCTTTCATTTTTAATTCAGTGATAACGAGCACTTCACTGAGATGTTCAAAATCAACTACAGGCTGTATTGTGCCTGATTTGGTAAGGTTATTCGGATCATCGTTGATAGATTCGATGTATCCGATAAGAATGCCCGGAAGATAATTCGAGCTTATGTTGGAGGTAACAACTTTGTTGGTCGGAGTTACCTTATCAAGATCGTCTTTAAGATATGAAAATGTAATCACACCGTCCTTGTATTTCTGAAGATCTCCTTCAACCACAAGATTATCTTCGGTAGACAAAACCATACCGCTGACCGCCGCGTTATCCGAGATGATACTCTCAACCTTGGACCACTCGGGACCAACATCTATGATCCTGCCAACAAGTCCTTTTCCGGCGATAACATTCATATCAACTTTAAATCCATCATCAGAACCCTTGTTAATAATAAAAGTCGAATACCAGTTACCAGGATCTTTACCGATTACTTTGGCACCGACCATCGGATAATCCGAATATTCAGATTTAAGCTCAAACAACTCGCGAAGACGGATAAGCTCGTATTTATCCTGCTCAAGAGCTGTATTCTTAGTCATAAGCTCATCGTTTTCTTTTTTTAGCTTTTCGTTTTCATCAAGAAGCTTTGTTATGGACTCAAGTCTGTCACTTGTATTCTTAAGCTTCGTACCGACTTTGGTAATCCCCTTTTGAAAAGGCACAACAAAAACACCTGCAAACGAATTAAGCGGTCCGGAAAACAGGTTTGTATTAAAAGTTATTAAAATAAGTGCAGAACACAGCACTGTTAAAATAAAGAGGAGATATTTACTCGGAAGAGTAAATTCTTCTCCTCTTCTTTTGATTATGGGACTCATTATTACTTATCCTCTTCGATTCCGTAAGCAAGAACCTTGTACTGATCCTCCTTGATGATCTTGGCAAGACCAAGAGCAACCGATCCGACAGGATTTTCAGCAATATTTACATTAAGACCTACACCGTTTGAAAGTCTCTGAGCGAGATGGCATACCTGTGAAGCACCGCCCGTAAGATAGAGACCGTGCTTAAAGATATCGGCAGCAAGCTCCGGAGGAGTCTTCTCAAGTGTAGCCTTTACATTATCAAGTATCTGGTTAAAGTTCTCTACAAGAGCACTGTTGATAAGCTCTGTAGGAATCTGTCTCTCAACAGGAAGACCTGTAACGATATCTCTACCGTAAACAACAGCGTCCTTACCCTCTTTTTCAAAATCTTTAAGAGCGATCTTAACGTTCTCGGAAGTCTTCTCACCGATAAGAAGGCCATACTCCTTACGAACGATATTTCTGATAGATTCATCAAACTTCTTGCCGCCAACCTTGATAAGCTTGCTGACAACAATACCTCTGAGTGAAAGAATAGAAATCTCTGTTGTATCATATCCGACGTTAACAACAAGAACACCCTGAGAGTTCATGACATCGATGTTCATTCCGAGTCCGTCTGCAAGAGGCTTCTTGACCATCATGATCTTCTTGGCCTTAACACCCGCATCATTGATAAGATCGTGGAAAGCACGTCTCTCAACTTCGGTTACATCCTTGGGAACGGCGATATATACTTCGCAAGGCTTAACGGAGCCCTTCATCTGATCTGTGAGAAAGAGCTTAACTAAAGTCTCCATATGCTCGATATCGGCAATAACACCGCTGTTCAAAGGATAGCTGATCCTGATCTTATCGGGAGCCTTTTCATACATGTCGTATGCGGAATTACCGTAAGCGAATACATTAGTCTTGTTTTCGATAGCTATCATATTCTTTTCAACTGTCAGACCATCCGCATCTCTGTTATAAATCTTGATGTTACTGGTTCCAAGGTCGATTCCAAAAATATTACTCAAAACTTCCTCCTTATTGCCACAACAGCCCTTTTTCTTCAAAGCTGTAATATGACTTATCTCCAATGATTATGTGATCTCTAAGTGTGATATCAAGCATATTGCCTGATTCACGGATCTTGTTGGTGATGGCTACATCCGCCCTGCTGGGAGTCGGATCGCCTCCCGGGTGATTATGAATAAGTATCACACCCGATGCACCTGTCTTAAGAGCATGCATATAAACATCTCTCGGCGATAAAGATGCCGAATTGACAGTCCCTATAGACAAAAGACATTCATCAATAAGTCGCAACTTGTTGTTAAGACAAAGCAATATAACCTTCTCCCTCTCTTCATGCCTTAGCTTTTCCATATAGCAAAGAGCAACTTCAGAGGGCTTACAACAATCAAACGACAATGACGCGCTTCTCGTCGACATGCGCATAGCCATTTCGGCTATACATTTAAGCTTTACCGCTTTTACTTCACCGATTCCGTTTATACGCTTTAGTTCATCCAAAGAGACTCTGTATAAACAATTAAGCCCCTTTTCCTTACCTCTGCCAAGAGCAAGAACATTTCTCGCAATATCAACGGGAGAAGATGTATTGCTACCCGTTCGTATCATAATCGCAAGAAGCTCTGCATCAGAAAGAGACTGAGCACCAAAACGCATAAAGCGTTCATAAGGAAGCATGTCAAAAGACGCGCTCGCACCTTTATTGTCAAATGTATGTGTTTTCATAAGATTCCTCCCAAACTGAATATCAATTATTCATCGCTTCCGGGCGACAGAAAGGAATTCTTACAAGGTTGTTACTATAAACAACCAAACTCATACAGATTATAGTTTAACACATCACAACGCCTCTATCCACAAGATTTTGCAAAGTCTTTAATATTCCAAGCTTTGCGTGCGGCCATGTAAGGCCTCCCTGGAAGAAAACAGAGTACGGTTCTTTGATCGGTCCATCTGCTGAAAGTTCGATCGAAGAGCCCGATACAAAAGCACCTGCAGCCATGATAACCTGCGAATCATAGCCCGGCATATCCCAAGGCTCGGGTGAAACAAAAGAGTCAACAGGCGCCGCTGCCTGAATGCCTTCGCAAAATGCAATTACACCTTCGGGTTTACCGAATGTGACAGCCTGAATAATATCAAATCTCTCTTCGCAGGCATTCGGAACAACATCAAAGCCAAGCTTTTCATAAATGTTTGCCGCAAAAATCGCACCTTTAAGCGCAGAAGCCGTAACCGTGGGTGCAAGGAAAAATCCCTGAAAGAACTGAGGAAGAATTCCAAGTGAAGCGCCTACTTCTTTTCCGAGTCCCGGAGAAGTAAGTCTGTACGCCGCATTCTCAACACATTCTTTTTTACCTGCGATATATCCGCCGATAGGCGCAAGACCTCCGCCCGGATTCTTAATAAGTGAACCGACAACCATATCTGCACCAAGGTCCGTAGGCTCAATACGCTCAACAAACTCACCGTAGCAGTTATCTACCATGCAGATAACATCATTTTTAATCCCCTTGATAAAAGAGATAAGCTCTCCGATTCTCTCTACCGACAAAGTGGGTCTTGTCTGATATCCTTTGGACCTTTGAATGGTCACAAGCTTGATGTCATCATTATCCAAAAGAGTTTTCTTGATATTGTCAAAATCAAAGCTTCCATCAGGCAAAAGATCAACCTGACTGTACTTAACTCCATATTCAGCAAGTGATCCCTTTGAAGGCCTTATCCCAATAACCTCTTCAAGCGTATCATAAGGCTTTCCTACAGGTGAAAAGAGTCTGTCTCCCGGTCTTAGATTACTCATAAGAGCAAGTGCCAGCGCGTGAGTTCCGCAAGTGATCTGTGGTCTTACAAGTGCATCCTCCGTATGAAAAACCGAAGCATATACGGCTTCAAGCTTCTCTCTTCCGATGTCGTTGTAACCATAACCTGTCGTTCCCAAAAGACATGCCTCGCTGACCTTATTGTCCTGCATAGCCCTAAGAACCTTAAGCTGATTATATTCGGCAGTCTCATCTATCTTCTTGAATCTCTCTTCAAGATTCATTAAGATCTTTTCGCCGAATTCATAAACCTTATCGGAAATTCCAAGCTCATTATAGATATTGTGATTTTCAATATTATTCATCTTTATATATCCTTATTATTTCTTCCAAAATTCTTTCATCGTCGCGGTCAAATTCTCTTTTATCAATCCACCGAACGTCTTTTTCTCTTCTAAACCAGGTGAGCTGCCTCTTTGCAAAATGCCTTGTGTTTCTCTTGATAAGATATACCGCTCTGTCAAGATCGTATTCGCCGTCCAGGTAACCGATCATCTCTCTGTAGCCAAGTCCCTGCATTGACGTTGTCGACCTGTCTATATTCATTTCAAGAAGCTTTTTAACTTCTTTTTCAAGTCCATCCCTTATCATCAAGTCGACACGTTTATCAATTCTGGAATAAAGCACCTCTCTGTCATCCGTAAGAACAAAATATTTAAAATCATAAGGCGACGTTCTTTGATGTTGTTCTTCATTGTGCTCAGAGATAGGTCTTCCGGTCTTTTTGTAATATTCAAGAGCTCTGATTACCCTCTTTACATTATTGGCATGAATGATATCTGCTGACTTTGGATCTATTTCTTTTAGCTCATTAAAAAGAGCTTGTGTTTCACCATTATTTGCTCTTTCTTCAAGTTCATTCCGAATCGACATATCTTCATCCGTTTCAGTAAAATCAATGTCATACAAAACAGCCTGAATATAAAATCCGGTGCCTCCTACAATTATAGGAACCTTACCTCTTCCGGAAATATCGCTGATAGCCTCTTTGACAAGTTTTTGGAATAAAAAGACATTAAAATTCTCGGAAGGTTCCAGAATATCAATCAAATGATGCGGGACGCCTTCCATTTTTTCGGTAGAGATCTTATCGGTACCGATGTCCATATATTTATAGACCTGCATAGAATCAGCGGAGATGATCTCTCCGCCTATTCTTTTTGCAAGTTCTATTGATAGTTTTGATTTGCCGACTGCTGTCGGGCCCGTTAAAACAATAAGCTTTTGTTTATTCATTCCACCACTCGTTTGAATTTTTTATCAATCTCATACTTTGTCATTGATACGATGGTCGGCCTTCCGTGAGGACAGTTGTATGGATTCTCAAGTGTAAGAAGCTCATCCAAAAGAGCCTCCATCTCCTCTTTCGTCATCTGCGTATTACCCTTTACGGAAGCCTTGCAAGCCATACTTGCAATCTTGTAATTTATAACATCCGGCGTCCTGTCAAGATTGGTTTCATGCGAAAGCTCATCCAGAATCTGAATAAACATCTCTTTTTCATCGGAGCAGCCGAAAAGATCGATAGGTATCGCTCTCATGGCATACTCATGTCCGCCGAAATTTTCAATATTAAAGCCAAGCTTTTCAAAGTACTCTCTGTACGAAAGGAACAGATCCTCCTCCGCAGACGACAGCGTTACTATAACAGGCGGATTAACCATCTGAGAAAGTATATCACCCGATTTAAATCTTGCTATCATCCTTTCATAGTTGATCTTCTCGTGTGCCGCGTGTTGATCAACAAGGAACATCTTATCCTTAAAGCCGATGATCCAATAAGTTCCGAAAATCTGTCCTAGGATCTCGTATTCTTTTACATTGTCCCTGGTAAGAACCTTTTCTTCAAAAAGATCAAGCTGAACCGGCTTTTCGACAATAATCGCTTCGTCGGATTTTATGATCGGCGAAGGTCTTTCATTTTTTTCCGCCATCGAGCCGTCGGAATCACCGAATATCCTTGTCCAAACAGCAGATTTATTGCTGTCCTGAATCCTTATGGGTTCTTCCTTAACACCTGTGGCATAAACAGGCGCATCCTCATTTACCTTATTCTCTTCGAATCTTACGCTTTCAAAAGGTTCAGGAGCATGCTGTTTATCTTCCTTTTTATTCGAATCGGAGTCATTTGAAATTTCTGTTTTATTGTCAAAAGAACTTTCTACAGTAGCTTCTACATCTGCAACCTTCTTTGCATCCTTGAGATCGTCTCCGAGAAGCGCATCGGGAATCATCTCATGATTTCTGAGAGTTTCTTCAACATTTTTTCTGATAAACTCGTAAAGTGCCGTCTGATTATTAAATCTGACCTCAAGCTTAGCGGGATGCACATTGACATCGACAAGCGAAGGATCAAGTCTTATATGCAGAATTGCAAACGGGAACTTATGCATCATAAGATACTGCTTGTAGCCCTCTTCAAGTGCTTTTGAGATCACCTTATCCTTTACATATCTTCCGTTCACAAAGAAGATCTCGAAGTTTCTGTTTGATCTGTTTATCGAAGGCTCACCGAGATAACCCTCAATAGTAATGCCGTTCTCTGTAACATTGATCGGAACAAGGCTTACGGAAATATCCCTTCCGTAAATTCTATAGATAATCTCTTTCAGATCGCCGTTTCCGGAAGTATTGAACTTATCGTCCTTGTTATTGATATAGTGAAAAGAAACTGTGGGGTTATCCAGAGCAAGATGCTCCATGACATCCCCTATGTAACTTCCTTCAGTCTGCGGTGTCTTTAAGAATTTCTTTCTCGCCGGAGTATTGTAAAAAAGATTTCTCACAATAAGCGTCGTTCCGTCGGGAGCTCCGATCTCTTCAAATGCAGCTTCTTCTCCGCCGTTTATGCAATATCTGATTCCTTCAAGAGAATCCTTGGTCTTGGTGATCATATCAACCTGTGCGACCGCAGAGATACTTGAAAGCGCCTCTCCTCTGAATCCCAGAGAATGTATTGAAAAGAGATCGTCTATAGTCTTAAGCTTGCTGGTTGCATGTCTTTTAAAAGCTTTTCTGATCTCACTCTTTTCAATTCCGCTTCCGTTGTCGGTTACACGGATCATATCGATACCGCCGCCTTTTATTTCGACCGTAACGGCGGTAGCACCTGAATCTATTGCATTCTCAACAAGCTCTTTTACCACGCTCGCAGGTCTTTCTACGACCTCGCCCGCAGCAATCTGATCAATAGTCTTTTTGTCCAGTTCGTTTATGAAAGCCATTTAGTTTTTCCACCTGTTTTTTAAATCGCTCTGAAGCTTGTAAAGTGTGTTCAAAGCGTCCATCGGCGTAAGAGTCGTTATGTCGATTTCCTGCAATCTCTTAAGCACGTCCTCATCAGTTACCGTATCAAAAAGTGACATCTGATCAATATCGACATCGTCATAATGCGTTACTTTTACTTTTTTATCGCTCTTGTTTTCTCTGGCAATTGACTGAACCTTATCGGTTATATCATTGTCCGTAAGCTCTGTAACAATCTCCTTTGCCCTGTCTATGACCATATCGGGCACACCTGCAAGCTTGGCAACCTGAATACCATAACTCTTGTCCGCACCACCTTTAATGATCTTACGAAGAAAGACAATATCGTCTCCGTTTTCCTTGACGGCAATGCAGTAGTTATTAACGTTATCCATCTTACCTTCAAGCTCTGTAAGCTCATGATAATGCGTCGCAAAAAGCGTCTTGGCTCCGAGTATCTTACGATTACTGATATGCTCGGTTACAGCCCACGCGATCGCAAGTCCGTCATAAGTGGATGTTCCTCTTCCAATCTCGTCAAGGATAAGAAGAGAATTGGGCGTTGCGTTTCTTAAAATATTGGCGACTTCGTTCATCTCAACCATGAAAGTAGACTGACCGCTGCCAAGGTCATCCGAAGCACCGACTCTTGTAAATATCCTGTCAACTACACACATATCTGCTTTTTCAGCAGGAACAAAACTTCCTATCTGCGCCATAAGAGTAATAAGCGCAGTCTGCCTCATATATGTCGACTTACCGGCCATGTTGGGACCGGTAATAATGGATATGCAATGCTTTTTATTATCAAGATAAGTATCGTTTGAGATAAACATATCCGAAGCATCAAGCATCATCTCGACAACAGGGTGTCTTCCGTTCTTAATACTTATAACGCCTTTTTCATTTATTGTAGGCTTAACGTAATGATTCTTCTCGGCTACATACGCAAGCGATGCGTAAACATCAAGAAGTGCCAAAGCTTTGGCAGTAGTCTGTATCCTGTCTATCTCAAGAGCAATTGAATCTCTTATCTTGCAAAACATCTCATATTCAAGATTATTAAGCTTATCCTGGGCGTTAAGGATCGTATCCTCAAGCTCTTTAAGCTTCGGAGTAGTGTATCTCTCGCAGTTTGTAAGTGTCTGCTTTCTGATAAAGTAATCGGGAACCATATCTTTGTTTGAATTGGTAACCTCAAAAGAATATCCGAATACATTGCTGTATTTTATCCTAAGGTTCTTTATTCCCGTCTTCTCTTTTTCTTCTTCCTCAAGCTGAGCAAGCCAGCTTTTTCCGCTTGAACCCGCTTCTCTGAAATGATCGATGTCTTTGTCAAAGCCTTCTTTAATGATTCCGCTCTCTTTTATTGTAAGAGGAGGCTCTTCAACGATCGCACTGTCTATTAGACCGTGAATATCCTTAAGAGGATCAAGTCTTGAAGTGAGCTCTTTTAACTCGTTGTCATCCTGAACATCAAGAAGCGATGTGAGGATGGCGGGTATCATTGCTATAGAATTTCTGAAAGCAAGAAGATCTCTTGGGTTTGCTGTCTTAAAGATAATCTTGGACATAAGACGTTCAAGGTCATATACAGGTCCCATATATTCCCTTATCTCTTCTCTGGTGACCACGTTCTTCACCAGGGTATCGACAGCGCCTTGTCTTTTTATGATCTCCGCTTTATCTATCAAAGGCTGCTCAATAAACGAACGAAGCGTTCTTGCACCCATCGCGGTCTTGGTCTTATCAAGAACCCAAAGAAGCGTTCCTCTCTTTTGCTTATCACGCATCGTCTCAACAAGCTCTAAATTCCTTCTTGTAAAGCCGTCGAGAAGCATATACTTGCTTGTAAGATACGGATAGATATGCGTGATATTCGTTATCTCGGCCTTCTGCATATCTGTAAGATACTGAAGAAGCGCACCGGCAGCTATAACGCCGCAAGGGAAATCATCTATTCCGAGACTTATAAGAGAAGAAACCTTGAAGTGCTTAAGAAGCAATTTCTTGGTCATATCATCATCGTAATATCTTGATTCGAGCGGATTAACAAATACGTTCATCCTGTTCTTGATCTCATCCATATCGATGCCGCTGAAATTAAATGCATCATTACAGATAAGCTCAGTAGGCATATATTTTCCGATCTCATCCATCACTCCGCGAAGTGTGTCAACTTCGGTCAGGAAGTAATCACCCGTTGTGACATCGGCAATAGAAATACCTGTAATATCGGATGAGTAAAAAATACTCATTATGTAGTTATTCTTGGTCTCTTCAAGAGACTGCATATTAAGATTGGTACCGGGAGTAACGATCCTGGTAACTTCTCTTTTTACGATGCCCTTGGCAAGCTTGGGATCTTCTGTTTGCTCGCAAATAGCGACCTTGTAACCTTTTGAAACAAGCTTGGTAAGATATGTATCGACCGCATGAAAAGGTACACCGCACATCGGCGCTCTTTCTTCTAGTCCACAGGCTTTACCCGTAAGTGTAAGCTCAAGCTCTCTTGAAGCAACGATCGCATCGTCAAAAAACAGTTCGTAAAAGTCACCCAGTCTGTAGAACAGAATGCAATCCCTGTTTTCCATCTTAGTCTTAAGATAGTGCTGCATCATGGGTGATACTTTTTCTATATCAACATTATCGTAATTGTAGTTCGTGGTATTTTCCACGGCTTAGTTCCCCTTACTGCATTAGATTTTTTCGCCAAAATAGTAGAACCCGTGACATTCGGTAAGCTTGACCTTTACAAAGCTTCCGATAAGTTCTTCTCCTCCCGGGAAATGTACCAAAGTATTATTGGACATTCTGCCCGTCATAAGTGAAGAGTCATGCTCGTTAACTCCCTCAACAAGTACATCTTCACATCTGCCTAAAAGCTTTGCAGCCTGCTCTTTGGCTGTTTCCTGGACAACCTTAAGCAGTCTGTCAAAATTCTCCTTAACTTCCTTCTCCGGAACCTGATCCTCGAACTTAGCCGCAGGAGTGCCTGCTCTCTTTGAATATATAAAAGTAAAAGCGTTATCAAACTTTACTTTATTCACCACATCGATGGTATCATCGACATCGGCAGCCGTTTCACCCGGGAAACCGACGATGATGTCCGTTGTGATCGCAACATCGGGAATGCGTTCTCTTATCTTAGCTGCAAGAGTAAGGAACTCTTCCTTTGTATAGCTTCTGTTCATCCTCTTAAGAATCTTGGAGCTTCCCGACTGAAGAGGAAGATGGATATGACGCGCGATCTTGGGATTATTTGCAATGACATCGATAACATCATCCTTAAAATCCCTCGGATGAGGAGTCATAAATCTGACTCTCTCAATACCCTCAACCTTAGCTACTTCATCAAGAAGCTGGGCAAAAGACATAGCGTCTTTATCTACTTTTCTAAGGTCGTTGGCATACGAATTGACATTCTGTCCAAGAAGCATGATCTCTTTAACGCCGTCAGCCGCAAGCTTCTCGCACTCTCTTATGATATCCTTGGGATTTCTGCTTCTCTCACGTCCTCTTACGTATGGAACGATACAGTAAGTGCAAAATTTGTCACAGCCGAACATAATGTTTACGCCGGATTTATAAGCATATTTACGTACAACCGGAAGATCTTCAACTATCTTGTCAGTCTTCTCCCAGATATCGATTATCATCTTGTCCGAGCAAAGTGTAGTGTATAAAAGCTCGGCAAATTTGTAGATATTATGTGTTCCGAATATTAGGTCCACAAATCTGTAGCTCTTTTTTATCTTCTCTACAGCACCCGGTTCCTGCATCATGCAGCCGCAGATAGCGATCTTCATGAGTGGATTCTTTTTCTTAAAATTACTGCACTGACCGAGCCTTCCCAGAACCCTTTGGTCCGCATTGTCTCTGACCGTACAGGTATTGTAGATAACAAACTCTGCATCCTCTGAATCAGTCTCTTCATAGCCGACAAGCTTAAGCGCTGCAAGAAGCTTTTCGGAATCCCTTGCGTTCATCTGACAACCAAATGTCACAACACAGGCTCTGGGCTTTCTCCCAAGCTCTTTTTCATACTTGGAAACTATGCTCCTTGCCTTATCGATATAATCAAGCTGCCTTATACTTTCTTCGTCTGTAATCTCTTCCCTGCAAGAATTTAAAATATTTATCTTGTTCTTTTCTGAATTTACCATTTCTTAAAACTCTTTTCCGTATGCATCCACTATTCCAAGAAGGATGTCAACCACCTTTCTCATCTCCTGAACAGATGCATATTCATATTTGCCGTGATAATTATATCCGCCCGTGCACAGATTGGGACAAGGAAGACCTTTGTAAGAAAGCGCCGCTCCGTCCGTGCCTCCTCTTATCGGAGAATCTATCGGAATAATATCAAGATTTTCCATCACACGCTTTGCATTTTCAACAAGATGCATGTGAGGTCTGATCTTTTCGATCATGTTGTAATACTGGTCATTAACGCTTGCCTCCACGGTTCCTTCGCCGTATTTCTTGTTCAGGAACTCGGCCGCTGCAACAAAAAGATCCTTCTTTTCTTTAAAAAGATGCTCATCATGATCTCTGATTATGTAAGTTGCAGTCGCACTCTCAGTGCTGCCTTCAACGCCCGTCAAATGATAAAAGCCTTCTCTTTTTTCGGTATACATGGGATTTTGAAACTCGGGTAAAAGAGAATGGAACTCATAGCAGATAAGCGATGCGTTAACCATCTTGTTCTTGGCATCACCGGGATGAACACTTCTGCCGTTAACCTTGATAATGCCCTCAGCTGCGTTAAAGTTCTCATATTCAAGCTCGCCGAGCTTACCGCCGTCAACGGTATATGCATAATCGGCGCCGAATCTCTCAATATCAAAGAATGCCGTTCCTTCACCAATCTCTTCATCGGGAGTAAATGCTATCCTTATCTCGCCATGCTTTATATCTTTATTTTTCAAAAGATATTCCGTCATAGTCATGATCTCGGAAACACCCGCCTTATCATCGGCTCCGAGAAGTGTTGAGCCGTCGGTCACGATCAGGTCTTCTCCGATATGATTTAAAAGCTCGGGGAAATCCTTGGGTGAAAGAACAATCTTACCTTCTTTATCAAGAAGGATATCGGTTCCTTCGTAGCCGTCAACGATCCTGGGTTTTACATCTTTGCCGCTTACTTCATCGGAAGTATCCATATGAGCAACGAAACCGATAACAGGTCTGTCTTTACCATCCTCGATATTTCCGGGTATGCTTGCATAAACATAGCAGTGTTCGGTATCGTAAAAGACATCACTTGCGCCGATCTCTTCAAGCTCCTTGGTAAGGATCTTGGCGAGATCATGCTGCTTCATTGTAGAGGGTGATGTTCCTGAATCGGGGTCCGACTGTGTATCAACCTTTACATATCTTAAAAATTTTTCAATTACATCAGGTTTATTCATTTCTTTTTTGACTTTGCCTTACCTTTCTTTTTTCCTGCGGCTTTAACGAAAGTCTCTCCGATATATATCCTAACGGATCTTGAAGCAAGCGTATGCAGAGCATCTTCATAAGATTGCTCCTTGGAACTTAAGTCGGTATCGGACAAAAGCTTCCATCTGTATCCATCTGGGAGCTTAGGAAGCGCAAGCTCCGATTCGCTCCAATTCATGTTGTAGCAAACATATATAAACGGCTCTTTTTTGTTTTTTTGATATAAGCCGCAATAAAGCATACCAAGAATATGCGAATGTCCGGATAGATCAGGTCTCCACACCTCTCTTCCGTGACACGAAAGATCCGGGTAACCACAAGAAATATAATCCATAAGCTTAAAGGCATCCTTTTGATGAAGGATACTGAATTTTTTTCTTAAGCCTATCAGGAAATTAACATAATCAAACAAATCCCTGTTCTTGTCAAGAGCCTTCCAATCAACCCAGCCAATCTCGTTATCCTGGCAATACGGATTGTTGTTTCCGCTCTGTGAGCTTCCGAATTCATCTCCGGAGAATATCATGGGGGTTCCCTGAGACAAAAGAAGCATCGTCATAATATTCTTCATCTGCCTCGTGCGAAGCTCAAGGATACCGCGCTTTCTGGTCCTGCCTTCTATTCCGCAGTTCCATGAAATATTATTGTCACTTCCGTCCTTGTTATTCTCACCGTTTTCCTCATTGTGCTTGTGCTCATAAGAAACAAGATCGGCAAGTCTAAAGCCCTCATAGTCACAGACATAATTGATATTGCCGTATTCGGGATTGTTTAGGACCATCGCCTTAAGGAAATCTCCGCAGCTGTTGTCATCGCCCTTTAAAAACCTTCGTGAAGCATACAAAAATGCGGTGTTATAGCTTGCAAGATATTTCTTGGCATTTTCAGCGTCTTTATGATAATCATCGTACTCAAACCAGTCGTACCAGATCTTAACATCGGTAAAAAGAGGGTCCTTGAAAATCAACCTCTTCGGAATACGAGCCCCCTTAAGATGGAAGCCGTCAACATGATAAGAACATCTCCAAAATCTGAGCGCATCAAGAATAAGGCTCTCGCTCTCATCTTCTTCAAAATAAAACTGAAGAACAACTTCTATTCCGTTTTTATGCATTGTCTTTATAAAAGACTTAACCTCATCCTCGGCATTATCAGGATCTGCACAGTAAGAAGTTCTGGGCGCAAAATAATAGCCCTTCTTAAAGCCCCAGTAATTAAGTCTGTGCTTGATCATATTCTTTCCGACAATACTGCCGTCCTTTGAAAATACAAGCTCCTTGGCATTACCCGGAATCTCCTTATCGCTTCCGCGCCCTTTCGCTCTCTTTGGTTTATCAAGCTCATCCATCTCATAGCACGGCATAAGCTCAATAGTTGTAACACCAAGAGCTTTTATATGCTCAAGTTTATCGATAATACCCTTAAAAGTTCCTCTGTGGGAAGCGCTGACACCGCTTGAAGGGCTCTTTGTAAAGCCCCTTACATGCATAAGATAAACAAGACTCTCGTTGTAAGGGATATCAAGAGGCTTATCATCGCCCCAATCATAGCAGTTAAAAGAGTTTCCGTATAACGATTTATTCCTAAGAACTGCCCTTATCTTAGAAGAATCAACATCTTTTCCAAAACCCTCAAGACCTATGATATGCTCGGCGTAAGGATCACAAAAACACTCATCGTCAGTATAGAAATTATAAGAAGTATATTCATCAATATTCTCTATACCGCTTATTCTTGTAGAATAGATATCTCCTCTTTTAAGATCGCTTGGAAGTTCGATCTTAAGGCTATTTGGCGCGGATTTTCCCTTTTCCTTAGAAAAGAGTGTGATACCGCAAGAAGAATTATCTTCAAAGACGGCGCGCACAACAAGACTCTTGTCATAGTCTATATAGCATCCGAGCGGATATGGCTTTTCTTTGTGTATCACATATTTTAAAGACATTTGGGTCTCCGTTTCGTGATTTATTTAAGTGCTTAAAAAGCTTATTTTAAAGCATACATAAGCCATAATATTTTATCACATAATGACTTTATATGCACTCGGAGTATGTTATAATCTAGATAGAATCGATGAAAAAAGATTTCAGGAGGAACTTTGATGGAATTTTCCAAGATTGCTACAGATATGAATACCAAAATAGAAAATGACGAGCAGATGACAGTCGATATCGAGCTTGACGACGGCAAGATCGTCACCTGTGCCATCATTATCGTTCTTACCGTTAATTCCAAGGATTATATTGTTCTTCTTCCCCTTGATAAAAACGGCCAGAACAACGACGGCAACGTTTGGTTCTATGAATTTATATATAAAGGCGGCGATCAAGAGCCCGAACTTGGCTATATATATGATGACGCAGAATACGAAGCCGTTTCTGAAGCTTTTAATCTCTACCTTGACGATGTTGAATTTGACGAGCTCATCGATCTTCCCGAAGAAGATTCAGAATCCTTATAATTCGCATCCCACAAGTGTTTTATAGGCTTTAAAAATCTCGACGGAAGCATTTTGTTATCTTCGTCACCTGTTATATACGACATTATGAGCGCCTCTTTTGCACGTGTCATTCCGACATAAAGCATGCGGCGCTCTTCTTCTGTCTCTTTTTCCGAAACAGCGCTCCTTGACGGAATGATTCCTTCGTTGAGACTTGGTAGCCACACATACCTAAATTCCAAGCCTTTGGAGCCATGCATCGTATATATCTTCACGCAGTTCTTGTTTATGACAGTCTTATGCTTAACGGTGTTTTGCTCTTTTTCAACCTCTTCTCTTCTGTAATCTCTTATAAGCTTTACGGTATCATTGTATTTACCGGCTTCTTCACTGAATTTTTCCAGATTATCTTTGGACTTCGGATACAGCTTATCTATTCCTACCTGTTTGATCAAATACCTGACAGACAAAGAAGGCCTAAGATGCGCGATCATATTTATATGCCTAAAGAGCTTTTTTATCTCTTCGCATCTTTCTCTGTTACCCTTATAAAACTTAAGAAGAGCTCCTTCGCTTACACATTCATCAGATGCCGCTTCTCTTGAAATATATCTAAGCGGCTTATTCATTATCTTAAGAAAATCATTTCTCTTTTTACCAAGATAAGCAAATTCAAGATAAGAAAGACACAGATCAACAGCATCATCAAGCTTACTTTCGTCTATTCTGTTATCAAGACTGTTAGGTATACCAAAGCCTTTAAGAACCTGTGCCATATTTAAGCATTCCGAATTGGTCCTGAATATGATAGCAATATCCGAAAGCGCACCTCTGTAGCCGTTTATAAAAGAGACAACGGCAGCGTCCTGCATATTCTTTGAAAGGAAACGCCTTGTATATACTCTGTCTTTAATATTTGTGTCCGCAGCATATGACGACTTCTTAAATCTCAATTTATTCTCATTTATAACAAGATGCGAGGCATTGATAATACTTGCTCCGGACCTATAATTGGCTTCAAGCCTTATAATACGTATATCATTCTTATTTTCTTCATAAAAGAGCTTCATAAGACCTGGATCAGACCCTCTAAAGCCATATATTGCCTGATCATCGTCACCCACCGCAAAAAGATTGCAATCTCTGGATTTAATTAGATCAACAGCTTCTTTTTGAATTTTGTTAATGTCCTGATATTCGTCTATAAGTATGTATTTAAACTTATCGGAATATGCGTTCTTCCCCTTTGATAGCTCCTTACAACACTCAAGGATCATATCGTCAAAGTCGATCTTACCAAACTCTTTTAACAGACGGTTGTAGTCAGCAAATATCTCATCAAAATGCTCTTCAAAAGAGATACCCGGATTATGCTCACAGTCCTCACCCGTGTTCTTGATTCTTGATATTTCGGATAAAAGCTCTTTTGCCGACTCATAAACCTCAGCTTCGGAAAGTCTGTCCGGATCTTCTTTGAGAGAACTATCTTTTTTCATGACTTTATGAATAATGTCAGACATTATCTTAATCTTAAAGCTTTCGCTTGCAACGTCGATCTTTGCTCTCTTACCGGGCCTTGAGCGAAGTGATAATAATATTTGATAAAAGATGGAATGAAAAGTGCCAAACGACACTTCGGGATAAGAACTATCCGTGATCTTCATAAATCTTTGCTGCATCTCATAGGCAGCAGATCTTGTAAATGTGATAACTAAAACAGATGACGGCATTACGCCAAGATTTTCTATTAGGAACTTGATCCTGTGAACTATAACGAAAGTCTTGCCGCTTCCCGGCCCCGCAAGGATCATTGCAGGGCCGTCTTTATGAGTTATTGCCTCATACTGCGCGGCATTTAATGTAATACTGCCATCCTTAAAATTAAGGATTTTATTTTTCAAGTAACTCGATTCCTTTTTTGATTCTCTTGATTGTCTCGTCTTTACCGATAACTTCCATGAGCTCCGTTGCACCGCAAGGAGTCATCTCTTTACCGGAAACAGCGATTCTTACAGGCCAAAGAACATATCCGTTCTTGTATTCCTTGTTCTTGATGTAATCAGAAAGAAGCGCATAAAGTGTATCATTTACATAATCTTTCTCATCAAGACCTTCAAGCAAAGGAAGAACCTCTTTAAGAACCGCAAGTGAAGTCTCCTCATTGGTCTTCATCTTCTTGTGTGAGTAGATCGCTGTGTCGTACTCGGGAAGCTTGGCAAAGAACTTAACCATATCCGCGATATCGGGCCAGATCTCTATACGTGTCTTGACCATGTTTGATATCTGCTTAAGCTTGGCTTCATCAGCTGAAATAACGCTGTCGCCCTCTTCCTTAAGTGCATCGACGATATAAGCCTTAGCTGTCTTGAAGAACTCATCTTCGTCCATCTTCTTGAGATACTCCCCGTTCATCCACTTAAGCTTGGTGTAGTCAAATACGGCGGGTGACTTATTGATACGTCTGTAATCAAACTTCTCGATAAGCTCATCAAGGCTCATGATCTCGTTGTTATCCTCGGGAGACCATCCAAGAAGCGCTACAAAGTTAACAACTGCCTCAGGTAAAAATCCCTGCTCGATAAGATCTTCAAATGAAGAATGTCCGCTTCTCTTAGAGAGCTTCTTGTGCTCCTCATCAGTGATAAGAGGACAATGAATATACTTAGGAATCTCCCATCCGAAAGCATCGTAAAGTCTGTTGTACTTAGGCGATGAAGAGATATACTCGTTACCTCTTACAACGTGTGTGATTCCCATGAGATGGTCATCAACAACGTTGGCAAAGTTATATGTAGGATAACCGTCTGATTTAATAAGGATCATGTCATCAAGTTCTTTATTATCAACCGTTACATCTCCATAAAGCTCGTCGTGGAAGGTTGTTGTTCCCTCTGTAGGGTTGTTCTGTCTGATAACAAAAGGCTTACCCTCTGCAAGATTCTTCTCAACTTCTTCTTTTGAAAGAGAAAGACAATGCTTGTCGTAAACACTTATCTCTTTTCCTTCAACGACCTGAACAAGAGAAGCAAGTCTCTCCTGGTCGCAGAAGCAATAATAAGCTTCCCCCTTCTCCACAAGCTCTTTTGCATAGGTCATATAAATACCGGCCTTTTGTCTCTCACTCTGAACGTAAGGGCCGACATCTCCGCCGACATCGGGACCTTCATCATGGATAAGTCCAGTATCCTTAAGTGTCTTGTATATGATCTCCGTAGCACCCTCAACATAGCGCTCCTGATCTGTATCTTCAATTCTAAGAATATAATCGCCGCCCTCATGCTTTGTTATAAGATAAGCATAAAGAGCCGTTCTCAAGTTGCCGACATGCATACGTCCCGTTGGGCTCGGTGCATATCTTGTACGAATTTTAGCCATTTTCAAACCTCTGTTTATTATGTATTTTCTATATTCAAACGATTTATAATTGTAGCACAGAATGCCATTTTTTCAATACTTCGTATTAGTTAAAAGAAAAAGCGCTCTCGTCAGTTCTTTCCTGTCGAACCAAAGCCACCTCTGTCGGTACCTTCAAGGTGATCACACTCGTCAAATACAATGGCGGGCTGATTCTCCATGATCCTAAACTGACATATCCTGTCATTAAAACCAATGTGTGTATCTCTCATTGCGATAACAGGCATAAACCATTGATCGTTGTCTCCGCAATATGAATGATCGACAACTCCCATGTGATTGGCCTGAATAACGCCGAAATTTTTAAATGTAGAACTTCTTGGAACAATGTGTGCTTCATATCCTTCAGGAATCTCCATTGCAATTCCCAAAGGAACAAGCTTAAATTCTCCCTGCTTAAGGTCAATGTCCTCAGCACTTCTAAGATCTATCCAATCTGACTTCCCGTCAATATAAGTCAGCTTTTCAAGCTTATCGTTAAAATATTTGATCTTGATCTTTTTTTCCATTTTCTCCTCCAAACTTTATCTCGTAGTTTTTTATCCTTGCCCGGATCATGAACATCAGTTGAATTGGGTAAAAGAGCATATGCAATGAATATAAGACTTGCAGCGCTCATAAAGGAAGCTCCGAGCATGGGACTTAAATGCCCTAAAATAAAAGCAAAACATCCCGCTGCTATCGGAATCATTATTATATTATATAATACAAATCCCAAAATAATGTGATGAATATTTAAAAGAGTTATTCTTGATATTCTGAACGTCGATGCAATCTCTCTGACATCGTCGTTTATAATAAGAGCATCAGCATCATTTTCATCTTTACAAATAAATGCAGTGTTTCCTTCACCCTTATATTTCTCACAGGTCTCTTTTTTCTCTTCGGTAAGGACTCCCGAAATCACTTCATCGCATCCGACACTGTCAGCGATGGCTTTGGCGGTCTTTTCATTATCTCCCGTGACCATAAGCGTTTTGATATCCATAGTTTTAAGCTCAGCCAAGCCTTCTTTACTGTTATCCTTAATGCTGTCAGATACCGCTATGATTCCCAAAAGCATATTATCTTTGGAATAATAAATAGGAGTCTTTCCCATAGTGCAAAATGCCTGAGCACGCTCTTCTATCTCGGCCGGAATGATCGCGTGATTACTTACAAAACCATGATTTCCGCCGCGGATAACACTTCCGTCAATCTTGCCTTCAAGACCCTTTCCTTCAAATCTGATAAAGCCAACGACTTCAGTATTTTCAATATCACTGTGATTAAAAGCATAATCGGTTACTGCCTTTGCTATCGGGTGCTGCGAGTGTGATTCAATAATACCGGCATAACGAATAAGCTCATTCTCGGAACGGTCAACCTTTAATGCGCTGTATCCGCTGCTCGTCAGAGAAGCAGTGGAAAAAACATCCGTTACTACGGGTTCACCCTTGGTGATTATACCTGACTTATTAATAAGCACAGTATCGCAAAACGCGGTATCTTCAAGCTTTGATATATCTTCGAATAATATCTTGTTCTTTTTCGCAACGGAATCTCCAACCTTCAAAGCAAGCGGAGCCGATACAAATAAAGGTATGGGACACGCACTTACAAGAACTGTAGATACGACGCAAAGTGCACGAAAGATGTCTTTTTCAATTATCATCCAAAATACAAAAGCAATAGCAGAAAAAGCAATAACAATATATACAAAAGCTTTTGCCTTAGCATTAACCTCAGAAAGAATAGGTGTTTTCGCATCACGCTCTTCACCTTCAAATCTCTCAGTCAAGTATTCTGTGATTCTGTTTACTATAGCGAATAAAGTAATGACAACCGCAGGGGTTAAAAAAGATCTGATTAGAATACCATAAATAAAACAAGCAATGCTTCCGAGAGCTGTCAGGCTGTATTTATTCGGTGCCTTATTAAACAGCCCTCCAAAGCCGCTTATATAGATTTTTCTATTTAAGATCATGATAATAATGCACAAAAGCATCTGAAGGATTATTGCAACGGCGTTCATATCCATATACCCATCCTTTATGTTAATTGTACACCTTAACTGTTCTTAGTTAAAAAAGATCATGACTGATTCTGTCGTTCTACAAGATGTGCTCCGCAGTATTTCTCACGAAGCTTGGGCTTATCGATCTTACCTGTGGGATTACGAAGAACCTTATCAAATATGATCTTTCTGGGTCTCTTGTATCTGGGAAGGTCAACGCAGAAGCGCTCAACTTCCTCCTCTGTAAGAGTCATACCCTCTTTTACCTGGATGATCGCAGCAGCGATCTCACCAAGTCTGTCATCCTGAAGTCCGATAACGGCAGCATCATGTATCTTGTCGTTCTTCATAAGGAAGCTCTCTATCTGTACGGGATAGAGGTTCTCACCACCCGAAATGATAACGTCTTTCTTACGATCGACAAGGAAGATGAATCCATCTTCGTCCTGACGCGCCATGTCACCCGTAAAGAGCCAGCCGTCTTTTAATATCTCGGCTGTTGCCTCGGGGTTCTTATAATATTCTACCATGACTCCGGGACCTTTTACACAAAGTTCTCCGATTTCGCCCTGTTTTACATTCTTTCCTTCTTCATCAACGATCTTGGTCTTCCAGCCATAGCCGGGAATGCCGATAGCGCCTACCTTGCTTACATTCTCAACTCCGAGATGTACGCAGCCGGGACCTGTTGATTCGGAAAGTCCGTAGTTGGTATCGTACTTATGATTAGGGAAGTACTGAAGCCATCTCTTGATAAGACTCGGCGGAATAGGCTGAGCGCCGATGTGCATAAGTCTCCACTGTTTGAGATGATAATCCTCAATCTTAAGCTTACCTGAATCCAAAGCAGCAAGAATATCCTGAGCCCACGGAACAAGTAGCCATACTATGGTACATCTTTCCTCGGAAACGGCTCTGAAAATAGCTTCAGGGGAGTTTCCTTTTAACAATACAGCTCTGCTACCTGTGTAGAGAGAACCGAACCAGTGCATCTTGGCGCCGGTATGATAAAGAGGCGGAATGCAAAGGAAATTATCCTCGTGAGTTGTCTCATGATGCATTGCTTCCATCTTGGCCGACTGCATAAGCGCTGTGTGAATATGCAAAATAGCCTTGGGGAAGCCTGTTGTTCCCGATGAAAAATAGATCGCAGCATCATCCTTATCCTCGATAAGAATTCTCGGAGCAACAGAAGAACTGTTTGAAACCTGTCTGTAATAGTCATCTGCATAAGAAGGACACTGATCTCCTACAAAGAAAAGAAGTGTCTCTTTTTTGATCTTCTGGGCTATATCCTCGATACGGCCGATAAATTCAGGTCCGTAGAAAAGAACATCCGAATCGGAAGCATTAAGACAATAATCTATCTCTTCCGCATCAAATCTGAAATTTAGTGGTACTGCTATAGCTCCCGCTTTAAGAATTCCGAAATAAATAGGAAGCCACTCAAGACAATTCATAAGAAGGATCGCGCATTTCTGGCCCTTCTGAATTCCTCTTTCGATAAGCATATTGGCAACTCTGTTTGCCTTTTCATCAAATACAGACCATGTGATCTGTCTTCTGTAATATGCTGTGGAAGTCGGCTGAATAAGCTCATATTCCTTCCATGTAACCCTCTGCTCTTCTCTGATCTCAGGATTGATCTCAACAAGAGCTACCTCGTCCCCATACAACTTGCTGTTGCGTTCCAGTAAATCTGTTATTGGCATAAAGAAATCCTCCACTTTAAAGTGATAAAGTAAAGTATAAACATATTTTATTTAAAGGTCAAATATGATATATTAGCTTTATCGCGTTAAATTGGTATATTTATTCTGTAGGAGGTTTTTTACCATGGATCAAACAAAGAACGGGCAGCTCATGCTGGGCAACAAGGCAGTTGCTCGCGGTCTTTATGAGGCCGGAGTCTGCTTTATTTCCAGCTATCCCGGAACTCCGAGTACCGAAGTTACCGAAGAAGCTGCCAAGTATGATGAAATATATTGCGAATGGGCGCCGAACGAGAAAGTTGCTATGGAATCGGCTTTCGGTGCATCACTCGCAGGTCGCAGAGCATTCTGTGCTCAGAAGCACGTTGGACTCAACGTTGCCGCAGACCCTCTTTATACAATGTCTTACACAGGCGTTAATGCCGGTCTTGTTATAGTCGTTGCGGACGATGCAGGAATGCACTCTTCTCAGAACGAGCAGGATTCACGTCACCATGCTATCGCTGCCAAGGTTCCCATGATCGAGCCTTCGGATTCCAAAGAAGCACTTGAATACACCAAGCTAGCATATGAGATCTCAGAGGAATTCGATACTCCCGTTCTTCTTAAGATGTGCACAAGAGTTGCTCACTCACAGTCAATCGTTGAGACCGGTGAGCGCGTTGTTCCCGATAAGCCTTATGAGAAGGACATCGCTAAGTACGTTATGATGCCCGGTAATGCCAAGAAGCGTCACCCCATCGTTGAGGAGCGTACACAGAAGCTCATCAAATATGCTGAGACACAGCCTATCAACAGAGTTGAGATGGGTGACACCAAGATCGGTATCATCACATGCTCCACTTCTTATCAATATGTAAAGGAAGTATTCGGTGAGTCCGTAAGCGTTCTTAAGCTCGGAATGACCAATCCGCTTCCATGCGATCTTATCAAAGATTTTGCATCCAAGGTTGATAAGCTTTTTGTTGTTGAAGAGCTTGATCCAATCATCGAAAACCACGTTAAATCACTCGGAATCGAAGTTACCGGTAAAGAGCTTCTTCCCGTTTGTGATGAATTCTCACAGAATCTTCTTGCCAAGGCATTTGGCAAAGATATAAATGACAGCTTCTCGATCGATGAGAACATCCCTGCAAGACCTCCTGTAATGTGCGCAGGCTGCCCTCACAGAGGACTCTTCTATACTCTTAAGAAGAACAACTGCACAGTTCTTGGAGATATCGGATGTTACACACTCGGAGCTGTTCCTCCTCTCGGTGCGATCGAGATGACACTCTGTATGGGTGCATCTATCGGTTCTGTTCACGGCTTTAATAAAGTCCGCGGCGCTGAGAGCGAGAAAAAGACTGTAGCTGTGATCGGCGATTCTACTTTCATGCATTCCGGTATGACAGGACTTGCCAATGTAGCATACAACCAGTCCAATTCAACAATCGTGATCGTTGACAACTCTATAACAGGTATGACAGGTCACCAGCAGAATCCCACAACAGGCTACAATATCAAGGGCGACCCTGCAGGTAAGATCGATCTTGAGGCTCTTTGCAGAGCAATGGGCTTTGAGCGCGTAAGAGTTGTTGATCCTTATAACTTAAAGCAGTGCGACGAGGTTCTTAAGGAAGAGCTCAGCGTTGAGGCTCCTTCAGTTATCATCTCAAGAAGACCTTGTGCGCTTCTTAAGTATGTTAAGCACAACGCTCCTCTTAAGGTTAATACAGATAAGTGCGTTGGCTGTAAGTCATGTATGAAGATCGGATGTCCTGCTATCTCAATGAAGGACGGCAAGGCAAATATTGATAATACACTGTGCGTTGGCTGTAATGTATGCTCACAGATGTGCCCCGTTGGTGCATTTGAAGAAACAGCAAGCGGTAAGGAGGCCTGATAATGGAAACTAAGAATATTATGATAGTCGGCGTAGGCGGACAGGGTTCCCTACTTGCCAGCAAATTATTGGGACATCTCCTTATGTCACAAGGCTATGATGTCAAGGTTTCAGAAGTACACGGCATGTCTCAGAGAGGCGGTTCCGTTGTTACATATGTAAGATACGGTGAGAAGGTTTACTCTCCCGTTATCGATAAAGGTGAAGCAGATTTCATTGTTTCATTTGAGGCTTTGGAGGCAGCAAGATGGCTTCCATATCTAAAAAAAGACGGTCAGATAGTTACTAATACCCAGCAGATCGATCCTATGCCTGTTATCACAGGTGCTGCGGAATATCCCAAGGATCTTATCGAAAAGCTTAAGGCAACAGGAGCAAGGGTGGATGCTCTTGATTGTCTCTCACTTGCGACACAGGCAGGTTCGGCTAAGGCTGTTAACATCGTTCTTCTCGGAAGACTCTCTCACTACTTCGATCTTCCTGCAGAGGCATGGATGAAATCCCTTGAGGCCAATGTTCCCGCTAAGTTCCTTGAGATGAACAAAAAAGCTTTCGAGTTGGGTAAAAACAACTAATCATACTTATAAGTTAGACGGAGGAAATGTAATGGAGCGTTACTATCAAAAGGACATAGAGTGTGCGCCTTACGAAGAGATTCGCAAAATTCAATCAGAAAAGCTTGTAAAGCAAGTTAAACATGTATGGGATAATGTCCCCTACTACCGCAAAAAAATGGAAGAAAAAGGTGTTACACCTGATGATATCAAGTCAGTTGATGACCTCCATAAGCTTCCTTTCTTATCCAAAAAGGATTTAAGAGATGCGTATCCTTACGGACTTTTAGGTAAGCCCCTCAAGGAATGCGTAAGAATTCATTCAACATCAGGAACCACAGGAAAAAGAGTTGTTGCTTATTACACTCAGCATGACATTGATCTCTGGGAAGACTGCTGTGCACGTGCTATCATGGCAGCCGGCGGAACAGATGAAGACGTTGTTCATGTAGCATACGGCTATGGACTGTTCACAGGTGGTGCAGGTCTTCACGGCGGTTCACACAAGGTAGGTTCTCTCACTATTCCTATCAGTTCAGGAAATACAGACAGGCAGATAATGTTCATCAACGATCTTGGTGCTACTATCCTCTGCTGTACTCCCAGCTACGCAGCTTATCTTGCAGAGCGATTCAAAGAGATGGGCTACGGTCCCGATGATATTCCGCTTAAAGCAGGAATCTTCGGTGCTGAGGCATGGAGTGAAGAAATGCGTGCCGATATCGAAAAGACACTCGGCATCAAGGCATATGACATCTATGGTCTTACAGAGCTCTCAGGCCCCGGTGTTGCTTTCGAATGCTCCGAGCAGAACGGAATGCACATCAACGAGGATCACTTTATCGCAGAGATCATCGATCCCGATACAGAGGAAGTACTTCCTGAGGGTTCACAGGGCGAGCTCGTATTTACAGCTGTAGATAAAGAAGCCTTCCCTATGATCAGATATCGCACAAGAGATATCTGTAAGCTCACAAGAGAGAAATGCTCCTGCGGAAGAACCCACGTACGTATGGCTAAGCCTATGGGTCGTTCAGACGATATGCTCATCATTCGTGGTGTCAATGTATTCCCGAGCCAGATTGAGACTGTTCTAATGAACAACGGATATGCTGCAAACTACCAGATCGTTGTAGACAGAGTCAACAACACAGATACACTCGACGTACAGGTTGAGATGACTCCCGAGATGTTCACAGATAACGTCGGTGAGATTGAGGAACGTCAGAAGAAGCTTGTAGAAGGTCTTAAGTCAATGCTCGGCATCAAGGCAAAGGTTTCTCTCCTCGCTCCCAAGTCAATCGCACGAAGCGAAGGAAAAGCCGTAAGAGTTATCGATAACAGAAAGATTTGATAATAGTCTTTAAACCGAGATTTTAACTGCAAAATCATATATAATATAAATATAAAAAGACAAGGGGGATACAGCTATGAGCGTTATGCAGATTTCAGTATTTCTTGAAAATAAACCCGGAACCTTAAAGAAGATGACAGGTGTCCTTGCAGCCAATAAGATCGACATGCGTGCAACTTCTCTTGCAGAGACCAAGGACTTTGGTATCGCAAGGCTTGTAGTAGACGATGCTCTGTCAGCTGTTAACACTCTTAAGGAGAATAACTTCGTTGCAAGCCTCACTCCTGTTCTTGCAATCGAGATACCGGATGAAATGGGCGGACTTGATAAACTTCTTACAGTATTCGATGAAGCCAAGGTAAACATCGAGTACATGTACGCTTTCTCCGGCGGTTCCAACAAAGATCACGCTTACATGATCTTCAGAGTAAGCGATACCAAGAACGCCGAAGCTAAGCTTGCCGCTAATAAATCTATTAAGATGCTTACGCAGGAAGATATATCTTCCATCTAAGAATTCTTGATATAATTTAAGGCTGTGAATCACATGATTCACAGCCTTTTCTTAAAAATTTATATTTTCATTTCCATTGTTGTCTTCTGGGGTTTCATGCCCATCTTTTGATAAAATGCAAAAGCTCTTTGATTACCTGTCCATACGTTTAAAGTTATGTCTCTGCATCCGAGTGCTCTGGCTTCTTCTTTGACATGCTCAAAGATTTTCTGCGCTACATCTTTACCCCTAAAATTTTTATCCACGCAAATATCATCGATGTACATATACTTAAATTGCTGAACAAAAGGCTTATCGGGCATTTTCTTAAACTCACAGAACGCATAGCCAATTACAGCTTCGTTTTTTTCTGCTACATACACTCTCTTACTATCATCATCGAGTATGTCCTCAAGCTCAGTCGAGCTGTATTTAGTATGACCGGAAACAAAATAATCGGGTTTGATCCTTGCATGAACTTCAAGAACCTGCGAAAGAAGTGCAAGTAAAAACGGAATATCTTTAGCTGTCGCTCTTCTGACAACCAAATTTATATCTTCACTTACTTTTTCGGTAATACTTTCATTAATACGAGTGTCGGTATTCAAAGATATATTAACTTCTTTTTGTTCCTCTTTTTCAGCATCTTCTCTTATTTGTTCAGCCATGACTTCGGATTGCCAATGAAATTCACCGTCTAGATCTTCACCGCAGTACATACAATGAGTTTGGAATATACTCTCTATTCGCAATCCACGTCCGCATCCGGGACATCTGCATAGCGAATAAACCAGGCACTCGGTAAATACTACAATTAAAACTATGACAACTAATACGGCCAACGAAATCGTAAGTAAATCATCATAAAAGTGACCCATGATCAAATAAACCAAAAAAACAATGGGAGCACCTATAATCAATTCAAGTATATGCAATGAAAAATATAATCCTAACGGCGTATAATTATTTAATACCAAATATCTCTTTAATTTTTTCATAGTACAATCCTTTTAAAAACGCATAGTCAAAATCAATATGATTCTTTAAGATAACCCCAGAAGCGATGAAGCATTACCATACATGATCTTTTCAAGATCATCACCGGAAAATCCAAGCGATTTAATATATTCAGCCGATTCTTTCTGTGATGACCAAGGGCTGTCGCTTCCAAACAATATCCTTTCGCTTCCGAATGCATTAACAAGCTTTACAAAACCTTCCTTATCAAGCATCGCTTTGTCCTTATCATCCCAGTAGCCGTCAGAAAGAGCCTGTATTCTCCCTGATGAAAAAGACGTATCAAGATATACGGAAGTATCTTGAAGATAAAGCGGAACTTCTTCCCAGTTGCGCCACCCTCCCATGTGAGCCAAAACAAACTTGAATTCTCCGATGGTATTGATAACATTCCTGCACATCTTGGGAGAACAGTTTACAACTCCCGGAAAGCCGATATCTAGTCCGGCATGAGTTATTACAATAAGATCATTTTCGCACGCGGCATATATGATATCAAGAAAAGGCTTGGAATCTATGTCAGCCTTCTGATATACCGGATGAATTTTAATCCCCTTTATACCTTCATTCTTAAGGCGTCTAAGCTCCTCTTTGTACCTCGAGTACTCAGGATGAATGCAGCCAAAAGAAATAAGTCTGTCATGATACTTTTCATTTACACGTAAAGCCTTATCATTAATGCCTTCAACCTGAGATGCATTTGTCGCAACAGGTAAAAGGACGGACATATCAATGCCGCCCTTATCCATCGAATCTATAAGTCCCGAAACCGTACCATCCGTGTAAGCCAGAATATGAGCCTCTTTACTAAGGCTATCTACAGCCCGCGCCGCAATAGAATCGGGAAATGTATGGGTATGAAAATCAATAACCATATATTCAAACCTTTATAAAATCTCTATAGAAAAAGCTGTGTTGAAGCTCTCTCCTTTTTCTAATCTGTTGCCGTGTTCTCTTTTTTCAAGAGCATGTTCGTAGCCTACTCTGTCGCATCTTCCGTTCCAAGGCTCTATGCATACAAACGGCGCATTCTTTTTATCGGGAGACCAAACACCGAATAAAGGCGCATCAAAGCTGACCTTCACCTTATCCGCATCGTCCTTACGAATAATCGTAACGCTATCTGACTGTCTGCCCTCAAATATAAGTGCATCCTCATCAAAAAGCTTTGGCTCGAGAGTAAGAACTCCTCCGGTAGTTTTAACATCAATTACTTTTTCTGAGAGACATCCGCTGCTCATATCGATAACACCTGACTTAAGCGTATCTTTTACCGCAGCTCCGTTTTTTTCAAACAAGAGCTCATCGGTGTTAAGATCGCAAGTAAATGCCGGATGAGCACCTATTGAGAAATAAAAAGCTCCATCATTTTCATTCTTAACGTTATAAGAAACGGTAACCTTACTTCCTTCAAGCTTATATCCTATCTGCAATGCAAACTTAAACGGATAAACCTTCATAGTTTCTTCTGTATCTTTTAATTCAAATAAAAGCTCATCAGAAGTCTCTTTTACCAAGTTAAAATCCATATCTCTTGCAAAGCCGTGCTTAGGAAGCTCGTAAGTGACACCATCATAGATGTACATATTCTCCCACAGTCCACCTACTATAGGAAAAAGAACCGGTGAAGTTCTTCCCCAGTACTTGGGATCAGCCTGAAACATAAATTCTTTTCCGGAATCAATCTTGGTCAAAGATCTAAGCTCTGCGCCGTGGTCCTCAACCTTAATTGCTATATCATTATTTTTTAAAACGTGTAGTGACATAAAAACCTCTTTTTACAAACATTACTCAGAATCATCTGAAAGTGATGTGCTCTGATGTACAAGAACTTCCTTGTTGTAGCAAGCAAATGCGCCGTCCACAAGATCCTTCGGAGGCTTCTTGGTAAATGCAGAGATCAAAGGAACAATCACAAGTCCTGCAAGCATGCAGAATGCACCGGCATTGATGGGTGACTGTAAGAGTGTAGGGAACTTAGGTCTTACAAGCATATTTGCGATCATTACTACTGTAGAAAATACGAAGTTAACCCAAACAGCTGCCTTTGTGATGAACTTAAAGTACAATCCGTAAAGGAAAGGTGCAAGGAATGCTCCCGCAAGTGCGCCCCATGAAACACCCATGAGCTGAGCGATAAACGTTACATTTCTCTTGTACTGAACAATTGCGATAACAACAGAGATTCCAACGAATACGACGATCAGGATTCTCATGATAAGGAGCTGTTTCTTTTCATCCATGTTCTTAACTACGTGACCTTTCAAAAGATCCAGTGTAAGAGTAGAACTACTTGTAAGAACAAGTGATGAAAGTGTTGACATTGAAGCTGAAAGAACAAGCACTACAACAACAGCAATAAGGAAATCGGGAAGTCCCGAAAGCATTGTAGGAACGATGCTGTCAAAGCCGTTTGCCGCAATATCAATCTTATCGGAAAAGAGTCTTCCGAAGCCGCCTAGGAAATAGCATCCGCCGGCAACAATAAATGCAAAGAATGTAGAAACTATTGTTCCTTTTGAGATTGCTCTCTCACTCTTGATCGCATAGAACTTCTGAACCATCTGAGGAAGTCCCCATGTTCCAAGCGATGTAAGGATTACGACACCGAGAAGATTGATGGGATCGGGTCCAAAGAATGATGCAAAAACACCGGGAGTCGTTGAAACAGTTTCATCGCTTATTCGTGCAAGTCCGTCGATAGCTGCAAGGAATCCGCCCTGTGAATTAAGAACGGCAAGTACAACTGCGCTGATACCGATAAGCATGATGATACCCTGAATAAAATCGTTGATCGCTGTAGCCATGTAACCGCCGGCGATAACATATATACCTGTAAGTACGGCCATTACAATTACACAGATTGAATAATCGATGTTAAAAGCCATACCGAAAAGTCTTGAAAGTCCGTTATACAATGAAGCTGTATATGGAATAAGGAAAATAAATGTGATAACGGATGCTGCTATCTTAAGAGATCTTCCGCCGAATCTTGCGGCAAAGAACTGCGGCATTGTTGCCGAGTCAAGATGCTGTGTCATGATACGTGTTCTTCTTCCGAGGATAACCCATGCAAGAAGTGAACCGATAAGAGCATTGCCAATGCCGACCCATGTTGAAGCAATACCGTATTTCCATCCGAACTGTCCGGCATATCCGACAAAGATAACCGCCGAGAAATAAGATGTTCCGTAAGCAAATGCCGTAACCCAGGGGCCAACGGATCTTCCGCCCAATACAAAACCACTTACGTCAGTAGAGTTCTTTCTGCACATCATTCCGATGTAGATCATTACAGAAAAGAAAACCAGTAACATTAAAACTTTGATAATCATACCTTCTCTCCTCTAATACAAATAGTCTTTCTACACTTTAACACTTTCAACCGGTAAAGTCAATTGATAGATAGCAATATTTGGGCAATTTTAGCTAATAATTTCATATTGAAAAATTACGAAATAGTGTTATATTTTAAGTTGTGTTAGTTTGGTAGTAAAAAGAATTAATGTATTAAAACAAGGAGTTAAATTATGAAGTTCTTTCTTGACACAGCTAATGTCGATGACATTAGAAAAGCAAATGATATGGGTGTCATTTGCGGAGTAACAACAAACCCATCACTTATCGCAAAAGAAGGCCGTGATTTCAATCAGGTAGTTGCTGAGATAGCTTCTATCGTTGACGGACCTATCAGCGGAGAGGTAAAAGCTACAACAGTTGACGCTGAGGGCATGATCAACGAAGGCCGTGAAATAGCTAAGATCCACAAAAACATGGTTGTAAAGATTCCTATGACTACAGAAGGTCTTAAGGCTTGCCACACACTTGCAGCCGAGGGAATCAAGGTTAACATGACACTTATCTTTACAGCAAACCAGGCTCTTCTTGCAGCAAGAGCAGGCGCTGCATTCGTAAGTCCTTTCCTCGGACGTCTCGATGACATTTCAGTTCGCGGAACAGATCTCATCTCTGAGGTTGCTGAGATCTTCAACATCCACAACATCTCAACAGAGATTATCGCTGCAAGCATCCGTCATCCCATGCACGTTACCGATTGCGCTCTTGCAGGTGCAGACATCGCAACAGTTCCTTACAAGGTAATCGAGCAGATGACTCACCACCCTCTTACAGATCAGGGTATTGAGAAGTTCCAAAAGGATTACATAGCAGTATTTGGCGAGTAATCATTTTATTCATTGCATACAAAAACGTCGAGGGCAAAAGCCTTCGACGTTTTTTATTACTATAAGTTATTTAGTGAACATTTTAAATTCACCCGAATTCGGATCATAAGTATAATCCATGCCTGACAGATTTAATACAGTGACCACTTTATTATCTGCATTCATATCCAGATGCGCAGGTATACCGCACTGAAGCAATAAGAAAGAATAGTTTCTGTTTAATTCAAATTCATCAGAGTAATTATCTCTGCAATAATTAAACAAAGAAATTGCATTCTTAAAAGCCATCTCACCCGGTTTCGCTTTACTGTTTATAATATCTTCTATCTGTTTTTCATAGTCTTTTTCCTTTGAAACAAACTCATCTTTCGGAATCAGATATTCAATCTTTCCGACTCCGTCTTCAAAGCTCACTCCTTTGATCTTATCTGCCGCAAAAGGAAAATAACAACCGAGTATATCAGAATCGGTCACAAGCTTAAACGCATTCTCGTTGGAGCACTTAAATGTATCCTTACCGTTTATAAGCGCATCACAAAGATTATAAAATGCTTCTTTGTTCTCGCTTTGATTATTATTTTCCATTATCCTTGTATTAAAGACATATCTTCCGTCTTTAATATTCTTACCAAACTCATAAGCTGCAGACCTAACGCTTTCCTTTGCCGCTGTATCATCTTGATTATTTACGGACGGCTCTTCCTTTTTAGCATTCGGAACAGTCAAAGTTATCCCCTTCAGTTTAGCCTCATAGCTTTCAGAAAAAGAATGTTTCTTAATGTAGTTTCTGGCATCGGTTTTCTTTATAAGCTCAGAGGTTTCTCCGATATTGGAAACTTTAGCCGGATAACCGCCAAAATCAGACTCTTCATACTTTTTCCAGACATCATCTATAGATTTTCCTGCAAATTTAGTTCCTTTAAATAAATATTTCCAAGCTTCTCCCCAATCACTGCTCGGATATTTTTTATCTATAATTATCTCAAAATAATCACGAATAATATCTCGGTCAGAAGATGAAGTTTCCATATCAAGCCAAACCAAGAAGCGGCTCGAATTCTCACGGGATTTATCATCTTTAGCCGTATTTAACGTCCAGGAGGCGTCATTATATTTACCGTTTTTATATGCATAAATATATCTGCAATAATTCGCGAATATTTCCTTATATTTATCGTACTCAATGTACTCTGATTTCCATCCGTTTTGTATTAAATGTGCAAGTTCATGTGTAAAAGCATCATAGTGTTGTGGATTAGCAGCCAAATAATTTTGATTTATAAGAATAGTACTCGTTTGATGTGCTGCTCCGGCAATATTGAGCTCACTATCATCTCTTATTACAAGAGTTACATCAGTTGGAGCCATAGAATAAAAACCAAATCTATCATACATAGCAGGATAAGCCTCAAAAAAAAGTTTTTCAAGCTCATCAATTGTCGATGTACCTGCTCTGCCATCCCACTTCGTAAGATCAATTGTAAGCGAAAACTCAATCCCGTTTACCTCTTCACTTTTGGTTCTTATTTTCTCCGTGTTTTGTTGAACAGCCTGCTCATCGGCAGCAAACAGATCTACTTTGGGAACCATTGCGATACTCAAAGAAAGCGCCACCACCAGCGCCATAGACATTAGTTTACGTTTCATTATTAATTTCTCCTTCCGTTTTTAAGCGTCAGCGGCTCGTACCGAGCCACATAGGAAAGAGTATAACATGTATGTACTTATCTAACAAATTTCACAGGATAATACTTACACTAAAACAGGCCGGCCAAAAAATAGGTCGACCTGTTTTTTGAATTAATCATAATAAAACTCTGTTACTTCTTTGGTCTTATATGAAAAATAATAAACTATATTATTATCAGTATCCATATCGACAAAATACCCGTGAGCAAGCTCAAAATATCTGTCATCTGTGGCTTTATAATAACAATTTTCCAGAAATTTAGGTTTAAATGCATTAAGTACATAATAATCCGGATTATAATTTCCCAGATTTTGACGTGCGGAATCAGACATAAGGAAAAAATTAAGTCTGGTTGCACCATCATATTTATTCGGCCGACTTAGACCGTATGTCGGGTCTACATGATAATCAACGCCATCTATCCTGACAAGGCTCCATCTATGTCCTGTTCTATCCGGTTCAATTTCATGCCCTTCTCCGCATCTTATAATGTCCGCATGTACTCCGCACTGCATAAGAAGATACGAATACAGGCTGCAAAGTTCGGTACAGATACCACATTTATTTTGCAGCGCCCTATATGCCATTATATAGCCGGCTCTATCTTCTATATCCAGCTCTGTGGCATCATGATCGTATGTATAATTTTGAGTCATATATACATACAACGAAAGCGTTTTTTCAAAATCGGAATAATCCGGACTGACCGTTGAATTCAATATGTCCTCGATTTCATATTCAAATTCATTTACTCTTTCAAGGAACTCATCTACAGGAATCAGATACTCAATCGTTCCTACTCCGTCGGAATAGTCAACCGGTTCAATACATGCGGCTGCGGGAGGAAAATAGTTGTTTAAAAAAAGAAAATTGGTAACCCAATTAAATGCGTTTTTATTGGGACACAAAAATGTATCGTTACCTGATTCAAGAGCATCACAAAGATTAAAGAATGCCTCTCTTTTATCCTCTCCCAAAATTTCAGCTGTTCTATCCGAAAAAACATGAGTATTAAATACATATCTGCCATCTTCGATATTGCAACCAAAATCATATCCTGTAGGTTCGCTGAAAACATACTCGGCAGATTCTTCCGGTTCTTCCTCTTCTACCTCAAACTCGTACAGCTCATCATCTTCAGTATTTTCATATTCTTCAATTTCAGCTAACAGTTTACTCTTGGATTTTCCATAGAATTCCTGTTCAAAATCTTCGGTAGCTTCCTGTGAACTGCTATCAGTCTCCGTATCTTCATTTTCCTCATATGAGACCTGATAAGAACTACTCTCAGCAGCGGATGAGCCTATATCTGATATTGTCTGCTCAGGTACAGATCCAAAGATCAGCGCAAGTATCAGTATAAAAACAAGCATATAAACCTCGACTTATATCTTAACTAAATTCTTGAATATCTATTAAATCATTCCTCAGAAGCTGTATCGTTCTCAGGATAATTAATTCCCTCTGAACTGCAAAGATCATCTTCAGCCTCTACAACATTTCCGTCCTCATCAAACATTGCAGAAGGTCCAACCTCTGTGATAACCTCGTCATCAACCTCTGTATCGGGTACAGCGATAAGCTCTGTATCGTCATCTGTATCAACTACTGCGATAAGCTCTGTATCATCATCTGTATCAACTACAGCAATAAGCTCAGCGTCGTCCTCAGTATCGGAAACAACTACGATCTTTCCGTCTACGATCTTTACTTCCTGTGTATCGCTCTCAGACTCTGTATCCTCTGTCGGATCGTCTGCATAATCTGAAGGTGATGTTGCTTCAGGCTGATCTACATCATTCTCAGGATAATTGATTCCCTCTGAACTGCAAAGATCATCTTCCTGCTCTATAATATTTCCGTCTTTATCAAATAAAGCAACAGGACCAACCATATGCTCTATAGGGTTTCCGTCATTATCATATATTGCAACAGGTCCAAGTAAATGATCTATAATATTACCATCCTCATCAAACATAGCTGCGGGACCAACTTCTGAAAGGACCTCTTCGTCATCATCTGTATCGGGTACAGCGATAAGCTGTGTATCATCCTCAGTATCAGAAACAACTACAATCTTACCGTCTACGATCTTTACTTCCTGTGTATCGCTCTCAGACTCTGTATCCTCTGTCGGATCATCTGCATAATCTGAAGGTGAAGTTGCTGCTTCAGCTTCAAATACAGGAGGATTTGGTGATACAGCATGTACATGAGGTCTTGCGCAAGGACAAAATGCCATGCTGAAGTTGATCATAAATAAAAGTGCCTTTGGTAACAAACTAAATCTAATCATTTTTTACTCCTTCCAACTTTACTTTTCTAATTTCTAAGCGTTATATATGTGTTGCATTTGTTAATTCACCTTAACATATTATTAACTATGTGTCAACATTAAAACGATTGCTTTTGGAATTCCGGGTAGATGAGTGATCTAGAAATCCAGCAAAATAGGCTTGTTGCAATAGATTTTTATCTAGCGCAACAAGCCTAAATTTTATAATTGTTTAACATTTTTAAGACAACTTGATCCACTCGGAAAGAGTGAGCGGAGTATAATCAGATCTCATGCAAAAACAGTTGATCATATTGCACGGAATAGTACTCTCATGCTCGCTTCCTATCGGATAATACGGTGTACTTCCGATAAGCTCGATTATCTTTTTCATAAGATCCTCGTCCCTTGTATTATGTACATGGCCGTATAACATATAAGTCTTGGGATCTCCGTTATGTCTTTTTCTGTACTGTCCGTCATAAAAAGGAATCGGATAATGACAGCAGATAGCTTTCTTTTGAGAATCTGTTATCTCCCTGTAATTATCGATCCATTCAAATCTGTCTTTGTCAAAATCAGGTGAAGTAATGTATTTATCATGGTTTCCCGTGATCAGACAGAGTTTCCCTTTTAGCTTATGAATAAGCTCATTAGTCTGATCAACCTTTCCAAGTGAAAGATCTCCGAGAATAATGACGGTATCGGCTCTTGTAACCTTGTCATTCCACCTTTTTATCATGTATTCATTCATTTCTTCAGTGCTCTTAAATCCGCGTTTGTCCATCTTTTCATTAAGAGCATTATGATAGAAATGACAATCGGCAATATAATATATCATTTAAGATCACCACCATCATCATGTAATAATGTCGAAGGCTCGCCATCGGCGGCACTTGTCGCAAGCTCGTCACACCTCTCATTTTCATGATGACCCGCATGACCTTTTACCCAGTTCCACCTGATATTATGCGGCTCTGCAGCCATTAAGAGTCTTTTCCACAGCTCAACATTCTTAACAGGCTGCTTACCGGCTGTTTTCCAGCCTCTGGAGATCCAGCCTTCCAGCCACTTTTCATTAAAAGCTTTGATAACATACTGAGAATCCGAATACAGCATAACATCGCAAGGTCTGTTAAGACTCTCAAGTCCCATGATAGCGCCCATTAGCTCCATTCTGTTGTTTGTAGTCTTATCATAGCCTGCGCTAAGCTCTTTAATATGCTCCTGCCCTTTCGCATCAACATATTTCATTACAACGCCGTAGCCACCGGGCCCTTCCGGATTTCCCCTTGCGGCTCCGTCTGTATAAATCTCAACAAGCATTATGCCCATACTCCTGTCTTGGTAAATTTATCGGCAAGCTCCTGTGCCCTTTCAACGATTCCTTCATCATATCCAAGAACATTAAGAAGCTTAATTGCGTTACGATTGATCGCAGCGCCATCCTTGATCATATAATCAAAATGCACATCATTGTCAGTCACATTGCCTTCAAAATGATAGAGATTATAATACTCATCCAAAAGAGTCGTAAGCTCAATATCATGAGTTGCGGCAAAACACAAAACGCCACTGTTTGCAAAGGATTTAAGTATCTCTGTGGACGCTGCGATCCTCTCTACAGTATTGGTTCCTCTCAAAACCTCATCTACAAAGCACAGAACAGGCGCTTTAGTCGTTTCCTTAGATGCGTCAATGATCCTCTTCATCGATTTAATCTCAACAATATAATAGCTGTCGCCCTCAAAAATATTGTCGTTAAGCGCCATAGATGAATAAATCCTGTAAAGCGGCGCCTTATACTCCGATGCAAGCGATGTGTGAATGCTCTGTGAAAGAACCGCATTGATCGCTGCTGTCTTTAAGAACGTTGACTTTCCCGAAGCATTTGAGCCCGTGATCAATATTCCCTTATCTGTCGTAACAGTGTTCGGAACAGGTTCCTCGATAAGCGGATGAATAAGATCTTTTGCACTATAAGAAGCTGCGCTGAAATCAGGAATGCTATAGTTTTCTTTAACCGATTCTCTAAAACAAGCTACACTTATAAAAGCTTCCAATCTACCAAGCGTCGTAATTATTTTCTCAAGGTCATCTTTTTTCTCCATAATAAACTTATACATCTTGTTAAACTTGATAATATCAAGGTGCAAAAGTATTCTGAGATAATCAAGGAGCATATTGAATGGATCGCTGCCTGAATTCATCCTGCTCGGTGACATCAGTATATACGAACCTTTGCTGAAGCCTTTAAGATTGGACGCAGCAATTCTTAACGCATAAATGTCATCCGAAACCTCCGGATATTCAGCCTTTGAAAAATAGTTGACCGAGTTAATTGCTTTAAGAACATATCTGTAAGTTGCAAGATATGGTTCGATCTTGTTTTTATCCTTAAAATACAAAACAATATTGATAATACACAAAGCAACAACAGCCAAAAAACCAATCGCAAAATTAAAAAAGCAAACAATAACAGCCAAAACGATCAATGCGATCATAAGGTAATGCTTGGCGTTACTTGAATCAAGAGCATCGCCCAAAAGATTTAAATAATCATATATGGAAAATCTCGTTCCTCTTCCGATCCTACTGAAGATAAGCTGATACTTTATTCTGGCTTCTTCATTTTCGGAAAAGAAAGAAACCTTCTTTTCGATGTCGTCAAAATCATCTTCGGTCTTGGGTGTCCTTAGCATATAGTATAGATATTCTTCACCCGATGCGGAAAGACAGTAATTCATCCTTGCAAAGACACCGTCCATATTAAGATCATTCCAGGTTATGTCATCAATCTGAAAATCTTCCTTGTGATTGTCATAATAGCCCCTCAGATGATCCAGCTCATCACTCTTATACTCACGCTTCGGAGCATTTCCGTAGTTGTCTTTAAGATATTTGGTAAGTCTTTTTTCAAAAACGATCCTGTCTCTGATTCCAAATAAATATATCAGTAAAATGCCGCAAGCAACGACGGCAAATATTACTATTCCATCCATAAAACTCTGTTCCTTTTGTATATTAAGATATAAGGGGCAAAAGTATTTTTGCCCCTGCATGATCACACGAATTTCTTGATTGATTCAGTCACAAGCTTGGTAAATAAAGGCGCTGCCTTATCGGCTGCCTCCTGGACCTCTTCATGTGAAAGAGGTGTATCCGAAAGGCCGGAAGCCTGGTTTGCTATGCACGAAACACCGCAGACTCTAAGTCCCATGTGATTAGCGGCAATCGCTTCATTTACAGTACTCATTCCAACTGCAGATACTCCGAGCTTAGCAAGAAGCTGAATCTCTGCAGGAGACTCGAAAGAAGGTCCCGTAAACTGGCAATAAACGCCCTCTTTTAGTGTGATTTCGTTTTCTTTTGCCGCTTCTTTGATAATATCCTGAAGATCTTTTTTATAAATCTCAGACATATCGGGGAATCTTGGTCCGAGTTCATCAAGATTCGGTCCGATAAGTGGATTGGGAGCAAAACATGAAATATGATCGGTGATCAGCATAAGATCGCCTGCTCCGAAGCCTTCGCCAAGTCCGCCCGAAGCATTGGTAAGGAAAAGAATCTTCGCACCGAGCATACCCATAAGTCTGACAGGAAGTACGACATCGCTTATGTCATAACCCTCATAATAATGAACTCTTCCTTTCATGCAGACAACCTTTACATCGCCAACATATCCGAATATAAACTTTCCTGCATGACCGGGAACAGTTGAAACGGGAAATCCCGGAATATCCTTATATTCAATCTCAGCTTCGACCTTAATATTCTCTGCATAATTACCAAGGCCCGAACCGAGTACAAGAGCAACATCAGGTTCAAAAGAAGTCTTTGCCCTGACAGCGTCTTTGCATGCAACTAATTTATCGTATAACTTATTTGCCATAAAATAAGCCTCCTTTTCTTTTACCAAACAAGTATATCATAAAGCAACATCAACTGATAAGGTGACCGCGAACGGAAGGTTGGATCGTATTTTTCATGGCTCCCTCCAGAAAATCCTTAACACCGCCTTTGACAATCTTATTAAAGATCCTGCCCTGCATACCGCCAAGTCCTTCGGGCGCAATGCTGGTCATCGTATCAATAAGAATATCCGTACCCGGCGTTTCATTTAGCCTTAATTCAATTCCCGAGGGAACGGATGGATGAATGAAAGTGCCTTTTTTGTCCTCTCTGTCCGATGCATTGTCATCAAAATAAATATTAAAAGTACGCATGCACGCTTCCTCAAGAAAACTTATCTCATTGCGGATCACAAGCCGGTTATATTCATCGGTCGTACACACGGAAGACATTGAAAGCTTGTAGTTCTCGCCGTGCATATTTATCGTATTTACATAGCTCTTTCCGCCAAATCCGCATCGAAGACTGTAGATTTGCGTTCCTTCATATATGTCTATGAAAAAGAAATTACTGTCAAATAGCCTAAAGCCTATCTTAGATATTCCGTCAGTGAAATTGTTGTGCACAACCTGCATCATGATAGGGAAAAGACCCAGATTCTTATTTTCAAGCTCATACACATGGCCGTTAAGCTTGTGAAGCCATGTCGAAATAAGCATATTTTCATTTCGGACGTTATATGAAGCAACAGAAGCTTTAAAGCTGGATCTCTTGGATTCAAACTCCGCAACTTTTCTTTTCGGGCGACCACTCGTCATGGTAACCGCACGTTTCTTCCAACCACCTGAAGTTATTACGGGAAAAGAGCTTGTTTGACCGGAAAGGGATCTGCAAAGTGCATTCAGCTCGGACTGCGCTTTGAAATCTTTGGGAAGCGCAATATTCGATACTTCCAGATTTTTCATCGCTTCCCTTATCGTAACAGCCATAGGCGATGTTTGGAAAATATCGCTGTTACCGGCGTTGGTCACAACGATCATATCAATATCGGGATAGACAAAAACATTCTGTCCGAGCATACCGTTAAACGCATAAGAGCCCGGTCTGTCATCATTTATCCAAAGCTGATATCCGTAGTGTTCGTTATCATCTTTACCTGTTTCGATCTGATGTGAAACAGACTCTTTTACCCATTCTTCGGGAACAAGCTGCTCCCCGTTCCACTTACCGTTTTGGAGATAGAGCTGACCAAGCTTAGCCATATCCTCCGTTCGTATAAAGAGTCCCCATCCGCCCTTGGTAATATTCTGAGGACAGCTCTCCCAGAAAATACGCCTTATTCCCATGGGGTTAAAAATTCTCTCTTTGCAGAATCTAAAAAGCGAATCGCCTGTAATCTCAGTAACTATCGCAGAAAGCATGTATGTATTCATGCTGTTATAATCAAACTGAGTTCCAGGCTCAAACCTTGAACCGGCCTCAAGAAAACTTTTTCTCCAGTCATTTCCGCTGATCGCTCCGGCCTCATTAAAATCGGCTCCGCTAGACATTGTGAGCAGATCTTTTACTTTGATCGTCTTTTTCAGAAAAGCAAATCGGCTTATTTTTGCACTGAAGATATCGCTAAGTTTATCCTCAACGGAAAGTTTTCCTTCGGAAACAAGAATACCTATAGCCATAGCGACTATGCTCTTGCACATAGAATAAGAAACATGCCACATATCAAGCTTATATGGAGCAAAAGAGCTTTCGGCGATCACATTACCGTGTCTCAATACCATTATCTTGTGCATTCTGCATTCTCTGTTCTTTGCAAGATTTTTTATAAGAGACGTCAAAAAAGCAGAACTGACGCCTTCCTCTTCAGGTAAACTCCTCTTAAGCGGCATCTCCATATCAGTAATAGCCGAATTCTCAATAAAATCCGGTTTCTGAGGAGCATAGTCAACTTTGCTGATCTCGCCGGTCTCACCGGTTACAATCTTTAAGAGAAGTTCTCCAACGTCCAGTCCTGCTTTTGCCATATTATTTTATTTCCTCCGACAAGCGCAAAAAAGATTTACTTTATTTATCAATCTTAAGTGCTCTCATGGAATTAAGAATTGCGATCACCGCAACACCCACATCACCGAATACCGCAAGCCACATGGTAGTAAGTCCAAGTGCTCCGAGAATAAGAATGGCAGCCTTTACCACAAGAGCAAAAGTAATATTCTCTTTTACTATTCTAAGAGTCTTGCGTGCAATCCTGATAACAGTGGGAATCTTGGAAATATCATCGTCCATGATGACGATGTCCGCAGCTTCAATTGCAGCATCGCTTCCAAGTGAACCCATAGCAATTCCGACATCGGCTCTCATAAGAACCGGCGCGTCATTGATTCCGTCACCGACAAACGCAAGCTTACTTCCATTATCGCTTTCATTAAGCATTTTTTCAACCCTGTCAACCTTGTCAGCAGGCAGAAGCTCGTACAGAGCATCGTCTATTCCGATTTCTTTTGCAACGGAAAGCGCTGCTTTCTTACGATCTCCCGTAAGCATCACGGTCTTCTTTACTCCCGAAGCCTTCATGGCTTTAAGAGCATCCTTTACACCGTCTTTGATTATGTCGGAAATAATGACCGTTCCCATGAATTTTCCGTCATAGGCTACATATACGACCGTTCCCGCACTATCTGATTCGGTAAAAGAAATCTTGTTTTCATCAAGTAGTTTATGATTTCCCACAAGAAGTTCTTTTCCCTTGTAATTAACAGATATTCCGTGACCCGCTATTTCTTTTGCATCGGACAAAAGAGATCTGTCCACATCGCTGTTACCGCTTATCTTCCTGTAATGCTCAAGTATGGAAAGAGCTATAGGGTGATTGGAGCTTGCTTCACTTGCAGCTGCCATTGTCACAAGCTCATCTGCAGTGATTCCCGCATTGCTATCCGGTATCACTTCCGTTACCGCAAACTCACCCTTGGTAAGCGTTCCGGTCTTATCAAAAACAATTCTTGTTATTCCTGCGGCAGCCTCAAGGAAATTGCTTCCCTTAACAAGAACACCTATCTTGGATGAAGCTCCGATTCCACCGAAGAATCCGAGCGGAACCGAGATAACAAGCGCGCAAGGGCAAGAAACTATAAGGAATATACATGCTCTTTTAATCGAATCGGCAAATGACAGCTGACCGAAAAGCGGCGGCAATATTGCAAGAAGAACCGCACCTATCGTAACTACTGGAGTATAATATCTTGCAAATCTTGTGATGAAATTCTCCATCCTTGATTTCTTGTCGCTCGCATTTTCTACAAGCTCAAGGATCTTGGCAACCGTACTGTCTTCGTAAGCCTTAACAGCTCTTATCTTAAGAACTCCCTCACCGTTAAGACAACCGCTTATTACTTCACTTCCTTCAGATGCTCTTCTGGGAACAGATTCTCCTGTAAGAGCCGCTGTATCTATGAAAGATTCACCCTCAACAACTACGCCGTCTACAGGTATCTTTTCTCCGGCTCTGATAAGAAGGATATCTCCGACACTTACGTCCTCGGGATCGACTTCAGTTACCTGCCCGCCATCTCCTACGATATTAGCAAACTCAGGGGCAATGCTCATCATATCTGTGATCGCCTGACGAGACTTTCCTACGGCAACGCCCTGGAAGAGCTCTCCTATCTGGTAAAAGAGCATAACCGCAAGTGCCTCAAGATATTCTCCGATTCCGAATGCTCCGAATGTTGCGATCATCATCAGGAAATTCTCATCAAAAACCTGTCCGTGCCTGATGTTTATCGCAGCTTTTTTGATAACATCGTAGCCTATTGCAATATATGGGATAAGGAAGATGATAATCTTCAAAAGAAGCGGAACATTATCAAGCATTCCTGTTTTTTCCAAGATCAAAAGTATAAAGAATACCGCAAGAACAATCAGTATTCTGTTTCTCATTTTCTTTTGTTTCTTTGTCATATTATGTACCTCTAAAAAAGGGAATGAAGTTTAAGTCTCCTCAAACATCACTCCCCGATTTTTATATCAAGCCTCGATCTCGCAGTCAGGCTCAACCTTCTTGCAGGCTGCTACAGCCTTCTCAAATACGGAATCAAAAATATCATCGTCAGCTTCAAGAGAAAACTTCTGAGTCATGAAATTAACTCTGGCATTCATAACGCCTTCAACCTTCTTAACCGCATCCTCCATCTTTGCTGCACAGTTTGCACAATCTACTTCACACTTAAATGTCTTCTTCATAATCTTTATCCTTTCACTATTTATTCATTTATATGATTTATGCCCTGATCGATTATGGTACGCACGTGATCATCGGCAAGAAAATAGATGATTGATTTACCTTCACGTCTGTTTCCGACAAGCTTACTCTGCTTAAGTATCTTGAGCTGATGTGAAATAGCCGACTGAGTCATCTTGAGAGTCTCGGCAATATCGCACACACACATCTCGGATTCAAACAAAGCAAACAATATCTTGATCCTTGTTGAATCGCCGAATACCTTAAAAAGCTCCGCAAGGTCGTAAAGCTCATCATCTGAAGGCATTTCTTTATTTATCCTGGTAACCAGATCTAAATGAACATCATGCAATTCGCAGTGTTCTACGTCATTTATAGCCATTTCTTTTCCTTTCATTTAAACATATGAATAACTGTTCATATGTTTATATTAAAACCACTTCTTTCTTTTGTCAATAAAATAATTATAAAAACAACCCATACTGTTGGTATAATATTTTTAATACAAATCGTATTACCGGTATCTGTTTATATAGATCTTCAAAATATATAATCTTATTGACCTGAAACTGATTTATAGGAGGAAACGCTCATGAAACTGAATCTTGCCGAAAACATAAAAAGCTTTAGAAAAGAAAGAAAAATGACCCAGGAAAAACTCGCCGAAGCTCTCGGAGTTACAGTTGGCGCCGTGTACAAATGGGAATCGGGGCTCTCCACTCCCGAACTTTCTCTTATAGTTGAAATGGCTGATTTTTTCGATACATCGGTAGATGTTCTTCTTGGTTATAAGATGAAAAATAATCGTGTCGATCATATCATAAAAAACATACACAAGCTCTGTATGTCTTTTGATAACGAAGCTATTACCGAAGTGGACAAAGCCTTGGTTAAATATCCCAATTCATTTGAGGTCCTTAATATCGGTGCAGAAACATATGGATACTATGGTATAACCAGACGCGACTGCGCAATGATGCGTAAATCACTCGATCTTTTCGATAAAGTGATCTTATTGCTTCCTCAAAACAAAGATCCAAACATAAGCGAAGCTACAATAAGAGGACACATGGCTAATATCCTTTTCATGCTTGGTGAGACCGATAAAGGACTTGAAATTCTGAAAAAAAATAACGCATCAGGCATGTATAGCGACGTTATAGGTTCCTACATAGCCTTTTTTACAGATAATAAAGATGAAGCCGTTTCTTATCTTTCACAAGGTCTTGCAAGAGCTTTTTCCGGAATGACTACTTCAATCGTAGGATTTATCTTCTATTTCTGTCATAAAAAAGATTGGAAAAAAGCGATAGATATAAATAACTACGCTATCAGTTTGATAAAAGGCTTAAAGTCTGATGAAGAATTCAATTCACTTGATAAGATACACTCAGAACTTCTTGCCACTCTTTCTTATGTTCAAAAGAAATCCGGTAAGAAAAAAGAATCTGAACAAACATTTATGGAAGCAATCGAAATGGCTAAGCGATTTGATTCAAATCCGGATTACAGTATGAATTCGGTGCGTTTCATAGAACACGATGAAGATATGATCGTATATGATGTTTTCGGAGTCAACGCAACCGAATCTATTCTAAAGATTTTCACCAAACTTGATGACGATGATCTCATCATAAAATGTAAGGAGTTAATTTAATTTGGAACCGGCGGTAATATGTACAAATAAAGAAAATGTATTTCATAATAAAAACTTTTTACTTGCATTTCTGGGAGCTCTCGTATCGGAACTTGGCTTTGTCCTTTATAATTTTGCGGTCGGATTCTATATCTTGGAAATAACAGGAAACAATGCATTTATACAAGGCTTGTATCTGGCGGTAAGCGGTCTGTCCATGCTTGTTGCAACTCCTTTTGGAGGCGTGTTCAGCGATAGGTATAATAAAGCGCGCATAATGTATATCTGCGACTACTTAAGAGGGGCAACAATAATCATTGCTACTGTTTTGATGCTTATTTTTAAAAATGCCGGTGCTCACGTTGCAATTCTTTTTGTTCTTGGAATGATAGGAAATGTAATAAGCGGAATCTTCGTTCCGTCTGCTGAATCTCTTTTACCTATTATCGTAAAGGAAGAACAGCTTCAGCAAGCCAACTCATACAATGCAATGAAAACTGCCTTTGAAGGGATCATCGGAATCATCCTTGCAGGAATATTGTATTCAATACTCCCCATTCACATACTGTTCTTTATAGTAGGACTTTGCTATGTGATATCGGGTGAATCCGAGATGTTCATAAAATATAAAAAAGAAGTTATTAAAGAAAAGATCACTGTAAATATCGCTTTAAAGGATATGAAGACGGGATTTGATTACATTAGAACGAAGAAAGGAATTACCGTACTTCTCGGAGCAATGCTGTTTATCAATTTCTTTTTCGCTCCTATTATGAATAACTTCATTCCTTATTTCATCAAAACCGATGTCGCCTACTCTCCTTCTTATATATTTGACAGTTTTTTAAAGCCGGAGATGTGGTCATCTGCATTTAATCTGTGCTACGGACTTAGTTCATTTATAGGTGCTGCAATATTAAGCACGCGGTTTCAAGATGAAAAATGCGGTCAAAAAGCAGCGCATCGAATATGCGTGATCGCGATCGTGATGCTTACAATGACAGTAGCTTATATTGCACTGGTAAAAACTGGTATTTCGCTTAATGCGTTTTTGGCTATTTTATGCCTTATCGGAATAATACTCGGAACCTTGATCGCATGCGTAAACATACCGACCACTACTGCTCTCATGCGCATCGTAGATAAAAACATGATGGGAAAAGTCAGCAGCATCACATCAATAGGTGCTCAGGGAATGGTCCCTATCGCAAGCGTGCTTGCTGGTTTGATCCTAAAGTATATGGGAAGTGCATCTTTATTGATGTTCTGTTCCGTGGGTTTTACATTAACAGCCCTGTTCTTGATAAAAAACAAAGATATAAACGAATTCTAAGAGCGCATTATTTGGGCTTATGCGCTCTATACTGTTCGTTGTAATCTATACCGAATATTCCGCCCTCTTTAAAGAGCTTTTCATATGGCAATCCGCCTGATTCTCCGACACCTGCATCTGATTTGATAGCCCTGTTTCTCCATGGAAAAAACAGCGGATTACTGTATGCTCTTGCATGAAACTGATTCTCCGCAGCATAAGCATACTTATCCTTATCCCCTGTCTGAATAAGCAAAAGAGCTGTCTTTTCATCTTCTGTCAGATGATCCGGATCCTTGATCGTCATGGTGTGATCTTTTTTGTTATAAACGCCGACAGTAGAAAGATACTCAAGCGTCTTCTTCCCGCCGTACTCATCAAACTCTTTGTACTTAAAAGGTAGTTTATATGCGGCGCCGTTTTTAAAGACATCATCATGAGCAACTTTATCAATAGCAAAATCTGCGATCAGATAACTTCCATCGCTCTTAGAATCGCAGAAATATTTTAATATGGCTTTATCGTTACATCTGTAAAACTTCTCGGCATGGACCATTTTATTGATCTGCTCCATTGCGGAAGCTGCCGTCTCCTCATCTATTTCTTTACCGTCTTTCGTATCGGATATTATCTTTTTGAAAAAACTAAGATCTATAGAATTAAATACAACGGCAGTAGCCTTACACTTCTGTTCATCCATCGGTTCTCTGACTTTGATCATTGAATAAACAATTCTTCCACCGTTTGTTTTTAAACCTGTGATATACCAATCATCTAAACCGATATAATCAAATTTTTCATTATCGACTCCGGCGTCTTTACATATATCTTCGATAGATTTATCAATAATAAAATATCCGTCTTTTGTCTCTAATTTATTTGAACTTATTCCGTATTTATCTAAAAAATCCTTCATTAAAAAACATCTCTTTCCTTCGTAAGTTTTATGCCTTGATTGCCCATCTAAGCTTCGTCGATTTACTTCTTGGATTAACTCTGCATTCCTCAGCAGAGGGTCTTATCACATCGGATGATATATCACTGTATAGCCCGACTTTCAGTCCCTCCTTGAATGCCTTCTTTACTAGTCTGTCCTCACCCGAATGAAATGTTAGAATTGCAACTCTCGCTCCGGTATTAAGAATTGTCGGGAGCTTTTCAAGAAATGTATACAGCACTTCGAATTCGCTGTTAACGTCAATTCTAAGAGACTGGAATACTCTGGCACAGCTCTTTTTAATAGCATCTTTCTTTTCTTCTTTGGGAACCTTCCACAGTGCATCTTCAATAGCCTTTCGAAGAGAAGTTGTAGTGTCCATCGGATCGCCTTTTTTCATCAGATTAAACACCTTATCCGCAATCTCTTCCGCATAGGGTTCGTCCGAGTTTTCTATCATCATTCCGACAAATTCATCTCTTGTGATATTATGAAGGCGCTCGGCTGCAGATTCTCCTCTTGTCGGATCAAGCCTAAGATCAAGTGGTCCGTCAATCTTATAAGAAAAGCCGCGGCTCGGATCGTCTATCTGCATCGAAGATACACCAAGGTCCGCAAGTACAAAATCAAATTTACCGACTTCATCTGCGATTTTATCTATATTGGCAAAATTGGTAAGTCTGAACTTGAATATATCTTCAGAAAATCCCGCATCCCTAAGGCGTTTAACTGTCTTTTCGGATTCAATTGGATCAACATCAAGACCGTAGATGCAACCCTTTCCATCAGTTAACTTCTCAAGCATCTTACGTGTATGACCGCCGTATCCGAGCGTACAGTCTAGCCCCTGCTCTCCCGGCTTTATTTTTAACACATCAAGTATTTCTTTTACCATAATGGAAATATGCATTCCCGCAGGAGTAGATCCTTTGGAGATTACTCGCGCAACGGTATCCGCATACTTCTCAGGATTGTGTTCTTTATATTTTTCTTCAAACTTCTTTGGGTATTTACCTGAATAATGTACCCTTCGTTTGTGCTGCTTCTCTTCCATTCTATAACCTTTCATAATGCGTAATTATATTATCGCGACAATGCTTTCAGTATCTCGTCCATGTAAACTTCATCGGTTCCGCAACAGCCGCCGACAATCTTCATTGGAAAAGAATCATCCAAAGCCTTAGTCGATTTCGCAAGAAGTCTTGAAGATTCGGCAAGTAAAACCTTTGAATTATCCATCTGCGAATACGGAAGTTTACTTGTATTCATCTGAATTCCGCGAAATCTATTTTTTATAAGCTCTTCATCATTCTTATTTAGAGCTTCAAGAACAATTGATGGATGAACGCAGTTAGTCATATAACAAAGCGGCGCTCTTGTAACTTCTTTATCCATGATCTTAATGGCTTCATCAATCTTGGTTCCGTCTATAAGCTTACCGTCGCCTTGAATAGTGAAACTGATAATATACGGAACATTAGACTCAGAAATAATATCAGCTATTCCAAGCGCTTCATCAAGACTTGGCATAAGCGCGGCGTAGACAAAATCAATGTTTTCTTTTAAGGCCGCTTCAAGCTCCCATCTATGAAATTCGGATGATTGTTCTCTGCTAAGGCATCCTTCAGCCGTGTATGCATCGCCCTTACATCCGACCATATAGCCTATAAAAAAATCATTACCATTACTTAGATCATCTCTGACAGAATTCAAAAACTTGATATTATCCGCAACTATATCCTGCGCAAGTCCGGCATTATCTGCACGCTCAATATTAAGTCTCCTTGTAGTGGTCGTCGCAATAAAAGGAAGCGCATACTTTTTAGCAACTTGATAATACTTGCGCCATATATCCTTCAGCGCTTCTCTTCCGCTTTCTTCGCGAACAAGCTTACCCATTACAACATTTTCATCAAGCGTAATACCGTATTCTCTTTTTAAGCGCTCACCGATAGCGCCTTCCATCATTATTCTGCCTTTGTTATTAAAAATATCAGTAAAAAACTTGCTGTCCAAAATAGCCCCTATATAACAAAAATCAATAATACATAAATATAAATCACTTTGCTTTATCTATATATATCTGAGTGTATTCTAACTTCTCGAACTCCTCGTCATCAACTACTTCTTCGGATACACCAACTTCTTCCAACCTCTTCTTTTTCATCTTATCAAACTCATCAGTGGATAGAGATTCGGTTGCAAAACATTTGTCGATAGATTCTTTAAGATTAGGAATGTCAGGATCCTCATCAATGTCTTTATCAGGATTATAGAAACCAAATGTGTGATACTTTTGGGTATCATAGCTTAATGTGTATTCGGTAACAACGTATTTTTCATCAAGTTCCTGCAGTGATGGCATTGCCTCACCGAGCCCATCTCTACGTACCGCTTCAATGTCATAAATCGGCTTTATCTCACCGGTATTATCCATAAAATAATAAGCATCATAGTACATACACGCAGCATTTCCAGGGACTCCCGAGTTTCTAACACCTCCATACTCGTTAAGATCAACATCCCAACGCTCGCCGTGACAATAGCATGCAAAAACTACCTGCAACCTACTATCAATTTCTTTTATCACCAATTTAAAATCATAATCAGGGATGTCGCCACAGGCAAAACTCAAGACCAACTCGCGCTTTCCATCCATCCCGCAGTCAATAAACGAATAGCTTACCGACTCAACTTTGTAACCTCGCATAAATTTCAGATCAGTAGATGCAAAGCCAATATTGATCGCCTCTACCAGCTCTTCAAGGGAAACATCCTGTTCAGGTATGAGCTCATTCAACCACTCATCATTCCATGCGTATGTAATTTCAGTTACATGTTTTCTATAATTCGAATAACTTATCGTGCCTTTTCCTGCCAGAAATTCATCATATAGATCACCGGATTCATTCGTGGCGAACATAAATTCTCCAAGCACTTCTTCCTCGGTGTCTGTTTTATTACCGGCATCTTTAGAATCTTCGGTTTCAGCATCTTGAGATATGCCAACTTCACTCTCATCTGTTTTATCAATAGCTGACTCTTGAGCCTCTTGCTCAGTTTCTTCGACATTAGCTTTCCCCGGCTTACATGTGTGAAGAATAATAGCAACAAGCATCACTAAGATAACGGCTGCTACACCAATTATTAACATTGGTTTTTTGTTAAATTTAAACTTATTCATAGAAAAATCACTTGCGTTGTCACGCATTACCCCTTCCCGTATTTATAAGCATCATTGTTAGTATATCAGCGATAGCTAAGCCGCTCAACACCGTACATAGAAAAAGGATCGGATTTTCATCCGATCCTTCTCTACTCAATTTTTATGTTCAAATGCGTATGTTCTTTCAGTTACATGTTTTCTATAATTCGAATAGCTTATCGTGCCTTTTCCGGCCATATAATTGCCCTCTTATTACGCAGTAACCTTTTTGAAAGACTTCTTGCCTTTCTTTACCATAACGCCATCTGCAAAGTAAGCCTTGTCATATGTTGTCTTTACGTCTGTAACCTTTGCATCAGCAACAGTTACACCGCCCTGCTCAACGGCACGTCTTGCTTCACTTCTTGTAGCGCAAAGTCCTGCTGAAACAAGAACCTGAAGGATATCTACAACGCCGTCTCTGAAGTCTTCTTCCTTAAGAGCAACGGAAGGAACATTAGCCATGTCTCCGCCACCTGCAAAAAGAGCCTTCGCAGCATCCTGAGCTTTCTGAGCTTCCTCTTTTCCGTGAACAAGTGATGTAAGCTCAAATGCAAGAATCTCTTTCTTTTCATTGACTCTTGAAGTATCCCATTTCTCCATCTCAAGTATCTCTTCGATAGGAATAAATGTAAGCATCTTGATGCACTTATCAACATCTGCATCAGATACGTTTCTCCAGTACTGGTAGAAGTCATAAGGTGATGTCTTCTCAGGATCAAGCCATACAGCGTTTCCTGCTGTCTTACCCATCTTCTTACCCTGTGAATCCGTAAGAAGTGTTATTGTCATGGCATGAGCATCCTTACCAAGCTTTCTTCTGATAAGCTCTGTTCCGCCAAGCATGTTGCTCCACTGATCGTCTCCGCCGAACTCAAGATTACAGTTGTACTTCTGGAACATGTAGTAGAAGTCGTATGACTGCATGATCATGTAGTTAAACTCAAGGAATGAAAGACCTTTCTCCATTCTCTGCTTGTAGCACTCAGCTCTGAGCATATTATTAACTGAGAAGCATGCACCTACTTCACGAAGAAGTTCAACATAATTAAGGTTAAGAAGCCAATCTGCGTTATTGACCATCATAGCCTTGCCTTCGCCAAACTCGATGAACTTTTCCATCTGCTTCTTGAAGCAAGCTGCGTTGTGGTCGATGTCTTCTCTTGTAAGCATCTTACGCATATCGGTTCTTCCCGAAGGATCACCGATCATTGTTGTTCCGCCACCGATAAGTGCGATAGGCTTGTTTCCTGCCATCTGAAGTCTCTTCATGAGTGTAAGCGCCATGAAGTGACCCGCTGTAAGTGAATCGGCTGTACAGTCAAAACCGATGTAGAAAGTTGCCTTTCCTGCATTTACAAGCTCTCTGATCTTCTCCTCATCAGTTGTCTGAGCGATGAGGCCTCTTGCCTGTAACTCTTCATAAATCTTCATTTCTTTTCCTCCTTGTGATAGCGGCTGCAAAGAAACAATTGGGATATGTACTAAACTCGTATAAAACCTCGTTAAGTACATCCCCATGGCTCGCACTAGGCTCGAAAAAACCTCACCAAGTGCTCTGCTCAAAAAAATCCTCCGCAACCATTACTGATTGCGAAGGACGAATAATTCGTGTTACCACCTTCATTCACATATAGCTCACACCATATGCCTCAGCAAGTACGATCCGCGATATGTCACGAACGATACTCTTCCGATATAACGGTCAGTCCCGTCAGAGCCTACTAAGTTAATTAAAATCAATTCCGCTCTGCAGCTCACGGAGGTATTCATCATCGCCCTTAACCTACGCCTCTCACCACCCGGCAGTTCTCTGTTGTCAGCTTGCGATTCTTACTTATTCCGGTCACAGCCTTTTATGTTTTATATGATAACAAATTTTAGTGAAATATCACTTTTATGTCAAGCTATTAAAGCCAAAATGCTTTATACCGTTAGTATAACCAATCAGTTCTCGAAATACGGCTTTACGACCTTACTCATAACCGTAAGCATCATAAACAAGATCGCACTGTCAATAGGAAGCATTATCGAATTGGACAATATTCTACCGGGAAGGATTGATGATATAGCCTTTCCGTACAGCATGTTGAGCCATAACGTATTAAGACCGACATTGCAAAATATTTTTACGCAAAGCTCTGCGGCTACAACTCTCCATAATTTCACAGGCTTCTTATAAAGAAAAAATGCGTAGATCACAGAAGCAACCATTGCAGTAACGGTAAATCCAAAGAAGAAGTTTCCGTCACTTGATAAAAACCATTTGATTATATCAAGTGAACCTCCGAAAATCGCGCCGATTATAGGTCCGAATATGTAATCAACAATTCTGTTCGGAAGTCCCGAGAATCCGACTTTAATGTACGGTCCGAATTTGATCGTGGCAACTTTTCCAAGAACGATGGCAAGCGCAGCCATGAGTCCGCAGAAAGCCATGACTTTCACTTCTTTAAATTTTGCGATGGGATTTGTTTTGATTGTTTCTTTTGTAAAATCAGACATAAATTTACCTCCTTTGCAGTTTCCTTTAACCACACCGGAGGCATAATTATTCTCAAGCGATGTAGCAGCGGGATGCGATATTAGTACCGCGGATCCTGAAAAGAATCCTTCGTCCCGATGACAACTCCCTGTTCACCGGGCACTTAACGCACTAACGTCTACTCTGCATTTCATATTATTCTTTTACAAAAGAAATAATAACATCGCCTTTATTTAAATGCAAGCCACAGCTTAGCCTGTATATTTAATTTCGCTAACTGTTTGGTCTATTATAAATGAAATTATATAATCATCATATGAATACGTTAAAATATTCATGTTATCTATAGCTACACCTTTAGTTTCACCGTATGCCGCCTTAACTTCCTCTTCGGTACTTCCGACACTTATACCCTTTGAGGTCTTAATATTCTCATCCTTAATGGAGATCATGTCAGGAAATTCCTGTCTCTTTTCATCATCAATCTGATTAATGATATATGAGGACACTCCAACTTTTCCTGAATCAAAAGTATAGTAAAATCCCGGATTGTCGCCTTCTTTAGATTCCGGCTCGCCAAACGCTGCAAATACATTATCCATATTTTCATCCTTTATGGACACAGTAACTCCGTTATATTCAAATGCAGCATCATTTGATGAGTTCGCAGTTTCTTTCGATTTTCCAAAGCTACATCCCATAAGTGATAATGTAAATAATACGATCAGTAGCATTCCCGTGATTCTGGTTTTCATGATCAGCACTCCTTTCTTTCACTGCCATAAATTTCTTTTTTAACACTTAAAACTCTTCCAAAATCTTCTATATGCGGTAATCCGTCACGCTCATTAAAACGATGATTAGATAATTCATCAAAATAAGTCTCTACAAACTCTGTGATCCAAGTCCTAAACTCTTCAAGAGAAATGATAGTATCAAAAATCTCAGTTTCGCGTTCGAATCTGAATTCTCCGCTTAAAAAGTATTTCTCAACAATCAACCATTGTCCTTGCCCAAAATTTCTTAAAGTCACGAGCGAATCTTGATATCCCAAATAATCATGAGAATATAGACAAACAGATCGCCCATTGTATTCTTTACAATACTTTTCAACAATAGCTTTTTTATTTTCCTGTTTTATTATTTCTTTTTCATGAGCTTGTTTTATAGCATTTCTGATTTCATCAATTATCTCATTTACATCTTCACTTTCAGTCCTGACACATTCACCCAAACAGTGTATCTTTCTAACAATATAACTCTTTACAACTGAATTAGAGACTTCTTCTATAAATCCAACTTTTTTCTCATCAAGAAAGATATCATAATCCATACTGCCGGTATCAACTGATGTCTCAACATTGAAACCATTCATACATTCAGAACATATAAAAATAAAATGGCGATCATTCGTAATCTCAAATTGTTTTCCACATTTTTTGCACGAAATCATCTACTCACCTTTAATTCTAAAAAACAAACCCCATTCCATATAAGCATAGAACAGTTTTTCCTATTCACCAATTCTCGTTATATCCAGAAACACGGAATCTACTGAATCATCCACGAATTTTTCATCCGAATTCTTAACACCGTATAGCGTTATATCATAAGATTTTTCTTCATTTGGCCCGATAACCAAGCTTTTCTCGTTTTCTACATAATCCTTCAAGATCACTTTAAGCGAGCCACGGTAGTATTTTTCTTTTGTCAAATAATAAGAACTTGCTATAAATGATACTTTTTCGGATAAAGTGTTTTTTACAAATATGGTAGCGTCAATTTCAATCGCATCTCCGTATATTCTTATATCTCGAATCTTAGTCTTACTCTGATCTATGGATAGTCCCTCTTCTACTGTATATGATTTGCCATCAAGAGTAACTGTATAATAATCCTTCAGGTCACTTCCACTAAGTACAGTAAATGAATTATCCGAAATCCATTCTATCTGATATTGTGCGCCCCAGCCGCTTCTAGTTTCTTTTATCTTGATACTCTTTTCTGTATTATTATCTCGAACGCCCGGAAAAGATTCGCCATCTGCGATCTCGATAAAAACCGCGCTCTCGCCACCTGTCGCTCCATAACTGATATTAACGGCTTCCGCCTGATATTCTCCTGTCGGAGATACAGCAACTGTGGAAATATCTCCAATATCATCACCGCTATCACTTAAAAGAAAAAGAAAAAGTAATATAAAGAAAAATAAGAAAACAAGAATCACTGCTCCAAATGCTATTCCGCCTAAAATACCGATATTGTATATACAATCTAATATTTTATCTGATTTTTTCTCCATTAGTCTTCCTTAAATACAGACATGTATTGCACTGTGATAAAAGTAATATAAGCTCAAATCTTCACCATTCTATACAGTAGAATTTCGATGTATCGAATTTATCACAAGCCCGTTCCCATTCCCCATCATCATTTTGTATATACCAATTTTCTTCTTGCTTTCTCGGATTTTTCTCTTCGTCCACGTATTTTATCCAGCCACATTCGAAATAGATTCCTGAAATAGGCTTATACCAATATAAAAAATCTCCTGTCTCAGGATCCAGCTTTATATAGTATTCCATTTCAGAATCTTTATATTTTATCCCATCTTTAAAAACTTCAGCTTTATCTTTTTCATTAGAACGCAAAACGTTGTATGTGATACTATCCTCGTCTTGTCTATGCAAAATAAAATATCCGTCTAATGCATTACCTTCTTCCGGATCATCCAATACTATTTTTCTATAATGCCTCTCCGAATATACATCCCATTCTGCTTGCTTTTGAGTGTGATCTACATCGTAATTATTTTGCTTTTGAGTCTGACTTTCATAGTTATTATTATTCTTCTCCCGAGCATGCGACTTTTTATTGCCATCATCAGATAATGAGCATGTAGATAACATTATAAGAATAAGGGAAAAACAAATGCCATAAACAACTCGTTTTAATTCCTTATCCTCTTTGATTGAATACTCTTCACTCTCTTCATGTGATAAAGTTTTTTCCTTACCGGTTGTTTCATTAGTTATTGGATCTGTATATTTGACAATAGATATAAAATTGACAGGTCCACCGCAGTTCGGGCATTCGAACTGTGTTTGAGCATCATCCTCTATCATAAAGATCGAAGTCTTATCGCAATAGCTGCATGTACATAAAGCCTGAGAATCGCCTTCTTTGGCTATACCATCATATCTGTTATTATCTTCATCATACCAGCCGGGTTTATGTGTATTACCGTCAGTATCATGCCATGGTGTTCCATAGCATCTGTAATCATGATATTTGCCGCGTATATATTTTTGATAATTACTTTTTGAATCAGGAATTGCCCCACTAATTTTTCTCATTACTCATCCCATTCCCAAACAATTAAATGCTTTGCATCAGCTAAGCCCATACAACTTCTTATAAAGCTCCGTAAACTCTTCCTGCGAAAGAGCAAGCTCTTCTTCTCGCATATAAGGCTTTCCGTCCTTAACGCCCATGAATACTTTGCACGGGCCATCCATGTAATATCCTTCGTAGTCGTAATCCGCAGGAACCGCTTCGCGAATAAGTGTTAAAAGAGCCTGCACAAGCCCTTCGTCCGCATCGTAACCCGAAAGCGCCGGTCCCGTCGGACCGCTATATGCGCATAAAACATGATCATCGCCGGATTTATCCGTTGCACAGATAAAATACTCATATTGATTTTCAAGATTTTCGCTTACATATTTTGCTTCCCCAAACAAAGATACAAGCTGGCCGTACGCCTTAGGAAAATCATCATACTGAAGTAGATCGTATATATTGCAGATCATTCCTCCGCTGAACTTTTCTTCTTCAGCTTCGCTTGCTTTTCTAAACGTATATCCGCCATACTCTGCAGTTTTCATTGTTCCGTTTTTTTCAGACTCTTTCCTCATACTTTAAATTCCTTTTCATTTATTTCTAATTATCATATATAGAATTATGTCTTACATCTGTTGTCTTTCTACTGTAGCTACCTGATTTTGCATGGCAGCTTCCCTTGCTTTCTTGATAGCCTCTTCTGCAATTTTATCTGCCCACTTGTATTTGCATAATGCACCCAAAATTAAAGACACAATACTCAAACAGAGTATAGTAACATTTTCGACAACATCACCCTTAAGATTAAAGAACATCAAAAGCACGCCCACAATACCTAAATTGATCATTATCGCCCCCATGCCACTTATAAATGTAGCAAATCCACTACTTTTATACCTTGTATACCTGATCAACATATCATCATCCTCCTTTTTATCTTAACTTCTTTCTTCTCTTCATATCATCTTCAAAGGCTTCAGCATTTAAATATGACGTATCGATATCAAACATCGGTTTATCTTGACCGGTTAAATACACCATAAAATGCTTGCCTTCCAAAATATCTTTTCGTTCTTCTATCTTGCTGATAGCCGAGATATCTATAGACTCTTTTTCACGAAAAAAGACTATTCGATTTATTTTATTATTTTTCACAATAAACATTTGTCTGTAAAAAATAATCAAAAAGATTGGAGCTATACCTGTAAAAGCCCAGCCTTTTATTCCCGGAGTATCACCTTGTATATAGATTGCTATATCTAGCCATATCGCAACCGCCAAAAAGATAAACAGCAAAACTACAATAGGTAATTGAGGCTTAATATAATAAACGTTACTATCTTTTCCCATAATCGCTGTCCTTCTATGCAATATTCCTTTGCCTATATTTCATCCACATTACTTTAACGGTATATGGGATCATACAAAACATTCCTATCGTAAAAAACGCAGAATACGATATAGGAAATAATATAATTGATAATATTCTGAATATCGGCATTTGCTTTTTATACCATTTAATATAAAAAGCCAGACCAAATCCAAAAATCAAAGAAAAAATGATTCCCGACAACATTAACTCAACACTATTAAGAAACACCTCCTCTTGAAGATGTGAAATATTCAAATAGAAAATAGTCATTAAAAGCGTAAAAGCAGATCCTATTGCAGTAGTTATTCCTACAATCTTAAAAAACTCTCTGTTCGTAATATCAACAATATCTTTCTTATGAACAAATGCTTTGAGCTCTTTTAGTGAACCTTCGGTAAAAGAATTATTGTCTATAATGAAGTATATATTTCCTTTAATATACAGGAATGAATAGTTCTTCACGATATATAAAGAAGTAATATCGGAAACAGGATATTCTGTTCTTACAGTTTTTTCTTTGCCTACTAATTCTTGAGTTATCTTATTTTCATCAATTGTATAGATAATCTCATATTCCTGATTCTTATAGAGGTTCTTAAGCTTATAATAATTACGACACCACAGAAAAACCAAAAGGACAATAATGCCAAAATATATGAGAAACAAATAGATGAATATAACATCTTTAAACATTCCAATAAAAGAAGAAACAAAAACTACAGCAAGAAATGGCATAAAAAATCGTGCAATACCATATCCCCATATTCTATGTTCAAGCATTACTCGAAATACATTATTCTCATTTAATTTACAAGTGTTACGTATCAATATTAAATACCTCTATCTATTTTCGTTAATCATATCCGCAAACATTGCGAAACATCTCTTAACAATTTGTATTATAATATTTATCAAATAATAAAACAACCCTTTCTATGTAATACACAACTACATAGAATGGGTTGTTGCAATATCAAGAAATTTTGTTTAATTCTTACCACTCCAACATACTGTTTTCTATCTTCTTATCTCTTAACATTAGATCCTTAACAGCCTCTTTAGGTGGCTTGCCGTCAAAGAGGATCTCGTTAACAGCCTTGATTATGGGCATTTCAACTTCATACTTCTCGGCAAGCTTAAGTGCTGCCTTGGCGCTGTATACACCCTCTACTACCATCTTAACTTCGTCCATGGCCTCCTGATAGGTCTTGCCCTGTCCGATAAGCATTCCGGCGCGTCTGTTACGAGAATGCATGGAAGCACAGGTTACGATAAGATCGCCTATGCCGGAGAGTCCTGCAAAAGTCTCAAACTTACCGCCCATAGCCATTCCAAGCCTTGAGATTTCGGTGATACCACGTGTAATAAGCGCTGCCTTTGCATTGTCACCACATCCGAAACCGTCCGCAATACCCGCTGCAAGAGCAACGACATTCTTAAGTGCGGCGCCGATCTCTATCCCTAGCATATCGGGACTGATATATACTCTGAAGAAATCATTCATAAATACGTTCTGAACGTATTTGGCGATCTCTTTATCGAAAGCTCCGACAACAATAGTTGTCGGCATGCTCTTTCCTACTTCTTCGGCATGAGAAGGTCCGGATAACACACATACATGACAGCCCGGAAGCTCATCCAAGATAACATCGCTCATCACCATAAGCGATTCTTCTTCAATACCTTTACTGCAGTTTACGATTATCTGTCTGTGTTCCTCGTTCTCCTCAATGAAAGGCTTCATGCGCCTTATCGTCTCTCTCATGTGAGCAGAAGGAACAACAACAACTATGATGTCCTTATTTCTGACCGTCTCTTCCATGTCGGAAGTAAATTTAACGCTCTCAGGAAGTCTGATTCCCGGAAGCTTATCCTCGTTTCCTCTGTACGCCTTGAGTTTAGCGACGCTGTCTTGGCTTCTTGACCACACCGTCACATCATGTCCGTTACCTGAAAGCACATGTGCCAAGGCAATACCCCAGCTACCAGCGCCTACTATGCCAACTTGAGTATCCAAATTAGGCCCTCCATATATATTTTTTAGTCGATCTTATTTTTCTTTGTTAAATATGTCTTTCTCTCAGTTCCTGATAAGAGCTTTTTGATGTTTCCCCTGTGCTGATAAAAAGCAAGCGCTGTCAAAATAGCAACGATTATATAGATCTCATTTAGTTCGCTCTGAGGAAGTGCCCCTAGAAGTCCCATCTGTCCGAATACAACAGTCTGGATAAAAAACACCGTGTAAAGACAAAGGCTGCTGACAGATACAAAATGCGTGATGTTAAAAGGAACAAAGAAAGCAAAAAGACCTACAAGCACAAACTTCCATCCCATTGAAATGATGTAGCCGGCTGTACATGCGATTCCTTTTCCTCCCTTAAATTTTAGAAAGAAAGGGAAATCGTGTCCAAGCACGCAGCCTGCAGCCGTATAGATCATGTAAAGGTACTTATATTCGGGATTTCCTTTTGTAAAAAGAAAATATGTAACAAGGATAGCAATTATGCACTTAAACATATCTCCCAAAAGAACGATAAGTCCTGCCTTAGTTCCCATTACCCTGAGTGTATTGGTTGTTCCCGCATTGCCGCTTCCGACGCTCCTGATATCTACTCCCTTCATCCTGCCGTACAAAACAGCTGTCTGAAACATGCCAAAAACATAACCAATAACCAAACACAATACTCTCTCTAACATCACTTATCCTCTTTTCTCTCCCTAATGATGAATCTGAGCGGAGTTCCCTTAAATCCAAAGGCTTCTCTTATCTGATTCTCGATATATCTAGTATAGCTGAAATGCATAAGCTTTTTGTCATTTACGAAAATAACAAATGTCGGCGGCTTAACTGATGCCTGCGTAATGTAATAAAGCTTAAGTATCTTACCCTTATCACTCGGAGGCTGCTGCATTACAACCGCCTGCGTCATGATCTCGTTAAGAACACCCGTTGCCACTCTCATGGCGTGGTTTTCACTTACGATATCGATAAGATCATAGAGCTTGACCAGTCTTTGTCCCGTCTCTGCCGAAATAAAGATTATCTCGGCGTAATTCATGAACGGAAGCATATTTCTGATATTCTTGGTAAACTCTTTAACCGAATGATTGTCCTTCTCGATAAGATCCCACTTATTGACTGCAATGATAACCGCCTTACCGCTTTCATGTGCAATTCCGGCGATCTTGGCATCCTGATCCGTAACGCCTTCTTCCGCATTTATAACTAGAATAGCGACATCCGCTCTCTCTACGGCTCCTACGGTCCTTACTATCATGTAGTGCTCAAGAGCATCCTTGACCTTGCTCTTACGACGAAGTCCAGCAGTATCAATAAATGTATAGTTCTTGCCGTTATATTTGATCTCGGTATCTATAGCATCACGTGTTGTGCCTGCGATATCCGAAACGATAAGTCTGTTCTCACCGATAAGCTTATTGATGATCGATGACTTTCCGACATTGGGCTTACCAATGATCGCAATCTTGGTCGTATCGTCTTCCTCGTCGTTTATAGAATCCTTACGAAAATGACTTACAACCTCCTCAAGAAGATCGCCTATGCCCTGCTTGTTAACAGCAGAAATCGGGAAAGGCTCGCCTATTCCGAGATTATAGAACTCATAAACATCGAGCGAATCTCTGGTATAATTATCAACCTTATTAACGCACAAAACGACGGGCTTACCGGATCTTCTAAGCATATCCGCAACCTTGGAATCGGAATCCGTAAGTCCCTGCTTGACGTCAACCATGAAAATAATGACATCTGCAGTATCTATCGCTATCTGCGCCTGCTCTCTCATCTGAGAAAGGATAACATCCTTGGACTCAGGCTCAATACCGCCCGTATCAATAAGCGTGAAGCTGTGATTAAGCCACTCCACGTCCTGATATAATCTGTCTCTTGTAACGCCCGGCGTATCCTGAACGATAGCGATCCTGCTACCTGCCATTGCATTGAAAAGCGTGGATTTACCGACGTTTGGTCTACCGACCACTGCAACTATATTTTTTCTGCTCATAACAATTCCTTTTTTGTATTATCAAGTTCAATATGTCTCTTCTACCGGAATATCAAACAAAAGAGCTGCAAGCTCATGCCCGTCGCACTTGGATATTCCTATATCTACATTAAGTTCCCTTTCAACATCACTTACCGTGAAGTCATCAAGAAAATACTCTTCTCCGCTTCTTAAAAGGTTTTCCGGTAAAAAGAGTGTGCTTCCAAGCTCTTTGTCTTTTAACTGCTTAATTATATCCTGTCCGGTCAAAAGCCCGGAAACAGTGATCCTTTCGCCAAAAAACTCATTTACGATCTCATATACGTTTACTTTAAGCCCCTTACACAGCTCCATGGCTCTTTTTGCCATATCTCTGATACAGGGATACACAAGCCTGCCCGTAGCTATTGATATATTTCTTTGCACAGACATAAGATGATCGGAATGCTCGGATGTAATCACATTAAGTGCCTCTTCGTATTCATCAAGCAAAAGCCTCATCATGCCAACGCCGTTTTCCAGCTGAATATATCCGTCATATCTCTCGGCCTCGGGAAAATCACGACACGCGAGGAAATACCACTCATCACTGGCATGAATAAAATGAATGCCGTGCTCGTCATACACCTTCTTTTGCCAGCTTTCTATCAGATCAATGACCTGTTCGGCGTCCTCTTTATTAAAGGGTTCAAGCGGATAAAGACCGTCTCTGTATTTGGAAAGCCCAACCGGGACAACCGAAACACTCTGAAGATTCGGAATGTACTTGGATAAGTCGCTTATCGACCTCTCAAGCTCTTTTCCGTCATTAACACCCTTACAAAGCACAATCTGACCGTTAAGCTCGATTCCCGTGCCGGGAGCACAAAGTCTGTCGACCTTCTTAAGAGCCTCTCCCGCAAACCTGTTGCCAAGCATCATGCATCGAAGCTCGGGATTGGTTGTCTGAAATGATACGTTGATTGGCGATAGGTGATATTTCAAGATTCTATCGATGTCCTTGTCGGACATGTTCGTAAGAGTTACATAATTACCTTGAAGAAAAGACAATCGTGAGTCATCATCTTTAAAATACAAGGTTTCACGCATGCCCTTGGGCATCTGATCAATAAAACAAAAGATACATTTGTTATAACAGGACCTATAATCATCCATAAGCCCGTTATCAAACTCTATACCAAGATCCTCGTCGAAATCTTTGTCGATATCAAGAAGCCACTCCTCGCCATCGGCCTTCCTTATAAGGATGTCGAGGTGCTCGTCCTGAACAAGATACTGAAAATCAAAGATATCGCTTATTTCCTGATCGTTGATCTTAAGGAGTCTGTCGCCCGGTTCAATATTCATTTCTTCGGCAATGCTGCCTTCTACAACAGCACCGATAAGATGACCTTTTTTCGAATCCATCTGAAATATATCCTCTTGCTACGCTAATACTCCCGGGTGTTATTATACATGAATTTCCTTGACGTGTCAGTAATTATGATGATAAAACAATATATGGAAGAAATAGAAAACCAAATGAAAGGAACTATTATGCCTGATTTTCACCTTCTAGAAGGAACAATTCCGGTAGCGCCGCTTAATCTGATCGTTATGGAGTCGGCTTTGGAGCTTGGAAACAGTGTCGATAAGTACATTTCTCAGTTCAGACACGAGCTTTATTCCATGCCCGGCAACGATCCTGCGTTCCACGGTTATGTCAAGGACAGCTACAAGATTCACTTCACTATGGACAGATTCGGAAGTGGCGAATCCAAAGCCACAATAAACGAGAGTGTCCGCGGAAACGACGTCTATATCCTCACGGATATCTGCAACTACAGCATTACTTACAAGATGTACAACTACGTTAATCACAAATCTCCCGACGATCATTACCAGGATCTTAAGAGAGTTATCGGTGCCCTCACAGGCAAAGCCAAAAGAATTAACGTAATAATGCCCTTCCTCTATGAAGGAAGACAGCACAAGAGAAACGGAATGGAATCCCTTGATGCGGCTCAGATGTTTAAAGAGCTCTATGATATGGGTATCTCCAATTTCATCACTTTTGATGCTCACGACCCAAGAATATCCAATGCAAAGCCTCTAGGCGGATTTGATAACTTCCTTGCATCATATCAGTTCATGAAGGCTCTGCTCTCACATATTGATGACCTTATCGTTGATAAGGATCACCTTACCGTAATATCACCCGATGAAGGCGCTCTCGACAGAGCGGTTTACTTTGCCAACGTTATTGGCGCCGACACAGGTATGTTCTATAAGAGACGTGACTACGCTCATGTCGTAAACGGATCCAATCCTATCGTCGCTCACGAATTCCTTGGTTCAGACATTCAGGGAAGAGATGTTATCATCATCGACGATATGATTTCATCCGGTTCCAGTATGATAGATACTGCCAAGCAGCTTAAAAATATGGGTGCCAAGCGAGTATTTATCTGCACTACCTTCGGTCTTTTCACAGACGGAATGGATAAGTTTGATGAAGGCTACGAAAAAGGCTATTTTGATGCGGTCATTACGACCAACCTCACCTATATGGATGAAGAGATCACCAAAAGAGAATATATCTTCATCGCAGATATGGGTAAATTCCTCGCAACCATCATCAACTTCCTCAATCACGATGCTTCAATGTCAACGGTCAACATGCCAACAGACAAGATTCACGAGATTGTCGAGAAGTACAATTCAGGATGCAAGACACCTACAGAACTTTTTGACTAATATAATATTTTCAAATAAAAAGATACGGAGCCTTAGTCACTTTCCCCTAGACCAAGGCTCCTTCTCTTTCCCTTTATATATATGTGTTAAACAGCTTCAAAGCTGATAACAACCTTGAACAGATCGCCATCCAATTTGATGTCGAAAGTTCCACCCTGTGCAATCGTAAGGTTCTTGGCTATGGAAAGTCCAAGCCCGCTTCCTTCCGTTGCTCTCGATACATCTCCTCTTATAAATCTCTCCGTAAGCTCTGCTACATCGATATTAAGTTCTGTAGAAGAAATGTTTTTTATGGAAAACTCAACGTTGTTTCTGTCATCTTTTCCAGGAACATATTTCATATCCATGTAGACTCTGGTTCCTGAAAGAGCATATTTGCAAACATTGTTGAGTAAGTTCTCTATAACTCTCCAAAGATGATGCGCATCTGATGTAATACACATGGATGCAGCCTCATGCTTAAATATCGGAGTAAGATTGCTGTCCTCAAATTTCTCATAAAACTCACCGATAGTCTGATTAACAAGCTCTACAAAATCGGTTCTTTGAAGCTCTATGTTGATATTTCCGGAACTGATCTTGGCTACTTCAACCAGATCCTCTGTAAGCTGTTTGAGCTTCTGGGATTTCAGATCAAGGACATCTATGTATTCTTTAACTTTGTCATTGTCTATCTTTTCCCTTTTTATAAGATCAACATAATTGATGATAGAGGTAAGCGGCGTTTTAATATCATGCGAAACGTTGGTAATAAGATCCGCCTTCATCTTCTCATCTTTCATGCTGGTATCAACAGCCATCTTAATACCGTCACCGATTGAATTAACGGCTTCGGCAAGTGCCACATTGTCTGAGCGAAGATTCTCAACCTCAACCTTAGCACCGACATCTCCGTTTTTGATGTTCTCGATTACATGAATTATCTTATCTCTGTCAAGATTCTGCCTGTATATGAATACACCGATAAGTATATCCAAAACAATAGCCGTGATAATTCCGGGAACACCGATCAAAACAAGTAAAATATTAAGCAAAACAAAGATTGCGTAAGGAACCCATGTACGAACTATTACGCTGGCATTATTGGTCGTATTGACAATAACGTCTTTTGCACCGAAAGCCAACTTTTTGATCAAGCTGTCTTTCCACAAAAGTCCGCTCTTACCCTTCTCGGTAAGATTATAGATCAGGTCCAGAAGACCGATATCTGCAATAAATACGCCGATTCCTACAAGGATCAGAATAAGCGGATTCTCCAAAAGCCTGTCAATATTTCCTTTATACATAATAGAATCCAGATATGCTATTCCGACGGGAACGGCTATAATGGCAAGGCCTCTTACGGCTATAAGCTCCGTAAACGTCCTGTTCTGCGTCGTCTCGGGTATTACCGATATCTGCGATATCGAGATTATAAGTAAAAGCACATACAAAAATACAAATAATGCGCATAAGAAGTACAGCTGCGATCTATAAGGACTGTATTTGGCAAAGCCCGCCTTTCCCTGCGTAAAATCATCATCACAAGGATATGCGGCGGTATCTACGCCGATATATACCTTGATCTGATCGGGATAAGCAAAGCTGTAATTCTTTACCATGGATCTCACTATAGTCTCTTTTATGAGCGTATTTGATTCATATGAAAGCTCATTGGGACAATAGTAAATGTATTTACCGTAATTTTTAAACTTATCTAGAAGATTCTCATCCTCTTCTACGCTGACATTGGTATAAATATCAGTCTTGTTGTTTATGGTTCTTGAAACGTAGTATCTGATATTTGAATTCTGATAGCTGTAATAAGAAATATTCTTAACGTACTCATTGTAGTTACTCAGAAGCGCTACTGATGCGCTCTCTACGGACTGACGCAAGGTATCGTATTCATCCCAATTAGAAACGATTTCTTCAATATTCTTACCGTCAACGGTCTGATATCTGCATTTGAGAATATCATGCTGACCATCCTGGAACTCATAGTTTCTTGGCTTGTTTGATGTAATACTGTTGTCATCAAGCTGAGAACTGAGATATGAGTTCATACCGCCCGAAACTATATTATTCTTAAGATGAGTATATGTCGTTTCTTCAGCAAGAAAACTCGCGCACTCTTCTGCTGTCATCGCTTTTCGTTCAGTCTCAAACCCGTTCTGAGCCCATTTCAAAAGATCTGACAAATGATAATGAGCCGTGATATAGCCTCCAAGAAGTACTGAACCTCTATTTACATATGCGGTGACGTCAATTATCTTGTCACCGTCATATTGTCCGTCTGTTTCAAGCTGGCTTCGCTGCGAAACAAGCCTAAGTACATTGGATATATTGTTTCCCAGGATATTATTGAAAAGATATGACTCTTCATAAGCTCTGGATTTATCGGCTTCATGAAGACTGTACGAAACATCCCCGTTAACACCGTTTATAAGGATGTTTGTTCCCTGCGTGGTAAACAAAAGTATAAGGACAATGAAAGCAGCAAGGAAATGCTGAACAACGCTTCGTACATTAATTTTCCCAAGTCGTTTGTCTTTCATAGAACCTCATCCTCAATCTTGTATCCGACACCCCATACAACCTTGAGGTATTTGGGGTCTTTAGGATTGATCTCAATCTTTTCTCTGATATGTCTGATATGGACTGCGATAGTATTGTCAACTCGTACGGCAGAATCTTTCCAGATCTGCTCATAAATCTGATTTATTGAATATACCTTGCCCTTGTTTTTAACAAGGAAAGCAAGGATATTATATTCAATCGGCGTAAGCCTAATGCTCTCTCCGTAGACAAAGCATTCCTTGGAATTGTCATCGATGACAAGGCCGCCTGTTGAATAGACATTTTCCTTGTCCTCGACACTTCCCAAAGTCATAAATCTGCGGATATTGGACTTTACTCTTGCAACTAGCTCAAGTGGGTTAAACGGTTTGGTGATATAGTCGTCCGCGCCGATATTAAGACCTAAGATCTTGTCGGAATCCTCTGACTTAGCGGATAAAAATACTACAGGAATTGTGCTGAATTTACGTAGTTCCCTCACAAAGTGGATGCCGTCCATTCGGGGCATCATCACATCTACAATCGCAAGCTGAATCTTGGCGCTCTTTAAAATCTCAAGAGCCTCGATTCCATCATATGCCTTATATATCCTAAAGCCTTCCTGTTCAAGATAGATCTCGATCGCATCAACTATTTCTTTATCATCATCGCATACAAGAATATTTTCCATACTATCCTCACAATCCCTATATATATATTAAAACATCAAAATCTTAAGATTCTCTGTAGAAAATTCTTAAGATTTCTTAAGAATTACCGTTTATCGATAAAAATGCTGCAAGATTGCCTCTGTCTTCATGGTGTATCCTGTGTGAAAACAAAAGCTCCGGATTACATCTGGTGCATATATCCGTGATAATTATATTTTCTTCCTTAACTCCCTTTTTTAAAAGAGTCAGTTTGATCGCATTCCACAGATATAGCCTGTATTTTCCTTCCGGATATTTAACTAAGATCTTGTTATCCCTAAGCTCAGCCTCCGTATAGTTTTCGGAGAACTCCGAGGCGACATCTTCTCCTATTTCGTAGCAGTCGCCGCAAATTGAAGGTCCAATGGCACATATAAGATCTTCCGCCTTGGTTCCGTAGTTATCTGCCATCTTTTCAATCGTTCTGGCTGATATCTCACCTTTAGTACCTTTCCAGCCCGAGTGCGAAAGTCCGATCGCTTTGTTGACGGGATCAACAAAGTATACGGGCGGACAATCTGCATGAAATGTTGATAAGATAATACCGGGAACATTGGTTATAAGTCCGTCTATATCTATATAGTCCCTCGATCTTGCGGGTCCTTTGCCTCTGTCTTCTTCCGTTATGACCTTTACATTGGTGGTATGAGTCTGGAAGGTCGACACAAAATCGTCCAGCTTTCTTCCGTGCCCCATTATATCCGCTATTCTCTTATAATTCTCATCAACGGCTTCTTTCTCATCGCCTCTTGTATAGCTAAGATTCATTTGAGAATAACAGCCCTTGGAAACGCCGCCTATTCTGGTGCTGAAAAGATGATTCACAAAATCTATCTGTTCAAGCCTCGGAAAAACAAGGTATTTAACGCCGTTCTTTTCTCTAAGCTCCATTGTCTTTTCCGTGCCGCATCTTTTTATTTCTGTGTTTAACATATGTATGTATATAATGCCTTTCCGTTATCTTAATATACGTATTCAAACGCGTCTTTTATCCATTTTATCTTATATTCCTTATCATCGCCACTTATAGCTATAACATCATAGCGAACGGGTGTGTTCTCATCAAGGTGCTTATAATACATATAAAAACCTGATGCCTTAGAAATCTTTTTCCTTTTTAAATAGTCTACGGCAGTCTCCGGACTGCCGTATTTAACGCTCTTTCTGTATTTGACCTCAATAAAACAAAGGTACTTGCCATCGCGTGCGATTATATCTATCTCACCGCTCTTACATCGAAAGTTCCTTTCAACCACTTTTGCGCCGTTTTCATTTACATAATCAGCCGCAATATCTTCAAGAGCGGTCCCTAAATTTCTTTTATTTAATTCCATTACCTAATAACTGTCTTTCTTTTTATTTAAATGCATTTAGTGCCTGTGCGTCTTATCTTTTGCCTTGATCTTATCCATAGCATCGACAAAAACAAGGATCTCAGCAACTACTTCATAGAGCTCGGGTGGGATCATCTCACCGATCTCGAGTCTTGAAAGAGTATCCGCAAGCTTATCGTCGACATGGACGGGAACCTTGCTCTCCTTGGCCTTTTCAATGATCTTTTCGGCAAGGGCACCTTTACCAGAAGCAACGACCTTGGGGGCTCCGTCTTCATTTGGGTCGTAGGCAAGCGCGACCGCGGTTTTCACTTTTTCGTTGTCATTATTGCCATTGTTTGCCATTGTCATTTCCTCGTGCAAAAAAGTTTAAGCCAAAACCGGCTTTTGATCAGGCTCTCGCATCAAAAGATGTCGTTGAAATAAGAGTATTTCTTGAAACACTCAGCATCTCATCAACCGCGGCGTCTTCACCGTCTTTGTCATCGTGAAGCATCATATTAACCTGCATCGAATAGCCTCTCTTTTCAAGTCTCTCATTAAGGATGTGAATGTTGTCGTTTATAAGGTCAAGTACCGAGTCATCGGCGACATAGAAATTAGTAGTAACCTTGGTATTTAGCATCTTAACGTATACATCGACGGGTCCGAGATTCTCCATGTCAAGATGAAGTACTGCGCTGACAGATCCATCCTCAGACAGCTTTTTATGCTTATTTCTGTAGACAAAAAGATCTCCGTGCACATCCTGTCCTGCCATGCGAAGCGGCAGCTGAACATATTGAAACATCTGATTAAGCTGATTTATAAAATCAAGATTGTTCTGAATATTATTAACCGCCTGCCCAAGCTTGGATTCGGAACCGACTGTGTTTACAATGGCATCCGACAAGCCCTTCATCTGAGAATTAAGCCTCTGATACAGGTTATCGATATTCTCTTTCTTTTGGACATCTCCGGGCTTTAACAGCCACTCGGAGCTCATCGCATCCTTAAGAACCTTATTATAATCTTTACTTGTAAAAAGATTCTTCCAGGCAGCAGCCTGACCTATATCGGATAAGTCCGCCGATGTGTAGCTGTTATTTAACTCTTTTAAAAGAGCTTTCGCAGCTTCCCCGGTATCTGTCTTGGATGTCTCTATATACTTATTTATGGCTTCATCCGAAAGATTTAAAGCCTTTAAGTTATTTCGCAGTTCATCAAGATTAGACGCACCAGCTTTAGTTGCAACAGCTTCTCCTGCCAAACTGTCGATTGCTTCCCCGGGTCGGCCTGCAATGGTGGCAGTCTGCGATGCACCTTCTTCGCCTTGACCTGCAATGGTGGCGGTCTGCGATGTGCCTTCTCCGGTCTGCAAAGCTTCTTCAGCGGCTTGTAAAGTGCCCTCAGTTGCCTGTTCGGCTGCTTCGGAAATCGCTCCCTCCGTCCCTGTTTGTCCTGTGATTCCGCCTTGGTCTGCAACAGTTCCGCTCTGCGATGCAACTTCGCGGGCCTGCGCAGCTGTTTCACCTACTTGAGCTTCTACGGCTTCACCGGCAGAAGCTGCGCCCTCCGAAAGCTCTTTTAACAAGGCTCCGTACAATTTCATGGCACCTTCTTCGTTACCGCTTGCGCTAAGCTCGTTAAAAGCAGCCGGAAGCTCATCCATAAGCTCATTTATCTGGCCAATGACCTGATGCTCATAGTTCTTGTAGCTTTCGAATTGAATAATGTTGTTTTCGCTGATTGGAATATTGAGACTCTTCATTTCAACCATGGATGAAATCGAAGAATTCGGATACATCGTAAGATTTTTGTTCATGGAAAGAAGCGCATCTCTTCCGATGGGAAGACCTGCTTCCATCATATTTCTGACCATTTCGACGCTGTCGCGCGTTATCTCGATACCGGCTGCGTTAAGAGCCTTTAAAGTGCTCTCCTCAACCGAAGTGTTCTCGTACAAAGGTGTTATCGCAACTTTGCCGTTCGCCGTAGATCTGACTGCAAAATTAAGTGTCTGACCTTCTCTGAGCCCCATATCTTCAGAGAGCTTGGCTGAGATCACATTATCGCCCACACTAATATTGGCAACCTTCTCTCCGTCAACATCGGTCACAGAAACAACCGTGCCCTGAATTGAAGAGCCTGCCTTAAGCTCAAGCGGCTGTTGGCTTTCGCCTCTGACATTTAAAGTCTTGCCGTCAATTATATACGCCGAACCTGATTGTGATACATTCTGAATAATGCTCATATAAAGTTACCTATAAAACTTCTTCGATGAATCGGGCAAGGACCGTATTTCTTGATAGCGGCGATATGATCGGCGCTACCGTATCCCTTGTTGGAATCAAAACCATACTCGGGGTACTCCTTGGCGTAATCCTTCATCACTCTGTCTCTTGTAACCTTGGCAATTATGCTGGCAGCAGCTATAGAGATACTCTTGGCATCTCCTTTTATTATCGATATCTGCTTATACTTCTCAAGTTGCGGAATATGCACCGCATCGATCAAAAGAGCTCCGGGCTTGACTGACAGCTCGTTAACAGCCATAGTCATCGCTTCATATGTAGCCTGAAGTATATTGATCTCATCAATTCTCTCATTTGAGACGTGACCGATGCCAACCGCAACAGCTTTATTCATGATCTCAATATAAAGCTCTTCTCTCTTTTTTTCGGATAATTTCTTAGAATCGTTTATATACAGAATGTCAGAATCCGCGGGAAGAATAACAGCAGCGGCATAAACAGGCCCCGCAAGAGGACCTCTTCCGACTTCGTCAATACCGCACAAAAGGCCTAAAGACTCATTCTCCCTCTCATACTTTTTCATTTCATAAGTGCGCTTGATCTCTGCTTCTATCGCATCTATCTTCTTCGCAGCCGATTCCACAAGCTTTTTAACACCTGCTCTGTCGTCGCTCGAATACTCGGAAATGAAAACTTTAAACCCTTCTATACTGTCAAGATTCTGATAAATATCTTTAATAGCGGAAATAGCTTCCATTATTTTATGCCCCCAAATTTGGTCAGCGGGAATATCCTAAAGACGGCTCTTCCCATAATATCGCTCTTTTTTATCAAGCCGACAGCTTCTTCTCTACTGTCCATGCTGTTGTTTCTGTTATCTCCAAGGACAAAGAACTCTCCCTCGGGAATCGTTATCTCTTCCCTTGCCATGCCGGGATCTTCGATAACCTCCGCTCCGTAGTTCTCTTCAAGTATTTCACCGTTGATGTAAATATTGCCCTCGTCATCGATTCTCACCTTTTCGCCGGGAAGTCCGATAACTCTTTTGATAAAGTTCTGCTTATTTCCGTGTTTAAAAGGAAAAACAACAATATCAAATCTCTCGGGGTCGTGGAATCTGTAGCTGACCTTTTCAAGAATAAGCGATTCTGTATCATAAACCGTCGGATTCATTGATGAACCGATAACCTTGGTCCTCTGTGCCACAAATGTAATAAAAAGAAGCGTTAAGATAAATACTGTTGCAAGATATAGTAAAGTGTTTAATATTTCTTTTGCCACACTTTTCTTTTTTTCGTTTTCTGTTTTTTCTGTACTCATACTTATGACTGTCCTTTTATAGATTTTTTTAAAAGAGATTTCAGGATTACTCGGTAGGTCTCTCAAGTGTGATCTTTCCGAGTCTTCCGTTTCTGAAATCATCAAGCAGCATTGAAGCGGCTCTTGAAATATCAGGCTCGGCGCCCTGCTTAAAACACTTTCTGTTTATGGCAATGGCAGAAAGCACCGCGCTGTAATGTGTCGCGTACTGCTCTCCTTCAAGTTCTTCGATCTGCTCCTTGGTAATATTATACTTGGAAGGGATCGCATCTTGATAATTCTCTTCAAGAAGTCTGATCAGATTGCAGGCAAGCTCTGTTGTATCAAGGTTCTCATCATTCATTGAACCTATAAGAGCAAGATTAAGTCCAACAGTCTCATCTTCAAATTTGGGCCACAAGATACCGGGAGTATCAAGAAGCTGCATATTCTTCCCAAGAGAGATCCACTGTTTACCCTTGGTAACACCGGGCTTATTTCCTGTCTTAGCGGAAGCTCTGCCCGATAGCTTATTAATAAAAGTAGACTTTCCTACATTGGGAATACCTGCAACCATCGCCCTGATCGGTCTTCCGACGATTCCTCTTTTCTTATCTCTTTCTATCTTCTCGGCGCATGCCTTGAGAATAAGGTCTTTTACCTTTCCTGCCTCATTTCCCGTCTTGGAATTCATCTCAAGAACATAATACCCCTCATTCTTGTAAAATTCTTTCCATTTGATTGTGACGGAAGGATCGGCAAGATCAGCCTTATTAAGAAGAATAAGCCTATACTTATTCTTTCCAAGCTCATCAATATCCGGATTTCTTCCTGATGCGGGAATCCGGGCGTCTGTGAGTTCTATTATTATATCGATCAGTTTGATATTCTCCTGCATCATCCTGATCGCTTTGGTCATATGTCCGGGATACCACTGAAAATTCATAAATTCACCATTTATCTGTTCTTTAATATAAAACCTGATCCGTTGTCGCCGCTTCTAAGCTTAAACCAAGCTTTGCCGACGATCATATTGCTCTTAACGGGACCGATATTGGCACTTCTTGAATCCTCCGAACTGTTTCTGTTATCACCTAGAACGAAGTATTCGCCTCTACCGAGCTTGATCTCGTTGGAAGCAATACCTTCATCTTCCATTTTATCATATAAACTGTCGTCTTTTTCCTGCAACGTGCCGTTTATATACAGCGAACCATCGATTATCTGAACCTTTTCTCCGGGAACGGCTACCACTCTTTTGACATAATAATGAGAATTGGTATTTCCGTTCGGTAAAAAGACAATAATATCGCCCTTCTTTGGACTGAATATCGCATAAGCAAGCTTGTTTACGATTACCTTCTGTCCGTTATAAAGCATAGGCTCCATCGAATCTCCGATAGTTCCTACCTTAAAGCCGAAGACTGTCACAAGAACAAGCGCAGATAACACAGCTGCGATCGTAACACATATCCAAGAAAAGATATCTTTAATAAGCGCAGCGGAAACAGTCTTCTTTCTGGAATAAAAGGTTAAACTATTACGACGTCTTCTCCTAAACATTAAGCCCCCTTTGTTGTATGCATATACATGATGGCTGTGTAAAGCAAATTCCTATCATATAAAAAGAAAGGCAATTACTATAAAAAGTAACTGCCTTTTGTAGCAAATTATCTGGTAACAAGCTCCTTAACCTTAGCCTTCTTACCTGTAAGACCTTTAAGGTAGTTAAGCTTAGCTCTTCTAACCTTACCTCTTCTAACAACCTCTACCTTCTCAACGATAGGTGAGTGAAGGGGCCATGTCTTCTCAACGCCAACACCGTAAGACTCTTTTCTTACTGTGAAAGTTGTACGGTTACTACCGCCCTGGATCTTCTTAACAGTTCCTTCGAAAACCTGAATTCTCTCACGGTTTCCTTCCTTGATCTTAGCGTGTACTCTTACAGTATCACCTGTGCTAAACTGAGGCGCATTAGCGTTCAGCTGCTCTTTCTCGAGCTCCTGGATAATTGTACTCATATATATTTCTCCTATTCAATGGACGTTCTTAATACACTATCTGTAACAGAGGACCGTCTGATTATCACAACGTACACTAATATAACACATAAACAGCCTATTCGTCAACATAAAAGATCTTTCGGCCCAAATCTTTCCGGAAGTATCTCCGGAAGGGAAAATGTCTTATATTCGTCTACCGATTTAGCGATTATAACAAGGAAATTGTCCCTGCAAAACTCGCTCATAACCTGTCTGCAGACACCGCATGGGAAACAATAATCAAGCTCATCAGCGCCGTCATGTCCGCCGACAATGGCAATTGCCTTAAAATCCTTGACTCCTTCGCTGACAGCCTTGAAAAAAGCAGTTCTCTCAGCGCATATAGTGGGTGTATAAGAGGCATTTTCTATATTACAGCCGGTATAAACCTTGTCATCGCCCGCAAGCAGCGCGGCTCCGACATTGAAATGCGAATACGGCGTGTAAGAAAAAGCTCTCATATTACAAGCATAAGTTATAAGCTCTTTTATCTTTTGCTCATCCATACATAATACCTCGATTATCTGGAGCCCTTGTCGTAAGGAATACCCTCAGCCTTGGGAGCTCTTGAATTGGCAGATGTAAGTGCAAGAACTATAAGCGAGATGATGTAAGGCATCATATTGTATACGGATCCGGGTATATTGAGGGCTGCAAGGAAATCAAAGCCCGAATATACGTTGGAAAGTGCTCTGAAGAATCCGAACAAAAGTGCAGCAAGTCCGATATTAACAGGCTTCCACTGGCCAAAGATCATAACGGCAAGTGCAAGGAAACCAAAGCCCGCAACACCGTTTTCAAACTTCCACTCACTTACACCGGCAGTTATGTACACAATTCCGCCGATACCTGCAAGAAGTCCGGAAATAAGCACTCCTGCCCAGCGCATTGTATATACATTTATACCTACGCTGTCGGCAGCCTGAGGATGCTCACCACAGGCCATGAGTCTGAGTCCGAATCTTGTCTTGTAAAGCACGATGTATGAAGCGATAAGCGCTATCAAAGCAACAAGCATAAACCAGTTGAACTGGAATTTACCGATATTTACGACAAGTGCCTTCTTAGCTGTCACATACTGAACAGTTGAAGAAACGTTGTCGGGATTCTCAGCGATGTTGATCGACTTAACAATAACGGTTGCAGCCGCAGCGGCTAGCATGTTAAGGGCTGTTCCTACAAGTGTCTGATCTGCCTTAAAGTTGATGCAGGCAAATGCAAGGAGCATTGAATAGATAACACCGCACAATATTGAAGTGCCAAGTACCGCAAGTACGATCAAAAGCTTGGGAAGTGAAGGATTGATGTACTTAAGTGTAAGCGCTCCACCGAGAGCTCCTATAACCATTATTCCTTCAAGTCCGAGGTTGATAACACCGGAATGCTCAGAGAAGCATCCGCCGAGAGCAACCAATATCAAAACCGAGGCAAACAAAAGTGTATATTGAAGAAGTAATACCATTATTTGTTACCTCCTTCTGCATTATTCTTTTTATTTCTGATCCTGCTGTTTAGGAAGTACTTAAAGAACAGTACGAAACCGCAGAGATAGATGATGATCGCCGAAATGAAATCAGAGATCTGTGAAGGATAGATATTCTTATCAAGATAAGAACCTCCACTAGTAATGTGCTGTATAAAGTACGAAGCAAAGATTGTTCCGATGGGATCAAGTCCTCCAAGGAACGTAGCTGCGATACCATTAAAGCCCATTCCCGGAACGGATGACTGTGTAACGGACCACTGCTCATATCCCGTAAGGTAAAGGAATGCGGCACCGAGTCCCGCAAGAGCACCACCGATAAAGAGTGTGAGAATGATATTTCTCTTTTCTTTCATTCCGCTGTACTTTGCAGCATCTTTGGCAATACCGGTTGCCCTGATCTCATAGCCGAATACCGTCATCGAAAGGATAACCTTAAGAAGCACGGCTATAAGGATAGCAAGCGGAATTGCTATAGTAACGTATTTATTGTTTGAGAAGAACTTCTCAAGTCCGATTGAAGGTAAAACAGCAGCTTTATTTGTGCTAGCAAGTGTTACCGTATAAGGGCTCGCAGTCTCTTTTACCCCGGAAAGGAGCATGTTAACCGTATAAAGACCTATCCAGTTAAGCATGATACCGGAAATAACCTCGTTAACGTTAAGATATGCCTTGAGGATACCTACAACAATACCGAAGATACCGCCTGCAACAAATGCGGCGATAAGGCATACATACCAGGGAAGTCCAAGCTTAAGAGCACAGAAAAGAGATGCTCCGGCACCCGCTACGTACTGTCCCGCTGCTCCGATATTGAAAAGGCCTGCCTGATAACAGAACTGGATTGAAAGCGCACACATAAGAAGAGGCGCAGCCTTAACGAGCGTATTACCAAAGTACTTAAGTGCAGCTGCCTTGGTAGGATAAGTGAAATAGTTCTTTATGATAGTGATAATAGCTTCTGTCGCACCCTTAGCATTGATAAAAAGAAGCGCAATATAACCGATCAAAAGACCGAATACGATACAAAGAAGTGATGCAAGTATTGACTGCACAGCAGGTCTTGCAAAGAAGCTTACTTTTTCAGTCGATTTATTTTCTGCTGACATTATGCACCTACCTCCTTTCTCTTGGCTCCGGCCATGTAAAGTCCGAGTTCTTCGGGAGTTGTCTTCTTAGGTTCGAACTCTCCGACGATCTCACCCTCGTACATTACGAGGATTCTGTCTGAAATGCTCATAACTTCCTCAAGCTCAAGCGAAACAAGAAGGACCGCATGTCCGGAATCTCTCTGAGCAATGAGCTGTTTGTGAATATATTCTATGGCACCTACATCCAAGCCTCTGGTAGGCTGAACCGCAATAAGTAGATCGGGATTCTTGTCAATCTCTCTTGCAATGATCGCCTTCTGCTGGTTACCACCGGACATGCTTCTTGCCGAAGTAACAGCGCCCTGGCTAGAGCGGATGTCGTACTGATCAATAAGTTTTTCTGCATATTTGTTGATCTCGTTCTTTTTAAGGAAGCCTGCTCCTGTAGAGAACTCAGGTTCAAAATATCTCTGAAGCACGAGATTGTATGCAAGTGAATAATCAAGTACAAGGCCGTGTTTGTGTCTGTCCTCGGGGATATGGCTCATACCGCTTGTTGAACGCTCTCTTATCGAAGCATGAGTAATATCTTTACCTGAAAGTTCTATCTTACCGGTTGTAATATTCTCAAGTCCGGATAATCCGTAAACAAGCTCTGTCTGGCCGTTTCCGTCGATTCCGGCAATACATACGATCTCGCCTTCTCTAACGTCAAAAGAGACGTTCTTAACGGCATTGTTATGATGAAGCTTGGAAGGAACCGTCATATTTTCAACATGAAGGATAACCTTGCCGGGCTCCTTATCTTCTTTGGTAGCTACAAGCTGTACGTCACGACCGATCATCATTCTTGAAAGCTCTTCCTGATTGGTCTCGGAAATATTAACCGTACCGATGTACTTACCTCTTCTAAGAACCGAACATCTGTCGGCAACTGCCATGATCTCAGCAAGCTTATGAGAAATAAAGAGGATTGATTTGCCCTCTTTTGCAAGATTCTTCATGATCTGCATAAGCTCATCGATCTCAGCGGGTGTAAGAACCGCAGTTGGCTCATCAAAGATAAGAATCTCATTATCTCTGTAAAGCATCTTAAGGATCTCGGTTCTTTGCTGCATACCAACCGTGATGTCCTCGATCTTGGCGTCGGGATCAACCTTAAGTCCGTATTTCTCGGAAAGCTCAATTATCTTCTTACGAGCTACATCCTTCTGCAAAAAGCCGTGCTTAACCGTCTCATCACCAAGGATGATGTTATCGAGAACAGAAAAACACTGAACGAGCTTGAAGTGCTGATGAACCATTCCGATACCAAGGTCATTGGCATCATTGGGATTGTTTATCACAACTTCCTTTCCGTCCTTCTTGATAACACCTTCTTCAGCCTGATACAAGCCAAAAAGCACGCTCATAAGAGTGGATTTACCTGCTCCGTTCTCACCCAAAAGAGCATGGATCTCGCCTTTTTTCAGCTGAATGGTAACATTGTCATTAGCGATAATACCCGGGAAACGTTTAGTTATGCCAAGCATCTCAATAGCATATTCGCTGTTTTCTGCCACTTTTGTCTCCTCCATTATTTTAATGTACCTAATTGGTAAAAAGGACCGGAAGACTATGAATCTGCCGGTCCCTATCAGCTTAATAGCTGTTAAAAGCAAAATTACTTAATGTTGCCCTGGAAGTTAACCTTAATGTTCTCAGCAGAAGGCTTCTCAGCTGATGTGTCGTTGGAAACAGTGATTGTACCGTTTGCCATATCAGCAACGAGCTTGAGATAATCATCCTTGCTAAATGTATCGTTCCATACAGTTGAATCCTCAGGAAGTCCTACATAGTTAAGTGATGTGTCATCGCCAGATACAAGACCAAGATTCTCGATCTTGCCAGCGAACTTATCCCACTGTCCGTCTCTGATTGCTGAAAGAAGTGTGTTAACTGTAGCCTGAAGGCCCTTCATAGCAGAAGTAACTGTCATGCCCTTCTCGTACATTCCGTCGATTGTAGGAGCCTGGTCAACGTCAACACCGATTACCTTGCCGCCAACCTTAGCAGCAGCCTCACCTGCAGATGTGAAGATACCACCGACGCAAGCGAATACAACTTCTGTGCCGCCCTGATACCAAGTATCCATAGCAGCTGTGATATCAGCATCACCATAGAACTGGTTACCGTAAGCGTAGTTAAGAGTTACGTCAGCGCCGGTCTCCTTAGCAGCTGCGTCAGCACCCTGAACGAATCCGTAACCGTAACGGATAACAGCGGGAACTGCCATTCCACCGAGGAATCCGAGCTTTGTGAAGCCCATCTTTACTGCAGCGTATCCAGCCATGTATCCGGGAAGCTCTTCCTGGTATACTGCTGAGAATACGTTAGCATATGTCTCATTATTGAAATCTGAATCATCACCCTCAAGATCGTACTCAGAAACGTCAAGAGCAACGAACTTAACATCGGGATACATCTCAGCTGTCTCTTTGATAGCTCCTGCAAAAGCATAGCCGGGCATAACGATTACGTTATATTTATCAGCTACTGCCTTGTCGATCATAGCTACTCTCTCAGCGTCTGAATCGCCTTCGGGCTTATAGTATGTGAAGTCACATCCGTTAGCCTCTGAGAAAGCCTTACATGCCTCATAAGTTGACTGGTTGAATGACTGGTCTGTAATGTCACCGTAGTCAGTGATCATTGCAACTCTCATGTCTGTAGCAGCTGCAGCTGTCTCTTCAGCAGCAGGTGCTTCTGTAGCGTCAGCAGCGTCAGTAGTCTCAGTAGTCTGTGCAGGTTCTGATGTTGTAGCGGTACCAGCATTGTTAGAACCGCAGGCAACAAGAGAAGCTACCATTGATGCAGCCATAAGTACTGCAAAAAGTTTCTTTTTCATAATTGTCCTCCATTATTTTATGATGTACTACTGTATAATAAAACCGTTTAGGCTTTATCCGATGCAATAAGGCGTCTTACCGCCTCAATGGTGGTCTTGTACACCACTTCCATATCATGAGCCTGTGGATTGGGAAGCCCCTTCTTGGCTCTCTCCTGATTGGCAACAACGAGCATAACAGCTCCCGTTCTTGCTCTTAAATAGTCCCCTACTACAAATAATGTGGATGATTCCATCTCAGAACATAGTGCACCGCATTTGATCCATGCGTCCCACTTGTATAAAAGCTCGGGTCCTACAGGCTTGGTCTCAGGTTCATGCTGACCAAAGAATGAATCCTTACACTGTACAACACCGACATGATAATTGGCTCCGGCCTTCTTGGCGCCTTCTACAAGAGCACTGACAACATCAAAGCTTGCAACTGCAGGATATTCAATGGGGGCATACTCTTTGGATGTTCCTTCCGCGCGAATAGCGCCGGATGCGATAACGATATCGCCTCCGATAACATCCTCCTGCATACCTCCCGAGGTACCCATCCTTATGAAAGTATCGGCTCCGCACTTCCTGAGCTCTTCTACGGCAATTGCAGTAGATGCGCCTCCGATACCGTGTGACATAACGGTAACCTTCTCACCGTCCAAGGTTCCCGTATAAGTATTATATTCTCTATTATAAGCAATAAATTCAGGATTATCAAAAAGTTTGGAAATAGTCTCACATCTTCCGGGATCACCTGTCAAAATAACGTATCTTCCTACGTCTCCGGGTTTAACATGAGTATGATATTGATATCCCGCACCCTCAGTATAATCGACCATATTCATTCCTAACCGCTAAATATTGATATTAGCAATAGTTTAATCACAATATAACTAATAATAATTATATCACAGAAGTCCGTCCATGACATGAATAATGATCTTTTTGTTTTTTAAATCTATTTCTTTCACGCAGTCCTTGATGGCAGGGATATAAATCTTGCCTCCGTCAGCGGTCTCCATCTCGTATACATCGTTGGCTCCCGTCTGAATAACATCAGTAAGAACGCCGAGCTTATTGTCTTCTTCATCGACAATATCAAGTCCCAGCATATCGGCGATGTAGTATTCACCGGGATTAAGCTTAATTGCATCTTTCCTGTCTATAGTAAGCTCACATCCCCTGAATTTCTCTACGTCTTCTATTTTATCGAACTGCTTAAATTTCACTATCACAAACTTCTTAAAAAACTTGGCGCTCTGAACGTCAAGCTCAAGTTCTTCGCCTCTCTGAGTGTGAAGAGTTACTTTTTTAAGCTTTTTAAATCTATTGGGGTCTTCCGTTGTGGGAAATACATTAACTTCACCGTGAAGCCCGTGGGTTGAAGCTACAACACCAACCTGAAATCTATCTGTCATATTACTTATTCTCCTCCAAATACTTCTCATAGAGATCGGGTCTTCTTTCCTTAGTTCTTATTATAGCCTGTTCAAGTCGCCATTCATCAACTTTTTTATGATCTCCGGACAAAAGAATCGGAGGAACCTTCTTTCCCATCCACTCTTCGGGTCTTGAGTACTGGGGATATTCAAGAAGATTATTGCTAAAACTCTCAGTCATAGCGGATTCATCATTATTAAGAACACCGGGAACGAGTCTTGCGATCGCATCGATCATAACAGTCGCAGGAAGCTCTCCGCCCGTAAGTACATAATCTCCGATTGAAATATAATCGGTAACTATCTCTTCAAGGACTCTTTCGTCAACGCCCTCATAGTGACCGCAAAGAAAAACAAGATCTTCTTCCTTGGAGAGCTCGGATGCAAGCTTTTGGTCAAAAACTCTGCCCTGAGGAGTAACATAAATAACCCTTGGAGTCTTATTTCCATTTGCCGCAATCTTATCCTTGATCGCAAGATAGCAATCATAAATAGGCTGTGCCTGCATAAGCATGCCGGCACCGCCTCCGTATGTGTAATCATCAACCTTGTGATGCTTGATATCATTGGAATAATCCCTGATGTTGACAGCCTCAAAGGAAATGTGTCCTTTATCGATCGCTCTTCCGAGGATACTCGTTGAAAGGATCTGTTCGATCATCTCGGGAAACAAAGTCATAATATGAAAATTCATAATAATCCTTTATACAAATTAAGAGGTAAAAAAGAGCCGAATAAGAGTTACCCTATTCGGCTCATTGTTCATAAATAAGTCTTAAACAATCTCCACATCAACCTTGATGTTCTCTCTGGTCGATGCTGCCTTAACAACAGCACGTATTGCCTTGGCGATACGTCCCTGTTTGCCAATTACCTTGCCCATGTCAGAAGGTGCAACATGAAGCTCGATCATATAATTGCGCCCATCTTTCTTCTCGGAAACAACAACTTCATCCGGATTGTCTACAAGCGCTCTTGCGATTACTTCAACTAATTCTTTCATTGTTTTACCTCCGGCGTAAGTAATTTCATTCTAAAATTCAATAGCAAATGATAATTACTTGCTAATGCCGGCCTGTCTGAACAACTTAGCTACAGACTCTGTAGGCTGTGCACCGTTAGCGATCCACTTCTTTGCAAGCTCCTCGTTAACCTTAACTGTGCTGGGATCTGTGTTGGGATCGTATGTTCCGATCTCCTCGATGAACTTACCCTGTACAGGGAACTTAGAATCAGAAACGATGATTCTGTAGAAAGGAACCTTCTTCTTACCAATTCTCTTCAATCTGATCTTTACTGCCATTTTCAATTTCCTCCATTAAAAAATAAGATAGATAATAAATAATTTTCTTTTTATATGTGTGAAACAGCTGTTTGCTGCATGACATATCAAATTTATAAGTTAAAAGAACTTGTTTCCGCCGAACATTCCGCCAAGTCCGCCCATTCTGCCAAAGCCTCCGCGCTTGCCGCCCATTAGTCCGGGCATCTGCTTCATCATCTTCTGCATCTGCTCAAACTGCTTGATAAAGCGGTTTACATCGGCAATATCATTACCGGATCCCTTCGCGATCCTGTGCTTTCTCTGGGGAGACATAAGCTTGGGATTCTTACGCTCTGCGGGTGTCATAGAAAGAACGATAGCCTCCATCTTGGCAAGCTTCTTTTCATCGGGAAGCATATCATCATTGATCTTGCCCATTCCCGGAAGCATACCCATGATTGAAGAAAGACCACCCATGTTTCTCATCTGCTTCATGCTCTCGAGATACATCTCAAAATCAATCTTGCCCTTCTTCATCTTGGACGCCATCTCTTTGTCTTTCTCGGCGTCACGCTCAGCATTGGCTTCAACTGCCTTGTCGATAAAGCTTAAGACATCGCCCATGCCGAGGATACGGCTTGCCATTCTGTCCGGATAAAACTGCTCAAGATCCGAGAGCTTCTCACCCATACCTACAAAAAGAATGGGCTTACCGGTTACAGCTTTGGTTGAAAGCGCCGCACCACCTCTGGAATCACCGTCCATCTTGGAAAGGATGATACCGTCGATTCCGACTTTCTCGTTGAATTCAGAAGCAACATTGACAGCATCCTGACCTGTCATGGCATCCACAACAAGGAGTGTCTGATTAACAGTTACGGCTTCCTTGATATCCGTAAGCTCCTTCATCATTGCTTCATCTATCTGAAGACGGCCTGCTGTATCGAGGATAACAACATTGTTGCCGTTCTTACGAGCCTGTTCAATAGAACTCTTTGCAATCTCAACAGGGCTTACATCCGTGCCCATTGAGAAGAAATCAACTTCCTGCTTGTTTGCATTGATCTGTAACTGATCGATAGCGGCAGGTCTGTAAATATCGCCGGCTACAAGAAGCGGCTTTCTGCCCTTCATCTTGAGCTTGCCTGCTATCTTGGCAGCGGTGGTTGTCTTACCTGCACCCTGAAGGCCGCACATCATAATGACTGTGATCTCATTTATGGGAAGCAGTGAGATCTCGGTCGTCTCGGAACCCATAAGGGCAGTCATCTCTTCATTAACTATCTTGATGACCATCTGTCCGGGATTAAGTCCGTTAAGAACATCCACACCGACAGCTCTCTCTTGAACGGAACTTATGAACTGCTTTACAACCTTGAAACTGACGTCAGCCTCCAAAAGAGCCATCTTAACCTCTTTAAGAGCAGCCTTAACGTCGTCTTCCGTTAGAAGGCCTTTACTTCTAAGGTTCTTAAAAACGTTTTGTAGTTTATCTGTAAGACTTTCAAAAGCCATTAGTTATGTCAACTCCTCTATAATGCGACTTGATATCTCTTTGGTACTCTTCTTAAGCTCGTCCTTGGAAATTGAATCCGCAATTTCCGAAAGCTTAGAAAGCTCTTCTGCACTGCACTTGATCGCTTCAAATCGTCTTATCATGTGAAGCTTGTCCTCGTAGCTCTGCAAAGTTTTGGTACATCTCTTTATGAGATCATGCACTCCCTGCTTGCTGATACCGTGTTCATCGGCAATCTCGGTAAGTGACATATCATCATAAACGGCAGCCTCATAAATATTCTTTTGATGTTCTGTAAGAAGCTCGCCGTAAAAATCATACAACAAGCCCTGCTCTACGATTTTTTCCATATACCTTCCTTTGGCCTATTAGGACACAATGATTATAATAGACAAAAAAGAAATGGGTGTCAAGTATTTTTTCTTGACACCCTAAAATTTAGATCTTAACTTCGGAAGGAAGTATTCCTAGCTGATTTTTAAATGCCCTACTAAAAGACGAATAATCTTTAAATCCGCTTTCGATGCAAGCCGCTGTTGTAGGCATTCCCGAAATGATCAGGTCTCTCGCTTTAAGTATCCTCTTTTCCGAAATATATCTGTGAATAGAATACCCGGTCTCCTTCTTAAACGTACGCATCATATGATATCTGCTCATATAGAATTTATCAGCCAAAAGATCAATCGAAAGATCCTTGGAAAGGTTTTCCGTGATATACTCGATAAGCTCAATGACTCTTCTGTTGTACCTGGCTTCAGCGCCAAAAGCGTGGTCTTCAGATATACATGCCTTATTAAAATCAATAAGGAACTTAAGAACGTCAAGTCTTGTCGTTAACTCGCCCGCATATTCCTCATTTTCTTTTGCCATATCTTCTTCTATGATCTTTAGCATATCGAGAAGCTTAGCGCTTATATTGGCAGGAAAACGCGCCACATGCGAGTCTTTCTTAGCGGATATGTTAAAAGCATCCAAAAGACCGTTCTTTTCAAGAAACCTGTGGCTTAGATACAGAATGATCCTATCATAAGTACCACCGCCGCTTACAACCGGTCTGTGAATGTAAAACCTGTTAACGAGCACAAAATCGAAGGGCAGAAGCTCATACTCCCGTCCTTCGATCATATATTTTACATTTCCGTCCAATATCAATATCAACTTATGGAAGTCGTGATAATGGTACGGTATATCAAGTTCTTCTTTATCGGAAATATGAAAGAAACGAAAATCCTTGTTCAGATATCCCTTCTGCTCATATTCCTTGAGATTGTCCTTCATATTCATTGTCAGTACTCTGTTATGCAGATATTGAGATCAACGTCACCTTCGATACCTTTTACCTTGCCGGCGGATGTATACTGCCACATATTAAAGTGATACGGATAATACTGCGGATTGCCGTAATAAGCGATCCAGATATCGTAATCATCCACATCGGCAGCATCCATCAAAAGAGAAAAAGACTTAACGTTACCGTAGATCATGGGCTTATAGCCTGCTGCACTTATCGTATCGCAAAAAGCCTTGGCGTTCTCTTCATAAACATCCGATGAAAGAGTTGCGGTACGCGCTTCATCCGACTCGGCGGATTCAATGTCTATTACAACGGGATATTCGATATTATAAGGCTCTATCATATCCAGAAGCTTCTGTGCTTCTTCCAAAGCCTCTTTTTTATTTACAGCCTGCGAATAGAAATAAACACCGACATCAATACCGTTTTCAATCGCACCCTCAATATTGTCAACAAACTTGTCATCTTCAACGAGCTTACCTTCACCCGTTCCTCTGTAACCGGCTCTTATCATGGCATAATCGATTCCGCTGGCGGCAACCTTTTCCCAATCGATATCTCCCTGGAATCTGGAAACATCTATTCCGTTTTTGATATCAAGATCCTTGTCTCCGACATATTTAATGAATCCGTTGTCAGAAAGTTCGAAATCAGTTTCGGCAAAACCATGATGCTCGATCTCGTCTGAAATCGGGAAGAAAAAATATCTTCCGGAGCCGTTAACGACGATTTCTCCGGGAAAAAGATCTCTCACTACCCCGATAGCTGTGTCGCCGGATTCGAGCTTCTTACGAAAATCTTCTCTCAAGGTATCCTCAGCACCCTCTCTGGCTTCCCTTGCGGCATCATCAGCCAGCTTCTGTGCTTCCTCCGCGGTGTAAAAGCCTCCGCCGTTAATTGCCTCAAGCTCTTTCTTAAAAGCAGCCTCTTCTCTTTGAAGTCTTGCATTTTTTACAAGAAGAAAGATGCTAAAAGACAATGCCATGATAGAAACAAGACTCAAAAATATGATAGAGATAATATTATGAGAATTTCTGACACCTCTTTTTTCTCTTGTATCCTGAAGGTTATTTTTCATAGTCACATTCTCTCATCAAAATAGCTCTTGTAGCCTTCACCGAATATTTCACTTGCGCTTGTTATAATCATAAACGCATTCGGATCCTCATCCCTTACAATATCTTCCGCAAGTGGTGATAGTCTCTTTTTAACAGCGCAAAGAATTACCTTTTTCTCTTCGCCGCTGTAAGCGCCCTGTCCGAAAACATGTGTAGCGCCGATATCAAGCTCTTCCAATAGCCTTGCGGTTATGATATCCGGTCTGTCGGATATGATGTAGATAAGCTTCGCTTCATCTCTTCCGTATAGTACAAGATCAAGAATAAGTGAAGTAATGATAACGCATAGGAACGAATAAAGCGCAACGGTAATGTCATGTAATACAAACGTAGCTGCGATAAGCACGAATATATCAGTCAACATATAAAGAATACCAGTCTTGATATGCGGATACTTGATGCGAAGGAGCTTGATGATAACATCCGTTCCACCGCTCGTGGTATGACACTTAAACAAAAGGCCTATCGCTATCGCTGTAGTCGCACTTCCGAACGTGATCGCCAGAAGCCTATCGTAAATTGCATATTGAATAAAATACTTGGAGCAAAAATCAGTTGCAAAGGATATGAGTCCCGTCGCATATATGGTCGATATCGTAAATCTGATGCCAAATTTGTATATGGCGATGATAAGTATCGGTATGTTCATGATAAGAAACCACATACCTGTTCCGATGCCCCAGATTCTGTTAAGTACAATGGCAAGTCCGGTAAGTCCTCCCGGGGCGATATTGTTGGGATCGATCAAAAGAGCCGTTCCAACTCCGTACAGTATTGCCGCAAAGGTTATTATCAGGTACTCAAAGCACCTTCTTTTAATAGTTACCGGTTTGCTCATATTATATTTAAATATTTGTCCTTACTATTCTTGGCTTGTAGCCGTTTTCCTCAAGCGCGTTAAGGATCTGCTCCTTATGCTCGCTTCCGAATGCCTCAAGTGTGATCCTAAGCTCAACGGCTGCATTTCTGTTTATAGATACGAACTGATTGTGTTCAAGCTTGATAACATTACCGCTCACATCAGCTATTATGCCTGCTACTCTCGAAAGTTCGCCCGGCTTATCGGGAAGAAGTACAGAAACGGTAAAGATTCTGTCTCTCATGATAAGTCCCTGCTGTACTACGGATGACATTGTGATGATATCCATGTTACCACCCGAAAGTACACATGCTATCTTTTTATCCTTGCAGTCAAGCTGCTTAAGGGCAGCTACTGACAAAAGACCCGAATTCTCAACAACCATCTTGTGGTTCTCGACCATATCGAGGAAGGATACAACAAGATCTTCATCGGGAACAGTGATGATGTCATCAATGTTCTTGGAGATATAAGGGAAGATCTTTTCTCCGGGAGTCTTAACGGCTGTACCGTCAGCAATTGTATTTACTCCGGGAAGTGTCACAACGTGTCCCGCCTTAATTGACTCCTGCATACAGTTTGCACCGGCAGGCTCAACACCTATTACCTTGATCTTGGGATTAAGAAGCTTGGCAAGTGTAGATACACCTGTTGCAAGTCCGCCTCCGCCGATGGGAACAAGAATATAATCAACTGTAGGAAGCTCTTTGATGATCTCCATTGCGATCGTACCCTGACCTGTTGCAACATCAAGATCGTCAAAAGGATGAACCATCGTATATCCGTGCTCCTTAGCAAGCTCGCATGCATGCTCGTAAGCTTCGTCATAAACATTACCGTGAAGAACAACCTCAGCGCCTAATGCCTTGGTTCTGTTAACCTTGATAAGAGGAGTTGAAGTAGGCATTACGATCGTAGCCTTAACTCCGTACTGCTTAGCTGCATAAGCAACGCCCTGAGCGTGGTTGCCGGCTGAAGCGGTTATAAGTCCCTTACTTCTCTCTTCATCGGTAAGAGTCGTTATCTTGTAATAAGCGCCTCTAACCTTGTAAGCACCGGTTCTCTGAAGATTCTCGGGCTTTAAATATACTTTGTTACCTGTGTTGTTGCTCCAGTAATCACTGTAAATGAGTTTCGTCTCAAGAGTTACCTTTTTGACGTCCTCATATGCTTCTTCAAATTTCTCCAGTGTCATCTTATTCTCGTCAGCCATTTCTTTTCCTATCTCCCAACTTATATTTATACCGCAAAAGCAGTGTATTAGCTAAAAAGTGCATCGACAAACTCATCTGAGTTAAATCTCTCAAGATCGTCGATAGCTTCTCCGACTCCGATATATTTAACCGGAATATTGAGCTCCGAAACTATAGCTACGGCGATTCCTCCCTTGGCAGTTCCGTCAAGCTTGGTAAGTATAATACCCGTAAGATCGGCAGCCTCACCGAATTCTCTTGCCTGCATGATCGCATTCTGACCTGTCGTTCCGTCTAGAACAATGAAGTTCTCTCTGCAGATCTCGCCAAGCTCCTTATCGATGATCCTGTTCATCTTGGAAAGCTCTTCCATAAGATTCTTCTTATTGTGAAGTCTTCCCGCGGTATCAACTATCAAAATATCGCAGTCTCTTGATTTAAAAGCAAAGGCCGCATCATAAATAACACTCGCGGGATCTCCGCCTTCTCTTCCTGTAATAATGGGACATCCTGCTCTGTCAGCCCACTCTTTTAACTGTTCCGTAGCAGCGGCTCTGTATGTATCCGCAGCTGCAATAAGAACTTTTTTACCTTTATTTTTGAAAATAGATGCAAGCTTACCTACGGATGTTGTCTTTCCGACACCGTTAACACCGATGACAAAGATAACCGTTTTCTTATCCTCAAAATCATAAGCATGCTCATCAATGCTCATCTGCTCTCTGATATTCTGAATAAGAAGCTCCTTGCACTGCGCAGGGTCTGAAATATGCTTCTCTTTTACCTGTTTTCTTAAGTTGTCGATAATTCGACTTGTTGCATTGATACCGATATCGCCCATGATAAGTGTCTCTTCGAGTTCCTCATAGAAATCGTCATCAATTCCCGAAAAGCCGGAGAAAACATTGTCGATACCCTTGGCGATATTGTCTCTTGTCTTGGACAAGCCTTGTTGTAATTTGGCAAAAAAGCTGTTGGCCATCAGTTCGTAAGCTCCTTATCAATAAGATTAACACTTACAAGAGTGGATACGCCCTTCTCTTGCATTGTAATACCGTATAATCTGTCGGCACTTTCCATTGTACCACGACGATGTGTAATTACAATGAACTGAGTACTTGAAAGCTTATGAAGGTACTTGGCAAAACGAACTACGTTATTTTCATCAAGCGCAGCCTCGATCTCATCAAGAAGACAGAACGGTGAAGGCTTTAAGTTCTGGATAGCAAACAAAAGAGCTATCGCGGTAAGCGCCTTTTCACCACCGGACATCTGCATCATGTTGACAAGCTTCTTTCCGGGCGGCTGAGCGTTGATCCTGATACCCGCTTCGAGAATATCCTCATCCTCGGCAAGCTCAAGCGTTCCCTTACCACCGCCGAACATCTCTTTAAATACCTTGTCAAACTCGATATTTATGAGCTTGAACTGCTCCATAAACTGCTTTCTCATGGATTCATCAAGGTCTTTAATGATCTCTTTGAGCTGTTGCTCGGCTTCTATAAGATCGTCATGCTGAGTCTTCATGAATGTATATCTCTCCATGAGATTCTTGTAATCTTCAATAGCGTTGACATTGACATCACCAAGCTTTCTGATAGCATCCTTGAGCTGTGAAGTTTCTTTCTTCATAGCCGGAACATCGTTCATCTCTTCGTCGCGAAGCTCGGCTGCATCGGAAAGTGTGATCTCATACTCATTCCACATGTAATTGATCTGTGTTTCAATGGCTTCCTCACATTTTTCTTTGCGTGATGTAAGCCTTATAACTTCTTTTTCAAGATCGGACATTGTCTTATTGAGCTCTTCTGTCTTACCAAAGAACTCTTTCTGAGAAATGGCAAGATTATTCTTCTGCTCTTTCTTGGCTTCAAGGTCCTTGGTCGCATCGGACTGCACATCAAGCGAAGCCTCGATCGTAAGCCTTATCTCTTCGATGTCCTTCTTGCTCTGATTGAGGTTCTCCTCATTTTCGCGCATGGATTCCATAATCTCGGCAAGAGCCTTCTCTTCCGTTTCTATATCTTCATCCACACGCTCGATATTCTGTCTGAAGAATTCCTGCTTCTGATGAGCTTTCTCGTACTCAATCTCTTTTTTGGAGACTTTATCATTCTCCTGCTCTTCAACCTCGTGAAGGCCTTCAAGCTCTGCTCTGAACTTTTCAACCTTCTCTGTACAGGTCTTCTCAATATTTTCAGATTCTACAAGCGCAGCCTCTGACTCTTCCTTCTCGGAAGCAATCTCAAGGATCTTGCTCTCGATCTCGTCATTCTCAGCCTTAAGGTCTGAGTAATTACCCTTCTGCTCTTCCTGACGACTCTCTTCGTTCTCCACGTTAAGACGAGCGGTATTCTGCGCAATAAACTTACTCTGAAGTTCCGTCCTTAGTTCCTCGGCTTCTTCACGAAGTTCGTTACGCTTTTTCTTGGAATCTTCGATCTCTTTTTGGAGCTCGTCCATCTGCTCTTTATATTTCTTAACGTTGGCCTCCATCTCATCCATCTCGCGACGTCTTCCTAGTAGGTTGGAGTTGTTCTTAAATGCACCACCGCTTATGGCACCGCCGGGAACAAGAAGCTCACCCTCTAAAGTAACCATACGAACGGTATAATTATATTTTCTTGCGATCTTAACGGCATTATCAACGTTATCAACCGCAACGATCCTTCCAAGCATAGCCTTGGCAACTTTCCTGTACTTGGGATCCGTATCTACAAGCTCATCGGCCATACCGAGAACACCGGGCTCATTAAGGGCTTCTTTGGCCTTAAGCTCAGGAGGATTGTCAAGTGATGTAAGAGGAAGGAATGTAGCTCTTCCCGCCTTTGTATCCTTAAGATACTTGATCATCTTCTTGGCTGTCTCCTCATCGTCTGTAACGATATTCTGGATATTACCGCCAAGCGCAACCTCGATAGCTGTCTCGTACTTTGGCTGTGTCTTAATGATATCTGCAACAACGCCAATGATTCCCTTGGTGTCGTCTTTTCTCTCCATAACTTTCTTGACACTGCCGCCATAGCCTTCATATCTCTCTGTGAGATTGGCAAGTGCTTCAAGTCTTGATTTCTCCTGCTGATAAAGGCCCTGTGTCTTGCGAAGCTCGGTATCCTTAAGAGACATGTTCTCACGAAGACTGACAATCTCCTGCTCGCATGCCTTCTGTTTCTTGTTCATCTCGGAAATCTCAGCAGTGATCTTGTCAAACTCATCGCGGAGCTTTTTGATGATCTCTTCCTGCTTGGACTCATCAGATTGAGCTCTTACAAGTTTGCCCGTAAGCTCAGCCTTTTTGATGTTGATCTGTTCCTTCATTGTCTCGAGTGAGCTGAGTTTGGATTTAATATTGGCTCTGTTATTCAGAGTCTCGATAATAGTACTCTTGCATTCCTCGATATTGTCGTTGATCTCTGTTATCTTGTATAAGATGTTATCAAGCTCTTTCTTGGCATTGTCTCTGTCTTCCAAAAGAGCCTTAACTTCCTTATCTATCTCTTCTTTTTCTTCGAGATACTTGTCTTTTTCTTTGTTCTTTTCGTCTATCTTGGCTTGCTCATCCTTCATTCTTGTCTTGAAATGAGCATCGTTAACGGAGGCAGAATTGATCTTCTCATTGAGAATACCGATCTGTCCCTCAAGTTTTTCTTTTTTAACGGATGAATCCGTGATCTTGGCTCTCGCCTCATCGATCTCGGCATCCAATCTCTCAAGCTCTTTCTGGAGATTCTCGTACTCGTCTTTAGCCTTCTGATAACTGTCTTTAGCCTCAGTCAAAGATTCTGTGGCGATCTCAAGATTCTTGCCCGCTTCTTCAAGCTGATCCTTCTGATTCTTGTTCTCCAAAAGGAACATGTTTACATCGAGAGTCTTAAGTCTTTCTCTGTGCTTCAAGTACTCCTTGGCAACCTCGGACTGCTTCTCCAAAGGTGCGATCTGCTTCTCAAGCTCGAATAAAATATCGGAAAGTCTTGTAAGATTGATTTTCTCTTCTTCAAGCTTCTTGATAGCTGTCTCCTTACGAGACTTAAACTTAACGATACCAGCGGCTTCATCAAAGAGATTACGTCTGTCCTCAGGCTTACTTGAAAGGATCTGATCGATCTGGCCCTGTCCTATGATGGAATAGCCTTCCTTACCGATACCTGTATCCATAAAGAGCTCGTTTACGTCCTTAAGTCTGCAGGTAGCACCGTTTATCATGTACTCACTCTCGCCGGAGCGGTACAAACGCCTGGAAACGGTTACTTCATCATAATCAATTGCAAGTGAATGATCGGAATTATCAAGTGTGATGGCAACATAAGCATAGCCAAGAGGTTTCCTTAGCTCTGTTCCCGAGAAGATGACGTCTTGCATGGTTCCTCCGCGGAGCTGCTTGATACGCTGCTCACCGAGAACCCATCTGACTGCATCGGCGACATTACTCTTACCCGAACCGTTAGGTCCTACGATACCTGTAATGCCGTTGTGAAAATCGAATTTTATTTTATTGGCAAAAGATTTAAAGCCATGAATCTCAATACTTTTTAAATACATTATTTTGAATCGCGCAAAACAAGAATTGCCTGATAAGCCGCATTCTGCTCAGCAGCCTTCTTGGTTTTTCCTGTCCCCTCTCCCATAATCTTATCTGCAACGTAAACGCGCACCTTGAATATTTTATCATGTTCGGGACCATCTTCGCCACAAATTTCATACCTTATTTCTTTGTGCTTCATACTCTGGGCAAGTTCCTGAAGTTGAGACTTGCTGTCCCTGTATTTCTCCAAACTTTCGGTGTTTGTAAGTATATATTTGTCAATAAAGCGCTTGGCTTCGGAAAGTCCTCCGTCAAGGAAAAGAGCTCCGATAACAGCCTCTACAACATCGGCAATTATAGAATCCTTGTTACGACCGCCGGTGTGCTCCTCGCCCTTTCCAAGCTGAATATAGCTCTTAATATCAAGTTGTCCCGCATCATAAGAAAGAGCAGGCTCGCATACAAGCGAAGCACGTATCTTGGACATCTCACCCTCTTTTTTATCGGGATAAGTCTTATATAAAAATTCACTTGAGATCATCTCGAGAACGGCATCTCCCAAAAACTCAAGGCGCTCGTAATCCGGCTTTTTGTTGATACGCTGCTCATTAACAAAAGAACTGTGTGTAAATGCCTGGATCAGAAGATTCTTATCTTTAAATGTGTATCCGATCAGGCCCTCAAACTTACTTATATCATTCTCACTTAGCATATATATTCCTTACTTAACAAAAGTGAGGCAGTATGATTCTGCCCCACTAAACTCCGGTGTATTGTTTTACAGCTTATTTATTTGTAATGGCTGTCTTTAAAAGCTCTACTGCTTCTCCGACTGTCTTGATATTCTCAGTCTTCTCGGGATCGATCTGAACATCAAACTCATCCTCAAGTCCCATGATGATCTGGAAAAGATCGAGTGAATCAGCCCCAAGGTCCTCTGTAAATGTTGTTTCCATCTTGATCTCCTCAGGATCAACATTGAGAACATTCGCAATAACTTCTTTCAATTTTTCAAATTCCATATTTCCTACCTCCACTGCACAGCAGTATTAAATATATAGCATATATTTGACCAATGCGTCAATTTTCTTGCGAAAGCTTAGCACTGATTTTTTCTGTAATTTTTTGCTCCGTGAATGTCACGCACTGTAATATCGAATTCTTGATCTCGACATCAGTGCTGCTTCCGTGAGTCTTAACAACAAGGCCTTTTAGTCCGAGCATTGGTGCTCCGCCGTACTGATCAAGGCTGTAATTACCAAGAGATTTCTTAAGATCCTTTTTGATCAAAAGAGCTCCTATCTTAGTCTTAAGACTTGACATAAGGCTCTTCTTGAGCACATTCATAAGGGATTTGGCAACACCCTCGTACATCTTGATAATAACGTTACCCGTAAATGCCTCGCAGACGATTACATCGGCGTAACCTGCGGGAATATCCCTGGCCTCTATACTTCCGATAAAGTTGATATCGGGACAATTCTTAAGAAGCGGGAATGTCTCTTTTACAAGTGCATTACCCTTCTCTTCCTCGGCTCCGATATTAACGATCGCAACCGTAGGATTCTTTACGCCCATGATATTCTCCATATAAACGGTTCCCATCTTGGCGAACTGAACAAGATGATTGGATCTTGCATCAACATTGGCTCCGCAATCGATAAGCAGCGAATTACCTTTTTCCGTAGGAATGATCGGTGCAAGCGGTGCTCTGTCAACACCCTTAAGTCTTCCGACGATAACCTGTCCTCCGACAAGTGTGGCTCCTGTACTTCCTGCGGATACATACGCATCGGCTTCACCATGATTGACCATATACATCGCCTTAACGATCGATGAATCTTTCTTGGTTCTGATTGCCATTACAGGGGGCTCAGCCATCTCAATCTCTTCAGTGGCATTAATTACTTCAAGTCTGTTCTTGTCATAGCTGTACTTAGCCAGTTCCTTGTTAACGACCTCTTCCTTACCGACAAGAAAAACTTTGAGATTAGCAGCTTCCGCTACAGCATCAACAGCTCCCTTGACAGTGGATACAGGTGCATTATCACCTCCCATAGCATCGACCGCAACTCTAATAAGTTCCGACATATACGGGACCTCCCATCAATTATAAACTTATTCTAATATACTAGAGTAAAATACAAAAATCAAGGCTTTCCGACATAGCCGGAAAGCCTCTAAAATTCTGAAATATGAGGTTATACCAAAAGTATATCAAGCCTCAGCTTCAATGATGCTCTTCTTGTTATAATAGCCGCACTTCTTGCATGCCATGTGAGGCTGCATAAGAGCGCCGCAATGACTGCACTTAACCAAAGTGGGAGCTGTCATTTTCCAGTTAGCTCTTCTCTGATCTCTGTGGCCTTTTGATGATTTATTCTTAGGGCAGATTGACATTTGAGTAACACCTCCTTACCAGTAACCGTATAAGAAACTGCCTGTGTTTTAAGGCAATTGTTTACGTTTATTCATTAGCATACCTAAGTAGTATACTTACGCCAAATAGATTTGTCAACAGTTTTTTTCGCGCTATCTGTTGCAGTTCTGCGAATACTTCTTGGGCGAAATACCAACCGATTTGGTAAATGCTTTCAAAAAGTTGCTGTAATCTGAAAAACCGCATTCTTCATACGTCTGACTGACCCCGCGTCCCTCTGCAAGAAGCGACTTGGCGATCGAAATCCTGCGCGCCGTGAGGTATTTATTTATGGTAGTTCCCGTCGCAGACTTAAAAATTCTGCAAATATAAGATTCACTTATATAAAACTGCTTGGCCAGATCCCCTATACTGAGCGGCTCGGTAATATTGTTATTGATATAAGAAAGAATGGCGTCAACCTGTTCGTTATATCTTGTGGGCCTGTCCTCAAAATAGTCCTTCTCTCCAGCATCAACTATTTGATTAATGAGTACAAACAGCTCGGTAAATGTTGCCTTTTCAAGAAGGTCGTGCCCGTAACCGTTGCTTGTCAGTATCTTATTCACAAAATAAAGAAATCTCTTTTGCTGCTCCTGCGACAGTCTGATCCTATGAGAAAAATCCTCATTTCTTTTATGAAAGCAGGCGTCAATATCCGTTTCGTCACTTGATATGCTCTTCATAAAATCCGGATCGATCATTATAACGATCCTCTCGTGAAGTTCCTTGTCTATCTGGGTAAGATAATGAGAATCATATTGACTTATAAGGAAGATATCTCCGGGCTCAATGTCATAAAGCTTATTATCGATAAGGAACTGTTTACCTCCCGATATCGAATAATAAACCTCGTAGCAGTCATGTATATGCATCTCCATCGCCTTTTCATCCTTATAAAGATGAGCGATGCTGAAATACTTATTTTGAATACATTCGGCCATGGCAGCCTTACAAGAATTAAGCTCCTTCATAAAAACACCTTGCTTTAAGCCAAAACATTTTTATCTAAAGTATCTCCAAACAGGCGCACCGCAAACTTCATCAACCATCTCCATGTTGATACCGGGTCCGTATTTTTCATTTAAAAATACATACAGATAACCCGCTCTCTCACCGCCTCCTACATAAAAAACATCATCTCTTTCGATCAAAGACTTTATAGGATTGTCTATATCATTAAGATTGGCATGATAAAGACCTATCGGCGAAGGCTGGATCCATCCGCCTATCTGGCAGAAATTCTCATAGTAATCAAGATATTTCCTGTCGATATCAAAGATGTTCCTGGCTCCGCACAGATCACCGTAAGTAGTATCGACATCAACGATATAAAAGCCTTCTCTTTCGGTTATTGCTTTAACCTTTTCATAGGTCGGATCGGGTTCTTCCGCAATATGACCGTTCTTCTCATTTATAAAATAGCTAAACTGTCCGCAGCCAAACACTGCTACGGCTATAACAGAGACAGCGAGTGCTGCGATCGCAAAGCCTTTTCTGAATCTGTCATAAAGCTTGTATAATGCGCTGTCCTTGTATGCACGTGTTCCTATAATAAAAAGCACGGTAAACAATATAGCCGAAAGCCATATTCCACTCTCAACACGCCACATTATTCTCTTGGAGCATGTAAGTACGTAGTACAAAACAAACACCCACAGAGTCTGTATAAGCACAAGTAGCTTGTATCTCTTTTTAAAGAAAATAAGTGAGGTCAAAACCAAAAGCACAAAGACAACAGGGCTCGCACCGTATCTTGGCGACTCCGCAAGCTTTTGGAATGTATACTTAAATACTTCGGGATCGAGTCTAAGCTTATCTTTCCTCGTGCCCTCACCGATCTCCTGCATTGTCCTTAGCTTATCAAGATTAAAATACTCTGTATCGTTCCAGACCCACATATCAAGCAGCTGGAAATCAGTCTCTGTAAATCCGGCCTCAAGATAAGCCTCTTTATCCCAATTAAAATTGTAGTTACCGTGATCGCATTTCTCGACCATGATGTTATTCCACTCGGAAAAATACTTCCAATCGGGATTTACGTAATAAGCATAGAAATTAGCCAAAAGACATATGACTACCGCTGCAAGAGGCAGTGCAAATGTAATAAGCGCATTCTTAAGCTCTTTTTTGAAAAAGCAAGGGATAAACAGGCAAGCGGTTCCAAGGAAGGGAAGCACGATCCCCGCTCCGGCCGCTCTTGCCATAACTCCCATTGATACAAAGATCGTAGCGACAATAATGCCCGGAATATTCCTCTTTTTCCTGATGATCATGGAAAAAAGAATGATGCCGCCGGCTATCGCATAGAATGAAGAGCTCTGTGTAAACTGAATCTCCGTATAAAAATCATAAGCAAAAATCATATTCAGTGCCGTTGTCACAAAAGCGGTGACGGAAAGCGAAAAGCCTTCCGTAATAACAGCGCTTATTGCTATAACCGACAACAGATTAAAGATAAGATACGACCAAAGATACCAGTTAACACCGGGTATCACGGTATATAAAACCTTAAGTATGTATCCGAAAATAATATTGTTGTAAACAAGATACTGCGATTCACCGCCAAAAGCGCCTGCGGAAATAAGATTCATTATAGTATCGTCATTGGTCGAATACTTAAGTCTTCCGAGTAATACGCAAGCAAGGAAGAATACTAAGCTGATAAGTGTGATCGAAAGATATCTTTTCTTTTTATGATTCATAAATAATTAAAGCTCCGTATTATTTGCAAAGTGCGTAAGTATCTCTTGCGATGGCAAGCTCCTCATTTGTTGGAACCACCATAAGAGTAACCTTACTGTCGGCACCGGAAATTATTTCTTCCTTACCGCGAACCTTGTTGGCTTCATCATTAAGAGTAGCTCCGATAAACTGAAGCTTGTCACAGATAAGTTTACGTGTAAAGCCGCTGTTCTCACCGACACCTGCTGTAAAGCAGATAGCATCAACGCGGCCCATAGCTGCAGTGTATGCGCCGATATATTTAACCACTCTGTATACGAAAGCATCAACTGCGCGCTTTGCTGCCTCGTCTCCTGCAAGATATGCATCCTCAAGATCTCTGAAGTCTGATGAAAGGTCGTTGGAAAGACCGAATACACCTGACTTTTTATTTAAAAGATTCATGACGTCCGCTACGGATGAATTTTCTTTTTTCATAACGAATTCAACAACGGAAGGATCGATGTCACCCGTTCTTGTTCCCATGATAAGTCCCTCAAGAGGAGTAAGTCCCATTGAAGTATCCACGCACTTGCCGCCGTCAACAGCAGAAAGTGAAGCACCGTTACCGAGATGGCAAACGATAAGCTTAAGGTCAGATGTGGGCTTATTAAGGATCTCTGCCGCTCTCTTGCTTACGAAAGAATGGCTTGTGCCGTGGAAACCGTATCTGCGGATTCCGTACTTCTCGTAATATGAATAAGGAAGGCCGTAAATATATGCCTGCTCAGGCATTGTCTGATGGAATGCTGTGTCGAATACGGCAACCATAGGTACACCGGGCATAACTTTCTGACACGCTCTGATACCGATTAAATTGGCAGGATTGTGAAGAGGCGCAAGATCGCTGACTTCTTCGATAGCAGCGATAACTTCGTCATTGATAACTACAGACTTGGTGAATTTCTCTCCACCGTGAACGATACGATGTCCGACAGCGCCGATCTCATCAAGAGAAACAACACCGTCTTCTTTATTGGTAAGAGCATCGATAACAAGCTCTATAGCTCTGTTGTGGTCAGGCATTGGAGTTTCCTTTGTGATCTTATCCTTACCGGCGGGAGTATATACTATGCGGCTTCCGTCAATACCGATTCTCTCACAAAGTCCCTTACAAATAACGTCTTCGGAAGCAGAATCGATAAGCTGAAATTTAAGCGATGAGCTTCCACAATTGATAACCAGAATTTTCATAGCTAGCGTAACCTCTTTTCGTACATTATTTTTATTTATGATATCATATTAGTTAGATATAGTATCATCATCATTATATTGTCTGAAAGCGCTTTCACATGAGTACAATAGGAATTATAGCCGAATTTAATCCTTTTCACAACGGGCATCTGCATTTAATAAATAAGTGTAAAGAGCTTACGGGTGCCGATAAATGCATAGTTATCATGAGCGGAGATTTTGTGCAAAGAGGAGCCCCTGCTCTCACCGATAAGTTCACAAGGGCAAAGATGGCACTCTCCTGCGGTGCGGATCTCGTTCTTGAGCTACCGGTCTATTACAGCACCGGTAGCGCCGAGTTTTTTGCCAAAGGCGCGGTTTCAATACTTGATAAAACTGGCGCAGTCGATTATCTGTGCTTTGGAAGCGAATGCGGCGATATCGATTCAATAAATGCGATCGCAGAGATCCTCAATAAAGAACCAAATGCCTATAAAGATACCCTGGCAAAAGAGCTAAAAAAGGGCGTTTCTTTTGCTTCTGCACGTGAGAAAGCTCTTTTGACCGTGTTTGAAGAAGATTCATTTATAAAAAAGAATAAACTCAAGATCACCAAGACCAAGTTAAAAGAAATCATATCATCGCCCAACAACATCCTTGCCATCGAATATGTTCGCGCTCTTAAAACATTTAAGAGTAAGATCAAACCTTTTACCGTTAAAAGAGAAGGCGAGGAATACAAGTCGGAAGTACTGTCAGAGATCCCGAGCGCGGCGGCGATAAGAAGCGCCATATTTGACACCGCTTCACCGAAAGAGCTTAAAAATATGCTTAAACGCTCTATCCCAAAAGGCGCGCTCGATATTCTTTTATCCAATGACACAGGAATTGTAAGCACTGACGATTTCTCTGATATCATGCAATTTAAGCTACTTAAGGATGCGCAAAAAGGTTTTGAAGAATATGTCGATGTAACCCAAGATATCTCAAATAAGATCCTCAAAAATCTTGATTCGTATGAAAGCTTCGAGAACTTTTGCATGAAGATAAAGTCCAAGGACATCACCTATTCAAGGATCAGCAGATGTCTTATTCATATCCTTCTGGATATCAAAAAGGAAAACATAGCAGATTATGTAGAGGACGACTACACAGGCTACATAAGGATCCTGGGACAAAAGGCTTCCTCCAAGGATCTTTTGTCAGCATTTAAAAAGAATTCAATGCTCCCTGTACTTAACAGACTTAAGGATGCACCTAATGTTCTAAACCCGCTCCAAATGAGGCTTTTTGAAGAAGGTCTATATGCAGGAAGAGTTTACAATATAGTAAACACGCAGGGTTATGAGAACGAATATCGCTTAAAGCCAGTAATCATGTGATTGCAGCCGTTTTATTATCGTGATAACATTGTTTTATAAAGATAAATAATGATTCTTTTTCGGAGGATAAAATGGGTCTTCAAACGATAGCCAAGGGACAGATTATTCACAAAGCCGGAAGTGATATTGTAAATACTATAGAGGTCCTTGTTAAAGGAAAGATCAAGGTCTACGATCAGTATTCACAAGTAATACTGGGCGTAGGAGGACTGCTTGGTCTATCGGAGACACCCGAAAAAGAATACTTATATACCTACGAGGCATTGGAGGATTCAGCGATCTACTCCTATCCTTTCAATTCGGATGAGGATATTCAGGTAGTTATCCGCTCCAATCCTAAGATTGCGTCAATACTTTCATCTCAGGCAGCCGACGGAGTTTATCAGTACTTTAACGCTTACGATAAACTCTACGACGACGCGCTTGCCGAGTATGAAAAGATCAAATCTGACTACGCCGACTACCCTGTTTTATGCATAAAGGCCGGCGAGACACCCATTACATTTGAAAAGATCGATCTTCTTATCCCACCTGAAAGAACAGATACAGTTTGCGATTGGGAATTCAATATGGCTAAGAGCATGAAAGAACAGGAAGTTAACCTCAAGAAGTTCTTTTACCCTCTTAACATTGAGATCTGCATCGGTATAGTGATGCTTGCGGTTGAGCGCTGCAGGCTTATTGTTGATGCGGCAAGATACATCATAGCTTACAGAAAGCAGCTAAAGAGAAATACCGCTGACTTTGCGACAACAATGAAAATGATAAACGGCAAGCTCGAGAATATTGCTTCATCCGATTCCGAAGGCAGTGCATCCGATATCGTCATTGTAAACGCGCTGAGCACCATCATCAGCTACTCTCGCGTCGCTCCCGAAATTGCCGCCAAGTTTGAAGAACGCATACATAAATTTAAGAGCGATGACAATCGTTACGATTCCGCTGACGAAGCAAGAAGCCTTAGAAGAAAGCTTGCCACGTCCTTCTATGACGTGTTTAAGGGAGCATTCCTTCACAGCATGGAAGACAGCGAAATGAATAATGACATTCCGATTGAACTCAAAATGTTCTTTATGTTCGGCTTTGTCGATGAGGAGCTTGCAGGCGACAAGAACACCAAGATTCTTTGCAACATGGCAAGAGCTTATGTTCCGGATCCCGCAGGTAATGTTCTTCTTCTCTACGAGTGGCTGAAAAAGATCTATAAGCTTGAAGTTGAACCCTCAAGAAATGAATTCGATCAGGACTGGCCTACATATCTCAGAGAGCAAAAGGCGACAGGCAACCTCAAACAGGAACAGATCGACGCGATGACCGATGATCCCGAAAGCAGGCTTGACTTTGAGATTCACAATCTCTTTGGGCTCGGAAACCGCATGACCTTCGGTCGTATTTCCGCTTTCGTTCCCGTGTTTGATTCGCAGAACGTTCTAAGGCCACTTGATATGGCTTATATCACTGCGTCCAAGATCAATGAATTCTATGCCAACATCAGAAATATTGACTACGGTGTATTTTGCAGACAGTCTCTTTATTCCAATCCCGAGATCGGTATTACTCAGCTTTTTTATGCGGAAGACATCACACCTTATATGATCCTCATGCCTAACATCGGAAGCAGAGCTTCTTTGTGGCAGGAAATTGAAGGTAAAAAGAGAAGCACAAAAGCGAGAATGCTTATTTCCATATTTAACACAGAAAACACCGAAGATTGTATGATCAAGCTCTTTGGCGAGTTTAGATGGGAAATGTGCAAGACCGAGCAGGGCGTGCATTGGAACGATGTCACCGACCCTTCTCTTACTTCGATGTACTGCGATTATCTGCAGTTCTTTAAAAAGAACTCTTCACTCTCACCGGAGGTTAAGGAAAAGCTCAAGCTTGATCTCAAGAAGTTCAGCAATAATTATAAGAACGTATTTATCGCTGATTACCTTGCATATATCAAATACGAATCTGCAGGTTCTCCGAGACTTAACAAGGTGAGCAGGGAGATTCTGTTTACGTTCTGTCCTTTCTCAAAGGATATTCGTGATGCGATCGCTGAGAATCCTCAATACAGGGATCTTATCAATCATCTCGCTTCACACAATGCCAACCTTGCCAAGCCGCTTCTTAATCTTAAGGCAAAGCTCATTAAAGAAGGCTCAGCGATCCCTGCTCAGCTCAGCGGACAGATCGAATATCTCGAAAGCAGATAAAACAGCAGGCAGCAACTTTTTCAATGTCCTTATATCTTAACCGTTTATATAATTTAAATCAGATAATTATTTAGATATCGGAGGGTTAGATATAATGACAAAATTTATGGATAAGGATTTTCTTCTTCAGAGCGAAGCTGCCAAGAAGCTGTATCATGATCACGCTGAGAAAATGCCGATTCTTGACTATCACTGCCATATTGTTCCAAGAGAGATCGCCGAGGATGTTCACTTTGAAAACATCACACAGGTCTGGTTATCTGCAGATCACTACAAATGGCGTCTTATGAGATCCTTTGGTATTGAAGAAAAATACATCACGGGAGATGCTCCCGATAAAGATAAATTCATTATGTTCGCAAAATGCCTCGGAAAGGCTGTCGGTCACCCACTTTATCACTGGGCACATTTGGAGCTAAAGAAATACTTTAATTATGACGGTGTCTTAAATGAAAAGACAGCTTCCGATGTCTATGATATCTGCAATAAAGTCTTGCAGCAACCCGATATGAGCGCAAGAAAGCTCATAAAAATGTCTAATGTTACTCTCATATGTACAACCGATGATCCCGTGGATTCGCTTGAATGGCACGACAAGATAAGGGAAGATGATTCTTTTGATGTCAAAGTCCTCCCCGCTTGGCGCCCCGATAAGGCCATGAATATCGAAAAGCCAGAGTTTACCGATTATATGAAGACTCTGTCCGATGTCAGCGGTATCAATATCAATTCCTTTAAAGCTCTCAAAGAAGCTCTTATAAACAGGCTTGATTACTTTGCTTCAAAAGGCTGCAACGTCACAGATCATGCGCCTTCATACGTTATGTATCACCCCGCTTCGGATGAAACTGTAGAAGCAATATTTGCCAAGAGAATGAGCGGCGAAGAAATCACCGATGAAGAACGCCTTCAGTACCAGACTGCATTTATGTTATTTGAAGGTGAAGAGATTGCAAAAAGAGATTGGGTAATGCAGCTTCATTTTAGCTGTAAGAGAAACAACAATACCGCAATGTTTAAGAAAACCGGTGCAGATACGGGATTTGATGCGATAGATGCCTATTATCCCATGGGCGAACTCGCTGATTTCCTTGATGCACTTGCGCAAAAGAATGCTCTTCCAAAGACTATTCTTTACAGCCTTAATCCTAACGATCTTATGGTCATCAATACGATGCTTAACTGCTTCAACGAAGCTCCTTATGTTGCTAAGATTCAGCAGGGAAGCGCATGGTGGTTCAATGATACCAAACTTGGTATGGAACAGCACTTAAAAGCAGTTTCCGAATCAAGTAACCTTTCGGGCTTTGTGGGAATGCTCACAGATTCAAGAAGCTTTACATCCTACACAAGACATGATTACTTTAGAAGAATACTCTGTAACTATCTCGGATCGCTTGTCGATAACGGCGAATATCCCGAGGAAGATATGGATATCCTTGGCGAGATTGTTGAAGACATCTCATACAACAACGCAGTGAGATACTTCAACTTTCCCTTAGAAACAAGATAAAAGCAGACTTATACCCTGTTCGCGGTGTTTATTTATTGCTTATTATTCCTCCGCCAAGCACAATATCTCCGTCATACAGAACAGCTGACTGGCCCGGGGTAATTGCTCTTTGTCCTTCATCAAAGACAAGCTTTGCCATTCCGCCTTCCAAAGGATAAAGCGTGGCCGGCTGTTCTTTATGTCTGTATCTGATCTTGGCACTGCAACGAACTTCTGTAGTCGGCATCTCACCGGTGATCCAGTGGAAGTCGCGTATCAGAAGTTCTTTTTCAAAGAGCTCTTCGTTATCCGATAAAACAACTTGGTTGTTCTTAACATCAATCTTACTAACATATAATCTTCGGTCGGCGGGGACTCCCAGTCCTCTCCTCTGACCGATCGTATAGTTTATAAGTCCTTCATGCTCACCAAGGACATTGCCCTTGGTATCAACAATCTTTCCCTTTGGATAAGTCTTACCGGTATACCTCTTTATCATCCCTGCATAATCGCCGTCGGGAACAAAGCAGATATCCTGACTCTCGCTCTTATGAGAAGTAACGAATGCATTCTCATCCGCGATCTTACGAACCTCATCCTTGGTATATTCTCCAAGAGGAAAAAGAGTATGCGAAAGCTGGTCTTCTGTCAGATCATAAAGAACATAGCTCTGGTCTTTATTTAAATCCCTGGCTTTTAACAAATAAAAATGACCGTTACGCTCTTCTATCCTTGCGTAGTGACCTGTCACAATATAATCATAGCCTAGCTCTCTTCCCTTGTTGTAAAGGCTGTCGAACTTAAGATATCTGTTGCATCTGATGCATGGATTGGGCGTCTCACCGACTTCATAGCTGTGAATAAAAGGCTCTATAACCTTTTCTCTAAACTCAGCTTCATAGTGATATATATTATAAGGAATGCCGATCTTATCACAGACCGCTCTCGCATCATTGGTATCATTGATGCTGCAGCATGTTCCGAGAAGATCCATTCCCACTATGTCGTTTTCATAAAGGCGCATGGTACAGCCCATGCACTCGTATCCTCTTTTTGCTATCTCGTAGGCAGCAACGGAACTGTCAACACCTCCGCTCATCGCAATAAGAGCTTTCTTGTTATTACTCATATAATCTCCAATAATAAAATATAAGGGACAAAAGTCATGTATCACTCTCCGACTTATGTCCCTATCATCATAAACTCACACCTTCGCTTTTGACAAGCAGGAATAAATATAATCCATATCAAGATGCACTCTCAAAGTACTTTCAAGAATATCATACTGTTTTTCCTTAAATTCCGCATAAGAAAGTCCCGAAACGGCGTTCTTGCCAAAGTATGCAGTGATCGCAGTTGCGATACCACCCTCGTCAAAAAGGCCGTGCACATAGCTTCCGTAGACATTGCAGCCGTCGCTTAATATAACATCGCCGCAATCATCTCCGGCCGCTCTTTCGCCGTATACATTATCACTGTCACCGACAGTGATTCCCATGTGGATCTCGTAGCCCCTGTACTCTTTATCCTTGATTCCTTCAAAGCATCCCTTGGGAAAAGAGATTGTTCCCGAAACCTGCTTTCTTATCTTGTCGTCACCTATCTCTGTTTCTATATCAAGCAGCCCGAGACCTGTGATCTCATTTACTGTAGACTCAACATTTGCTGCGTCTCTTATCTTTTTACCGAGCATCTGGAAACCGCCGCAGATACCAAACACGGGCTTATCAAGAGCAAAGCGCTTGATCTTTGCTTCAAGTCCGCTCTCACGAAGCCACTTCATGTCCATTATCGTATTCTTACTTCCGGGAAGGATTATCATATCAGGATCTTCAAGATCATAAACGCTGTCTACGTATCTGACATTTACCCCTTCCTGCATATCAAATGCTCCAAGATCTGTAAAATTGGAAATCCTGGGATATCTGATAACATCAATATCAACGCTTCCCGATGATCCGAATTTTTTATTTTCAAACTTCTCGGTAAGTGAGTCTTCATCATCAACCTTAATGCTCATATAGGGAACAACACCTGCTGTTCTGATGCCTGTCTTTTCGGTTATCATATCGATACCGGAATCAAGGAGCGTCGGATCACCCCTGAATTTATTTATAATAAAGCCCTTTATACGCTCCTTTTCTTTTTCCTCAAGAAGCATGGTCGTGCCGTAGAGCTGCGCAAACACGCCTCCCCTGTCTATGTCTCCGACTAACAAAACGGGCGCATCAACAAGCTCTGCCATTCCCATATTAACGATATCATTGTCTTTCAGGTTTATCTCGGCGGGACTGCCCGCGCCTTCGATCACGATGATATCAGCCTTTTTTGCAAGTGTTTTAAATGCCTTTTTTATGTCCGGCAAAAGTTTTTTCTTATAGGCAAAGTATTCCCTGGCAGTCATGTTTCCGACGACTTCGCCGTTAACAATAACCTGAGAGCCCACATCCGATGTAGGTTTAAGGAGTATAGGATTCATGCAGACCAAAGGCTCAATGCCGGCGCACTCAGCCTGCATTACCTGCGCTCTTCCCATCTCAAGCCCTTCCTTTGTTATAAAGGAATTAAGTGCCATATTCTGAGACTTAAAAGGCGCACATGAATAACCGTCCTTCTTAAAAATTCGAAGAAGTCCTGCCACCAATAAGCTTTTTCCCGCACCCGACATGGTGCCTTGAACCATGATAACTTTAGCCATTTACTTTATCCTTCCGAGTCTGCCGATAAAGAAAAGGCAGCACATTCATGCTGCCTTTTCGTAAAGTTCATATTTACTCTGTAAGCTCAGATGTACAATGAGGACATCTTGTAGCGTCGATTGCAATTTCTGATTTGCAGCGAGGGCATATCTTTGTTGTTGCAGGAGCTTCTTCCTGTTCCTTCTTAAACTTGTTGGTTACATTGTTCATGCACTTAACAAGAAGGAAGATAACAAATGCCATCAGCAAGAAATCAATAACTACGGTGATAAATGTTCCGTAATTAACAGTTACCGCGCCGGCTTCCTTTGCAGCTTCGAGTGTGTTGTAAGTGCCGCCGTCGAGTGTAAAGAACATGTTGTTAAAGTCGATTCCACCTGTAAGAATACTGATAAAAGGCATAATTATGTCGTCAACCAGTGATGAAATGATTTTCTGGAAAGCGCCACCGATGATAACACCGACTGCCATATCCAGAACATTGCCGCGCATGATAAACTCTCTGAATTCAGCTGCCAATCCTTTTCCTTTACCTGCCACGTTGCTTATTTTGTCTTTCATACCTTTCCATCTCCCATTTAACAATACATAGGTTTGCAGTTACATTAAAAATTATAGCACATATAACCGTAAATGAAAGAGTTGTAGATACAATTCAGCCCTTTAGCCATGAAATTTTTAACTATTTTCACTTACCAGGATTGTCATTCTGCTCTGAATGATCTTGGCAACTTCTTCGGCGCTCTTTTGACCGGCAAAATAAGCCGATGCTTCTTCAACAATAATCTCACTCATCTCCTGGCCTCTAGCCTCATATATATTATTTATCGATAAAATGAAGTTTTTGATCTCATCAACCTCTTGCTGTGTAAAAGGCTTAAGCTCGGTTGTGACATCATCAATCTTCCAAGTCTCTTTTTCTCCTGTATATTCATCAATGGGCTCTTCCATAGACTTCTTGGCAGCTTCCTCAAAAGCTTTCTTATTGGTAGGGAAAGAGTTCATATAATCATTTTCATCATTTTTTTTCATAAGACTCTTAACGAATTCCCATGCCGCATCGGCATTCTCAGTTCTTGAACTGATCGCAATATTTGATGACGGGTATATGATAGATTGGTTAACCCCTTCATCATTAGGGAAGCCTATGAACGATACCTCATCGCCAAAAACTGCCTGCTTAATGCCGCGGAAATAACAAAATCCGCTTAATCCATAATTACTGAAAAGCGCCTGGTCCGATCTGTAATAACTCTCGACATCACCGCTATACTTGTTGTAATTTATTTCACTCGGGAACTTGTTTGCAAACTCAAGCAGTTCAATAAAGCTCTCGGAATCGAAGTTACACTTTTTATTCTTAGTATCAATATACTTATCGGCTGCATTTACTATTCCATTGCCAAGCACGTCCATATTAGTCTGTAATCCGAACGCAAGCTCATAAGGCGTATTATTATCTTCAATGATCTTCTCATAATCTTTTATGGATAAAACATCTTTACCGCCGGTAAACTTAGTCTTGGCGATCATCGTTAAGACAGTAAAATCCGTTATCATATTATACATCTTGCCGTCTTTTGTAAGAGCATTCTCGACATTCGGTATAAGCTCTATATTATCCTTAACCTTATCTCTGTCATAATAAGGTTTCAGATCAAGGAAAAGACCTTTATTTTTGTACTTATCAATTTCCTGCTGACCAAAGACCATGATATCGGGTACATTGTCGGAGATGATATCCATATCAAGCTTCTTCATTCCTTCGATCCAATCATCATCCGTCATCTTACAATACTCAACAAGATTTATCTTGTAATCGTCATGTGTTTTATTAAACTCGGTAACCGCAATATTTAATGAATTATCGCATGCGGTAGACGCAAGGGTAAGCACCTTCCTGTCTTTAACCTGATCCGCAGGAACTTTGGTAAATCTTTCGACTTTGGTTTCTCCCGAACTTCCATTGTAAATAGCAATAAATTCATCAGGACTTATCGCATAAGCCGCCTCGATGAAATAAGTAGCATCAATATCGGAGTCATTATAATCAAGAAGCTTAACTATCTCATCTTTCTGAGCGTCATAACCGAAAAATCCTTCATCCGTCGAAAGGTAAAAATCCTTTCCTTCTCCTAAAAAAGCATTTGAATTATATGCATAATCAGAAGTATATGCCGCGCTCTTTTCCAAAAGAGTCTGATTATCAACATCAAGCTTTTGAAGAGTGGTCTCTTCTGCGTTACTAAACACAAAAATCTGATCGTTGCTTCCCTTAATAAAATAAGAAGAGGAACAAAGGTTTTCACCTCCATTTTTACCCGCTTCGATTATTTTCTTAAACCCTTCTTCAAAGGAAAAAGAATAAAGGCCGTCAACCGATACGGTAAACATCCTGCCGTCTGAAAGAACAGCTATATCTAAAAATATCGAACTTTCATCATCGGTCAGCTCATGACTCTCTATTATATTCCCTGACGGATCAACGTGAACAATTGATATCTTGGGATCGGATGATTCCTGCTCTTTTTTATACAGGCAAGCAATACATCCTCCGTCCGAAAGATAGTTTATATGTTTATAAAAATCATAGTTCTCTGCAGGAAGCTCATATTCACCGACATACTTACCCTCTTTGGTAATAGAGACAATCTTTTCAGGACCATCCGTTACAGATTCATAGAAACACAATCCGTCTCCGACAGGCTTCAGATCCGAAACAAAGTTAGAACCAATATCAACCCCTTCTATCTGAAGTTCCTCACTTTTATAAACATAATCCTTTTTCTGCACACTTGCTTCCTGCAAGATATTCTCATCCTTAGGAGCATTACCTTTGGAAGCATCGCCGTCGGCTTTTCCTTTTCCGCAGCCGGTAAGAACCGACATGATCATAGTCGTCGTAAAAATAAGGCTAAGCCCTCTTTTAAATATCCCCTTCATATTCGTTTCCTCTCTCTTTTAAAATAAGCATTTATATCAGTTATTGATCCATAGATCAATTACTCTCATTTACATAAATAGATACTCTGTTCTGAATGATCTTGGCAACTTCATCGGCGCTCTTTTGACCGCTAAAGTATGCGGAAGCTTCTTCAGATATAATATTCAGTATCTCAGAATTACTGTCATCGACCTTATCTACTGAAAGAACAAAATCTGTGACGTAATCGATCTCATCTTTATTAAGCGGTTTAAGCTCGATGTCACTACCGTTAATCGGATAGGAATCCACATAGTACTCTTTCTTTCCTCCAAGCTTGGTGCGATACGGGTTGTTCGCAATATTCTCAGCAGCTCTGTTAAGACCGTATTCCGTTACGGAAAATCCATATTCAAATTCTCTTCTGTTGATAAAGTCTTCTTCCCAGAATCTCTTGATAAAATCCCAAGCAGCTTCAGGATAATTACTCTTGGCGCTGATAGCATATCTCCAGCAGGGAATGATAACGGAGTCATTTGTTCCGGCTTCGTTTGGATTACCTATAAATGAAATATCATTGCCGAAGACAGCCTGTTTCATGATCTGATAATCCCCATATCCATAGAATCTGTCATACATAAACAGTGATTCTCCCGAACCGTAGAATGCATATGTATCTTCACCAAACTTTTCGTAATCTATTTCAGCAGGGAATTTTCCCGCATACTCAAGGAGCTGTTTAAATTCATCGGAATCAAAAGAGCATTTCTTATTCGTAAGGTCGATAAACTTATCACCCGAATACTCGATTCCGTACTCAAGTGCCATGCTTTGATCCATGGCTCCGAAAGCCATATCGTACTTAGCGCCCATGGATGAAACAATATCATCGCAGTCCTTATAGCCTAAGCTCTGCTTATCTCCAACATATTTTTGATTAGTCAAAAGTGTACCAATTTCAAACTCGGTTATAAGCGTATACATCTTACCGTCATCGGTAGTCATTGCATCCTGGAGATTGGGAAGAAGTTTGACATTCTTCATATCTTCATCTTTTTCAAATAAAGGCTTGTAATCATAGAAAAGACCTTTGTTCTGATATTTTGCATAAGGCTGATCGCTGAAAAACACCATAATATCGGGAACATTTCCGGCTACCAGATCCATATCGAATTTCTGAACCGCTTCTTCGGACGATCCGTCAATAGTGTTGGCACCGTTTGAATAATCAATAAGCTTAATCTGATATTCATCGTTTTCTCTGTTGAACTTTATGGCCTCATCTCTTACTCTCCAGTCAATAGCGATACCACCGAGCGTAATTATCTTCTTTTCTTTGACCTGATCTTCGGGTACCTTGGTAATCTTTACAAGCTCATATATCTTATCAAATCCCGGAATAGCCGCGATCATGTCCTTGTCGCCGATTCCTGCGATAGTATTTATTCCGCTGTCAACTTCAAGACCTGAATCAAGATTATCGACAAGCTTTGTAGTCTCATTTGTATTCTCGTCATATCCGTATATAGCATCATTTGTAGATACATAAAGCTCATAGCCAGAACCGGCAAAAAATGCTGTGCCGAATTCATTGAGCTTGGACAAAGATTCTATCGGCTCGGAAAGCTCACCTTTGCTTGTATCAAGAACATAAACATTAGTGTTGGAAGCATAATCATAGGCAAATATTTTTCCGTCAGTTCCTTTGCAAAGCCTAAAATAGCATCCGCAGTATCCGCTGTCTGATTTTAATGTATCTATAACAGTCTTAAGGCCTGTATCAAAAGAAAATCCAAGGATTCCGCCGCTTGAAGATACAAAAACATTTCCGTCATCAGTAACAACAATATTGAAAATATTAAAGTCAGGTATCTCCAAAGTATTGCTTGCACAATCGTAGCTCTCTACAAGAGTACCCTTGTTGTCATACTGCTCGATATACATGTCGAGATTTTTAAGATCAATCATATCGGAGATTGAAATCAGCTCATCGGAAGATCCCTCAGTTGATGCTGAATCTGTTGATGCATCGGAAGTTGAGGCATCTTCGGATGCGGCTTCACCGGAAGCATCGGCTGCACCTGATGCTTCGTCGCCCTTTCTTACGGTTTTGTATGCATAGAAGCCTCCATCGGGTAAAAAGCTTATACTTTCAAATTCTTCACCTTTTTTGACGGGAATATCCACGGTTTCAAGCCCGCTTCCATCCGGATTAAATGAAAGAATCTGCGTCTTTTCGTCTTCATAAAAAGCCGCGAGATAAATCTTATCACCGATAGCGTTAAGAGCTTTTACCTGTGCGCCTTCAAAATTAACACCGTCAAGACTCAGCTTTTCTGTTTTGTAAACGTTTTCCTTGGAAACCGTTCCTTGTGTTTGTAGTATGCTTTCTTCTTTTTTCTTGGAATTGCCGCAGCCGACCAGAACGGATGCTGCCATAGAAAAGGCCATAGCAAAGCTTAGACCTCTTTTAAAGATCCTCTTAAATCCCATATATTCACCTCTTTTCCTTTTAAAGCGTTGTTTATAAGTAACACTTGTCATGGGGCGTCCCCCATGACAAGTGCATAGTTTATCAGCCGTTCTCGTTTATGAAAATAGATATCCTACTCTGGATGATCTTGGCAACTTCTTCAGCACTCTTCTGACCGCTGAAATATGCACCGGCTTCTTCCATTATGATGTTATGAATATCATTGTTGTAGTTATAGCACTTATCTATTGAAAGAACAAACTCCGATACCTCATCAACTTCTTCCTGTGTAAGCGGCTTAATGGGAATTTCTTTTCCGTCAACATAATAAGAATCATCGTAATACTCTTTTTTGCCGTCAACCATCATATATGGTCTTTCCATGGCCTTTGCCTTGGCATCATCAAATCCGGACTTGGTTACAGGGAAGCTGAAAGTCATATTCTTCTGATAATCGTCAGACCAGAATGTCTTTATGAAATCCCAGGCAACTTCCGGATACTTAGTCTGCGCACTGATCGCATATTCTCCGTAAGGGAAAATAACAGATTCATTAGCGCCTTCATCATTGGGAATACCTACAAAAGCAATATCATCTGCAAAAGTAGCCTGTTTGCATCTACCGTAATCATTAAAACCACTTAAACTCGTAAATTCAAACAATGCCTGATTGGTAGCAAAATAGCCTTCATATTCCTGATATTTATCATAATCAAGTTTCTCAGGAAAATTGTTGGCAAATTTCAGAAGATTAATAAATCCTTCCGAATCAAACGAGCATGTCTTGGCAGCGGTATCTATGTACTTATCCCCGGCATAGATAATGCCCTGCGCCATTACACTCTCCTTATTTGCAAAGCCGAATGCAGTATCATAAGTAACATTATTCTCTTTCATAAGATCTTCGCAGTCCTTGTAAGAAAGAGTGTTCTTACCCTGTGCGAATCTTGCTCTTGTTAACATAGAGCCCACCATGAATCCGGGGATTACAGTATACATCTTATCTCCGGTACTCATCGCCTTTAGAATATTAGGATGAATCTCAATATTCTTAAGGTCCTCATCTTTATCAAAAAGAGGCTTTATATCCATAAAAACACCTTTATTACGGTATTTATCAATAGGTTGATCCGTAGATAAGGAAATAATGTCAGGCACATTTCCGGATACTATATCCATATCAAACTGCTTACCGCCGGCTTCATAATCCTCTTCGGAATTAAATTTGGAATAATCCACAATCTTGATCTTGTACTCTTCATTATCCTGATTAAACTTAACTACCGCTTCTTTTACTTTTACATCGTAATCAAGATATACTCCGCCAAGTGTGATTATCTTTTTATCCTTAACCTGATCGGCGGGAATCTTGGTAAGCTTAACCGGTCTGTAATCATTTTCAAAGCCCGGAATGATCGCCATAAATTCATTTTCGCTTATCGCAACAGCAGAATAAATAGTGTAATCCGTTTCTATATCGGAGTCGATGTAATCCATCAACTTAACAAGCTCATCCTTGCTTGCATCATAACCGCAGAAAGCATTCTCTGTTGCTACATATATGTCATATCCGTTTCCGCCGAAAAGAGTCATTGAATATCCGTTTTCCTCGTTAAAGCCGGCACATGGCTCCGAAAGCTCTCCGTTTTCGGGATTAAACTTCTGAACAACCATACCGTTTTCGCCATAACTCTGAGCATAAATCTGATCATTTGCTCCCTTAGTAAGCGAATATGTATCCATATAAGGATTGTCTGAAGCCTTAACCTCTAAAAGAGGCTTAAAGCCCTCTTCATCGGTATATGTCTCAATACCTGCAGTTGATGAAACAAGAAGCTTACCGTCACTTAATCCGATAATAGATCTGATGTTGAAATATCCGTTATCTCCTGATTTGTCGGAAAGATCTAACTTATTTACGATATTTCCCTGGTTATCAAATTTCACTAAGAATTCCTGAGCATCTCCGCCTTCATAGAAGCCCATTCCCTCTTCATGCTCCTCGCCTTCTTCTACTGAAGAACCTTCTGCGGAAGCATCGTCTGAAGTCTCCTTGGAAGCATCGTCTGATGCCGCTTCTGTAGCCTTCTTAGACTCATCCTTTGAAGCATCTTTGGAAGCATCATCCGAATCCTTCTTAGCATCATCCTTGGAAGAATCAGCTGTAGCTTCTTCTTTAGACGCATCTTTTGCATCTTTAGCTTCTTCCTTGGAATCTCCGGCTGTTGCCTCTTCACTTGATGCAGATGCACCCTCAGCAGGTGCCGATTCACCGCCCTCAAGCGTCTGGGGCTCCTCATCCTCCGATGAAACAGACAAAACAGCGTAGCTGCTTCCGTCCGGAAGGAATTCAAAATTATAATAGTTCTCCCCTGCGTTCATAGGGATATCAAAACTTTCTACATTGCTTCCGTCTAAATTAAATTTATAAATCTTGCCGTTACTGTCATTACCTGTAAGTGCAAGATATACTTTGTCGCCGGCAACCTCAAGTCCGGCAGGATATCCGCTTATCTTAGCATCTCCGAGGTCGATATCCTCGACTTTATAGACATAATCCTTTGAGCCCTTTACAGCCTCATTAAGAATGCTGTCCTCTTTTTTCTTTTTACCGCAGCCTGTAAAAGCTGACATGGTCATCGACGTAATCAATGCAATAACGAGACCTTTTTTTAAAATCCCCTTCATTTTCATAATTTAATCCTCTTTTCTTCCCTTCAGTTTTTTTCTTTCCTTCTTTTCCTTAAGCTTAACTTGCAGATCATATTTTTTATCAGACAGATAGCTGGCTACGCCCGATACAGTCCATGTCTTGTTTCTGTACATATTTACAATGCTGACTACGACTATCAATATGATCACGGCTCTGCATATCATTCTAATAAGTAATATCAGAGCCAATATATCTTCATATCCTCTGGCTGTATTTTCCCAGTATGGATAAAAGATCGCTTTACTCCACATGCTTCTTGTGATCAATGAGGCGATCACATTTACAAGTGAAAAAAACTTAAATCTATCCGTATTGTCAACGACGGAAATATACTTTTCATCAAGCCCCGTGCTCTCTGTAATGTCTTTTTTTACGATTCCGTCAACGGGATTCGGAGATACTATCTCATAGCAATTGATACCGCCCACATTTGCGCTCTTACCGTCCTCTGACAGCTGAACATTCTTAGTTCTTCCGCTTAAAATGGTTCCGTACTTGCACAGACTGTCATATGAGATGTAAGCAACCGTATCGGTAAGTCCCGAAGCCTCTCTCATCTTGCCCTCTTGTCTTTTGACAACTCCCGTGACATAATGCGGTACATCTTTGATCGTGATCATCTGACCCGCAACATCATTGGATCCAAAGAGCTGCCAGGCAAGATCCTCGTCTATTACAACGCTGTCCTTCATAAGATCGTTCGGACCGAAGAACTGACCGTTTACCAATTCAAGAGGGTGAAAGAGAAAAAAATCTCCGCCAACTCCTATCGTAGCAACGTTTTCCGCAGTCTTTCCGTCAAAAGACATCGAAGTAACACCCTGCGCGGAATAACAGCTCGCAAACATGCGATTTTCCTCTTTCGCCGGCTGATCGTTCGATTCTTCATCTTTTTTACTGACGTCGATTGTCTCGATGATCTGGGGCGTAGCGGTCTTACCGTTTGCCGCATCTTCTTCGCTTACGATTCCGTCAAGAATAAGCTTTTGTCCGAATGAAAACTCCAGCTTTTTGATAAAATCTTCATCGATCAGCTGATCCTCCGTAAAAAAGACAGAAACCTGAGCCATTCTGTTTTCCTCAGACCATCTCTGCGCCTCGTTTTGCTCGGGAAGCAGCCCTATCAGATACCTTGAGACAAGTCCCAGGACAAGATCCACAAGGAGCAAAAAGACAATAAGAAGGATGATCTTCTTGGACTTTAAAGCCCTTTCCTTTATTTTGTTTATAAACGCTAAAATCTTATCGGTTTTCATTACTCTTACTCGTCTGCCAGTCTTATCTGTTCTCCTGCTTTAACCGGTTTGGTTGATGTTGTGATAACGTACTCGCTTCCTTCAAGTGAACCTGTTATAGCAGCATTCTTGTCATCTTCTGCTTCTACGTTAACGTCGACTCTTGTAGCAATATATCTGTTGCCCAAAGGACTTGATTTACTAGTAACAGTAAGTACAAACTTACCGTTGGAATCAGACTTGATCGCACTCTTGGGAACGATCATGTCATAGTCCTTGGATCTTTCTCCGATAGTAAGTGCCAAGCTCTGACCGGGCTGAACTTCACTACTCTCGATCTTGAAAGTAAGAACCTTCTTCCCTGCGGGATCTGTCTTATCATTCTTTATAGATGTAAGTGTTGCCTTGAAGTCTTCTCCGAACTGCCATACATTCTGAGGCTGTGCGGGATCTCCTACCTTAAGCTTCTGCGCCTGGTTATTGGGTACGGAAAAGCTTGTCGTCATATCTTTTCCATCAACCTGAATAACAGCGATAGTTTCATCGGCTGATGTTGATTCACCTGAAGCCTTGGCTAGTGAAGAAACAGTACCGGCAACCGGTGACTTAACCGATGCGCCTACCGAATCAGCCTCAAGCTTTTCAATCTTCTCTTTATGTTGTGCAATCTTATTTTGCATAGAACTTAAACTGATTTCAGTACCAATACTTTCAAGAAGTTCATCCTTAACCTTCTTAGCATCTTCTAACGCTCTCGCAGTCTTATTCTGTTCATTCTGAGCCAATGCTAGCTTCTGCTCATAACTTGAATTAACCTGACCGCCATATGTTTCAAGCTGCTTTTGATTCTTTGTAAGCTCATTAATCTTATTGTTTATATCCTCTAATCGATCTTTATCAGATGGATCTATTCCTGCCTTATCTGCATCTGCCTCTGCAAGTTCATAACTTGGAGTTGCAGCATTATATGCATTCCCCGCACCATCATAGGCTTGCTTCTGCGTTAAATACAGAACTACTGCTTTAGCTTCATTATCAGCATCTAGTGCAGCTTCATAATTATCAGTAGCCTCTTTTAGTTCAGCCTGAAACTGATCGTAACTTGTAACTTTACCACCTCTGATTTTTGTAATTACATCATCCGGTACTTTTCCTGAGAAAAGCGCAGTTTCATATTCAAGTTCAGCTGCGTCTAAAGCTTCCTTTTCCTTAGAAAGCTCTTCAGATTCCTTATCCTCCAGATAATAGATAACATCGCCTTCCTCAACGTGATCACCCTCTTTTACGGCAACACCCGAGATCTTTCTGGTCTCTTTTACCGTAATGTTATAAGGATCTTCTGCGCTGACATCACCGTTTCCTCGAATCTGCGGTGATACCGGTCCGCTCGAGATCTGCTGAGTAGCGACCTGCGGAAGCGAATAATTCATGATTGTATTGGAAAAGAATGTAAGAACAAGCATGATTGCCAAAAATGCAATGGCAACGTTCTTAACAATATCCTTTTTGGATGATTTTTCATTGCTCTTCCTCTCGATAACTTCGTTCATCCCTTAATTCCTCCTTGGTATGATATTCCCTCAACCAAATAGTCCTCTCCGTACAAGAAAATAAGTAACGGAGGAACCAGATATATAACAGCTACAGCAAAGGCAAGACTGATCTCGCCTGCGTTGATCTTGGATAAGAACACCGACAACGGATGTTTATCCGCATTGGGTAACAAGATCAGCGGTTGCTCTACCATGTTCCAATAATCAAAGAACAAAAGTATCGCAATTGATGCTATTCCTCCCTTACAAAGCGGTGTGCAAACTTTGGAAAAAACATCCCATTCACCCGCTCCGTCTATCGCCGCAGCCTCAATCACTTCCTTCGGTATTCTTTTCATGAACTTGGTCAAAAGAAATACCGCAAACGGGGAAAAGAATCCCGGAAGCAAAATGGACCACATCGTATCATAAGTTCCGAGCCACTTGGAAACCAAAAAGTTCGGAACAAGTGTTACCTGATAAGGCATAAGCATCAATATGATATATCCGAAAAACAGTGCCGATTTAATTTTGTTGTCGAACCTCGAAAATCCGTATGAAGCAAGTGTCGCTATTATCAGCTGAACAACAACTATCGGTACTGTGTAAATTACCGAATTCCAAAACTTAAGCAGATACTCCGGGCTCTTAAAGAGCACTATATAGTACTGAGAAAAAGTAACCATATCCGGAATAAACTTAAGATTCACCTCTTTCGAGATAAATGTCTTTCCGCCTTTTTCTGTCGTTTCAAAAATACTTCCGTAATTGGAATTGATCTCCGACGGAGCCATAAACGAATTTGAAACCGTAAGAATGATAGGTGTCAAAAATATAAAAGCAAAAACAATTGCAGCGATCGTGACCAGTACGGTCTTTGTTTTATCCGTCAATTCTTTTTTCTTATGCAGTTTTTTAAAATAATTCTTTTGAATGACGTTTTCCATAACTCTAACCTTCTACATCCTTGCCGAATCTGTCCTCTACCTTATACATGAAATAGACAAGGATACTTACAACAATAAACATAATGATCGCCGCCGCAGACAACTTCTGATAATCGAGCGATGCAAATGTATTGTTCATAAAATGCTGCAAAATATACAGCGAAGCATATGGATAATCACCCGTCATCAAATATACTTCTCTGAAGACCTTGAAGGAATTGATAAGCGACATTATGGTAACAAAGAGAATTGTTGAAGACATATATCTGATCTTGATGTACCAGAATATCTGCAACTTATTGGCATTCTCCAGCGCTGCTACTTCCAGAAGGTCCTTTGGAATGCTTGCAAGTGCAGACATAAAAAGAATCATGTTATATCCGAGATTCTTCCAAAGAAAAAGAAGTACAATAACTATACGTGCCTGATCCGACTTAAACCAGTCTATCTTACTCTGTCCGAATACCATCAGGAATTTATTGATAATACCGTTATAATGGAACATTACCTGCCATATAAGTACTATCGAAGCCGTCGGTACCATGAGAGGGCTTAAGAAAAAGGATCTGAAATAACTCTTAAAAGGAATTCTTGATTCCATGACCGCCGCCAAAAACAGCGATAATATAACCGCCAATGGCACGGCCGTAAAAGAAAACTTAATTGTGTTAATTCCTGCAAGTCTGAACGCATCGTTGTTCCATACATTTATATAATTACTAAAACCAACAAAAATATTTTGAATCGGGTTATTAATAAATGAATAGTAAATAACCACGCAGAACGGAGCTACAAAAAACACAAATACTCCAAGTAGCGAGGGGAGAAGAAAAAGCCAGGATATCAGGCTTTTCCTCTCATTCGCCGTGTGTTTTTTCTTTTTGAAAAGATTTCTTTTTGTATTATTTCTTTTTTCTGTATTCTGTTTCTTAAATAAATTTAGTAACTTCACTGATTGGTGTCCTTGACTACAAAATCCGGTACTTCACCGTGTTTAAAGCTGTAAAAACCATTTCCATAGCCGCCGTACATAGTTTTTCCACTGTTGATATCAATTGAATACTGTGGAGTTGTATAGTATTTGCGACTGAACCATTCTCCCGGGAATGAATAATTTACCATTGCATCCAGTATTTCCTGGATCTGCTTCTTATCGGTATATTTGACCATAACCTGCTTAGGATTGGTAACGGATATTTTCTCGTCATCCGTCATGTTTTCAAAATCAAGTCCTGAGTAAAAATTATATACTGTTATCGAATCAACCTTAGAAGCATCAACTTTATCGGGAAGCATGGCATTGTTTTTTTCCAAAAGTGCGATCGTATTCTTATATTCGGGATATACATCAAGCTGTGCATTTATATAATCACCCGAACCGGAAGATGTAAAATTGATCTGTCCTATAGGAAGCTCGTTTGTGCAAAGACTGTAGCTGTAGTTTTCAAGCACATCCTTTCGATAGGCATCGCTTAATTCACCATAACTGATGGTCGTTGTGGAAACAGCTTCAAATCCGTTGGAATAATCAACGGTCTGAACATTGTCTTTATTATTAAGGTTCCTTAAAACATCATCTCCAAAGCATTCAAACTCACCCGTTTTATACTCATCGCTTGAAATAATCTTGTCCATGAGTGCAGGATCCACATCATACGGAATAAGTATATTTCTGTATATCTTCTTTCCGTTTTTTAATCTGTATAAAATAGTTTTGTTCCATCCGGTGTTTTGATAAATTCCCGACTCTTTCATGATCGCACTATTCTGTTTCATTGATGCCATTCCGACCTTGGCGATCTCGATAAATGAATCAACATCGGTGATGTACATATTATCTTCAGCATAATCCTCAAAATAATTATCGGAATGTGTGTAATATGAATAGGTGCACGGTCCGTCAATAAATGCACAGCTCTCAACGGAATCCGGATTAGGAATGTAGCTGTCATATCCGCACAGATCGCCCTTATGGATCATAAATATCAGGAACAGGATTGCTACAGCCATAAGTGTCTGAGCTATTCCTTTATTAAAGCTCTTGATATTATTGTTATCAAAAAGCACCTCTATAACACAGCCTACTATCACGGCAGTTATCACCATGATTATGCAGATAAGTATGTGTGTTCTGATATTCTGCTTGGAAAAATAAATTGTATGCATAAACAATATGGCGAGAATACCTGAAATCACGCATATTGAAATCTTTACAATCCATCTGAACGGTCTGAAAATAATACTCTTTCCCGCATGTTCAACTCTTCTTGCCTTGCTTACCGTAAATACAAGAATAAATGCGACAATACCGACTATAATGGTATCGAGTTCATGCATCCAATTGGTCTTAATGAAATCAAATACGGCATTATAGTTTTGATTGTAGTTAAGCCCCTCGAGATACTCTCTTGCGGAAATGAAATTGTACACTCTGTCAGCCAAAGGTGAAAGGTATACATTCAACTCTCCTCGATCCACATAGGTTGCAAAAAACATATCTTTCAGTTCTAACAACACCCAGCTGATAATTGCGGGAATAAATGCAAAGAAGCCGGTAAGCAGTATTGCTGTCGGCATGTTTCCGCTAAGGAACATAGCCAAAACTGTAACCGAGTAAACTACGGAAAATGTAATTATCGTTCTGATCGTCTCAACCAATACATTTAAAAGAACCGGTCCGTTAACCGCTCCGAAGCATGCCGCAACAATAAGAGCTATAATCTCGACCGCAACATACATTAAAGTAAACGTACCTATTGCATTGGCGAAATTTTTCCTTATTCTCTGATATCTGGTAGTAGGCTGACTGAGATAAAAATCCAGCTTACTCTGAGAAAAGAGATAAGAAAAACCCTGATAAGCAAACATGATGGCAATAAACATGGCAAGCAGCCATCCGATCTGCTTAAATCCCATAACAACAATAACAGCATCGAGTTTGGAGTTATAGAACTTATTCATACTCTGTCCCGATACTTCGGCGTAATTGAATGTCCTCGTGATCGTCATGATCAAGCCGAAGATATAATATATTGCCATAAGCGGCAGAGCGATAAGTGAGGTCCATAGAGTGCTGTTTATGTATTTTTTTCTGTTTCTGATCCTATCACCCAAGGATAAATTTCCGGATGTCATATCCAACTACCTCCGTCTCGCTAATAAAGATCTCTTCCAACGTAAGTGCCAATACTTCAAAGAAAACAGGATTGCCTCTCTTAAAGGCATTCTCAATGTCTTCTCTCTCTCCTCTGATTGTGATCGTGTGAAGTCGTCCACGTTTATCATGGACAAGCACATCAAGTCCCTCGAGTGCGTTGTTCTCATCAGCTTCCGACTCAAATACACACTGAACCTTCTGCATGCCAACCTTCATGTCCGCGATGTCCTCCGAAAGGATCACACCGCCCAAATGAAGAAGTCCCACGTGATCACATATATCCTCAAGCTCTCTCAAATTATGAGAAGCAATAATAGGTGTCATACCTCTGTCAGCCATCTCAGCTGCAAAAAGACTCTTAACTCCCTGTCTTACAACAGGATCAAGTCCGTCAAAGGTCTCATCACACAAAAGATATTTGGTACCTGAGCAAACCCCCAGAAGAATTGAAACCTGCTTTTTCATTCCTTTTGAAAAAGTACTTATCTTCCTTTTTGCATCAAGTCCAAATCCCTGACACATTTTCAAAAATCTAAGTTTATCAAAGTTTTCGTAAATTCCTTCATAATACTCAGCCATCTCTTCGGGTGTACTGTTTGGAAGGAAGTATTGTTCATCTGAGATATAAAAAACATCTTTCTTGACATCGGGATTGTCATAAACAGGTCTGTTATCAACAAGTACAACACCCAGATCCGGTTTGATAACTCCTGCGATAGTCCTTAAAATAGTACTCTTTCCTGCACCGTTGGTTCCGACCAATCCAAAGACCTCTCCATCCTTTACATTAAGCGAAACTCGGTTAACGGCCTTGATGTCATCAAAAGATTTTTCAAGATCAATCAATTCGATCATGTCGCTTCTCCTCCTTTGATCATTCCGGAAAGGTACATCTTAACGTCAGAAATAATCTCATCAAAAGTTATACCTATCTCCTCTGCTTCTTTGAACAGACCTGCAATCTCCTGGATGAGCTCTACCTTCTTGTTGTCCTTAAGAAGAGCATCTCCTTTAACAAAATTACCCCTTCCCTTGACGGTGTAGATAAAGCCTTCACGCTCAAGCTCTGTATAGGCTTTCTGTACCGTATTGGGATTGGTTGACAATTCCATAGCCAGGCTCCTCACCGACGGCATCTGGTCATCGGCTTGCAGAATTCCTTTAAGGATCTGCATCTTGAAACTCTCGGCTATTTGTTCATAGATTGGTCTGCTATCTTGGTAATCAATAATTTTCATAGCGCTCCCACTCATTAATAAAAATGAACAATATGTAACAAAAAAAGTGTACTATGTTTACTAGTACACTTGTATTGTATGATATATGCTGATATTTGTAAATACCCTAAATTAAATTAATTTTAATTCTTGAAACTGTGAACAGGTGCGGGGATTCTTCCGCCTCTGTTTACAAACTCATCGCAGGAGAATTTGTTAACAGGCATAATAGGCGCATAACCAAGGAGTCCGCCGAACTCAACAGTATCTCCCACCGTCTTGCCGATAACGGGAATAAGTCTTACAGCCGTAGTCTTTTGGTTAATCATACCAATAGCCATCTCATCCGCAATTATACCTGCAATTGTTGTATCCTTAGTATCTCCGGGAACCGCTATCATATCAAGTCCTACAGAGCACACACAGGTCATGGCTTCAAGCTTTTCAAGTGTAAGGCATCCTGCCTCAACAGCGTTGATCATTCCCTGATCCTCGGATACAGGAATAAATGCACCTGAAAGTCCGCCTACATAAGAAGATGCCATTACACCGCCTTTTTTAACCTGATCGTTAAGAAGCGCAAGTGCTGCAGTTGTACCGGGTGCACCGGCATGCTCAACACCAATCTCATGAAGGATATCGGCTACGCTGTCACCGATAGCGGGTGTGGGCGCGAGTGAAAGATCGATAATTCCGAAAGGAACGCCGAGTCTGGCTGAAGCCTCTTTGGCAACAAGCTGTCCGACTCTTGTTACCTTGAACGCAGTCTTCTTTATCGTCTCGCAGAGAATTTCAAAATTCTCTCCCCTTACTTTTTCAAGTGCGGTCTTAACAACGCCGGGTCCGCTGACACCGACATTTATGATCTTATCAGCCTCTGTCACGCCGTGGAATGCACCTGCCATAAACGGGTTATCATCGGGAGCGTTACAGAATATAACAAGCTTGGCACAGCCAAGTGAATCACTTTCCTTGGTAGCCTCTGCGGTAGCTTTAACGATGGATCCCATAAGTCTTACGGCGTCCATGTTGATACCGGTCTTTGTAGAGCCTACATTAATAGAAGAACAAACAACATCGGTTGTAGAAAGCGCAAGCGGGATCGACTCGATAAGAAGTCTGTCTGCGCTTGTCATGCCCTTACTTACAAGTGCCGAATAACCACCGATAAAGTTAACGCCAACTTTCTTGGCAACCTCATCAAGTGTCTTGGCGATTTCCGCGAAATCCTCCTTTGTCTTGCAGGCAGCGCCGCCGACAAGAGCTATGGGTGTTACGGATATTCTTTTATTTACAATGGGAATACCGAATTCTCTTGAAATCTGGTCTCCGGTCTTAACCAGATCTTTGGCCGAATCGTAGATCTTGTTGTAGATATTCTTTTTAAGCTGCTCAAGATCCGAGCTGATGCAGTCGAGAAGGCTGATGCCGAGCGTAATAGTTCTAACGTCAAGATTCTCCTTCTCTATCATTTCATTGGTCTCAAGGACCTCTTTAGTATTGATCATTATTATTTTCTCCCAAAAACCAATTAGATTCTGTGCATGGAATCAAAGATTTCTTCCTTCTGGCATTTAATTACAACGCCGATATTTTTGCCAAGCTCTTCAAGGTCATCGGCAACGCTGTTAAAGTCCTTGGTAGTGCCTGCCATATCAACGATCATCATCATATTAAAATATCCGCCTACGATGGTCTGTGAAATATCAAGAATATTGATGCTCGAATCTGCAAGATAGGTACAAACCTTTGCGATAATTCCGACTGTATCCTTGCCTACAACTGTAATGATAGTCTTTTTCATGTCTCCTCCAAATTAAAAATTATATCTCGATAACAGGCGATAGCTCTGCTCTCTTAGCAACCATAATGGGAAAATCCGTCGATCTGTACGGGTTGTCACCCATGTCAACTTCAAGTCTTACCGTCTCATACGCAAGCTCAGGCAGATTATTCTCTTTGGACAGATGTCCAAGGAACACTCCTTTTATCTTGTCATTAAGGAGCTTACAGAGAAGCTCTCCGCTCTTTTCATTGGATAAATGCCCTCTGTCACCCATTATTCTGGTCTTCAGCATATAAGGATATGGTCCTGTCTGGAGCATCCTTATATCATGATTTGCTTCTAATAATAACGCGTCGCAGCCCGATAAGCAACTGACAGTATAATCATCGTAGCAGCCAAGATCCGTCGCAACGCCTATTTTCTTATCGCCTATATACACTCTGTATCCGCAGGGCTCTGCGGCGTCATGCGATATTCTCATCGGATTGATCGTCATATCCCCGACGCATACGCATGTATCGGTAAGGAGCCTGTTAAAAGAGGCATTGACCATCTCGCCCTTTTTATCGCTCTTAATGATACCGTCTATCGTTCCTGAGGTCCCGTATATCGGAATGTCATGCTTTTTAAGAATAGTATGAAGTGCCGCTATGTGATCCACATGCTCATGTGTCACAAATATCGCATCGAGATCGTCAAAAGAAAGATCGAGTCCCTTCAGACCTTCTTCTATTCTCTTTTTACTGGTTCCGGCATCTATCAAAATATGTGTGTTGTCGGAGCCTATGTAGGTACAATTGCCGCTACTGCCGCTGGCAATACTGGTAAAACGCATATGAATAAAAACCTCTTACTTCCAATATACTTCTATCTTGTCACCCTCATGAATGGCCTGCATATAATCAGGGGTCGCACCGTTAAGCGTAGTCACAATGCTCCTTCCGTTGGGCTTGGAAAGATCAAAATCTATGGCATCAAAGATATCTACAAAGATATAATCAGCCTTTCCGTGAAGTGTCACGGCGTCGTTATTTACAAATATATGAAGGTCATGAGCAAGGATGTTCTTAACTGTCTCCTGCTCTTTTTTCTTGTATTCGCCGTCATCGTCCGGAAGGTCATCAAACGAAAGCTGTCCATCCTTCCCCTCGATTATCTTGACGTCATCGGAGTTTGCATAAGACTCCTGATTGGCCTGTGAGATCGCAACCTCGTCAGCACTCGGGAAATCTCTGTAATAATCCATGATAGCTTCTTCCTGTGCCTTGAACTCAATCTTGAAGTTCTCATAGACAGGTGTATCTTTGTCACCGCGCTCGTTGTTAACGATGATCACGGTATCTTCATTGATCTCGATGTCCATAAGAGCAGCTATCTGCTCGGCTGTATTATAATCAAGCACCTTGACTTCATCGCCGGGATTAATGCTGTAAAGCGCGGTCTGAGGCTCACCGTTAACTGTCGCAAATCTCGACGCCTCGACATTCTTGCCGTTTACATTGACATTAAACTTGGTCTTAAACTCAGGGATACTCTCAATAACGGCTTCTCCGGGAGCTCCTGCAGTTGAAGGAACAACCTCGATTATGTCGTTGGCATGGATCTTGGTGTGAATATCTGCAGGCTTACCGTTAAGTGAGATGACTGCAGGTTCACCGGGTTCACCTCTCGATGCTCTCTCTTTGCCATTGACTGTATATCTGAGTTCTTCTCCTCTCTTGGGGAAAAGATCTTCATTCGGAAATGCAGCCTGCATAGCGGCATCCACGATCTGAAGCTTGCCGTTGTCATATATCTTGGTCTGTATACCGTTAAAGGAAACAAAGATAAAGTTATTGGCTTCCTCATAATAGCTTATGCAGATACCCAGAGGCGTAACAAGAAGAGAATCTCTCTCGATTCCGTCATTATTAAGGAAAGTAATGTTCTTCATTACTTCCTCACCTCTAAGAGCTACACGCTCTTCGGGAATATCCATCTCTTTTGCGATTGCCTTGGTATAACCCGGCACGCATCCGCCACCGCCGACTACGAATACAGCGCTGACAGCTTTATCACCGTTAAGCTTCTTTATTTCTTCTACGGCTTTCTGTGCCATCATATCTACCTGAGGCTTGATGATACGAGCTATCTCTTTGGCTGTGATCGTCTTACGAAGCCCCATGATATCAATATATTCAACTCTGTCGTTGTGACTTGCCGCGATCTTTATCTCATCTGCCTGGTTAAAATCAACAAGGCAGTGATGCGCGATTATCTCGGTAATATCATCACCTGCTATAGGAAGCATACCGTAAGCAGTGATAGATCCGTCATCGGTCACGCAGATATCGGATGTACCCGCACCGACATCAATAAGTGCAAGATTGAGCATTCTGAATCTGTCCGGAATCGCAACCATCATAGCTGCGATAGGCTCGAGTGTAAGATTGGCAACGTTAAGCTCCGCTCTCTCACAAGCCTTGTAAAGGCCGTCTACGCAATCATCCGGAAGGAAGGTTGCGATCAGCTCTACGCTAACCTTGCCGGCGTTATGTCCCTCAAGATTGGCTATCTGATATCCGTCCAAGTAATAATGCATTACGGAATAACCAACCAGATAAAACTTGAGGTTGGATGTATTGCTCTTTAAGAATTCCGCGTAAGCCTGTTCAACGGCTGCGGAATTAAGATTATATATATCTTCGTCTGTAATCTCATGAGACTCGGGATACTCGTACTCATACGTTGTCCTGACCGTCCTGAGAACACGACCTGCGGCAGCTATACAAACATCGGTAAGATGAATGTCTGTCTGCTGTTCAAGATTTTCTTTTACTACCCTGATGGTGGCGCCGACTTTTCCGATATCATGAATCTGTCCGTCAAGCATAGCTCTTGTCTGGTGTTTTTCGACGCTCTGAGCAATAACATTGAACTGTCCTTCATTCATATATCCGACAGTACCTACAACGCTCCTTGTCCCGATATCAAGTCCAAATACCACCTTCTGATCCGATTGCTCTAAACTTGCCATCATCTTCTCCAATCCAATAGTTTCTTTCCGATAATATCTGCAACAGTATCAAGATCCCCACTGTTGTCCAAAACAAAATCGCAATGCTCTCTGAAATCATCGTCGGAAAGCTGCTTTTTAAAGATATCCGTGACCTTCTCATCCGAGTATCCGCGTGAATCCTTAAGCCTCTGTCTTCTGACGTCTTCGGAAGCATATACATACCACAGCTCATCGACTATATCTTCATAGCCGTTTTCTATTAAAAGAGCTGCCTCCACAAAAACAAAGTCCAGCCTATTTCTAAGCCTTTCTTCATCTATAATATTAATAATATACGTATTAACTGCTGGATGCAAAATATTGTTGACCGCCTGAAGCTTTTTTTCATCTCCGAAAATAGCCTTGGCCATCTTGGCCCTGTCTATCTCGCCGTCTTCTCCTAGGATTTCTTTTCCCAAGAGATGTACCAGCTCATCATAAGCGGGATAACCCTTCATCTTGATCTCATTGGCAACATCGTCCGAATACACAACTCTGCAATTATAGTTTTTCTTAATGTATTCAAGAACCGTAGTCTTTCCGGCTCCGATACCGCCCGTTATTCCTATGATGTTGGTCTTTCCTTTTTGCAGTTTATTTTGCTTCATACCAGTCATTTCCGGTGTGACAGGTTGCTTCCATGGGAACGACCAATGTCACAGCACTCTCCATCTCTTTAGTAAGTAATTCTTTTACAATATCTATCTCATCTTGTGCAGTCTCGATGACAAGTTCATCGTGTATCTGCAGGATAAGTCTCGACTTCAGATTATCCTTCTTAAGTCTGAAAAAGACATTTATCATTGCTATCTTCATAATATCAGCGGCAGTTCCCTGTATGGGAGCATTCATTGCAACTCTCTCGCCAAACTGCTTGATATTAAAATTACTTGCTCTAAGTTCCGGAATGGGTCTTTTTCTTCCAAAAAGAGTGGTACTTCCGCCGTTCTCCTTGGCTTCTTTGACGACTCTCTCCTGATATTCCTTAACTCTCGGATAAGCCTCAAAGTATTTATCCATGTACTCCTTGGCTTCCTTAGGCGATATGGAAAGATCTCTTGAAAGACCGTAGGCGCTTATTCCGTATACGATACCGAAGTTAACCGCCTTAGCGCTTCTTCTCTGATCCGAAGTCACCTCAGCAAACGATACATGGAATACCTTGGATGCGGTACTTGCATGTATATCCTCTCCGTCGTGATAAGCCTTGATAAGCCCTTCATCCCCCGACATATGAGCAAGGATACGAAGCTCAATCTGTGAGTAATCGGCATCCGCAAACACGTAACCTTCCTTTGGAACAAAGACTTTTCTTATCAGTCTTCCAAGCTCTGTCCTCATCGGAATATTCTGAAGATTGGGCTCTGTTGAGCTGATTCTTCCGGTTGCCGTGATCGTCTGATTAAAGCTTGTGTGAATCCTGTTGTCATCTTCTATAAACTCGGCAAGCCCGTCAGCATATGTTGACTTTAATTTAGCAAGTCCTCTGTATTCGAGAATATCCGATACTATCTTGTGCTCACCGGCAAGCTTCTCAAGGACGTCCGCCGCGGTAGAATATCCGGATTTGGTCTTCTTCTCGGCGGGAAGTCCCAGCTTTTCAAAAAGGACCTCTCCAAGTTGCTTGGGCGAGTTAATATTAAATTCAACTCCCGCCGCATTATATATAGCTTTCTCAAGCTCATCAATTCGAACCTTGAGCTCATCTCCGTATATCTTAAGCTGTTCTCTCTTTGCGATGATTCCCTCTTTTTCCATAGCAAAAAGAATATAAGAAAGAGGCATCTCAACATTATAAAAGAGTGCTTCCATACCGTTCTTATCAAGCTTCTTTCGAATAAGAGACGCAGCCTTTCTGCATACGTAAGCCGCCTTACATGCATAAGAAGAAAGGATTGTCGCATCGGCATTGATAAGCGGCTCTTTTCCGAACAGATCTGCTCTTTTCTCAAGATTAAGTCCAAGATATTCTTTGGAAACATCTTCGATCATGTAGTCGTTCTTATTGGGATTATTGAGATATGCTCCGATCAAGCTGTCAAAACACCTCGGCTCATTGTTATAAGCCGTATCTTCCTTATAACCGTAATCTCTTTGTTCTATCTCATACGGTGTAAAAAGATTGTATGAGCTCTTGATATCAAATGTCGCAAGATTGCTGCTCTTACTTAGTTCGGAAAGCTTTCCTCCAAGATAATCCCCCGTTATAAAGCCCTGAATCGGGATGTATACGGCCTCTTCGTCATTAAAGCAAAAAGAAATACCGATAATATCCTTCTTCTTGATACTTCCTGACGAGATTGTATCTATTACAGGATAAAAGCCTACGTAATTATCACTTGCGTCCTTAGAAAAAGAAGCCTGAGCTTTAGCTTTTGAAAAAAGCTCTTCAACCTTTGAAAGATCCGAAGTAGCACTTATCTTTACTTCAAAAACAGGTGCTGCAGCTGCCTTACCTAGAGGAGACACGGCAGCGATCTCTTTTTCAAGAAATTCAAATAATGTATCGCTTATTTCAACGCCTTCGGCAGATAGGATAGCGGAATCGGTATAGCCAGAAAGGATATCTTTTAACCTGTAAGTCTGTGACTTGACGGCGGGCGAAGGCTGTATCTTTTCATCAAAACTAATGCTAAGCTTCTTGTATTCACCGGTCTTTGCTAGGCTCTTTAGCTTAAAAAGAGCACCGTAAATACCGCTGACGAAATTACCGTCAGCGTCCGTAAATGCAGGCATAGCGTTATATGCGTCTTTTATTAAATTAAATGCGTTAATATTAAGGATGTCCAAAGAATATATTCCCCGACAAATATAGGATTATAGAAACAGATTAAGAACAAATGCCGTAGCGGCAAGGACTACAACGCAGCCCTCGAGGACGTAGCTTAAAAGAACCAGAGATTGCCTGACCTTAAGTCTTCTTCCGGCGTCGGATAAAAGCCCTTCGAGCTCTCTCTTAAGGTTGAATGTGTTACCATCCTCAAGTCTCTTCATGCCGACTTTGACAAGAAACTGAATGGTGAGCTCTTCCTTACATTCCGCGCAGTTATCCATATGATAAAGAAAATCGGAAAGATCGCGGTTGTCGAGATCGTCATCCAGAAATAATGGAATTAACTTTTCAGCATCTTTACAAGTCATATAGTGCTCCGCACGTCAAAAATACTAACCATTCAACATATTGTATGGCAGAACGTGCTGCGACAATCTGTCTCTACAACATCTAGAATACTACAAAAGGCGGTTATTTACAATAATAGCAGATACTGTAAATACCGATAAATACGCAAATATCAGATAACTGCAACGATCGAAACTTCTCTTCTTGAAGAAAGATCAACGAAGTTCTCGCCGCATCTTATTACAGGGCGTGAAAGGTGGTCGGGATTAACGAATACTATCTCGCCGGTCTGGCCGGTGCTGAGCATTACCCTGTTTGCGATAAATGTATTAACTATATTGCTAAGGAAGGTCATGATGACATTTGGATCAAACTTATTGATACCCTCTTCCTCAAATCTCGAAATAACCGTGAAAGGACAGATCGGTGCTCTGTAAACTCTCTTGGAGGTCATTGCCTCGTAGATATTTGCAACAGTAACGATCGATGCTATCTCATCAATCTGCTCTCCCTTTAAGTGGAACGGATAGCCTGAGCCGTCTCTGTACTCGTGATGCATAAGGATACAATTCTTGATCCTGGGATCGATATCCTTATCCTTGACGAGCTCATATCCCTTAACCACATGGTCTTTCATGAATCTCTCTTCGTATTCGGTATACGCATCTCTCTTGTTGAGTAGATCGGGTGGCATAAGAACCTTACCGATGTCATGCAAAAGACCTCCGGCGGTAGCAAGCTGCACCTTTTCCTTAGGGAGTCTCATCCATGTTGCGATGGTATTGCATATAAGAGATACATTAAGGCTGTGCATATATACAGCATCGCTGTTGTCTCTGAGGTTATGAAGCATATCGAAAACACCTGCAGTTCCGCCCGCCTCAACAAAGAGATGATAAACGGGTTCTGTCAGCTTCTCTATATCAAGAGACATTTTCTCATTGGCAATAAGCTTAAATGACTCTTCAAGCTGATGCGCATTATTCTCAATATCCTGCTTGAACTTAATGAAAGCCTCGGAATTGCGGATCTTCTCGGCATATGAATAGTCAGGCTGTTTCTGTACCTGCTCTTCGCTCTTGTCGGGAACCGGCTGTTTCTCATCTTCTACGAAAATATTGTACAGAGAATGTGACTTGATCCTATGAATGTCATTCTCATCAAGCACCGTTCCTTTCGGAAGTACAAGTCTGTCATCGATTGTATAGATATTCTCGGAAACCACAAGGCCCGGTTCAAGGTTGTCTACTGAAATCAGTTTCATTTCTTTTTCCACCTAAATTAAGAGATATAGAATCATTATATCAGCATTTTTTATTTTTTGTGATAAAATGATGATATTCGCAATAAATCTAGCAAGATATGACAGTTTTGCGGTGTGACAGCTGCATAAACGCATAAAAAGGATAAAAAATGTCAGCAAAAGATGATAGTCTCAGATGGAAATTAAAAGATGAACAGCATGTGATCCAAGACGAATGGATCGATTTCAGGAAAAATATCTATGAACTTCCAAATAACGAAGAGATAGGCCCTGTTTACAATTTTTCAAAGCACAGCTTCTCTCTCATCGTCGCCACCGACGAAAACGGCAAGTTCATCTGCGTGCGCCAGTACAGACACGGCATTGATGAAATCTGCACCGAGTTCCCTGCTGGAGGAATCGAATACAAGGAAAAGAGTGATGTTCCATATATTACCAAAGGAAACATAATCGCGACCGAAGACGATGCTTTCGCAGCAGCCAAAAGAGAGCTCATTGAAGAGACCGGATATACATCGGATGAATGGACTCATCTTCTGACTCTTCCATCCAATGCCACAATATCCAACAGCAATGTACATATTTACGCTGCAGTAAACTGCAAGCATGTCGCTTCTCAGGAGCTTGACGACTCCGAGTTCCTCGATGTTCTGCTTCTTGACGAAAAAGAGCTCGTGAGCAGGATAAACGGCGGTGATTTCAAACAGGCTCTGCATGTGCTTGCATATTATCTTTATAAAGAAAGGTGCAATTGAAATATTAAATAAGCCTTGATAATAGGCTCCCCGTGTGATATATTATGTAGGCGTGCTGCAATCGGCATCGCCGATGCATTCGCATCATTTTATTATATTTGTAAAAGCCGGCATGTCGGAATGGCAGACGATGCAGACTCAAAATCTGTTGTGGGTAACCACGTGTGGGTTCAAGTCCCACTGCCGGCAGTAAAAAACCTCTACCATTTACTTGGTAGAGGCTTTCTTTTTTTATCTATTACATTGCAAAAGCAACTGTTCCTAAATATTCTGTGGCTATCTGAACTTTACCCTTTGTTACTACTGCATCATATGAATGAACCTCCCCTGTAACAGTTCTTACATATACTGTTATGGTCTTTCCTTCATAAGACTTATCGAGAGTAAATGTGTATATAGCAGGTGTTTCCAGTTTTGTAAGGCTTACTCCCGCTGCATAAGCTCTGATAAAGAGAGAACCTTCAATCGGAGTTTTCCCGGACTCAGTTATTGCTGTATTAAGAGCCTGTGCTATTTTATCAAGTCCGTTGATTGATTTTCCGTTTCTGTCAAGAGCAGGAACAATTGTTGCTGTTATCTTGGATGAATAGCCCTTAGGAACACTTGCGGAACTCAGATCAACAGCAACCTTCATTAACTTTCCATTTGAATCTTTTACTAACACACTAGATGAACCTGAATTATTAGATACAGCTGCAAAATAAGCGTTTGATGTATCAGATGTGTAAACATTAGCATAATCTGTCGTGGTTGTTACATATGCTTCCTGCGAATTATTGTCATCTGATGATGCACTACTTCCACTTGACGAATCATTATTATCTGCTACTGCGCTACTTCCACTTGACGAATCATTATTATCTGCTACTGCGCTACTTCCGCTGTTTGTATTAGAAGACGTTGAGGCTGAATAAGGCTTTGTACTGACAGTAATTGTAACTGCACCTGAATATGAATAGCCTCCGGGTGGCGTTTCAGTTACAATTCTTCCGACTTCGCCCATGTGAATATCTGTTCCATAGTAACCTTGATTCAGAATTACACCATCAGTGGGTGATGAAATATAGCTTCCATTAATGGTAACTGTTCCACCAACAGCAAGTATGGGATACCAATTTTCTTGAGAAGAGCCATTAGCATCAACTGAGACATTTGAATTGTTGATAACAATATTATGATTTCCGTATTCCCCCTGTGCATGAGAAGATATCTGTTCAGCGTTACCGGCTGCAATACTATCGGTACTTATTACATTTGAATCAGTGATAATAACATTTCCATCTGTTCCTTTACCGTCTATACCACCGATTATGCCATCAGCTGATACACTTGAATCTGTTATTTTCACATCTCCATCAGCAGAAATAGAACCGCCTGTAGTAATGTTAGCAGTATCAATTGTTAAATCGGCATTAGTTGAAGTATCAAATGTACTTACTTCGATTTTTCCGGAAATAGTAACAGGATCATCATTTGTTGTAATAGTAATATCATTATCAGCCACGACATCACCATTTACGTCATCTGTCAAAGTAAGTTTGCTGTCGTCCGAACTCCAGGTAAAACCTGTACCGCTTGGTTTATCATCGCTAAATACATTGGAATCATCACCTACATAACCTGCTGTACCCGCATAAGCGATTATAGGAGAACCTATGAGGCTTGCTACAACAAATCCACTCATAATTTTTGCTGCTACCAGATATCCTTTCATAAAAAATCCACCTCCTAGTATTGATTTTTCATCTCTATTATATCTGCACAATGCCCACGTCGGCGCTATATGCAAATATATCTTTGTCATTTAGTACACAGCCGGTGACAAGATAGTCCATCCCGCTTGCTCCGAGAGCTTTTTTGCCCTTGATGATAAGGTGGACTTTTTTATCTTCCGTCATGTATTCTTCGGAGACAGTCTTGTTGTCTTTGGAATCTTCGAGCATCTTCTTAAAATCGCCGATAAATGCAGGAATGATCACAGAGCCGATTCCCTGGCCGACTGTCGGGCCGTATATTCCGATTATTTCATGAAGTAATAACTTTCTAAGTTCATCCATAGGTTGCCTCTCATATTACTGCTGAATTGTCTCTACAATTGCGGGAAGAAGCTGTTTCTTACGTGAAACAACTCCGGGTAATTTCGCCGTATCTCCCGTTACATTTATTCCGAAAGCATTGTTCAAAGTATGCTGAGCCTTGGCGCCTTCAAATATGATCTCAGATGACTCCTCGATGATATTTGTAAGCATAAAGAACAGCATATCAAGGCCGTCTTCCTTGGCTACATTCTTAAGCTCGGGCTCGAGCCTGTTCTTTATCTCCGCAAGTTCTTCAGCGCTCATCGAATTTATCTGACCGATTCCGATCGTAAGGTCATCAACCGTAAACTTCTTGAAGTCCTGATGAAGGATCTCGCTTGCGGACTTTCCGCTTAGATTAGATCCGGCATGGAACATCTCTTTTGCGAACTCCTCAAAATCGACTCCCGCTATCTTAGCAAGCTCCTCTCCTGCGTTCTTATCTATAAGAGTGCATGTAGGAGATCTGAACATAAGCGTATCGGATAGGATCGCAGCAAGTAAAAGTCCCGCTGTCGTCTTATCTATCTCAACACCGTTTTCCTTGTACATAAGATAGATGATCGAGCATGTTGATCCAAGCGGCTGATTTCTAAAGAATACAGGGCCTGCAGTCTCGATCGTACGAAGCCTGTGGTGATCCACTATCTCTAATATTTCAGCTGAATCGGCGCCGTTTACTGCCTGATTCTTTTCATTATGATCAACTAAGATGAGCTGTTTCTTTTTAGCTCCCAAGAAGTTACGTCTACTGATCATTCCGATGTAGTGATTACTCTTATCAAGGATCGGGAAGTATCTGTGACGGGTCTGCGCCATAACATCCTGAATATCCTCGATGTAATCGTCCATGTGGAAATGAACGGTGCTGTCTTTTTTCATGACATGTTCAATCGGAATGCTCTGATTGATAAGTCTCGCAACTATAAAGGTATCATGAGGCGTCGTGATGATCTTGGTTCCGTGCTCTTTTGCCTGAGTCTGAATGGTCTTGGCAACTTCAGCGCCTTCACAGACTATAATGCATCCCGCGTTCATCTCAATAGCACAAAGCTGAGTCTCATAGCGATTTCCAAGAATTACAACGTCGCCCTCATTTATAAGATTTTCCATGATCTCAGGGCTTGCGGCCGCTATGACCACTTTTCCCTTAGTAAGATTATCCGTAATATCCCCTACAAGGAGCTCTCCGTCTATCGTCTCGACGATATTCTTATACGAAGTATGCGCCTGCGAAAGGATTCCGGGATCTATAACATCCATATATGTTTCAACGATATCATTTGTAGTAACGATACCGCTTAGTACGTCATTATCGGTAACGCAGAGAGTCACAACCTCGGCGTCTCTCATTTTGGCCCAGGCTTTTTTGAGAGAAAGATCTGATCCGACACCTTCGAGCATCCTGATCTCCATATCGCGCACCTGAGTTCTCACATCTTTTATATATACAGGAACCTCCACACCGAAATGAGACAGAACAAACTGCGTCTCTTCGTTGAGATGTCCTGCTCTGCAAGCAATATATTCATCCCCTGTTATCTTGCTTTTGAGATTAGCGTAAGTTATTGCCGCACATATCGAATCTGTGTCGGGATTCTTGTGTCCTATGACAATTACCGGCCTATTCTGCTTTTCCATACATTATCTCCCAAAAATCATAACGTAAAAATGCGTTAATACTGTCATATACAATATTAACGCATTTATGGTTATCTTTTCTATAGTTTTTGAAGATATTTGATGTCTTATATGATTATTTTACAGACATGATTTAAATCTTAAATTCGCTAAAATAGCTCAGATATTGTTCACACTCTTTTTCGGAGTTTCCTAAAACAACAATATAAGCGACCATATCATTTCGTAGGATCAAACGCTCATTTAAATACTTTTTTCTGCCTCCATCAAATTCCAGAACAAAGTTGATACTCCTGGAACTTTTACCGCAGAATTCTCCCTCACCTACAGTATATGTGATTTCTTTTGCACCAAACTGAGATTTCAGCTCTTCTTTATCCAGAACCTGCTCAAACATAGCCTCTGTGACATCACCCAATATATCATCATCCGTCATGCCGTAGCCTCTAAGTTCACCGACTCTGGGGTCATATTTTACACGTACTTGTACAACCGCACCGATGTCTTTATTTGAAGCATTCATCTCGGTTCTGATCTTTCCGCTTATTATGTCGCTATGTAAATTCAAACGGAAATTCTCTGGATCTACGCCATCATTATTTGCAAGTTCCTCTTGGCTTGCGAACTCAAATCCTTCAGGTTTGTCAAATTTCAATTCCAGAGAGGTACTTATATAGCCTTCATCAACCGTTGTACCCGGAAGATAACTCGGGATAGTTATAGTATATGTTGTTGAATAGGTTGTAGAGCTATCGGAATCAGTTTCTGTATCTGAAGAGTTCTCGTTTAAATCCTCGGATTTTTCAGCAGTTGCAGATTCTTCTTTTTCCTCAGCTTCTGTTTTCTCTTCAACGACAGCTGAAGTGTCCTGTGCCGATGCAACTTCTGTTGTCGATACTCCAATAGTAGGATCATCGGAATTTTTTTGCTGTACCTTTGAATAATTGTAATTCCACAATGTAAAAAGAATCAGTACCGCAAGCACAGCTCCTCCGATAATATACCATTTATTATTGGAGCCGCCGTTATTGGGGTTCATCTGCATATTCTGATTGAACTGCCCATATGGACCACTCTGCATATTCTGATTGAACTGCCCATATGGACCACTCTGCATATTCTGATTGAACTGCCCATATGAACCACTCTGCATATTCTGCTGTGAATTAAATTGATTATCCATAAAAACTCCCCTAGCAAAGCTATTGTGTGCATTTACAAGATCATTCTACGCTTGAAAAGATAGCAATTTTCTTATCGCAATCAGCTTCAGAGAAATTCAATACCGAAATATTTCCCAAGAACTCGTCTTTTACCATAATTATCATCTTATTATGAGCACTACCGCCATTGTTAAATCCAATAGCAATATTCTTTACAATACAAGGTTTGCCACAAAATTCTCCCTTAGTGATCGTGATATCCACATTGCTAACCTTATCAAGATTATCTATATATCCTTGTTCATCTTCTTCTATTTTTTCAGTCTCAATTCTACAAAACTCGTCTATTATTTCATCATCGCTCTTTCCGGAGTATCTTAATAATTTAAGACCGAGATTACGTACCACGCTCACCGTGACATATCCTACATCATTAGATGAAGAATCCGGCTCAGCGAACATTTCCGTTCTATACTTGTTGGAATCGATATCTTCTTTTAATACTTGATAAAAATCACCTTCGGCAGCTTCATCATCTTTAGCAAGCTCATCTTCTGACAAGAAACGATAATCGGAAGGTTTATTAAAAGTTATTCCCAAAGAATGACTGACAAAAGTATCTCCGTTATATTCGGGAATTTCATAAGGAATTGTCTTAGTCAACTCACTGGGGTCTCTCTGTTCTAAACTCTCATCATCTGTAGACTCCGTTGCATCTTCTTTTGCTTCCGAAGTCACAGTTTCATCAACATCTTCTTCCTCTTGCGTAAATACATCGGGATTGATAGTTGAGGTATCTTCCGATGCGTACTCCGTAGTGGATGCACCGATTGTAGGATCTGTAGAAGGTGTCTGTGATTCTTTCATGTTATACAAAGTAAAAAGAATCAAAACCGCAGCTACTGCGCCACCTATATAGATAAAGTATTTATTATCCCAGCCCTTCTTCTGAGGAACCTGAGTGTACGGCTGCTGATATCCCTGCTGATATCCTTGTTGATATCCCTGCTGATACATCTGAAGATTCACCTGTTGATTCATTTTAGGATTCATCTGTGAATACTTCTTCTCAAGTGATTCCAAACTCATCTCATTATCCGGCTGAGGATTAACCTGTGGATTAAGCTGAGGATTGGGCTGATTATTAAACTGATTTTGAGAATTGAATTGCGGATTGTTATTTGAATTGTTCTGTCCGCTAAACTGCTGATTGATCTGATTATCCATAATTATTATCCCCTTGCAACAAAATTTTTTTCAACTTATTTCAAAGTATACCATGACACGTTTGTGAAGTAAATGTTAATTTTGTTAATTTTTGATTCTTTAAGCAAATTGGCTATTATATAGTTCATAGTAAAAGCCTTCTTTATCAAGAAGCTCCTTATGATTTCCTTGCTCGATGATATGTCCGTCCTTCATAACAAGTATTACGTCGGCTTCACGTATGGTTGAAAGCCTGTGCGCAACGATAAAGCTTGTTCTTCCGCTCATCATCTTGTTAAACGCCTTCTGGATCCTCATCTCGGTATTGGTATCGATCGATGAGGTCGCTTCATCAAGTATCAGCATAGGCGGGATATTCAGCATAACTCTGGTGATACATAGGAGCTGTTTCTGCCCCTGAGACAGGTTGCCGCCATTTTCCGAAATAACGGTGTTATAACCCTCGGGAAGCCTTTTGATAAAGCTGTGTGCGTGAGAAGCCTTTGCAGCCTGTATAATCTCATCATCAGTAAAGCCCTCTCTTCCAAGGGTAATGTTATCTCTTATAGTGCCGCTTCTAAGCCATGTCTCCTGAAGCACCATACCGAAGTTATTTCTAAGGTCCGCTCTCTTGATATCACGGATATCCATTCCGTCTATGCTTATCTTACCCTTATCAACATCATAAAATCTCATAAGAAGATTAATAAGAGTTGTCTTTCCGCTACCTGTAGGCCCAACGATTGCAACTCTCTGCCCCTTCTTGATATTAAGGTCAAGATCTTCAATAAGGCTCTTACTCTTATCATAAGAAAAAGCCGCATCCTCGATAACGATATTTCCTTCGGGCAGAAACGCTTCGGGAGCATCCTTGGAATCAGCTTGTTCAGGCTGTTCTTCTATAAGGGCAAATACTCTCTCGGCGCAGGCAAGTGCATTTTGAAGCTCCGTGACAACTCCCGAGATTTCATTAAAAGGCTTGGTATACTGCGTTGCATAGCTTAAAAAGATCGTGAGTCCTCCGACAGTCATCCTCCCAGTAATACAAGCAAATGCACCAAAAAGAGCTACTGCAGCGTAGACAATATTGTTGATGAACCTTGTTCCCGGATTTGTTATGGCGGAAACAAATACAGCTTTGACGGAAGCATCAAAAAGCCTGTCATTAACTTCATCGAAGGCTTCCATGTTTTCATCTTCGTGCGCAAATGCCTTAACCACGGAAAGATTTCCTATCATCTCATCGATAAAGCCTGTCTGTTCGGATCTAGCCTCACTTTGTCTTTTGAATAATTCAAAGGACTTATTTGCAATAAATCTAGCAAGCAAGAGTGAGAGCGGCGTTAACGCAACCACCACTATCGCAATCCTGAAATTAAGGTAAAACATAAATACAAGAGTGCCGACAATAGTGACTATTCCGGTGAACAGCTGAGTAAATCCCATAAGAAGGCCGTCAGCAAAAAGATCCACATCGGCTATAATCCTGCTTACAATATCTCCGGTCTTAACCTTATCAAGATACTCAAAAGGCAGTATCTGAAGCTTATCAAACGCCTCTGCCCTAACATCTCTTACAACCTTAAATGTAATGGCATTGTTGGCCTTGTTCATTATCCACTGCGAAACAGCCGTGATACCGATCACTATAAGCATTTTAAATAGGATAAAAGAAATCCCTTTAAAATCAACGTTATCTTTTCCTAGAATGCAGTCGACCGCATTACCGGCAAGTATCGGAACATAGAGAGAAAGTGTTGCCGTAAGGACAGCGAGCGTAAGTGATAAAAAGATAAGTCCGCGGTATTTTCCGGCATGCTTTAATACTTTTTTTAGTGTCTTCTTTTTCATACCGCTCCCTCCTGCTTAAACTGAGAATCATAGATTTCTTTATATAACTCGCAAGAATTAAGGAGCTCGTCGTGCGTACCAATTCCGGCGACAGCGCCGTTATCAAGAACAATTATCTTATCGCAATCATGCACAGATGATGATCTCTGCGAAACAATAAATGTCGTAGGTGCATTCTCCATTTCGGAAATGGCATGTCTTAGGTTTTTATCGGTAAGAAAATCCAGTGCCGATGCACTGTCATCAAGTATCAGTATCTCAGGCTTTTTTACAAGAGCACGTGCAATGGTAAGTCTCTGCTTCTGACCGCCCGAGAAGTTCTTTCCGCCCTGAGAGACCATATGGTCAAGTCCGTTTTCTTTTCCCAAAACTATTTCCAGCGCCTGTGCTATTTTAAGTGCCTCAAATATCTCTTCATCGGAAGCACCCGCGTTGCCCCAGCGCATATTGTCCCTTATCGTTCCATGGAAAAGAACCGCCTTCTGCGGAACGATTCCTATTCTTTCACGAAGAGCCTCAAGCTTATATTCTCTTACGTCTTTTCCGTCAATGAAAACGCTTCCTTCTCTGACATCATAAAATCTCGGAAGCAAGTTTATAAGTGTAGATTTACCGCTACCGGTTCCACCGATAACACCGATCTTCTCGCCTCTTTTAACTTCAAGATCAACATGCTCAAGAGAGTCCTCACTGTCCCCGGTATAGCGCATGCATGCATCATTAAAAGCAATATGAATTTCGGTATTTTCAAATTCGTCAGATTCTCCGTCCTTCATAGAAGATTTTAATTCCAAGAGCTCCTGCACCCTGTCTCCCGATGCAATTGCCTTAGTTATTGTAAGAATCAGATTTGCAAGCTTGATAAGCTCAACAAGAATCTGTGACATATAATTATAGAGCGCAACAACCTGTCCTCTTGAAAGCTCACCGATATTTACAAGAGCAGCACTTTTATAAATAAGGTAAGCAATCGCAAGATTAAGGATCGTAAAAGTCAAAGGATTCATTAGCGCGCTCACGCCGCCCACATGCTGCTGCAGATTCATGAGCTCATTATTTCTTTTTCCAAATTCATCTTTTTCCTTGGTTTCCAGGCCGAAAGCCCTTATCACTCTTACGCCCGTGTGATTCTCACGCGTAAGTCTAAGAAGCGTATCAAGACCGCTCTGAATCTTGCCGTAGCCCGGAATACTCCATGCCATTATCACTCCGACTACAACAAACAAAAGAATTATCGTCACTACAAAGATAAGAGCCTGCCTAAAGTCGATCGTAAATGCCATGATCATGGCGCCGAACACAACAAAAGGAGACCTCAAAAGAAGTCTGATGGTAAGATTAACGCCCTGCTGGACCTGATTGACATCACTTGTCATGCGAGTGATCATCGCAGAAGTTCCGACCCTGTCCATATCCGAAAACGAAAGGCTTTGAATATTATTAAAAAGAGCTCTCTTAACCTTTCTCGCAAAGCCGGCCGCCGCCTTTGCCGCAAAATACTGCGCCGTAATAGCCGTAGCAAAGCCGACCACGCAAAGCGCGATCAAGATTCCACACATCTTGATAACATAAGTTCTGTCTCCGACTTCTATTCCTTTGTCTATCATAGCGGCGATGACAAGCGGAACAAGAAGCTCAAAAGAAGCCTCCAGCAACTTAAACAGCGGTCCCAATATAGTCTCTTTTTTATAATCCTTAAGAAATACCAGTAACTTTTTCATACTTAGATTCCAATTCCAGTTATCTAATAATTTATTCTAAGTCCCTTGGGATAGTGATTTTTTATCATACCACCCGCAAACTTGCCCCAGCCGATACTGTAGCCGTCCGTCGTAATAAGGACCCAACCTTTCTTCAGTTCTTTTGATACCCTGATAGTCTGTCCGTTCAGATAAGACTTGATTTCATCGCTATACGAAGGTATATCATAGCTTTCCTTAACATCGCCGGGCTTAAGAAAAAGAGCCAGCGCATGATTAGGTTCAAATCTGTCTTTTATTATCTCTCCCAGATGAAGCCCCGGTCTGAGCACTTTGAGTCCGTTCATGGAGGGCATATTTGAAGGGATCAAAAACAGCTGTTTTCCGAATAGTATTATGCTCTTTGATTCAAGAATATTATCAAGAACGCCGGTCTTAAGCGTCTCCTCGCAAAAAGAATAAAAAGGCTTACAAGCATCTTTTTTAACAGGAATATTTTTTCCTCCCGGAATATATTTATTTCCGTCACTTACAAGCTCTCCGTCTCTTTGAAGGACGCACAAAAAATGTCCCTCTCCGTTATCCTTGTGAGGCCAAAGCCTTCTTCTGTCTACTTCCTTAAAATCACCGTGCCTGCTTAAAAAGCCTTCGATATTATCCTCGTTCTCTTCTTTTGAAAAAGTACAGGTAGAATAAACGATACGACCTCCGGGAAGAAGCATCTTGGAAGCAAGATCAAGAATCTGCGCCTGTCTCTGCGCGCAAGCAAGGACGTTTTCGTAGCTCCACTCATCGGCCGCGTTGTCATTTTTTCTAAACATTCCTTCTCCCGAGCAAGGAGCATCTATAAGGATCTTATCAAAATAGCCTTCGAAGACCTCGGACAAATGCTGCGGAGTTTCATTAAGAACCATCGCATTTGAAATACCGAGCCTTTCGATATTAAGAGAAAGGATCTTGGCCCTGTCCTTGCCTATCTCATTTGTAACAAGCAAGCCTTCTCCCTGAAGCTTACATGCTATCTGCGTAGTTTTTCCGCCGGGAGCTGCGCACAGATCAAGTATCTTTTCCCCCGGATGAACATCAAGGTAAGCTACTGGTGCCATAGCGCTGGGCTCCTGAATGTAATATAGCCCTGCCTCGTGATAAGGATGCTTACCGGGAGCCGCGTCATCGGCATAATAAAAGCCCGTTTCTTCCCACGGGACTTTTCCTGTTATATAGGGCAGGTTCTGAATAAAAGAGGCATCGCATTTAAGCGTATTTGCTCTTAAGGCATAATATCTTCTGTCCTCTTCAAACGCCGTAATAAACGCATTATATTCATCTTCACCGAGGAACTGTTTCATCCTCTCTTTGAATTTATCAGGTAACAATACAGACCTCCGATAAAAAAGCTGCCTAAATAAGGCAGCCCGTATATCATTATGCTTTGTGTTCTTTAATATATTTCTTAATACCCTTGAAAGTCTCGGGGCTAATAATATGTTCGATCCTACAAGCATCCGTCTCAGCGGTTTCCGCATCAACTCCTGCAGTAAGCATAAGGAACTTGGTCAGGTTGGTATGCTTCTCATAGACAGCTTTAGCAGTCTTCATGCCCTCTTCCGTAAGAACAAGCTCACCATCGTTTTCTACGGTAATAAGTCCGTTCTCCTTGAGTATTCCGACAGCTCTTGAAACACTCGGTCTGGAGTAATTAAGCTCATTCGCAACATCAATTGAACGAACAGTCCCATTACGCTTCTTCAAAACATATATTGTCTCGATATAATCTTCACCGGATTCGTGCATAGTCTCATTCCTTTCATAGTCAGCTGCCATTCAGCAGTCTATTCTGTACACATATTATAATTATATTGCCCACAACCTATGTTTACAAGTGTTAAATGCGAAAGGTAGCCCGCGAAAGCATTCGGATTCGCACAACTAAAAAGAGGCTACCTTGCGTTACGCAAAGTAGCCTCTCCACTACATTTTCAAATTTGGTGGCCAAATATAATGCCGGGCATTTTATTTAGCATAATCTGTTGCTCTGCTCTCTCTTATGATATTAACCTTGATCTGTCCGGGATATTCCATCTCGTCCTCGATCTTCTTAGCGATATCACGAGCCATGAGCACCATGTCTGAATCTGAAACCTGCTCAGGAACAACCATTACTCTGACTTCTCTACCTGCCTGAATAGCAAATGAGTGATCAACACCTTTGAAGCTGTTGGTGATGTCTTCGAGTTCTTTAAGTCTTGATGTGTAAGTCTCTAATGTTTCTCTTCTTGCACCGGGTCTTGCTGAAGAAATAGTATCAGCAGCCTGTACAAGTACAGCGATAAGTGACTGGGGCTCTACGTCGCCGTGGTGAGCCTCTACAGCATTGATAACAACCTGTGATTCTTTATACTTCCTACAGATATCAACACCAAGCTGGATATGTGAGCCTTCAAGCTCATGATCGACAGCCTTACCGATATCATGTAAAAGACCTGCTCTCTTTGCAACTCTAACATCGAGTCCAAGCTCTGATGCCAAAAGTCCGCAGAGCTGTGCTACTTCAACAGAATGCTTAAGGCAGTTCTGTCCATAGCTGGTTCTGAACTTCATACGTCCAAGAATCTTGATAACTTCGGGATGAAGGCCATGAACACCCGCCTCAATGGCAGCGTTTTCACCTTCTTCTTTGATCTTGGCAGCAACTTCTTTCTGTGCCTTCTCAACCATCTCCTCAATTCTTGCGGGATGGATACGTCCGTCCACGATAAGCTTCTCAAGAGCTATACGTGCAACTTCACGACGAATAGGATCAAATCCTGAAATAACTACAGCTTCAGGTGTGTCATCAATAATAAGATCTACACCGGTCATGGTCTCAAGGGTTCTGATGTTTCTACCCTCTCTACCGATGATTCTGCCCTTCATCTCATCGTTGGGCAACTGAACAACAGAAATAGTAGTCTCGGAAACATGATCTGCTGAGCAACGCTGAATGGCGTTAACAACAATTTCCTTGGCTCTCTTATCTGCTTCTTCCTTAGCCTCAGCTTCCATGGTCTTGATCATGACAGCTGATTCATGCTTTACATCATCTTCAACAATCTTTAAAAGATACTCTTTTGCTTGCTCGGAGGTTAAGCCAGAGATTTTTTCAAGTTCCTGTATCCTCTGTTCGTTAAGCTTCGTAACCTCTTCGTTCTTCTTACTCAAAGCCTCTTCACGGGCATTTAAGCTTTGCTCTTTCCTTTCGATCGCTTCGGACCTTTTCTCGACGTTTTCCTCTTTCTGCTGAATACGTCTCTCAGTACGCTGAACCTCATTTCTGCGGTCCCTTACTTCCTTTTCGAGATCATTACGTGTTTTCAGTGCCTCTTCCTTTACTTCAAGAAGTTTCTCACGCTTCGTTTCTTCGGCAGTTTTGAGTGCTTCGTCAATAATTTTTCTTGCCCTTTCTTCAGCGCTACCGATCTTCCCCTCAGTAACCTTTTTGTGATAACCGGTTGCAATAATCCAGGTTAAAATAGCTGAAAGAACAAGAGTCACTACTGCAGTAATAACAACATAGGTCATTACAGGAGCACCTCCTTATTCAATTTTCATTGTACAATATTTTGTATAGTGGGTATTAAAAACTCCAACTAATATACAATTTTACAACACTTAAATTTTACATTTTATAAATTACAGTGTCAAGGTCAAACGCCTTGCCAACTGAATCTTTAAGTATTTTCGTGTTATTTGATAAAACGTTTAATCAATGAAAATGAATATAGTGCTATATTTCCGTAATTTTACCTTCAGCTTGGCTGACATTTTGTATATTTAACTTCTGTAACTTTTCCGGCTTCCTCTTTTAATTCTACATAGAAATCATTGGAATCAATTGCATAAAAAGTTGAATCCCCGTCTGAATTCTCTTTTAAACCGTTATCTGTAAGTGCCTTTGCCGCCTCTTCAGAGGACATTCCTACAGAAGCTCCGAAAATAGAGAAATTCTCTTTCTCCTTTAACTGTGTAATAAAAAATCCGGTTCCGTTGTCAGATCCCAAAATCTCTACAGCACCGTCACAAAGATAGAAGCACGTTCCGGCATCCTGAGGATATTCGAGTGCAGTTGTTTTAAGATCATCAGCGAGCTCATTTTCAAGATTTCCGCCATACTCGGAAGTAAGCTTATCCGTGTAGTCCTTGATATCAACCTCGGGTGCTTCAGTTGAAGCATCGGATGAACTCATAGCCTCACTGCTATACCCTGAACTCTTGGAATAGTCAAAAGCATCTGTCTCCTCTGTAGAATTAACCGTTCCCCCATCGGATATCTCAGAAATAACAACGTCTGAAGCAGATAGTGTACTTCTATCCTCCTCAACATTTGATGAACAACCTGCAAGTAACATAACACCGGTAATACCGGCAATTAAAAGTCTCTTTTTCATGTTAATACCCTTTCCTTTCATTTGTTAATTTATTACATTCTAACACGTAAGGAAAGTTTATGCAAATCTTAACATTTGCAAAAGCAAGCATCAGAGATCATCACAATTTATCGCGTTTTTTATCAACTCCATTGAATAGCCTTTTCTTAACAAAAAGGCTATAATTTTCTGTTTTTCCTTATAATCCATATCGGGATCATAATGCTTTTTAGAAAGAAGCTTCTTAATCTGATCTGTTTCTGCGTCGCGACACTCATCTTCTCCAAATTCATCAAGAACCAAATCTATAACGTCCTTGGAGACGCCTCTTGTCATAAGGTCCTGCTTTATACGCATCTTACTTTTAAGCTCGATATTGTAAGAAACATAATCACGAGCATATCTTTCATCATTAAGATAATTGTATGACTTAACATATTCTATCGCTGCATCAATGATATCTTCCGAATAAAGACCTTCCGCGAGCTTATCCTTGAGTTTCTTCTCAGTATAGTCCTTCTTTACAAGAAGCTCCATTGCCCTCTTTGTAGCTCTCTTAGGTAACAGGTTGCGGGTTATCTCATGATAAGCCTCTTCCGAAAGCTGCTCTCCCTCTTTGATCCCGAAAGAACGAAGTTCGCCCTTGTATAATACAAAGGCGAACTCACCGTCAATGAATATTTTATTTCTCTTTTTATCGAATTCTACAATATTTGATATTATCACTTTGAAGCCTTCGTTTTCTTAGGTGCCTCGGCGTCGTCTGACTTAGAAGCCGAAGCCTTAACATCTGACTGAAGTCCGTAATGTGCTCTTACCTTAGCCTCGATCTCATCCTTGATCTGAGGATTGTTCTCGAGATAAAGCTTGGCATTCTCTCTACCCTGACCAATCTTCTCGTTCTCATACTGATACCAAGCACCACTCTTATTTACGATATCAACATTGGCTGCAAGGTCAAGGATATCACCTGTTGATGAGATGCCCTTTCCGAACATAATGTCAAACTCAGCCTCTTTGAAAGGAGGCGCGATCTTGTTCTTAACAACCTTAACTCTTGTTCTGTTACCGATGTTCTCACCGTTCTGCTTGATAGCTTCAATACGACGAACATCCATACGAACGGATGAATAGAACTTAAGCGCGCGTCCACCCGTTGTTGTCTCGGGATTACCGAACATGATACCAACCTTCTCACGAAGCTGGTTGATAAATACAACTGTACAATTAGACTTGCTGATAACTGCTGTAAGCTTACGAAGAGCCTGTGACATAAGTCTTGCCTGAAGACCCACGTGAGAATCGCCCATATCGCCGTCAATCTCAGCCTTGGGAACAAGTGCGGCAACCGAATCGACAACTACTATATCAATAGCGCCTGAGCGAACCATTGTCTCTGTGATCTCAAGAGCCTGCTCACCACTGTCGGGCTGTGAAATATAAAGGTTATCAATATCTACACCGATATTCTTGGCATATACGGGATCAAGTGCGTGCTCCGCATCAATGAATCCTGCAATTCCGCCTCTCTTCTGAACTTCTGCGATCATGTGAAGAGTAACGGTTGTCTTACCACTTGACTCGGGTCCGTATATCTCAATAATTCTTCCCTTGGGAATACCACCGAGGCCAAGAGCTATATCAAGGCTGAGTGATCCGGTAGGGATAGTCTCTATATTCATGGTATCTGTAGAATCGCCGAGCTTCATAACGGCTCCCTTACCAAACTGCTTCTCAATCTGTCCGAGTGCCGCATCAAGTGCTTTTTGCTTATCTTCTCTTTCCATACATATCTCCTTCTTAGAACATTCGTTCTGTATATAAATTATACTAAAACAAACGTTCGATTCTGTCAACATATTTTTTTGTTTTTTTAATACATAATGAAACTTCGGCTGAAACGCCGTAAGAATCGCCCCGATAACATACAAGTCATTGCTCAAAGAAAGAACAATGACTCGTTTACATTATCATATATGTTCAAAATAAACAACTTAAGATTTTCTTAAGACGAAATCTCATTAATTTATCATCGTAACGTCATACTGCCTGCAAAGAGTACTGTACTCGGCATTAATAAGCTGAACCATCTCAGCATCACCGCTGACGTTATCCGGATGGAACATTTTCATAAGATCTTTGTAGCGCTTCTTAAGTGTAAGTGCACTGTTTACGCCTCTGAATAAAAGATCCAGTGCATCATACTTATTTTCCCTTTGATAAGCTTTCTCTCGCTCAAGTCTGACATATTCTCCTTCGAGTTTCTTTTTGTCAGAATTAAGCTGATCAAATCCGTTGTTGAGAATCTTGAGTCGCTGATCAAACAAAGCCTTGTCGTTATTAAGCTTTCTGCTTGCGGTATCCAGCTTCCTCTCGGCCTCGTCCACACGATCTTTAAAAGATCTCTCGTCGGCTTCAAGCTTGGCATAACGTTCTGAAAGCGAACTCTCTTGATTTTCAAGTCGCACACTCTCCTTAAACAGCCAAAGCCTGAGCTCATTAAGCTCATCCTCCGAACCGTTTAAGATAATTTCTTCAATGTTTCTCTTTTCTTCCATAAGGGCCCCTCACCTTCTGGACGACTTACTTCTCCTTATTCTCCTCAGGAAAAGCAATCTCTACTGCATCGTCATCATCCATAAAATTTTCTTTTTTGGCTGAAAAACGGTCCATAATATCGGGCACGAGATCAAGAACTTTGGTAACTGCATCCTGATTCTTGATATTAACTAGTTTGGTAGAACCATTCTTTATAACAAGAACAGCGCTCGGTGACATCCTTGCACCGAATCCACCTGCTCCGCCATTCTTTTTATCGCTGTCACTGGAACCTGCGCCAACACCAAAAGATACATCTACAAGCGGTAGCACGATTGTATCTTCTATTTTGGTGGCTTCTCCGACAACTGTCTTGGTAGCAAGGATTGAATTCATACCATGAAGCAAAGACTCAACTACGCTGTTAAAATTACTCTCTCCCATAAAAACCTCCAAGATTATATCTATCTTTCGAATATCTTCTTAAATCTGGCAATAACCTTTTTGACATCCTTGTTGAAATAGCAAACGCAAACACAATACAAAACAGTAAATAGTGTGATATGTCCCTTTAGATGTATATCGGCTTCAATGATCTTTTCATTAAAATCCGGAACAAACACAAGCTTATTTACAAGAAATGAATACATCATTCCGTATGCAGCCATGATTTCGGCTTCCCGTGCGGGATCTCCGACTCCGAGACAGAGTCTTGAGCTGCTCTTATCCGGCATTATCATCTTAAGAAGCCTTAAAAGCTTGCCTTTAACCAGGCTGTAAGCCCTCTTGAAAATTTCACTCTCAAGGGTGGACTTAATCATATTTATCTTACCACAAACTCTAGATATTGTATATTTTATTTTTCGGAACACATTTTGTGGCGTTTTTATGAGTTTTACGACAAAAGAGATCACATCTTCCACTACATCAACGATTGATTTTTCTTCATCTTCATCATCGGTATCGGAAATTTCTGTGACACCTGTGTCGTTTTTACTTTGATCCGTATCTCTTTTCTTCTTTTTTTCTTTTATCTCAAAAGAAAGATCGTCCTTATCATCTATTTTTGCTTCGGAAACATCCGATGTCGATTCAATTTTCGTTTCCGAATCCTTTTTACGTTCTCTTTTTTTCTTTTTACCAGGCTTTTCTTTTCTTGGATAGATTGTAAACCCAAAAATTTTAACGACAAACGTGTCATCTTTATGATGAATATATCTTCCGCTTAAGATATGCAAGAGCCAATGGAACTTAATCGCAAACTCAATTCTTTCGGAATCAAAGTCATCTCCGAATCGCATTTGAGGAACATTTCCGTCTATCTTATATCTTATCGGGACAAATAGCACCAATAAGACAAGTAAAAGAGCCACGGCAAGAATAACGAGTATTGTTATCCCCACTATTTTAAGTACCGATAAAACAACTGCCAACATATAAACTCCCAAGTTCGGTTTATTTCAATGAAAGACTGATGCTCACGCATCCTTATCGAGGAATTCGACCAGCTTACCGTCCATTCCCGCCTTGCATGCCCTGTCCGAAATATCAACGACCATTGCAAGCGCCTCTGCATAGCTTCCCGCGATTCCATATATATATGCAGGGTGTTCTCTGTAATACGGCTGTTTAAGGAATGCCGAATGTATGATATCAAGCTGATCGTTATCACTCATCGCCCTTACCAGGCAAAATATGGTTAACTGTCCGCTTCCGTGATATAACTTCCACTTAACAAGAGAATGTTTTTTGACCGATTCTCCAAAGTACAGATTCTTATAAAATGTACAGAATCCATTTTTTTTCATAAAAATACAATTCTCCCCAATTATCGAATTGACCTACATGCTCCCATTTATGTATAGTAGGATATATAGGGGTTATGCATTAAACTTCTTCAACAAACATTTTAACACATGAAAAAAGTTTATGGAATTGCACGCCAAGCAAATTGGGAGGTCCTAAAACATGAAGGTGGTAGCACGAATTGAATTAAAGCCCGGAATGGTTATCGCGGAAGACATTCTCAATTATAAAAACGAGATCATTGTCATGGCCGGAACCAAGGTCAACGACAATATCATGAAAAAGCTTGCAAGACAGTCTATAATTGCCGTTCCCATCAAGGAAGAAATCGATTACTCCACCACACACTTTGAAAAAGTACGTATGACGGACGGTTTCAAGAACTTTGAATCAATATACAACATCTATTTTCCCGTTTTCAAAACATGTATGTTGGGGGCAGTTGATAAAAGCCAGAAGATCAATCTCTCACAGTTAATGGAGATTTATAAGAGTATAATCGCCGGAGTTAAGAGCGGCGAACAGCTTCTTGATTATCTATATAACCTTGTTCCCGATGAAAATGATATGACACTTTGCCACTGCCTTAATTCCGCACTTATCGCGGGTGTGTTTGCAACATGGCTCGGATTGTCCAATAAAGACAGCACGCTGCTTATCGAGTGCGCATTTTTATATGACATCGGCAAATTCAGTATACCTTACCAGATACTCTGGAAGCCGCAAAGGCTCACACCTGAAGAATACATGCTCGTAATGAAGCATACACAGATCGGCTATGATTTCTTAAGACAAGTTGGTTCCTTTAACCATCATATACTCAGGGCAACGCTTCAGCATCACGAAAGATGCAACGGAACAGGCTATCCTGCTTCTCTTACATCAGATGAGATAGACAAATTTGCCAAGTATATCGCAATAATCGACACCTACGAAGCAATGACTTCACCCAGAACTTACAGGAAAAAGCTTCATCCTTTCCAGATAATCGCCAATTACGAGAACGAAGGCTTTGAAAGATATGACGTGCAGGCGCTTAAATCAATTCTCTCGCATATCGCAGCTTCTCAGCTTGGCTTTAACGTTCAGCTAAGTAACGAGAGACTCGGAACCGTTATATTAATAAATGAGAAGGCGCTCTCACGCCCTCTCATAAAATTAAACGAAGATAATTCACTTATTGACCTGTCAAAAGAAAAAAGTCTCAAGATAACTCAGGTCTTTTGATAATATAAGAACTTTATTCAACACCGAAATACGCATCAAATACTCTCTTTGCGATAGGAACGGCATAGCTTCCGCCGCTTCCCGCTTCCTCGACGATTATGGTAACGCAGACCTGTGGATCGTCGGCAGGAGCAAAGCCCGTAAACCATGCATGAGAATCTTTGGTATCGTTAAATTCAGCTGAACCGGTCTTTCCTGCCGCAGTGTAGGAAAGGCCTTTTAATTTGCTCGCGGTTCCCTTCTGAACCACCTGTTCCATCATCCCCCTAAGTATCTTGGCCTCGTCATCACTCATAAGCCTTTTATACTCTTCGGGCGCAAATTTCTTTATTTCTTTTCCGTCCTCACTCTTAACTTCACTGACCACATAAGGCTTCATAAGAATACCGTCATTGGCAACCGCACAGGTTATCATGTTAAGGTGCTCGGGCGAGATCGAAGTCTTTCCCTGACCGATGGACAGCTGCATTACAGAGTTAGGATTACCATCCTTTGGATAGGATGAAGAACTGACAGCCGATCTGCAAAAATCAAGAGGAAGTTCCTCGTTAAACATGAGATTGCCAAGCACATAGTCAAATGTCTCGGACTTAAGCCCTACACCGATATTGGCAAATGAAGAATTACATGACTTGGCAAAAGAGGTCTCAAGGTCGATATTTCCGTGTTTTTCACCGTGATAACATGATATCGTATTACCTTCATAGTCAAATCTTCCGCCGCAGCTGAACCTGTAATTCATGTAATCTGTCGGATGCTCGCGAAGATATCCGAGCGCGGTAACTATCTTAAAAGTAGATCCCGGAGGATATTTACCCTGTGTTGCCCTGTTAAGTAGCTTTGCATCGGGCGATTTATCCTGAATAAGCTGATCCCACTCTTGCTCAAGAGTATTCGGGTCAAAATCAGGCTTTGAGACCATTGCAAGGATCTCACCTGTCTTTGGATCAGAAACAACTACCGCACCCTTTCTTGAAGAGAGCGCGGAATATGCAACCTCCTGAAGATGAACATCAAGCGTTGTCTTTACGTTATCCGCGGGATACTTCTGTCCCTTTGCATCGTAGGCCACCTTCTTGGAAAGATCCAAGTTGGTATTTATAAGATAATAGTTTGAAAAGCCTTCTATTCCGGCTTTTCCTTTTGATACATAACCGACTACATGTGAAAACTCATTGCTGTAGGGATATACCCTTACTTCTTTTCCGTCTTCGTTCTTTTCCGAATAAGCTAGAATATCACCGTCTCGTGAAAGGATCTTACCGCGCTGATTCTGCTTAAGAAGGATCTTTTGTCTTGTATTGTGCTCGTTATTTATAAATTCCTGTTTATGTGTAAGAGAATAATGAGAGATATATCCAAGCATTGCAATAAACAACGCAAGATATATGCTTGTCAACACGATGATCGGATATGATCTTACTCTTTTACGTCTCTTAGTACTCTTCGTCCTCGTATCTCTCATATCTGTTTCTTTTCCTCTCATAGCGTCGTCTTTCTTCCAGGTACTCTTCATACCGTTCATCCGAACCTATCATACAGATGCCTTCAACAATCATTATCATAACTATCGTGACAAGAACGGACGATCCACCGTAGCTTATAAGCGGAAGCGTAACGCCGGTAAGCGGTATGAATTTGGCTCCACCGCCGATAGTAAGAAAAGTCTGGAAAATAAAGGATATTCCAATTCCGCAGATTATCATCCTATAGAATTTGTCATGTATATAATAGCCTTCCTGCATGATAAGAAGGAAAGTGCTGAGGCACACAAGTATCATAAGCACCGAGAATAAAATCCCCATCTCTTCCGCGATCGCAGAAAAAATAAAGTCCGTCTCGACAAACGGTATCGATTTGGGCGATCCTCCGTAGAGCCCCAGCCCAAACAATCCGCCGCTGCTGATTCCAAAGAGCGACTGTGAAAGCTGATAACCGGTACCTGTGATATCACTGAACGGATCCATCCAAGCATGGACTCTGACCTGAATATGCGAAAAGAGCTTGTACGATATCGCACTGGCAAGTGTGGCAAAGCCCAATCCCAGTATAAAGAACCCGACATTCTCGGTTGATATGTAAATAAGTGCAAGATACAGCATAAAAAAGATAAGCGCACTTCCAAGGTCCTTGGAAAGAACCAGTATAATTACATGCAGCGCCGCTACTGCCGATGCGATCATAAGATCCACAAATCCCTTCGCCTTATAAAAAGCTCCCGACAAAAAGAACAAAAACAGAACCTTTACAAATTCCGAAGGCTGGAAAGAAACTCCCGCAATGGCATAATTAAGCTTGGATCCGTTAATGGTAGCACCGAGGATTAGAACGACTCCGATCGCCGCAATTCCAACACCCGCGTAGATCCATGTAAATCGCTTAAGAAAATTGAATCTGAATATCATCTCGGGTATAAAGAATCCGATCAAAAAAGATACTGCCACAATTACAAACTGTTTGACCGCCTTGTCGTAAGACAACCTGGTAAGTATGATCACACCTATCATAAGAAGCAGGCAGCAGTTGTTTATTATAAGCCTGTTTCCGTCCGGATAGATAAAATAAAACAGCATAAGTACAGCGGAAAAGACAACTATCTGAAATGCAAAGAAAAACAGATAAAGTACTTTTCCGGTCCTTGCTATTATCTGCACAAAGCATGCAAGCTGTATCAAAAACATAAGCACGATCTGCGTAGCGTATATATTGGTCCTTGCCTCTCTGCTTCTGTATTTAAACGCCAAAAAAGCCATAACTGTATACAAAAACAGCAAAGAAGCAATGACATATTTAGATATTTCTGTTACGTATAACTCCATTCCTTTATTCAACTCCGCGTTTATAATGTCCGGTCGTAAAACGGTTTTGATTTCTCTGCATAAGGGAACGTCTGTGTTCCTTGTCCCCACTGCAGATTCCGACTCTTAGTATGTCAAGTGCCGTCTCCTTATCTTCAACCGTAAGATCAATTCTGAAATGATCAAAAAGCCTCTTGTCATAAAGATCATCCATCTTATTAAACAAGGCTGTTGGATTGGCATTCCAAATTATGTTATAGCAATTCCTGCAATTGGTGGTCACAGGCATCTTGTTCCCCATCCTGTCCGTAAGAAGCATCTTTTCATGATGATTCTCATGGAAAAAACCACTGCATTTATCTAGCGTTTTCTTGATACATCCGGCGCTGATCATCATAGGTACATGCCCGTATACATTATATGAAACAGGAAAACCTGTTTGGGCCTTGACCTTCCTGACCGTTTCGGAAGCCTCATGTATTGTAAGCTCATATGGCACAGCTATCTCTGAGACAAAAGAGCTTTCGTCGGATCTTTTAAGTTCGCTTAAAAGGCTGGCAGCTTCGGCGTTCCATGTGTATACGCCATAATCCAAAATAACCTTTTTCTTATAATCTTTTCCCTTAAGAAGTCCAAGCTGCTCAAGGTTTCTTACCAAAAGTCCGTCTATTGTACCGTCAAAGCCATCAGCCATAAAGCTTATGTCGCAGCTTCCGTCAAAAGATTCCTCTCTTGTCACGTAGGGAAGCGCCGCTATAACTTCGACTTTTGAAAATGCAGTAGCTTTAAGTATAGCTAAAATGTCGGAATTAAGCAAAAGATCACTTTCAAGATATACTCTAGATACAGTGTTTGCGCGGCCTTCGGTGATATCGCCGTATTTGATCTTTACAAGGATATCCTTCAATGCTTCCAGCTGAGCTTTGGTGTGAACAAGGACATGTACATCGGTATCTTTACCGGAAACGCCTACCTCACATGCACGTTTATCATCCGGTTCATTATTACCGTAAGTATTGTTTTTGTTGTAAGAAGCGCTTTTACCATAGCCCCTAAGGAGTTCCTCTTCCATTTCTTCGCAGAGCTTTCTTCTTAGCTCGTTGAGCTCGCTGACGGGCATAAATATTCCTTTTCCGGTATTGTTGTCATCAATTGTTATCTCTATGGATTCAGCCTCAAAAGGTGTGTTCCCGAGTCGCTCAAGCTGCTTTTTTGCGCTTTCTTCATCCATAGGTCTTTTGGACGCAGCCTGTACTTCGTTTCCGACAACGGTTTTGGAAATAAACTCACCGTCTCGGTTCACATTCATAATAAGCTCGGCTTTTTCGGATAGCTTAAGTTTACAGAATATATCGCACTTTATCTTAAGCTCTTTTCCAAGATACTGTTCCTTGACCTTATTAAGAACTTCTTCCTTTGTTCCGTTATATGCGGGAGAAGAAATAGTGACCATCTCTTTTCCGTTGTGCTTGTGATAATAGCCTGAGCTTATTCCCGTTCTGAGATAAAGAGATTTAAGCATCTCCATATCATCTTTGCTGACTTCATGCTTCTTATCAGGCTCCGCATAATAAAGATCTATGTACTTTCTGTAAAGAGCGGTTACACCTGCAGCGTACTCAGGCTTTTTCATCCTGCCTTCTATCTTGAATGAATCGATGCCCGCTTCGATAAGCTCAGGTATCATGTCAATCGTGCACATATCCTTAAGGCTAAGCGGATACTGCTCTTCTTTGGATTTAGATGAAAAAACATCTGATGTGTACGGAAGCCTGCACGGCTGAGCGCATCTTCCTCTGTTACCGCTCCTTGTTCCGACCATGCTGCTAAAAAGACACGCTCCGGAATAGCAATAACACATAGCTCCGTGAATAAAAGCCTCAACCTCGATATCCGCCTTTTCCCTGATCGCCTTCATCTCTTCAAGGCTAAGCTCTCTTGCGGGGACAACACGACAACATCCGAGCTCTTTTAACAGCCTTGCTCCGTACACGCCCGTGACTGTCTGCTGCGTGCTTGCATGAAGCTCGATCCCCGGAAATTCATCTCTTATAAAGCGCATAACGCCCAGATCCTGAACGATAACACCGTCCAGATTCTTTTCCGCATAAGGAAGCATAAAATCATATAACTCGCCAAATTCTCTTTCTTTAACGAGCGTATTAACCGTCATATATATCTTTTTCCCGTGTAAATGGGCATACGAAACAGCGTCAAGAACCTGATCCCTGTCAAAATTATCAGCATAGGCTCTTGCGCCGAATTTGGAACCTCCCAGATAAATGGCATCGGCGCCTGCGTTAAAGGCTCCGACCATTGTTTCATAGCCCCCTGCGGGAGCAAGCAATTCTACTTTGTTCATAGTTTATTCTTTAAAAAATAAAGGCTGTCAAAACTTAGACAGCCTTTTAAATGCAATCATTTCTTTGTTCCGGTCCCTTTGACCTGAGTTTCAAGCTGAATGATCTTTTTGGATGACTCATCAAGCTTGGTCTGAAGACTCTTTCCGTTCTTCTCGGTGTTCTCCAGCTTGATCTGCGTAGCAATAAGCTCGTGCTTAAGATCATAGAGCTCTTTTTCCTTCTCGGCCAGTTGCTCTTCCATAAGCTCGATCTGCTTTTTTGACTTAAAATAGTCATCTGCTATATTTAACTGCAGCAGAACATTCTGAGTATCTATCGGTTGTCTCTTAAAACTGTCGATCTTGTTGTACTCACCGATCTTATTGTTTATATAAGACGCCACCTTTTGTAAATATTCTTCACTTTCGTATCCGCTTAAGGTAAATACCTTTCCCCCGATAATTACCTCGGTATCTGTTTTAGATGCCATAAATCCACCCCTGCTTTTATTTCTTTTTAGCTTGGTTGCTTTTTAATTATATCTCCGAGTCTGACCCGTTTTCAAGCCCTAAATGGGTATACGCGGTATCAGTGACAACTCTGCCTCTCGGAGTTCTATTAATGAATCCGTTCTTGATAAGATAGGGCTCATAGACGTCCTCAATCGTGCCCGAATCCTCTCCTATCGCGGCAGCTAGGGTATCAAGGCCCACAGGTCCGCCTCCGAATTTATCTATCATCGTAAGTAATATATTTCTGTCGGTATGGTCAAGTCCCATCTTATCTACATCCATAAGATCAAGGGCCGTAACGGCAACATCCTCTGTTATAACACCGTTATGCTTGACCTGAGCGTAATCTCTTACTCTCTTAAGTATTCTGTTGGCAAGTCTGGGCGTTCCTCTGCTACGTCGTGCCATCTCTTTGGCTCCGTTGGGGTCAACCTCTACATTAAGAACTCCCGCCGACTGCATAATGATCTCGCAAAGCTCATCGGGATCATAAAATTCCATCTTATGGATCATTCCGAATCTGTCTCTCAAAGGCGCCGAAAGCATACCAGCTCTCGTCGTTGCTCCGATCAGAGTAAAATGAGGAAGATCAAGTCTTATCGAACGGGCTGTCGGGCCTTTTCCGATCATAATATCAATGGCATAGTCTTCCATTGCGGGATAAAGCACCTCTTCAACCTGTCTGTTAAGTCTGTGGATCTCATCTACAAAAAGAATATCCTTCTCCTGAAGATTATTGAGAATAGCAGCCATATCTCCGGGCTTTTCGATAGCGGGTCCGCTGGTAATTTTGATATTAACACCCATTTCCGAAGCAATTATTCCGGCAAGGGTTGTCTTTCCAAGACCGGGTGGTCCGTAAAAAAGAAGGTGATCAAGACACTCTCCTCTTTTCTTGGCAGCTTCAATATAGATCTTAAGGCTTTCCTTTATTTTCTTTTGTCCTATGTACTTATCGAGGCTCTTGGGTCGTAACGATCCCTCGATCTTCTCATCTTCCACTTTTACATTGGCGTCTATGCCTCTTGCGGAAGTTACTATCTTTCTCTTTTCCATACTTTAGAACATCTCCTTAAGAGCAAGCTTTAAAAGGACCTCTGCATCAAGCGGTGCATCGCTTCCCTTAATTACTTTTCTTACTGCCTTGACGGCATCCGAAGAATTGTATCCAAGTGCAACAAGAGCTGCAACTGCCTCGTCTTTGGCATTTGCGGCATCTCCTGTAAGATCATCTAAGGCTATTCCTCCGGAAGATGAAAGCAGATCATCCTCAGTAACCTTGATCTTGTCTCTAAGCTCAAGAGTGATCCTCTCTGCTGTCTTTTTACCAATTCCGGGAGCCTTGGCTATAGAAGCGCTGTCTCCTGAAATAATGGCAAATCTTAGATCATCGGGAGATAAAACCGATAAAACGGCAAGCCCGCCTTTTGGTCCGATGCCGTTTACCGTAATAAGCATCTTAAAAAGATTCAGTTCATCTCTTGAAAGAAAACCAAACAAAGAAAAGGTATCCTCTTTGACGTTGGTATAAGTATATAGCTTAACCATCTCTCCGATTCCGGGCATTCTGTCCATAGTGGAACCCGAAATATTAACATTGACGCCAAAGCCGTTTACGTCTATGACAGCATTACCCTCTTCGAGGTTTTCCAATATTCCGTTTACATATGCTATCACGAAAATATCCCCCTGTAAGTCAAAGCGCCGGGCTATAGATCTAGCCCGGTGCTATTTGATTTATAAAAAATAATAAATTATTTGTTCTGAAGGTACTCGTCAATTCCCTTAGCAGCTGCTTTACCTGCACCCATAGCAAGGATAACGGTAGCTGCACCGGTAACTGCATCACCGCCTGCAAATACGCCGGGCTTAGATGTTGCTCCTGTCTCTTCCTGTGCAACGATACACTGTCTGCGGTTAACATCAAGACCTGCAGTTGTTGAAGAAATAAGAGGGTTAGGTGATGTACCAAGTGACATGATAACTGCATCGCACTCGATATCAAACTCAGAACCGGGAACCTCTACAGGGCTTCTTCTTCCTGACTCATCGGGCTCACCAAGCTCCATTCTGATACATGTAATGCTCTTAACCCATCCGTTCTCATCAGCGTGGATCTCAACAGGATTGCAAAGAAGGTCGAAGATGATACCCTCTTCCTTAGCATGATGTACTTCTTCCTTACGTGCAGGAAGCTCTTCCTCACCACGTCTGTATACAACATGAACCTCAGCACCAAGACGAAGAGCTGTTCTGGCAGCGTCCATAGCAACGTTACCGCCACCAACTATAACGCACTTCTTAGCCTTCATGATAGGTGTTCTTGAATTCTCATCGAAAGCTTTCATGAGGTTACTTCTTGTGAGGTACTCGTTAGCTGAGAATACACCCATAGACTGCTCGCCGGGGATATTCATGAATCTGGGAAGACCTGCTCCCGATCCAATGAATACAGCCTCAAAGCCTTCCTTCTCCATGAGCTCATCTATTGTTACAGACTTACCGATAACAACGTCTGTTTCAAGCTTAACGCCGAGTGACTTAACGTTCTCGATCTCTTTCTTAACAACGGCATCCTTGGGAAGACGGAACTCAGGAATACCATAAACAAGTACACCGCCTGCCTCATGAAGGGCCTCAAAAATAGTTACGTCATAGCCCATCTTTGCAAGATCGCCTGCGCATGTAAGACCTGAAGGGCCTGATCCGATAACGGCAACCTTCTTGCCCTTCTTCTCCTTAGCGCCTTCGGGCTTGATGCCCATCTCTCTAGCTGTATCAGCAACGTATCTCTCAAGCTTACCGATTGAAACGGCGTCGCCCTTGATTCCTCTTACGCACTGGCCTTCACACTGGCTCTCCTGAGGGCAAACTCGTCCGCAGACAGCGGGAAGAGCACTTGCTTTGCTGATCTCCTGATAAGCACCTTCAACATTTCCCTTCTTAACCTGCTCGATAAAAGCGGGAATGTTGATAGATACGGGACATCCCTGTACACACTTGGGATTGGGACAGTTAAGACATCTTAATGCCTCTTTTTCTGCCTCTTCTTTATTGTATCCAAGACAAACTTCTTTAAAATTGGTAGCACGTTCCTTAGCGTCCTGTTCGCGGACGGGAACTCTTACAAATCCATCCATTTATTTAATCTCCTATAATAGTTAATCGCGAAAAATGTTAGTTACAGTTACCGCATCCGCCGTGGTGTGTGTCACCTTCCTGGGCCTTGAGGTAAAGTCTTCCCTCTTCGGTCTTGTAAAGCTTCATACGGTTCATAGCCTGATCAAAGTCAACCTTGTGTCCGTCAAACTCAGGTCCGTCAACACAAGCAAACTTAACCTGACCGTCTACTGTAAGACGGCAAGCGCCGCACATTCCGGTTCCGTCAACCATGATAGGGTTCATGCTGACAATTGTAGGAATTCCGAGCTCTTCTGTAAGCTTACAAACAAATTTCATCATGATCATAGGTCCGATAGCAACGCAGTGATCGTACTTGTTGCCCTCATCCCAAAGATCCTGAAGTGCCTTTGTAACCATTCCGTTTCTTCCGTAAGAACCGTCATCTGTTGTGATATGAAGGTTACATACTTTCTTAAATCTGTCCTCAAGAATAACTAGGTCTTTGGTCTTTGCACCGATAATTACATCACAGTCAACTCCCTGCTCCTTAAGCCATTTAGCCTGAGGATATACGGGTGCTGTTCCGACACCGCCTGCGATGAACACGATTTTCTTTTTCTTAAGCTCATCGATGCTCTCTTCGCAAAGGTCGGAAGGTTTGCCGAGCGGTCCGACAACGTCTGCAAGGCTGTCTCCGGCCTTAAGTGATTTAAGTTTGTAAGTTTCTGCGCCGATAGCCTGTACAACTATCTCAACAGTTCCCTTCTCTCTGTCGTAATCACAGATAGTAAGTGGGATTCTTTCTCCTTCTTCATCCACACGGATAATAAGAAACTGTCCGGGTAAACACGCGCTAGCTACACGCGGAGCCTCAACGATCATCTGAAAGATGTTCGTAGTGAGCTCATTAGCCTCTAAAATCTTGAACATAGTCATCCTCCTAACAAGATAAAAAAATATTTAAAGCCTAGCAGCTTTTTATCGATTGGAAATTGTTATAAGGGTATATTGGCCACTTGAATCATACCCTAATCTGTTTACGGAGCCGTTATTGGTATTGACCGCATAAATACGTCCGGTCGCTGTTCTTGTACCATCGTTACTGACATGTATCTCATCAATAACATAGTATTCTCCGGCACCCTGTATCTCTATCTCCGATTTGTAGATATACTCATTATGTCCGGGGACACCTACTTCTTTGCCGGTGTCATCCAGGAGATAATTAAGTCTTACAAGTGTGCTGACCACACTGCTCACAGCCTGTTCCTTGGAGATAAGTCTTGTAAATACGAGATGGTAATCTCTTTCAACTATCTCGCTGTACTCACCTTCATTGTTAAATGCAATGAATTTAAAATGCGAAGTGCCCACAGGCATGGCGATCGGTGAAATGTACTGCTTGGAATCCAGTGTGGGATCCGAGCCGTCCGTAGTATAAAAAATCGAATTGCCCGGCTCGACAACAGCAACTATCATTGTGTTCTGGCTGTAATCACCGCTTGCTTCCATTATCTGCGGAGCATCGGGAACACCGGATTCGACTATATAAGTATTCTCAACTACAGAACTGATAAATCCGTATTTATTAACGGAAACAGCCTTAATATTGTACTCACCTTCGGTATCAAGCACTATCTCTTTTTCATAAGGGATAGCTCCGTTATCTGGATCCGAACCGTTTACCGTGTAGTAGATCACAAGTCCGTCGTCCGAAGCGGAATTGGACAAAGATACCGTAATGCTCTCCTCATACGTATCCGCAGCGGGATTCATAATGGGAGTGGCAGGTACATATTTATCCTTAAGGCCTCTGGCAATCTCGTTGTCATCCGTACTTAAAAGCTCAGCAATCTTGCCGTACTGACCGTTCTCCTTATATATGGATATAATGCCTTCGTAAGCATTGGTCACTTTCTCATCGGAAAACCGATCCGAGCTTGTTATATACTGCAGTGTCTCGACAGCTTTATCGGGATCACCGGCCTCCAGATAGTAATCGGAAAGCCTGAAAATAATCTCTGTACTGTAGGGATTCTCCTTTTTGCCCTCTTCAAGATATCCGATAGCCTTATTCATATCTCCGCTACTCTTGGCTGATTCCGCAAGACTTATATAATAAATTGCGGATCTGGAGTGAAAAGCAACGATAAAGAAAACAACTATCGCTATGATGATAATAGTAGCAGAAAATCCTAAAATTGTCGTGCTTTTTTTCTTTAACGCGCTAAAAAATTCCTTTCGCTTTTGAATACGCAAGGCTTTTAACTTAGCTTCCTTATTCAGTTCATCGGCAACTCCCGAAAGTGTGGCATTTATCTCATTTTCAACCTCCGGATCGAAGTCCGGAACAAAATTGATCTCTTTGCCGCATTCGTCACAATACATGTGTCCTTCGGGAATCTCTTTACCGCAAACGGGACATATCATAAGGCCTGACCTCAAAGTGAATTGTGCATAACTGCCGCTTCATAACAATTATTCATAAGCATCGCGATGGTCATGGGACCTACACCGCCGGGTACGGGAGTGATCGCACTTGCAATCTGTGAAACTTCATCATAAAGAACGTCACCGCAGAGCTTTCCGTCTGCGCCTCTGTTAATTCCGACATCAATGACAACCGCGCCCTCTTTGACATGCTCGGCGGTGATCATGCCGGCTTTTCCTACTGCTGCTATAAGAATATCCGCTCTCTTGCACACGTCCTTAAGATCTTTGGTTCGGGAATGTGCGATCGTAACAGTTGCATTCTCTCTGAGCATCAAAAGAGCCATAGGCTTACCTACAATATTGGATCTTCCGACGATAACGCACTCTTTACCGGCGATATCTATCTTTCCGTCGCAACCTCTTTTAAGAAGCTGGATAACTCCTGCAGGTGTGCATGATACAAAGCCCTGCTCGCCTATGCAGAGAGCTCCGACATTCATGGGATGGAAGCCGTCTACATCCTTATCGGGAGATATAGCATCAATAACAGTCTTTTCATCGATCTGCTTGGGAAGCGGCATCTGTACAAGAATACCGTCTACATCCTTTCTGTTATTAAGCTCATCGATGAGCTTAAGGAGTTCTTCCTGACTTGTATCTGCGGGAAGTTCATAGGATAAAGACCTATATCCGATATACTCGCAGGCTTTCTTTTTATTCCTTACATAGACCTGCGAAGCAGGATCCTCTCCGACAAGGATAACAGCAAGAGTTACCTCTATACCTTTTTCCTTCAAAAGAGCCGTCTTTTCCTTAAGTTCGTCCTTAATATTCTGTGAAATTGCTTTTCCGTCAATAATCTGTGCGCTCATCGTGTCTCCTGTTTTTGTAGAAAGATTTTTTAATATTATGTGCGAAATCCGCATTAACGCTTAGAACAATCCTGTTATCTTGCCTGTCTCATCGACATCGATGTCGTAAGCGGCAGGATGCTTGGGAAGTCCGGGCATTGTCATGATCGCACCTGTAAGTGCAACAACAAAGCCTGCTCCGGCTGAAACATACGCTTCTCTTACTGTGATGTTGTAACCTGTAGGTCTTCCGAGCATTGCAGGATCGTCTGAAAGTGAATACTGCGTTTTTGCCATGCAGACAGGGAGATTCCCAAATCCCATCTCCTCAATCTTGGCAAGCTGCTTGGAAGCTGCCGGTGTGTATGTAACGCCATCGGCGCCGTAAATCTCCGTAGAGATAGTATTGATCTTATCTTTGAGTGAGAGTTCATCCTTATAGATAGGTGCATAGTTAGAAGGCTTGTTCTTAATGCTCTCGACAACCTTCATTGCAAGATCCTGTCCGCCTTCTCCGCCTTTTTCCCAAACCTCTGAAAGAGCGAAGTTACAACCTCTCTCCTCACAGAATTTCTTGACGAACTCTGTCTCGGCTTCTGTATCAGTAAGGAATGAGTTAAGAGTTACAACAACGGGAACACCGTATTTCTGGATGTTCTCAATGTGCTTCTCAAGATTAACGATTCCCTTCTTAAGAGCTTCAAGATTCTCTGTTCCAAGCTCAGCCTTGGGAATTCCGCCGTTGTACTTAAGGGCTCTGATAGTTGCAACAAGAACAACCGCATCAGGCTTAAGTCCTGCGATCCTGCACTTGATATCAAGGAACTTCTCTGCACCGAGATCGGCACCGAAGCCTGCCTCCGTTACAGTATAATCCGCGATCTTAAGTGCTGTCTTTGTAGCCCTTACGGAGTTACATCCGTGAGCGATATTGGCAAAAGGACCGCCGTGTACAATAACGGGTGTGTGCTCAAGTGTCTGCACCAGATTGGGCTTAAGAGCATCCTTAAGGAGTGCTGCCATAGCGCCAACTGCCTGAAGGTCACCTGCTGTAACGGGTTCTCCCGCAAAGTTATATGCAACAATGATCCTGGAAAGTCTGTCCTTCAGATCGTTAAGATCGCTTGCGAGACAAAGAATTGCCATTATCTCGGAAGCAACCGTAATAACAAAGTGATCTTCTCTGGGAACACCGTCAGTCTTGGCTCCAAGACCTACAACGATATTTCGAAGAGCTCTGTCATTCATATCCTCGGCTCTTTTCCATATGATCTGTCTGGTATCGATCTGCAGTTCATTACCCTGCTGGATATGGTTGTCCAAAATAGCCGCAAGCAAGTTGTTTGCGGATGTTATGGCATGGAAATCACCTGTAAAATGAAGGTTGAGATCTTCCATCGGAACTACCTGAGCGTATCCGCCGCCGGCCGCTCCGCCCTTTATTCCGAAGCAAGGTCCGAGTGAAGGCTCTCTAAGAGCTATAACTGTCTTGTATCCTAATCTTCTGAGCGCATCTCCGAGTCCAACACTTGTGGTTGTCTTTCCTTCTCCCGCGGGAGTAGGATTGATGGCTGTTACAAGGATAAGTTTTCCTTCCTTGTTGCTCTGTACCTTTCTAAGATACTCCTCTGTAAGCTTAGCCTTGTGCTTACCGTAGAATTCAAGATCGTCCTCTTCAATCCCGATTCCTTCCGCTACATCTCTGATGTGTAGCATCTTTGCTTCCTGTGCGATTTCAATGTCACTTTTAAAAGCCATTTATTCTCCTCCTACATACCTATCAAACTCAGCTTTGGTCATTAGTACCTTTCTGGGTTTAGTACCTTCTTCATCGCCGACCACCCCGGCTTCACATAACTGATCCATAATCCTGGCGGCTCTGTTAAAGCCGATCTTGAACACTCTCTGGAGCATTCCTATGGACGCTTTTTCTTTTTCTATGATAATCTCTCCGGCTTGTACAAAATACTCATCCCTGTCCGGATCTCCACCTGTGGAAGCACCGCTACTTCCGCCGGACTGACTCTGGTAATTTGCAAGCTGTTCTTCAACACCTTCGCCGTAGCTTGATTGTATATCCTGATTTCTTATGAAATCCGTAACCGCCTGAACTTCCTTGTCGGATACAAATGCACCCTGAATTCTGGCAGGTTTCGTATAGCCCTGAGGATAGAATAACATATCTCCCTTACCAAGAAGCTTCTCGGCACCGTTGATATCGAGAATAGTTCTCGAATCAACACCGCTCGATACCGCAAACGCTACTCGGCTGGGCATGTTCGCCTTAATAAGACCCGTAATGACATCAACTGAAGGTCTCTGAGTAGCAATGATAAGATGAATACCCGCAGCTCGCGCCAGCTGTGTAAGTCTGCAGATAGCATCCTCAACTTCATTGGCGGATACCATCATAAGATCTGCAAGCTCATCTACAATAACCACGATCTGAGGCATAACGCTCATTTCGGGATCGCTGCTCTTCTCTGCAAGCTTATTGTATCCCTTGAGATCACGCACTCCCGCGTCGGCAAACTTCTTATATCTGTTAGTCATCTCCGCAACCGCCCAGTTAAGAGCTGCGGCGGCTTTCTTGGGATCCGTCACAACAGGGATCATAAGGTGCGGGATTCCGTTGTAAACACTAAGCTCAACGATCTTGGGATCAATCATGATCATCTGCACTTCTTCAGGCTTGGCCTTATAAATAAGGCTCATGATGATCGTATTTATACATACCGATTTACCGGATCCTGTAGCACCCGCAATAAGGAGGTGCGGCATCTTGGCTATATCGGTAACAACCGTCTTGCCCGCGATATCTTTACCAACCGCAAAAGCAAGCTTTGATGAAAAGTCCTTAAACTCTCTGGATTCAAAGAGGTCTCTTAACGCAACCGCTTGATTCTCTCTGTTCGGAACCTCGATTCCCACAGCTGCCTTGCCCGGAATCGGAGCTTCTATTCTGATATCTCTTGCAGCCAGATTCATCTTGATATCATCCGCAAGTCCGACAATCTTGTTAACTCGAACGCCCGCCTCAGGCTGAAGCTCAAATCTTGTAACCGAAGGACCCTGACTTATATCGGTAACGGTGACGTTAACCCCGAAGGTCTTAAGCGTCTCCTGCAATTTAAGCGCAGTTTCTTTGAGCTGCCTTGCAGAATCCGAATTCTTGTTTCTTGTTCCCTTTTCCAAAAGAGAAAGCGGCGGAAATACATACTTCTTGGACATAGCCTTCTTGTGCTGCTCAATCTCTTTTTCCATGCCGACATTAACCGTATGAGGACCGGGACCGTCAGGCACATGAGTGCTTGTAGGCATTGAAGCCGATGACGTGATCCTGGAGGACGCACCTGCGCTCCTTGAAATATGATCCTGCGCATGTACTACGTAATCTCCGTTCATTCCGTTTCCAAGGTTCTCCGCGTGAATCGGAACATCGGGAAGGATATCATCTTCAGGTAACTGCTCTTTGGCGGCCTTGGCTACAAGCTTGCCGCTTGAAACAGGCTCCTGTTCACCACGATGCGTGTAATCATCAGTCTCATCATAGTCGTCATAGCCCATTCCGTGGATCTTGATGCCTGTTTTAAAGGCTCTTTGTCCATCCGGCTCTACATCCGTCTCTATCTCGTGCTTCTTTAAGATGATCTCATGTATGTCATCATGAAATTCGTCTTCATCGGGAATAAAAATATTGTTCTTTTCTTCCTCGCTGCTTGCATCATGAATGCGGATCTCGCTCATATCATCCGCATCTTCACCTTCCTTGGAAAGCTGCGTATCAAGCATGACACCACGCACATTCTTTTCCATCCTAAGGATCTTCTCGTCCTCTTTTTGCTCGATGGCAAGGCGCCTGTCTTCCTCAATCTGAGCTCGTCTTTGTTCTATTCTCTCTCTTCGCTCTCTTGAGTATTCTCTGTAGTTGGCGGCGTCTTCTTTGGTCTTTTCGATGATCTTGCGACCGCCCTTCTTAATACCGCCCACAAATGACTGCTCGGTAAAGATAACAACGCTGGCAATACCGATCAAAAGCAGTAAAAGCGCAGTTCCGGCAAGCGACAAATACTTATATGAAAGATATGCAAGTGAGCCTGCGAAGAATCCGCCTCCGTTGTGTGCTCTTCTTGCTTCGTTGAAAACATATGAAATGCTGTAAGACTCAGTACCCTGCGGTCTTCCGGTGAAAAGCTCCAATATCATACCCAATATAATAAAAAGAATGATCCCGGAAACTATCTTCCTTGTAGAAGCGCTGGATCCGAAGTTGGCTACACCGATAACCACACAAAAAAGCGCAAGTAAAGGCGCAAGATAGGCCGTGAAGCCGAATAAGCCGAACAAAACTCCGCTTATGGTGTTTCCTATGCTTCCGCAGATACCGAAATTACACAAAAACAGGAAAATGGTAAGAGCTACCATTGCAATGACAATAAGCTCGCTTCTTAAGGAATAGTCAACTTCCTCATTAATATGGCGCTGATTGGTCCTTGAACCGCTCCTTGATGACGAGCTGTTGGATGATTTTCTTGTCTGTTTTCTCCCCTTGTTACTCTGTGACATGTTATCCCCTTATTTCTTTACAAAATCTCTATTAGTATACCATTTTTAGCACCCTTATGCTATACTTACGTTACTGTAGATTTAGAAAAAAGGAGATCACAATGGAATTCAAGCAGGAATTAGAAACCGGCACCTTTAAGATGATCGGATCAAACGAAACAACATTAAAAATTAAAGAGGTTGCCGAGAAATGCAGGCTTGTACGCTCGGATTCGGGAGTAAGAGTTGAACTTGCTTATACAGGCCCCAGCGCAAGCAAATATATGCAGTATGTAGAAAAGCACAAGGATGAGCTTACAAAGTTCCTCTTAAACCCTGATGAAGCAGATCTTTACGAGTGGCTTGAGACTTCTCATCAGAATGAGAACACACTTAAGAAGCATGAAAAAGAAAAACTTATACTCTATGTCAACTTCGATCCCACGACACGTATGATGCTTACAGGTATCGCAGATGACAACGTTACACTCAAGCTCGGTTCACCTCTTATGCAGGTCAACATTGACGAGCTCGACAGAGATCAGTTCAAACTTAAAATCTACAATATGCTTCTTCTTGCAGATGAGATTGCCGTAATGATGGGCAATTCCGATCTTCGAAAGATGACAAATATTCAGATAGTTAAGTCATATCTTACAGAGATCTATGACAAGTATCATGAGAATATCTGATAATACTATATAAGACAGTTTATATGATCCAATGAAAAACGGCATCGCCTTGAACCCTCAAGACGATGCCGATATTTTTGTCTCTTTTTACTGCCAGATAAAACTGATTGGTATTAAACAGTAACGAACTGCTTGGTGCTGTCGGAAAGCTGGCTTGTAACTTTGTTATTGTTGTCCATTGCTTCTCCGATACCCTGCATCTGTCCAACGATCTCAGTTGAGTTTGTTGCAGAAGTATTGATCGCAACTGTGCTCTCCTGAACGGACTGATTGATGGATGTAACATGCTCGGACATCTGCTCCATGATAACGCCGAGATTCTCAGCTTTCTCACTGAACTTATTGAGCATATCATCGATTATGGATGCAGTATTCTCATACTTGGCTCCAACTTCAACAAATGAATCGTAGTCTGAAAGAACGGTCGTATTGATAAATTCAAGCACCTGCATAGCATTATCCGAAAGTGCCTTAACCGCATCGGTAACACCCTGACTGATCTTCTGGATATTGCCCGCTGTCTGTCTGCTGTTCTCAGCAAGTGAGCTGATCTCTTCCGCAACTACAGCAAAGCCTCTTCCGGCTTCACCTGCTCTTGCAGCCTCAATACTTGCATTGAGAGCAAGAAGGTTAGTCTGAGATGCAATATCAAGAATTACGTTTGTAAGCTCACCGATCTGATTAACCTGCTCGGAATCCTGAACAGACTGCTCAAGTACGGCACTGAGCTCTTCCATCTTACTTCCTGTATTGCTCTTCTTCTGATTAACTTCTTCCTGAACGGATTCAGCCTCGATCTTGATGTGCTCAGCTGTCTCTTTTCCTTCTGCCACTTCTGCATTTATGCTGTCAGTAGCGCTCTTAACGTCAACAAGCTTCTCTGTCATGGTTGTAGCAGTTGCTGATACGGTATCCATACTTGCCGAAAGCTCCTGAAGAGCTGCGGAAGTATTGGTAACATTGTCATTGGCTTTCTGAATCTTCTCGGATACTTCTTCCTCGGAAGTAGTAAGGACAACAGTTCCGTTCTTAACTTCACGCATAACGTTCTGAAGATTCTCAATGAACTTGTTAAATCCATTTTTGAAGAAGATAAGCTCTGAGTTTGTCTTGGTATTGATCCTGGCTGTAAGATCTCCGTTACCGCTGTCAATATCATCAATAATGGTATTAACTTCATTGGAGATCGATCTGATCTTCTTAACTATAAGGAAATAGTTAAGGTTAAAGGTTATTGCAACACAGATAAGGAAGATAACAAGTCCTATAACAGACTTATAAACTGCCTGATTCCTTCTGCCTATCATATTGTTTATTGAACCAGTGGAAATATCGTTAACCGCCGCATTCAGCTCAACAAGCTGAGCGTCGATGGTATTCATAAGGTCTTTAACATCGCCTTCCATAACGACAGTACACTGTGCACCGGCTCCCGACTTAGCAAGATCCATGGCATTTTCTACCATCGTTACATAGGTGTCAACATTGGTACTGAGCTCTTGGGCGATACTAAGAGCCTTTACAGACTCTTCATCATCGTGCTGCTTAAATACATCAATGAGTGATGCCATAGAAGCCTTCAGATCCTCGAAATCAGCTCTGACTTCAGTATCAATTGTCGGTTTTAATTCTCTACTGGCATAAATATATACAAACGGTTGTGCAAAGATGTCGTAAATTCTGGTAGAAACGTTTCCCTCGTACATATTGGCCGAAGCAACATACTTGATCAGCTGATTGGAATTGTTTACTGTGTTATCCAGTGAATCCATCGTAGTGAACATCACTGCCCCGAAGATAACCAGCATCGCAACGTTTACTGCGATAACTTGGAACAAAATAGAATGAAACCACTTTACCCCTTTTTTCTTTTTGCTTTTCATACACACGCCTCCATATTAACTTTTATAGCAATATCAAAGAGGACGTCTCCTCCATGATAAAAACCATACAACTTAAGTATTACTCTTTCGCCACAAACAAAGTTCCGACTTTCTTCTTCTCGATGATGTCGTATAGCTTCTCCGGATACTTGCCGTTTGTAACAAGAACATCAATGCCGTGAGAAGTTGCAAGCTCAGCAGCTTCAAGCTTAGTGATCATTCCGCCCGTTCCCCTATTCGAGCCTGATCCCGAAGCTACTTTTTTAAGCTCATCGGTTATCTCCTCAACCCTGCTTATAACCTTGGCATTTGGATCGGTCTTGGGATTACCGTCATAAAGACCGTCTATATCGGAAAAGATAATAAGCTTACTTGCATTGCAGAACACCGCAACAAGAGCCGACAACATATCGTTATCGGAAAAAAGCTTCTTTTCGGATTCGATCTCCGTATGTGAAACGGAGTCATTCTCATTTACAATGGGAATAATGTGATTTTCCAAAAGAGCATCGAATGTGTTCTTTAGGTTTTCACTTCTTACCGGATTGCTGAAATCCGCATTATCAAGAAGTATCTGGCCTACCATCCTGTTGTATTCACCAAAGAACTTATCATAGAGATGCATGAGCTCAGTCTGCCCGACAGCTGCGGCTGCCTGCTTCATTTTGATCTCCTTGGGCTTCTGCGCAAGTCTCATCTTGCCTGCGCCAACAGCGATGGCTCCCGATGAAACAAGCACCAGGTCATAACCAAGATTCTCAACTCCCGAAAGAGCTCTGCATAAATGATCGAGAGCACGGATATCTACATTGCCGCTCTCGTTAGTGATAGTGGATGTTCCCACCTTAACAACAATTCTTTTTTTACTGACTGCCATGTCTTTTACACTCTCTTATAATGTTATTATTAATCCGGCCAATATGACATTTCATTATATATCGGCCGATCTCTTCTGAATTATTATAGCGTTTGGATTAATTTTTCCTTTTATTATGCTGCCCGCTCCGATAACAGCACCCTTTCCGATATGAGTTCCGCGAAGGATCACAGTTCCCGCGCCCACCCATACATCATCTTCTATGACTACATCAGAGCTAATAAACTCGCTGTCCGTCTTATTTCTGAAATCATGATCGTGATCTACGATAACAACGTTATTGCCGAATTTGCAGTTGTTTCCAATGGTTACGGATTTGGCTGCGGTAATACATGTCCCCGTGTTAAAAAAGCAGTGATCTCCGATCTTTAGCTCTCCTCCGTCGGCAACAAGATAAAGATTGCCTCTGTTCTGGTTATAGCTTCCGAGCGTGATCTTGCCTTTTTTGTAAATCTCAACATAAAGCTTGTCAAAAGTCTGAACCGCACCTGCCGAAAAAGCAGACAAAAAACGAACTTTCCTACATCCGATACCTATAAAATTTTTAAGATAAAGAAAGGGTGATCTCATTTTTTCCTCCGACTTTTTATTTAAAGGAAACTATTATATACCTCTTCAAGCTTGGCAATATGTGTATCAAAATTGTACTCTTTGTCAGCTATTTCATAGCTTGCTTTTGAAGCACGGATATAAACGTCCTTATCAGATAAGAGCTTGGCGATCCCGTCGCTTATGCTGTCAACGTCACCGGGGGCTGATATAAAGCCGTTTACTCCGCCTCTTACGATCTTTGGAATACCTCCGACATTGGTCGAAACAACGGGTAATCCGTACGCCATCGCATCAAGTATCGACATCGGAAGTCCTTCATCATATGAAGGCAAAAGATATATCGAGGATCCTTTTAAATACTTATCCTTATCCTCTCCTCTGACCCAACCGGGAAAAAGAGCTTTCTCCTTGGTCGTAACGCTGTAAACGTCATAGGTTATCTCTTCAACATCAGCCTGCGTTCCGCTTCCGCAAAAGACAAACGAAGCGTCGGGGACCTTTGCCAGAGTCTTTTTTACAATAGACGCAAAGTCGTAGCCGCCTTTTCTTTTTCCTAACTCTCCGAGGAAAAGAACCTGCTTCTTATCAAACCTTTCATCAAACAAACTCTCTACAGTTTTTCTCTCTTGGGGTCTGCAATAATTCTCGATGACTGTAAGTTTATCGTTTGGAACTAGCTGCGACATTGTCTCTTCCCACTCTTTGGAAAGAACAATTATCTTAGAAAAATCGTTATAAACCCGCTTTATAAGCCTTTTCTTCTTATCCGATGCGTCATGATAAAATGTCTTAAAATCCGCACCGTGAAGGTGATCGACTACAGGAATGCCTCGTCTCTTTGCCATGTACAAAAAAGGCTGCATCCTGTAAAAGCTGGGTCCGAAAGAAGAATGTATATGAACAAGCTCAGGTTTAAAGCTTTTTAAGACTTTACGGAACTCGAAGACACCCTTCAAAGCTTTGATAAGCTTTTGAAATTTACTTCCGTCACAATATGATTCAACATATCTGATGTCATATTTACTCTCAAGAGCGCTTCCATAATACCCGGATACAACAGCGGCTATTCCGCCTTTGACATCTTTCTGCTGAACTATCATGCATATCCTACGTCCGGTATCCGCCATACACCGTTTCCCACTATACCTTTCACATTCCCATTCATTCTCTCCCGCATATTTCTTGGGAAAGCTATGTTATATGGAAATAATATAACACATTCCAATAATGTTTAACAGTATACAATGTTCATTCTTAAAACAATTTATAAATAGCCGCAGTCACATTGATCCCCGGTCCATAACAAGCGACCAGCACATCCGCGTCATTAAGCCCTTCAAGATCATACGGAAGATTTGTACTCAATACCAAAGTCATTTTGCGGCATGTTTTAGCCTTTTGAAGCAATGTCTTTACTTCGGTATTTTCTTTGATTTCTTTTCCCGTTGAACAGGTTGATATACAAACCACAACATCCGCATCCCGGATGGCTGTATCCGCGTTAGCACCTACTCCTTTTTCATAGCTGACGTATTTTATCTCGTTTGCTCCGGCCTTCTCGGCTCCTGCCTTGATTGAAGCAAGCTGTGCCTCATCATGATAGAAAATTACTACCTTCTTATCCTTCGAGATAGGATACACGCCTTCGTTCTTCACGCCTTTTACGGCTGCCAATGCGATATCCCATTCCACAGCCTTATGCTCCTTGGAACCGACAACACTTGCAGCCTTTTCCCCGGAAGCTCTTACCTTCCCGTTATAAAGGCCGTATTTATCCTTGATCTTCATGATCCTGTTTACAGATTCATTTAATCTGCTTTCGGAGATTTCTCCGCTTTCAACCTTGGCTGCAAGACCTTTGATATAAGCATCCAGATTATTTATATCTGCTTCAGAAGTAAGTCTTACAGGCATCAAAAGCATATCCGCGCCTGCATTGATCGCCCTCGCAGATGCATCAAGCTTATCGAAATTGACGGTTATTGCATCCATCTCCATGGAATCCGTTATGATAAGTCCCTTATATCCAAGGTCTCCTCTAAGGATATCCGTCAAAAACTTTTTGGAAAGAGTAGCCGGAAGGAAAATGTTTTGTCCCGAACTTTTGGATATGCAAGTCTCTTTTTCTATCTTCGGGTACTGAATATGCGCTGTCATTATGAAATCCGCGCTCTTAGCCAATGCAGCGTATGGAACAAGTTCAGTTTTCATCATCTCTTCATAGCTTTTGTTGACCACAGGAAGTCCCGTATGGCTGTCAACGTCCGTATCTCCGTGCCCCGGGAAATGCTTAAGACAGGACATTACATTTTGATAATGAAGTCCCATCATATAACTCTTTCCAAACTTGGTAACCACATTCGGATCTTCGGAAAAAGATCTTACGCCTATAACAGGGTTTGCAGGATTGCTGTTAACATCAACAACCGGTGCAAAATCAAGATTAAAGCCCTGCACGGCGAGCTCTTCTCCGATCACGCTCGCAGCCTTATATGCATTTGAAACATCTCCTGTGGCCGCAACCGCCATGTTACCGGGCATATTTGTTCCCGTTTGCAGACGGGTAACTCTTCCGCCTTCCTGGTCTACAGCAATAAACATATCGTATTTAAAGCCGCCGTTTTCATGCGCATCCTGAATGCTGTTGATAAGCTCAGTAGTCTGAGTCGCATCCTTAGTATTCTGACCAAATAAGATCACTCCACCAAAATCGTACTTTCCCAATACTTTTACAAGCTCCGGATTTAAAGCTGTAATATCTGTCCCATTCCAGCTTCTCAATGATGGCATGATCATCTGTGCCAGCTTCTGTTCAACTGTCATCACTTCTATGATCGGATTCTTAGCTTTACTTGCTACGACGTCAACAGTGTTATGACTTATCATCCCCACGACCATAACTCCCGTTAACAGTATTGATACCCATCTCCTCATAAAAACCTCTGTAATAATTAATCGTCAATCTTCTTGGCATACGATTTTTTGTTGCCTATATTATAAAAGCCGCATAATCATGCGGCTTTTAAGTATGGATTAGGCGGGAGTCGAACCCGCGTCCAAAAACTCATCCCCTGTCCTTCTACTATCATAGTCAATTATTCCGGGATTCTGCATCCCTGTTCCCTCATGCCGCGGTAATTGACAACTGCAAACAATCGGTAGCTTCATGATACGACCATAGCCGCAAAGCTTAAGCTATGTCGTTTCCTACAAAGTTTGACGCCGATTACCGAATGTGTAGGTGCACCCGGGTCGACGTGCTGCATTTAGGCAGCTGCTAATTCTGTGTTAGCGTTTAATTTTAAGTTGAGGTTTAACGCACCGTCCTGCGGATAGCTTCTCCAGCTTCAAAATCCCTGTCGAAACCTTTACTAACCCTTATTAAATTTGTATTGCTACTACAGTATATCGGTAACAATCATCAAAATCAACAGATAGAACCCTCTTTATTTAAATTTAAGCTTAAACTCTTTCTCGACTTCTCTCTGCTGATCCTTCTTGGCCATATCCGCTCTCTTATCATAGAGCTTCTTACCTTTAGCAAGACCGATCTCGACTTTGACCTTGCCGTTCTTAAAGTAGACCTCGAGAGGTACAAGGGTGTACCCCTGTACCATTTTCTGCTGGTCAAGCTTTCTTATCTCAGCTTTGTGCAAAAGAAGCTTCTTAACTCTTAAGGGATCCTTGTTAAAGATATTACCTTTCTCATAAGGGCTTACATTCATGCCCATGATAAAAGCTTCACCCTTATCAATACTTATCCAAGCTTCTTTTATACTGCACTTGCCCTGACGTATTGATTTTACCTCGGTTCCAAAGAGCTCGATACCTGCTTCGTACTTCTCCTCGATAAAATAATCGTGATATGCTTTTTTATTGTTAGCTACAAGCTTTCTAGCCTTGTTATCTTCTGCCATGTTACTTACCTGTTTTCTTTATCTTTTCTTCTTTCTGCCCTTGCCCTGCGCACTTCTTGCCGCCTTGCTTGTTGCAGACTTCTTGTACTTGTGGACCTTGTAGACCTTTCTTGTGGACTTGGTCTTCTTATCCGCCTTCTTATCAGATTTCTTAGAAGCTTTTCCTTTGGCGGTCTTTGAGGAAGTTTTGGATAATTCCTTCTTTGCCTTTTTCAAAAGCCTATCTACTTCTTCTGAAATCTGCGCATTATCAGCCTCTTCCTTGGCTTTTTTACTAAGGGTTCTTATCTTCTTGGCCTTGTCACCGGCAAGCTTACGAGCCTTTGGGACATACTCTTCTTCATAACGCAATTCATCTTCATTCTCATCAAAGTCTTCATCAACAAGCCTGAAGTCGATAGTCTTTGAAATCCTGTCGGCTCCTACAACCTTTATATTAACCTTCTGTCCAAGAGTGTATTCCTTGTGATACCTCTCGCCGACAAGCTTCATCTGAGCTTCGTCATATACGTAGAAATCATCCGCCATAGAAGCGGCAGCGACCATTCCTTCGCAGGAATTCTCAAGTTCAACAAAAAGACCCCAAGCGGTCACACCGGATACAACTCCCTCAAAAACTTCACCGATATGTTTTTCCATGTACTGAGCCTTCTTGAGCTTATCGGTCTCACGCTCGGCTTCTTCCGCTCTTCTTTCCGTCTCGGAAGAATGCTTGGCAACTTCATCGAGGATCTCACTGTAATGAAGCATCTTAGCTTCATTCATCCTGCCTCTTAAATGATCCTTGATTATTCTGTGGATCTGAAGATCGGGATATCTTCTGATGGGAGAGGTGAAATGGCAATAGTAATCAAATGCAAGTCCGAAGTGTCCCGTACATTCCGTGCTGTACTTGGCCTGCATCATACTGCGAAGAGTCATCCTGCTGATAACAGCCTCTTCCTTGCTTCCCTCTATATTCTTAAGGAGCTTTTGCAGCTCTTTTGGCTTAACCCCCTCATCACGTCTTGTCTTTATGTGAAGTCCGAAGCTGCTCACAAAAGCTGAGAGTGTCGAGATTTTCTCCGGATCGGGCTGCTCATGTATACGATATACGAAAGGACTCTGAAGGAAATAAAAGTGCTCCGCAACCGTCTGGTTAGCAGCAAGCATGAAGTCCTCAATAAGCTTCGTTGCCGTGTTTCTCTCATGAGGAACGATATCTATGGGATTTCCCTCTTTATCAAGAATAATCTTGGTCTCGGGGAAATCAAAATCTATTGCACCCTTCTTCTCTCTCTTTTTCCTAAGAATGGATGAAAGCTTGGCCATATCCTTGAACATGGGTACAAGCTCTTCATATTTAGCAATCTCTTCTTCGTCCTCATCCTCGAGTATCTTGGCAACGGAAGTATATGACATCCTCTCGTTGACATTTATGACAGTCTCGGCAATCTCATGATCGATAACGCCGCCGTTCTTATCAATGGTCATAAGACAAGAAAGAGCCAGCCTGTCCTCGCCGTGATTGAGCGAGCAGATACCGTTTGAAAGCCTGTGAGGCAGCATGGGTATAACCCTGTCCACAAGATAAACACTGGTTCCGCGCTTTAATGCTTCTCTGTCGAGAGCCGACTTTTCCTGAACGTAATTGGTTACATCGGCAATATGAACTCCGAGATGATACAGTCCTTCATCATCAATAGAAAGACTTACAGCATCGTCGAGATCCTTGGCATCCTCTCCGTCTATCGTGACCATAGTCACATCTCGAAGATCCATCCTTCCAAGCATATCGGCTTCGCTTATGACATCGGGGCATTTATTTGCCTGGTTTATCACCCTCTCGGGGAACTCCGTCGGGATATCGTAGTTCTTTACAATAGATAATATATCGACACCGGGATCGTTGATGTTTCCGATGACCTCTTTCACCTTGCCCTCGGGCTTCTGCCTCTTCTTGGGATCGCCGTAATCGGTGATGGTGACAACGACTTTATCTCCCGTAACAGCGCTTCCGTGGAATTCTATAGGTATAAAGATATCGCTTGTAAACTTATCGCTGTCGGGAATGACAAAACCAAAGTTTTTCTCGGCCTGATATGTTCCGACGATCTCCTGAATCCCTCTGACAAGTATATTTCTGATACGTCCTTCTTTTCTTTTTCCGCTCTGAACGGGAAGGATCTCCACTTCTACGGTATCAGTATGAAAAGCTCCGTGAACATAGTCCTCGGGAATAAAGATATCCTCATCCTCACCCTCTATCGTCACAAAGCCAAATCCCCTTGCATTGGAAATAAACTGACCAACCACGTGATTGTCAGTGTATTTCTTACTATTACCGAATAAGCTTTCTTCTACTCTTTTAAGTCTTCTTCCTTTACTCATATTCCCTCATAAAATAATTAAGGCACTCTATTTTATTATAGAGTGCCTTGCGATATTCTTACAATAACAGTTCTATCAGAACATGTGCATGTTAAGAATGATACTGAGTACGATAAACAAAACAGATAAAATAACCGTTACAGTCTTTAAAACTCCTTCTTTAGAACGGCCTCTGTTCTTGCCCCAATATGTATTCTCAACTGTTCCCTGAATAGCACCAAGTCCCTGATTCTTACCTTCCTGAGCAAGAACAAGCACAACAAGTGCAAGGCAGATCAATATAAAAATAATTCCAACTAAATAACTTAAAGTACTCACGAAATACATTCCTCCCGGTACATATTCTGCATATTAAAGAATCATGCGCTAAATGTCGCGCACAAATTACTTTATCATATTATCACTTTTTAATCAACAAAGACTTTCCTGTCATCTCTGCAGGCTGCTCTTCACCCATGCACTCGATAAGTGTGGGAATGATATCAGCAAGGCATCCGCCCTCTTTAAGAGTGTATGCAGGATCATAGTTAACCAGGATGAAAGGAACAGGGTTTGTTGTATGAGCTGTCCAAGGCTCACCTGTCTCGTAATCGATCATCATATCCGCATTACCGTGGTCTGCGCAGATGAACATTGTTCCGTTAACAGCCTTGATCGCATCAACGATCTTGCCAACGCACTCATCTACAGTCTCGATAGCGGAAACCGCAGCGGGGATAACACCTGTATGTCCTACCATGTCGGGGTTGGCGAAGTTTGCAACCACAACATCGTACTTCTGAGAGTTGATCGCATCAAGAATCTTCTCGCATACTTCGGGAGCGCTCATCTGAGGCTTAAGATCGTATGTGGGAACGTCCTTGGGAGAGTTTACAAGAACTCTGTCCTCTCCGTCATTGGGCTTCTCAACGCCACCGTTAAAGAAGAATGTAACGTGTGCATACTTCTCTGTCTCGGCGATACGAGCCTGCTTAAGTCCCTTGGCTGCAAGCCACTCACCAAATGTGTTGGTAAGAAGAACCTTCTTAAATGCAACTTCTTTATTGGGAATAAGAGGATCGTAGTCTGTGAAGCAAACGTAAGTTACGTCAAGTCTCTTTCCTCTGTTAAACTTATCAAAATCATCATCGCAGAAGCAATGTGTGATCTCTCTTGCTCTGTCGGGACGGAAGTTAAAGAAGATGATTGAATCCTTATCCTTAACTGTAGCAACGGGTGCTCCGTTCTTCATGATAACTGTAGGGATAACGAACTCGTCTGTCTTACCGTCCTTGTATGTCTGAACCATGCACTCGTGAGCGCTGTCAGCCTTGTTGCCCTCGCCCTTTGTAAGAGCATTGTAAGCAACCTCAACACGGTCATAGTTATTATCTCTGTCCATAGCATAGTAACGACCTGAGATAGAAGCGATCTGGCCTACGCCAAGCTCTTTCATCTTGTCTTCAAGCTGCTGTACAAAGTCAATTCCGCTCTCCGGAGGAGTATCTCTTCCGTCAAGGAAGCAGTGAACATAAACTTTGCTGAGTCCATTCTTCTTGGCAAGCTCAAGAAGTCCGTAAATATGTGTAATGTGGCTATGTACGCCTCCGTCTGAAACAAGTCCGTACATATGAAGTGCTGAATCGTTGGCCTTGCAATTGTTGATTGCTGCCATAAGTCCCTCATTAGTAAAGAAATCTCCGTCTTCAATAGACTTGGTGATTCTAGTGAGTTCCTGATATACGATTCTGCCGGCACCCATGTTCATGTGACCAACCTCTGAGTTACCCATCTGTCCGTCAGGAAGACCTACAGCAAGTCCGCTGGCAAGTCCCTGCACAAAGGGATATTCCTTCATAAGTGAATCCATCACGGGTGTGTTCGCCATAGCAATGGCATTACCCTCGGGATTGGGATTGATTCCGTATCCGTCAAGGATCAAAAGAACTGTTGGCTTTGAACCTCTCATTTATATATCCTCCATCTTCTACGCATATAGCGATTAAAAAACTAATAAAATAAATTTTTACCACTGCATAGTATATCTCATATAACCGCTTTATGACAAGATAGGTTTATCGGTTTTGGACAGCATAAGATGATTAACGGGATTTATTTCACAACATATCCGTTTACATCAATGCTGTCTATTATCTCGGTATTGTAATTTGTACAAATATCTATATCAACTATTATGAACTCTCCGCCGTTCTTAAGCTGAATATTTTTATTTATTACATTCTCAAGCTTTTGCTCCTCAGCACCGGTAGCACTTAGCCTTAGCAGCTCGCTTATCACGTTGCCAAGCCTAACCTTATCAATAACCTTGTCACCACTGTAAATTTCAAGCTCATCCTTCATCGGATCTATTCCGTCAGTTTTATCATAAAAAATCTTTACAGTATAAAGATCGGTATAAGATCCTTTAATCTTAAAGTGACTATCGTTACTCCTGAACACGTATATTCCATTCACATAATTAATATTCTCGACAAGCTCTTCCAATTCAGCCATCTGATCTTCGCTGTAATTTTTTTCTATATAAACCTGCCCCGGTACTCCGCAATCCATATTAAGGGTTATGTATGCTTCATGTGCTTCTCTTATGGTTCTGCTTCCGGCTTTATCAGGATTTGAAATATATTTGATTATCCTGCCCTTCTGAGATGCGATAACAGCTGAATATACATTGATTCCCGGAACCAACAAAGCAGCAAAGAAGATTACGGCAACAACAGCAAGTATAGCCTGCATTGCCTCTTTCTTTCTGATCATGTTTATAACGTACAAAATACAATATATAAGTTCAAATACAACAACCGCTATTCCGACGTATCTGTTTACAGTAAGCCCGTATCCCGAAATACGAATCGAAAGAGAAATAATCTGCAAAACAATAAACGGAATAAACAAAAGCGGCATTATCCTGAAAACTTTTCTCAAAGACTTATCACGTATGCCTTGCGCCATAGTCCAAATAAGTGCCCCGATAAAAAACAGCGATGTCAGGATAGGAAATACCTGATTTGACGGAAAACTAAAAGTCACCAGAATCTTAATTATGTAAGCATATACGATCAAAAAAGAAATTGCCAAAAGCCCCGGAAGTACATAAGTCAGCATAACTTTGCCAAATTTGGATATCTCTTCATCTGTATTCGACAATCCGCTCAAAAGACAAGGGTATTGCACAAGTCCCAAAAGAACAATCCACAAACGTATATATACCGAAGAATCAAGCTCAAACAAAAGCGCATTGAATGCTGTAATAATAAGAGTCAGGCCAATAGCGATAACAAAGAAAACAAGCTCTGCCTTCATCACTCCGCAAAAAGCCTTTGCTGTATATGTTTCAAACGAACACATACTCTTTTTATAAAAAAAGAAAAGAGAAACGCAGACTGCCGCTACAACCAAAACTACCGTGAACCTTATCACATAATCAGATATCTGTCTGACCAACAGCTCATTCACTCCGCACATCCCGGAAATTTCAACACTGTTGTATACATTAAACAAAGCGGAAAACGCTCCAAGCAGTGCACTAAAAGCCAATACCGCCACATTGGTGATAATATACTTTTTATTATCAAAAGAATAAGTCGGCTCACTCTTTCTTTTGCATTCACGATATACCTCACATACAAGTGCACCGAATGCAAAAACGAAGAATGCGATAGCAATAACATCCATCACATCTTTTGCGGCTTCATAACGATCAAACCCATCATAAGTAATACAGAAAAGAATCATCGAGATAAGCACACTGAAAAAAGATACCGGATGCCTTTTCAAAATCTGTTTAAATACATTTTTAAGCTTTTTAAAACCTAACATCACTTTCCTCCTAAGCGTTTATTTAGTTACTAAACCTGATCTGTCATCTATTTTATCATTAACTTTATCAATTGTGATATCACATTCTATTCCCGGTTCCGCGCCCTTTATATGATCATCAAGATATTTGATGATCTCCGCATCCTTAAGGTCGTATTTGTACGGCACGAGAATATCGAAGGCAACTCGCCTGCAATCGCCCTTTGCATGGATCACTCTGAAATCGTGAAAGCTAAGCTTGGGATCAAGCTCCGCCACGATGTGTGTCACCTTCCTCTTAAGCTCTTCGGAATATTCATCACCTGTAACAACGGGATCCATATGTATAACTACCATGCACCCGTACTTTGTTCTTATCTCATTTTCGATATCATCGACAAGATCGTGAACCGTTACAATATCCTTATCTCCCGGCACCTCAACATGGAGAGAAACAAAGTTCCTTCCCGGTCCGTAGTTATGTATCACAAGATCGTGAACGCCGAGAATGCCGTCAAAATCAAGAACAAAATCCTCGATCTCTTTTACAAGTTCCTTGCTGGGCGGCTCCCCAAGAAGCGGACTTATCGTATCTTTGGCTGCCTCATATCCCGTCTTAATGATAAAGATACAGGCAATGACACCGATATATCCGTCAAGAATAATTCCGGTCTTATGTGAAATGAAAGCAGAAACAAGAACGATCCCTGTCGTAATGACATCCGATATACTGTCCATGGCAGTGTTCTTTAACGCGGCGCTTCCTATCTTCTTTGACGCCTCGAGATTACCGTGAAACATTATTAATTTAATGATTATGGAAAAAATAAGAATTCCGGCGATAACGCCGTTAAACAAAGTTTCTTTCGGATGAATGATCTTTTCTACAGAAGACTGCATGAGCTCAACGCCCATGATCACAATGAAAAGAGCCACAATAAGGCCCGCAACGTACTCAAGTCTGCCGTGTCCGAACGGATGCTCTTCATCCGCTTCCTGTCCCGAAAGCTTAAAACCAACGAGCGTAACAATGCAGGAAGCCGCATCCGATAAGTTATTGAACGCATCACCCATTATAGAAATGGAACTGCTCACAATACCGGCAAAAAGCTTAGAAGAAAACAAAATAATATTAAGGCAAATGCCCACAATTCCGCTAAGTATCCCGTACTTATTTCTTACTTCAAGATCATCCGTATTGTTATGATCCTTTATAAAAAAAGCTGCAAGGAAAGATATCATAAGTTCTACAAGCTGAGGTCAAAACACTCTATTTCTCAAATTCCAGACAAATTAAAAGCGTTCCGTTTTCTACCGTCAGCTCAGCCTCCTCATCAAGGATAAATTCATTACTTACGCCAAGCGGAAAATCAGATGACAGCTCACCGTGATCAAGCGTATAACTAAGTCCCTTGATCGTAACGCCTTCCGATTTTTCGGATAAAGAAAAGACAGAAATATAACCTGTATTCCCTTTATTGAATTTAACGGTCTCATTCTCGGCTATCATGAGCATTTTGTCATGATCCATGATATATCCGTCCGCGCCGTTATGTTTAATATACAATAAAGTCTGTACATTGGCAAAGCTGTGGTCGAACCTGTGTCCGCCCAGTGCGCCGTACAAAAAGATCTTTTTATAGCCCTTTAAAAGAGCTATCTTAACAGCCTTCATCGTATCGGTATCATCTTTACGAACCTCAAGCTGCATTATTCTGTTCGGGTCACTGCTTTTGATCTCATCAAGCGTTCTTACGGCGTCGGGTCCAAGCTCTTCCAAAGAATCAAAGTCTCCCACGATCAGATCCGGAAGAATACCAAGGTCTCTTGCATACATAAATCCCGCGTCACAGGCTATACAATAATCTCCCTCTTCTATTGGAATTTCTATAGGCGTAAAGCTCCCCGCTGAAATAATCACGCATCTAGGTTCTCTCATAACATCTCCCGACAGGACCGATCATCCCAAAAGCTGTCCCATCTCTTTTATTGATTCAAAAACAACATCAGGCTTGCAAACAGAGCCTTCTATATCTTCAAGTTTTGTTTCACCTGTAAGCACCAAAACTCCGATAGCGCCGTTATTAACGCCCGTCGCAACGTCAGTGTATATCCTGTCTCCGACAAACGCGATCTTCTCTTTGGAAACACCTGTCGCACCGACAACCATATCTACGGTTTCTTGAAAAGGCTTACCTACAAATCTCGGTGTCTTGTTTGTTGAAAGCTCAATTGCCTTACAGATAGCTCCGCAATCCGGGATAAATCCACCCTTCATCGGACAATTGATATCAAGGTGAGTTGCCAGAAACAGCGCGCCTTCCCTTATATATGTGCAGGCATTGGAGAGCTTTTCAAATGTAAGTGTCTTGTCAAAGCCCACAACTACAATGTCAGGTCTTTTGTCCATATTTGCGAGAGCATCTTCATTTTCAAGATTAAAAAGATTGATACCCGCAGCTTTAAAGCTGTCTTCCAAAGGCTTTGTGCCAAGAAGATATACGGATTTACCTTTATGATTGGTATTAAGATATGCCGTCATAACATCACCCGAAGTCATGATCATATCTCTTGTTATATGGCAATTCATCTTTGCGAGCTTTTCTATATAGAGCTCAGCCGATGTCGATGAATTATTGGTAAAAAAGATATATCTTTTACCGGCTCTTTTGACCGCTTCCAAAAAGTCCAAAGCGCCGTCCAAAATATCATTTTCAAGATAAAACGTGCCGTCCATATCAAGGACGAAAAGCTCCGTTTTATCAAGGATTTCTTTCTTCGTATCAATATCAAACATCATAAAAAACTACCGCCTAAACATTTTCATTTTGGACATGCTTACCGTAGATCAGCACGGTATCGCCCGCCTTAAGAGACAGACTTCCCTTGGGAATAAGTGCTTTTCCATTTCTTCTTATCATGAAGATAAAGCTCTGTCTTGAAATATCTATATCTCTTATCGCCGTTCCGTTCCAGGAATGGCCTTCATTTATAACGATTTCTTTAAGATCGATAGGCTGAAGATCCTTGGTCTTCTCAGCACACATTACAACCAGATCGTTCTTCTTAACGACCGTCTCGCCCCTTGGTATTATGGTGTCATTACCTCTTTGGAGCGCAACTACCATCATATCTTTCGGAAGCCCGATCTCATTTATCTTCTTATCGCACCATTTATCAGCGGCGCCGAGTCTTACTCTGATAAAGTGAATATTCTCTTCTTCAGTATATTCACCGATCGCCTTAAGTCTCTGATACTGCTCGACGAAGCCTGCGGAAATGATACCCGTTGGGATAGCGACCATTCCGACGCCTAGGAAAGCTATAACTATTCCAAGTATCTTACCGGCAACGGTCCTTGGATAAATGTCACCGTAGCCTATAGTCAAAAGAGTCGACGCGGACCACCAGATTCCCGAAAAAGCATTTTGAAATACTTCGGGCTGCGTCTCATGTTCCACACTGTACATACAAAGACTCGCTGACATCATAAGTATCAGTATTATAAATACCGATGCCATGAGCTGTTGCTTTTTGCGGCTGATAACTTCAGTGATAACATTGAGCTGATCGTAATAGGAATTGATCCTAAAAAGTCTTAGTATCCTTGCCACTCTAAAGAGCTTAAACACCGCAGTTCCTCTTGGGAAGAAAAACGGCATGTAATACGGCAGGAATGATATCAGATCGATAACCCCGGTAAACGATGCCGCGTATTTAACAGGGGCATATCTCTCGGATTCCTTGGGATAAAGCTCCGGCGCCGTAAATAATCTAAGCACATAGTCTATAGCAAAGAAAAACGTTGTGACTGCCTCTATAGCAAGAAGGAGCGACCCATAGTTCCGCTCCATATAATTAAAAGTAATGGCAAACGCCGAGAAAAGATTCAAAAACAGCGCAATAATGCTGATCACATCATACAGTCTGTTTATGGGCTCATCAACAACGCCCACGCTGACCATATTAAAAAGCTTAGCTCTTATTCTTCTGCTCTTAATGTTCTCGCTTTTACTCATTACCCCTCCTGTATTCAATTGTTTGATTATTTATCTTTCTTGCGTTTACCGAAGCTCTCCATTACAAGATCGTTTACATCCTGAAGATAGTCGATGCTTCTCTTCTTGTTTTCAGACTTTATTTTCTTCTTGTCTGATTTGGATACGTTCATTGTATTGGTATCTTCGCTCTTCTTGTTGGAGCGCTTGTTGTCGTTTGAATCAAGATACCACGCCTTGGTAGAACCTTCGCCCTTTATGTTTATCCTTCCGACATTTTCAAAACCTTCGGAAGCCTGTTTCCTGAGTTTACGCTTTCTATCCTCAGCTTTTCTTCTGTCATCAGACTTTCTTCCGTCACGTGATCTCTCATCGTTTCTCTTACCGCCTGATCTTCTGTCTCCGGGCTTTCTGTCGTCAAACTTACGCTCGCCCTTGTAGCTACGCCTTCTGTCAGAAGACTTACCGTCACGGGATCTTGAATACGAGCCGCGTGAATCGCCTCTGCCTCTTCTTCCGTATCCGTCTCTTCTGTCACTTCTCTTTTCAAAAAGAACAAGATCTTCAAGATCTGCTCCCATCTTAAGCTTCATAAAGCCTGCAGCAAGCTGCTCTGCAGTGTATTCGCCCTCTTCAATCTTCTGGTTTACAAACTCAAGTACAGAAGAAATATCCGTAGATTCAATAATATCGATAACCTCGGCAAAAACCTTCTGAGATTTCGCCCTTGTGATCTCTTTTGCCGAAGGAACGCGTCTTTCTTCGATACGAGTATGGCATACCTTCTCAATCTCACGAAGCTTGTACATCTCGCGTCCGCCGACAAGAGTGAACGATCTTCCGCTCTTTCCGGCACGTCCCGTTCTTCCGATCCTGTGAACGTAATATTCAATATCCTCGGGAATATCGAAATTAAATACAGCCTCAACACCGCTTACATCAATTCCTCTTGCCGCAACATCAGTGGCGATAAGAATATTGATCTTTCCTTTTCTGAAAAGATTCATAACGGTGTCTCTCTGATTCTGAGAAAGATCTCCGTGAAGTCCGTCTGCGAGATAGCCTTTTCCTTTAAGACTCTCTGCAAGCTGATCAACCATTTTCTTGGTGTTACAGAAAATAAGCGTTCTTCCCGGATTATAATAGTCAAGGAGTCTTACAAGAACTTCCTCTTTCATCTTCTGAGGAACTCTGTAATATGCCTGCTCAATGGCAGCAACAGTGATCTCCTTGGGTGTCATCTTAATGTACTCTGCATCCTTCTGATACTTTCTTGTTATCTGAAGAATGGGTTCGGGCATGGTAGCTGAGAAAAGAGCAGTCTGTCTCTCTTCCGGCATTCCATCAAGGATAGTCTCAATATCCTCTCTAAAGCCCATATCAAGCATCTCATCCGCCTCATCAAGTACAAGAACTCTTACGCTCTTCATCTTCATGGTATGTCTGCGCATGTGATCCATAACTCTTCCCGGAGTTCCCACAACAATCTGAACACCTGCCGAAAGAGCTCTTATCTGTCTTGAGATATCCTGTCCTCCGTATACGGCGAGAACTTTGATACCGTGCATATATTTCGCAAAATCTCTGATATCGTCGGCAGCCTGCATCGCAAGTTCTCTCGTAGGACACAGAACAACTGCCTGTAAATGCTTATTCTCAGGGTCTACCTTCTCCAAAAGAGGTATACCGAAAGCTGCTGTCTTTCCGGTTCCCGTCTGAGCCTGACCGATAATGTCCTTGCCCTCCATCATTACGGGAATCGCCGCATTCTGGATGGGAGACATATATTCAAATCCCATCTCACTGACAGCGCGGATAATTCTTTCATCAAGGCCGGATTCGTCGTATCTGACCCTTACTTCTTCTTTATTCTTACTTACTTCCATTCATAACATCCTTATTCTTCACCAGATAATCAATCAGTGAAACAATTGTGAGCGCAAGAGCTATCCACATGATAACCTTGGTAACTGTAGGCATTACAGGCCCACCAATGTTTGCGATCATAAGAATAACCATGATCATCTGGAAAGTGGTCTTAAACTTGCCCCAATAACTTGCTGCGATAACTCTTCCGTTATCCGCTGCAATAAGTCTGAAACCACTGATAATAAACTCTCTTGCAATAATAACAATAACAACAGCGGCAGGAATCCTTGCAAGCTCGACAAGTCCTATCATTGCTGAGCAAACCAAAAGCTTGTCGGCAAGCGGATCCATAAACTTGCCAAAATCCGTAACCAGATCATATTTTCTTGCTATCTTGCCATCCACTAAATCCGTAAGTGACGCAATGATAAAGGTTGCAAGTGCAGCCCATCTAAAAATATCATTGTACGGATCACTCAAAAGAAAGAACACAAAAAACGGAATTAAAACAACTCTTGCTACAGTTAATTTATTAGGTAAATTCATTTTATTTCCTCCCCTATCAGATCATATTCATTGGAACCGGTGATACGAACCTTTATAAAATCGCCGGTCATAAGATCTCTTTTTACTCCGGTAACAAAAAGATACCCATCAATATCGGGTGCATCCTTGTACGTCCTTGCAACATAAGAATATGTGCCGTCATCCTCAATGTCACCGATGCGTCCCTCAACTACCGCATCAAGTGTCTTTCCGACCATATTCTCCGCTTCCTCAAAAGCAATTTCCTGCTGAAGACGCATAAGCTTGTTTCTTCTGGTGTTCTTAACCCTCTCCGTAACTTGATCCGGCATTGTGGCCGCCGGCGTATCCTCCTCCTGTGAATACGTAAACACACCAAGTCTGTCAAACCTCAGATCTCTTACAAGTGCCATTGTCTCGTTGTGATCCTGCGCCGTCTCACCCGGGAACCCACTTATAAGAGTAGTCCTTATACAGATATCGGGGATCTCTTCTCGAAGTCTTTTGACCAGTCCCCTTATCTGAGCATTATTGGTACGCCTTCCCATCTTCTTAAGTATCTTATCGGAACCTGATTGTATTGGAATATCAAGATAATGACATATCTTGGGTTCGCTCTTGATCGTCCGGATAAGCTCTTCGTTTATCTCCTCGGGATAACAATAAAGAATCCTTATCCACTTAAATCCTTCTATCTTACAAAGCTTATGTAATAGCTCAGGCAGCTTCTTCTCTCCGTAAAGATCGACTCCGTACAACGTTGTCTCCTGCGCGACCACCAAAAGCTCGGTAATCCCGGCCGCTGCAAGCTTCTTAGCATCTTCAAGGAGCTGCTCCATCGGAACACTTCTGTATCCTCCTCTGACCTTGGGTATAATACAGTAGGTACACCGCTTATCACAGCCTTCCGCTATCTTCAGATAGTTAAAAAGACCTCCCGTCGTAATTACTCTGTCCTTGCCTCCGACGGGTTTCTTGTTGATATCATAGAAATAGTTCTTGTGAGAAAATAACTTGTTTCTTGAAAGAGTTTCATCAATAGCATCGATGATCTTATCGGTAGCGGTAACTCCGAGGATCTCATCAACTTCCGGAATCTCCTTCTGGATCTCCTCTTTGTACCTCTGTGCAAGACAACCTGTGACAACAAGCGCCTTGAGCTTACCACTCTTTCGCATATCGGCAAATTCCAGGATTGTGTCAATACTCTCCTGTTTTGCATCATTGATAAAGCAGCAGGTGTTAACAACTGCTGCTTCTGCTTCATTCTCATCGTCCGTAAAGTCATAGCCTCTGCTTCGAAGCATCCCAAGCATAACCTCGGTATCGACTCTGTTTTTGTCGCATCCCAGCGACACAAATATTATCTTCATATCAGTTTTCTTCAGTATTCTCTGTTTCCTCTGCTACTTCTGCAACCTCTGAAGCATTGGCAAGTGCTGCCTTCTCCTCATCGGTAAGAATTCTGAGTGTATCCTCGTTCATCTCATCTACAGCGATTGAAAGGGGCTTCTGCTTGTCCTTAACTCTTACCATAGGCTCATCACCAGCAATGATCTGTCTTGCTCTCTTTGCAGTAGCCATTACTACAGAATATCTTGAGCTGATAACAGGTTCTTCACCTTCCTCAACGCCCTTGTTAACTACTTTCATAAGATCTACATATGAAGGATGTATCATAACTTAATTCCTTTCCTGCGGTTCTGCCGCAAATGGCAGCCGCCATTATAATTGCTTTAGCTGCGTTCTTATTGTTTCTATAAAATCAAGATTCCTGCCGGGACTTAAATGTGCGGAGCTTATGATCTGATGTACATTTTCCACACTGTCCTCAAGCTTATCATTGATGACTATATAATCATAGTTCTCGATGCCGACAGACTCTTCAACAGCTCTGTTAAGTCGCTGTCTGATAACATCCTCTGTCTCTGTTCCTCTGCCGCGAAGTCTCTTTTCAAGCTCCGTTGCCGAAGGTGGCATTACAAAAAGTAAAACCGCATCCGGATACTGCTTCTTTATCTGAAGTGCACCCTGTATCTCTATCTCAAGAATGACGTCTATTCCCTGTGAAAGTTTATCTTCAACATACTTCCTGGGAGTGCCGTAGTAATGATTTACATACTTGGCATGCTCTATAAGTCCGTCTTCCTCAATAAGCTTCTCAAACTCTTCATTGGTAATGAAGAAATACTCTCTACCGTTAACTTCGCCTTCTCTGGGTGATCTTGTAGTTGCCGAAACGGATAATGCATACTGATCATATTTGGCTGTAAGCGCCTTCATGATAGTTCCCTTACCTGCTCCCGAAAAACCCGAGACAACGATTATAATACCTTTACGATTCATCTGCAATACTCTCACTCTCCACCTGTGTCCTGCCGCTTATTGTTTCCGGCAAAAGAGCCGACAAAACAAGCATACCGTTTTCCATGACTATAACAGCCTTGGTCTTACGGCCCTGTGTTGCATCAACACTTGTCCCGTCTTCCTTGGCCTTCTGGACCATCCTTTTTACAGGGGCCGCATCAGGACTGACTATACTGATAATCTTATCGGCGTTGACGATGTTGCCAAAGCCTACATGGATGAGTTTACTCAATGTTCTGAATCTGCTCCCTTACCTTTTCTATATCGGTCTTAAGTGCGATTCCTCTGTCAGAGATCTTAAGATCTGTAGACTTGGAAAGAATCGTATTGGCTTCTCTGTTCATCTCCTGTGCAAGGAAATCAAGCTTTCTTCCTATTCCATCCTTGTCATCTCCGCTTAAAAGAGTATCCTTGGTTGCACCGATATGACTGCGAAGCCTTGTGATCTCTTCATCGACACAAACCTTGTCCGCAAAGATCGTAACTTCCATAGCTAGTCTGTTCTCATCGATCTGCTTGTCTTCAAGAAGATCCTTGATCTTCTCTCTGAGCTTGCACTTATATTCCTTGATGATCTCGGGTGAACGCTCTGAGATATATTCAACATTCTCGCGCATACCGTCAAGCTTGGAAGTAAGATCGTTACAAAGGAACTCGCCTTCTTTTATCCTGGAATCAAGGAACTTCTGTCCGGCCTCATTAAGAGCCTTCTTAAGTCCTGCCCAGACCTCTTCCTCATCAAGTTCTTCCTCTTCCATAGTAAATACTTCAGGAAATCTGGACAAAAAAGATATCTTTATATCCTGATCAAGTCCGAAATCGGAAGCCATCTCTTTTAAATAAGTAACATATTCTTCTGCGATCGCCTTGTTATATTTAACTCTGGAATCTGATTCCGAGAAATCCTCATAGCTGATGAATACATCAACCTTGCCTCGTTTCATATATCCTTTTAATTCGGAACGAATTGCAGACTCAAATGCATTGAATTTCTTGGGCATCTTGATATTGATATCAAGGTATCGATTGTTTACAGATTTAAGCTCAACAATATACTTGCGCTGACCCTCTGTGACTTCACTCCTGCCAAACCCAGTCATACTGCATACCATAAGTAGGTACCCTCCCTTATTTTTGGGCATAATAATACACAAGTTATTATAATATATCGCATTTTTCAGGTCAATGTCAATTGCCTCTGAGACGGCAATATATCGGAGTTTGTGTTAACACCAATATCTAATTTGTCTCTATTTTTATGGAATCTTAAAACCCGGGTTGATGAATGTAGAATAAATATATAAAAATGCAATAGTTAAAAGCAGCAAAAGCTGTACGATAAAAAATATTTTTACTGTTACATCCCCCATCGCATCTGGGAGTTTTATGATATACCAATCCGAAGATTTTTTTACATAAGCTACATCAATTACCGACCCAACCGGATACTTATTCTCATCCAAAGGTATATTTGTCTGTCCCTCGATATCTTCTGTGGTTCCCAATATTTTCACGTACATAATTATTCGTTCATTGGTATACTCTCCTCCGCCATATCCCACTATCTCTGCTTTAGCATAAGTACATGCATTCTTGAATTTCTTGACCGATACATATACGCCAATAAATGAAATAAAAATAGCAGACCAAAACATCCAAAGAGTTGTATATATAACCCCAAACGTATCTAATACATAATCAACTAATCCTAATAATTCTTCCATTATCTCTTACCTCTTTCCTCTTCCAAGCTTTTCTCGTCTCAATCAAAACCTTTTCTTTCTCTGAGAGATCATTATAATATATCGTATTTTTGGGTCAATTTCAATTGCCTTGAAAGTGGCGATATATCTTGGTTTGCGTTGACAAAACAATTCCTCCTGCGTTAGTGTATAACATATCACTGCACTGATCTGTGAAGTCCTATTGCATCTTAGAATAGTTTTTCAATAGCATCCAATAATTGCATGGGCTCTTTTACGAAAATATCAGCACCGAGGGTCCTTAAGAAATCCTCGTCTCTAAAGCCCCAAAGCACAGATATACAAGGGAGTTCCGAGTTCTTGGCTGTCTCAAAGTCAACCTCGGAATCTCCTATATAAACAGCTTCTTCCTGCGTACTATTAAGCTCCTTAAGTGCTTCAAGCACCATATCCGGCGCAGGTTTTCTGTTTATGCCGTCCTTTTCGCCGATAGCAACATCTATAGCATCGGAAAAGAACTTTTTATTCAGCTCTTTTACCGCCGAATCTATCTTATTAGAAACAATCGCCATCTTGTATCCGCGCTTTTTGAGTTCTTTCATCACAAGACGGATCCCGTCATAGGGACCCGTCTTATCAAGGCAGTGCGCATTATAATGTTCTTTAAATATCGGAAGCATCTCATCGATCGTTTCGGAAGGAGTGCCCTCCGGAACAGTCTCGCACAGAGCATTTCGGATTCCGTTTCCGAAAGCTTTCCTGTACTCGTCTTCCGTATGTGTAGGGAAACCGAACCTGTTCATCACATGGTTCATAGAAACCGTAAGATCGGTAAGTGTGTTGAGCACTGTACCGTCCATGTCGAAAATTATTGTATTAATCTTGTTCATTATATTAATCTCTTTAGTTAATAGGATTCTCTTTTATATACTGCTCAAGAAGCTCTGCGGCGTCTCCGATTATCTCGGCACACGGGCGCTTCTTGTAATATTCCTTGGTGCGAGCCTCGGGAGTAGGAACGTCGTGCTTTACATCAAGCCCCAGCATCTCACGGCAGACTATGGATCCATGAGTCTCCTCAAATCTGTGGGCAAGTTCCTGTATCCTTGCGTAGTGATCAGCCTTCACCTGTCCTGTCTCAGGTCCGTCATATCCATATAACAGTCCAACTATCATAAACATTCCGCTGACAGAACCGCAGACCTCACGCAGTCTTCCCATTCCGCCTCCGAAAGATGAAGCCATCCTGGAAAGTGTTGTGCTATCTATAGGTAACAGATCTTCAAACGCAAGTATAATGGACTGCGAGCAGTTGTATCCCTTTAAAAAATTTGCCATTGCGGTTTCACGCCTAGTCATAATAATCTCCTCATATCATCTTATATCCGCAGTCACTCTTCTCGGGACCATCTATCCCTGATTCGTAGTGCGCTCTAAATTCCATGTTGATATCACGGATCTCTTTCTTGCCATCATATCTGTCCACCAGGAAAAAGTAAGGTTTAAAGCTTATAAGTTCATCCGGATCCTGGTGGGGACCGATCCTAAGAGGCTCAATCTTCCCATCAACAAGATGGAATTCAAAGTAAACTGCTCACTCCTATACGCAACGGCTCCTCTAATGAATATCCATAGGACCGTTATAAAAGCAACCATCTGTGGAAAAGTAATTTCTATCATAACCAGATCACAACACCTTACTTAAAAATTCTTGAAGTCTTGGATGCTGCGGTTTTTCAAATATATCTTCAGGAGTGCCCTGCTCAAGAAGCTTACCATCGGCCATGAAAAGAACTCTGTTGCCGACCTCTCTTGCAAATCCCATCTCATGAGTTACGACAACCATGGTCATTCCTTCGTCGGCGAGCTGCTTCATAACATCAAGAACTTCTCCTACCATCTCGGGATCGAGGGCTGATGTAGGCTCGTCAAACAGCATAACCTCAGGCTCCATCATAAGAGCTCTGACAATAGCAATACGCTGCTTCTGTCCGCCGGAAAGCTGTATGGGATATGCGTCAGCTCTGTCCTCAAGTCCGACTCTTTTTAAAAGTTCGAGAGCCTTCTTTTTGGCTTCCTCTTCGGGTACTTTTTTGACCTTAACGGGCGCAATGATCATGTTTTCCATAATAGTCTTATGAGGGAAAAGATTGAAATGCTGGAATACCATTCCCATCTTCTGCCTGTGAAGATCCATGTTTATCTTGACCCATTTGCCGTTTTCGTCTTTGTATTTTTTCTTGGTAATGTCAACGCCGTCGAATATAATGGCACCGCCTGTAGGCTCCTCAAGAAGATTAAGCGATCTAAGGAAAGTGGACTTACCGCTACCCGAAGGACCTATAACAACCATAACATCGCCCTTGTCGATATCTACGGTCACTTTATCAAGTGCCTTGATAGCGCCGAAATTGTAGTGCTTTTCAAGGTCTGTTACCTGAATGATCTTATCTCTTGTCTCCACGGCTCATCCTCCTTTCAAAGTGTGCTATAAGTTTACTTGCAGGGAAGCAGAGGCAGAAATATATCGCCGTGGCAACAAGCAGCGGTTCGATAATAATAAAAGTAGCGCCTCTGACCGCGTTAACGGCAGACATAATATCCTGAACACCTATCGTATAAGTGATCGCAGACTCTTTTATGATAACAACAAACTCATTGGCGATCGCAGGCAAGATATTCTTGATAGCCTGAGGTAGTATGATGTATCTCATGTTCTGAACCCAGTTCATACCAAGGCTTCTTGCGGCCTCGGATTGACCGGAGTCAATAGACTGAATACCGGATCTCATGATCTCGCAAAGATAAGCGCCGGAATTCATTCCGAGAGCGACTACGCCCGGGAAAAATCTCTCAAATTTGATGAACCCAAAGAATGTAAAGCTCGGAAGCTCGATAAGCGCGCCGAATACACCGTAATAGATTATCGCAACCTGCACGATAACAGGTGTTGACCTGAGTATCTCAACATACGCGGTCGCGATCAAAGACAACGGATTGAACTTACTGAGAGTGACTCCGAATCCCTTCTCCCTTTGATGTCCTTCCTTATCAAGACCGAGAAATGCCAAAGGATAACAATCAGACATTCTCATTGCCGAAAGAATAATAGCAAGAACAAAACCTATTGCCACGGTAAAAACAGAGAGCATCACTGTAACAATGATGCCCTGAATAAAAAGCTGAGAATAAGGCGCAAGCCTTCCGAAATTCTCTAACTGAACAAAACTATCCATAAGATATGTCTCCAAACAAATAATCAATTATCAAGAAGTCCCTCGTGGATCTCGCCTGAAGCCTTCTCGTTGGCAGTTGCGACAAACTCATCCATTGTTCCGTCCGCAAGAGCTTTGGAAATAGCCTCGTTGACACCCTTAAGAAGTGCTTCATTTCCTTTGCTTACGCCAACGGCAGCTCCTTCAGCACCCTCGTAAGGAACGTCAAGTGCGATATAAAGTTCAGGATAATTCTTGGCGTAGCTCTCTGCAACGGGAGTTTCGATATAAGCTCCGTCAAGCTTTCCGGCAATGATCTCGGCAACAATATCCGTAACCTTGGAAAGCTGAATGATATCTGCCGAAGAGCTGTATGTCTTGGCAAGATCAACCTGAATCGATCCTGTCTGAGCTCCGATCTCCAAATTTGAACTATTGGTATCGTCAAGATTCTTGAATTTATCCTTTTTGTCCACGGATGTCACAAATGACTGACCGCCAACATAGTAAAGCTCTGAGAAATCCATGATAGCTTCACGCTTGGGATCGGGTGAAAGTCCGGAAATTCCGATATCAACAGACTTGGTCTGAACCTCCATAAGCACTCCGTCGAAATCTACGGGCACTATTTCAAGCTCAAGCCCGAGATAATCAGCGATGTAGCCCGCAAGCGCTATATCAAAGCCCGCAAGCTCGGGTGTTCCGTCCTCTCCTATAGCATAGAACTCATATGGTGCAAAATCGGGTGATGTAGCTACTGTAAGCTTACCCGGTGTAACTGTTTTGATCTCCTCTTTGGCATCCGCATCGGCTGCTGTATCAGCTCCCTCCTGCGTTGCCGTTGTATTCTGTGCGCTCTCCTTGGATGCGCCGCAAGCTGCAAGACCAAATGCCATTGTCATAGCCATAATAGCAGCGATAACTCTCTTCTTCATGATCTTTCCTCCTGAATGTACAATACTTTCTTGTCTAAATCGAATGATAATATCTTTTATTTTGTTTTGCAACATAGGGTGCACATTATTCAAACATATTTCACACTAAATTTAAATTATGAACTTTTTATGGATTTTATAAAATTTATATAAATTCTTGTCGAAATATGATATAACTATCGTGAAGGGGGTCATGTAGAAGGAGGTTTTTTGACATGGCAGAAGTAAATAATGATTACGTTAGACTTTCACAGGCTGAAATAGATAGACTTATAGAGAAGATCAACGAAGAAAAAGAAGAAACGAAAAAAGAAAAAACAATCTAAAAAAGAATGTCATCAGACATTCTTTTTTGTTGTTTTGTTATATTAAGAGATCATATATCAAGAACTATCGTCACGGGTCCGTCATTTACGGATGTCACTTTCATATCCGCCCCGAATTCTCCCGTTCCGACTTCAAAGCCTCTGTCTCTGCACTCCTTTACGACAAGCTCATATAAAGGTACGGCGAGCTCAGGTCTTGCAGCCTCAGTAAATCCCGGCCTTCTGGATGAACAGTCCGCATATAAAGTAAACTGACTTACGATAAGGAGCTTCGCTCCGGCGTCTTTCGGGTTAATGTTCATCTTGCCGTTCTCATCTTCAAATATCCTAAGGCCGCAGATCTTATCCGCCATCTTCTTGGCCTTTTCCTCGGTATCCGATACATGTACTCCAAGAAGCACCAGAAATCCGTTATCGATCTCCGCCACTCTCTTTCCGTCTATATCAACCGATGCCGATAAAACCCTTGTCAAAACTGCTCTCATGCTATTCTCCCTAAATTAATCTAGATATAACAAATAATAGCACAATCCACTAATTAAACGTATACACTTTATAGGCATTTCCATTTAGCCTATTGATTCTTTCCAATCCATCCCACGCTTCATCCGTCCATTCAGATTTCATGAACATTATCCCTTCCAGATCATCAGACCCTGCTGTCCAAAAAATCATATTGGTATCTCTATTTTCAATATAGAGTAATTTTGATTTCATTTTGTGGGGCAGATTATACTCAGCTAATGTATTCATGTTTCGGTCTCTCAGAACAAGGGTTGAGCCATCAATTTTAGCTGTATAGAACTCCTTATCCAATAAATAATTATAAATATCCAGAAACTCATCAGCTGCTAACAAATTTTTTTTCAAAGCACTTTGCCTAACATAATGCGAAGCAAACAAAGTTGTACAAACAATAAATACAGCCACCACAACGATTGAGAATTTTTTAGCCATCTCCATCACACTCTTTCCTTTTGTATATTTCCAAATAGTGCTTTAATCAAATCTCATGCAACCCAGCATTTTAATTATCTCTTTATCAGAAATATCGTTTTCAGGAGCGATGATTATTTCGATCAGGTTTTTGTCATCGGCTCTATATGCCAAAATAACCTCTTCCCAACCATCCGATCTAAACTGAACAAAAAAGCTATGGTAACTTGGTTTATCTGTTCTGCCGGTATCAACTATAACGCCATCAGTATCTCTTAATAATTTCATTAATTCCATTCCGGTTCGAATCGAATTGGCATTATCTATATCCTCGGATGAATTATTAAACTGCTCCAGAATATCGTCATCTACGTCCGCGCAATCAGGACCTATTCCCAAAACCAAATAATCATCATTTTGAATGAAAACATAATCTTCGCCATCGCTTCTATTCATTCCTTCAGTGATTCTTTTAGGCAAAAGAAAACTCGAATCACCAAATATGATAGGTTCATACTTAGAATTGTCGATAGTTCCGATTACTATAGCAATAACAAAAACGAAGAGCATAAAATATATAAAGATCTTTTGATAGTCACACTTCTTCTGTTCCATAACTCCAACATCTGCTAATTGATACAAGTACCAATCCGCTTTGATAATCCTATCCCTGGTAATCCTTCTAAGAGGAATCAATTTTTCTCTTGACTTTAGAGCCACAAACACCCACAATCTAAGCATTTATATTTTCTAACAAGTTTAGGCTTAGAAAAAAAGCAACGCGTATAATCTTCTATAACCAATATATTATTATTTCCACATTCAGGACATTTTTCATGCTGATTCCACAATGCCGCAAGCTTTGCACACTCCTGTTCGTAAGCACGATTTTTATTTGATTCCATTTTTCTTGTTTCAGTCATGTTTGCTCAACTCAATTTACAATTTATAAGTTACCAATCATCCCAAATAATACTATGTTGTTGTATCTCTACTTACTGTCACAATTTCAGATTTAAAGCTTCAAATTCATCTTCACTCAAAGCAAGATCACAACTATTATATATAAACACATTGCTCTTTCCGTTTTTCCATAAATCCAGAATCGTAAACAGAACATTTAATGCGCCCATCTCTCCACGTAAAGTCACATAAAAATCATAGCCTCTATATTCTTCTATGCTTGTTCCTTCACATTCCAGAAGTGACGTGGTATAAAAAGCAGCTATTTTAATTAATTCTCCCTTTATATCCTCAAAATTAGCCCCTCGTAATTCCACAACTTTTTTTACAATCAAATTAAGTTTATCAATTAAAGTTAAATCAGGATCTATGTTATGAGCTCTACTATACTCAGCTGATAACTCTTTGTATTTTTTTAATAAATAGCCATGTTCAGTAGAATGAAAACGCGGTTCATTTTCATCTTCTAAAAACGCCTTATAGCCTTTTTCGTGCATAATAGCAGCATATTCATCTATGCTCTTTTCATATACAGCCAAATTTCTTTTTGTCATACCGGCAGGTCCATTCTTAACAAGCGTAAAACCATGTTCTTTTGCCTCGGGTCCAATTATCTCTTTGATTATCTTTTTATATTGTATTGCCATATCATCCTTCGCAATTCGGTTTTATCATTAAACTCCAACATCTGCTTATTGATACAGGTACCAAAAAAACATTTATTGTATTATTCACTTTTTAATCAATTGAATCTCCGGAAGGTTTCTATCCGTTTTGGTATCACATCCTGCGTTTGGAGATGAAAAGATTATTTTTTTGTATGATACTTTTTCTTTAGGAGCTAAAGATATTTCCGCCACACCTGTATCATCCCAGACACCTTCAACAGTTTTATCTGAAACCAATCCACTTTGATAATCCTGATCAAATATCGCATTGACGCTGAGTGTAATCATTTCATCTGTATTATTTTTTATAGATAATACGCACATTATCCGCGTTTCCCCATTAACAACTTCAAAAGTGTCAAAATATGATTCTTTTTCTATAAGTTGTATTCTGGGTTTGTTAGATGATACAAGAAAAAAAGCTATTACAATAACAATCACTAATGACAATATGATTACTATATTTTTCTTCATTTCTCTTGATTATCCTATCCCTGGTAAGCCTTCTAAGGGGTATCTATTTTTCTCTTGACTTTATAGCCACAAACACCCACAATCTAAGCATTTATATTTTCTAACAAGTTTAGGCTTAGAAAAAAACAACGCGTATAATCTTCTATAACCAATATATTATTATTTCCACATTCAGGGCATATTTCATGCTGATTCCATAATGCAGCAAGCTTTGCGCACTCCTGCTCGTAAGCACGATTTTTATTTGATTCCATTTTTCTAGTTTCAGTCATGTTTGCTCAACTCAATTTACAATTTATAAGTTACCGTTGATCTTGCCATAGCCCAAACTACATTTTGCGTCCTGTCATTATTAAAATGGTAATCCCCCCATGCCTGCACTACTATAAATATTGGCATTATATCGCTCTCACTTGTTTTAAATTGTATTTCCACCCTGTATGTATCATATGCCACTTTGGCATCCCCTTGAAAATCCAAAACCATTTCCACCAGTATTGCAGCCATTCCGAGCCACAATTCATTTATTCTTTCTATCTCCTCCGGTGTCTCTTCTGCTATACGATTTTCATATAGGACATCATCTATATGATTCAATTGCTCCAGAGGAGTTCCGTTACCTATAATATGGTAGATTGCATCATATTTCGCCGCCAACTCTTTTCTATGCTCTTTAAAATACTGCTTCCGTTCGGGCGTTTCAAAAGAATCTGGCTTTTCTGTGAGCATATCCTCCAGAAGATCAAATCCATGCTTTCGAATAAATGTTGCAAAGAACTCCATAACATCTATAAACTCTGCATCTGTTTCAGCCCGCCAGTATTCCTTATTCTCATACTCGGGAAGTATCGCCCCTATCTCTTTCATTCCATTGCCTTTTGCAGAACTCCAAAACATCAATTTATAATCATCTTCCAAATAATCCTGCTGCTGAATGTATACTTCTTGTTCAACGTCCTCAATTTTTCTTCCAAAAGTCCAGATAAGTCTTCTTTCACAACGTATATACTTAAAACCTTTTTCCGCAAGAACTTTCCCTATTATTTCTTTGATTTTACGTGTTTTATTCATAGCAAAATCCAACGACCACTTAATCTATTCTCGAATAGACATCCTCAACATAGACCAAACACCTAAAGCATTTCTATCTCCATCAATATGATAATCCAACCACGCCTGTACAACTACAAATATCGGCCAAAAATTTAATACAGAAATGGGATATTTGACTTCTACTCGCCAGCCATCATAATCTATCTCAACCCCTTCTTTTTCTATTGCAATTTCAGTTACTATAGCAGCCATTCCAAGCAATAAATCATATACTTTTTCTTGCTCTTCCGGGATATCGTTAGCTTGTCTATTATCCCATAAAACTTCATCTATTTTCTTTAACTGATCTTGTTTGGAATCCATTGAAAGGATATGATATATAGCATCATATTTTTCAATTAAATCTTTCCTATGTTCTTTAAAATATTTTTTTCGTTCTGGTGTCTCAAATGTATCCGGTTGCTCAGCCAACATTTCATCAAGAACATCAAAACCTTTCTCTTTAATGATTCTTGAAAAAAATATCATTAAATCTTCAAATTCTTTATCTGTTTCAGCTTTCCAATATTCTTTACCTTTATAATCTGGTATTATATCGCCTATCTCACACATTCCTTGGCCTTTGGCAGAAGACCACATCATAAGTTTATATTCTTTATCAAAACGTGTATGCTGTTGAATATATACTTCCTGTTCAACTTCTCCAACTTTTCTCCCAAAAGTCCAAACTATTCCACTTTCGCAACGTATATATTCAAACCCTTTTTCTGAAAGCACTTTACCTATTATTTCTTTGATTTTACGTGTTTTATTTATATACATTAAATCAGAGCCCTTTACCGTACTAACGACCTTGCTGAAGCCCATACCAGCAAAATAGATTTATCATTATCGAAATGATAACGCATCCATGCTTGTATAACATCATAAACAGGCCAAACACTCAGTACTGTATTTGATATATTCATTTTTATTCTCCATGAGTCATAATCAATCTTCGCTCCTTCTATAGAAAAAATAATTTCTGTTAAAACAGCAGCCATTCCAAGCCATAATTCCTGTATCTCTGCCTCTTTTTCAGGCGTTTCTTCCGCTTCGCGATTTTCCCATAATACTTCATCTATATGCTTAAGCTGTTCTTCTCGTGTACCTTGCCCAAGAATATGATATATACCGTCATACTTCTCGACCAATTCTTTTCTATGTTCTTTGAAATATTGTTTTCTTTCTGGCGTCTCAAAAGAATCGGGCTTTTCTTCAAGCATATCTTCTAGTAAGTCAAATCCATGTTCTTTTATAAAGGATACAAAAAATTCTAATATCTGAAGAAATTCTTCGTCAGATTCTGCTTCCCAGTACTCCTTCTTCTCATATTCCGAAAGAACATTTCCTATTTCTTTCATACCGTTACCTTTAGCCGATGTCCAAAACATTAATTTGTATTCTTTGTCAAAACGTGTATGCTGTTGAATATATACTTCCTGTTCTACTTCTCCGATTTTTCTGCCAAAAGTCCAAACTATTCCACTTTCGCAACGTATATATTCAAATCCTTTTTCTGAAAGCACTTTACCTATTATTTCTTTGATTTTTTTTGTTCTATTCATAGCAAAATCCAGGATACACTCATTCTATTCTCTAATAGTTGTCCTTAGCATAGACCATACAATCAATATATCTTTTTTTTCCTCTAGATGATATCTTAACCACGCCTGTACAACTACAAATATCGGCCAAAAATTTAATACAGCAATGGGATATTTGACTTCTACTCGCCACCCATCATAATCTATCTCAACCCCTTCTTTTTCTATTGCAATTTCAGTTACTATAGCAGCCATTCCAAGCAATAAATCGTATATTTTTTCTTGCTCTTCCGGGATATCGTTAGCTTGTCTATTATCCCATAAAACTTCATCTATTTTCCTTAACTGATCTTGTTTAGAATCTATGGAAAGGATATGATAAATAGCATCATATTTTTCAACCAGTTCTTTCCTATGTTCTTTAAAATATTTTTTTCGTTCTGGTGTCTCAAATGTATCCGGTTGCTCAGCCAACATTTCATCAAGAACATCAAAACCTTTCTCTTTAATGATTCTTGAAAAGAATATCATTAAATCTTCAAATTCTTTATCTGTTTCAGCTTTCCAATATTCTTTACCTTTATAATCTGGTATTATATCGCCTATCTCACACATTCCTTGGCCTTTGGCAGAAGACCACATCATAAGTTTATATTCTTTATCAAAACGTGTATGCTGTTGAATATA
>NZ_RAIQ01000019.1 GCF_003625475.1 Butyrivibrio sp. X503 | reverse complement strand
CTATGGTCTTAACCGTCGTGTTCGGGATGGGTACGGGTGTTTCCCCATAGCGCATCGCCACCGGAAGAATTTTGTTGCGGGTTCGCGCAGTCGATCGCTCACTCACCGCAACCGGCATTCGCCGCTTGCTACTCGGTCGCGCTCTTATACGAATTTCTCTTTCCATATGCATCTGCGAGCAAGCTCGCATGCATTTGTAAAGTGAAATTCCTGCACTCACTTTGACAACTAGATAGCAATGCAACTCCCTACTTCATTCCTCTTCCTTAGAAAGGAGGTGATCCAGCCGCAGGTTCTCCTACGGCTACCTT
>NZ_RAIQ01000001.1 GCF_003625475.1 Butyrivibrio sp. X503 | reverse complement strand
ACGAGGTTAGATAGGCACAAGGTGTAAGCATGGTAACATGTTCAGCTGATGTGTACTAATAGGTCGAGGGCTTATCCATAAAGATGTATAGATTTGGAAATATTCAGTGTTCGGTTTTGAAGGTACAATAAAGGAAATAATCCTCCTTAGCTCAGTCGGTAGAGCATTCGGCTGTTAACCGAAGTGTCGTTGGTTCGAGTCCGACAGGGGGAGCTAAAGTGGTCGTCTGGCCAAATGGCTCAACTGAAGTTCTAAGTTCGGAAAGACCTCACTAAGAACTACAGCAGAGCCTACTGCAAAGCGTTCAAAAGACGCCCGCTAAGCATTAGGCTCCGTGGTCAAGCGGTTAAGACATCGCCCTTTCACGGCGGTAACACGAGTTCGATTCTCGTCGGAGTCATTATTTAAATATTATGGTGACATAGCCAAGCGGTAAGGCATAGGTCTGCAACACCTTGAGCGGCGGTTCAAATCCGCCTGTCACCTCTAATCTGTAAGTAGAATTACTTACAGATTTTTTTTGTCCTTTTTTGTATATGGTATAATCATAGAGACTAATATTATTGGAGGCCCAAGACATGGCAGAAGAGACAATGAAAGATTATACCAGGGAGATTGAGAACTCCTTCAGAAAGATAAAGGAGGGAGATATTATAGACGGCACGGTCATAGGTGTGACTGATTCGGAAGTTATTCTTGATATCAAGTATTATACTCAGGGGATCATCAGAGCCGAGGAACTAAGTGACGATCCTAAGTTTTCAATCCATAAAGATATAAATGTTGGAGATGAAGTGTCAGCTACGGTTATATCAACAGATGATGGAGAAGGAAATATTCTTTTATCTATGAGAAAAGCCAATGAAGTTCTTGCATGGGACAAGCTGAAGGCATACCTCACATCGGAAGAATATGTTGATGTTAAAATCTCAGAGGCGGTAAAGGGCGGAGCGGTTGCTTTCCTGGAGGGAATAAGAGGATTTATTCCGGCATCCAAGCTTGACCTTTCATATGTCGAAGATGACAGTATACATGAGTATGTTGGAAAGACAGCAAAGGTAAAAGTTATAACAGCTGATGAAGAGAACGGGAAACTTGTCCTTTCAGCAAAAGACTATCTTAAAGAACAGGCTGACCTTAAGAGAAAAGAAATGATCTCCAATGTGGAAGTTGGGCTTGTTACAGAGGGAACGGTTGAGAGCTTACAGAACTACGGAGCGTTCATTGACCTTGGAAAAGGAATGAGCGGACTTGTGCACATCTCGCAGATCTGTAATAACAGAATCGCACATCCTTCTGCAGTACTTAAAGTCGGACAGAAGGTGAAAGTTAAAGTTATCTCAATAAAGGACGGAAAACTTAGTCTTAGCATGAAAGCACTTGAAGAAGTGGCAGCTACCGAGATTACAGAGGAAAAGATTGAATATACAAGTGACGGAGATGCAACAACTTCACTTGCAGCACTTTTAAAGAATGCAGGATTTTGATAAGAATTCTGATCAAACAGTTTTTTGCAATTTCGGAAGTATAAACGATGAAAGGAGATAATATGGACGAGGCGGTAAAAGAGTTAAAAAAATTAATTGACGAATCCGATAATATTGTCTTTTTTGGCGGAGCTGGCGTTTCAACAGAAAGTGGAGTTCCGGATTTCAGAAGTGAAGACGGACTATATCATCAGAAATATAAATATCCGCCGGAGCAGATTCTTAGCCACACTTTTTATGAAAGAATGCCTGAGGAATTTTTCAGATTCTATAAGGACAAGCTCCTGATCACAGGTGTTAAGCCCAATAAGGCGCATCTTAAGCTTGCAGAGCTTGAGGAGAAGGGCAAGCTTAAGGCGGTTATCACACAGAATATAGACGGGCTTCATCAAGCTGCCGGAAGTAAGAAGGTTTTGGAGCTTCATGGCAGTGTTCACAGAAACTACTGTGAGAGATGCCATAAGTTCTATGATTTTGATTTTATGGCAAATTATGATGGAATACCTACTTGTGAATGCGGAGGCAGAATTAAGCCTGATGTTGTCTTATATGAGGAAGGTCTTGATATGCAGGTTATTGAGGAATCTGTAAATTATATCAGGAACGCAGATGTACTTATTATAGGAGGCACATCACTAGCTGTTTATCCTGCAGCAGGTCTCATAGACTATTATTCAGGAAATAAGCTTGTTTTGATAAATAAGTCGGCAACACCAAGGGACAGACAGGCGGATCTTGTTATACAAGGGCCTATTGGGGAGATTTTGGATCAGATTTAATGGACATTCAGGTTGGAAACATAATAAAACTAAAGAAACAACATCCTTGCGGTAGCTATGAATGGGAAGTTTTGCGAGTCGGAGCCGATTTTAGACTTAAGTGTCTCGGATGCGGACATCAGATTATGGTATCCCGTAAAAATGTGGAAAAAAACATTAGGGGAATACGATAAAATGCTTGCATTTATCATGGGTATATGATAACATATCATCCTGTGATAAATTCCTTGCTGCTTGACTGATACAAGTAGCCAGAGACCAAAAGGAGGTAACAAATAGCATGAACAAATACGAATTAGCCGTTGTTGTTAGTGCAAAGATCGAGGACGATGCCAGAACAGCCCTCATCGAGAAGGTTAAGAAGACTATCGAGAAGCATGGTGGTCAGATTACCAACATTGATGATTGGGGAAAGAAGAAGCTCGCTTATGAGATCGAGAAGATGACAGAAGGCTTCTACTATTTCATCCAGTTCGATGGTGAGCCTACAACTCCCGCAGAGATTGAGACTCGCATGCGTATCATGGACGGCGTCATCAGATATTTATGCGTTAAGAACGAGGCTTAAATACAAGAGGACGAAAATATGAATAAAGTTATACTAGTGGGACGTTTGACAAGAGACCCTGATGTTAGATATTCACAGGGAGAGACAGCAACAGCAGTAGCAAGATACACACTTGCTGTTGACAGAAGATTTGCAAGGAGAGACCAGCAGGATGCGCAGACAGCTGATTTTATCAGTATTGTGGCATTCGGTAGAGCCGGTGAATTTGCAGAGAAATATCTTAAGAAGGGTACAAAGGTTATCGTAACAGGACGCATCCAGACAGGTTCTTATACGAACAAGGATGGCGTTAAGGTATACACAACTGATGTAGTTGCGGAGGACCAGGAATTTGCTGAATCCAAGAACGCTGCTTCCAATAACGGAGGATCATTTGGTTCTGATTTTTCAGCTGAAGCACCGGCTCCTGCTGCAGCAAGCGATGGCTTCATGAATATTCCCGACGGAATTGACGAGGAGCTGCCGTTTAACTGATTCGAGGATATTGCTTTGGCATGACCGTTACAGTTATGTAAGCGTTATCCGTAGTTAAGGAGGAATAAACAATGGCTTTCACAAAGTCTGAGAAATCCGATGCTCCTGTAAGGAGAAAGGGTGGAATGCACAGAAGAAAGAAAGTTTGCGTATTCTGTGGCAAAGATAATGTTATTGATTATAAGGATGTAGCTAAGCTTAAGAAGTTCGTTTCTGAGAGCGGCAAGATTCTTCCCAGAAGAATCACAGGTAACTGCGCTAAGCACCAGAGAGAGCTTACATCTGCTATCAAGAGAGCAAGACATCTTGCACTTATGCCTTACGTAGCTGAGTAATTGGCAGTTATATTAAATGATATGAGGACACTTTTTAGAAGAAATTCTAAGAAGTGTCTTTTTATTTATAAAGTGACATGATGGTACTTTAATCATGAAGATAGCAATAATTGATAAAAAATTAGCAAGAATATGTATAGTATATCTGCCTGAAATATTTTAGTTTAGTATGGATGCAAAAGTTTCTATGAGCAGCCAAGTGACTGCGAGTATTAACATACAAGTAGTAAAGGAGAGTTAAGTATGAACCACAACGAATTAACAGACGAGTACTTAGCCAAAATGGATGCCTATTGGCGTGCGACTAACTATCTCGCTGCAGCACAGTTATATCTTCTTGAGAATCCGCTCCTTCGTGAGCCTCTTAAGAAAGAGCATATCAAAAAGAAGATCGTAGGACACTGGGGTACAGTTCCCGGACAGAACTTTATCTATGTACACCTTAATCGTGTCATCAACAAGTACGATCAGGATATGATCCTTATTTCAGGTCCCGGCCACGGCGGAAACTTCTTCGTAGCCAACACATATCTTGAGGGATCATACAGTGAAGTATATCCTAACGTAAGCCGTGATATGGATGGTTTACAGAAGCTCTGCAAGCAGTTCTCATTCCCCGGCGGTATCTCAAGCCACGTAGCTCCCGAGACACCCGGTTCTATTCATGAGGGTGGTGAGCTTGGTTATTCAATCGCACACGCTTTCGGTGCTGTATTTGATAACCCCGATCTTATCGCTACTTGCGTAGTAGGTGACGGTGAGGCTGAGACAGGACCTCTTGCAACATCATGGCAGTCAAATAAATTCCTTAACCCCGTTACAGACGGAGCTGTTCTTCCTATTCTCCATCTTAACGGCTTTAAGATTTCAAATCCTACAATTCTTGCTCGTCTTTCACATGAGGAGCTTGAGTCATTCTTCAAGGGAATGGGATGGAACCCTTACTTCGTAGAAGGTTCAGATCCTAAGGAAATGCATCGTAAGATGGCTGAAACTCTTGATAAGGCTATGGACGAGATTAAGGCTATTCAGAAGAATGCAAGAGATAAGGGCGATGCAACAAGACCTGTATGGCCTATGATCGTTCTTCGTACACCTAAGGGATGGACAGGTCCTAAGGTTGTTGACGGAAATAAGATCGAGGGATCATTCCAGGCGCACCAGGTTCCCGTAATGATGGATAAGCCCGAGCACCTTGATATCCTTAAGGAATGGCTTGAAAGCTATCATGCCGAGGAACTCTTTGATGAGAACGGACGCCTTATTCCTGAGCTTGAGGAGCTTGCTCCTAAGGGAGACAGACGTATCGGTGCCAACCCTCACGCTAATGGTGGTAAGCTTCTTCACGATTTGAGACTTCCTGATTTCCGTGATTATGCTATTGATGTTCCTACTCCCGGTTCTGTTGAGAAGCAGGATATGATCGAGCTTGGCGGATACATCAGAGACGTATTCAAGCTTAACGACGATCAGAAGAACTTCCGTATCTTTGGACCCGACGAGACAATGTCTAACCGTCTTAACAAGGTATTTGAAGTAACAAATCGTGATTGGAATAATGCTATAGATAAAGATACCGATCAGTTCCTTGCACAGGACGGTCGTGTAATGGATTCAATGCTTTCCGAGCATATGTGCGAAGGATGGCTTGAGGGATATCTTTTGACAGGAAGACACGGATTCTTCGCTAGTTACGAAGCATTCATCCGTATAATCGATTCAATGGCTGCTCAGCATGCTAAGTGGCTTAAGGTATGTAACGGACTTTCATGGAGACGTCCTATTGCATCTCTTAACCTTCTTCTTACATCAAACGTATGGCAGCAGGATCACAACGGATTCACTCACCAGGATCCCGGATTCCTTGATCATATCTCTAATAAGAAGGCAGACGTTGTAAGACTTTATCTTCCACCCGACGCTAACTGCTTGCTCTCAACTATGGATCACTGTTTGAAGAGCAAGAACTATGTAAATGCTATCGTAGCAAGTAAGCATCCCAGACCTCAGTGGCTTACAATGGAGCAGGCTGTTAAGCACTGCACACAGGGTATCGGCATCTGGGATTGGGCTTCAACAGACACAGGTGAAGAGCCTGATATCGTACTTGCATGCTGCGGTGATACACCTACACTTGAGGCGCTTGCTGCAGTTGACATCCTCCACAAGGAGATGCCTGAGATCAAGGTTCGTTTCGTTAACGTTGTAGACCTTATGAAGATGGAGCCTAAGAACAAGCATCCTCACGGACTTTCAGACGTAGAGTACGATACAATCTTTACAAAGGATAAGCCTATTGTATTTGCATTCCATGGATATCCGACTCTTATCCATGAACTTACATATACAAGAACAAACAGAAATATCCACGTTTACGGCTATCACGAGGAAGGAACAATTACAACTCCTTTCGATATGAGAGTTCAGAACAAGATCGACCGTTTCGATCTCGTTATCGCTATGCTTAACAACATGCCTCAGCTTGGCAATAAGGGAGCATTCCTCATCCAGAAGATGAAGGATAAGCTCGTTGAGCACAAGGCTTACATCCACGATGTAGGTGTTGATATGCCCGAAGTTGCTGAGTGGAAGTGGACAGGCGTTAAGTAATCATTCACGGATACATAAGTAAAATATAAATCAGTAGGGCATCTGCGATTATTTCGTAGATGCCCTGCTTTATGTTATAATAAAACTTGGAATGTCCAATGGACAGGAAGAGGACAACATAATGTCAAATAAGAACAGAGTTAAACTTAAAGGCAAGTTAAGAACATATCTTAGGATATTTACATATCTCGGTATTTTACTGGCACTTGTTAATGTAGCGGTATTTACAATGAATCTTACGGCGGGACTTATGCTTTTTGCTTTTACCGCATTGTATTTTATCGCGATTGTTTATCTTAATTTCTACAACAAGCCGATCATCATGAATGAGCTTGTAAGCTTCGCTACGGAATACGGGCAGATTCAAAAGAGATTACTCAGAGAACTCGATCTTCCGCATGCCGTGCTTGATGATTCCGGCAAGATCGTATGGACAAATATCGCATTTGAAAGAGTTGTACATCAGGAAAAAGGTTTCAGAAAGACTATTTTTTCTCTTTTTCCTACTATAACCGCAGATAAATTCCCTCATGGAAATGAAGAAGTTTCCTATAAGCTCGATTATGAGGACAGTAATTATACTATCAAGCTTAAGAGAATATCTTTAAGGGAAATGGCGATAAACAGCGATATCATTGATGCTGATGGATACGAAGGAAGCCTTATAGCTATTTATCTTTACGATGAGACGGCGCTTCGTCTTGCCATTCAGGAAGTAGACAACCAGTCACTTGCTGCAGGACTTATTTATCTGGATAACTACGATGAGGCTCTTGATAGTGTAGAGGAAGTAAGAAGATCTCTTTTGACCGCACTTATAGACAGAAAGATCAACAAGTACATTGCTTCTTGCAACGGAATAGCCAAGAAGATCGAGAAGGATAAGTACTTTGTTGTTATGCCCAAGAAGTCTTGTGAGATGGTAACAGAGCAACGCTTTGATATCTTGGAAGACGTTAAGACCGTAAACATCGGTAATGAGATGGCTGTTACGCTTAGTATCGGAATAGGAATCAACGGTCTGTCCTATGCACAGAACTATGAATTTGCAAGAAACGCAATTGATCTTGCGCTCGGTAGAGGCGGAGATCAGGCGGTAGTTAAGAGTGCCGACAATATTTCTTATTACGGTGGAAAGAGTCAGCAGATAGAAAAGAGCACACGAGTTAAGGCGAGAGTCAAGGCTCATGCGCTTCGAGAGATTATTTCCGGAAAAGATTCCGTTATCGTCATGGGACACAGAATGGGCGATGTGGACAGCTTTGGAGCTTCAGTCGGAATCTACAGGATTGCCAAGACTTTGGACAGAAAATGCCATATCGTATTAAACGATGTGACAGCTTCAATGTCTCCGCTTGTTGACCTATTTAGAAGTAATCCCGATTACGAAGAAGATATGATCATAAACAATCAGCAGGCTATAGATATTGCGGGCAGCAATACTGTTCTTGTTGTTGTTGATGTTAATAAGCCAAGTATTACGGAGTGCCCGGAACTTCTTAGGTTCTGTAAGACAATAGTCGTTCTCGATCACCACAGACAGGGAACCGAGGTTATAGAAAATGCGACACTGTCTTATGTTGAGCCTTATGCTTCGTCGGCATGTGAGATGGTATCTGAGATTCTCCAGTATATCGGTGACAACGTTAAGATTTATAATGAAGAAGCAGACAGTCTATATTCGGGAATGATGGTCGATACCAATAACTTCATGAATAAGACAGGTGTCAGAACATTTGAGGCAGCAGCATTCCTAAGAAGAAACGGCGCCGATGTTACAAGAGTGCGTAAGCTCTTTAGGGAGGACGCAAGTGAATACAAGGCTAAAGCTGACGCAGTCAGCCAGGCTGAGATTTATCGTGACAGATATGCTATTTCGGTTCTCAAAACAGGAGATGTTGAGAGTCCGACAATTATAGGTGCACAGGCTGCTAACGAGCTTCTTAATATCAAGGGCGTCAGAGCAAGCTTTGTATGTACCGAATACCAGAATCAGGTGTATGTAAGTGCCAGATCGATTGATGAGGTCAATGTTCAGATCATCATGGAGAGAATGGGCGGAGGCGGACATATGAGTTCCGCCGGAACACAGATGCAGGATGTATCCGTGGCTGAGGCTGTAAATGCCGTAAAGCGCACGATAGACGATATGATTGAAGAAGGAGAGCTATAGTTAAATGCAGGTAATATTACTTGAAGATGTAAAAAGCCTCGGTAAAAAGGGTGAGATTGTAAAGGTGAGCGACGGTTACGCCAAGAACTTTGTGATCCCCAAGAAGCTTGGAGTTGAGGCTACACAGAAGAATTTAAATGAACTTAAGAACCAGCAGAAAAGAGATTCCATAGTTGCTAAGCAGCAGCTTGACGCAGCAAAGGAATACGGCGAGAAGATCAGCAAAGAGACAATTCAACTGACTATGAAAGCCGGAGAGGGCGGAAGAGTATTCGGTTCCGTATCATCCAAGGAAATCGTTACTGCTGCAAAAGCACAGTTTGGATTTGATATCGATAAAAAGAAGCTTCAAATGCCGGAACCTATTAAATCATTCGGTACTTATGAGATTCCGGTAAAGTTACATCCACAGGTTACAACTACGTTGAAGGTTAGTGTAAAGGAACAGTAAACATGGCAGATGAGACCCCTTTAAAGAGAGTTTCTCCCAACAGTTTGGAGGCTGAACAATCCGTTGTCGGCGCTATGCTGATGGATAAAGAAGCGATAGAAATTGCATCTGAGATAATAAACCCGGAGGATTTTTATAACAGGCAGCTGGGTACAATATTTGAGACAATGGTGGAGCTCAATAAAGAGGGCAGCGCCGTTGATTTTGTAACTTTGCAGAATCGCCTTAGGGAAAAGAATGTTCCTCCGCAGGTCAGCAGTGCTGAGTACATAGGAGAACTTGTTTCTGCGGTTCCCACATCAGCCAATATAAAGTATTACGCACAGATTGTAGCGGATAAATCAACGCTCAGAAAGCTTATTCATGTAAGTGAGGATACAATCAACACCTGCTATTCGGGCGGTGAGGATATGGAAGGAATCCTCAATGACGTTGAGAAAAACGTATTTAAGATCACTCAGAAGAGAAATATTGGAGAGTTCGTATCGATCGATCAGATCGTCATGAATGCTCTTAACAGAATAGAGAAAGCCAGCAAGATGAAAGGCAATGTAACGGGTCTCTCAACCGGATTTTTGGACCTTGATTACAGCACGGCAGGCTTTCAGCCTTCCGATCTTATTCTCATTGCAGCGCGTCCTTCAATGGGTAAGACGGCGTTTGTTCTTAATATTGCTGAGCATATGGCCTTTCATGATGACAAATGCGTTGCTATTTTCTCGTTGGAAATGTCGAAGGAACAGCTCGTAAACCGACTTCTTGCGATGGAATCTCACGTTGATTCACAGCATATCAGAACTGGTAATATGTCAGATATGGACTGGGAGAAGCTTATTGAGAGCGCAGATGTTGTGGGCAGTTCCAAACTTATCATCGATGATACTCCGGGTATTTCAATACAGGAGCTCCGCTCAAAGTGCAGGAAATATAAGATGGAGCATGATCTTCAGATCATTATGATCGACTACCTTCAGCTTATGACAGGCGGATCGGGAAGAAGTTCTGAGTCGAGACAGCAGGAGATCTCGGATATTTCAAGATCGCTCAAGGCTCTTGCCAGAGAGCTCAACGTACCTGTTGTGGCACTTTCGCAGCTTTCCCGTGCGGTTGAGCAAAGACCGGATCACAGACCGATGCTTTCAGACCTTCGTGAATCCGGAGCTATCGAGCAGGATGCCGATATGGTTATGTTCATCTACAGAGATGATTATTACAATAAAGATACCGAGAAGAAGGGTATTGCGGATATAATCATAGCCAAGCAGAGAAACGGCCCGATCGGAACGGTAGATCTTTTGTGGCTTCCGGAATTTACGAAGTTTGCGAATCTGGAGAAGGGCCATTAAAGAGATGGCAGCAGGATGAGCCAAGCAATTTCTCAGGGCTAAGCCAAGCGAGCACTCGGAAATGCTGACGCATTTCCTCGTTCTATCGGCTGCGCCAAATAAGAAAATAAAAAAGAGCATTTTCCTAAGTAAACTTGGAAAATGCTCTTTGTTTATTTTCTTGCTTGGTTTTAGCCCTGAGAAATTGCAGCTACAGGGCACTGTGCTGCGCATGATCCGCAATCGATGCATGTGTTAGCGTCGATAACGAACTGAGAGTCTCCCTGAGAAATAGCTGAAACAGGGCACTGTGCTGCACATGATCCGCAGCTGATGCAACCATCACTTATAACGTATGCCATAATTAATCTCCTTCCATAATGTAATACAGAATAAAATTTGTAACAAAAACAGATTGGCTTTGCCGTTACCAACCTTTGATACATAGTAATGATATAATAATACACTTTTTTTAGCAATAGCATAAACGAAAACTTTTATCAGATGAAAACCTTAAAAATTTATAAATTGTCAGATAATAAAGATGTAGACTGGGATTGGGATAAGTTACCATAAAAGCCCTTAAACCCTTGCCACCATTGACATACAGGGCATTATGATGATACTATTGAACTTGGCAGAATACGAGTAAGAAATCTCCGCACATCCGTTATTTATAGGGAGGGTTGGATGTGCAGAGTGTTTTTTGCGCTATTTCAAAGTTATTCTTTTTACAATTTAATATAGCAGCCAAATTAATTCCAAAATAGAAGGTAGGAGGAAACCAAATGGCAAGAAACATGAAAACCATGGACGGTAACGAGGCAGCAGCATATGCTTCATATGCTTTCACCGAAGTTGCAGCCATGTACCCAATCACACCCTCATCAGTTATGCCTGAGCATGTAGATGAGTGGGCAACAGCAGGCAAGAAGAACATCTTTGGCAGAACTGTTCAGATTACAGAGATGCAGTCTGAGGCAGGTGCAGCCGGAGCGGTTCACGGCTCACTCGTAGTAGGTGCGCTTACATCTACTTACACAGCTTCTCAGGGACTTCTTCTGATGATTCCCGACATCTACAAGGTTGCCGGTGAGAGACTCCCCGGAGTATTTAACGTATCAGCTCGTTGTGTGGCATCACACGCGCTCAACATTTTTGGAGACCACTCTGACGTATACGCTTGTCGTCAGACAGGTGCTGCAATGCTTTGCGATTCAAGTGTACAGGAAGTTATGGATCTTACACCTGTTGCTTATTGCTCAGCTATTGAAGGACGTATTCCTTTCATTAACTTCTTTGACGGATTCCGTACATCACATGAGATTCAGAAGATCGAAGTGTGGGATTACAAGGATCTTGACGAGATGGTAAATCATGAGGCAATCGATGCGTTCAAGGCTAATGCTTTGAATCCCAATCATCCTTGCCAGATGGGTTCTGCTCAGAATCCTGATATTTTCTTCCAGACAAGAGAAGCTTGTAACACAGGATATAATGAACTTCCTGACATCGTTCAGAAGTATATGGATAAGGTCAATGCCAAGATCGGTACTGACTACAAGCTCTTCAACTACTACGGAGATCCCAATGCTGAGGTTGTTATCGTAGCTATGGGTTCTGTAAACGATACAATTGAAGAGACAATCGACTACCTTGAGAAGCAGGGCAAGAAGGTCGGCGTTGTAAAGGTTAGACTTTACAGACCTTTCTCAGCAAAAGCTCTTGTAGCAGCTATTCCCGATTCTGTTAAGAGAATCCAGGTTCTCGACAGAACTAAGGAGCCCGGATCATATCGTGAGCCTCTTGCTCTTGATGTTATCGCTGCTCTTAAGGGAACAAAGTTTGAGAGCGTTCCTGTATTCTGCGGACGTTACGGACTTGGTTCAAAAGATACAACTCCTGCACAGATCGTTGCAGTATTTGAGAATACAGATAAAGAAGAGTTCACTATCGGTATCGAGGATGATGTAACCAATCTTTCACTTAAGGTTGGCGCTCCACTCGTTACTACTCCCGAGGGAACAACAAACTGTAAGTTCTGGGGACTTGGTGCTGACGGTACCGTTGGTGCTAACAAGAACTCTATCAAGATTATCGGTGACAACACTGACATGTATGCACAGGCATACTTTGATTATGACTCCAAGAAGTCAGGCGGTGTTACAATGTCTCACCTTAGATTCGGTAAGACTCCTATTAAGTCTACATACCTTATCAAGAAGGCAGACTTCGTAGCATGCCATAATCCTTCATACATCCGCAAGTTCAACATGGTTCAGGAAATTGTGGACGGAGGATCATTCCTTCTTAACTGCCCTTGGACAGTAGATCAGCTTGAGGCTGAGATTCCCGGACAGGTTAAGAAATTCATGTATGATCACAAGATCAACTTCTACATCATGAACGGTTCTAAGATCGGTGTTGAAGTTGGAATGGGACCTACAAGAATTAATACAATCCTTCAGTCAGCATTCTTCAATATCACAAAGATCATTCCTGAAGAGGATGCTATCAAGTTCATGAAGGACGCTGCTCAGAAGACATACGGCCGTAAGGGTGAAGACGTTGTTAAGAAGAACTGGGCTGCTATCGATGCAGGTGCAGATCCGAAGAACCTTATCAAGGTTGAGATTCCCGAGTCTTGGAAGGATGCCAAGGACGAAGGCCTTGACTTCAAGAAAGCAGAAGGATCAAGAAAAGACGTTATTGATTTCGTTAATAATATTCAGACCAAGGTTAACGCTCAGGAAGGTAACAACCTTAAGGTTTCAGATTGTCTTCCTTATGTTGACGGTGCTACACCTTCAGGATCTGCTGCATACGAGAAGAGAGGTATCGCAGTTAATGTTCCTAAGTGGGATGCAACTAAGTGCGTAGAGTGTGGATTCTGTTCACTTGTTTGTCCTCACGCTGCTATCCGTACAGTTGCTCTTACAGATGACGAAGTTGCTAAGGCACCTGAAGGACTTCAGACTAAAGATGTTAACGGTGTACCCGGATACAAGTTCTCAGTTGTTATCTCTGCCCTTGACTGTACAGGTTGCGGATCTTGCGCTAATGTCTGCGTAGGAAACAAGCAGGGCGAGACACTTACAATGGGTGCTATCGCAGATAACAAGGATGAGCAGAAGTACTTCGATTATGCTGTAACTCTTCCTGAGAAGACAGAAGTAATCGAGAAGCTTAAAGAAACAACTATCAGAGGTTCTCAGTTCAAGCAGCCTCTCCTTGAGTTCTCGGGAGCTTGCGCAGGTTGTGGTGAGACACCTTATGTTAAACTTGTTACTCAGTTGTTCGGTGACAGAATGTATGTTGCTAACGCAACAGGATGTACCTCTATCTGGGGTAACTCTTCACCTTCAACTCCTTATACAGTAAATGCCAAGGGACATGGTCCTGCATGGGATAACTCACTGTTCGAGGATAACGCAGAGTTCGGTATGGGTATGGTACTTGCTCAGAACGCACTCCGTGATGCTATCAAGGAGCAGGTTGAGGCTGTTGTAGCCGCAGGCGGTGCTGCAAAGGATGCTGCTCAGAAGTGGCTTGATACATTCAGCAACGGTGCAGAGAATACAGCTGCTACAGATGCACTTATCGAAGCACTTAAGGGCGACAGCTCAGATGCTGCTAAGTACATCATTAAGAATAAAGACTTTGCTGCTAAGAAGTCACAGTGGATCTTCGGTGGTGACGGATGGGCATTCGATATCGGATTCGGTGGTCTCGACCACGTACTTGCTTCCGGTAAGGATGTAAACGTTCTTGTTGTTAACACTGAGGTTTACTCAAATACAGGCGGACAGTCATCTAAGGCTACACCTACAGGTGCTGTTGCACAGTTCGCTGCAGGCGGAAAAGAGATCAAGCAGAAGGATCTTGCTTCCATCGCAATGAGCTACGGTTATGTATATGTAGCACAGATCGCTATGGGTGCCGATATGAACCAGACTCTTAAGGCAATCGCAGAGGCTGAGGCTTATCCCGGACCTTCACTTATCATCGCATATGCTCCTTGTATCAACCAGGGTCTTAAGGCCGGCATGAACAAGGTTATGGATGAAGAGAAGAAGGCTGTAGCTACAGGATATTGGGATATGTTCAGATTCAATCCTCAGGCTGAGCAGAAGTTCACACTTGATTCCAAGCCTGCTACAGAGGACTTCCAGAGCTTCCTTGATGGAGAGGTAAGATACCTTTCACTTAAGCTCAAGAATCCCGAGAGAGCTGCTAAGCTCAACGCTATGGCTGCTGAGCATGCTAAGGAGCACAGAGCTTATCTTGAAAAGCTTGTTACTCTTTACGGAGACAAATAATAAGTCATAAAAGCCTAAAAGGCATAAAAAGGGCAGGTCCGAAAGGACCTGCCTTTTAATGTTGTAATTCCAAATTGATAAAGTGATCAACCTGTTTGATCAGATCTTCGAAAGCGTCTGAACAGCGTTGTCTTTGATGACTACCTCGTAGTGCTCTGCAAGATATTGCTCCTCTGCAGTGCTTCCGATCTCGGTCTTGCCGTATTCGGTAAGAACAGAGCAGATGTTTGCAAAAACATTATCTTCGATCTCGCCCTGATGAAGTATCAGATAATACTTACCCTTGACTTCGTTCTTATATAATGTATTCTCACCGTTGAATTTCCTGCTTACTATAGCAGCGAATCTTGTAACTTCATGCATAGAATCAAAGGAAAAGATTCTTGAGCCGCGTCTGGTCGGCTGATTTTTTCTTTTGGCGCCGGAAGTTTTCTCTTTTAGCTTCTTGGCATCCGTTGATGCGCTGTTTGAAGTAGATTCAATAAAATCGGACATATTGCTGTGCTGAAGCCTCTTAAACAGACCGGCGACGTCTTCGTCTTCATCATCTTCATAAGAAGCATCGTCATATTCGTCGTAATCGTCCTCGTCTTCATCATCTTCTTCATGAACAGAAGGAGCAAAATTGGAATATCTTGTATCTAGCTCCTCAGGGTCATCAACCTTGGTGATGATAAGAACAATACATTCTGAATTGATTGGAATAGCCTCTATCATAAGAGGAGTATCCTCTGCATCGAATCCGTATTCTAAATTAGCCTGCTGCATCATGTCATGGAAAAGCTCTTTGGCTTTATCTGTTCCGTATGCAAGCTCTGTAATCTTAAGATCGCGCTTCGCAAGGTCATCTCTGGTAAGGGTGCATCTGATCTGGTGGTCGTTAACTTTTTCTATTTTCATGATGCTCACCTCCTGACTTTGGAATACATAGATACTAATTTAAAGATAATTCTATGTCAATAGATGTATCGACATATTTTTTAAAATAAATCAGCATCTACATAAAATCTTAAGAAATTTCGATGGTATTTCTTAAGATTTGTCTGATATGATTATTTTTGTGAGACGCCTTTCGAGGATATAAATCCGGGAAGGAGGCGATATAGGAATTATTTTAGATTTTCTATCGTTTCGCGCTCTGCGAAATGTCTATATTAGTTTCTAAAAATAAATCCCTAAACAAAATAAGCATACATCGACAATAAACATATAGATATAAAGATATTATGTTTACACTATTATTATAGCATAATTAGGCGCGTGTTCTTGCGCCAAAAACAGGATTTGCGGTCGGCGTCTTACGGAGATTAAAATATGTCAAACGGGTTATTTCAGGCATAAAATTATAAGCATGGAATTATCACGATTAACAGCCTTTTGGTCTTAAAATAACCCTAAGACACGGACAATATTTCATAAAAACAATCAATTATTAAAAGTTTATAAATGGACCCCGCCATGACATACAATTATCAGGTTGTTTTCCGTGAGATATTGACTTTCATAATGACGTAAACATAATAGTCTGTTATAATAAAGGGCGATTGTAAAGGAGCTAGAACATGAAGAAAAAGGTGATTCCGGCGATTATTATAATCGCCCTTATTTTTATTATAGGCGGAGTATACGCGTCACAGCTTTATAAGGATCATTTTTCTTATAGCAGCGAACAAAAAGATCTAAATGAGTATTTTGATATTAAAGGCGATACTGATGTGGCTGTTTTGCTCGGTAATCAGTATCTTGAAGAAAGAGCAAGGCTTTTGGACGGCATTTACTATATGGATTTCGAAGCTGTTCGTAAGTATCTTAACGGAAGATTTTATTACGGTAAGGCTGATGAAGCACTTATATATACCACTCCCGATGCCATTATTACAGCCAAGATAGGTACAGGCAGTTATGAGAGCACCAAAGAAGGGGCTAAAGAGGAGAATTACCAGATAGCAAGACTTGAAGATGACGGAACTCTTTTGGTCGCTCTTGATTATGTGAAAAAATATACCAATTTTTCATATGAAGCGTTTACTGAGCCCAATCACCTTCAGATCGATACAACTTGGGAAGAGCAGGAAATTGCTACAATTTCCAAGGATACGCAGCTTAGAGTAAGAGGCGGAGTTAAGAGCGCTGTCATAGAGGAGCTCGCTGCGGGCGATAAAGTTATAGTTCTTGATCAGATGGATAAGTGGTCTAAGGTTAAGAGCAAGAATTCTTTCATTGGTTTTGTCGAGAACAAGATGTTAAAGGACAAGACCACATCCGCACCTATTCCTGTTACGGATTATGCAGAGCCTGAGTATACTTCTCTTAAGAAGGATTACAAGATAAATATGGGATTCCAAAATATGAGCGGTCCGGGTGGTAACGATTCTTTAAGTGAAGTTCTCTCTCAGACCAAGAGTCTTAACGTAATATCACCCAAGTGGTTTATGGTATCCGACAATTCGGGTTCGGTAGATAGCTTTGCTTCATCAAGCTATGTTGACGCTGCTCATAGCAAAGGGCTTGAAGTCTGGGCTCTTTTTGAGAATATAACATACAAAAACAATATTTCTTCGGCTGAGTATCTTGCCAAAGCATCTTCGAGAAAGACAATGATCGATTCTGTTGTAAGTAAGACACTTGCATGCGGAGCTGACGGAATCAATCTGGATTTCGAGAGTATACCCGCTGAAGACGGACAATCATACATCGAGTTTGTTCGCGAGCTATCCATAGCATGCAGAGCTAATGGACTTGTTTTTTCAATAGACAATTATGTGCCTATGCATTTTAACGATCACTATGATCTTAAAGAGCAGGGAATCGTGGCGGATTACGTTATCATCATGGGTTATGATGAGCATTACAACGGTTCCGAGGCGGGATCCGTAGCATCTCTCGGATATGTTGAGAACGGAATAAGTAATGCATTAAAGAAGGTGGATTCTTCTAAGGTTATAAATGCAGTGCCCTTCTATACAAGAGTTTGGTCAACCAAAGACGGAAAGCTTACAAGTAAGGCATATCCTATGAAGAATGCCAAAGAATATTTGGGCAACCACTCGGTTACCATGGAATGGGATCCGGAAACATCACAGAACTACGGAGAATTTACATCCTCAGACGGAACATTGAATCAGATCTGGATGGAGGATGCTGCTTCACTTGAGCAGAAGCTGAATGTCATGAAGTCCAATAATATCGCGGGTATCGCGGAGTGGGCACTTGGTATGGAAACAGCTGATGTCTGGGATGTGATTTCCGCTTATGTCGAGGGATAAGAATTGGATACAGAGCTGGTAGTAATTGATGAAAAGAATATAGATGATGCTGCCAAAGCTTCTATAATAAAAGCCGGTAACATCATTAAGAACGGAGGACTTGTTGCTTTTCCCACTGAGACCGTGTACGGACTTGGCGGAGATGCGCTCAACAAGCAATCCTCAAAGAAGATATATGCGGCAAAGGGCCGCCCTTCGGACAATCCTCTTATTGTCCATGTGTCCGAGATGGATGCATTAAACCAAATAGTAAAAGAAGTTCCGGAAGCGGCACGCAAACTGGCTGATGCTTTTTGGCCGGGACCGCTGACCATGATAATGAATAAGACCGATGTTGTTCCCTATGAGACAACGGGAGGACTTGATACGGTGGCTATAAGAATGCCCTGTAACAAGATCGCTTTATCGCTCATAGAGGCGTCGGGCGGTTATATTGCAGCACCCAGTGCCAACACATCGGGAAGACCCAGCCCAACGCTTGCAAGATATTGCGTGGAAGATCTTTCGGGCAAGATAGATATGATAATAGACGGCGGACAGGTTGGAATAGGACTGGAATCGACAATAGTAGATCTCACTTCCGATGTTCCGATGATCCTTCGTCCCGGATATATCACCGCGGATATGATCAAAGATGTTTTGGGCAAGGTCAGCATAGATAAGACGATAATTGACAGTACATCGACATTAAAACCCAAGGCTCCCGGCATGAAGTACAAGCATTATGCGCCCAAGGGCGAGCTTACTATCGTTCAGGGACCTATGGAAGACGTTATAGAATACATTAATGACAAGACCGCAGCTGCGAAGCGAGATGGTAAGAGAGTCGGAGTCATCGGAACCGACGCGACCAAGGATAAATACGTGGCAGATATTGTAAAGAGCCTTGGTAGCAGGGAAGATGAGAATACCATAGCGCACGAGCTCTTCAAAGCGCTCAGAGAATTTGACGATGACAAGGTCGATATCATGTTTTCGGAGTCGTTTGATGACAGCGGTATCGGTCAGGCGATCATGAACAGGCTTTTGAAGGCGGCAGGACATAATGTTATAGTCCTGTAAAAATATAAGTACTATAATTATATGAAAAGAGGTGTACAAATGATTGCGTTAGCTAGTGACCACGGCGGATTTGACTTGAAGGAGGCCGTAAAAAAGCATCTGGAAGAAAGGGGACTTGAGGTAAAGGACTTCGGTACATATGACAAAAGCTCTTGTGATTATCCGGATTTTGGAAGACCGGCAGCTGAAGCTGTCGCAAGCGGAGAATGCGAGAAGGGCATTGTTATCTGTACTACCGGTATAGGAATCAGTATCGTTGCCAATAAGGTCAAAGGAATCAGATGTGCACTTTGCTCGGAAGTAACAAGCGCAAGACTAACAAGAGAACATAACGACGCCAACATGCTTGCGATGGGGGGAGGATTTACGGGAGAACTGCTTGCTATGGAGATCGTGGATACATTTCTTGATACTCCTTTTTCGGGGCTTGAGAAGCATAGCCGCAGGATTTCCAAGGTTGCTGCAGGAGAGCAGTAATTTCGAACAATACAATTACAAGAATGAATCTCTAAGGAGGATACTATGGGAAAAGTTGTAATAATGGATCATCCGCTTATTCAGCACAAGATTGGTTATATCAGAAGAATCGACACGGGAACCAAGGACTTCAGGCAGACAATCGGAGAGATTGCGATGCTTATATGCTATGAAGCCACCAGAGATCTTCAGCTTCAGGATGTCCAGATAGAGACCCCTATCTGTAAGACCACGGTAAAAGAGCTTAAGGGAAGAAAGCTCTGTGTAGTTCCCATCTTAAGAGCAGGTCTTGGCATGGTAGACGGAATGCTCGCTCTTATTCCCGCTGCCAAGGTAGGACATATAGGTCTTTACAGAGACCCCGAGACACTTAAGCCCGTTGAGTATTATTGCAAGATGCCTGCTGACATAACAGAAAGAGAGATTTTTGTTGTTGATCCCATGCTTGCTACCGGAGGATCTTCCGTGGCTGCAATACAGATGCTCAAAGACAGAGGCTGCAAGCACATTCATTTCATGTGCATCATCGCTGCTCCCGAGGGACTTAAGACTATGCAGGAAGCACATCCTGATGTTGATATCTATGTAGGAGCGCTTGATGAGAAGCTCAACGAGCACGGATACATTGTTCCCGGACTCGGAGACGCCGGAGACAGGATTTTCGGAACAAAATAAGGAGAATAGATGAAAAGAGAAGATTATATAACCTGGGATGAGTATTTCATGGGTGTAGCCAAGCTTGCCGCAATGAGATCCAAGGACCCCAATACCCAAGTCGGTAGTTGTATAGTCAGTGAAGATAACAATATTCTTTCCATGGGATACAACGGACTCCCTAAGGGGTGCTCCGACGAAGATTTTCCATGGGAAAGAGACGGTGAAGATGAACTGTGCACCAAATATCCTTTTGTGACGCACAGCGAACTCAATGCCATTCTGAATTACAGAGGAGGAAGCCTTATAGGCTCCAAGTTGTACGTGTCATTATTTCCGTGCAACGAGTGCGCCAAGGCTATAATTCAGGCCGGCATAAGAACTGTAGTATATGACAGTGACAAGTACAGTACATCTGCATCGACCAAAGCTGCAAAGAGAATGTTTGATGCTGCGGGGGTCCGCTACTATCAATATCAGCCAAGCGGAAGAAACATCAAAATAACTATTTAATTACAGTTTGGGGTTATGAAAAAAAGAGGGGTAAAAAAATTAAAAACAGAATATCGCTATGGCATAGTATACAGAGTGCTTCCTCTTTTGCTGATAACGATTTTTATGACGCTTTCTTTTGAGACGGATTCTTATGCAACGGATTCTACCAAGAAACAATTGGAAGAAGCAAAAGAGAAAAAGGCTCAGTCTCAGAATGAACTCGACAGCACAAAAGATAACATTGCTGAGATGAATGAGGAAAAATCTTCATTGCAGGGGCAGCTTGACACTCTGAACAATCAGCTGACGGAAGTAAGTAACAATCTTGAAGCCATCGAAGAACAGATTGAAGATAAAGAGACCGAGATTGAAAACACGCTTGCCGAGCTTGATGCTGCGCGAAAGACAGAAGAAGATCAGTATGCTTCGATGAAAAAGAGAGTTCAGTTTATATATGAAAAACAGAACTTTATCCTTATTGATATGATCCTCGGAGCAACTGATTTTGCTGCTTTTCTCAACCAGAATAATTATATTGAACAGCTCTCTGATTATGACAGAAAGAAGTTTACGGAATATATAGAGACAAGAGAGCTTATTGAGAAAAAAGAAGCAACGCTGGAAGTAGAGCATCAGCAGCTTGAAGAATATCAGACCAGGCAAAAAGCTGAGCAAAGCAGAGTCTCCGGACTGGTAAGCCAGACATCCGGTTCCATCAAGCAATACGCCAATGATATTTCAGATGCCGAATCCAAGGCCCAGGCGCTTGAAGAGCAGATCAAGGCACAGGAACAGGATATCAAGAAGCTTGAAGCCAAGCTGGCGGAAGAAATGAGATTGTCCAAGCTTGCAGCAGCTTCAACCTGGAGAGATATTTCGGAAGTGACATTTGCCGAAGGAGACAGATATCTTTTAGCAAATCTCATATATTGCGAAGCGGGATCCGAACCCTACGAAGGAAAAGTAGCAGTGGGAGCCGTTGTCATCAACAGAGTGCTGAGTTCGGTTTATCCGGATACTGTAGTCGGAGTGATATATCAAAACAGGCAATTTTCACCGGTTGCTAGCGGAAGACTTGCGCTTGCACTTGCAAACGGGAAGGCAACAGCAGCTTGTTATCAGGCGGCCGATGAAGCAATGAAAGGATACTCCAACGTCGGAAACTGTGTATATTTCAGAACTCCGATACCGGGCCTTTCGGGAACCAATATCGGAGGACATGTTTTCTACTGAAATTTAGTTTTGAATTCGGGATTCAATGGGTTTTATAAGATTAGACATACCGTTTTTGTAGATTTCATCAAGGAGTCTGTTCAGTGAGAGCAGACTCTTTTTAAGAAGAGATTCGTCTATAAGCTTTTTTTCAAATGCTTCGGCAAGTTCATCCAGATCGACAACGTTAATTCTGCCGTCGGGATATACAATTACATCTGCAAGGAGATCAATGGTGGTAAGAATGTTGTCAGATTTGTTATAATCATAGGTGACTATGTCGCAATACCAGCAGCATAGAGAACCGTCAGGTTTGAGAAACTTACTAACTTTGTAGCCTTCGTTCAGATACAGGCAGGAATAGCCGTGAGAAAAGTCATGCACCTTTCCCAAGGTTTTCCACTTGGTGACTAATATAGAATCGTTGCATTCGAGTATCACGTCGTCTTTTAGCTTGATGATCTCATTTGGAATGAAGCGCTTACGATAAAGAATGGGATTTTTCATAGTATTCCTTTCCGAATCTATATTATGAAAATCTTACTATTAAAGAAAATGAAAGTCAATTATGCGAGATAATTCAATCAAAAAAACGATAAGTAAAATTGTATATTTTGTGGTGATCTTTCTTTTGACGATAATTATTGTCAGTCATCTGTCCAAAAGTGATCATGCAGACATGACCGCCAAAATGTCTGAGGCGACACTTCCTATAGTTACTGTATTGGAGAGTGGAAAAGAGACTAATACCATGCACGGCTATCTGTCTGATGTTGATGTCGGAAACATCAGAGGTACAGTTGTGCCCCTCGGAGTGGACAGATCTTTGGCTTTTAATATAAAAACCTTCGGAAAAGATGTGACAGAAATCGGATATGAAGTAAGAAGCGTTGACGGCAAGGGACTTGTCGAGAGCACAATGCTTACCGATTACAAAGAGGATAAGGACACTGTTTATGCCAATATTCAGCTAAAGGACCTGATAGATTCCGGAAAAGAATACATGCTGGTTGTTTTTATGAATACGGATATCGGAAAAGCCAAGTATTACACGAGATTTGTGTGGACGGAAGAAGAGTCACGCTACAATGTGACAGAGGAGCTGGATTTTATTCTTCGATTTTCCAGTGCTACTTTTGATGTAAACAAGGCAAAAGAGTACTCTAAGTATCTTGAAACAAGTACCGAGACCGATCACGCCACGCTCAGCAAGGTTAATATTCACAGCACGTTGGAACAGATTACGTGGGGTAAGTTAAAAGAAATGATAGTAGACCACACGGAACCTGAAATCTATATTACGGATCTTCATGAGCAGACAGGCAGCTACGAGCTTAAATATAAAGTAAGCGTTAAGGATGGTTCGACTGTAAGCAGTTACAATGTTGTTGAGGACTTCAGAGTCAGACACACATCTGACAGAATGTATCTTCTTGATTATGAGAGGAGCATGGATTATATATTTGATTCCGAGACATATTCCATTGGTCCGAACTCAATATATCTTGGAATATCGGATCCCGACATAGAGTTTAAAGAAAGCAGCAGCGGAAGTGCATTTGCTTTTGTTAATTGCAACAGACTTTATGCTTTTAACAATACAGAGAATAAGCTTGCTTATCTTTTTGGCTTCTATGATGAGGACAACGATGATGTAAGAACAAGATGGAACAGAAACAGCATCAAGATACTTAAGATTGATGAGGCGGGGAATGTTAAATTTGCCGTTTCGGGATATATGAACAGAGGCATACACGAAGGATGCACGGGAATTGCCGTGTATGATTACGATGCTGCGATCAATGCCGTAGAAGAGCAGGTATTTATCGAAAGCAATAAGTCTGCGGAGGTAATCATAAACTATGTCGACAAGCTTGCATACGTTAGCAGCAACGATATTTTTTATGTGATGCTTGATCAGAATATTTATGAGGTGGATCTTCTTGACAGAACAGCAAAAGCGGTTGTTGAGGATATCGGTTCCGGAACTTATAAGGTATCCAAGTCCAAGAATGTCATAGCTTGGCAGGGTGAAGATCTTAATTCGCTCAATATAATGAATCTTAATACAAGGGCGATCACTCCGGTTGAGGCCAATCCCGGAGAAAATATCATTGTTCTTGGATTTAGGGGCGAAGATCTTGTATACGGAACGGTCAATCCCGCAGATATCCAAAACGATCAGATGGGTAATCCGATTTATGCGATGTACAGCATGAAGATTCAGGACAGTGACGGAAATATTCTGGAAGACTATCACATAGACGGAGTGTATATCACCAGCGTAGAGATTCGCGGCGATATGATAAATCTTTCAAGAGTGGTCAAAGATGCAGAGACAGGCATGTATGTTCCTACTTATGATGATCCTATAACTTATACTTTGCCTGCGGAAAAAGGAAGCAACACGGTCGGAACTGTTGCTGATGAAGTATATGATAAGGTGTCCCGCATTATGACCAAGAGTGAGATTAAGGTCAAGGAATTAAGAGTACTTACTCCAAACCTTACCCTTTATGAGGGAGACAGGAATGTAGAAGTATCTTTTGACAGAGATATAGAAAAGAATCCGCTTTATTATGTATATGATATTTCCGGAGGGGTTAAGGTATATCCCGATGCTTCCTCGGCGGTCATTGCCGCAGAGAAAAAATCCGGAGTTGTTGTCGGCGACAGAAATAATTACGTTTGGTACAAGGGCAACCGAAAAGCATCCAATCAGATCATGGATATAACAAGGAGAGCAGAAGCTTATGAAGATATGCCATCCAAGGATTCCACAGCGGTCTGCTTGGATCTGATGCTTCAATTTGAGGGTGTAAACAGAAATGTTGAAGCGCTTATTTCGGGAGGTGAGAGTGTCAGACAGATTCTTGAAGAGTCTCTTCCCGATGTGGAGGTAATAGAACTGAGCGGATGCTCACTTGATTCGGTACTTTATTATGTCAATAAAGAGACTCCCGTTATGGCGATGATGAGCAACGGTGGATCCATGCTTATTATGGGATTTAATGACCAGAACACGGTCGTTGTAGATCCCAAGACGGGAAACTGGTATAAATACGGAATGAACGATTCCAAGAAGCTGTTTGAAGAAAACGGAAATCATTTTATCACCTATCTTAGGGAGGAAAAATAAAATGAAGGATTTCGACTTTGGTATGGTAAAAGACCCGAAGATATTTAAAGAAGGAGTTTTGCCTGCGCATTCCGATCACAGAGCGTACGCTTCTTTGGATGAGCTTGAAGAGGGTGAAAGCTCTCTTGTCGTGTCTTTAAACGGGCTGTGGAAATTCCACTACGCCAAAGAATACTGGGCGGCCATACCGGGGTTTGAAAAAGATTCTTTTGATTGCAATTCATGGGATGATATTAAAGTTCCGTCCCATATTCAGCTTGAGGGATACGATATTCCCGCTTATATCAATTATCAATATCCATGGGACGGACATGAGGATATTAAGCCGTTTGATATCCCGACTAAGTTTAATCCCGTGGGAAGTTATGTTAAATATTTTACGTTGCCGCTTCTTTGGAAAGACAAAGAAGTGCATGTCGTATTTGACGGAGTAGAGAGCGGTTTTGCGCTGTGGCTTAACGGGGAATACGTTGGCTACAGCGAAGACTCTTTTACCCCTTCTGAGTTTGATCTTACGCCTTATCTCAGAGACGGTGAGAACAAGCTTTCCGTTCAGGTGTTTAAGTACACAAGCGGAAGCTGGTTCGAAGACCAGGATTTCTACAGATTTTCAGGCATCTACAGAAATGTTTTCTTAAAGCTTATTCCCGATTCACATCTTGAAGATATTAAGGTGAGGACTCTTTTAAATGATGATTTTTCAGAGGCAGAGCTTGAAGTTACGCTTAAGTTTAATGCAAATATCGGAACAACGGATTACGTGCTTCTAAGAAACAATCATAAAGTATTAAAAGGAACTGTCGATAATGACAAGACAGTTGTGATAAGTGAAAACGTACATGAACCTAAACTGTGGAGCGCGGAAGATCCGCAGCTTTATCAGCTTGTTTTGTATGTGAGCGGCGCAGATGATGAGATCTGTGAAGTCGTAAAGCAAAATGTCGGTTTTAGAAAGTTTGAGCTCAAAGACGGATTGATGCTCATTAACGGAAAAAGAATAGTCTTTAAAGGCGTTAACAGACATGAGTTTTCCTGCGATAAGGGAAGAGTTGTTTCCGATGAGGATACTCTTTTAGATATCATTACGATGAAGAGAAACAACATCAACGCCATAAGAACCAGTCACTATCAGAATTCAGCAAGGATTTACGAGCTATGCGATATCTACGGACTGTACATGATCGCAGAGAATAACATGGAGACACACGGAACCTGGACGTATACATGGGATGATGAAGAGCGAAGGGAAAATGCGCTTCCGGGGGACAGACAGGAGTGCCTTCCGGCGCTTCTTGACAGGGTTAACTCGACATATCAGCTTGATAAGAATCACCCGAGCGTGCTTATCTGGTCTATCGGGAATGAGTCTTATGGCGGAAAAGTTCCGTATGAGATGAGTAAGCTTTTTAGAGAGCTCGATCCTGACAGACTTGTTCATTACGAGGGTATATTTAACGATAGAAGATATAATGACACGAGTGACATGGAAAGCCGGATGTATGCCCCAGTAAAAGATATTGAGAAATATCTTTCGGAGCACGATGACAAGCCGTTTATATGCTGCGAGTACATGCACGCGATGGGTAACTCATGCGGCGCAATGTTTAAATATACCGACCTTGCGGACAGAGAGCCTCGCTATCAGGGCGGCTTTATCTGGGATTATATCGATCAGGCGATAAGGAAAAAGAACAGATTCGGCGAATACTACATGGCTTACGGCGGCGACCATGGTGAGAGACCGACCGATTATAACTTTAGCGGAAATGGAATAGTTGACGCGAACAGAGAGCCTTATGCAAAGATGCAGGAAGTTAAGTTTAACTACAGGGATATCAAAGTCTTTGTTGAGGATTATAAGGTTAAGATCATTAATAGGAGTCTTTTTACCGGAACATGGGAATATGACTGTGTTGTGATCCTTGAAAGAGACGGAAAAGAAGTTATGAGAAAGCTCATGGCAACCGACGTTCCTCCTCTTTCCGAAAAAGAGTATGATCTTCCGGAGTCTGTTGTAAATAAGCTAATGGTAACAGGCGCGGGAGTATTTGATGAGAACGGTCCGTTCCCGCTTGATGAATATGTAGTGACCGTATCTTTCAGACTGCGCGACGATACGTTGTGGGCCGATAGAGGACACGAAGTATCTTTTGGGCAGGGAGTGTACAGAAATGCAGCTGCTACGTATATTACATGCAGTTCTATAGAAGTAATAGACGGAAAGTTCAACATAGGAGTAAAAGGAAAAAATTTCTCGGTTCTTTTCTCCAAAGACAAAGGAAATATTGTTTCTTATAACTATGCGGGGAAAGAGTTTATAGAGGGAGTTCCGAGGCCAAACTTCTGGAGAGCGCCGGTTGATAACGACCGTGGAAACAAAGAGCCTCAGCGCTATGCACAGTGGAAGGTAGCAAGCTTGTACGCTATGTCACAGCTTGAAGATGTGGATAGTGACGAGAATTCCGTATCTGTAAGCTATAGGTTCACACTTCCCACCACGCCGGAAGCTTCAGTGCTTGTGACTTATACGGTTACCGGCGATGGAAGAGTATGGATAAAAGAGGAATATGAACCGGTAGAAGGACTTTCCGAAATGCCTGAGTTTGGTATGCTGTTTAGGTTAAATGCGGATTATGAGAATGTGCATTATTATGGAAGAGGTCCCAAAGAGAATTATGCAGACAGATGCATGGGCGCAAGACTCGGACTTTTTGAGACGACTGCCACAGAGTCTGTAGAGAAGTATCTGCGTCCTCAGGAAACAGGAAACAGAGTTGATGTAAGATGGGCAAAAGTTACGGATAAGGACGGAAGAGGATTGGTATTTGAAGCTCCCGATACGATGAACTTCAGTGCGATTCCTTACACGCCGGAAGAGCTTGAAGCAGCCGCTCATCCGTATGAGCTTCCGAGAGTCTGCAAAACGATCGTAAGATGCAGCATGATGCAGATGGGAATAGCGGGAGATGACAGCTGGGGATCGAGAACACATGAAGAGTTCCTGCTTCCGGGTGATAAACCGATTTCATTTATTATGAGTTTTAAAGGAATATAAATAATAAAAAACGCGGGAATGATCATAGATCATTTCCGCGTTTTATAATGCAATTATTTCTATAAATATTAGTTCTTTATCAGAATCCAAGATTATCATTAACCAGGATTACATGAATTCTGTCCGCATGCTTGGAAAAACGAGTAATAAGGAACTGACAGCAGATAGTGTCTGGCGATTTACAATTCATGCAAGAACCGGTCTTTGCACAAGGAGTGGAGAGACCAAAGCGTTGTGCATTTATCGGAGCAGCAACGTTTCTTGCTCTCTTCATGGCACCGTCGACATCGTCGCATACCTTGTTCATTCCGACTATAAATACAACCTTCTTGGGACCCTGGGCAATCGCAGATACACGATTGGCATTGCCGTCAATATTTACAAGGATTCCGTCCTCAGTCATGGCGTTGGCACTTGAAAGGAATACATCGGCGTCGTATGCGGCGAGCATTGCAGCACGCTTGTCAGCCATCTCGTTTCTGTCGATAAAGTTGTAATTGCCTTTTTTAAGAGCATCTACAAGTCCGATCTCAACTGCACTCATGGCGCCGCCCATAGTTACTGTGCTGTTTTCGGGAATTATGCTAAGTGCGATCTTAAGAGCTTCCTCTTTGTCCTTGGCATAATAACCTGTCATATTACGTGATTCCAGTCCGCTTATAACTTTCGTGGATAAGAGATCGTTCCTCTTAGTAATGTTTTCATTTATTGCCATAAGAACCTCCCATCAATGATCCCGGCGCTTGCCCGCCGAAATGAAGTTTAGCCGGTTACGATCAGATCTTCTTTTCTGCCTCAAGAGAAGCTCTGAGTTCTCCACTGTTGTATCTCTCAATGATGTTGTTGATACGCTCAACAGGATTGAGAAGGTCACTTATTGAAGCATCGTGGTTAAGTGTATCGATGAGGTAAGCGATGTACTTACTCATATCGCAGCTGATATACCATTCACGAGAGAGAAGCTCAGGTGTCTGATATACAAGGTTAGTTGTGAATACTCTGTCGATAAGGCCTTCTTCGTAAGCTTTATCAAATGCTGCAAGTCCGCCTGTGAAAAGACCGAATGTAGAGAATGCATATATTCTTGCAGCTTTACGCTGTTTAAGTGCTTTGGCAACATCGAGTATACTCTCTCCGGAGGAGATCATATCATCAACAATGATAACTGATTTGCCTTCAACGCTTGTTCCGAGGAACTCATGCGATACGATGGGATTTCTTCCGTCAACTACCTGTGTGTAGTCACGTCTCTTATAGAACATTCCGACATCAAGCCCAAGGACGCTGGCAAGGTAGATTGCTCTGCTCATACCGCCTTCATCGGGTGAGATTACCATCATGTTGTCCGAATCGATCTTAAGATCCCATACGTTTCTGAGAAGGGCTTTAATAAACTGATATGTTGTTCTTACGGTTTCAAAACCATTAAGTGGAATAGCATTTTGAACTCTCGGATCGTGTGCATCAAAGGTGATAATGTTATCAACACCCATGTTAACAAGCTCCTGAAGAGCAATTGCACAGTCGAGAGACTCTCTTGAACTTCTTTTGTGCTGTCTTGATTCATAGAGGAAAGGCATGATAACAGTGATTCTTCTTGCTTTTCCACCGACAGCAGCGATTATTCTTTTAAGATCCTGATAATGATCATCAGGAGACATATGATTTTCTTGTCCGAAAAGAGAATAGGTTTGTGAGTAGTTACATACATCTACAAGCAGATACAGATCGTCACCGCGAACGGATGCCTTAATTACACCCTTTGCCTCGCCCGTTCCGAATCTCGGAACTTCGGCATCGAGAATGTAAGAGGGGCGCTCATAACCTGTAAAGGCTAAGCTTCCTTTGTGTTCGTTCTCTCTTTCTGCTCTCCATTTTACGAGGTAGTAATCGACTTTTTCCGCTAAAGGTTTAACTCCCTTAAGTGGAATGATTCCTAGGGAACCTACAGGAATAGTTTCCAGATTACGTTTCTCTTCTCTTTTTGGCATTACTGAAAATCCTCACTTTCTTTTCTGGCAATCTTTTTGATCTTACGAATGTCCTGTCCGGTTAATTTAAGAAGCGTGTAGTTACTTGTTACTCGCGAAAAGATTCTATCCGAATAGGTTGCCTGTAATTCTTCAAGAGAAAGGTTAGTAGTAATGATAGTAGACTTTTTCCTCAAATCTCTCTCATTGAGGCATGAAAAAAGCTCAGATGCCACAAAGCTGTTGGTGCGCTCTGTTCCGAGATCGTCAATTATCAGCAGTTCGCAATTGTATATATCCTCGTATATACCCTTAAGCTCCTGCTTGTTGCGATAGTCGAATGAGTTCTCGGCCAGAAGCTCAAACAGTCCGGAAGAACTAAAATAGATCACCGAATGACCTTTCTTGAGCAATTCGTTGGCAACACATGTAGACAGGAATGATTTGCCAACACCAACTGTACCATAAATGAATAGATTTTGGTAGTCGGAGTTAAAATTATTTATAAATTTTTCTGAAACCGCGACAGCACCCTGAAAGCGCTTTAAATCCTCGCCCTGATAATATTTCTCGGTGAGGAGTTTGAAGTTGGCGGTCTTAGCCAGAGCTTTAAGATTGGAACGGTCATAGAGAGTTTCTATGATCTTTTGTTTGAAACAGTGACATTTTTCGTTGCCGATATAGCCGGTATCCTTGCAGTCACTGCAGGTATAACCCATTTCAAGATAATCGTCCGAAAAACCTGCTTCCGTCAAAAGAGTCATCTTTTGGCGAGCAAGTTCTTCAAGTTCACGTTTAAGTGCACTTTTATCCAGTCGCTCTCCGGAGAGAAGTCTTCTTCCGAAATTGACACTGGCGGTTGCTGTTTTGTCCTCGAGCTCTTTGTAGCCCAGAACGGTCTCATATACGTAGCGTTGTCTCTCTTCAAGCTCTTGCCTGTGGAGTGCACGTCTTTCTTCATACTCATGCATTATTTCATCAAATTGAGCGTTGGTTAATGCCATGTGATTCTCCTCTTAGCACAAAGTTATGCCCTGCACGTGTTTTGGGGAAGGCTGTGTGCCGCCGCCAAACCAAAGTACAGGGCTTGCTTTTGTGTAACTCTTACCGATTCCCCAACCGAATAAGAGCCTTAATTGTCCAGAAGTTTCTTTTCGAGTTCGGCAAAATCATATGTGTTCTGCTGGAACTGATTGAAACGGTTCTGGGCGCCGCCGTGGCGAATATATGATTCGTCAGAGCGGAGTTTGCTGTCAATGGATGACACGGAAGCCTTCGATTTCTTCTTGCGAAGATCGGCGGTAAAGTCAGCATCTAATCTGGCAATATCCTCCCTATTTTTTACCTTACTTTCATGCCAGCTTCGAAGAATGCCGTCGCAGTATCTAAGGCGATTCTTCTGTGTAGCCAGAACAGTGCGGTCGCAGGCTTCCATGATAATATCCATTGAAAATCCCAACTCCCCACGCCAGGAACGGATGAAGTTTCCTTCCTTTTCAGTAGGGCTGTTTTCCATACCGAGTGCTTTCATGATCTCGACGATTTCGGGATCACGTTTGTAATTTTCCACGCGAGCCTGTTTTGGCGTTTTGATGCCTTGCTGAGCCCAGTTTATAGCCACCTTTTCTACATACCGGAAATCAGCTTTATGATTATCGACGCAGTATTGCATCAGATAGTCCAAAAGATCATCGGAAAACTTCAGTTCATCCTTTATATAGAACAGTGTCATGATCTCTGTTGAAGTAAGAGGTCTGTTGAAATACTGTTCTGCAGGAAAGAGAATGCTTGACTCCGAAGACTGCTTGAAAGAACGAAGCTGCGCTGCAGAGTAGCTTGGCTTTTCCGGAATGTTGCCATGTGCTTCCGATTTAACGGAAGAGACAGGCTTAAGAACGGTCTCGCTCTTTCTGGCGGAAGGTTTCACGGGAGATGCTATATCTTCCATGTGGATGCCGGTGAGATTGCCCATGGCATCATGCTCCAAGCTGATAAGCTCTTTCTTTTCCCAGTATTTAAGTGCTCGTATTACATCCTTTTCTGTATGGTTAAATTTATCTGCCAGAGCCGAAACGCTGGTAGGTAAATTCGCATTCATCATCCTCAGCAAATAAAGGTAGATCTTGATCTGCGCATCATTTGCATCTTGCATGTATTCATCAATAAATATATTGGAAACATTCGTAGAATCCTCCCCAATATTATGACTTATAGTTACACGCCCCATCATCTTAAATAATCACCTGCTTTACTTTTTCATCACAGGTTCGATTATAGCATGGTGATTTTTTAAAAGATATGGAAAAAGTGACGAAGAAATCCAGTGGCAGAGCGACTTTCGGGATTTCGAAGTTCTTTGTGGACAATGTGGATAACGTGGATTATTTATTGGCCCGGATATAAAAAACAGCCAAACCGCCTATATGCTCGAAGTAATTGCCTGAGCACAAAACGATTGGCTGTTATCCACCAAAAAAGATTTACATATATTCCAAACTAAAAGTGGATATGTGGATAAGTCTTATTTACCGAGGAGCTCATCCCCGATTTTAACGACATCTCCGGCTCCCATGGTTATCAACAAATCTCCTTTAGTGCAATTTTGCAAAAGAAATTTTTCGATTTCTCCAAAGCCCTGAACAGTAGGAAAATAATTGCATTCATGGCCGAGTTCAACTATCTTGTCACGAAGAGTTCTGGAGCTGATTCCGAGGTTGTCGGTTTCTCTTGCGGCGTAGATATCTGCAAGGATTACATGATCCGCGAGAGAAAGGGCGTCCGCAAACTCATTTAAAAGAGCTTTTGTCCTGGTATAAGTATGAGGCTGGAATACGCACCATATCTTATTGTGAGGATAATTCTGAGCTGCTGTAAGTGTTGCCTTGATCTCGGTAGGATGGTGAGCATAATCATCGATAATGGTAACGCCGTGAATATCTCCCTTGTGTTCAAATCTGCGGCTTGTTCCGCCAAAGAGAGAAAGCGCGGTGATCATATGGTCTTCATCAATTCCGAGAACGTTGCTGACTGCGATTGCCGCAAGTGAGTTATACACGTTGTGGATACCCGGAACCGCGAGCTTTATATCAAGTACCTTTCCTCCGGGCATATGCGCCATGTAGGAAGGATTGCCCTTTTCGTCGTAAGTAATATCCGTAGGATAGTAGTCAAAAGAATCTTTGGAACCGTAGGTGATTATGGAGCATGACAAACCTTCCGTGATCTCACCCACATTGTCGATGTCACCGTAAATTACAAGAGTACCGTCATCCGGAAGAAGTGCGGCAAATCTTTTAAATGAATGTCTGATGTCATCAAGGTCTTTAAAGAAATCAAGGTGGTCCGCATCAATATTTGAAATGACACTGATCTTGGGGAAAAAGCTAAGGAAGCTGTTTGTGTATTCACAGGCTTCCGTTACAAAAAAGTCTGAGTTTCCGACTCTGATGTTTCCGCCGATATCCTTGAATACTCCGCCGATTGAAAGCGTGGGGTCTGTGCCGGCTTCAAGAAGGATCTTGGAAAGCATGGATGTTGTTGTTGTCTTTCCGTGAGTTCCGCTGATCGCAACGGGGAGCTTGTACTCCTTCATGATCTGTCCGAGGAGTTCGGCTCTTGTGAGCATAGGGATTCCCGCATCCTTTACTGCTATAAATTCCGGGTTATCCGGGTGAACTGCCGCAGTGTAAACAACGACATCTATATGTTCGGAATTTTCTATATTTTCTGCACACTGCCCGTAAAAAACCGTGACTCCGTTATCGCTTAGAGTCTTGGTCATAGCAGATTCTTTTGAATCGGAACCTGATACCTTAAAACCTTTTTCAATGAGAATATGTGCTAGTCCGCTCATGGAAATTCCGCCGATTCCCATAAAATATATATGTACGGGCTTATTGAAGTCTATAGTGTACATGATAATCCTCGTTTCCTTTTTTCCTGATTAATAATAAAGATATAACGGAATATATTCTAACACTTATTTAATTAAAGTCAAAAATTAAATAAAGAAGTGATTAAGCGAAAAAACAAACAAAACAGTATCATATTTAGCTTAACAATGTTATACTTTTATATATAAAAGTATCTTTTTTCTTATGTAAGACATACAGTTAGTTTGGTGAATCAATTACATCATAGTATATGGCTTGAATTGCAACATGAGGTGGAACATGATAAAGAAAGAAATGATCGCCATGCTACTGGCAGGGGGCCAAGGTAGCAGACTCGGAGTGCTGACAGCCAATATGGCTAAGCCGGCAGTATCTTTTGGGGGAAAGTATAGGATAATAGACTTTCCGCTTAGTAATTGCATTAATTCCGGAGTGGACACTGTGGGAGTCCTTACACAATATCGTCCGCTCAGACTTAATTCTCACATTGGAATAGGTATACCGTGGGATCTGGATCGTAATTTTGGTGGAGTAACCGTACTTCCTCCTTACGAAAAGAGCGCCAACAGTGAGTGGTATACCGGTACCGCCAATGCTATTTACCAGAATCTTGAATACATGGAAAATTATGATCCGGATTATGTGTTGATCCTCTCTGGAGATCACATTTATAAGATGGATTATGAAACCATGCTCGATTTTCATAAATCAAGTAACGCTGACGTTACTATCGCAGTTATGCCTGTGCCCATCGAGGAAGCTTGCAGGTTCGGAATCATGATAACCGACGAGAACAAGAGAATCGTCGATTTCGAGGAGAAACCCGAGCATCCCAGAAGCAATCTTGCTTCCATGGGTATCTATATCTTTTCATGGGAAGTTCTGAAAAAAGCTCTGATAGATAACAGAGACCTTCCGGGACTTGATTTCGGTAAGCATATTATTCCTTATTGTAAGGAAAACGGACAGTCTCTTTTTGCTTACGAATTTGACGGTTATTGGAAGGATGTCGGAACGCTGACATCATACTGGCAGGCCAACATGGAGCTTATTGATATTGTTCCCGAATTCAACCTTTACGAAGAATATTGGAAGATCTATACTTCGAGCGGAATTCAGCCGCCTCAGTATTTAGGACCCGACAGCGCTATGGAGAGGTGCATAGCCGGCGAGGGATGCGAGATATACGGAAAAGTATACAACTCCATCATAGGTCCCGGTGTAAAGATAGGAAAAGACACTGTGGTCAGCCACTCCATAATAATGAATGAAACGGAGATCGGGGAAGGCTGCAATATTGAAAAGGGCATAATAGCCGAGAAGGTTAAGATAGGAAACAACGTGCACATAGGTGCGTTTGAGGAAAAGCCCAACGAGACCAAACCGGGTATTTATTGCGAGGGAATCTGCACTATCGGAGAGAAGTCGGTAATACCCGACAATGTAACCATCGGAAAGAACACAATGATCTCCGGAAAGACGGCACCGGAGGATTATCCGGACGGTGTGCTTGACAGCGGACGATCGCTAGATAAGGCAGGTGATTGACATGAGGGCGATTGGCATTATTTTAGCGGGCGGAAGCAGTAGCAGGATGCAGGAGCTTTCTAAGAAAAGAGCTGTCTGCGCAATGCCTGTTGCGGGCTTTTACAGAAGTATCGACTTTGCGCTAAGTAACATGACGAATTCACATATACAAACGGTTGCGGTATTTACTCAGTACAACGCAGGAAGCCTTAATTCACACCTTAGCTCCTCCAAGTGGTGGGACTTCGGAAGAAAGCAGGGCGGATTGTATGTATTCACTCCGGCTGTTAAGGCATCCGGAAATCTGTGGTACAGAGGAACAGCCGATGCGATAGCTCAGAACCTTGATTTTCTTAGAAGCTGCCATGAACCGTATGTTGTGATAACATCCGGCGACTGCGTATATAAGATGGATTTCGGTAAGCTTTTGGAATATCACATACAGAAGCAGGCGGATATAACCGTTGTGTGCAAAGATATGCCGGCATCTTTTGACACCGAGAGATTCGGAACGATCAAGATGAACGAAGAGAGCAGGATTGAAGACTTTGAAGAGAAGCCTGTAGTATCAAGATCCAATACCATTTCCTGCGGTATATACGTAATCCGAAGAAGACAGCTTATAGAGCTTATAGAAAGAGCTGAGGAAGAAGAAAGATACGACTTCGTAAGAGATATCCTTGTAAGGTACAAGGATATGAAACGTATCTACGGATACAAGATAAAAGAGTACTGGAACAACATTGCTTCGGTTGAAGATTATTTCAGGACCAATATGGATTTCCTAAAACCCGAAGTAAGAGAGTACTTCTTTAGAGAGTATCCCGGAATCTACACCAAGATAGTAGATCTTCCGCCGGCCAAGTACAACGTCGGAGTTAACGTTAAGAACAGTCTTATCTCCAGCGGATGTATCATAAACGGAACAATAGAAGATTCGGTTATATTTAAAGGAGCATTTGTAGGTAATAACTGTTACATTAAGAATTCTATCATCTTGAATGATGTTTATATCGGCGACAATACACACATAGAAAACTGCATTGTAGAAAGCCACGGTACGATCCAAGCGAACTCGTACTACAAAGAAGATAACGGCATCAAGATAGTGGTAGAAAATAATGAACGCTATGTAATCTAGTTTTTTCTAGATCAGATTAACCAAGAGGGGGTTACACGATGAAAATTACAGACGTCAGAGTAAGAAAGGTTACCAAGCAGGGCAAAATGAGAGCAGTTGTATCTGTTACATTTGATAATGAATTCGTTGTTCATGACATCAAAGTAATAGAAGGCGAGCGAGGCTTGTTCATCGCTATGCCGAGCAAGAAGTCTACGGACGGCGAGTACAGAGACATAGCTCATCCCATCAATTCGGATACCAGAAAGGTCCTGCAGGATACGATCCTTGAGGCTTACGATAAAGCCGCTGTCGAAGAGGGCGAGGAAGAGCCTGTATTATAAAATTGAAAATATAAGCATAAAAAATAGGCTGATGCTGAAGATAGAATCTTCAAGCACCGGCCTGTTTTTTTAGCTTTGTTTATCAATCCGGAATTACGATAGTAACACCAGGAGCATCATTATCATTGTCGTAATTTATTGTATAATCATTACCTTCTTTTAGAATGTAGCCATTGTAGCTGACTTTAATAGTAGGCTTTTTTGTGTCGTTGCTATAATCGCTGAATTCAATTTTTAAGCCTTCTTTTATTTTGCCTTCATCGGGATCAGAAACAGTTATTTCGCAAGTAGCTTCGAAATTTCCATCCTCTGACTTTGCGGTAATTACAGCGGTTCCACTACCGAAGCCGGTAACTACTCCATCATCTGATACGTTTGCTACATTATTATCGCTGGAACTCCATGTTACATTTTTATTTGTGACATCTTCGGGTGAAAAACTCACAGAAAGCTGTTTGTGCTCTCCTTTACTTAGCGTGCATGCTGATTCAGAAATGGAAATTCCCTCAACAAAATTTATTTCTGACTTTGGAATTACTTTTATAGATCCATAAGGGTCTTCGCCTAGTGATAATAAGGGATGGTGATAAATTGCAGAAGAGAAACTCTCGCTAGGTACTGCATTCCAAGGCGAAGTAACATACTCATTTTCACCAATGTTGATGTTAGAAGCAACTATATTATCGGTACATTCAATATGACCACCATTTATAGTTACATTAGAGTCCTTACCAGAATAAAGAATTTCAGATGCGCATACCATACCATCGTTCATTATGAAATAGCCATTATCATCCGATTGACGAAATCCTCTTGGTGAAGAAAAGGACTTATCATTCATTCCAACTGTTTGTTCATTAATTTTGATTGTTCCACCATTTATTATGTAATTTCCTATTAAAGAGTCGTTAGATGTAATTGAACCGCTGTTTATAGTTATTTTTCCTGAACCAAATGAGAAGATGCCTGAGTTTTCATTGTACTCGTTATCATCAAGGGTTAGTGTTTCGGAACCTTTGATTGTAAGGTCACAATAATAAACATTAATTTGGGAAAGTCTTTTATCTGTGTCAATGTTTAACATGCTATCTTCATATATTTCCAACACCTGCCCTTCTTCAAGATCACTAAGATTAATGGTTTTGGGTTCTGCCGCGAATGCAGGCTGGTTGAATGCTATCAATGACAGCATTAGTGATAAAGCGATAATACTTATAATACTTTTTTTCATAAAACCCTCCATAAAATTTTTGTTGTTGTGTATACACTAAAATAATTTTAGCATAGATGTGTGACAATCACGCGCATATTTTTCAAATTGTTGCAAAAGAGAGAATTTTGTTCAAATAACAATTCAGAGAAAAAGAGGGCGCTCTTCATGATTGGATTAAAGATTAGATGGTATAATGCAATTATGTTGAATTATCGGAGGATATATAGTAGTGTTAGGAATACTGAAAAAGCTATTTGGAAATAAAGAAGAGGAAACAGGTAAAATGATAGTTATAGCGGGACTTGGTAATCCCGAAAAAAAATATTTCGGAACAAGGCACAATATCGGATTTGATGTTATTGACGCTTTGTCTGACAAATACAATATAGAGCTGACAGAGACCAAGTTTAAAGCGGCGTATGGTAAGGGAAGAATAGGAAGTCAGAGAGTCATCCTAGCAAAGCCCCTTACTTATATGAACTTAAGCGGAGAAGCCATCAGGCCTCTTTGCGATTACTTTAAAGTAGATACAAAGACTGAACTCATAGTCATATCCGACGACGTGGAACTTGATGAGGGTAATATCAGAGTAAGACCCAAGGGAAGCGCGGGCGGACACAATGGTCTTAAGAATATAATCAAGCTTCTTGGACACGACGAGTTCTCAAGAGTGAGAGTCGGTGTCGGAAAGAAGCCTAAGGAATACGACATGGTGAACTGGGTTCTCGGTCACTTTGAAGGAGAGGCAGCAGTTCTTATAAAGGAAGGAAAAGAAAGAGCTGTAGCAGCGATAGAAGAGATAATTGAAAACGGCGTGGACAGCGCCATGAACAAATACAACGGGAAGAAATAATGAGAGCAATCACGAGTCCTTTAAAGGAACTTAAAGAATTTGATGAAATAAATGAGTATCTCGATAAGCCCTTCGCCTGCGCAGAGGTGACGGGCTGTGTTGATTCGCAGAAGCTTCATTTTATAGACGGACTCGGCGCTGAGTTTAAGTATAGGATCATCGTTACTTACAGTGATCTTAGGGCAAAAGAGATTTATGAAGACTACAAGTTTTACGACAAGAATGTCACAGTCTATCCCGCCAAAGACCTTATCTTTTATCAGGCGGATGTTCACAGTAACGAAGTTGTAAGACAGAGAATCCGCTGCATGAGAAGGCTTCTTGAGGGGCGCCCGGTTACAGTCGTGACTACTTTCGCAGCGCTCATGTCACCACAGATAAAGCCCGAAGTAATCAAAGAAAGTATATTAAGCATCGATAAGCACAGACCCATAGATGAAAGAGAGATCGCAAGAAAACTTGTATCAATGGGATATGTAAGAAACTACCAGGTCGAGGGACCCGGTGAATTTTCCGTAAGAGGAGATATCGTTGATGTCTTTGATCTAACGGAAGACAACCCATACAGAATAGAGCTTTGGGGAGATGAGATACAGTCGATAAGAAGCTTTGACATCCTGTCGCAGAGATCACTTGAAAAGCTTGAATCGATAGATATCTATCCCGCATCCGAGATTATCCTGGATGACGAGCGTCTTGAAAAAGGAATGCTTAGGATTGAGGAAGAAACGGATAAAGCATACGAGGCTCTCAGAAAAGAGTTTAAGACCAAGGAAGCACATCAGCTTAAGAAGCTTACCGAAGAACTCAGAGAGCAGCTCTTTGAGCTTCATTCCATGGTGAATCTTGAGAGCTACATCAGATATTTTTACGACGACACTGTCACTATGCAGGAGATGTTTCCTAAGGGAAAAAGCTGCATTTTTATAGATGAACCCCAAAGAGTTTTTGAACATGCAAGTGCGGTTGAGCTTGAGTTCAAAGAGAGCATGACTCACAGAGCAGAAAAAGGATATGTGCTTCCGGGGCAGATGGACATTCTTTATTCTGTGGATAATTGTATCGCCAGAATGGGAAACGGAAGAAGAGTTCTCATATCTTCTCTTCAGATGCCCAAGAACCAGAATCCTTTTAATCCGGAAAAGAGCTGGGATATAAGAGCAAGGAGCGTTGCGCCTTACAATAACAGTTTCGATTCCCTTGTATCCGATCTTAAGAACTATTCCAAGAACGGATACAGGGTTCTTATTCTGTCCGGATCAAGGACAAGAGCCAAAAGAATCGTCGAAGATCTAAGAGATAATCTTGTTACCGCTTTTTACAGTGAAGATCCCGGAAGAGTTCTGCAGCCCGGCGAAATAATGACTTACTACGGCAGGATATTAAAAGGCTTTGAGTATCCTGACATAAAGTTCGCGGTTATTGCTGAGAGTGATATTTTCACCGAGCACGTAAAAAAGAGAAAGAAGAAAAAGTCAAAATATACCGGAGAAAAGATCTCAGATTTCGCCGACCTTAAGATCGGAGACTACGTTGTTCATGAAGAGCACGGACTCGGAATCTACAGAGGTATCGAGAAGGTTGAGACTGACCACGTCGTCAGAGATTACATAAAGGTTGAGTACGGCGGCGGAGGAAATCTTTATATTCTAGCGACCGGCCTCGGCGTTATTCAGAAGTATGCTTCCGGAGGAGATTCCGAGAACGGACACAAGCCAAAGCTCAATAAACTCGGAACACTTGAGTGGACACATACCAAGAGTAAGGTAAAAGCAGCTGTAGAAGAAGTTGCGCAGGATCTTGTCGAACTCTATGCAAAGAGGCAACAGACCAAAGGCTATGAGTTTAGTAAAGATACCGTTTGGCAGCAGGAGTTTGAAGATTCTTTTCCCTATCAGGAGACAGAAGATCAGTTGACTGCAATTGAAGACACCAAAAAAGATATGGAGTCCTCGGTTATCATGGACAGACTTATCTGCGGTGATGTCGGATTCGGAAAAACGGAGATCGCGATCCGTGCTGCGTTCAAAGCAGTGCAGGATGGAAAGCAGGTAGCGGTACTGGTACCGACAACAATTCTTGCGCAGCAGCACTACAATACTTTTGCCGAGCGTATGCGTAACTTCCCCGTAAGAGTCGATCTTATGTCGAGATTCAGGACTACGTCCGAGCAAAAAAAGACTGTTGAAGATCTTAAGAAAGGTCTGGTTGATATCGTGATCGGTACGCACAGACTCCTTTCAAAAGATGTTGCCTATAAAGATCTCGGACTACTTATCGTTGATGAGGAACAGAGATTTGGAGTAACGCACAAAGAAAAAATAAAGACCATGAAAGAAAGCGTTGACGTTCTTACACTGACGGCAACGCCTATTCCGCGTACGCTCCACATGTCACTTGTTGGCATCAGAGAGATGTCTGTTCTTGAGGAAGCGCCGAATGACAGACTTCCTATCCAGACTTATGTCATGGAGTACAACGATGAGCTTGTGAGAGAAGCTATTGTAAGAGAGCTTGCAAGAGGCGGTCAGGTCTACTATGTATACAACAGGGTAAATACGATCGCGGATACAGCGGCGCAGATACAGAAGCTTGTCCCGGAAGCCAATGTCGCTTTTGCTCACGGACAGATGAAGGAATCCGAGCTTGAAAGGATCATGTATGATTTCATAGACGGAACGATCGATGTACTCGTATCGACAACCATCATTGAAACGGGACTTGATATTCCGAACGTAAATACAATGATCATTCACGACTCCGACAAGATGGGACTGTCACAGCTCTATCAGCTTAGAGGAAGAGTCGGAAGGTCCAACAGGACAGCTTATGCATTCCTTATGTACAAAAGAGATAAGATGCTAAAAGAGGTTGCGGAGAAAAGACTTTCTGCGATCAGAGAGTTTACGGATCTCGGAAGCGGATTTAAGATTGCGATGCGTGACCTAGAGATAAGAGGAGCGGGAAGTCTCCTTGGAAAAAAACAGAGCGGACACATGCAGGCGGTCGGCTATGACATGTACTGCAAGATGCTCGAGGAAGCCGTAAGACATAAGAGAAGCCTTGGCGGAGATGATACGGAAGAAATATTTAATACTTCGATCGATCTGGATGTCAGCGCATTTATTCCCGACACATATATACTAAACGAAGAGCAGAAACTTGAAATTTACAAGCGAATAGCAAGTCTTGAAAATCAGGGTGAGTGCGATGATATGAAGGATGAGCTCATCGACAGATTCGGAAAAGTTCCGGATACCGCGATAAATCTTTTGCGCATATCACTTCTCAGAACAAAAGCGCATTCTCTTTTTATCTATGAGATCAAGGGCGGTGGCGGCAAGATAGAGATCAGCGTAAGCCCGACAGCCAAGATAAAGGCAGAGAACATACCTGCGTTTCTTGATTCGTACAAAGGAAAGATGGTATTCCATACGGCCAAGACACCTGTGTTTGTATATAAGTATGTGAAGGATAAAAATGCGAATAAGGCAGAGCGTCAGCTTTTGGACGACGCCGAAAAAATCGTGGCGAAGATGGAAGAGCTACTTCTTTGAAGATGTGGTATTATGGAAGGCAGATGTTTTCATTTATAAAAAGAATTTTTTGTTAGGGCGGGATTTCTTTTGTCCCCAATATAATAAGTAGTACGGAGGAGATTAGAAGTAATGATCAATGAAAGTTTTAAGAGCATGCTCGGAGCAAAGTCCGTTATAAGAGAGCTTTCAGAGTATGCTACAGCAAGAGGAAAAGAGATCGGATACGAGAACGTTTTTGATTTCAGTCTCGGAAATCCAAGCGTTGAAGTTCCCAAGGAATTCACGGACGAGATGATAAGACTTCTTCAGGAAGAGGATACAATGACTCTTCACGGATACACACCGAGTCTTGGTAATCCTTTATACAAAGCGGAGATAGCAAAATCACTTAATGAAAGATTCGGAATGAACTACGGTCCCGAGCACATCTTCCCTACAACGGGAGCTGCAGGAGCTATCGCGCATGCTGTTCGTTCGATAACAAAACCCGGAGACGAAGTGATCGCATTTGCTCCTTTCTTCCCCGAGTACGGACCTTACATCACGGGAGCAGGCTGCAAGCTTAGCATCGTTCCTGCAGATACAACAAGTTTCCAGATCAACTTCGAGAAGTTTGAAGAGATGTTAAATCCCGGAGTAATGGCTGTTCTTGTAAATACACCCAATAACCCTTCGGGTGTTGCATATTCAACAGAGACACTTACAAAACTTGCCAAGATCCTTACTGATAAATCAAAAGAGTACGGACATGTTATTTATCTTATGTCCGATGAACCATACAGAGAGATCGTGTTTAAGGGCGCGGATGCTCCTTACGTATCAAAGTTCTACGACAACACACTTAGCTGTTATTCATTCTCCAAATCACTTTCACTTCCCGGAGAAAGAATCGGTTATGTTGCCGTTAATCCTGCATGCGAAGGTGCGGAGTTCATTGTTCCCATGTGCGGACAGATCTCAAGAGGAACAGGTCATAACTGTCCACCCTCGATCATTCAGATGGCAGTTGCAAAAGTTTGCGGCATGACAGCAGATCTTTCTGTTTACGAGACCAACATGAACATCATCTACAACACACTTGTAGAGCTTGGATTTGAAGTGGTTAAGCCCGGCGGAACTTTCTACATCATGCCAAAGGCACTTGAAGAGAACTCAATCGAGTTCTGCAAAAAGGCCAAAGACTATGATCTTATCTTTGTTCCGACAGACGGATTCGGAGCACCCGGATATTTCAGAATGGCTTACTGCATCGATACCGAAAAAGTAGAAAGAGCTATGGAAAGACTTCGTAAATTTGTAGCAGAGGTTTATGGAAAATAATTTAAAGGTGGTAGTTTAAATATGAATAATAAAAAGACGACAAAACCTTTTGTGTTTTTTGTTATAACCGTTGTATATACATTGCTTATCACATTCGTTGACAGAAAGCCCGTCGGCGCGGAAGGAACAAGCGTAGGCTTTTCTTGTTTCAACACAGTGATACGTGATGCGATAGGACTTAATGTTATGTGGGACAAGATCACGGATGTGTTTATGCTCGTCGCAGTTCTTGTTGCATTGTACTTTGCAGTGATGGGACTTCTTAGTCTGATCAGGGAAAAGAGTCTTCTTAAAGTAGATAAAGATCTCTATGTGCTTGCCGGAATTTATGTTGTGATCGCAATTCTTTATGTTGCTTTTTCAAAGATACCGATCAACTACAGACCTTTTCTTTCACCCGGAGAGACTGAGCTTGAGACATCATTTCCATCAACACACGTACTTGTTGTAGGAACTATTTTAAGTACTGCAGTTATTAATCTTAAAAAGAAAATCGAAAATCAAAAACTTATAAAAATAATAACTTATGTTTCTGTTTTTATTATCGTGATGACTGTGATCGGAAGACTTCTTTCGGGTGTTCATTGGTTCACTGATATAGTCGGCGGAGTGCTGATGTTTCTTACACTTACGGCAGCTTATGCTTCCGTGGCAGACAGGGTTTCTTCAAAAGATTGAACTAAATAATTAGAAAAAATGCGGCGCTGTGTTTTGTGATGACCTCGAAACACAGCGCTGTTCTTGTGTGCGGACGTTGACAATGTATCAAAACAAGCGTAAACTATATTACGTAACTACTTTATTGTTATAACGAGCTATAAAAAAACATAATGTTTTTTCTTATTGAGGAGGATGAATAAATGGCTGAGATTAACAAACCCGAAGCTACTATCAAGCCTGTTGCAACAATCAAGACACCTACAGTTACAGCAGAGGTGAAGCCTGCGGCAGCACCTGCTAAGCCTGAAGTAAAGGCTGAAGCAAAGAAGCCCGCTGCAAAGAAACCTGCAGCAAAGAAGACAACAGCTAAGAAGTCTACTGCAAAGAAGACTACTGCGGCTAAGAAGACAACCGCAAAGAAGACAACAGCTGCTGCTTCTAAGACTACAGCTACAAAGACAGCTGCAAAGAAAACAACAGCCAAGAAAGCTACAACAGCTAAGAAGGCAACAACAGCTAAAAAAGCTACAACAGCTAAGACAGCTGCAAAGAAAACAACAGCCAAGAAAGCTACAACAGCTAAGAAAACAACAGCAGCTAAGAAGACTGCTACAAAGGCTACGGCAGCAAAGAAGACAACAGCAAAGAAAACTACAGCTAAAAAGACAACGGCTAAAAAGTCTACTGCAAAGAAGACAACAGCTAAGAAGGCCGTTACCAATATGAAGGTTAATATCGAGCTTCAGTATTCTTACAAGCATCTTCCTTACGATGATATCGTTGCAAGCGTAAAGGATAATTATAAGAATGAGATGGCCGGAGATGTTAACGGTATCAAGAAGCTCAGCATTTATATCAAGCCCGAAGAGAATGCAGCATACTATGTTGTAAACGATAAGGTTCAGGGCAAGGCTGATATCTGATGATTGAAGCTTAAATGATTTGATATTAAAATAGCAATTGTCCAGTATAATGGATAATTGCTATTTTTTTTATACATGAAAGGAATAGGATAATGGAATTATTTGACGGAAGACCCGATAGCACAGAAGGAAGACTTTCAAGAGAAGTTCGCACTTATGATTTTCTTGATAAGCTTGGAATAAATTATAAGAGAACAGATCATGCTCCCGCAGACAATATGGAAGCATGTAATGAAATAGATAAGGTGCTTGAAGTTATTATTTGCAAGAACCTTTTTCTTTGCAACAGACAGAAGACAAAATACTATCTTCTTATGATGCCCGGGGATAAAAAGTTTAAGACAAAAGAGCTTTCGTCTCAGATCAACTCAGCAAGACTTTCATTTGCGGATGCAGATGATATGCTTAAGTTTCTTGATATCGAGCCGGGCGCTGTCAGCATCATGGGACTCATGAATGACAAGGAGCATGCGGTTCAACTTCTTATTGATGAAGATGTAAAGAAGGGTGAATACATTGGATGTCATCCATGTGTATGTACATCAAGCCTCAAGATCAAGACAGAAGATATCTTTAATAAGTTCCTGCCCGAAGTTGGACATGAACCCATGATCGTGCATCTGGTTGGTGAAGATTAAAGAAAAAAATGAAAGCTCTCCGAATCATTTTTATTGATCCGGAGTGTTTTTGCATTCGTCGTACGCTTTTAAATACAATGACTTTTCATATTTCGAAAAATCATTTGATTCCAGATCTCTTATCCTATAAAAGAAAGAGTAGTTTTCATCAAGCCATGTATTGACATCATTATAAAAATCTATGGATTCTTTATCTTCATCCATTTGCTTGTAATAGTTATTTACGGTCTGCATCTGGAGCACGCCGTTTACGGCTCTTCCGATCCTTCCTATATTCGGAACGGCGTTTCCGTCTTTTAAACGCTGCGGATTAATAGTGAATACATAAACATGTCCGTCGCGCTCTGCCATAAATCCGTGAGCAAAGTTGTTTGATAAACCAATGCATCTGAATGCAACTATAAGACCGCCAAGTCCTAAAACGGTAACGATTATGAGAACAATGATACCGACGTTTGTAAGACCGCCATGCGAATCTGTAAGAGATTTATTATTTATCACAAAGGCGGCGATGCCTCCTATAAAGAGGAGAATGCCTGTAAGTGCGATCATTCCCAAGCTGTCCGGAACGTTTTTAAAGAAGTATACTTTTAGATCTTTTTTGTTTTCACTCATAAATAATGTCTCCAATCATCAATAATCTGTTATTTTTTATCATTAGAATTTTATCACAAATACAGTGATGAAACTAAAACAAAGTGTATAATGTTTACTTAGAGTAAATGCTTTTAGCATATTTCAGATTAAAGGAAAGACAACATGGCGACATACGTAATATCAGATCTTCACGGGCAATATAAAATGTTTTTAAAGCTACTTGAGAAAGTGGCTTTTTCTGACGCGGACGAATTATATATGCTCGGTGATGCGGTGGATCGCGGACCCGACGGAATAAAGATCTTGCAGCATGTGATGAACTCTCCCAACATGCATTTTCTTTTGGGAAACCATGAGGTCATGATGCTTGAAGTGCTTGATCCGCGCGGAAGCGCCAAGTCTGATATAAGCGGTTATCATGGACCGGAAGCTGACAGATGGCTTTGGTGGAACGGAGGCGACAGGACATTCAACAAGTACAAACGCCTCAAGAAGGAAGAGCGTGTGAAGCTTATGGACTGGCTTTATTCCTGTCCGCTTTCATTAAAGATAGAAGTAAATGAAAAGATATTTCTTTTAACCCATACGGCGTTCTTGCCTGACAAGATCGATATACCTTTTAAAGAGATGGATGAAAATGATGTGAATTACATTGTTTGGAATTCTCCTTTCAGGCCGGACCTTTATAAGGATATTCGCGATTATATCTACTACAAGCCGTGGACGTTTATCATTGGTCATGTTCCCGCATGTTACATGGCAGATATCGTATACGGCGAAGGCGAGCATGAGCTTTCGTCTTTTACCGTAGAGAATGTGATCGATATAGATGGCGGCTGCGCAAGCGGCGGGAGAGATAATAAAGATTCAAGAGGAGCTATCCTCTTGAGACTTGATGATATGAAAGAATTCACGATGACTTTTGCCGAAACGGATAAAGGGTGAAGTCTGCGCTTTTTTCTATGGGATTTTGAATCCGTCTTGATTTTCTTTACGAATGATCTGTCAAAAGAAAATGATGCTATAATGCAACTGTTTAAACAAATGAACAGATTAACTGAAAGCGATGTGCACCCAAAAGCACATCGGAGGTGATCCATGGACTCCAAAAAAGAATCAAAGAAATTACAGTCTGAGTTTAAAGAATGTCAGAAAATGCTTGCGGCGATCGGTGATGAAACGAGGCAGTACCTGATGTCTGTGATGATAATGGAAAAATGCGGAGGAACGAGAGTGGTAGATCTGGCTGAAAAGACGCATCTCTCAAGACCTGCCGTTTCTCATCATATGCAGATATTAAAGGACGCGGGATTTGTTACTTCAAGAAAAGAAGGAACAATGATCTATTACTCTATCAATGCGGACAGAGCGGGAATAAAGAAGGCCAGAGATCTGCTTGATCATATTGAGGAACTGTTAAACGAGGAATGCTACTATGAAGAAGATTTCTGAGAATGCCTGCACAATAAGATGATTCTTTTCAGACTCTGATTTCGGAACAGGAGACGAATGGAATACACAACATTATCTAACGGTGTAAAAATGCCTATGCTTGGATATGGCGTTTACAAGATCGAACCACAAGAGTGTGTCAGATGCGTGCAAGATGCGATAGGTGCGGGAAACCGTCTGATAGATACAGCACAGTTTTATAAAAATGAAGAGGCAGTCGGAGAGGCGATAAAAAAGAGTGCGGTGCCCAGAGAAGAATTTTTTATAGTCGACAAAGTCTGGATAACCAATTCGGGATATATAAGAGCCAAAACTTCTATAGAAGAATCACTTTTAAAATTACAGACGCCGTACATAGACTTACTCCTTATCCATAAGCCCGCCGGTGATTACTTCGGGATCTACCGCGCAATGGAGGAAGCGTATCGGGAAGGAAAAGTAAGAGCTATCGGAGTTTCTTCTTTTAATGAAAAAGAACTTCGTGAGATTTATGAGTTTGCAGAGATCAAGCCCATGGTCAACCAGGTCGAGACTCATGTTTTTTATCAGAGAAAAAAGCTTCATGAATGCATGGAAGAGCTTGGAGTCAAGCATATGTCCTGGGCGCCGTTTGCGGAAGGGAAAAGAAACATCTTTGAAAATCCGGTCCTTACCGAGATAGGTAAAAAGCACATGAAGAGTTCTTCGCAGGTTTGCCTGCGCTACATGCTCCAATCGGATATTATCCTTATACCTAAATCCACACATATAGAAAGAATGAAGCAAAATCTTGATATATTCGACTTTGAACTGGATCGGGAAGATATGGAGAAGCTCAGGGAACTCAATGAGGAAAAGGGAATTTCACCGGTTGAGATAAGCGGGTTTACCGGAGGATTGTATTACTTCTTTTTTAAGGCAAAAGAGTTCTTTAATAAATAATAAAAAATCTGTAGATTCGAAATGCGATGAGCCGCAAGTCGAGTTTACAGATTTTTCATTATTTCAGATAGTTGACATCATCCTATGGTAGTGATATTTTAATGTTAGCACTCAATCATGGTGAGTGCTAACACTTTAAAAACCATCCCATGAATTTAACCGGTGAATACATAGGAAGGTGGACATTTTGGAACTTGATGAGAGAAAAAGAAAAATACTTAGAGCAATAGTTCAGAACTATTTGGAGACGGGCGACCCTGTCGGAAGCCGTACAATCTCCAAATACACCGATCTTAACTTAAGCTCCGCTACCATCAGAAATGAGATGGCGGATCTCGAGGAGATGGGGCTTATTATTCAGCCACATACTTCCGCGGGACGTATTCCTTCGGATCAGGGCTACAGAGTTTATGTAGACGAGATGCTTAGGGATAAGGAGAAGGAAGTTGAGAACATGAAGGAGATGCTTCTTGATAAAGAAGAAAAGCTTGAGAATCTCCTTAAGCAAGTGGCCAAGACTTTAGCGATCGACACCAATTATGCCACGATGATCTCAGCGCCTCAGATCAAGAAGAACAAGCTCAAGTTCATACAGATTTCCAAGGTAGATGATGAGCATCTTCTTGCGACTATTGTTATAGAAGGCAACGTCATCAAGAATAAGATTATTCCCGTTGAGGAAGTTCTTGACGATGCGACTATGCTCAAACTCAACATACTTTTGAATACCAGACTGGACGGACTTGCGGTTGAGGACATTAATCTCGGACTTATATCCGCAGTTAAGCAGGAAGCGGGTATTCACAGTGGAATTATCGGAAACGTGATCGACGCTGCGGCTGAATCAATCACTGCAGATGAAGATCTTCAGATATACACGAGCGGAACGATGAACTTTTTCAAATATCCCGAACTTACGGACAGCACCAAGGCGGGTGAACTCATCAGCACATTTGAGGATACCAAGGATCTTGGCAGTATCGTAGAGGGAACTCTTTCCGCAGAGACGGATGAGACCGGAATTCAGGTTTACATCGGAAGTGAGACTCCCGTACAGGCGATGAAGGATTGCAGCGTTGTAACCGCAACCTATGAGCTTGGAGACGGAATGAGAGGAACGGTCGGAATAATCGGTCCCAAGAGAATGGACTACGACAAGGTTATCTCAACACTTAAGAATATGAGACATGCCCTAGACGATCTCTACAAGAAGGGCAAGTAGTACTTTGATAAAAAGAAATAAGTTCAGGAGGCAATGAGTTGAGTAGTACAGATAAGCAGGCTCAGTCAAAGGCAAAGAAGCCTGTGAGCGAGAAAGAAAAAGAAGTTCTCGAGAACATCATGGATGAACTTGAGAAAGAGGCTCAGGAAAAAGAAGAAACTGTAGCCAAGACAACGGAAGCAGAGGCTGCAGAGGCCAAGGCGGAAGCAAAAGGCGATGAAGCCGAAGAAGCTTCGGAGGATAAGAAGAAAGGTCTTTTTAATAAAAAAGAAAAGAAAGATCCTCTTAAAGAAAAAGTTGACGAGCTTAACGATAGACTTATGAGACAGGTCGCTGAGTTTGATAACTTCAGGAAGAGAACAGACAAGGAAAAGGCTCAGATGTTTGAGCAGGGCCAGGGCAGTGTCCTTGAGAAGCTCCTTCCCGTAATAGATAATTTTGAGCGAGGCCTTCTGGCAGTTCCCGAAGAGGAAAAAGACGGAGCCTTTGCGGATGGCATGAACAAGATCTACAAGCAGCTCATGAAGCAGATGGAAGATCTTGGAGTAACCCCAATTGAAGCTGTGGGTAAAGAATTCGATCCAAACCTTCACAATGCGGTTATGCAGGTGGACAGCGAGGAGTATGAATCCGGAGTTGTTGCACAGGAACTTCAAAAGGGATATATGTTCCACGATACCGTGCTCAGACACAGCATGGTTGGTGTTTCGAAATAAAAAAATACAGAAGATTAAGATAGTATACGGAGGAAAGTAAAAATGAGTAAGATTATAGGTATCGACTTAGGTACAACAAATAGCTGCGTTGCAGTTATGGAAGGTGGTAAGCCCACTGTTATCGCTAACGCAGAGGGAGCAAGAACAACACCTTCAATCGTAGCTTTTACAAAGAACGGAGAGAGAATCGTAGGTGAGCCCGCAAAGCGTCAGGCAGTTACCAATGCAGACAACACAATCTCTTCAATCAAGAGAGACATGGGTACAGACAACGGACGTACAATCGACGGCAAGAAGTATTCACCTCAGCAGATTTCAGCCATGATCCTTCAGAAGCTCAAGGCTGATGCAGAACAGTATCTCGGCGAATCAGTTACAGAAGCGGTTATCACAGTTCCCGCATATTTCAATGACGCACAGCGTCAGGCAACAAAGGACGCAGGTAAGATCGCAGGTCTCGATGTAAAGAGAATCATCAACGAGCCTACAGCAGCAGCTCTTGCTTACGGTCTTGATAACGAGAAAGAGCAGAAGATCATGGTATACGACCTTGGTGGTGGTACATTCGACGTATCAATCATCGAGATCGGTGACGGTGTCATCGAAGTTCTTTCAACAAACGGTGATACACACCTTGGTGGTGATGATTTCGACCAGGCTATCATCAACTGGATGGTACAGGATTTCAAGAATAAAGAAGGCGTTGACCTTTCAGGCGACAAGATGGCTATGCAGAGACTTAAGGAAGCTGCAGAGAAGGCTAAGAAGGAACTTTCTTCTTCAACAACAACCAACATCAACCTTCCTTTCATCTCAGCAGGCGCTGACGGCCCTAAGCACTTTGACGTAGACCTTACAAGAGCTAAGTTCGAAGAGCTCATTCATGACCTCGTAGAGAGAACAGCTATCCCTGTTCAGAACGCTATGAAGGACGCAGGTCTTACAAACGCAGATATCGGAAAGGTTCTCCTTGTTGGTGGATCAACTCGTGTTCCTTGCGTTGTTGAGAAGGTTAAGCAGCTCACAGGCCAGGAGCCTTCCAAGAACCTCAACCCTGATGAGTGCGTAGCTATCGGTGCTTCTATCCAGGGCGGTAAGCTCGCAGGAGATGCTGGCGCAGGCGACATCCTTCTTCTTGACGTAACACCTCTTTCACTTTCAATCGAGACAATGGGTGGTGTTGCTACAAGACTTATCGAGCGTAACACAACAATTCCTACCAAGAAGAGCCAGGTATTCTCAACAGCAGCTGATAACCAGACAGCCGTTGACATCAACGTTCTTCAGGGTGAGAGACAGTTCGCTAAAGACAATAAGTCACTCGGACAGTTCAGACTTGACGGAATCCCTCCGGCAATGAGAGGTGTTCCTCAGATCGAAGTTACATTTGATATCGATGCAAACGGTATCGTTAACGTATCAGCTAAGGACCTCGGAACAGGTAAGGAGCAGCATATCACTATCACAGCAGGCTCCAACATGTCTGACGAGGATATCGATAAAGCTGTAAAAGAGGCTCAGGAGTATGAGGCTCAGGATAAGAAGCGTAAAGAGGGTATTGATGCACGTAACGATGCTGATGCATTCGTATTCCAGACAGAGAAGGCTCTTCAGGAAGCAGGCGACAAGATCGACGCTTCTCAGAAGCAGACAGTAGAAGATGACATCAAGGCTCTTAAGGAGACACTTGAGCAGACTAAGGATAAAGAGCTTTCAGACAGTGAGATCGACTCACTCAAGAGCCAGAAAGAAAAGCTCATGAATGACGCTCAGGCACTTTTTGCTAAGATGTATGAGAATGCACAGGCAGCCGGTGCAGGCCCTGATATGGGTGCACAGAGCGCAGGTCCTGACATGGGCGGAGCTTCAAACGCAGCTGATAACAACGACAATGTTGTAGACGGCGATTACAGAGAAGTTTGATGATTGAGGAGTATTATGTCAGAACAGAAGCGTGACTACTACGAGGTGCTTGGCGTTAGCAGAAGCGCCTCGGACGACGAGATAAAAAAAGCATACAGAGTGCTTGCCAAGAAGTATCATCCGGATATGAATCCGGGTGATGCTTCTGCAGCCGAGAAGTTCAAAGAGGCTTCTGAGGCTTATGCGGTTCTTAGCGATCCCGAGAAAAAGCGCCAGTACGATCAGTTCGGACATGCGGCATTTGAAGGTGGCGGAGCCGGTGGATTCGGAGGCTTTGACTTTAACGGTGCCGATTTCGGTGATATCTTTGGCGATATCTTCGGTGATTTCTTCGGTGGCGGAAGGACACGTGGCGGAGCAAGAAGCGGCCCCTCTAAGGGAGCCAACATCAGAGCCAGCGTCAGGATCACATTCCTTGAGGCTGTCTTTGGCTGTGAAAAGGAGCTTGAGCTTACCATTAAGGATCCTTGCCCTAATTGTCACGGCACAGGAGCTAAGCCCGGAACTACCGCTTCAACTTGTACACGATGCGGCGGTAAGGGACAGATTGTATATACACAGCAGTCTTTCTTTGGTACCGTAAGAAATGTTCAGACCTGCCCCGATTGCGGAGGAACAGGTAAGATCATCAAAGAGAAGTGTCCTGATTGCCACGGATCCGGTTATATCGCAAGCAGAAAGAAGATCAAGGTCAGCATTCCCGCGGGAATCGATAACGGACAGAGCGTTAGGATCCGCGATAAGGGTGAGCCGGGAATTAACGGCGGACCCAGAGGAGATCTTCTTGTAGAAGTTGTTGTATCCGATCATCCTATTTTCCAGAGAGAGGGTATCAACATCTATTCAATGGTTCCCGTTTCATTTGCTATTGCTGCACTTGGCGGAACGGTTCTTATCGATACCGTTGACGGTAAGGTTGCATATGATGTAAAGGCCGGAACTCAGACAGACACAAGAGTAAGACTTCGCGGAAAGGGCGTTCCTTCACTTCGTGATAAGGATGCGAGAGGCGACCACTATGTAACACTTGTGGTTCAGGTTCCCGATAAGCTTTCCAAGGAAGCAAAAGAACTGCTTAAGAAGTTCGATGAGAAGACAGGTGATTCACTTACAGCCGCCGAGCGTATGATGGGATCAAAAGATCCTGATGACGACGGCCCCGGAGGTAACGGCGGAAAGAAAAAGAAATCTTTCTGGAAGTGATTTTGCATAAAAAACGTTTTGTGTTATACTTCCGTAGTTAGAATAATAACTACGGAAGTTTTTTAAGTAATCACCAGACTCGGTATTATCGAGTCGTGGTGTACTACTTAGTTCCGGCGAGCGGATGCGAGAGCGGAACCTCATTGAAATAGGTGATTATCATGAAATGGATGCGTTTTAGAGTTCGTACCAATGAAGAATCGGAAGATATAATAGTAAGTTACCTTCAGGACATCGGTCTTGAGGGCGCTCAGATTGAAGATAATGCTCCGCTTTCGACAGCGGATAAGGAGCAGATGTTTATTGATGCTCCCGAACTTGAGCCTGACAAGATCAATACGGAGCTTACAGGCGGCGCGGCATATCTCAATTTCTTTTTGGAGATCGATGATGACAATATGCTCACCATAGAGCTTCCGAATGACAACGGAGAGTACGTTAAGATAAAGAAGACTCCCGAAGAAGTGCAGTCAGAGATGAAAGAAAAGCTTGATGAACTGAGAAGCTTTTCAGATATCGGAGATGGCACTATATCTGTTGATGTGACAGAGGATATAGATTGGATAAATAACTGGAAGCAGTATTTCCATAAGTTTTATATAGATGACATTCTCGTTATTCCTTCATGGGAAAAAGAGACTGATACCGATAAAGAAAAGGCCGAGATGGTCCTTCACATAGATCCCGGAACGGCTTTCGGAACAGGTATGCATGAGACAACGCAGCTCTGCATCCGCATGCTAAAAAAGTATGTGACGCCTGAAACAGAGCTCCTTGATGTGGGAACCGGAAGCGGAGTTTTATCTATCCTGGCGCTTATGTTCGGTGCCAAACATGCTATGGGAACGGATCTTGATAAGTGCGCAGTTCCCGCTGTTAAAGAGAACATGGAGAATAACGGCATTTCTCCCGATAAGTTTGATATGCTTATCGGAAATATTATTGATGATAAAGAAGTGCAGGATAAGGTCGGTTACGACAAGTACGACATAGTTGTTGCAAATATTCTTGCCAACGTTCTTGTGCCCCTTACACCCGTGATCCTGAACCAGCTTAAAAAGGGCGGTATCTATATCACATCGGGTATCATCAATACCAAAGAAGAAGAGGTTAAAAAGGCGCATCTGGATGCGGGTCTTGAGATTTTGGAGATTCATCACCAGGGAGATTGGGTTTCAATTACTTCGAGGAAAAATTGATGTATCATTTTTTTGTTGAAAGCTCTGCTATTTCCGCCGATCTCAAAAAAGTTGAGATAACGGGGGACGATTACAATCACATAGCCAATGTCCTTAGAATGAAGGTCGGAGAGCAGTTTTCCGTAAGCATCAGAGAAGAGGGCGACGGACGAGAGCTCTTTTACGAGATAGAGGAGATAACGGGATCATCCGTTATAGGGAATCTCTGTTTTGTAGAGGAAGTAGGGAACGAACTTCCATCCAAGATATATCTTTTTCAGGGACTTCCCAAGGTGGACAAGATGGAGCTTATTATCCAGAAAGCCGTAGAGCTTGGCGCATTTGAGATAATACCCATGTCTACCAAAAGATGTGTCGTAAAGCTTGATGAAAAGAAAGCAGAGAACAAGATAAAGCGCTGGAATGCGATATCGGAGGCGGCTGCCAAGCAAAGTAAGAGAGCGGTGATCCCCAAGGTGACAATGCCTATGACGATCAAACAGGCTGTCGCATATGCAAAAGAACTTGATGTAAAGCTCATTCCTTATGAGCTTGCCGAGCATATAGATGAGACCAAAAAGATCATAGAATCCATAGAGCCCGGACAGAGTATAGGCGTGTTCATCGGGCCGGAAGGCGGCTTTTCCGAAGAGGAGGTTGCACTTTGCAAAGAAAACGGCATACTTCCCATAACGCTCGGAAAGAGGATTCTCAGAACCGAAACAGCAGGATTTACTGCTATTTCATGGCTAATGTATCATTTAGAAGGATAAGAAATGGAAGCATATTTGGATAATTCGGCGACGACCAGAGCTTTTGATGAGGTTGCTCAGCTTGTTGCCAAGGAGATGACTGTAGAATACGGTAATCCCTCAAGCGTTCATCATTTGGGCGCCGTTGCCGCAGAGAGAGTTGCGGATGCGAGGGAGATTATCGCATCGACACTTAAGGTTGATCAGGCAGAGATTGTATTTACATCGGGCGGAACGGAGTCCGATAATTTTGCGATAATAGGTGCAGCAAGAGCCAATAAATGGCGCGGCAATCACATCATAACAAGTTCTATCGAGCATCCTGCCGTTCTTGTAACGATGGAATATCTTCAGAAAGAGGGCTTTGATATCACATACCTTTCTGTCGATGAGACCGGAAGGATCGATCTCAATGAGTTAAAAGAAGCCATCAGACCCGAGACCATTCTTGTCTCACTGATGTTTGTAAACAATGAGATCGGAACTATCGAGCCTGTTGAAGAAGCCGGAAATATCATAAAGGCCGCTAATAAGGATATTGTTTTTCATGTCGATGCGGTGCAGGCTTACGGTAAGGTTTTGATCCGTCCGAGGGCGCTTAATATAGATCTTTTGTCTGTCAGCGGACATAAGATTCACGGACCTAAGGGAATCGGATTTTTATATGTAAAAAAAGGAACCAAGATAGTTCCTATAAATTATGGCGGAGGTCAGCAGAAGGGAATGAGATCCGGAACCGAGAACGTGCCCGGTATCGCAGGACTTGCGCTTGCCGCCAAGATGTGTTGTGACGGGCTTTCGCAGCACAGCGAAAAGCTTTATGAACTTAAGAAATATCTGATAGACAATCTCGAAGAGAGACTTACGGATATCAAGATAAACGGACCAAAATGCGATGAGGGAGCGCCGCATATAGTCAGTCTTTCCATCAAAGGACTTGCTGCGGAGACGGTTCTTAACATGCTGAGCGGAAAGGGTATTTATGTTTCTGCGGGATCGGCATGCACGTCCAACAACCCTCATGTATCCGATACGCTCAAAGCCATCGGAGTTCCGAGAGAGCTTCTTGAATCAACGATTCGTATCAGTATGTCGGTCATGACAACAAAGGAAGAGATAGATCTTTTGCTGGATACACTCTGCTCACAGGTAGAGACCATGAGAGAATTCTATCGCCATTAAAGAAAGAGGATCATATATGCAGTACCATGCTTTTGTAATTAAGTATGCGGAGATAGGTGTAAAAGGAAAAAACAGATACATTTTCGAGGAGGCGCTCGTTAAGCAGATAGAGCGTGTTCTTTCTAAGTGCGACGGTGAGTTTAACGTAACCAGAGTTAACGGAAGAATGTATGTTGATGCCAAGAACTTTGATTTTAACGAGACCGTGGATCAGCTTAAGACTGTCTTCGGTGTTACGGGAATCTGTCCCGCAGTATCAATAGAGAGAAACGGAGACGGTAATCTTCCCGATGTCGCCGGAATTTCCAAGGCTGTTGTTGATTTCGTTGACGGAGTTTATCCCGATAAGAAAAAGACCTTTAAGGTTAAAGTAAGACGTGTTGATAAAAGTTTCCCCATGGATTCCATGGAGCTTGCGGCTCATCTCGGAGGAGAGATCCTTGATGCATATGATGAGATGACGGTTGATGTACATAATCCTGACATTCTCATAAATGTAGAGATCAGAGAAAAGCTCAACATTTTCTCCGAAGTAATTCCGGGACCCGGCGGAATGCCAATCGGAACAGCAGGAAAGGCGATGCTTCTTTTGTCCGGTGGAATCGATTCACCCGTTGCCGGATACATGATCGCCAAAAGAGGTGTCGAGATCGAGGCAGTATATTTCAATGCTCCTCCTTATACAAGTGAGAAGGCTAAGCAGAAGGTTATCGATCTTGCGGGAGTTATTGCCAAGTACACCGGCAAGGTCAGACTCCATGTTATTAACTTTACGGATATTCAGATGTATATCTACAAGCAGTGTCCGCACGATGAGCTTACCATCATCATGAGAAGATATATGATGAGGATTGCGGATATCATCGCAGGACAGACAGGATGTATGGGACTTGTGACAGGTGAGAGTATCGGACAGGTCGCTTCTCAGACCATGCAGAGTCTTATGTGCACGGGAGAAGTTGTAACGGATATCCCTGTTTACAGACCTCTTATCGCATTTGATAAGCAGGATATTGTTGATATTTCTTATAAGATTGATGCTTATGAGACTTCCATTCTTCCTTACGAGGATTGTTGCACGATCTTTGTTGCCAAGCATCCCGTTACCAAACCTCGCGCTGAGATTATCAGAAAACATGAGGAAAATCTCGCAGAGAAGATTGATGAGCTGGTAAAGACAGCAATTGAGACTGATGAGGTGATAGTTATAGAAAAATAGAGGGGCGTGATAAGTGCTCTGCTCTGGGATATGCACTAAATTCGGAAGGACCTCATTAAGTGCATCCCCATGGCTCGCACTAAGCTCGAAAAGACCTCGCTAAGTGCTCTGCTCAAATAAAAAGACCATCCAAGATTGGATGGTCTGAAATGTCTTTTTTATGGATCTAATCCAAAAAGATTAGATCATGTAAGGCTTTAATACATTAAGAACCTCATCTGCGCCGTCTTCAGCGTGGATATTCAGATCGATAGGCTTAGAAAGATCGAGTGAAAAAATACCCATGATAGACTTAGCGTCGATAACATATCTTCCTGAAACAAGATCAAAGTCATAATCAAACTTTGTGATGTCATTTACGAAAGATTTTACCTTATCGATTGAATTTAAAGAAATTTTTACGGTCTTCATTGCGCAAATACCTCCTTCTTTTATTTCATAGTATACGTAGAAAGTGTAAAAGTCAATGCCAAAAAACGTCGCAGGACTAAAGATTGCCATGCACAATCTGGGTTGTAAAGTTAATAATTACGAGATGGATGTCATGGGCCAGAAAATCAAGGAAGCGGGCGGAATTATCGTGCCTTTTTCCGATAAGGCCGATGTCTATATCATAAATACCTGTACGGTTACCAATATCGCGGACAGAAAATCCAGACAGATGCTCCATAAAGCAAAGAAAGAGAACCCGGATGCGATAGTGGTTGCGGTCGGATGCTATGTTGAGACGGGAAAAGAGGGTGTGCTCAAGGACGAGAGTATTGATCTTGCGGTCGGAAACAACAAGAAATCAGAGATTGTTGAGATACTTGATGAATTTATAGACATCAGAAGCGTGGAAGATGATAAGACTCTTCACGGAACTTCTATAATAGACATAAATCATACAAATGAGTACGAGAATATGACGCTTTCTGAGCTTCCCGAGCATACGAGAGCCTATATCAAAATTCAGGACGGATGCAATCAGTTCTGTACTTATTGCGTTATTCCTTATGCCAGAGGAAGAGTGCGCAGCAGAGATATGCAGGATATCCTTGATGAGATAAAAGGTCTTGCGAATAAAGGCTGCAGAGAAGTTGTCCTTACAGGAATTCATATAAGCTCATACGGAATGGAAAAGGGAGAACAGCTCCTTATTCCGCTTATCGAGAAGATAGGTGATATTGAAGGCATCGACAGGATCAGAATAAGCTCTCTTGAACCCAGGATAATGACTGAAGAAAACGTCAAGAGACTTGCTGCTGTAAAGAAGCTATGCCCGCATTTCCATCTTTCCCTTCAGAGTGGATGTGACAGTGTGCTTGCGAGAATGAACAGACATTATACCGCTGACGATTTCAGAAAAGGTGTAGAGCTTCTTCGCGAGTATTTTGATAAGCCTGCGATCACGACAGATATTATCGTGGGATTCCCGGGTGAGACCGAGGAAGAGTTTGAAGAATGCAGAAAGTTTGCTGATGAGATTGATTTCTACGAGATGCATGTCTTTAAGTACTCTCCCAGAAAGGGAACGGTTGCCGCAGGAATGAAGGATCAGCTCACCGACAAGGAAAAGAGTGCAAGGAGCGATGTTCTTCTTAATTTGACAAAGAAGCAGTCAGAATGCTATCGTAAGTACTTCATCGGAAAAGAGCTTTCGGTTCTGTGGGAAGATGAGGAGAGAATAGGCGGAAAGAGGTATCTGATCGGACATACTGACAGATATGTCAGAATAGCAGCTCCAATGTCCGAAGAAGCCCCTGAAAATGCGGGCTCCGGCGAGGTTACATGCGTTGTTCCCAGAGCTTTCTTATGCTCCGATACGTTGCTTATTTGATTTTCTTATGTCATAATAATTGTGTACCGTATTTTTTACCGAATCCAAGCGGCGCGAGAAGACCGCTTCAATAATACATGAATGGAGAACACTATGGCAGAGCAGGATTTAGGAAACACCCAATTTTTTAAAGTTGAGATTGAACCCGAGACAGGTGTTAAGAAGGTTCTTTCTGTGGTTTATGATGCTCTTCTTGAGAAGGGATACAATCCGGTCAATCAGATCGTCGGATATATCATGTCGGGAGATCCCACTTATATTACAAGCCACAAGGGAGCAAGAAGCCTTATCATGAAGGTTGAGAGAGATGAGCTCGTTGAAGAGATGCTTACCGAGTACATCAAGAGTAACGATTGGGCCAGAAAGTAATACAAGATTATGCGGATAATGGGGCTTGATTACGGTTCCAAGACGGTTGGAGTGGCCATCAGCGATGAGCTTCTTCTTACCGCGCAGGGTAAAGAGATAATCCGTAGAAAAGAAGAGAACAAACTTAGAAAAACATTGGCACGCATAGAGGAGCTTATTGTGGAATACGGAGTCGAGAAGATAGTTCTGGGACTCCCTATTAACATGGATATGACACCTTCTGTGCGATCAGAGTTGTGCCTTGAATTCAAGGACAAGATTGAGAGAAGAACAGGCATCCCCGTGATCATGTGGGATGAGCGCCTCACAACGGTAGAGGCTGATGAGATAATGGACGAACTCGAGATCCGAGGTCGTGAAAGAAAAGAATACGTAGATATGATAGCGGCTCAGATAATTCTTCAGGATTATCTGAACAACAGAAAAGATTGAGAGAAAACCGATTTGGAAAAGATTATTTTTAGTCCTGAAGGCGAAGAACCCGTTGAGTTCTATTGCCTTGAACAGACAGTTATAGGTGCAAAAACATATTTACTTGTAACAGATGAAGAGGATGGTGACGGAGAAGCGCTCATTTTGCGCGATGACTCCGATATTAAAGATGAAGAAGCGGTTTATGTGATCGTAGATGACGAAAAAGAACTTGATGCGGTCGCAGGCATTTTTCGCAAGCTGCTTTCTGAGGACGGCATAGATCTCGATATTTAACGGGCAACTGGTTATTATTGGGTTCTACGTCTTTTTCTACAAAAGATGGAGGAATAGTTTTGAACAAAAAGAAAATTGAAAATGCGTCCAAGCTGCAGATCATTCCTTTGGGTGGTCTTGAGCAGATTGGAATGAACATCACTGCCTTCAGATATGAAGACAGTATTATTGTGGTTGACTGCGGGTTGGCATTCCCTGACGATGACATGTTGGGAATCGACCTTGTTATCCCGGACATCACATATCTTCAGGAAAACATAGACAAGGTAAAAGGCTTTGTTATTACCCACGGACATGAGGACCATATCGGTGCTCTTCCGTATATTTTGCATGAACTCAATGTACCCGTATATGCAACAAGGCTTACAATGGGTATAATTGAACACAAGCTCGAGGAGCATAACCTTTTAAAGAGCACAAGAAGGAAAGTGGTTAAGTTTGGACAGTCCATTAACCTCGGACAGTTCAGAGTTGAGTTTATAAGAACCAACCATTCGATCGTTGATGCCGCAGCGCTTGCGATCTATTCACCTGCAGGCACGATCGTGCATACGGGAGACTTTAAGGTTGACTATACACCTGTTTACGGTGACCCCATCGATCTCCAGCGCTTTGCCGAGATAGGTAAAAAGGGTGTCCTTGGTATCATGTGCGATTCAACCAACGCTGAGCGTCCCGGATTTACTCCTTCGGAGAAGACTGTAGGTAGGGCTCTCAATGCACTTTTTGAGGAGCACGAGAATTCGAGGATCATTGTCGCTACTTTTGCATCCAATGTTGACAGAGTTCAGCAGATAATCAATATGGCACATAAATTCGGAAGAAAGGTTGTTGTCGAAGGCCGAAGCATGGTCAGCATCATCGACATTGCTCAGAAGCTTGAGTGCATCCAGGTTCCCGAAGATACGCTTATTGATATCGATCAGATAAAGAACTACCCTGAGAACAAGACCGTTATAATCACAACGGGAAGCCAGGGAGAGAGTATGGCTGCACTCAGCAGAATGGCAAGCGGTCAGCACAAGAAGATCACTATAGGTGCGGGTGATACGGTTATTTTCTCATCACATCCGATTCCGGGTAATGAGAAGGCCGTTACCAATATAATCAACGAACTCCAGATGAAGGGAGCCGACGTTATCTTCCAGGATGTCCATGTTTCGGGACATGCTTGTCAGGAGGATATCAAGCTTCTTTATACTTTGGTAAAACCTAAATATGCGATTCCCGTTCACGGTGAATACAGACACCTTATGGCTCAGCGTAGAATAGCCAAGGATCTTGGAATACCCAAGGAGAATATCTTTATTCTTCATTCCGGTGATATACTTGAGCTTAACGGCGACGGTGCAGCTATTAACGGAAAAGTTCCTTTCGGAGCTATACTTGTAGACGGACTTGGCGTCGGAGATGTAGGAAATGTGGTCCTCAGGGACAGACAGCATCTTGCCGAGGACGGAATTGTCATCGTTGTATTTGGCCTTGATCAGGCAAATGGTATACTTGTATCAGGACCCAGTATTGTTTCAAGAGGTTTTGTTTATGTAAGAGAGTCCGACAAACTGATTGATGATGCAACGGATCTTGTTTACGATGAGGTTACCGAGGCACTCGAAAAGGGTATTACCGACTGGGGAAAACTAAAAAATATTGTCAAAGACGTCTTAAGCGATTATATTTGGAAGAAGACAAAAAGAAGACCGATGATCATGCCTATAATTATGGACTCCAATAATTGATGCTCGGTCCGTAAGAGGAAAGACTATTTATGAATGCTAAAAGTGGAATATTAGGAATACTTGATACTGTGGTAAAAGTAGCGTTTGTTTTGTTGATGATAATGCTTATCAGCAAATATTCCAAACTTGCTTACAGCTACGGATATCAGATATTTAATCAGAAACCTGTATCTACCGGTGCAGGAAGAGAAGTGACGGTTACCATAAGTGAAGGAGACGGTGCCAAGACTATAGGAAGCAAGCTCGCAGGAGCAGGACTTATAACAGATAAGAAATTGTTTTTCCTGCAGGAGCGTTTTTCCGAATACCATGGTATGGAAAAGCCAGGAACATATGAGCTTAGTACTACTATGACTCCCGAAGAGATGATAATCATTATGTCAGGTGGAGAAGATGCTCTCGACACGCAGAAGACAGCTGAGGAAAAGACTGTAGAGGAAGTTGAAGAGTCTGCGGAAGGATTGGCAGAGGAAGCTTCAGAAACAGAGGAAGACACAGAGGGATCCGGAGAGGAAGAAGCTTCGGAGGGAGAAGACGGTGATTGAACAGGATAGAATGACTGCTTTTATCAATTCTCTTGATCCGGGAAATGCGGAGTATCTCGATGCTCTTGAAAAAGAAGCCAAGGCCGGAGATGTACCTATAATTCGCAAGGATACTCAGGCACTTCTTAAGTTCCTTATGGCGTCATCTAAGCCGAAAAATATTTTGGAGGTTGGATGCGCCATCGGGTTTTCAGCACTTTTGATGGCAGAGTACAGCGGTGACGACACCAAGATAACTACCATTGAAAAGTACGAAAAGAGAATTCCTGTTGCAAAAGACAATTTCATAAAGTACGACAAAAACAATAAAATCACACTTTTGGAAGGTGATGCGACCGATATACTCAGAACGCTGGCCCCGGGGTATGATTTTATTTTTATGGATGCGGCTAAAGGCCAGTACATCAATTTTTTGCCTGATTGCATAAGGATACTTAATAAGGGCGGTCTGCTTGTTTCCGATAATGTGCTTCAGGACGGAGATATTATAGAATCGAGGTTTGCGGTCACAAGGAGAGACAGGACAATTCATGCCAGAATGCGTGAATACCTGTATGAGCTTAAGCATAACGATGCGCTTAATACGGTGATACTTACCGTTGGGGATGGAATGACACTTTCGGTAAAGCTTTAATTTAGATAAATGGAGATTTCAATGAAAAAACCGGAATTACTTATACCTGCGAGCAGTCTGGAGGTTTTAAAGACTGCCGTTATATTTGGGGCTGACGCTGTTTACATCGGAGGCGATGCTTTCGGACTTCGCGCCAAGGCCAAGAATTTCAGCAAAGAAGAGATGAAAGAAGGAATCTCTTTTGCCCATGAGCATGGAGTAAAGGTTCATGTCACGGTGAATATCCTTGCACACAACTACGATCTCGACGGCGTGGAGGAATACCTTCATGAGTTAAAAGAGCTTAAGCCCGATGCACTTATTATCGCAGACCCCGGTATTTTCATGAAGGCAAGAAGGATCTGCCCCGAGATAGATATACATGTTTCGACGCAGGCCAACAATACCAACTATGAGACATATCTTTTCTGGAGAGATCTGGGAGCAAAGAGAGTAGTGGCGGCCAGAGAACTTTCTATGAATGAGATAAAAGAGATAAAGGAGAAGATTCCGGATGATCTTGAGATGGAGTGCTTCATTCACGGGGCAATGTGCATCTCATATTCGGGAAGATGTCTTTTGTCCAATTATTTCACGGGAAGAGACGCCAACCACGGTGCGTGCACTCATCCCTGCAGATGGAAGTACGCGGTTGTCGAGGAGAAAAGACCCGGAGAGTATCTTCCTGTCTATGAGAACGACAGAGGTACATATATCTTCAATTCCAAGGATCTGTGCATGATAGAGCATATTCCGGAGCTTGTGGATGCCGGAGTCGACAGCTGCAAGATCGAGGGAAGAATGAAGACGGCCCTCTATGTAGCGACCGTTGCAAGAACCTACAGAAAAGCTATAGATGATTTCTTTGAATCCGAAGAAAAGTACAGGGAGAATATGCCCTGGTACAAAGAGCAGATTTCAAAGTGTACATACAGGCAGTTCACCACAGGCTTCTATTTCGGAAAGCCCAGTGATGAGACGCAGATCTACGACGTAAACACATATGTTAATGAGTATATCTATCTTGGAATAGTCGGTGAGATCGATGAAAGAGGCTTTGCCAAGATCGAGCAGAGAAACAAATTCTCTGTCGGAGATGAGATAGAAATCATGAAGCCTGACGGAACCGATGTGAAGGTTACAGTCAAGGGACTTTACACCGAGGATGGCGAGAGTATCGAATCATGTCCCCATCCCAAGCAGGTTATCTATGTGGAGCTGTCTGAGTCAGCCGAGAAGTACGACATATTGAGAGCCCCTTCAAAAGAAAATGAGAAAAAATAATAATATTTTGGTAGTAGTTTTTTGTAAGTTGATGTAAACTGTTAAACAGTTAAAATTTGTAGTTCAGAAAGGGGCACTGATGAGCAATAGGGTGAACGTAGAAGAGATATTCGGACAGAACGTTTTTACTCTTGCAAAGATGAGAGAGAGACTTCCCAAGAATGTTTACAAGGAGGTTGTGAGCGTTACGGAGCACGGCGGAGCATTATCCAAGGAATCCGCTGATGTTGTTGCCAACGCTATGAAAGAGTGGGCTGTTGAGAACGGAGCGACGCATTATACGCATTGGTTCCAGCCGCTTACAGGTATCACGGCCGAGAAACATGATTCATTTGTGGGAAGCGCAGAAAAAGACGGAAGGATGCTTACTTCTTTTTCAGGTAAAGAGCTGATAAAGGGTGAGCCTGACGCATCATCTTTCCCTTCAGGTGGACTCAGAGCCACTTTTGAGGCAAGAGGATATACGACATGGGATATCACATCTCCCGCTTTCCTTAAAGAGTCGGGAGCCGGCGTTACACTTTGCATTCCCACTGCCTTTTGTTCATACACAGGAGAGGCGCTTGATAAGAAAACTCCGCTTCTCAGATCCATGGAGGCTATTAACAAGCAGGCTCTCAGAATAGTTAAACTTTTCGGAAATACTACGGCTACCAAGGTCAATGTATCTGTAGGACCCGAGCAGGAATACTTCCTTGTTGATTGGGACAAGGCAATGAAGAGAGAGGATCTTCTTTTTACGGGAAGAACTCTTTTCGGTGCCAAGCCCCCCAAGGGACAGGAGATGGAGGATCACTACTTCGGAGTTATCAGAGAAAGAGTCGGAGAGTTCATGAAAGACCTCAACGTAGAACTCTGGAAGCTCGGTGTTCCCGATAAGACACAGCACAATGAGGTTGCTCCCGGACAGCACGAGCTCGCTCCGGTTTACGAGACAGCCAATATTGCGGTTGATCACAATCAGATTATCATGGAGACAATGAAGCGTGTTGCAGAGCATCATCACATGAGATGTCTCCTTCACGAGAAGCCTTTTGCGGGCGTTAACGGATCAGGTAAGCACGACAACTGGTCTCTTTGCACAGATGACGGTGTTAACCTTCTTGATCCCGGCGATACACCCAACAAGAACGTACAGTTCCTGTTTGTGCTTTCATGTATCTTAAAGGCTGTTGATAAGCATGCCGATCTTTTGAGACAGAGTGCGTCTGATGTAGGTAACGACCACAGACTCGGCGCTGACGAGGCTCCTCCGGCTATTATTTCCGTATTCCTCGGAGAGCAGCTTGAGGACGTTGTAAGACAGCTTATCGAGACGGGTGTTGCCAAGTCCAGCAAGAAGGGCGGCAAGCTCAAGACCGGTGTATCCACACTCCCTCAGTTTGAGAAGGATGCTACGGACAGAAACAGGACTTCACCTTTTGCATTTACAGGTAATAAATTCGAGTTCAGAATGGTTGGTTCTTCCGATTCCATGGCGAGCTCCAACACTACACTTAATACGATCGTTGCCGAGGCATTTGCAGAAGCTGCCGATATCCTTGAAAAGGCAGATGATTTTGATATGGCTGTACATGACCTTATCAAGGAATATCTTACCGAGCATCAGAGAATCATCTTCAACGGGGACGGATATTCCGATGAGTGGGTAAAAGAAGCGGAGAGACGCGGACTTCCCAATATCAAGTCAACCATTGAGGCGGCAGATACACTTACTACCAAGAAGGCTATCGATCTTTTCCAGAAGTTCGGTGTTTATACAAAGACTGAACTTGAGTCAAGAAAAGAGATCATATTCGAATCATATGCCAAGACTATCAACATCGAAGCTCTTACAATGATCGATATGGCTTCCAAGCAGATTATTCCCGCTGTTATGAAGTATGCCGGAAGAGTTGCCACGGATGTCAACCAGATCAAGGCAGCAGGCGTTGATGCGTCGGTTGAGGTCGCAGAGCTTAAAGAGATCCAGGATCAGCTTGCCAAGATGAAAACAGCTCTTGATAAGCTTAAAGTCGGTGAAGAGAAGGCCAAGAAGATCAAAGATCAGCGCGAGCTTGCTTTCTTCTACAAGGATAAGATACTTCCAATTATGGATGCACTCAGAACTCCTGCAGACAAGCTTGAGATGCTTGTAGATAAGAAAGATTGGCCTATTCCGACATACGCAGATCTTCTTTTTGAAGGTTGATTTTTCCCAAGTAATATATACCCCTCGCAACTTTTGTTGTGAGGGGGTATAATATACATACGAGAAATGAAAAAAATTCAAAAAAAGTACTTGCTTTTTTCTGATGCCTCACGTATAATCATTTCTTGTCGGTGGGCTATCGCCAAGCGGTAAGGCAACGGACTCTGACTCCGTCATTACGTAGGTTCGAATCCTACTAGCCCAGCTAATATGTGAAAGCGAGATTGGTGACAATCTCGCTTTTTTGTTGGATAGCAAATTCCTATCCAACAAAAAATGCTCCGTACGCAAAAGGAGAGTGAAATGTACACTTTTAAATCAAGGATCAGATACAGTGAAGTAGACAGCAACGCCAAGCTCGCGATAGAGTCGCTTATCAACTATTTTCAGGATAGTACGATCTTTCAGACACAGAGCGGACCTGCATCGATTGACTATCTTAAGAGAAACGGTCTTGCCTGGGTTCTTTCGGCTTGGCAGATAACGGTAAACAGATATCCCAAGCTCTGCGAGGATGTAACTATAGGAACAATGCCTTATGAACTCAAAGGGGCAATGGGACTTAGAAATTTCTTTATGGACAGTGCCGATGGGGAAAGGCTTGCTGTTGCCAATTCCATATGGACACTGGTTGATGTTGAGAAAGAGATGCCAAGCAGGATCACGGAAGAGATTGCATCAGCGTATGTTCTTGATGAGAAGCTTGATATGGACTATGGCAGCAGAAAGATAATGATTCCCAAAGACGGCGAAAAGACGGAGTGCAGCCCTATAGAGATCACCAAGCAGCATCTTGATACAAACAAGCATGTCAATAACGGTCAGTATATAAGAATGGCCGTTGATTGCCTCGATAAGGAAGATTTTGAGATATCGGGCCTTAGGGCTGAGTACAAAAAGCAGGCGAGACAAGGAGATGTGTTATATCCTGTTGTGATTAAGAGCAAAAAAGAGGATAATGATATCTATACGGTTAGTCTTAATAACAGTGACGGAGAACCGGTATGCGTGGTTGAGCTTATTTAACCGGAGGATAAATGATAAGATTAGGTGAAAAACAGATACTTACAGTAGTAAAAAAGGTCGATTTCGGTGTTTACCTTTCAGAGGAGCAGGGAAGCGAGGAGAAGGTTCTTTTGCCCGTTAAGCAGGTCCCGAAGGATGCGGAAATCGGATCAAATATAGAGGTTTTTATTTACAGGGATTCAAGTGACAGACTTATTGCTACCACCGCTGAACCCAAGATAATGCTCGGCGACGTAAGACTTCTTAAAGTTAAGGAAGTCGGCAAGATCGGAGCGTTCATGGACTGGGGACTTGAGAAAGATGTTCTTCTTCCTTTCAAGGAGCAGACCAAGAAGGTTAAGGTGGGCGAAGAGGTGCTTTGCGCGCTTTATATCGATAAGAGCAGCAGACTCTGCGTTACAATGAATGTATACAAATATCTTTTGAATAACAGCCCTTACAAGAAGGACGACAAGGTAAAAGGAACCGTGTACGAGCTTAGCGACAATTTCGGCGCATTTGTGGCGGTTGATGATATTTATTCGGCTCTTATCCCAAAGAAAGAGCTCTACGGAAATATCGGTATCGGTGACAGAATCGATGCGCGAGTAACCTCTGTTAAAGAGGACGGAAGGCTTAATTTGAGTGTCAGAGAGAAGGCCTATCTTCAGATGGATGAGGATGCGGAGAAGCTAGTTGCCATGATAAATGAAAACGGCGGCAAACTTTCTTTTACCGACAAGGCTTCACCGGAGCTTATTCGTCAGAAGACCGGCATGAGTAAAAATGAGTTTAAGAGGGCTGTGGGAAGGCTTCTTAAAGAAGGCAAGATAGAGATAAAGACGGATTCAATTGAGCTTAAATGAGGTGACTATGGAATACAGAAGAGCTAACAGAGCATTCATGTTTATGATGCTGGCAACTATTGCGATGACTTTCTTGGCAACGGCTTGGTACTATACTTCCGGAAAAGAGATTTCGATTATTTTTGGAAATGTATGCCGAGAACTAATGGTACTTATACCTGCGATCGCGGCTGTGCTTTATAGCGGCGACAGCTTGGGATCGGTGATACCGCTTAAGAAATTCAAAATTACATCGGCTCTTTTGTCGGTGCTTTATGTTTTGGCGCTTTATCCGCTTATTTCTTTGGTTAACTCGATATCCATGTTATTTGTTGAAAACACAGTGGATTCGATGATGGACAGTGTTTTGGGCATGCCTATATGGCTCATGATTCTTTCAATTGGAATTGTCGGACCGTTTATCGAGGAAGTTGTATTTAGAGGATTCTTTTTCCATTCATACAAGAAAAGCGGAAGGATTCTTGCTTCCATCATATTGTCGGCTGTGCTTTTCGGACTGATGCATCTTAATTTTAATCAGTTTACATACGCTGCCGTAATGGGCGTGATGTTTTGCCTGCTTGTTGAAGCAACGGGAAGCGTGTGGTCATCGTTTTTGGCACACGGACTGTTTAATACCTTGGAAGTTCTTTTTATCTACTACTCATTGACGAATTTTTCGGACGATGTGGAGGCTGTTGAGATTGGAAGAGATTACGGGCTTCTTCCGACAATAGGATTCTATTTCCTTCTTGCCGTTATCTTTACTCCCATTGCGATCTGCATCGTTTACAAGATTGCCAAGATCGAGGGAAGAGAAGCTGCACTTAACGAGGTTTTGCATGGTAAGAAGACCGGTGGTAAGCTTATATCGATTCCTTTGATAATAGGTGCGTTTTTGGCACTTGTCTATATGCTTTTGGATGCGCTTGCGCAGTATATTTAATGCTAATAAAAGAGGAGGGACCAAGCCCTCCTCTTTTATAGTGATGACAATATCATAGTCTTATGTCAATGTTGGAACCTACATTCGGATTAACGGACAGTTCCGATACAGAATCTATCTGTTCTGCAAAATTGCTGCCTACGTCTTTCATAAAATCCAGGTTCTTTGATAGCATTGCCACACCCACATCGGTGAGTACGCGATTTTGTGATAAAGCCATCGATAATGAAGGAATATCCATAAGCACCTCCGTTTCCCTACGGATACCTGTTCCATGAGAAGGGTATTATTTACCGTTTCTCATCTTTTATATCGTATTATTATAATCGAAAGTTTACCCATATAATGATAAATTTCATACCAAAAAAAGAAGCTCTTTTTGTAGATTTTGACGGGATAATCAAAAAAATGTACAAAAAAAGACTGCCATAAGGTAGATTTTTTTGTACATTTATATTAAAATGGCTTTGTATATTATTCGTTAGCCCCTATTTAGGGATGGCAGAAAGAGTGGCAAATGATTTCAAATCAGATTCTCCAAAACACAATCGACGGTCTTAAGAATATTGCTCATGTTGAGCTATATGTGTTAGACATTGATGGAAGAGAGGTAGCGTCAACATCATCAGACATGGGCAATGTATCAGCGGTTGCCAGAGATTTTGTGGAGTCTGCGGCTGATTCCCAGGAGATACAGGGATATCAATATTTCAAGATATTTGATGAGCAGCAGCTTGAGTATATTCTTATCTGTGCAGGAACAGGTGAGAATGTCTATATGCTCGGCAAGATGATCGCTTATCAGATTCAGAGCCTTCTTGTTGCGTACAAGGAGCGCTTCGACAAGGATAACTTTATTAAGAACCTGCTTCTTGATAACCTCCTTCTCGTAGATATTTACAGCAGAGCCAAGAAACTTCATATTCAGTCGGACGCCAAGAGAGTGGCTATGATCGTGGAGTCTCATAACGGAAGAGATAACAACGCTCTTGAGATAGCAAGGACTCATTTTGGCAACGGTACTGATTTTGTAACCGAGGTCGATGAGGACAATATCATAATCGTCAAGGACGTTACTGATATTTTGAAGCCTTCGGATATTACCAAGACTGCGGAAGATATGTTGTCCGTACTTGAAAAAGACGGCCTTTCCAAAGTAAGGATCGCATACGGTACAGTTGTAGGTGAGATCAAGGAGGTCAGCCGTTCATACAAGGAAGCCAAGATGGCACTCGATGTAGGAAAGATTTTCTTTGATGAAAGAAAGGTTATATGCTACAGCGAGCTTGGTATAGGACGTTTGATCTATCAGCTTCCGATTCCTTTGTGCAAGATGTTTATCAAGGAAATATTCGGAGGAAGAAATCCCGATGACTTCGATCAGGAAACCTTATCAACCATCGATAAGTTTTTTGAGAACAGTCTTAATGTATCAGAGACTTCAAGACAGCTCTTTATTCACAGAAACACGTTGGTTTATCGTCTCGACAAGCTTCAGAAGAGCACAGGACTTGATCTTAGAGTGTTTGATGATGCCATCACATTTAAGATCGCGCTCATGGTCGTAAGATATATGAAATACATGGAGAAGTTCACTTAATTATCCATAAATTACAATAAATTTCGGGAGACAGATATGGAACGAGGATACAGAAAAAAGAGATCTAACAGGCAGATACCTGAAGATGAGATAATAACACTTGAGAACGTCACCAAGTCATACTCAACGGGTGCGCCAGCTTTAAACGGAGTTAACCTTCACATTAAAAGAGGTGAATTTGTATTTATAGTCGGAGACAGCGGATCGGGAAAGTCTACGCTTATTAAGCTCCTTCTGAGAGAGCTTACACCGACAGAGGGAGAGATCACGGTTCTCGGATATAATCTTAAGAGGATCAAACATCGCAAGATCCCGAAATTCAGACGTAATCTCGGAATAGTATTCCAGGATTTCAGACTTTTGAAAGACAGAAATGTCTATGAAAACGTTGCTTTTGCGCAGCGTATCGTTCAGACTCCCACAAGAGAGATCAAGAGAAACGTGCCTTCAATCCTGGCTACGGTTAACCTTGCGGGTAAGTACAAGAGTAAGATCAATCAACTTTCCGGCGGTGAACAACAGAGAGTTGCCCTTGCAAGAGCTCTGGTTAATAAACCCACCATTCTTTTGGCCGATGAGCCTACCGGAAATCTCGATCCCAACAATTCATGGGAAATCATGAAGCTCATGGAACAGATCAATGAAAACGGCACAACTGTTATTGTGGTTACACATAACAGAGAGATCGTCAATGCCATGAAGAAACGAGTTATCACCATGAAAAAGGGCGTCATTATAGAAGACGAGGAAGAAGGTATGTACATCGATGAGGATTAGTAGCTTTTTTTACACAATTGGACAGGGAATCAAGAACCTGGGCAGAAATAAGTGGTACACACTGGCATCAATAGCGACTATCGGCGCCTGCCTTTTTCTGTTCGGTATATTTTATTCTATAGTTACCAACTTCCAGAACGTTGTTAAAACAGCGGAGGAAGGTGTATCTATAACCGTATTTTTTAATGAGGGAGTTTCTGAGGAGCAGATTCTTGCAGTTAAGAGTGAGCTTGAAAAGAATCGTCCCGAAGTAAGAGAAATAGAATATGTTTCTGCAGATGCGGCATGGGAAGGCTTCAAAGAGGAGTACCTCGGAGAATATGCGGACGGATTCACAGAGAATCCGCTTGCCGATTCAGCCAACCTTCAGATATATCTCAAGGATGTATCTATGCAGCCTGCACTTGTAACATATATTGAATCGATCGATGTTGTCAGAGAAGTCAACAGATCGGAAGTTACGGCCAATACACTCAGCGGACTCAACAAGCTTATTGCATATGTTTCTGCCGGAATCATCATAATTCTTTTGCTGGTATCTATATTCCTTATCAGCAATACGGTTACGATGGGTATCGCCGTAAGAAAAGATGAGATCAATATCATGAAGTATATAGGTGCGACGGATTTCTTCGTAAGAGCGCCCTTCGTGGTTGAAGGTATTCTCATCGGAATGATAGGTTCTGCCATTCCTCTTGTGATCATTTATTTTGTTTATACACACGCGATCACTTATGTCGGAACCAAATTTACAATGCTTTCATCAATCCTTAATTTCCTCCCCGTTGAGGTTGTTTACAACAAACTTCTTCCGATCTCACTTGCGATCGGTATAGGAATCGGATTCTTGGGAAGCTTTACAACAGTTAGAAAACACTTGCATGTTTAAGAATAATTAAAAGGATATTTTGTTTTGATCAGATCAATTTGCAGCACAAGGAAAAGCTTGTTTAATGTGTTGTCGTGTCTGGCTCTTGCGGCGCTGGTGTTTTTTAGCAGCACTTTATCCATAAATGCCGAAGTTACTGAAGAGAGCATTAAGGCAAAAGAGAACCAGATATCGGAAGCCAAAAAGGAAAGAGACAACTTAAGCAATGCAAAAAGTAACCTTGAAAAGATAAAAAAAGATCTGGAAGCAAGTAAGTCTAATCTTGATAAATATATCACCGAGCTTGATGCCTCAATCTCTGATATACAAGGAAAGATTGACGAGCTGACTACCAAGATTGATGACAAGGTTGCTCAAATTGAAAAGACAACGGCTGAGCTTGAAGAAGCGGAACGCATTCAAGAAGAGCAGTATGAAGCCATGAAGAAGCGTATCAAGTTCATGTATGAGCGTGGTAATGCGGTATACATGGAACTTTTTATGGAGTCCGGAAGTTTCGGAGATATGCTCAACAAGGCTGAGTATATTGAGATGCTCTCAAGCTATGACAGAAAGAAGCTTGATGAATATATTGCAACAACAGAACTGATACAGCTTACCAAGGAAGCTTTGGAAGAAGAGAAGGCTACGCTCGATGCTACCAAAAAGAGCAAAGAGCAGGAAGAAGCCAATATGCAGGCTCTTATGGATCAGAAGAGCGCCGAACTTAGTACCGTTAAGGCGGATATCAGTGATAAGCAGGCTGCCATAGCGGAGTACGAGGCAGAGATCAAGGCAGAGAATGCAACCATTGCAGCTCTTGAGAAAGAAGTTGCTGCGGATAAAGAGGCTCTTAACAGCAAATATAAATACGACGGCGGAATGTTTACATTCCCGTGTCCGAGTTACACCAGAGTATCCGATAATTTCGGTATGCGTATGCATCCAACGCTTGGAGTTGAAAAGATGCATAACGGTGTGGATTTTGCGGCGCCTACGGGATCGGCTATACTGGCTGCATATAACGGAACGGTGGTTGCGGCTGATTACAATGCTACCATGGGTAATTATGTTATGATCAATCATGGTAACGGATTATACACTGTTTACATGCATTGTTCGGCAGTGTATGCTTCAAAGGGACAGGATGTTACAGCGGGAACTAAGATTGCCGCAGTTGGTTCAACCGGAAGGTCAACAGGACCACATCTGCATTTTGGTGTGCGACTTAACGGTGCGTATGTGAGCCCCTGGAATTATCTCAAATAATTCACGGGAGCAGGGAGTAAAAAAGTGGATTTTAACAATAACATGACAGAAGAGACTAAGACAGAAGATGTAAGTACAGCAGCGGCTGCAAACGAAGAAATAATCAGAAACAAGGAAAATGAAAAAAAGCTTAGAAGAAGATTTGTAAGCGGAGTACTCATAGGCGCGATGTGCATGGCTTTTGTTTGTGCAGCATTAGGAATAGTATTAAACTTGGGTCCTATCGGAGTTGACACCGGATCCGAGGTAATGAGCACTGAGACCGCCATCAAGATAAGGAAGCTTGAATCACTTATAGATTCCTGCTACTACAAGACTGAAGTAGACAAGGAAAAGGAGCGTGACGGGCTTTATAAGGGACTGCTTTCTTCTTTGGATGACCCATATTCCGTGTACTATTCACAAGAAGATCTTAAGGTGTTTGAAAATGACACCGAGGGAATATATTTTGGCATAGGTGCGTACGTTTCTATGGACAACACCATAAACATGCCACGTATCAGTAAGGTTATGCCCGGAACTCCTGCCGAAGAAGCGGGAATTCAGGCCGATGACATTATTACAGAGGTCAACAAGGAGAGTGTTCAGGGACTTACCACAGAGGAAGTTGTTTCCAAGATAAAAGGTGAAGAAGGCACGACAGTGCATCTGACCCTTGAAAGAGAAAGCCAAAAGGAGACGGTGGAAGTCGATGTATATCGTAAAAAGATTGAAGTTCCGACTGTAGAAGCAAAGAAATTGGATGACGGAATCGGATATATTCAGATAACGGAGTTTGATGATGTCACATACAATCAGTTTGTGGAAAGAATGGCGGAGCTTAAGTCAGATGAACTGAACGGCCTTATAATCGACCTTAGAAGTAACCCCGGAGGAAATCTTAAAATTGTTTGCGATATTGCGGATCAGATAATTGCAAAGGGCAATACGATCGTATATACCGTGGACAGAGACGGCAATAGAGTTGATTATACATGTGAGAATGACGCCAAGCTTGATATACCGATCGTTGTCCTTACAAACGGATACTCGGCAAGTGCTTCGGAGATATTGGCCGGTGCACTCAAGGATTACGGACTTGCCAAACTCGTCGGAACAACAACCTTTGGTAAAGGAATTGTTCAGAGCGTTTACGATCTCAATGACGGAACTGCCGTGAAGCTTACAGTCAGCAGTTACTACACACCAAACGGAAACAACATTCACGGTATCGGAATTGAACCTGATGTTGAGATAGAATTTGACGCCGAAGCGTATGCTGAGGACAAATCGGACAATCAGCTCGATAAGGCTGTAGAGGTTATGAAAGACCTTCTTGACAAATAATTGAATTAAGAGTACTATACAAAACTGTGCCGATCATCGGCACAGTTTTCTTTTTTTATCTCGCCCATATCGGGCGGTATTCCACATTGTATTTTTTTATTTTGAAAGGTTAGTTATGAAAGTAAAAGCATGTATTTACACTGATGCGGGTATTGCTCGTAAAGTGAACCAAGACTCTGTTTTGGTAAAGGTCGCCAAGACCAAAAATTTGGGAAGGATCTCTTTTGTTGCCGTCTGTGATGGTCTCGGAGGTCTTTCAAAGGGAGAGGTTGCAAGCTGTAAAGTGATCAGAGCGCTTGAGAACTGGTTCCATGAAGAACTCTGCCTTATGCAGGATCTGGAAGGAGAAAGATTGTTTGAGGTTATTGAACAGTCCTGGAGAAGGCTAATCGCAAGAGTTAACGGTGAGATAAGAAGATATGGTAAACACAGAAGAATAAAGCTTGGTACGACACTTACCGCTCTTTTGCAGATTGGAAGTAAATATATCCTCATGAACGTCGGCGATTCCAGAATATATATTGCGGGAAAAGATGATGTGAAACAGCTTACAAAGGATCAGAGCTTTGCACAGAACGTTCTTTTGCAATGTATCGGAACGTCCGGGACACCTGAGCCGGAAATTGAAAGAGGCAGTTTTGAAGAGAATTCGACGGTACTTGCCTGCAGCGACGGTTTCTGGAAGACAATGGACAACAATGAGGTTTTCAAAATGTTGTGTCCGCAGATGTGCGTGACTTCGGAAGATATGCTTGATTCCTGCAAGAAACTTGCACAAAAGGCTTATTCGAGGCACGAAGAAGACAATGTTTCAATTGCTGCTCTCTGTATGGAGTTTTGATCTATGGATGAGAGAGTTTTATTAAGATATAAGAGAATAAAAAGGCTTGGAAGCGGAGGTTGCGGAGACGCATTTCTTGCAAAAGACAGGGCGAGCGGAAAGCTTGTTACACTCAAGATCTTAAAAGCCACCGATGAAAAGAAGTATAAGAAAGCAGCAGAGAGCCTGCGAAATGAAGCCGATATCTTAAAAGCACTTGATCATAAAGGAATACCTCGGCTTATAGACAGCGGAGAAGGATATATTGCGACGGAGTATATTCCCGGGAAGAGTCTTTTTACTATTCTTAGTGAAACCGGAAGACTCAAGGAAAAAGAGGCGGTCAGGATAGGGGCTGAGCTTATTGATATTCTTGATTATATTCACGGCTTAAAAGAGCCTGTTATTTACAGGGATCTGAAGCCCTCGAATATTATAATCGGTACCGTAAAGAGCGTGACGCTTATTGATTACGGTGTTGCCAGAATATATAAAGAAGGTGAGACTGCCGACAGTACATATCTTGGAACATGCGGATTTGCAGCGCCTGAGCAATACGGTCACCTTGGACAAACAGACCCCAAGACGGACATCTACTGTTTTGGAATGACTCTTTTGCAGATGCTGTCAAAGATCGATCCCAAAGATGATCTGGCAGTTTCCAGAGTAAAAGAAATTGGAGTCAGAGGTGTGTCGCCCGAGCTTATGTCGATAATCGATAAATGTATCAAGCCGGACAGAGAGGACAGATTTAAAAGCTGCGAGGAGATAAAAATTGCGCTTAAAAAATATCCTAAAGCTGTGGCGCTTAGAAAAGCGTTTCTGGGAATAAAAGCGTGCATTGCGGCGGCTTGTTTATCCGCGGTTATCTCGATCGGAATATCATATTACAGACCTGCAAGTGAGTACGTTCAAGAGGATGCACAAAAGAGGCTGCCGGCAGTTAAGGAAAGACTTGGAATTGCCAGAAGCAGGATTGAGAAATACATAGAGGAGTTTAGATGATTATTTTTATATATACGTTTGTTGTTATTTTTATAGCGCTTTTACTTATTCTGGGCGTTGGAAGTATTCTTATCGGAGACGGCGAAGAACCATGTGAAATTGTGGAGGGAGAGGCTACGGCAGCCATGTGTACGACAAGGCTTCTGGATATCTGCAGTCCCGAGGACAGAATAAGCGTGGATGACTTCGTTATCGAGCAGGATATGGTCTATACTTATGATTCTTTTAATCTTTAAAAATTGAATATTTAAGTAAAAAAGTGTCAAAAAAGTGTGAAAAAGGTTTTTTTATATTTTATTTCAAGTATAATGGACCCTATGTTGAAAAAAGAGCAGAAAATATTACTAATCAAAAAGGCAGCAATTAAGGGATTTTCAACTGTTGCTATAGCTTTAATGCTGATGTGTGCTAAGTCTGTTGACGCACATGCGGCAGGAATTCAGACAGAATCTAAATTTGATTATCGGTATTACGCTGATACATATCCGGATCTGAAAGCGGCGTTCGGATATGATGAGAAGGCGCTTAGAAATCACTATAACACTTGCGGTAAAAAAGAAGGCAGAAAGTGTTGTCCGGACGATACCGCAGCGGTTCAAGGAGCGGTCAGAACCAAAGAAGTGGGAAACGTTGTTGCGGATAAGAATGTACTTGATATGCTTGCACAGCTCAACGCGTATCGTGCAGCAAACGGATTGCCTGCACTTGAGCTTAGCCAGAAATGCGTTGATGTTGCCGGCATAAGAGCCAAGGAGTGCGCGGCATCTTTTTCACACAACAGACCGAACGGCAGTGACTTTTCGGCTGCCTACAGTGATCTTGGATATGCTACGCAAGGTGTCGGCGAAAATATAGGTATGATCTGGTCCGATGCAGGTGACCCGAGTTCAAAGATTTCCGCTTCAATGGGATTGTTCAAGGGAAGCTCCGGCCATAACGAAAATATGCTGGGAGCTAACTGGAAGTATGTTGGCTTCGGATATTATATTCAGGGTGATTCGATTTATTTTGTCCAGGAGTTTGCTGAAAAATAAAGCGCGAACATACGTTCAGATTTTTATAGACAGTTATCATACGGAATGGTATACTACGAGTGGTATACCGTTCTTTTTTATTTGCGGATAATATTTGCCAAAGATGTGCTTGGCGCACATGAAATGAGGTTGCAATAATGGATTTTAAGATTCATTCAGAGTATAAACCGACGGGCGATCAGCCCCGCGCTATAAAAGAGCTTGTTGATGGCTTCAAAGAAGGTAACCAGTTCCAGACACTTTTGGGTGTTACCGGATCGGGTAAGACATTTACGATGGCTAATGTCATAGCCGCTTTGAATAAGCCTACCCTTATCATTTCCCACAATAAAACTTTAGCAGGACAGCTTTATGGCGAGATGAAGGAATTTTTTCCCGAAAACGCCGTTGAGTATTTTGTATCCTACTATGATTACTATCAGCCGGAGGCGTATGTTCCTCAGACGGATACTTATATTGCCAAAGATTCTTCCATAAATGATGAGATAGATAAGCTGAGACTTTCGGCTACGGCTTCTCTTTCGGAGAGAAAGGATGTTATTGTTGTCGCAAGCGTTTCGTGTATCTATGGCCTCGGAAGTCCCGATGAATTTAAGGGGATGTCGATCTCGCTGCGTCCGGGAATGCAGAAGGACAGAGACGAGACTATCAAAGAGCTTGTGGCTATTCAGTACAACAGAAACGATATGGAGCTCGGAAGATGTAATTTTAGAGTGAGGGGAGATACGATCGAGATTTTTCCCGCCAACGCCGATGACTATCTTATCAGAGTTGAGTTCTTCGGAGATGAGATAGACAGGATTACGGAGATCGAGCCGGTGACTGCCAAGGTTAGAAGTGAATTAAGCCATGTCATGATATATCCCGCGTCGCACTATGTTGTTCCGCAGGAGAAGATCAATGCGGCTTGTGACAATATTGAGAAAGAGCTTGAGGAGCAGATCAAGTTCTTTAAGGGTGAGGATAGGCTTATTGAAGCTCAGAGGATATCCGAGAGAACCAATTTTGATGTCGAGATGCTCAGAGAAACGGGCTTTTGTTCCGGAATAGAGAATTATTCAAGACATCTTAATTTTATGAAACCGGGAGAGCCTCCGCTTACTCTTTTGGATTTCTTTGACAGAGATTTCCTCATCATAATTGATGAGTCGCATATGACGATTCCACAGATCGGAGCGATGTATCACGGTGACAGGAGCAGGAAACTGACTCTTGTTGATTACGGCTTCAGACTGCCTTCGGCTCTTGATAACAGACCGCTTAATTTTGAGGAATTTGAATCGCATATCGATCAGATGCTATTCTGTTCGGCAACTCCCGGTAAGTATGAGGAGGAGCATGAGCTTCTTAGGACCGAGCAGGTTATAAGACCTACAGGACTTCTCGATCCCGAGATTTCGGTTCGCCCTGTAGAGGGACAGATTGATGATCTTATCGGTGAGATAAGAACCGAGATAGATAAAAAGAATAAGGTGCTTGTCACCACGCTTACCAAGAGAATGGCTGAGGACCTCACGGAATATCTTGCAGAATCCGGTATAAGGGTCAAGTATCTCCATTCGGATATAGATACGCTTGAAAGGGCAGAGATCATCAGAGATATGCGACTTGATGTGTTTGATGTTCTTGTAGGTATCAATCTTCTCAGAGAAGGTCTTGATATTCCGGAGATATCTCTGGTTGCTATCATTGACGCCGATAAGGAAGGTTTCCTTCGTTCGGAGACTTCTCTTATTCAGACGATAGGTCGTGCCGCGAGAAACGCAGAGGGACGTGTTATCATGTACGCCGATAACATGACCGATTCCATGAAGAAGGCCATTGATGAAACAAGAAGACGTAGAGCTCTTCAGGAGCAATACAATAAGGAGCACGGCATAACGCCTCAGACTATCAAGAAGGCTGTAAGAGATCTTATCGCTGTGACCAAGGCTATCGCCAAGGAAGAAGTCAGATTCGAGAAAGATCCCGAATCGATGGATAAGAACGAGCTTGAGAAGCTTATAGCCCAGATAGAGAAGAAGATGAAACGTGCAGCTACGGAACTTGATTTCGAGACCGCAGCGACGCTTCGTGATGAGATGATAAATCTAAAGAAAATATACAACGACCTCACAGAGGGCAAATGAATCATTGGCTACCTGAAATATGATAAAGTGCCAAGATCGGAGAATATATGTCTGAGAACAACAGAATGACCAAAAAGAATACAACGACCAAGAGGATCCTTCCCTCTGATATACATGACTACATTAGGGTTAGAGGAGCTGACGAACATAATCTTAAGCATGTAAGTGTTAAGATTCCCAGAGAGACTCTTACGGTATTTACGGGACTTTCGGGATCGGGTAAGTCATCTCTTGCTTTTGATACCATCTTTGCCGAGGGACAAAGAAGATATATGGAATCTCTTTCTTCTTACGCAAGAATGTTTTTGGGACAGATGGATAAGCCCAATGTTGAGAGGATAGAGGGACTTTCTCCGACTATTTCTATAGATCAGAAATCTACCAACAAGAATCCCAGATCAACAGTGGGTACGGTCACCGAGATATATGATCATTTCAGGCTTCTTTATGCCAGGATCGGAATCCCGCATTGCCCTAACTGCGGACGAGAAATAAGAAGACAGACCGTGGATGAGATGTGCGATCATATTCTTGCATTGGGTGAGGGAACAAAGATACAGATTCTTGCTCCCGTTGTAAGAGGCAAGAAGGGTGAGCATGCCAAGACGCTCGACAGAGCGATTCGTGCCGGATATGTAAGAGCGAGAATTGACGGAAGTCAGTATGATCTTACCGATGAAGAGATCAAGCTTGATAAGAATATCAAGCACAACATAGAGATAATAGTCGACAGAATTGTCGTTCATGAGGACAGTGACAGCCTTAGGAGCAGGCTTACAGATTCTGTCGAGAGTGCACTTGGTCTTGCCGATGGCCTTCTTACGGTTGATGTCCTTGGCGGAAAAGAGCTGAGCTTTAGCCAGAATTTTGCCTGCCCCGATTGCGGTATCAGCATAGCGGAGATCGAACCCAGAAGCTTTTCTTTCAACAACCCATTCGGTGCCTGCCCTGACTGTGCGGGTCTCGGATACAAGATGGAATTCGATGAAGACCTCATGATACCCGATAAGTCGCTTTCACTTAATGACGGATGTATCGTGGTAATGGGCTGGCAGTCCTCCAACAAAGAGGGCAGCTTTTCAAATGCTACGCTAAAGGCGCTTGCCAAGGCTTATAAGTTCAGCCTTGACACACCATACCAAGATCTTCCCGAGAAAGTAAGACACATGCTCATATACGGAGCAGATAAAACTGTTAATGTGCATTATAAAGGTTCAAGAGGAGAAGGGGATTATCCCATTCTTTTTGACGGACTTATCAAAAACGTTGAGCAGAGATACAGAGAGACTTTTTCAGAGACAGCCAAAGCAGAGTATGAGGAGTTTATGAGAATAACTCCTTGTACCACATGTCACGGTCAGAGGCTTAAGAAAGAAGCACTCGCCGTAACTATAGACGGGAAAAATATTTATGAGATTACTTCAATGTCTATCGACGAGCTTCAGAAGTATCTTGAAAATATGCAGCTTTCCGAGCATCAGCTTATGGTCGGAGGACAGATATTAAAAGAGATCAAGGCCAGGGTAGGATTCCTTGTCGATGTCGGACTGGATTATCTTTCTCTTTCCAGAGCAACTGGAACACTTTCGGGTGGTGAGGCGCAGAGAATCAGACTTGCGACTCAGATCGGATCGGGACTTTGCGGAGTGTGCTATATCCTTGATGAGCCAAGTATCGGACTTCACCAGAGAGATAATGATAAACTGCTTAATACTCTTAAGAATCTTAGAGACCTTGGCAATACTCTTATAGTTGTCGAGCATGACGAAGATACGATGAGAGCCGCCGATTATATTGTCGATGTCGGACCGGGCGCGGGCTCAAGAGGTGGTAAGATCGTTGCTGTAGGAACTGCGGAAGAGATCATGCAGGTCAAAGAGTCCATTACAGGTCAGTATCTTTCGGGAAAACTTAAAATAGAAGTACCGAAGGAGAGAAGACAGCCGAAGGGCTGGCTGAAAGTAAAAGGCGCAAAAGAAAACAATCTTAAGAACGTAGATATAGATGTTCCGCTCGGAGTAATGACCATAGTTACGGGAGTATCCGGATCCGGAAAGAGCTCTTTTGTCAATGAGATCCTTTATAAGCATCTTGCCAGAGATCTTAACAGGGCAAGATGTATTCCCGGTAAGCACGACTCCATAGAGGGAATAGAGCAGGTCGATAAGGTGATCGCGATAGATCAGTCACCGATCGGAAGAACGCCAAGGTCCAATCCTGCGACATATACAGGCGTGTTCGATATGATAAGGGATCTTTTTGCCGGAACACCCGATGCCAAGGCCAAGGGCTACAAGAAGGGCCGATTCTCCTTCAATGTTAAAGGAGGAAGATGCGAAGCCTGCGGCGGAGACGGAATCATAAAGATTGAGATGCATTTCCTTCCCGACGTTTATGTTCCCTGTGAGGTCTGCGGTGGAAAGAGATATAACCACGAGACTTTGGAGGTAAGATACAAGGGCAAGAATATTTATGACGTACTCAATATGACGGTTGAGGAAGCACTTACCTTCTTTGAGAATGTAAAGACAATAAAGCGTAAGATACAGACTCTTTATGATGTTGGACTTGGATATGTTAAACTTGGACAGCCCAGCACGGAATTATCGGGTGGTGAAGCTCAGAGAATAAAACTTGCGACCGAGCTAAGTAAAGTCAGCACCGGAAAGACGGTATATATTCTTGATGAGCCGACGACCGGACTTCATTTTGCCGATGTTCAAAAACTTGTAAAGATTATGCATGAGCTTGTTGAACAAGGAAACACGGTTGTTGTTATCGAGCATAATCTCGATGTTATAAAAACAGGAGATTATATTATCGATATGGGACCCGAAGGAGGATCAAAGGGAGGCACCGTTGTTGTGTGCGGAACACCGGAGGAAGTTGCTAAATGTAAGAAGTCTTACACAGGCGCTTATATCAAGAAAATGCTGAAGTAAAGACATGTTGAAAACGTGCCGATAATATATAAAAGTACATAGCCCCTTTTAAAACTGGCTGTTTTGGTTTATAATGGCAATGAAATTATAATCACTATATTAATATCCGCATTTATGCGCTGAAATAAATGCTATACAGTTTTTGAAAGGGGATTCTAGGATTATGCAGTATGCAGATATAGGAATTGATTTGGGAACAGCGTCTGTTCTTGTGTATATAAGAGGAAAGGGAGTTGTTCTTAAAGAGCCATCAGTTGTGGCTTACGACAGAGACACCGAGGAGATCAAGGCAATCGGTGAGGATGCGAGACTTATGCTTGGACGTACACCCGGCAATATCGTTGCGGTAAGACCGCTTCGTCAGGGAGTTATTTCTAACTATAAGATAACTGAGCAGATGATGAGATACTTCATCAAGAAAGCTATAGGAAAGAGAATTCACAGAAAGCCTTTTATTGCGGTTTGTGTTCCCAGTGGAGCAACAGAAGTTGAGAAGAAGGCTGTTGAGGATGCTACAAGACTTTGCGGAGCAAGAGATGTTAAGACCATCGAGGAGCCTATCGCGGCTGCCATCGGTGCCGGAATCGACATCACTAAGCCCTGCGGTAATATGATCGTAGATATCGGTGGTGGTACTTCGGATATTGCGGTTATCTCACTTGGCGGAACAGTTGTCAGCACTTCCGTTAAAGTCGCAGGAGATGACTTCGACGAGGCAATCGTTCGTTACATGAGAAAGAAGCACAATCTTCTTATCGGTGACAGAACAGCCGAGGATATAAAGATCAAGATCGGTTCTGCTTATCCGAGAGCTGAGGACGATTATATGGATGTACGAGGAAGAAACCTTGTAACAGGTCTTCCCAAGACTGTAAGAGTATCTTCAGAGGAGACTGAGGAAGCGCTCAGAGAGCCTACATCTCAGATTATCGAGGCTATTCACAGCGTACTTGAGAACACTCCTCCGGAGCTTGCTGCGGATATCGCGGACAGAGGAATTGTACTTACAGGAGGCGGAGCACTTCTTCGCGGACTTGAGGAACTTATATATTCCAAGACAGGAATCAATACAATGACAGCAGAGGATCCCATGACAGCGGTTGCTATCGGAACCGGTCGTTATGTGGAATTCATCGTTGGCTATCGTCAGGATTAAAAACTACAGCGCCGTTCATGGATTGAATGGATAGTAAGACCAGGACGGTATGAGGTGAAATTGTATGGTAAAAGGTCTATACACAGCTTACACTGGAATGATCAATGAACAGCACAGAATGGATGTGCTCACCAACAATCTTGCTAATGCCAATACCAACGGATACAAAAAGGAAGGCGCAACTGCACAGTCTTTCAGTGATCAGCTTGCGCTCAAAATCAAAGATTATACTGATGCCCCGTTCACAGCCCGTGGACTGGGCATTATTAATCCGGGTGTTAAGATTGGCGAAGGCTATGTTGATTGGTCGGAAGGACCGATGAAGGAGACAAACAACAAGTTTGATCTTGCTATCGGCGGATACGGATTCTTTGGAATCGAATATACAAATAAGGCCGTGAACATCGAAAGAGATGTTCCCAGTCAAACAGATATAATGTACACAAGAGACGGTAACTTCACACTTACCTCAGAAGGTGCCCTTGTTACACAGGATGGCGACTTTGTTCTTTCGCAGGACGGAGGACATATAGAGATCGATCCTAATCTTCCCGTAGAGATCAATACATTGGGAGATGTTATTCAGGACGGAGATGTAGTTGCCAGAATAGGTCTTTTCGATTTTGAAAAGACTATACATCCCGATGGAAGGATTGCTTATAACAATCTGGAGCATTACGGCGAGAATATGTTTATTCCGATAGAAGGCACTGCTCCCGTTGAGGCAAACGGCCAGATTTATGCGGGATTTTTGGAGCAGTCCAATGTATCTGTAGTTGATGAGATGGTCAACATGATCGCGGTACAGAGAAATTACGATACAAACCAGAGAGTTATCACTACAATAGATGATACACTCGATATTGCGGCTAACCAGCTTGGCAGAATGGGATAAAATTTTATAAAAATTTTATAATTTAAAACGCGGTTTTTGCCGATATTATATCAGAGAGATGAAAATTACCAGTCACGGAGGACGGTAACTTGATTATCGGAGGTGACACATGGTTAGAAGTTTATGGTCAGCAGCTACAGGAATGAACGCCCAGCAGACTAATGTAGATACAATTTCCAACAACTTGGCTAATGTTAATACAGTAGGCTATAAGGCACAGGGAGCACAGTTTAAGTCCCTTTTATATCAGGAGCTGCAAACTGTAACTACGACAGCCAACGGTGCGCCTAAGCCAACCAATTCACAGGTTGGACTTGGTGTTCGTACTTCAACAATAAATCAGTTCTTTTCACAGGGTTCTTTCCAGAACAGTGACAACCCGGCGGCTCTTGCCATAAGCGGAGACGGTTTCTTTGCTTACATGGCAGCAGATGGAGAGACAGTGCAGTATACCAGAAACGGTAACTTCACATGGGCACTTCAGGAGACGGGCGGTAATGTTCTTGAGCTTACAACAGCAGAAGGAAACCCTGTTCTTGATGCGAATTTAAATCCTATTCTGGTAGAGAGCAACGCGGTTGCAAGCCGTATTACCATCGGCGGTGACGGAAAGATATATTATCCCGATGAGGACGGTGTTCCTCAGCAGGTAGGCGATGCTCAGATCGGGCTTTGGCAGTTCAGAAACAGAGAGGGACTTGAGAGAGTCGGAAGCGCAGCATGGCAGGAGACTGCAGCAAGCGGCGAGGCTATTTCGGAGCTCGAAGGCGATGCAGAGATGAAGAGAAGTGAGATCGTTCAGGGATATCTTGAAGGTTCAAACGTTAATGTTGCAACCGAGATGGTTAATCTTATCGTTGCACAGAGAGCATATGAGATGAACTCAACAGCAATCCAGACAACTGACGAGATGATGCAGACAGCTAACGGCCTTAAGAGATAAGATGAGGAATAGATATGGCAGGATTTGATGTAAAGGGGCTTAATGCCACTGCTATAACCGAATATGCAATGCAGGAAAGCAAGAACGCTTCCGCATCGATGCTTCAGGACAAGATTTCATCAACATCCAAGGAATCAACAGATGAAGAGCTCTGGGCAGCATGTAAAGGGTTTGAAGCATATTTTCTTGAGCAGATGTATAAAGAGATGCAGAAATCTGTAGATGCACTTAAACCTGATACTCAGGACAGATCCACAAACACTTTGGTCAATTTCTTTAAGGATCAAACTCTTCAGGATATATGTGCCGATTCTGTAGATTCTCAGAGTAATGGCTTTGCAAAGATGCTTTATGAGAATCTTAAGCGCAATTATGACATACCTGATGCCTCTGAAAAAAAGGATGAATAAAGAAGAAAAATCAGACGCTCAATTCTTAAGAAAACTTAAGAATTGAGCGCTTTTTATTGTGCTATACTATATTCACTATGGAAAACGAAACAATAAAAGGTTATGTAGAACATTTTATATATAAGAACGAGGAAAACGGCTACGCTGTACTCAATCTTGTCACAGAGGATGATGAACTTACCTGCACCGGTAATTTTAAGGATGTCGATATCGGCGATACCCTTGAGATAACCGGTACTTTTGTCGATCATCCTGTCTATGGACATCAGCTGAAATCAGAACATTACAAAATCTCTATTCCGGATGACGCCGTATCTATGCAAAGATATCTTGGATCGGGCGCTATCAGAGGAATCGGAGAGGCTCTGGCGGCAAGGATAGTCAAGAAGTTCGGAAACGATACGTTTAGGATCATAGAAGATGAACCCGAAAGACTTGCGGAAGTAAAGGGAATAAGCGAAAAAAAGGCAATAGACATAGCGATGCAGATGGCCGAGAAGAGGGAAATGCGCGATGCTATGATATTCCTTCAGCAGTACGGTATAAGCAACGCCATGTCTGTAAAGATCTATAACAGATACGGTACCGGAATATACGGAATATTAAAGGAAAACCCTTATAGACTCGCAGATGACATAAGCGGAATCGGCTTTAAGATCGCTGATGAGATAGCAGGCAAAGTGGGAATACGAGTGGATTCGGAATATCGCATCAGAAGCGGTATTCTTTATACTCTGTTGCAGTCTTCAATGGATGGAAATACTTATCTTCCGAGGAAGGAATTGATCGATAAGACAGAGCTGCTTCTTAGAAACGGTCCGGAGGATTATATAGACACAGACTCGATAATGACGCAGATCGATAATCTCATAATGGATAAAAAGCTTGTTTGCAAAAATGGAGAAAATATCTATGCTTCGGGATATTACTACGAAGAGCAGGCATGTGCGGTTATGCTTCATGAACTCAATATTTCCGAGAGGATCACGACTGCGGAGGAAGAAGCGTACAAAAAGAGAATTCTTGATATAGAGAAGAGAAAAGGCATTGAACTTGATGAATTGCAAAGAGAGGCTGTTCTTAAGAGCATATCCAACGGGATTGTAATAATAACCGGGGGTCCCGGAACGGGTAAGACGACCACGATCAATACGATAATCAATTACTACGCGAGTGAAGGCCTTGATATAATGCTTGCCGCGCCTACCGGAAGGGCGGCCAAGAGAATGACGGAAGCTACGGGATATGAGGCGAGGACCATACACAGACTGCTGGAGGTTACCGGGCAGGTTGAAGAGGATGACAGACAATCAGGAGTCAGATTTGAGAAAAACTCGGATAATCCACTTGAGGCGGATGCGATCATCATAGACGAAATGTCGATGGTAGATACACACCTTTTCACGGCATTATTAAAGGCTCTCGTACCCGGTGTTCATCTGATACTTGTAGGTGACAGCTCGCAGCTTCCAAGCGTCGGACCGGGGCAGATACTCGGAGATCTGATAAACAGCGGTGAGTTTCCGACAATCTATCTTAAGAAGATCTTCAGACAGGCAGAAGAGAGCGATATAGTAATGAATGCCCACAGGATACACAATGGAGAGAAGCCTGTTCTGAATAATAAGAGTAAGGATTTCTTTTTCCTGGAAAGAAGTGATGCCGATGTCATATATAAGCATATGATACAGCTTATCAGAGACAAACTTCCCGGTTATGTTGATGCGGGACCTCTTGATATACAGGTTCTTACACCTATGAAAAAAGGTCCATTGGGAGCGATACAGCTCAATCAGGTGCTTCAGAAGTACTTAAATCCACCCGAGTCTTCCAAAAAAGAGCATGCTTACGGCGACCAGCTCATAAGGGAAGGCGACAAGGTGATGCAGATAAGGAACAACTATCAGGCACAATGGGAAGTGATAGGCAAATACAACATTCCGATAGATTCGGGAATGGGTGTTTTTAACGGCGATATGGGAATAGTAAAAGAGATAAATGAATATTCCCAGGATGTAGTAGTGGAATTTGATGAGAACAGAAGAGTCAGGTATCCTTTTTCGGAGCTTGATGAGATAGAGCTGTCCTATGCCATAACGATCCATAAATCTCAAGGAAGTGAATATCCGGCAGTCATAATGCCTATATTGGGCGGGCCGAGGATGCTTCTTAACCGCAATCTTTTGTATACGGCGGTTACAAGAGCGAAGAGCACGGTATGTATATTGGGAAGCAGCGCTACGCTTATGAACATGGTTGATAATGAGCAGCAGCTAAAGCGATATACGGGACTTGCGGATAGAATAAAAGAAGTATTTGATGTTGACAGAGAATAAAGAATATAAAGAAACAAAGAGCATCGTATTCGATATCTTTTTTCCAAGAAGATGCCCTGTGTGCGACGATATAGTCCCTCCTTTTATATATTCAAAAGGGAAAATTGCGAGAGGGGGCTTTGTTCATGCAGATTGTGCGAAAAAACCAAGACCAGTGAAGGGTGCACTGTGTATGAAATGCGGTAAGCCGCTTGCAAAGGCGGAAAAAGAAGAGGAGTACTGCGCGGATTGCAGGAAAAGAAGCTATTATTTTGACAGAGGCTTTTCGCTGTTCGAGTATAGGAGCATTTCCGGATCGATCTACAGGTTCAAATACGCCGGAAGACGCGAATATGCGGACTACTACGCACAAGTAACCGAAAAAAGACTGGGGAAAAAACTGAAAAGTCTTGGAATCCAGGCAATTATCCCGGTTCCGATGTATGAAAAGAAGAAAAACGACAGGGGATATAACCAGGCGGAAGTGTATGCCGAGAGATTGTCAAAGAGATTTGGCATACCCACTTACGTTAATGTGATAAAAAGAGTCAAAAATACAGTGCCCATGAAGGGTTTGGACGCCGGAGCACGGCGCAATAATTTGAAAAAGGCTTTTAATATAGTACGAAATGATGTAAAATTTAAGTGCATACTTATTATCGATGACATCTACACAACAGGAAGTACCGTTGATGAGATCGCCCATGAGTTTCGTATGACAGGGACGGACAGGATATATGTTCTGACACTTGCCATAGGGCAGACTACTTAACAAAATTGGAGGTCATGTTTATGAACTTACGGAATTGTTCAAGATGCGGTAAGATGTTTAATTACATCGGTGGTCAGACAATCTGCGAACCTTGCAAAAAGGCTATAGAAGAGGATTTCCAGAAGGTTAAGCAGTATATTGCGGATAATCCGCGTGCAAGTTTGAAACAGATAGCAGAAGATAATGAAGTATCATCCAAGCAAATCCAGCAGTGGATCCGCGAGGAGAGACTGATGTTTGCTGAAGGCTCACCGATTCAGCTTCAATGTGAAAGCTGCGGAGAGTCAATACTAACAGGAAGATTTTGTGCCAAATGTAAGGCAAAGATGGCAAATAACCTTAACAACACATTTGCCAAGCCTAAGCCTGTACTCGAACAGCCCATTAAAAAGGACAATAAGGCCGGAATGCGCTTCCTGGATACTTAAGGAGCAAGAATGTTAAATGAAGAAAAAGTCATCTTGATGACAAGGATGGCTGCGTTCATAGACCGCGAAGGTAAAAAGAACGATGCGATCAATTCATATTTCAAGAGTGATTATATCGGACTAAATGTCATTAAATCCGTAATAAGCGCCACAATCGTCTTTGTCATATTCGTCGGAACCTATGTGCTGTATGACTTTGAGAAAGTCTTGGCAGATGTTTACAATACGGATAATTTATTGAATACCGGCAGGAGGCTGTTGATTTACTACCTCCTGCTTGTTGGCGTGTATTCTCTTATATCTTACGTCGTCTATTCATATCGCTATTCCAAGATGCGTAAGAGTATGAAGGGGTATTACGGGGATTTAAAGAGACTGGCCAGAATGTACGAAAAGGAAAGGTGACATGACAGCATTACTAGAAATCAAACAATATATCAGAAAATTTTATATCAAAAACGAAGTTTACATCACATATTTTTGGAAGTTTTTATTAGCGCTCATTTCTATAGCGGTTATAAACAGTAAGCTAGGCTTTATGAGCAGCCTTAACAATATTGCCATTGTTCTTATGGCATCATTGCTTTGTGCTATTCTTCCCGCCAATTTCATAGTGGTGGTATCGGCTCTGTTCATATTGGGACATTTGTACTCGCTTTCGGCAGAGTGTGCACTTATTGCATTTGTGGTATTTGCTCTGATGTTTCTTTTGTATTTTAGATTTTCACCAAAAGACACATTGGCAGTTTTACTTACTCCACTGCTTTTCTTCCTGCATATTCCGTATGTGGTTCCGATCGCGGCAGGTCTTATAGGTACGCCTGTATCCATAGTTTCGGTTTCATTCGGACTTGTAATATCATTTATGATCTCGTATTTTTCGTCGAATACAGTGGGAACGGGAGCTGAAAACGTAGAAGCGGCAGCAACGGAGTTCAAGACAATGATCTCCGGAATGCTTGGAAACAAGGCTATGCTGGTAATGATCGTAGCATTTGCAATCACCATTGCGGTTGTTTACGTTATTCGCAGATCTTCAATGGATAATTGCTGGAAGATCGCCATTACAACAGGAGCAATCGTTCTTGCGATAGTGACTATTATCGGTTCGGTTGCAACAAAGGCGGATATTTCCATTCCCGGAGTCATATTGGGAACGATAGTCTCAGCAATCCTTACACTTGCAATAGAGTTTTTCTCCTTTAATCTGGATTATTCAAGAACAGAGAAAGTTCAGTTTGAGGATGATGATTATTATTACTATGTAAAGGCTGTGCCCAAGGTTACTCTCACAGCGCCCGACAGAAGGGTAAAAAAGATTAATCGCGCGAAAGGACAGCGCTAACTATATCCTAAGGAAGCAGTATGAAACAGATTGATTTTTGGTCTCTCTTTGATGTCAACAGAACAAATCTGCATATGCCGACCCCAAGATTCCCTGATATTCTGGAAATTATAATTATCGCATTTCTGGTTTATCATATTTTGGTGTGGGCAAAAAACACCAGACTCTGGTCGCTTCTAAAAGGAATTGTAGTTATCATAGTTTTTATTCTTATTGCAACACTGATGGAAATGTCGACTATCTTGTGGATAGTGGAGAGAGTATTCAGTATTGCGATCATTGCGATGGTTGTTATTTTGCAACCTGAGCTCCGTAAGGCTCTTGAAGAGCTTGGACGAAAGAATTTCTTCTCCAATTTCTTGTCGCTTGGTAATTCCAGATTTTCGGGAAGGTTTTCCGACAATACCTTAAATGAGATTGTCAAGGCAAGTGTGGAGATGGCCAAGGTTCGTACCGGAGCGCTTATTGTTATTGAGCAGAATCACCCGCTCACTGAGTTTGAGAGAACCGGAATTGATGTTGATGCTTTGGTTTCGAGCCAGCTTCTTATCAATATCTTTGAGCATAACACACCGCTCCATGACGGTGCGGTTATCATAAGAGGCGACAGGATCACTGCAGCTACGTGCTATCTTCCGCTTTCGGACAATATGGGAATAGGAAAGGAACTTGGAACAAGACATCGTGCGGGCGTCGGCGTTTCCGAAGTGACAGATTCACTTACCATAATTGTATCCGAGGAGACAGGTAAGATAAGCGTGGCATACGGAGGAGAGCTTGAAAGAGCACTCGACAGTGACAGGCTTCGCGAGAGACTTAGAATCCTGCAGGACAAGCATGAGGAGGAAGCACCTATTAAGTACTTCGCCAGAAAGGCCAAGGTGAAAAAATGAAGAAATTAACGGCTAACTGGGTGCTTAAGCTGGTGTCGCTTTTGTTTGCTTTTATTGTTTGGTTTTTGGTAACCAACATAAATGACCCTGTGATTTCAAAAACTTATTATAATATACAGGTTTCTATAAATGGGTTTGACCAGATAGAGAAGAAGGGACAGATTCCCATTATTCTCGATGAATCCGATGTGGTAAGCTCGGTCAAGGTCTCTGCGCCCCGTTCGGTTATAGATAACCTGAGTAAAGAGAATATTATTGCGACGGCTGATGTACAGGATATATCGAGCCTTAATACACTTAGCATTAATTTTTCTTCAAGTAAGTCTAACGATAAGATTCAGAATTTTTCTCCGAGCTCTGACGTCGTTAAACTTAACATCGAGAAGAAAGAGACCAGGACACTGGAGATTAAAGCATCGACTTTGGGAGAAGATGAACTGACAGGCGGCGATATTGTCGGCCCCGTTAATCTGGACCAGAATATGGTCAGAGTCAGCGGTCCTGAGTCTGTAATAAAAAATATTAAAAAAGCGGCTGTGGAGGTCGATGTCAGATCGGGACTTCCTGAGGTTAATACCAATGCCGATATAGTTCTTTATGATAATAATGATGAGGTGATAGACCCGAGCTCATCGCATGTAGAGATGAATATCAAATCGGTCGGAATTCATGCCACAATTTACAGTACCAAGGCAGTTTCGATCAAATATCCTCCGATATCAGGGAAACCGGCGGAAGGATATATGAGAACGGGAGAGATCACAAGTAACCCTCAAAAGGTTCTTATTGCAGCCAAGAAAGATGTTTTAAAGAATATAGATTCTATCACTGTAGAAGCTGACGACCTTGACATTACGGGACTCAGAGACAATCTTTCGCATACATACGATCTTGAAGAGTATCTGCCTGAAGGAGTGATATTCGGAAATCCGGAATTTAGCGGCAAGGCTACCGTAATTGTCCATATCGGTGCGATAGCTGAGAAGACGGTAGATGTCAGCATCAAGAATATTACGGTCGGAGAAACTCCGGAAGGATTTGATGTAGAGATCAATGACAAAGAATACGAAACTGTATCTTTGACACTTGAAGGACTTGAGAGTAAAATCAATACGCTGAATCCGGAAACAATAACCGGAACGGTTGATATAAACAAGGTATTGAAGAACAATAACCTTACTGAACCGGCTGAAGGAATGTACAGTGCAGAAGTTGAATGGACACTCCCTGACGGAGTGGAGGCCAAGGCGCCGGTCAGTGTTTATATTTCAGTTAAAAATGCAGAATAAAGAGGTTTTTTATCATGGGTAGATTATTTGGAACAGATGGTGTAAGAGGAGTAGCCAACGACGAGCTCACTCCGCTTCTTGCGATGCAGCTTGGACAGGCAGGCGCATATGTGTTATCCAAGGAGGTTAATCACAGACCCACTATCATGGTCGGATGCGACACCAGACTTTCAGGTGATATGCTTGCGAGCGCACTTATGGCAGGTGCCTGCTCGGTAGGTGCGGATGTAGTTAATGTAGGTATTATTCCTACTCCCGCAGTTGCATATCTTACCAGAAAATACAGAGTTGATGCAGGCGTAGTTATTTCCGCATCACATAATCCTATGGAATTTAACGGAATCAAGTTCTTTGACGGAAACGGATATAAGCTTCCCGATGAGCTTGAGGATGAGATCGAGGCACTTATAAAGAACAATATGGAAGGCGTTAAGATGCCAACCGGTGCCGGAATCGGTAAGATCAAGAACAGAAGTGACGCAAAAGAGGAATATATAAACCACAACTTAAGAGCCGTAGATATCAATCTTGATGGAATGAAGGTTGTAATGGATTGTGCGGAAGGTGCATCATATTACACTTCTGTAGAAGCAATCAAGCAGCTCGGAGCTGAGGTTATCGTAATACATAATAATCCGGACGGAACCAATATCAACGCTAACTGTGGTTCCACTCATATGGAAGAGCTTATGGGAAGAGTTGTTACTGAGAAGGCGGACATCGGACTTGCCTTCGACGGGGACGCCGACAGATTCCTTGCCGTTGATGAGAACGGTAAGCTTGTGGACGGCGATGAGATCATGGCTATTATTGGAAAGTTTATGAAAGAAAAGGGTAAGCTTTCCAAAGATACAATAGTAGCAACAATTATGAGTAACCTGGGATTCTTTAAGATGGCGGAGAGAGAAGGAATTCGTGTCGATAAGACCAAGGTAGGAGACAGATACGTTCTCGAGCACATGAAAGAAATCGGTGCCAACCTTGGTGGCGAACAGTCAGGACACATTATCTTCTTGGACGACAACACAACCGGAGACGGTTTATTGTCTGCTCTTCATCTTCTGGAAGTTATGGTTGCAACAAAGAAGCCTCTTTCAGAACTTGCAAAAGTAATGGAAGTAATGCCACAGGCGCTTGTAAATGCGCATGTTCCGAATCACAAGAAGGAAGCTTATATGGAGTATCCTGAAATTGCGGGGGCAATTGAAGAACTCGAGAAGCACTTTGCCGGTGACGGAAGAGTACTTATAAGACCTTCGGGAACGGAACCCCTTGTCAGAGTAATGATCGAGGGTAAAGATCAGGCAGAAATCGATAGAGAGGCTAATAAGCTTGCTAAGCTTATTGAGGAGGTCATGCTGTAATATGGTTAGTCGAAAGGTGGTTATTACAAATCCTACCGGCTTGCACCTGCGTCCTGCAGGCAACCTTTGTAAGGTGGCTATGAATTTTAAATCACATATTACGTTCAGCTACGGGGATAATACAGCAAATGCCAAGAGCGTACTCAGTGTTCTCGGCGCGTGTATCAAATGTGGGGATGAGCTTGAATTTAAGTGCGAAGGTCCTGACGAGGAAGAAGCCATGAGTGCCATGGTTGAAGCTATTGAGACAGGGCTTGGCGAATAATTGCCATATGTGATAAACTTAGGCAGGTATAAATCAGCGAGGATTTATGCGGACGGCAGCGATGCCGTCCACTTTTGAATTTTAAAGGTGGAAAAATGGAAAAAATTATTATTACAGGTTGTAACGGACAGCTCGGAAGAGCAATCAATATCGAACTTGGAAATAACGACAAGTATGAGCTTATTAATACCGATGTTTTTGAGGGCGAGGGCATCACACCGCTTGATATAACCAATGTGGATGCTTGCCTTGAACTGGCAAGAAAAGTTAAGCCCGCGGCTATCATTAACTGCGCTGCATATACTGCTGTAGATAAGCAGGAGAGCGATATAGATCTTTCATATAAGATCAATGCGATAGGCCCGAGAAATCTTTCAATCGCCGCAACCGAAGTAGGAGCTAAACTTGTTCATGTTTCGACAGATTATGTTTTTGCGGGAAACGGCGACAAGCCCTATATCGAGTTTGATAAGACGGGACCTGTAAGTGTATATGGAAAGACCAAGCTTGCCGGAGAAGAGTTCGTAAAAGAGTTTGCGAAGAACTTCTTTATAGTAAGAACAGCTTGGTTATATGGCGATGGCAAGAACTTCGTAAAGACTATGCTTAATCTTTCCGAAAAGTATGAAGAGGTAAGTGTGGTAAAGGATCAGCTCGGAACACCTACAAGTGCTACGGAGCTTGCAAAGGCAATCTGCTATCTTTTCCCTACGGATAATTACGGAACTTTCCACGGAACATGTGAAGGATCAACCAACTGGGCTGATTTTACGGAAGAGATATTCAGGATTGCAGGCAAAAAGACAAGAGTTAACCATGTGACAACCAAGGAATACCTTGAAAAGAATCCTCAGGCAGCACCAAGACCTGCATACAGTATTCTTGAGAACTATATGCTCAAGCTCACATCGGATTATATGTTTGCTGATTGGCATGATGCTATCGAGGAATACTTAAAGGGAATCCTTTGATCATCAGATCGGAATAGAGGTTTTAGATGTCTGTTTTTAATCAACTAATCGGCAATAAGATTCTTGTGTCTGCTTTTTGCGGATGGTTTGTTGCTCAGGTTTTAAAAACTATATTATATATCATAGTAAATAAGGAATTTAACCCCGAGAGACTTATGGGTGACGGCGGAATGCCAAGCTCACATTCGGCGACTGTAATGGCTGTGGTCACTACATCCTATGCTCTCTACGGTGCATCATCTTTTGAGTTTGCGATCGCCGGAGTACTTGCTCTTATCGTTATGCATGATGCGACCGGAGTAAGACGTGAGACCGGAATTCAGGCCAAGGTCATAAATAATATGATGGATTGGTTCCTTCAGCTTGACAGTGATATACCTGTTGAGGAGAAACTGAAAGAATTTGTAGGCCATACGCCTATGCAGGTTTTATTCGGAGCGATCATAGGTGTTATTGTCGGCGTGATTGTTTCTTCTATGTAACTAAAAGGTAAGAGGGGCGTTTTTCTATGTTGTTGGTCATATTGCTATGGACATATGTGACGATAACCACATACTTGATGGGATACTGCTTTATTCATGTGATTCTTTCCCGCGGAGAGAAGAAGCTTGCAGGTACCAATAAAGGAAAAACAAAAAAAGAGCAGCGTTACAGAATTAAGTCCCATAAAAATTACATAATCACAGGTGTTGTCCTTACGACTGTCTATGCGCAGATTTTCAGCCTGTTCTCCGGAATCGATCTTGCGGAGAATATTTTACTTGTTGCGATATGTGTTGTTATCGCGACTTATTACAGAGTTGAGCTGCGTGAAGATCTTGCTGATCTTACCAGACGATTAAAGAGTGAGGGCAATATTTTTTTATATGCCGCCGTATTTCTTATAATGGCTTATGCGACTTCTCACGGAATAATGCATTATGACAGCGATCTTTATCATGCGCAGTCGATAAGATGGATTGAAGAATTCGGGGTTGTGAAAGGGCTTGGAAATCTTCATGTAAGACTTGCTTATAACAGCTCTGCCTTTGCGCTGTCTGCACTTTACAGTATGGCGTTTCTCGGAGGACAATCGTACCATGTTATGGCCGGCTTCCTTGCACTTATCCTGGGATGGCAATGCCTTGATATCAAGCATATCATTGTCAGAAAACACTTTATCTTATCGGATTTTGCGAGGATAGCGGCAATCTATTATCTTTTTACGGTGCTTGATGAGATAGTTTCACCGGCATCGGATTATTTTCTGGCATCACTTGTTTTTTACATAATAATCAGTTGGCTGGATCTCAATGTGGTTCACGAAAAATCCTATGTTCCGTACATACATCTGGCTCTTCTTGGAGTTTTTGCCGTTACGATCAAGCTTGCCGCAGCGCCGCTGCTTCTTTTGTCACTGGTGCCGATCTATAAGCTTATGCGTAACAGAGACAGACATAAGATGAAAGTGCTTGGTGTATCCGTGCTTTTTGCACTTTTGATAGTTGCTCCGTTCCTTATAAGGAATGTACTGATATCGGGCTGGTTGGTGTATCCTGTTACATTCATTGATCTGTTTAATGTAAGCTGGAAGATTCCTAAGGGGCTTGCGCAGTATGATGCACTGGAGATAAAGACATTCGGACGTGGATTTAGCGATGTTGTAAAGTATGGAAATGCCCCGCTTTCTGTTTGGTTCCCTACTTGGTTTAAAGGTCTTTTGACGTTTGACAAGGGAATAATACTTCTCGATATTGTTTCAATTGTGATCTACCTCCTTATGGCAGGTCTTTTCCTCGGAACACATTTTGAGAAAAAAGCAACCAAAGAAAACAAGGTCTTTTCCATAAGCCACAGGACCATGCTTAATCAGATTGATTTTATGGCTATAGGCGGAACGATGATAATATGTCTTTTGTTCTGGTTTAACAGCGCACCGCTTATAAGATACGGAATCGATATGCACTTCTTACCGCAGCGATCATATGCGGAAGAGTGGTTATAATTATTTACAACAGAATTGACCGAGGCGTGGCGCTTACATGCTTTAAATGCGTTATTGCAATGTTTGCGCTGTGGTACATATATAAAGGCGCATTCCTGATCTTGGATGAGGAAAAGAGATATAATTCAAAGTGGCTTGTATATCAACAGGATTACGGGACATACGATGTCGATACCTTTGAAATAGACGGGACGACATTCTATTATCCCGTTTCGGGAGATCAGGTCGGTTACGCACCGTTCCCTTCGTCGGCAAAAGATATGACGGGGCAGATAGAGTTAATCGATGGCTCTGTCGAGAGCGGTTTTAAAAGCATAGAAAGTGAGTAGGAGAAAAAATGACAACTAGGGATTTTGACGCAGTAGTTTTTGACATGGACGGTGTTATTTTCGATTCGGAGAGAGCAATAATGGATTGCTGGAAAGAGCTTGCAAACAAGTACAATATCTCGAATGTGGAAGAGAATTTCTATAAATGTATAGGAGTAACCGTTGCTAAGACAAAAGAGATAATGCTTGAGGCATACGGAGAGGACTTTCCGTATGATGAATATGATGTTGAAGCAAATCAGATATTTCATGATAAATATTCCGGAGGCCGACTTCCGATGAAAGAAGGAATAAAAGAGATCCTGTCTTTCCTTAAGAACAGCGGCAAAAAGATCGCACTTGCTTCTTCGACGAGAAAAGCAAAGGTTGAAGCACAGCTACGCGATGCGAACATACTTGAATACTTTGATGTGCTTATCTGCGGAGATATGGTAAAAAGAAGTAAACCCGCTCCCGATATTTATCTTAAAGCCTGCGAAGAACTTGGAGTAGAGCCCGAGAGAGCATATGCCATCGAGGATTCCTACAACGGAATAAGATCGGCTAACGCCGGTAAGCTAAGACCTATCATGGTTCCCGATATTCTTCCCGCAGATGATGAGATGAAAGAAAAAGCGGAAAAAGTACTTGATAGTTTGATCGATGTTAAAGACTATCTTGCGGAAGCAATCTAAGCAGAAAGGACCTGAGATGGGATACAAGAATATTTTATTTGACTTGGACGGAACACTTACAGATTCATCGGAAGGAATAATTAAAAGCGTTCTTTATACCTACGAAAAGATGGGATTAACGCCTCCGGCGGATGAGCTTCTTCCAACTTTTATCGGACCTCCGCTTGGCGACAGTTTTGTAAGATGCGGGGTAAAAGAAGAAAACTCCAGAGACGCGGTTGAGATATACAGAGAGCGTTACAATACGATAGGAAAGTTTGAAAACAAACCATATCCGGGCATGATAGAACTTTTGCAGAAGTTAAACGACGAGGGTTATAACCTATATGTCGCAACATCCAAGCCTGAGAAGACTTCTCTGGAAGTACTCGACCACTTCGATATGACTAAATATTTCAAAGAAGTTGCCGGGGCAACCTATGACGCTAAACGTGAGAAAAAAGAGGATGTTATCAGATATCTTTTGGATAAGATTTCTCTTGAAGACAAAGATGAGCTATCCGATACTGTTATGATAGGTGATACTACATATGATGTCACAGGTGCTGCAGAATTTAATATTCCTTGCATTGCAGTAACCTGGGGCTTCGGAGACCTCGAAGAGATGAAAGCCAAAGGTGCCATTGCAGTCGTAAATACCATGGAAGAATTGTATCGAGCAATTACCGCATTACCTAATCATTGGTAGACGCTCTGAGCACAATCTCCAGCGGAAGTGCGATCGTGCGAGGAAGCATGTCGTAGCCTTCCATGCGCTGCTTCAAGGTGTCGAAAGCGAGCGTACCCATCTGTGCTGTGTGAATACCGATCGTTGAAAGCGGCGGATTTGAGAAACGAGACATTTCAATGTTTGAAATACCCATAACGGCCACTTTGTCCGGAACCTTGATATCAAGATCATAAAGCGCGCGTAATACCGCCATCGCCATAAGATCGCTTGCAACCACAAATGCATCGGGGAGATATCCACCCTTATGCATTTTTTTAATTGCCTTAAAACATGCATCCTCCTGCCATTTGCAATCAACTGTCGTGCGAGGATCAATCGTAAGCTTGTGAGCATACATGGAACTTAAATATCCTCTGAAACGCTTGCTGTCTTCGAATGCAAGACCAGAAGGAGAAGCACCGAGAAATCCGATCTTCTTATAGCCTTTTTTATAAAGGGTATCAACAGCCATAGAAGCGGCTGCATAGTGATCGTAGATAATATTGTCTATGTCTGTGTGTGCCGTGTCTATTCCGACAATCGCCGGAACTTTTTTCTTAATAGAAGAATATATATCATTGCTCAAAGTGTTCATGAGAATGATACCGTCGAGTTTACCTGAAAAGAAGGTATCAACGATAGGAGTATCCTCAATCTCTTTGGAGGTAACAACGAAAGGGACACTACAGCCGTTTCGCCTTGCCTGCTCTTCTATAGCGGAAAGAATGCTAAGGAAGTAGGGATCGCTGTATTTATCCTTATCCGTGCTGATAACACAGCCAATCTGCTGCGGAGAATCATCGGATACGGAAGTACCCTGGCTTTTCTTTTTTACGCTTCCGGCAGGGGCTTTATAACCAAGCTTAGCTATTGCAGCCCAAACTCTTTCTTTGGTCTCCTCAGTCATTCTACCCATTGTGTCATGGTTTATAACGCGGGATACGGTAGCAGTCGAAACGCCCGCTTCTTTGGCAACATCTCTAATATTGCTCATAAACAGTCACCTCTTGTTTAGTAAACAAAGTCTAACTACTTTGAATTATAGGAGAGTTTTAACATAGTGTCAATTGATTGGCAAGTTGTTATTGTGTACAAAAATAGCCATCAAAAAGTGTATATTTCTCACATTTATCATTTTTGATCTCGATGATATAATCGAGGTAACAAAGTAGGAAACACAAGGTAACAAAAGGTAAACGGTATGGGGATTTCAGACAAGAAATTGGAGCTTGCTCTTATAGGAGCGGGACAAAGAGGCAGGATATATGCGGACTATGCTTTTGAGCATAAGAGGGCCAAGATAACTTTTTTGGTTGAGCCTGATGAGAACCGCAGAAGAGAAGCCAAGGAAAAATATGGATTGGATGATGCGCATGTATTTACGGACCCCGCGGATTTTTACAAGCTGGGGAAGGTATGTGATGCGCTTATTATTGCGACCATGGACAGGCAGCACTATGAGCATACAATGGGTGCGCTTGAGCTTGGATACGACATACTTCTTGAAAAGCCGATTTCTCCAGATCTTGATGAGTGTATCGGAATAAGGGACCTTGCCCTTAAGAACAAGTGTCGCATAATGGTCTGCCATGTGCTCAGATACACAGGTTTCTGGGCTACGCTCAAGAAGATAATAGATTCCGGAGAACTCGGAAAAGTCATAAACATTCAGCATAACGAGAATATCGGTAATTTCCATATTGCTCATTCTTTTGTAAGAGGTAATTGGAGAAACAGCGATATCACAAGTTCGCTTATTATGCAGAAGTCATGCCATGATATGGATCTTTTGACATGGCTGTGTAACAGCAAAGCTAAGAGCGTTTCATCCTTCGGTGAGCTGACATATTTTAATAAAGCTCATGCACCTGAAGGCAGTGCAGAGAGATGCTCCAAATGCGGAATTATGGATTGCAGATTTGACGCAAGAAAAGTCTATCTTCCGATTGCGGGTAACTGGCCTGCGACGGTTCTTTCCGTTGATCAGAGCGAGGAGAGCCTGATCAAAGCAATTGAGGAAGGACCATACGGAAGATGTGTATATAAGTGCGACAACAATGTTTGCGATCATCAGGTTGCAATATTTGAATTTGAAAACGGAATTCATGCTTCGTTTAATCTTAGCGGCTTTACAAACCGCATGTGCAGAACTATTAAGGTTATGTGCGAAAACGGTGAGATACGAGGCGATGATGAAAAGAATGAGATAGAGATTATTTGTTTTACATCCAACTGGCAGCAGGAACCTGAAGTAAAGACCTTAAATCCCGATGTGAGAGAGGGCTTCCACGGCGGAGGGGATGCCGGTCTTATGGAGCAGTTCCTCGATATGATACAAGGAGATGATGTTGAGAATCTCTCAGCGATAGAAAGATCTATAGAGAGCCACGTCATGGCAATCGCCGCAGAGAAGGCAAGAGTCGAGCACAGGATCGTTGAGATGAAAGAGCTCAGATAAAAGAGCTTATAAAAAGAAAAAAGTTTTGGAGTAAGAAGTACAAAATGGGAAAATTAAGTTTTAATTCTGTTTGTGAATATATAAAACCGGTCAATATGCCGGATAAGTTTGCAGGAGCTTATGAGAAGTGGAACGGAGAGGGCCACGTCGTAGGTGAAAAAGAATTGGATGATATTCTTGTTCGTTATTCACTTACAGACGATCAGAGTAAAAGACTTCACGGATATCTCAGACAAATAACCGATGATGAAAAAATATGTGATTATATTAAGTTCCTCGTTTGGACACAGTGCGACATAAGACGATACGAATACTTCATTGACTGCGACAACAATCTAAACGGAGCAGCTTTGGGAGAACTCGGCGAGACATTGGAATTCTTCATGCTCTTATCCTGTATCGCATATGCGAGGATCGACCTTGAAAACAGAATGATCCCCAAGGAGCTTTACGAGCAGATTCCATATCGCATGCTTGATGAGATAATGGAAAGATATCAAAAGAAAGAGACGCTTCGCATACTTGATATCCCATGGAAACTCAATTTCTTTTCACTTTCGATATATCTTTTTGACAGATTCTTATTTGTTCCGTGTAAGTTCGACGATCCGTATTACTTCTATAGAAGCGAAGACGGAGAGGTTATTGGAATTGCGATGGACGGTCTTAATGTAGACGATATGGGTCAGCTCATCCCCGAAGACGAGGAGCTTGCGGATCCAAACGGCGAAAAGAACGGGTATTACTTCGGAAGGTTTTCTGAAAAAAGAAAAACGGCCTTTACAACGACATTTAAGGAAACAGAAACCGAGATAATCGGAAATCGCATTTCTCCTTGCGGAACTATAACGACAAAAACCATTATCTTAAGCAAAGAAAAATATAAAAAGATACTTGAAAGAGATGACTGGATGATAGGCTTCCATATCCCTTCGGGAGACGGCTACACTCCGCAGAGAGTAAGAAATTCAATGACTCTCGCATGGAAGTTTTTTGAGAGGTATTATCCCGAGATTCCTTTTAAGGGATTCTGGTCTTCAAGCTGGTTGTATGACGGAAGGCTCTCAACACTTCTTCCTGATGACAGTAATATAGTCAGGGTACAGAGACAGTTCTTTAACTACACGGGTGGCTGGAACGGAGAATCAACTTACTATGAATTGTTCGGAGATGCAAAGCTACTTATCGAAGAGGTGCCGCAGGAGAGTTCACTGCAAAGAAAGCTGGCACAGTGCCTTAAGGACGGCAAAATATTCATCGATACGGGAATGGTTTATTTCCCTGAAGAACTAAACAAAGATTACAACAGACCAATCTATATAACAGACGAAGATCTGAAAGAGCAGGATGAGCTTTATGCAAGAATGGGATGGAAAGGAGGAACGTCATGAAAGCTGAATTTAAAAGACACTGGCAACTGTACCTTATGTGCGTTCCCGCGATAATCTATCTCATAATGTTCTGCTATATTCCGTACGGCGGACTGTGGATGGCATTTACCGACTACAACATAATCGACGGAATTTTCGGAAGCCGTTTTGTGGGACTTCAAAACTTTAAATACTTCTTCTCGGGAACGGGAATGGGTCCCAAGGTTATAGCCAACACGCTTATCATCAATGCTTGGGGACTTGTGCTTGGAACGATCATTCCGATCACGATCGCTATCTGTTTTAATGACGTACAGAACAAATTTTATAAAAAGATATCTCAGAGCATCATGTTTTTTCCGTACTTCCTTTCATGGGTTGTTGTAGGCGCGATAATTTACGCGTTCTTCTCAACAAGTACCGGAATAATCAACCAGTGGATCGCGGCAAGAGGTGACGAGATCATAAGGTGGTACGCCGAGCCAAAGTACTGGAAGCCGATCATAATCATCGCAGATGTTTGGAAGTGGTGCGGATATAACTCGATCATATACATGGCAGCGATGACTAACTTTGATAAGACGCTTTATGAGGCTGCACAGGTTGACGGAGCCAATAAGTTTATGCAGATAATGTATATCACACTTCCGCTCCTTAAGCCAACGGTTGTAGTGCTCATGCTTATGTCGATAGGTAGGATCTTCTTCGGAGATTTCGGAATGATCTACGGTATAGTCGGAAACAACTCACTTCTTTATGATGAGGTTGCAGTCATCGATACTTATGTTTACTCATCGATGAGAACGCTTGGATTTTCCTATACCACAGCGATAGGTCTTTTCCAATCCGTAATGGGACTGATACTCATTACGATATCCAACCATTTCGCTAAAAAAATAAATGAGGGGGAGGGACTGTTCTGATGGAAAAAAGAGCAACGATGAAAGTAAAAACCTCCGCCGCGGATAAAGCGGTAATAGCGTTCTCATATATATTTGTGGGATTTATCGCGCTGATATGTTTTATTCCGCTCCTCATGGTATTGTCGGTTTCATTTTCCAACAATACGGCGGTAGTACAAAAGGGATACTCAATATTCCCAAGAGAATTTACGTTGAACACGTATCTGTATCTTTTTGCACACAGTGGTATGAGGATACTAAGATCCTATGGAGTGACGATCTTCGTGACCGTTGCCGGAACGTTCCTTGCGATGATAGTGACAAGCATGTGTTCTTTTGCATTGTCCATAAAGAACCTTAAGTACAGAAATGCAATATCGTTTTTCTGCAACTTCACGATTATCTTTTCAGCAGGACTTATTCCGTGGTACTACATCTGTGTTAACTGGTATGGGTTCTCCAATAACTTTAGAGCACTTATATTCCCGTTGATACTGAATATGTTCAACATGTTCCTTTTAAGAACATATTTTTCGCAGGTTCCGTTTTCGCTTTATGAATCTGCAAGGATTGACGGAGCCGGATACTTTACGATATGGCACAAGATAGCGCTTCCGCTTACCAAGACGGGCATGATGACTGTCGGAATGATGTATGCGCTCTGCTACTGGAACGACTGGTGGAATGCTCTTATGTTTGTGGATAACAGGGACTACTTCCCTTTGCAGTACTATCTTTACAACATTTTGTCCAACGTAAATGCCATCAGTTCGGGACGAATTCCCGCAGGCGCGGCAGCGAATATTCAGCTTCCCGCAGAGACGGTAAAGATGGCGGTAACTATCGTGACTATCGGACCTATCATATTCCTTTACCCGTTCATACAGAAGTATTTCGTGGATGGAATCATGGCAGGTGCCGTTAAAGAGTAAGTTAAAGATGTTTCTTTAATTATAAGGAGGGTTAATATGAAAAAAAGGCTTATGAAAGCAATGGCTACTTTGCTGGCGGCAACGCTCGTGCTGACGGGCTGCGGCGGATCAAAGGTGGCTTCCGGCAAGACTCCCGAGGATAACGGAAAAGTTCGCATCCTGTATCCCGGAGAAGAGACGGATGCAATGGCAAACTTCATTAAGAACGAACTTAATCCCAGGTTAAAAGAAGAGATCGGCGAAGAAGTTGAGATCGTTTACAAGGGATGGGATCAGTACTGGGAGCAGAAAGATATCATGCTTGCAGCAGGTGAAGGCATCGATCTTTACTGGGACGGACTTGTTGATATCGGTATCATGGTAAATAAGAAACAGTGCCAGCCTCTTGATAAGCTTATCGAGGAGTATGGCCAGGATATGAAGAAGGTATTACCCGATTCACAGCTTTCAGGTGGTAAGGTTGGCGGAATCCAGTACGGTATTCCTTCAGCTTATGCACCGAGTTCTGCTATGTTCCAGCTTGTATGCGTAAGACAGGATCTTATGGATGAAGTAGGAATGACAGATATCAAGACAGCAGATGATCTTGCAGAGTATGCAGAGAAGGTCAAAGAAGCTCATCCCGAGCTCAGCGGACCTGCAGACATTATCTACAAGCCTCTTACAAGATATTTCCAGGATGAGCAGCTCACATGGTGCTCAGCAGGTGACACGGTTGTATATGGCGAAGATTCCAAGAAGGCTATGAACTTCTTTGAGACAGAGACCTTCAAAAAGGTTGCTGACTTTAACAGAAGCATGTATGAAAAGGGTATCTACAGAGACGAGCTTACAACCAACTACAACGAGCGTGACAGCCGTATGCAGCAGGGTACATATATTTGGGTAGAAGGATCTCTCGGAAAAGAGAATGAGATCATCAGCGCGGTTCGTGCAAATGCACCCGAAGCAACTCTTAAGAGCTATCTTCTTAAGCCTGAAGAGCCCAAGTATCTTATCTCTTGCGGCGGTGAGGTTCTCTGCGTACCTTATTCGGCTAACAATCCTATCGGTGCCATCAAGTTTGTAAACTGGATCTACACAAGCCAGGATAACTACATGTTTGCACTCTATGGACCCGAGGGTGAGAACTACACAATGAACGGTGACAGAATTGAGCTTAAGGATCCCGCATTTGAAGGATACTTCTATGAGTGGATGTTCCGTAACGTTAATTACCAGAAGTTCACATCAGACGTTCCCGAAGAGTTCATCGAGAGTTATCAGAAGTGGGATGACGGTGCGATTCCTTCAGATGTTATGGCATTCTATTTTGACAATACCAATGTAAAGAATGAGCAGACAGCTCTCGGCGAAATCTGGAACAAAGAAATCCAGCCCGTTATCTGCGGTTATGTTTCATATGATGAGGCTCACGACAAGATCGCTCAGGAACTCAAAGACGCAGGTATGGACAAGTATCTTGAAGAAGTTCAGAAGCAGCTCGATGAGTACTTTAAGACCGAAGGAAAGTAATTAAAGTTATGAGTATCGATGTACTTGGAATAGTTAATAATTTCAAATTGGAAGGGGACTTCATTTACAGTGAAGTCTATGGCTGCGGTCATATCAATGATACCTACGCCGTATATTTCAAAAGAGATAATGAAGCCCCTATTCGATACATTCTGCAGCGGATCAACACACAGATTTTTGATGCAAAAGAGCTTATGGAAAACATCTGCCTTGTTACCGATTATCTGAAGGATAAGATAAAAGAGGAAGGCGGAGATCCGGCCAGAAATACGCTGACTATCATTCCTACTGTTGACGGAAAGCTGTACTATGAAGACAGCGAACACGGCTGCTGGCGTATCTATAAATTCATCGAAGATACGATAACCTATCAGAGTGCGGCGGATGAAACGGTATCAAGAAATGTCGGAGCGGCTTTCGGACATTTCCAAAAGCAACTCGCAGACTTTGATGCGAAGAAGCTTTTTGAGATCATACCGAATTTCCACAACACGAGGATGAGGTTCGATGCACTTAAGAAGGCGATTGATTCAGACGTTAAGGACAGAGCTGAGTCTGCGAAAGATGCAATTTCTTTTGCACTAGAAAGAGAAAAGTACTGCGACGTTGTAACCGATAAGCTTGGTACAAAAGAGATTCCGTTTAGGGTAACTCACAACGACACCAAGCTGAACAACATACTTATCGATCCCGATACGGGAAAGAGCGTATGTATCATCGACCTTGATACGGTAATGCCCGGTTCTGTGCTTTACGATTTCGGTGACAGCAACCGCTTTGGTTCAAATACAGCGCTTGAGGATGAGACCGATCTTTCCAAGGTTTCTTTTGACCTTAAGATTTTCAAGGCATTTACGGAAGGTTTCCTTTCGGAAGTAGGAGATATACTTACAGATACAGAAAAAGAGCTTTTGGCATTTTCATGCATTTTGATGACATATGAGTGCGGAATAAGGTTTCTTGCCGATTACCTTGAAGGAGATGTTTACTTCAAGACCTCTCACGACACGCACAACTTAGAACGCGCAAGGAATCAGTTTAAACTGATAGAAGATATGGAATCAAAGCTTGAAGAGATGAAGGAAATAGTAGGATAAATAGAAATAAAAATGCCGGTTACGTTTATGAAATTCATAAGCGTAACCGGCTTCTTTTTTTCTATAATTCACATCATTTGTTTAGATCAATATATCCTGTCGCAAAGTTCAAGGATGGGTCCTGCTTGCATTCAAAGCTGAAGTTAATCTTTACATTGCGGTCTTTGAAGTTGTCATATTTTTTTCCGCCGGGATATAAAGGGTCTGTTATGAAGAAGTAGTCTGTCGGAATTATGTTATCATCTCTAATATAAGGAGATATTTCTTCGCCATCTATTATGAAGTCGTTCGAAGTAATAATAAAGCTTTTATCTGTCTTGTTAATTAATGTAAAAACATACCCCGGTTCATAATCATTATTTTCATAGACACTAAAGATGTCGATTTTATCATTTGAAAATATGAGATTTGAGTCTTCGGTTTGCGGGGCGTATCTGAAATCAGATGTAGTCTTGATAGTTACAGGATCGTTTAACTTGAAAACAGTATCATAATCTTTATTGCTACGCACTTCCAGTTCATTGAAGATCAGTTCACTGATCTGATCGGAATCGCCTTCGGAGAAATATATATTATCAAATATAACGACGTGACTGTTCTTTTTGAAAGTGTCATAAAAGATAAGCTGATTACCCTCAGAGAGACCACTGTTTCCGCAACAATAAAGACTTACACGGACATCTTCATCAGTACGGTTCTCTATGTCAAATTCAAGTACATATTCGCCATAATATGATGAATCAGCATGGTATCTATTTTCTGTATAAATACCTGTCAGAGCAAGCTTGAAATCATCGGTATCGCAGATGATACCGTCACCTTCTATGGAGTAGTCAGCCTTAGTGAATCTTTCAAATTTTTTTTCTATCGTTTCAGAGCTTCTATAGCGTGAAGAATAATTAGAGATTGCAATAAAAGTTCCTAATCCGATTATAAAGGCATTGATCACAACAAGAGCTATAATAGTCTTTTTGATTTTTTTTAAGGCAGCTTGTGCTTCTTTCTGAGCTTTAAACTCTCTTTGATCTATGATCTCTTTAGTCTGCTCATCTATGAACTCACTTTTTACATTGAATTTGGAAGTCCATTCAATATCTTTGTCATAGGCACCGCCGCACTGTGGGCATACCTTGTGAATCTTGGTGTCGATTTTTGCTCCGCAGTAATCGCAAGATATTATCGGGTCGTTAATCTTGAGATTTCTGGCCTGTTTCTCGGCAGCTTTTTTGACTTCATTTCTGCTTATAATATTTGATTTGATCTTACAGTAATGGACTATCTCGTAAATGAGATATATGAACAATCCCAAAATTAATATAATAATAGGCATGATAGAGTATCTTTCTTTATTTAATGAAGGCTGCCTTAGTTCTGATAAACTAAAGCAGCCCGACTTTTTTGCAAGATATAATATTGTTGATCAAGCGCTCTGCTTAAGTGACTCTGAAAGAGATGTGAGTCTGTCGAGAATAACCTGTAAGCTTCTCTCCTGATCGGGAATGTTCTTAAGCTTTTTCTTAATAGAGAACTGCTGTCTCTTCTTGCCTAATTTAAGGGCAGCAACTTTAATTCCGAGTCCATTGCTGATCTTAACCTTTGTGATCTCACTAAGGTTGATAGAACCTGTCTCCATGAGCTTGTCGTTCTTGAGTCCGCCGAATACTGCATAGTTGAGCTTATCGCCTGTAAGACCAATGTAGCAAGGGCGAGGTGATCCTCCAAGAAGAGCTCCGATAGCACCAAAGTACATTAAGATAGGGTACTGAGGGGGCATAACTGCATAAGCAGCAGCCTGATAAGTCTCACCCGGCTGAAGAAGCGGGTTAAGCATCTGATTCATCATTTCTGTTCCAACTTTTGCCATTTTTCGTTCCTCCGAATACTAATAATAATAAAGAATAAGCATATAGATTGTAGCATTCTGTAAAAAATAATGCAACATTTTGTTAAAACATGTTACAATAGAATTACAAAACGCTTATTTGATAGAAGGAGAAATGGATAATGAAAAAGAAAACGTTATTGATACCTGCGCTTATAATGGCAGCAACTACGCTTGCTGCATGTAGCTTTGGTAATGAGCAGGGAAATGATATCTCGGAAGAAAGTACATTAGCGACAACACAGGACAATACGGAAGATTCGGTTTCTGAGATGAGCTCTGCAGATGATTCTGCAAAAACAGAAACATCCGAAGCGGATGACGAGCAAGTTCCTGACAGCGACTTCTTTAGTTATGAATTGAAACCCGGAAAGACTGTGCAAGTTGATCTCGGTAGTGATAGTACTCCGGATACCATTACTCTTAACAAAGAACACTCGGATAAGTTCGGAATAGATTTTTACACTTTGGAAGTAAATGACCAGACCATAGACATTCTTTCGGAAGACAACGCTCCGGATTTTCAGACGGCAAAGTGTTATTACGTACATAAAGAAGAGTACGATTTTATCTTTGCTTCGCTGGAAGGCGATGCTTCAAAAAGGGAAGTCACCGATTATATGTGGAACGGAACCTCGCTTGATGAAGGTGAGCGCGTATCCGGATCAAAGTATTACGGGATAGACGAAAGTGCCGGTAGTGTACAGTACACAAGCGAGATGGAAGTTATAGAGAAATGGGAAGTCGCCACAGATTTATTCTTTGTTTCCGATGGGTTGACTACTGCAGATAAGTTTCTTACTATAACCAATCCGAAAGAACTTACATTAAAACAAGATGTAGAATTTGATGACGATGGAAGCGGAGAGGAACCTAAGTCCGCAAAAGCAGGGGATAAGGTGTATCCGACTTGCATTGCATACAGCAACAATGTAATGGGATTTGAGGATGAAAACGGTGAGTCTCTCGGCTATTTATATGTATCTGAGATAGAAGAAAAAGATCTTTTTGAAAAATAAATAATAACATTGGGAGAAAAGTGTATGGGACAAATTGAAGAGTTGGAAAAAGAGCTTGCGACGATCAGGTATCAGGTAAACCAAATACAGCAAGGATTGTCGCGAGCTGAAAATTATGTTCAGAACGCAAAGCGGGAGCAGATTATGTTGCAGCGGCAAATACAGGCGCGGCCCGGGATACAGCCAATGCAGATGCAGCAACCATATCAGGCGCAACAGACTCAACAGGCGCAGCAGACGCAAAATCAGCCGCCGCTTCAGAACGTTCAACAGCAAAATATTCCGCAGTACACACGTCAGTCGCAGCCTCAGACGATGTACAATGCGCTGACTTACAGGACTGCGCAGCCACTTCCGGGGCAGCAGCAAGGACAACCTACATTTCAGCCCGCGCAAGGACAACAGCCCGTGCAAGGGCAACGTTCCGGTGCACCGCAGAAAGCATGGCGTCCTGATCTTGAACAAGCTGCGACTGCTAATCCAAACTTTGTTCCGAAGAAAAAGGGTTCCACAGAGTCATGGATTGGTAAACATCTCATGGGTGTGCTTGCAAGTGTCCTTATTTTTATAGCACTTATTCTTTTTGCAAGTCTTATTATTCCGTACCTTAATGATGCGTTTAAGATAGGATTGATGTTTGTTGTAAGTATAGCGCTTACGGGCTTTGCTTTCTATGAGCATAAGAAGAGACCTGATAATACGTTCTTTACAGCCCTTCTGGCATGCGGACTTGGCTGTGGATATCTGTCGGTGCTTGTGACCAGAATATATTTCAAGGCGATTAGCGATCTGGTTATGTATATACTCCTTCTTGTTTGGGGTGGAATTGTACTATATATGGGAAAAAAGGAAAGCAAGCTTTTTCAGGTTATCGGAAACATCGGATACATTATCTCTGCGCTTTTAGCATATGATCTGAAAGTTGAAGCGCTGGTGCTTCCTTTGCTTGTATACCTTTTGGTAATGGGCGCGGCTTTTCAATACAATTTCCGCAAAAACAGAATTCAGCAAATGGTACAAAGCGCAATCAACCTGGGAATTATTTTTTATTTTGCGACGATAATCGGAAGGCATATTGATGTTAGTATTTCACTGACTATAGCTGCATCTGTTATTGTATGCATCAGCGCTGCTTATCTTGCATATTTCTTATTTGGAGACAAGCTGATTAAGGGTGCCTATAATACATACTTTGCTTTTACGAGCGCAATTGTCTTTTTTGCTTCATACTTATTGCTTGGAAAGTGCTTGGGTACGGCCAAATGGATCGATCTTATAGTATTCTTTGTTGTTGCGATAACAGCAGAGGCGGCAGTTCTGCTTAGAAGAAATGAGCAGGAAGATGAAGTGGCAAGCTTCTTCACGAGCTTTTGGATAATTGCCTGGTTCTGTGTTGCGGAGTTTATCACTTATGTGGAATACAGAGAGTTCTTCAATACAGGAGCCCTTTTTGCGGCACTTCTTCCTATCGCAATTTATGGTGCGAAGAAGAACTATACGCTGTTTAGGATTCAGGCTTTTGTAATGGCAATTCTCATGACGGGACTTGAATTGTTTGCAGCAAGAAGCGTTGTATTTTGTTTGGCTTTATTTGCATATGCACTCACAGTATTTATTTTTGAAGGGATTATTGTCAATAAGAGAGTTGAGTATAAGAGTATTTACTATTTTTATGTTCTGGGCGCAATTGCAATACTTATGCCTACGTTTCTTGATTCAAGAGCAATCTTTAATGATGATATAAGACGTATGGCTGTAGTCGCTCCGATTGGATTATTCAACGCTGCAATGATGCTGCTTAAGCTCGACAGAAATGATGAGGGTGTGAGCAACTCTTCGCTTTTGATAGCACTAAATATAATAAATTCTTTTGGAATGCTTTTGGGATTATATAATATGCTTGACGTTGACGATCCGATCCTTCAGGGGATAAGTGTTGCATTTACGGTTGCGCTTGCATGCATTAACCTGCGCAGACATTTTGCGTCAAACAATGGCGAAAAGTTGTATGCAGGAATTAAGTTTGGCATTATACTTTTGGCCTCTCTTTTCAGCTATAATGCAGCAGGCTACATTGTCAGTGTTGCGATCTTGGCATTCGGTATCCTATGCATCATTATAGGATTTAATAAGCGCTTCGGGGCAAAAGAGCTTCGAATATACGGATTGGTGCTGTCTATGATCTGTGTTGTTAAGTTTATTATGATTGATATTACTTATGAAAACACTATCGGACGTGCCATAAGCTTCCTTATAAGCGGAATCTTGTGCTTCGGAATCAGTGCAATTTACAATTATTTTGAAAAGCAAGGACAGCAGTAATAAGACACAAACAAAGAGTCGGATGCTTGTATGATCGTCATAAAAGTATCCGGCTTATTTTTTCTTGACATATATCGGACATCGATATAGTATATAGATAACCGATATATAGATGTTCGATATAAGGAGGTAAATATGGCGGTTGATAAATCTCTTTTAACGGGAAGTATGACAATGCTTATTTTAAAATTACTTTCTGAAAAAGATATGTATGGATATGAAATGATAGATACTCTGAGAAAGAGATCGGAGAACGTGTTTGAACTCAAGGCGGGAACTCTGTATCCTTTGCTTCACGGCCTTGAGGATAAGGGGATGCTCAAAGTTTATGAGCAGGAATATCTTGGTAAGACAAGGAAGTATTACAGTATTACCAAGGAGGGAAAGAAACTTTTGAAACGCAAAAAGGAAGAGTGGAATGTATATTCGGGAGCGATCGCGAATGTGCTGACAGTAGGAGTTTGACTATGGAAAATTACATCAATAAGTTACTGGAGCAGGTGAGATTTACAAAAGCTCACAAGATGATAGCCGATGAGATCAGGTCACATATGGAAGATCAGATCAAAGCTAATATTTCCGAAGGAATGGAGCCTGAGGCTGCGGAGAAAAGAGCTGTTGAAGACATGGGAGATCCCGTTGAAGCAGGTGTCTCTCTTGACAGGGTTCATAGACCGCAGATTGCATGGGGAGTGATAATAGCGGCTGTTGTTATAGCTATAATAGCAATAATAGTACATATCTATATGAGCAATGAAGTAATAACAGGCTACAAAATATCTATTTCCGGAGGCCGATTGGTATCAGAAGGTACATTGTTTGCCGTTTATACAATAGAGGGAATTGTTGTGATGTTACTTCTTTATCTTGTAGATTATACAACGATCGCGAAGTACTCTAAGCTCGTGGCGACAGTATTATTGGGAGCTAATTTTGTATCAAGCTATGCATATTTTACTATGCGAGCTATTAACGGGGTTCCGGGCATGGGAGAAGCAGGCTTTTTTCATTTACTGTGTGCTCGGATGTATGGATATGCGTCATCGCTTATTGTTTTAATGATCCCACTTTTTGCGGGGATACTATATAAGTATAAGGGGCAAAAGACAGGAGCTTTAGTTAAGTCGCTTCTTTGGATATTTGCAACAGCCGTATGTATGTCTTATAAAACAGGAATCGGGTGGGAACATTCCAGCACAGTGGTTATGGCATTTTGCATGCTCATAGAGCTTACTGTCGCAATAAAAAAAGAATGGATAAAAGTTCCAAAGATTCCTGCTATTGCATCCGCATGGTCTTTGTTTACAGTAATTCCGGTGGCTATTACAGGCCTTTTGTATAAAAACAGAATGCTTGAATATGGACATATGGAACGAATACGCAGCTTTTTTATTCCGAATACGGAAATGAATAGGATTAAAGAAATAAACAGTGGTCTTGTTCTGATTGGAAGTGGTTCTGTCAGTAGACTTGGCGGGAAAGTGAATGTTTCAACCAAGAACTTATTGGGACAAATACGATGGATCACTCACGAGTATATACTGACGGGGATAGGAGCTACTTTGGGTATAGCCGTGGTATTGGCTGTGGTTATAGCTGTAGCGGGCCTGATATTTTTGGGAATTATATCTTCATGTAAGTCCAAGAATCAGTTGGGCCAGGTAATGGGAAGCGGATGCATGATGTGGCTTGCGTTATATGCTGTTGTCAATATATGTGTAGGATTTGGAATCCTGTCACCGTATTTCGGATCTTTCTTCCCGTTCCTTTCATACAACAGATTGAGCACATCTTATGCCTTTCTTGGAATAATACTGAGTATATATAAATACAAAAATGCCTATCCTGCGCATGTGGATATTGGAATTTTGAAAAAGAAAAAAGAATTGGATAAAGAATGCGTTTAACTTGAGTTTTAAAAAGTTCCGATCACTTTTATGAATATCATAATTGTGACCGGAACTTTTATTTTAAATTTTCTTTATATAAAAATACTTGCTGAGCTTGGGATCTTTATCTTCGCGGACAAATTCAAGTTCATATCCAAGTTTCTTATAAAAACCGGGTGCCTGAAAACCGAAAGTCGTAAGTGCTATTTTTTCATAGCCTTTCCCTTTGTAATTATCTTCTACGGCACGAACAAGCTTGCTTCCGACTCCGCTCTTTCTGCAGTTCTTGCCGACGATAAGATCGCCGATGTGAACCTCGTTGTAGTATGCGCGTCCCGTGATCACACCTATTATTTCTCCTTCATCTTCCGCCGCAAAGCAAAATTCCTCATAGTTAAGCGCTACTTCGCACTGCGTAGCGTAGCCTGAAAATTCGTTGTTGATAAATTCGTCTATTCTGTTATCTACTTTAACCTGTTTGATTTCCATATTTTTTTCTGCCTTATTTGAGAGTATTGTTGTATTTTTTGTTTGTTATAGGATAACCATAGTTTCCTCTGAGCCAACCATATATTATCATAGGTACGACCAAAAGGCATGCCTCAAAAAAACACCAAAAACAATAGCGAAGATGATATACGGTAGTATATAAACTTTGTTTGTCGAAAGCGTAATATTTCTTATCGTTAATAATGATTACATAGATAGGTATAGTACCTTCTTTTTCATGTTCGTCTTGAATTACTATATGGTCGCCGTTTGATAATTCAAGAGATATCTCATAATACATTCTCCTGGGACCATCTTTGTGACATCTTGTAACAGTGGCTTCGTATTTAGTGATATTGTTGCTGTTATCGGATATCCATTTAGCTTGTATCTTTAAAAATGACATAACGCTGATAATGAGTAGCGGTATGCATATAGCGTACATGATCATAAGTAATATATTTAATTGATATAATGCCGGGCGTTTTCTCACTTTTTTTTCTTTTCCTGTGCAGTAATTCCTTTTAGCAATTTAATATATTCATTCGTAAGTGTTGTCGGTTTGATACCGTTAGGAAGAATATATCCGACTTCCATGTAATCGTCAACTTTAAGAGGTCTGGCGACGATATTGGGACCGTTGAGCTTATCATTTATGATTCCGCTGCAGATCGTATAACCGTTCATACCGATGAGCAGGTTAAAAAGAGTGGCTCTGTCGCAGACAACAAGTTCTTTATCACAGTCCATGGTGCTGAGGATCTCTTCCGAAAAGTAGAAGGAGTTGTGGTTGCCCTGCTCGTAGGACAGTCTCGGGAAAGGCGCGAGATCTTCAAGCTTTATGGATTTCTTTTTCGCAAGCGGAGAATCCTTTCCGACAAATACGTGAGGTTTGGCTTTAAATAAAGGCTCGAAGGACAGATTGTTGTCCCGAAGAGTCTTTTTGATTACTGTCTCATTGAAGCTATTCAAATAAAGAACGCCGATCTCGCTTCGAAGATGCGCGACGTCGTCGATGATATCGAAAGTCTGAGTCTCTCTCATATGGAACTCGTATTTGTCGCCGCCGTACTCTTTTAACAACGCAACGAAAGCTTCGACAACAAAAGAGTAGTGCTGCGAAGAAATGCAGAATCTTAACTTGTTGGAAGTTTTGCCCGTATATCTTTCATCTATAAGGCTCGCCTGCTCCAGGATCTGGCGGGCGTAGCCAAGAAACTCATCACCTTCCGGAGTCAGAGTTATTCCCTTTTTGGATCTGTTAAATATAGTGATCCCGTATTCACTTTCAAGCTCCTGTATAGCCGCTGTGAGTGACGGCTGAGCTATAAAAAGTTTTCCCGCCGCTTCTGTTATGCTGCCGGTATCGGCAACTGTCACTATGTAATTTAGCTGCTTTAAAGTCATGTTTTTTTCTACCCTTACGATTTGTTGTCTATATATTATCCATAATTATCATCTGATATTATACCACTTATCATAGATTAAAACTATGGATAACCGACATAAATAGATATTATACCTATCGTCTCGCTAGGCGTATACTTCTCATACAAAGATCAGAAAGGGGTAGAACAGTGAGAACAGCGGTAATAGGTTATCCCAGAGTGGGAAAAGACAGAGAGCTTAAATTTGCTTCAGAGAAATATTTTAAGAACGAGATTACGGAAAAAGAGTTAAAAGAGATTGCGCAGGAGCTTAGAAAAGAGCATCTGGCAGTACAGAAAGAAAACAATATAGATTTCATTTCTTCAAATGATTTTTCTTTTTATGACAACATGCTTGATACAGCGGTGCTTTTCAATATCATTCCTAAGAGATACAGGGATCTGAATGTATCGGAGCTCGATACGTATTTTGCTATGGCGAGAGGTTATCAGGGGGAGAAAGGTAACGTCAAAGCACTTGCCATGAAGAAGTGGTTCAATACAAATTACCACTATATTGTGCCTGAGATTGAAGATGATACGAGGGTGGAGCTTGTAGGTAACAAGCCTTTTGAAGAGTACAGAAATGCGTATGCACAGGGTGTGGATACCAAGGTCGCTATAATAGGACCTTTCACTTTCCTTAAGCTTGCAAAGTATGTAGGAAGTAAGACACTCAGCGACTTTGCGGATGCTTTTGCGGACGAGTACGTTAAGCTTCTTGATAAGTTAAATGCGGATAATGTTTCATGGATCGAATTTGATGAGCCTTATCTTGTGAGAGATCTTGACGTGGCAGATATCGAAATTTTCGAGGAACTTTATAAGAAGATCCTTGCAGGAAAGAAGGGAGTTAAGGCTCTCCTTCAGACATATTTCGGTGACGTGAGAGACGCATACGGTAACATCACAGCGCTTGATTTTGATGCCATCGGACTTGATTTCCTTGAAGGAAGAAAGACACTTTCTCTTGTAAAAGAGAACGGCTTTCCAAAGGATAAGCTTCTTTTTGCAGGACTTGTAAACGGTAAGAATATTTGGAGAAATAACTACGAAAAGACAATTGAAGTTCTTGATGAACTTAAGAAGGCGCTTGGCGGCGATGAGAATATAGTCCTTAACACTTCTTGTTCTCTTTTGCATGTGCCTTATACACTTGATAGCGAGACCGATCTTTCGGAGGATATTAAAAAGCATTTTTCTTTTGCAAAAGAAAAGCTTTCTGAGCTTAACGAGCTAGCGAATATTACGGATGAAGCTCTTTTGGCAAATAAGAAATTATTGGAAAACAGAGAAGGTAGCGTAGATCAGGCAGTAAGAAAAAGAGTGGCGGATATCAAAGACGCTGATTATACAAGGTTTCCCGCATTTGAAGAAAGAGAAGAGATCCAGAAAAAAGAGTTGGGTCTGCCTGCTTTCCCTACGACAACAATCGGTTCTTTCCCTCAGACAGCGGATGTCAGAAAGAACAGACAGCTCTTTAGAAAGGGTGAGATCAGCAAAGAAGAGTACGTTGAATACAACAAGAAGAAGATAAAAGAGTGTGTTGATCTCCAGGAGGAGATCGGACTCGATGTGCTTGTGCATGGTGAGTTTGAGAGAAACGATATGGTCGAGTACTTCGGAGAACACCTCGAAGGTTATGTATTTACCAAGAAGGCGTGGGTTCAGTCATACGGAACAAGATGTGTTAAGCCTCCGATCATCTGGGGCGACGTATCAAGAAAGAGGCCAATTACAGTCGAGTGGTCCAAGTATGCCAAGAGCTGCACTAACAAGCCTATGAAGGGAATGCTCACAGGTCCCGTTACCATACTTAACTGGTCATTCCCGAGAGAGGATATCTCTATAAAAGACAGCACGCTTCAGATTGCGCTTGCAATCCGTGATGAGGTTCTTGACCTCGAGGCAGCGGGAATCAATATCATTCAGATCGATGAGGCGGCGCTAAGAGAAAAGCTTCCCTTAAGAAAATCCGACTGGTACAGTGAGTATCTTGATTGGGCAATACCCGCGTTCAGACTTGTTCACAGCGGTGTTAAGCCACAGACTCAGATTCACACGCATATGTGCTACAGCGAGTTTACGGATATCATTCCCGCGATTGATGCTATGGATGCCGATGTTATCACATTTGAGGCGTCTCGTTCGGATCTTCAGATCCTTGATTCGCTCAGAGAGAATAACTTTAAGACAGAAGTAGGTCCCGGCGTATACGACATCCACAGCCCGAGAGTGCCGTCAGTTGAAGAGATCGTGAGCGCACTTGGTAAAATGAGAAGTAAGATTGAGGATAAAAAGCTCTGGATCAATCCCGACTGCGGACTTAAGACAAGAGGAGAGACTGAGACAAAGGCAAGCCTCATAAATCTTGTAAAGGCTGCACAGATTGTAAGAGCGTAAAAGAGAGAAATAAAAATGAAAGTATCGGAAATATATAAGAGCGGAAAGAAGACATTGTCATTTGAGATTTTTCCGCCCAAAAAAGATGAAGCACTTAAGAATATAGATGCAACGCTTGAAGTTCTGACGGAGCTTAAGCCTGATTTTATCAGCGTGACTTTCGGAGCCGGCGGATCTTCGAATCGCAACAAGACTATAGATATTGCAAAAAAGATCAAGCATGAATATCATGTTGAACCTGTTGTGCATCTTACGGGGCTTCAGTATGACAAGAATGAGATTGATGAGTTTGCGCGCGTTATGAAGGACGAAGGGATTGAAAATGTCCTTGCACTTCGCGGAGACCGCAATCCTCAGCTTGTTGAAAAGGATGATTTCAAGCATGCGAGCGATGTCATTAAGTACTTGAAAGAAAAGTATGATTTCTGTCTTCTCGGTGCTTGTTATCCCGAATGCCATCCCGAATCGGAAAGCAGGGTTTCGGAGCTTAAAAATCTAAAAAAGAAAGCGGACAGCGGAGCAAGTGCGCTGCTGTCACAGCTCTTTTTTGACAACGATAAGTTCTTTAATTTCTATGATGAATGCAGGATCGCGGATATCAATATTCCGATCATCCCGGGAGTTATGCCTGTTATAAACGCTGCTCAGATAAAGCGTATGATCACGATGTGCAACGCTTCTTTTCCCGAGCGTTTTCAGAAGATCATAAACAGGTATGAGGACAACAAAGAAGCATTGTTTGATGCGGGAATGTCCTATGCCCTAAGTCAGATAATCGATCTTCTTGTAAGCGATATCCAAGGCATACATCTATACACAATGAACAATCCGCTTGTTGCCCGCAGAATATGCGAGGGAATAAGGAATATAGTTTGATTGGCATTGCCCCGATCGTGCACTGTAAAAACGGCGCATTATCGGGGTTTTTCCGTTCTATGGAAAAGTTGCAATAAATGTGCAATAATGTATCCGAAGTAAACGAAACAATAGAGGGATTATGAAAAAATGGATACTTTGTTAGTCTTGAGAAATTTGGCGATAATTATTGTCGCAGCCAAGGCGTTTGGGCTTTTGGCGAGAAGGTTGAAGGCACCGCAGGTTGCGGGTGAGATTGTGGCAGGCCTTTTGATAGGACCTACTCTTTTTAACATTGTCCAGGCGGATGATTTTCTGTCAGGAATGGCGGAGATCGGTGTTATTCTCCTTATGTTCAGTGCCGGACTTGAGACTGATATAGATAAACTTAAAAAATCCGGTGTTAAGGCGACAATCCTTGCATGCGCGGGAGTTGCGATCCCACTTGTTCTGGGAACGATCATGTACATGTGCTTCTACGGCTTTGCTCAGCCGGGAACTACCGGATTTATCCAGGCTCTTTTTATAGGAACGATTCTTACCGCTACTTCCGTCAGCATAACCGTGCAGGCGCTCAGAGAACTTGGAAAGATCTCTACGGAAGTCGGAACGACGATAATGAGCGCGGCAATCATCGATGACGTCATAGGTATCGTGGTACTTACAGCCGTTATCGGGCTTAAGGATGCCAACGCCAACCTCGGAATGGTATGTATAAAGACAGTTCTTTTCTTTATAGTTTCGCTTGTTGCCGGAATTTTGATCTTTAAGATAATGCAAAGGCTCGATGCAAGGTGGACACATACAAGAAGAATTCCGATCATTGCGATGGCACTGGCATTTGTTTTATCTTATGTTGCTGACAAATACTTTGGTGTTGCCGATATCACAGGTGCATTTGTTGCGGGTATTATCTTAAGTTCACTTGACGACAAGGCATACATCGACAGGAAGATGGACATCAATTCATATATGATCTTCGGACCGGTGTTCTTTGCAAGCGTAGGACTTCAGACCAATCTCAGAGAAGTGGATATGACTATCCTTGTATTTTCACTTGCGTTTGTTGCTGTGGGACTTCTCGGAAAGGTTTTCGGCTGCGGACTTGTTGCCAAGGCTCTTGGATATGATACTTCCGATTCACTTAAGATCGGTATCGGAATGATGACAAGAGGCGAAGTTGCGCTTATCGTTGCGCAGAGGGGACTTAAGACCGGCATTATAGACGGAAGATATTTTACAGCGGTTATTTTACTTATAGTTATAAGTTCGATAATGACACCTATCTTACTAAAGGCTATTTACGCTTCGGATGAGAGGAAAAATGAAGGGCGAGTATAAGACAAAAGCAAGAAAGTGCATAGTTGATTTTCTAAAGGCTCATGCCGACACAAGATTCACGGTGCGTGAGATCTACGATCAGGTAGGCGCTCAGGCCGGTGGGATCGATAAGACCACGGTATATAGGAATCTTGAGAGACTCTGCGACCAGGGCGAGATAATCAAGATAAAAGAGCCTAATCAGGACTCTTGGTTCTTCCAGTATTCGGAGGATCACAAACACTGCAATTCACATATGCATGCGCAGTGCTCCGAGTGCGGCAAGGTTTTCCATCTTGAGGAGGACTTCGTCGAAGAGTTTGAAGAGAAGGTCCGCAAGGAGTACGGACTTGACGTAAATCTCGGAAAGACTGTGATAGTCGGCAAGTGCGATGATTGTAAGAAAAAAGATTGATGATATGTGAGCTGTAAGCTCTTTTTGAAAGGAAATAAAATGGATAAGAAACAAAAGCTCTTGGATCTCATAGACAGAGCGGGAAAAGGAAGCATAGAAGCCGCGGAGCAGATCGCGGAAGGCTATTTCAAAGGCTCTTTTGGTGAAAAGAATCATGAAAAGGCCAGGAAGTGGGCTTCATATGCTGCCAAGCACGGAAGCGAAACAGCGGAAAATATACTCGCGTCATTAGACTGAGAATATATAAATACATAAATTTAGGAGGAACAAAATGAGCATCAAGATAGGAATTTTAGGATACGGTAATCTTGGAAAGGGCGTGGAGCTTGCAGTAGCGGCAGCACCTGATATGGAGCTTGTTGCAGTATTTACGAGAAGAGACCCTTCTTCATTACAGATAAAGACACAGGGAGTTCCCGTTGTTTCCGTTAACGACGTTGAGAACTGGAAGGACAAGATCGATGTTATGATCCTTTGCGGAGGAAGTGCTACGGATCTTCCCGTGCAGACACCTCAGTACGCTAAGCTTTTCAACGTGGTAGACAGCTTTGATACACACGCAAGAATCCCCGAGCACTTTGCAAATGTTGACGCTGCGGCACAGGCAGCAGGCAAGATTGCGGTTATCTCATGCGGTTGGGATCCCGGAATGTTCTCACTTGCAAGAGTTTATTCCAATGCGATACTTCCCGAAGGCAATGATTACACATTCTGGGGCAAGGGCGTATCACAGGGACATTCCGACGCTATCAGAAGAGTTAAAGGCGTTAAGAATGCCAAGCAGTATACAATTCCCGTTGAGAGTGCACTTGAAGCAGTCAGAAGCGGCAAGAATCCTGAGCTTACAACAAGAGATAAGCACACAAGAGAGTGCTTCGTAGTCCTTGAAGAGGGCGCAGATGCAGCAGCTGTAGAAAAAGAGATCAAGGAGATGCCTAACTACTTCTCTGATTACAACACAACAGTTCATTTCATCAGCGAGGAAGAGCTTCTTAAGAACCACAGCGGAATGGCTCACGGCGGTTTCGTATTCAGAAGCGGAAAGACAGGCGCCGACAAGGAGCACAACCACATCATCGAGTATAGCCTTAAGCTTGATTCAAACCCTGAGTTTACAACAAGCGTACTCGTTGCTGTAGCAAGAGCTGCATTCCGTATGCAGAATGAAGGAATGAAGGGTTGCAAGACTATGCTTGATATTGCACCTGCATATCTTTCAGAAAAGAGCGGAGAAGAGCTCAGAGCACATCTTCTTTAATTAAAGGATAAATATGAGTGAGATCTTTTCAAGAACAGAATTACTTCTGGGAGAGGACGCGGTAAAAGAGCTTTCTAAAAAGCGAGTGGCAGTATTCGGCGTAGGCGGAGTAGGCGGCTATGTCTGTGAAGCCCTTATAAGGAGCGGGATCGGAGCCTTTGATCTCTGCGACAATGATACCGTGGCCGTATCCAATATAAACAGGCAGATAATCGCAACGACGAGCAGTGTCGGCAAGTACAAGGTTGATGTCATGAAAGAGAGAATGCTTGATATCAATCCCGAAGCGGACATAAGGGTTCACAAATGTTTCTTTTTACCTGAAAATGCGGACAGCTTCCCGTTTGAAGAGTACGATTATGTGGTGGATGCGGTAGATACTGTGACTGCCAAGATAGAGATAATAATGCGGGCAAAAGAAAAGAACATTCCCGTTATCAGTTCTATGGGAGCGGGCAATAAGCTTGATCCCACAGCCTTTACCGTTGCGGATATATATAAGACCTCGGTCGATCCTCTTGCGAGAGTGATGAGACGAGAGCTTAAAAAGCGTGGAGTTAAGGACCTTAAGGTCGTATATTCCACCGAGGAGCCTCTTGAGCCCATAGGCGGACACAAGTCCCCCGGTGAAGATTCTTCAAGAAGGAGCACCCCCGGAAGTGTGGCGTTTGTCCCTTCAGTTGCAGGGCTGTGCATAGCTTCGGAGATAGTTAAAGACCTCATAAGATAAAAATTGATCGCATGTACTAATGTACATGCGATTTTTCTTTAAATATGTGTTATTATTATTCACGGTATGGAATTAAATATAATATGCTTCCGGAGGTTTCTAAATGGGCGGATTTTTTGGTGTTGCATCTAAAGAGAGCGCGGTGTTCGATCTTTTCTACGGTACTGATTACCATTCACATCTTGGTACACGTCGTGCAGGATTAGCGGTATATGACAAGAAGAAAGGTTTCGATCGTTCGATACACAATATCGAGAGGTCTTATTTCAGACCTAAGTTTGAAGACGATATGCAGAAGATGGAGGGTAATCTCGGAATCGGATGTATCTCTGATTTTGAGCCACAGCCTCTTATTGTAAGATCACATCATGGCACATATGCCATTACTACAGTCGGCAAGATCAACAACATTGATGGTATCACCAAGAAGCTTTTTGCGGATAACCACTCTCATTTCCTTGAGATGAGCGGCGGAGACATCAATCCCACTGAGCTTGTTGCTTCTATAATCAATCAGAAAGATACCATCGTTGACGGTATACGTTACGCTCAAGAGATCATCAAGGGATCCATGTCACTTCTTTTGATGACACCAGAAGGAATATATGCGGCAAGAGACAAATTCGGCCGTACTCCGGTTCAGATAGGACATAAGGACGAGGGATTCTGCGTCTGCTTTGAAAGTTTTTCATATTTAAATCTTGGATATACTACATACAAAGAGTTGGGACCCGGAGAGATAGCATATATCACACCGGAGAGCGTTGAGATAGTAGCACCTGCGTTTAACAAGATGCGCGTATGTACATTCCTTTGGATATATTACGGATTCCCTGCTTCGACTTACGAGGGACTTAATGTAGAAAATGTAAGATACGGCTGTGGCGAGAAGCTTGCACAGCGCGATATGCAGAGGGGTATTCATCCCGATATCGTTGCGGGAGTTCCCGATTCGGGTGTAGCACATGCAATAGGATATTCCAATGCATCAGGCATTCCTTATTCAAGACCTTTTGTAAAATATACGCCTACATGGCCAAGATCTTTCATGCCTACTATACAGTCAAGGCGTGACCTTATAGCCAAGATGAAGCTTCTTCCCATCAATCAGCTCATTAACAATAAGAGCCTTCTTCTTATAGATGATTCGATCGTAAGAGGTACACAGCTTCGTGAGACAACAGAGTTCCTTTATAAGAGCGGAGCAAAAGAGGTGCATATAAGACCCGCATGTCCGCCTCTTGTATATGGATGTAAATACCTGAATTTCTCACGTTCCAATTCAGAGATGGAGCTTATTACAAGACGAGTTATCGAAAAGCTTGAGGGTTATCCTTCACCAAACGAGGAAACCGTAAGAAAGTATACTGATCCTGATTCACCTCAGTACGCTGCAATGCTCGAAGAGATTAGAAAAGAACTGAATTTCACATCTCTTCATTATCATCGTCTCGATGATATGGTAGAAGCAATCCCGCTTGAGCCGTGTAAGCTTTGCACATATTGTTGGAGCGGAAAAGAGTGATATAAAACGATAATAGATTATTATAAATTTTGAATTATATGGAGGATTATTATGAATCAGCAAAAGATCGGAACAAAGTGCGTACAGGCCGGATATACACCCGGAAACGGCGAACCTCGTCAGATTCCCATCATACAGTCTACAACATTCAAATATGACACAAGTGAGGATATGGGAAAGCTTTTTGATCTGGAGGCTTCGGGATATTTCTACACAAGACTTCAGAACCCTACCAATGATTATGTTGCAGCCAAGATTGCGGCTCTCGAAGGCGGAACGGCAGCAATGCTTACATCTTCGGGACAGGCAGCAAACTTTTTTGCACTCTTTAATATTTGTGAGAACGGAAGCCATATCGTAGCTTCTTCATCAATCTACGGCGGAACCTTCAATCTTATCGCCGTTACAATGGCTAAGATGGGAATCGATGTTACATTCGTATCTCCCGACAGCACAGAGGAAGAGCTTAACGCAGCATTTAAGGACAATACAAGAGCGGTATTCGGAGAGACAATCGCTAACCCCGCACTTACGGTTCTTGATATCGAAAAATTCGCCAAGGCTGCTCATGAGCACGGTGTTCCTCTTATCGTGGACAATACATTCCCAACACCCGTTAACTGCAGACCTATCGAGTGGGGAGCTGATATAGTAACACATTCAACAACCAAGTATATGGACGGACACGGAGCTGCCGTAGGCGGAGTAATCGTTGATTCAGGTAAATTTGACTGGATGGCTCACGCAGATAAGTTCCCCGGACTTACAACACCCGATGAGTCTTATCACGGAATCGTATATGCAGAGAAGTTCGGACAAGAGGGAGCATTCATCACAAAGTGTACAGCACAGCTTATGCGTGACTTTGGATGCATTCAGTCTCCCCAGAACGCATTCATTCTTAACCTTGGACTTGAATCACTTCATGTTCGTATGCCCAAGCACGTTGAGAACGGACTTGCTGTTGCCAAGTTCCTTGAGTCACAGGATAAGGTTAAGAAGGTCAGCTATCCCGGCCTTGAGTCAGATAAGTATTATGAGCTTGCCAAGAAGTATCTTCCCAACGGAGGATGCGGCGTAGTATCATTTGAGCTTGCAGGCGGAAGAGCAGCAGCCGAGAGCTTCATGAAGAAGCTTCGTCTTGCAGCAATAGAAACTCACGTAGCGGATGCTCGTACATGTTGCCTTAACCCCGCAACATCAACACATCGTCAGCTTACTGATGAGCAGCTCGAGGCAGCAGGAATTCCCGCAGGACTTATCCGTATGTCATGCGGACTTGAAGATAAAGAAGATCTTATCGCAGATATTGCTAATGCATTAGCATAAGACTCCGCAGATTTCTGCAGAGTGTCTTATATGCGTTTCACGAAAATGTTTGTTTTCGTCTGCGCAGTGATTTACATAAACTCAAAAACAGGAAAATGTCTCATTTCGTGTTACTCATAGAAATCGACATTTTCCTGTTTTTTTATTTTGTAAATCATCTTGCTCGTACAAGAACTGCACATTTTAGTGAAATCGCACAATAGTCACGCTTGCAGAAATCCGCGGAGTCTATGTATGATCAATAATATCTTGCGCTGTAGAACGCTAGCTTATTTACAATACGTAGGTATAGTCTGCAATTTATGTAAGTTGTTCTTGTGCATTCTATCGATTTTTTCCTTAGTAGATTGGTCTTCGCAGACGCCTGTCATTACGTATTTATCAAGTGTGTCATATGTAAAGCCGAGCTTGTCCTCATCGGAGAGGCCGCAGAGTCCGTCGGAAGGAGTTTTGTGAATAAGCTCCTTGGGAAGTCCGAGTGCATCACCGATCTGTCTCATTTCGGTTACAAGGAAGTCTGCGCATGGACTGAAGTCGCCTGCGGCATCGCCGTACTTTGTGGAATAGCCTACGTAGTCTTCAGACTTATTGCAGGTATTTGCAACACGTCCTCCGTTTGGAAGTGACTGCGCTATAGCGTATAAAGTAGCCATTCTTATTCTTGGAGGAGTGTTTATAATCGCATCATTTCCCATTTCAACGCCTGCTTCGGCGAGAGCTTTCTTTTCGCCTTCCACGGCGGGATTGATATTTACGATGTAGTGCTTGATATCAAGAAGCTTGGCAACTGCCTTCGAATCTTCGATATCCTTCTGCTCGCCGTTTGGCATAAGAACGCCGACAACTCTGTCTTTTCCAAGTGCCTTTACAAGAAGAGCGGCAACTATGGTTGAATCTTTTCCGCCGGAAAGACCGATGACCGCGCTGGCCTTAGGTCCGTTGTTATCGAACCATTCTTTTATCCAATTACAGATATTCTCTATTTCTTTTTCAGGATCTATTTTTTTATATTCGCTCATACCGTTTCGTGCTCCATTCTCCAGTTAATACATCTCTGTAAGTAATCAACATATGCGGGATTCTTGCACATGCCCTTTCCCTCAACGTCGGAAATCTTGGCAACGTCCTGACCGTTACATGCGGTTGTCTTCATTACAATGTTGAGCGCCGGAACAAAGGTGTCGTTTGCAATGTAAGTACCGATTCCGAACGCAACTCTTGCCTTTCCGTTAAAGTGAGCAAAGATCTTGTCTGCTCTCTCAAAATCAAGGCTGTCACTAAAGAGAAGAGTCTTTGTTGTAGGATCGATTCCAAGGCTCTTGTAATGATTGATCATCTTTTCACCCCACTCGATCGGATCGCCGCTGTCGTGACGAACACCTGAGAAAAGAGTTGAATATGTCAGCTGGAAGTCGCGAAGGAAGCAGTCTGTTGTGATCGCATCCGTGAGGGCTGTTCCGTTGAGAATTCCATATTCTTTTACCCAGAAATCAAGTGCATACCAGTTGGAATATGCGGGGTTGTGTTTGTGATTACCCTGACCTACACACATGATCCACTCGTGTGCCATGGTTCCTACGGGATTAACACCAAGCTCTTTTGCCAAAAGAACATTTGAAGTTCCGACAAACTTTGAATCGCCGAGATCGGCATTCTTAAGCTTCATAACAGCAAGTTCCTGAGCCTGCGCGGAAAGCCTTCTTCTGAGACCAAACTCACTGAAAGCACCGATCGTGTATTTTTTATCTGTCAGAGCCTTGATCTTCTCATCAAGCTTTTGCTCGAAAGAAGCCATGAGCTCGTCGTAGTCATATGCCATTCTGAAATATACTTCATTTACGATCGCAAGAGTCGGTATCTCATATAATGAAGTGTTGAGCCATGTTCCGTTGGTCTCGATCGTAAGTCCGCACTCTGCATTTGTTCCTATAGTGAAATCTTCGTATCTCGGATGCCAAAGACGAAGGAAATCTACATAGGATTTCTTGATCCATTTGATGCCCTTAAGGTATGTGAGCTCTTCCTCAGTAAAAGTGAGGTCGCAGTAAGCAAGAATCTGACGCTTGATCTCTTCGACCATCTCTTCTGTGAAAAAGACATCTTTGTTTCTACACTTAAAAGACCATGTGGTCGTGTAGTCAGGGAAGTTGTGATAGATTGCCTGTCCCATTGAAAACTTGTAAAGATCTGTTTCAAGTAGACTGCTGATAATGTTTTGCATTTTTTCTCTCCTCTTTTAATTCAAAAAATCAAATTATAACAGTTTTCCGGTTTTTGCCAAATATTCTCTGAAGGTTTCGTTAATGTCATCTGCGTGAATTCCGGGGTTTTTTCTGATCTGAGTTCCGGAAGTCTTAATAATAGTGCGGTCAACTAATTTAAAGTTGTGAGTAGGGTAAATTGCGCTGAGCTTTTCTACATAAGAAGGTTCACCTGTATACCAGTTAAAAGTAGCGCTGTCAGGGCTGATGCCTGCATTTGAGAACAGCTCGTCTCCCCAGAGCACCCAGTTTTCATGGGTGAAGGTTCCGTCGAGACCGAGCTTTTTATCATCAATCTGTACGACAATTACTTTATCTTTTTGTGCTTCAAACATCTTGGTCACGAGCTTGATGCGTGTATTAAAGTCAAGAAAATCGCGTCCGCGGTCATTTTGATAGCCGCAGACTGCGATTATTACTTTATCATTTTCCGAAAGAGCTGTTTTAATAAGTGATTCATGTCCCTTGTGCATGGGAATAAAGCAGCCAAATACAATACCTATATTCATTGTTGGTGCCTTTCGTTAGTTTTTACGTATTATATCACACTAACGGCCTTGGAACATATTTTTTCACTAAAAGGCATAAAGAAACCGGCGACCGGACCGACGAGGGCAGCGCAGATGAGCGTACCTATGCCGAAAGTGCCGCCAAGAAGCCAGCCTATTATAACAAAAAGGCTGTCGACTATGATCCTCATGATGCTGAAGTTCTTTTTTAGCTTATCGCTTATAACAACGGCAACAAGGTCATTAGGGCCTGTTCCCGCATCTGACTTTATTACTATCGTCATTCCGAAAGCTAGGATCACGCAGCCGAGGGCGAGAATAATGATCCTTACCGGCAAGGCCGTAACCTTGCCGATAATAGGATTTAATATCAGAGAAAAGAAATCGATTATAGGGCCTCCGAATATCATGCAAAGAAGAGTTCCGATCTTGATATAGCTTCTGTCTACAGCAAGCAGAACAAAGATTATAAGAAGGCTGATCGCGATGTGTACACGTCCGTGTGTAAGCCCCGGGATAAGGCTGATGGCATCAAGGCGTCTGAAAATACCCTGGATCAGGACGTTAAACGGATCGGAGCCAAGATCCACCAGAAGAAACAGTGTTACGCCAAGGTGGGCGATGATAAGTCCGATCATCAGTAGTGCAACTCTAATGAGCCATTCTTTTACGGATATCTTTTCCATGTATTCCCCCTATAAAATGAATTATGAAAAGATAATGTTTCTGAGTTTCCTTGTAAGAGGGCCGGTACCGTAGTCAAAACGTTGAACCAGCATGATAAATGTGGTCATCGTGGACGGATCGTTTACAAAATATGCTCCGAGCCAGCCGTCCCAGCCGTATTCGCCTTTATTACCTATAATAGAAGCCTGTGAAGGATCATCAAGCACTCTCATGAGATTACCGTAGGTGAAGCCTTCAAGCCCTTGCCAGTTATCGAAATCAGGCTGCTGATAAGACGTAAGCTTGCCTGATGTAAGATACTTTACAGTATTGGCGGAAAGAATCCGCTTATTGCCGAATTTACCGTTATTAAGAAGCATATGTCCGAAACGTGCGTAGTCGTCTACAGTTGAGAAAAGACCTGCACCGCCCGATTCAAACGGGTTCCTGCCACCATCATTTCTGATGACGAGTCTGTCTCCGTGATATTCTATAAGCCTTCCCTTTACATTCCTATAAGCCTTGGATAGACGGTCTAATTTGCTTGCCGGTACGTAGAAGTCTGTGTCGTTCATTCTAAGAGGATCGAGGATTCTTGCCCTTACAAAATCTCCGAAGGTCATTCCCGACGCTTTTTCTATAACCGCACCGAGGACGTCCGCGCTTGTTCCGTATTGGAAGTGGCTTCCGGGCAAGAAATTAAGCGGGATCTTACCGATTTTTTCTGCGAATTCCATTGTTGACATCATCTTGTCCGTGCCAAGTCTCTTTTCCATGCCGGTCATAAGGCGCCCTACGGCAACCTCGGTAGGAGTGCCGATTCCGGGATATACAAGTCCCGAAGTCATGTTCATAAGGTCGCGAATTCTCATTTTTTTATCAACGGGGACTTTACGGACCTTACCTTTGCAAAGATATGTCTGATTATTGAAGCTGTCGATGTAGTTTCCTACAGGTTCCCCAAGATCGATGATACCGTCTTCGACAAGCGCCATGGCAGCGGCTGCTGTAATGGGCTTGGACTGCGAGTAGAGTCTGAAGATTGTATCGCGGCTTACGGGGATGCCGTTTTTGATATCCGAAAATCCGCTTTTGGCAAAAAGGACTTCTTTGCCCTCTTTTATCTCGAGCGCTACGACTCCGGCAACCTCCTGTTTAAAAACTGCTTTGTCCATGCATTCCTGAACAAGTCTCTGTTTGTCTCTCATAGTGTGTTCCCTTTCACAAGTGCCATAATTTATCATGATAATAATACGAATCACTTCGTTTTTATCCTGTACTATTGTAGTACGAAATTGTGTAATATGAAATGCTTATCTGTACCTATAAGTTGTCAATATTATACATTTTGAAAAAAGCAATTCATAATAGAATCATCAAAGGAGAGAAAAGCTATGAAAAACATACTTGCATTCGGTGATTCAAATACATGGGGACTTATCCCCGGAACAAAAGAAAGATACCCCGGCGAAGTCAGATGGACGGGCCTTGTTCAAAATAAACTTGATGACACAAAGATAATAGAAGAGGGACTCTGCGGAAGAACAACCGTATTTGAGGATGAGATAAGACCTTTCAGAAAAGGTGTCGATACACTTCCTCTTATATTGGAAAGCGCATCTCCCTTAGACGGCGTTATAATTATGCTCGGAACAAATGATTGCAAAGCTTACTACAACGCCAATCCTCATATAATCGGAAAAGGTCTTGAGCGCTGCATTGAGGAGATTGAAAAGTACGTTTCTCCCGAGAAGGTTCTGGTAGTATCTCCTATACACCTCGGAGACGAAGTCTGGAAGCCAAGCAAAGATCCTGAGTTTGACACCGCTTCAGTAACCAGGAGCAAAGAACTTGCAGATACCTACAGACGCATTGCGGAAAGAAGGGGGAACAGATTCCTTGCCGCTTCTTCATATGCAAAGGCAAGCAAGCGCGACGATGAGCACCTCGATGAAAGGGGACACGAGGCGCTTGCCGAAGCTATTACCGAGAAGATTGAGGCTATGAGAATATAACATGAAACAATACAGATTCCATTCCTGATGTTTACGGTAAGGAAGGAACACTGTTGAAAGTGATCGAAGAATACTATAAAATCTCATAAAAAAGCATATGTTGGGAGAGAGAAATTGAAAAAGAAAAAGATAGCGCTTGTACTTATGTTGATGGCAATGATTTTTATTTTATGTGCGTGTACGGCAAATGCTCCAGTACATTCAAAGAGAGAAGTCAAAAAATACATTGACCAATTGTGTAATGAAGAACATGAGATTGTCAGTATTGAAGAGGTCAGTGAGTCACCTCGAGCGGTAGTATATACAGTACGGTCAAAAGAGCGTGATCTGGAATTTGAAGTTGTTACTTGCAGATCCGCTGTTTTTTTTCCTACTTCAAGTACTGTTCTTTATTATGAGAAAAGCATAAGCGATGACTATGTAAAAAAAATACATGAGATATACAAAGACGATATAAATCAGCTTTTTAAGGGATACGAAATCGAATATACCGGTGCGATCCCTATCAGAGATATAAATGAAATTGAATCTGTGGCGGAAAGTATTCACACTGCAAATATGATTTACAGTGATGAAATGAAATATAATTCTCGGGAGTTCTTGGATGCCCATCCTTATTGTTATATCTATTTGTCCGGAATCAATAAAGAAGACGGCAATACATCCCAATTTATACAATTTAAGATTAATGGTTCGGATAAAAGCACCGAAGAAATAACCGAAGAGATAAAAGATGCGATTGCGCAGAAGATCACTGACGGTGTTTTTTCAAAAGAAACATATACAGGGCTTGATGAAATAACGAGTAAACAGCATAAGTCCAAGTTGAATCATGTCTTTTTAAACGATGAAGAGATGCTGTATGACAATAATAATAGTCCGTATGTATACGCCGGATTGATAACAGATGAGTATTGTTATTCTGCGTATAATTACGATATAGAGAAGTACATGATGGTCGTAGATTGCGGCCTAGTGGCTGACTATTGGGGGAGCCCGGCTCTTGTTATCCCTGAATACGTGGATCACTTAGGCGGGCAATATACATTGATCTCTACAGATCAGAAGGAAAGAAAACTGAATCTGGAATCCGAATGGGAGATCAACGGACATAAGTGGAAGATGACGGCTTATTATAATGGAGAAAGTGAAGACTATGATAAGAGCATATCAAAAGTCAAAGTGATAAGAGATGGGAAAAATCTATCATTTACAGCTTACGCCGGACCGGATAACAGACCGCTTATCATGCTTACGGCAGATGATTTCTGCAAGCTCTTTGATCTGACTTATAAGGTGGACGAAGAAAAAGAAAGCATATATTTTTATTCAAATTAACTTATATCGCGATTGCTTTGACCTTTTTCCATATACAAACTATTATGGAATAGTAGGTAAAAATCCCGTTGATTTTTGGACCTGAATATGGAGGGGAATATGGCTGAACTAAAGTGCCCGCACTGCGGACAGGCGTTTACGGTTGATGATACGGAGCTTGGCTCCATAATGAAGCAGATCAGAGACAAGGAGTTCGAAAAAGATCTTTCGAGCCGCGTTTTTGAGCTTGAAAAGCATTATAAAGAAAAACACGAGCTTGAGCTTGCTGCAAAGGAGAATGAGATAATCCTTAAGAGCAGGTCTCAGTATGAAAAAGAAAAAGAGGATCACAGGAAGGAACTTGAAGACCTTCAGGCTAAGCTTAACAAGGCTCTTGAGGAAAAGAGCCTTCTTTCTATGGAAATAAAAGGAGCCGAAGATAAAACCAAACTTGCGGTCCTTGAAGCTGTCAATAAGGTTGAGAGTGAAAAGAATAAGATTGCAGCGGCGCTTAACGATGAAAAGCACGAGCTCGAGAATGCTCTTTTGCAGGAAAAAGAAAAAGGAAAGATCCTCCTGGAACAGAAGGAAAAAGAAGTTGAGTTCTATAAGGACTTAAAGACCAAGATGTCCACGAAGATGGTCGGCGAAACTCTTGAACAGCACTGCGAGATACAGTTCAATCAGCTCAGGGCCACCGCTTTTAAGAATGCATATTTTGAAAAAGATAATGATGCAAGAAGCGGAAGTAAGGGCGATTACATCTACAGAGAATGCGATGAGAACGGTGTCGAGATTATTTCCATTATGTTCGAAATGAAGAACGAGATGGATGAGACTGCGACCAAGCATAAGAACGAAGATTTCTTCAAGGAGCTGGATAAAGACCGCAACGAGAAGAAGTGCGAATATGCTGTTCTTGTTTCTCTCCTTGAGAGCGACAGCGAGCTTTACAATGCAGGAATTGTAGATGTTTCTTATAAATTCGACAAGATGTATGTTGTAAGGCCTCAGTGCTTCATTCCTATAATCACACTTCTTAGAAATGCTGCGCTTGGCGCGCTTGAATACAAGCAGGAGCTTGCAATGGTCCGCAATCAGGACATTGATATATCCAATTTTGAAGACAGTCTAATGAAGTTCAAGGATGATTTTGCTAAAAATTATACGCATGCCAAAAATCATTTTGATAAGGCGATTGAAGAGATTGATAAGACAATTCTTCATCTTGAAAAGGTGAAAAAAGAACTTATTGGTTCGGACAATCAGCTTAGGATTGCCAATAATAAAGTTGAAGATATCAGTATCAAAAAGCTTACCAGGGGCAATCCCACTATGAAAGCTAAATTTGATGAGCTCAAGTAATAGAGCGGAACATCATTATTATACGAGGCATTAAAATGGCAACACAGAACAGAAGAGAATATCTTACCACCACTCCCATTCCCAAGCTTATCATGACGCTGGCTTTTCCTACGATCATGAGCATGCTGGTTACGGGAATCTATAATACCGCGGATACTTTTTTCGTGGCGAGGGTATCAAACGATCCTACGGTAAACACAGCGGCGACAGCGGCAGTAGGCCTTGTATTTACGGTTATGGCGCTTATTCAGGCAACGGGTTTCTTTTGCGGACACGGTTCGGGTAATTATCTTTCCAGAATGCTTGGCGCCGAGAATTATAAAGAAGCCGACGAGATGGCTTCAACCGGTTTTGCATTATCTATAATCCTGGGCGTTATCTTTGCGATAGTCGGAAATGTTTTTTTGACTGATATTGCAAGTGCACTTGGAGCAAAGAGCGCACAGAGTCTTGCTTTTACCAAAGACTACATGCGGATAATTCTTTTGGGCGCGCCGTTTATGATGGCTCAGTTTGTTATAAACAATCAGCTCAGATTCCAGGGAAGCGCGTACTATGCGATGATTGGACTTATGAGCGGAGCGGTCATGAATATGGTTCTCGATCCGCTTCTTATCATGGGATTCCACATGCAGGTTACGGGAGCCGCTATCGCGACCGTAATGGGACAGATAACAAGCTTTGTAGTTCTTCTTATCGGAACGACAAAGGGCGAGAATATAAAGCTCAGCATCAAAAATATAAGGCTTAACGGTCATTATCTTCTTGAGATAGTAAACGGAGGTATTCCGTCTTTATTTAGGCAGGGGCTTGCTGCTATCGCAACTCTCCTTCTTAACAGAACGGCAGGTGCGATAGGCTCAGACGCTGCGATTGCCGGAATGAGCGTTGCGACAAGGATCATGATGCTCATGGCTTCTGCGCTTATAGGCTTTGGCCAGGGTTACCAGCCTGTGTGCTCGTTTAACTACGGTGCAGGACTTTTGAGGAGAGTAAAAGATGGCTTTAATTTCTGCGTAAAGTACTCGACGCTTTTCCTCATCGGAATCGGTGCGGTCTGTTACTATTTCGCCCCGAATCTGATAGCTCTTTTTTCTAAGGATCAAGCAGCGGTTGAGGTCGGAATCAAAGCACTCAGATTCCAGTGTATCACACTATTCTTATCAGGCCCCATCGTTATCAGTAACATGATGCTTCAGTCGATCGGAAAAGGAGTCAAAGCTTCAATTACTGCATCCGCCAGAAACGGTATCTGCTTTATTCCGCTTATTCTTTTGCTTCCCAGATTATTTGGGATCACTGGAGTTGAGATCACACAGTCGTGTGCGGATATTTTATCCACTCTTATCGCAGTTCCGCTGGCTTATTCGGAGCTTAGAACCTTTAAGGACTGAGTAAGGTGGCGCAATCCAAAAATTTTTTTAAAAAAGAGAGTTGACAAAAAGAAACTTCAATGTATACTTGTATACAAACAAAGGCGTTTTGATTCACTTAGTGTTTCAGAGCGCCTTTCACTGTTATTCTTATTCATACTCATCCTAATACAGATGCATTGAAACAATGGCGTTTCGGTTTGATACCGGAGCGCCTTCTTTGCATTTGGGAAAGAAAGGCAACAGCTTATGGCAATGATCAAGCTTGAAAATGTAAATAAAAACTTTGGAGACCTCCACGTTCTTAAAGACGTGAATCTTGAAGTCGAGGAAGGAGAAAAGCTTGTTATAATCGGCCCTTCCGGTTCCGGTAAATCGACAACCGTTCGGTGCATGAATTTCCTTGAGGTTCCAAGCAGCGGACACGTTTACATTAACGGGACGGAGCTTACGACCAAGAATAAGACCAAGGTCATCAGGGATAACACTTCGATGGTATTTCAGCAGTTTAATCTGTATCCTCACATGACAGTACTTAAAAATCTCACGATCGGTCCCATAAAGCTTCAGCATAAACCCAAAAAAGAAGCGGAGGAGCTTGCTTATCACTATCTTGATATTGTAGGGCTCAAAGATAAAGCGGATGTTTATCCAACAACTCTTTCGGGCGGACAGCAGCAGAGAATAGCGATTGCCAGAGCACTTTGTTCGCAGAGTAAGATAATTCTTTTTGATGAACCAACATCGGCGCTTGATCCCGAGACAATTCAGGAAGTTCTCGACGTAATGATCAAGCTTGCAAAAGAGAGTATAACGATGGTGGTTGTCACCCACGAGATGGGATTTGCAAAACAAGTTGCTGACAGAGTGATCTTCATGGAGGACGGACAGATAATCGAGTCCGGAACTCCGGAGCACTTTTTCAATAATCCTGAGAGCGAAAGAGTAAAACAGTTCTTGGGAAAGATAATCAGGTAATAGATAGGAGGAACAATATTATGAAAAAGAAGGTTTTGAGTGCAATAATGGCGGGAGTGATGAGCGCCATGCTGGTAGCGTGCGGAAGCGCAGCACCTGAAAGTACGGCATCGGCGGATTCAACAGATACTATAGTCGTTGCAGCGTCCGAGGATTCAATCGCAGCGCCTGCTTCTGAAGATGTACAGGCTATCAAGGACAGAGGAGTATTAAAGGTCGGAGTTAAGAATGCCGTTATGGGATTTGGCTTCGAAGATCCTCTTACAGGTGAGTATACGGGACTTGAGATCGAACTTGCCAAAGCACTTGCGGATAAGCTCGGAGTCGGTATTGAGTTTACAGCCGTTACAGCAGCGACAAGAACAGAGCTTCTTGATTCGGGTGATATCGACTGCGTGCTTGCGACATTTACAATAACCGATGAGAGAAAAGAAAGCTGGGATTTCACGACTCCCTACTACACAGATTATGTAAGCGTTCTTGTTGAAGATTCCAAGGGAATTAAGACACTTGACGATCTTGTTGATGCCACTGTCGGTGTTTCATCCGGATCGACATCTGCAAAGTCACTTGTAAAAGCTATGATCGAAAAAGGTCTGATAAGCGGAGATGGTTTTGATGAAGAGAGCTTTGATCCCGCAACATGGACTACAGGTATTAAGTTCAGACAGTACGATGATTACCCGACAATTTCCACAGCTCTTAGCGCTGGTGAGGTTGATGCATTCTGCGTAGATAAGTCAATTCTTGCTTTCTACAAGACAGAGGGAAGATCATACATCGATGCAGAGTTTGCTCCTCAGGAGTACGGCATTGCAACAACAAAAGGTTCCGGACTTTCAGAGGTTGCAGAGGAACTCGTTTCCGCAAGCTTAAGCGACGGAACGATCGATAAGCTTATTAAAGATAACGGACTTGATTAAGTAAGGATAGCGGAGGACCGGTGATGTCAGGATTATTATCTCCCAGAGCATGGAACAAAATATGGACATATAGAGGAACGTTTTTACTTGGTTTTGCCAATACTCTGAAAACTGCCTTGGTAGCTCTTTTGATAGCTCTTGTACTTGGTATTGTTTTCGGACTTATGGCTACAAGCGGTAAAAAAGGTCTAAGGACAATAAGCAGAATATACGTCGAGGTAATACAGAACACACCGATCCTTCTTCAAATGTGCTTTTTATATTACGCACTGGCTTTTTCCGGACACAGCCCCGGAATCATAGTTACAGGCTTTTTGGCACTTGGAATTTATACAGGTGCATATATGGCAGAGGTAATAAGAGCGGGAATCGAATCGGTTCCCAAGGGTCAGTTTGAAGCAGCGCAGGCTCAGGGCTTTGGATATGCGGAGAGGATGTTCTACATCATAATCCCTCAGAGCATCAAGGTAATATTACCGCCAATGACCAATGTGATAGTCAATATGATAAAAAACACATCATGTTTATACATTGTAGGAGGTGCGGATCTGTTATCTTTGACATACAGTTTTGTAACAGGTGAAAACACAGGCGGTTCCTATGCTCCCGCATATATCGTCTGTGGAGTGATCTTCTTTTTGATATGCTTCCCGTTATCAACTTTTGCATCAATGTGGGAGTCATCACTTAAAAAGAGAGACAGCAAAGTGTTCCAAAACGGAAGACCTAAGGAGGCATGATATGAGTACATTGGGAAACAGTCTTTCGATGTTAAAAGACCCGGCAATAATAAAGTTCATACTGCAAGGAGTTCTTTTTACCATGATCATATCGGTTGCCGCGGTTCTTTTCAGTATAGCAATAGGAACAGTGCTTGCCTTGATGAGAAACTACTGCGTAAGTAAAAAGAGCAGGATATTTAAGGCTGCATCAGCCATCTACATAGAGATGTTCAGGAACACACCGCTTTTATTCTGGATATTTATATGCGTTGTTTTTTGCCCGACTCCCGGCTTTGTTGATAAGCAGATGTTCGGATTGTCTTCCGTAAATAACAAGCTTCTTTTCAAGGCAGCAGTCGCACTTATCCTGTATACGTCCGGTGTTATAGCGGAGATAGTAAGAGGCGGACTTAATTCGGTGGCACCCGGACAGATTGAAGCTGGACATTCACAAGGGTTTTCGATGCTCCAGATAATGTGGTACATAGTGCTTCCGCAGACATTTAAATCTATCGTTCCGACGCTCCTTAGCCAGGTTATTACCACTATTAAAGACAGTTCGTTCCTTGCCAACGTTGCTGTGATAGAGCTTATGGCAAGAACCAAGCAGGTCTTGTCGGCAGCCAACAGATACAACGGACTTAATTCGATAAATGTATCCGACGTTTTTGTCTTATTCGGTCTGGCAGCGGCAATATATTTTGTGATCAATTTTTCCATTTCGATGACGGTAAGGAATCTGCAAAAAGGCGGGGTGGTAAATAATGGATAAATACGTAATTACTATTTCGAGACAATTCGGAGCGCTTGGAAGAACGATAGCTCAGCAGATGTCTAAAGAGCTTGGCATAGAGTTTTTTGACAGGGATATAGTCGAACTTACGGCAAAGAGAATGGGACTTCCCATTTCGGAAATAAGTAAAGAAGAGGAACGACACGGAGGCTTTTTTGCCGAAAGAAGATATCCTCTCGGCATGGGACCTGTCAGCATGCAGGAGGAGCTCTTTCAGATCCAGAGCAACATTATAAAAGATATAGCGGCTATGGAATCCTGCATTATAGTAGGAAGATGCGGCGATTACTGTCTAAGACACGTTGACAGAGTACTTGATGTTTATGTGTACGCGTCTTTTGAAAAGAGGCTTGAGAACTGCAAATCCATACTGGGCATGGATGAAAAGACAGCAAGATCGATGATACAGGATGTTGATAAGGCTCGTGAAAATTACAGACGTAAGTACTGCAAAGATATGGCAGGTGTTTTTGACAACAGAGATATTTGCATAGACTCGGGGAAATTCGGAGCAGAGGCTACCGCCGAGATTCTGTGTGGTATAGCAAGGAGTGTGTTTGGTTAGTATATGAAAAAAGACAGAGTGCATATTCCTCACATTGGGCTTCGAATAATTAAATCGGCGCTTGGAGTTTTGATCTGTTTCGCAATCTATTTTTTGCGGGGTAAGCAGGGAACACCGTTCTATTCCGCGCTCGCGGTGCTTTGGTGTATTCAGAATCAGACCAAGAATACTGTGGGAAATGCGATCCAGCGCACGATAGGCACTTTTATAGGAGCCGTGTACGGTCTTGTTTATATTCTGGTAAAGCAGAATATACTCTATCTCGGAGACGGCTTTCTACATTATTGCATTATCTCGCTGGCACTTATACCGATCATTTATACCACTGTTGTTATCAAGCAAAAGAAGGCATCGTATTTTTCATGTGTTGTCTTTCTTAGTATAGTGGTCAATCATCTTATGGATGAAAATCCATATGTGTTTGTTGCCGACAGATCCCTCGATACGCTGATCGGAATATTTGTGGGACTTATCTTAAATTCTGTACACTTCCATGGAAAACTGGATAAAGACACGTTGTTTGTTGTCAATATGGACAGATCGATGGACGGCTTTTCCGGAGGCCTTACACCTTACAGCAAGGTCCTGATGTCGAATATGTTGGAGCAGGGATTGAAGCTATCATTTATGACACTCAGAACTCCTGCGGGATTTCTTGAAGGAATGCCTGAAGTAAGACCGTCCCTACCCATAATTGCAATGGACGGGGCGATACTATATGACATCAATGAAAACAGATATCCAAAGGTTTACGTTGTTTCCGCAGAGCACGCCTGCAATATAGAGAAGTTCATAAGAGGCAGGGGCTTTAATATTTTTACAACGGTTATCTTGGAAGATGTGCTTATTATCTACTACGATGAGCTTCGTAATGACGCGGAAAAAGATATTTATGAGAAGCTCCACAAGTCTCCTTACAGAAATTATCTTAATAAAGAAAGACCAAAGGAACATTCCGTAGTCTATATGATGTGCGTGGATGAAACACCAAAGATAGAGAAACTCTACGAAGAGATAAAAAACAGCGATGTCTACGAAGAACTAAAGATCTTGGTATATCCATCTGATGATTACAAAGGATATTCCTATATAAAAATCTATAACAAAAATGCCTCGGAAAAAAACATGATAGATTATCTTGAAACTTCTTCCGAAGCAAAAAGAGTTGTCACATTCAGCGACAATACAAGGAATAAAGCGGATTACTTTTATGCTTCCTGCGATCGTATCGTGCACAAAATGCATCACATGTTTAATTGGTGTAAGTGAGTACATTATGGTATGATTAATACAGAGGCAAAGGCGCCAAGAAATTGGTGGTCTTTGCCTTTTTATTTTGACCTTTTTGTTCCAATTATATAAGCGGAGGTACTATCTATGGCAGCATTTGACAGAGTAATGTCCGGAATACCCGAGATGGATGAAGCGCTTGATAATATCAGGCTTGGAGATAACGTTGTTTTCAGAGTTTCGGAACTGTCCGAGTTCAAGCTATTCGTTGACCCGTATATTGAGCAGGCCAAAAAAGATAAGAGGAACATTATCTATTTTCGTTTTGCGACCCACGAGCCTCTTGTGGAGGACTGCCCTGAAGTTAAGACCGTGCAGGTTCCGCTGTCTCACCGCTTTGAGACCTTCACCGTTGAAATCCATAATGTTATAGAAAAAGAGGGTAAGGATGCCTTCTATGTTTTCGATTGCCTGTCGGAGCTTCAGATCGCGTGGGCAACAGACCTTATGATGGGCAATTTTTTCAGGGTTACCTGCCCGTTTCTTTTTATTCTTGATACAGTCGCTTTTTTCCCTATAATCAGAGGAAAGCATTCTTTCCATTCAATAAATAAGATCCTTAACACAACACAGCTGTTTCTTGATGTGTATTCCGATTCAAAAAATGTATATGTACGTCCCGAAAAAGTCTGGAACCGTGATTCGGAGACCATGTTCCTTCCGCATATTTACAGGAAGGAGGACGGTTATTTCAGACCGATCTTAGACGGTGTTCAAAGTAGCCGCTTCTATCAGTTGTTGGAGAATTTCCAGCGCCCCGGTGAAGATCAGTACGTTGATTTCTGGGATAAGTTTTTTAATACGGCGAAGTTCCAATATGACAGCCACATGGATATGGAAGAACCCTGTGACATCATGTGCAAAGTCATGATGACCAGAGATGACAAGATGAGAACCATGGTAAAAAAGCACTTTAGACCGGAGGACTATTTCAACGTCCGAAGCCATATGATAGGCACAGGCCTTATCGGCGGAAAAGCCTGCGGTATGCTTCTTGCCAGAGCTATCATCAGAAATACCGAGCCTGAGATAAACGAGATATTGGAGCCCCACGATTCATTTTTTCTTGGATCCGATATCTACTATACGTACATAGTGGACAACGATTTCTGGGATATCAGAGTTAGGCAGAGGACGGAAGAAGAGTATTTTTCCTTGGCAAAAGAGTTTGCGGATAAGCTGAAAACCGGCGTATTTGCAGAGGATTTCAAGACGCAGCTTAGGCATATCCTTGAGTATTACGGACAAGACCCGTTTATAGTTCGATCAAGCAGTATTTTGGAAGACGGCTTCGGAAATGCTTTTGCGGGTAAGTATGAGTCGGTATTCTGCGCCAACAGAGGAACGCTTGAAGAGCGCCTTGATGAGTTTGAAAATGCGATAAGAACGGTATATGCAAGCACCATGAGTCTTTCGGCTCTTGATTATCGTAAGAGGAGAGGACTTGATAAAAGAGATGAGCAGATGGCGCTTCTTGTTCAGAGAGTTTCGGGCTCATATTACGGACAGTACTACATGCCGTGCGCTGCGGGTGTTGGATATTCGTACAGCCCTTATAAATTTCTTTCGGGGATCGATCCAAAAGCCGGCATGCTAAGGCTTGTCATGGGACTTGGAACGTCTGCGGTAGACAGGACGATGGGCTCATATCCACGTCTTGTAAGTCTTGATATGCCTGAGGCAACGTCGTGCGTCACGATCGCGGAAAAGCATCAGTTCTCACAAAGAGCTGTGGAAGTAATGGATGTAACAGAGCATGAGCTAAAGCGCCTTGAACTTAGAGACCTTGAGAAGAAACTTCCGATGTATCTTGTAAATACTTTGCTTGAACACGACTACGAGGTTGAGGATTCATTAAAAGAGCGTGGAATAATCCGCGATGTAAGATTTATTTCCTGTAGGGGACTTGTCAAAAAAGAAGAGATAATGAAAAGGATGCAGCGGATGATGCATTGCATTCATGAGGAGTATCAGCATCCCGTTGATATAGAATTTACGATCAATTTATCGGAAACCGGAGAGTATTCGATAAATCTTTTGCAGTGCAGACCGCTGCAGGTGTCCAAGGATACAGGCAGTGTTACCATCCCTGAGAATGTACCGGCCGAGAATATTTTGATGGAAACATTGGATTCTTCGATGGGCCTTTCAAGAAGCGTTCCGGTAGATCTTATCGTATACGTTGATCCCAAGGCATATTACAATATGCCTTATGCGGATAAGCCCGGTATCGCTAGTATTATCGGAAAGGTCAACTGGACCTACAGGGATAAAGGAAGACACATGATGCTCATAGTTCCCGGACGTATCGGCACATCTTCACCGGAGCTTGGTGTCCCCACTACATTTGCGGATATAAGTGAGTTCGAAGCCGTATGCGAGGTTGAGGAAAAAGAAGCAGGCTATAATCCCGAGCTGTCCTACGGTAGCCATATCTTCCAGGATCTTGTCGAAGCGGACATTCTTTATACTGCGGTTTTCGCTAATGAAAAAACTAAGATTTTTGCCCCTGAGATACTTGAAAAGTTCAGGAATATCACGGGCGATTTTTGCGATGATTCAGGTAATGCAGATGCAGCAAGCATAGTAAGAGTTTTTGATCTTAGCGCTTCCGGTTGTACACTTTATTATGATCTTGAGGCCAATCACCTGATGGTAAGTTTGTAAATCACAGATAAAAAAAAAATAGAACTGATTTATCTGTATTATAATAGTGACATTACAGCTTATAAGAAAGAGGAAAGAACATGAAAAACAGATTTTTTATTCTTACTACGATGCTTGCGCTGATATTGTCTGGGTGCAAAGGGAATGCACCTGTTTCGGAATCGGCGGAAGCAAATTCTAAGCTTACAGCGAATGAGGCGGAGAGTGCGGACAGCGCCGGTAGTGCAAGCACTTTTGATAGTGAAAAAGCGATGGACGAAGATGCACCTGTCTTTGTTGAGTCCTGTGATGAATATGAGAAGACCAACCCCGACGATTCTTCGGGGAGACCATATTTTATAAGATCAACTGAAAAAGTAGCATTGGATGATGCGAGCAAAGAGAAATATCCTGAATTGGCGAAAGCTTGGGAGGAATATACGAATGCTAATTATAAAGAGGAGGATTCATTAAGCGAAGAGTATTTCGAAACTTCGCTGCAGGCAGATGAGGATTCTTATGAAACACTGGGGCTGCCTTTTGATCTTACGACAGGATATAACATAGAAAGGTGTGACTCACACTATGTCAGCGCTGTTTATTATTCCTATGGTTTTGGAGGAGGTGCGCATCCTTGGGACGACTGGGAGTCAAAGACATTTGATGTCAGGACGGGAGAAGAGGTTTTGATCTCGAGATTTATTCCGGATAAAGAAGCTCTTTTTAAATACCTTAAGGATTATTTCAGCAAAGACACTGAAGATAGCCTATATGACGGATGGGAAGATACTCTTTCTGAAATTGTTGAAAACTCATATAAAGATATAGATGTGATAAAGAATTCCGAAGAATACATGCCTGTACTTAATTGGGCATTAGGTACGGATGGAATAGAAATCTATTTTGACAATTACACCCTTGCTCCTCGAGTGGAAGGGGATATAGATATGGTGGTACCTTATGATACCGCTATTGTTGATAAAGATGCAGTTTTCCCGTGAAGGCCGGGTTATAACCGGATGACAGGGTAATAACCAAAGTTTATACTCCGCTATAAGTATTCCTTAATTTTCACGAGTAGACCCTTATGCTATGATTCAATCATCAAATAAAAACATGAACAAATAAAAAAAATGATGATAAAGGAGAAACGAATTATGGCAGACATCAAAGAAAGCGCATTGGATCTTATTGGAGGAACACCTCTTCTTAAACTCAACGGATACAGCAAGAAGGTTGGAAATACAAATGCAACAATCCTTGCAAAGCTTGAGTATTTAAACCCCGCAGGATCGGTTAAAGACAGAGTAGCACTTAGCATGATCGAGGACGCAGAGAAGAGCGGAAAGCTTAAACCCGGAGCAACAATCATCGAGCCCACAAGCGGAAACACAGGAATCGGACTTGCAGCAGTTGCAGCAGCAAAGGGATACAAAGCAATCCTTACACTTCCCGATACCATGAGTGTTGAGAGAAGAAATCTTCTTAAGGCATACGGCGCAGAGATAGTTCTTACAGAAGGCGCTAAGGGAATGAAGGGAGCTATCGCTAAGGCAGAAGAACTTGAGAAAGAAATCGAAGGAGCAGTAATCCTCGGACAGTTCGTTAACCCTGCAAACCCTGCAATCCACAAAGCAACAACAGGTCCTGAGATCTGGGATCAGACAGACGGAAAGGTTGACATCTTCATTGCAGGTATCGGTACAGGCGGAACAATTACAGGTGTAGGCGAATATCTCAAGGAGCAGAATCCTAACGTTAAGGTTGTCGCAGTTGAGCCTGCAACAAGCCCTGTTCTTTCAAAGGGTGAAGCAGGACCTCACAAGATCCAGGGTATCGGCGCAGGCTTCGTTCCCGATACACTTAACACAAAGATTTACGACGAAGTAATCGCTATAGAAAACGACGATGCATTCAAAGAGGGTAAGAACTTCGCAGTATCAGAAGGTATCCTCGTAGGTATCTCATCAGGTGCGGCTCTTAAGGCAGCTACAATCGTTGCAGCAAGACCCGAGAATGCAGGAAAGAATATCGTTGTACTTCTTCCCGATTCAGGTGACAGATATCTTTCAACACCTTTATTTGCAAATTGAATGATATAGGCGTCGGAAAGTTCAAAGTGTTTACATGCTTGCATGATAAACACTTTGACCTTACGACCCTAACAAACATGAGAAAATAGCAATTTGCGAAGCAAATTAGCGGTTTTCGAATGTTTGTAGAATTGCGAGAATGACGAAGTCATGGAGCAATTCGTATATCATTCATATGTATATGGAAATGATAGAATTGCAGAGCAATTCGTATATCATTCATATGTATATATGAATGGAATTAAATATGATCCACACTGAGATCGCTTATCATCACATATGACAAGCGGTCTCATTTAATAAAAGGGAGTATCACCCATGAGTAAATACGATTTTGACAAAATACATGACAGGCGCGGAACGAGCAGCCTTAAATATGACTTTGGAATAGAGAGAAGAAGACGTGACGATCTGCTTCCTTTGTGGGTTGCGGATATGGATTTTAAACTTCCCGATGAGATTCTTGATGACATTAAGACAAGAGTAGATCACGGAATCTTTGGCTACACAGATCCCAAGGATGATTACACCAAAGCTGTCGCAACTTGGTTTAAGAAAAGACACGGATTTGATATCGAATATGATTGGAACATTGTCGTACCCGGAGTTGTATATGCAATAGCCGTTGCTGTAAGAGCTTTTACGGAGCCCGGCGAAAGCGTTATTATCCAGGAGCCTGTCTACTATCCGTTCAGAGAGACAATAGAACTTAACAAAAGAAAAGTCGTAAACAATCAGCTTGTATATAAGAACGGACATTACGAGATCGACTTCGAAGATTTTGAAAAAAAGATAGTTGAAGAAAACGTAAAGCTCTTTTTATTATGCAGTCCTCACAATCCGGCAGGAAGAGTGTGGACAAAAGAGGAACTATTAAGACTCGGGGATATCTGCTTAAAACACAATGTTCTTATTTTTGCGGATGAGATTCATTTTGATTTTGTTTTTAAAGGATATAAGCATACACCGTTTATTACTTTGGGAGAGAAGTACAAAGACAATTTGATCCTCGGAACATCCCCGAGTAAGACTTTCAATATAGCGGGGCTTCAAATTGCAAATATTATCATTCCAAACACTTCATTAAGAAATAAATTTGATTGTGAAAACGGAGCGGGCGGCTACAGTCAGTGCAATGTGCTTGGACTTGTAGCAACCAAAGCCTGCTATGAAAAAGGAGAGCAGTGGGTCGACGAACTTCTTGAATATCTTGAAGGAAATCTTGATTACATCAGAAATTTTATAAAAGAAAAACTGCCTAAGGTTAAGCTTATAGAACCTGAAGGAACATATCTTATATGGCTCGATTTTTCCGAGGTTACTACCGACTACAGAGATTTAAGGAATCTTATTGAAAATGAGGCAAAGCTCTGGCTTGACGGAGGAATAATCTTTGGCAGAGAGACGGCTCTTTTTGAAAGAATAAATATAGCTAGTCCAAAAAGCATTATAGAAAAAGCAATGGAGCAGCTGTATGAAGCATATGAAAAGAGATATGGCGAAACCTGACAAAATGGCATAACAGGTTACAGGAAAGATATCGGGAGGAGTAAAAGTGAGTACGGAAAATGGCTGTAGACTACAGGAAAAATATAGCGCTGACACTAAGTGTCAGCTTAATGATGAGAAGTTAAAAGATATTTGGGGAGCGGTAAGTTACCCTATTTATCAGACGGCGACATTCGCACACAAGGGGCTTGGAGAGAGTACGGGATTTGATTATACAAGGCAGCAGAATCCCACGAGGCAGCAGCTTGAATCTGTCGTTGCTCTTTTGGAAAACGGAAAAGACGCGATCGCATTTTCAAGCGGAATGGCTGCAGTTGCAGCTGTGATGGAGCTCTTTTCACCGGGAGATCATTTTATTATCGATTCGGATCTCTATGGCGGAAGCGTAAGACTCTTTAATGAGATAAGCAGAAAAAACGGTCTGTCATATACCGCTGCGAATCTGAGCAGTGAGGATGTTTTTCCTCTTATAAAAGAAAATACCAAGGCAGTTTATATAGAAACTCCGACCAATCCAATGATGAACGTTACGGATATTGAAGAACTTGCCAAAAAAGTTCATGAAAAAGGATTGATACTGATAGTTGATAATACTTTCTTATCACCCTATTATCAGAATCCGCTCGATCTTGGAGCCGATATAGTTATTCATTCGGGAACAAAGTTCCTTGGCGGTCATCATGATACGATAGGCGGTTTTGTAATCGTTAATGATGAAGATCTCGATGAGAGACTTCGCTTTATCTATAAAACAACGGGCGCAGGGTTAAGTCCTTTTGACAGCTGGCTTATTTTAAGAGGTATACGGACGCTTTCCGTAAGACTTAACAAGGCGCAGGAAAATGCATTTGCGATTGCGGAGTACCTTAAGAATAATAAGCATGTCACCAAGGTAATCTACCCCGGATTAATAGAGCATCCCGGCTATGAGATCATGAAAAAGCAGGCAAGAGGCTTTGGAGCGATGCTCACCTTTGAGGTTGACTCCGCTGAGTTTGCAAAAGAGATTTTGGCAAATGTTGAACTCATTTATTTTGCAGAGAGTCTTGGAGGAACTGAGACACTTATTACTTATCCCATAACTCAGACACATGCGGATGTACCCGCGGAAGTTCTTGAAAAGAATGGAATAAACAACCGTATTCTCAGACTTTCTGTGGGAATCGAGGGCATAGAAGATCTGATTAACGAGTTCGAAAGAGTGTTTAAAAAAGCGGAGGGATAAGTTTTATTTATACCCTGCTATAAATTATAAGTGTTTTACAATGGAAGCGAACTAAAGCATAATGCATATAACGTCATTATTAAAACCTACTTACCAAGTAGGGAGATGGGTTATAAAACAGGCGAGGAGATAAAGTTTATGGCAAAGGCAGAAATACCAAAGACTACAGAAGTCGATGAGGCTCTTTTGGAAAGCATAGTTGAGAGCATCAAAAGTATACAGTATGGCACGATAACAATAACAGTACACGATGGCAAAGTAACTCAGCTCGAGACAAGCCGTAAACAGAGATTCTGAGAGGAGATTTGATTATGGCCAGAACATATGAAGAGCTTGAGAAAAACCATCCTTGCTTTGGCGGATGTAAGTTCAATGCGGGAAGAATTCATCTTCCTGTAAGTCCCGGATGTAATATAGCATGCAGGTTTTGCGACAGGACAATAAATGATGTCGAGCAAAGACCGGGCGTAACTTCTAAAGTTATATCCCCTGATGAAGCAAATATATTTATAGACAGAGCACTTGGATTTGTGCCGAATATCAAGGTGGCAGGAATTGCAGGCCCCGGCGATACATTGGCGACGGATTATGCTTTTGAGACTTTTAAAAAGATAGGAAAAAGCCATCCCGAACTTCTAAAGTGCATGAGTACAAACGGACTTCTTCTGTATGAAAAAGCGGACGAACTGATTGAGGTAGGAATCGATACTCTTACGGTTACCGTTAACGCAGTCGATCCCAAGATTGAAGCTAAACTCAATGAATATATCATTTGGCACGGCGAGAAGATATACGGCGAAGAAGGCGCAAAGATTCTTATCGAGAATCAGCTCAAAGGAATCAAGAAGGTCGCAGATGCGGGAGTGACGCTCAAGATCAACACCGTTCTCGTACCGGGAATAAATGATGAGCACATAGCTACCATCGCAAAGACGGTCAAAGAAGCCGGAGCGCTGATGTATAACATTATTCCGCTGATACCGCAGCATCAGCTTAAAGATATACCAAAGCCGACATGTGAGCAGATAGAAAAAGCCAGAGAGGATGCGGAGCAGTACATCAAAGTGTTCAGACACTGCGCACACTGCCGTGCAGATGCGGTCGGAGTTCCGGGAATGAGCGAGTACAGCAAGCTCGTATACCAGAGCAGAGTTAACGTAAGGAATACATTTTCACATGGATAAAGCAGTTTACAGAGTCGCGCTTGCATCTACAGACAACCGATATGTAGATCAGCATTTCGGAAGAGCCGAAAGCTTTTTGATAGTTGATGTTGATGAGAACGGCGACTATGAGGAAATTGAACAGCGTTTTGTGATTCCGGTATGTGAAGGCGGGCATCACAACGCTGAGAAATTAAAAAGAGGAGTAGACGGCGTTGCGGATTGCAATTTCGTTCTGGTAGCCAAGATCGGAGGCGGAGCGATGGGCGAACTCGAAGACAGAGGGATCGCAGCATTTGAAATGCCGGGACCCGTAGATGCGGCGATAAAAAAGCTGGACGGGTACCTCAGATTACTTAAGGAAATGAACAGCATAAGCGGACAGTAAAAAAGCTGACCGGTCAACCGGAGGTTTTGTGAATGTAAGAAAGTAGCTTACTTTTGCAATGCCTTTTTTATACATAAAAAATAAGAAAGAGGAGAAAAGAAAAAATGGCAGAACTAAGGCAGATTGCGATTTATGGAAAAGGAGGAATCGGAAAGTCAACAACAACACAGAATCTTACAGCCGGACTCGTTGAGCACGGTAAGAAGGTAATGGTAGTTGGTTGTGATCCCAAGGCAGATTCAACAAGACTTCTTCTTGGAGGACTTGCTCAGAAGACGGTTCTTGACACTATCAGAGAAGAGGGTGAAGACATTTCACTCGACAGAATCATGAAGGAAGGATTCGGAGGAACCAAGTGCGTAGAGTCAGGCGGACCCGAACCCGGTGTAGGATGTGCAGGTAGAGGTATCATCACTTCAATCAACATGCTTGAGAACCTCGGCGCATATACTGACGATCTTGATTATGTATTCTATGACGTACTTGGAGACGTTGTGTGCGGTGGTTTCGCAATGCCCATCCGTGAAGGTAAGGCAAAAGAGATCTACATAGTAGCAAGTGGCGAGATGATGGCTCTCTATGCGGCTAATAACATCTCAAAGGGTATTCAGAGATATGCAAGAACAGGCGGCGTTAGACTTGGTGGAATCATTTGTAACTCAAGAAACGTAGACAGAGAGCTTGATCTTCTCAGAGCATTTTCAAAAGAGCTTGGAACAAAGCTTCTTTACTTCGTTCCAAGAGACAATGTGGTTCAGCATGCTGAGATCAATAAGAAAACTGTTATCGAGTATAAGCCGGATTCAAATCAGGCTCAAGAGTACAGAAATCTTGCGCAGGCAGTTATCGAGAATACTGATTTTGTAATTCCTACACCCATGACTCAGGAAAGACTTGAAGAGATCCTTATGGAGTATGGAATGATGGAACTTTCAGACGATTACAAGATTTGATATATACAGAAGGATTCAGACTTAAGGAGGAAAAGGTATGTCACGCGTATACAAATCTATTACGGAACTTGTGGGCAGGACACCGCTTTTAGAGCTTTCGGGTTATGAGAAAAAACATAATCTGAAGGCAAATATTATCGGTAAGCTTGAGTATTTTAATCCCAATCAGAGCGTTAAAGACAGGATTGCTCTTGCGATGATCGAAGAAGCTGAGAAGAGCGGCAAGCTTAAACCCGGCGATACAGTGGTTGAGACAACAAGTGGTAACACAGGAATCGGACTTGCGGCTATTGCGGCAGCTAAGGGATATCCCTTCAGAGTATACATACAGGATCAGGTAAGTAAGGAGAGATTCCAGGTAATACAGGCATTTGGCGGAAAGACAATTAAGCTTGGTGAAGAGCCTGTTATTGCAAAGGTGCTTGAAGAGACAGGAGGTGACTTCGTTGCTGCAATCAAGGCGCTCAAGGAACAGGTTCTTGATAAAGAGGAAAATGTAGTATTTCTTGACCAGTGTTCAAACCCTGCAAACCCTGCAGTTCATAAGAGAACAACTGGTCCCGAGATCTGGGAAGATACAGACGGACAGGTTGATATTCTTGTAGCCTGTGTAGGTACAGGCGGAACTGTTTCAGGAACAGGTGCTTATCTCAAGGAAAAGAATCCTAACATAAAGATAGTTGCTGTTCAGCCCGGACCCAACTCACTTCCGGATGCAGATAAGAATCCTCCGGAGGAAGAGATAACAGGAGTACATCCTTTTGAAGGAGTTCCCGACAATCTTGTTCCTGCAACAATGGACAGAAATATCTATGATGAATATCTCGAAGTAGAGGCACTTGATGCATACAATGCAGCAAGAGAGCTTGCTGCAAACGACGGTGTTCTTATCGGTACATCATCAGGTGCGGCTCTCCATGCAGCAAGAGTATTGGCAGAAAGAGAAGAGAATAAAGGCAAGAAGATTGTTGCTGTATTCCCTGACACAGGACTTAGATATCTTTCAACCAATCTTTTTGCTAAGGCTCAGGATTAAATAGGATTTTGACATAGTTTATATAGGAGAAAAGAAATAATGGCAACGAATTTAAATAACTCCAATGTGGCTACAAGAGAGGCCAGGATCGGCTCTATAACAGGTTACATCGGATCGCTCAAGGATCTTGCAAGTAAGAGCGAATGCGGAACACTTAAAGGATGTTCAAGATGTTTTTCACAGTCAAGCTCCTGTCTTTCGAGCTGTGCCCTTGGTCAGCTTTCTGCGATAAGAGACATCGCCATCATTCATCACGGACCTGCAGGCTGTTCGGTTGCGGCAGCAGGTACATATTACCTTGATAAGGTTATGGCCAAAAAGCGTGGTGTTACCAATGATACTGTCTATGTTGGAACAGATATGAATGAGAATGACACTATCTTTGGTTCAACAAATACTCTTAGAAATATCATTCTGGAAGTAAACAAAAGATACAGCCCCAAGGCTATTTTCGTTTCAAGCTCCTGTGCAACGGGAATCATTGGAGAGGATATCGACAGTATTGTGGATGAGCTCAAAGATGAGATTCAGGTTCCTATTGTTGCGGTTCACTGTGAGGGATTCAAGTCAAGAATCTGGGCAACAGGATTTGATATTGCAGACCATGCGGTTCTACAGTCTATTGTTAAACCGCCAAGAGAGGGAGTAAAGAGCAACAAGATTAACTTCAAGAATTTCTATGAGAGTGCAAGACCCGAGATCATAGAGATGTTCAAGGAATTTGATCTTGAGCCAACATTCCTTTATTGTAACTCTACTATTGAGGAGCTTTCTCACATATCTGAAGCAGTAGCTACCACATGTATCTGCGGAACACTTGGTAACTATCTTGGAAACGTACTTGAAGAAAAGTACGGCGTTCCTTATGTAAGAAGCATCAACCAGTGCGGTATCGTAGGTTTTGAGGCTTGGCTTCGCGAGATAGGTAAGGTTACAGGCAGAAGTGAAAAGATAGAAAAGTACATTCAGGAGCAGAGAGCAATCTATCTTCCCAAGATTGAGGAAGTTAAGAAAGAGCTTAAGGGACTTAGAGCAGTACTCGGTATGGGACCCGGATATACATTCGAGGTATCCCGTGTTCTTAACGAACTTGGCATTGAGGTTGTATGGGCTCTTGCATGGCACTATGACAAGAAGTATGAGAACGGAGATGTACCTCCTTCAATGAAATATCTTCTTGATAACAATATTGATTTCGAGGCCAGTGTTGCGGATCAGCAGAACTTCGAGGTTATGAACATTCTGAACAAGTATCAGCCGGATCTGTATCTATCAAGACATCCCGGTTCAACTGTTTGGGCAATCAAGAACGGAACACCTTCTGTATATGTTGCGGATGAGTATATGATCTTCGGATACAAGCACACACTTGAGTTTGCATATTCAATCCTTGACAGTATCAGAAACAGAAGCTTTGAGCAGAATCTCGCAAAGAGAACAAAGCTTCCTTATACAGATTGGTGGTACAAACAGAATGTAGGAGAGTTCCTCGTTCAGGACAAAGCATGATTCACGGAGGCTGATTTAAATGGCAAAGTTACTTGATAAACAAAGATATAAATGTGCGCTGGGTGCAATGCAGACAGTGCAGGCAATTGAAAGAGCTATCCCTATTCTTCACTCCGGCCCCGGATGTGCTCAGAAGCTCTCTGACGGAAACGGAAGCAGCGGATACTTTTCACCAAATATTTTTCCATGTACAAGTATCAATGAAAAAGACGTTGTATTCGGCGGTGTAAAAAAGCTTCATTCAACCATCGATAATGCGCTTAAGGTCATCGATGCGGACATGTACGTTGTACTTACAGGATGTATCCCCGAGATTGTAGGTGATGATTCAGGAGAAGTTGTATCTGAGTTTGCAGATGCGGATAAGCCTGTAATCTACGCTCCTACAGCAGGATTTAAAGGAAACAACTACAAGGGACATGAGCAGATTATTGATGCGATCATTGACCAGTACATAAAGAAGACTGATAAGAAGGAAAAGGGTCTTGTAAATATCTGGGCTGATGTTCCTTATCAGGATCTTTACTGGCTTGGAAACTTAAGAGCACTTGAGAAACTGTTAAAAGAGATAGGTCTTACACCCAATACTATATTTGGATATCAGAGAGGAATAAAGAACGTAGATAAGATTGCCTCTGCTGAGTTCAACCTTCTTGTTTCTCCTTGGGTTTCACTTAAGAATGTAAAGAAGCTTGAGAAAAAACTCGGAACACCTTATCTTCACTACAATACACTTCCTATCGGAGCTTTCGAGACAAGTAAGTTCCTTAGAGAAGTAGGAAAGTTTGCAGGAGTAGATGAGAAGCTTGTAGAGGATGTTATAACAGAGCATGAGAATTATTACTACTATCTCATCGAGAGATTTGCGGATCTGTTCCTTGAGAACCGAGTAATCAACAAGCAGTTCTCAGTTGTTGCTGATGCTCAGTATGCTCTTGGCATCACCAAGTTCCTTACAAATGATCTGGGACTTGTGCCTGCTAAGCAGTTCATTACTGATGATACTCCCAAGGAGTACAGAGAGGCTATAACAGAGGAGTTCAAAAAGCTCAACTACGGTCTTGAAGCAGAAGTTGTGTTTGAAACAGACGGATACAAGATTCATGAAGAGATTAAGAATCATGATTATCATGGATATCCTCTTGTACTTGGCGGCTACTATGATAAAGAAGTAACTGAGGATCTCAAAGGTAACTTCCTCAACATCTCATGGCCCGTTAAGGACAAGATAGTTCTTAATGATGCAATTGTGGGCTACGAAGGCGGTATCAGACTTATCGAGGATATCTACACAGTAGCATCACAGAGATTTAACTAAGGCGACGACACAGTTCTGCCATAAACTGTTGTTTCTAAAAATTGATAGAGGTAAAGCGATGTCATATTTGATTGCCGTCGCAACATCAAATGCCAAGGACGTAGACCTTGGCTTTGGTGCTGCTAGGGGGTTCCATATCTACGAAGTAGACGGAACCGATTATAAAGAAAAAGAATACAGAGAGTTTGTTGAAGACGAAAACACCAACGCAGGAGTACAGAATGAAAATAAAAGTGATGCTTCCGGGACTCAGATAAGCGGATGCGCAGGAGCGCAGAACGGTTGCGGCGACGGTTCCCAAGGAGGTTGCGGCGGAAACGGTGGCCACGGCGGCTGCGGAGGTGGCGACGGAGCGCTTAAGAAAGTCGAACTTATTTCGGATTGCCGAAGCCTTGTCTGCAAGAAGATCGGATTCCAAGCACAAAAGCAGCTTGAGAAAAAAGCCATTGCGGGATTCGATGTAGAGTGCAGCGTAGATGAAGCAATCGTCAAGATCGCAACGTATTTCAACAAGATAGATAATCACATAAGTCTAAGAAGAGGATAAGAAAAATATAAGAAGAGCAAAGTCGGTGTAAAAACCTGCTTTGCTCTTTTTTATAAGCTCAAATTATCATTCGCTATAAGCAATCTTTAATTTTCGCTTCCGTTTTCGTGTGTTATTATTCAATCAATACAAATTACCCTATTGACCTAGTAGGTAAAAGGAATTATAGTGGAGGATAGTTATTATGAAAAAACACCTATTATTAACAATACTGGTAACCGCAGTGCTTGCGTTGGCCGGATGCGGAAACAATACAGACGGAAATGCAAGTGCCAAAGCGGGAGGCAGTGCTAAGGCAGAAGAGACAGTAAAGATAGCATATCTTCCCATAACACATTCACTTGCCGTGTTGGAAGAAGCAGATGAACTTGCAAATAATGACAAGGTTAATGTTGAACTTGTTAAATACGGATCCTGGCCCGAACTTTTGGATGCACTTAATTCGGGTAAGGTTGACGGAGCATCGGTTCTTATAGAGCTTGCAATGAAATCAAAAGCTGAAGGCGTAGGTATCAAAGCTGTTGCTCTCGGACATAAAGACGGAAATGTTCTCATTGTTTCTAATGAAGTTAAGGACGGAGCAGACTTAAAGGGAAGAACAATTGCAATTCCGCATCGCCAGTCTTCACATAATATTTTGGTAAATGATGCACTTGCAAAGAACGGACTTACTATCGATGATATTAACGTCGTTGAACTTGCTCCGACAGAAATGCCGTCTGCGCTCGTTACGGGAACAATAGACGGTTACTGCGTTGCGGAACCTTTCGGTGCCGTAGGCGTTTCGACAGGAAAAGCAAAAGTACTGTATACCTCTGAGGAGCTTTGGGAGGATTCGATTTGCTGCGCACTTGTATTAACGGATGATTTTATAGATAAGCATGCGGATACAGCCAAGGCTTTTGTCGAAGGTTACAAGACAGCGGGTAATAATCTTGATGCCGAAGCAGCTAAGAAGATTGCGGGAAAATATCTTAAGCAGAAAGACGATGTACTTGAAACTTCTTTAAAGTGGATTTCTTATGACGACCTTGATATCACAGAGGAACAGTATAACAAGCTCGTTGATAAGGTTAAAGAATATGGGCTTTCTGATAATCCGCCTGCATACTCTGATTTTGTAAAGACAGATTTTTGATTATATTACTTGTGATTGTTTAGTGACCGGGTAATAAGTAAGGGGACTTGATGAAAAAATTACTCTCTATTAAATATGTTGTTGTATCGATACTTATATTATTGGGAATTTGGCAGCTTGCATTTACTGTAAGTGATTACAGTTCGGCTCTGTTTCCGTCACCTTTGATGGCAATTCAGGCTTTGGGCGAAATGATCGCTGACGGAACGCTCATAGCTTCTATAGCTGCAAGTATGTACAGATTTGTGATAGGTTATGGATTATCGGTTTTAATAGCAGTCTTTCTTGGACTTATCCTTGGAAGCCTTCCGAAGGTTTTTAATTATGTTAATCCTTCGCTTCAGCTACTCAGACCGATATCTCCGACAGCGTGGATGCCTTTTGTGGTGCTCCTTTTTGGAATAGGAGATCTTCCTGCTATTGTAATCATTTTTATAGCAGCGTTTTTTCCGGTACTGCTTTCTACGGTATCAGCTGTAAGTAAGATCGACGATATGTACTTCAGAGTTGCGGATAATTTCGGAATCAGGCAGCCTCAGCTTATGTGGAAGGTGATCCTTCCGGCGGCATTCCCTCAGATTGCCAATGCAGTTCATCTGGCTCTTGGAAGTGCATGGATATTCCTTGTTGCCGGCGAGATGGTAGGCGCGCAGTCAGGACTTGGTTTCCAGATCATTGATGCGAGAAACAATATCAGAGCTGACATTCTTTTGGCAACAATATTTGTAATAGGGCTTATAGGACTGCTACTGGATTTCCTTATCGGTCTCTTGGAAAAAAGAATTCTTAAAGCCTGGGGAGGAGAGCAGTAATGTCATATATTCATATAGAAAACGCAGGAAAAACCTTCATACAAAACGGCGCGGAATTCACGGCTTTGTCGGATGTAAATCTTGATATTGAAAAAGGCGAGTTTATCTGCCTTTTGGGACCTTCGGGCTGCGGAAAAAGTACACTTTTAAATGCTATTGCGGGCTTTGATCCCGTTAATCACGGAAGCGTTAAGATAGATGGAAACGAAGTAACTGCGCCAAGTACAAAGAATGTTACCATATTTCAGAACTACGGATTACTTCCGTGGCGCACGGTCATCAAAAATGTCGAGCTTGGTCTCGAGTCAAAAGGAATAGATAAAAAGCGCAGAAAAGAAATTGCTAAAGAGTATCTTAAGCTTGTGAAGCTTGAAAATTTTGCAAACAGTTTTCCGAGGCAGCTTTCGGGAGGTATGAAACAGAGAGTTGCCATAGCGAGAGCTCTGGCAGTGGAACCTGATATCATCTTCATGGATGAGCCTTTCGGAGCTTTGGACGCCATTACCAGAATGAAGCTTCAGGATGATATCCTTGATATCTGCAAAAACGAAAAGAAGACTATCATCTTTGTAACCCATGATATTGAGGAAGCGGTTTATCTTGCGGACAGGATAGTTGTGATGACACCTAATCCCGGCAAAGTAAGAGGTGTTATCACGGTTCCCATTCATCATTTCAGAGACAGAACAAGCGGGGACTTTTTGCTGATAAGAGACAAGATCTTCGATCTGCTTCAGATGAAGGTAGAAGAAGATATTGAATATACAATTTAAGTTAAGGTTAAGGTAGGAAAAATGAGTCATACACATTCGCATGAACACGAACATCACCATCATCACGGCAAAAACGGACTGTCACATATTCACTCTCACAGAAACCTTATAGGTTTCGATGAGCATGGAATTCCGACGGTTACGCTTAAGGCAAGTGACCATGGCGGAGAGAGTAGTCCTGAGGATTTTACCAAGGATTACATGAACGCCGTGGCGGAATACAGAAAGACGTTTCCGTCGAAGCAGGATGTGATTGACAATACACCCGATCCCGCCGTTCGCGAGATGATCCTTAGAATGGAGCAGATCGGAATAGATACAACCTTTGACAGATTCGATGCGCAGAAGCCTCAGTGTGCATTCGGACTTAGCGGAACCTGTTGTAAGATCTGCAATATGGGACCTTGTCATATTACAGCGAAGGCGCAGAGAGGTGTCTGCGGTGCGGATGCGGATCTGATAGTTGCAAGAAATCTTTTGCGTTCGGCAGCTTCAGGTGCGGCTCAACATGGTATGCATGCAAGAGAAGTCATGCTTACTTTGAAAAAAGTTGCAGAGGGTGAACTTGATATCCCTATCCTTGGCGAGCAAAAGATAAGGAGCACGGCGGAAGCTTTTGGAATAAAGCAAAAGAACAGACAGCTTAAGAATGTTGCAAAAGATCTTGCAGATGCTTTGCTTGAAGATATGTCCAGAAGTGTCCCCGATGACTATAAGACAATAAAGGCCTGTGCGCTTCCCGAGAGGCAAAAGGTATGGGAAGAGTTAGATATTCTTCCTATCAGTGCATATCATGAGGTCTTTGAAGCCTATCATAAGTCGGGATGCGCAACGGACGGCGACTGGAAGAGCATCATGCAGCAGTTCCTTCGCTGCGGTCTTGCATTTACTTTTTCCGGGGTTGTCGGTGCAGGTATAGCAACTGATGCTTTATTTGGAGTAGGTGACAGAGTTACATCCAAAGTTAATATCGGAGCGCTCAAAAAGGGCTATGTGAATATTGCCGTACACGGACATCTTCCTACACTTGTAAGCCAGATTGTTGCCGCGGGAAAGAGAGAAGATCTGATCGAACTTGCCAAGTCCAAAGGAGCTAAGGGTATCAGATTCTACGGTATCTGTTGTTCGGGACTTTCAGCGATGTACAGAGACAGTGGTGTTATTCCGCTTTCAAATGCGGTATCCGCGGAACTTGTACTTGCTACAGGAGCGCTTGATCTGTGGGTTGCGGATGTTCAGGATGTATTCCCTTCGATCATGGATGTTGCAAAGTGCTTTAAGACTACGGTTATAACTACAAGTGATTCCGCAAGGCTTCCCGGTGCCGAGAGATATGAATACGATCATCATCACAGCAATATAGGTCAGACCAAAGAACTTGCAGAGAAGATAGTAAGACGTGCGATCGAGAGTTTTGAGATCAGAAAGGGAATGCCTGTCTACATTCCTCCGTATGAGGTTGAGGCAGAAGTCGGATTCTCTGTTGAGTATGTTCATAAGAGATTCGGAAGCATGAAGCCTCTTGCCGAAGCAATTAAATCGGGACAGATCCTCGGTGTCGTAAATATGGTCGGATGCAATAATCCAAAGGTATTATATGAAAAATGTATCATTGATGTTGCTGATGAGCTTCTTAAAAACAACGTTCTCATCATTACCAACGGATGCGCATCCTTCCCTCTTATGAAACTGGGATATTGTGCGATCTCAGGTAAAGAAAAAGCAGGAGAGTCATTAAGAGAATTTCTTGAACCGGATCTTCCGCCTGTATGGCATGTGGGAGAGTGCATAGATAATACTCGTTCCACAGGTATATTTGCGGGAATTGCAGGTGTGCTTGGAAAGAACCTTTATGAACTTCCTTTTGCATTCTCATCACCCGAGTGGGGCAATGAGAAGGGAATTGATGCGGCTCTTGGATTCAGACTTAACGGAATCAGTTCTTATCACTGCGTCGAGGCTCCGATCTTTGGATCCAAGAATGTTATTGAGTTCTTGAAGCATGGTACGAAAGAGTTACTTGGCTCAACAATGAACGTAAATACAGATCCTGTAGCACTTGCTAAGCAGATAGTACAGGATATGAAGGACAAGAGGAAAGCTCTTGGCTGGGACAAGTAAACTCAAATTGAATTATAACTTTTAGTTATAGCCTCCCTAAAGATTGGCGTAATTGTGCTAATAGGGAGGCTATTGTATATTAAACTCAACAAAAGCAAACAAGGAGCAAACTCATATGTTTACTAACCGGACAACCGGAGGTTAGTGGTTCGTCACCATTAGGCGGACCAGTAATCTCCGGTTTTCTCATGTGAACTTTTGATTTCAGGTTAGCGAGAGGAGACGATTATGAAAAAAAGAACAATTAAAAATATTCTGTTATCGGGAGTGCTTGTAGGCGCAATGATGTTATCTGCAGTAGGATGCGGAAAGGTATCACAGGGAGCTGATACTGAAGTAAAGGCAGCAGAAGATAACATAAAAGGAGAAGCACAGAGCGAAGGAAGCGGGCAGGTGCAGAAGATAGTTATAGGATCGGGAACCAATTACAATCCTTACTGCTATATAGATGAAAATGGAGATGCTGTTGGTTATGAGTATGACGTACTAAAGGAAATCGACGAGCTGCTTCCTCAGTATGAATTTGAGTATCAGTCAATGGCATTCGATCAGCTGGTTCTTTCACTTGAATCAGGAAAGATTGATCTTGCAGCACATCAGTATGAGTACACACCCGAGAGGGAAGAGAAATATCTTTTCTCAGGAGAGTCTTATACGTCATATATCACTTACCTTGCAGTTCTTATAGATGATAACGCTACAAGCCTTGAAGACCTTGCGGGTGAGAAGATCAGAACCGGTGGTTCAACAAGTGCCACAACTCAGATCCTTACAAAGTGGAACGAGGAGCATCCGGGTCAGGAAGTTGTTCTTGTAACTTCTGAGAGTAGCTCAGATGAAGAAGCAGCTGCTGCACTTAAGTCAGGAGCAGCAAGAGCATCCGTACTTAAGAAGAGCGATGTTATCAAGATGAATACCAACTTCAGCGATGACGGAAAAGAATGGCTTAAGTCTGTAGGCGAACCCATCAACAATTCAAAGACTTATTATCTGTATCGCAAGGATGAGACAGAACTTAGAGATGCGGTAGACGGAGCTCTTAAGACACTTAAGGAAAACGGAAAGCTTTCTGAGCTTGCAATTAAGTGGGTTGGATATGACGTTACAGAAGAGGAATAAATAGATATGGGTAATTATTTTAGTCTTGAAAGATTTATACATGTCTTTCCTAAAGTGATTTCAAGTTTACCTGTTAATCTTCACATTGTTTTTTGGTCAATGCTTCTTGGCACTATACTGGCTGTATTTGTAGCAGTGCTTAGATTACAAAGAGTACCTGTGATAAGCGGTTTACTGGGATTGTATATATCCTTTATGAGGGGAACGCCGCTCCTGGTGCAGATGATGATCGCGTTTTACGGAATCCCAATAGTACTCGGCACAGTATTTTTAAATCTTTTCGGGATCAATCTAAACAGACTTGAACCCGTGATATTTGTAGAAATAGCGATTATTCTGAATGAGGGGGCTTTCCTTGGAGAGATATTTAGAGGAGCCATAACATCTGTACCTGCGGTTCAGTCGGAAGCAGGATATTCTATAGGAATGACGGGGGCACAAACCTTTGTAAGGATTGTGCTCCCGCAAGCTTTTAAGGTGGCAATTCCGCATTATGGCGTTGACCTCATAGGAGTTTTTCAGAATACATCACTTGTATTTATGCTTGGAGTCGTAGATCTTTTGGGAAGAGCTAAGACAATTGGTGCGGCGTCCGGCCACACTATTGAAGGGTATGTTGCGGCAGCACTTATATATATTGCGTTTAGCTTACTGTTAAAAGGAGCTTTTCTTCTCATAGAAAAGAAACTGAGCGGTGGAGAGATTAAACTTGTTTAAGGAGTTGGGATATGAGTTTTAGTGTATCAAGTTTTTGGGAGTCTCTTGTGTCAGCACTAGCCTATGCTCCGGTAACCATCAAACTTACTGCGATCACCTTTGTTGTAAGTCTGGTTCTTGGAACAATCATAGCGACGATAAGGTATTACAAGGTACCTGTTCTTTCACAGATCTTTGCGGTGTTTGTGACTGCATATCTGGGACTACCCACTATGGTGGCACTTCTTTTGTATAACATCATATTTATGACATGCTATGCAGATGTGGCAAATGTACTTCACATTACAGTGCCCATAAGCGAAGTTGATCCGATCATAATAGGTTATTTTGCACTTATCCTTGGGACAAGTTGTTCTGTAAGTGAGAGCGTAAGAGGTGCTTTCAGAGGAATAGACAAGGTGCAATTTGAAGCGGGCTACAGTATAGGTCTTGGCAAGTTCAAGACACTTACAAGAGTTATCTATCCTCAGATGGTGCCTATATTACTTCCGGGTTTACAGAATTCTCTGATAGGACTATTGAAGGCATCCAATCTTGTGAGCGCTATCTCAGTCATTGAGATCATGACGGGAGCTCTTTTGCCAAGTCTTTTGTACTACAGTTATCTTGAAGGTTATGTGGCAGCAGCGCTTGTATACTGGCTTATAGGAATCGGTATAGAGGTGATAGGATACCTGGCTGAGAAAAACAGCGGAAAATATTTAAAGCAAGTGGCGACAGGCTGAAAACGTAGGAAATATGAGCATATTAATGCACACAATGACATTGCGTTTGGAACAGAGGAGGTGCGGCGATGATAGAACTTACAGGTGTAAAAAAATCCTTTGGGAAACAGGAAGTTCTTAAGGATGTTTCGATAAAAGTAGATGACGGAGAAGTGGTAGTAATACTGGGACCCAGCGGTTCCGGAAAGACTACGCTTCTTCGGAGTATAAATTTTCTTGAGAAGGCCGACAGCGGAACCATGAAGTTTTCCGATAAGATCATAAATTTTAAGAACCCCAAGAAAAAAGATATTCTGTACATGAGAAGACATACAGGCTTTGTGTTCCAGAACTACGGACTGTTTGCTCACAAGACGGTTCTTCAGAATGTAATGGAAGGACTTGTTCAGGTTCAGAAAAAGAGTAAGCAGGAAGCGCAGCAGATTGCAGAGGAAGTCCTTCAAAATGTAGGGATGCTCGAAAAGAAAGATTCTTATCCGTCACAGCTATCAGGCGGACAGCAGCAGAGAGTAGGAATAGCAAGGGCTGTAGCTCTAAAGCCTGAAGTGATCCTTTTTGATGAGCCTACATCGGCTCTTGATCCTGAACTTGTGGGAGAAACCTTGGAAGTAATAAAGAAGGTTGCAAAGACGGGAATTACCATGATCGTAGTGACCCATGAGATGTCTTTTGCCGAGGATGTGGCTGACAGGGTTATCTTTATGGACGGCGGAGTTGTAGTGGAAGAAGGAAAGCCCGGAGAAATATTCTATAAACCAAAGGAAGAGCGTACAAGGCAGTTCCTTTCAAGGATCATCCCTCAGGATGCATATGTGATCTGACAGGGACAGAGTATAAAATATGTACTAAATATATGGCAATGTGTTATTATGTATAAAGATTCATTTCGGAGATTATACATATGACAATTTTGCAGCTTAAATATGTAATTGCGATTGATGAGGAATGCTCAATGAGAAAAGCGGCTGACAGACTTTACGTGTCACAGCCGGGACTTTCGAGTGCGGTAAGAGATCTTGAGAACGAGCTCGGAATCCAGATATTCCAGAGAGTACATAACGGCGTTGTGACAACTGTTGCGGGCGGCGCGTTTATTGCTTATGCAAGGAGTGCGGTTGAGCAGTTTGAAAAGATTGAGGACAAGTACATCAATTCCAAGGTTGATAAGCCTACATTCTCAGTTTCCATGCAGCATTACACCGTGGCTGTAAATGCATTTATAGATACCGTTAAGGAATACGATCTTGAAGAGTATCAGTTCTCTATCAGAGAGACTCAGACAAGTGAAGTTATAGACGACCTCAAGAGCCTTAGAAGTGAGGTCGGTGTTATCGCGCTCAGCGAGTTCAACAGAAATATGTTTAAGAAGATCTTTGCGGATGCTTCTCTTGAATTCCATGAGCTGTTTACAAGAGACACATACGTATATTTAAGAAAAGACCATCCGCTTGCGGACATGGATGAGATATCTCTTGAAGATCTTCAGGATTATCCTTGCATGGTATTCGATCAGGGCGACAACACTTCTTTCTATTACAGAGAAGAGGCGCTTGCTACCTACGATTACAAGAAGGTTATAAGCACCAACGAAAGAGCTACATCGGTAGAGCTTATGCTTGGCCTTAACGGATACGCGGTTGGTGCGGCTATGCTCGGTGAGAGCCTTAACACTTCAGAGATTCGTCACGTTAAGCTCAAGGAAGAGGAGACACTCACTCTCGGATATATCATCCGAAAGGGCAGTGAGCTTAGCGATATGGCACAGACCTTTATCGAGAAGCTTCAGCAGTATAAATAAAGATAAAGAATTGTATTTTAAAAGCCGGCGACGTCAAACTAGACATCTCCGGCTTTATTTATTGTTTAATATAATCAGCTCATCTTTTTATACATATAATTTCCAAGCATCTGAATAGCCTGTACGAATGCGATCAGGATAACCGAGCATACAATAAGATATTCGGTCTTGTACTGCTGATAGCCGTAACGGATTGCTATATCACCGATTCCGCCGCCTCCGACAGTACCTGCCATAGCGGAATATCCGATAAGTGAGATAACAAGAAGGATGATTCCGTTAAGCATTCTCGGAATGGATTCTTTTACATAAACTCTTATAAGAATCTGTAAATTTGATGCTCCGAACGATCTTGCGGCTTCTATGACTCCGGGATTGGTTTCGCGAAGGCTCGTCTCAAATACTCTTGCGATATATGGAATCGCAGATACGGTAAGAGGTACGATAGAAGCTGTTGTTCCGATTGATTTTCCTACAACCATTCTTGTAAAAGGAATAAGTATTACAAGTAGGATGATAAAAGGAAAGCTTCTGAATACGTTTACCAAAAAACTTAAGATCTCATACACTATCTTGTTGGGCTTAAGTCCGTCGGGAGCAGTAAGCGTAAGTATTATGGCCGGAATAAATCCGAGTATCACCGAAAAGAGAGTTGACCAAAATACCATGTATAAAGTTTGTTTAAAGGCAGTCATTATAACTGTGCTCATGCCTGTTGTCGATAAGATTCCTGACATTATCTGATCACCTCCCACGTTACATCTTTGCTGTCAAGAAAGGCACATGCCCTTTCAAGATCTTTTTCGTCCATGTTGAGTACAAGACTTCCGTAGACATCTTCTCTGAAGTCTTCAAGCTTGGCCCAACAGATGTTGAAGTTGGTCTGTAGCTCTCTGGACATCTCGGTAACTATAGGACGCTGATTGCCTTCGCCGTAGAAAAAGAGTTTGAGATTGACTCCGGTCGAAGGGAGCTTGTCGCTTTCTTCGCGAAGGAATTCTCTGATCTCGCGTTCCTTGGGCCATACAAAGAGCTGCTCAGGCTTTCCGACAGCAAGAACCTTGCCGTTACTAAGGAAAGCAACCTTCTTGCAGACCTGCTTAACCACTTCCATCTGGTGAGTTACGATGATGATCGTAATGCCCATCTCTTTATTTATCTTTTGTAAAAGAGCAAGGATGCCCTTTGTGATCTCAGGATCGAGTGCACTTGTTGCTTCGTCGCACAAAAGAAAATCGGGGTCTAATGCAAGAGCCCTTGCTATAGCGACACGCTGTTTCTGTCCGCCTGAGAGTTCCCTTGGCTTTGAACGAACTTTTTCTTCAAGTCCTACAAGTTTTATGAGGTTTAAGATCTTTTCTTTTGCCTCGGGAGTATTGGTAGGGATTCCCCAGAATTTCATGGGAAGTGCGATGTTGTGATATACATCGAGTCTCTCCAAGAGGTTAAAGCCCTGGAAGATCATGCCCATTCTTTTTTGCAAATTTCGAAGGACTTTTTTGTTTTTGATGTCAACGAGCGTATCGTCAACAACGATCGAACCTTCGTCGTAGGATTCAAGGCCGTTGATGCACCTTAGGAGAGTGGATTTACCGGCACCGCTTTGGCCGATAATGCCGAAGATCTCGCCCTTATCAATGTCGATATTTATTCCCTTCAATACTTCGGTTTTGTTAAAAGTTTTTTTGACGTTTTTTATCTGTATCATGGATAGTTAAACCACCTGTCTACTGTAAATATAATGACATGAATTGCTCCGTCATCATTATTGCATTATTTTATTTAAACATCAAATATGACACGTCACCGGCAAATGAGACGTGTCATATCTAGGTTTACATTATATGAAAGGTAGGATTTTTATGATATTACACAAATTAACTTGGTTACGTTCTGTATTACTGAGGATCGATGAATGAAGGGATAACTGCGCCCTTATATGTTTCCTCAATGTATGTCTTAACTTCGTCTGACTTAAGAGCAGCTACAAGAGCCTGAATCTTCTCAGAATCCTGGTCACCGTCCTTTACTACAAGGAAGTTGGTTCTCTTAACTGTTGTCTCGTCGTCGAATTCCTCGATATCAAGTGCGGGATACTTAGCGGGAAGCTCTGCTTCAAGAGCGTAGTTTCCGTTGATCGCTGCTGCATCAAGATCGGGAAGTGAAAGAGGAAGGCTTGCTGCCTCAAGTGGAGTGATCTTGTATCCGTGAGGGTTAGCATCCTTATCTTTTGAAAGAGTATCCTCTGTATAGCTTGAATCTTCTCCGAAAGAACCCTTTGATGTAAGAAGACCCTTCTGAACTAAAAGGTCAAGTGCTCTTGCACCGTTATCGGGGTCGTTGGGGATACCGATCTCAGCGCCGTCGGGAATCTCGTCAAGCTTGGTGTACTTCTGTGAGTAGATACCCATGGGCTCAATGTGGATTCCGGCTACAGCTGTAAGGTGAAGACCTGCGTCTTGGTTCTGCTGATCGAGATATCCGAGTGTCTGGAAGTAGTTTGCATCGATCTCGCCTGCTTCAAGTGAAGTGTTGGGAAGAACGTAATCCTGGAAAACCACAGTCTCAAGTGTCCATCCGTCTTTTGCAAGTACTTCTTTTACTATGTTGTCAAGAATCTCAGCGTGAGGAACAGGTGTAGCTCCTACGGTGATTGTCTTATCTGTGTCAGCTGCGTTGTCTGTTGCTTCTCCTGCGGGCTCTGTCTCTGATTCAGCCTGAGTCGCCTCTGCTGCAGGGGCCTGTGTTTCTTCTGCTTTTGCACCGCATCCTGTAAGTACTCCGAATGAAAGAGCTGCGGTTAAGATCAAACTTGTAATTATTCTCTTTTTCATAATCTGTATTTCCTCCTCGATTGGTATAACAGAATTATACAAGATGAAAAAACATATGGGAAATAATTAAAAATTATCAGTAGTGAAAAGGTGCGTTTATCAATTATAATAGATGACGATGAATATAAATATAAAGAAGAAAAACAACTGCATAGGTGCCGCATTTCTTGTATTGGAGGTCAGTGCCGTAATGCTGACGGGATGTACGTCGACGGAGATAATGAATACGTCTACCATATTTGCGATGGACACTGTTATGGAGCTGGAGATCCGTGGCGATGAGAGCCTTCTATCGGATGCCGAGCAAAAGATAAGGGAAATCGAAAATACTCTTTCCGTTACCAAGGACAGCAGTGACATAGGCGTATTAAATACCAAGAAGAAGGCTAAGTTTAGTTCGCAGGCGGGACAGATACTTTCGGAAGCGATAAGTACCTGTGAAATGACGGGCGGAAGTCTTGATATATCGATCTATCCCGTCCTTAAAGAATGGGGATTTACTACGGGAGAGTACAGAGTTCCCGACGATGATGAGCTTGAGGCTCTTATCAAAAATGTAGACTATAAGAAGATCGATGTAAAAAAAATATCGGACGGAAGCTATGAAGTAAGTATTTCGGATGATATGCAGATCGATCTCGGAAGTGTGGTAAAAGGCTATACGGGATCGTATCTTGCAGATTATTTCAAGGAAAACGGAGTGAGCTCAGGACTTATTAATCTTGGCGGAAACGTTGAGTGTATAGGAAATAAGCCTGACGGGGCACCCTGGAGAGTAGCGATCAAGAGTCCTTTTTCCGACAGTAAGAGCGGAGTGCTCGGAGTCCTTGAAGCAAGCGATACTGCAGTTATAACGTCCGGGGGATACGAGAGATTTTTTGAAAAAGACGGTGAGATCTACTGGCACATTCTTGATCCCAAGACCGGGAAACCAGCTAAAAACGGGATTGTTTCGGTGACTGTTGTGGGTAATAACGGTCTTATGTGCGACGGATTGTCGACAGCTCTTTTTGTAAAAGGAACGGAAGGGGCTATTGAATTTATTAAAGAACATGCCGCAGGTTCAAGAAATAATGAGGGCTTTGGAGCCATACTCATTACGGAAGATAAAAAGGTATATGTCACGGATAACATTGCGGCAAGCTTTTCACTTTCTGCTGAATACAGTGACTGCGAGGTTTCTGAGATAAATATAAAATAATGTTTTTATAAGAGGAGAGTAATGAATGAAAGAGTTTTTTAAGAAGATTCACAGCGATAATTTTAAGTGGTATGACTTTTCATTGTTATCGTTAATTATCACGTATGCGATAATGATTGTCGGATCGATAATCGGAACTATAATAATCGGATCGATCATTATGGCTCTTAGTATGATCAATACGAATATTAAAAGCGGAGATCCGTTTGTTTTTATAAACTATGTTTACTGGTCATTCATAGGAGTTTGGCTGTTGGCATTTCTGGTCATGCTTTTGTCTAAGCCTGACAGGCCGATCATTCCCAAGCTTGGAACCAAGGAACACGGAAACAATATAAAGATGCTTATTATCGGATTGGTGATAGGCTTTGTGATGAATATCTCATGTGCTTTGGTGGCAATGCTTAACAAGGATATTGCGCTTTATTTCAACTCATTTGACCCGTTTAAAGTACTAGTGGTATTTATCGGGGTGTTTATACAATCATCTGCAGAGGAAATGGCGTGCAGGGGATTCCTTTATCAAAGACTTTTTAGAAGCTACAGACATCACGCGGTAGCGGTTGTCGGAAACTCTGTGTTGTTCGGACTTCTTCATATTTTTAATGATGGTGTTACCGTAACGGGAATAGTTAACGTTATGCTTTTCGGAATCCTGTGCTCATTATTTGTATATTTTTATGACAGTATTTGGTGCGCGATGGCAATACATGCCGCTTGGAATTTCTCTCAGAGCATTTTACTCGGACTTCCAAACAGCGGTGGCGTTTTTGAATTTTCAATATTTAAGCTTGATCTTGCATCTGCAAGAAACAGCTTTGCATATGACATAAATTTCGGAATTGAGGGAACGCTTGTATCTTGCCTTGTCGAGACCGCCGCGATCCTTATTGTCCTTTATCTTGGCTTAAAGAAGAAAGGACAAGCTTCAGAGTCTGTATAAGCTCAAGATTATCTTCGTGTTTTCTTATTGCAATTCTATAGTATGAATCATCAAGATCATGGAAATTACCGCAGTTTCTGAGCAGTATTCCGTGGTATTTTGCTGTCCTTTCGTAAAAAGACAGGGCGCTTTTTGAAAGCTCTTTCGGAAGTCTGAACATCAAGAAAGGCGCATCGCTTTGATATACGGATAGGCCGAGTATTTCAAGTTCGCGTGCTAAAAAAATGCGCTCCGTCTCTATCAGCTCTTTAGCTTCCTTCAAAAAATCGTCGTTATCCGTGGAAAGGGCGGAAATGCCGACGGCTTCAGCAATTGAAGAAACGTTCCATTCAGGCTTGAGGGCATTCATTTTGTCTATTAGTTTCGTGTCGCTGCAGATGCAATATCCAAGCCTCACTCCCGGAACGGAAAAGAGCTTGGTAAAGGCATCTATGAGCACAACATTACCGTTATCTTTAATAAGGGATATACAGCTTTTTTCTTCTTTTTCTTTTACAAATCCCATGAAACATTCATCAACCGCCAGGATAATCTCAAGATCCTTGCAGATCTTAGCGATTTCTTTTATCAGGTCAAAAGAGATTGTTCTTCCCGTGGGGTTGTTTGGATTGCAGACAAAGATGATATCCATGTCACTGTTTCTTTTTATAAAATCCAGTATTTCGGGCTTAAGCTCAAAATCATCTTCGGGTAAAAGATTGAAGTGAAGGATTTCAAAACCGCGTGAAGCAAGGGCTCTCTCATAACCCGAAAATGTGGGTTCTATTATCAGAGCCTTGGGACTTTCTGAAGCCACTGCCTGTGTGAGAAGAGTTATGACTTCGGAGGCGCCGTTACCTATGAAAAAGAATTCCTTCGAAAGATCCCTTTTTTCCGAAAGAAGGCATTTAAGCGCAGACTGATCAAGACTTGGATATTCCGATGCAGAGGAAATGCACATTTTGAGCGTTTTCCGGATGCTTGTCGGAATCCCCAATGGATTTAAGTTTACGCTGTAGTCCAGCTTTATTGGGCTTTTCTCATATTCTCCGCCATGAAGTGGGAAATGGCCTGTATTTTTCATAATCTGTCACCTGTATGATATACGAATTGCTACATAATTTATTTCTTTTTTGCAATTATGACTTTAGACATTTATATCATAGCATACAGATTTTTGTTAAAAGGAGCGAAGTTTTGAAGCAATTTATGGCTTATAGAGTGTAAAATAAACGTATGGACAATAAAGAGTGCAAAGAACTGATGGATATAATTGGCAGCATAAAAACATGCGATGGAGAGGCGAAGCAGAAGGCTTTAAAGTATGCGGACAGCCTTGTTAAGCCTCCGAGGAGCATGGGGAAGCTTGAAGATATTGCGGCCTCGCTTTCGGGGATCACGGGATGTGTGAAGAATACCGTGTCTTCAAAGAGAGTGCTTGTTTTTTGCGCCGATAACGGGGTTACGGATGAAGGCGTAGCTTCGGCGCCGGTGTCAGTTACTATGATGCAGGCGATCAATATGACAAAGGGTATTACCGGGATGGCGGCTCTTGCAAAGCACTTTGGAGCGGATGTAACCGTTGTCGATGTCGGAATAAAGGCAGAGTACGAGGGGCTTGTAAAGAAGTGTGACCTTGCTCATGCTGATGAAGGCATCGTATACAGAAATATCAGAAAAGGTACGGGAAATATAGCAAAAGAGCCTGCTATGACAGAAGCTGAATGTATAAGGGCGATGCTTGTCGGCGCGGAGTGCGCTATGAATATCGCCGGGGGCTCAGAGTTTGGTGATACAATCTTGCAGGGAGAAGATGCGCATTTCAAAGGGAAGATTGATCTTGTGGGAATCGGTGAGATGGGCATCGGTAATACAACGACTTCCACTGCGGTCTTATGTGCACTTACCGGCGTAGATCCCGACAGTATAACAGGACGCGGCGCCGGGATTACCGATGAGTCTTTTGATAAGAAAAAGGCTGTTATAAAGAAGGCGCTTGGTCTGCATGGACTTGGCGAAGTGGGCTGTGATAGTAAACAGCTTGATTCGAGCCCGGAAGATAGATTGGGCAGTATCGCAGGTATCGTATCGAAAGTCGGAGGACTTGATATTGCTGCGATGTGCGGAGCTTTTATAGGGGCCGCGGCAGCAGGAAGGGCAGCGGTTATTGACGGGTACATTTCAGCGGTTGCGGCACTTCTTTCAGTGAAGCTATGCCCTAAGGTTTCGGGATATCTCTTGCCGTCGCATGTATCCAAGGAACCCGGATATTTGCTTGCGATAAAAGAACTGGGACTTAATCCGTATCTTGATCTGAATATGGGCCTCGGAGAGGGATCGGGATGCGTTGTCGCTTTTTCTGTGATAGAAGCGGCATGTGCGATGATGAACAATATGGCGACTTTTGAAGAAGGCAAGATAGATGATTCGTATTTAGAGGGAATCAGATGATAATTCTTTTAACAGGCGGATGTAAAAACGGAAAATCCGGAATCGGACAGAAACTGGCAGTGCTTTTGTCGAAGAGAAAAAAAGGCAGGCTTTTCTATGTTGCGACAATGAGATCGACGGGCGAAGAGGATGATGAACGGATAAGACGGCATGTTGCGGACAGAGAGGGACTTGGGTTTGAAACGTTGGAGATCGGAACGGATATAGGCTCACTTTCCGGGATGTCAACAGGTAAAAGCGGCAGCCTTTCGGGTACGTATCTTATAGACAGTCTGACTGCGCTTCTTGCAAACGAAATGTTTGGGGAAGAGGTCGGAAGATTCCATACTGATAATACAGCACCTAAAAGAGTGGCGGATGAGCTTGGGACGCTTATGGATGAAACGCGAAAAAACGATGCGGATCTGATCTTTGTAAGCGATGGGATCTACAGTGATTCCGCGGTTTATGACGGAGATACTTTTTGGTACAGGGAAGGTCTTGGAGAACTTGAGAGAGCTGTATCGGATTGTGCCGATCTTGTTATCGAGATGTGTGCGGGGATTCCCGTTATTTATAAGAAAAGCGACGAGGCAGCAGAGGATAAAGAGCTTATGGATTTATTAAAACCGAGCGGCGAAAAGCAGGGCGTACTTATTGTAGGAGGCGCAGCCCAAGGAAAAAGAGCTTTCGCTAAAGCGATGTTTGAGCTTAATGATGATGATATATATTCTTTTGACAGCGAGGAGATCATAGGCGGAAATGTTAGTATTCCCGCAGGATACAGGGCATACGAGCATGTCGAGAGACTGGCGCTGTCTATGAGTATGGATGTGCATGAATTGGCGGATGTTTTTCCTGCAGATGCGGTTTTGATCGTCGAAGACATAACTTGCGGAATAGTACCTATGAGTAGGGAAGACAGGAAGTGGCGCGATGACGCGGGAAGGCTCATGCAGGCGATTGGAGCGAAAAGAGAAGTTTACCGTGTACTTTGCGGTAAGGGAATTAAAATAGGATAAGGATAAGGGAAAGGTTTGGGATGAAAAATCTACTTAGAGCATTTTGCATAGCGTTTTCCATGTATTCGGGCATTCCAATGCCACAGTTTAAATGGGAAAAAGAGGATATGAGATACAGCATATGCTTTTTTCCTTTGATCGGGATTGTGATTGGGGCGCTGTGTTATGGCCTTTGCGTGATCACGCAGATGTTTGACATAAATCTTCTCGCCGCGACGCTTTTGTTTTTTGTTATTCCGCTCATAGTTACAGGCGGAATACATGTTGACGGCTTTATGGATTGCAGCGATGTTTTTTCTTCTTACAGGGAAAAAGAAAAAAAGCTGGAAATCCTGAAAGATCCGCATATCGGAGCGTTCGCAGTTATCAGATTGGTTGTGTTGTGCGCGGTATATATTTCTGCGATTTCTATTATTATTTCGTCGGAAAAAGGTTTTGAAGAAAGATATTTTATAGTTATATGTCTTGGTTTTGTTCTTTCCAGGACATTGAGTGCGGTTTCCGTTGTGAGTTTTCCGTGCGCCAAGAATGAGGGAAGTCTTTATACCTTTGCGGAAGGATCCGACAAAAAGAGATGTCTTTCTGTCTTGGTAAAAGAGGCTGCGATCATTTTGCTTATCATGGCTGTATATGGACGGATCGGCGGAGTTGTGGCTATAACGACAGCTCTTTTGACATTTGGTTATTACTATTTAAAGACCAAGAAGGAGCTTGGAGGTATTACGGGCGATACCGCAGGCTGGTTTGTGTGTCTGTGCGAGACGGCGATGGCCGTTGCGATATGTGTCTGTGCGATGATTGGAGTCTGAATGGCAGGATTTATCGGTGCATATTATAAATATGTCCCCGTGGCGATATTTGCGGGTGTCATCATAGATCTGATCCTCGGAGATCCGATGTGGCTTATTCATCCGGTGCAGATTATAGGGAAATTAATAAGCGTATTGGAGAAACGTCTGCTTGGGGAATCCGTCACAAAAAGCAAGACCGAGCATGTAGGTGATGCGGATAGCGACAGAAAAGAAGACATGAATGATGTTTCAATTTTTTGGAGAGGTATGTTTCTTTGGATTGTTGTTGCGTCAGTAGCCGGTGTGGTGACCTTTGCGATTATTTTTTTGTGCTATAAATTAAATTGCTATCTTATGCTTGCTTTTATGGCAATCATGAGCTGGCAGTGCATTGCGGCACGAAGTCTTTCAAAAGCGGCGATGAAGGTCTGCAGGGCCCTTAAGAAGAACGATATAGAGCTTGCAAGAAAAGAAGTGTCGATGATCGTCGGAAGGGATACCGAAAATCTCGATGAAAAAGGGATTGCGAGGGCTGCCGTTGAGACCGTTGCGGAAAATACCAACGACGGCGTTATCTGCCCGCTTTTTTATCTTATGCTCGGAGGACCGATCCTGGCTTTTATTTACAAAGCGGTAAGCACAATGGATTCCATGATCGGATATAAGAATGACAAGTATATGTTCTTTGGAAGATTTGCGGCCAAAGCCGATGATGTGTTTGCATTTGTTCCGGCCAGATTAAGCGCGGTGTTTATGATAATTGCGGCGGCTCTTCTTGGAGATTACAGTAAAAACTATGATGCAGGCGGCGCGGTCAAGATTTTTATAAGGGACAGGTATAATCACGCAAGCCCCAATTCCGCTCAGTGCGAGAGTGTATGCGCTGGTGCGCTTGGGATTCGACTTGCGGGTCCGACATCTTATTTTGGAAAGCTTCATGATAAGCCCTATATCGGAGATGCCAAGAGAGAAATAGAGAACGCCGATATCAGGAGAAGCGTTATTCTTATGTACGCTACAGCGGCTGTATTACTGATATTATATTGCTTAATATATGCAGCGGTTTCTTTTATTTGAGGGAATAATGTATAATGAACAATGTCGGTTATTACTCGGCATTTGTTGATATAAATATATTCATTGAGAACGGAGCATTTTTCACTTGAGTAAATACAGTATTTTAAACAGCAAACTTTTTCTTTATCTTACGGAGTTCTTTGCGGGAATGTCCGTTATGGCGGTGGAGCTCGGAGCGAGCAGACTTCTTGCACCGTACTTTAGTTCATCACAGATTGTATGGACTATAATAATCGGAACGATCATGATCGCGATGGCACTCGGAAATATCTACGGAGGAAGAGCGGCGGACAAGAACCCCGATCCGCAGAAGCTTTACGGCAGGATACTCATTGCGGCTGTCTGGATCGCGGCGATTCCCGTGGTGGGTAAATATATCATTATCGGTATCTCGGCTCTTTTGATATTTACCGTCAATAACAATTTCCTTGTGATCGCGGCGTTTGTAACATGTATGGTGGTGTTTGTGTTTCCACTCTTTTTACTGGGAACGGTAACTCCGAGTCTTGCAAAATATACGACGGATTCGCTTGATGACAATGGCAAGATCATCGGAACTCTCGGTGCGTTTAACACTGTGGGAAGCATCATCGGAACTTTCGTGCCGACATTCGTTACCATACCGGCGGTCGGAACATCGATTACTTTCCTTATTTTTGCGGGAATACTTATCGTATTATGTGCTTGCTTTTTTCTTAGCGGGACGGGTAACCGCAAGAAGCTGATCGCAGGCGGGATTACCTTTATCTTGTGCTGTATCCTGGGGCACAATGCAAGCTTTTCGTTTTGGGAGAAAAATCTTACTTATGAGGGTGAGTCGGTATATAACTATCTTCAGGTAAAAGAAGATTCCAACAGCGTTATCCTTTCAACCAACGTACTCTTCGGAGTTCAGTCTATTCTTATAAAAGACGGTGCGCTTACGGGAATGTATTACGATTATGCGATGGCGGCGCCTTATATGACAGGGATAAAAGAAAAGGAAGCAAGCGGAGAAAAGACAGATGTTCTTATCTTGGGAATGGGATCGGGAACTTACGCGACCCAGCTTTCAAGGCATTTTGATAACATAGACATCGAGGGTGTTGAGATCGATCAGAAGATAACCGACCTTGCGCATGAGTATTTTGAGCTTCCGGAAGACACTAAGGTTACGACCTACGACGGAAGAGCGTATCTTGCCGCCGTATCCAAGAAGTACGATGTGATAATGGTCGATGCGTATCAGGATATAACGATTCCTTTTCAAATGTCGTCAACAGAGTTTTTTACCATGGTAAAAGATCATCTTAATCCGGGCGGAGTCATGGTCGTGAATATGAATATGTTCAGCGATGACAACGAATCGACCATCAACAGATATCTCGCGGACACGATATCGTCGGTGTTTGATAATGTAAAGATCGTTTCTGTTCCGAATTCAACCAACAGAGAGCTATTTGCGACGGATTCGGATGATTATTTAGACAGACTTGATAAGAATATTGCACTTGAGGATGAGTCTTTACTCAAGAATATGATGGCGAATGTAGAGAATGCGCTTATGGAATATAAGGCGGGAAACAATATAATGACCGATGATAAGGCACCTGTTGAGCTTCTTGGAATGCGCCAGATTGACTCGATAATCAAGGCGGAAGTCGCTATATATAAGGAAATATATGAGCGTGAAGGCTTGGAAGGGCTTATAAAGTACCTGTAAATAGTCACAATTATTTGAAAAATTTATGAAAATTAGTACAAAAATGTGCTATTATTTATAACAGAGGGGTTATACACCTTCGGACATTCAATTAGATAGTTTGTATAAAGAGAAAGGAGCACTTCCTATGAGTAGTAGCCAGCTGCAATATTCTCCGTTCAAACCAAATTTGAAGACAGCCGAAGTATTTGCCTGGGGAGATCCGGAGTACAACTTGTTTGACCAGCTAAGTGAGAAGTATGAAAGGAGCCATCCTGAATTTCAGAATCTTTCAACTTATGAAAAGATGGTTATAAGAGAGCAGATTCATCATGAAGCGATTGGGCTTACACCGCTCAATCTTATCATGGATTTTATAGAAGATCCGCAGTTTGATGAATTCCGAGTTGTGCATGCAGATCTAAAATGATCAAAAATAAAAGGCTGTGAATTTGGGAATGATTCTCAAGTTCACAGCCTTATTTTTATTTTAATTCGGAAAGCATTCTTGCTTCTCGTATCTTGTCATTTACATCTGAAAGGAATTGATAATTAGTAGGATCCGATATGAAATTGAGGAAATTTATCGCATCCTTGCGAGCCAGCTTTTGGCTCTTTGTAAGATAATCCAGAATCTCTTCTTTGGTCTTGCCTTCATTCATATAATGATCGACGATATCAAACAAGACCATGAATTTGCGCATCTTGATCCTGACTTTAATGTTATGGAGTTTCATGAATATATGTCCCAAGATAGCCGCAAAGAAGAAACCGAGTATCAGGAACACAGTGCTCCATAAAACTCTGCCCATCATGAGATTCAAAACTCCGGCACCCAAATTGGAAACGATAAGTGAACAAAGAGTAATAACAACAATCCAAAGTCTTGCCTTGTTGCGGCCTTTATTACTTAGCTCCATTAGCCTTACTGCAATGCCAAACACTACATAGAAGACCGCTGCGAAAGCAATCCCCACATAAGATAAGTGCAACATATTCTATTCCCCCTCTAAACAATTTTAACAATCATAAATAAATAATGCAAACCCCGTGTTATTATAAAGATGAAAGTGATGCTTTTATGAAAGGAATAATAAAGTGAAGAAATCAAAAAAACCTGTTTTTGTGCTTTTATTGTTATGTGTTGTTGCACTCGCGATACTTGCATTTATCCCGTTTTATTTGGAAAAGCTAAATAATAAGGATGTGAATTTCTATGTGGTTGCCAAGGGGAAAGGACAGCCTTCAGACGAGCTTAAGATCTATCCGTATTATGATAGCGTAGGAGAAAAAACGTATTTCTTTTTGCCGGGAAACTCAGAGTGCTATGATTACAAACTGTTTTTCGGAAATGCAAAAGAGTTAATGATAGGAGATGTTTCTTTTTCTTCGGGAGATATTTTGGATGACAGTTTTTTAAACTATTACGAAAAAACCAATCCCTATCTCGGAAATTTGGAATTCAATTATGAGCTTCTGGATAAAAAAGGTGAAAAGGTAAGTGGAAATGTCTTTTTCCTTACCGGCGGTGAAGTGAGCACAATGTATTTGGCTTCCGGAAAAGATTCCATGGAGAAGGTGGACGGTGATCCGCTCCACAATATTACGGCAACTGCTGATTATTCTGTCTATGATCCTTTGGGTGCAAAAGAAACTTCGGGAAAGCTCAAGATCTCGGGGCATGGTAATTCTACGTGGACGGAGCTCATGGAGGAGTTTCCGGGGCAGGAATTTAAGCGCTCATACAATATTTCTTTTAACGAGAAGAAATCCATTCTCGGAATGAAGAGTGCCGGAAATTATGTGCTTTTGTCCAATTTTTATGATGAAAGCGAGCTTAAGAACTATCTGGTTTTGGATGTGGCAAGAAGGATCGAGATGGATAATGTTCCCGATTGTGAGTACGTCAATCTGTATATCAATGGCGAATATAGGGGACTTTACCTTGCGGCGCAGAAGATAAAAGAGGGCAATGGATTTTTGAAGATTTCTTCAGACGGTTATCTAGCCAAGTTTGATTATGAAGAGAGAGTTAAGACCGAGGGAAATGTATACACTGAGACGGAAGGTCGGTTTGCCAAGATACAATACCCGTCGGAGCCCAATGAAGACAGACTTGCACAGATACATGAAGATATTTGCAAGGTGGAAGACTCCATTGCGGAAGGTGAGGAGGAGTTTGCGCTTCTTGCAGATGAGCGGAGCTTTATAAAGTATTATCTTTTGCAGGAGTTTTTTGAGAACGGCGACGCAGACAGAGCTAGTCAGTATGTTTACAAGGATGGTATGAAAGATAAGCTTGTTGCAGGGCCTGTCTGGGATTTCGATCTTTCTATGGGGCATCCCTGGTTTTCATATGGAAGCTATGAGTGGAATGCTCTTTGGATAAAGGGCCTTGTGGATGAGAGCGGATGGCTACGGAAGCTTAGCGATGATGAAGATTTTATGGAAAAGGTACGTATGTTTTATAGGAATGATTTTTATGACAAGATTGCATATGTTGAATACCATGTTCTTTTCCGTCTCGCCGAGAGAATACATGATAGCTATTATATGGACATGATCCGTTATGAGAACGGACCTGTTTATTATGACAGATTTGATTATGAAAAGTATGACGCGGAAAAGTATGATCTTTATTGCATCGCCGATAATATTCAGTCGTGGATGACCGGCAGAAAATCATTTTGGGACGGTTATGCAGATAATCCCGATCAGTATGAAGAAGAAATACTGGAACCCGGCGAAGATACCAAATCTATAAGGAAGCTTATTTTGATGATAAAGAAATGATATTTAAAATGATTAAGTTTACTTTTTATTATTGACTTTTTTAGTTTGGTACTTTAAACTTCAAAAGTAAATATCAGATTGTATACAAATATACATTTTGGCTTTTCATTTTTCAGGAGGGAAATATTATGAAGAAGTTAGGCAAAGTTATTAGTGCACTTATGGCTTCTGTACTTGTTGCTTCCGCACTTGTGGGATGTACTGACGCAGCAAGCACTGAGACAAACGATTCTCAGGCACAGACACAGCCTGCACAGGAGACAGAGAGCTCATCTGACAACGGAGCTACATTTAAGATCGGTGCCATCGGACCTCTTACAGGTGGCGCAGCTGCTTACGGTAATGCGGTTTGTAATGCAGCAGAGCTTGCAGTTGAGGATATCAACGCAGCAGGCGGTATCAACGGATATCAGGTAGAGTACAGCAAAGAAGACGACGAGCTTAATGCCGAGAAGTCAGTAAATGCTTACAATACACTTAAGGATTGGGGAATGCAGATTCTTGTTGGTTCAACAACAAGTGCATGCTCAATCGCAGTTTCAGAGTACACAAAGGCTGACAATATGTTCCAGCTTACACCTTCGGGATCGGCAGTTGATTGCGTTAAATATGACAATGTATTCCGCGTATGCTTCTCAGATCCTAACCAGGGTATTGCTTCAGCTCAGTACATTTCAGATCACAACCTTGCAACTAAGGTTGGTATCATCTATGACAGCTCAGATGTATATTCAACAGGAATTTATCAGAAGTTTGTAGATGAGTCTGCAGGCAAGAACTATGAGATCGTTTCACAGGAAGCTTTCACAGCAGACAATGCAACAGATTTCTCAGTTCAGCTTCAGAAGGCTAAGGATGCAGGTGCAGACCTTGTATTCCTTCCTATCTACTATCAGGCAGCTTCACTTATCCTTACACAGGCCAACACAATGGGATATGCTCCCACATTCTTTGGTGTTGACGGTATGGACGGTATCCTTACTGTAGAGAACTTTGATACTAAGCTCGCTGAGGGCGTAATGCTTCTTACACCTTTCGCAGCTGATGCTACAGATGATCTTACAGTAAACTTCGTTAAGAAGTATGAGGAGAAATACGGTGAGACTCCCAACCAGTTCGCAGCTGATGCTTATGATGCAGTATTTATCATCAAGCAGGCAATTGAAGCTAAGAACGCAACACCTGATATGAGTATTTCAGATCTTGGCGATGCACTTAAGGGTGCTATGACAGAGATCGAGGCTTCAGGTCTTACATCTTCCAAGATGACTTGGGATGCTTCAGGTGAGCCCAACAAGGAGCCTAAGGCTGTTGTTATCAAGGACGGAGCTTACGTATCCGCTGAGTAAATATAGACGTATTTATTCCTGACACAATGAAGTGTAACGCGGGATATCTGTATAAGATATTCCGCGTTTTTAGCTAATAAAAAGTTAATTTTTATGGTATGCTAGATTAATCAATCAATTAAATGATCTATTGTTTTTGGAGGTTTGAGATGAGCTTTTTAACCTATCTCATTAACGGACTTAGTCTGGGAAGTATCTATGCGATAATCGCGTTGGGATACACAATGGTATACGGAATAGCCAAGATGCTTAATTTTGCACACGGAGATTTTATCATGGTGGGCTGCTATATTATTTTTTCAGTGAGTGCGGCGCTTAGTGGTAATTCTGCCGTGGGAATAGTATTGGCGGTTATACTGTGCACACTTCTTGGTATCACAACTGAGTTTGTTGCTTACAGACCACTTAGAGGAGCGGCGTCTCCTTTGGCTGTTCTTATTACGGCCATCGGTGTCAGCTATTTTCTTGAGAATGTGGCACTTCTTATTTTCGGAGCGGATATTAAGTCCTTTACATCTGTTATTAAATGGGAAGGGTTATCTTTTGCCGGCGGTCAGCTCAGAATTCAGGGTGTAACGGTTATCACCATTGCGGTAAGCGTTGTTATTCTCATCGCGTTGCAGCTTTTTATCAATAAGACCAAACAGGGACAGGCTATGCTTGCGGTAGCTGAGGATAAGGGTGCAGCTACGCTTATGGGTATAAATGTAAACAAGACCATCATGCTTACCTTTGCGATAGGCTCTTCACTTGCAGCTGTGGCAGGAGCTCTTTTGTGCTCAGCTTATCCTTCACTTTCTCCATATACGGGAGCAATGCCCGGTATCAAGGCGTTCGTAGCGGCGGTTCTCGGAGGTATAGGATCCATCCCCGGTGCTATGATCGGTGGACTGGTGCTCGGTATTGTTGAGATTTTAAGTAAGACATATATTTCATCACAGCTTTCTGATGCCATTGTGTTCGGAATTCTTGTTGTAGTGCTTCTTGTTAAGCCTACAGGTATTCTGGGCAAGGTTATTCAGGAGAAGGTCTGAAAAAGGCGGTGTGAAATATGAAGATAGATAAGAAAACAAAGAGTAATTTAATCACATACGGAATTGTAGTTGCTGCATTTGTTCTTTTTACGGCACTTGCATCTACCGGAAATCTTTCGAGTCACATGAAGGGTCTTCTTATTCCCATGACTTATTATGCGGTGATAGCGGTTGCGCTTAATCTCTGCGTAGGTATTTTGGGAGAACTTAGTATAGGACACTGCGGATTTATGTGTATCGGTGCGTTCACAAGCGCTTTTTTCTCTAAGGCAACAGCAGAGATTCTTCCTTCGGGAATCAGATTTTTCCTTGCTTTCCTTATCGGAATCGCATTTGCGGCACTTTTCGGATTCCTTATCGGTATCCCGGTTCTCAGACTTAAGGGTGACTATCTTGCGATCGTGACTCTTGCGTTTGGTGAGATCATTAAGAATATTATCAATGCTTTTTATATAGGAATTGATAAGAGCGGTATCCATTTTTCACTTAAGAATGCGATGGAACTTGGGCTTGATGAAGGAGGAGAGGTTATTGTAAACGGAGCAATGGGTATAACCGGAACTCCGCATGATTCAACTTTTACAATAGGAATTGTTGTACTTCTCATTTCTCTTTTTGTTGTGCTTAACCTTATTAATTCAAGAGACGGACGTGCGATCATGGCAATCCGTGATAATTATATTGCTGCGGAATCTACGGGTATCAATGTCACGGGATATAAGATGATGGCATTTACCATTTCGGCAGCAATTGCAGGTGCTGCGGGAGTTCTTTTCTCTCACAATATTACGACGCTTACGGCTACATCACAGTATTTTGGCTATAATGCTTCGATCATGATCCTGGTATATGTTGTACTTGGAGGAATCGGAAATATCAGAGGCAGCGTTATTGCGGCATGCATACTTTACTTGCTTCCCGAGCTCCTCAGAGGATTCAGTAACTATCGTATGCTTATCTATTCAATCGTTCTTATTGTTATGATGATCGTCAACTGGTCACCTAAGATTATTGAATGGAGAAAGAGAACGCTCGGTAGATTTGGATTTAAGAAAAACAGCGGAAAGGAGATCGCATAATGGCACTTTTGGATGTAAATAATCTCAGCATCTCCTTTGGCGGACTCAGAGCTGTTGATGATTTTAATATTTCAATTGAAAAAGGTGAGCTTTACGGTCTTATCGGACCTAACGGTGCGGGAAAGACAACGGTGTTCAATCTTTTGACAGGTGTTTATAAACCGAATGAGGGAATCATAAGACTTGACGGTGAGGATATCACTAGAAAGAGTACGATCGAGATCAACCACTGCGGAATAGCAAGAACATTCCAGAACATCAGACTCTTTAAGCAGATGCCTGTTATAGACAATGTTAAGGTTGGACTTGCCGAGCGCTATAAATACAGCGCTCTTGAGGGAATTCTTCACCTTGGTAAGTACAAGAAAGTGGAAAAAGAGATGGATGAAGAGGCAATGCGTCTTCTGAAGGTCTTCGATCTTGATAAAGAGAGAGATACGCTTGCTTCCAATCTTCCTTACGGTAAGCAGAGAAAGCTCGAGATCGCAAGAGCGATGGCGACCAATCCCAAGCTCCTTCTTCTTGATGAACCCGCTGCCGGAATGAATCCCAACGAGACGGGTGAGCTTATGGATACTATAGCTTTGGTGCGTAAGGAGTTTGGTATGACGATTCTTCTTATCGAGCATGATATGAAGCTGGTATCGGGTATCTGTGAGAAGCTTACGGTACTTAACTTTGGTAGGGTTCTCTGCCAGGGAGAGACCAAAGAAGTGCTTACCAATCCTGAAGTTATAAAAGCTTATCTTGGTGAGTAGAGCACTTACCGAGGTCCTTTCGAGGTTAGTGCGAACCATGGGTGAACACTTAGTGAGTCGAAGACGAACTTAGTGAGAATCCCAGAGTAGAGCACTTACCGGCTGAGAGCACTTGGCGAGGTATTATCGAGGCTAGTGCGAACGTCTTCCGGCGAGCGAAGCGAGAGCGGAAGTACAAATTTCAGATCGAGGTTAGTGCGAACCATGGGTGAACACTTAGTGAGTCGAAGACGAACTTAGTGAGAATCCCAGAGTAGAGCACTTACCGGCTGAGAGCACTTGCAGCGAGAGCATGACTTTCTAGTATAGAACAGTATCTAATGAGGTATTACATGGAACCAATTTTACAAGTAAAAGATTTAAGTGTATACTACGGCGTTATCAAAGCCCTTAAAGGTGTTTCTTTTCATGTTAATAAGGGTGAGATCGTGGCTCTTATAGGTGCGAACGGAGCCGGAAAGACAACAACACTTCATACTCTTTCCGGACTTATTCAAGCAGACGCCGGTGAAATAACATATAATGGAACTAACTTAAGAAAGACTCCCAATCACAAGATAGTAGGAATGGGAATGGCACAGGTTCCCGAGGGAAGAAGAGTTTTTGCCGAGATGACGGTTCTTCAGAATCTTAAGATGGGAGCTTTTACGAGGTCGAGCAAGGCAGAAATGGAAGAGACACTCGCTGATATATACAAGCGTTTCCCAAGACTTGAGGAGAGAAAAAATCAGCTTGCGGGAACTCTTTCAGGCGGTGAGCAGCAGATGCTTGCAATGGGACGCGCGCTTATGTCTCATCCCGATATCATCCTTATGGATGAGCCCTCGATGGGTCTTTCTCCAATCTTTGTAAATGAGATATTCAAGATAATTGAAGATGTTAATAAGGACGGCGTTACGGTTCTTTTGGTTGAGCAGAATGCGAAGAAGGCGCTTTCTATCGCAAACAGAGCCTACGTTCTTGAAACGGGAAGTATTGTAAAAGAAGGCGACGCAAAAGACCTTTTGAACGACGATGCAATAAAGAAAGCATATCTGGGTGAGTAGAGCACTTCAAGGGGGACAAATACATGAAGAGAAACATCGTAATTACAATCGCAAGACAGTATGGAAGCGGCGGTAGAACCGTTGGTAAGATGCTTGCAAAGGACCTTGGAATCAACTATTACAACAAGGATCTTATTAAGCTGGCATCGGAAGAAAGCGGAATCAATGAGGATCTTTTCAGAGAGGCGGACGAGCGTTGCAGAACGGTTGGTTTCTTTAAAGCGCCTGTTAATGTATATACAGGAGATATAATCGGCCCCGACAGCAAGGAATTTACCGAGCCTGACAATCTTTTTAATTTTCAGGCAAAAACAATAAAGAATCTCGCAGATAAAGAGAGCTGTGTTATAATAGGTCGAGCTGCTAATTTTGTTTTAAAAGATTACGACAATGTGCTGAGTGTGTTTGTCCATGCACCGATGGAGTACCTGCTGGAGCAGGCAGCCAAGGTTCAGAGTCTTCGCGGAGATGAGCTTGAGAAGTTCATCAGAAAAGAAGATAAGTACAGATCTGAATACTATGAGCATCATACGGGACGCAAGTGGTCGGATGCACGAAATTATGACCTTTGTCTGGATAGCAGTAAGCTTGGATTTGATGGATGTGTTGAGGCTATCAAGGCACATATGAAGGTGAGATTTGGTGAAGACATTATTTAGAAACAAAAAGCGTATTATCATTGCAGTGATAATACTTGAATTGGTACTTCTTGTGTTGAATGCGTTCAGATTCAACAGAAATGAGAGTTATTCTTTTTCTCAAGATGATCTTTTGCTTGAAAACTACAACTATGAGACTAAGGCATATGATCATATCAGTGGATTTTATGCGGAGCATAGTACTATTTCGGAAGCTTATATAGTTACGCCGCCTATGCATCTTAAAAAAGGCATTTATAATGTGGCGGTAACTTATGAGTCTAATGCCGATGATAATTGGCACGCATGCTATACTACACTTGATCCGTGTAAGGATCTGTCTCAGAACAGAACTGCAAATTTGGTATACAGCGATCATGTTGCTATGCCCGGAGACAGAAATGTTGTAACCTATGATTCATGGGTTAGATATGGGACCGATTTTGAAGTTCGACTGGGCCCCGACAGCAGTATAGAGGGTGATAATATCTATGTGCTCGCACAGGGCGCAGATATCACGTATCTTAGAGGCAGAACGATTATCTATGAGACAACCAAGCTATTCTTGGCTTTTCTTGTCATAACTATCCTTTTATATCTTATTTTGATAAAGAAAGAAGAGACAAAGCGCTTCTTTGAAGGAAAAGCGCTTACTTTTGCTGTCCTTCTTTTTACAATATTATTTTCAAGCTATCCGCTTCTTGGTAAGTGTCTGTATTTCGGAGATGACATACATTATCATCTCAGAAGGATTGCTTTCATGGGAGATGCTATCTTGAGTGGTCAGTTCCCTGTTCATATTCTCCCCGGATGGGATAATGGATACGGATATGCTGCGGGAGTCGGATATGGCGATCTTTTATTATATCCGTCCGCGATACTTGTTATGCTTGGTTTTACGATACAAGCTTCTTACAAGTTTTTTATAGTGTTTATAAATGCGCTTACTGCGCTTGTAGCATATTATTCATTTGGAAAAATAGCAGATGATAAAAAAGTGGGACTGGCTTCTTCGGTTCTTTTTACACTTATAGGTTTTAGACTTCATAGCGTGTATTCGGGAGCTACAGTAGGTGAGTTTAGTGCGTTTACTTTTTTGCCTCTTATACTTCTTGGACTTTGGGAAATCTATAATAAAAAAGATAAAAATGCGTATATTAAATTTGCGCTTGGTGTAACGTTAACGCTTTCTTGTCATGTGTTATCGACATTTATCCTGGCGCTTGTAATTCCTCTTTTTTGCCTTGTTTTAATAGAAAAAACTTTTAGGAAAGAGGTATTGATCTCTTTGTTTAAAGCGCTTGCGGCTATTGTTGTGTTAAACCTTCACTTTATAGTGCCGCTTGCTGATTATATGATCAGTAAAGATGTGAAAGGAAATACCGTACATGGGATGTTATGGAATAGCGGAAGAGATCTTGTGACATTCTTTAGCTATTTCCAGGCTTCTTTTTTTGATACAGGCGGATTCCTGGGACTTGGGTTACCTTTTTTGGCGATACTGTCCGTTGTATTGGGATTTATAATCTGCGGTAAGTTTAAAGACAGAACATGGGCTTATACACGACTTTTGATATTAAGCCTTGTATTTGTATTTTTGAGCACTAATTCGATGTTTTATTATATTCTTATGCAGGATGCGCCGGTAATATATAAGCTGTTAGGCAATATGCAGTTTCCATGGCATTTCTTGAATGTTTCCTGCGCTATGACGGTGTTTTGGTTTGCCATCACCATGGGTGATGTTGTTAAGGACGGACAAAAGAGAATTGCCGGTTTTGTGGCTATGGCGATAATCTGCGTTTTTTGTGTGATTCAGGGAGAAGCACTTCTTAAGGATGTTGTTACTGTGGCTAATCCTATAACAATGTATGATGATGCGGAACTTTCGGGACCTATGAGCGCGGAATTCAGTATGGCAGGAATTGACCAGTCTCTTATTATGAGTGAGACTGATATGGTCATAAGAGATGATGTCGGAGCAACGGCAAGTATCATAAAAAAGGTCGGAACCACTATATATGCGCAGGTGGATAATCCGACAGATTCGACCGTTGTTACGGAGGCACCTCTTTGGGGCTACAGATATTACGCTGCCAAAGCAGGTGGAAAGAAGCTGAGAGCCTTTAGAGCGGATAGCATGAAGGTTGCGGTTGAAATTCCCGCAGGATACAGCGGAAAGATTAAGATATGGTATAGAGAACCATGGTCTTGGAGATTGGCGGAAATCTTGTCACTTGCAGCGTTAATATATGTGATAAGACAATTATTTCTTGAAAAAAAGTAATCGCTAAACTAAGAGGGGGAGAGAAAAATAAAAAAGGGCTTGCATATTTTGTTAGCATATGCTAATATGTCTTTGTTAGCAAATGCTAACAAGTAAATGCGTCAATGCCAAGGCGTTATTTACACGTGACATACAATAGTCATAAGAAATCTCCTACCTGAACAGGTGCATCTTGCCAATGCACCTGTTTTCTTTTATCATTAAAATTGCGAAAAAACATAAAAAACCATGGAGATATAATGGCAAACGAAAAATTCATACTAATTGACGGTAGTTCAATGCTTGTGACAAACTACTACGGGAATCTCCCCAAGGCGATAATGTTTGAGAAAGACCCTGAAAAAAAGGAAAAACTCTATTCTCAGATCATGCATAACGCTAAAGGGCAGTACACCAATGCGATGTTTGGCATGATGAGAACTATTCTTAAGATAATAGATGAGCAGAAGCCCACTCATATCATGTTTGCGTTTGATATGACAAGAGATACCTTCAGAAGAGAGAAATATGCCGAATATAAGGCTAACAGAGGCGATACTCCGGAACCTTTAAAAGAGCAGTTCATCAATATGGAGGATATGCTAAAAGAAATGGGCTTTCAGGTTCTTTTTGATGAGAATTTTGAAGCAGATGATATTGTCGGAAGCGTGGCTAAACGCTATGAAAAAGATATTCCGACCTATATCATTACCAAAGATCATGACTATTTGCAGCTTGTAAGCGATTATACAAGGGTATGGCTGATACAGACCAAGCAGGAGACCGCGCTGGAGCTTCAGACCAAGTACGGGGCAGAGTATGGATGGGACAGCAAGCTGGTTTCCATACCCGATAAGGCATTTGAGGTAACTCCGAATCTTTGTCTTAAGGAGTATGGAGTTCGACCGGATCAGATACCCGATCTAAAAGGGATTCAAGGGGATTCAAGCGATAACATTCCGGGGGTAAAAGGAGTCAGCAGCGCCGCAATCCCGCTTCTTGCACATTATGGTACCGTTGAGGGTATTTACGAGGCTATAGATGCCTGTGCGGATGAAAAAGAGCAGAAAGATCTGGCAAAGAAATGGAAGGAAGATCTTGCAATTTCAAGAAGCCCTATGAAGGCTCTTATAGAATACAGAGATCTTGCCGTATTATCTAAAGACCTGGCTAAAATAAGGGAGGATTACCCCTTTGATGTTTCTTTGGACGGCTTTAAGGTTAATATAGATAAAGCCAAGGCAAAAGAGCAATTTGAAAAATACGGTTTCAGATCACTTTTGGATAAGATTGGAGAATGATTTTCTAAATGAGGAATTATTATCATACGATACTGATCAATCTACATAAGATCATCTATTACATTATCAAGGCCAGAATATGGGTAAGAAACCCCAAGAAGCACTCAGAAGAGGACTGTTATGCAGTGGCCAGAGAGATGGTTGATGTTATGAACAAGTCGTCAGGCTATAAGACTATAGCATGCGGCACGGAGAACCTTCCTAAAGAAGGCGGTTATATGCTCTATCCCAACCATCAGGGTAAATATGATGTTCCGGGAATCTTTGCGACACATGAAAAACCCATATCTTTTGTTATGGATATAGAGAGGTCAAGAATCCCGCTTGTTTATGAGTTTTTATTACTGGTGAAAGGTAAATCTATATATCTTAATAATCCCAGGCAGACAATAACTGTTTTTCAAGAGATGGCAAAAGAACTTGAAGAAGGGAAGAAATATATTCTTTTTCCTGAGGGAGGATATAAAGAAAACAACGGAAATGTTGTGGAAACCTTCAAGGCCGGAAGTTTTAAAGTGGCGCAGATGTCCAAGGTTCCTATAATTCCGGTCGCACTTGTCGATTCCTATAAGGTATACAACAGCGATCACTATGGTCCTGTGACAACATATGTGTACTATCTTGAGCCAATCATGTATGATGAATATAAGGGCATGAAGACCAAGGAAATTGCAGCATTGGTTGAAGGCAGGATTAAAGATAAGATAAAAGAACATTTGGCAGGCTGATATAGTTGTGGAGGATGCAATGAGTAAGGTATTGGCTGTTTTGGCTGCGGTTATCTTTATAATTGCAGTGGTTGTTTTCACGATAGGTGAACTTAACAAAGATAATGAAGAAGAACCGGAAACATATAAATGGATGCGCATTTTTGCCATTGTGCTTGCCGTGATGGCGGCGGTATGCGCAATAAAGAGTAAAGCTTTTTGATAATAATTATACCGAGACAAAGATAGGATATAATCTTTGCCTCGGTATTTTTTAAAATGACATATAGTAAAAGGTTGCGGGGTCGACAGTTTCGCCGTATATGCCGAATACTATTGTAAACAGCAGAATTGCAAGAGTGAATATTACTCTGAATACAGGGCCTTGAATCTTAAGCCAGCTGTCGACTCTTAAATTGTTCTTATAAGTGACAAAGTCCATACCGGCCAGGATAAGCAGTGCCGTTATGAGAATAAGTACTTCCTGAATACCCAGTCCAAACGAAAAAAACTTGTTCATATCTGACAGTATCCAGAAATCCTTGACGGTAAACATTTGTTTAATATATGCACATGCGATCTTGGTTGAATCTGCCTTAAAAAAGATCCAGGCAAAATCTACCAGTACAAACGTGACTATAGCTCTTAAAAAACGCCCGCCGAAGGGGATGGAGCTTTTATCTTTTTTCATGAGTCCAATATCGGTAAGAAGGTTTTCTATCATGATATAGAGCCCATGAAGGCAACCCCATACCAAAAAGCTAAGACCCGAACCATGCCATATACCACTTATAACAAAAGTAATAAATGTGTTGAGATATTTTCTCAGCTTGCCTTTTCTGTTTCCGCCAAGTGGAATGTAAACATAATCTCTAAGCCACGAGCTGAGCGATATATGCCATCTTCTCCAGAAGTCTGTGACAGATACAGACAGATACGGAGCCTTAAAGTTATCCATTATGCCGATATTAAACATTCCGGCAATTCCGAGAGCTATGTGAGAATAAGCCATAAAATCACAGTAAAGCTGCATTCCGAAGCTGATCGCGCCTATTATCAGAACCGTGGTTCCGTAGCGATAATAAGTTGAGAAAATAGTATTGGAAACTATTGAAAGTCTGTCAGCTATCACAAGCTTTACGAACATTCCGAATATGATGATTATTGCATTGTCACACAGTCTGTTTATATCCAATAAGTCTTTTCTTGAACAAGAGTCAAGCTTCTTGAATTGAGGTATCAGATTACCGCCTCTCTCAATAGGACCGGAAATAACAGTGGGAAAGAATGCGATATATAAGAGAACATAAAGAGGATTATTCTCTGTTTCTATTTTTCCTGTATAACAATCTGAAATGTAGGAAATGGCTTCCAAGGCAAAAAATGACAATCCAAGCGGAGCAGCATTTTTGATTCCTGTGTATCTAAATGCCAGCATAAGTCCTACTATTACAGTGATGCTTGAGAAAAGAATCACTTTTTTGGCGGTCTGAGAACCAAGCTTTTTCATTGCCATTGTCGAGGCGTATGAAACAACGCCCATTGCAGGCAGGATATAAAAAGATGCCGTTCCGCAAATGTAATAAAGGAAAAAGCTTAATGCAAGAAGTAAAAAAGAACGGATCTTTTTGGGAACTATGAATTCCAGTAGAAGTATTATAAATACTAAAGGAAAGAGCAACTGGTAAGTAATAAACATTAGTAATCTCCATTTATATCAGTTTAATCAATTTCGTTTCTTATTAGTTTACCTTCGTCAGGGCATGCATCAACACCAATAGAATCAACAACAATATCCAGACTGTCGTCATATATGGTAACGTTAAGTCCATCGCTGTTTATGATGTAGTTTTCATTCCAAATATATATTCCGTCTTCAAAAGGACTATCTTCGGACCCTGATGCAACTCTGTCTATGGACACAACGGCGTTTTCAAATTTGTGTGAATAAGAATAAGTTTCACATCCGCCGGAGTAATATAAGATGTTCCCGCGATAGAGTATTACCGTTCCGCCTTTTTCATAGAAATCTTCCGGCACGGGAGCTTTTTCGAGGATGCTCTGAATAGATCCGTCCGATTCGGAAGTATAATCACCGGAAAGAGTCAGTATTACCATATAATTGCTTAATTGACCGGCAAAGAGGTCTGACCATTCTGCTATATTATTTGTTTTTTCAAAGCTTTCTTTTAATTGAAGTACTTGCCATGCCTTAAGATCTTTATCCCAGGTTTCATAACCCGGATCTTGTCTGTGATCTTTAATGCCATAGTTTTCTATGAGATATTTTCCGAGATAATCAGTTATCTTTTCACCACCGCTGAGGTTTACGTGATTAAGATCTCTTGCCTGGTCGGTGTGTATATCAAAGCCAATTTCATCCACAAGATAATTAAAATCAATAAACGGGACATTGTTCTCAGCAGCTATATCCGAAATGGTATTTTGCTGTGCCAGAGTTGTCTCGGGTGCAGGATACGGAGTATGGAAAAGAACAAGTTGAATGTTCTTTTCTTTGCACAGTTTTATTGTTTTATCAAGGTAGTTACGACCAATATCACTGATAGGAGCGCGCTCCTCAGATGTTACTATCTCTGCCTCCTCCTCAGGAACAGAATAAAGAGGTAATGTATCGGAGACCAGATATGGTGTATCTATTACGAAATCGTCTTTTGTCAGACTTGAATAGCGATCATGCATGAGGGGCCACTTATAAAGAAGCTGGATACCTTCGGTTTTTAGGGGAAGATTAAAGTTCTTTATTTGTGCTGATGCCAATTTAAGATAATTAACAGAATATCTGAAAGCGGCATCACTTTGAATTCGGCCTTCATATTCGGTGTCGGGTGTTTCCATGTTATCATCGGGAATAAGGGCGGTTTCTACCATTATTACCTTGGGATCTGAATGCTTGAGGAATTCAACTATGGAATGATAGGTGACATCAATTGGCTGAGAATTGCCGGCAATTGTATATGATGCGATTCCATAGTCTCTCCACAGATTCCTTCCTACAAGCTGTCCTGCATGACTGCTTCCTATAAAAAGAACATCGCTGTTCTGCGCATACCCTTCATATACATCATACATTCGTGCCTCTGATGAATGTCCCTTGATAACAAGAGCGTTCATCAGCTGTGTAGATAAGATAATGAAAGCAATAATAAATGCTATTAGTTCTATAAGTCTTAATAAGGCTTGCTTATTTTTAATCATTCTTTCGCTCCGATTCAAATTTGTAATAACACATTTTAACATATTTTTGTGAAATAAAAAAAGGACACGCATGATCACTCATTACGTGCCCTTAAATAAAAAAGGATATTTAGTTTATTTGGTCATATGTTATTTCCACTTTTTAAGTCCTTCGAATGCATATCCCGATAAATCCACTCCGCAGTCAACGCTGCTGAGAGTATTGAGATCGGGCTTAAAGGTCCTAACGTGCATAACCTGAAGAGGCGGTTTTGGAGTCGTTCTTATTCTGGAAGCTATAGTTTTCTTATTAGCCATGGCAGATACCTCCTTGTCTCTTGGTAGTATCATTATAAACGAGAGAAATTAAATAAGAATAAAGGAAGCTTAAAAAAACACGGATAATTAAATAAACATTCACTTTTGACATTATAGGGTGTAAAATAGAACGTAATTAAGACAACAAATCTTCTGAGGGGAGGAAATGTAATGGCAGCAGCAAAAATTAAAACTGAGCTACAGTACGGTAGTTTGTCTATAGGAGAGGATAAGATCGTCTCCAAGGCAAAAAAAGCATATGGCAAAAGAGATATTAAAGAGCTTAATATCTACGTGAAGCCTGAAGAGGGAAAAGCATATTACGTTGTGAACAATGATCCTTCAAACAGCGGAAGCTTTGACCTATATGATTGATTTCAAAAGCGAGCTTACAGCCGAGGAGATGAATGTCTCTTCGGCTGTTTTGAATATAGGTGATGTATTTTTGAGCCCGGAATTATGGTATAATCTGTTGACAGACATTTCTTTGGAATAATTGATATATACAGAGGATGCGGAAAGAAGGACTACAATGGATAAACTTGCTATTCTCGGAGGAACTCCTGTAAGAGACGAAAAGATTTATTACGGTCGTCAGTGGATAGACGATGATGATGTGGATGCAGTGGCAAAGGCGCTTAAGGGCGATCTTATAACCTGCGGACCATATGTGGAAAAACTTGAAAAAAGAATCTGTGAAGTTACAGGTGCAAAATATGCGGTGGCTGTAAGCAACGGAACTGCGGCGCTTCATTGTGCTATGATAGCAGCCGGTGTAGGAGAAGGGGATGAAGTCATTACGACGCCTCTTACATTTGCGGCATCTGCAAACTGCGCGGTATATGTCGGAGCAAAACCTGTATTTGCTGATATCGATCCTAAGACTTATAACATTGATCCCGACAGCATAGAGAAACATGTTACGGATAAGACCAGGGCCATCGTGGCTGTCGATTATACAGGTCAGGCAGTCGACCACAAAAGAATTCAAAAGATATGTGATGAGCATGGACTTACTCTTATAATTGACGGAGCTCACTCTATCGGTACAAGATATGACGGCAAGGGAGAGGGATCGATCGCCGATATGACGACATTCAGCTTTCATCCCGTAAAAACGGTTACAGCCGGAGAAGGCGGTGCGATCACTACCAACGATCCTGAGCTTTATCGTAAACTCAGGCTTGCATCTCAGCATGGAATTGTAAGAAATCCAAGTGAGTTTGTGCATGAAGCGGAAGGCATTTGGTACTATGAGATGCAGGAGCTTGGCTTTAATTACAGAATGACGGATTTCCAAGCGGCACTTTTGATAAGCCAGTTAAACAAGCTTGATAAGTTCTCAAATAGAAGAAAAGAGATCGTAAAAAAATACGATGAGGCTTTTAAGGATTTTCCGGGAATCATTGTTCAGGAAGAGATTTCGGAGTCCGATACAACAAGGCATCTTTATGTAATACAGCTGGATTTTGATAAAGTAAAATGCACAAGAAGAGAATTCTTTGATGCACTTTCCGCAGAGAATATACAGCCGCAGGTTCATTATGTTCCTGTATATTGGTTCCCTTTTTATGAAAAGATGGGATATCAAAGGGGACTTTGTCCTGTTGCGGAAAAGGTTTACAAAGGTATCATGAGCATACCTCTTTATCCTCTCATGACAGACAAAGATGTCGATGACGTCATCAAGGCGGTAAAGAAAGTAGCTTCTTGGTATAATAAATAAAAGAACTTAATTGCATGAACAACTAAATTATGAATTATGAAGGGAGAATCATTATGTACGAACAGATCAAGTTACCCTACGAAACAAACGCGCTTGAGCCATACGTTGATCAGCTCACTGTTGAGACTCACTATGGTAAGCATCACGTTACTTACACCAAGACATTTAATGAATTGGCAGAAAAAGCGGGACTTAACAATCTTTCTGCAGAGGAACTCCTTGCATCATTGGATAAGGTTTCTGATGAGACCTTAAAGAAGGCGCTTAAAAACCAGGGCGGCGGATATTATAATCATAATCTGTATTTTGAAATGTTTTCTCCGAGTCCTTCAAAAGAGCCGACAGGGAAGCTTAAAGAAGCGATAGACAAAACTTTCGGAAGCCTGGATGAACTAAAGGATCAATTGTCGAAGGCAGCGGCGGGACAGTTTGGTTCCGGATGGGCGTGGCTTTCAACCGATAAAAGCGGCGCGCTTGTTGTTTCCGCATCTCCGAATCAGGACAATCCGATAAGTGAAGGCACCGGAAGAATACCGATCATCGGACTTGATGTTTGGGAACATGCATATTATCTTAAGTACAAGAACTTAAGACCTGATTATATAAAGGCGTTCTTTGAGATTCTTGACTGGGGCAAGGTGTCCGCTAGATATGATGAGATAGTTGGATAATTAAAAGATAAAAGAAAAAACACCACTTACAAAAGAATTATGTGAGTGGTGTTTTATATTGGGCTTATCAGCGCGGCTGCGTGTACAGAGCGGATCTCTGTACAGAGCACAGGAGAAGGTGATAATTGATATTTTCAGATTCGCGCGAAAATGAATTTATCATATACGAAATATTGTGACAAGAAAAAACTAAGTTTTATTGTGAAAAGTCTGTGAAAAACGAAATTATTATTTCATAGCATTAGTATTACAAATGAAATTTTATTTTGAATTGTTCTATTTTGCAGTATACTATATTTTATTTTCTTTTTCTAAAACAAACCGTTTTTCATAATAAAGAAAATTCAGTCATATATCGTTAAGTCATTTTCCATATGGGTTATAATGTAATCTTTTCTCTCTTTAAAAAAATTGTCGATTACAGCAATATCGGCATCGTAATCTTCTGCTGAATATGGAGGAGAGAAATCTTCATTTGGATCATAGCCGTTGATAACAAAATCTCCGCGGAATCTTTCTTGCGATTTTATATCGGCGTCTTTGCATTTTGAGGAGATGTCCGTAAGTTTATTATGAACATCGGTATATTCAAAATTATTATTGGCCATTTCTGTAAATGAATTAATGAAACGGGTCCTGAATTCTTTATTTTTTATCATGGAGGAAAAGAGGACGTCCCCGTCAAGAGGGCTCATTTCCCAGTGACCTTCCTTAAATGAATCAACGGATGCATTTGTCATCTCGGTAATCAATCCGCAAGATTCATCAAGATCATACAGTAGCCATCTCCATTTTCCATCTCCGTATTTATCGTCGGAAGGATTCTTTGCACGCCAAAGAGCCAGATTGTTGGAGAAGGCGTCGGAATTGGCAACATATATTTCCGTGATATAGTAATCGATCATGCTTTGTATATCGATCTTATCCTCAATATACCTGTAATTGGATTCAATTGACATATCATTGTTTGATACATAATCGATAATATCCGAGTACAGCTTATAATCGTCCGGGTTATCTGTGTTGACTTCATTATTCTTTACAATGATCACATTATCTTCGTCAATTCCGTAGTTCTCGTGTATGTAAGATTCACCGATACCTTCCTGGATAAAATACATACCCCAGTATTCACCGTTTAAGAACAAAGCACACGGAACTGCGCGCTGCACACCGACGCTTCTTCCGGCAACCAGACTTTGGCAGAATGCGTCTCTTTGCTTGGTGATAAAAAGATCATTGGAACCACCGGTTCGAAGAACGACTTTGCTGTAGCCGTTTCCGTTTCCGTTAAAGAAATCATATTTAAAATATTTATTTCCGTCATACTCAGGTCTTGAATAGAGATTAAAGCTTTTTTGATTCTGGCCGACGCTGAATCCTCCGTGAATTCTGATACCTGTTTTTTGATCAAATATCTTTTTGTGATCCTCTGAGAAAAATTCAATGTCAGCGGGACGTTCCCAGCCGCGGCCTTCTTTACCGTAATTACAGTAATCATAGATATATTCAAAGGGATCAAGATCCATTTTTTCACCATATATGTCTTTAACCCTACCCTGAACATATATGCCTTTTTCATAGCCAAAAAGATCATCCGGATCCATCGAAACAGACATGATTGAAATGCCATCATAACCGTAGCTGTCAAGTCCTACAAAGTATGTCTGAGATACGATCTCGCTTGTTCCGTTATCTGATATTGCGACAGCCTTTAGGACAGTAGCTTTGTCAACAGGAAAATCCGGAAGGTAGGTATTTGATGTTGCTATATCGCCCATTGCTGACCATATATTGGGTTCCGCCGTCCTGTTACTGATGGTGATCGGGCCCTCATATTTGTATGATTCAGCATCGGGGACAGAACCATTAAGAGAGTAATAGATATCTCCTTCCGGAGCATCCAAAGTTACCACAACATCGCTGTCATACCACCCGCCCGATATGGAAAAAGAGGGGGGATTAAGTTTTTCTTTTTTCTCGGGAATATATGTTTCTTCAACATAGTAAGGAGTTGCGGAAGCGATATTATATCTTCCGAGATCATCTAGACACGAAGAGTAACTCCTGCTGTCCGGGAGGTCATAAGGAATTGGGATTCTTTGAACATATTTTTTATCAGGGCTTGTGAGAATGCAAACTTCGCCCTTGGAGATTTTGAAAGGGATATCGTGGATGTCTGAAGGAACATAGTCTTCTCTGTATAAAGAAGTATCATCGATGCACGGGCTGCACCAGGCGATTATTGCTTTGCCCGGCTCAATGTTCACATCACCGAAAGTGTACTTAAAAAGATCTTTTTTATTATCGCTCAGCCCCCATCCCGAAAGGTTGACGGGTGAATCGGAGCTGTTATAGATTTCAATGTAATCCGCACCATAATCGCCGTTGTCGTCATAGGCGGCGTCTTTGTTGCAGGCACAGACCTCGGTAATAGTTAGCGGCGATCTGCGTGCGAAGCCTTTCCCTCCGAAAAAAGAAAGGGCAAAGACTGAGCATAACATTATGAATATAATTATAAGTGTCTTTTTTCTTATCATGATAAACCTCTATATAAATATAGCGCATAGAGCGTAATTAAGCTAGAATGTAATAGATGAATAAAAGTAATGCACTAAAAGATAACTTAATACCTGTGATCATCCCTTCGTATGAGCCGGATGCAAGAATGACGACTCTTGTAAAAGAACTTGCGGCTGAGGAGAAGCTTGTGATCATAGTTGATGACGGAAGCGGTGAGGCTTACGAGAGCTTTTTTGATGAGTCAAAAGAGATTCTTGGAGATAACGGCATTATCCTAAGGCACGACGTGAACAGAGGAAAAGGTGCCGCTCTTAAGACTGCGTTTAAATATGTGCTTGATCACATGGAAGGAACGGTTGGAGTTGTTACAGCTGATTCTGACGGACAACACGCTGTTTCTTCGATAAATGATGTGTCAAAGGAGCTGTTAAGTAATCCCAATGCACTTATCCTCGGTGTCAGATGTCTTGATGGCGATGATATCCCATGGAAATCCAAGATGGGAAATAGGATTACCAAGAAGGTTACCGAATACGTCTCAGGACTGAATATAAGTGACACTCAGACCGGGCTTCGCGGAATCCCGCTTGATTTTATGAGAGAGCTTCTTGAAGTGAAGGGCGACAGATTTGAGTTTGAGATGAGAATGCTTCTTGAAGCAAAAGGGAAATATCCGATTATTGAAGTACCGATAAGTACGATATATGAGTCCAAGGATCATCACTCCACTCATTTTAATCCGCTTGCTGATTCTATAAGGATTTACAGAGTGCTTGGGGAGAGCTTTATACGGTATATATTTTCGTCTCTGTCATCGTGCGTTTTGGATATAGCATTGTTTTCTTTTTTATGTTTTCTTTTTAAAGGGAAATATGTGGGTTACATTGCGATATCTACCGTTATAGCGAGGGTGATCTCGGCAACGTATAATTTTGCGCTTAATTACAAGATGGTATTTAAGAGCAATGAAAAAATAGAAAAGGCAGCGATAAAGTATGTTGTCCTTGCCGTTATTCAGATGGCACTCAGCGCATTGTTGGTAACGCTGGGAGTAAGGTGGCTTGTTATCGTGCCGGAGACGGTTGTAAAGATCGTAGTGGACACGTGCCTTTTCTTTATAAGCTACAAAATTCAGCAGAAATTTGTATATATTTCGCGCAAACCTTTCATGATGAGATCGGGTTCGTAAACAGTTTTTGACCTGTCCTTAAACCAAGGAAGAACGAATCCGGCGTTTCCGCCTGTAAGGACGAGAGTTGCGCCGCTCATGTCGGGGGATTCGCAGAGTTTATTTACTGTTTCCGAAATCATGGAAGCGGTTCCGACTACTGCTCCTGTTAGGATAGAAGAAGGCGTGTCATAACCTATGAGAGAATCCGATTCTTTTGCCTGTATTAAAGGAAGATGAGGGACTCTTTCGTGAAGAGCATCCAGTGATGATTGAATGCCCAGAGTTATCATACCTCCGATGAGGTTTTTATTTGAGTCTACCGCTGATATCGTTGTGCAGGTACCCAGGTCGCAAACTATTACAGGCGTATTGTAAAGCTTTGCTGCGCCTACAATGTCGGCTATCCTGTCTGCACCGAGACTTTTTTTGTCATATATATCCAAATTGATTTCAAGATCAAGATTGCAGTTTACAATGATAGGATTGCAGCCGGTAACAGTATGAAGGGCCTCTTTTGCAGCACTTTCAATACTTGGAACAACACAGGAAATAACGGAGCCCGTAATGAGCTCCGTTTTCTTGTTGCCCGTTTCTGACATAAGAACGGAAGAAAAAGCTTCTGTAAGATCTGCGGAAGTGGCATTTTTGTCAGTAGCAAAACTCTTAAGCATAGTGGCTTTATCACCATTCCATAAGCAAGTCGCTATATTTGTATTTCCTATATCAACAGTCAGTATTTTTTCCATGATAATATTTATGCTCTGTGAAGCACTTTTGAAAGTACAAGTCCGAGAGTTCCGGCAAGAACGCAGCCGATAACTGCTTCAACGGTTGCCTGAACACCAACCAATGCGATCACGAATGACAAAGGACCGGTTGCATTCTTTGTTGCTGCAAGCTCCTGTATAAAGTCTGAATGATAAAAGAAAATGCAGAGAAGTCCCATGAAGAAAACTGTGTTAAAAAGAGGCATGAGAAGGCCGGTTATGAAATATGAAGCCTTACCCAGAGGGCTCTTTTTAAGAACTTGGAAAAGATTACTTACGATAAATGCGTCAAGGAATCTGGCTAAAACAGCAGTCAAAAATACTCCGACGGGATTTACGTTAAAAAGTGTTGAAAGAAGTCCGCTTTCTCCCGTGAGAGCGGTAAAAAAGCTGTTGAGTCCGAAAACAAGTCCGCATACAACACCGGCAGTAGGGCCGATCAACATTGCTGCGAGTGCAACGGGTACTGTTACGATTGAAACTTTAAGAAAAGGTGTGGGGATTGTTCCCAGGAAGGTGTTACCCATGATGAGCGTTACTGCGATCATAAGGGCAGTCTCCACCAAATAGAGTGTTTTGGTACTGAGTCCTTCTGACGCTTTAGTCTCGCGGCTCAGTGATGATGTGTTTTGCATATTTAGTTCTCCTTAGAAAAAAGCTACCGTTTCAAATCTTTTTGAATACAGTGCGTAATAAATATATCATAGATGTGGTAAAATGTCAGGGTGAAATCATAAGAAATATGATCATAGCGGAAAAGAGATAAAAGGAGAATCCGATGTTACAGGGAAAAAATGTAATTCTTGGAGTGACAGGTGGAATAGCGGCATACAAAGCGGCGGATCTGGCATCAAAGCTTGTCAAGCAACATGCTAATGTAGATGTAATAATGACAGAGAACGCGACCAGGTTTGTGACGCCCCTTACCTTTGAATCCATAACTCATACCAGATGCGTTACGGATACCTTTGATAGGGGTACATACTACGAGGTAGAGCATATAGCGCTGGCAGATAAGGCCGATATTCTTGTGATCGCGCCTGCTACTGCCAATTGCATAGCAAAGCTAGCCTGCGGTATTGCAGATGATATGCTCACGACCACGGCGCTGGCGTGCGACTGCGTCAAGATCATTGCTCCTGCGATGAATACCAAGATGTATGAAAATCCTGTGACTCAGAGAAATATTCAGACTCTTCGCGAACTCGGATATATTATCATAGAACCGGGTGAGGGATTCCTTGCCTGCGGAACAGTCGGAAAAGGAAGAATGGAAGAACCTTCCGTCATAGCAGATGTGATCGTTCAGGAGATAGCTTGTGAAAAAGACATGTCGGGAGTGAAGGTACTTGTGACTGCCGGCCCGACTATGGAAGCAATCGATCCTGTCAGATATATTACCAATCATTCTACGGGTAAAATGGGCTTTGCCATTGCCAAGGCGGCTGCAAGAAGAGGGGCAGAGGTTACCCTTATAACAGGAAAGACTTCGCTCGAAAAACCCAAATTCGTAAAGGTTGTGGAAATAACATCCGCAGAAGATATGTATAAGGAAGTGACAAAGAGATCTGCTAAGCAGGACATAATAATTAAGGCAGCAGCTGTCGCTGACTATACACCTGTTTCTACCGCAAGTGACAAGATCAAGAAAAAAGAATCCGATTCCGCTAAGGATATGAGCATTCCTCTTAAGAGAACAAAAGATATTTTGAAATATCTTGGAGAGAATAAGAAAAAGGGACAGATTCTGTGCGGCTTCTCCATGGAAACAAAAGATCTTTTGAAAAACTCAAGAAAAAAACTCGAGAAGAAAAATCTTGATATGATATGCGCCAATAATCTAAAAGATAAAGGCGCAGGCTTCGGCGTTGATACCAATGTTCTTACGTTTATAACAAAGGACAACGAAGAAGCACTCGAGTGCATGAGTAAGGATAAGGCTTCCGAGCTTCTTTTATCAAAACTTATGAATATGAGGAAAAATTTGTAATTTTGGGATATATTTTGTATCATAAAGGATAACATTTTGGTTATTTTTAGTGAGGTTTAGAAATGAAAGTTGTAATACTTGCCGGAGGTTTCGGCACGAGAATAAGTGAGGAGAGTCATCTTCGTCCAAAGCCGATGATCGAGATAGGCGGCAAACCTATCTTGTGGCATATCATGAAGGAATATTCTTATCACGGCTTTAATGAGTTTATCATATGCGCAGGTTACAAACAGGAGGTTATCAAGGAGTATTTTGCCAACTACTATCTCCACAACTGCGATGTGACTTTTGATTTTGCAAACAGCGGACAGACAACCTTCCATTCACAAAAGGCCGAGCCTTGGAAAGTAACGGTTGTCGATACAGGCTACAGTACCATGACGGGTGGACGTATCAAGAGGATAAAAGAGCATGTCGGAAATGAGACGTTTTTTATGACATACGGTGACGGTGTCTGCGATATAGATATGAACGACCTGCTTAAGTTCCATAAGAACCACGGAAAGATTGCCACGGTTACTGCTATTTTGGCCGGACAGCGTTTCGGTGTATTTGATATAGACAAGAATGACACATCCGTTGTAAAAGATTTCAGAGAAAAGGCAAGCATGGACGGCGCAAGAATTAACGGCGGATATATGGTTCTAGAGCCCGGAGTTTTCGATTATATTGAGGGCGATGCAACCTTCTTTGAAAAAGAGCCTATGCATAATCTTGTAAAGGACGGAGAAATGGCGGCGTACAAGTACGACGGTTTTTGGAAGTGCATGGATACAGCAAGAGAAAGGGATGAATTATCGGAGATGATAGAGGGCGGAAGAGCGCCTTGGATCAAGTGGTAAATTATGAGAGTTTCAGATTATATTGTTGATTTTTTGATAAAGAGGGGCGTCACCGACTGCTTTACGGTAGTAGGCGGTGGCGCTATGTATTTAAATAATTCTTTTGGACATACTGAAGGGATGAAGTGCACTCATTTTCATCATGAACAGGGTGCTGCGATCGCTGCGGAAGGTTATTCCAGATATGAGAATAAAGTTGCCGCGCTTTGCGTAACTTCAGGCCCCGGTGGAACAAATGCGATCACCGGAGTTATCGGCGGTTGGCTTGATTCGCTGCCTATGTTTGTAGTCAGCGGTCAGGTTCGTTATGACACAACAGTACGTTATTGGAAAAAGAACTTTGGCGGAGAATGTGCGGCACAGGCAGGCTGCAACGAGTATGCCCCGAGAGCTATAGGCGATCAGGAGTATGATATTACAACTATGACTTCGCATATCTGTAAATATGCGGTAATGCTGGAAGATCCTACGGATATAAGATATCATCTCGAAAAAGCATGGCATCTTATGAATACGGGAAGACCAGGTCCTGTGTGGATAGACGTACCTGTCAATTATCAGGCTGCAGAGATTAACCCGGATCAGCTTAGAGGATATGATCCTTCCGAAGATATCGATGAAAAGAAAGTAAGCGAGGCCAAGCTTGATGAGAATATAGACAAAGTTCTTGAAATGCTTAAAGAAGCCAAGAGACCTGTTATCTACGCTGGCGGTGGAATTCGCATTTCGGGCGGGTTTGATGCTTTCAGAAAAGTAATTGATAAGCTGGGAATTCCGGTTTGCACATATTGGAATTCGATTGATGTAATTGAATCCGACAACCCGCTTTACTGCGGACGCGGAGGTAACATGGGAGACAGACCCGGAAACTTTGCTATTCAGAATTCCGATCTTGTTCTCGTGCTCGGAAGCAGACTATCAATAAGACAGGTCGGCTATACATGGGATACATGGGCAAGAGCAGCTAAAGTAGTCATGGTTGATATTGATTCTTCCGAGATGGATAAACACACACTTCATGTTGATTTTAAGATTCATGCAGATGTAAAAGAATTCCTTGAAAGACTATATGATAAGCTTGCCAGTTTAAGTGACCCAAAAGCGGAATATCTTTTTGCCAATGATGAATGGAGAGCTCAGTGTATCAAGTGGAGAGAGAAGTATCCTGTTGTTTCTGATGAGCAGCTTCACACCGGCAATAAGCTTGTAAATGTATATGGATTTATAAAGGCTCTTTCAGATAAGCTTCCAAGTGGTAGCCTAACGGCCGTAAGTAACGGCGCTTGCTGCGTTGCAGGTCATCAGAGCTGGACAATCAAAGCCGGAACGAGATTTATTATTAACAACGCTGTGGCAAGTATGGGATACGGACTTCCCGCCGCAATAGGTTTATGTATATCCGCAGGTAAGAAGGAGACAATATGTCTTGAAGGAGACGGCAGTATCATGATGAATCTGCAGGAGCTTCAGACTATAGTTACCAACAAGCTGCCTGTTAAAATATTCCTTATAAACAATGAGGGTTATCATTCCATAAGATTAACTCAGAATAATCTTTTCTCTGATTATTCAAAGTGCGGAATAGGCCCTGAGAGTAACGATCTTGCTTTTCCTTCGTTTGAGAAGATTGCGGGAGCGTTTGGATATAGCTATGTTGGAATTCATTCGGGAGATGAACTTTCGGAAAAGCTGGATGAGGCTTTAAAGACTGATGATCCGGTGCTTTGTGAAGTGTTCACCGATACAGACCAGGTATGGGCTCCAAAGAGTTCCGCAAGGAGACTTCCTGACGGAACACTGACAAGTCCTCCGCTGGAAGACCTTGCACCTTTCCTTTCAAGAGAGGAGCTTGCGGAGAATATGTTTATCTGATGATAACAGCGAAATAATACATTAGGGGAGATATAACATGTAACCGAAAACGCTTAATAAAAGGAAAAAGGGAAATCATATATGAAAAAACAAAACGGAATAACTAAATATTTTATCGGGGCAATTCTACTTGTTGCTTTATTTATCTTTTTTGCCTCTTCACGTGGAAAAACGCAGTTAGACACAGAAGGGCAGACCGGAGGAGGAAGCAGCTATGTTGAAGGAGAAGGCTCTTTTGAAGGAGCACCTGACGACATGGGAGGCGATAGCCTTGGCGGCGCCGAATTCGGTGAAGCAGGCGGCGGTGATTTTGCAGGGCCCGATAGTGGCGGTGGTTCTGCCGACCTTGGGGAAGCTGGTGGCCCGGAGCTTGGTGGCTCGGGGACAGGAAGCATGGGAAGCGGCAGTCCTCTTAGTGCGGGACCTTCGATCGGAGGAGATACTTCCGGTGGCGGCGACGTGCAAAGTGTCGGTACTATAGGAGGTGCCGGCGGAGACGCAGCAGGTGCCGATATGCAGGATTTAGGAAGCGCCGGAAAGGAACCGGCCGGTAATTCGACAGGATCGTCGTTTACAGGTGGATATTCGGCAAGCTCTGCAGGTGGTGGTTCCAAGGTGGGAAGCCCGTCATCAAAGACTGATACCCAAAGTACTATCGGCTCCGGATTAGGCAAGTATTCTTCCAAGAAGGATGATAGTAAGCCTAATGAGGATTTTTTTGAGGACGATTTCCCTGACGAAAATGACGGAGGCGAACCGGAAGCCAAAATTCCCGAGGGCGGAACATATACATCCAAGCAGGAGGTGGCGTTATATCTTCACACGTATCATAGGCTTCCTTCCAATTACATCACCAAAAAGCAGGCCAATCAGCTTGGATGGAATGGCGGAAGCCTTGAAAAGTTTGCTCCCGGAAAATGTATCGGAGGAGATTTCTTTGGAAACTATGAGGGCAGACTTCCCGAAGATCACGAATACCACGAATGTGATATCGATACACTGAAAGCTGACAATCGTGGAGAGAAGAGATTGGTTTACTCCGATGATTTCCACATTTACTATACAGACGATCATTACACTACTTTTGAACTTTTGTATGAACCATAAACGGACGCACATATTGTATTAGGGAAATACGGAGGAAAAAGCATGGGAAGTGTTTTTTATATAGATCTGTCTGAGGTTATGACCAAAGAAGAACTACAAGATATTCTGGTAAAAGAACTTCCGCTTCCCGATTATTACGGAAAGAACCTGGATGCGCTTAACGACGTTCTTACCGAAAGCGGAAATGGCTGGAATATAATTTTTTACAATACTAAATTTGCTGCCGTGAAGCTCGGAAAATACTTTGATGCATTAAAAAGATTATGCAAAGAAGCGGCAGAAGATATGCCGGAGCTTAAAATAAGATTTTTTGAGTAATGACAATATTTTTTTTAAGAAAGGAAAGAGAAAAATGAGAAAGATCAAGGAATTATGCGTTGTAACAGCTATGTGTCTGAGTTTTGCAAGTTTGACTGCGTGCGGAGCAGCCGCTGAGAATGGGGATTCTCAGGAGGATGAAGTAAGTATCGAGGAAACAGTTGATACTGAAGTTGATGTTGAGGAAAGCACGGAAACAGATTCCGAGGAAGAAGTAGCAGATGTGGGAGAGCTTAAGGAACTTGCTCAGGGAGACAAGGCTCCTGACTTTACCGCGGAGCTTGTTGACGGTACGGAATTTAAGCTTTCAGAACATGAGAATGAAGTAGTCCTTCTTAATTTCTTTGCTTCATGGTGCCCTCCTTGCATGGGAGAGATGCCTGCATTTGAGAAGCTTAAGAAAGATAATATCGAAGGCTTGTCAATTCTATGCGTAAACTGCATGGAAGATAAGGCAACCGTTGATCAGCTTGTTAAGGACGAGGGATATACATTCCCTATCGCTTACGATGTAGAAGGCAAAATAGGACAGCTCTATCCTACGGAGGGTATTCCTTATACTCTTGTTATCAAAAACGGAGTTATTGAGAAGATTTATCTCGGAGCAGATGGTGCGGATGCACAGTATGCAGAGTACAAGAGCGCAGTTGAAGAGTGCATGAAGTAAAGATAAAAAGAGGTACCGATGAAAGGTAAGGAGCATTTCAAGCAGTTTTCAAGACGCTATGTACAGCTTATGGCGGCGGTCTTGTATAACTTTAATGTTAAAGGCTTTGCAGAGGGCAAGATCTGGAAAGGTAACAGTAAAGGAATGTGCGTGCCGGGACTGAACTGTTATTCATGTCCCGGTGCGATTGCTTCATGTCCACTTGGAAGCTTGCAGTCTGCGCTTATATCATCTAAGTATAAATTTCCATATTATTTACTTGGTACGATTTTACTAATGGGATTATTTCTCGGAAGATTTACATGCGGCTTTTTGTGTCCTTTTGGTTTGATACAGGAACTTCTTGATAAGATTCCTACACCAAAGATAAAAAAGAGTAATGTCACAAGAGGTATTTCATGGATCAAATACGCATTGCTTTTGATATTTGCGATACTTATTCCGGTGTTTTATTCCGCACCCGGATTTTGTAAATACATTTGCCCTGCCGGAACTTTGGAAGCGGGAATTCCGCTTACAATTATGCAGGAAAAACTAAGACCGATGCTTGGCTTTATATTTAGCTGGAAAATTTTCATGCTTGTTTCGATAGTGGTGCTATGTATTTTTGCTTATAGAGGCTTCTGCAGATTTATATGTCCGCTTGGCGCGATATATTCTTTTTTTCAGCCGATCTCTTTTTTCGGAATACAGGTTGATGAGAAGAAATGCACTCACTGCAACGCCTGCGTTCGCAGTTGCAAAATGGATGTGAAAAGAGTCTGTGACAGAGAATGTATACAATGCGGTGAATGTATAAAACATTGCCCTGAAGATGCTATTCATTTTGGGGTGAGAAAAATAAACAGTAAAAAAAGAATGTTGCAGATTGTAGTATTTGCATTGGCAGTCGTTATTATAATTATTGGCTTAAATAATAACGGGTTTAACGATGTAAAAAATAAAGCTATCAGGCTATGCTATGAATGTATTGGTATCGGATAATGATTAAAAAAGGGCTTTCGCTTTATGATTAAGATCAAAGCGAAAGCCTTTATTTTATGCATATACAAACCAGATAAACAGATAGCCGACAAAAACAGCCGTAAGCGTAAACGGAACTCCGATCCTCATGAAGTCACCAAAGCTTACCTCGTACCCATCTTTTCTCAGCATTCCGACACCTGCGATATTGGCGGATGCTCCGATGGGAGTTAAGTTACCGCCGAGTGTTGCTCCGATCAAAAGACCGAAGTATAAAAGAATCGGATCTGCGTTCATAACTTTAGAGAGACTGTAAAGTACCGGAAGCATCGTTGCTACATACGGTATATTATCAATAAATGCAGATACGGCAACGGAACCAAATACAATTACCGTATAGAGAAGGAAGACATTTCCTTTTCCCGCTGTTGCAATCATGTTCGCAAGATCATCTATGATACCCACGTTTGCTACTCCCGCTATTACACAGAAGAGTCCTGCAAGAAGGAGCATAGTGTCATAGTCGATAGCTTTAAGTGAATGCCACATGCTGTCTGTTCCTTTTGAAATCTGTATCTCCCAAATGATATTGATGATACCGCATACCATACAGATCACACCGTTTGTAATCTCGGGCTTGTTCTGGAAGAAAGAAGCAATAACGAGAAATACTACGTGACCGAGCATCGTTATCGTGGGAACATAATCTGTTACTACTGTGTTTTCGTTTGAATGTACAGGTTCTTTATCTTTTCTGAAGAGATACATCATAATAGGAACGGTTGCGAGAGCACCGAGTTCAACGGCAAAGAAGATTCCGGGGTGACCGTTCATCCAGAAGAAGTCGTTGAAGTCCATGTGTGCGGCGCCTGCCAGCATGATGGAAGTTGTATCACCTACAAGAGTCGCAGCACCCTGAAGATTGGATGAAACCGCAATACAGATTATCATGGGTACCGGTGATATCTTGAGCTTTTTGCAGATCGCAAGTCCTACGGGAGCAACCATTAGAAGCGTTGCAACGTTGTCTATAAATGCCGAGATGATTCCGGAAAACAGCGACATAAAAATCGTAACCCACATAACGTTGGGGGCGAGTTTTAAAAGCTTATCCGCTATTAAGTTTGGCATCTTGGATTCTATGAAGTAATCGACGATGACCATCGTGCCAAAGATCATCATTAGAATGTTCCAGTCTATAGCACCGAACACTTTATTTATTGGAAGGATCCCCAATATCACGAAGACTACTGCGGTCGAAAGAGCGACTATCGCACGTCTCTTCGGCAAAGTGATCATAAGAATATACATCAGTATAAATAGAATTATTGCTATGGTTTTCAATTCAGAATCTCCTCATAAAAAACATGAATTATAAAATTCGATATAAAGCAATACTACGTAAGAAAAATGCATTTGTCAAACAAATCGTGCCATCTAAAAAAGGCGTGCTATAATTTAAGTAATCACCGGAGGTGCTATATGAGTAAAAAGATTGCAAAAGATATGTTGAATTTCATAGATAAGAGCCCAACCTGTTTTCATGTGGTTGAGAATCTAAAGGAGAAGCTTGTAAAAGAGGGCTTTACGGAGCTTAAGGAGAGCGAAGAGTGGAAGCTCAAGGCGGGAAAGTACTTTGTTACCCGTAATGATTCTTCCGTTATTTCTTTTAAGATTCCCAAAAAAGACTTCAAGGGCTTTTACATGATCGCAAGTCACAGCGATTCTCCTTCATTTAAGATAAAAGAGAATCCCGAAATGGAGGGCAGCGGAGCTTACGTTAAGCTCAATACGGAGAAGTACGGCGGTATGCTCTGTGCGCAGTGGTTTGACAGACCCCTTTCCGTGGCGGGAAGGCTCATGGTTAAATCAAAGAAAAAGGGCTATAAAACCAAGCTTGTAAATGTGGACAGGGATCTTCTTATGATACCTTCACTTGCAATCCATATGAACAGAGAGGCCAATGACGGATACAAATACAATCCGCAGGTTGATATGATCCCGGTATTTGGTGATTCCGAAGCCAAGGATAAGTTTTTTGATGTGATCGCCAAAGCCGCAGGAGTGGAAAAAGATGAAATATTGGGACACGATCTCTTTTTGTATAACAGGGTAAAACCCACATTCTGGGGCGCCAATGAGGAGTATCTCTCAAGTTCAAGGCTCGACGATCAGGAGTGCGTATATACCACATTTGAGGGATTTCTTAATTCCGGGGATTCCGATAATGTTGCGATGCACTGCGTATTCGACAACGAAGAAGTCGGAAGCGGAACAAAGCAGGGCGCGGATTCCACATTCCTTAAGGATACGCTTATCCGCATAAATGAAGCTCTTGGTAGAAACAATCAGCAGTACTACACTGCGGTCGCAAACAGCTTTATGATATCCGCGGACAATGCGCATGCGGTTCATCCAAACCATGCCGATAAGGCGGACCCTGTAAACAGACCGGTTATGAACAAAGGTATTGTCATTAAGTACAATGCCAATCAGAAGTACACAACAGATGCTGTTTCCGCGGCGTTCTTTAAGCTTATTTGCGAAAAGGCGCAGGTGCCGTTCCAGACTTTCACCAATCGCTCCGATATCGCGGGCGGTTCAACGCTTGGAAATATCTCAACCGCACAGGTATCTGTAGATACAGTGGATATAGGGCTTGCACAGCTTGCCATGCATTCGCCGTATGAATCTGCGGGAAGCTTGGATCCTGAATATTTGGTAAAGGCAGCTAAGGTATTTTACGAATATAAGAATTGATGCTTTTGTAAAGCATAAGAAATAATATGAAAGAGGTTTTGCAAATGGGAATTTTTAATCTTTTTTCCAAAGACAACGGAAAAGACGTAGAGGAGGCTTTCGAAAAAGAGAAGGCAGCAGAAAAGGAAAAAGCAATTGAAGAAGTAAAGAAGGCACATGAGAATCTCAGGTGGCCCGTGGTTTCCAGAATAAACAAAATAAACATAAAGGACGCCGAATGCGAGTTTTTGGAAGATACTGTGACTTTAGAGCGCAAGAATGAGATCGGCGTGCTTATTTATGAGGAAGATATAGATACTAATGTGATAAAAGAGCTGACTTCGCAGGAACTTTTATTTCTTTTGACAACTCTCGAAGCATATCATAAAGAGTCACCGCTTCCCGAATATGAGAAAAATCACAGAAAAGTTTATAACGAAGTACTTAATAGGATAAGAAATGCCGAAACGCTGTTTGTTCTCTATGATGCGGGGACAAGATATCCATTCATAGACGGCGGCTTTGTCAATGTCTATTTTGAAAAAGACCTTGCAAGTAAGGCTGCTGCACTCTATATGAAGCAGTTCAGAAAGATTGTCGTAAATGAGGTTAAGAATATAAGCGATGCATCGTTGGGAAAAGGCTTTTTTGACTATCTCTATTACATAGGAATTGAGAATCTGATAATCGATAACGGTGCCTATAAGGCCAAGTTTAAGAGAAATGAGATTGTTATGGCGGTAGGAGACTGGAAGGGCAATACAGGTAACGAACCAGTCAATCCTGCGCTTAATTTCACTATGCTGGATTTTATTACCGAGCTTTCATGGCCGGTTAACTATGAGCAGAAGTCTGAGGTTCTTAAGGCAAAGGAAGCGAGGATGGTCGCTTGTATCAAGAAGGGCAATTTTATTGTGCCCATGCAGCATGAGGGAGATGTTGAAGTACTTGAAGACGGCAGAATGAAGCCCGGAAAGGACACTAAATTCAAATTCCCTGTGATAAAGACAAAAGAGGGAAAAGAGTATCTTCCGATATTTACCGACGGGCTCGAGTTTTCCAAGAAGCTTAACGGAAGCGGATGGAATGCGGCTGTATTTAAGTATGCCGATGTTATCAAATTTGCAAAGGATAAGGACGGTATAAGGATCAATCCGGACGGTCAGGGAATCGTTATTCCAAAGGAGAGGATGGAAGCTATTTAACAAAAATATTAAAAATGTAACCTGCTGTGTAAAAAACACTTTTCATTTCACTAAAAACATTATATAATTGTGCAAATAAAGGGAAATATTTTATTAAGTATTTTGGATTTTTTGTTGAGAGGAGAAGTGTGAAATGAGTGAAAGAAGGTTTGATCCAATGACCGGGGAGCCGATCGATCAGCCGACGGAAAATGTTAATCCGTCAAATCAACCTGTAAATCAACAGGTGGGGAATATCAATCAGGTGAATCAGCCTGTAAATCAGCAAGCAGGAAATGTTAATCAGGCAAATCAGCCGCAGTGGCAGAATCAGCAGAGCTTTAACGGTGCACCGCAAAATTTCGGAGCACAGCAGGGACAGGCTCAGCAGGGATTTCCCGGCGCGCAGCAGAATCAGGCGCAGGGACAGTTTGGCCAGCAGTTTCAGCAGCAACAAGGCTCTTTTGCTCAGCAGGGTAATTTTCAGCAGCAGGGCGGCTTCGGTCAGCCTCAGTTTGGTAACGGGGCGCAGCCTTTTGGCGGAAACAATGTTCCTCCACAGGGAAATGACAAGAAGAAGCTGTTTATTATTGGTGGCATTGTAGCGGCGTTTGTAATTCTTCTTATAGTTTTCAACGTTGTTATTGTCATGAACAGAGGCAAAAAGGATGACAACGCTGCAATCGCAGCGTCGGAAGAAGCTACGGTTCCGACACCTGTTTTTTCTCAAGAGGATGACGAATCAACTGATGAGGCTACGACAGAAGCAACTGAAGCGGTTGAAGAGAAAGAAGAGGAAAAAGAAGAGGAAAAAGAAGAGCAGGCTTCAGTACCTCACGCAGAGGCTGATCCCAACGCCATTTCTTCTTTTAGCGCATATGGAAAGACATATTCTCTTCCCGTAAGGGTTCAGGAACTTATAGACGATGGTTGGCAGTTCAACAAGGACAGTGATTCCAAGATATTACTCGGTTCCGGAGATTATGAGATTGTCTATTTGCTTACCCCCGATGAGAAACCGCAACAGATCGATGTACATGTAACCAATTTCTCAATTGATGCCAAGGAACTGGGCGAAGGTTATATTACTGAGATTACTTTCTATAATTTTATCGTGGATAAGACCAATATGGATCTTTCATTCCATGGTGGTGATTTAAAGCTCAATGAGTCTACTAAGGAAGATGTTGTAGCTATCTTTGGTGATGCTGACAGAGACTATGACGGAAGTACTTCATATAGTATTACATATGAAGTAGCCAATGATACCGATCTCATGACCAGAGTAGAAACTACATATAATTTTGAAAAAGAGAACGATAAGCTTTCACGTGTTTCTTTAACCAATCAGGAAAAGCCCTCAGATATGGGAGAAGAACAGGTAAGCGGTGATGAGCCTGAGTACCTTAGCAAGTACAAGGCGCCCTCTTCTCTTGGGGACGATCTTTTATCCGGAAATATTTCGATAAGCGGTAAAGTATATAATGTGCCTGTTCCGCTTAAGGTACTTATGGAAGACGGATGGAGTTTTGGCGGTGATGAGACTGATACGGTAGGAGCCGACTCCGGATATGCAGTTACTCTTGCAAAGGGAGACGAGCGTCTGTATGTAACAGCATATAATTTCACTACAAGCGCATGCTATATGAAGTACACGATCGTAACTTCGATTACATATTATCCTTCAAGCTACCATAAGCTTGAAATTGAATTACCCGGTGGAATAAAAGGAACATCAACTAAGGATGATCTGGAAGCATTACTTTCATCAAAGGGAATTACAAATTACGAATATGATAAGAGCTACGGACGCTATACAATTCCGCTCGATCAGAACGATAGAAACAGAATTGATATCCATGTAAGCGATGACGGAAAAATGGAGTCAATTGAAGTTAGAAATATTGGTTGGATCTTAGAATAATAGTTAATTATTGATAGCTTGTTTATAAACGGATTTTAGTCTACAATATTATTGTAGGCTATTGTCCGTTTTTTATTTCATAGGACTTCCTATGGGATAAAAGTTCATAAGACAGAACACTAAATTCTGATAGGAGCGACAACATGTTTGATCGTTTAATTGGCGTATATTTGTTAGAACAAGGCTTACTTGATAAAAATCAGATTGCGGAAGCGTATCGCTTGCAGGAATCCAACAGGGCCAAGCTTGGAGTCATAGCGGTGTCCGAGAAGCTTATGTCCATTGCTCAGGCTGAGCAGGTAAATGCCATGCAGGCATCTATGGACAAGCGCTTTGGTGATATAGCCGTAGAACGCGGTTATCTGACAGAAGCTCAGGTCAGCCGACTCTTGGAACTTCAGGGCAATTCATATTTGGCTTTCATACAGGCAATCGTGGATCTTGGATATCTTTCCATGGAAAAACTCAGAGAGGTAGAAGAGGACTATCAGATATATAACGGTTTTACCGAGACCGATATGGCTGCATTAAAGAGCGGTGAAGTCGAAAAGATAGTGCCTATTTTTCTTGGAACCGACGATCCCGTGTACAGATCGATGTTCTCTATGGGAATAAAGAATATGTACAGGCTTGTGGACAATCATATTTTTGTCGGGAAAGCTTATAAGGCTTCTGCTATAAAAGAAGAGGTGCTGGGCCTTCAAAAGTTCCATGGAGATCAGAAGGCAGTTGTTGCCATTTCCGGTAAGTACGAAGACGTACAGAGGATGGCGATTGCATATACAAAAGAAGAATTCATTGAAACTAAAGAGGATGCTCTTGATGCCATCTGCGAGCTTATAAACTGTATAAACGGTCTGTATGCTACGGAGCAGAGCAGGTATGATACTCGTATTGAACTTGAACCTCCGAATTTCTATGTATCTTTTCCCGAGGCAACCTGTGAGGAATTCATGGTTATGCCTATCTACATATGCGGAGGCGAAGTAAAATACTTTATTGCTGTATCCAAAGACATTGAAGTTAAGTAAAACGGCTATGCCGGAGGGTGAGTAGATGAAAAGTGTATTGATAGTAGATGATTCAAGAACTTCAAGAAGAATACTCAGAGATATCCTGGAAAGAGCGGGCTTCAATGTTGTCGGAGAAGCCGTGGACGGACAGGAAGGGTTTGATGAGTACGTCAAGCTTAATCCCGATATTGTGACGATGGATATAACGATGCCGGGGGTTGACGGAATAGAATCACTTAAACTCATTAGAAAGAACAATCCCGATGCCAAGGTTGTTATGATAACGGCTGCGGGACAGAAAGAAAAGATGATGGAGGCGGTTAAGTTTGGGGCGGTTGAATTTGTGGCGAAGCCCTTTGTTGAAGAGACCGTCATAGACGCATTATCTAAGTGCTGAAAAAATTTGATTTACGAACCGCCTTACAGTATCATGTAAGGCGGTATTTCTTTTTTATTAAAAAGGTGAAATGATGAACAGAAAAGTATTGATCACAGGAGCATCAAGAGGAATCGGAAGAGCAATCGCCGAGAGCTTTGCAAAAGCAGGAGATGAGCTTATTCTGACATGTATAAACAGTGTAGATGAGCTTAGGCTGTATGCAAAAGAGCTTTCCGATAAGTATGACATAACGTGCCGCGCTTTTGCATGCGATGCGGGTGACTATGATTCGGTAAAAGAGCTTTTTGGAGGAATAGACGATATTGATATTGTTGTAAATAACGCGGGAGTGGCTTTTCTGGGTCTTTTAACAGATATGGAAAAAGAGGATTGGAGAAGACTATTGTCTACCAACCTTGATTCTCTATATAATACTTCCAAGTTTGCGATTCCGATGATGGTAAAAAAGCAAAGTGGTAAGATAATAAACATATCCTCAGTGTGGGGTGAAGTCGGAGCTTCATGTGAAGTTGCATACTCTGCATCCAAGGGCGGCGTTAATTCTTTTACCAAAGCGCTGGCAAAAGAGCTGGCTCCAAGCGGAATACAGGTCAATGCGATAGCTTGCGGCGTGATCGATACGGATATGAACAGAAAGCATTTATCGGAAGATGATATAAAGGAGCTTGAAGAAGAAATCCCGATGGGAAGAATGGGGGAGGTGCAGGAAGTGGCGGATCTTGCACTTATGATAGCCGATGCACCCGCATATATGACGGGACAGATTATTACGCTAGACGGCGGATGGATTTGATTGGAGAATTTTAATGGTTTTATTTTTTGACATTGACGGAACACTGTGGGATTACAAGAACTGGATCCCCGACACTACCAAGGAAGGAATAAAAAGGGCTAAAGAAAACGGCCACAAGTGTTTTTTGAACTCCGGAAGAGCAAGATCTTTTATCAGTAATAAAGAACTGCTCGGACTTGGCTTTGACGGAATCGTATCAGCCTGCGGCTGTATGATAGAAAACGACGGCGAGATTATTTTCAACAGACTTATAAGCAGCGAGGATGCGATCAGAACTGTCGAGACAGTGAATCGCTATAATTTCAAATCGATACTCGAAGGCCCGAGATATCTTTACCTTGAAAGAAGCAATTTTGAAGGTGATATGTACGGCGAGAAAGTAATGGCCGAGATGGGCGACAGATTGAGAGGCATCAACGATAATTGGGGCAAATGGGAGATGAACAAGCTTTCATGTGCAACCGTCGGATGTGATACAAAGAGCTGTTTTTCGGAGCTTTCCGATCTGTATGATTTCATTATTCATAACGAGGCGATCGTTGAGATGGTACCGAAGGGATTTAATAAAGGAACGGGAATCGAGAAGGTCTGCGAACTTTTATCTGAGGATATCAGTAATACCATTGCTTTCGGTGATAGCGTAAATGATATGGATATGCTTGAAGTGGCCGGCAAGAGCGTTGCGATGGGACGCTCCGCGGATGAAGTAAAAAAAGTGGCCGATTTTGTCACGACATATCTGGAAGAAGACGGAATCTGGAACGCTCTTAAGAAGTTTGACCTTATTTAAAGAACTCATGTACTGAAAGACCTTTACAAAATAGAAAATGGTGATACAATTAGATTGCACACAATCTAATATATTTTATGTGCATTGTTTGTTGTTTGGTTTTAAAAGGAGGTCATTATGTACGATCTTATAATAATCGGATCCGGTCCTGCGGGATTATCTGCAGCTGTTTATGCCAAGAGAGCCGGACTTAACATGCTTATAATAGAGAAAAATCCCGTGAGCGGAGGCCAGATAATCGATACCTATGAGGTTGACAATTATCTTGGAATCCCGGGGGTCAACGGCTTTGATCTTGCCATGAAATTCAGAGAACACGCAGATAAGCTTGGTGCAGAATTTGCAGACGGAACGGTTACCGGCATCAAATGTATCAGTGAAGGCTCCGATACCAAAGCTCCGGTATACAAGATAGAGACTGATTCCGGGGAATACGAGACACATACAGTGATACTGGCGGCAGGAGCCAATCATTCCAAGCTCGGAGTTCCCGGCGAAGAAGAATACATAGGAAAGGGAGTTTCTTACTGTGCTACCTGTGACGGCGCTTTCTACAGAGGAAAAGTAACGGCGGTAAACGGCGGCGGAGATGTTGCTGTAGAGGATGCCATCTTCTTATCCAGATTTGCCGAGAAAGTATATCTTATTCACAGAAGAGATGAGCTCAGAGCAGCCAAGATACTTCAGGATGAGCTTTTTGGGATCAAGAACATCGAGGTTATCTGGGACAATGTTGTAAAAGAGATAAAAGGAAAAGATAAAGTCAATAGCCTTTTGATCGAGAACGTAAATAATAAAGAAGAAAAAGAGCTTCCGGTAGACGGGATATTCGTTGCAGTAGGCATTCATCCTTCTACAGACGTATTTGCCGACTTGGTAAAATGTGATGAAAACGGGTATGTGATCGCGGGAGAAGATGGAGCTACAAATGTGCCCGGAATTTTCGCTGCGGGAGACCTTCGAAAAAAGAGGCTACGCCAGATAATTACAGCGGTTGCGGACGGTGCAAATACTGTCACAAGTGTACAAGATTTTCTCGTTGGAAAGGCCAAAAGTTGACAAAATGACTAAAATGACGTATTCTGAAAGGGTGCAACAAATTTGTAACAACTATTTGGAGGATTATATTGAAGAAACAAGCTATGAAGATCGCGGCTTTTTGCCTTGTATCTACCATAACATTTGTAACTATAAATGAATATTCATTCGCTTCTTCGGGTAAAGTTACCAGCGTGCTTCCACAGGCGGGTATTTCTTATGCCCTCGGAAGCAATCAGGTATCTCTTTCCAATCTTCAGCAGTCTATGGAAGAGGATACCAATGATTCTAAGACTGAGACTTCTATTTCCGGAGTGAGCAAGTCGGTCGTTGAAGATATCGAATCTTCAGAAGCAGTTACCGACGAAACTCCATCCGCATCTACAATCACCGACAGCATCCTTAGGGATATTCAGTCAGCTACAGGCGCAGTCATTGATAAGCAAACTGAAAAAGAAAAAACTGAAGAAGAGGAAGAGGTAGAACTTTTCAAGACTCTTGTTATCGCGCAGGTTGATCATTACGTAAATGTTAGAGACAGCGCAAGCGAAGACGGTGAGATAGTCGGTAAATTGTACGACAAGTCCGTTGGTACTTTTATAGAAGAAGAAAACGGTTGGTACAAGATTAAATCCGGTAAGGTAGAAGGATATGTAAAGGCAGAGTTCTGTGTAACCGGTGATGAAGCTGTAGAGCTTGCCAAGAAGGTCGGTACCAGAATGGCGACCGTTACAACAACCACCCTTCATGTTAGAAGCGGCCCGAGTACCGATGATAAAGTAATCGAGCTTATTCCCAAAGGTGATGAGCTTGTTGTTGATGAAGAGCTTGACGGATGGGTTAGAGTTAACGTCGAGGAAGGTGAAGGATACGTATCTCTTGATTATGTAGACCTTTGGACAGACTTTGTAAAAGCCGAATCCAAGGCAGAAGAGGAAGCTCGTCTTGCTAAAGAGAAGGCAGAAAGAGAAGCAGCCAATAAAGCGGCTAAGGCTAATACTTCAAAGGATAAGGCTGATGGCGGCAATTCAGGTAAGTCATACAATTCAGCTGCTTCATATACAACCGAGAGCAGTTCTATCGGTTCTGCGGTTGCTCAATATGCTCAGCAGTTTGTCGGCAATCCTTATGTATACGGTGGATCATCGCTTACAAACGGAACCGATTGCTCAGGATTTGTTATGAGTGTATATGCTAACTTTGGTGTTAGCTTACCTCACAGCTCAGGTGCTGACAGAAACGTTGGATCAGCCGTTGACGGTCTTGCTAATGCACAGCCCGGTGATATCGTATGTTACTCAGGTCACGTTGGTATCTATATCGGTAATGGTCAGATCGTACACGCTTCAACAGCTAAGACAGGTATTAAGATATCTGATGCAGGTTATCGTTCTGTACTTGCTGTCAGAAGAATTTTCTAAGCTGATAGACCGGACAAAGTTTATATGGATAATTCAAGACACCGAATTCGGGATTCCGAATTCGGTGTTTTTTCAAGCCCTAAAATCTTTTAATTCACATTTTCTCTATTATGCACATAAAGCCAAATGTCAACAGGCTTTGCGAATATTTTTGATATTTTTTCAGGGGAAGTTATCCACATTTTTTTGGAAAAAAATGGCTAAAAATGAACTTATACACGAAGTTATCCACTTTATCCACAAAATGTGGAATTTGAAAGTAAATTTTATGCAATGCAAAACACCTGGTGTTTTTTGTGCACTTTTTACAAAAAGCCCTATTTATGCAAAAGAATCTGCCTCAAATCGCTCTTATAAATTGCACTTCGAGATCAGAAGATGATATACTGTATATATACAAAAAACGGCGTTCTTAGCCGCAGTAAAGGGGATGATTGCATGAAATTTACTATCATTGGAAAGAACATCAATGTAACACCCGGATTGAAGGCAGCAGTCGAAGAGAAGATTGGAAAGCTCGAGAAATACTTCACACCCGATACTATTGCCAACGTCACATTAAATGTCGATAAGGAGAGACATAAGATCGAGGTTACCATTCCTGTTAAGGGCAAGATCATTCGTGCCGAGCAGGTGAGCAATGATATGTACGTATCTATTGACTTAGTAGAGGAAATTATAGAGAGACAGCTCAAAAAGTATAAGAGCAAACTCGTAGACAAACAGCAGGCCGAGGCCAGCAATTTTAAGAAAGAATATATCGAGAGCGAATACATGGATGAAGAGGCTATTCGCATCGAGAGAATGAAAAAGTTTGATCCCAAACCCATGTATGCAGAGGATGCATGTGTTCAGATGGAACTCTTGGGACATAACTTCTTTGTATTTGTTAATGCAGAGACCGATCAGGTTAATGTAGTTTATAAGAGAAAGGGCAACACTTACGGATTGATCGAACCTGAATTATGATACTTAAGTTTTTTTCAAACAAATACAGAAGGATAGGCTTACTGATTGGGTTGCTGACAACCGGCGCAGCAACCCTTTTTTATTGTGAACAAAAAGATGATGAGCCTGCGATCTGTATAAACGAAGTTTGTGGGTACAATTTTTCTGTGGCTGCAGATGAATTCGGTAATTATTCCGATTACATAGAAATCTATAATCTCTCAGACGAAGAGATTGACAAGGACTACTATCTGTCCGATTCCAAGAAAAATCTAAAGAAGATAAAAATAGAGACTCCGATTGCACCCGGAGAGTACCGTGTTATCTGCCTTTCGGGGGAAACGGCTCCTTTTAATATAGATAAACATGGCGAAACCGTTTATCTTAGCACCGATGGCGGACGCGTTGTTGATGCTGTTGCTGTTCCGCTTCTTCCATATGATGTGTCTTTTTCCAGGAAAAAAGACGGAACGGGAGATTTTGATACTTTTGAGGGAACACCCGGGCAGACAAATGAGGGTGCCAAATTTGCTGAGACGGAGCTTATCAAAGAACCTGAATTTTCTATAGAAGATGGCTTTTATAATGAAGGAACGCAGCTTAAATTATCCGCCGGTTTTTTTGATACTGTTTATTATACCGATGACGGTAGCGAACCAACCGAGAATTCCAAAAAGTACAAGGCACCGATAAAGTTATACGACGCAAGCACCAATGATAATATGTATGCCAACGTGAAAATGTATCCGACTTATAGGGCACCGGATTACAAGATAGATAAAGCGAATATTATCAAGGCTATAGCGGTGAACAAGTTCACGGGTAAAAAGAGCAAAGTCGTGAGCCATGTTTATTTTGTAGGATTTGATGAAAAACCACAGTACGATGGCGTTGAGATAATGTCTCTTGTATTTGATCCGGCAAGCCTTTTTGATTACGAGAAAGGTATATATACGCTTGGAAGAAAGTATGAAGAATACAAGAAAAGGGGTGGCTTCGAAAATTTGCCCGATGAAGTGGTACCTGCAAGTTTTATTGATGAGAACGGTGAAGAAGTAAATCGTTTTGAATATACCAATTCATCAAACACCGGAAGGGAGTGGGAGCGCCGGGCGACCATGACGGCTTTTGATGAAAATCGTGATATCACTGATAAAAAAGATATCGGAGTCAGGATTGCCGGAGAATCTACAAGATTTGTATTTCAAAAATCATTAAATCTCTACGCGAGAGATATCTATTCAGACGAAGGTTTTTTTACCTGCGGATTTAACGAAGGGGAAAAGAAGCTAAGGCTTCGAAGAGGTGATGGAAGAATATTATTCCAGGAGGCCTTTTTGCATTCCGTTCTTGATAATATGGGTATCGCGAACAGTGCATCCCGTCCTTGCGCACTGTTTTTAAACGGCGAGTACTGGGGCGTATACACTCTTCGTGAGCAATATGATGAGAAATATTTTGAGTACAATTATGGTATTGATCCCGAAGACTTGTGTGTGATAAAGAACGGTGAGGCAGAGTTTGGCGATAGGCTTGCGAAGGGTGATTATAGGAAATCCATAGACAGTCTTGCGTACTTTGATCTTTCTGATGATAAACAGGCAGAGCTTGTGGAATCTTCCGTCAACGTTGACAATATGATCGATTACTTTTGCGCGCTTTTGTTTTTTGATGATGAGGACATAGATCCCGATCACAACCAGATTTTATATAAGGACAAGGACGGCGCGTGGAATTGGGCGGCTTATGATCTTGATGTTACTTGCGGAGATCCTTCTTTTAATACTATTTCATATTACAGAGATAAGGGCGAGGAGATGTTTCTCCCGGGCTGTATGTATGAAAGTGAGGGATTCAAAGACAGATTCAGAGATAGGATGAGCATACTTTTGGAGAATGAACTTTCCTATAAGAATCTGCACGAGCTGCTTATGGAATATGATCATATTTATAGAAAGCAGAACATTGAAACGTACAGAAGATTTGAAAATCCGAATTACAGCGAAGCGGATTATGAAAAAGATCTTATGAAGCTGGATGATTTTTTGAAAGAAAGAGGAGCGTATATTATAGAGTATTTAGAGGAAGATTTAGTACAGTATTGATAATCCGCACAACATGATGTGTAGTGGAAGAAGCCCGTTCTTTTCCTTGCATTTGAATGGGTGGTATGCTAAAATAAACCTGTTCTGATAAAAATTTGTCAATCAGATCAAAAATGAAAAATTAATAAGAAAATACAAATTAAAAAGGGCGAGAAAAGCCCACAAACGGAGGTATTACGTTATGGCACAGAAGGTAGTATTAGCAGGCGCATGCAGAACCGCCATCGGCAAAATGGGCGGAGCACTCAGTGGCACTCCTGCAGCTGAACTTGGTTCAATCGTTATCAAGGAGGCACTTAATCGTGCAGGTGTTAAACCTGAGCAGGTTGATGAAGTACTTATGGGATGCGTTATCCAGGCAGGTCTCGGACAGAACGTTGCAAGACAGGCTTCAATCAAGGCAGGTCTTCCAATTGAGACTCCTGCAGTTACACTCAATGTAGTATGCGGCTCAGGCCTTAACTGTGTTAACATGGCAGCCGACCTTATCAAGGCAGGCGAGGCTGATATAGTAGTAGCAGGCGGTATGGAGAACATGTCAATGGCTCCTTACGCACTTCCCAACGCACGTTTCGGATATCGTATGAACAACGGAACTGTTGTTGATACAATGGTAAACGATGCTCTTACAGATGCATTCAATCACTATCACATGATGATCACAGCAGAGAATATCTGCGACAGATGGAACCTCACAAGAGAAGAGCTTGACGCATTCTCAGCTAATTCTCAGCAGAAGTGCGAGAAGGCTATGGCAGACGGCAAGTTCAACGATGAGATCGTTCCCGTTCCCGTAAAGGTTAAAAAAGAAATCGTAGACTTCAAGGTTGATGAGGGCCCTCGTGCCGGCACAACAGCTGAGTCTCTTTCAAAGCTTAAATGCTGCTCAGGAAAAGAAGGTGGACTTGTAACAGCAGGTAACGCTTCAGGTATCAACGACGGTGCAGCTGCTATCGTTGTTATGAGCGAAGAGAAGGCTAAAGAGCTCGGAATCAAGCCTATGGCTACATGGGTAGGCGGAGCACTTGCAGGTGTTGAGCCTGAGGTTATGGGTATCGGCCCTGTTGCAGCTACAAACAAAGTTCTTAAGAAGACAGGTCTTTCACTTGACAATATCGATCTTATCGAGGCTAACGAGGCTTTCGCAGCACAGTCTGTTGCTGTAGCTAAGGATCTTGGCTTTGATATGAACAAGGTTAATGTTAACGGTGGCGCTATCGCACTCGGACATCCCGTTGGAGCATCAGGATGCCGTATTCTTGTTACTCTTCTTCACGAGATGGGCAGAAGAGCAGATGCTAAGAAGGGTCTTGCTACTCTTTGCATCGGTGGCGGAATGGGATGCGCTACAATCGTTGAGAAGTACGAATAATCCTATAAATCAATGACGCGATAGTCTGCCGTGTTTTCAGGGCAGACTATTGTGCGCTCAAAATAAAAAGGAGAAGAAAACATGAGTTTTGTAAATTGCGAAGTTAAAGACAAGATCGCTGTTATAACCATCAATCGTCCTGAAGCGCTCAACGCGCTTAACTCACAGGTTCTTGATGATCTTGGCGCTGCTTTTGACAGCATTGACGTTAATGTTGTAAGAGCCGTTGTTCTTACAGGTGCAGGAGACAAGTCATTCGTTGCAGGTGCAGACATCGGAGAGATGAGCACACTTACTAAGGCTGAGGGCGAAGCTTTCGGTAAGAAGGGTAACGATGTATTCCGTAAGATTGAGGAGTTCCCTCTCCCTGTTATTGCTGCAGTTAACGGATTCGCACTTGGCGGCGGATGCGAGATCTCAATGAGCTGCGATATTCGTATCTGCTCAGAGAATGCTATGTTCGGTCAGCCTGAGGTTGGTCTCGGAATCACACCCGGATTTGGCGGAACACAGAGACTTGCACGTCTTATCGGCGCGGGAATGGCTAAGCAGCTTATCTACACAGCACGCAACATCAAGGCAGATGAGGCTTACAGAATCGGTCTTGTAAATGCTGTATATCCTCAGGAAGAGCTCCTTGCAGCTGCTGAGAAGATGGCATCACAGATTGCTGCAAACGCACCTATTGCTGTACGTGCTTGCAAGAAGGCTATCAACGACGGTCTTCAGACAGATATCGATGCAGCACTTGTTATCGAGGAGAAGCTCTTTGGTTCTTGCTTCGAGACAGAGGATCAGAAAGAAGGAATGGCTAACTTCCTCAGAAAGAAAGATGATCCCAAGAAGGTTAAGGTCGTAGACTTCAAGAACGCATAAATACGCGAAACAATCACATTAACATAGACAATGATAATTTAAGGAGGATTTTAAAATGAAGGTAGCTGTTATTGGCGCAGGTACAATGGGCTCAGGAATTGCTCAGACATTTGCTCAGGCTGATAGCGTAGAGAAGGTTTATCTTTGCGACATCAAGACTGAGTTTGCAGAAGGTGGATTTGCTAAGATCAAGAAGGGTCTTGATAAGCAGGTTGCTAAGGGAAAGAAGACTCAGGAAGAAGCTGATAAGATCACAGGTAAGATTCAGACAGGTCTTAACGACATCTGTGCTGATGCAGATCTTGTTGTAGAGGCAGCTCTTGAGGTTATGGATATTAAGAAGAACCTTTTCAAGGAGCTTCAGGATAACATCGTTAAGAACCCTGATTGCATTTTCGCATCAAACACATCATCACTTTCAATCACAGAGATCGGTTCAGGACTTTCAAAGCCCATTATCGGAATGCACTTCTTCAATCCCGCTCCTGTTATGAAGCTTATTGAGGTTATTCAGGGTGCCAACACTCCCGATGACATGGTTGAGAAGATCAACAAGATCTCAGTAGACCTTGGCAAGACTCCTGTACAGGTTAACGAGGCAGCAGGTTTCGTTGTTAACAGAATTCTTGTTCCTATGATCAACGAAGGTATCTTCGTATATTCAGAAGGTGTTGCAGATATCCAGGGTATCGACACAGCTATGAAGCTTGGATGTAACCATCCTATGGGCCCCCTTGAGCTCGGCGATTACATCGGACTTGATATCGTTCTTGCTATCATGGACGTTCTCTATGCAGAGACAGGTGATTCCAAGTATCGTGCTTGCCCTCTTCTTCGTAAGATGGTTCGCGGTAAGAAGCTCGGCGTTAAGACCGGAATCGGATTCTACAACTACGCAGACGGAAATAAAACACCAACAGATAAATAAAAACATTTATATATAAAAATTGGAGGAAATAATAATGGATTTTCAGCTTGATCAGCAACATGAAATGGCGAGAGCTCTTTTCAAAGAATTCGCAGAAAAAGAAGTTAAGCCACATGCAATAGACGTTGATGAGACAGAGGAATTCCCTATCGAGACTGTAAAGAAAATGCAGAAGTACGGTTTCATGGGTATTCCGATTCCCAAGGAGTACGGCGGACAGGGATGTGATCCTCTTACATACGCTATGTGTGTAGAGGAGCTTGCTAAGGTATGCGGAACAACCGCAGTTATCGTTTCAGCTCACACATCACTTTGCTGTGATCCTATCATGACTTATGGTACAGAAGAGCAGAAGCAGAAGTACCTTGTTCCCCTTGCAAAGGGTGAGAAGCTTGGTGCTTTCGGTCTTACAGAGCCCATGGCAGGTACAGACGCTCAGGGCGTTCAGACTAAGGCTGTTCTTACAGAAGACGGTAAGGAGTGGATCCTTAACGGTTCTAAGTGCTTTATCACAAACGGTGAGGTTGCTGATGTTTACATCATCATCGCTTACACAGATATCGTAGAAGACAAGAAAGGAAGAAAGCAGAAGAAGTTCTCAGCATTCATCGTTGAGAAGGGAACTCCTGGATTCACATTCGGAACAAAGGAGAACAAGATGGGTATCCGCGGTTCTTCTACATATGAGCTTATCTTCCAGGATTGCCATATTCCTGCTGAGAACATTCTCGGTGCAAGAGGAAAGGGATTCAATATCGCTATGCACACTCTTGACGGTGGACGTATCGGTATCGCTGCTCAGGCTCTTGGTATCGCTGAGGGCGCTCTCGACAGAACAGTTGAGTACGTAAAAGAGAGAAAGCAGTTCGGCAGAGCAATCGGCGCTTTCCAGAACACACAGTTCCAGCTTGCTAACATGGCTACACAGTGTGAGGCAGCTAGACTCCTTGTATATCAGGCTGCAGATGCTAAGAAGAACCAGGCTTACTACGGCGTAGAGGCTGCTAAGGCTAAGTTGTTCGCAGCAGAAGTTGCTATGGATGTTACTACCAAGGCTGTACAGCTCCATGGTGGTTACGGTTACATCAGAGAGTACGAAGTTGAGCGTATGATGCGTGATGCTAAGATCACAGAGATCTACGAGGGAACATCCGAAGTTCAGAGAATGGTTATCTCTGGAGCACTTTTAAAGTAATTTAAGTAATCACTTTGATATAAATATAAGGAGAATACAAAATGAAAATTGTTGTTTGCATTAAGCAGGTTCCCGATACAAAGGGCGGCGTTAAATTCAAACCCGATGGAACATTGGATAGAGGTGCTATGCTTGCAATCATGAATCCTGATGACAAAGCAGGACTTGAGGCAGCCCTCAGATTAAAAGATCAGTATGGCGCAGAGGTTACAGTTCTTACAATGGGTCTTCCCAAGGCTGACGCTGTACTTAGAGAAGCATTTGCAATGGGTGCCGACAAGGCAATCCTTGTAACAGACAGAGTACTTGGTGGTGCCGACACATGGGCAACATCATCAACAATCGCAGGTGCTATCAGAAACCTTGAGTATGATCTCATCATCACCGGCCGTCAGGCTATCGACGGAGATACAGCTCAGGTTGGACCTCAGATCTCTGAGCACCTTAACCTTCCTGTTATCTCATACGCAGAAGAGATCAAAGTTGACGAGAAGGCTAAGACTGTTGAAGTTAAGAGACAGTTTGAGGACAGATATCACATCGTTAAGGCTAAGATGCCTTGCCTTGTAACAGCTCTTTCAGAGCTTAACGAGCCCAGATATATGACTCCCGGCGGAATTTTCGATGCATTCGAGAAGGAAGTTACAGTATGGGGCAGAAATGACCTTAAGGACGTTGACGATTCAAACCTTGGTCTTAAGGGTTCACCTACACAGATCGCTAAAGCTTCAGATAAGGTTAAGAAGGGACAGGGCGAAAAGGTTGCTCCCGAATCAGTTGATGAGGCTGTTGATTATATCGTAGGTAAACTTACAGAGAAACACGTAATCTAATATTTATTAAAAGATAAGGAGAAGAGTCATGTCTTTAGAAGAATATAAAGGTGTATTTATATTTGCTCAGCAGGTAGACAATGAACTTTCAAGCATTGCACTTGAGCTTCTGGGCAAAGCAAAGAATCTTGCAGAAGATCTTGATGAGAAAAAAGTAACTGCTGTATTACTTGGTAGCGGTGTGAAGGGACTTTCAGACAAGCTTGCCGAGTATGGCGCAGACAGAGTAATCGTAGTAGACGATCCTGCTCTTAAAGATTACAGAACAGAGCCTTACACACACGCTCTTGCATCTGTTATTAACGAGTTTAAGCCTGAGATCCTTCTTGTAGGTGCTACAGCCATTGGTAGAGACCTTGGCCCCAGAGTATCTTCAAGAGTACATACAGGACTTACAGCTGACTGTACAAGTCTTGATATCGGTGATTTCCCGCTTAATCCTACACCCGGACAGGAGCAGAAGCACAAACAGCTTCTTATGACACGTCCTGCTTTCGGTGGAAACACAATCGCTACAATTGCATGCCCTGACTTCCGTCCTCAGATGGCTACGGTTCGTCCCGGTGTTATGCAGAAGATTGATCCTATCAAGGGCGCTAAGGCTGAGATAGTTGAGTTCAATCCCGGATTCGAAGAGAACAACTGCTATACAGAGATCCTTAAGATCGTTAAGGAAGCTTCAAGCGTAGCTGATATCCAGGGCGCTAAGATCCTTGTATCAGGTGGACGTGGAGTTGGTTCAGCAGAGAACTTCAAGCTTCTTGATGAGCTTGCAGAGGTTCTTGGTGGAACAGTATCATGCTCACGTGCAGTTGTAGATTCAGGCTGGAAGCCCAAGGATCTTCAGGTTGGACAGACAGGTAAGACAGTTCGTCCTTCTCTCTACTTTGCTATCGGTATTTCTGGTGCTATCCAGCACGTAGCAGGTATGGAAGAGTCTGACATCATCATTGCTATCAACAAGGATGAGAATGCTCCTATCTTTGATGTAGCTGACTATGGTGTAGTTGGAGATCTTAACAAGATCGTTCCCGCTCTTACAAAGAAGATCAAAGAAGAAATGGCAAATAAAAAATAATCACATAGCGTGATTTTAGGGCGTTGCGAACCCCCTGGGGGGCTTGCGACGCTCTTTTTCTCTTACTATACTCATCATGAGATTTAATTATATACACATGAAAAGTATTTGGAGGATAAAACTATGCATATGGCAGACGCGCTTATTGCACCGGCAGTTGCGGGTACAATGTATGTGTTATCAACAGGAGCAGCAGGAGTATCTGTTAAAAAGGTAAGAGAAGAGAGCGATGAATCCAAGATCCCCGTAATGGGTGTCATGGGAGCTTTTGTGTTTGCAACACAGATGCTCAACTTCACGATTCCCGGAACAGGTTCTTCGGGACATCTTTGCGGAGGAATGATGCTTTCCGCACTTCTGGGACCCTATGCGGGATTCCTTACTATGATAGGAGTACTTCTGGTCCAGTGTCTTTTGTTTGCTGACGGCGGACTTATGGCGCTGGGATGTAATGTTTGGAATATGGCTTTTTACGGGTGCTTTATAGGAGCGCTGCTCATATGGCGTCCGATAATGAAGAAAGGAGCTTCGAGAGCCAAGATAATTCTCGCGTCGATATTGGGATGTGTTCTTACCTTGCAGCTTGGCGCATTCTCGGTTACACTTGAAACATTGATATCGGGAATTACGGAGCTTCCGTTTTCGACCTTTGTAGCAACAATGCAGCCGATTCACCTTGCTATCGGCTTTGTTGAAGGACTTATTACATCAGCAGTCCTTATCTTTATATATGAGGCAAGACCTGAGCTTCTTTGGGGCGTTGGTGAGGCTTCGGAAAAGAAGGAAGCTAAGTTGTCCTTAAAGAAAACAATCATAGTTTTGGCAGTTGCAGCACTTATCTGCGGAGGATTTGTATCACTTTATGCATCGGCATTCCCTGACGGACTTGAATGGTCTATGGAGCAGGTTGCCGGAACATCAGAGCTTGAGGCAGAAGGAACGGTATATGAGACTGCGGAATCCATTCAGGAGACGACATCTCTTTTACCCGACTATGCATTCCCTGACAGTGAAGCAGCCGTTGGAACAAGCTTCTCCGGCATAGTGGGAGCTATCCTTGTTGCAACACTTTCAGCTGTGTTCTGCTATGTTTTCAGGTTCTTTAGGAAAAAGACAGAGACTAAAACAGCTTAATGAATTCAATTGAAAAAAGACTTGTTGAATTAAATAAACTTCAGGATCTTCAGCAGCGTTCCCATTGGATGAATAACCTTCATCCTTTGGGGAAGCTGCTTATTAGCGTTATATACATTTTTTTGGTCACTTCAGTCGGAAAGTATGAGATTGTTCCGCTGATTCTTTTGTCTGTATATATTATCTTTACTTATATCATAGGTGAGCTCTCTTTTAGAGAGGGAATCTATAGAATGCGATTGATCCTTCCGCTGGTTCTTTTTGTGGGAATATTTAATCCATTCCTGGATAAGACTACGGTTATGATCGCGGGATATTCGGTAAGCGGCGGAATGGTCTCGATGCTTACTCTTATGATAAAAGGTCTTTATACGGTGCTTGCGGTCTATGTGCTCATTGCTACGACTTCCATAGATGATATCTGCTACGCACTTAGAACGGTCAAAGTTCCCAAGATAATTGTAATTGTCATAATGCTGATATATAGGTACATTGATGTTATGTCGAACGAAGCGGACAGGATATATACAGCTTACAGGCTGAGAGCTCCGGGGCAAAAAGGAATAGAATACAGATCGTGGGGAACGCTCGTCGGACAGTGGCTTCTTCGAAGCATGGATAAAGCGCGGGTTGTGTATGAGAGCATGCATCTTCGCGGATTCAAAGGAGATTTCATTCTCAAGAAAAAGGGAGTAAAAAAGATTGACGTGATTTATCCGATCGTGTGGGGGTTGATACTTTTGTTCATTAGATTTTATGCGGGAAGAGGTGTTTTATGAAGACTGGAGTAAGCGGGGAACTTTTGAATATTTCAGGACTTAGTTTTTCATATGAAAAAGATTCTGTTGTTTTAAAAGACATTTCTTTTACCGCAAATTACGGTGAGAGTATCGGACTTGTCGGCGCAAACGGAATAGGAAAATCCACACTCATGAAATTGATGGTGGGTTTGTTTCTTGATTATACAGGTGATATAACGGTTGTCGGACATAAGATGAACAAAAAGAATCTGGACCACATAAGAGAACACATCGGATATGTTTTTCAGGATTCAGACAGCCAGCTCTTTTTAACAACAGTCGAAGACGACGTGGCTTTCGGACCTCGCAATTACGGGCTTTCGGAAGAAGAGGTGGAAGAAAGAGTTTCCGAAGCTTTAAGACTTGTCGGAATAGAGAATCTTAGAGATAATAAGACGTACAAATTATCGGGCGGAGAAAAGAAACTTGCATCAATTGCTACGATTCTTTCGATGAAACCTGATATAATAATCATGGATGAGCCTTCAGTGGCCTTGGATCCGAGGAACAGAAGAAATCTTATTCAGGTTTTAAAGGGCATCGGCGGACTTAAGATAATTGCATCGCATGATCTTGATTTTGTCAGTAAGACCTGTGAGAGAACGATTCTTTTGGATGAAGGAACTATCGTTTATGACGGAAGGACTGAAGATGTCCTCGGAAACAGTGAACTACTCGAGGCGCACGGACTTTAATGAGAAATCATGTTCACATAAATACGTTGAGCACTAATCATTAAAGTGATAAAATAATAATTGGTATAGTGTATAAAATCGGAGGTAAGAATGGCTAGAAAAGTAGTACTTGCAGGTGCCTGCAGAACAGCAATAGGAACAATGGGAGGTGCACTCAGCACAACACCGGCTCCGGCACTCGGAACAATTGTAATTAAGGAAGCATTAAACCGCGCGGGAGTTAAACCCGAGCAGGTTGATGAGGTATATATGGGATGCGTTATCCAGGCAGGACTTGGACAGAATCCCGCAAGACAGGCTGCATTGAATGCAGGAATTCCCGTTGAAGTTCCCGCAACAACAATCAACGTACTTTGCGGATCGGGACTTCATTGCGTAAACCTTGCAGCTAAGCTCATTTCTATGGGCGATGTTGACATCATCGTAGCAGGCGGTATGGAGAACATGTCTATGGCTCCTTATCTTATGCAGCAGGGACGTTACGGATATCGTATGGGCTCCGGAGAGCTTCAGGATGCTATGATCAAGGACGCACTTACGGATGCATTCGGTGGATATCACATGGGTATCACAGCCGAGAATATCGCAGAGCAGTGGCACCTTACAAGGCAGCAGCTTGACGAGTTTGCGGCTTGGTCTCAGAACAAAGCTGAGAAGGCTATTGCCGACGGCAAGTTCAAGGAAGAGATCGTTCCCGTAGAGATCAAGAAAAAGAAAGAGACAATTATTTTTGATACGGATGAAGGCCCCAGAAGCGGAGTAACTGCAGAGGGAATCTCACATCTTAAGCCCGCGTTCAAAAAAGACGGTATGGTTACGGCAGCCAATTCTTCAGGAATTAACGACGCTGCTTCAGCTATCATCGTAATGAGCGAAGAGAAGGCAAAAGAGCTTGGAGTAAAGCCTTTGGGAACATGGATCGCAGGTGAGCTTGCAGGCGTAGAGCCCAGCATCATGGGAATCGGACCTGTAGCTGCTACCAATAAAGTTATGAAAAAAGCAGGATATTCAATCGGAGACTTTGATCTTATCGAGGCTAACGAGGCATTTGCTGCGCAGTCTGTAGCTGTTCAGCATGATCTTGGATTCTCCAATGATGTTCTTAATGTAAACGGCGGTGCTATTGCACTCGGACATCCCGTTGGATGCTCAGGTAACAGAATTCTTGTTTCTCTTCTTTATGAGATGCAGAGAAGAGATGCCAAAAAAGGACTTGCAACATTGTGCGTAGGCGGTGGAATGGGCTGCGCAGCAATTGTTGAAAAATACAGCAACTAATTTATCCCTATTTTAGGAGGATTTATGGCAGAACGCTCGATCCTTGTCGTTGATGATAACGAGATCAACAGAGGAATACTGGGAGAAATATTCAAAGATAAATATAATATCCTTGAAGCCGGAGATGGCGTGCAAGCTATGAAGATGATTGAGGAAAACAAGGACAATCTTGCCGCTGTTTTGCTCGATATCATTATGCCTGAAATGGATGGCTATGCAGTTTTGGAAGCAATGGCGCAAAAGGATAATCTCAACGAGACGATTCCTGTGCTCATGATAACGGCGGACACTTCTACGGAAGCTGAACGTACAAGCTATCAGTACGGAGCGGCTGACGTTGTTCACAAGCCTTTTGATCCGGTCATTGTAAACAGAAGAGTATCAAGGACGGTTGAGCTTTTCGATCGAAAGAATAATCTTGAGAAGCAGACAGACGATCAGACGAGAGTCTTAAAGAAGCAGTTCATCTATCTCAAAAAGCAGGAAGAAAAGCTTCGTTACAGCAATGAAAAAGTTATAGATACCATTGCGACTATCGTTGAGTTCAGAAACATGGAGTCCGGCTATCACCTTAAGAGGATCAAGGGCTTTGTAAGAATCCTTGCTCTGACGGCAATGAATAACTATCCCAAGATGGGACTTACGCCTCATATTATAGATGTTATTACCCAGGCTTCGGCCATGCATGATATAGGTAAGATATCGGTTCCCGATTCTATTCTTCTTAAGCCCGGAAGACTTACAAATGAAGAATTTGAAGTTATGAAGTCTCATACGACCAGAGGCTGCGAAGTAATTGAGATGCTCAAGGATATTCAGGACAAAGAGTATTATGAGATGTGCCTTGATATATGCAGACATCACCATGAAAGATATGACGGCGGCGGATATCCCGACGGACTTGTTGGTGAGGAGAATTCGATCGGTGCTCAGCTCACGGCAATTGCCGATGTTTATGATGCGCTTGTAAGCGATCGAGTATATAAGTCGGCGTATCCTGTTGATAAGGCTTTTGAGATGATAAAGAACGGTGAGTGCGGCGTTTTTTCACCTACATTACTTGCGTGCTTTGAGTTTGCAAGACCCGACATGGAGAGGCTTGTAACGCAGACCAAGGCTGCGGAAGCTGCAATGAAGGGTAGCTATTCACCATACAGTAGCTGACAGTAAACGCGCACATTGCGCAAACAATAATAATGTGTTGACAACTTCGCCTGCGGTGCATATAATATACTTTGTTGCCGCAGGCGACATTATGTGAGTGTAGCTCAGCTGGATAGAGCGTCTGGCTACGGACCAGAAGGTCGCGAGTTCGAATCTTGTCACTCACATCATAAAAGCTTTGAGAACCGATTGGTTTTCAAAGCTTTTTTCTGTATAGCAGACCTTCTTTTTCATAGAGCTCTGTAGTGATCTCTTTTGGGAAGCAGTCTTTTTTTACTGTTATCGTTCCGTCAGGATTTACTGTTTCTGTACCGAGCATGCCATTAAATAATACGTTTGCCAGAATCATACTTCCAAGTATCAAAATGACAATGACAGCTACTATGGAAATTCCAAGCACGGGTGCGGCTTTTGGAGCCTCGACGTCACCTGTTCTTCCAATACCGCGGATGATCACTGATGTCAGGTATATTGTTGCCGCGATCCAGAGGGAATAAACGATCACAGTCCAATCATTATAAATGAATTCCCTTAGCTCCAAGCCATCCGGAACATGATTCTTTATATATGAAAGAACGACAGATGCAAGGCATAGGAGCCCCAGCAAAACCACCGCTATTATCTTTTCAGCTTTTTTCATCTTGTACCTCCAAGAGAAATTATAATCCATATGGCTTTATATGGCGAGTGTGCTATATGGTCGTTAATTATGATATACTGATTTACATGAGAAAATTTGAACTGATCGCCCCGTGCCATTTCGGACTGGAGGCAGTACTTAAAAAAGAAATAATCGATCTCGGATATGATATAACCGAGGTTTCCGACGGTAGGATCACATTTGCCGGAGATGCGGACGCGGTCTGCCGCGCCAATATCGGGCTGAGAACCGCCGAGAGGATACTTATAAAGGTTGGAAGCTTTAGAGCACAGTCTTTTGAAGAACTTTTTCAGGGGGTAAAAGAGCTCCCGTGGGAAGAGTACATCCCGGAGAGAGGCAAGTTCTGGGTAAAAAAGGCGTCGAGTGTTAAGAGTAAACTCTTTAGCCCTTCCGATATTCAGTCAATTGTAAAAAAAGCCATTGTTGAGCGTATGAAGCAGAGCTATCACACCGACTGGTTTAAGGAGGATGCTGAGAGCTACCCGATCAGAGTCTTTTTACTAAAAGACGAGGTGACGGTTGCCCTCGATACAACCGGTGATTCGCTTCATAAGAGAGGCTACAGAAAGCTTGAGTCCAAGGCTCCTATTGCGGAGAATCTTGCGGCTGCTCTTATAATGCTTACACCCTGGCACGGAGATAGGATTTTGGTTGATCCGTTCTGCGGAAGCGGAACAATTCCGATTGAGGCAGCCATGATGGCTGCGCACATCGCGCCGGGCATGAACAGGCATTTTACAGCCGAGACTTGGACGCATATCATTACGCCTCAGAACTGGCAGGATGTAAGAGATGAGTGCAGGGATGAGATCCTGACAGACGTTGATACGGATATTCAGGGATATGACCTTGATCCTTCAATGGTTGAGATTGCAAGGATCAATGCCGCCAAAGCCGGAGTGGAGAATATGATCCATTTTCAGGCGAGAGATATTGCGGATCTGAGCCACAGGAAGAAATACGGCTTTATCATAACCAACCCGCCATACGGCGAGCGAATCGGCGACAGCGGAGAACTTCCGAGTCTTTACAGAACTATCGGAGAGAGATACAAAGCGCTGGATTCATGGTCAATGTACCTTATTACGGGATTTGAGCAGGCGGAAAAGTATATCGGAAGAAAAGCCGATAAGAATCGCAAGATCTATAATGGAATGCTCAAGACATATTTTTATCAGTTCATGGGACCTAAACCACCAAGAAGAAGCGAGTGATAAGCTATGGATAATGCAGCGATGAAAAGGTTTGCCATAAAGGCGACGGTATTTGGCGTTATATCCATCGCGGTCATGCTTCAGAGGTCGGCGACCAAGCATATTATGATTACCGATGCTTCAGGTGTGACGATCGACCGCGGAACTGCCAAGGATGCCTATAAGATACTTGTAGACAGAAAGGCCTCCGATTCCCAGAAAGGTAAGCTCACGATTCCTTTATCCAAAAGTGTGAGTTCCGATGATATCGTGCTTGAGGACGGTTATATGGATCACGAGCTTAGGATTCATATAGACAGCAGGGAAGAGGGCTTTTACCTCGATAATGCAGTGGTGACCGATCTGGATATCTTTGAGAGTGCGATCTGCTACAAAGAGAATGATACGGGAAGTGTATGCCTCGATTTCAAACTGAATGATTTTTACGTAAATGAGAGCTCACTGACTGAGTCGAGTACTATAGAGATTGAGTTTGCAAAGCCTTCTCAAAAATATGATAAGATAGTTTTGGTCAATCCGGACGGCGGTGCCCTTGAAGGCTCTGATGAAACATATGCGCCCGATGCTGACGCGGTGCTTGATGTTGCCATGCTACTTAAGAACCTTGCGGAAAAAGATGATAACAATATCAGGTTCTTTTTCACAAGGACAGGTGAAACGGCTTCGTCGGATGATAAAATGCTTAATGCGATAAAAGCTTCGGAAGCGGATCTTGTTGTTGAGATAGGATTGATAAAAGATCCTGCGGAAGAAGGAGTTATCTCCAGGTACAACGATACGTTTTTTACCAGAGGGTTAAACAACGCAGGATTTGCGGACTTGCTTGAAAGAAACTGCGCCAAAAAGACAGGCGCGAAAGCAATAGGAATTTTTTCCACCACGGATGACGATAAATTTTTGATGGGAGCGACTGTTCCGGGAGCGCGAATAGAAGTCGGATGTGAGGGCAGCAAGTTCCTGGGATCCGCAGGATATAAGAAAAAAGCCGCAGAAGGTATCTATGATGCCGTTTTGGAGGCGTTTGAGGAGTTGGAATGAAGATAGTATTTGCTACAGGAAACAAGGACAAAATGAGAGAAATACGCGGGATTTTGGGTGAGCTTGGAGCCGAGATCCTTTCTATGAAAGAAGCCGGCGTGGACGGTGATATCGAAGAAAACGGCACGACTTTTGCCGAAAACTCAATGATCAAGGCAAGAGGAGTGTATGAGCTTATCAAGGAAAAAGACCCTGAGGCGGCCAAGGAGACCATAGTTCTTGCCGATGATTCGGGACTTGAGGTTGATTATCTTAACAAAGAGCCCGGAATCTATTCAGCCAGATATATGGGCAGAGATACGTCTTATACAGAGAAGAACAACAATATTATCGAGAGACTTAGCGGTGTTCCCGATGAAAAACGTACCGCGAGATTTGTATGTGCAATATCTGCGGTTTTACCCGGAGGAAAAGAGCTTTCTACCATCGGCAACATGGAAGGCATTATAGGCTACAAGATAGCGGGAACAGGCGGATTCGGCTATGATCCGATATTCTTTTTACCTGAGTACGGAAAGACCAGTGCAGAAATCTCCGCTGATGAGAAAAATGCGATCAGCCACAGAGGGCAGGCGCTTCGCAAGATGGCTGAGCTTTTGAAAGCGGAGCTGTCATAACGATCCTTGACGGGAGATAGAGATGCACAAGTATTTGATGGTGAGTGATACTCACGGAAGAGACGACAACTTTTACAAGGTTCTTGATATAGAAGGAAAACTTGACGGAATAATACACTGTGGCGATTTCGAGGGCTCAGAGGGTAAATTTGCGATCGCAGCTGACTGTCCCGTGTATTTTGTGTCCGGAAACAACGACTTTTTCTCTACTTTAAAAAGAGAGCTAGATTTTACTCTGGACGGGCACAGAGTTTTCCTTACTCATGGGCATATGTACCTTGTATCCATGGATCTTGAGAACATAAGGGCGGAAGGAATGTCGCGCGGAGCGGAGATCATATGCTTTGGGCACACTCATAAGCCTGTAGCCAAGACTATGGGCGGAGTATACGTGTTTAACCCCGGAAGTTTGTCATATCCCAGACAGGAGGGAAGGCGCCCAAGCTATATCATCCTAACCATAGACGGAGACAGAGTTGACGCTGAAATCAAATATTTATAATTGATAAAATAGTTGTTGACAAGCTATCGAGAATCATTATATAATAAATCTCGCGTTACGGCTTAAGCCACAACGGCGAACCAGACGGGGTGTGGCTCAGCTTGGCTAGAGCACCTGCTTTGGGAGCAGGGGGTCGCAGGTTCGAATCCTGTCACCCCGATTAAGAAGCCACCGTATCGCAGACAGAATACACGCGGGTGTAGTTCAATGGTAGAACACTAGCCTTCCAAGCTAGATACGTGGGTTCGATTCCCATCACCCGCTTTGAGTAGAGCACTTGCTGAGGTTTTTTACGAAGCTAGTGCGAACCATGGGCGAACACTTAACGAGGCTTGCCGAGTTTAGTGAGAGTCCCAGAGCAGAGCTTATCTGCATTGGCTCAATCTACTCACCTTGAACGTGTGTCCGTAGCTCAGCTGGATAGAGCAACGGCCTTCTAAGCCGTGGGTCGGGGGTTCGAATCCCTTCGGGCACACTTCTTTTTTATTAAACAGGAAGCATTATATGTTTCCGAATAGAACACATGATATTGCAGTAAACCATGTGTGACCATACATGGTGGCTATAGCGTAGTTGGTTAACGCGCCAGATTGTGGTTCTGGAGACCGAGGGTTCGAGTCCCTCTAGCCACCCGCTTGTAATTGCTACAGCGGAATATGCTTACTATGCTTTTACAACATTGGGCTATCGCCAAGTGGTAAGGCACAGCACTTTGACTGCTGCATACGAGGGTTCGAATCCCGCTAGCCCAGTTAGCGTCGAATCTCGTCGCGCAATTGCATAATATATGGGATATTAGCTCAGGTGGTAGAGCACTTGACTTTTAATCAAGTTGTCGGGGGTTCGAATCCCCCATGTCTCATGATTTAAAACCACTCAAACAACGCGTTTGAGTGGTTTTTATTTTGCTCGTGTCATATTTAGTGTCATACTTTCAAATAGAAAAAGGGCCATGGAAGCGATGTTCCATGGCCTTGATTTATATAATTAATTGAGATCTCCTGCGATATCGATATTCACGCCTGTGATACCTACTACAGCGCCGCCCTTAGCCTCTGAAGACTCTTCGTGAGCAAGAAGCCACTTATTGGTAGCTGTGAGGAGTGTATCCTCTGTGTTGGCAGGCTTGAAATCAGGCTTACCTACGTTTGTTCCCTTGGGAAGTCCTACAAGAACCTGGAAACCGGAATCTTTGCTTGCCTGGCAAGGAGCATAGTGAAGTGCTGTTGCGTAAACTTCGATCATAACTCCCTTGGGGCAAAGGAAAGCCTTTACCTTGCTAGAATCAATCTTGTGGTCTACGATTTCTTCTCTTTTTGCAAGAAGAAGGATAAAGTCTGTAGAGCCCATGTTGATCTCGCTTGAACGATGATATTCAAGGCAGTTGAGCTTGGTATTGTGTCCGTTGCACCATCCAAACTGCATGGGTGATCCGCCAAAGAGGCTGTTTGTGATCACATCTGTTGCAGGAAGTGACTGGAGAGCAGGCTCCTCGGCAACATAATCTGTGCCCTCCGGAATGGGAGTCTTATCTCTTAAAGCCTCCATGATCTGCTTCTTTTCTTCTTCGTAACCCTCGATGATCCTTCCGTAGTTTGTAAACTCGGGATCCGTAACATTATATATTTTCATGCTTTCTCCTTTCAGACCGCTGTCTGCGCGGTATTATTTCCGTAAATACAATCGTGAGAATACTTCTCATTTATCCATTGTACCAAAAGAAGAAAGAAAGCACTAACTACTTTATGACTTAAATATCTCAGTTTTTGCGCTTCTTTAAGCTGCGTTCTTGATGCGCTTTTTTGTGAAATACAGGTAGTAAATAAGGAACAGTATCGAAGTTACGATCCACGTTATGGGATAGCTTGCTTCGACCGTCTCAACCGTCTTGAAGATAGGGAACGCGGTGAGGATCCAAATAACTCTGAGAGCGCATATTCCGCTGAGTGTAATTATCATTGGAATCAGTGCCGAACCCATGGCTCTTAGCACGCCCGAAAAGATCTCTACGGATATGTAAGTTACATAGAAAGGAACAAGGAATCTGACCATCTGTATTCCAATCCTGATGACTTCGGCGCTGTCTTTGATAAATATCCTAAGCAGTATTTCACTGTAAAAATACATAACCGTACTGAGCGGTATGGTTATAAGAAGAGCAATGACAAAGGCGTAACCCGTGCTCTTTTTTACGCGGTCGTATTTACCGGCTCCGAAATTCTGTCCGGCAAAGGTTGTGACGGAAGTTCCGATCGCATTTACAGCCATCCAGAATACGACATCGATCTTGCCGTAAGCAGCCCACGCTGCGGTATAATCGATTCCGAGTTTGTTGATCGAAGTCTGTATAAGTGCATTTGAGAAAGTGTACATTGTCGACTGAATGCCTGCCGGAAGCCCTATCCTGATTATCTTGGTAAACATTTGCCTGTCAAAGCGGATCTTGTGTAGAGTCAGCTTATATATATCCTTGCTTCTTATGAGCATTATTACCACAATAACGGCGCTAAGGAGCTGACATAGTATGGTTGCAACAGCTACACCGATAACGCCCATTTTAACGCTCATATAGCCCATTTTAAGGACAACCACAAAGAAAAGATCCAAGCCGACGTTTGTAAAGCAGCTGATAATAAGAACTATCAGAGGTCTTTTGGAATCACCGACTGCTCTTAAGATGCCCGCACCCATGTTGTAAACCAGGTTCGCGGTCATACCCAGGAAAAAGATCCTAAGATAAGTGATAGATGGATCTTTGATCCTCTCAGCTGTTTTCATGATAGAAATTACATGAGGGGTAATGGTAAAACCGATAACAGTTATAAAGACTCCTCCTGCCAGAGCGATAGCGATGGCGGTATGAACGGCTTTTTCAACCTCTTTTTCCTGCTTGGCGCCGAAAAACTGTGCTATGACAACGGTTGCTCCCGATGACAAGCCCATAAAAAAGCCGACGAATATATTTACGATAGTGGCAGCGGAACCTCCGACTGCGGCAAGACCGTCTGCGCCGACTACGTTACCGACTATAACGGCGTCAACTGTATTGTAAAATTGTTGAAAAAAAGCGCCAACCAAAAGGGTGACGAAATAGACAAGCATCCCTTTGAAAATAGGGCCTTGAGTTATCCTGTTGTTATTTTGATCCATGATGCATTCCCCTCAAAAAACACTGAACATTTATATATATAAGCATACATCCGCTTGCCGTTTTTGCGCTACAAAAAAGTGGAAAGCTGTATATGCTTTCCACTTAGCTGCGGATGACAGGACTTGAACCTGCACGTCGGAGACACTAGAACCTAAATCTAGCGCGTCTGCCAATTCCGCCACATCCGCTCATTGTCGCCCTTGCGGGCGACAACATATTTGATTATACATAGATTGAACTATGTTTGCAACTGAAATTAAAGCTTTTTAGTTACCTGCGGCAACATCCTCAGAGATAGGAGGCGGTGTAGGTCCGGGCGGTGCCGGAGGTGCGGGAAGACCTGCATTTGGATCTCCGCCTGCCGGAGGTGCCTGTCCTTCGGCTGCTGCAGCTGCAGCGGCTTCTGCGGCTCTTCGCTCCATTTCGGCTCTTTCTCCCGCAAGTATACCTTCTATTCCATCCTGTTGCATGAACTCAACTGTATGGTGACAGGTATTTGGAACGGTAACGGTATTACCTTCTTCGTCAGTTGTTGTTGTATATGAGGAGTTTGGATCAACTCCGTTTACATACAGAGCAGCTGCTTCCGCAGGAGGTGCGGGATGTGTTGAACATACACCCTGCGTTTTGAAAGGACACCACTCTGAAGCGGGACGACCGTCAAATGCGCAGACCTCACCCTGATAGTGTACGTCACATGTCTCTGTGGGTTCTGTGCCCTCTACAAAAATCTCGCTCTTGAGTGTTCCGTCGCAAACTCCTTCAATAGGAAGCTTACCCGATTCAGAACAAATTGTTCTGGTAACCAAACCGGATGAAGGCTGAGGGAATTCTGAAGAAGGAAGACCTTCATGAATCTTTTCCATTACAGCTCTCCACATCGTCTTTGAGAAGTTCTTCTCATCGCTGGTTTTAAGCTTTTCGTTATTATCAAAACCGGTCCAGGTTGTTGCTGTGTAGTAATTGGTGTATCCGGCAAACCATACGTCGTTATAATCGGATGTTGTACCTGTCTTACCTGCAATAGGAGTTGTTCCGAAATTAACGGATGAACCTGTTCCTCCGGATCCCGTTACAACGTCTTTCATCGCACTTGTAAGTACAAATGCGGCTGCTTCCGATATTACCTCTCTTGTCTCAGGTTCCTCATTATCAATAAGAACACTTCCGTCGTAATCCAAAACTTTGGTGTAAAGCTTGGGCTTAATATATACACCGCCGTTGGCAATGGTAGCATAACCTGCGTTTAGCTCGGAATTGTAAACACCGTTTGTAAGTCCTCCGAGGGCGGTAGCCAGATGAATATCGTTTACACCCTTGTCGCCCTTATAGCCTTCTTCACCAACCAGCGTTGTGAATCCCAGCTTTTGGAGATATTCATATCCAAGCTCGGGAGTTACTACTGCAAACATCTGAACGGTAGGTACGTTGGCAGATCTTGTGATTGCTCGTCTTGCTGTATACCATTCGCCGTTTGAACTTCCCCACCAGTCTCTTACAACTTTACCGCCTTTACCGTAAGATATGGGAACATCCTGGAATACGGAGGCAAGTGTTATCTTGCCGCTGTCGATACCGGGAAGGTACGTTGACATGATCTTAAATGTAGATCCGGGCTGTCTGGGAGAAGCGGTAGCTCTGTTAAAGGCTCTGTTATCAGTCTTTTCACCTCTTCCTCCGACTAAAGCAACAATATGACCTGTATGCTGGTCCTCGACAGTAATTGAAACCTGAGGCTGAGGAATTTTTCTTACATAGGGATCTCCGACAAGTTCTTCACCCTCGCCGACGATGGCATCAATATAATAATCTGCGCATTCCTGAGCTTCATCGGGAGAATTGAACAGTCTGTTAAATGCCTTGCTGGTATAAGGCGTGTCGTTGTTTTCATCCTTAAAGTAATTCTGCATCATTTCAGAACTGTAATTCTGTATGGATCCGTCAGCCTTCTTAACGGTAACAGCAACGTTAAGAAGATATTTGGTTCCGGCAGGATATAACTCTTCGTTTTCATATACTTCATCACAAATTTTCTGTATACGAGGGTCCTGTGTTGAAATAACCTTAACACCGCCACTGTACAGTTTGGCAGTTGCCTGCTCCTTAGTCATTCCAAGCTTTTCCTGGAAATCTTTAAGAAGCTGATCGATAAGGGCGTCATCAAACCAGGAATTTACAGCGTTATCCTCGTTGTTCTCGCTGTTGACGGCCTGGATACGTGAGTATACATCATCAGCCATTGCTTCGTCATACTCAACCTGAGTGATATATCCCTGCTCAAGCATCTTATTAAGAACAATCTTTCTTCTTGTCTGGTTGTTATCCGGGTTAGATATAGGATTGTATCTTGTAGGTGCGGAAGTGATGGCAGCGATAACCGCGCACTCCGAGAGATTAAGTTCATCGGCGTGCTTGTTGAAATATCTGCGGGAAGCAGCTTCAACACCAAGAGTATTCTGTCCAAGGTTGATGGTATTTAAGTATTCGGTAAGTATTTCTTCCTTGCTATGTTCTTTTTCAATCTGGATAGCAAGGTACTGCTCCTGAATCTTACGTTTAACCTTCTGGAGGAGATTGGTCTCGGTAACCCAACCTTCAAACGCGTTATTCTTAATGAGCTGCTGGGTTATTGTACTGGCACCCTGCGAAGCGTTACCTGAGGAGAGGAACTTAAAGCCGGCACGGATAATACCATGAATATCGATACCGTTATGCTCGTAGAATCTTTCATCCTCGATTGCAACAAAGGCATGAGCAAGAGTGTCTGTAATTTGATCCTGTCCTATAGGGATTCTGTTGGCATCCTTGGCTACAAGCTTATTTGTCTGATTACCTTCGATGTCAACGATATAGGAGGCCATTCCCTTGGGAGACATATCAATTTCTTCAACGGGCTTAGCGGTGTCTTTAATTCCGTTAAACACACCTATTCCCGCACTTACTCCTATTACGCCAAGTCCTATTACAAATGCCAGAAGAAAACAAAATCCAAAAAGTCCGAACTTGTTTCCCCATCTATTGGTACCTGAACTTATGGCCTTAGCCTGGTTCACGATACCTCTCTTTCCATAGTTCATATTTAAACCTCTCTGTTTAATCCAATTTAACTTGGTAATTATAACATGAAATCCATATATAATAAAGAAATGACGAGAAATATGGTATACTAAAGTCCTATGAGCGAGATAAAATCCTATAAAATCATAACTAAAGACGGCACAGGAGAGATCGTTGAAAAGAAATCGCGATTCATAGCTCACGTATTCGGAGTTAAGTCGGTTTCCGAAGCGGAAGAGAAAATTGCCGAGATTTCCAAGAAGTATTGGGACGCACGTCACAACTGCTACGCCTATGTTATAGGAAAGAACAGTGAGAACACGAGATGCAGTGATAACGGAGAACCTTCGGGAACTGCGGGTAAACCCATCCTTGAAGTGATTACGGGTGCAGGCCTGACGGATACGCTTATTATCGTGACGAGATATTTCGGAGGAGTTCTTCTTGGAACGGGCGGACTTGTAAGAGCCTACACTCAGGCGGCGCAAGCCGGGATCGCTGCTTCGGAAGTGGGAGAGATGATCTACTCACAGCTTCTTACTTTGGAAGTTGACTACAATATGATCAATAACGTTCAGTACTATCTTACGCAGAACGATATCAAGATAAATGAGCCGAGATATGCCGAAAACGTACAGTACGATATCTGTGTAAAAGAAGAGGATGCGGATAGGATCAAAGACGGCCTCACGCAGAAGTGCGAAGGACGAATAAAGATAACAGAAGGAAATAAAGGCTACTATATCTTCTGAAAAGATGAATATAAAAAACACGTGGAAGTATCAAACTTTCCACGTGTTTTATTTTTACTGTTGTTTGTTTTTGAAACCGGCTCTTTTTCTCAGAGTAGGATCGAGGATTCTCTTACGAATACGAAGGCTTGTGGGTGTAACCTCCAAAAGCTCGTCGTTATCAATAAACTCGATTGCCTGCTCAAGAGACATGATCTTAGGCGGAACAAGACGAAGAGCTTCATCCGATGAAGAAGTTCTTGTATTGGTAAGGTGCTTGGTCTTACATACGTTAACTTCAACGTCCTCGGTCTTTCCGCTGGTACCGATTACCATTCCGGAGTAAACCTTGTCGCCTGTCTTTATGAAGAGCTGTCCTCTGTCCTGAGCATTGAAAAGACCGTATGCTGTAGCCGTGCCTGTTTCGAATGCGATAAGAGAACCTGTTTTTCTGTAGTTCATATCTCCCTTGTAAGGAGCGTATCCGTCAAAAATAGTATTGATGATACCGTTACCCTTGGTGTCGGTCATGAATTCGCCTCTATAACCGATAAGTCCGCGAGAAGGAATGTTGAACTCGATACGAGTGTATCCGCCGTTTCCTGCACCCATGTTTACAAGCTCACCTTTTCTTTCGCCGAGCTTCTGGATAACGCTTCCCGAGAACTCGTCGGGAACATCGATGTAGCATTTTTCCATAGGCTCAAGCTTTTTGCCGTTTTCATCTGTGTGATAGATAACCTCAGCCTTACTTACAGCAAACTCAAAGCCTTCTCGTCTCATTGTCTCAATAAGAACGGAAAGATGAAGTTCACCACGTCCCGAAACCTTGAAGGTCTCTGTTGTATCTGTGTCTTCGACACGAAGTGAAACGTCGGTGTTAAGCTCTTTATATAATCTGTCACGAAGGTGACGTGATGTAACGTATTTACCTTCCTGTCCCGCAAGAGGAGAGTCGTTTACTATAAAGTTCATTGAAATAGTAGGCTCTGAGATCTTCTGGAAAGGAATGGCGATCTGATTGTCAACAGAGCAAAGTGTATCACCGATCTTGAGATCTTCGATACCTGAGATGGCAACGATTGAACCGATCTTGGCTTCCTGAACTTCAACTCTTCCGAGTCCGTCGTACTCATAGAGCTTACTGATCTTGGTCTTAATACGTCTCTCGGGCTCGTGGTGGTTAACGACAACAACTTCCTGGTTAACCTTAACAACGCCGTTATCTACCTTACCTACACCGATACGTCCAACGTACTCATTGTAGTCGATGGTGCTGATAAGAACCTGTGTGCTCGCCTCGGGATCACCCACGGGAGCGGGAATGTAGTTGATGATTGTATCAAGAAGCGGCTTCATATCTGTGCCCTGCTCGTCGACACTAAGTGAAGATGTTCCGGCCTTGGCTGATGCAAATACGAAAGGACAGTCAAGCTGGTTGTCGTCAGCGCCAAGGTCCATAAGAAGCTCAAGAACCTCATCGATAACTTCGTTGGGACGAGCCTCGGGACGGTCGATCTTGTTGATACATACGATAACGGGAAGTCCAAGGTCCATGGCCTTACCAAGAACGAACTTAGTCTGGGGCATGGGTCCCTCAAAAGCATCAACAACAAGGATAACGCCGTTAACCATCTTAAGTACACGCTCAACCTCTCCGCCGAAATCAGCGTGGCCGGGAGTGTCGATGATATTGATCTTGATATCTTTATATGAAATAGCTGTATTCTTGGACATGATGGTAATTCCACGTTCTCTCTCGATATCGCCGGAATCCATAACTCTTTCCACAACGTCCTGACCTGTACGGAAAACACCGCTCTGCTTCAAAAGACCGTCTACGAGTGTGGTCTTACCGTGGTCAACGTGGGCGATAATTGCAACGTTTCTTACATCATTTCTCGTTTGCTTCATAAATAACTCCTTTATATAAGAAAAAAACATATCGTTTACTTTTCAAACTAAAAAAGTATAACACGCGTTTTTTTCATATTCAACTATAATTTGTTGACATGGCTAGGCAGTGGGTGTAGTATGAGTTAAGCAAGTTAGATAGAGGTTGCGTGTTTTATCAGTAGCTTTGCCGATGTGTCAGGAGCAGGAGACGCTAAGCGAAAGGAGAATACGCCGAAAGGGTCGGTGACCTGATAACCGAGGCCTTGGGTATGCAGTTAAGAGCTGCATAACTGTCATCATTAGGATGGGGCGCTATCAACATTTTTCTTTTATTATCAAAAGAGATTATGTTACCGACTCATTCTGAGTCGGTTTTTTTATCTAAACACGGATAAAAGCGTTCAGAACCTAGCCAAGAAGGAGGATTATATGGCTATATTTAAGGGAGCCGGAGTTGCTATCGCAACACCATTTAAAGACAACGGAGAAGTAAATTACGAGGAGTTTGGAAAACTCATTGAGTTCCAGATCGAGAACGGAACAGATGCCATCATCGTATGCGGAACTACAGGTGAATCCGCAACAATGACAGAAGAAGAGCATATGGACGTTATCAAGTATTGTATCGACAAGGTTGCTAAGAGAATACCTGTTATTGCCGGAACAGGTTCCAATTGCACTGAGACAGCTATCAATCTTTCTAAGCTTGCTCAGGAATACGGCGCTGACGGACTTCTTGTTGTTACACCCTACTACAACAAGGCAACTCAGAACGGACTTATCGCACACTTCACAGCTATTGCCAATGCTGTTGATATTCCTATTATTCTTTATAACGTACCCAGCAGAACGGGATGCAACATTCTTCCCGAGACAGCTGTTAAGCTTTGCAAGGAGAACAAGAACATCGTCGGTATCAAAGATGCTACAGGTAATATCTCTCAGACGACCAAGATGATGATGCTTGCTGAGGGATGCATCGATCTCTATTCCGGAGAGGATGATGAGATCGTTCCTATCATGGCAGTAGGCGGAAAGGGTGTTATCTCTGTTCTTTCAAACATCGCACCCAGACAGACTCACGAGATCTGCGCAAAGTGCTTTGAGGGTGATTATGAGACAGCAAGAGAGCTCCAGTTCAAGGCTTATCCTCTTGTGAAAGCTCTTTTCTCTGAGGTTAATCCCATTCCCGTTAAGAGCGCACTTAAGCTCATCGGCTTCAATGCAGGATCTCTTCGCCTTCCTCTTACAGATATGGAGCCCGAGAATGCCCGGAAGCTCAAAGCTGAGATGAAGAAATACGGACTTATCTGATTATTATTTAAGGAAGGAATACTGATATGACCAAGATGATCATGCACGGCTGCAACGGCCGTATGGGTCGAGTTATCATCGACCTTGTCAAAGAAGATAATGATATAGAAGTAGTTGCCGGAATAGATGCTTTTGGTGAGAATAATTACGAATTCCCTACATTCAAGAGCCTTTCCGATTGCAACGTGGACTGTGATGTTATCGTAGATTTTTCCAATGCCTCAGCAGTTGACGGACTTCTTGATTACTGCGTAGCTAAGAACGTGCCGGTTGTTCTGTGTTCAACGGGTCTTTCCGATGCACAGCTTTCCAAGGTAAAAGAGAGTTCGGCTAAGGTTGCTGTCCTTAAATCGGCAAACATGTCTGTTGGAATCAACGCTCTTCTTAAGGTGCTCAGCGAGGTATCTCCTTTGTTTGCGGCAGCAGGCTTTGATATTGAGATAGTAGAGAAACACCACAACCAGAAGCTCGATTCGCCCAGTGGAACAGCTCTTGCACTTGCAGACAGCATCAACGAGTCTCTTTCCAATGAGTATGATTACGTATATGACAGAAGTCAGAGAAGAGAGAAGAGACCCAAGAAGGAGATAGGAATCTCTGCTGTCAGAGGTGGTACTATTGTAGGTGATCATGATGTTATTTTTGCGGGTCACGATGAGGTAGTAACTCTTTCTCACAGAGCATATTCAAGAGCGGTATTTGGAAAGGGCGCCATTGAGGCTGCCAAGTTCCTTGCAGGAAAGCCTGCCGGAATGTATGATATGGCAGATGTACTTGCGTAAGGAGTTTAGATATGAAATTCAGACCTTGTATTGATATTCATAACGGAAAAGTGAAGCAGATAGTGGGAAGCAGTCTCAGAGATGAAAAAGATTCAGCTTCCGAGAACTACGTATCAAGCAAGGATGCCGTTTTTTATGCGAGAATGTACAAAGAACACGGCCTTACCGGAGGACATATTATCCTTCTTAATCCCGTGGGAAGTCCATTTTATAACAACACCAAGAAGCAGGCTGTTGAAGCGCTTAAAGCATGCCCCGGAACTCTTCAGATAGGCGGCGGAATAAACGCAGACAATGCTTCCGAATTTATAGACGTCGGAGCTACGCATGTGATAGTTACTTCCTATGTATTCAAGAACGGCAAGATCAGCTATACCAATCTCAAGAAGCTGGTTAAAGCCGTAGGAAAAGAAAGAATAGTTCTTGATCTTTCATGCAAGATATCAAACGGTAAGTATTATATAGTTACCGACAGATGGCAGAAGCTTACTGATGTTGAGTTGTGCTCAGATACGCTTGATGAGCTTTCGCAGTACTGTGATGAGTTTCTTGTTCATGCTGCCGATGTTGAAGGCAAGCAGAACGGCATAGAAGAGAACGTGGCAAAGGTTCTAGGAGAGTGGAGCAAGATTCCAATCACTTATGCAGGCGGAGCCAAGAGTATTGCTGATATTAAGAAGCTTAAGAAGATAGGAAAGGGTAAGGTCGATGTTACTGTCGGCAGTGCACTTGAGATCTTTGGAGGCAAGCTTAAGCTTAATGATGTTATGGATGCCTGCAAGTAATTATTGTATTTTACTTGAAGAATTGAACATATCAAGATAAATAATGACAACGCAAAAGAGCCATCCGACATATGTCGGATGGCTCTGATGATTAATCATTGTTACAATCTTGCGAATTCAAAATATATCTATTTTAAATAAGGCACTTTGTAGTCTGATTAATTAAGCTTTAAATCTCGAATTAAAGCTTGTTTACGTTTACGGCCTGAGGTCCCTTTTCACCCTGGATTACATCATACTCTACAGAAGCGCCTTCCTCAAGAGACTTGAAACCTTCCATGTTGAGTCCTGAATAATGTACGAATACATCATTTCCAGCCTCGTCTGAGATGAAACCGTAACCCTTCTGGTTGTTGAACCACTTAACAGTACCTTTGTTCATTGTAATACCTCCACATAAAAATAAAAAAATAATCGTTCAGTTGTCTATGACAACAAATTTATAATATCAAACATATGTACAAAAGTAAAGCGTATAATATAAATCTTCCCCTATTTACTTTAAAAGTTTAGAGTGATAAAATATTTATGTGTGAAAGTTTTATTAACGTAATATAGTTAATTTCACAAACCAAATTTGGAGGAAACGGCAGATATGAATAAAAAAATCAGAACAGATGCAGTGGATCACCTGTTTGACGCAATCTTATGCCTAAAGAATAAAGAGGAATGTTATAGCTTTTTTGAAGACTTGTGTACAGTAAACGAGCTTTTGTCCCTTTCTCAGAGATTTGAAGTTGCTTCTATGCTTAGAGAGCATAAGACATATCTTGAGATCGCAGACAAGACCGGTGCTTCAACAGCTACTATCAGCAGAGTCAATCGTTCGCTTAATTACGGCGATGACGGATATGAGCTGGTATTTGGAAGATTGCAGGATTGATTAAATAATTAACGCCGCTGTGGATGTACTCCATAGCGGCGTTTATGTTATATGCTTTTATCTTTATTTATTCTCTTTATCCTTATCATCTGAAGAATTTTCATCAGATGATTCTTTATCGGAAGCCATTCTTTCTTTTGCGATCTCGGCAGAGCTCTTGTCGAGGCCTGTCATATCACATCTTCCCTGGAAGATAGCATTCTCATCAATTATGATGCTCTTGCAAGAGATATCACCGATAACCTTACCTGTATCACTGATCTCAACCTTGCCCTGCGGTGCGGATACATTTCCGTTGATCTCACCTGCAACATAGATATTTACGCCGGAAGCCGTTCCGTTGATCTTGCCATCCTGTCCGACTATGAGTGCGCCGCTTATTGTAACGTTACCCTTGATCGTTCCATCAATTCTTGTAGAGTCCTTTGTGGTAAGCGGACCGTCGATCACAGCACCGGGACCGATTATGGTTCCAACCTGTTCAAGTAATGTGCTCTCGGGTATGTCAGTTTCTTTTTTTGAGTTTCCAAACATTCGTAAATCCTCCATTTTTAACCGTTTATCTCTATGAGCTCCTCAGGGTTTATATAAGTATCATCCTTCTGGATCTGATAACCCAGCTTGGTATTGTTGCCGTCCACAACAAATAATATATCGCCTCTGTCCACTTCATCGCCTTCTGAAACAATGGGAGTGCCCGAATTGCGATAGATTGAAATATATCCGTTGCCGTGATCTATGGATACATAATTGCCGAATTTGGCATCTGATGTGACGCTCTGCACCGTTCCTGTTCCTGCTGCAATAATGTTGCTACCGGATGCAGCTGAGAAAAGAACTAATGGATTGCCTTCCTCTTCGGAATTTCTGTCATCAACCTTGGTGATGTTTGTAGAATTAACATCATCCACAGCATAGTCTATGTTCGCTGAACCTGTTAAAGGAAAGCCTGACGGAATGGCATTATTCTCAGCTTCTTCTGCGGATTGCTGCTCGTTCTCAAGTCTCATATTGAGTGCGGCTCTAAGCTGTTGAGCTTCATTTCCGAGAGTTTCATTGGAAGCCGTGAGTTTGACATTCTCTTCCGTAAGAGTTTGTATCTGTGATTTCTGATCGACTTGTATCGATCTGAGATTGGTGATGGTCATTGCGGAAAAAATTATATAGCAGATCAAAATTAGTACTAAGGCAAAGGCAGTATAAGCCAAAACCTGCGTCTGGAAATGGTCTAAGTGGAGACGCTTGGTCGATCCGTCTGAGTCTCCCGAAATAACCATAAAAGTATAATTTCTTCTGTGTCTGTGTTTTCTGGGCTTAGTCATATCTGCGCTCATATTCACCTCCGACTCATAACACCGTATTTTAACATATTTTCACGGGGTAACGCAACTTTTGACCATTTGGCATACGGATTAAAGGCGTAGATAGCGCTTGTTTTAGCACTTTTCGGGTAAAAGAATACCCCGCCGGATTTATGAGACCCGGCAGGGCAATATGTATTAAACAAGAAGTGTAGTATGTAAAATTAACCCATGATTGCTTCTACAGTGTATTCCTTAACGCTCTCATCGTAAGGGATGATGTTTCCTTCAATCTCTTTACCGTTTACAACGAGCTTCTTGATGCCCTTCTCGGCACCGTTCTGCTTAACACTGATGTTGTATGTTGCACCACGGTATTTTCTTGTGAGTGAGAAATCACCAAAATCAGCAGGTACACAAGGATTGATTGAAAGACCGTTGTGTGTGGGATATACGCCAAGGATATACTGTGATATGTTGACGAATGTCCAAGCTGCTGTTCCTGTAAGCCAGCTGTTCTTACCCTGACCGAAGAACTTAGCGTCCTTACCTGCAACCATCTGTGAATATACATAAGGCTCTGTGCAGTGGATCTCACTGATATCTTCAATGTATGCAGGGCATGTCTTCTTGTAGATCTCAAATGCTCTGTTACCGTGTCCGAGAACTGTCTCGGCAATTGATACCCAAGGATTGTTGTGGCAGAAGATACCACCGTTCTCTTTATATCCGGGTGGATATGAGCTGACTTCTCCGAGTTCAAGGTGATACTTGGTATAAGCAGGCTGGAAGATCATTACACCATACTTGGTATCAAGTCTTTCCTCAACGCTCTTAAGAGCCTTGGCTGCGAGACCTTCTTCAACACCGATTCCTGCAAGTACGCAGAAGCCCTGGGGCTCGATGTAGATCTGTCCTTCTTCACATTCCTTTGAACCAACCTTGTTGGAATATGCATCATAAGCTCTGACGAACCATTCGCCATCCCATCCGGCTGTGCATGTTGCGTCATAAACCTTCTTAACTTCTTCACGAGCTCTTGCAGCCTCGGCGTTGTCACCAAGAAGTTCAGCGAGCTGAGCATACTCTTCACCGTACTTAACGAACATTCCTGCGATGAATACAGATTCAGCAACAGGACCTTCTGAAGGACCGAATGTCTGGAAAGACTCTCCGGGATGCTCTGAGAAGCAGTTGAGGTTCAGGCAGTCGTTCCAATCGGCACGTCCGATAAGAGGAAGACCGTGAGGGCCCTTGTGAGTAGCTGTGAAGTTGAATGAGCACTTAAGGTGCTCCATAAGTGTCTTGGCAACACTCATATCGTTATCGAAAGGAACCATCTCTTTAAGGATAGAGAGGTCACCTGTTTCTCTTATATATGCACTTGTACCTGCGATGAGCCATAAAGGATCGTCGTTGAAGCCTGAACCGATGTCGGAGTTACCCTTCTTGGTAAGAGGCTGGTACTGATGATATGCGCTACCATCCTGGAACTGAGTTGAAGCGATATCAATGATACGCTGTCTTGCTCTGTCGGGAATGAGGTGAACGAATCCGAGAAGATCCTGGCAAGAATCTCTGAATCCCATTCCACGTCCGATTCCTGACTCATAGTAAGAAGCGGAACGTGACATGTTGAAGGTTACCATACACTGATACTGGTTCCAGATATTAACCATACGATCAACCTTCTCGTTAGAAGAAGATACATGGTAAATAGTAAGGAGGTTCTTCCAGTAATCATTGAGCTCTTTAAGAGCCTTGTCTACAGCTTCAACAGTCTTGTAATTGTCAAGCATCTCGAATGCACGCTTCTTGTTGATCACGCCGGGAGCTTCCCATTTCTCTTCCTGAGGATTCTCAATGTATCCGAGAGTGAAGATGAATGTCTTGGACTCGCCTGGAGCAAGCTCGATATTGATCTGCTGTGATGCGATGGGAGACCATCCGCTTGCGATTGAACCTGTGCACTTGCCGTCAGCTACTACGTCAGGGCTGTCGGGACCGTTGTATGCACCAAGGAAAGCGTCTCTGCTTGTATCAAAACCGTCAACCTTGGAGTTGACACCGTATACGGCGTAGTGGTTTCTACGCTCTCTGTACTCTGTCTTGTGGAAGATTGCCGAACCGCCGTCAACAACTTCTACTTCACCGATGCTGAGGTTACGCTGGAAGTTCTTCATGTCGTCGTCTGCGTTCCAGAGACACCATTCTACATAAGAGAAAAGAGAAAGCTTAGCAGCTGTGCTCTTGTTGTTGGTAATAGTGATCTTGGAAACTTCGCAGTTATCGTTCATGGGAACAAATGTAAGGAGCTCAGCCTTAACGTCGTTCTTGGTTGAAGTGAATTTACTGTATCCAAGACCGTGACGGCACTCATATGAATCGAGCGCTGTCTTGACAGGCTGCCATCCGGGATTCCAGATAACTTCATTTGCAGAATCGGTCGTATCCTTAATATAGAAGTATTTACCGTTGTTGTCATAAGGAACATTGTTGTAACGATATCTTGTAAGTCTTAAAAGTTTAGCATCCTTAAAGAAAGTATATCCACCGCATGTGTTGGATATAAGTGTAAAGAACTCCTTGTTGCCGAGGTAATTGATCCAAGGAAGAGGAGTTTTGGGCGTTGTGATGACGTATTCACAAGCCTGATCGTCAAAAAATCCGTATTTCATACTACCCTCCAGTTAACTTAAACGTTTTCGGAAATATATACGCACATTATATATGGTAATTTACAGTAATGCAACAATAAATTTTATAAATGTACAGGCTTAAAAGCCGCGTAAATACTGGATGAATAAAAAAGAGATGCTGCAAGGCCACCAGCAGTGGGGGCTTGGAGAGGATTATACGAAAACGTTTAATCAAAATCTCTATAAAACACGGGGTATAGAAAATAAAACCCGTAAATTTATATAAAAATTAAAAAGAAATTTTGGTAGAAACAGACAAAAATGTGTAAGATGCACAAAAAATCAAACCCCTGATATTGCTTTTGATGGGAAAATGATGTATATTGATTTCACGAAAACGATTAAGTACAGAGACGGGAAATTGATATGGCTAAAAGGAAAGTATCATTAAAGGACATATCCATAGCCTGCGGGGTGTCGGTTGCGACTGTTTCGAAAGCACTTAATGATCATCATGACATCGGTCAGGAAACTAAGGAACATATAAGACAAGTTGCCGAGAGCTTGGGATATCGTCCCAACGCTGCAGCACAGGCTCTTAAGACGAACAGGACCAACAACATCGGAGTTTTGTTTGTGGATGAGGCCAACAGTGGTCTCACACATGATTACTTTAATCACGTTCTTAACAGCTTTAAGAATACGGCCGAGGAGAATGGTTTTGACATTACCTTCATTAATGGAGGCAAGGCCAGGATCAACAACATGTCATATTTGTCTCATGCAATTTACAGAGGCTTTGACGGAGTGGTGATCGCTTGTGTCGATTTCTTTGATCCCGAAGTTGATGAACTGGTTAAGAGCAGTATTCCCGTTGTCACTATCGACCATATCTTCTATAACAGGATAGCGGTCATATCGGATAACGTTAACGGCATGAGAGAGCTTACCGAATATGTATGCAGTCAGGGACACAAGAAGATAGCGTATGTAAGAGGTGTTGAGTCATCCGTTACACAAAGCAGACTTGCAAGCTTTTATAAGACACTGCAGGAACACGGAATAGATATTCCCGATGAATATGTGGTTATCGCACCGTATCGTGATACGGATGCAGCTTATGAAGCTACCAATAAATTATTGAATCTGCAGGATCCTCCGACATGTATTTTTTACCCGGATGATTTTGCTGCGCTCGGTGGTATCAATGCCATCAGAGAAAGGGGACTTAAGATTCCCGATGATGTATCCGTTGTAGGATATGACGGACTTGAGATTTCAAGTCGCCTCACTCCCAAGATGACAACTATTGTTCAGGACAGTGAGAAGATAGGAAAGATCGCAGCAACCAAGCTGATAGATCTTATAAATAATCCCAAGGGAACGCTGATAGAACAGATTGTTGTCAAGGGAACACTTGAACCGGGTGCATCGGTCAAGAAACTTAATTAAGTTTTAAGACGGCGGATAGCTGTTTTAAATACATACAATGACAAACTCAAATTAAAGAGGGAGGTATTAAAGGTTATGAAGAAGAAATTTCTTAGCGTAGTACTTTCTGCTACTATGGTTGCCGGAATGCTTACAGCATGTGGTAACACAGCAGCTACAGCTCCTACAGAGGCACCTGCAGAGACAGCAGAAGCTACAGACGCAACAGCAGAAACTCCTGCAGCTGATACAACAGCAGTTGCAGCAGATGAGGGAAAGGTACTCAACATTTATTGTTGGAATGACGAGTTCCAGAGAAGAGTTAAGGATCACTATCCGGGATACACTGAGGTAGATGCTACCACAGGTACAATCGGTGATGTAACTGTAAAGTGGAACATTACTCCTAACCAGGACAATGCTTATCAGAACAACCTCGATGAGAACCTTCTCAAGCAGGCTGATGCAGCAGCAGATGATAAGATTGATATATTCCTTGTAGAAGCTGACTATGCACTTAAGTATGTAGATGAAGATGTAACATTACCTGTTGCAGATCTTGGTATCACAGATGCTGATATCGCTGATCAGTACAAGTATACACAGGACGTTATGACAGATTCTAACGGCGTTCTTAAGGGTCTTTCATGGCAGGGATGCCCCGGTGTTCTTATTTACAACCGTGAGGCTGCTAAGGAAGTTCTTGGATCAGATGATCCTGCAGAAGTTCAGAAGGCTGTAGCAGATTGGGATGCATTCTCAAAGACAGCTGCTGAGATGAAGAAGGCTGGATACAGCATGACAGCTACAACAAACGATGCTTATCGTGTATTCTCAAACAACGTATCTGGTAAGTGGGTACAGGATGGCAAGGTTGTTATCGACGAGAACATCATGAAGTGGGTTGAGATGTCTAAGGACATGGCTGACAAGGGTGAGGTTGCTTCAACTTCAGACCTTTGGAGCGAAGACTGGAACAAGGGATTCTATCCTGACGGAAAGGTATTCTGCTACTTTGGACCCGCTTGGATGATCAACTTCTCAATGGCTGCTGACAAGGCAGGCTCAATCGCTAATGCAGGTGGTTGGGGAGCAACTGAGGGACCTCAGGGATTCTTCTGGGGCGGCACATGGATCTGCGCAGCTCAGGGAACAGATAACGCTGGTATCATCGCAGACATCATGAAGGCTCTTACAACAAACAAGGATATCATGCTTGATATCGTTACAGCTGACAGTGATTTCGTAAACAACAAGCCCGCTATGGAAGAGGCAGCAGGCAAGGACGAGTTCGCATTTGATGTACTTGGTGGACAGAATCCTCTTGCTATGTTCGCAAAGGGCGCTGATAGCTGCGATCTTTCAAATCAGTGTGCATACGATCAGGGATGTAACGAAGAGTTCCAGAAGGCTATGAAGAACTACTTCGACGGAAACGCTACTCTTGATGAGGCTCTTGCAGCATTCAAGAAGGCTATCGTTGAGAAGTATCCTGACGTAACAGCAGAGTAATTTATAGATCAGTAATGATCTAATCAGATATTTCTTATTAGAGGGTATTAGCGGGGCGCATTAGGGTTAGTGCGCCCCATATATTAAGAAAAGGGAGCGCTTATGAAGAAAACAAGCAAAGTAGTTAAATACAATAAGTGGGGATATATTTTCCTGATACCTTTTATTGTAATATATTTGGTTTTTCAGATGATACCCTTAGTAACAACTATTTATAATTCATTCTTTGAAAACTATCGTTCAGGTCTTAAGATTATCGGACCTAATTTTGTTGGCATTCAGAATTTCATAACAATTATTACAAACGGAGATCTTCCGACTTACTTTAAGAACACAATGATCATGTGGATCATGGGATTTGTTCCTCAGATTGTGATTTCACTTATTCTTGGTGCATGGTTTACAGATCCATCACTTAGATTAAAGGGACAGGCATTCTTTAAGACAGTTATGTACCTTCCCAACCTTATCATGGCATCGGCTTTTGCTATGTTGTTCTTTACTTTATTTTCACTTTCAGGACCTATCAATTCCATTCTTTTACAGATTGGAGTGATCAAGGAAGCATACCAGTTTATGGCTCATGTATGGTCAGTTCGTTGGCTTGTAGCATTCATGAACTGTATCATGTGGTTTGGTAATACGACAATTCTTCTGATGGCCGGTATGATGGGTATTGATCCCTCGCTTTTTGAAGCAGCACAGGTTGACGGTGCTACGGCTACTCAGATTTTCTATAAGATCACATTGCCACTTCTTAAACCTATTCTTATTTATGTTATGATCACATCTCTTATCGGCGGATTGCAGATGTTTGATGTTCCTCAGATCTTAACTAACGGAACAGGTGATCCTATGAGATCATCTATGACACTGATAATGTATTTGAACAAACACTTATTTAGTAAGAACTATGGACTTGGCGGAGCGCTTTCCGTATTTATGTTCATTATCACAGGTATACTTAGTCTTATAGTGTTTAAGTTCACCAATTCCGGCGAGAAGAATTGAGATAAGGAGAGAGAATATGGCGAACAATCAGAATAATTATATGATGAGTACGGAAAGTAACGGTGTTTCCGTGCATGCAAGAAGAGTTCTTGCATATACAGTACTTGTTTTGGTATCGTTTTTGTGTCTGTTCTGGTTTTACCTTCTTTTTATAAATTCAACCAGATCAAATGCAGAGCTTACAAGGGGATTTACACCTTTCCCGAGTAATTATTTGAAAACAAACTGGATAAATCTTAAAAATGGTACTTTACCAATCTTCTCAGGTATGGTAAACTCATTAATCGTGGCAGCTCTTACAGCAGCTCTTGCTACTTATTTTTCGACAATGACTGCTTATGCTATCCACGCTTACGAATTTAAATTGAAAAAATTCATGTTTACATTTATACTAATGGTAATGATGATACCAACTCAGGTAACTGCTCTTGGATTCATCCAGCTCATTGGTAAAATGGGACTTGACGATAAGTTTACACCTCTTATCGTTCCTGCAATTGCTTCACCTGCAGTATTTTTCTATATGAAGCAGTACATGGATTCAGTTCTTCCACTTTCACTTGTTGAGGCGGCAAGAATTGACGGATCAGGTGAGCTCAGAACCTTCAATTCAATAGTAGTTCCTCTTATGAAACCTGCTATTGCGGTTCAGGCAATCTTTAGTTTTGTAACAAGCTGGAATAACTACTTTACTCCGGCACTTGTATTACATACAGATAGCAAGAAGACACTTCCTATCCTTATAGCTCAGCTGCGTAGTGCTGATTGGCTTAAGTTTGATATGGGACAGGTTTATGTAATGATTGCATTTTCCATATTTCCTGTTATAATTGTTTATCTGATACTATCCAGATATATCGTCGGTGGTCTTACACTCGGCGGTGTCAAGGGATAATTGAATTTGTTATTTACTCTTCTTCTTCCGTGGTAACACGGGAGGAGATACTCTTTCCTTTTATAAGCGTTAAGAAAGGCCGTGGTATTTCCCCATACCACGGTCTTTCGCTTGCTTAAAAATATGTTGTTGAAGAATTATTCAATCGGGATGCTTACAAGGGCATTAGACGTGAGGATATGTAGAAATTCAACGTCTATGAATGTAAATATGATAAATACAATGAGCATAATAAGCAGAATAAACATTAGTTTTTTCTCTTTATAGAGCTTTTCGGGGCGTTGAACAGCCGAATCAGGGTCCAGTGACATGGCTGTATAATACGAATAAAGTAGGAATACAAAGGGCATACACAGTAAATACTCAATGCGATACTTTATCAGGAAAACTCCCAGGCAAAACGTTGATACAAGTGCATAGAACAGTGCGGAAGTAAGCAATTTCTTTTCTGTGTAATGAATAAATGAACGTCTGTATAAGCCTGCTGTTTCCGGGTTTCCGATCATCCGATACTCCGCAAAACGCTTGGTTGCCATCAAAAAGGCTCCTGTCATCCAATATCCAATAAGAATACTTGAAGGAGGTACGGATGAAGCTGTTATCACGAACCAGCCCATAAGAAGTCTGAGCATATTGTTGACTGATTCCGATAAAACATCGAAATAAGGGATGTCTTTTGTCCTGAAGGGCTTTACGTTATATAGAACTCCCATGACCAGCAAAACGGCGCTTGTAACGGTGAAGGGTAGGTTTATCAAAAGCGAAAGGCTTATTCCTATTATTATAAGCAGAAAGTATTCGAGCAGAACTATGCTAAGCTTCATGTTTGTAGTGACAACCGGCCGATTTTTCTTGGTGGGATGGAACTTGTCGAACGGAGCGTCCAGCCATTCGTTTATAACATAGTTGGCACTGGCTATCATGCATGTCGCAAGGAAGGCTGTAACAAGCTTTATTAGGTTGATATCGGCGGGAGAATGCTTCGTAAGAAGCACGGCTATTATTGTTCCCGGCAAAATAAACAGATTTTTTATCCAGTGATCGGGTCTTGCTATTTTAATGTAATTCTTCATTTTCATTTTTCTCCGAATATTAAATTTCATAAACCCATATGCTATATGGTGATGAATCGTTTTTATATTTTCCTATCAGGCTTGCATTCAGCTCTTTTGCGTTGGATATTTCTATCCTTGAAAAGATATATTTGCCGCCCAGTGCTTTCATCGAAGAGGTATCGATCAGAAGGCGTTTGTCATCGGGATCTTTGGTTCGCTCGGGATTCCAGATACTTTCTACACTTCCTGAGAAGATATATGCTCTTGCGCCCCATTCGTCATAGTATTTTCTGGCTTCTTTCGATTCGTTCAGCGCCGGTTCTATTACCTTCCTAAAAGAGTTTTTATAGGACTGGTAGTAGTAGCTTAGGCAGCCGTCTAGTGTGGAGATTGAATTGTAAGAAAGTACGGCGGGATGGAACCCGTAAGCTATGCTGTATTCTCCGCTATAGCCAATGTCTTTTTTTATCTCCGTAAAGAGGTCTTCCGAGAAGAATTCACCGTAAGAGAGTGTCTCGGATTTTTCGTGTTTAACAAGCTGCCAGGCGTTGACGTACAGCGTGTTAAAAAAGTCATTGTAAAGAGATTGAACACATAAGACGGAGATAAGGGTAAAAGCGGTCAGTGTTACGGCAAATTTCTTCTTTTTGTCATCGATCAACCTTTTTATAACGATAAATACTTCCAGATACCATAAGAAAGGGTTGAAGAACAAAGTTCTGTTAAATTGCCAGCCTTTAAGCGGAGGAACTATTTTTTCAAATAGGGTACGCACAAAATAGCTGTTGTAAAGGCCGTAAACAGTGCAATTAAAGAGTATAAACAAAAGGACGAGATTAAACGGATCTTTAATAAGCTGCTTTAATTCTTTGTTTTTTATATGTAGAAAGTTGATCACAAAGAAAGCTGCTATTGTGACCGGCAAAGCAAAGAATCTGTGCAGGTCGTCGCAGTGGAACATATTGTTTACGAAAACATCCCCGATAGTTGACAGTATTTCAGGTAGCGTAGCATTATCGACAACCATCGTATCTCGTATTGTCGCCTGCCCGGATGTGAAAATGATAAGGAAAAGTCTGTATTCAATGAGAATATAGCTTGCCGCAAGTATGAAAACGGAGGATAAGAGCGGCAGAGATATCCTTTTTGAAACAATCGATCTGTATATAAAATAAATAAATATATATCCTAAAATAAAAGGTCCAAAGAAAGTAAAGTAAGACAGGGTGGGGTATAGGAATAAAAGTACGTAATATAGTTTTCCTTCACGTCCTTCGATTTTTCTTATGAGCCACACAAGAAGCGGAATTGATGAAAAAGAAAAAGAGAAGGCGGGATACAGCGGCAAAAGGCCATAGATAAAGCTAAACAGAACAACAGCCTTATCGTACTTTTTGTATGAAGCTTTGAGGATGTCTTTTCCTAGAAGAATTCCCGAAAACAGAGCTATCAGGATCTTTATAAAGTGTCCGGCGATATATGCCGTATAAGTCGGCAACGCGGCGTGAATTAAGGAATAAAGATAGAATTCCGAAAGGAGGAAATTTCTGTCTATTCCGCCAAGAAGAGGTATTGTCTGTCCGTGGGAAAAGAACGCATGGTTATCCCTAAGAAGTTTGTAATCCGTGATATGTATATCAAGATTGTCGTGGACACCTATGTAAGTTCCCATCTCTCCGACACAGAGAAAGGTAATAAACTCCGCGAGCAAGATTCCTATAACAATGATGAAATGCCAATTTTTTTTAAAATAATCTCTCATAATTCTCCCAATAAAAAAACGGCAGAATATGAAAAACAGACATCTGAAGATGCCTAAATTTCATATTCTGCCGTTTGATATCATTTCTTTTCACAAAGCTACCGTCTCATGATCTTACATGGGGTGATCCATGGAATATACTCATGACCACGGAAGCGATATAAAAGCATTAACCGTATTGGCTGAAACAAACAACAAATACAATATGTGATTGGTAAATCACTGATGAAGACAATGTCCTACATCGCATGTATTATAGCACAATTTCGCTTGTAAGTACAATGACGAGAGGGCGCTGATCACACTCGTTTATAATATATTTTTCCGCAGCCTTCTGAACAAGAGAATCAAATTTATCACCTGTAACTCCTTGAGCGATAAGTCTTGCTATTTCGGAGTTAACGGCATCTTCAAGTCCGGGAAGAGTATCGGTTGAAACTTTGGTGTTTACAAAACCTCTTGTGCTGATGCGTGTGGGAGCAACGAGACGTCCGGAACCTGAGCTGAAACTTATCTCAATGATAACAACACCGTTTTTTCCCATTTTGGTTCTTTCGCTGAGGATATTTCTTCCGATGTTTCCGATTCCAAGACCGTCTATAAGGACTTCTTTTAACGGGATATGATCGATAATCTTTGCTTCGTCCTCCGAAAGAGACAAAACGTCGCCATTATCGAGCATTAGTATATTTTTTCTGTCTATTCCGACTTGCTGAGCTATAGCGGCACCGGCTTTTCTGTATCTGTATTCGCCATGCGCAGGTATGGCATACTTTGGATTGGCAAGATTGTACATTAGCTTTAATTCATCGATGCAGGCATGGCCTGTTGCATGAATGTCCTGGAAGATAATATTTGCACCTTGTTCCTCCAATAGATTCATTGTTTTTGAAAAAAGATCTTCGCTTCCGTGAATGGCGATTGAACTGAATAAAACGGTATCGCCGGGAAGAAGTTTTATATTATCATGTGTTCCTTCGGCAATTTCTGTAAGACAGTTGATGGGTTCGCCATGGTTTCCGGTGGTGAGGAAGATTATTTCTTTACTCTCATAAGTAGGAACGTCTTTTATATCTATAATAACTTCCTCTGAATAATTAAGATAGTTAAGCTCTTTTGCTGCTTCGAATATGCTAAGCATTGTATCGCCGAGAAGAACAACTTTTCTGTTGTATTTTTTGGCCAGAGTTATTATCTGCTGTACTCGATCCATGTTGGAAGCAAAAGTTGCAATGATGAGGCGGTTTTCCTTATGAAGGTTAAAAAGCAGGTCAAGAGAAGCGCTTACCTCCGACTCGGATGGCGAGGAGCCGAGAACCAGAGTGTTTGTGCTATCCGTAATCAGAGCGAGCACACCTTTGGAACCCAGAGCTGCGATTCTTCTAAGGTCTGTGGAATCGCCTGTAATGGGACTGTAATCGATCTTAAAATCTCCGGTATGGATGACGGTTCCTGCGGGAGTATGTACAGCGAGCATTACAGCATCGGGAATACTGTGGTTTGTAGTAATAAACTCGACTTTAAAGCTCCCGAGAACAATTGTGTTTTTCTGGCGAATCACTTTGGTCTTGTATTTTTTTATACCGTGAGCTGTAAGCTTTTTTTCAACAAGAGCAATAGTGAGCGGAGTTCCGTAGATGGGAACGTTTAATGACTCGATAATATAAGGGATTGCTCCTATGTGATCCTCGTGTCCGTGAGTGAGTACGATACCTTTTAGTTTATCTGTGTTTTCTATAAGATAATCGACATCCGGGATGGAAGTATCGATACCGGGCATATTATGAGGCGGAAAAGACATTCCGCAGTCAATTGCGATTATAGTGTCGTCATTTTCTATGAGCATCATATTCATGCCTATTTTGTCAAAGCCGCCAAGCGGTATAATTCGTATGTTCTCAGACATATATGAACCTCCGTATCATAATATGGTCAAATTATAGCATGTTTACCAAAGTACAGTGGCATGGAATACGTTTTTTTATAGAAAATTGTGCTTGTCTTCATAACTTTACCATGCTAAAATTCTTTACGGTGCACACAAATGTCCGCAGCAGAGAAACACATTCTTTTTGCAAAGAGGTAGAACATGCAACAAGATACTGCATATTATGTACTTAGGAGACAGGCGGTTCCGGAAGTACTTCTTAAGGTTGTTGAAGCCAAGAAACTGCTTGAGTCCGGCAAGGTCAAGACGGTCAACGAAGCGGCAGCAATGCTTGGGATCAGTCGAAGCTCTTTTTATAAGTACAAAGAAGATATTTACGAATTTCATGACAGTTTGCAGGGAACCACGTTTACACTTACTTTCCAGATGAACGATGAGGTTGGACTACTTTCTTATGTGCTTAATCTCATTGCGGATTTCGGAGCAAATATTTTGACTATACATCAGTCAATTCCCCTAAACGGGGTAGCATCCATATCTATCACAATTCAGGTTTTGGAAGCTACCAAGGACATAATGGAGATGATCTCCATCATGGAGGGAAAAGAAGGCATACATAAGGTGCACATCACAGGAAGAAGTGCATCATTTTAAGGAATAATCAGCCGCATAGGTTTTGACTTATGCTTAGGCACTATGAATATAAAACTTTGGAGGAAAATATGGCAAAAATAGCAGTCTTGGGATATGGAACAGTAGGAAGCGGAGTTGTTGAAGTTATCGACACCAACGCCGCAGAAGTAGCTAAGAGCGCGGGAGAAGCGGTTGAGGTTAAATATATTCTCGATCTTCGCGATTTTCCCGGTGATAAGCATGAAGCTCAGGTAGTACATGATATCAACATTATTCTTGACGATCCCGAGATAGATGTTATCTGTGAGACTATGGGAGGAATCGAGCCTGCATTTACATTTGAGAAGCAGGCACTTGAGAAGGGCAAGAGCGTTTGTACTTCAAATAAAGAGCTTGTAGCGGCTAAGGGCCCTGAGCTTGTAGAGATTGCCAAGAAGAACGGCGTAAGTTATCTATTTGAAGCGAGCGTAGGCGGCGGAATTCCTGTTCTTCGCAGCATAAACGATTCACTTAAGCATGAGAAGATTGATGCCATCACAGGTATCTTAAACGGAACTACAAATTATATCCTTACCAAGATGGATAAAGAGGGTATAGGATTCGCGACAGTACTTAAGGCTGCACAGGATAAAGGATATGCAGAAAGAAATCCTGAGGCCGATATCGAAGGATATGATGCATGCCGTAAGATTGCGATCCTTTCAAGCCTTATGAGCGGTAAGCACGTAAATTACGAGGATATATATACAGAAGGTATCACTAAGATCAATATCGAGGATTTTGCTTATGCAAAGAGCCTTAATATGGCAATCAAGCTCCTTGGTATGTGCAAGATGAACGAGAACGGCTTCTTTACTCTCGTTGCTCCTTTCATGATTCCTTATGAGAATCCTCTTGCCAATGTAAACGGTGTATTCAACGCCATCAACGTTCACGGAAATATGCTCGGCGACGTTATGTTCTATGGTAAGGGCGCAGGTAAGAATGCAACAGCAAGCGCAGTAGTTGCTGATGTTGTTGATGTTTTAAAGCATAAAGGAAAGCATATCGAGGTTAATCTTAACGCTGAGAAGGCTGTTCTTACATCCAAGGACAACGCCGTAAGAAAGTTCTTTGTAAGAGTGACAGAGGACCTCAGAGACCAGGCTATGGAAATATTCGGACATGATATAGAGGTTATCGAATGTGACGATGTAGTAGGCGAGTTTGCGTTCATTACAGATCTTACTTCCGAAAAAGACTTTGAGGAAAAGCTTTGGAAGCTCGATAGCGTAAAGGGATACTTAAGACTGTATTGATAAAGACCTATCTAATAAATCTAAATGTAGAAAAGGATTGTGTGAAATGAAGAAAGTAGTTAAATTCGGCGGAAGCTCACTTGCAAGTGCAGAGCAGTTCAAGAAGGTCGGCGAGATCATCAAGTCCGATCCAGACAGAGTATACGTAGTTCCTTCCGCACCCGGAAAAAGAAACTCAAAAGATACAAAGGTTACCGATATGCTCTACAAGACATATGCTCTTGCTGAAGCCGGTAAGGATTTCAAGAAGCAGCTTGCCGATATTAAGGCACGTTATGATGAGATCATAGATGGACTTAAGCTCAAGCTTGATCTTTCCGATGAGTTCAAGACTATCGAGAAAAACTTCAAGGAAAAAGCGGGCAATGACTACGCTGCAAGCCGTGGAGAGTATCTTAACGGTATTATCATGGCCAATTATCTCGGATATGAGTTTATTGATTCCGCTACAGTAGTTGCTTTTGATAAAAACGGTGAGTTTGACGGTGAGAAGACCAACAAGCTTATGGCTAAAAAGCTTGAGAATACACCCAAGGCCGTTGTGCCCGGATTCTACGGCGCATATCCCGACGGAAGTGTAAAGACCTTCTCAAGAGGCGGATCCGACATCACAGGATCAATCGTTTCAAGAGCTATTAAGGCAGATGTGTATGAGAACTGGACAGATGTTTCAGGTTTCCTTGTAGCAGATCCCAGAATCATCGATACACCTCCTCACATCGAGACCATTACATATACAGAGCTTCGAGAGCTTGCATACATGGGAGCATCGGTTCTTCATGAGGACGCAATCTTTCCTGTACGTAAAGAGGGTATTCCGATCAATATCAGAAATACCAACAAGCCCGAGGATCCCGGAACATGGATTGTTGAATCAACAGCTAAGAAGTCCAAGTTCGTTATCACAGGTATTGCAGGTAAAAAGGGCTTCTGCTGCGTAAATATCCTTAAAGATCAGATGAACTCTGAGGTTGGATTTGTAAGAAAGGTTCTTCAGGCATTTGAAGACCAGGAGATCTCAATCGAGCACGTACCTTCAGGAATCGATACAATGACAGTATTTGTTCAGCAGGACGAGTTCATTGAGAAGGAGCAGTCGGTTGTATCTGAGATTCATAGACTTGCTCATCCGGATATGCTTGAGATCGAGTCGGATCTTGCACTTATCGCGGTTGTTGGACGCGGAATGAAGTCAACAAGAGGAACAGCTGGAAGAATCTTCTCAGCTCTTGCTCATGCCAATGTTAACGTTCGTATGATCGATCAGGGCTCATCAGAGCTTAACATCATCATCGGTGTAGAGAATCGCGACTTCGAAAAGGCAATCCGTGCCATCTACGATATCTTTGTAACGGTACAGCTTTGATAATAATAAAAAGCGTAGACCAATAGGTCTACGCTTTATTTTTATTTATGAAGATAATTAATAAATGTAATTGTGTTATCTAATCTTGTAGTATTTCCGATAATTCCGACTACGGGGATATTGCTTTCGTAGGCGCCGGTGGTTTTCAGTACAGCGGAATCTTTCATGATAATTCCGATAGGGATGGGACGCTCCATTTCTTCTTTCGGTATGATGTCGAATTTGCCTTCGGTCATAGCTTCGTGAGCGATTACTGCGTATTTGTTGTCTTTGTTATATTCGCCGTCCATAATATCGGTCTGGTATTCGTCGGATGCGATATAATCCATGTATGCACCGTCTATATAGAAAATATCATCGCCGAAGGCTTTAAGCTCGTCTTCGGAAAAGACAGTTCTAAGATCCATAAATACGTCCTGTGCGGCGTAATAAGCAAAAGTCGGAACGTCAGCGCCAAGTGCGTCTATTTCCTGCGCTGCAACGTTGGCCATGATCTTCTGGCTTGTTGCCAGTGTCATCTGGTCAATATGAGTCTGATCAAATGATGAGGAAGTATCTATAAGGCAGCTGTATTCGGAACGATCGACATTGGCATATTCCATATAACCGCTTTCGAGGTCCTGTGCGGAAACCTCGTAGCCACTGTTTAACATAACCGCGTATATTGCGTTCGGCTTGGTGAGGATAAAGCTCCTGACAGTCAATATAATGGCAATCAGCGCGATGAGCCCGATTATGACATGGACTTTATAATAATCCCAGAAGTAATTCCATTTGGTCTTAAAATCCTTATCCTTTAGCTTTTTTTGCTGATCTCTTATTTCCTCGTAAATAGACATGATTGCTCCTTAAATTAACAGAAAAATAATATTATTTACCCTTAAAAGCATATATAATGAGAATAGGTATTTTTTCAGATTATTAAATGATATAAACCTTGGGGTATAATTGTCAATTTTTTTGTTTAAAAAACACCTTGAAAGATTTGACATATTAATATAAGATAGTCGATAAAATGGCGAGTAGCCAAGACTATAGGAGGATGATATCTGACATGTCTAACGATACTAATTATGTAGAGTGCCTGGTTCCAAGCAAGGCTTCACCCCTTGTTGTTGTAGGCAAGTATGTCTGTTTTGCTCTGGCAATCTTTTTTCTCGCCGGATCGTTATTGGTAAATATGGGAATCCCCGGACTGATTCTTTTTATAGCCGCATGCGTTGGCTATTACTTCCTTAAGCTCAATGCCGACATCGAATACGAATATCAGTACTGTGACAGAGAGATCACGGTTGATAAGGTTCTTAATAAAGCTTCACGTAAGCATATCTGCAATTATTCTGTTGATAAGATAGAGGTGCTTGCACCTTCCAAATCATATCATCTTGACGAGTATAAAAACAGGACGCTCAATGTTCACGATTATTCATCCAGGGACAAAGATGCGCAGCCTGATCCGACTTACACATTTATCTATGACGGAAAAGAAAAAATAATCATCGAGCCTTCAAGCGACTTTGTTCAGGCAATTAAGAACGTTGCTCCGCGAAAGGTTTTTACCGACTGATTTTTTCTTTCTAAAATAAATTTTACCTAGTAAACAAGATTATAGTAGATTGGAGTTTTGAAATGGGACAGATTATAGGCGAAGGAATTACTTTTGACGACGTGTTGTTGGTACCTGCATATTCACAGGTTATTCCGAATCAGGTTGATGTAGGAACATGGCTTACTAAGAAGATCAGACTCAACATTCCTATGATGAGTGCCGGAATGGATACCGTTACAGAGCACAGAATGGCCATCGCAATGGCAAGACAGGGCGGAATCGGTATTATTCATAAGAACATGTCAATCGAAGCTCAGGCGGAAGAGGTTGATAAGGTTAAGAGATCGGAGAACGGTGTTATTACAGATCCTTTTTCACTTTCACCCGAGCATACACTTGCAGATGCAGATTCACTCATGGCTAAGTTCCGTATTTCAGGTGTTCCCATCACAGAGGGAAGAAAGCTTGTAGGTATCATTACAAACAGAGATCTTAAGTTTGAAAAAGACTTCTCACAGAAGATCAAGGATGTAATGACAAGCGAGAACCTCATCACAGCTAAAGCAGGCATCACTCTTGAGGAAGCAAAGAGCATCCTTGCCAAATCAAAAAAGGAAAAGCTTCCTATCGTTGACGACGACTATAATCTTGTTGGACTTATCACTATAAAAGATATTGAAAAGACTATTAAATATCCCCTTGCAGCCAAGGACGACCAGGGAAGACTCCTTTGCGGAGCAGGCGTTGGTATTTCAGCTAACTGCCTTGACCGTGTTGCAGCCCTTGTAGATGCTAAGGTTGACGTTATCGTACTTGATTCGGCTCACGGACATTCCGAGAACGTACTCAAGTGCCTCAGAATGATAAAAGAGAAATTCCCGGATCTTCAGGTTGTGGCAGGTAACTGTGCTACAGGAGCAGCAACCAAGGATCTTATCGAAGCAGGCGCAGATGCCGTTAAGGTTGGTATCGGCCCCGGTTCTATCTGCACAACACGTGTCGTTGCAGGTATCGGTGTACCTCAGATCACAGCTATCATGGATTGCTATAATGTTGCTAAGCAGTATGGTGTTCCGATTATTGCAGACGGTGGTATCAAGTATTCAGGAGATATCACAAAGGCTATTGCTGCAGGCGGTAACCTCGTTATGATGGGATCAATGTTTGCAGGTTGTGACGAGGCTCCCGGAGACTTTGAACTCTTCCAGGGCAGAAAGTACAAGGTTTACCGTGGAATGGGATCTATTTCCGCTATGGAGAACGGTTCCAAGGATCGTTATTTCCAGGAAGATGCCAAGAAGCTTGTTCCCGAGGGCGTTGAAGGACGTGTTGCTTACAAGGGAACAGTTGAAGATACAGTATTCCAGTTGATGGGTGGTCTTCGTTCAGGAATGGGTTACTGCGGATGCGGTTCTATTGAAGAGCTTAAAGAGAACGGTAAGTTCATCAAAATGACATCTGCGGCACTTCGTGAGTCACATCCTCATGACATTCAGATCACAAAAGAAGCACCTAACTATAGTGTAGATGACCATTAATTGCTCTTGAGAGGGGGGAATCTTGCAAGAGACGATTATTGAAGCGGAATCTATAAATGCAGCAGCCAAGGGCTCTTCTTCTGTTACAAGTGGAGCTCTTGGTGATTTTGCGCTCAAAAACGCCGAAGAAATGCAAAGATGGCAGGATGATTTTTGCGCCATGGCGGGAGTGTATGCTTATTGCCTCGATTCATCAGGTGCTCCGTTTACTACTTTTTCGGGTAATCCCGCCGAAGTAGAGATAATAAAGAAGTACGTTACCGATGCTAGGGTCAAGGAAATTTTCAGAAGAGTGTCGGAGAGCGACCTGGAAGATCAGGCAGTGGAACTTACGGAGGTTCCGAATCTTAAACTTGCCGCCGTTGCCGTCAAGGACGGAGTTAAAACGTCGGCTGTCTGGATAGTCTGCGGAATTTTCTCGGACTGTGACTATGACAAAGAATATTTCCATCTTCCTCCCATAGATTCTTTTGGGTACAAGATTTCAGAAACTAAATTTTATAAGACATTGGATCTTCTCAGGGAGACGCTTAATGTCCTCATAAATCTTGAGACTTCAAGGTCTCAGGCTGTTGCTATCAGTGAAGAAAGCAAGCAACAGGAGCTTGAGATGACCAATTCCTTTAGGCGCGCAGAGACTATGACTGAAATAGTTTCGCTCCTTGACAGTGATAACGGTATCGAGGAGATCATGGCGGACGTCCTGAAAAAACTCTGTGTTTACCTTGAAGTCAGCAACGGCTTTACATGCAAGGAGCATCACAATACGCTCATGGATATTGTGGTCCAGTGGACTGCGCCCGGAGCAAAAAAGATGTTTGCAGAGACTGCAGATCAGGAATTGTGCTGGTTCATGGGCTCCGAAAAAGCGGTTGTAGTATCCAGTGATACTCAGATGAATGCAGGAGAAAGAGAGCAGCTCGACGGACTGGGAATCAAAGCCCTTGTTTCCATGCCGGTAATAGTCAACGATTCGGCTCTTTTCTACGTCTGCGTGACCGAGAACAACGAGAGCAGGATATGGTCGATAGATGATGTAAAATTCGTCAACGACGCAATCAAGGTGCTTCAGAGTATTATCACAAAGAGACTTCAGAAAAACTCATTAGCAAGCTCTTTTGCCTCGCTGGAAGCGGTTCTTGATAATGTCGGAAGTTCGATCTACGTAAGGGATATCGGTACAGGAGTTATCCTGTTTGCAAACAGAAGCTTTAAAAAGAACTTTAGCAGGGAGCTTTCGGAGAATTCCATCGCCGAGCTATTTGAATCCAATATTCCGCCCAGAAGTAGGAGCGGTAACTACGAGATTCATCACAGAGACAGAGAAAAGTGGTATGACGTCTATTACACAAGGATCAAGTGGGTGGACGGCCGTCCCGTGTCTTTGTGCGCTATATACGACATCACAGAGAAAAAGCTTTATCAAAGAAGGATTGAGCAGCAGGCTTACACCGACTTCCTTACAGGCCTTTACAACAGAATGTGCTGCGAAAAAGATCTTGCAAAATACGTTGACGAAGCACATCAAAAGGGCACTCACGGCGCTCTTATGTATCTGGATCTGGATGACTTCAAGCATATCAACGACAGCTTGGGACATCAGTACGGAGACGTGCTTCTTCAGGATATTTCAAAGGCTATCAGCAGGATAGACGGAATCACCAATTCCTGCTATCGAATGGGCGGCGATGAATTTGTCATCATAGTTCCGCCGCAGAGCTTCGAGCTTTTGGAAACTATTATAGAACAGATAAAGAATACCTTTGCGACGCCGTGGTACCTTAAAGACAGCGATTATTACTGCACAATGAGTATGGGAATAGTCAAATTCCCCGATCACGGAGATAACGTTTCAGAGCTTATAAGAAAATCCGACGTTGCTATGTATGAAGCCAAGAAATCCGGCAAAAACAGGATCGCGGAGTATTCGGACAACATCGATTCGTCATCGGTACACAGACTCGACCTTGAGAAGAGTATGTATGATGCGATCAAAAAGAGCTGTAGTGAGTTTGAGGTTTATTTCCAGCCCGTTATCAGCGAGCCCATAGATTTCAACAGAGGAGTTAAGCAGTATAAGCATCTGGGTGCTGAAGCGCTTGTCCGTTGGAACAGCACTAAGCTCGGCTTCCTTAATCCCGACGAGTTCGTTCCGCTTGCCGAGTACCTCGGACTTATCACCCCCATTGGAAATCATGTTCTTAAAAAGGCATGTGAGTGTCTTAGAATGTGGAACGAAGCCGGAACCGGTGAATATTCCGTAAGCGTCAATCTGTCGGTGGTTCAGATCATGCAGAATGACATCGTTGAAGTTATAAGAAAGAACATTGAGGATAACAACATCAATCCTCATAACCTTGTACTTGAGCTCACAGAGAGGCTTGCTATCAACGATCTGGCAAGGACCAAGCAGACACTTCTCGATATCAAGGCACTTGGCGTGAGGCTTGCACTTGACGATTTCGGAACAGGTTATTCGGCGCTCAGCAGTATCAGAGCCCTTCCTTTTGACATAATCAAGGTGGATCAGAACTTTGTAAAAGATATTGCGGAGGACGACTATTCTCAGGCATTTATCCGCATGATGGCGCAGCTTGGAGGCGCAATTGGCGCGGATATCTGCGTTGAAGGTATTGAGACACAGGCACAGCTCGACGCCCTTAAGGGAATGGGCGTTAAGTACGTGCAGGGCTTCTATTATGACAAGCCCATGAGACGAGCAGCCTTCGAAGAGAAGTATGTTTATAACTAGAATTATGGTATACTTAAAAATACCGAATAAATTAGAAAGTTGGTTTTATTAAGGAAATGGCAGAAGAAACAATAAAGAATCTAAATGAAGAAGCAGAAGGAAATGCAGCTCCTTCAAGGCACTTTATCGAGCAGGCTATTGACAAGGATCTTCAGGACGGAGTGTATGATCACGTATGCACAAGATTTCCGCCCGAACCCAATGGCTTTTTGCATATAGGACATGCCAAGAGTATTCTTCTTAACTACGGAATGGCCAAGGAATACAACGGCCAGTTCAATATGAGATTTGATGACACCAATCCCACCAAAGAGAGATCCGAGTTTATGGATTCCATAATCGAGGACGTTAAGTGGCTTGGCGCCGATTACGGCGATCATCTTTATCATGCATCGGATTATTTCGACCAGATGTATGAGTGCGCCGTTAAACTTATAAAAAAGGGCAAGGCATATGTTTCCGAGCTTACCGCAGACGAGATGCGTGAGTACAGAGGAACGCTTACAGAGCCCGGTAAGAACGACCCCAACAGAGACAGGAGCGTAGAAGAAAACCTTCAGCTCTTTGAAGATATGAAGAACGGCAAGGTTGAGGATGGAGCAATGACACTCCGTGCCAAGATTGATATGGCATCTCCCAACATCAACATGAGAGATCCCATCATCTACAGAGTCGCACACATGACTCACGCCAGAACAGGCGATAAATGGTGCATTTACCCCATGTACGACTTTGCTCATCCCATTGAGGATGCGATCGAGGGTATAACACATTCACTTTGTACTCTCGAATTCGAAGATCACAGACCTTTGTACGACTGGGTAAAAGAGGAGTGCGAATATCCCAATCCTCCCAGACAGATTGAGTTTGCCAAGCTCTATCTCAACAACGTTGTTACAGGTAAAAGATACATCAAGAGACTTGTAGATGACGGAATAGTTGACGGATGGGACGATCCAAGACTTGTTACTATCGCAGCGCTCAGAAGAAGAGGCTTTACACCTGAGTCGATAAAGATGTTCGTTGACATGTGCGGTATCAGTAAAGCTCATTCCACAGCCGAGTATGCAATGCTTGAGTACTGCATAAGAGAAGATCTCAAACTCAAGGCTAAGAGAATGCTTGCGGTTCTCAATCCCGTTAAGCTTATAATCGACAACTATCCCGAGGGACAGATTGAATACCTCGATATAGAAAATAACAAAGAAGTTCCCGAGATGGGCACAAGGCAGATTCCTTTCGGAAGAGAGCTTTACATCGAGAGAGAAGACTTTATGGAAGAACCTCCCAAGAAGTACTTCCGTCTTTTCCCCGGAAACGAAGTAAGACTTATGAATGCATACTTCGTTACATGTACAGGATGCGATAAGGATGAGGACGGCAATATTACTGCCATTCACTGCACTTACGATCCGGAGACCAAGTCGGGAAGCGGATTCAATGCAAGAAAAGTAAAGGGAACAATACATTGGGTTTCCGCAGAGAAAGCAGTTAACGCCGAGGTTCGTCTCTATGAGAACATCATAGATGAGGAGAAAGGTGTATATAACGAGGATGGCTCACTTAACTTAAATCCCAATTCTCTTACCGTTGTAAAAGATGCTAAGCTTGAGCCTGAGCTTGCGGATGCACAGCCTTACGATAAGTTCCAGTTCGTGAGAAACGGATTCTTTAGCGTGGACAGCAAGGATTCCAAGCCCGGTGCACCTGTATTCAATAGAATTGTTTCACTTAAGAGCTCTTTTGTTTTACCAAAAAATTGATTGATGAAAGAGGTATAAGTATGGCTGATATTTTTTCAGGACTTGAAAAAATGGGACTTGGAGATATTAGTGGCGGCAATCTTTTTGAAGATCCCAGCAAAAAGACGGTTAATGTAAAGGCTAATGAGCCTCAGAAGAAGCTTGTTCTCGTAAATGAGGAAGACTATCTTTTTGACAAAAGCTACAAGTGTCCCATATGTGATTCTGATTTTCAGGTTAAGACGGTTCGTACCGGTAAGGTAAGAATGAAAGCCGTTGACGTCGATCTTCGTCCCGATTACTCTGAGGTCGATCAGAACAAGTATGACATCATCGCCTGCCCTGAGTGCGGATACGCAGCTCTCGGAAGATATTTCACTACACTTACCAAGTACCAGATCGAGGATATCAGATCCAAGATCTGCATGAATTACAAAAAGATAGAATACAAAGAGCCTATATACAACTACGATCATGCCAAGAAGCTATATCAGCTTGCGCTTGCAAACGCCGTAGTCAAGAAGGCCAAGAACAGTGAGAAGGCATACATCTGTCTTAAGACCGCGTGGGTTGTAAGAGGAGAGACGCAGCGTCTCGATCCATCATCGGCGGATTATGAGAACAAGAAAAAAGAGAATGATGCTCAGGAAAAAGAGCTGCTTAAGAATGCATTAAGCGGTTTCGTGATGGCGAGACAGTCTGAGGACTTCCCCATTGCCGGCATGGATTCAACAACACTTGATTATCTCATCGCAGCGCTTGCATATGAGACAGACCAGTTTGATATCACAAGCAAGATGATATCAGAGCTTCTTACATCCAGAGTTGCCAACAGCCGTATAAAAGACAAGGCTCGTATGTTAAAAGAACTTATGGCAGAGAAAAAAGGTCAGCAGTAAAATTCAAAAAGTAAAAAATACGCCCTAAGCATAATGCTTAGGGCGATTTCTTTATTCATTATTACTGTTCGTCTTCGTCGTCGAAGAACTCCTCAGATGAAGTCTTATCGTCACTTGAAGGTACATCGTTATCTAAAGGCTCGTTGTCCTTAGAACTGATATCAACATATTTTCTGGAGCCGAATCTTGTCTCAGCTGAGTTCGTAAACTCCTCATCGTCAAAATCATCAAACTCCTCAAAATCGTCATCATCAAAGCTGTCTGCTATTTCAGCTTCTCTTTTGGTGAGATAGTAGTAGACTCCTGCTGCGGCTGCGCCGACTGTGACGCAGAATAATATGAATTTACCAAATCCACTTCCCTTGGACATAAATTACTCCCTCCTATCCAAACACTAGATTAATTCTAATACAAATTGTGCATAATTGAAAGTGCGTTGTATTAAAATTTGATAAAGTAACGTAAAAACGTTTGAACCGAGATGGCTAAAATGCTATATTAAAAACAGACCAACACAGTCAATTACTAGCCGGGGACAGTAAAATGAACGAAAGATTTTTTGAACTTAAAAAGGAAAAGCAGGACAGAATGATCAACGCCGCGCTTGAGGTTTTTGCCAAGAACGGATACTATCATTCCAGCACCGACGAGATAGTAAAGACCGCTCAGATCAGTAAGGGCCTGCTGTTTCATTACTTCACAAGTAAGCTTGGATTATATGCTTTTTTGTATGATTACTCTACAAGGTTCGTAACTCTTGAGCTTACGCAGAATGTTACTGATGAGAACGGTTTTTTTGAACTGTATAAGAATATACTCTCCGCAAAGGTGGATTCGCTGGCGCAATATCCGTATATTTTTAAATTCCTCAAAAAAGCTGATGAGGAAACTTACGTTGAGGCGGTCGGAGAGATATTTGACAGAAGAGAAAAATACAGAAGGATCATGGAGGCACTCAGAGCCAGAGCCGATATAACTGTATTTAAACCCGGAACGGATTACAACAAAGTTTGGGATATACTTGATTTTACCGTGGACGGAATACTTGAAAGGAATATCAAAAACGATACTTTCAGAGCGGATCTTTTTGTTGAAGAAGCTTTGGAATATATAGAGATGATACAGCAAGCAGTGATTACATAACAAGGAGGCTAAAAAATGAGTAAATTTTTAGTGGCTGGTGTAACACAGATTGAAACTATTGTCCGAGTTGATAAGATTCCCGTTCATTATGCGCCTATCACGAGCGTGAGCGATTCCATTTTTACCGAGGTCGGTGGAGATGCGTATAACGAATCTCTTGCGCTTGAGTGGCTTGGAGACGAAGTTACGTTTATGTCCGTTGTGGGAAGAAATCAGGACCTTGGTATCATCAATCCTCCCGATAGGAAGATAACTCTTTCTACGGAATATATTATTCCTCAGATGAACGAGACTCCGACTGAGGTCGTTTTGTATGACAAAGACAGAAAGCAACAGATCTTCGAGGATATAAAAGACCTCCGTGATGTTGTTTACGATATGTCCATGGTCACGCCCATCATAAGCTTATGCGATATGGTGGTGCTTGCCAATGCCAATTTCTGCAGGCCTTTTTCCAAACTTGCGCTTGAGCACGGGAAACCCGTGGCTGTCAACATAAGAAATTATGATCCGGAAAAAGAAATCTATAACGAGGATTTCCTTAAACCGGCAAAAGTACTCTATTTCAGCGATGACACTCTTACCGAAGATCCCTACGAATTTATCGACAGAATGGCCGAGACTTACGGAACCGAGATAATTATTCTGGGTCAGGGCAGCGAAGGTCTTATATTATTTGACAGAAGCAAGAACCTCCGCGTACACTACAAGACCGTTAAGACCAACGAGGTTGTCAACACGATCGGCGCCGGAAATGCGCTGTTTGCTTGCTTCCTTCACTACTATATGGAGAACGGCGACAGCGTCAATGCTATCAAGAACGCACTCCTTTTTGCTTCCTACAAGATTGGCTACATGGGAACTTCCAACGGCTTCATGACAACAGAACAGCTCTCGCAGTGGAGAAATCTCATATGGGGAATTAAGTGAATAAATAGATACAATAACAAGTATTTTTTAACTTGAAATAGTATAAAAAAACAGCTAAAATGAAGTTGCGGAAACGTTACCGGAAACGGCGGACATTTCCGTGACTTTTCTTTGTAATAACACGGAAAGTTGAAGGGGTACGGGCGTTTGCCCGGTAATAGGAGGGTATATGGCTGAGATAAAGAGAGGTTCTAAGAGAAATCTTAAAAGAACATGTGGCGTTCTGCTTCCTGTTTTTTCACTTCCATCAAAATACGGAATAGGTACTTTTTCAAAAGAAGCATATAAATTTGTGGATTTTTTGGAGAAGGCCGGTCAGACATACTGGCAGATACTGCCGCTTGGCCCCACTAGCTACGGAGATTCTCCGTATCAGTCTTTTTCTACATTTGCGGGGAATCCTTATTATATCGATATAGAGACACTTATTGACGGTGGGCTTTTGACAAAAGAGGATGCCGATAGGTGCAATTTCGGTGAGGACGAAGAAAAGACAGATTATGAAAGACTCTACAGAGAGAGGTTTAAGCTCCTCATGAAGGCTTATGAGGGGATTGATGCATCATCCAAGGGAAAAGATATCAAGAAGGGATTTAAAGAGTTTAAAGAAGCTCCCGAGAATGACTGGCTTATCGATTATGCTCTTTTTATGGTGCTTAAGGATGAAAACGGCGGAAGAGCTTGGAATACCTGGGAGGATGACATCAGGTACAGAAAGCCCGTAGCCGTTAACAACGTTCTTGTTAAATATGAAAAAGAAGTGGATTTCTACTGCTTTTTGCAGTTCCTTTTCAGCGAGCAGTGGAAGAAACTCAAGAAATATGCCAATAACAAGGGCATCAAGATAATCGGTGACATCCCGATCTACGTTGCTTTTGACAGCGCGGATACCTGGGCAAGCCCGGAGCTCTTTTTACTTGATAAGGAGAATCTTCCGATCGATGTTGCCGGATGCCCTCCCGATGCGTTCAGCGCAACAGGTCAGCTTTGGGGCAATCCTCTGTACAGATGGGATTATCACAAGAAGACCGGTTATGAGTGGTGGATGAAGCGAATCGCCCACTGCTATGAGCTTTACGATGTTGTAAGGATCGATCATTTCCGCGGCTTTGATGAGTACTATGCAATCCCTTACGGAGATCCGACTGCGGAGTTCGGAGAGTGGAGAAAGGGCCCAGGATACGATCTTTTTGATACTATGAAAAAGAAGCTGGGACCAAAGAAGGTTATCGCAGAAGACCTTGGATTCCTTACCGATTCGGTAAGAAAGCTTGTTAAAAAGACCGGATATCCCGGCATGAAGATCTTGCAGTTTGCTTTTGACGCCAGGGAAGAGAGCGACTATCTGCCGCACAACTATGACAGCAACTGCGTTGTTTATACGGGAACGCACGACAATGATACGACCAAGGGCTGGTTTGAGGCCCTTAGCAGAGCAGATAAGTCTTTTACAAAGAAATATCTCGGTGTAAGATATGTTAAGGACATAGTTCCGGCGATGATCCGTACAGCGCACGCCAGCGTTTCGGACACGGTCATCATTCCGATGCAGGATTATCTTGAACTCGATAAGACAGCTAGGATCAACATCCCGTCTACTCTTGGGGGGAACTGGGAGTGGCGCATGAAGAAGGATGCTCTTAGCGACGAGCTTTGCAAGAGAATGTATGAATATGCCGAGATCTATGGAAGATTAAGATGATGGGCGGGGAGATATGTCGGATATCACTATAAAAGAAATTGCAAAAAGATGCGGAGTGGGTGTCAGCACGGTTTCCAGAGCGCTTAACGATCACTCCGATATTAATCCTGCGACCAAGCAGAAGATTCTGGATGTTATAAAAGAGACGGGATATATTCCCAACAACAGCGCGCGTAACCTTAAAAGGACGGATGCCAAGTGCATTGCCGTTCTTGTTAAGGGTATCACCAATCCTTTTTTTACACCTGTTATAGAGGTGGTTGAGAACGAGGTGAAAAAGCGCGGATATGCGCTTGTGCTTCGCCACGTTGAAGCTTATGAGAACGAGGTTGACGTCGCACTTGAGCTGGAAAAAGAAAAGAGACTTCGCGGTATCATCTTCATGGGTGGAAGTAACAAACACTCTGCCGAAAAGATGAAGCAGCTGAATGTGCCGGTGATTTTTTCTACCGTCGGCTCCGATATTTCGGATGAACTTAGTAAAAGTGCTTATTCGACGGTTTCCGTTGACGATGCTCTTGAGAGTAAGAAGATGACGGAGTACCTGATCGGGCTCGGACATAAGAAAATCGCTATCCTTACCGAAGGAAATGATGTGCCTTCCGTTGTAAGTCTAAGACTTGAAGGTTACAAAGCTGCGCTTAAGGAGCATGGGATAAAAGAGGATAAGAATCTTATCAGATTTGTAGACAGGCAGATATATGCGATACACAACGGATACGATACAACAAAGGCTTTGATAGAATCCGGAGCAAGGTTTACCGCTATTTATTGTATTTCTGATGTGCTTGCATTCGGCGCGCTAAGGGCGCTTAAAGATGCGGGACTTCGAGTTCCCGAGGATGTCAGTGTTGCGGGCTTTGACGGCCAGGAGCTGTCACAGTACTGTGTTCCGAGGCTTACGACGATCAAACAGCCGCTTGATAAGATCTCAAAAGAGACGATGAAGCTGCTGTTTAACATCATCGATAAAGAGAGTGCCCATAAACATATAGTACTTCCCGGAAAGCTTGTTGAAGGGGAGTCGACGAGTAAACTCGGAAAAAAGAGATAATAATACGGCGGTGAATCTGTGGATTCATCGCCGTTTGTTGTTCAAATTTTTTCTTCGCTCATAGATGAGTTGCTGTATCTGTAATCGCCTGTGACATCATCAAGAAACCATGACGCCGGATGGTAGGCGCTTGCGGCTTCTTCGGTTGGGAATTCGACCTCCGCAAGGAGACGACCGTCGAACGGAGCTTTGAATACATCGAGCTCAATCTTGATGTCGCCGGATTGTGCAGCTGAACGAATCTGCGGATTGGCTGATAAATATTCTTTATCAAAAGCATCTTCGTTAAGAGGTATCAGATGGCGGATTTTTCTTATTATATTGCCATCGCATTTTTCAACCAGATGAGCGTAGCTCTCTTCAGTAAGAGGCATATTATATTCTGTTTTTCCGATGCCGCCTTCATCTTCGGGCAAAGAGCACTTGTAGGTCATATAGTATTTATCGTCTTCGCGTCTTACGCGGACAGCGGGGTTAACGCACAGATAGCCCTGTTCGATTATGTGATAAGGATATTTATTCAGCTCTTTCGGAAGCTCTTTTACCGTGAATTTCTTTTCTATTTCAATTCCCATTTGATACATACCTCTCGGAAAAGTTTATTCAATAGCTATATTTATGATAATGTGTGCCGGTGCTGTTAGCAAGTGTCGGAATGACCGGGGGAGGATCTCAGCCGACTTGTTAAATGGGATTATGAAAATTATAATGATAGAGTTGGAGGCTTTCGGCAATATTTAATGCTTTGGAGGGAGAGATTATGTATATAAGAGAGTACGGTGATCCTAGGAATCCCGTTGTTATTCTTCTTGCGCCTTTGTTTCTGACAGGGAAGCAGTTTTATGAAATGATACATCAATACTTAAGGGGCGACTATTTTATCATTGCGCCTGACCATGGCGGGCACGGCAAATCCGGCGAATATATAAGTTCGAAGGATGAATATGAACAGCTAAAGAAGTATCTTACGGAGAAAGGCTATACCGATATTAAACTGCTGTACGGAGCATCATTGGGGGCTGCGACAGGATGGCATATTTTTAACGACAGCTCTTTTAACATTGAAAAGACATGGTTTGACGGAGTAGGGCTTGCAGAGAGCAATCCGTTTATAGAATGGATCATGAAAAGAGTCTTCCATAAAAAGAAAAAGGATGTGGAAAGAAAATATGAAACTGTCGAAGCGGGGCTTATAAAGGAATACAGAGAAACAATCGGTAAATATATGACCGATTGTCTTGCGAAGTTTGATAAAAAAAGAATTGATGCATTATGCGAAGCTTGTTGCAGATTTGAATTAAAGCCGCTTTCGGATAAACAACAGGAGAGCTTGCATCTTGATTATGGAGAGAACGAGCTTAATCTTAGAATAATAAATAAAGCTAAGACGATCGAAAAGTATATGCCCAAGGTAAGGCCCGTGGTCAGAAAAGGTCTTCCGCACTGCGGATACATAGCCTTTCATCTAAAGGAATATGTTGATGAGCTTGAGGAATTTACCTTAAAATCGTAATATAATAAAAAAATTAATTGGAGGGTGAACATGGCAAAGACAGCGATTTTTCTTGCAAACGGTTTTGAAGAGATAGAGGGACTTACTGTAGTTGATATTTTAAGAAGAGCGCAGATAGATATTACAATGGTTTCAATCACAGGAGCCAAGGCAGTTGAGGGCTCACATGGGATTAAGCTTGAAGCGGATGCTACAATCGAAAGCTTTGATCTTAGCGACGTTGATATGATCATTCTTCCCGGCGGAATGCCCGGAACCAAGAATCTTGATGCGTGCGAACCTCTTAAGGCTAAGATAAAAGAGTTTAACGATTCGGGTAAGATGCTTGCGGCAATCTGCGCAGCGCCTACTGTTTACGGTAAGATGGGACTTTTAAACGGCAAAAAAGCTTGCTGCTATCCCGGATGTGAAGGCGATCTTTTGGGCGCAACAACGACAACCGATGCCGTTATCAAAGACGGAAACTTCATAACATCAAGAGGAATGGGAACAGCGATACCTTTTGCGCTTGCCATTCTTGAGCATTTCAAGGGAAAAGAGGCAGCAGATCAGATGGCTAAGGGAATCGTATTTAACAGCTGATATAAATAGGAGTAAACAGAAACACCGAAGCGGGAAAACCGCCTCGGTGTTTTTTTATGCGCTCGGTGGCGCAGCTTTTACTTAAAGAATTTCATGTCGTTGTTGAGCTTTTCTGCAATATCTTTTAATCTTCCTGCGGAGCTTGCAAGAGTTGTAACCGTAGCTGACAGCTCTTCCATGGAAGCACCGGTTTGCTCTGAGGATGCAGCGTTCTGCTGAGAGATCGCTGAAAGTGAAGACATCGAATCCGATACAACATTCTTGGAGGATACGCAGCTTTCGGCTCCTGTGGAGATTGTCTGAACTCCGGTGACCGTCTCGCTGATATCTGCGAGCATTCCCTTAACCGATACAAGAGTTTCGCCAAGAGCGCTCTGCTGGTCGAGATTTCCTTTTCTTACTTCCTCGGAAGCTTCAACGGCTGCCTTACTCTGATCAAGGAGGACATCCATCTGCTGACGAATCTCATCAGCCATCTGCTTGGAGTCATCCGCAAGCTTTCCGATCTCTTCGGCAACAACCGCAAATCCTTTACCTGCTTCGCCTGCTCTTGCAGCCTCAATTGAAGCGTTGAGCGAAAGGAGGTTGGTCTGTGTTGCGATGGAAGAAATGCCTTCAACCTTTTCATTGATATTTGATACCGCTTCCTGAGTAGCGGAGATGGTTCTTGAAATGTCGTCAATCTTTTCGGTCATGCTGTTGCTTGAATCCTGAAGAGCTGCAAGTGATTGTGAAGAAGCCTCGGAAGCATCTTTCATTCTTGAAGCGAGAGATTCAAGAGTTCCGGTTGAATCCTGAACGTCGGAAACAGCTTCTCCGATCTGGATAACGTTCGCTGATGCCTTTTGAATCTCGTCAGCCTGCTGTGTGGCACCGGATGCAATTTCCTGAACTGCATTTGATACATCATCAGCTGTGTTAGAGATCTGATTGGCCATATCAGAGAGCTCTTCGGATGAGTCTCCGAGTTTTGCTGCCGAACTTTTTATATTTTCAACAATGTCGCTGAGAGTCTCTATAACACTGTTTGTATTGTTTATAATAGTTCCGAACTCGTCTTTTCTCTTTGTGAATTTATCAACCTTGGCAAATTTTCCGTCCGCAAGCTTTGCGAGTGAGTCGTTAACTTCATTGACGGGAGCGGTGAATGAAATAGCCATCCTTACGGAAATGATCGCAGCGATGATAAGAAGGATAAACCCTACAATAACTACCGCAGCTGCTGCGGATCTGGCATTTGATGTTACATTCTTTGTGTCGGATGCGGCGCAGACTGTATATCCTGTAAGAGGGGATTTTACATATGCTACGATCGCATTATATCCTTTTTTCGTATCTACCTGATATACTCCGTTTTCGAGACCTGAAGTCATAAAAGTTGATTTGCTTCTGTCGTCTTCATTATCTGCTGTTATTTCATATTGAGAATGTGCAGCAACTAGACCTGTCTTGTCACATATAAAAGCATCTTCTGCTTCAGCTTCAAGAAGCTTGTGGAAATCATTCATATCATAGTTACGCTGTACGATACCGATGATGTTTCCTGTCGATCCGTATATAGGAGTTGACATTGTCATCTGACGTACACCTGTAGATGCTGATACGATTACGTCGGAAGCATAGGTCTGTCCCTTCATGGCCTCCTGGAAGTATTCTCTTTTACCTACATCAACCAGCTTGCCGGAGTTACGAAGTACCTGCATTCCGTCTGCGCCTGTCAGAACAGTGATGTTGCCGTCGTCAAGCATTGTATCGATCTCTGCCAGGTATTTGGCTGCTTCTTCCATGTAAGCAATGCTTTCCTGGTTTTCCATAAATTTTGTTGTGGCCGGGGATTTGGCAACAGCTTGGATACTCATAAAGTTTTGGTTTATGATACCTTCGAATTCAGACTGAAGGTATGATGATTGCCATACCAATCCTTGTTCCGCATCGGATACAGCTTTTTTTGCGGATGATAAGTAGCTTACCAACACAGACGTGATGAGCGGAACGGCTGCAACCAATAGCATGACGGCTATCAGTCTGGTCTTGATGCTGTTCGTGAATTTAACGTTGCTTTTCTTTTTGGGTTTGGAATCCTTTGCCATTTTAATGCCTCCATCATAAGTAAAATAAGAAAGTGTTACCTAACGTGTTTAACGTTTAACCTGATAAGAAAATTATACTCTTTTCATGTGCTTTTAGGCGTAAAATAGGGATTTTTAATAAATTTTTAATGTTTTGACGAATTGAATATATTTTTATTTCGTCCATTTTTTTGGAAAGTGAAATAATTTTTTGGAAAAAATGAAAAATCGTCATTTTAGACATATAAACAGCTCCGAAACTGTGTAAAATCACAACGATCGGCTGTTTGTTTTTTATATAGATCGAAGATTGAAAAAAATATGGAAATTAGTATTTAGGTGTGTTATAATCTGAAAGCGATTGTGCCTATAAACAGGCAAAAAGAGCGCGGATACCTATGAAGCCGCCTCTTTACATAAATATTTTTTAGGAGGAAACAGACAAAAATGAGCGTAACAGTTGAGAAGCTTGAGAAGAGCATGGCTAAGCTCAAGATTGAAGTATCAGCAGAGCAGCTTGAGAAAGCCATTCAGAAAGCCTATGAGAAGAATAAGAACAAGATCCAGCTTCCCGGATTCCGTAAGGGTAAGGCACCCCGTAAGATGATCGAGCAGATGTACGGTAAGGGAGTATTCTATGAGGATGCAGCCAATGAGCTTATCGAGACAGAATATCCCAAGGCTGTAGAGGAGTGCGGAGAGGATGTTGTATCTTCACCCAAGATCGATGTTGAACAGCTCGAGGCTGGTAAGGACTTCATCTTTACAGCAGAAGTTGCTCTTAAGCCTCCGGTTAAGCTTGGAAAATATAAGGGTGTTGAAGTTGAGAAGATGGATATCGACGTTACAGATGCTGACGTTGATGCCGAGATCGACAAGCAGAGAAACACCAACGCAAGAACTGTTGAAGTTACAGACAGAGCAGTACAGAAAGATGATATCGTAACTCTTGATTTCGAGGGATTCGTTGACGGTGTTGCTTTCCAGGGCGGAAAGGGAACAGATTATCCTCTTACAATCGGTTCAGGTTCATTCATTCCCGGATTCGAGGATCAGCTCATCGGATTTGAGATTGGTAAAGAGGGCGATGTAAACGTTACATTCCCTAAGGATTATCAGGCAGAAGAGCTTGCAGGTAAGGATGCTACTTTCAAGTGCACTATCAAGGCTATCAAGGCTAAGGAGCTTCCTGAGCTTAACGATGAGTTCGCAAGCGATGTTTCTGATTTCGATACTCTTGCTGAGTACAAAGAGGACGTTAAGAACAAGCTCGTTGAGAAGAAGACAGGCGAGGAGAAGGCTAAGAGAGAAGATACTGTTGTAAGAGCCGTTGTTGAGGATTCCGAGATGGAGCTTCCTGAGGCAATGGTTGAGACTCAGGCTAGACAGATCGTTAATGATTTTGCTCAGAGACTTCAGATGCAGGGCATGAACATGGATCAGTATCTTCAGTATACAGGTAACACTGTAGACAAGATGCTTGAGCAGGTTAAGCCTCAGGCTATCGAGAGAATCAAGTCAAGACTTGTTCTCGAGGCTGTTGCAGCTAAGGAGAAGATCGAGGTTACTGAGGAAGACTTCGAGAAAGAGCTTGAGAAGATGGCTTCACAGTACAGAATGGAGCTTGATAAGCTTAAGGAGCTCATGTCAGATGCTGAGAAGAAGATGATGAAGAGCGACCTTGCTGTTCAGAAGGCTGCTGATTTCCTTGTAGAGAATGTTAAGGAGAGCGCTAAGAAGGCTACCAAGAAGGCTGCTGCAAAGAAGGACGACGCAGCTAAGGAAGAGAAGCCTGCTAAGAAGACAGCTGCCAAGAAGACTACTGCAACTAAGACAACAAAGACTACTAAGACAGCTAAGACAACCGAGGCTAAGGAAGCCAAGGAAGAGAAGCCTAAGAAGACAACAACAAGAAAGAAAAAGACAGAAGAGGCTTGATTCTTTATAAAAAATTTAGAGAACATCTCGCAGACTGGACGTTTGCGGGATGTTCTTTTTTTAAAATAGCTGATATAATGGATATTGGATTATTATTATCAAGGCTAGAGAAGGAGAAATTATGAGTTTAATACCTTACGTCATTGAACAGACAAGCCGCGGAGAGAGATCTTATGATATCTACTCCAGACTTTTAAAAGAAAGAATCGTTTTTTTAGGCGAGGAGGTTAATGCACAGAGTGCCAGTATAGTTGTGGCTCAGCTTTTGTTCCTTGAGGCTGAGGATCCCAATAAGGATATACATATGTACATCAACAGCCCCGGAGGAGAAATCACATCCGGAATGGCAATCTACGATACAATGCACTATATCAAATGCGATGTCAGCACAATTTGCATCGGCATGGCAGCAAGTATGGGAGCATTCCTTCTTGCAGGCGGAGCGAAGGGCAAGCGTATGGCTCTTCCCAATGCTGAGATCATGATTCATCAGCCCCTTGGCGGAACACAGGGACAGGCAACAGAGATTGAGATTGCTGCTAAGCATATCCTTAAGACCAAAGAGAAGTTGAACAGAATGATCGCAGAGAACACAGGCAAGCCATATGAGCAGGTATGCGCTGATACAGAGAGAGATAACTGGATGTCAGCTCAGGAAGCTCTTGATTATGGCCTTATTGATTCCATTGTTGAGAATCGCCCCAAGAAAGAGGATAAAAAATAATGGCAAAAAACCCGGCAGAGATCAGGTGCTCTTTTTGTAACAAGACACAGGATCAGGTAAGAAAATTGATAGCAGGTCCCGCAGGTGTATATATCTGCGATGAATGCGTAGAGATCTGCTCAGATATTATCGATGAAGAGTTCGAGGATGAACCCGTCCCTACCGGTAACCAGCAGATCAATCTGCTTAAGCCGGCAGAGATCAGGAACTTCCTTGATGAATACGTAATCGGTCAGGACGAGGCCAAAAAGGTCTTGGCTGTATCCGTTTATAATCACTATAAACGTGTTATGGCACCCAAGACCGAAGACAAGAATGAGGTGGAACTCCAGAAGAGTAACATCATCATGGTAGGACCGACAGGTTCAGGTAAGACATATCTTGCGCAGACACTTGCCAAGATCATCAATGTTCCTTTTGCAATCGCGGATGCCACGACTCTTACAGAGGCCGGCTACGTAGGTGAGGACGTTGAGAACATTCTTCTTAAGCTCATTCAGAATGCTGATTATGATATTGAAAGAGCTCAGTACGGTATCGTTTATATTGACGAGATCGATAAGATCACCAAGAAGAGTGAGAATGTATCAATAACAAGAGATGTTTCGGGTGAAGGCGTTCAGCAGGCACTTCTTAAGATCGTGGAAGGTACGATCGCCAGCGTTCCTCCTCAGGGAGGAAGAAAGCATCCTCATCAGGAACTTATTCAGATCGATACAAGCAATATCCTGTTTATCTGCGGCGGTGCGTTCGATGGCCTCGAGAAGATAGTTGAGGCAAGACTTGACCGCAATTCCATCGGATTTAACGCAGAGATAGCAGATAAGTCTGAAAGAGAGATAGGAGAAGTTCTCAAAGAGGTTACTCCTCAGGATCTTGTTAAGTTCGGACTTATCCCTGAGTTCGTAGGACGTGTTCCTATTACAGTAACTCTCGAGGGACTTTCAGAGGAAGCTCTTGTAAGGATTCTTACAGAGCCCAAGAATGCTCTTGTTAAGCAGTATCAGAAGCTCTTTGATTTTGATAACGTTAAGCTTTCATTCGAGGATGAGGCTGTTCACAAGATTGCCAAGATGGCTTACGAGAGAGAGACCGGAGCAAGAGGACTCAGATCTATTATGGAAAAATCTATGATGGATGTTATGTATCAGATTCCTTCAGATGATACGATCACCGAGTGCGTTATTACCGAGGCGTGTGTGGATGGCGACAGTCAGCCGCTTATCGTACACAATGATTCCAAGAGACTTAAACCGGCTAAATAATTACCCGGCGAGAGCGGAACTTCATTTAGTTAAAATAAGAAGATGTCTTATTCCAAGTGAAAGGGGCATCTTCTTTTTCGGTTACAGTATATAGATGATGCATCTCAGAGTTATTATGATATTTATCCTAAGGGAGTTATTGCAGAACAGGACAAGGATACTTCCCCGGAACTTAAGGATGTGGTTTATATAAGAGCATATCGAATGGATGGAGGAGTTTATAATCCTGTATTCGTCAAAAAAGATAATTAATACTTGATCTTTAGATAAAATAAAAGCCGCGGAGGCATTGAAATTGCTTATATTTCAAAACCTCTGCGGTATTTTTTTACTGATCATTTTCATTTGTCCCGTTTACTTCAGCAAGAAGCTCATCCATGAAATCATAGATTTCCTGTCTGCCTTCTTTACTTAGGGCTGAGTAAGGGAAGATTCTTACATCCTCAGGGAGTCCAAGACCGTTTCTTAGCATGTTGAGATGCTTTTCTCTCTGAGAATTCTTGATCTTGTCAGCTTTGGTTGCGATGATGACAGGCTGAAAGCCCTGATGAACAACCCATTTATACATCTGTACATCATTGGCGGAAGGCTCATGTCTTATATCTATAAGCAGAAAGACTCTTACAAGCTGCCTTGATGTGTGGAGGTAATTCTCGATCATTTTTCCCCACTGCTGCTTGACTTTCTCCGGAACTCTTGCAAAGCCGTATCCCGGAAGATCCACAAGATAAAACTCATCATTGATATTGTAATAGTTGATTGTCTGAGTCTTACCGGGCTCCTGTGAGGTCCTTGCATAGTTCTTACGATTCATAAGACCGTTTATAAGTGAGCTCTTGCCGACATTACTTTTTCCCGCAAAAGCAAATTCGGGATGTATGTTATCGGGAAGAGTACTGGTTATTCCACAAACCGTTTCAAGGTTTACATTCTTAATTACCATTTTTTTCTCCATTACAATTTAATTATCAGTTCCCGTTTATTCTACACTATTAAAGCCTTTGAGGCAAAAATGCGGGTTGACAGGAGTAAATTCATATGATACAACTGTACTAGTACAACTAATACACGCTAATAAAAGGAGAGAGGTAAAGGCTTTATGGATATTTTAAAGGTTGAAAACCTGACCAAGATTTATGGTAAAGATACAACCGAAGTTGTTGCATTGGATAACGCATCATTCTCTGTTGGGAAAGGAGAATTTGTTGCAATAGTCGGAGCGTCAGGCTCCGGTAAATCAACACTGCTTCATATGCTTGGAGGTGTTGACAGACCTACATCAGGTAAAGTTTTTGTTGATGGTAAAGATATTTTTGAATTAAACGATGATGAACTGGCTGTGTTTAGGAGACAGCAGATCGGTCTGATCTATCAGTTCTATAATCTGATCCCTATATTAAACGTAGAAGAAAATATATCTCTTCCTTTGTCATTAGATGACCGTGAAGTGGATAAGAAAGCATTGGACAATATGTTGAATCTGCTTGGTTTGGAAAAAAGAAAAAATCATCTTCCAAACGAATTGTCCGGAGGACAGCAGCAGAGAACAAGTATCGGAAGAGCACTGATCACCGAACCTACAATTGTTCTTGCAGATGAGCCTACAGGAAACTTGGATTCTAAGTCAAGCGATGAGATCGTAGCTCTTTTGAAGAAATCCAATAAAGAATTGAATCAGACGATCATCATGATCACACACAACATGGAGATTGCCAAGGCTGCTGACAGAATAATCAAGATTGAAGATGGAAAAATTGTTGAGGAGGTATGAACATGAACTTACTTAACAGATTGACCACCAAGAATCTCAAGCTGAATAAGAAAAGAACCGTAGTTACCATCATAGGCATTATCCTGTCGGTAGCTCTTTTGACAGCAGTGGCTTCGATGTTTTCAAGCATCCTGCAATCTACGATCAATTACGAGATTGAGTTAAGAGGAAATTATCATGTGGCATATTATGATGTTCCCTTAAGTGATCTGGATACATTCAGAAGCGACGGTGATATTACAGAAATGAGCCTGACTCAGGACTTGGGATATGCGGAAATAGAAACCAAAAATGAGTACAAGCCTTATGCGTTTGTGAAGGCATATACTCCGGATGCACTGAATAATATAACAAGCAGATTGGTGGAAGGGAGACTTCCGGAGAACGAGAATGAGATCGTCATTCCCACCCATCTTAAGACTAATGGTAGAAATCTCTTAAAAGTCGGAGATACTGTCACTTTAAATGTGGGTGAAAGAGTCAATGATGCCGGTGAGGATTTTACCCAGAGTGATCCATACGATGCAGATAACCCGGAAAAAATAACAAGCACAACAGGCAAGACTTATACGGTTGTGGGTGTTGTTGAAAGACCTTCAACGAATATTGAGCCTTTTGATGCTCCCGGATATACATTTGTAACTTACGTCGATGAAAATAAGCTGGCGGGCAATGTTGATGTGTATCTTAGATATAACAAGAAAGCAGCCAAAGGATTGGCAGCGCAGGTAGAGAACTCCAAGTATGAATATGGCTTCAATGAATATCTCATGATGTTGGAAGCGAATCCGTTTCAGGAATTTGGAGATTATGCGGTAGTAATACTTCTGATCATGGGGATCATAGTGATAACTTCCGTATTTTGTATAAAGAACAGTTTTGATATTTCAATCACAGAGAGAATTAAGCAGTACGGAATGATAAGAAGTATCGGAGCTACCAAGAAACAGATCAGGAGAAATGTATTCTATGAAGCTACTGTATTGGGAGCGATCGGTATTCCTTTGGGAGTATTATCCGGATGGTTGGCTACAGTCATCTTGGTTGTCGGAATAAATTATTTTATGAACAAAGATGGAGATGCCTTAGGGTCGGTAAAACTGATGTTTTCAGTCTCACCGGTCGCTATCCTGATAGCTATCATATTTGGTATTGTAACTATTTATTTATCGGCGCTTCGGTCGGCAGTAAAAGCCTCTAAGGTATCGCCCATCGATTCCATAAGAAACAGTGCTGAGATTAAGATCAAATCCAAGAAGGTCAGATCTCCGAAGATCATTAAAAAGCTATTTGGTATCGGCGGAGAAATATCTTATAAGAATTTAAAGAGAAATAAAAAGAAATACAGAACTACGGTAATTTCAATCGTTATGTCGGTGTTCATTTTCATAGCATTGTCAAGTTTTATGGGTAGTATGTTGGCATCCGCCGGCGATGAACTTAAGGGATCTGATTACAATGTGTATTTATCGTCTTCTGTTTACGGTGATGCGAACAGATACAACAAGTTCCTCAAAACTACTAAGTTGGACGGAGTAGATGATTATACGATATACAGGAAAATGGGTTACTATGACAATGTTTGTGCAATCGGAGATGAACAATATCGGAAGTACATAAAAAAACTCGGGCTAAACTATGAAGACATTAAAGATAAGATAATTGCGGTAAATTGCGGACAGGTAGGAGACGTTGTAAAAAGCGAGAACTTCGATGGAACATTGGAGATCGGATATGTAACAGATGAAAGACCTTTTGGACTGGATTATCCCGACGGAGAATACCATGTTATCAGCGATGAATTGTTTGACAGCTTGATTAGTGATGAAGCGGAAAAATCGCTTACGATCTATTATCACGCTACCGATGCAGATAAGTTGCAGGATGAAATAGATCAGATCTTAATAACCGAAACGCATTATTTTATGAGGAATCTGGAGGAAAGTGCAAGACAACACAGAAATTTGGTTACGTTAATGGGTGTCTTCCTTTATGGGTTCATAATAGTACTTTCTCTGATCGGTGTTACCAACATATTTAATACCATAACTACCAACATGGAGCTCAGGAAACCTGAATTCGCCATGCTCAGATCTGTTGGTATGACATCAAAAGAGTTTAATAGGATGATCCGATTGGAAACTGTATTTATGGGTACCAGATCACTGTTCTTTGGAACAATATTAGGAGTGGCAGCTTCTTATCTGCTCTATTATGCGGGAGTCAAAAGCTCGGGAGCTTCGTACAGCTTCCCCATCATTCCCGTGGTAATAGCTATATTGGCGGTATTTCTACTTATCTCGCTGATCATGAATTATTCGATTGCAAAAATAAAGAAGCAAAATACGATTGAAACGATCAGAAATGAGAACATCTGATATAGAGCAAAAGCTCTTCATATCTTGATGTATATATCAGTTTACGAAAGGAGAGAGATATAATGAAAGCAAAAAATGTATTGGCGATCATGACGGCATCTGTAATGATGTGCGGGCTATGGGGGTGTGGTTCCGGAACATCGGATACTTCTGCGACAGAGCTTTCTGTTGAAGCTGTTATCGATGCTTCGGAAAGTGATGCAGATAATGCCGACAATGCAGACAAGACCGATGCGGCGGATTCCGCAGACTCTGAAGTTACGGAGGGAGCAGCTACAGAGACATCCGTGGATTTATCTTCTATGACCGATGATGCTTTTGCATATAACGGCAAGAAGATATCAATTCTTGATGATGTAGCTACAACCCTTGCTGCACTAGGAGAACCTGAGCAAAAGAATTCAGGTGCCGGTGATATGAATTATTATGATTACGGTACCCACACAGATACGGTGGACGAAGGCATCCTTTTTGTTACATATACGGACAATGGAAAAGAGTCTGCCGCACAGATTGACTTCAATATTCAGGGCCCGGAAACAGCAAAGGGAATTAGTGTTGGAGACAGTAAGGACGATGTCATTGCTGCATACGGTGAGCCAAAAGAAGATAGTGGCAAACCGATCCTCACATATGAATATGATGGTTTTTTGCTTGGCTTCGTAATAAACGAAAACGATAAGGTCAGCAATGTTAATTACATATCTACGGCTTACAAGGAAAGCGGTAAGTAATATCTAAGAAAAAGTGCTATAAAAGGAAAGATTTAAAAAGGAAATAAAAAAAGAAGTTCAATGCGATCTATACATTGAACTTCTTTCTGTTATTGCAATAATGACAAAACGCCCTGTTTGGACTGGTTGGCCTGAGCAAGCATTGCTTCACCGGCCTGCTGAAGGACTTCGTGATTACGCAGTCTTGTTATCTCGGCGTTCATATCCGTGTCGCGGATTATAGATTCCGAATGCTGAGTGTTTTCCTGAGCATTTGCGGTGTAATTGTACGCATGCTCAAGTCTGTTCTGCGCCGCACCAAAGCCGGATCTTTCAAGTGAGATTTTATCAAGCGCCGCCTTGGTGAGATCGATCGAACCCTGCGAAGCTTCCTGAGTAAGAGTGTTTGCACCCGTCATACCGATAATTGAAAGGCTAAGTGCACTCCAATTTATAGGAATCTGCTCTCCCAATACACCATCGGGGGTTGCCTGTATGATCATTTCTTTTCTCGGAGGAACGATCACAATGTTCATGAAGTCGTACTCGTTAACTCTATTGTTCTTGAGAGCAGGACTAAAGGATCTTGTGGCGTTTTGGTTAAATGTAAGGTTAAGGCTTACGCTGTCGCCTTTAGCCGCACCGGCTTTATTTATTATATCGTTGTAAGACACATTGTAGCTGTAATCAAAAGCACTGAGATTGGACTTGCTGCTGTCAACATAGCTTGAGTTTAATCTTAATGTGCCTCCGGTGTGCGAAGTGATATCGCTTGCAAGGGTAGGAGTTGTTTCCTGCGTTGCGGGTGCCACGTGAACGCTGTTTTCAATCGTTGCGTTGCCTTCGGCAACTCTCTGATTGAGTTCGTCAAGCTCAGCGCCGGTGATCATTCTGTCATTTTGATAAGAAAGTGAATAGGTTTTAACAGTGTAGTTATATGTTTTGGTCTGAGTATAGTTAGAACTGATACTGCGAGTTTCACCATCCATTGAGCTTTCACCGAGAGAACCGCTGAAAGCGACATTATAATCTTCGCGCCAGGTATAAGTATCTACCCTTTGCATATTGTCGGTTCTGGTTGTGATCCTTTCATTTGTTCTAAGATATACTTTCCCGTCATCTGTTTTGTAATAATAGCTTGGGGTATCCGAAAAAGTACTGTGATTGCTTAAGGAGCTTGGAGTTCCCGTATTCTGTACATGCTCGGTCTCATTAGTCTTGGTGCTGGCCCAACTGATCTCGCCGGTAATACTTGAGCCTGTCTGGTCGAAGTTACGACCATATGCTCTTTGCAGAACAAACGCGTTGTAGTTATTTGCCGAGATGTTTTTATTATTGTTACTGATGCTGAATCCCGATTTGTTTTCGTTTGTAAGCGATGAATTTCCGGGAGTTACACTTCCGCCAAGATTGGTCTCGTTTATGGCGCTTATAACTTCATCTCTACTTGAAACATCGGCAAGCTTAAAGTTATAGTTGATCTCCATGCTATCCAGCGTATTTTTGTAATTATATTTTGCGTCGGAATCAAAAGTTATGCTGTTTGAGTCATTGGAATCATTTTCAAGACCCCAGTTGGAAATCGGATAATCTGTACTCTCTGCCGGAGTTCTCGGAACAGGGTTGCCTGTAATATTTTTAAAGCCACCCCATGCGGATACTCCTGTTGTTGATGTTTCGGTCGAATCATTCCTATCGGTCCTTCTGACAGAAAGACCTTCTGTACTTGCAAGTATCTCGTATTTGTCATCCGCAGCATTTTTGTTGGCGTTTGTAACTTTGACATTATTAACACCATTCGGAAGTGTGAAAATATTTTTTGATGTCGCAGAAGAAACCGATATGTTCCAGTATGAAGGCTCTGTGATGCTGTTACCGTTGATACCTTCAATTATTGAAGAAAGATCGTCACCTTCTTCAACGTCGAAGCTTACTGTGGTTCCGTGATAATCAAAAGAGTAGGTGCCTGCGTCATTTCCGTTTCCGCTTATTCCGAGACCTGTCCATGTGGCAACGTCTACATTGTTGACTTTTATTCCGGTCTCATCGGCTTTCCACTCGTATTTTCTTACGACTTTATCCAGAGATTCTCCCTCTTTAAGGCTTATATGAACCTTTTCACCGTCCCAAAGATCGAATTCCACAGTCTGATCCTTGGTCGAGTTGCCGTTTCCGTCAAGCTCGAGACCTTTTGCGGCTAGCTCATCAAGATTGTATCTGACATTATTAAAGTCCAGACCTCCGATAGTGCCCGGTGCACTGTAAAAGACCTGGATATCATATGGCTCTGTGTTGGGAGTAACAGAAGGTGCATAGGGCACCTTAAAGATCTTCATTTCATTAAAAGAGGCGGAACCGAAGACTCTTTCAATCTCGTTCTTTATCTGCTGAACTTCTTCGTTGACAAATTCTCTGTCCTTGTCGGTAAGAGTACCGTTGGCGCCTTTTACCGATAGCTCATTGATTCTCTGAAGCATGTCGTGAACTTCATTGAGATATCCGTCCGCAACCTGAATAAAGCTGATTCCGTCCTGGATGTTCAGCATGTTCTGACCCAGTCCGCGAATCTGCCTTCTCATTTTCTCACTGATAGCAAGCCCTGCCGCATCATCTGCAGCACGGTTTATACGATAACCCGACGATAGCTTCTCGGCGGATTTTGCTTTTGTATTTGTTGTAATTCCCAGCTGGCGATGCGCAAACATCGACGCCATGTTGTGCTGTATTACCATACATAACCCTCAAATTTAATCAGTGGATACCTCTATTATATATCGGCTATAGTTGCTCGGAATATTATAGTATTGATTGAAATAACGAGAAAAAGAAAGATATTTAACAAAAATACGAAAACTTCCTGTAACATATGATGATAAAAAATTGCAAGAAAGCTCCTAGTAATTGTATAATAGTGATGTTAACTACATTGTAGCAAAATGGAATGCTTATATGGAGGAAATGCGAGTGGGGGAATTATGTATTGGAATCTGTGATGACCAGCAGGAGATTGTTGACAAGCTTGGCGAGCTGGTTAGGCAAATTTATGGTGGGTTTAATTGCAAAGAATGGGTTTTGTGTGAATATACCTCGCCTGTGAAATTACTGGAGGAAATAGAAAAGATAGATGTTTTGTTTCTAGATGTGGAAATGGAGGAAATGGATGGAATTGAAGTGGGGAGAAGGATTAGGGGACAAAATCCTGAATGTAAAATTATAATTGCAACCTCACAAATTGATAGGTATAAAGAGGCTTTTTTCATAGAGGCATTACGATTTATTACTAAGCCGTTTTTATATGATGAAGTTAGGGAAGCGTTGGCTGCAGCGATTGAAGAAAAACCCGGTGAGGCAGAGATTGAAGCATATCGAGATCGAGTGAGTTTTAACATTAAAGAAAAAGATATAACCATGATCAGAGCATATAACGGATATGTTGAAATTATGGCGGGGAACAGTATATTCAGGAAGGATACTTCTTTAAATTCATTGGAAAAACAACTGGATAATCGCATTTTCTTTCGCGTTAATAGGCAATACTTGGTGAATTTTAAATACATAAGTTCATATAGCAAAAATAAGGCAGTGGTTGGAAAAAAGACATTTGTGATTTCTGTCAGACGCCAGAAAGAGTTTTTGAAGAAATACACGGAATATGATTTAAGATACAGTTAAAGGAAGAGTATGGAAAAAATAATTTTGGTTGAATTTATCTTTTGTTGTGAGATAGCTAAATACTATATTGTTTATGCGTTATGCTCTAAGCAGAAGATTGGGATAAAGAATAAAAAAATACTATATGTTTTATCAATAATGATTGTCATGATTGGCTTAGCAGCAAGAATCATACCGTTTGAAGGCGCTTATGCATTGACACTACTTGGAGCGGTAACACTTATGTTTCTGAATATGGAGCATAAGATAAGTAATAGAATATGGAATAGTTTTATTATTATGATGAGTGTTACTGCAGTAGACAGCATTTTTGATAATATATACACAAAATATATTCGAAATGATCTTTTTTCTATAGAGTATGACTACCTGATTTTGGATGGCTTTTTTACTCTTCTTTTGATAGTGGCTTATATTTTTCGATTAGGAATAGATAATTATCTGCGTGGGATAATAAGCAGAAGACTTAACTTTTTTCTAAAAATAACGAGTGTTGTTGTAGATGTCTGTTTGTGTTTGGGAGGAACGCATATTATCAGAACTTCAAAAGGAGAAGGGTTCTATTTTGTTTTTGGAATAATAATGCTGCTAAGTGCGGCTTTTCTTGGTACTCAAATAGTGGGAATGATAAATATAAATAGTAGACTAAATGAGGGAATTAATCAAGAAAGGTTACTTCGTGGAATACAGAAAGAGCATTATCAAAGTCTTATCAGAAAAGATAAAGAGATCAGGAAGTATCGTCATGATATGTTGAATCATTTTATGGTTATAGAATCATATCTTGAAAAAGGTAAGGCGAATTCTGCCAAAGATTACCTCAACGAATTAAAGGGGGCTGTGTTAGCTACAACCCAGAAAAAATATTGTATTGGGCATGATGTAATAGATGCTATATCTTGTTATTATCTATATGAGATTGAAGAGTTTGCTCGTATAACTGTTAGAGGAGTGGTTCCGGAAAGCGTTGGAATAAGTGAAATGTGCTTATGTACAGTATATTCTAATCTATTGAAGAATGCAGTAGAAGAAATCCTGAGATTGAATGAGCAGAATGTAAAGAATCTTGAACTATTTGTTGAATTCAAGATGGGGAAGCGCTATTTTGAAGTTAAAATAAAGAATACTGCTCATCACAATACTAATTTTGAAGGAATGAATACGTTAACTTCAAAGTCGGATGTAGGAAATCATGGTATCGGATTGAGCAGTATTACGTATGCAATTCAAAAAGAAAATGGAAATATAACCCTTAATCAAGATAACGGATTTGTTCAAGCTCATGTAGTTATCCCTATCAGAGAAGCAAAAACAATAGTGATTTGATTAATGGGCAAATTTTGTTAATTACCCCCGTATCTGCTTGAGCTTGAGGCCCCTGATAATACTGATTCTACTGCTTCCCAAATTGATGTACCATATTCCATGTTTTGTACCCTCCCTATACTGTTGTATGTATATTAAAAATTCTAAGGACCTGATATGCATAAAGCAATAATAATTGATTGAGTGATAAGTTAACTTGATAAGTGTTAAAATTATGAGGAGAATTGTCGAACGAATTACACTTAACAGGTTATCTTTGCGAAAAAAGAGTTATCATTGATGGCTCTTTTTTTGTATTTTAGTATAAAAATATCAGGATAATACGTGAGGAGGATAATAGAGCGGAAAAATTATTGGGGTGTATAATCTATGCAAAATTTAGTTGGAAACTATATATTAGGGGGCTGCTAATGAGAAAAAAATTTTTATCTATTGCAATTTGTGAAGATATAAACAGTGACAGAATATATATTAGAGAAAAAATCATTAAGTTTTTTTTGATAAGGACATCGAATTTAGAATTGATGAATTTGAATCAGGTGAATCGCTGATAGAAAGCGTGAATAATAACAATGACCAATACGATATGATTTTTGTTGATTATAACATTGGGAATAACAAAAGTAGTGGGGCGGAGATAATACGAAAACTAAGGATGACTGATAAGAATGCTTCAGTTGTGTTTTTTTCAAAAAGTATAGAAGCAGTTTTTGATGCTTTTAAAGTTGAGGCATTTAGATTTTATTTAAAGCCAATTATAGAAGAACAAATATTTGAAACATTGAATGATTATATAAAAAGTAAGAGAATAGGGAGCGCTATTGAGATAAAGCATGACAATTCAAGCACTTTGTGCAAGACGAATACGATAGTTTATGTAGAAGGGGATGGGAAAAATAGTATTATTCATCTATTAAATAGGAATGCAATTATTGAACACGCTGGTACACTTTCGAGTGTTGAAAAACAGTTGCATAATAATAATTTTTATAGATGTCATAAATCATTTTTAATAAATTTTGATTATGTCAACTCATATTCAAGAACAGAAATTCAATTGACTAATGGGGATATTATACCTATAAGCAGAAATAAGTATAAGGATTTCTTCTTGGAATATAAAAAATATTTTATTTAAGAGGCTAAATGCAATATGAATAATTACGGTATGAATATTCTTAGAAAAATAGTAGTTCTTTTTATTATAGCTCTTTTTTTGTTTCAAGAAATGGCTTGTGGGACAGAAAAGAAGAGAGAAAAGACAGTAAGTGATGTAAAACGTTCTGAAACAGATGGTTATTATTATGCTGAAAAAGCTTGCTTTGATGGAGGCGATGTTAGATATTGTGATCCATCTAGTATTTCATGTAGAAATGGATGCATTTATACATGTGAAGAACAGTCTTCAGATAAAGACGATAGTTTGAGTTATAACATTACTTGTTTTAATACTAGTGATGGCGATTCTGTTCAATTTAAATATGATCCAGAAGTTTTTGCGGATAATATAACTTATGTGATAAAAATCTGTGCTGATGATGAAGGAAATATATATATTTTAGAAAGAAATGAGAACCGAGAAAAATCAAGCAATTCAGAAGGGGAGGAAGATGGAAATAAAATCTTTAATATAGTGAAACTGGGAAAAGACGGAAAAGAACTATGGAGAACAGAATATAATAGTGCGGGTGGATGCAATAACTGCTTTATGGGGGATGGTTTATATTATATTGATGAGAAAGGGGTTTTGATCTGCTCAGCTACACATTTCATTCTTTATTCTGAAGCGAATGGTAGCATTATAAGAGATTATGATATAGATAAGAGCATTGTTGATGGCGTTTTTTGTGGAAAAGAAGATAAAATATATGTTTCAGAACATAAAGGAACAGAAACCATAATAAAGGAGTTTGATTTAGATGAGGGGGCAATTCTTGATTCGCTAGTAATCCCTGAAAAAATAATGTTCGGTATTCAGAAGTCATATTCTTATGTTTGTGATATGTTTTTAATGGATTCAAAGGGGATATACGAGATAGATATAGAAACTTTTAGAAAGAAATATATTTGTTCATATACTGATATAAATGTTAATAGAGACAACATTATATATGTATATCAACCTAATGAAAATAATTTGATAATTCTGTTAATGAATTTAACGGATCAGAGGCTCGAGATTAAAAGGTATGAAAAACAATACGGAAAAGATGAAAAAGAAGTATTAACTATGGGAGGTTATGATATTGATTCGGATATTCGTAACGCAGTAATAGATTTTAATGCTTCCAATAATAAATATAGAATAGAAATAATTGACTATTCAATTTATGATGTAGAAGAATATGGTGCAGGGATTCTTGAACTAAACAAAGATATTATTTCAGGTACAATGCCAGATATTTTATTAGCTTCATCACAAATACCGATAGAGTCTTATATATCGAAAAGAATTATTGAACCATTAGATGAATATTTGAAAAATGATCCTGAGATTAGCTATGATGATTATTTGCCAAATGTAATGAATTCTTTTAAAACGGAAGGGAAGATGTATTCTCTTGTTCCGGTATTTCGAATTAGTTCAGTTGTTGCGAAGACTAGTGAGGTTAAAGAATGTGATGGGTGGTCTATTAAAAAGATGCGACAAATTGCAAGGAGTAGAGGAATAGAGGATATAGATATATTTGGACCAATTACGCAAGGCAATTTTATTTATACAGCGTTAGAACTTAGTGCAAGTGATTATGTAAGTTTGGATAATCATACATGCAATTTTATTGATGGAAGATTTAAAGAATTACTTGAATATGCAGATAATTTGCCTAAAGAAATAACGGCTGAAGAATTTGATTCTAAAAAATATGTTTGTTATAGAAATGGAAAGGCGCTATGCAATGTTGTGTACATGAGTTGTTTTGATGATTATAGAATACAAGCTCAAGGCTTTTTTGATGAACCTATTACTTTGATTGGCTTTCCGGGTACACAGGGAAATGGAAGTGTTCTGGTAGCTCCGATTATTTTATGTATGAGTGCTAATTCACATAACAAAGATGTTGCTTGGGATTTTATGAGTTCATTTATGAAAGATGAGTTTCAAAATAATGTAGTGTCAGGGTTTCCAGTTAAAAAAGATGCATTTTATGCACTTGCTGATAAAGCCACCAAAAGCCAAGCTGAATTAAATGGTTCCGATATAAGAGAAACGCTTTCCATAGGACAATTGAAATTAGATGATATGCCGCTTACAGATGATGAGGTAGAAAATGTTGTGAAACATATTGAGTCTATAGATAATCATACTGTTTATAACATGAAGATAGCGGAAATTGTATTGGAAGAAAGCTCATTATATTTTGAAAAACAAAGAAATGTTGATGAAGTATGCGATACCATACAGAGTAGAGTAACATTATACTTGGAAGAAAATCATTAAAATAAATATATGCATTGGTTAAATATGTTACTTGTTTCACTATAATATATTTGTTGAGGAGTACAATAAAGAGTGATCCCAATTTACAAATTACTCCTTATAATAACTGTTTACTCTAATATTTAATTATTTATAGCATTACACTGTATAATTAAAAATCATGATGTTTTTTTAGATATCCTAGGATGATGAGTGCTGTGAAAAACAAATTTAAAAGAGAGAGAGGATGAATATGAGAGAAAAAATTGTTAACGTATTATTAAGGTATGGTGTTGCCATGGCAGTTGTTCTTATGCCTTTTACTGCTGCAGCATCTACTGATGTATACTATGTTTCAAACCAACACGGAGCAAAAGGCATTTGCTACTGTGAAGATTCGATCACATGGAGAGTGACGGATAATGAGATTACTTCCGTAGACAAGAATCAAAAAGTAGATGGGTTGTTTGTAAATGCAAAAGGAATCGAGTATGAAGCTGCAAGATCAAATGCAGCAGCAGAGCGATCATATTTGGCAAAAAAACAATTTATTGCAGGCGCTGTGTTGGGTGGCGTGACAATTGGGTATAGTAAAGATATTAATGACAGAATGGTTATTTATCGGAACGGTAATGCGCGAGTGGATAGAGAAGTTTAAGCGTATATCGTGAGTAAGAGCAGTTTTATAAAAAAGAAACGTGGTCACTGATTAAAATGTGACCGCGTTTCCTGTAGTTTTTTAAGTCACCCGAATACTAAAATGTAGGCAGGAATAGGTGTATTTATGTTTGATTTGATAAATATGACAAAGAAGTATAAAAACAAGATTATTTTTGAAGACGAAACGGTTTCAGTTGGAAATCATAAAATTATTTTTTTTATGGGGCCAAATGGTTGCGGAAAAACTACATTAATCAAGTGCCTAAGCGGTTTGGAGAAATATAAAGGTAAAATAAAGTATGATAATTATAGTATAGATGATATACGTAAAGAAACATTTGTAATATGGGATGATTGTCCTTTTTATGATGATTTGTCAGGGATTAATAATTTGTACGTTTTATCGGAATCTACATCAATTAAAGCAGATGATATAAAAAGAATATCAAATAAATATTTTTCGGAAGACACATTAAAGAGGAAAGTTAAAAAATATTCATATGGTCAACGAAAAATGCTTGCTCTTGTTCTTGGTGAGATTTTAAATCCTAGTTTATTGATTATGGATGAGATATCAAATGGACTTGATTATGACACTATGAAACTATTAAGAAAAGAAATAAAAGAAAAATCAGTTGACAAAGATATTATTTTGACAGGACATCAGTTTGCATTTTACGAAGGACTTGTTGATGAAGTATTTATTATTCATAATAAGCATATAATCGATGTTACTGATGAATATATTTCTTGTGATGACTTAGGATTGGTTTATGAAAGGTATTTTGATGAATAAAAAAATTATTATGGCCGTCAATATTGAAATGGAATATTTGAAAAGATCTTATCTATGTCTTATAGCAGTTACTTGTATAATTTTATATTCATTTGGTTGTTCTTTTTTTCAATATGAATCTGTTATGGATTTATATGATAGCTATAATAATATTTCTATATTTTATGAAGATGGAAATTTAGATAAAGGAGAATACTTGGATAGAGAATATAGTATTGACGAAACAGATGGCGCAGAGGTTATCAAAAACCCATTGATGTATTTCTATGCTGAGATGTGCAAGGCGATTTATTCGGTATCACCTAAGTATGGACCGGTGCAAGCGCTTGAAATAGGTATTGCGTTTTTTCCTTTTATATTTGTGATTATTGGGTCTGGTATGATGGTATCAGATTATAAAACAAAAATAATAAAGCATAAGATTTTGAGGTTTGGAAGAGGAGGATATGCAATATCAAAATTGATTACTATGTTTTTTATTATATGTAGTTTGATTATAGGAGTTCTTCTAACGAGCAAAATATTTAGTTTATTATTGACTGGTATATTGGCAAGGAAAATACCATTTGATGAATTTAACATTTGCAATTACACTAGTAATTCTAGTTTTGTTACTAAAGTAATAATTACATTGCTAATTTCGTTGTTTTTTTGTTTAATAGGAGCATTGTTTGGAGTGATTTTTAGAAAAACAATTCCTGCTGTAATAGTTTCCGGAATATATTTATATATAATACCTGTGAGATTTGTGTATGAACCTAAGAATATAATGTATTCGATAATGAATAGATGCTTTGATTTTTATGGTATAGCAAAAATTTCATCATTTATACTATGCAATTTTTGGACTTCTATGATTATTCTATTATTATCTATATTATTTTTAGGATTGTCTATAATCCTGGTCATAAAAGAACGAAGTGCATATATTGCTAGGTGATTTTGTTGTTTAGAAAAATACTGTATAAGTATGTGGGTGATTTATTAAATAAGGCGTTAAGAGTACTAATTGTATTGCCGATGATTGTGTTATTATATTTTACTGTGATTTAGGCATATTTTATGTTTGATAATGATTAGACAATAAATGTTATAAAAATAGGATGAGCTATGAAAAAGCAAATAATAAAAATGGTTTGTATTATATTTGTTTTGATTTTATTGTTTTCTTTTGATGTAAAACAGATAGCTGGAAATTCAATGTTCCCTACGCTAAAGGCTGGAAGTTTTGTTGTTGGAATAAATAGAAGATATGTGCAGATTAAAAAAGATAATGTGATAATTTTTGAGAAAGGAGGACAGATATTAATCAAAAGAATAGTTGCCGAAAAAGGCGATATTATATCATCTAAAAATGATTCCCTGTGCATTAATGGTAATATTATTAAGGGGTGTTATTATGCAAATTCAAAAGCGGTGATATTAGCAGAAAATGAGTATTTTGTAGTTGGTGATAATTATGATGTGAGTGTTGATAGTAGAACTTTTGGGGTGATAAAACGGGCGCAAATCAAAAGCGCCGTTATCTTATAATATACATAAGGCTAAATTGATAATTCGGAGAATATACTACAACAAATAATAATACATTAATAAGCAAGATTGATGCGACCGATCTTGCTTATTTGCTTATATATGAGCATTGAGGGTAAAATATGATTGTGCTTATACATTAATGAAATGGAAAGAGGAATCAATATGGATATTGCAGTTTGGATTGCTATAGGAGTGGCTCTGTTTGTTGCATGCTTTCATGGCAGCGGTAAAGAGTGATCTATGCGCGGGCCAAGCCGGTAAAAAGTAGTAATGGAGATTGAACGGTTATGACCTTTGAACCTCTGGCGGTTGAGCTTGATGAGAACGGAATCTCAGGTTTTATCAAGCGTTACCATTTTAAGACAAGTGAGAAAAAAGATATTGTGATGCTATATAGACAGCTTCACCCGAGAGTGCATGCGAGTTTCCATCATGTGATCGAGGGCGAGACTGTCTATGTTGTCGTTACGCTCGGAGATGCCTTCGACAGCTTTCAGGATTCTCTTTTGCAAAAAGGCGAGATACAGAAGGCGTTTATCGTCGATTGCCTCGGAACGGAGATGCTCTCGCTTGCTTATGAAGAGGTTGATAAAAAGATATTTGAAAAGACCGGACTTTACGTGGGAAGCTATGTCTTTGCGGGCAGCGATAAGATGCCGCTTGAAGAGCTTGCCGCTGTAATGAAAAAGCTTGGACAGAAGATTGTAAAATGCAACGAATCTTTCGTGCTTGTTCCGAAAAAGAGCGTTGTCTTTTCCGCAAAGCTTCATAAAAAGAGAAGCAGGAAGCATTCAGACTGCGAGAATTGCAGCGCGGTCAGCTGCCCCATGAGAAAGGAACCCGCTGCGAAAAGAGCGGTTTCCAAGGATGATGACAAGAGCGGAAAAGGCCTTATCCACTTGTATACGGGAGAAGGAAAAGGAAAGACCACGGCAGCGATCGGTCTTGCCGTCAGGGCAGCAGGCGCCGGAAAGAAGGTTGTCTTTTCTCAGTTTATGAAGGGCAGAAAAACTTCCGAGCTTGTTTCGCTTGAACTTATACCGGGAATTACTGTTGTAAGAAGCGAGAAGGAGCTCGGCTGGCTCAAGCGAGACGATGAAGCACAGTGCGAGATGTTCCGCGTGGTTCATAACGAGATACTTGATAAGATCTCAGAGCATATCCAGAACGGCGAGTGTGACGTGCTTATCATGGATGAGATCACATACCCGTTTAACTACGGCGTTATAGATAAGAAGAAGCTTGAAGATATGATAGACAACAAGCCCGATGGCATGGAAATTGTCATGACCGGCAGAAACGCTGACGAGATGCTTTCTGAGAAAGCGGACTACATCACCTATATGGAAAAGATCCGTCACCCGTATGATAAGGGAATTGAGGCGCGCCGCGGAATTGAATATTGATGATGCTTTTGGATAACCGAGAACTTAAGTTTTTTGCGGATTGAGAGCCGTGTAACGGCAATTCGGTCCGCTTTTTATTATCTTGGAATTTGAGACTAAGGGTGGTACGGCTCTGCGTGAATCTGGGTAAGTAGGCATGCATATTAAGAGTTTTCTCTGATATGCATGCCGATTTTGCTGTTGAGATGTTAGCATTTTCTCTTTTGGACATGCATATCTGAAGATTTCGGCGTTTGACATGCCGGGATTACAGCTTGTCGGCATGTACTATTGGCTTTTTTGCCATTTGACATGTATGGCTCTTCGTGGCGTTGGCATGTATTTGCTAGTTTATTTTTATTTGGCATGCTTTGGTTAACGCTTGCCGGCATGCAAATATAGGCTATCCGACGATATACATGCCGAAAGCATAGAATAGTGTCTTTGCCATTTCAAAATCCTACATGCAAATATGGTTTTGGGGGCAATATACATGCCAACAGCGCTGAACGGAATAATTGCGCATACCAATCACGGGCATGTACATTACGGATTTCTGGTGAATTGCATGCCGGGTGGCCGGGAGATGTTGACATTTAAAATAATCGTGTTATAGTTGTAGTAGAACAAATAGAATTAAGTTCCGTCTGCGTACAAAAAAGGCGGAACAAGCGCATATTCATCTTTTGAGGAGGAAATTATGAATATACAGAAGTTCACACAAAAGTCCATAGAGGCTGTGAGCGGATGCGAGAAGATCGCCGTTGAATACGGCAATCAGGAGATTGAACAAGAGCACCTGCTCTATGCTCTTATGACAATAGAAGATAGCCTTATCTCTAAACTTGTAGAGAAGATGGGCGTTGATGCTAACTCTTTTTTATCAAGAATTGAAGAGGCAATCGGCAAGAGAACCAAGGTTCAGGGTGGCCAGCCGTACATCGGAACGCAGCTTAATAAAGCTCTTTTGTCTGCGGAGGATGAGGCCAAGGCACTCGGCGATGCGTATGTTTCCGTGGAGCACCTCTTCCTTGCGCTTATTAAGCATGCCAATAAAGAGGTTAAAGAGATCTTTGCTCAGTTCGGTATCGACAGGAACAGATTCCTTCAGGTGCTTTCGGAGGTAAGAGGTAACAGGAACGTGACGACGGATAACCCCGAGGCTACTTACGATACGCTTTCCAAATACGGAACAGAGCTTGTCGAGAAGGCCAGGAATCAGAAGCTTGATCCCGTTATCGGCCGCGACACCGAGATCAGAAACGTTATAAGGATCCTTTCAAGAAAGAGCAAGAACAATCCCGTACTCATCGGTGAGCCCGGTGTCGGTAAGACCGCGGTCGTAGAGGCACTTGCGCAGAGAATCGCAAGCGGCGACGTGCCCACAGCTTTAAAGGATAAAAAGATCTTTTCGCTTGATATGGGCGCTCTCGTAGCGGGAGCCAAGTACAGAGGCGAGTTTGAGGAAAGGCTTAAAGCCGTTCTTGAGGATGTAAAAGGTTCTGATGGAGAGATTATTCTTTTTATCGATGAGCTTCATCTGATAGTCGGCGCCGGAAAGACTGACGGTGCAATGGATGCGGGCAACATGCTTAAGCCCATGCTTGCAAGAGGTGAGCTCCACTGCATCGGTGCAACAACGCTCAACGAGTACAGACAGTACATTGAAAAAGACGCAGCGCTTGAGAGACGTTTCCAGCCAGTAATGGTAGATGAGCCTACGGTTGAGGACACCATCAGTATCCTTAGAGGCTTAAAAGAAAGATACGAAGTTTTCCACGGCGTTAAGATCATGGACAGCGCACTTGTAAGTGCAGCGGTTTTATCAAACAGATATATTTCCGATCGTTTCCTTCCCGATAAAGCGATTGACCTTGTCGATGAGGCGTGCGCGCTTATAAAGACCGAGATGGATTCGATGCCGGCGGAGCTCGATGAACTCAATCGTAAGATCATGCAGATGCAAATCGAGGAGGCCGCTCTTAAGAAAGAGGACGACAGCCTCAGTAAAGAGAGATTATCCAACCTGCAAAAAGAGCTTGCCGATCTCAAGGAAGACTTTGATACAAGAAAAGCTCAGTGGGAGAACGAGAAGCAGGCGGTTGATAAGCTTGCGGCTATGCGTGAACAGATAGACACCATAAATTCGGAAATAGCAATAGCGCAGCGAAACGGTGATTATGAGAAAGCCGGAGAACTTCAGTACGGCAAACTTCCTGCTCTTAAAAAAGAGCTTGAGGAAGCCGAGGAAGCAGCTCACAAGAAAGAAGCAGATACAACGCTTGTTCATGAGAGGGTTTCCGATGAAGAGATCGCGGGTATAATCAGCAGATGGACAGGAATCCCTGTAAACAAGCTGACTGAGAGTGAGAGAAACAAGACTCTTCATCTTGCGGATGAGCTCCACGGAAGAGTTGTGGGCCAGGACGATGCTGTTACGAAGGTTTCCGAAGCGATCATGAGATCCAAAGCAGGTATCAAGGATCCCAGAAAGCCTATTGGTTCATTCCTGTTCCTCGGACCTACGGGTGTCGGAAAGACAGAGCTTGCAAAGAGCCTTGCACAGTCACTTTTTGATGATGAGAATAACATTGTGCGTATCGATATGAGTGAGTACATGGAGAAGTACAGCGTATCACGACTTATCGGAGCACCTCCCGGATATGTTGGATATGAAGAAGGCGGACAGCTTACGGAAGCAGTAAGAAGAAAACCTTATGCGGTAGTTCTTTTTGATGAGATCGAAAAGGCACATCCCGATGTCTTCAACATCCTTTTGCAGGTGCTTGATGACGGACGTATCACGGATTCGCAGGGCAGAACAGTCGACTTTAAGAACACGATCCTTATCATGACTTCCAACATCGGCGCGCAGTATCTGCTTGACGGAATCAGTAGTGACGGAAGCATCAGCGAGGAAGCTGAGAAAGAGACAATGGAGGATCTTAGAGCACACTTTAGACCCGAGTTCCTCAACAGACTTGATGAGATCATCATGTTCAAGCCTCTTACAAAAGATAACATCGGCGGAATCATCGAACTTATCATAGATGACCTTAACAAGAGACTTGCGGACAGAGAGATTTCCATAAAGCTTTCACAGGAAGCAAAGGACTACGTTATAGACAATGCATACGATCCGATCTACGGCGCAAGACCGCTTAAGAGATATATTCAGAAGTACGTAGAGACATTGTCGGCAAGACTTATTCTTGAAGATAAGGTTCAGCCGCACGATACGATAGAGTTCGGCGTGGAAAACGGAGAACTCGTAGCTCGAAGTCAAAAATAAAGATGAAGATAAAAAACGAAAAATCCCAAGGGCAGCTTATAGAGGGTAAGCTTAAATGCTCTTGGAATTTTTCATGGGTTTATGTTGGTTTAAAGTGCTTCGTTTTAAGGTGAAAAGAATTCTCAAACAAACTGATTTCTTTTCTCGTCGTATGTAAAACCTGCATCTAATAATTTCTTTTTAATATTCTCAAGCTCCTGGGCGCTTATGTCCATATCGTCGGCGAGCGCATCCAGGCTGCTATACATATCTCTTAGCTTCATGTTCAGAAAACTGAATAACATGATCGGATCTTCCGGCATATTTCCACCTCCGGGAGTGTGATGAGCGGACTGTTCCGCCTCTTTTTTAAATCATAAAATCATTATACCCCAAAACCCAAGATGTTGGGAATGTTTTTTTATTACCACATCATATTGAAACGGCTCTTTTTAAAGGTGTATAATGAATGTGAGTTATTGCCTAAATTTATGCAAAGAGAGATAAAAATGCAAGCATCTGTTGATATACACTGTCATATCATGCCGGGAGTCGATGACGGCTCGCGGGATATGGATACAAGTTTAAAGATGCTGGAAATAGCAGCAAGGGACGGCATCACGGACGTTATTCTTACTCCTCATCACAAGCCTTTGCACCACAATGTAAGCGTTGAGCGCAACAAGATATATACCAAAAGGCTTCAGGAAGCTATAGATAACGCCGGCATCAATATCAGATTGTATTCGGGAAATGAGATATATTACAGCGATGAGACCCAAAGGGAACTTGAAGAGGGCAAGATATGCACACTTGCCGATTCCGAGTATGTTCTCGTGGAGTTTCATCCGACCAATCCATATAGTGCCATCTGCAACGCAGTCTATCAGATTCAGGGCGCCGGTTTTATTCCGATAATAGCGCATGTTGAGAGATACAGCGATATAGTTGAGCATCCCGCATATGTCGAAGAGCTTATCGACAAGGGCTGCTACATTCAGATAAATGCCCTGTCCGTCATGGGCAAGTACGGTTTTGGGATCAAGCTTTTTGCAAAAAAGATTTTGAAGAACAGGCTGGTACATTTCGTTGCGACGGATGCGCATGACATCAAGAAAAGAGCGCCGCACATGGCCGATTGCAGAGCATATATTCAGAGGAAATACGGCAAGGATTACGCTGACAGGATTTTTTACGACAATGCCATGAGCGTTATCCGCGGCGAGATATTATAAAAACGGCATCATTACTGCGTGCTCGGTCACACAGTGCATAAGACTATGAATCAGGAGTGAGGGGCTTGAACAGAAAAGAAGACATTATAGAAATTAATCTTGGCGAGCTTTTATCTGTTATTTTGGGGCGGGCGTTTCTCATCATCAGCGCCGGACTGTTTTTTGCGCTGGCAGGTCTTTTTGTCAGTAAATTCGTTCTTCATCCCATTTATGAATCAACTACCAAGATATACATATTGAACAAAGAGGAGAATCAGACCGTAACCTATTCTGACGTGCAGATATCCACTCAGCTCACGCAGGACTATGCGGAGCTTATAAAGAGCAGATACGTGCTTGAAGAGGTTGCGCAGAGGCTTAATCTTGTGGACATAACCTATGAAGATCTCGCCGATGTGCTCAAGGTCGATACACCTTCCGATACGCGTATTGTGTCGATAACAGCCAAGGACGAGGATCCTTTGATGGCAATGAAGATTGCAAACTGCATTCGAGAAGTTGCCAGTGAACATATCACCAACGTTATGGATATCGATGCGATCAACGTTGCCGAGACTGCCAATGTTCCAACCAAGAAAGCGAGTCCCAGAGTCGGCAGATGGACTGTTATCTCGGGACTTTTGGGTGCGATCATAGTTGCGTTCTTTGTTGTGCTCGGATACCTTCTCGACGATACGATCAAGAACTCCGACGATGTCGAGAGATACTTGGGACTCAGCACAATAGGACTTATACCGCTTTCACTTGAAGAGCAGGGTAAAAAGAAAACCAAGAAAAAATAATTATTTTTGTAGAGTAGAACACACAGAAACGGAGATTCTATGCAGAGCGCGAAGCTTCATTTCAGCCAGTCGGAAAACAATTATCAGGTAAAAGAAGCATACAAGACCCTTAGAAGTAACGTTGAGTTCAGCGGACAGAACGTGCGAGTTATCTCAGTCACAAGCTGTACTCCGGGTGAGGGTAAGACCACGGTAGCGATGGCTCTTGCGAGAGCCTTTGCCGAGGCAGGCAAGAAGACCATTCTTGTAGATGCCGATATGCGTAAGTCAGTGCTTGTCGGACGTTACAAGACAGGTTCCGTAAGGCTTGGACTTACACATTGTCTTGTCGGAAGAGAGAGACTTTCGAGCGTTATCTGCGAGACGGATACTCCCAATCTTTATGTGATCTTCAGCGGACCCGTTCCGCCTAACCCCAGTGAACTTTTGGGTGGCAGGATATTCAGTAAAGTTCTTGAGAACATGAAGCAGGTTTTTGATTATGTGATCATAGATACGCCTCCCCTCGGAAGCGTTATTGATGCGGCTGTTGTTGCAAAGCAGTGCGACGGTACGATCATGGTCGTTGAAAATAATGCGATAAGCTATAGGTTTGCGCAGAGGGTAAAAGATCAGCTGGATAAAGCGGGAGCCAAGATGCTCGGCGTTGTGCTTAACAAGGTTGATCTCAACGGCAAAGGCTATTACGGCCACTACGGACATTATTACGGCAAATACTACGGTAAGTATTACGGCAAATATTATGGTAACGGAAGCGATAATGACAGCAGTACCATGACAAGACCAAGGACTTCGGAACCGGACCTTGAGCCAGATGACGATGATCTTGACGAACTCAATTACCTCGCGGGAGTCACGAGGAAAGACTGATTTGGAGGAGACAAGTGAGAGGAAATATTCTCGGAATATTTTTTACAATATTAAGCGGAGTGCTTGCGGCGCTTATAGTTATCGCTTACGGAAGAAGCGACAGGCTTGCGCCGGAGTTTAGATTCACTGCGGTCGGACTTATCTATGATTCCAAGACGGCGGACAGAGATCTTATTCAGGGCGTAAATGCTTATGATTCCAAGGATGGTGACATGACGAGCAGGATTGTTGTCGAAAAGGTTGTCCTTAACAGGGACGCCGAGACTGCGGTTGTTTACTATGCCGTTGCCGATTTTAGCGGCAATGTTGCCAAGCAGTCACGAGTTTTTCCTGCGGATATCAGAGATATAGATTTTAACGGAGATTCATCTGAGGCTATGGAGGATCCTCTTTTTCCAAACATGCTCTCAGACGGAACACAAGGAGAAGGAGCTGTTGAAGGCGCGAGTGCAGAAGGCGTCTCTACAGATGATCAGGAGTAATAGATGAGGGGAAAAGGAAAAGTCTTTCTCATTGTCTGGGCAGTGTTTATGACGTTTATTGCGGGTGGACTTGTCGGATTTGAGATAATGAGAGTAATGGGAAAAGCTAATCTTGGTTCCAAATCCGCCACATCGGCACCGATGATGGGGCAGCAGGATTCATATGCGGTTTCGAACGCAAGCACGGAATGGCAGGATGACTGGATCACATATAACGGTGATGTATATGATTACAATGAAGATATAATTACTTTTTTAATAATGGGAATAGACAAAGATGATGAAGTTGTCTCGAAGGTATCTGAGGGAGGCGAAGGAGGACAGGCAGATGCGCTGTTTCTTCTTGTTCTCAACCCGCACACTCAGAAGATAAGCATTATAGGCATCAACAGAAATACAATGACCGATGTGGATGTTTATGATGAATACGGAAGATATCAGACTACGGTAGAAGCACAGGTTTGTCTGCAACACGGTTTCGGTGACGGAATGGAAGAATCCTGTGAATATCAGGTGAAGGCGGTGTCCAGTCTTTTTTACCAGCTCCCGATTCACGGCTATGCTGCTATAAATATGAGCGCGATTCCTACGATAAACGATCAGGTTGGCGGAGTTGATGTTGTTGTTCTCGAGGACCTCACAAAGTTTGATAAGACACTGAAAAAAGGCGCTGAAGTTCATCTTGAGGGAAAGACGGCATATCATTACATAAAGAGCAGAGATATACACATATCGGGCTCAAACAGTTCAAGGCTTGAAAGGCAGAAACAGTATATAAATGCTTTTATAAATGCTGCCAGAAATAAGTGCAGTGAAAATAATAACGCTGCAGTGGAGCTTTTTACGGCAATCGGAAGTAAGATGGTAACTAATATATCTGCCGATGAGATCTCATATCTTGCTCCGTATCTTGTATCGTATACGTTTGATGTAGATGACATCATATCAATTGACGGTGAAACTTCCAGGGATGGAAAGTATGAGGAGTTTAGAGTTGATGATGACAGCCTCTATGAGACTATAATAGATGTTTTTTATGAAAAAATTGATCAAGCGGGCTAATGAAATGTATACGAAAAGACGATATAAAATAGTAGATATGATAGCCGTAAAAGGACTTTTTTTACCGCTGATGGCAGTTTTTCTTATCGGATGTTCACAGAAGGATACAGATGCCGGACGTAACACCGCTTATGAAAAAAGTACTCTTCCGACGGAGCAGAAAATCGGATTTGAAAACATCAAGAGCTTAAATGAGGATGCTTTTGCATGGTTGTACATTCCGGGGACGGATATAAATTATCCCATTCTTCAGGATTCTGAAGGTGATGATTCTTTTTACAAAAGTCATAACGAGTACAAAGAGCCTGATGAAAACGGGGCGATTCATATCGAGGCTGCAAATCTTAATGACATGTGTGACTTTAATGAAGTCATTTACGGATCGTCGCCTAAGGATGGAACCGGATTTGCGCAGCTCAATAATTTTTTGGATAAAGAATATTTTGACGAGCACAAGTATGTACATGTATATATGGAGGATAACTCCCTTATATATTATATAATTGCCGCTTATATCCGTGATGATACAAAGCTTCTTGCACAGTATGATTTCACATATGCTTCCGGGTGTATGGAGTTTATCAATGAGATCTACAGAAAAGGAGATGACAGTAAGATTATCAGGGATGGCTGCGAGACGGGGCTTGAACCGGAACATTTCCTTATTACGCTTACTACGGACAGCACCGATGAGCCGGGAAAGCAGACGGTGGTTATCGGATGTCTGATGGGGGACGTAGCCGGGAAAATTGACAGAGATGTTGATTACGGAGATGAAGACGACATTAATATTCAGGCTGAATGGTAACAGAAGGATAATGATGTTTAGATAAAAGAACGGAGGCAAAAATTATGAAAAAGATTCTGGCTCTTACAGTTGCAGGTACACTTTTGGTGACGAGTTCCGTATGTGTTTTTGCTGCGGAGGATACTACCGGTGAGAATACAGTTACGGAGGCAAATTCTGACGTGGATCCCAGCCCGGATATAAAGGGGTTAGAAGAAAAGCTCAAAAAGCAAGAAGAGCAGGCTCAGGCTGATAGGGAAAAGGCTGAAAAGGACAAAGCCGAACTAAATCAGAAGATAGGTGAGCTTAAATCAGTGCAAGAGGAACTTAGTAAGAAACTTACCACTCTCGCAAATGATAATAAAGAACTCGAACAGAAGAAAGCACAACTGACAAAGCAGCTTGAATCAACAAATAAGAGTCTCGACGCTGCTGTTAAAGCAAAGAATAAATACGAAGAAAAATATAATAATGCGACAGCCGCTCCCAAGAGAAGAGAGACTCCTTCAAGAGAGCAGGTGCTTAGCAAAAATAACGCAGTCGGTGACGGAAACGGCGGATACATCGCTCAGGGCGGACATGTTCAGATCAACGGCGGAAAGAGCAATGTTACATTTACACTTTCAGCTCCCACAGCAGGTGTTCTGAGTTCTGCAAACAAGTATGCAAACAGTATTGGCGGAACACTTCTTCACTGTGTAACAACAAGCTCACCCGGAGTTTCGTTTAAGACAGCGGTAGTAAATTTCACTGTTACCGGCGTAAGTGCAAACGATTCAATTGCAGTATACCAGCTTCAGGGCAAGAATTGGGTTCAGGTAATGGTTACATCCATTACAGATAACCACGTATCCGTAAGCCTTACACAGCACGGACCTCTCGCTTTCGTAAGAGTTGCAGCGGTTGCAACTGCAACACATTGAGATTAATAATTGAAAGCCACGCCAAAAGGCGTGGCTTTTTCAATGTATACGCACAGTTTTGTGGTTTTATGTTATAATAGCGTTGCTGTGTACATGAATGAAGTGTACGAGGCAGCGAGGAGAATACAATGAGCTGGGAAGATAACGTCAGAAAGGTTGTTCCCTACACACCGGGAGAGCAGCCCAAAGTTAAGAATATAATCAAGATCAATACCAACGAGAATCCCTATCCGCCTGCTCCTGCAGTGCAGGAAGCGCTTAGGACCATGGATGTGGATCAGTTCAGGAAATATCCGGATCCCACATGTGATGTGCTTGTGACTGCGCTTTCGGATTTCTACAAGGTTGATAAAGAAAAGATCTTCGTGGGAGTAGGTTCCGACGACGTTCTTGCGATGGCTTTCCTGACATTCTTTAATTCGGATAAGCCAGTTCTTTTCCCTGATATCACGTATTCTTTTTATGATGTATGGGCAGATCTTTACAGGATCCCTTACAGGCAGATCCCGCTTATGGATGATTTCTCGGTAAAGATAGACGATTACTTCGTTCCAAACGGCGGAATAATCCTGGCTAATCCCAATGCACCGACCGGAGCGCAGCTTCCGATTGACGCGGTTGAAGAAGTTATTAAGAACAATCCCGATGTAGTGGTTATCGTTGATGAAGCCTATGCTGATTTTGGCGGACAGTCGGTTCTGCCTTTGATAGACAAGTATGATAACCTTTTGGTTGTTCAGACTTTTTCAAAGTCACGTTCCATGGCAGGTATGAGAGTGGGATATGCTTTCGGCTGCAAGAAGATCATCAAATATCTTCTCGATGCCAAGTTCTCTTTTAACTCATACACAATGAACATGCCCGCTCTTGAGCTGGGTGCTCTTGCGGTCAAGGACAGAGCTTACTTCGAGAAGACTGTCAGCATGATCATCAACACAAGAGAGAGAGTAAAGAAGCAGCTAATCGAGCTAGGCTTTGAATTTGCTGATTCCAAGACCAATTTCATCTTTGCAAGGCACAAAGAGAAATCGGGAAAAGAGATCTTTGATTTCCTTAGGGCAAACAACATCCTCGTAAGAAGATGGGATGCGCCCAGGATCAGCGACTATCTCAGGATCTCCATCGGTACAGATGAGGAGATGGATATTCTAATATCCAAGTTAAAAGAGTTTTTGAATAAGTGATTTAAGGAGTTATATAGGTTATGTTGAATTATCTAATTGTTTTTTTATGTTCAATGGTTCCTCTTGTAGAGCTTAGGGGGGCGATTCCGATTGCGCACAAAATAAGTTTGGATGACCCGTCATTCAATATTTATCTTGCATATCTTATTATTGCTATAGGAAATATGATCCCTGTTCCTTTTATCTTTTTCTTTGCAAGAAAGGTCCTTGAGTGGGGAAAAGACAAGCCCATCATCGGAGGATTCTTTACATTCTGCCTTGAAAAAGGAGAGAAGGGTGGACAGAAGCTTACAGCAAAAGCAGGAAGAGGATTATTCCTTGCACTTCTTCTCTTTGTAGGAATCCCTCTTCCGGGAACAGGTGCATGGACAGGCACTCTTGCAGCCAGTATTCTTGATATGGATTTTAAGTCAAGTGTATTTGCTGTTATCCTTGGAGTAGCGCTTGCAGGAATAATAGTGACTGTGGCAAGTCTTTTGGGAGTAAGCATTTTAACCTGATGATCATGTATTATCGTAATGCTTATGAGCAATTTGTTCTGAGCAGGTATTGAAAGGCAAGAGATATGGACGCATATAGCGATTTCGCCAATGTATACGACATATTCATGGATGAAACCCCATACGAAGTATGGGGTGATTTTGTCGTGGAATTGATGAATAAGTACGGCGTGTCTAAGCCTGTGTCCGAAGGCGGAGCAGAGACCGGTAGTTCAGAGGCTGAAGAGAACTCCGAGGCGGCGCTTGAGCAGGAGCGCAATCTCGTTGCTGAGCTCGGCTGCGGAACAGGCTCTTTTACCATTAATATGGCGAAGCGCGGCTATGATATAATCGGTATAGATATGTCTTCCGATATGCTTGATATTGCAAGGAAGAAAACTCAGGCGGAAGGGCTTGATATCATGTACCTTGAACAGGACATGAGAGAGCTTGATCTTTACTGCACCGCGGGCACGATATTAAGCGTATGCGACAGCATCAATTATCTTCTTGCGGATGATGATGTTATAGAGACATTTAAACTCGTTAATAATTTTCTTTTTCCTAAAGGAGTTTTTATCTTTGATTTCAACACGCTCCACAAATACAGAGACATTATCGGAGATGTGACGATAGCGGAGAACCGCGAGGATTGCAGCTTTATCTGGGATAATTATTATCACGATGAACAGCATATCAACGAATATGATCTTACGATATTTGCAAAGTGCGGCGAGGGAGATGTGTTCAAGAGATCCGTTGAGACGCACTACCAGAGAGGCTACACGCTTGATGAGATGAAAGCTTTTGTAGAAAAAGCGGGACTTAAATTTATCGATTGCTATGATGCGGATACGCACGAAGCACCGACAGAAGAGAGCGAGAGAATATACATTGTTGCCGGAGAGTGTGGCAAACAGCTTTAAACATAAATATATGAGGGACAATACATGGTAATTGTGATACTCAGCTACATATACATTTTTATGATATGTCTTTTTGCGGGAGTAACGGTAAGAGAAGCTCTTTCGAAATTTATTCCCGTTCCTAAGACGGAGAAGATCGGCATCACCGGTATTATAGTTTCGGGACTTGTCGCTCTCACCGTGTATGCTGAGTTTTTCAGTATCTTTTATAAGATCGGAGCAATCTGCCACATCATCATGCTCATGATATTGTCACTCGGTGCGTACAAGTACCGCAGACAGATTAGCAAGATTCTTATATCGATCAGAAAGAGATTCTATTCAAAAGAAGGCTTCGTGTGCCTCATTATTGTGCTTATATCCGCATACTTTGCGTCGCGCGGACAGTTCCATAAGGACACACAGATTTATCACGCCCAGGCAATCCGTATACTTGAAGAGTACGGAGTCTTGAAAGGCCTTGGCAATTTCCAGTTACATTTTGCATACAACAGTTCATATCTTCCGCTCTGCGCACTGTTTACGCTGAGCTTTGTTTTGCCGTTTGCGCTTCATACGATGACGGGCTTTTTCATGGCTCTTTTCACCTGCTATGCGGTATGCGGGCTTATGAAAAAGACATCGAAAGACAGTCACATCGGTGACATGGCAAGAATTTCTGTTATTATTTACAGCATAACCTCGCTTGAATATTTACAATCGCCCGCGACTGATTACGGAACGATGTACATGGTGCTCTATATCATGTGTGCGTGGATAACCCATGCGGTCGAGAAGGCGGACGATTCCGATGAAATTCCCGTATACGGATACCTTTCGGTTCTTTCAATCTTTACCGTCAGCATGAAGCTTTCGGCGGCAGCTATCGTGGTGCTTGCGGTTGTTCCTTTTGTTCTTTTGGTAAAAAAGAAAGCGACTAAAGAAATATGGTCTTTTATAGCAATAGGTTTTTTTGCATTCCTCCCGTATCTGATCAGAAACGTGATAATCTCGGGATGGCTCTTTTACCCTGTTGAAGCTATCGATTTCTTTAAGGTTATTTGGAAAATTCCGGCTGAGTATATGAGACATGATTCCGCGCAGATCAAGGTTTGGGGAAGGTGTCTTCAGGATGAGCCCGGAGATATGTTTGAGAAGCTGAGCTACGGTCTTTCAACATGGGTACCCATATGGTGGGATAGGCAGCAGTTTTTTGAAAAGCTTCTTATTCTCTTTCAGGTCGTGGGAGCGGGCGCTGTATTTATCAATCTGATCGTTGTTTTATTAAAAAAGAAAAAGTTTCGCGCCGACGTTTCGATATTTTATATTACCGTGCTTATAAATATAGCGATGTGGTTTTTTACCGCGCCGTTTATCAGATACGGACTTGCGTTTCTTATGCTGCTTCCGTTGTGCTCATGCATGAATCTAGCCGAGAATATTTTCAGGGGAAAAGCCTTTCTTAGATTTGGTTTTGCTTTGATAGCGATCATTTGTTTCGGAAATTGGACGGTGCACTATCTTAAAGTTGACGCCGCTCGATTTACGGATCATTTGAAAGATAATTACTACGTAGTGCCGATACCTTTTGAAGACGATGATACAGATGAAGTTGAGATGAACGGAGTGATAGTATATAATTCCGCGCATGAAGATGACGGAGTAAACAGCTACTACCATTGTCCGAGTTCATGCTACATGGATATGATAAACAGAACAGAGCTCATAGGAGAAACAATAGAAGAGGGCTTTAAAGCGAAGTGATTCGCTTTAAAGCCCTTTAGCTTACTTAATTATTTTATAATTAAAACTTACTGATATCGATCTCACCGTCAAATACTGTTGTTGCGGGACCTTCCATAATAACGGGTGAATCAGGACGTTTATCCCAAGAGCATTTGATCACGCCTCCGAGAACATGGACGTTTACAGTTGTTGCGGTATAAAGATTTAAGATACATGCAACTGTTGTTGCGCAGCATCCTGTTCCGCAAGCAAGAGTTTCGCCTGTTCCTCTTTCCCATACACGCATACGAACGTTGTTCATATCATCAATTGATACGAATTCGGTGTTTGTGCGGTTGGGGAACATAGGATGATTTTCAAACAAAGGACCAATCGTATTGATATCGAATGTTGAAAGATCGGCATCCTCGGGAAGGAACACTACGCAGTGCGGATTTCCCATTGATACACAGGTTACATTCCATGTCTTTCCGGCGACCTCAACAGGAACGTTTACAGCGAGTCTTCCGTATGTTCCGGAAAGGCTTTCGTATCTCACGTTGTTCTTGCTGAGCTGCTCATCTGTTAATGTTACGGGAACGCTTGCTGCATCGAGAATCGGAGCCCCCATATTGACCTTTACCGATTCAACAAGCTCGTCTTCACCGATCTTAAGATCGATGTACTTGTTTTTGCCTGCGCTTACGATAGTAAGCTGCTGCTTGTCCGTGAGCTGTTTGTCATAGACATACTTGGCTACGCATCTGATACCGTTGCCGCACATCTCTGAGCGGGTACCGTCCGCGTTGAACATTTCCATCTCAAAGTCGATCTCTTCGTCATCTACCGGGTTAATGAAAATAACCCCGTCAGAACCTATTCCGAAATGTCTGTCGGAAAGGAAGCGAACGATTGATGGCTTCTTGTTCTGAGGAACAACCTCCTTTGAGCCGTCGACATAGACGTAATCATTGCCGCAGCCCTGCATTTTCGTGAATTTCATACAACTACTACCTCGTGATTATTATTTGATACTATTATATACGAAAGTTGTTGGATTATGGTGCTATAGCTTGAGTTAATTTTGTTATTTTTTATAATAGCTTGCTTGAAGAAAAATGTATACAATTATACAAAAAAGTAGTAGAATTTTTTTAAAAATGGCATGAAAGTGAGGACGATTCAATGTTTAGACCCAACAGTGATTACTTGAAACTTCCCGGAAGCTACCTTTTCAGCACTATTGCCAAGAAGGTTAACGCTTATCAGGCAGCCAATCCGGATAAAAAGATAATAAGACTCGGAATCGGAGATGTTACACAGCCCCTTTGCCCCGCAGTTATCGAGGCACTTCACAAGGCTGTTGACGAGCAGGCCGTTGCCGAGACTTTCAGAGGCTATGCGCCCGATCTCGGATATGATTTCCTTCGCCACGCAATGGCTGAGAATGATTTCAGAAGCAGAGGCTGTGATATCGCAGATGATGAGATCTTTATTTCAGACGGCGCCAAGAGTGATTCCGGAAACATTCAGGAGATCTTTTCAAAAGACGCCAAGATCGCCGTTTGCGATCCCGTATATCCCGTTTACGTTGATTCCAACGTAATGGCCGGAAGAACAGGCGATTATGATGAGAGCACAGGAATCTGGAGCAATGTTATCTACATGCCTTGCACGGCTGAGAACGGCTTTGCACCCGAGCTTCCTACAGAGACACCCGATCTCATTTATCTTTGCTTCCCCAACAATCCTACAGGAAGTGCGATCACCAAGGATCAGCTTCAGGTTTGGGTTGACTATGCAAACAAAGTCGGCGCGGTTATCATTTACGACGCAGCTTATGAAGCATATATTTCAGAGGACAACGTTCCTCATTCGATCTATGAGTGCGAGGGCGCCAAGACCTGCGCTATCGAGCTCAGATCTTTTTCCAAGAATGCAGGATTCACGGGACTTCGTCTCGGAGCAACAATTATTCCTCATGATCTTACAGTTGATTTTGAGGGCAAAAAGGTTCAGATGCACAGCCTCTGGGCAAGAAGACACGGAACCAAGTACAACGGAGCTCCTTACATCGTACAGAGAGCCGGCGAGGCTTGCTACTCTGATGCAGGTAAGGCTCAGATCAAAGATATGGTCGCTCGCTACATGAAGAACGCAACATATATCCTTAACGGGCTTAAGGACGCAGGCTATGACGTATCAGGCGGTGTCAACTCACCTTACGTATGGCTTCGCACTCCTAACAACATGACAAGCTGGGAGTTCTTTGATTATCTTCTTGAGAACGCCAATGTTGTCGGAACTCCCGGATCGGGCTTTGGTCCCAGCGGAGAGCACTACTTCAGACTTACCGCTTTCGGAAGCTACGAGAACAGCGTAGAAGCTCTTGAGAGAATCAAAAAGCTCTGATGTTATCCGGAATAATATAGACAGTAGAAGTCGTCTCGAGATATCGGGGCGACTTTTTTGACACCTATATCATAATGTATTAGAATGTAATTTACGTATATCAAGATCAAGGGGCATACTATGCCCTGACGAAGAGACTTTTTAGAAAATAGGAGTAACAGATATGGCATTATTAAAAAAATGGCGTGATATGGCCTACTCTGAGACTACTGACAAGGGTAGCCTTCAGAAATTATGGACAGAGTATTTTCAGAAGGAACGTGACATCTACGCAGAGCTTCTTAAGAATCCCGACGACGTTGTAAAGGGAACAGTTAAAGAGCTCGCTGACAAGTTCGGTGTAGATATCATGACTATGACCGGATTCCTTGACGGTATCAATGATTCCCTCAAGACACAGAATCCTATAGATGACATGGAAGAAGACACAGAAGTTAATCTCGGATTCGAGAAAGAGCTTCTTTACAAGAACATGGTAAATGCCGGAGCAGACTGGCTTTACAATCTTCCCGAGTGGGAGGCTATTTTTGATGAGGATAAGAGAAAAGCTCTTTACAAAGAGGAGAAGGCTTCTCATACAATCGTAAAAGAGCAGAAGGTTTATCCCAATGATCCCTGCCCATGCGGAAGCGGCAAGAAGTATAAGAAGTGCTGCGGTAAGAACGCGTAAGCGGAACATCATTATAAAATAACAGGCTGTACCCGGTTGGTATAGCAGAAGGAGCGTTATGAACAAAGAAGAGTATTTGGAAGTTTATCGTCACTCACTGGCACACATTCTCGCTAAGGCTGTTATTGAGCTTTACGGAAAAGAAGTACAGTACGCTATAGGACCTCAGATCGACGACGGTTGCTATTACGATTTTGTACTTCCCAAGGCAGTAACACAGGATGACTTTAAGACCATCGAAGATAAGATGCGCGAGATCATCAAGAGAAGAGAAGATTTTACACGTAAAGAAGTTTCAAGAGCCGAGGCGCTTGAAATGTTCAAGGATCAGAAGTTCAAGACAGAACTTATTCAGGATCTTCCCGAAGATGAAACTTTGACAGTATATTATACAGGCGATGATTATGTAGATCTTTGCCGCGGACCTCACGTAGGTAACTCTCAGGAGCTTATGAATGCAGCTTATCAGATCAAGGCTGTATCCGGAGCATACTGGAGAGGTGATGAAAAGAGAGACCAGCTCTCAAGAATTTATCTCTATGCTTTCCCAAGTAAGGATGAGCTCAAGAAGCACATCAAGATGATCCAGGAAGCTATGGAGAGAGACCACAAAAAGATCGGTGCACAGCTTGATCTCTTCATGTTTGATGAGACAGCTCCCGGAATGCCTTACTGGCTTCCCAGAGGATGGAAGATGTATCAGGCGCTTCTTAAGTACTCCAGAGAAGTGCAGGAGAGACACGGCTACACTGAGATCGCAGCTCCCCTTGTAAACAACAAGAAGCTTTGGCTTATCAGCGGTCACTGGGCACACTATGTAAACAACATGTTCATGGTACCCGGTGTATCAGGATGGCTCAAGGCTGACGCTGAAGTTCCCGGAATCCTCGAGAACATCAACGAGCCCGCAGAAGAGCCCAAGAACGTCAAGATTCAGGCAGGTTCTGTTCTCTACAATCGTGAACAGGATGACACAATGGCTGCAAAGCCCATGAACTGCCCTAATGCCATGATGACATATAAGAGAACCAATCACTCCTACAAGGAGCTTCCTATCCGTTACAGTGAGTACGATGTACTTCACCGTAAGGAGAAGTCCGGACAGATGAACGGTCTTTTCCGTGTACAGGAGTTCCGTCAGGATGATGACCATACATTCGTAATGGAGTCTCAGATAAAAGAGGAGATTGCAGACGTAATCGCTATTGCAGATGAGATCTACTCCACATTCGGTGTTACATACAGAGCCGAGTTCTCAACAAGACCCGAGGACTTCATGGGTGACATCGAAGTTTGGAACAGAGCCGAGGCTGCTCTTAAGGAAATCCTTGATGAGAAGTACGGCGAGGGCGGATACGAGATCAACGAAGGTGACGGTGCTTTCTACGGACCCAAGATTGACCTTCAGATCAAGGACGCGCTCGGAAGAGAGTGGCAGTGCGGAACCGTACAGCTCGACTTCCAGCTTCCTCATAACTTCGGACTTACATATCAGGCTCAGGACGGAACAATGCAGATGCCCGTCGTAATCCACAGAGCTATCTACGGATCACTTGAGAGATTCATCGGTATCATTATCGAGAACTTCAAGGGCGTATTCCCCTTCTGGCTCAGCCCTTATCAGGTAGGTATCGTGCCTATCCGTGTGGAGCACAATGAGTATGCCAAGAAGGTAGAAGAAGCTCTTATGAATGCCGGAATCCGTGTTGAGGCTGATTACTCAGACAACAACATGAAAGAGAAGATCAAGAAGTTTAAGAACTACAAAGATCCATACATCATTGTTGTCGGTGACAAGGAAGCACAGGAGAACACAGTATCCATCAACGTTCGCGGATCCAACAAGCAGGTTCAGAACGTACCTCTTGAGGCACTTGTTGAGATGTGCAAAAAGATGAATGAGGAGCATACACTTGAACTTATCGACAGCTACGAAGCGTGATAAATTTATAGGCATAGCTTTTTTTGGCCTGACCATATATTTTTTGGTCAGGTCATTTATCTTGTCGTGGTCCATTGATATATGGTACGACGAGCTTTTTTCCATGGAGTTTTCTTCTTGTTCGGTAAAAGAGCTTGTGGCTTATACCGCGCGCGATGTTCATCCTCCGCTTTATTATATGATCGTAAGATTCGTGACTTTGTTATTTAAGGGCTTAGGTCTTACAAACTATGGAGGCGGCGGTATCGTGCCTGTTGAGACGGTAGCCAAGATCGTATCGATCATACCGTTTATCTTGCTTATTATCTATGCGATTACCAATATAAGAAAAAACTTCGGATGGCTGACCGCAGGACTGTTTTCTTTTGCAGTTGTGACCATGCCGGGACTTCCCGAGTACACAACCGAGATCAGAATGTACAGCTGGGCGATATTCTTCGTTACGGCTACGCTACTTCACGGATTTAATCTGGTAAGGAGTATGGCGCGCGGGATTGCCCCTGCGAAAGAGGATGGCAAGGTCGGAAACACTGGCAGATTGTGGGATGTCGTAAACGGCGCCGCAATGTTTTTCTACGCGGTCTGTGCTTCGTATACACATTACTATGCCGCGATAGCTATCGGCGCGATTTACTTCATGATCTTTGTTTGGATGCTGAAGGCGTTTGTGATGAGTATGAAGGCGCGTAGGAAAACTTCTAAAGAGGATTCGAAGACCGATGACGCAAGCAGCGCTAAACGAAGTGTATTTAACTTCCGTCCGTTTGCGGTCGTTGTGATCACTGCGAATCTGGTTATAGCGGCATATATTCCGTGGGCGTCGGCTCTTTTGTCCCAGGTTAATGCGGTAAGCAACAACTACTGGATTCAGCCCGTAGGATTTCACACACTCGGAAGCTGCGCAAAGTACATGTTCAGCGGATACTTTGTAAATCCCAAGATAGCTGCTGCAAGTGCGGTGATACTTGTGGTACTTATCGCAATCATATTTATGACAGTGGTACTTGAGCTTATTAAGGTGAAAAAGGGACCTGCTGCTTATTCATATGTTGCTTTCTGGGTGCTCCCGATGCTCGTGTTTGTTGGATTACTCGCTTCAGTGATCATCAGACCCGTGTTCGTAAACAGATATATGGTTCCTGCGTTTGGAGCCTTTTGGCTCGCTGTTTCGATAGCAATCGGAAATATATTCGCCTCAATTTCTTTTAAGGGCGTAAAAGAGAAAATAACTGCAATTACGGCGATATTACTTGCAATAGTCATGCTCGTCGTCGGAATTGTTGATTTTAGGGCTTTCATTGGTAACGAAAAATATCGTATAGTAAATATGGTCAAGACCGCAGAATTTTTTGACGGACTTGATGAAGATACGGTTATCATCAGTAACTTTGAGCATGTGCAGGCTCTTTTGTCCTATTATCTTAATGAGAACGGAATTGCCGGTGCATACAAGGGTGATACGCCCGCGCCTTATTCAATCTATCTTTACAAGGCGGAAGCGGAACCGCTGATAAAAGAGAATGTTCCGGGCCTTTATTCTATCGAGGATTCCGCGGACATATACAATTATCTGGAAGCGGGTAAAAAAGTTCTTTTCCTCGGAAGCTTTAACAGCAGAGAAGTGCTGCTTGAAGAGTGGAGAAACGACTACGGTATAACCTACGAGAATAAGGGAAGTTACCTGATGGAACGCTATTGGTTCGATGTATTCGAACTGGCAATACAATGATGATTCGGAGAAAAATATGCTCAGAATAAAGAAAAGTTTATTGATATCGATTTTAACAGTGACATTTATGGCTGCGTTCTTAAGCGAGGCGAACGCTGTTTCGGCGCACGCTGAGGAAGAACTCAAGATTGCCAAGCAGTGCACTTTTGTAATTCCTTCCGAGTTTACGCCAAGCAGTGAGAGGAATCTTTTTATAGACAAAAGTTATCCCATGGAGTCTGGTTCGATCAAGTACAGCGTTTACTATAACGGCATGGACGTGATCATGACCAACAGGGAGAGAGAAGAGGCCGAGAAAAAGGCTGAGGAAAAGATAATAGACAACTCCGGAGAGCTGACCAAGAAGGAATACGAAGAGCTTCTTTCTGCCAATTACAACAAAGAGTACGGAACGGATGTCGGATTTAAAGTCTCGGATTTTGATACCATCGAGATCGACGGTTTCCCCGGCTACAAGATAGAAGCAAGTTTCAAGGTCGGTGATGAGGAACCGATATATCAGACGGTTTACATGATTCGCTCAAGGTATAGAACATTTACCATAACCTATCAGCGCGCCGAGGACGATGAATGTTCGGAAAGCTTTGAAAAGAGCGCAAAGACTATTCATGTTATGTAAAAAGAAAAAATAAAGCCCACGCTATGGATTAACACAGCGTGGGCTTGTTTATGTCGAATGATCACAGTGGGGGTGGGGGTTAGTGATCATCCGATGTCAGATGGGGAATAATTTTCTTCAATTCTGCCATATTCTTTCATAAGTTTCAATGCTCCGCAGTAACCGTCTTTGTTTAAAAGAGAAGTTGGAGCAATTTCCGCATTGGCAGGAATTAAAGTTATGTAGTCTATGTTCTTGTATGTAAAATCAATTGTTGTAGCTATGCCTGCTTTTGATACCTCTTCAAGCAGTGTAATTGTCCTTCTGTTAAGTCCCACATAGTTACCGAGATTGAGCTTTAATCCTTCCTTGATCATGGCGTTTGCTTTCTCGGTATTTCCTGATTTAATGGCTTCGCTAAGCTGCTTTAAGTACCCTTCAATCTGATTGTTCAGAGCTGTAATGAAAATAGCATGTTCGTTAGTAGGCGTAGCTGTGTTTACAGATCCGCCGTTATTATCGGATGAATGTGAACTTCCACCGTGTGAGGAAGGGACCTCCGGGGGTGCGGTTTCAGTGTTGTCAACTACGATATTAGTGCTTGTAGGTGCACTTGGAGGATTCTGCTGACCACTGCCACTTGGAACTTGCTGGCTGCTTCCACCGGGAGTTTGCTGTCCGCCACTTTGGCTCTGTGCCTGTTCAATATAGGCTTTAATCTCATCTATTGAAGTACCGGGATCATAGATGGTTATTTTTCCTGTGGTGAGATTTGTGTCATCAACAACTTCGGTTCCGTTAGCAACAACAGCTGCACCATTACCTATGCCGGCTCCGTAGAAATCTCCGTAGGGACCAGTAAGAAAACCACTTGCAACATGGACATTAGCATTATCTCGGATTGTAATGTTAGTAGCCGTTCCAAATATTCCACTGCCAATACCGGCACCTCCCGTCGAACTAGTAGATATAACAGAGCTATTATCTTGTATGGTAATATCAGATCCATTGCCGTTACCTCCGCCACCTATACCTGCGGCGTGTGAGCCACCGGAAGCAGTTACCTTGGCATTTCCATTTATGGTTATATTGGACCCGTCTCCTAGAAATCCGCCACCTATACCTGCACCTTCATCACCACTGGACGCAGTTACCCTGGCATGACCGCCTATAGTTATATCAGATCCATTGCCGTTATCTCCGCCACCTATACCTGCACCTCTTGTCCCACCGGAAGCAGTTACCTGGGCATTTCCATTTATAGTTATATCAGATCCGTCGCGTCGAAATCCTCCGCCGATACCTGCACCGTGTGAGCCGCCTTTTGCCTCAATAGATCCGGCTGCCTCAGAGCTTCCGCTTGAATCTGTTATGGTAAGATCACCGTCATTATTTTTTTCTATACCGGCGTGTAAATTGTCTGCTTGTACCTTACTGTCTCCGTCAAGTTCAATTGTTACATTTCCCCCGCCTTGTGTACTTATTGGAGCGTTGCCAGAGCTTGATGTTATATCCACGCTATCAAGCGTTACAGTCGCAGTTGTGCCAGTTTCAGCATGTATTGTAACAGTATGCTCTGTTGATGTACCCGTGATTGTAGGATTGGTATCATTCTCACTTCGGCTACCCTGTGATACGTTCTGCTCTGTTTCGCTTGTTCTGTTAACTGCGATATCTCCTTCAGCGATGTCCCATTCACCAGCCAAAGCAGTGAGTGGCATTGTCAGTACCATAAGCGCCGACATTATCATACTTAGTGTGATTCTTCCAATTCTTCTTTTCATCATTTTTACCCCGTTATAACCCGATTAATGTAAATAAGTAGAGGTATATATACCTCTACTTATATAGACACCGTTTTTTGAAAAATTCCTAAGTAGAAGTGATAATAAATATGATAGTTTGAATCATATTTTGTTAAAAATAGGGGTGGCAGAATACTTTGGGGTATATTTGATTCATAATTATCATGGACAAGGATTAAAAAATATAACTGGCGTAGCAGATCGTGGAAGAACATTTGCTAATATAAGTGACGGTGAAGAATTTGAATTATATTGTGTGTCTCTACTTGAGTTAAATGGATATAAAAATGTTAGTCTAACGCCCGTGATTGGAGATCACGGAGTCGATATTATAGCAGAGAAGGATAATATAAAATATGACATTCAATGTAAATACTATTCAGTTCCAGTTGGGAATAATGCGGTCCAAGAAGTTTTTACAGGAAGGGCTTTCTATAAATGTGATATTGCAATTGTGATGACAAATAGTACTTACACAAGGCAAGCTATAGAAGAAGCAACTGCATTAGGGGTAAAACTGTGGGATGGAGATTATCTGCAAGATTTAAAACAGTTACATGCATCCAAGTTATGAAGCTATTCATTTAGAAATGTGCAGTTCTTGTACGAGGATGACGATTTTCAAAACAAATAAATCAGCAAATGCCGATTTCCCTGAGCAACGTCGAAATGAGGCATTTGCTGATTTTTGAGTTTTAGAAAATCGCACCGCAGACGAAAACAAACATTTCTGAATGAATAGCTTAATCAGTGCAAAAATTCAATTGATTTAAGGCTACCGGTTCCGTCACCGGAAAATACGAGGTAGAGGGCGTGGGTTCCGCTCAGTTTACCGGAAAAGCGGCATTCGCCGGCGGTCCAGATGTTGGCGTTGCTGACAGAAATCTTTCCGAGAGTTTCTCCGTCGAGTGACGTCTTAATCTTGAAATCGCCGTTTATATAGCCTCTGGTCTTTATACGAAGTCCCGTTACATCTTTAAGGTCAAAGTACTTAAAGCCGATCGTTGTTGTATCAACAATATCCTTGATATGTCCGGGAGCGCAGTAGTCATCGCCGCCTTCCTGAACAACGCGGGGGCATGAAGACTCGACATACATTTTGTGATCCTTGGTAAAGATGTTGCAGGCAAGGTATGCGGGATACTCGCCGATATCGGAGAGTGGTCCGCCGTTAAGTCCGCAGGATGTGATCTCAACCTGAGGGATTGATCCGTCTGTTTTTATCTCAAGCTTCTCGGCGCAGCCCTGTCTGCTAAACCATGTTCCGTTGGTATGTCTGTGATAGAAGATGTACCAATCGTCACCGATATTCTCAATGCTTCCGTGATTGTTGGCACCGTAAGCACTCGGAAGCTCGGCCTCTTTATAAGTTCCGATATGCATGTCGCAGTTACTTACAATAACTCCGCCGTAGGAAAAAGGTCCTTCGGGAGATTTCGAAGTAGCATAACAAAGCTCGTGCATTACTTCGGAAGAGTAGATGAAATAATAAGTATCTTTTATCTTCCTGATCGAAGGAGCTTCGAAGAAAGCGTGACCTTCATATGGAGTTCCCTCACTATAGCAGTTGCCGGGCGCAACAAATACGGGAGGCTTAACTACGGTCAGCATGTCCTTATCAAGGACAGTGAGCATGGCGCCGTGTCTTGATTTGTCGCCCTGATTGCAGAAGCCCGTGAAAAGATATGTAAGGCCGTTTTCCGTTAATACGCCGGGATCAAACTGAGGCTCATCTGTTTCTTTGTCGCCGAGCTTGGTTCCGTCTTCGTAGTGAACGTAGCCGTAGAATTCATAGTGACCTGCGGGAGTGTCACTGACCGCAACGGAAACAACGGATACTTTATCAAGTACATAGTAAAGATAATATCTGCCGTCGGGACCTACTGTTACATCGGGAGCGTACAGGCACATGTGTCCGTCTTTATTAAGAGGGTCGCTTGTCTTTTCGTATATGACGCCCTCGTATTTCCAATTGCCGAGATCATTAACGGGAGCAGACCAGCACACGTAGTCGCCGAGGCAGAATGTCTCTCCGCCGTAAATATCGTGCGAACCGTAGATGTAGATCCTGTCGCCGAATACGTAAGGCTCACCGTCGGGAATATACTCCCAAGAAGGAAGATAAGGATTTACTGCCTGCTTTCTTGAGTTTTGTCTGATGCCGCCTTCAATATGAGGAGTAGCGCCGTTTCCAAGAAACTCCATTTCAGCTTTATTATCGAGTGTATATGGTTCCCATGTGGAAAGAAGCTCGTTGTCGCAGCCCTTACCGTTGGGATTTCCTGTCTTTACAAAGTTTGCGAAGTAGTCGCACATCTGCTTTGCAAGATCGTAGTGTCTTCCCTTGTAGAAGCGGCGGCATTTTGTGATCGAGTTAAAGAAGAACCACAGGTCGCATGAATGGAAGGTTCCGGGATAGGGCTCTTTTTTATCTCCGTCCGAAGGAATATCGGGATCGAAGCGATAGTAGTAGAAATCCTGCTTGCTGCCTTGCTTCTGAGCGCCGGCGATCACATTCTTTATCGAATGCTCAACCGTGTTGACGCCGCCTATGATAAATTCATCCGAAGTATTTCCGAGAAGAATGGGAACGTTAAGGATCTTTCCTTCTTTAAGAGCCTGAGTGGGATTGCCCGTAACGAACTTGTCGTCTTTTACGGGGAAGCATCTTCCGATTCCCAGTAGATTATCTCCGTTTTCGGATGTGACATATTCATTATATTTAGACAAAAGATCTTTTGCGGAAAGCTTCTTTGCTTCTTCAAGTCCAGCTATTCCTGCGAATTTAAAGAAGTCTTCGCCCTTTTTTTCTGCTTCGGAAAGAGAAAGAGGAGAGAAGATATCTGCATCTTTATCAGGAAGCTCGATAACTCCGCTAAAGATCGCGGCTCTTTTTATAAAAGAATTATCTCCTGTGCAGGCAAGTTGATTGAGCACGCTTCCGCCACCTGCTGACTGTCCTGCGATTGTGATCGCTTCGGGGTCTCCTCCGAATGCCGCTATATTATCATGAACCCAGTTGATCGCCAGTCTCTGATCGAGGAGACCAAAGTTGGTGGGAGCATCGGGTGAATCCGCTGTTATCTCGGGATGAGAAAGGAATCCGAAAACAGCAAGTCGGTATGAAATCGTAACGACAACGATACCTCTGCTTGCAAGTTGCTCGCCGTCAAATTCCATCTCGGATGAATAGCCCCACTGAAATGCTCCGCCGTGGATCCACACAAGTACAGGAAGCTTTTCATCGGCTCTTTTGGCTGGTGTCCAGATATTGAGGTATAAGCTGTCTTCGCTCATGGGAACATCGGGATCGACGAACCACTCGCGTGATGTGATGTCATCGCCGACTCCGGGCCTGTCCTGATATGATATCGGTGCAAACTCGTAGGCTTCAAACACACCGTCCCAGTTCTTTGCAGGCTGTGGTGCTCTGAATCTGTTCTCGCCTACAGGCGGCTGTGCATAAGGTATTCCTTTGTAGACCGTGATCCTTGGGTCTGTGCCCGGAAGACCCTTTATTTCCCCATTTTTTACCGTTGTATTTCTAAGCATAACCTTCTCCTTTACTGCATAAGCTGCTACATATAATCCAATGATAATATTTTATATTGCTATAAAGTATTTTATCCAGTCATAAAGTGCGATTTGATGGTTAAAGATTGCGGACTTTTTTGGAGATCCTGACATAAAAAAAGAAGCAGCTTATGCATTACGCGTACGCTGCTTCCAATTCTTTTATTTTCTTTAAGATGTCTTCCGCGAAGATCCGGGCTTTCAACATGTCCTGTCTGTCCGGGTGCGATGCGGCGTCGTCGAACTGACTCAGCATGTAATCGATCATACTGTCATCGCATTTGCCGCGGCAGGATTCATATTTGTTTCGGATCTGATAGGGCATTTTTCCTTGGCAAAAAAATGAGCCCATGTAGTTGTTGTCACAAGGAAGCCATACCAGGGCATTTTGTTCCAGATTCTTATAATAGCTGTCTGAGTTGCCAAGACCGCACGTACCAAACAGCACAACATTTTTGCCATGAAGTGATGAGATGATGTCAATTATCTCAAGGCTGCACGAGCCTCTGTTGGCCCAAAATCCGATAAACACATTTTCGGCATCAAGCTTTCCGTCCCAGCTGCGAACATTAACAATCTTTTTCTTGCAGCCGGAAATCGGAAGCGCATTATAAAGTTCCTGCGCCAGCTTCTCGGTATTACCGGTTTCACTGGCATAAACGATTAAAAATTTTTCCATAGGTCACGACTTCTTTTTAAATTCTGTCAAACATTTAGGGCATCTGATGATGATCTGTCCTTTACCTCGGGGTATACGTATCTTCTGACTGCAGTTAGGACATGTGTATATGTGGTAATTCTTGCGCGAATAAAGATCTGATCTTGTGCGCTTAAAAAGTCCCGTTATCTTTTTAAATACTTTTTCAAAGTACTCATTCTCTTTGTACCTTGCTGATATATTACGTGATAGGAGTCTGTAGCAGCTGTACGCCATAAGCGCAACGGCTATGTAATACAGAAATCCCATCGGAGAACATATCGATACAAGAAAATTAATAACTGCCAATATCAAAAGAAACCGAGTAAGCTTATCCGTTCCGTATGAACCGTATCGGCCTTGGAAAAAGCGAGAGAAAAAGTTTCTCATTTCCTGGTCTCCTTTTTTGATGGGTATAAATAAAAAACGGTGCCCAACTTCCACCGTTACAATGATTTTATGATGGCAAGGCTCAAAATACAATGAATATAGGGGGAAAATACTATTAAAAAACTCTAAAATAGCATAAACACTTATGTTTGAATATAACCTGTTTGTAATGTCCGCAACTATTGCAAAGTTCCTGTCGGTTGATTATTGTCTCCGAAATAAATATAATGATAGAAGCTGTTTTTTGTGATTAATTGCAAAAGAAATAAATAGTTTTTAGATTAAACAGGGGAGGTCCTTATGCATATAATTGTTGTTGGTTGCGGTAACGTTGGACAGACGCTTACTCAGCAGCTGAGCAAAGAAGGACACAACATCACGGTAATCGAGGAAAAGAGTAGCGTAGTTCAGAACGTTGTTAACAGCTACGATGTAATGGGAATTGTAGGTAACGGCGCCAGCTATTCCATAATGAAAGATGCCGGCATTGAGACAGCCGATCTTATGATCGCGGTTACGGATTCGGATGAGCTTAATCTGCTCTGCTGTCTTATCGCGAAGAAAGCCGGTAACTGCCACACTATAGCCAGAGTACGTAATCCGGTTTACAAAAAAGAGATCAACTTCATCAAAGAAGAACTTGGTCTTTCAATGGTTATAAATCCCGAGGAGGCTGCCGCAGGAGAAGCGGACAGACTTCTTAAGTTCCCTTCGGCGACCAAGATTGAGACTTTTGCCAGGGGAAGAGCGGAGCTTGTTAAATTCATCGTTGAGGAGAATTCAAGACTCTGCGACAAGGCACTGAAAGATTTTCCCGCAGACCTTAAGAAGCACGTTATAGTATCAGTTGTTTCAAGAGGCACGGACGTATATATTCCCGACGGTAATTTTATTCTTCGCGCAGGAGATGAGATTACCATATTCGGATCAAGCAGGAATACACTTTCCTTCTTTAAAAAGCTTGGGCTTCCTACAGCCAAGGTTCCGTCATCAATTATTGTCGGAGGCGGAGAGACCGGATATTACCTTGCCAAGCAGCTCATTTCAATCGGTATAAAGGTTACCATATTTGAAAGAGACGCTGTTCGTTGCAAGGAGCTTTCGGAGCTGCTTCCTCAAGCTCTTATTATTAATGGAGACGGAACCGATAAAGATATGCTGATGGAAGAAGGAGTTACGAGCGTAGGTTCTTTTGTTGCGCTCACTAATCTCGACGAAGAGAACATTATGCTCTCGATGTACGTTAAGAGTATTAATCCAAAGGCCAAGCTTATCACCAAGGTTCACAGAGTTAATTACGGCGATATTATCGGATCGCTTGGAATCGGAAGTATCATCTATCCCAAGAATATCACTGCGGATAGGATTGTTCAGTTTGTGCGCGGAATGAACGCGTCCAAGGACAGCAATATCGAAACATTGTACAAGCTCAACGACGAGAGAGTAGAGGCGCTTGAGTTTATCGTCAGAAGCGGAAGCCCGGTTATCGGCGTTCCTCTTTCGCAGCTCAATCTCAAGAAGGGTATTCTGATCGCGTGCATCAATCACTACGGCGAGATCATATCCCCCACAGGTGACAGCGTTATAAGAGACAGAGATTCAGTAATTGTTGTTACCACGCTTACAGGTTTAAAAGACATAAGCGACATATTGGAGAAATAATAATGAACTATTCAATGATAAGATATATCCTCTTCAGACTACTGAGGATAGTGGGACTGTTGTTCCTTCTTCCACTTTTGGTTGCGATTATTTACAAGGAATATGACAGCGCGGGAGTCTTTCTGATCCTTTCTGCCGTATCTCTTTTGTTTGGATATATCGGATCCTATAAAAAGCCCAAGAACAGGGTTATCTATGCAAAAGAAGGTTTTGCGATCACTGCTGTCGCATGGTTTGTTATGAGTCTTATGGGTGCGCTTCCCTTTGTTATCACGGGAACAATTCCAAGTTATGTGGATGCTCTTTTTGAGACGGTTTCCGGACTTACCACAACAGGAGGAAGTATTCTCACTACGCTAGACGGGATCGAGCGCAGTGTCCAGTTTTGGAGAACCTTTACACACTGGATCGGCGGAATGGGAGTGCTTGTCTTTTTGCTTGCGGTAGTTCCCCTTGCGGACGGCTACAGTATGCATCTTATGCGTGCGGAGAGCCCGGGACCGGTTGTGGGCAAGATCGTTCCCAAGGTAAAAGATACAGCGAAGATCCTTTACCTTATTTATCTGGGAATCACACTTTCGGAGATTATCTGCCTTATCATCACAGGTATGCCTGTATATGACGCTATTACGATTTCTTTTTCAACTGTGGGAACCGGAGGATTTGCGGTTACTCCAAATGGAATAAATGATTATTCTACCGCCAGTCAATCCGTTATTATTCTATTCATGGCGCTTTGCGGAGTTAACTTCACGGTTTACTATTTCCTTCTTCACAAAAAGCCCAAGGAAGCTTTTGCGATAGAAGAGGTTAAGTATTACTTTATCGTTATGTTTGTTGCGGCGGGACTTATCTCGATCAACATCTACAGAGCGGGAGTTTTGGACAGCGGACGCATGTCATTCCATCATGCGCTGTTTGCGGTTACGTCGGTTATGACGACTACCGGATTCGGAACACTCGATTTTGATAAGTGGCCGATGTTCTCCAAGATGATACTGTGCATTTTATCCCTTGTCGGAGCCTGCGCGGGATCTACGGGAGGCGGATTTAAATTTTCGAGAGCGATCATCACGATCAGAAATGCAAGGAATGAGCTTAATTTCCTTGTTCATCCCAAGGCCATAAAGAGAGTGTACATGGACGGACACACCGTCGAAGGCACAACGGTCAAGTCTGTATCGGCGTATTTAGGACTCTATGTGCTTACGTTTATCTTTTCGACGATAGTTGTTTCACTTGATAATTTTGATTTTCAGACGACGGTCACATCGGTTGCGGCTACACTCAACAATATTGGACCGGGTCTTGGCATGGTCGGACCGATGGGAAATTATTCACAGTTTTCCGTCTTGTCGAAAATTGTGCTAATGTTTGATATGTTAGCGGGCAGACTCGAGCTTTTGCCTATTTTCATTGTAATTAAGCTTAAAACCTGGAAAAGCTGATAAAATTTCAATCTAAAAAAAGTACATCTTTTATAAAAAAAATGTATTGTGAATTGTGTCCAAAGTGTGATAAACTTCAGTTTGAATTGTGAAGTATTTATAAAAAAAGTATAAACTTTGGTACGGATTGAAATTGAATATGAGGTGACTATGATAAAAATTAAAGGGATAGTCGTTACTGTTCTGGTCGTAGCACTGATAGCTATAGGAAGTTTTATAGGATCTCTTGTGTATGCGGTCAATGTTGAAGACAGAGGATCGTACGGTCAAAAAGAGATCTATCGCTCGGCTGAAGAAGCGCTTCTTAGTTTTATGGGAGATGACAGCTCATCGTTCAAGGGTAAGAAGGGCACGAACGCCGATGGAACCGCTAACAGTAGATTGACTCAGAGAGTGACGGTTAGTTCAGAGGAAGGTGTTCTTCCATACAGCGGAACTGTAACCAAACTCCAGGATACTTTTTATCCGGGAACATATGAGATAGAGTTTAGCCAACCCATGATATTGACAGGCATGGCTTCGATCGAGGTTCAGATGGATGTCAACGAGGGAGATGAAGTATACGTTTTTACCGGCAACAAGAACTCAGGCTATAAAGAGTATGCCGTTGTAAAGGTTGATACCGGCAACGTGGTCAGATTTACCACAGACAAGCTCCAGAAATATACGATATCTACTACAGATATCACTGCAGCTCAGAAGGCTATGTCCGATATTATCGGAGAATCATAAGTTTTTAATACAGTACAATTTGATAAAGTGAAATATAAGAAGATGCGCGGGGTAAAAGGCGTAGAACAGATATTTAAATCTGCCTAGGTTTTTACCTCGCTTTTTGTTGTATAAAAGCATCAGTAAAAATGCGGGTAAAGAATACATCTCATTTTTCCAGTAAAAGATAGAAAGATATCCCGCGATAAGATTAATGGGCGTATAGTATCTGAAAAAGTACAGTATGGTGATAAGAGTTATTCCGCGGTAGCTGTAGTCTGTTTTTAAAAGGTATGCCAAAAGAGCTCCTGTAGCAAAGATACATACACTAAGGAGCGGAGCGACTATAAAGTGAAGCTTCTTTTTACCTGCAAAAGAGTTTATGGCATCAATTGCCCAGATTACGAGAAGTCCGATAAGAAGAGTAAAAAAGACGTTGTTGTCTTTGAAATTGATGGCGTCGGACATTGCGTAGTCGTACGGAAGCTCCGAGATAATACCGAAGACAAGAAGACTTATTGCATATTTTAATCTGCTCTTTGTATGCATAAAACCTTCAACCAAAAGAAAGCAGAATATCGGAAAAGAGTTCCTTCCGATGGCGCGAATGATCTTGTAGATCAGGCTGAGTCTTTCATAGGGCATAGAAATAGGCAGAATCCCTGCGGCTGAAAGCGGATAGATGATCGCAGCACCTATGTGATCTATAAGCATTGTGATGCATGCGATTATCTTAAGTGTGTTGCCGTTAAGCCTTGGAAACTCTGCCTTTTGGTTCATTTAATACTTACTCCTGTTTAGATCGCGATTGGAATGTCTTTAAGCTGTTCTCCCGCAACCTCATATCCTTCAAGTGAAACATCATCCCTGGTGAACTTATAGAAGTCCTTTACATCGGGATTTAATCGGAACTTAGGTGCAGGAAGAGGCTTCCTTTGAATAAGCTCCTTGATAAGCGGAACGTGTCTGTCATAGATGTGAGCGTCCGCAATTACATGTACAAGCTCTCCGACGTTCATATCGCAAACCTGTGCGAGCATATGGACAAGTACCGCGTACTGAACAACATTCCAGTTGTTTGCCGCAAGTACGTCCTGTGAGCGCTGATTGAGTACTGCGTTAAGTGTGAGCTTATCCTCACCCTTTTTCTGAGTTACGTTATAAGTTACGCTGTAAGCGCATGGATAAAGATTCATCTCATGAAGATCGGAAAAAACATAAGTGTTGGTCATGATACGTCTGCTGAAAGGATTGTTCTTAAGATCATAGATGACTCTGTCCATCTGATCGAACTCACCTTCCTTGTAGATACTCTTTTGTCCGATCTGATAGCCGTAGGCTTTTCCGATAGAACCTGTCTCATCTGCCCATTCATCCCAAATATGAGAATGAAGGTCGTGAATGTTGTTGCTCTTTTGCTGATAGATCCAAAGGATCTCATCCGTAGCACTCTTAAGAGCTGTCTTTCTGAGAGTCATGATAGGAAACTCTTTGGAAAGATCGTATCTGTTTACCACACCGAATTTCTTGATGGTGTATGCACTTGCGCCGTCCGGCCAGTGAGGTCTTACTTTTTCTCCCTCTGTGGATGTTCCGTTCTCCAAGATGTCATTGCACATGGAGATAAAGATTTCATCTGCTCTTGCCATTATGGATATCCTCCTTAACTATTTTTTCGTTAATTACTTCGCGATATACGCATGGCTTCACTGCGTTCTCGCCATGCTACGTCCCTTCGGAAATCGATATGCTCATTTCTTTTATCGCGACCACTTATCACAGAGTGAATTTATCTGATCTGCAAATTTGGCTTTGTCTTTATTGGTCATGCCTTCGCTCTTGGCGATGATACCCATAAGTCTTGCACCGGCGGCCTTGAGTCTTGAATATACATCGGAAATAAGAGTAGATTCTTTTTTCTTGATAGGAATCGGAACCCCTTCTTTGATGAAAGTTCCTGAGATAAGGTCAAATTCTGTGCCGCTATACGGAGCGTAAGTATCGTATCCGTATTCCTCTCTAAGGCACTGGGCAAAAGAGGTACAGACGTTGTCTTCGCCGTGTACGATGAATACTTTCTTGGGGCGCTGTTTCTTAAAGCCCTGTATCCATTCTATAAGTCCGTTTTTGTCAGCGTGTCCGGACAGTCCTTCGAGCTTACATATCTCTGCTTTGACAGCGATCGTTTCTCCGAAAAGTTTTATCTCGTCTGCGCCGTCTATTATGGCTCTTCCTGTTGTTCCTACAGACTGATAACCTACAAATAATATAGTACTTTCTTCGCGCCACAGGTTATGTTTTAAGTGGTGTCTGATCCTGCCGGCTTCACACATACCTGAAGCTGAGATTATAACCTTGGGCTCAGGATCTTCGTTGATCGCTCTCGATTCATCCGTTGTAATGGAAAGAATAAGTTCTCTGAAAGTGATCGGATTAATATGTCTTTTTACCAGATCCATTGCTTCTTCATCATAGCATTCCAGCTGATTCTGAGAGAAGATCTCGGTTGCCTCAACGGCAAGTGGGCTGTCTACGTATACGGGGAAATTAGGATTTGTTTTTACAAGTCCTTCCTTTTTTATCTTACGAATAAAGTAGAGCATTTCCTGAGTACGACCGACGGCAAAAGAAGGAATGACAACATTTCCGCCTCTTGCAAAAGTGCGGTCGAGGATCTCGGTAAGATCTTTTATATAATCAGGTCTTTCTTCCGAGTGAAGTCTGTCACCGTAGGTGGACTCCATGACTACGTAATCGGCTTCTTCGGTAAACTGAGGATCTCTTATAAGAGGCTGTTCCTTGTTTCCGATATCGCCGGAAAAAACAATCTTTTTGGTCACGTTCTTTTCGGTGAGCCATACTTCTATGCTGGCTGAACCGAGGAGATGACCTATATCCGTAAACCTGATCTTAACGCCTTCGCAAACATCGATCTCATCGCCGTATTTGCAAGGTATGATCATCTTGATGGTCTTCTCTGCATCTTCCATTGTATAAGAAGGTTCCATCTGCTGAATGTCTTTGCTTCGTTTAGCCTTTCTGTTGCGCCACTCCGCTTCCTGCATCTGAATGTGCGCGCAGTCTCTGAGCATTATGTTGCACAGGTCTGCCGTTGCATCTGTTGTGAATATCTTTCCTCTGAAGCCTTTTGCATAAAGAAGAGGAAGGTTGCCCGAATGATCGACGTGGGCATGCGTAAGAAAAACATAATCGATTTCGGGAGCCGAAACGGGAAGAGGAACGTTTTCAAAATAGTCTTTTCCCTGTTCCATTCCGTAGTCGATAAGAATGTTTTTTCCGCAGGCAGATATAAAATGACAACTGCCCGTAACCTCGTGATCTGCGCCAATAAAAGTCAGTTTCATGTAATCACCCCATTAGTTTTCTTAAACTCTTTTTAGCATAACACAATTTCAATGTGGAAAAAATAGGGCAGATTTGGTAGAATAGATACAATTAATTGAATAATTAATTAAAAAAAATAAAGGAGACTAGATTAGAAAATGCTTTTAAGAAAAAAAGGGAAGAGAACGGCTATTATCATAGCATGTATTCTTGCTTTCGGATCTTTATCAGCATGCGGACCCGAAGACGGTAATGCCGATTCATCTTTACAGGCATCATTTGAGCCCATTTCTCAGGAAGGTGATTCTTCAACAGAGAGTACATCTGAGGAGACGACAGAAGAAGAGTCTTATGAGATTCCTGAAGGAATGTACTTAAGTGAGTTAACAGGTGAGCCTATCAGTGAAGAGATCAAGGATCAGCGTCCTATCGCTGTAATGGTCGACAATGAGAAGATGGCTCTTCCTCACTACGAATTAGCCAATGCTGACGTTGTTTATGAGATCATGAACAGTACCAAGAACGATCGTATTACAAGATTTATGGCTATCGTTAAGGACTGGGGTAAGATTGAACAGCTTGGAAGTATCAGAAGTACACGTCCTACAAATATCATACTTGCATCTGAGTGGGATGCGGTGCTCTGCCACGATGGAGGACCTCCGGTCCACAACGATCCATATTTTAAGAATCCTTGGGCTGAGCATTTCTCAGGTACTTTCTCACGTGTAAACAACGGTAAGAAGAGAGAGTTCACAGAGTATATTGTATCGGGAGATCTTGAGAAGAATTTCAAGAACTCAGGATATTCTACAACTTACAACGAGTATGCCAACGAGGGAAGTCACTTCAACTTTGCGCCTTACGGCAAGGAGATCAAGCTTGATGAGAAGTATTCAAGATCTTATCCTGCCAACAGCGTTTCACTTCCTTTCAAGCACACAGGATCTCAGCTTAAGTACAACGATGAGACCAAGGAATACGAGCAATATGAGTATGGCAAGCCTCATGAGGATGCCGAGACAGATGCTCCTCTTTCATTTAAGAACGTAATCCTTCAGAACTGCTCATTTAACCAGCTTGATGAGAACGGATATCTTATCTACAACTGTATCGGTCAAGGAAACGGTTGGTACCTTACAAACGGTGTAGCCAAGGATATCTCATGGGTTAAGGACAGCATGACAGGTGTTACAAAGTTCTATGATGAGAACGGCGATGAGCTTGAGATCAACACAGGTAAGACTTACATCAGCCTTATCCCCGAAGATACTTGGGGCAATGTTGTTTTTGAATGATATAGGTGTCAAAAGTCATAAATGCGTATATCATTCATCATTGAACAATCTAAATATGTAAATGTATAATAAAAGGTGTCCGACACGGGCACCTTTTGTTTATTATTATTGGAAAAAGATTTTTTTAGTACACGGAGGAGAATTTATGAAAGCTATCGTTGCGGTTGACAGCAATTGGGCAATAGGAAATAAGGGACAGCTCCTTGTGAGCATTCCCGCGGATCAGAAGGATAACTTCAGACGCAGAACTTCAGGCAATACCATCATTTACGGAAGAAAAACTCTTGAGACATTCCCTCAGAAGATAGTTCTTCCGAACAGAAGAAATATCATTCTTTCGACAAGACCCGATTACACGGTTAAGAATGCGGAAGTGGCGCATAACAGAGATGAGCTTATGGAGCTTATTAAGAACGAAAATTCGGATGATGTTTATATCATCGGAGGAGAGACTGTCTACAAGCAGTTCATCGATGACTGTGATACTGCTATCGTTACCTTTATCGATAAGGCATACGAAGCTGATGCATACTTCCCCAACCTTGATAAAGACCCTAACTGGGAGATGGTTGAAGAAAGCGATGAGCAGGTTTACTTTGATATTACATATACATACAGGATTTATAAAAAGAAATAAACGAGGCAAATGTTTATGGGAAAGAGAGCACTGGTACTTATAAATAAATCAGCGGGAACGGGAAAGGCCGGAAACAATACCTTTGCGATAGCAACGGGTCTTGCTCAGCGGGGATATGAGCCTATCATTTATCCCATTATTCCGGGATCCGGACTTGATTCGGAGTCGATAATAGGGAAATACGACGGACTTGTTGAATCAATCGTTTGCAGTGGCGGCGACGGCACGCTTAATCATGTTGTCGGCGCGGTTATGGATATGCAAAACAAACCGGTTATTTCATATATTCCCTCAGGCAGTACCAATGATTTTGCAAAGGGACTCGGAATTCCGAGTGTTCACGCCGCAGCGCTTGAGGTGGCTTTGGACGGATATCCTTTTTCGTATGATGTCGGCAAGATGAATGACAGATATTTTAATTATGTTGCCGCTTTCGGGGCTTTTTCCAAGGTGAGCTATGCGACAGATCAGGATCTTAAAAATATCCTTGGATATGCTGCGTACGTTATCAGTGCTATTTCAGAGCTTCCGCAGAGTCTTGGCTACAACTCTCATATGAAGATAGATATAGACGGCGAAATTATAGAGGATGACTATGTCTTCGGTGCAGTATGTAATTCCGGTTCCATCGGCGGAATGAATATATTCGGAAAGACCGACGTTAAACTCGATGACGGTGAGATGGAACTTCTTCTTATTCATGCGCCCAAGAATATCGTGGAGTTTAATGAGATCCTCGGAGCTCTTGCGACCAATATCGAGAGCAGCAGTCTTATAACGATCAAGCAGATTAAAAAAGTAAAGTTTATGTCTGATACAGAGTGCGAATGGACCGTTGACGGAGAATTCGGAGGAGCTGCCAAGGAGACGGATATTAGCGTTATAAATAAGGCTGTGACCATAAAGGTTAAGCATAAGAGATAAGAACGGTTAAACAATGGCTTTTTTATACGAGAAAAAGAAAAGTAAAAAAGACGGTCATGAATATATTGAGATAACGGGCTATGAAGGAAACGGAGAGAAGCTTGTTATACCCAAAACCATAGAGGGGCTTTCTGTCGAGGCGATAGGAAACCACTCTTTTTCGGGAAGAGAAGATATAGTCAGTGTGGAGATTCCCGAGAGCGTTAAGACGCTATACGGGTTTGCTTTTCATAATTGTAAGAATCTTGAGAAGATAAGTATCTTTGACAGTCTCGACGATTATTACGACGGAGTTTGCAGACAGTGCGACAAGCTTAAGATAATCGATATTACCGTTAATTCGGGATGGTATGAGGTTATAAGGAACTTCCTTGCGGACAGTGACAGAACGCTTGAGTTCAGGATACATATTAAGACGGATAACGGTTACGATGAGGCGAGGCTTACGTTCCCTGAGTTTGTCTATGATTTTAATGAGAATACCATGGCACGCACTATACAGTTTTCAATTGCGGGTTCGGGCTATGCGTACAGAGAGTGCGTAGACAGAAGGAGCATTGATTACAGAGAATACGACAGGCTTTTTGATAAAGCGGTCATCGACGGAAATGCGTTGTCGGAGAGTATAGCGATGGGAAGACTTCTTTTTCCAAAAGAGCTTCTTGAAGGCTACAGAGCTGTTTATGAGAAGTATGTAAGAAAGAACGGTGCGGGGATTCTTTGTCGTCTGATAGATGACGTTAATGAAGATGAAAATTTGGAGCTTATGAAGGCTCTTTTGACATACAGATGCGCGGATGCGCAGAAAGTACTTGAAGATGCGGATATCGACAAGGCAATAAAATATGCCTCGGACAAAGGGAAAACTCTTTTTTCCGCGGTGTTTATGGATGCAGGTGCAGGGACTGCGGGAACGGCGACGGAGTTTGTTTTATGATGGCAGAGGGAAGTAAGAAAAAGAGAGAGCTTAGCGAGATGGGCTGCAGGGTCTTGGATGCGTCGAGAACCGAGCTCTATATTGCCATGAGATTTATGAGCGCGGCGCTTTCAAGTCTTTCTTACGAGATGGATCTTTCTACGACGAGTGTCGGAACGGACGCTGTCAGCATAAGATTTAATCCGTCATATTTATTTAAGCTGTTTACCGAGGAACCGGCAAGGCTTAACAGAACATATATGCACATGCTTATGCATTGCATTTTCAGGCATATGTACACATCGGGAAGATACGAGGACGAGCGGCTTTATGATCTGTGCGCGGATATTGTCGTCGAGTCGATCCTTGATGACATGGACTATAAGTGTATTTACAGGATCTCATCCGATTATCGGGACGGCTGGTATGAGAGGCTTTCACGGGATGTGAAGGTTCTTACGGTGGAGAAGCTTTATCGGTATTTTTCCGAGGAGCATCCTTTTGAAGATTATGACGAATTCGAGAAGCTGGAAAAAGAGTTTTGGGCGGATGATCACGGCTTTTGGAAGAGGCTTCCCAAGGATGATCCAAATGCTGATGATGAAAAGAAAAATGACAACGTGCATTTTCTTTCTCCGAATCGGATGAAGCTTATCGAAGATAAGGAAAAAGACTGGGAGAAGGAAAGTAAGCGTCTTCAGACCGAGATAGAAACTGTCGGAAAAAAGGCAAGTGACAGGATCGGAAAGCTTTCTTATATTTTGAAATATGAGAATACCGGAAGGACTGACTACCGCGATTTTCTGGATGACTTTATGGTTATCAGAGAAGAGACGATCATAGATCCCGACTCTTTTGACTACGGAATGTATACGTTCGGAATTGAGAAGTATGGTAACATGCCTCTTATCGAAGAGAACGAGCATCGCGAAGTTAAGAAGATTCAGGAGCTTGTGATCGCGATCGATACTTCCGCATCCTGCGAGGACGGACTGGTTCAGCGATTCCTTAATGAGACTGCGTCGATTCTTTTGTCCGGAGAAAATTTCTATAGGAAAATCAAGATACATGTGATCCAATGTGATGATGAGGTAAAAAGAGACGATGTGATTCTTTCCGTCGATGACATGAAAAAGTATTCGGACGGAGTGCATGTCGAGGGCGGTTACGGAACGGATTTTAGGCCTGTCTTTTCACATGTTGAGAAACTTATCGAGAAGGAAGAACTTACAAATCTTAAGGGACTTATTTATTTTACGGACGGATACGGAGTTTATCCGAAGGAAGCAACTAAGTACGAGACGGCTTTTGTTTTTGCTAAAGACGAAGACTATAATGACAGCGAAGTGCCGGACTGGGCGCAGAAGCTGTATATATAAGGGGTAGCTATGAATATCAGAGAAGCAAAGGATGAAATAAAGAACGCGGTACGAGCGTATCTTGAAAAAGACGAAGCGGGGCAGTATGAGATTCCTGTTGAGAGGCAGCGTCCCGTGCTGCTTATGGGACCTCCCGGAATCGGTAAGACTGCGATCATGGAGCAGATAGCACACGAGCTCGGAATAGGGCTTGTTTCTTATACGATCACGCATCACACAAGGCAGAGTGCGATCGGACTCCCGATGATATCTGAAAAAGAGTACGGTGATAAAAAGTATTCCGTGACTGAATATACGATGAGTGAGATTGTGGGTTCCGTTTATGACAAGATCGAGCAGACAGGGATCAGCGAGGGAATTCTTTTTCTTGATGAGATCAACTGCGTCTCCGAGACGCTTGCTCCCACAATGCTTCAGTTCCTTCAGTACAAGACCTTCGGAAGTCACAAGGTTCCCGATGGCTATATCATAGTTACTGCGGGCAATCCCGCAAGGTACAACAAATCAGTCAGGGAGTTTGATATCGTTACGCTCGACCGTGTGCGCAAGATTTCGATAGAAGAGGACTTCGATGCGTGGAAAGAGTACGCCTACAAAGAGGGCGTTCACGGCGCTATCATGGCATACCTTGAGATTAAGAAGGATAACTTCTACAGCATTAAGAGCGACGTCGACGGAAAGAGTTTTGTCACAGCCAGGGGCTGGGAGGATCTTTCAAGAGTCATAAAGGTTCATGAAAAACTCGGAATCCCTGTTGATAACAAGCTTACGGACCAGTACTTACAGGATAAAGAAATCGCAAGAGACTTTGCGGATTACTACGAGCTTTATCACAGATACAACGAGCTCTATAAGATTCCCGATATTCTTGAAGGAAAGTTCCCCGAAGACCTAGCTTCCATCAGAAACGGATCCTTTGATGAAAAGCTAAGTATCATCGGCCTTCTCACAGATAAGCTTATGGACGAGTTCAGAGATTATTCCAAGAACGCTGCCGTGCAGAAGCTTGTGTATGAGGTGGTAAAGAAGTATGTGGACGGCGAATCGGAGTACCTTAAACCCGCAATAGATGAACTCGAAGAAAAGACGTCGCGTGAGGCTGACGCAGGACTTCTAAATCGCGAGGAAGAAAGCGAGCGAAGGCTTGCTGTTGCGGCACTCAGAGAGTGTTTAAAGGAAGTTGAAACAGGCGATGTTGCCGCTGCAAAGAAGTGGTTCACTTCCCGTGAGGCCGACAGACAGGCAAGTATAAAGGCGACAGGAGAGCATCTTACTAACAGCTTTGAATTTATGGAAAGAGCTTTCGGAAATCCCGAATCTCTTACCGGAAGTCAGGAGATGGTAATCTTCTTAACCGAACTTTCCAATGCTTATCACAGTTTGAAGTTTGTAAGAGAAACCGGTAACGAAGCATATTACAAATACAATAAACTGCTTCTTTTAAACGATCGTAAACAAGAACTCAATCGAGAGATTTTGGAATTTGCATCCGAGTGGAAATGAGAATGAATACATATGGTGAATTGCAACTGAATATTAGCACAGACGGACCTGGTATAGTTTTATATTCGGATAAAGCCATAAAATGTTCTGAGGGAGAAGACTTTTTTTCTAAGGAATTTAATACGCCGGAAAAGGTTGCGGAGCATTTGAAAAAGGGAGATATTATAGGCTTTAACACAGGCGGACCGGGACAGTTTGTTTTAAAGATCAGAGAGGGGTATCCATCAGAGCAAACAATCAGTGACTATCTGACAGCAATCAGATTAGCTCTGGAGGTAATTGGAGGAAAAGTTAATATCATTGATGTTTATTGGCTATCTGAATGGAGTGATGAAGTGCCTGATGAGCAAACTGTTGCTATGGAGGATGGTTTCTATTATGTCACCGTGCTTACCAAAAAACCAAGCTCAGGCATCTATGGGGATAATCAGGAAATACTGCTATATTTCAAGCTTATAGAAGAAATGCCGATTTTAACGTGGACAGGAATTCCACAATTGTTTTAGTATCGTGCATTGAAAGAGTAGAAGTCATGAAAGAGGATTTTGAAGTGTATAAATTCGAGAAAAATCATATAGAAATCAACAATAGAGGTTATGATTTTGAATTCGAAATCAGGACTGTGATTCAGTACAAAAAAAGTTTTATTATCCTACTTGCAATCCCGTATGATAGCAATGAGATTAATAATATCTTTTGTTTGGACGCGGATGCAAAGGTGAATTGGCAATCTGAGGATATTGCTTGTAAATATCCGGAATTAAAGAATCTTCTTCCGTATGAACAGATGGGACTTAAGGAAGATAAGATATATGCTTCTGATTTTTATGGAAGAAATTTTAAGATAAATGCTGAGACAGGGAAGATAGAGGGGCGCAGTATTGTTAAGTGAAGATGAAAGATATGATTTATTTAAGTGTACATTGCAAAAAAGTTCTTCAAATATTTTATCAATGAACGATGATGATTTTAGATATACATTATTCGAAGAACTACCACCAGATATAATCAGTTTTTTACATAATAATACTTTGGATTTGTTGATTGATGAAGGCTATATTGATGAAACAATATATAAAAAGTGTTCTGAATTAAGAGAGATTTATATCGGTGAAGAAAAGATATTATCCAAGTTGTCGGATATGGATAAGATTAGAGCTTCGACAAGTTTTCGTAGAATCATAAAGTTGGCTGATGAGATTATAAATCTATTGTACATATGATAAAGGTAAAAAAATGCTGAGGTGCTATTATGAATTATGATTATAGATGTGATGGCATAGACGGTCTGGTTTTAATTGATGAGAAATACTTAGATGAAATAGATGACAATCTTTTAGCTGAGTTAGACATAATACTTGATCGAGACGGAAAAACTGAATTGATACATGATTTTCCAAATGAGAAATGGAAAGATGTAAGAAAACGGGAAACTAAAAATATTGTAGAATTTTGTAATTCCGGTAAGATGGTTCTCTTTTTAGCTAATAAAGATGAGTATAATTGCAAAATAACCATTTCTGATACGAAAAGTGATTCATATACATATATTGATGTTGAGTCCGGAAAGTTGATTGTGATAAATGCAAGCGAATTAGTACAGTGTCTTGCTTATCCGGAATTAGAAATGGAAATATTATTGAAAATTGACAATGTCGATCGAGGTATATATTCGGTCAAATATGATGGGATAAAGAATATTGAATTGATAAAGGAAAGAGTGCATTTTTCGGATGCTCATAATGTTATAGAACTATAACATAGGCATCTAATCACAGACAATGATTTTCCAATGTATGAGTTTTTGGAGGAGTAGTGGAAGATAAGAAAATTGAGGCAGTAAAGGCACTGCTATATAACACTGATATTGAAGTGGCTAAAGAAAGTATTATTCAGATGAATGATTCTGAGCAGTTATATCTATATGCCTATAATTATAATTGGGATAATGGTTTTGATATTCCACAGTTGGTTTTGGATAATGAAAGCTGCGAATTAAGCATAGCATTACTGATTTTTTACAGAGCAGATGGCATCGGTTATTTGATCGACAAAAGTGATAATGAAAACTTGCCGAAATGGTCGTCTTTTATTGAATGTTTATATGAATCAATATTAAGAGGCAAGTATCCAAAAGGGAAAATTGGTTTTAAGAATCCCTTGTCTGAAGTTGAAAAATATAAATTAAAAAAACAGATTACTAAGGAAGATAGTATATTCATTGAAGATATCGCCGGGGAAAGTCTGGACATAGAATAAGGATACATTAACTCAGGTGGCATCATCTGTAGGTAAGCTTGCGGAGAATGTTTCCGGAAGCGTAGGAAAGAATAAGATTCCCAAAGAGGATATTATGGGATACTGCTTTAAGTGCGGAGCCCCGATTGTCTTTGAGGATGAGATCTGTACATCATGCGGATGGCCTGTTCCCGAAGATCTGATCGCCGAGGCGGAAGAGGAAAGAAGAGCCGCTGAGGAAGCGAGAAGGGCTGCAGAAGAAGCTGCCCGTAAGGAAGCGGAAGAAAGAGCGAGAAGAGAAGCCGAAGAGAAGGCCAGAAGAGAAGCCGAGGAAAGAGCAAGAAGAGAGGCTGAAGAAAAGGCTAGAAGAGAGGCCGAGGAAAAGAGACGCGCCGAAGAGGAGAAGAGACGCGCCGAGGCTGAGAGAAGACGTGCTGAGGAAGAAGCTTGGCGTGAGGAAGAAGAGGAAAGACGCAGAAGAGCCGAAGCAAGACGAAGAGATGAAGCCGGAAGACGTCGCGTAGCACCTCCCAGACGTGGTGAAGAAGACGGTTATCTGGATGATGACTACGTAGATGAGCGTACGGATAAAGAGCTTGCAAAGCTTGCTTACGGACCCGGTTCGGATTCAAAACGCGGATCCGGATCAAGAGCTAAATCCAGAGTGGCATTCTGCACAAGGTGCGGAGAGAAGCTTCCCAGTGATGCTGTATTCTGTCCATACTGCGGCAAAAGATTATAATTGCTATTGTAATTACTTTCGCTATGGTGTATAAACATAGTTGAATAAAAATTTTATAGACGGGAGCTTGTATTACAGGCTGAGAGGAAGGTGTGACCTTCGACCGAGAACCTGATTTGGATAATGCCAACGTAGGGATGCCTTAAATAATAGGAAACTAATGCGGAAGCTTACCGGACGGGAGCTTCCTTTTCTTTTGCAAAAAATCTGAAAGCTCCTTGATGCGGCTTACGTACCGGTGTGCATTTACAGGCCCGTCAGAAGGAGATTCTTATGAAGAATTCAAAAGTACTGCTCAAAATGGTAACACTGGCAATGTTTGTAGCGCTCGGAGTTGTTATTTCTCCGATCCTTAGAGTTGAGGGAATGTGCCCGATGGCGCATCTTATCAACATCACATGCGCTGTATTTATGGGACCTGTTTACGCGCTTATATGCGCGGTTCTCATCGGTATCATCAGAATGATGACAATGGGAATTCCCCCACTTGCTCTTACGGGAGCTGTGTTTGGAGCGACGCTTTCCGGAATCCTATACAAGGTTTCAAAAGGGAAGATCATTGCAGCTGTTCTTGGTGAGATAATCGGAACGGGAATCATCGGCGCGATCGTATCATACCCCGTTATGACATATCTCTGGGGAAAAGAAGGACTGACACTTTTCTTTTATGTTCCCTCTTTTATCATGGGAACACTTATAGGAGGCAGCATCGCGTACCTCCTTCTTAAAAGACTTGCTGCGACCGGAATGCTCAGAAAAATTCAAGACAGTTTAAACGGCACTGATGAAGTGAAAAAAAATACTGAGAAGGTTTCATGATATGGGATTAGATATCTGCAAAAAACTTAAAGAACAATCACCGCTTATACACTGCATCACGAATCCGATTTCGATAATGCAGTGTGCGAACGCTGTGCTTTTATTGGGGGCGCGCCCTATCATGGCAGAGCATCCGGATGAGGTTTGTGATATAACGGCGAGTGCGAAAGCTCTTTTACTCAACTTCGGAAACATAACGAGAGACAGGCTTGAAGCTATTAAGCTCTCGTACGACGAAGCTATGAAAAAAGAAATCCCGATCGTAATAGATGCGGTTGGGGATGCGTGTTCTGAGCTTAGAAGAGCGACTGTAAATGAACTGCTCGGAAAAAGAAATCCCAAAGTACCGTTGCTGATTAAAGGCAACTACTCGGAGATACGAGCTCTTTTGGATGAGACTTACAAATCATCCGGAGTGGATGCGGATAAAAAACTTACATTTGAAGAGATACTTGATATGGCAAAAGAGCTTGCAAGGAAGCAAGGGGTTACAGTCCTTGCAAGCGGTGAAAAAGATATAGTGACGGACGGAGCTAAAACAGCACTGATCGAGAACGGTACAAAAAAGCTGGGCAGCATCACGGGAACGGGATGCATGCTTGGAGCCGTGTGCGCAAGCTTTTTCTCAATAGATACAAGTATTGATTCTATTATAAATGCGACGGCCGGTTTTGGAATAAGCGGTGAAAACGCCAAGGGAGATATGTTCCTGATGCGTTTGTTTGACGCCATTGCGGAAATAGATGACGACATCATTGAAGAGAGGAAGAAGGTTACATGGGTTTAGACAGAAAACAGCTAAAGCTCTATCTTGTCACAAACAGCGACGGAAAGAGCGAAGAAGAGTTTCTTAAGGCTCTTGAAGAAGCAATCGAGGGCGGTGTTTCTTTTGTACAGATAAGAGAAAAGAACAAGACAACAGCCGAATACATAGACCTTGTGAGTAAGGCGCTTGAAATAACGAGAAAGCATAATGTTCCTCTGGTTGTAGATGACAGAGTCGATGTTGTTCTTGCGACGGGCGCCGACGGAGTGCATGTGGGAAGAGATGATATGCCTGTCGAGACGGCAAGAAAGATTCTTGGAAAAGACAAGATAGTAGGTGCAACAACCAAGACTGTAGAGCAGGCGGTTGCAGCGTACAAGGCGGGTGCTGATTATCTCGGAGTCGGTGCGATCTATCCGACAACGACCAAGGTTAAGACCGTGCTTACTTCAACGGATACTCTTAATGATATATGCAATGCGGTTCCGATTCCTGCCAATGCGATCGGCGGACTTAACAAGGACAATCTCGGTGTTTTGAAAGGAATTCCGATCGCGGGAGTTTGCGTGGTCTCCGCGATCATGAAAGCAGATGATCCAAGGAAGGCCTCGCGGGAGCTGGTAGAGGCAATAGATAAGCTGCGATAAAAATGTATGAGAGGTGTTTTATGAAAGTAGTTCTTTCGATAGCGGGAAGTGACAGTAGCGGCGGAGCAGGAATACAGGCGGATCTTAAGACGATGACCGCGCATAAGGTTTACGGAATGACTGCAATAACTGCTCTTACGGCGCAGAATACAACAGGGGTTACGGCGATAATGGAGTCTACTCCCGAATTTCTCGGGCAGCAGATAGAAGCGTGTTTATCGGATATTCCGTGCGATGCGGCCAAGATCGGAATGCTCCCGAGCGCAGAGCAGGTGAAGGTTGTTCATGAAAAACTGACCAAGTTCAAAGTTGAAAATCTTGTGCTTGATCCTGTAATGGTAGCTACAAGCGGCAGCAGCCTTATGAAAAATGAGACAGCTGAAATAATGGCGAAATATCTTTTTCCCATAAGTCGTGTTATAACGCCGAATATACCTGAGGCGCAGGCACTCACGGGGCTGTCTATAACAACAAGAGAAGAAATGGAAAAGGCAGCAGAGGAGCTTGGAACAAAGTATGGCTGCGCGGTTTTAATAAAGGGCGGACACAGCATAGAAGATGCCAGCGATGTTCTTTTTGATGAGGGGAAGCTTACCTGGTTTGAAGGAAAAAGAATTGAAAGCAGCAACACTCACGGAACGGGATGCACATTATCAAGCGCGATAGCATCAAACCTGGCGCTTGGAAAGAGCCTTGAAGATGCAATAAGAAATGCCAAGTCTTATATCTCGGATGCGATCGCATCGGGACTAAATCTTGGCAAGGGCTCGGGTCCGCTTGATCATACAGTCAACATTTGAAATTGATTTCCAAGTTTTTGGATTTATCAAATAGAAAAAGAGAAACAGGAGAAGGTAGAGATGAGAAACTATGCAACACAGATGGATGCAGCAAGAAAAGGTATTATCACCAAGGAGATGGAGACGGTAGCAAAGAAGGAGTACCGCGAGCCGGAGTTTATCAGAGCACTAGTGGCTGAGGGAAAGATCGCTATCCCCGCAAACAAAAATCATAAGTGCATTGACGCCGAAGGAGTAGGCTCAATGCTCCGCACCAAGATAAACGTAAACCTTGGAGTATCTAGAGACTGCAAGGACTACGATATTGAGATGGAGAAGGTTATGGCGGCTGTAAACATGGGAGCCGAGGCCATCATGGATCTTTCAAGCCACGGAAACACACAGCCCTTTAGACAGAAGCTCACATCATCATGTCCCGCTATGATCGGAACAGTACCTATCTACGACAGTGTTATCCACTATCAGAGAGATCTTGCCACACTTTCAGCACAGGACTTCATTGATGTAGTAAGGCTTCATGCGCAGGATGGCGTTGACTTTGTGACTCTTCACTGCGGAATCACAAGAAAGACAATCGAGCAGATCAAGAAGCACAAGAGAAAGATGAACATCGTTTCAAGAGGCGGATCGCTCGTATTTGCCTGGATGTGCATGACCGGAAACGAGAATCCTTTTTATGAATATTATGATGAGATTCTTGAGATCTGCAGAGAATATGACGTTACCATATCACTCGGCGATGCGTGCAGACCCGGCTGTCTTGCCGATGCAAGTGATGTTTGCCAGATAGAAGAGCTTGTAAGACTCGGAGAACTCACAAAGAGAGCTTGGGAAAAAGACGTACAGGTTATGGTAGAAGGTCCCGGACACGTTCCTATGGATCAGATCGAAGCCAACATGAAGATCCAGAATACTATCTGCATGGGTGCTCCTTTCTATGTACTCGGACCCCTTGTTACCGATATCGCACCCGGCTACGACCACATCACATCAGCTATTGGCGGTGCCATCGCAGCAGCTTCGGGAGCAGCCTTCCTTTGCTACGTTACACCCGCTGAGCACCTTGCTCTTCCCAATGTCGATGACGTTAAGCAGGGCATCATCGCGTCCAAGATCGCAGCTCACGCCGCTGATATCGCTAAGAAGATCCCTCACGCAATGGACAGAGACAACGCTATGGGCGATGCAAGAAGAGTCCTTGATTGGGATAAGCAGTGGGAGTGCGCACTCGATCCCGAGACGGCCAAAAAGATCCGTGACGACAGATCTCCCGAGTTTGATGACACATGTTCTATGTGTGGCAAATTCTGCGCCGTACGCAGCATGAATAAAGCACTTGAGGGAGAATACGTAGATATTCTGGGATAAGCTGAATACTGACACTTATAAGCCCGCATGGTTGGCCGCTATGCGGGCTATAATATTAAAATAGATCAATAAAAGAGATTAATTTTGGTATGTTTTATTTGTGCAAATTTGTGATAACATAATATTCATCAACAAAAATGAACTATATTAATCATATTAGTTTAAATTACATCAATTTCAGGCTTAAGGAGTGAGTATATTATGAAAAATTTCGAGAAATATCAGCGTCAGTATTTTATGCCGCCCAAATGCACATACGATTGGGTTAAGAAGGATTATGTGGATCATCCGCCCATCTGGTGCAGCGTAGACTTAAGAGACGGTAACCAGGCACTTATCGAGCCCATGAGCCTCGATGAAAAGCTTGAGTTTTTTACCATGCTGGTTAAGCTTGGATTTAAAGAGATAGAGATCGGTTTTCCCGCAGCATCGGAGACAGAGTTTGAATTTGCGAGAACTCTTATCGAGAAGAACATGATTCCCGATGACGTTACGGTTCAGGTTCTCACACAGGCAAGAGAGCACATTATCAAAAGAACTTTCGAAGCCGTTCAGGGAGCACCCAGAGCCATCATCCATCTTTACAACTCAACTTCCGTAGCTCAGAGAGAGCAGGTCTTCAAAAAGAGCAAGGAAGAAGTCAAGAAGATCGCCATTGACGGCGCTAAGCTTCTTGATAAGCTGGCAAAAGAGACTACGGGTAATTTCTCTTTTGAATACTCACCCGAAAGCTTCCCCGGAACAGAAGTAGATTACGCTGTGGAAGTCTGCAACGCAGTTCTTGATGTTTGGAAGCCTACCAAAGAGAACAAGGTTGTTATCAATATTCCTACAACCGTAGAGATCGCAATGCCTCATGTGTTTGCAACACAGGTTGAATATATCAGCAAGAACCTCAAGTATCGTGAAGCCGTAACTCTTTCACTTCATCCTCACAATGACAGAGGAACAGGTGTAAGTGATGCGGAGCTTGGATGCCTTGCAGGTGCTGACAGAATTGAGGGAACTCTTTTCGGAAACGGTGAGAGAACAGGTAACGTTGATATCGTTACGCTTGCACTCAACATGTATTCACACGGTGTTGATCCCGGACTTGATTTCAGCAAGATCATGAAGATCGCTGAGACTTATGAGAGACTTACAAGAATGCGTGTCTATGAGAGACAGCCTTATGCGGGACAGCTCGTGTTCACTGCTTTCTCCGGATCACATCAGGATGCTATTTCCAAGGGCTTCTCTTGGCACGAGCAGAAGAAGGACAATGGTATCTGGTCAGTTCCTTATCTTCCCATCGATCCCAAGGATCTCGGAAGAGAGTACGACGGAGACGTTATCCGTATCAACAGCCAGTCAGGTAAGGGCGGCGTAAGCTATATCCTTAAGACCAACTATGGCATGATGGTTCCCAAGGAGATGCAGGCTGATATCAGCTATACCATCAAGGATATTTCCGACAGAGAGCATGCAGAGCTTTCACCTGCAAGAATCTATCAGGTATTTGAAGATAAGTACGTTCACAACAACTACGTATTCAGAATTACCGATTGTACTTTCAAGAAGGTAGACGGAATTCTTGCGGAAGTTAAGATAATGCACTTTGATAACGAGCATGTTGTTGAAGCCAACGGTAACGGTCGTCTCGATGCAGTAAGCAATGCGATCAAACAGTACTTCAACATCAGCTACGAACTTTCAACCTATGAAGAGCATGCGCTTTCAAGAGGTTCATCCTCCAAGGCTTGCACTTATGTCGGAATTACTTGCAAGGGCAAGAAGTTCTGGGGCGTGGGAATCGACGAAGACGTTATCATGTCATCCGTAAATGCTCTTGTTATCGCAGTTAACCAGATCGATGCTGTTAGAAACAGTAAAGAAGCCAAGGACGAGCGCATCAATACTATAATGAACTATATCCAGGAGAACTACCTCACAGTTACTTTGGATGATCTCTCAAGACAGTTCTATTTGTCCAAGCCTTATCTTTCCAAGTTCATCAAGGAAAAATCAGGCATGACATTCGGAGACAACGTCAAGAGGATCAGACTTAACAAGGCAAGCACTCTCCTTAGAAACGGCAACATGAAGATTGAGAAAGTTGCGGAGGCAGCAGGTTATCAGAACGTTGAGCACTTCAACAGACTCTTTAAGAAAAAGTACGGAATGACACCTGTTCAGTACAGAAGTACCAGGTAAGTTGCGGGATATGATATACTAAGGGAGCAAAGTTAATTCTTTGCTCCCTTAATTATTATTTTACGGAGATTTATAATGAGAAGATTTTGTGCGGTGCTGCTCCTTGCGGTTATGCTACTTACAGGATGCGGCGACTTGTCGGAGCAGAGGGTTGTTTTTACGACCGGCTTTACCGACAATCAGGTATTTAGAATAGAAACGGCTGTGTGTACTCTGACCGAGGCTATGGCATATCTTGTCAATATGCAGGAGGGTTATGAGAGCACATTCGGTACAGATATCTGGAATTCCGAGACGGACAGCGGAACGGTCGAAGACAGGTTAAAAGACTCTGTGCTTGCCAAGATCGCTCAGATAAAAGCGATGAATCTTTTGGCAAAAGAGATGGAAATAGAGCTTGATGAGTCTGAGGAAAAGCTGGCTGCAGACGCGGCAAAAGAGTATTATGAGACTCTTTCGGATGCCGACAAAAAGGCGATGAACAACATTACCGTTGAAGACATCACAGCGATATATAAAGAACATGCGCTTGCCGACAAGCTTTACGACTACATAATCAGGGATATCAATCCCGAAATCAGTGACGACGAGGCGAGGACGATCACAGTCGAGCAGATTCTTATTAAGACCTATACCCTTGATGCTTCCGGCAAAAAAGAGAGCTATGACAATGCCGCCAAGGCAAAGGCGAAAAATAAAGCTGAGGAGATTAAGAAAATTCTTTCAGAGGGAGCAAGCTTTGAGGAAACCATGGCTGAGTACAATGAGGCCGACGAAGGAACAATCTCTTTTGGCAAGGGGGATATGGACGCCGCGTATGAAGAAGCTGCGTTTGCTCTTGGAACAGAAGAGGTCAGTGACATTGTAGAAGCCGAGGATGGCTACGTGATCATCAAGTGCATCAGTACTTTCAACAGAGAAGAGACGGAAGCCAACAAGGTCAAGATCGTCGCCGAACGTAAAAGAGAAGTCTTCGGGCAGCAGTACGATACATTTGTCGCAGGACTCAGTAAGCAGCTCAATGAAAAGCTCTGGGATTCGGTCAGTCTTGTGGATGATGAAAATGTGACTACTACCGGACTTATGGATGTTTACCAGAAACATTTCAAGAAAGATAAATAAAAAACATTTTGTTAGCACTCGCGATGAACGAGTGCTAATTTTTTATTGACTTTTGGTTCCCCCGGAATTAAACTTTATTTTGTACGATAAATGGAGTCAGATAGCGTACATATACTGAAATGATACAAAGGAGTGATAGTTATGGCTTCAAAAAAGGGTAATCTTTCAATTAACAGCGAGAACATGTTTCCGATCATAAAGAAATGGCTTTATTCGGACCATGATATTTTTTACAGAGAAGTAATTTCAAATGCGTGTGATGCGATCACCAAGATACGCAAGATGGATATGATGGGAGAGTATGAGCTTCCTGCGGATTTTAAGCCCCGTGTGGATGTAATACTCAACGATAAAGACAAGACCATCAAGATTGTTGATAACGGTATCGGTATGACGGCCGAGGAGGTTGAGGAGTACATCAATCAGGTTGCTTTTTCGGGTGCTACCGATTTCCTTAATAAGTACAAAGACAAGGCGAATGCAGACCAGATCATTGGTCACTTCGGACTTGGTTTCTATTCGACCTTTATGGTTTCGGATTCCGTTGATATCGATACACTTTCTTATAAGTCAGATGCAGCTTCCGTTCACTGGACATGCGACGGCGGCTCAGATTTCGAGATGACCGACGGTGACAAGAAAGAAGTCGGAACAACAATTACACTTCATCTTTCAGACGATTGCCTTGAATTCTGCAACGAGTACAAGGCCAGAGAAGTAGTACAGAAATACTGTTCATTCATGCCTTATGAGATTTATCTTTCAAGGGAAAACGAGCAGGATACGGAGACTATCAAGGCAAGCGAGAAGCTTGATTCCGATATTGTAATCGAAGAAGTTCATCCCGAGAAAAAAGAGGGCGAGGAAAAAGAGCCTGAGCTCGAGTACAAGATCAAGAGAAGACCTCAGCTTCTCAACGACACACATCCTCTTTGGGGCAAAACACCCAAGGATTGCACGGATGAGGAATACCTTGAGTTCTACAGAAAAGTGTTCCGCGATTATAAGGAGCCTCTTTTCTGGATTCACCTCAACATGGATTATCCCTTCAACTTAAAGGGTATCCTTTACTTCCCTAAGATCAACATGGAGTTTGAATCAATAGAGGGAACGATCAAGCTTTACAACAATCAGGTTTTTATTGCTGACAATATCAAGGAAGTAATTCCCGAGTATCTGATGCTCTTAAAGGGTGTTATAGATTGTCCCGATCTTCCTCTTAATGTTTCAAGAAGTGCGCTTCAGAACGACGGCTTCGTTAAGAAGATTTCCGAGTACATCAGCAAGAAGGTTGCGGAGAAGCTTGCAGGTCTATGTAAGACAGATAAAGAGAACTACGACAAATATTGGGATGATATCAGTCCCTTCATTAAATACGGTTGCCTTCGCGATGACAAGTTCTGTGAGAAGATGAATGATTACATTCTTTTCAAGAACCTTGATGGCAAGTATCTTACACTTCCCGATGCGCTTCAGATCAACAAAGAGGCAGAAGCGGAAGCGGCTAAGGCTGTCGACGAAGACGGAAATGCAGTAGAGGCTGAAGTTGTTGATGACGGAGCCAAAGCCGGCGATTCCAAGGATTCCGAAGAAAAGGAGCCTCGCACCATCTATTATGTTACCGACGAACAGCAGCAGAGTCAGTACATCAAGATGTTCAAGGCGCAGAAGATGGAAGCGTTCATCATGAACCACAACATCGATACTCCTTTCATGCAGCAGCTTGAGAATAAGAACGAAGGTATCAGATTCCAGAGAATCGACGCCGACCTTACAGATACATTCAAGTCCAGAACTTCCAAGAAGGTTGCCGCGGAGCTTGAGGAAAAAGAGAAAGAGCTTGGCGAGAAGATCAAGAAGGCTCTTAAGAACGATAAGCTTAATATCAAACTTGAGAAGCTCAAGGACAAAAAGATGGCTTCAATGCTTACAGTATCCGAGGATTCAAGACGTATGGCAGATATGATGAAGATGTATGCCATGAACGGAATGTCCATGGGAGACTTCGGAAATGAGGGACAGACACTTGTGCTCAACGCCAACCATCCTCTTGTTCAGTATGTAATGGATAACAAGGACGCGGAGAACACAACGATGATATGCGAGCAGCTTTACGATCTTGCCCGTATCCAGAATGCACCTCTCGAAGGTGATGCAATGGCCGCTTTCGTAGCAAGAAGCAACGATATCATGATGGCACTTGCAAAATGATACAAAATTTGTAATAATAGATTAACATTGTTGAGTTATTTATTATTATGAATTTAAATGGGGAACAGAAATGAACAGAATTAACGCTTGCAGAATAGGAAATACTTTACTTAAGATTTTTTTGATCAGTACCGCGATACTGTCATGCTATTACATTTGGGATCTCTTTAAAAGCCCGTTTGGTTTTTCGGGTTTTAGAGAAGATCCTGCAATGTTTGTCGCCAAGGTAGTTCTTATAGTTATAGTTGAATCTGTTATTTTTTGGATAGGAATAATCTTAGTCTATATCAACTGTAATCAGCTTGGAATAAAGTGGAGAGTGCTCGGCGTATTATTTGGACTTGTGCCCATCATTCACCTTATTATGCTCGGCAAGATCATTAAGACTGCAGACGATGAGGTGAAATATGAATCCAAGAGATTCAAGCTTAACAAAGAAAGAAAAGACAAACAGGTCTGCAAGACCAAGTATCCGATACTTATGGTTCACGGTGTCTTCTTCAGAGATTTTGAACATTTGAATTATTGGGGAAGAATTCCCGATGAGCTTAAGGCTAACGGTGCGACCATATTCTACGGAGAACATCACAGCGCTTCGTCTGTAGCCAGCTGCGGCGAAGAGCTTGCCAAGAGAATAAAAGATATCAAAGCGCAGACCGGATGCGAGAAGGTCAATGTTATCGCGCATTCCAAGGGCGGACTTGATATGAGATATGCAATATCAAAGTGCGGAGCGTATGAAGACGTAGCATCACTTACTACGATCAACACTCCTCACAGAGGCTGCGAATTTGCGGATTTCCTTCTTGATAAGATTCCCGTAGCTCAGAAAGAGGCTGTTGCCAAGGCTTATAATCTTGGAGCTTCCAAGCTCGGCGATGAGAATCCCGATTTTATCGGCGCCGTTACAGACCTTACTCATGCAGCATGTGAGAAGCGAAACGAAGAGGTTCTCGACAGAGAAGAGGTTTATTACCAGTCTGTAGGTTCGATTCAGACCAATCCTATGTCCGGAAGATTTCCGCTCAATATGTCTTATCTTTTGGTCAAGTATTTTGACGGAAGAAACGACGGTCTTGTCGGCGAGAAGTCATTTCCTTGGGGAAGCAATTTTACAATGCTTGAACCTCACGGAAAAAGAGGAATATCTCACGGCGATATGATCGATCTGAACCGCGAGAATATCAAGGATTTTGATGTAAGAGAATTCTATATCAATCTTGTCAGTGATCTTAGGCAAAAAGGATTTTGATCCCCCGGATTCACAGTATTTTTTCATTGAGCAAATCAGCCATAAGGCATTTCAGCGCGGTGGTTTTTCGGTAGCGGTAGAAACTGTAACCGGATATTTAAAACTTCCTGATCTTGCAAGTTTGACTTTTGGCTTTCACAGGCATAAACTTGGTTTGAAAAATAAAATAAGCTAGGGGTGCAGATGCTGAGATAGAACGTTGTTCTTACCCTCATTACTTGAACCGGATAATACCGGCGGAAGGAAGCATATTTAGGAAACATGAGTTTTCGCACACCCTCTTAGCGAAATGCAGGAGGTTATTTTTATGTCCAAGTTTATCAGTTTCATCGAAGATCATTACGAGCTGACCAATACCGGTTACTATCTGGCCGTAGCGATTCTTTTGCTCGTGATGTTTGTCGCAGCGTTTTTTATTTCCAAAAGGCAAAATACTAAGGAAATGACTGCAAAAGGTCTTACATTTGCCGGTGTGGCGATTGCACTTGCATTTATCACTTCGTATGTTAAGTATGAGCTTCCCATGGGCGGTTCCGTAACATTGTTCTCTATGTTCTTTGTTTGTCTTGTGGGCTACACATTTGGGATACGAATAGGGTTATCTGCAGCTTTTGCATACAGCATTCTTCAGTTTATTCAGACGGGTGGTAAATATTTCCTGACACCATTCCAGACATGCTGCGATTATTTCTTTGCTTTCACAGCACTTGGAATCGTTGGATTTTGGTATGGCAAGAAGAAAGGACTCATTACAGGTTATGTAGTTGCTGCTCTTGTGAGGGGGCTTTTCCATACACTAGGAGGATATATCTTTTGGATGGATTACATGCCGGAGAGTTTTCCTAAGAGCCTCGCGGCTGTGTATCCCATCGTATATAACTACAGCTATATTCTTATAGAAATGGCGCTCACGCTTATAATTATCAACATACCTGCTGTAAAAGGTGCGATAGAGAAAGCAATCGCGTCTGTTTCGGATAATAAGAACAACACCGAGCCTTCAGCTCAGGCGTAAAGATCTGAAAATAAAAACGCAAGACGTTTACCGTCTTGCGTTTAATTATTTTAGAATGTAATTGTTTCAGGTGCTCCTGTGAAGGAGTAGAAAGTAGCGGTAGCATCCTTGATGTAGAATGCTTCTGTGTTTCCGTCGTCGGCGCTGTACATGTTCTTAAGCTCCGGATAAGCATCAAGCATTGCCTGGCGAGCTTCTCTTCTGTCGTCCTCAACAAGGATTCCCGATACTCTGAGCCATGTGCCATCCTTGAATGCGCAGATCTCAAACTTGGGATTAACGTGGAGCTGCTTAGATACATCTTTTGACTTTCCTGTCTGGATATAAAGCTTTCCTTCAAAAATATTGGCTGTGCCGAAGGGACGTACTCTGGGCTGGTCTTTATCTACAGTTGCAAGATAGTATGTCTGTGCTTCTTTTAAAAATTTCTCGACTCTCTGCATGATTGTTCTCCTTTAACAAATAATGATGTGCATGTCAAATAATTGCTCTTACACCTATACCATATAGTAGCACTAATCACCTACCAAATAAATAGGAATTTGTATCACTTTCCGCTCTGATCTATGAACTGCTCAAAACCGACAGATCTAAGCTCTTTAAGTACTTCTTTTATGTTCTTCATATTGAACTTTTTAAGAATGCTGTGTATCTGACTTTTTATTGTTACAGTCGATACATAGCGAACTTCGGAGATCTGTTTGTAGGTCATTCCCATGTAAAGACTTTTAAGTATCTCAAATTCACTGTTTGAGAGCTTGGTAAGTATGTTCATGAACATGAAAAGACTCTTTTGTTGCTCTTTTACATGGCTGAGCTCTTCTATGATCTTTTCAGCATATTGAGGGCGGAGGATCAGCTGATTTTTGTAGACGTTCCTGATAGAAGAGAGTACCTGAGTTATCGAGTCCGTCTTTATTATGTAGTCCATAACTCCCGCGCAGTAAGCCTGAAACAGAAGATCGTCGTCTTCAAGTATGGTCAGTATTACAATCTTGATATCGTTATCCTCGGAAAGGATGCGCTTGGCAGCGTCAATTCCGGCGGTTCTTGTCTCCATCTGTATGTCCATAAGGATAATGTCAGGTTTGTTTTCCAGGGCAAAAGAGACTGCATCCATTCCCGAAGAAACGCTTCCGACAAGCTCCATATCAGGCTCGTGAGAAATGATTCCTCCAAAGTAATCTCTTATTTCTTTATTGTCATCTGCGATCAGAATCTTTATCTTATCCATTTTCCTGTTTTCTCCTGGGTAAAAGAATTTCCACAAGCGCGTGGTGACAGTTCTTTTTCTTGCTTCCCGTTATGTGCATCTGACCAAGCTGGGAAGTTATAACCTTAAATGCATACGGAAGACCTATGCCCCAATTTGAATTTTTGGACTTGGTCGAGGCAAAAGGCATCATAAGCTTTCGTACGGATCTCGGAGCAATTCCCGTTCCGTTGTCCCACAGTGACCAGTATACCCATTCCTCACTGGCTTCTATTGTGATGATAAGCTTTTTGATCTCCGATCCGGAGCCAACCGAACCCATCATGGACAGCGAATCAACCGAGTTGATGATAAGGTTGGAGATCGCATGCAGTGTGTGATATTTATCGAGCGTGCAAAGAACCGGAAAGTCGCAGTATTTCTTTTCAACGGTTATATCAGCAGGTATACGGGCCTGCTCTATTGCTTCGTCCGTGATCGTGCGAATATCGACCGCATTTGGTTTTATATGAAGCTGTTTGATCGCACCAAGCGAATCCGAAAGAGCCTTCATCTGCTTATTCGAGATGGCGACGATTCTTTCAAGTTTTTCTTTTCCCTCATCGCTTCCGTAGGAGGAGAGCGCTTCGTTCGCCAATATGTTCATCGAGAATATCAGATTTTTTTCCGAATGAAAAACGTCTTTGAGATTGTAGTTGAGATCGTCAATTTTTCTTTTGAGTACGCGGTTTCTTGAGTATGAGATAAGATCAAGGGAAAAGAAACCGTTAATGCTTATCATGATAAAGATGAGAATTCCAAGCGCGAATATGGGATAGATATTTATGTATATCGGAGGGATTCTCGAAACTTTGTTAAAGTACCAAAAGCCTGTTTTAAAGACATACTTCGGGCTGTTTTTAAACAGTCCCACGAATATGAAATGATAGAAGCATAAGTTTATCAAAGAGACGCTTGAAAACAGGATTATCGTCGTACCGAAAAAACATGTCATCTTCTTTTTTATCAGATTTATAAAGAAAAAAATGAGTGGATAGAACATGTAAACGGCAATTAAAATGCTAAAGCTTGTGTGAGCAAAGTTATACAAGAGCTGTAGTCTGTGACGGGAAGGTTCGGACAGATCATGATATTTTAAGTATGCAAAAAAAGCATTTTTGGTGCTGTAAAAACATAGATAGGAAATGGAAATTGCTGCGAAGATTATTTTCGATTTAAGGAAAGCTGCGACCGAAGTGTCCGCTCCGCCTTGCTTGACGTTGCGTCTGATGACGTCGATCAAAGTCGAGATTCCCAGAAGATATATTACGACACCAAAGTTTCTAACGAGCTGCATGTATTTCATGGGGAGCTTGAAGCTGTGTCCTACGGATCTGTACAGGAATATATCGAAACCTCTAAGTGGGAAATACGCAGGCGGAACATAGCTTGATGAACTGTAATACTGGAAAAGTACCGAAATTGTCGTGAGAATGATACCGACGATCATAAAGAACATGGGGAGACCGTACCTGCTGTGCGGCACAACAAAAATAAGCACCATCGCACATATTATTAGCAATAGAACGCTGATTGCCATAAAATTTACACCCTCCCATGTATTTTGTATTGTACTACCAATGTAGATTGTATAAAAGGTGTAAAAAAATTCCAACTGTTCCGGGTGCAAAAAAGCTCATATAATCATTTTATAAAGGATTAACGTTTTTTAATGGAGGAGGGAAATTAATGAAGAAAAAAATTATGTCGTTGCTTCTTGCTTCCGCAATGCTTGCACTTACGGTGTCTGCCTGCGGAAATACCGAGTCGGGAGGCACAGCTGCGCAGGGCTCCGCAGAGAGTGCGGGAAAAGAAACAGGTGGTGATAAGTCAGATACTCCTGCCGGCGATGTTCAGGTTGTTACGGTATGGAGTGATAACGCACATGAGCAGACTATAAGAGAAGCACAGATTGAAGAGTTTAACAATACGATCGGAAAAGAAGAGGGAATTCAGATTGAATACACCGTATACGGTTCGGATTATTCGGATGTTATAAACGTTGCTCTTATGGCTAATGATGGACCGGATCTTTTCAGGCCTTCATCCAATACTTTTGCCAAATATGTAAGCGCAGGATATGCGGTTCCGATATCGGATCTTGAGGGAAGTGATTCGCTTCTTTCAAAGTACAGTAAGGACGATCTTATAATAGGCGATCAGGTTTTTGATGATAAGGTTTATACACTTCCTTACAGCCTTCAGTCATATAAGATGATCATCAATCAGGATCTTTTTGACAAGGCAGGAATAAAGGAAGTTCCCACAACCTGGGATCAGGTAAGAGAAGACGCCAAGCTTATAACAGAAGCTTCGGGCGGAGATGCTTACGGATTCTTCCTTGCACTTCAGAGCGGATGGACACTTGATCATTACATTTACAGCGTATCTTCCGCAGCGCTCGGACACTTTGGATACGATGCGGTTTCCGGAACATATAAGTATTCAGACGGTCTTCCCATCGTTGAGGATATTCTCGGTATGATCGATGACGGAAGTGTATTCCCCGGATATGAGAATATGGACGCCGATACCGCCAGAGCGCAGTTTGCGGCAGGAAGAGTGGGAATCGTTATGGCAGCAAGCTTTGACGTTGCCGTATATACAGAGCAGTTCCCTGCAGAGTGCAACTGGGTTGTGTGCGATCCTCCGACTATTAAGGAGAACGGATATGACTACAAAGAGATGGTTGCCGCTGTAGATCTTCTCGGCGTTGCCAAGAAAGCGCTTGAAGCAAAAGATACTTCCAAGATTGCAAGAGTTCTTGAATGGTTCTATGCCGATGAAAACCTTGTAGAGATGTATGAGCAGGGAATGTACATCCCTTACAGAAGCGAGGTCCTTGATATCGCGGGCGAGTCATCTGTAAAAGGATGGAAGGAATTTTCAACCTTTAAGGACAATCAGTTCATAGTCAGAATGGCCGATCCCAAAGGTGTTATCACGTACGAGGGACTTTCTGCGCGAGAGACACTTGCAAAACTTTTCTCGGGCGGATTTTCGGAGGATGCTGCTACAGTTTTGAAAGATCTTGACGATCGCCTGAACGGCGGACTTAAAGAGCTTGATGAATCAGAGCTGAAAGATTATGTGGCACCCACAAGTTATAACGTAAAGAGAGATTAAGACAAACATGAGAAAAAAGCTTAGATTAAGCGACGATAACGTGCAGGCGTTTCTGATGATCTTGCCGTTTCTGATCGGCTTTATCATATTCAGTTACGTTCCTATCGTTTACATACTTAGATATGCATTTACAAATTACAGTGGATTCGGTGATTGCAAGTTTACGGGACTTGCCAACTTTGTAAGAGCATTCAAAAGAGATCCCGACTTTTGGCAATCTCTTGTCAATACAGTAATCCTCTCGGCAGGAAAGCTGGCGGTAGAGATACCGCTGGCCCTACTCCTGGCGGTGCTTCTTAACAAGAAGCTGAAAGGAATGGCGTTTTTCAGAGTTACGCTTTTTCTTCCCGCTATTATATCGGCGGTCATAATCGGACTTATTTTTTCACTGTTGTTTGCTTCGCATAACGGTATGGTGAACGGGATTCTTGCCAATATAGGTCTTATAGAGAAGCCCATCAACTGGTTTAACACCAAATGGAAAGCTATGCTGATATTGGGAATAGCATCGGTATGGCAGAACTACGGTATCAACATGATCTTCTTTTTGATGGCGCTTCAGAGCATTCCCCAGGAGCTCTATGACTGTGCAAGCATCGACGGAGCAACGGGATTTACGAGATTTTTTAAGATAACTCTTCCTATGATTGCTCCGATATTTCAGTCGATACTTTTGATGGCGATCGTTGGAAGTCTTAAGGTGTGTGATCTCGTGATCTCATGCACAAACGGACAACCGGGCGGTACGACGGAAGTTGTCATGACTTATATTTACAAATCGTTTTTTGGAAAATCAGGAAGAAATATTGAAGTCGGATATGCTTCCGCTATGGCACTTATCACTGCGATCTTCCTTGGATTGGTGACCTTTGTTTATCTGAAGGCGACCAAAAGACTTAAAGAATATGCAGGCTAAGGGAGGCAGATTATGTTCGGAGTAAAAAGAAATTTAGTAAATACGCTCGTCTACCTCTTTTTGGCGGTATTCTTTGTATTAAGCTTTTTTCCGGTTTTTTATACTTTCATGTCCTCATTCAAGAGTAACATGGACATTTTGACAACAGGTAATACGCTTATTCCAAGACACTTTGTTTTGGAGAATTATTCCAAAGCGTGGGAGCTTGCGGATTTTTCGACCTACACCAAGAACAGTATTTTCCTTTCGTTCTTTTGCGTGATCGGTGCGATAATGTCCAGTACGGTTTGCGGATATGCTTTTTCCAGAGGTACCTTCAAGGGAAAAGAAATAATTTTCTATTTTATGGTCTCATCAATGTTTGTTTCACTGGGTACACTGACTTTATATCCACTTCTTATGATCATGAAGGCAGTGCATTTGAATAAATCACTGTGGGGCGTTATCATAATACGTGTCTTTGGAATGAATGTGACCAATCTTTTTATTGCAAGAGGTTTCATCACATCTATTCCCAAAGAGATAGACGAGGCTGCCAAGATTGACGGATGTTCTTTTGCGGGAATATACTCAAGGATCATCTTTCCTCTTTGCAAGCCACTGATAGCTACTGTTGCCATACTCGCGTTCAGGAGTGCGTGGAATGATTACATGTTGCCGATGGTATTTACGATGACGGATACTTCGCGCATGCCTCTGGTAGTTGGTATTATGCATCTTAAGTCTTCGGGAGACGCAGCGTCTTCGTGGAACTTGATGCTTGCGGGTACAGCGATTTCACTGGTTCCAATGATACTTATCTATATGGGATTTAACAGGTATTTCATTTCAGGCATGACAGCGGGAGCGGTAAAGGGATAAGGAGAGAGTGTGTTTTTATGTTAGCAAATTACCACACCCACACGACTAGGTGTAAACATGCCTTCGGCTCCGAGAGAGAATATATCGAAGCCGCTATTAAAAAAGGATATAAGATACTCGGTTTTTCAGACCATGTGCCACAGCCGTATCCTGAGGGCTTTGTATCAGGTATCAGAATGGATATGTCTGAGCTTTCGGATTACACGTCCACTCTTGTAAGCTTAAGAGAAGAGTATAAGGACAGGATACAGATTCTTATCGGATATGAGGTTGAGTATTCACACAGATTTTTTGATCGTATGATGGATGAGCTTAGAAAGTATCCTCTTGATTATATGATCTTGGGGCAGCATTTTGCTCCGAATGAAGTTGATGGATTTTATGTAGGGGCACCCACATCGGATGAGGATAAGCTCAAAGCTTATGTTGATCTTTCCATCGAAGGAATGAAGACAGGTCTTTTTACGTATCTGTGTCATCCGGATCTTATGAATTATACGGGAGATGAAGAAAAATATTTAAGGCATATGAGACGTATCGTGGAAGCCTCAATAGAACTTGATTTTCCGTTGGAGGTAAATGTCTACGGATTTATAGACGGAAGACATTATCCCAGTGACAGGTTCTTTAAGATGGCATCCGAGATGGGAGCAAGATTCGTCATCGGCTGCGATGCTCATGATCCAAGAGTTCTTATAAATCCCGAGGATGTTCCGGAATTTAACGAGTTCCTAAAGAGAAATAAAATTGAATATGGTGATAACATCGTAGATATTATCAGACCGTAATAAAAAAGAAGCAATCTCATTACAAGATTGCTTCTTTTGATTTTGTACTAATATCAAGTCCTGTGATCACTTAACTATAACTGTTCCGAGAACTTTGATTCCGAGGTTATTAGTAAGTTCAACTTCTCTGCTGATGTTCTCATAGGTTGATTCTCCGATTCCTTCGAACAGGATAAGACCGTCTGACTGTGCGGCTTTATCGATTGAAGAAGGATCGCTTAAGATGTTGCTCGCTATAGAAACAGGTATGTTTTTATTCTTGAGGAATTCTTCAACCTGTGTCATGTAGCTGTTTGCATCGTCCTGCGCAAGTGATGAGCAAAGAAGAATGTTCTGAGCGTTTTTACCGCGTACAAGAGCCATAATGCTGCTGCAGATAACCGCAAGACCGTCATCTGTTTTCTTTGCGATGGATCCGAGAACGGGAAGCTTAAATGCAGTTCTGATATCATCTTCGGTCTTAAGCTTGGGTGACAGAACATACTTAAGTGCAAGGAACACGATTGTAAGGAATGCACATCCGAATGCGCCGAGAACTCCGAGCTTTAAATGATTGTCATAAGGAGAAGGGGATACACTTGCAGCAATTTCTTCTCTGCTGATCCTTCTGTCAAAAGCCTTTTTCTGATCGGCGTTAAGAGCTCCGTAAACAGAACCTCCGCCTGAAAGCTGTGATGTCGATGCTGTATTAAGAGTCTGTATTTTATACCATAAGCTTTCGGCACATTCTTCGTTAATATCGCCTGATGCATTGAAGCGTTCAATGTCCTTAAGAATACTGTCTTTTACAGTTTCACGGGCCTGCTTATAGACCTCGTATGTATCGAGCGCAAGCTCAACTTCTTCGAGTTGCTTTTCTGAAAGGTTAATGCCAAGATCTCCAAACTCACTTTCTTGTTTCGGAGTATTTGCTTCCATATAATCTTTAGCTGCGCATACGGCGCATCCGAGAATCAGACCGATAAGAGTAAAAAGAATAATTATTTTCCAAAATTTCAAGATGTACTTGGCAAGATCCTTAAGATCTATTTCAAGATTCTCTCTGTAGTTTTCCATTGTTTTCTTTCTCCCTCTGATAAAATATTCCGTTAATATGATACAGGAGAAAAGGATAAGAAGCAAACGCAGCACGCAAAAATAGATATCATAAACAATTGTTGAAACGCGTATAAGCCTGTAAAATATTAGATGTATAAGCATAAATCAATTATGAGGGAATAGGCGATGAATCGGTCTGTTGATTTTTTCAGAGACGAAGTCAGAAACGGTTTTTACATACCTACTGCGATCAAGCAGGCTTGGGCGGAGACTCTGGATGTTCTTGAAAATATAGATAAGATATGTACCAAGCACGGCATCAGATATTTCGCCGATTGGGGAACGGCTCTTGGCACGGTAAGACACGGTGGATATGTGCCGTGGGACGACGATCTCGATATCTGCATGCTTAGGGATGACTATGAGAAATTCAGACAGGTTGCCGATGATGAACTTCCTGCAAACTATGTCATTCACGACTATGAAAGAAAAGAAAACCACTGGCTCTTTCTTGCAAGAGTCGTAAACAATTCCAAGATGTGCTTTGATTTCGATTATCTCAAAGAGCACAATAATTTTCCGTATCTTGCCGGAATAGATATTTTTATTAAAGACTATCTCTATGAAGACGAGGAAAAAGAGAAGGCGAGAGATTCGGAAATCATGAATCTTCTAGCGCAAGCGGAGAATTATATAAATGATGAAGAAAAAAGAGATCGCGCGGTAGAATTATACAGGGCTGCTGAGAAGAAGATGGCAAGTGTAAAGCCTGAAGAAACGAATCTTGTCGGACAGATATTTCCGTGGATCTTGAAATACGGAAGCAGGAGCGGTGAAAAGAAATCACTTTATGAAAGTATCGTTCGTCTCCCCTTTGAAGATACGACCATTCCGATGTCCACTCATTATAATGAGATGCTAAGATCCAGGTACGGAGATTACTGCGTTATAAAGAAGGTCTGGAGCGGACACAACTATCCGTTTTTTGAAGGACAGAAAAAAGAGATGGAGCAGATCTCGGGAGAATCACTATCGAGATTTAAATTTGATGAATCAATGCTTCGAAGGGATGATCCCGATAAGAGCGGTTCGCTCAAGCAGATAGCAAAAGAGTGTCTTGCCGAGATGGAGAGAATGTTGGAGAATGCGTTCACTTCAGATTTCACTCAGACAGTCGGCGATCTTCAGCAGCTTTCTGCAGATCTCGGAACACTGATCGAGAGCGTAAAAGGTGAGAAAAGACCTTGTACACTTAAAACTGTAGATGCACTTCAGGCTTTTTGCGATGCGCTCTGGGAAGAGTATAATCTGATCGCCGGCGCTTTAGGAGACGATACCGATATAGTACAAGCAAAAGATATTGGAAAGGATCTCCCCCGCAGCAGAGCGGCGCTTGATAAAGTTGCCGCATGTGTTAAAGAGAATGTTTTAGACAGAAAAGAGATTGTTTTTCTCAGCATCGGACCGAAAGAATGGAAGTCTTTTGACATGTATTATAAGAAGGCGACGGCCTGTGAAAATACCGACGTGTTTGTGGTTCCTCTACCGCTAATGAAAAAGGATTATATCGGAAGGATCATGATGTCGGATGAGGAGATAGAAGCTGCGGTTTGCCTTAATAAATATCCCGAAGATATAGATTACACAGATTGGACAAGCTATGATATGGCATTGCATGCGCCTGAAACGGTATATATTCATAACCCGTACGACGGCGCCAATCCTTGTATTACGGCTCCCTCTTCTTTTTATTGTGAAAATGTGAGAAAATATGCGGATGAGGTAATTTATGTTCCTATAGCCGACACCTCGGAAATAAGTGGGGAGGATACGACGGACCTATACAATATGGGACATTATGTTACCGCTCCCGGCATTGTCTACGCCGACAAGGTGATCGTTCAATCGGATAATATCAAAAGACGGTATGTTGAAGCTCTTACTGATTTTGCGGGAGAAAAAACTAAGGATCTCTGGGATAAAAAAATAGAGGTAAGGGAGACCTTGCACGATGAATGTGCAGGGGAAAACAGACAGATAACCGGAGCTAATGCAAGTGGCGAGAGTGACAAAAAGAAGCTTCTGGTGTGCATCGGCGCAAACGAATTATCTGAAAGTGAAGGCTCTTTTGCTGAGCTTCTGAATAAGAAGCTTGAAGTTATAAGAAACAAAGAAGCCAAGCTTAAGGTATCTGTTTTGTTATATCCAAGTGATGAAGCGGCCTTTGAAAGTGCCGGAAAATCCGAATGTAATTTAGTCTGTGACATTTTGCGGAAAGCGGAAAAAGAGGGAATAATAGACAGAGTCTTGGCTTCACCCGGTCAGGCAGATGATATGTCGAAGGAATATGATGCTTATTATGGCAGTCCGTCTCCTTTTGTACCGGCATTTTCTGTTTCCGGAAAGCCTGTGATGATTGCGGATTTCGGACTGTAATCGGCTTATATGGCGATGAATCCATACCGGAAAGAAAAGAGGTTTTAATATATGAAGAACAATAAGAAACTGATAATTATATTGTTATATCCATATCTGTATATGATAGGAATCGCGATAGTTCTTGCGCTTTCGGCTTTAGATATAAGCTTTGACGCTGTGTCTTTTATGTTGGTGCTGGCATTTATTGTGAATGTCGCTGTGATAGCCGTCACAGTGATCAATCTTATTCAGGCATTCGCCGGTAAGCACAGATCGGTCGATCTTGCAGGTGCGAATATGATCATTAAGCTTGCGCATATACCTGCATATGTGATCCACTTTTTATTGGGATGCATCGCTATTTTCATGAGCGTATGGGGAATAGGATTTATCATTTGGTCTATTGTTATCGATCTTGTGACTATTATTTTTTCGGGACTTGTCGGAGCAAGCGCCGCGATAAGTGCTTCCAAAGAAAAGACATTGCAAAACAGCGATCCTGTTAAGTATGCGATTCTTAGCTTTATTTATTGCTTAGACGTAATATTTGCCGTCATCTATAACTTAAAGATAAAAAAGGCAACACAAGCACAGGGCGAGATGGTATTATGATGATAGGCTTTGACCCATAGGTCAAAGGACTAACCCGTAGCATTTCTACACGGAGCAGATTATGAACACTTACAAGAAACAGAATTTTCCGATAAAAAGAATATTCATACTTGATGAGATAGCACTTGTACTCGCGATGATAACTGCGCTTGCACTTAGATACAGGGAGCGTTTTTTTGTTGCTCATACTTTTTATGACGGTTTATATGTCATGATGACGATCACCGTATGTATTTTTCATGTGATCATCTTTCTTATTTACGACAATAAAAAAGAGCATGTGTTTGTTCAGGATCCTGTTCAGAATCTGATGACTGTCATTAAGGGAAAATGTATCCTGATGGCGCTTTCTCTTTTGTACCTGTATGCGTTCAAACTTAGCGTTCAGGCGTCGAGACCGGTGATCGGATTATTCTTTATTTTTGCTATAATATACAGCTTTATTTTCAGATATATCTACAGAAAAAACTATCTGGATACGCACAATGGTCTCGGAGACAGAAAGGTGCTCACCGTTTCCGCAAAGGATGCTGATGTTGAAGAAATAGCGGCTTCCTACGTTCAAGGAAAGTACGATGATGTGCTTATAAAGGATGTTACCGGCAATGAAGCCCGTGCAAAAGATATCGCGAAGAAGGCGGAAGAACTCGGTATTAGGACATACTACGGCATAAGCAGCGGAGATTACGATGTTAAAGCCGGAATTATAACAGATATAGATGATCATTCATCGATTCCTGCATTTGTCAGAACTGAGCGATTTGAAGTGTTCGGAATTAAATATGCGATCGCAAGGACAGAAGAAGCGGTCTTTCATGTACTTGGACATTTAAAAGAGTTATCGGGTAAATATATCTGCTTTTCCAATGTGCATACAGCCGTTATGGCCAGAGAGAATGCGGATTACAAGAATGTTCTTAACGAGTCGGCATATACATTTGCCGACGGCGCACCTATAGCTAACCTTCAGAGGAAAGAAGGATATATTGGCGCAGACAGAGTTGCGGGACCTGATTTTATGGAGCATATGTTCAGAGATACAGCAGAAGGACAGGCTTCTCATTATTTCTACGGGGCATCGCAGGAAACGCTTGATGCGCTGAGAGATAATCTCATTAAGAAATATCCCGGTATAGATATAAGAGGCATGTATTCGCCTCCTTTCAGAGCACTTACCGAAGAGGAAGACGCTGCGGATGTTGAGAAGATAAATGCATCCGGAGCGGATATAGTATGGATCGGACTGGGAGCACCCAAACAGGAAAAATGGATGCTTGCACACAAGGATAAAGTAAAAGGCGTTATGATGGGCGTCGGCGCGGGCTTTGACTTCCATGCGGGCACTATCAAAAGAGCTCCCGAATGGATACAGAAGATTGGTTTTGAGTGGCTTTACCGTTTGTTCCAGGATCCCAAGAGACTGTTCTCGAGATATTTTGTCACCAATACAAAGTTTTTCTATTATCTGTTCGGCGATCTGTTTAAGAAGCGCAGATAAAAAGGTGACTTTTAACCGGAAGGTGTTTTTATGAATGATTTGATAAAGAAGATCACTTCAAACAAAGACAAGATAGGAGAAGGCATATACCTTCTCTATTTTGCTGTTATGGTAGGAGCGAGGGCTGCGGGATTGTACGAGGGAATGACCATGTACAATATCTGCTTGGCTCTCGGACTCTTTCTTTTTGCGTGCAAAATTGTGATGGCCGAACACACTTTAAAAGAGTATGGTGTTATGGCTGCATTTTTTGCACTCGCCATCCTGGTATATCGCTTTACCGGTGAAAAAGGACTTATTGTCTGCTTTACGATGATGTTTGGAATGAAGGGCGTCTCAGTAAAAAAGACGATCATGTCGGGCACCGTGGTATCCGGTGTATTTATACTCGGAAAGATTGTTTTGGGAGTGTTCGGAATTCTCCCGGAAGTTTATTATCCTCAGGACAGAGCGGCCGCGGGACTTATGTTCAGACATGCTTTTGGCTATGCTCATCCCAATACACTCCACATGAACGTATTGATGCTTACGATGATGGCCGTTTATCTTTTGACCACGGCCGTTATGGCGAGCAGTATTGATAGAAAGAAAAAGCTATCTTGTATCTATCTGATCTCTGTAGCAGCGCTTTTCTTTAACCTGTATATTTTTATGTATTCCGGCTCAAGGACGGGAATTCTCGCATGCATTGTCTTCCTTGTATGTAATATATGGTTTTGTATAAGAAAGAATATCGGAATATTTGAAAAGATAATATGCTATGCGGCATTTCCCGTAACCTGCGTGGTTTCGATAATCCTGCCGCTTGTTCTTCCCGAGAAAATATTTGAGCTTTTAAACAGAACGGTGTTTAATTCAAGGTTTATGCTGGCCAAATATTTTTGGACCAACAATCACTTGTCTTTGTTTGGAATAAGGCTCAATAATCCATTGGCAAACTATGAGACATACGGAATAGATATGGCGCAGATGTATCTTTTCCTTCAACTTGGAATTGTCGCATTTATTGTGATGGCGGCTTTGAGCTTATGGTTTATCAATAGGGCTATCAAGGCAGATAAACGTGCAGAACTTGCGGTTATGTTAGCTATGCTGTTTCTTGGAATGTGGGAGCCGCTTTTATATAATCTTGGATTTAAGAATTTTACATATTTGTTTATGGGACAACTGATGTATGCGTGTCTGAACGGGGATAACCTCAAGGCATTGGAAGTGACCAAAGACCGTGATGGCAGTGCGAACATCGTGGAACCGGCAGCTTTATTTGATCTTAGACGCTTTACCAAAGCGCTTACCGGCGCCGTTCTTTCGGGAATTGCGGCTTCACTTATCTTTCTTTTGGCAACAACTCCTCCGACTGCTCTGTATGGTGACAGGGAGCGAGGCGAAGATGGCGTAAGCTTTGGCATGGAGGCGCAATACCTTTCAGAGAGTGAAGTTAAAGAGCTTAAGGGAAACGGTGATATTGTAGTGGGATACAGAGGTGAGCATGCACCGATGTATAAGTACAGCAAAGATATTGCGGTTATGGAATACGATAAGAATGTGATCAGTGTCGGTGTCTGGATCGGAATACTGGCAATGCTTGTTCTCTGCGCGGTTCTCCGACCTTTCACCTTTAACAAAAATAAGGTATAATAATACGGATTATGAGTAATAATAATAAAACACTTCAAACATACATATTATGGCTTATAGACATAATGTGTATCATAATTTCCTATGTTATCGCGACAATCATCAGATTTGGCGGAGATAAAAGGATAGAACTCTTAGACGAAGATAAACCGGCACACTACATGGTATGCATTGTTTTTCTTCTGTTTTGTGTTGTTTACAATTTCTTTGCCGACTGGAACAGAGATTTTTGTGTCAGAGGCTATGCAAAAGAATTTTTAAACGTTGTGAGATTCATCGGAGTCATGATCGTGGCTTCGGTTTTTGTTGTTTTTCTGCTTAAGTGGAACATTGCGAGACTTGTCTGGTTTTATTTTATATTGTTTGATGTTGTTCTGACCTATTTTGCGCGAATTGCATTCAAGATCTTTTTCAGAAAAGCAATATCAAGTGACAGTAACGCTGTGAGAGTCGTGGTTGTCGCAGAGAGAAATCTTATGGAGGGCACGATCAAAAAGCTCACATCCAATGCGGAATTTCTCGGTTATAAGATAGTAAGAGCTTATGCTGCGGATTCAGTTCCCGACAATGCCAATACCGGTGATGTACAGACTCAGGGTGGCAACATGCAGACCACGGGCGAGTGGTATATAGACGGGATCCACATTCACAATGGTATCGAGAACCTTACATCGAGACTTTTGACGGATCCTTTCGATGAAGTATTTATCAACACTCCCAATATTCCTCAGAAGAATATGCAGGATATAATCCTCGGATTTGAAGAGATGGGAATAACTACACACTATAATCTTGAACTTCCCGGAATGGGAAAAGCAAGGTCTTCTTTCTCGGATTTCATGGATTACTCCGTGATCACATATTCGATGAACAGGACAAGCTATAAGCGCCTTTATATTAAGCGCAGCTTTGATATTTTATTTGGCCTTATCGGACTTGTTGCAACAGGAATCATCACACTGTTCCTTGCTCCGGCGATCAAGCTTGATTCGCCCGGTCCGGTTTTCTTTTCACAGATCAGAGTAGGCAAGAACGGAAGGCGTTTTAAGATCTACAAATTCAGATCAATGTACGTTGATGCAGAGGAACGCAAGAAGGAGCTTGAGTCTCAGAACGAGATGAAAGGGCTTATGTTCAAGATGGATGACGATCCGAGAATTACCAAGGTCGGAGCATTTATCCGAAAGACAAGTCTTGATGAGTTTCCTCAGTTTTTGAATATTTTAAAAGGCGATATGAGTCTTGTCGGAACGAGACCGCCAACGGTTGAAGAGTTCAGAAGATATAACGGCTATTACAGAAGAAGGCTGTCCATGACTCCCGGTCTTACAGGACTTTGGCAGATCAGCGGAAGAAGCGATATTGAAGACTTTGATGATGTCGTTAAGCTTGATCTTAAATACATTGACAACTGGAGTCTTACAGAAGATTTTATGATAATCGCAAAGACTTTTTATGTTGTTCTTTTCGGAAAAGGCGCAAAATAAATGCTTACTAAAAACATAGATCTTACAGGAAAAAGAATATTGATCACAGGCGCAGCCGGATTTATCGGCGCCAATCTTGTGACGGCTGTTTTAAGCAGATACGCAGATGCAAGCATAGTAGGAATCGACAATATGAACGAATACTATGATGTCGGTATCAAGAAAGACAGACTTAAGAAGATTGCAGAGATCGCAAAGGGCGATGAGAAGAGATTCAAGCTGATTGAAGGAAGTATCGCCGACAAAGAACTTATAACCAAAGTGTTCGATGAGTTTAAACCTGAGGTTGTGGTTAATCTTGCGGCTCAGGCGGGAGTAAGATATTCGATAGATAATCCCGATGCTTATATCGAGTCCAACATCATTGGATTTTACAATATTCTCGAAGCATGCAGACATTCCTACGACAAGAAGACATCCGATTACAGCGGCGTTCTTCACCTTGTGTATGCTTCGAGTTCGAGTGTATACGGAAGCAACAAGAAGATTCCTTACAGTGTTGAGGATCAGGTAGATAATCCGGTTTCTCTATACGCTGCGACCAAGAAATCCAACGAGCTTCTCGCGCATTCGTATTCCAAGCTCTACGGAATACCTTCAACGGGACTTAGATTCTTTACCGTTTACGGACCGGCAGGAAGACCGGATATGGCTTACTTTGGTTTCACCGATAAGCTTGTAAAGGGCGATACGATCAAGATCTTTAACTTCGGTAATTGCAAAAGAGATTTCACCTATGTTGACGATATCGTCGAGGGCATCATAAACGTGATGCAGAAGTCTCCCGATGAGAATGAGAACGGCGTTAAATACAAGGTTTACAACATCGGAAATAACGATCCTGTAAATCTTATGGACTTTGTAGATATACTTCAAAAAGAACTAATTTCTGCGGGAGTACTTCCTGCGGATTATGACTTCGAGGCACATAAGGAGCTTGTTCCGATGCAGCCAGGAGACGTTGAAGTCACTTATGCGGATGTGACCGCACTTGAAAATGATTTTGGATTTAAGCCTTCCACGTCTCTTACGGAAGGTCTTCGAAGTTTTGCCAAGTGGTACAAGGAATATTACGGCTAAGGAGTTTGATGCCAATAATGCTTGATTACAAGTTACCTTTTTTAAAAAAGAGAATATCGTTTAAGGCACTTAGCATTGTAATGATCGCTATATACGTGCTAAGTCTTATACCTGTGCTGGTATTGGGATTTTATGATTTCCCCTCAGCGGATGATTTTTCCATGGCACTTCAACCACATCTTACATTTGTGGAGACAGGGAATTTTTTTAGCGCGGTAGTAGCCGCTTTTGGTAAGGCGTATTGGATATATAACAACTATGAAGGCTATTTCTTCTCAGCCTTACTTACTTGCTTATGTCCTGCGGTGTTTAGTGAACAGTTGTATTTTCTTGTTCCTTTTATAATTATCTCAATGCTTACATTCGGAGTGTGTTATTTTTTCAATGCACTCTTTGTCAGAGCGCTTAAGCTTGATAAGCATCTTACCAATGTTGTTTCCATGACAACGCTTATTATGATGATCCATTTCCTTAAGGCAAGTGGCGCAAGAGCTCAGGGCTTCTATTGGTGGAGCGGAGCGGTTAATTACGTTTTCACTTTCGGAATGGCGTTCTTTTGGGTGGGGCTTCTTTTAAGAATCCTTTATGACGAGGATAAGAAAGCCTGCAAAAGAAAGCTTATCTGGGCTTGTATCTGGGCATTCCCCATGGGAGGCGCCAACTATCTGACGGCACTTGAGCTTGCCATCATTTCTTTTTTGATATTGTTTATCTGTGTTATGAATAAGTTTTCCAAGATAGGAATAGAAGGTCTTGGAGAAGTCGGAAAGAAATACGTCAAGCTGATATGGATTCCTGCCGTGATCAATCTGATAGGCTTTGGATTCAGTGTCACAGCGCCGGGAATTAAGATAAGAAGCGCAGAGACCATAGGTAACTCACCTGTAAAAGCCGTTTTGCTTTCATTGTACGGAACGTTTAATGTTATTATAGATGAGATGGCCAGATGGGAGACTCTTGTAGTTTTACTGCTTCTTGTGCCTATTTTTTGGAAGCTTGCGGGAGGACTTAAGCATAGGCTTCGTCATCCATTGATATTTATTGTGTTTGCATATGGCATGGTTTCGTCTAATATGACACCTGCTTATTATGCGGTATCCAACTTTGACGAAGGTCGCCTTATTGTTCTTGCCTGGATGGAGTTTGTATTTTTTGCGGGACTATCCGTATTTTATATCACGGCATGGATCAGAGGACTGTTTGAAGATAAGATTTTTTCTGCAGCAAAAGAAACTTCCAAAAGCGATTCTTTTTCATGTGAAGCTTCTTCTGCAATTCTTGTTCTTTTTGCGGTTCTTATATATGGCTCTGCGCTTTGCGTGATGCCCAATCCGCATTATTATACGGCAACCAGTGCGCTATATGAGCTGGCAAGCGGTAACGCCGCAAGATACAAGGCCGAGAATGCAGAAAGACTTAAGGCATTAAAAGATCCTTCTGTAAAGACAGCGGTATTGAAGGAGTATACGGATGCTCCGGATATGCTCTTTTATAAGGACATAACAGATCCCGAATTTGATGATTATTGGATCAACGGATCGATGGCGAATTATTACAACAAAGATGAAATCGTAATTGAGAGGATAAAACATGAAGAGTGATTTTGACGAGAATTACAAAGTTCTTGAATTTAAGGAATTCGGCGATGATAAGGGTAACCTTGTTGTTGCGGAAGGCTCGGGCTTTGATATACCTTTTGATATCAGAAGAGTTTTCTATATTTACGGCTCTGAGAGAGATATCAAGAGAGGACTTCACGCTAACAGATATACCAAGTTTGTGCTTATAAACGTGAGCGGCAGCAGCAAAGTTCTTATTGATGACGGCAAGAAGAGAGAAGTTGTTGTTCTCGATAAGCCCAGAATGGGACTTTATTTAGGTCCCATGGTCTGGAAGGAAATGTATGATTTTTCACCCGATTCGGTTCTTCTGTGCCTTGCAAGCGAGCATTACATCGAGAGCGAATATATTCGTGACTACGATGAATTTATAAAGGAAATAAATGGGTAAAAGAAATTATGAGTAAACTTTCTATTGTTATTCCGGTTTATTACAACTCAGATACACTGGAGCTTTTATATGATGATCTGAAAGAAAAGGTTCTCGGAAAGATCGGCGATTACGAGATCGTATTTGTTGATGACGGTTCCGGCGATAACTCCTGGGAGATCATAAACAAGATCGCTGCGCGGGACAAAAACGTTGTAGCTACCAAGCTTTCAAGAAATTTTGGCGAGCATGCGGCGCTCCTTGCAGGTCTTTCGGTATGCACAGGTGATTGTGCGGTTACCAAGCAGGCAGATCTTCAGGAAGATTCAACACTTATTCTTGAGATGTACGAGAGCTGGAAGCGCGGAAATAAGGTCGTTCTCGCTATCAGAGGAGAAAGAGACGAGAATCCCGTAAAGAAATTCTTTGCAGGCTGCTATTATTGGCTTGTAAGAAAGACTATAAATAAAGATATGCCTCAGGGCGGCTGCGACTGCTACCTTATAGACAGGCAGGTCATCAAGGTCCTTCAGATGATGGATGAAAAGAACTCATCGCTTACACTTCAGGTTATGTGGGTTGGATTTAAGACTGAGAAGATCTACTTCCACAGAAAAGACAGAGAGATCGGAAAATCTCGCTGGACACTCGGAAAGAAAATAAAGCTCGTAATTGATTCAATGATGAGCTTCTCATATTTCCCAATCAGATGTATGGCAACGATGGGAACGGTATTTGCATTGTTATCACTTATAGGTATTATTTATGTGATCACGGAAAAAGTTACCAAGCAGACTCCTATCCTTGGCTATGCATCGGAGATGACGGTATTGTTCTTTGGCTTTGGAGTTTTATTCTTAATGCTCTCAATGCTCGGAGAATACATCTGGCGTACTCTTGAAGAGTCACGTAATCGTCCTCCGTTCATCATTGATGAAATTCATCGTTCCGATGATTCGGATAAAGAAAAAGACAAAGAGTGATAACAGTATTTGTCAAAAGAATCAAGAAAGGCAATTATGGAAAAGATAATGCAGGGTCGCATGGACCGCGGCTTTCAAAGATATCAGAAAGAATATGAAGAAAAGGCTCTCGAAGTTCTGAGATCCGGATGGTATATTCTCGGAAAAGAAGTAGAGAACTTTGAAAATGAGTTTGCAAAATATGTCGGAACGGATTATTCCGTCGGCGTAGCAAACGGATTGGACGCTCTTTGGCTGGCTTTCAGAGTGCTTGGAATCGGCAAGGGAGATGAAGTTATCGTTCAGGGGAATACTTACATTGCCAGCGTAATGGGTATTACCATCAATGACGCAACTCCTGTATTTGTTGAGCCCAACGAATACTATCAGATAGATGCGGACAAGATCGAAGAGAAGATCACGGATAAAACAAAGGCTATTTTGGTCGTTCATTTATACGGACAGGCAGCTGAGATGGATAAGATCACGGCTATCTGCAAAAAACATAACTTAAAGCTTGTAGAGGACTGTGCGCAGTCTCACGGAGCATGCTTTAACGGAAAGATGACCGGAAGCTTTGGAGACATCGGATGCTTCTCATTCTATCCTTCCAAAAACATGGGCGCTTTCGGAGATGCGGGCGCTATTACAACTAACGATCCCGAGCTTGCAAGATTGGTCAAGATCTATCGTAACTATGGAAGCGAGAAACGTTATTACAACATGGTTGTCGGAGCGAACTCAAGACTTGATGAGATGCAGGCGGGACTTCTTAGGGTTAAGCTGACTCACATGGAAGACATAACCAAAGAAAGAGAGCAGCTTGCTGCTGTTTATGATAAGGGAATAAATAATCCCAAGGTTATTAAGCCACTTGTTGCAGAGGGTGCTACAAGCGTATGGCATCAGTATGTGCTTAGAGTAAAGATAGAAAGCGGAGAAGATAAGGCTGCGGAGAGAGACAGGTTCAAAGCTTATCTTGAGGAAAACGGAATCATGACGATCATCCATTATCCTATTCCTCCTCACAGAGCTCAGGCGTATGAGTATTTAAATCTTCCCGAAGGCTCTTTTCCCATCACGGAAGAGTACGCCAAGGAAGTTATATCGCTTCCGATATATACGGGCATGACTTTGGAAGAGCAGCAGCGCGTTATTGATTGCGTAAATTCTTTTGAGTGATAATTTATATTATTCTCACAAATCTATAAATATATAAGGTTAACAGGTACAGATAATGAATATAGTTTTACTTTCAGGCGGAAGCGGAAAGAGGCTTTGGCCCTTATCCAATGACGTCAGATCCAAACAGTTTATAAAGATGTTTCATCCCGATGGTTCCGATTCCAAGGATGATCTTGAATCGATGGTTCAGCGTGTTTATCGTCAGATCAAGACGGTAGATCCGAATGCGAATATTACAATTGCTACAAGTAAGACACAGGTTTCTGCAATTCACAATCAGCTTGGAGACAAGGTTTCGGTTTGTGTCGAGCCTATGAGAAGAGATACATTTCCGGCTATTGCACTTGCTGCATCTTATCTTAAAGATGAATTAAATGTAGGCGAAGATGAGCCAGTTATCATCTGCCCGGTTGATCCATATGTTGAGCTTGGCTATTTTGAGTGCTTCAAGGATCTTGGTAAGATGGTTGCTTCAGGCGATTACAACTTGAATCTCATGGGTGTTGTTCCGACATATCCCAGTGAGAAATATGGTTATATTCAGCCTGAGACTAAAGATCATATCAGCAAAGTATCGGCATTTAAAGAAAAGCCCGATGTTGCTACGGCACAGAAGTACATAGAAGGCGGTGCGCTTTGGAACTGCGGAGTATTTGCATTTAAGCTATCGTATATATTAAACAGAGCTCATGAGCTTATTGATTTCAAGAACTATAAAGATCTTTATGACAATTACGGCGATTGCAAGAAGATAAGCTTTGACTATGCTGTCGGAGAAAATGAGAAGTCAATCGGCGTTGTTAGATATTCAGGTGAGTGGAAAGATATCGGCTCATGGAATACATTTGCTGAAGAGATGCATGAAAATGCGATCGGTAAGGTCGATATGGATGATGCTTGTGTAAACAGCAATATCATCAACGAACTCAATATTCCGATCATTGCAATGGGACTTAAGGATATGATAGTTGCGGCTTCAAACGACGGAATACTTGTTTCCGAAAAGACGCAGTCAAGCTATATCAAACCTTACGTTGAAAAGCTTACACAGCATATCAGATACGCTGAGAAGTCCTGGGGAAGTTTTACTGTTACGGATGTTCAGGAAGGAGCTCTTGTTATCAGAGTCGAGCTATTGCCCGGTCACAGACTTCACTATCATAGCCATGAACTTCGAGACGAAGTGTGGACTGTAATGATAGGTGAGGGAACCGCTATCGTTGACGGAGTTAAGACAGAAATTAAACCCGGAGATGTGGTTACCTTAAAGGCGGGACAGAAGCATACAGTTATTGCAAAGACAAGACTTGTTCTCAATGAAGTTCAGGTTGGTAAGGACATAAGTGTAGAGGACAAGATCAAATACGATTTTCCCGAATAATGCCAAATATAAATGATATTCGGCGTCGGATGGGAGGAATATGAAAAGAAAACTTATAGATAAATATCTGTTTGAGATAGTGCTGGGGCTTTTTATCATTGCAGCCTTTGTTATAAGACTTAAGCTGGCACCAAATACAGAGCTTTCACCCGATTATGATTCGTATTACAGAGAGTGGGTTGAATTTTACAGAGCTAACGGAATAATACAGGGACTGGCGCATGCACCCGGAGATTATTATGTGCCTTTCAACGTGATATATGCGTTGTGTTCGCTTCTCCCCGTAGCTCCGTGGGTTCCGCTTTCTATGATACCCTTTGTGTGTGAGCTTGTTTCGGCATTTTTTATCTATAAGATATTCTTTCTTTTATCGGGGAAGAAGCAGCCTTCGATCATGGTCGGAGCAGCCACTCTCTTTCTCCCTTTTGTTGTGTTTAACGGAGCACTTTGGAAGCAGGTTGATGCGGTTTACACCTGTTTTTTGATAATATCGATATACGAGCTTTTGAGGAAAAGATACAGAGCGTCTGTTATTTGGTATGCGGTATCATTTGCGTTTAAGCTTCAGAGTATTGTCTTTTTACCGTTATTCGTCATCTTGTATCTGACGGACGGTTACAATTCTTTTGACACTGATGAGACAAAAAAAGATTCCAAAGCAAAGAAGACTTTCGGTATCTTTGAGTTTTTGTGGATTCCCGTTGTTTATTTGATCGCAGGACTGCCTGAAGTACTCGCGGGCCACGGGCTCAGAGCAACTTATTTTGCTTACCTTGGCCAGACCGGAGAACTTCAGTCGGAAGGCTACGGAATGGTCTCATATTTTCCCAATATATACAACTGGGGACTTGATCCGTATGATGAAATCTTAACTATTCCCGCGGTGCTAACACTTATGGTGATTCTCGCGGCGATTGCTCTTTTTATCTACAAGCACAGAGATAAGCTTGACAGAAACACGGTTCTCTATCTGGCGATATTTGTTTCATGGACATGTCTCATGATCCTTCCGGGAATGCACGAAAGATATGATTACGCGATGCTTCTTTTGCTCACACCATATGCGATAATTTGCAGAAAGAAGCTTATGATCTCGGCGATAACAGCCAATCTGTGTTCGGTTGCAACATACAGTATCACGCTGTTTCGCTCGGAAATTTTTGACATGAAATTTGTTTCGATATTTTATGTTGCGGCGTATATCTACACGGCGATCGATTTTGTAAGGCTACTAAATGGAGGTATTTCTAAAGGTGAAGCTTAAGAATGCCTTTTACAAAATAATAGTTATTTGCATGATCATAGCGGCGGCGCTCACGCTTGGCTGCAGCATTCTTACGACCGTATATTATGACGTCGACGGAGAGATTCAGGTAGACTGGCCGCATTACCAAAAAGAGAACATCCCGCTTCTTTTGATATCACTTGCTGCTGTACTTGTAATCTTTATTCTTTTGCAAAAAAAGAATGTGTTTGGTCATTATAAAAAGTGGATGACGGCAGGTCTGATATTTGTTGCGGCGTATTGTTTTATGCTGATATTTGCAATTAGACCGCTACCCGTTAATGATTCAAAAACGCTGGATGATATTATAATCAGCTTTGTTTCAGGTGATTACAGCGAACTTACAACAACGGGCGGATATCTTTTTATCTGGCCTTTCCAGCTTGGATATGTGTTGTTTGGAGAGCTGGTAACCAACGTGTTCGGCGTGGGCAACTATCTTGCCTGGGATCTTTTGCAGCTTGTTTCCATAGTCATCACGATATGGCTGATATACAAGATTACGTGGGAATGCTTTGAAGATAAGGATATTTGCGGCATGGCGGCACTTCTGTCATGCGGAGCATTGTTCTTTTATAACTATGTCACTTATATTTACGGCGACATACTCAGCATGGCACCGCAGACGGCAGCTCTGTATGCATTGATCTTGTTTATGAAAAGAAAGAAGTTTAGATACGGGCTCTTGTCCGGTGTGTTTATTTCTTTTTCCATAATGCTGAAAACTAACTGTAAGATCACGCTTATAGCTCTTATTATGATGTTGTTTATGAGTGAGATTCGAAAGAAAGAATCGGTGAAAAATTCGGAAGAAAAAGCACCTGAAAAGACGGTGGGTTCAAGGATTATCAGCCATAGTCTGATACGAAGGATCGTTATCGCAGCTTTCATGCTCGTTGGCATGCTTTTAATCGACACAGCCGTAAACGTTCATTATTGCCGGCTTACGGGACTATCCGAGATTCCAAAAGGAAGTCCTTCAGCATCGCATATTGCCATGGGGCTTCAGGAGAGCGATCTTGAGGATGGCTGGTACAACGGATATAACTATCATGTTTTTGGCGAGAACAATTATGATACCGACAAAACCAAGGCCGCAGCGATAGAAAACATTAAAGAGACGCTTTCGGGATTTGTAAAAAGACCTCTTCACGGCGGGAAGTTTTTTGTAAGGAAATACCTTACACAGTGGGCAGATCCGGTGTGTATATCAACTCACAATCTCGATCTTGTAAGTCGCCATCATGATACGTCGGCGCTCGGAACAAGCCTTGTTTACGGAAGAGGCTCCGAAGTTTTAAAGTGGATCATGAACGTCTTTATGACTTTGTGTTATCTTGGCGTTTTGATATATCTTTTAAGTATTTTTAGAAAAAAAAGTGTTACCGATTCCGAGATGCTTATGCTTCTGCTTATTTTCGGAGGCATAGTATTTCACGAATTCTGGGAAGGTTCTTCCCGCTATGCAATGAGATACTATATTTATTACTTGCCGTTTGCAGCGTGCGGATTGAAGGTGCTAAGTGGACGTTTTTTCTTACATAAACTTAAATAAATACGACAGACTCGATGATAGGAGCGACAGATTTACGGCATGGATCGTGGGATTTGTGACCGCATTTGTCGTTATAACTATATGCTCCAAGTCATCATTTTTGTATGCGTTTAATCTTTGGGATGACGCCAACAGCTATTTTACGATGGGAAAATGCATGTTCAGAGGGTATGTGCCATACAAGAATCTCTTTGATCAGAAAGGTATTTTCCTGTATACGATCTATGGTTTGGCTTCGCTGATATCTTCGACAACTTTTTTGGGAGTATATATTTTTGAAGTGATCGCGGCGACTTTTGTATGCGTAGGATTGCTTCGCATTATCCAACTCTATCTAAGATCTGATGTGGTTCCGTATTTTATGATGCCTTTTACGGCACTAAGCATTTATACGGCCAAATGCTTTTACTGGGGAGGAAGCGCAGAGGAATTTCTTTTCCCGTTTATTGTTTGGGGATTGTATTTATCACTGCGACATTTCAGAGAGACCTATCCCGATACAATGCCGTACAGGACTGTGTTATTGGGTGGTGTGCTTGCCGGATGTGTCTTCCATATCAAGTTTAATTCACTTGGATTTTTCTTTGCATGGATGGCGATGGTGTTCTTCGGAGACATAATAGGAAGCGGCGTAAGAGCTCTTAAAAAGGCTATTATAAGCTGCTTTGTATTCCTTCTTGGAATGGCGATTACTTTTATCCCCGGGATTGTATACTTTGGAGTTAACTCTGCGATTGACGATTGGTACCGCGTTTACATTTACAAGAATGTATTTGAGTATTCAAAAAGCATGACGATCGGGCAGAGATTGTACAAGATCTGGGATATAATGACCGATCACTTTTTCGATAATAAGTTCGTGTATTTGACTATTTTTGTAGGTGCGTTATACTTTACGGTGGCGCTTATTTCATACCTCATTCGTGAGGACAGATATAAACTTGTAAAAAGAGATATTGTGCTGCTTCCGCTTAAGATTATAGAGTACGTCAATATAGCGATGCTGATGTTGTTTTTGATACTTGTGATCTTTATCGGCGGCGTCAGCATAACATATTATCCGTTCCCGATAAATGCCTTTGCGGTATTTTGCTCGGTGGCCGTGGGATATGTTATAGAGGGCCTATACAAGTACTTATCAAGAGAAGAATTTGGAGATCTTGCAAGTACGTTTGGTTTTGTTTCGATTTTCTTGGCGCTTCTCATAACCGGAGTATATGCGTATTTCATATCACCAAACGTTCCGGCGATGAAGCTTAAAAAGGATGATATCTGGTTGTTCAAGTTTAGGGATTATGTGCTTGAGAGCGGAATCGAGAATCCCGGAATAATGAATGAATACGGATTCGATGCGGGACTGTATACAGTTACGAACACAATGCCCATTTGCTATTATTATCAGACGCAGACGCTCAATATAGAAGAAGTTATCGAATGGCAAAAGAGTTATACCCGTAGCGGACAGGCTGATTTTGTTTTGTCTATCGATAGGCCTGCCGAAGCGGTTGATGATTATGAGCTTGTACTTCAAGAAGATTTCGTCACACATGATACGAATACGACGTATTTTCTTTATCAAAAAAAGAGTGAGTAAATATTAGGTTTTTAAAGGAGATTTTTATATGCCTATCAGAGTAAACAGTTTTATGGGAAAATTCGGTTGGTTTGCAAGAAAGCATTTCCCGATGCTTGCAAGTAATGCATACCTTAAGCTTCAGTTCTTTACAAGAAGCAAATCGCAAAAGGCATACTGCGATTATTTCCTGAATGCACCTGAGGTTCCGATGCCCAACGTTGTAAATATAGAGACGATCAACAGATGTAATTCGACTTGCGCATTCTGTACAGCCAATGTTCATGCGGAGTGCAGACCTCTTGCCAAGATTGATGACGACCTTTATAAGAACATTATCGATCAGCTCGCTGATTGGGGATATAAGGGACATCTCACGCTCTACGGTAACAACGAACCTCTTCTTGACACAAAGATCGTGGAGAGACATAAATACGCAAGAGAGAAGCTTCCGGACAGCTTTATCTTCATGTCCACCAACGGACTTATCCTTACTATCGATAAGGTAAAAGAGGTTGCTCCTTACATCAACCAGCTCATCATAAACAACTATTCAATGGAGATGAAGCTTCATAAGAATATTCAGGAGCTTTATGATTATGTTAAAGCCAATCCCGAGGAGTTCAAGGATCTCGATATCCAGATCCAGATGAGATATCTTCAGGAGGTTCTTACAAACAGAGCGGGAAGTGCGCCCAATAAGAAGGCTACCGAAAAGGTTATCAAAGAGACTTGCCTTCTTCCTTTTACTGATATGTGGATCATGCCCAACGGTAAGATGGGACTTTGCTGCTGCGATAACTTTGAGACCACAGACTTTGGCGATCTTACCAAGATGAGCCTTAAGGAAGCATGGGGAAGTCCTAAGTTCCAGGCTGTAAGAAAGAAGATCGCAGAGGGAAGACAGGAGTATCCGTTCTGTAAGCATTGTGATTTCATTGATGCAGGCTTCCGTATGCAGATCGTTAATGCCATTCTTCGCGGCGATCAGGACGCAGCCAACAAGCTTGGCGGTCACGAGCGCATGAAGATCGGTAATAAGAATAATTCAGATGACAATATCAAATGATATAGGCGTCATAAGTCCAAAATGCGTAGCAACGGAGCAATTCGTATATCATTTTATTATAGTAGGGGAGATAACCATGGCGGCTTTAAAGAAGCATTTTTCAATTATTATAGTTGCACTGTTTGTAGCTTCAGTTGCGCTCTTCTACATGATCATCGGCGACAACAGTTACATCGCCGTCCATGATAATCTGGACTTATTCATTGCACAGTTTGCAATGCTCAAAAATACGGGCTCGTTTTTTGCCCACGGAGTATCTGCTCCGTTCCTTGGAGGCATATCAAGGGATGTGCTTCCAAGCGAGTTTTCTTTATATACGGTTCTGTATATGCTTTTCCCGCTTTTTGCGGCATATGTTATAGGCTATATTTTGAAAGTGCTTATCGCGGTTTTCTCGATGAGACTTCTTATTGTGGATGTTTTAAAAGATCGTAGCGGAAAAGAAAAAGATGATCTTGCGGAAGAAACAAATATCGCAACTCTCATCGGTCTTTTATACGGCGTTCTCAATCTTTTTCCCGCATTCGGAATTCCTTTTGCGTCAATTCCGCTCATAGTTTTTCTTCTCAGAAGAATGTATATTTCGCCAAGATACGGAAAGTCTCCGATATATCTTTTGCTTATTTTCTTATATCCGTTTGTTTCCTATTTTTCCTATTTTGGTTTTTTTATTATCGGATATATTTTCTTTGCGATCATATGGCTTTGGATCAAGGATAAAAAAGTTCCCGTCGGACTTGTAAAATCAATACTTGTTCTCACTATCGGTTATGTGATCATGGAGTACAGACTCTTCGATATGATGCTATTTTCTGATACCGTCACTATACGAGAGACAATGGATCCGGGATTCATGTCGGGCAAAGAAGTCCTTCGATTGATGGTCGATGCCTTTGTAAACGGAATGATGCATGCGGATGATGTGCACAAGTTTTTGGTTATGCCTGTGTGTGTTATATATTTCTTTTTCCTGAATATCAGATATATTGTGAAAAAGAATGTGCGCGGGATCTTTAAAGATATCTACAATCTCGGAGCGCTTATGCTTGTGCTCAACGCTGTTGTTTACGGGATTTATTATTATGAGCCTGCAAACAAATTGCTTGGCATGATCGCACCTCCGCTTAAGGGCTTTCAGTTTAACAGGACAATTTTCTTTAACCCTGTTATCTGGTGTTTGATGTTCTTTATTGTTATTTACAGAGTGAAGGTTCATCAGATAGTTAAGTATGCGGCTGCGCTTGCGGCTGTTGCGATAGTTCTTTTGACACCGGGAAGGTACAACGATCTTTATACCACGGCGCATCATACGGTGAGAGCGCTGGTCTTCGGAAACGAAAACGATGAGCTGAATTACAGAGAGTTTTATTCAACTAGTCTTTTTGAAAACATAAAGAAAGATATAGGATATACGGACGGAGAGTGGAGCGTGGCTTACGGCATGCATCCCGCGATTCTTGAATATAACGGGATTTCGACGCTTGACGGATATCTAGGTTTTTATCCGCAGAGCTATAAGGAGAGCTTCCGAAAGGTGATCGCTCCCGCGCTTGAGAAAAAAGAGTTGACGAGGGCGTATTTTGATGACTGGGGCGCAAGGTGCTATCTGTATTCGGGAACCGATGATTCGATAGTTATGGCGACCAAGAGCATGACCGGAGTTACGGACAATACTTTGTATGTTGATACTTCAGCACTTAAAGATATGGGATGTAAGTATATCTTTTCGAGAATAGAGTTATCAAATGCGAGCGAGCTTTCGCTTGAATTATTGGGTGATTATAAAGGTGATGATTCGCCTTATACGATCTATGTCTACAAAACAAAGTGATCTCATAGTTGTAGGCACCGAAAGTGGCTTGTTTTGTACTATTTTCAAATATATGGTATACTTTAGACGCTTATACTAGGTTTAGGAGGTAAATTAGAATGAATAGAAAACTGGTTTTAGCACTTACATGTGTGATGATGATAGGAGTTTTGGCAGGTTGCGGCAAGAAGAAGGACGCCGCTAACGAGGCAGCATCACAGGAAGATCCTACAATTACGGTAAATGATGCAGGTTCAAGCGCATCATCAAGCGATGTAGACGTTAAGGCTTCGGAAGATGAGTCTACAGGACTTGCAGCGCCTATAGTAAAGGGTGGAGTAATGAAAGAAGGCAGCGAGGCTATCGATGTAGAATTCGAGTGGGTTCCCGTAGAGGGTGCTGACGGCTACGAAGTCGATATTCAAAGTAAGCCTGAGGATGGCAAAGAGTATTCTCCTTATGAGCCCGGTTACACAGAGCTTGAAAAGGACGGCGATTATTTCATCACCACAGATACTAAGTTCGTAGCAAGTGCTCAGGATGATTTTGATTTCCAGCTCAAGGTAAGAGCATTCAAAGGGGAAGGCGAAGACAAGACATTCAGTGACTGGAGTAAGGTTGCTTACGGACAGACATACGATAAGTAATTAGGCTGATAGAAAGAGGAAAGAGATAATGAAAAGAAGAATAATTATATTACTTACATGCTTGGCAGTGGGGATGCTGCCGGGCTGTAGTTCTATGTCAAATATTGAAGATCAGGACTATGAGATTGAGGATATAGCGCCTGCTTCGGAGTCATCGGAGGAGCCGGAAGAGGCTTCAACAGAGGAGACTTCAGAGGAGCCGGAAGAAGCGGCTGAAGAAACATCCGAAGCTGATGAGGCAGCGTCCAAGGAAGTGTCGGTAGCATCAAGCACGGCATCTACTAAGCCCGACGCTAAAAATGATGCGAATACAGCCAAAGATCAGACAGCCAAGCCTGCGGCAAATACTCAGAATGTAAGCAGCACGCCCGCAAAGGCGGATAACCAAGCTCCCGAAGAATTACTTCCAACACCTAAGGTTAATACCGGTGTATTACATGTGGGTGAGAATGCCATGAATGTGGAGTTTACATGGGCTCCCGTTGAAGGCGCAGAGGGTTATGAGGTCTTAGCTGAGGATAAATTCTACAAAGATGACGAATTAAGCTATAAGCCTTATAAGGTATATGGTCAGACTACAGACTATTACAATACCGTTGAGACTAAGTATGTCGCAAGCTCTCAGGATTATTTTGATTTTAGAGTACAGGTAAGAGCTTATAAAGGCGAAGGTGCAAACAGGCGCTACAGCAAGTGGAGTGATTTTGCATATGGCAATACACAGGGAAACAGACCGGCAGCTCCCAAGGTTGTTGCAGGTACACAGCATCAGGTAGACGATCATATTGAAGTGGACTTTACATGGCAGCCTGTTGACGGAATCAAAGAGTACAGAGTTACCGTATGGTCTAAACTTCCTGAGGAATCTGAGTACACATACAAAAACACTATAAAGACAACCGACACACATATTTCATGTAGTGCTCAGGATTATGTTGATTACAGGGTCGGTGTAGAAGCACTCGGAGAACAGGTTATTGACGGAGCAGTTTATCCTGCTGACAGTGATATGAGCGAATATGCTTACGGGCAGATACGCTGATAATATAAAACATTTTATTTAAGAGGTTTCTATGGATAAGATAGCGGTATTAATTCCGTGCTACAACGAAGAGAAGACTATAGCTAAGGTTATACGCGACGCAAAGGCGGCGCTTCCCGAGGCTACGATCTATGTATACAACAACAATTCCAAGGACAGAACGGCAGAGATTGCTGAGGCTGAGGGCGCTGTTGTAAGAAATGAATATATGCAGGGCAAAGGCAATGTTATCAGACGTATGTTCAGAGAGATTGATGCTCTTGTATATGTAATGGTAGACGGAGACGATACTTATCCCATGGATTCCGCTCCTGAGATGGTTGACCTTGTACTTAATCACAATTCGGATATGGTAGTCGGTGACAGACTTTCTTCAACATACTATCAGGAGAACAAGCGGCCTTTCCATAACTTTGGAAACAATCTTGTAAGAGGCAGTATCAACAGACTTTTTGGTTGTAACGTGAGAGATATCATGACGGGCTTTAGAGCATTCAGCTATGAATTCGTTAAGACCTTCCCCGTTCTTTCAAAGGGCTTTGAGATTGAGACAGAGATGACCATCCACGCTGTATACAACAACATGCAGATCGACAACGTGGTCATCGATTACAGAGACAGACCGGAAGGCTCTGAGAGTAAACTCAATACTTATGCCGACGGCTTTAAGGTACTCAGAACGATCGCAAGACTTTACAGAGATTACAAGCCCTTTGGCTTTTTTTCAATCTTTGCACTGCTTCTTGCCATCGTAGCCATTGTATTCTTTGTGCCTATTCTTACAGAGTATTGGCAGACACATCTTGTGCCCAGGATACCTACTTTGATCGTATGTTGCTTTATCATGCTGTCTGCGGTCCAAAGCTTTTTCGCCGGAGTTATATTATCAACTCTTGCGATAAACAACAGACGTGAGTTTGAGATGCAGCTCAATATGCTTCAGAGGCATAAAGAGACTGACTATAACAAATGATAATATGTTAGTGTGAGGAATAATGTCATCATCTTTTTATAAAAACACACTTGGATTTTTTAAAAAGCTTTCCAAGGACTTTTTGTTCAGCGTGCTTGCGCTGATCATATATAACGGTGCTTTGCAGCTTGTTATCTACCCCGGGATTAAATCGGTCGTAGGAGCGGATGCTTTTGGCACCGTTCTTTATTTGATATCCGTTGTATCCATTATGGGTGCGGGATTCGGAACGGCTGCAAGCTATTCCAGAATGATCGCCAAAAAGGACAGAACGCAGGAAAACGGGGATTATAATATATTTCTTTTGATAGTTTCAGCTATCAGTATTCCCGTTACCGCTATGGCGCTGTATGTGACAAACAGCCTGACTCCCGCTATGTTTGCGCTTGTTCTGCTGTTGATGGTCGTTACGGTATTCAGATACTATGCCGATGTTCAGTACAGGATGGACATAAGGTTCAGGGATTATTTCCTGTTTTTTGTCGCTGTAACGGCAGGCTATCTGATAGGACTGTTTATCTACAAGCACTTTGGAAGCTGGGCATGGGTACTGATCATAGGTGAGGTCCTTGGACTTCTGTTTACGTTCTTTAGCGGAAAGATATTTAGAAGTCCGTATTTTAAAGTTTCGGACAGCTTTAAAGTAAATATGAAATCCCTATGGCTTATATCCGCAAGTAACCTGCTTGCGGCACTTATACTTCATTCGGACAGGATACTCATAAGACTTGCGGTCGGAGACAGAGAAGTTACCGTGTTCTATACGGCAAGCGTTATAGGCAAGATAGTGGCTCTTCTTACGACTCCGATCAACGGAATAGTTATCAGCTATCTTACCAACTATAAGATAAAGCTTGATAAAAAGAAGTTTACGCTTATAACAGGAGCGGCATTGGGAGTTGCGGTAGTCGGTACTTTTGTATGTACGTTTGTGTCGCATATTTTCGTTATGCTCTTACATCCTGATGTTTATGCAGAGGCAAAAGGGTTGTTCCTTGTTGCCAACTTAGGTCAGCTCCTTTATTTTATTTCGGGATCGCTGATGGTCGTTATCCTGGCGTTCACCGGAGAGAAGCTTCAGCTCTACATCAACGGGATTTATACAGCTCTTTTTGCTGTTATGGTAATTCCCGCGGCTGTAATGTTTGGGTTAAACGGAGTAGCTTGGGGACTGGTGATCGTAAGTGTTATCAGATTCGTGATCGTTTATTTGATAGGAATAAAAGATATAGAAAAATAGATCATATTCAAATTGAGCATTTTGAAGTCGGGCTTTCGGGTCCGACTTCTTTTTTATTAAAAAAAGAGATTCTACTTAGGAATTTTCCCTTTTTGTGTGTCTGTATTAATGTACAGGAAATTTTGATCAGCCATCTAAAGCGAAAGGGAAAAAGTATGAGAACAGGAATTGTAAGAATAATAGGTGGGGCAACGCTTTCAGTGCTAATGGCAAGTTATATGCCATTGTATGCTTATGCTGACAGTTATGATATATCTGAAGGAAGCATCACGGTAAGTAGGGATGAGACTGCCCAGACAGTAACCCAGGAAGGTAATTCTGCGGTGCAGGATAAAGAAGATAGTGATCCGGTTATAACCAGCAATGCTCAGGAAGTAAACGGCGTCACACTAACGATAGAAGCTTCAGCCGGGCAGGAAGCTGAAGTGACAATACAGAATCTTAACATAAATGATTCATCAGATGGTGATACTCCAGCAATACTTACGACCGGAGAAGGTGATGTAAAGATCAATCTGGACGGAGTTAATGTGGTTAAAAGCGGAGATAATTGTGCCGGTCTTCAGAAGGAAAACGAAGGGAATTTGATTATTACTGATAATAATGCTACTGGTAGTTTGGAAGCAACCGGTGGATTTAGAGGAGCCGGAATAGGCGGTGGACGATATGGAACCGGAACAGATATCACTATAGAAGGAGGAACAGTAACGGCAACCGGTGGAGATTATGGAGCCGGAATAGGTGGTGGATATTTGGATCCGGAACAGGTATCACTGTAAAAGAAGGAGGAACAGTAACGGCAACCGGTGGAGATTTGGGAGCCGGAATTGGTGGTGGATATGGTAGAGCCGGATCAGAAATAACTATAAGTAATGATGCACATCTTATGGTCTCCGGTGGAATATATGATCAGTACTCCGGTGCTGCAATAGGTGATGGCGTACAGTATGACGATGATACTTATGAAGTATCATCCGGTGAAGAAGTAAGTCCTGATGTTTCCCTCCTTTCTTCTGATGGATATATACTATACTACCCTGCAGGAACAACAGCCAACCAAATTAAAAACGGAACTGTACAACCTACTAAGACGGTGCAGAAAACTGACACTTCTCCGGAGGATCCAATAGCCGGAGGTGGCGGAAGTACACCGGTTGAACCTCCAATAGCCGGAGGTGGCGGAAGTACACCGGTTGAACCTCCAATAGCCGGTAACCCCGTAATACCTCAAGAGAGTTCTGTGAATCCTTTCGAAGTGCCTACTGCAGTTGAAGGCGGTATTACGAATCTTGTTCATAGTTCATCCGGTGAAATATATGAAGACAACACTGAAGTGAAGGACATCCCTACTTCAAGCGAGGAGTTTGCTACGTTCCTGGCAGCTACCAACGCTAAGCTTGAGGCATATATCAAGAATATAGAATCATTGATGGCAGCGGGAGATACAGAGGGGCTTAACGCTCTTGTTTCTAAAGGAATAACCCTTGAGACAGGTAACTGGGTCTGCTTTAACAAGAAGACATATGCGCTCATCGAGAAGATATCCGATCTCGGAGTGCCTGTCACGATCTCTTTTGCCTATAAAGGCCGTAGATATAGCACAGTGATACCGGGAAAGGCCGATATAAGACCTTTGGATCTGTGCAATGAGGAAGGATATTGCGGATTCCTGAATCTTATTAAGTATTATGGCGGTGGAGAGAAGTAAAAACATTCATTTGATCAGCCATCTAAAGCGAAAGGGAAAAAGTATGAGAACAGGAATTGTAAGAATAATAGGTGGGACGACACTATCAGTGCTAATGGCAAGTTATATGCCAATATATGCTTATGCTGACAGTTATGATATATCTGAAGGAAGCATAACGGTAAGTAGGGATGAGACTGCCCAGACAGTAACCCAGGAAGGTAATTCTGCGGTGCAGGATAAAGAAGATAGTGATCCGGTTATAACCAGCAATAACCAGGAAGTAAGCGGCGTCACACTAACGATAGAAGCTTCATCCGGACAGGAAGCTGAAGTGACAATACAGAATCTGAATATAAACGATTCGGCTAATAATTTTACACCAGCAATACGCACGACCGGAGAAGGTAATGTAAAGATCAATCTGGACGGAGTTAATGTAGTTAAAAGCGGAGATAATTGTGCCGGTCTTCAGAAGGAAAACGAAGGGGATTTGATTATTACTGATAATAATGCTACTGGTAGTTTGGATGCAACCGGTGGATCTAGAGGAGCCGGAATAGGCGGTGGACGTTATAGAAACGGAACAGATATCACTATAGAAGGAGGAACAGTAACGGCAACCGGTGGAGAATATGGAGCCGGAATAGGCAGTGGAATTGGAGGATCCGGAACAGATATCACTATAAAAGAAGGCGGAACAGTAACGGCAACCGGTGGAGAGTTGGGAGCCGGAATAGGTGGTGGAGTCCATGGATCCGGAACAGATATCACTATAAAAGAAGGAGGAACAGTAACGGCAACCGGTGGATTTAGAGGAGCCGGAATAGGTGGTGGAGCCAATGGATCCGGAACAGATATCACTATAGAAGGAGGAACAGTAACGGCAACCGGTGGATCTAAAGGAGCCGGAATAGGCGGTGGAGATTTTGGATCCGGAACAGGAATTACAGTAAGTAATAATGCACATGTCATGGTCTCCGGTGGAATATATGATCAGTACTCCGGTGCTGCAATAGGTGATGGCGTACAGTATGACTATGATACTTTTGTAACATCATCCGGTGAAGAAGTAAGTCCTGATGTTTCCCTCCTTTCTTCTGATGGATATATACTATACTACCCCGCAGGAACAACAGCCAACCAAATAAAAAATGGATCTGTGCGACCTATTAATGCTGTGCCGATAACTGCATTTCCTTCAGAAGAGACCACATCGGGAGAGGGTAATACACCTAATGAACCGCCTGTGGATGAAGGAAATACCATAAACTATAGAAATGCATCTATCGTAACGCCTAATGTTGATGAGGCTGATACGCAGCAGGACGAAGAAGAGATCACGGAAGTGATTTCAACTACCCACAGTTCTTCCGGTGGATCATATGTGGACAATTCAGAAGTTGATAGCATCCCGACTTCAAGTGAGGAATTTGCCGCATTTCTGACAGCTACAAACAATACTCTTGAAGTGTACATAAAGAAGATAGAAGCTATGATGGCAGCGGGAGATACAGAGGGGCTTAACGCTCTTGTTTCTAAGGGAATAACCCTTGAGACAGGCAACTGGGTTTGCTTTAACAAGAAGACATACGCGCTCATCGAGAAGATATCCGATCTCGGAGTGCCTGTCACGATCTCTTTTGCCTATAAAGGCCGTAGATATAGCACAGTGATACCGGGAAAGGCCGATATAAGACCTTTGGATCTGTGCAATGAGGAAGGATATTGCGGATTCCTGAATCTTATTAAGTATTACGGCGGTGGAGAGAAATAAAATGAATCAAAAAATTGAAAATGATACAATAAAGTGGACACGTAGCTAAGAGGATAATTGCCTGTATGCGAGGTGAATAGATATGAGCAGTGAATTTAGAATTGAAGAAAGCGAATTATTAGCAACTAATCATTATCCTGTAAAAGCGTTATTTAATATGGTGAATGATGAAAGCTTTGAAAAAGTCATTTATGGATTATGCAATAAAACAGGGTTTGGAGAAAACTATGGGGCATGCACTTTTTGGGATGATTTAGATGATTATGATAAGACTAACACCGAATATTACGAGGGAGCAGAATTTGGACTGAATAATGAATTATACTAATGCGACAAAGAAAACCGGCGGGACGGGCAGTCTCGCCGGTTTTCGTAATTGGCTTAAAGAATACATATTGACAAGAAGATCGATATGTTATATGGTTAATTACACAAGTAATTAACCAACAAACTAAAGGAGGTAACCGGTGTGCTGGATAATTTAGGCGAAGATAAGTCAATATATCTCCAGATCGGCGAGATGATCGAAGATGAGATACTGCGCGGCATACTGAATGAAGAAGAGCAGGTTCCGAGTACGACAGAGCTTTCCAAGTTCTATAAGATCAATCCGGCAACTGCGGCCAAGGGTATCAATATTCTGGTGGATAAAGAGGTGCTTTATAAGAAAAGAGGTATAGGCATGTTCGTTCAAACAGGAGCAAAGTCAAGGATCATAGAAGAGAGGAAGAAGAACTTCTATGATACGTTCGTTAAGAAGATAATCACTGAGGCCAAGCTTATCGGAATAGATAAGCAGGAACTTAAGAAGATGATAGATGACAGTAAGGAAGCATAAGCTTCAAGAAGGAGAAGAATATGAGCATATTAGCCGGAAAAAATATAGTAAAAAAATACGGAAAAGAAACAGTACTTAAGAATGTAAGTGTTGAAATAGAGACAGGTAAGATCTATGGCCTTATCGGAAGAAACGGAGCGGGAAAGACCACTCTTTTGTCCATTCTGACTGCGCAGAATCCTGCGACGGAAGGCGAGATTACATTAGACGGCAAGCCTGTTTGGGAGAATGAAGAATCTCTTTCACATATCTGCTATTCGAGAGAGATTTCACCTGTTACGATGTTTGGTCCCAATACTCTTAAAGTAAAAGAGTATCTGGCTACGGCAAAGGCTTTTTACAGAAATTGGGATGAAGCTTATGCAAAAGAACTGATAAAGCTCTTTAATATTGATATCAAAAAGAGGATCAGTAAGCTTTCAAAAGGTATGCTTTCAGCAGTGACTATTATCGTGGCACTTGCAAGTAAAGCTGACATTACTATCCTTGATGAACCTGTTGCGGGACTTGATGTTGTTGCGAGAGAACAGTTCTATAAGCTTATTATCGAAGAGTACAGTGAAACCGGAAGAACTTTTATTATCAGTACTCACATCATTGAGGAAGCCGCATCATTGTTTGAGAGAGTGATCATCATCGACAACGGCGAGATCAAGTTTCAGGAGAATACGGAAGAATTTCTTGCGAAAGCATATCGCGTAAGCGGTGATACAGACGCAGTTGATAAGGCGACTGAAGGATTTAAGATCTATCATCCCGAGAGCCTTGGAAGAAACAAGGTTGTAACTGTTCTTGCGGATAAACCTGTAGAGAATTTCGGTGAAGATGTTCAGGTTGAGCCCGTATCACTTCAGAATCTTTTCTATGCAATGTGCGTAAATGAAGGAAGGGAGGCCGTTTAATATGAGCGAACTTTCCAAGAGAACTGCCAAATATTATTTTGTGCAGGGGATTAAATTGTTTTTGGTTATGCTATTGGGAATAGTAATTTTCGGAGCGGTATGGACAAATATATATTTGGGAGAAGTTGATATTACAGATAAGGTTTTATACAGGATTCTTTCATTTGGCGGAGTATTTATGATCATGATGAATATGATGTATTCAATGTATTCGCCGGGATGGTATGACAACATGGTACTGTCAATGGGAGCAAGGAGAAAAGATATATTCTTCGGTGATTTCATCAAACAGATTACTTTCATTATATGCAATATGCTTTTATACAGCACGATGGCGCTTGCTGTACATAAGTCTGAACATATAAAAAGGATTTTGATATGCGGTGTATTTGCATTATTAATGGGGGCAGTAGGAATCATAGTTGGACATATTATAAAAAAATATGGACGTACAACTTTCATTGTTATTTCTGTTGTTTGCTCTGCTACCTTTGGATTGATAATGTGTGAGGTTGCTAATGGGATTCATCTTTTTGGCTTAGGTGAGAATAAAGAGAATGTAATTTCTATAGCGGCTGTACTTTTGTTTGTGTTCATGGAATATGTTATTTACAGACTGAATAGAAAAGTCATGGTCGTCTGATGATGGGAGAGAATATGGACATATATATCAAAAAAGCTATCAGTATAAAAAAGGCTGATGAGAAAATCAACTTAATAGTAGTTTTGTTTGGAGTTGTGCTTACACTTTTTATCACACTTATTATGAAAGAAGACTCGAAGATAGAGCCCTTTCTTTTTGGTAGAACCATGTGCGCGATAATGGCGTTAATGTATGTGAGTCTCAACATGTTTGCTAAAGTAATGCTTATGACTGAAGAAGTAACGAGAGCGCTTAGTTTTGGAATCACAAGACGAGAGCTGTTTGTCATAAGCCGCATAGTTGAGCTTCTTGAAATAATCGTTTTTGCATTACCTGCATTTATTTTTGTCAATGATAGAGTGGGGATGATACTTAAACTTATTGCGCTTTGTTTTGGCATATTCATGTGGATTGAGGGACTTGCCGGAAACAATGTTATACGCTACGGAAAGATTGCATATTGGATTTATTACTTCGTTCTTATTTCTGCGATAATGGGGGTTTCAAGGCTGGTGGAAATCATTCCTCAATTAGGAATGATTTCGAGTGGTATCACATCCTCTGTAGTAAATTCAGGACCAAATCAGTTTTATGTGTGGTGCGTGATCCTGTTTTTTGATATAGTAGGAATGATGGTTAATTGGTTGACCTTTAGGAGGATACCTGTTAACTATTCGGTATAACTACTATAAAAGAAAGAGGAGATGGGAAAAAAGAATGAACAAGACTAAAGACAAGGCAGAAATTATTAGGTTGTTACTGGTGTTTGTAGCAATTATGCTGGTGATGGTCGGGATGTCGCATGTTGTCAGACCATGGTTTGAATCAAGAGAGATGGAGCTTCCGTTAGTTCCGTTTTCAATTGTCCTTTATGGGTTGATGATAGCCATTGTACTTATTTATTCCTTTGCTAAGGGGGATAAATTTATTGAGTCGTACGGAATAAAGAAAATCAAGGTGGGTACTGTTTTCCTCACGATTCTTCTTACATTTGTGTCAATGCCTATGGGATGGTTTGCAAATGTACTTTCACAGGTATTTGTGCCCAATATATTTGCACAAGCAGCTGACTCATTGATGGAAGGATCATTGCTTCCGCTTTTCGTTTCGATGGTGGTTCTTGCACCTATATGTGAAGAGTTATTGATGAGAGGCTTTTTCCAGAATAGGTTTTCTAAGCTCCTTCCTTTCGGAGTATCCGCAGTTCTTACGGGATTCTTGTTCGGTGTGCTTCATATGAACTTAAATCAGTTTTGCTACGCATGGGTTTTGGGGATTATATTTGCGTATGTAAACAGGGCAAGCGGAAGTATGATCACATCGACTATCATGCATTTGATATTTAACGCTGTCGGTTGTGTGGTAATGTTCATATCAGCCAAAGTTGTAGAAGGAGCCGGAATGTCAGTGGCTGAAGGTGCAGAGGCGTACAGAACAGATCCTTCTACAATGATCGTCAGTCTTATTGTGACAGGTTTACTTGCTGTCGGCTCTTTCTTCCTTACAAGACTTGTTATAAGGGCAATCGCCAAGAAGGAAGGAAATGAGATACAGGCTAAGGCCTAACGCTTTATAAAAAATACTATCATGTCAGACTTGAAGAAGGAGAGAGTTGTGGAAAACAAGGCTTTTAATAAAAAAGAGTTTTTTGCCATATTGGCTATATTTATATTGGTTCTTGTTGCAGGAATTAGTGGTTCATTAGTGCTTGGAGTTGTGGCGGCGTTTACCGGGATTATATTTCCGGGGATTGTAACTTATCTGGCTTTCCTTATACCTGCGCTTGCTATCGTTATTGCATTTAACAGAAAAGAAGGAAGTTTTTTACAGTCATTTGGATTTAAGCCTATCAGTTGGAAGACAGTACTTCTTACGGTTCTCTTGACTGTTGTTTCTTATCCGATAGTTTTATTTATGGATTTATTGTCGCAGTTTTTTGTTCCAAATATTATCGCGAGCACGGCTGATTCGCTTGTTGGAAGTTCACCGGTAATATTTATTTTACAAGCTGCGCTGATCGCTCCTATCTGTGAAGAGACACTAATGAGAGGCTTTTTTCAAAACAGACTTGCTAAGGTTTGTCCTTTTATTGTAGCTTCCATTGTTTCGGGATTTTTGTTTGGAGCGTTCCATATGAACTTAAACCAATTTTGTTACGCATGGGTTTTGGGAATTATATTCGCTTACGCAAACAGAGCAAGCGGAAGTATTTTTACGTCGATCATCATGCATGTGCTGGTCAATGCATACGGTGCGATAACTACCGTGATCATGGTGGCAAAATATTCAGCTATGGGCACAACATGGGGCGAAATTGCGGAGAAAGAAAGAGCAGACTCCTCCAGTATGATGCGTTCACTCATAATATTGGGACTTCTCTCGATTGCTTCCGTATTTCTCACCAAATTAGTCATTAAAAAAATTGCCGAGCAAAGCAATAAGGATGCTCAGGCAAAAGAAAAAGCAGCATAAAACATAAACATAACAGAGCGTTTCGTAGCAGTACGGGCGCTCTTTTTGTAAAGAGTTCTTATAACCTTACAAAAATGTAAGCTTAGTATCTCAATATGTAAGATAAAGAACAGGAAACTCCGAGACGTATTTGTTACTATATATACAGTGAAATAAAACTGCGTTAAACTTTTTACATTTTTTAGAATCAAAGTATTGACAGAAGAAAATAAGAGTAGTAAAGTTACTACGACGAGCATAGTACAACAAACGTACTACGTGTAACAATGTAATAGAGGAAACTGATAAAATGAAAAAACTTGTAGTAATAAAGGATGTAAGCAAGATATACAATCCGGGAGAGAATGAGGTTAGGGCGCTGAATCATGTCAGCCTTACAATAGGTGAGAGAGAATTCGTAGCCATCATCGGTCAGTCCGGTTCGGGTAAGTCAACACTTATGAACATGCTTGGATGTCTGGACACTCCGACAAGCGGAAAATATTATCTCCACGGACAGGATGTATCACATATGACTGACGATGAACAATCGGATATCAGAAACAAAGAGATCGGATTCATCTTCCAGGGATTCAACCTGATACAGTCTCTTACGGCTCTTGAAAACGTTGAGCTTCCTCTTATTTACAGAGGGGTCGGCAAGAAAGAGAGAGACAGACTTGCAAACGCAGCGCTTAACAGCGTAGGTCTAGAAAAGAGAAAGACTCACAAACCTAACGAAATGTCAGGTGGACAGCAGCAGAGAGTTGCGATAGCAAGAGCGATCGCGCAGGCACCTCCGATACTGCTTGCGGATGAGCCTACGGGTAACCTGGACTCGGCATCGAGTAAAGAGATCATGAAGATCATCAAGAGACTTTACTCTGAGGGCAGAACGGTCATCATCATCACACATGATCCCGGTATCGCCCAGCAGGCAAAACGAATTATTACTATCTCTGACGGAATGATAAAGAGTGACATTATAAATCCGGATTACAAAGAAGATTGATTTAAGGGAGTGGAAAACGAAATGGCAGAAAACAAGGACTTAAAGAAAGACGTGGAGTTAAAAGAGGAAGAAAAAGAAACTACTCCCGTCGTTGAAAACAAGAATGAGATCAAAGAGACAACGGGCAATTCCGTTGAGATCTATGATGAAGACGATGATTTTGAGGTAGCAGAAGTAAAGAAGCCCAAGAAAAAATTAAAGAAAAAATGGATAGTACTCGGCATAGTGGCTCTTCTTCTTGTCTTTTTCATCGGCAGAGCTTTCCTTGCAGGCAAGAGTGCAGGTTTGCCTGTAGAGACAGTTGACGTGGCAAACGGAACGATTGAGAATATTCTTTCTGTTTCCGGAACGGTTGAAAGTGCTGATTCCAAGAGCTACTTTGCGGATGTAAACGCACCTGTCGATCAGCTCAATGTAAAGATCGGAGACAAGGTTACATCCGGAGATGTGCTTTACACATATGATGCGGCACAGCTTGATCTTGCGGAAAAGAATGCTCAGCTTGCGATCAAGCAGGCCAAGGGTAATTACAGTGCGCTTTACGCAGGCCCGGCAGCCGCCGACAGAGATTATGCTCAGGGTATGAATTCTCAGCAGATCAACGAGAGACTTGATGCCATCACGGCAGAGATGGACGCTCTTGATGACAAGATTCAGGAAAAGACAAACAGAATGAATCAGACTCTTTCTGATCTTAATAAGACTATGCTTGATGTAAACCAGAACGGTATTGCCGACGGAACGGCTGAGACTTACCTTGACGGTAATGACGAATACATCACAAGAAGAGAAAATGACGACAACGACAGTGATGTTTCGGAGGGCAACAAGCAGATGTCACTTGCACTTCAGGAGTCCATTATTGAAGTACAGGATGCTCTTAAAAATGATCCCGAGATTCAGGGATGGCAGAAACAAAAGACAACTCTTGCTGAGGAGCAGGCTCATCTTTCAAGTGCCAAGGCCGCTCAGGTAAACGGCGGAACAGCTACAGCTACCAAGGCTTCCATGGAGTCAACACAGCTCACACAGGAAGATACGATTGCAAAGATCCAGGAAGCAAAGGATGGCGTTAAGGCTGATTTCAACGGCGTTGTAACAGAGGTAGAGGTAGTTGAAGGCGCAACAGTTGCACCCGGAACAAAGATGATCACACTTGCAAATCTTGATGATGTGCAGGTTGATGTGAAGGTATCAAAGTCAGACCTTCCCAAGATTTCTGTCGGACAGAAGGTTGATATTACAATAAACGGCAAGGCTTATAACGGAGAGATCACACAGATCTCAGGCTCAGCTACTAAGAATGACAACGGCGTAGCGGTTGTAGATACAACAATTAAGGTTACTAATCCCGATAAGGACATTATCCTCGGCGTGGAAGCAAGCAATAAGATTCATGCCGAAAAGGCAGAGAACACTATAGTTCTTCCTTACGAGTATGTGCTTACCGATGCCGATGGCGACTATGTATATGTACTTGAGAACGGCGTTGCTACAAGAAAAAATGTTAAGATCGGTATTTCTACAAGCACAGAGGCTCAGATTGTTGAAGGCCTTTCTGTGAACGACAAAGTAATTACAACAAATCTTGAAACGCTCACTGACGGAATGCCGGTTGTAGCTATGGAAATGTGATAATGGGAACTGTCAAAGAATATTTAAAAAGTGCAATAAATCAGATGAAGCATAACGGTTACAGAACCTTTATGACGATGCTCGGTATTATTATCGGTATTGCGGCCGTTATCACGGTTGTTTCGCTCGGAAAAGGTATGACTGATTATGTAAACGGTGAGATCAACGGAATTGTCGGTAACTACGGTTATGTTGTTATCGATTCAAGTAAGACCACCGAGCTTTTTACCCCTGATGATATCAGACTTCTTGAAGAATCCGTATCGGATCTTAAGGGTGTATCTCCTTACTTTGACGAAACGACTGCAAGAGCAAAGGGGCCAAGAGGAACATATCAGGCCGATGTGATCGGGGGAACGGAAGCTGTAGAGCTTGCTGTCAGCAGCAAGGTTTACAAGGGACAGTATTTTACAAGGCAGATGGTGGAAACGGGACAGAAAGTGTGCATCATGATGAAGAATGATGCAAAACACTTATTTGGTACCGAGGAATGCCTCGGCAATGTGGTTGAAATTACTATAGCAGGTAAAACTGCGGAATATACTGTTATAGGTCTCCGAGAAGATATAAACAGCGAAATGATAAATACATTTGCCGGAGATATGGATTATTATGCCACAATAGAGACTCCGTATACAGCATTTGCTTCGGATTTCGGATACGATATCGATAAACTGAACATGTTCCTGATCTTTGCGGATCAGGATGTTCTTCAAAAGAAAGTAAAAGAATGCGCGAAGGTACTTGAGAATGCACATGGACTGCGTGGAGCCAACGCTCTTTGGTCATACAGTATGGCGGATATGTCTGAAGAGATCAATACGGTCCTTGGCGGTGCGTCAACATTTTTGATATGGGTAGCGGTTATATCGCTTGTAGTTGGCGGAATCGGAATCATGAATATCATGTTGGTATCGGTAACAGAGAGAACAAGAGAAATAGGAATTCGAAAGTCAATCGGAGCAAGAACCGGAGCTATAACGGCACAGTTTTTGTCTGAGGCTGCGGTTTTAACTCTTTCCGGCGGTGTTATAGGTATTATTGTCGGAATAGGATTGTCGTATATAGTGTGTTCGTTATTGCATTTTAATCTGATAATAACTCCCGGTTCGGTTTTGGGAGCAACATTTATTTCGGTCGGAATCGGTCTGGGTTTTGGAATCTATCCTGCAAGAAAAGCGGCCAAAATGAAACCTATAGATGCATTGAGAGTATAAAGTATGGGAGTAATAAGAGAATATTTAAAAAGTGCGATTTCAAGTATACGAAACAATAAGGGTAGATCTCTTTTGACCATGCTTGGAATCATAATAGGAATAGCTGCCGTGCTTGCAGTCCTCGTGATTGGTGACGGACTTAGGGCTGCGGTTACCGGAGAAATGTCTGCGCTTGATGTTGCTACGATAAATGTCTCACTTGATGTAGCAAAAACGGATAAGTGCTTTACTCCGGAAAATATGGAAGCTATAGAGCGCAATATGAGTTGCATTTACGGACTTAGTCCGTCGGTTTCCTTATACGGAAACGGTAAAGGAACAAAGAAATCTTACAATCTTTCTTTTTCCGGTGGAAGTGATGCACTTTCCGAGAATGGACAGAACAAGATTCTGTACGGAAGGTATTTCACGCGTGATGATGTAAATGCAGCCAATTATGTCTGTGTTATATCACAAATTTCTGCAATGAAACTATTCGGATATGAAAATGCGGTAGGTGAGACGATAGAGATTACCAACGGTGATATTACCAAGGATTTCACGGTTGTAGGTATAAGAGAAAACACATCAATGGATGAGTCTTATGCAGAGGGAGAAGATCCTTCTTTGCAGGGCGATGTTCCATATACAACGGTGGCGCTTGCTTATAACAAAGATGTAAATACCATGTTTACCAAAGTGACTGCATATATGCACAAGGACAACAAGGATGAAGCCGCTGCCAAGATGAAGAGCGTTGTTGAAAACGTGCTTGGAATAAGAGGCGAAAGTGCGGTAAAGGTTGATGCATCATCCGGAATGGATTCAACAAGCGATACGATTCTTAATGTCGTAACCGCAGTAGTTGCTTTGATCGCTTCAATATCTCTTTTGGTCGGCGGTATAGGTGTTATGAACATCATGACCGTATCGGTTACCGAGAGAACAAGAGAGATCGGTATCAGAAAATCTCTCGGAGCAAGGACTTCTTCGATCCTTACGCAGTTCCTTGCGGAAGCGGCTATACTTACTTTTCTTGGTGGAATAATAGGTATTATATTGGGACTTACTTTAGCGAGAATAGCATGTGCAATGGTAGACTTCCCATATACTGTTAATCCGGTATTGGTGATCGTTGTTGTGTTTATATCAACGGGAATCGGATTGTTCTTCGGAATATATCCTGCAAAGAGAGCTGCCAAGCTCGATCCCATCGAGGCTCTAAGAGCCGAGTAATAAATTAGTTTTCCTTCCAAATAATTGTTTCAAATACATGTGTGTGCACAGGGACTGCCCTTTATGGGTGGTCCCTGTGGCGTTATATTCCAAACATTGGGGTTGAATATCATTTTTTTTATTAATTACCACAAGATATTGTTAACAAAGCTGTATCATGCCGTAATTTATGGTATACTATTGTAGATATATTATGATTTTTTGGGGTGAATTGTGAGAGAAATAGTAGACAGACTACTTCAGGGAAAATTTGAATATGAAGAAAAGAGCCTGGATTTCTCAACTCCTCGCATAGAACTTTCGATGAGTCCGGGTGAAATCACCGAGGGCTCTTTTACCATTTTTGGGCCTGAGAATACGCTTGTGGAGGGCACTGTCAGCGCAACCGATATCAGGATGGAAGTCCTTACGAAAGAATTTTCCGGCTCACCTTATGAAGTTTCTTATAGATTCAACGCTGTCGGGCTTACCGGCGGAGATGTGCTTCAGGGCGATTTCCGCGTTATTTCTAATCAGGGAGAGTATGTCCTTCCGTTCGTGGTCACCGTAAGACATGAGCAGATCGTATCAAGTCTTGGTGACATCAAGAATCTTTTTCATTTTGCCAATCTTGCCAAGACGGATTGGGAAGAAGCGGTTAATCTGTTTTATTCAAAAGAGTTTGCCGCCGTCTTAAGAGGGAGCGAGGATCAGTACGAGAGCCTTTACAGAGGCTTGTCCGCATCTCCCGGAAATGAACAGAACGTCGAAGAATTCCTTATCGCCATTAATAAAAAGCAGCCTATGGCGTTTCTTTTGGACCAGAAGGAGCTTATCATTGATTTTACCGGAATCTTCCATGATAACGGTATCCTCATAACCAGAAGCGGATGGGGCTACAGTAAGCTGTTTGCAAGACCCGAGTGCGAGTTTGTTATGCTCGATAAATATGAGATAACCGAGGATGATTTTACCGGAAGTACTTGCCACATCAAGGTCAGACTACGCACCGACAAGCTTCATGAAGGTAATAATTTCGGAAAAATTGTTTTTTACAATGCATTTACAAGTACCGAGCTTCCGATAACGGTATCGGTCAATGTGACAGGCAAGCATCCTACAGCCGACTATCAGGAAAAAAAGAGACTGATAGTGCAGCTTATCAAGGTATACGAGAATTTTAGATGTAAAAAGATATCTTCCAAGGCGTGGATTTCGGAAACAGGTAAAGTTATAGCCAAAATGAACGCGGTTGATGAAAAAGACCTTGCGTTCAGGCTCTATACCGCGCAGTACTATATCACCGCGGGCAGAGTAAATGAGGGAAAATGGATACTCGATCAGCTTGCAAGAGAAGTTGAAGAAGCGCCGGGAGATGAACTTTACAGCTATTATCTGTATCTTTCTTCCTTGTGCAGCAAAGAGGACAGTTATGTAAATGACATATCCGACAGGCTTGAGGGGATATACAGAAGGAACAAGGACAACTGGCGTATAGCATGGCTTCTTCAGTATGTTTCCGAGGAATCCGCGATGAGCGATTCAAGGAAATGGATGATGCTCGGCGAGCAGTTTTCATACGGCTGCACGAGCCCTGTTTTGTATCTTGAGGCGATGAATCTTTTGAATAATTCGCCTTCTATTTTGACGCGCCTTGAAGAACAGGAGCTTCGCATCCTTGAATACGGCGCCAAGAAACAGATGATAACCCTTAATCTGATAGATCAGATAGTTTATTTGTCTGCAAGAGTAAGGAATTTTGACAAGAGATTGTTCAGAATACTTAAGGCTTGCTATGAGATAAAGCAGGGAGACGATGTGCTTGAGGCTATCGTAGCTCTTTTGATAAAAGGCGGTGAAACCGGCAAGTACACGTTTGAGTGGTACAGAAAGGGCGTCGAGAGAGAGCTTCGCATTACAAGGCTTTATGAGTATTACATGATGTCGATCTATACCGATGAAAACGGGCTTCTTCCGTGTGACATCAATAAGATGGTACTTATGTATTTCTCGTATCAGAGTGACCTTGAATACGATAAGAATGCAATCCTTTACAGATATATACATGAGAGAAGGGACGATTATCCCGAACTCTACGATGTGTATGTATCGCAGATAGAGAAGTTCCTTATGGCACAGCTTGATAAGGGAAGGGTCGGTAAGGATCTGGGGTATTTGTATAAGAACCTTATAACCAAGCAGATGGTGGATGCGGCGAATGCGTCCAAGGTTCTGACAGCTCTTTATACCTGCGAGATAACTATCGAAGATCCCAAGATTTGCGGAGTTTTGGTTGTCTACGACAAGTGCGAAAAAGAGATGAGATATCCCGTTACCAACGGACGCGCATATGTGCCGCTGTACGGAAGCGATTATACGGTTCTTTTGATCGATCACGAAGATAACAGATATGCCAAGAGCATTACTTATACCAACACCAAGATGATGCTGCCCGGTAAGATCGCGGGTTACGCCATTCCTTATATTCAGAAGGGAAAAGAAAACCTTGATCTTTTCCTGTGCGATCTTGGTAAAAACGCTTACACGATCGACATGGACAATGTCGGAAGATACAGAGATCTTGCGGAGTCAGAGCTTGTTCGAAAATCATGCAGAAATGAGATTCGAAATAATCTTATAAGATTTTATTACGAGAACGACTTTACAAGGCAGCTCACGGAATACCTTGTAGATATTGATCCGACCGATATGAGCGCCAAGGAGAGAAATGAGCTTATAGAGCTTATGATCATGGCGGGCCTTTATGAGAAGGCGTACGAATGGATCCTTGTTTACGGCTGCTACGGGCTTGATGCCAAGATTATTCTTCGTATGTGCGGAAGGCTTCTGGACAGAGATGTTTATCCTACGGACAGTGCCGCGGTCGAGATTGCGCATTACTCGTTTGTAAACGGCAAGTATGATGAGCAGCTTCTAAGTTACCTCGTCAGATTCTTTACGGGTACGCTCAAAGAAATGAGAGATATCTGGAAGGCTGCGGAGGCTTTTGGAATTGATACTTATACGCTTTGCGAGAAGATGATAATCCAGATGCTTTACTGCGGATCTTACATTGGAGAGCGCACGGATATATTCAGATCGTACGTTCAAAACGGTGCCAATACCGAGGTTGAGATGGCATTTCTTGCTCAGAGCGCTTATGACAGCTTTGTGCACGGAAACATCACGGATGTCTATGTTTTCGACAGAATAGAAGTGCTGGCGCTTAGGAATGCTCCTTTGCAGGATATATGTAAGCTTGCTTATCTCAGATATTATGCGGCGGAAAAGAGCTCCGAAGAGAGCGTAAATCCTGATGTTGCGGAGCAGTTTATTAAGGATTTGTCGACAAAAGGAATTTACTTCCCGTTCTATCAGGAGTATGCGGATATCATTCCCGATATGGCATCGTTTGGAGATAAGACGATGCTTGAGTACAGAACCACTCCGGGAACTCACTGCACTGTACATTACAGACTTGCGATAGAGGAGGACAACGAATATCATTCTCTTTCGATGCTGGAGATGTACGACGGTATTTATGTTACTGCGTTTGTTCTTTTCTTCGGAGAGCAGCTTCAGTATTACATTACGGAAGAAAAGCCCGACGGTGAGGATGCTCTCACAGAGAGCGGTACGATCCAAAAGAGTGATATAGTCAAGAATCAGACCGCATCAAGCAGATACAGTCTTATCAATGACATTATGATCGGTGAGACATTGCAGGATTATGATACGGTTGATAAATTGCTTTCCGAATATCACAAGAAAAATTATATGTGTAATAAATTATTCGGCCCGCTTTCGAGCGAGGCTGCAGAATAAATAATAAAGGATAAAAAGATGCTTTTTGGAAATTCCGATGAAAAGCGCTTTGTACTTGGCTATGACTTGGGCGAGAAGGTCTCTCAGATAAGTTTTTTGGCATCTGATGCGGACATGCCCGAGACACTGTCGGTACTTGCGGGATCAGAACTTTATAATATTCCTACCGTCCTTTGCAAAAGAAATGACGTCAACCAGTGGTTTTACGGCAAAGAGGCGGTCCGTCACATCGATGACGGCGACGGAATCCCCGTGTACGGTCTTGTGAGCAGTGCAAGGGAGGGAAAGCCTGTGGTTGTCGGCAACGCGGAGTATGACCCGATAGCTCTTTTGACGCTGTTTGTAAAAAGAAGTTTATCTCTTCTGTCCATGGAATTGTCACTTGATAACGTTGATGCGATCATGTTCACGACAAGGTCCTTGGACCACAGAATGATACAGGTTCTGAACGCCGTGACCTCGGCACTTGAGCTTAAGACCAGCAATATATATTATCAGAGCCACGAAGAGAGTTTTTATAATTATATGCTTTATCAGCCGGATGATCTGATGCATCATTCGGTTCTGGCATGTGACTATGATCTTGATGAGCTGCATGTTTACGAGATGGTGATCAATCATAACACGACGCCGCTCGTTGCGACGATAGACGTTAAGAGCTTTGATGATCTTAAGGTTGGAAATACGGGATTTCCCAAGGATGTTACGGCTTATCACAAGATCTGCGAGAAGCTTGATGACGAATTCCTTACTGTTATGCAGAAGGTCTGCAATGAGAAGATAATCTCTACGGTATTTCTTTTGGGAGACGGATTTAAGGAGAAGTGGCCAAAGAGATCGCTTGAGTTTTTGTGCAGGACAAGGCGCGTATTCCAGGGAAACAACATGTTCAGTAAGGGCGCGAGCATTGCCGCCAGGGAGAGGATAAAACCCGGAGAGAATTCTTCAAAGATAGTTTTCCTTGGCGAAGATAAGCTCAAGTCCAATCTCGGAATACATCTTTTGAAATGCGGAACGGAAGTGTATTGTGCGATCCTTGATGCGGGTATCAACTGGTACGAAGCCCAGACGGGTATGGATATCATCATGGATCAGAGCGGAGTTCTTAACATAGAAGTGACACCGCTTACAGGTAAGAAGCCCAGAATGGTGCAGCTGTATCTTGACGGACTTGAGAACAGACCTGTCGGAACGACGAGACTTCGCCTTTCCGTAAGTATGAGTTCCGTTAATGAAGTGAACATCAAGGTTACAGATATGGGATTCGGAGAGATTTATCCTGCGACAGGAAAGGTCTGGGAGCAGGCCATAGAACTGTAAATACATTTGCCTGTATTTTACCTCGGGCGGATAAGGAAAGGTTGTTTGAATGACTAAGCCTATTTTGTGCATAGGTACATATGCGGAAAATCCATATCATATAGAGAAGATAGGCAGAAATGTTTATTGTATAGAAGAGCTGTGCTACTGTCTTGTCCACAACGCTTTTTTGATCGACGAGGAATGCTTTGTTCAGGATCTTTTTGACTGGATAGAAAAAGAGTGTTCGCTTGTCAGACTTTCGGACGAGCTCAGAAGCATGGAGGCAAAGAGATGCTCGCTTGCGGCGCTTGTCGGAACGCTCCTTGATTATGTCGGATATAACACTCGCAAAGAGATTGACAAGACTGAAGAGATCCTTCGTGAGAACGCGGGAATGGACATTTACAGAAAGAAGCTTGCAAGAGCGGACTTCCTCATGAACAGCGGAAGATATAATATGGCGTTTCGCGAGTATGAATTTCTTTTGGCCAACATGCCCGAGATGGATCGAAACATGAGAGCAGACATAGAACACAATGAAGGCGTGATGTACGCAAGGCTCTTTTTATTCGATAAGGCAAAAGACATGTTCATGAGAGCGTACGAGGACAGCGGTAGCAAGGAGTCATATATTCAATATTTGATGGCGGTCAGAATGGAGCTTCCGGACAAGGAATATGTTTCATACATTGCCGATAATGAAGAAGCTTACGAGGCTTCGCTCGAGATAGAAAAACGTCTCAAGGAAGCGGAAGAATTATATGGTGCAAGCGGCGACAATATCACTATGAGAGCTCTTTCCGTGTACAAAGCGGAGGGCAATATGCATGAGTATTACGCTCAGGTCGGAGAGATGACCGAGAAGCTTAAAGAAGATTACAGGGGACTTGTAAAGGAAACTTGAGGGGACAAAAGATGGGACTTTGGAACAAGTTTTTTGGAAGTAACAGAGACGAAGAGTGGGAGAAACAGGCTGAACTTGAGAACTGGAACGATATCGTCTACACGAGAAAAGAAGTCGATATGGACGATCCCGTTCAGAGAAGAGAGTATATAGGAAGCTGCCTTCAGCAGATGGAAGAGGCGGCGCGGGAACTCGAGTCTCTTGAGTACGAATACAACGATGTAACAAGCCATCTTCGAGACATTGAAGAAATTGATGCGCTTCCGCCAGAGCAAAGGGCTGAGATCAACGACTGCGCGCAGAAGATAATGGATTCGCTCAAGCAGCAGGATAAGTTTGACCGAAGAAAGAACCGTATGACGGACGATGAGTTCGAGCATATGGAGATGTTAAAAGAAAAGGCTAGGGACGGAGCGGAGAAGCTCCTTGAAGCAGAGTCTTTTCAAAAGAAGATAAGAAACGATCTAAAGAGGCTTGACGGTGAGCATGAGGCCTATTTATACAGAGAAGAAGAGATAGAGAATACTATAGAAACTTCCAAGAAGCTTATATCTGTTATCGCTGTGTCACTCGTTGCGGTTATCATCTTTTTGCTGATCCTTCAGGCCGGCTTTAAGCTCAATGTAGTTTACGGATATATGATCGCGATATTCTTAAGCGCGGTATCCGCAGCGGCTTTATATATGAAGTATACGGGTGCGATCGTGGAGCAAAAGAGCGTGAGAAAGTCGATTTCAAGGCTTATCATGCTGCAGAACCAGGTTAAGATAAGATATGTCAACAACACCAACCTGATAGATTATCTGTGCCTTAAGTACAGAGTAATGAATTCGGGAGAGCTTGCAGATCTTTATAACAGATACATCAAGGAGAAAAAAGAGAGAGAAAAGATTGAGGACGCCAGAAGGCTTCTTGATTCCAATCAAAGAGATCTTGTCTATATGCTAAGGCACTACAGAGTGCGTGATCCCGAGATATGGATACATCAGCCACAGGCTCTTTTGGATCATAATGAGGAGGTTGAGATCAGGCACAGTCTTAATGTGCAGAGACAATCTCTCAGAAAGAGAATGGAGTATAACAGAGACATCGTGGCAGGCAACGCCAAGAGCGAAGTTGAGGATATGGCTCGCCAGTATCCCGAGTACGCACAGGAAATTTTGGATATGGTATCCCGCTATGAGGATAAATACCCGGGTGTATAACTTATGATTGCCTCAGACATCGGATGATGATAAAATGTTCGGTGTTTGGGGTATTTCTTTTTATAGGAATTTAGGAGAACAAATGAATTACGAAGGTAGGACTGAGAATTACAAGCGTCTTGGCGAGGAGTGCGGTGTTTTTGGTATGTACGATTTCGACGGCGGCGACGTTGCCGGATCGATATACTACGGACTTGTCTCCTTGCAACACAGAGGACAGGAGAGCTGCGGAATTGCTGTCAGCGACACAAACGGACCTAAGGGTAAAGTTTCAAGCTACAAGGACATGGGACTTGTGAATGAAGCCTTTACGCCGGATATTTTGGATACCCTAAAGGGTGATATCGGTGTCGGACATGTCAGATATTCTACAGCAGGCAGCAGCACGCGTGAAAATGCACAGCCGCTCGTTCTTAACTATGTAAAAGGTACGTTGGCACTTGCGCACAACGGTAACCTTATCAATGCACCGGAGCTTCGTCATGAGCTGTCTTATACAGGTGCGATTTTTCAAACAACCATTGATTCGGAAGTAATTGCATATCATATTGCAAGAGAACGTCTTGCTACCAAATCGGTAGAGGAAGCCGTTGCAAAGGCAATGCTCAAGATTAAGGGCGCATACAGCCTTGTTGTCATGTCACCCAGAAAGCTTATCGGAGCAAGGGATCCTTACGGATTTAAGCCACTTGTTATAGGAAGAAGAGAGAATTGTTATATCCTTGCATCTGAAACCTGTGCGCTTGATACGGTCGGAGCAACATTTATCCGTGACGTTGAGCCCGGAGAGATAGTAACCATTTCTCCCGAGTACGGTATTCAGTCGGATAAGTCGATGTGTATCGATCCCAAGGATCACGCAAGATGCATATTTGAATATATTTATTTTGCAAGACCGGACAGCACCATCGACGGCATAAGCGTATATGATGCCAGGATCGCAGCGGGAAGATTTCTTGCGATGGATTCACCCGTTGACGCAGACATGGTAGTCGGCGTTCCGGAGTCGGGTAACGTTGCAGCCCTCGGCTATGCGCTTCAATCGGGAATTCCCTATGGACAAGCCTTCGTAAAGAATTCATATATAGGACGTACATTCATTAAACCCAAGCAAAAGAACAGAGAGTCAAGTGTTCAGGTTAAACTAAATGCGCTTGAGAGCGCGGTTGCGGGTAAGAAGATCATCATGATCGACGATTCGATCGTAAGAGGAACAACCTCGGACAGGATCGTCAGGATGCTGAGAGACGCAGGCGCCAAAGAAGTTCACATGAGAGTTTCTTCACCTCCGTTCTTGTGGCCATGCTATTTCGGAACCGACGTTCCCGCCAGAGAGCAGCTCATTGCCTATAACAGGAACGTAGATGATATCTGCAAGATAATCGGCGCAGACTCGCTCGCTTATCTTGGAATAGACAGACTTGAAGAGATGATCGGAGGAAAATTAGGTATCTGTAAGGGCTGCTTTACGGGCTCTTATCCGATCGATCCGCCAAACGAAGATATCCGCGGTGACTATGATAAGTAAAGAACGTTGATCTTAAATAATAGAAATCTATAGACAATACAAATTTTTTTGGAGGACAAAATGAGTACAGATCGTTATACAAGCCCACTTTCAGAGCGTTATGCAAGTAAGGAGATGCAATATATCTTTTCACAGGATATGAAATTCAAGACCTGGAGAAAGCTTTGGATCGCACTTGCGGAGATAGAGAAGGACCTCGGTCTTAACATCACACAGGAGCAGATCGATGAGCTCAAGGCTCACAGCGAAGACATCAACTATGATGTTGCAAGAGCAAGAGAGAAGGAAGTTCGCCACGACGTAATGAGCCACGTATATGCATACGGCCAGCAGTGCCCTAAGGCTAAGGGAATCATTCATCTCGGTGCTACAAGCTGCTACGTTGGAGATAACACGGACATCATTATCATGACAGAAGGTCTTAAGCTTGTGAGAAAGAAGCTCATCAACGTTATCGCTGAGCTCTCTAAGTTCGCAGACAAGTATAAGGCTCAGCCTACACTCGGCTTTACTCATTTCCAGCCCGCTCAGCCTACAACAGTAGGTAAAAGAGCTACACTCTGGCTTCAGGATTTCACAATAGATCTCGAGGATCTTGATTATGTACTCGATAACATGAAGCTCCTTGGTTCCAAGGGAACAACAGGAACACAGGCTTCTTTCCTTGAACTTTTTGACGGAGACCTCACAAAGGTTGATAAGCTTGATCCCATGCTTGCAGAAAAGCTCGGATTTAAGGGATGCATGGCAGTTTCGGGACAGACTTACAGCCGTAAGATCGATATGAAAGTTATCAACGTTCTTGCGGGAATCGCTTCATCTGCAACAAAGATGGCGCAGGACATCAGACTTCTTCAGCATCTTAAAGAGGTTGAGGAGCCCTTTGAAAAGAGCCAGATCGGTTCATCCGCAATGGCTTATAAGAGAAATCCCATGAGAAGTGAACGTATCTGCTCACTTGCAAGATACGTAATTATAGATACGCTCAACCCCGCTATTACAGAGGTTTCACAGTGGTTTGAGAGGACTCTCGATGACTCGGCAAACAAAAGAATTTCAATTCCCGAAGGATTTCTTGCAACGGATGGAATACTTGATTTGTGTATTAATGTAGTGGATGGTCTTGTTGTATATCCTAAGGTTATTGAAAAGAGACTTATGTCCGAGCTTCCTTTCATGGCGACGGAAAACATCATGATGGACGCCGTTAAAGCAGGCGGCGACAGACAGGAACTTCACGAGAGAATTCGTGAACTGTCAATGGAAGCCGGAAGAACAGTCAAGGTTGAAGGATTAGATAATAACCTTCTTGAACTCATCGCAGAAGACCCCTCTTTCCCCCTTTCCCTCGATGAGCTCAAGGCGTCAATGGACCCGGCCAAATATGTAGGTTGCAGCGCACACCAGGTTGAGAAGTTCTTAAACGAGGTGGTCAATCCAATCATTGAGGCAAACAAAGACGCACTTGGATTAACAGCAGAGATCAACGTCTGATGCCGTATTAAGGAGCATGTATGAAAATTATTGATATTATCAGGGAAAAAGAAGTAACACTTTCGTTTGAGGTTTTCCCTCCTAAGACCGATGACGGATATGCTGCTGTTGAAGAGGCAGCAGCCGAGATTGCAGCTCTTAAGCCGGACTTTATGAGCGTTACATATGGGGCCGGCGGCGGAACAAGCAAGAACACAGCCAATATCTCGGCGGATCTTCAGAATAAGTACGGTGTCAACGTTCTCTCACATCTTACCTGCGTTTCCTCAACAAAGGAAGATGTGAGGGCCATGATTTCTACCTATAAGGAAAAAGGTATTGAGAACATTATGGCGCTTCGAGGAGACATCCCAAAGGACGGCCGCGTATGTTATGACTATGATCACGCGACTCAGCTTATCTACGACATTAAGTCTGTAGACGACAGCTTCTGCATCGGCGGAGCTTGCTATCCCGAGGGGCACGTTGAATGCGCAAGACAGTCAGAGGATATCCTTCATCTTAAAGAGAAAGTGGATGCGGGTTGTGATTTCCTTACTACTCAGATGTTCTTTGACAATTCGACTTTGTACCAGTTCCTTTATCGCATAAGAGAAAAGGGTATAGAAGTTCCGGTTCTTCCCGGAATCATGCCCATAACCAACGCCAAGCAGGTCGCAAGAAGCGTTGCTTTATCAGGCTCCACAATTCCTCAGAAGATGAAGATAATGGTCGACAGATTTGCGGATAACCCGGAGAAGATGAAGGAAGCCGGTATTATCTATGCTTGCGATCAGATAATAGATCTTATTTCAAACGGAGTAAGTCATATCCACGTTTATTCCATGAACAAACCCGATATTGCAGCGGGAATGATGAGGAATCTGGCTTCTATAATTAGGTAACAAAACCATTAACAAAATAGTATCTTTTTTGAAAAGAATGTGATAGAATGATGCTTATAATAATCGGGAGGAAAGCGGTATGAATGAGCAAAACAACATAACACCTGAGGATTTTGCCTATTCTCAGGATGTAATAAAAAAGCTTTCAGAATACTTTGAGGCAAAGGTAGTTGGTCAGAACCAGCTTAAATTTTCACTTATAGCGTCCATTATTGCAGATGGACATATTCTTATTGAGTCCGTTCCGGGACTTGCTAAGACAACTGCAGCCAAGGCTATTTCCGATGCGGTAGACGGACAATTTGCACGTATACAGTGCACACCGGATCTTTTGCCCGGTGATATCATCGGAACGCAGATCTACAATCAGGCCACATGCAAATTTGAGACTATGCTCGGTCCTGTATTTGCGAACTTTGTACTTCTTGACGAGGTTAACCGTTCAAGTGCAAAGACACAGTCTGCGATGCTCGAAGCCATGCAGGAGAAGCAGGTAACAATCGGCGGAACGACTTATCGTATGCCTGAAGATATTTTCATAGTAATAGCTACACAGAACCCTATTGAGCAGGAAGGAACATATCCTCTTTCCGAGGCACAGACTGACAGGTTCCTGATAAAAGAAGTAATCTCATATCCCACAGCAGCTGAGGAGGTTGAGATCTTAAGGCGTATCGAGACAGGCGCGATCTCCGAAGTTACACCCGCTGTTCTTACTATCAAGGACGTTGATAAGGTGCAGGATATTGTAGATCAGGTTTATGTGGACGAGTCTGTTAAGTGGTACATTTCAAGTATCGTTGTTGCCAGCAGAAGAGCCAATCAGATACCCGGATTTGAACTTGGTAAGTATGTAAGGATCGGTGTAAGCCCCCGTGCTTCCATTGCATTCCTTAAGATGGCCAAGGCCGCAGCTCTTATGCAGGGAAGAACATATGCAACTCCCGATGATGTCAAGTTTGTAAGACATCAGGTGCTCAGACACAGAATCGGTCTTAACTATTCTGCGGTAGCTGATAGTATCACTGTTGAAACCGTTATTGACGGAATCGTTAATTCTGTAAAGACTCCGTGATAAAGGAAAGCTATGAATATTGATTACGAGTATCTATCAAGGATAAGAAGGGCAGTAGCTCTTTATACCAACAGGAAAACTTCAAATATTTTGGACGGCGATTTCCATTCGATCCACAAAGGAAGAAGTATGGAATTCGACGATCTTAAGGAATATAACATCGGCGATGACGTTCACGATATAGACTGGAAGTCTTCTTCGAGAATGGGAACAACTCTTGTAAGAAGATACGTTACCGACAGACGTCACAATGTTATGTTTGTCTGCGACTGCGGACGCAAGATGCTTGGTGATACTCCCAAGGGAGAATCGAAAAAAGAACTTGCGCTTATGACTTTCGGTGCGCTTGCCTATATTACGGGAAGAAACGGCGCTGATTTTGCTCTTTCGTATCCCGGTGATACGAATGCGACTCTCAGTATTTTTAAATCAGGTCCCGAGCATCTTGAGGCGCTTTTATATGATTATGAGAAGCACGTGGGAGTCGATGGCGGAGTATCGCTCGAGCAGACGCTTAAGAATGTTGTGAGCGTTGTTCATAAGAAGATGATCATTGTTGTCATTGCGGATATGGAAGGCATCGCAAGCATAAGCGGAGATGTGATGAGAGCCATAACGTCCGAGCATGATCTTCTGGCAATCGGTATAGAAGATGCAATGCTTACCGGCGGCAATACTTATGATAACGATCTGGGAAGATACGAAAAGAGATTTCTTTCGTTTAATAACAAGCTTCATAAACTGGAGCTTGAAGAGAGAGAAAGAATCTGCGATATTGCTTCCGATAATACCAAGCACAGCAGGGTATCACTTGTTAGTGTTTCTTCACAGAGTGAGATGATAGACTCTGCGATTGTTTTGTTTGAAAGGTACAGACATGGAAACTACGGTTACATTAAGACCACCGTTTGAATACAGCTGGTGGGTTATCGCGATTGGCATATTACTTGCGGCACTTGCGCTTTTTCTTTTGATGAGAGCTTTATATAAGATCTTTTACAAGAAAAAGGAACCCAAGAAGGAAGAGCCTAAGCCTGAGGGTTACAAGAGACCGATGCCACAGCATCTTTTTATCATAAAAAAGAAATATATTGCCGGTATCAGCAAGCTTAAGACGCAGTATGAAAAAGATAACCTGTCTAAGAGAGATGCTTATCTTAAGCTTTCGCTTATGATCAGAGGATATGTGCATGAGGCGACGGGAATTGACGTTGAGAAGTGCACATTGACCGATGTCAAGAAAATGGGTATCAGGCATCTTGATAAGCTTATGGAAGAGTATTATGTGCCGGAGTTTGCAGAGGGAAACAGATCGGAGAACAGAGATTTCGTTACTTCTTGTAACACGGCAGTGGGAGTGATCAGAGAATGGAGCTGATGTATAAATGGATGATCGTTGTAGGATTTGCAGTAATGGCTGCGGCGATCGTTCTTGTTTTTAACATCCGAAAAAAGAAAAAAGCGGAATTCGAAGACGGAATTCGCGTTTCAAATACATCTAAGATTAGATCTACGAAGCTTTATAAGTCGCTTTCCGTGCAGTACAAGGTTTTTACGGTGCTGCTTATTGCGGGACTTATCGGAAGCATGCTTTCTGCGCTTGTTCTGGCGGCAAGACCTTACAAAAACGATGATATAGTCAGCGGTGTAAAAAAGAGAGATATCATGCTCTGTCTTGATGTTTCTTATTCGCTCTATGAGCTTAATTCCGAGATCACGGATTATCTTAAGGGCGTGGTGCAGGGACTTGAAGGAGACAGAATAGGTATAAGTATCTTTAATACTTCAACGGTTACCTATGTTCCGCTGACGGATGATTATGATTATGTGCTTCAAAAGCTGGATGAGCTTGGAGAATATTTTGTTCTTCAAAAAGAGTATCAGGGATATGTTGATAAATACGGATACTACGGAGAGATACCGTCTTCCGAGCAGGAACATTTCGATGAGCTTGTCGAAAAGCTTTTGTATTTTGATGCGGGAACCACTTATAACAGTTACCTGAAGGGATCGTCGCTTGTCGGAGAAGGACTTGGCTCTGCGCTTTTCTCTTTTCCCTATATAGATGAACCCGACAGAACCAGAGTTATCATCATGTGTACCGACAACGAGCTTAACGATTATATGCCTCAGATCATGGACCTCGATGAGGCAGCCAAAGCTTGTAAGAATCACAAGGTGACCGTGTTCGGAATATTCCCGAGTGAAGATAAATTCTATATTCCCGAAGAATACGACTATGAGGAGTGTTCAACGGAATTTCAGCGGGCAGTACAGATGACGGGCGGAAAGTTCTATGTCAGAACTCAGGATCAGCCTGTATCCGAGATAGTACAAGATATTCAGAAACAGGAAGCGATGACCGTCAAGATCGTACTGGCAAGACAGGCATTGGATATGCCGAGAGTACCTTTTTTAATTTGTTTGATTAGCCTTGCATTGTTTAGCTTGGCTGGATTGGTGTTGCAAAAATGAGTGTACAACCTGTATTACCTATTGCGGTACTGCTTCTTATTCTGTCGGCACTTGCTACTGTTACCATATATGCCACAGGAAAGAGTAGGATCGCCACAAAAGAAAAGATTTTTACCGTCATAAGGCTTTCCTTGATATACGTGCTTGCGTTTATCGTTGGATTGAGGCCTGTATTAAAGGACGATAAATACGAGTTCTCGACCAAGAACCTCGACGTTTTGTTTGTAATTGACACGACTATAAGTATGTGGGCGCAGGACTATGACGGTTCGGATCCGAGAATTGACGGTGCTATAAAGGACGCCAAGTATATTGCGGATGAGCTTATCGGAAGTAATTTTGCACTTGTGACTTTCGATGACCAGGCTCATGTTATTTCGCCTTATACTCAGGATATTACATATGTTGAGAGTCTTATCGATACGCTTGCTCCACCCGACAGCTCATATGCTATGGGTAGTGACATGTCGCTTCCTTACAAGGACATGGAGTCGCTTCTGGTTTCTTCTTCCAAGAAAGAGAACAGAAAGGCTATCGTGGTGTTCATAAGTGACGGAGAGATAACCAACGGAAATGAACTGACTTCTTATGAACCTTTAAAACAGTATGTTGATGCAGGAGTAGTGCTTGGTTACGGAACCCGCGACGGCGGTCAGATGAGAGCCTCAGGCTATGGATGGATCATAGATGAATCCACCGGCGAAAAAGCTCTTTCCATGATCGATGAAGATAACTTAAAGGGCATTGCCGATGACCTCGGACTTATCTACAACAATATGAACAACGGAAGGGCACAGCTTGAGAGTACCGTTCAGTATATCAAGGATTCTTCCAAGACTGTTGAAGATCAGGTTAATGGTGTCGAGAAGTACAAAGACATTTACTATATATTTGCCGCAATGCTTGCAGTATTATTGCTTGCCGAGGCGTGTATCATAGTCAGAAGAGGGAGGTTATGATCATGAAAAAAACTCCTCTTAAATACAAACTTATGATTATTTTTGCCGTGCCTGTAATGATATTGGCTGTTTCCTTTTTGGGAAGAGTCATTATTAACCACGGATTTGTAAAGGCGTATGCACAGTCTCAGTACAAGACCGAGAGCGAGAAGAAGCTTCTCAATCTCAATTTCCCCGAGAGCTTTATTCCATACTACAACCTCGGAAATGTTTGTTATGAGAGACAGGAGTATGAGAGTGCCGTAGGCTATTATCAGAAGGCTCTTTCGCTTTATCCCGATGCAAAAAGAGAGTGTTCCATAAGGATCAATCTTGCGCTTGCTTATTGCAATACGATTGATTTCTATGATCTTGATTCTCAGGAAAAAATAGATTCGGCCATCTTTAAGCTCAACATGGCAAGGGATGTGCTTCTTGAAAACGGCTGGGCTGTTGATGAAGGCGATGACTACAGAGATAAGGACGCTCAGCAGTTAAAAGAAGACATTGATAAGATGATCGAAAAGCTCAAGAATCCAGATCAGTCATCTTCTGATGATAATCAGAACAACAATAATAACAATAATCAGGACGAGCAGGATAACAGCGGTTCCGGCGGTTCGGGCGGAAGTAAAGAAGACAAGCAAAAAGAAAAGCTTGAAGGCAATAAAAAAGGCGCTATGGAAGAGCGCAGAAAAGAACAGCAGGAATACCAGAACGAACAGAAAGAAAAAGAGAAAGAAAATCAGCAGAACGGTTCCGGAGAAGATCAGCAGAACGAAAACAATGATCAAAACGGAGAAGATCAGAACAACGGCGGAAATGACGATCAGGACGGAAACAATGAGAACAACGGAGACGATGAGCAAAACGGCGGCTCCGAAGGCGGTGAAGATGAGCAAAACGGTGGCTCGGGCGGAAACAATCAGAACGGCGGCTCGGGCAGCAATGGTCAGCTTGGAGGCTCCGGTCAAGGCGACACTGAAGGTGATGTTTACATCAAACAGTGGTGATTTAAGGTGAAATATTGATATTATGCAGGTAAAAGTAAGCTTTTACCTGCATTTTTTATGCCAAAAACCCCGAATAAGCGGAAAATATGGGAAAAATTATGATTTTTTGGTTAAAAAGTGCACATATATCCACAAGATGATGTATAATATAGGGTGAAAATACAGATATTTTGTATTTTGGAAGATTCTATTTAATTAGAGTTTAATTTTTCTTTATGTGTTTGAAAGGGGAACATGTTATGAAAAAGAGTTTGTCGGCATTTATGAGTGTGCTGCTTGCGATGATAACGGTTATTACGGGAGCATTGTTTATACCGTTAAATACTCAGGCGGCAACAGAAATTACATTCGAAGGTAAAGCTACCGATAAGACCACAGCGGATACGTTATACCTTCAGACATCCGGCGGTACTGTGGAGATCAAGGTTGATTCCAACACAGATACTTCGGAAGCAAAGTTCATCTTTAAGGGAGACAAAGTCACAGCACAGTGCTACAGAGGCGATGACGAATATTGGCACGCTTCTAAGCTTACCGGCGGCAACAAGTCAGAAAACGCTGACGTTGATAAGGGCAAGACTTCCACTGTAAGAGGTAAGATAGCTAAGGGAACAACAAGCTCCAAAATCTATCTTAAGACGAACAGCGGTACTATGGAGATCAAGATCGATGAGTCAACCGATCTCAGTAAAGTAAGATATCTGGTTCTTGATCAAAAAGTTGAAATAGTATGCGCAAGAGGCAGCGATGCATATATGCATGCTATCTCCGTTTCCGGTTCGGAAGGTGGCGGAAGCATGAGCACTATAAATGCAAAGGGAGAAGAAATTTCCGGTAAAGTCGTTAAGGGAACAACTACTTCCAACCTTATACTTAAGACTTCAGACGGAAATAAGGAATATATTCTTGATGTTGCAACCGATGCGACCGAGTGCAGAGTTCTTATTCCCGATCAGCATATTACCGCTTTTTATTACAAAGGCAAGGATGACAAAAACCATATCTCCAAGCTTATCAATGATGATAATTCTTGTGCGACTAAGGTAGAAACAGATTCCAATACCAATGCGGTAGTATCGGGACGTGTTACATCAGAGACTACAGAGGAAATCTTGTTCCTTGAGTTAAGCAACGGAATAATGGAGATCAAGCTTGATTCATCAACAAACTTCTCAAGATGTCCCGTTATTGTATACAACACCAACTTAAAGGTAGAGTGTGAGAGAGGTAATGACGGATACTATCATGCAAAGGCTATAATAGTAGGCTGATATAATTTTTGGGGATAATTCATAATATTTTGCTTATAAAGGAGAGAAAAAAGTGAGCAGACGTGGAAAAAAAAGTGCGGCAAACACTTTAGCCGTGGTTTTGGGTGTTCTTATATTCTTAGGAATTGCAGTAGTAGGAGGAGCCTATTTTTTATTTACAACTCAGGACGAAACTACTGTAGGAAAGGTTGAAGATTCTTTCACCGAAGATGTAGATGATAGCGATGTCAGCGATTCCGACAACAATAAGAAAGAAGAAAAAGACAATGCACCTAAGGCCGGAAAAAGCATTCAGGACGAAGTAGCCGAGGTTGAGGCTAAGGCCAAAGAGCATGAGGATAGCTGGGATTCCGAAAATGCCTCTCAGAGTGATATGAACAATTTTGAGGCGGATGCTTTTACTATTTGGGATAATGAGCTTAATTCTCTTTGGGACAGACTTACGGAAGAAGTGGATGCTTCCAAGAAGGATGAGCTTGTAAAAGAACAAAAAGCATGGAATGCCGAGAAAGAGGCCAATTCTAAGGTTGCCGGATTGTATGCTCTCGGCGGATCTATGCAGGCTATGCTCGAAGCCGGAGAGATGGAAGAGATGACACATGAGCGTGTCTATGTTCTTGCCGGATATCTGGCACAGGCCAGAGGAGAGAGCTTCTCTGTTCCTGCTGAAGTGCAGAAGATATTTGATAACAGAAAGACCCTTGATCAGACATTTGAAGCTCTTTCAGGTGAGTGGATGTTTGATGAGAAAAGAGGGGCTGTTATCGGTGTACAGAGATCAAGCGAATGCGAGTACGGAATCCCCGATAGTAACTGGACCGTATGGATCACAGGCGGCGATATTATGAGTGATCTTGAAGTGTACGGATACTGCGGCAGCTCAGAAACTATCGTATTTAAGAAGGGAGACGTATTTTACAAGCTTGAAAAGGCATTTGACGACGAGAATACATTGATCGTTTCATATGTAAATTCTCTTGATGAAGAGTGTACGGATCCTATCTATGGAACCAAGGTTCAGTAAAAGAGTAACAACTTATTCTTTTGGATAAAAAACAATAATAAAAGCTTCCCGAGCAGTGCTTATGCTGTAGGGAAGCTTTTTTATGTAATAGGAAATATCCTATTATGTATATCGATATGATATTTAGTTTTTTTCGGGTTCCGGATAGTTTACACCGAAAGTATCAACTGTGACTGTCTTCATAACCTGGTTGGTCACGGGGCGGTCGTTGTAATCTGTTTCTACTTCGGCAATCTTGTTTACGACATCCATTCCTTCGGTAACTTTACCGAATGCTGCGTAATCGCCGTCAAGATGAGGTGCATCCTTGTGCATGATAAAGAACTGAGAACCTGCTGAGTTGGGCATCATTGATCTTGCCATTGAAAGAACACCTTCAGTGTGCTTAAGGTCATTCTTGAAGCCGTTTGAAGCAAATTCTCCCTTGATGCCGTATCCTGGGCCACCCATTCCTGTTCCTTCGGGATCTCCGCCCTGAAGCATGAATCCGCGAATGACTCTGTGGAAGATGAGTCCGTCGTAGAAGTTCTTATTGATAAGTGAAATAAAGTTATTAACGGTGTTGGGCGCGATCTCGGGATAGAGCTCTGCCTTTATAACATCGCCGTTTTCCATTGTGAATGTGACAATAGGATTCTGAGCCAATTTCTTTTCCTCCTGAATTCTTATTAACTTATACCACGATAGTATATCATTTTTGAGGATAAAAAACACACCCCTTTGACAATGCCAAAGGGGTGTGGATATAAGCTTATGATATTAAGATTTAGATATTTACAAACTTTCTTGTACTTGTATTAAGTCTGTCTGTAACGTCGTTATTGGTATCCATCGCGTCGCTGATACCTGTGATCTCATCAACAATATCCTGCGAATTGCCGGCGGACTGGTTGATCGCATCGGATGACTGATGAACAGAATCCGTGATCGATGAAACAGCCTCGGTCATGTCGTTCATAATAGCATTGAGCTGCTTGGTCTGATCAGAAATATGATCAAGCACATCGTTGATGAACGAAGCCGTTGATTCATACTTTTCGCCTGTATCAACGAATGAATCGTAATCGCTAAGAACTGTGGAATTGATGAAATCAAGCACGTGCATAGCGTTATCTGCAAGCGATTTAACCGCTGTTGTAACTTCATTACTGATAATCTGGATGTTTCCGGCTGTCTGTCTTGAATTCTCTGCAAGTGAGCTGATCTCTTCAGCAACAACCGCAAATCCTTTTCCTGCTTCACCTGCTCTTGCTGCCTCTATGGAAGCGTTAAGCGCAAGGAGGTTTGTCTGAGAAGCGATATCGAGGATGACATTTGTAAGTTCACTGATCTGAGCAACCTTCTCACTGTCTTTAACCGACTGCTCGAGAACCTGTGAAAGGGTCTCCATCTTATTTCCGGTATTATCCTTCTTGGACTGTGCATCATTCTTGATATCAACAGCTTCGTTACGGATCTCTTCGGCTTTGGAAACACCTTCGTTTACTCCGGAGTTGATATTATTGGTTGCATTTCTGACCTCATTAAGTCTCTGGTCGATAGTTCCTGCAGTCTCAGATACGTTCTGCATACTTGCGGAAAGCTCTTCGAGAGCTGCGGATGTATTTGTGATATTATCACTTGCCAGATGGATCTGTCTGGTCATGTTATCGGATGATTCTGTAAGAACAACGGTACCGTCCTTGACCTCTTTCAAAACTCCCTGTAAGGTTTCGATGAAGTGGTTGAATCCGTTCTTTACATTAACAAGCTCTGATGAAGTTTCCGTCTGCAAACGAACGGTAAGATCACCCTTGTCATGATTGATATCATCAATGATATTATTGATCTCAGCAGCGATGGAATTAACCTTTTTACCAACTGTTCTATAGTTAATGAAAAGAGAGATTGCGATAGCTACTATGTAAATAAGAGTAACGATATTGACAAAAGCAAGAGCACTGTTTGTGCTTGCGGCAACCTTAGCCTTACTTTCTGACTGACCCTTTTTGATCTCTTCATCCATTATCGAGAGCTGTTCTTTAAGACCTTCCAGGTTTCCGGATGCTTCACCGTAGACAACGGCTACGATAGTATCAACATCGCCCTTTTCTCCGGCTTCAATGACACGTACATATTCATCTCTGTACGGGGTATATAATTCCTTGATCTTATTAGCTGCATCAAGTCCGACGGTATTACCGCTAAATCCCGATATTACGGTAAACCCGCTTACCATACCTTCAACGGCTTCGTCCATTTCGGTAAGGCAGTTCTTCATCTCCGGGATCTTGGTCTCAAGCTGTCCAAGGCCCTTGATGGTATCGTACATGGCAGCCATGGCAAAACCGTCGTTGTCGATGATACGCATATCTACTTCAAATATACGGATATCATCCATTACGCCTTCAATAAGCTCTGCCGAATCCTGGGCTGTATTTGACATGTTGTTCATCTGAACGATTACGGATACGATAGTCAATACAAACAAAAGAAGCAGAGCAACATAACTGATTACGTTCATTCCTGTAACTGTTTTGAAAAACGGGATTTTTTTTACTCTTGATTTTTCTTCCATATCAGCCTCTCTTTCAGAAATAACGACGCGTTATACTAAAATTATAACGTAATTACGATTCAAAACAATTGGCTTTCCGAAGAATTAAGAGCAATTTTCTAATTATTTTATACTTTTATGAAAATGGCTTTACAAGGGGAATTTGCTATGCTATAATTTCATTCGTTGGTGCGAAATGCACTGTTTATGATACCTAGGGGAATCATACAATGGCTAGTATCACGGTCTCCAAAACCGTTCATGCGGGTTCGAATCCTGCTTCCCCTGTTATTAGAGCCGTTCAATCATGGGATTGAGCGGCTTTTGCGTTATAAGAATATTTCATTAAAAAGCCCCGAGTGCCTTGGCACCCGGGGTTCTTGCTGATTATAATGAAAATTACTCAATCCGTTTTCTGTATAAGAAACCTTCCTTTACGTAGACGGCTGTGAATACCTCATCTGAGAGGCTTTCTTTTTCGACGGTTATCGTACCGTCGGGATTCAAGAATTCTTTTCCTTCAATATTGGCAGCGTAATTGTTTATCGCTATCCTTATTCCGATAAGGAGTAATGCGGTAAGTGTTACGATAATCATGCCTATTATTGAGACAAATCTGGATTTTTCTTCTTTATAATCGGTTTTACCGATACCTCTAAGCACTGTTGCGACGATACATATTGTGACGATCATCCACAATACGTTAATAGCTGTGGAACAGTCGAGATAGATGAATTCTCGAAGCTCCAAGCCGTCGGGAACGGTGCTTTTAATTAATGTAATTGCAATTGTTAGTACCACAAGCGATAGTAGCAAAAAGCCTGCGGTTATCTTTCCTATTTTCTTCATAATACTTTTTCCCCATAAGAACTACAAACGTTAATCATTAACTATTATACAAAAAATAAAAATGTTTTACAAGGGTGTTAACATATTTATTTTAATTAATTTTTTACAACATATTTTTTGATAGTGAACGAAAATGCCTATTATGCTATACTGTAGTCTGAATTTAAGCTTATTTTCAGAGGTGATTATGGCAAAAGAAATATGGAAACCGGGCAATATGTTATATCCTATACCGGCTGTGATGGTCAGCTGCAAAAGACCCGGAGAAAAACCAAATATAATAACTGTTGCATGGGCGGGTAATATTTGCAGCAGTCCCGCAATGTTATCGATATCCGTCCGCAAGGAGCGCTATTCATACGATATTATTAAGGAAACGGGAGAGTTCGTTGTTAATCTCACAAGTGCTTCGCTTACGAGAGCTGCCGATTGGTGCGGCGTTCGCTCGGGAAAAGACTATGATAAATTCAAAGAGATGAAACTTACGCCCCAGGAGTCAAATAAAGTTTCGGCTCCCGGAATCGCTGAGAGTCCCGTAAATATCGAGTGCAAGGTTAAGTCTGTTGTGGAACTGGGAACTCATGATATGTTTATCGCAGAAGTTGTGTGCGTAACCGTTGATGATAAGTTCATGGACAACAAAGGAAGATTTGACCTTAAAGCGGCCGATCTCGTTGCGTATTCGCATGGAGAATACTATACACTTGGCAAAAAGCTCGGAAAATTCGGATACAGCGTTGCCAAGAAGAAAAAGAAATAAATATGTTGACATATGAATATTGACTGTGATATATTACTTTAGTATTTGAAAACAAAGCAGAGTATCCACTCTCACCCTGCGACATTGGTCAGTAGGCGTTAATAACTTTTCGATACAGATTATTTTTCTGTGTGTGATTAGGTGGATGCATTGCGCATTCACCTTTTTTAATTATTTCGGAGGATAAGACCATTAGCGAGTTATTTATTAACGAACAGATCAGAGCGAAAGAGGTTCGCGTAATCGGATTTGACGGCGAACAGCTTGGGGTAATGTCAATTCAGGATGCAAGAAAGATTGCCGATGATGAGGGTGTTGATCTTGTAATGATCGCTCCCACAGCTAAGCCACCTGTTTGCAGAGTTGTTGATTACGGTAAGTTCAAGTATGAGCAGCTTCGCAAGGAAAAAGAAGCTAAGAAGAAACAGAAGACCGTAGAGATCAAGGAGATCAGACTTTCTCCCAACATCGATACCAACGACCTTAATACCAAGGTTAATGCAGCCAAGAAGTTTCTTGAGAAAGGAAACAGAGTTAAGATCACACTTCGTTTCCGCGGAAGAGAAATGGCTCACATGGGCGCAAGCGTACACATCCTTACAGATTTCGCCGAGGCACTTGCCGACGTAGCTGTTGTTGAGAAGCAGCCCAAGGTTGAGGGACGTAGTATGACAATGTTCCTTGCCGAGAAGAAGAACTAAGGTTTTCACCATTATTTTGGTTGAACATATATCATGATAATTTTAAACATTTTTTAGGAGGATTTAGTTATGCAGCAAAAGATGAAAACAAAGAGAGCTGCTGCCAAGAGATTCAAGGTAACAGGCACAGGCAAGCTCATGAGAAACAAAGCGTATAAGCGCCACATCTTAACAAAGAAGTCCACAAAGAGAAAGAGAAACTTAAGACATGCCGGACTTGTTGACGCTACAAATGTAAAGGCAATGAAGAGCATTCTTCCCTATGCTTAATGTATAGTGGTAGTTAAATTATTAGGAGGATATATAGATGGCAAGAGTTAAAGGCGCATTAAATGCCAAGAAGAAGCACAATAGAGTATTAAAGCTTGCAAAGGGATACAGAGGAGCAAGATCTAAGCAGTATAGAGTAGCTAAGCAGTCAGTTATGAGAGCACTTACTTCAGCTTTCGCTGGACGTAAGCAGAAGAAGAGAGATATGAGATCTCTTTGGATCACTCGTATCAACGCAGCTGCAAGAATTAACGGGCTTTCATATAGCAACATGATGCATGGTCTTAAGCTTGCAGGCGTAGACATCAACAGAAAGATGCTTGCTGAGCTCGCAGTTAACGATCCTGAGGGATTCAAGACACTTGCTGAGCTTGCTAAGACAAAGATCGCATAAAAGGCTTTGCTCATAGATTCAACTGAGAATAAATTGCGGAGACGCTATTTGATATAATAATTTATTTAAGATAAAATATAGAAGTCTTTTCTTTATGAAAGGACTTCTATTTTTTTGATTGGCAAGCTGTAGCTGCGCTTGCGAGATTTAGGAGGTATACAATGGCTGTTTTATCAAATATTGAACCCAAAGAGGTATTTCATTTTTTTGAGGAAATCTGCAATATCCCTCATGGTTCCAGAAATCTTCAGAAGATAAGCGATTATCTTGTTTCTTTTGCAAAAGAAAGAGGATATGAAGTAATACAGGATAAGAGTCTTAACGTGATCATGAAGGTGCCCGGAAGCGCGGGATATGAGGATAAAGAGCCTGTTATCTTGCAGGGACATATGGATATGGTCGCGGTTAAAAATGCAGATTGCGATATAGACCTTGTAAATGAAGGGCTTAGAGTTAAAACCGACGGAGAATATGTATGGGCTGAAGGAACAAGCCTTGGCGGCGATGACGGAATCGCGGTTGCATATATTCTCGCGATTCTTGATTCCAAGGACATTCCTCATCCGCCACTCGAGATCGTCATCACGACCGATGAAGAGATCGGCATGGAAGGTGCCGCGGTGATAGACCTTTCCATGTTGAAGAGTAAGAAGATGATCAACATCGACAACGAGGAAGAGGGCGTGTTTATTACAAGCTGCGCAGGCGGCGCGGGAATTGGCGCTGAGTTTCCTGTAAAGAGGCAGGAAAAGAGCGGTATTAAATGCAGAATATCCGTATCGGGGCTCCTCGGAGGACATTCCGGAGAGATGATCGACAAAGGAAGAGGAAATGCTGCGATAATCTGCTGCAGAGTCTTAAGAGAACTGCTTGACAGTGTTTCTTTTAACATCATAAGTATTAACGGCGGCGTAGCGGACAACGCCATTCCGCCTGAGTGCGACAGCTTTATCATGGTGGATGAGAAGGATATCGATAAGGTGATAGACAGCGTCAAGAAGTCTTTTGATGACATTAAGAGCGAGCTTGAGCTAAAAGATCCCGGACTTCTGATCTCTTGTACCAAGGAAGGAAAAGAAACAGCGGCTTGCCTGGATGATAAAGCTACCAAGGATTTCCTTAAGATGATAGGCATGATGCCTGACGGAGTCCAGGTTATGAGCGCAGCGATCAAGGGACTTGTCGAGACGTCACTCAATCTTGGAAGCATGTCTACGCGTGAGGACGAGATAGTTACCGTACAGGCAGTGAGAAGCAGTATTGATTCTGCCAAGGTTACTCTTCTTAGGAAGGTAACGGACATTGCGGAGATGTTTGGATGTAAAGTTACTGTAGCGGGCAATTATCCCGGTTGGCAGTTTAGACAGAATTCTGAGTTACGTGATCATATGGTTGCGATCTACAAGAAGCTCTATGGGGAAGAGCCTAAACTTGAAGCAATTCATGCTGGTCTTGAATGCGGTATACTCAGTAAGAAGATCGACGATCTGGATTGCATTTCAATAGGTCCGGATATGCAGGACATTCATTCAACAAAGGAAAAATTATCAATTAAGTCAGCAGCCAGAGTGTGGGATTATCTCAAGGCAGTTCTTGCCTAAGATAAAGGCTTTTGTCTTAAAAAACGCTTATAAAAAGAGGGAGAAAAATTGGAAAACATAAGAATAAGGATAATTGACGAGGTGATTCGTCAATTTAATGAGAAGGGTATGAAGTTTACCATGGATGATGTATCATCGGAGCTTCATATCAGTAAAAAGACTATCTACAAGGAGTTTAAGGATAAGGATGAGCTCTTTATGGAGACCGTAGACTACGGCTTTTCCGCACTTAAAGAAAAAGAAGCACAGATAATTGCTGACGATTCCTTGGATCCTTTGGAAAAGATCTCAAAGCTTATCATATGTCTTCCCGATAAGTATCAAAATCTTGATTACAGGCTTATTTATCAGCTTAAGGAAAAGCATCCCAAGATCTATGCGAGGTTTATGGGCAGAATATCCAGAGACTGGAAAGATACGGAGAAGCTTATCAGAGAAGCTATGGATAATGGGCTGATACGGAGAGTTCCGATAACCGTTATCAAACTTATGCTGGAAGGAACCGTAGAGAAGTTCCTCGGAACACAGGAGCTTACAAAAGCCGGGATAGATTATGACGATTCGCTTGAGACGATGATCGAAATCCTATTGGACGGTATCAGAACTTAATTAGATAAGAGAATAGATCATAAAATAAAAAGAGTAGCGCTTGCCCGCTACTCTTTTGTTGCTTTTTAAGATATGTATTATGCGTTGTGCTCGATAAGGTAATCATTGAGCGCATCTACGATCTCTTCGCTGTCAATTCCGTGAACGGCACATGCCTCAGCAAGTGTTTCCATCTGAGAAGCGGGGCAGTAAATGCAGCCCATTCCGCATTCCATAAGGAACTGTGCAGCAAGCGGATGCTTTACTATAAGATCGCCTACGATCATATCTGTTGTAACGAGTGCCTCGTTGGCGGTCTCGTTCTTTACTTCTTCGTTAGCCAAAATAGTCTCCTCACTTTCGTTCTCTGTATCATTACCAAAGAATAAATCTTTTAAGCTCATTTTGAACTCCTTCATGCACTGATAAAAAATTGTGCGAAATCATTTTAGCGCACACTAACATCACCTGCAAGTACTTTTTTTAATGTTCATAATTCTTTTATTTTTGATGATATAATGAGGTATGATAATAAGGCAGAAGGGGAGTTTATGAGTAAAAAGATATTTATAACCAATGATGACGGTATCGAATCCGATGGAATAGCAAGGCTTGCTAAAGTGGCAAAAGAGTTCGGAGAAGTGTGGATAGTTGCTCCCGAAAGCCAAAGGAGCGCGGCTTCTCACAGCATTACTTTAAGGCATCCTATCGATGTACATCCTTTCGGAGATTTCCCCGTAAAGGGTATCCACGCTTTTTCCTGCAGCGGAACGCCGGGAGACTGCGTGAGAGTCGGAACCTTAAATATAATGCCCGAAAAGCCCGACGTTGTGCTAGCCGGTATCAACTTTGGCTACAATGTAGCATCAGACATTCAGTACTCCGCAACGGCAGGAGCAGCCTTCGAGGGCGAATTTCAGGGATATCTTTCCATAGCGCTTTCGGAAGGAATAAACGGCTGCCACGAGGTTACGGATAAGTACCTTAAAGAGATATTAAAAGAGCTTTTTGATAAGCCCTATGTTCCGGGGCAGATATGGAATGTCAATTTTCCGCAGTGCCTTCTTTCTGAATGTAAGGGCATATTAAGAGACAGACTGGTATCCAGAAAGGCGTTCTATGTAGACAGATACAAGGCTGTTGAGGAATTTGCCAACGGAGGCGTCAGCCTGATGGTCGATGGGCTGTATTCGCCCGAGCACGAGGACTTGACAGATTTTGGCGCAATATTGGATAATTATGTGTCTGTAGGTGTGGTTAAGAACCTAAGCTGAAAAGACCTAAATTACGTATATTATTACTAAAGGTGTTTATAAAAGGAGAATAAAATGAAAAAGAAAATAGTATCATGTATTTTGGCTTTGACGATAATGGCGTCAGGCTGTTCATTTGCCAAGGATATCGGCGAATCAAACGGTATCTCGGTAGATGATATCAATGGAAACAGCGCCGTGTCTAACGATGCGTCAACTAACGCAGAGCAGGGCTCAAATGAAGGTGAGCAGAGCATAGCGGTGAACGTCAATGTTAACGCAGGACCTACGCTTCTTGGTGACTCTGAAGAGAAGTACTACGACGAGAATCTTGTACCGTCTATTCCAAGCTACAGCGTGAAGGAAGATTTTTCAAATATAGTTTTAAACGCTAATCAGGATTATTTATTCAATCCTGAGCGTCAGAGTGATTATAATGATGTAACTGCTAACAGAAAGGCGCTTGTGGATCACAATTTCCTTGTAGTCAAGGATGGCAGCAACGAGTTTTTTGAAATTTACGAGGCTAATCGTTACAGTCAGATTCCCAATTTTATTACGGTTGATTCATTGATGCATACCTATCATCTGTACTTTGCATATCTCATGAAGCAAACTGAGAAAAATCACCTTGCAGGTGAGCTTAAAAAGCTCAGCTCGCAGATGTTGGAGAGTTCAGCAAAGCAGTACGGAGACCTTAAGGGTACGGAGTTTGAAGCGGCGGCTCTTAGAAACGTTGAGTTTTTCTATATAGGAAGTAAGCTCCTTGACGACAGCGTAGCAGCTCCTATAAGCGACAGCTCTTTTGACAGTGTTGTAAATGGCGAGCTTGATAAGATCAATAATGCTTCCGGAATAGAAACATGTGCGATAACCGAACTTAATGAGGATTATTCTCAGTACAAGCCGAGAGGATATTATGACGGTGATCCCGAGCTTGAGAAATATTTCAGAGCAATGATGTGGTACGGAAGAGTCGCTTATGCTTTTGATAACGAGGACATGGTGCGCAGTGCCATCCTTCAGAGCGTTGCGATAAATGATGCCAAGGATACATGGGAAGGCATCTACAGTATTACTTCATTCTTTGCGGGAAGATCTGATGATCCCGGATATAATGAGCTTTCTCAAATAGTGGAAAGCAGTTACGGAAGTGCAGATGTATCTGCCATTGCGGACAATAAAGATGCCTTTGCCAAGGTTATGAGCGCGGTAAAAGAGCTCAATACACCTTCGATCAATTCGGTTCCGGTTGAAGACGGTGAAGAGAATGTGATTCCTTCATACAGATTCATGGGACAGAGATTTACGATCGATGCAGCCATCATGCAGAGACTGATCTACAGGAATGTTGAAGAGAACAGTGCGGGAGAAACAAGAATGCTTCCCGATACGCTTGATACTGCCGCTGTGCTTGGTTCAGACAAGGCTATGGAGATTCTTGAAAGTCAGGGCGATACCGATTACAAGAACTACACTGAGAATGTGGAAGCCTTAAAGCAGACATTTAACAATGACAATCCTGCTATCTGGAATGCAAGTTTGTATTCCGGATGGCTCAATACACTCAGACCTCTTCTTGAAGAGAAGGGTGAAGGCTATCCTTCATATATGCAGAATTCGGAGTGGACCAAGAAAAATCTTGAGACCTATGCAGGATCTTATGCAGAGCTCAAGCACGATACGATCCTCTATGCCAAGGCCGTTATGGCAGAGATGGGAGACGGAGACCAGGAAGTCCTTGATGACAGAGGTTTCGTAGATACTCAGCCTGTTGTTTACAGCAGATTTAAGTTCCTTTCCGAGAAAACCAAGGAGGGACTTGATAAGTACGGAATGCTTGATGAAGGTGCAAAAGAGGATCTTGATAAGCTTTCCGAGATCGCAGGAACTCTTTTGACTATTTCTGAAAAAGAGCTTAAGAATGAGAAGCTTTCCGATGATGAATATGAGTTTATTCGAAGCTACGGCGGATATCTTGAGCACTTCTGGAAAGAAGCGGTTGATGACGGTACAGGTTCTGTTTCGGAAAGTAATCAGGCACCTTGCCCTGTTATCGCGGATATCGCGACCGATCCAAACGGAAGCTTTTTGGAAGTGGGAACCGGTTTTGCCGATGATGTGTATGTTGTATTCCCGATTGACGGAGAATTGCACGTTGGAAGCGGAAGTGTTTATTCATTTTATCAGTTTGAACAGTCCGGTGAGAGACTTGCTGATGATGAGTGGAGAGACAGGCTTAGAGGCGGACATATGGATGATAATTGGAACTGGGTTGAAAATTCGGACAACCCCACTCAGCCTGAATGGACTACAAGCTACAGAGTAGATGGAGAATGAAAATACCGGAAAAAAAGCTATCTTTAATTAAAAAACTTAAATGGCTACTGCTATCCTTAGGGATAGTGGTAGCTATTTGTATTGCCGTGATCTCAATCCGCCGAAATCATATCCCGTCATGGGTTAGCTGGAAGGAAAAAGAGATTTCTTTTGACAATGAAAAAGATAAGGCTTATTCCGGCATAGTTGTCGCGTTAAAGAACAAGAAACTGCAGGTTAAAGACAGAAACGGTGATATAGCTTTCAGATCCGAACGCGGTTTTAAGGTTCAGGATGTATTCGTGACGGATATAGACAGAGACGGCGATAAAGAGATGATCGCTCTTTTGTGGAAAAAGGGTAAGTACGGTAAACATAGGCCTTTCTGGGTAAAGAGCGATGAAAAGGATTATTCCCAGCATATCTTTTTGTATGATCTAAGTCCCGACGGAAGTGTGGAACATAAATGGGGCGCGTCGGAGATCGGTGTTGATGCCGTGCGTATGAAGCTCATGGAGAAGAATTCTTCAATACTTCTTATTGAGGACAAAGATAAAAAATGCACGCTTTGGACCTGGGAAGGCTGGGGACTTAAGAATATCGAAAATGAAGTCAGCGTGGCGGCATTCGGTGATAACCTTATTCATGAACCTATATATAAATATGCGAGAGATGACAAAAACGGAAGCTTCGATTTCTTGTACGAACCTTTTATAAAAGAAATACAAAGCGCCGATATTGCGGCTTTAAACGCAGAGACGGTGCTTGTCGATAAGGAGTCGATGGTCGGAGGATATCCAAGCTTTGGTTCTCCCATAGAAGTCGGAATGGCTATTAAAAAAGCAGGTTTCGATGTGGCTACATGTGCCAACAATCACGTACTGGACAGGGGAGTGACCGGCATTGATATTACAACTTCTTTTTATAAGGACAATGAGATAACCTGCGTGGGAATCCAGAGTAGTAGTGATACTGAATACAGGCCGTATGAGATCATCAGTCGTAACGGGATAAAGATTGCGCTGCTTTCATATACCTACGGAACGAATGCCGGCGATATTTCCGGTGATTATCCGAATGTTGTGCATTATCTTCCCAAGGAGCATGAAGCCACAGAACAAGGCGATGAGCTTGCAGAAGATGAAAATAGGCTGATTGAAGACCTTAAATCTGCGAGAGAAGAAGCCGATTTTGTGGTCGTATTTGTGCACTGGGGAGATGAATATGTAAAAGAGATAACGCCTTCGCAGGAGCGGTATACGCAGCTTTTTGCAGAGGGCGGTGCGGACGTAGTTATAGGCTCGCATCCGCATGTTATGCAGGAGACCAAGCTGCTTGAAAGACCTGACGGCGGAAATATGCTTGTTTATTATTCTCTTGGAAATTTCAGGGCTGCACAGGGGCAGAGTGAAGATACCAAGAAGGGAGCCGAAGCGTATTTTACATTAGGATATTCTTTTGACGGAGTGGAAATAAAAGATTACGAGACCAAAGAAATAAACGCATACTGGAAGTAGAAGATTAAAAAAGGCGCCGCGGGATAAATCCTGCGACGCCTTAATTTTAGCCCGGAAGCTGAACTTTGAAGTATTTAACGTTGGTTGTGAGCTCTTCCGCGATCTTCTGGAGATCCTGAGCCTGCTCAACAACAGATTCCATATTTGTATCAAGTTCCATGAGAGAAGCGCTTGTTTCCTGAGTAGAAGCTGCATTCTCTTCGGAGATGCTTGAAAGAGATTCAACAGAACTTAGGATGTTGGCCTTATCTGAGTTCATCTGCTCAACAAGAGCTGCAATCTGCTTGTTGCCTTCCTCGGTCTCTTTGAGGAGTTGAAGCATCTGATCGAAGGATTCACTCATTTCCTCAAGGGCTGCGGCCTCATTGGTAGTAGCTTCTTTGATGCTCTCTGTGAGTTCCTTGTTTGTATTGGAATAATCAGTAATTGTCGAGAGCATGTTGGTGATCTCACCTGCGAGATTATTGGTGTCACCCGCAAGATTCTTGATGTTATCTGCAACTACAGAGAAACCTCTTCCCGCTTCACCTGCTCTTGCAGCCTCGATTGAAGCGTTGAGAGCAAGGAGGTTGGTCTGGCTTGCTATTGAAATGATGGACTCGGCTGCGGTAGAGATCTGCTCAACGACGTTGGCTGTCTCGTTAACTGACTCCGCAACTTTGGTAGCCATCTCATCTGTCTTTTGATCCTGAAGCTTGATCTGCTCAAGCTGTTCCTTAACCTTGGAAGATTCACCGTATACAAGGCGACCTTTTTCAAGATTGGAATTGGCGGATTCAAGCACGCTGTCAACAGAAGAACCGATGTTGATGGTAATTGAGGATGTACTCTGAACATCCTGAGCCATAGCCGTAGCACCGGATGCAAGATCGTTAACCGCAGAGCTGATGTCTGTTGTCGTTCTCTGAGAGCTTGCAATTGAATCTTTGGCAAGTTCAGCCTTGCTGTTGACGGTATCTGCATGATTTATAACTTTAACGAGGGCGTTTCTGAGCTCATGACGCATTCCTTCAAGAGCCTGTCCGATCTTATTAAAGTCTTTTACAATGCTGGTCGGATGAATCTTGGTAACAAAGTCGCCCGAAGCAACTCTGTCAACTGCCTTGGATATCTGCTTAAGGCTGTTAACTATATTGATGAGCATAATGAAAGTAAAGATAAGAAGCACTACAGCGATGACACCTAAGATCATTGAGCTTGCAACAATCTTCTTGGCAATACTTGCTGTATTGATGTTCTTTTCTTCCTTGGCCCATCTGTCTGCAATATCAACCATATCATTGAGAGCGGATCTTGCTGCGTCAAAGTCATCGGAAAGCTTTTTGATCTCTCCGGAACCTGCATTGTATTCTTCTCCGCTGCCCAAAGTATTCTTATAATCTTCCTGCCATGCGACAAAATAGGTTGAGAAAGTGTCGTAGCACTGTGAAAATGTCATACCGTTTTCGGCAGTGATAGTGTTATAAAGATATGTATTTTGCTGTGCGAGAGAGGTGGCTTCTTCAACTCTCTGCGTAGTCTCCTCTATATTGACCTTTACATCATCCATGTATCCAGTAAGAGTAGACATATTGGCATACTTAAAGTTGGCAATATATCTGGTGATAGAGAGCATGGCCTGATGCATATCTCTGTCGGCATTAATAAGATCCGAATTGATGGTATAGAGCATATCATAATACAACTCTTCGTCACTCTTATCAATGCTCTTCATCTGAACATTGCTGAAAACAATGCTTGCGATAAGTGCAATTATAAGTGGAAATGTGATAAGAAGTAAGATGGCAGACATGCTGGCACGAAATCCGGAATTCCTTTTCTTCTCTTTCATGAGATATACCCCCCGCTTTTTTTAGATAATTCGTTACTTCTTAATTATCGGCTCATTTTTATAAAAAGTTAATAGGTTTTACGCAATATTTATATGATTTAAGAAATTTTATTTCAAGTGTTATGATTCATCCGCATGATTGCTTGGTTTGGCATATACCACGAATCAGCTTTTTTAGAAGATCATTCCCCCATAAAATACTATGAATAATTACTTATTTATCTTTTCTCTTATCTGCTCATTCGTTAATTCGATCTCTTTCCACAATTCTCTTGCGGACATCCTAATGGCGCCCGATCCGAACACGATGATCTGCTCGATGGCGTCTGAGGTTGCGACTTTTACGCGGTATTTTTTGCTGATTATATGTGCCGCTTTTTCTATGTATTGATCTGCAGTCTCGGCTTCTTTTGTATAGATGACGGTGAGGTTTCCTTGCTTCTCGACATGCTCCGTACCGCCACGAACTCTGTAGGCGTCAAAAACAAGTATCAGCTCTTCTCTGCGATAGCCCTGAAAATTGTTCAGGATGTCGATCAGAGAATCACGTGCAGCCTTGAGATCGGTCTGTGCCAGAGCTTTAAGGTTTTCCGAGGCATATATTATGTTGTATCCGTCTATCAAAAGAAATTCTTTATTCGGATCTTCGTCTGAATTCTGTCCTTTGTTGCTGTGCTTTTTCTCCTTTTCCTGTTCAACGGCGTAGTCCCTTACGCTTTCATCGGGGCCTGCAAAAGAGCTTTCGTTGAATTCTGTTTTGGAACCTTCGACTCTTGGCTTTACTTTACCGTAGGTTCTTTCAAAGATGGCTTTCAGCTCATCTTCGGCAGCGAAGTAGTCCCTTTGTTTTTCGGAAAAAGAGCGTGTGTCTTCCATAGACGCTCTTTTGGCCTGAAGCTTTTTAAGCGCCTCCATGTCGATGTTGTCAACTAGGTCCGTTGCAGAGCCTACGGGCGCTTCTTTGCTCCAACCGGTATCTATGTGCATATGATCTCTTACTTCATCCCATGGGATTATCGTTGCAGCCCCGTGTTGGCAAAATACCGAAGCTGACGGATTGTCCGTATCAAGATCGGGATAGTAGTTATACTCTTCAAGAACTTCCTCGGTGTTGTGGCATGGGCTGTAGCCGCTGAGTGTGGTGAAAAGGCGGCCTTCTCCGTGTGTGTAAGCGGAGAGCTCCTGAGCGTAATTTCCGAGACATGCCACGGGGACGGTTCCCGTTATTACCGAAAAAGAGCCTTCTATATCGGGCGCGGACACGGTTCCGTTCATTCGTTGCATATCGCTGAGTGCGTGGCCAACGCTGTCTCCGGGAACTTCAAGTCTGTATTCTAGAATCGGCTCGAGAAGGACGGAATCCGCTTGCATAAGTCCCTGCCTTACGGCTCTGTAAGTGGCCTGTCTGAAATCGCCGCCTTCTGTATGCTTTTCATGAGCACGTCCGGCTATGAGAGTTATCTTTACGTCCGTAAGCTCTGAACCTGTGAGAACTCCGAGATGCTTCTTTTCCGCAAGGTGAGTGAGAATAAGTCTCTGCCAGTTAAGTGCAAGCTCATCGGTACTGCAATTACTGTCAAATGAGATTCCGCTTCCGGGCTCTGTGGGCTCAATAAGAAGATGAACCTCGGCGTAGTGACGGAGCGGCTCGAAATGACCGACGCCTTCAACCGGGCCTGCAATAGTCTCTTTGTATACGATGTGTGCGGGTCCGAACTTGGCGTCTATATTAAATCTCGATTTCAGTATGTGCGCTAATATTTCTTTTTGAACTTCGCCCATTACGCAGACTTCGATCGATCCTGTCTCTTCCGAGAATGAAACGCGCAGCATAGGTTCTTCTTCCTCGAGATTTTTGAGATCGTTGTAGACTGTTATCGGTCTGATGTCCTCGGGGAGTATAAGGGCGCACGAAAGAATGGGCTGGAGAACTTCGCAGACGCTATCGCCTTCAAGAACTCCGAGACCTGCGCCGGGAGAAGTGTTTTTAAGTCCTGTTACGGAACAGATCATGCCGGCAGTTGCACTTTGAACGGCTTCATATTTATCGCCTGCGTAGATCCTTATCTGGTCGACTTTTTCATCGCCTATTACATCTCTTACATTTAAACTTCCGCTTGTGATCTTAATGTGAGTCAGTCTGTTCCCCGAAGGATCGCGGCTGATCTTAAATACTCTGGCACCAAATGCAGCGGTTCCGGATGTCGGGGAGCCTTTACCTGTCACACCTGAAGATGAATCCCGGCTTTCGCCATTGCAGATCGTAGGAGCCAGATCGGAAACAAGCTCCATAAGCTCTTTTACTCCTTCAGCTTTAAGCGCGGAGCCGAAGAGAACAGGGAAGCACTTCCTGTTTTTTATCAATAAATAAATATCTTCTTTCTCGATCTTTTTTCCGTTTAAATAATCCGAAAGAAGTTCTTCGTCACACATGGCAAGCTCTTCCTGGATCTCGGGAACAGTATAGCCTTCACTCAGATCAATGCAGGATGAAGACAGCGAAGCCCTGATATCGTTTAGGCAGCGCTCTTTATCGGCAAGGGGCTGATCCATCTTGTTTACAAAAATGACGGTGGGGATGTTGTAATGCTTAAGAAGCTTGTACAGGAGCTTGACCTGTCCGGTAACCCCGTCGGGTCCGCTTATCATAAGAACGGCGACATCAAGCACCTGAAGCGTTCTCTCCATTTCGGGAGAAAAATCGGTGTGTCCCGGAGTGTCGAGAAGATCGAATCTGGTATCGTTATATTCAAAAACAGCCTGCTTGGAGAAAATTGTGATCCCGCGGGCTCTTTCAAGTTCATATGTGTCAAGAAAAGTATCCTTGTGGTCGACTCTTCCTGCTTTTCGTATGGCGCCGGATAAGAACAGGATTGCTTCGGAGAGTGTTGTCTTACCGGCATCTACGTGGGCAAGTATGCCCATTGTCAGGTTGTGCATTATAATAGTTCCTTCCATAAAAATAAGATGGTATTTACTATTATGCATTATGTAAGGAACACTAGCAAATATATTGAAAATACCGTACTGTGAATGTAAAATGTATAAATAAAAATAATAATTAGTACTAGGGGGTACACACCATGAAAACATGTCCTAATTGCGGCGCACAAACAGTCGATGAAGCTAAATTTTGTGAGAGCTGCGGCTTTAATCTTGAACAGAACAACGCGGGAGCACAGCAGGCACAGCCTGTAAACAACCCTAATCCTCAGGGTGCACCACAGAACGGCCCTGTACCTACACAGATGCAGCCCGCCGTAGCACCTCAGTTTAACGGATATCAGCAGTATCAGACTTTCAATCCCAATGATCACACTAAAGAATTTGATGCAAGAGATATCGCAGATAATAAGTTCTTTGCTGCTTTTGCTTACCTTTTCGGAATTCTCGGAATCATAGTTGCTCTTCTTATTAACAACTCACCTTTTACAAGATTCCACGCTAAGCAGGCTGTTAAGATCGAGATTTGCAGCGTTATCGTTCTTATTCCGCTTATCATTCCTTTCCTCGGATGGTTCATATCAGGCGCTTGCTTCCTTGCCTTGATAGTAATAAGGATCATTGCCTTTGTAAACGTTATTGGCGGAAAGGCTATGGATGTTCCCCTTATCAGCGAGATCGGATTCATGAAGGGCTGATATAGGATCACTTGAATAATCTGCATTTTTATTCCGGGGCTTTCGCATTTGGAGGTCCCGGGATTTTTATGTAATAGGAGATTTATCTGAATATCATTTCTGAGAATTTAGATAACCAAGAAGCGGAATTAAGTAAACTTCTTATGACTTTCTTAAGATTTGCGGTAGATTTCCTTAAGTTTGGTCCAAGCCTATTTACATCGTATTTTTACGGTGATAATCTATGCCCATCGGAAACGTGAACAAGACAACCTGTTTTTACACATCATCACGTCACGCAGGACATTCGTTCTGCATTGCTCGTTTTCAGAGCAATTTTTCCAAACACCAACTTGCATGGAATCTCCTAGATATATAGATTTGGCTTTATTTTTTTGAATCAGATTTTGTGCATGAAACTCCTTTCGTTTTGCATGGGTTATAAGAGCCCGTGTTCTTAATTATCGCGAATGCTCCGGGAGAATTAGTGGAGCTTTTGGAGACATTGGCGAGAAATTTCTTTTGTCCTGCAAGTTGGTGAAATATTAGAAATACCGAGATTTTTTTCGGATAACATAAAATTCTTTTCATACCGAAATATGGATGATATCATTATGGTAAATAGTTATATTATTAAGATTATCTTGAGAGATTTTGGGTATGAATCCTGATAATAAGACACTTCCAAGTGACGATGAACTGTATAACGATTATCTGAAAGGTAAACAGGAAGCGGGCGATAAGCTTATGCTTCGCTATGGAGACGCTCTTACGTCCTACCTTTTTTATTTTATCGGTGATTACCATGACGCCGAGGATCTGATGCTTGATTCGTTCGCAGCGATTCTTGTTCGTAAGCCCAAGATCGGCGCGGGCTGTTTTAAGGCGTATTTATTTAAGACCGCCAGACACAAGGCGTGTCGCCTCTGGAGGAAAAAGCTTAAGCAAAGCGAGTTCAGCCTTCCCGACGATATCATCTCGGAAGAGGCTTCTCCGGAGAAAAAGACGGTTATCGACGAAAATATCAGTTCGCTTCACAAGTGCCTTAATCTTATTCCCACGCAGTACAGAGAAGCATTGTGGCTTAAATATGCTATGGATCTAAGTTACGATCAGGCTGCACAGATAATGGCATGCAGCAAGAAGAAAATAGACAATCTTCTTTCGAACGGTAAAAAGACACTTAGGAAAGAGCTCGAAAGAGAAGGAATAACACGATATGAGATATGAGGAAAGAGTAAAGGAACTGCACCGCAAAATGGCTGTGCTTGAAAAAAAGAAAGCGCAAAAAGTAATCGCGATACAGACAGCTGTAGCCTTTGCAGCAAGCTTGTTTCTTGCGATCACATCGGCTGTTATGATCGCACGCCTTCCCAAGACCACCGCGGCGGGTGTACCGGGAAGCATGGCCGGAAGCATCTTTGCCGAGAACGGAGCACTTGGATACATCATGGTTGCACTTATCTCTCTGTGTCTGGGAATATCGTTTACACTTTTTTGCGTATTTATCAGAAAAAGAATGAAAGAAGAGTGAGCTGATGGTCGATGTTATTGATACTGCTATTCAGATAGTTTCATTGCTTATTTGCATGGCGATCTCGATCTACTTCATATTTAAGACCAGGGAAAAATCCTGGGTTCTGTTGCATCTTTTTTATGTGAGCTATCTGCTTGGCAATCTTTATTGGCAGGCAGTTGCATTCTATTACGGAGCAACTCCGAACATTGCTGTTGTTTCTGATCTTAGCTGGAATGCTTCGTATATCTTTCTTAGTCTTTTCCTTTTTATGGAATGCGAGAAGCATCTGGGAAAAGATTTTGCTTCCAAAGTTCCAAACACCGGAATAAAGCGATTTATTCCGCTTCTTACCATTCCTTTTGTTATCGGGATGGCTCTTTTGTACATGCAATATGGAAAATACGTAAGTAATACTGTTTATGCGATACTTACAGGGATTCTTATGTTTAATTCTATCCGGAATCTCCTTTTCTTTAACGACAGATATATCCGGAACATCAGTATTGTAGTTCTTTTGAACTGCCTGGGAGAATACGGTTCCTGGACATCATCTTTTTTCAGACATGACAGTACATGGTACAATCCGTACTATTGGTTTAACATGTTTCTGGCGGTCATTTTCCTCGTATTTTTGATCGTTAAAAAGAGGGAGGTGGCAAAATGACATACATGGAGAACACTTTCATCTGTCTGGCAGCACCGCTTTTTCTGGCTATTCTTTGTCTTAAGAGAAGCTGGCGCAGAGCGCTTACATTTCTTCTTGCAGGTATGATATGTTGCCTTTTGTCGGCATATGTCAGCAGTTTTTTTGCTGCGATTTTTGAGATAGACCTTGCGACCGCTTCTCACGCCGTGGCACCGGCTGTTGAAGAATGTATCAAGTTCTTGCCGATTCTTTTTTATATAATCATATTTGAAGCGGGAAAAGAGGATTCTATAAACGGAATACTCCTGGTATCCGTTGGGTTTGCAACATTTGAAAATGTCTGTTTCCTTACTTCTTACGGAACTTCGGATCTCTTTAGCCTTATGATCAGAGGCTTTGGCACGGGAGCGATGCATGTTTTGTGCGGTACGGCAACAGCGATAGGTCTTTTCTCTCTTTGGGACAGAGCTTGGATAAGAATAACGGGAACCTTTGCCGTTCTGTGTTTTACGATAACATTCCATGCTATTTTCAATATCATGGTCAGTGCGGGAGGCATCAGCCTTTGGATAGCAAGTGCTGTTCCGATGGTACTTATAATCATTGTTTTTGTGCTTTCTCAGAAGAAAATCGGACTAAAATAATAAAAAAATAAATTTTTTTCAAAATCTCCTTAGGAGTTTTGCAATTTTTTGACACTATATAAGTGAAAGGGATAATTGCACGCTTTAAAAGGAGGTTTTTTAATTTTGATGACAGGTGAAGAGAGACTATCAGAACTTCACAGACGCATGAAAGATCTTAGGAAAAAGAGACAGAGCAGGATGATCAATACCATGGGGGTGGTCAGCACTGCGTTATTTGCATGTCTTTTTATCATAATTCAGCATCTGGGAGTCGGACAATTCGGAACAACTACAAATTTATACAGCGGTTCGAGTCTCCTTTATGAAGAAGCGGGAGGATACGTGCTTACTGCGATCGTGGCCTTTGTAGTGGGAACAATAGTGACGGTACTATGCGTTCGTAAGCACAACCGTGAAAAAGAAAACGGGGAGGAGTCTTAAGAATATCACCTTTTCTGCCGATATAATTTTTGTAGAGTGGCGCAAGCCGTTTATTTTTGGTATAGTGAATATATCAGTAGTTATTTTTTATCGATATTTCAATTAATATGTGTGGTTTTAATATTCAAACAGTGATATCGGTATGATGAGGAGATATGTGATATGGTGATTGCGAAAAGAGAGCAGGCAGTCATTGATCAGTCAGAGAACAAGATCATAGAGCTGATCTATCAGGAAATCTATGATCACAAGGCAAACATCTACAAGTGGTTTAAACGCTGCTTTGATATTGTTGCATCGGGGGTAGCGCTTATATTACTTTCACCGATTTTCGTTCTTACGGCGCTGGCAATACTTATGGAAGACGGTGGACCTATATTTTTCACGCAGCTTCGCGCGGGCAAGAATATGAAGCCATTCAAGATTTATAAATTCCGCAGCATGTACAGAAATGCCGAGGCACAGTTCCAGCGCATGCAGGAACGCAACGAGCAGACGGGACATGCATTTAAGATAAAAGACGACCCGAGAGTAACTCACGTGGGACGTTTTATTCGCAAATATTCAATAGACGAGCTTCCGCAGCTTATCAACATCATCAAGGGCGATATGAGTATCGTCGGTCCAAGACCCATTCTTGTGGATCAGATGGAAGCATGCAATGCTTACGAGAAGCAAAGACTTGTTGTAAAGCCAGGTCTTACCTGCTATTGGCAGGTTGGCGGAAGAGCCAACATCAAGTGGGATGAGTGGGTTGAGCTTGATCTTAAATATATCAAGGATATGGGTGTTGTAACCGATATCAAACTTATCTTAAAGACGATTCCCGTAGTTTTCGAGTCTGAAGGCGCATATTAATCTTGCATTTAATAACATTTGGATAATATAATAGTAGAAATTACCCATAACCCGGCAATTTAATTGCCGGGATTTTTGTACGGAGATTTAGGCTTATGAAAACATTTGAGACGGCAAACAGAGAAGAAGCTATTAAATACAGATTATCACTCAAAGAGTGTCTTATTGGTGAACGGGGGTTTTACGGCAAGGTTGCCATGGTCGCCATTCCCATGATAGTTCAGAATACACTTTCGAATATCGTTGGACTACTCGATAACGTTATGGTGGGACAGGTCGGCACAATACCCATGTCAGCTGTCGCGATCGTAAACCAGATACTCTTTATCTTTTATCTGTGCATATGGGGATCGCTTTCGGGAGCGGGAATATTCAGTACGCAGTTCTTCGGCAAAGGAGATATGGATGGAGTTAGATATTCCATCAGATTCAAACTTCTTACAGCTGCTGCGATATGTACCGTGGCAGTTATTTTTTTATTCAATACATCAAGCTATCTGATATCTTTGTATATAGCAGAAGGTACGGAAGCCGCGGTTAGAACGCAGACGCTGGGCTTTGGCATATCGTATCTTAATATCATGCTGATCGGACTCATACCGTTTAGCTTTACGCAGGTTTATGCAAGCGCCATGAGAGAGTCGGGAAAGACTACTCTTCCCATGGTCGCGAGTATGATAGCAATGGGTGTCAACTTTGTATTTAACCTGCTGCTTATTTTCGGACTTTTGGGATTCCCGAAACTTGGGGTTCTCGGAGCAGCCATTGCAACGGTAATATCGAGATTTACCGAACTTATGATAGTTGTAACAGGCGCGCACAAGCCAAACGGAAGATATGGATTCTTTAGGGGCTTGTACAGGAATTTTGTTATTCCCAAAGCACTTATCTGGCCGATAATGTCAAGGTCACTTCCTCTTTTGGGTAACGAATTTTTGTGGAGTCTTGCACAGGCAGCGCTCCTTGGAGCATATTCACTTCGCGGCATCTCGATAATTGCAGCGATGAACATCAGCGGGACGATTGCTCAGATCTTTAACGAGGTCTTTTTATCAATAGGAAATTCAGCGGGAATTATGGTTGGACAGGAGCTTGGAGCGGGAAAACTTGTATCTGCGAGAAGAACTGCTTTCAGGATGGCTTTCTTAAGCATTTTAAGTACGCTTATCATGGGCTCTTTGCTTGCGATCGCGGCGCCTTTTATACCGCAGGTTTACAATGTGGAACCTGATATAAAGTATCTTGCGACAAGATGCATCTGGGTGGTTGCGCTTTGCATGCCTATTCATGCCTATGCAAACGTATCGTATTTCACGATGAGATCGGGAGGAAAGACTGCTATCACCTTTTTGTTTGACAGTTGCTATGCCTGGATCATAACCGTACCCACGGCTTTTCTTATAAGCAAATATACGACAATTCCCGTAGTCAACGTATTTCTTATCGTTTCACTTGTTGAAATAGGAAAATGCGCGGTTGGTTTTATACTTGTAAAGAGCGGAGTATGGGTAAGGAATATCGTTGGGCAACCGTAGATAAGTGTTTCCGGAGGCGGTGTAGTTCCCGATATTTGAACCGTAAGGAGAAAAGATGGCGCGACGTCTTTCCACATACTTAAAAGAATTATACGGAGAAAAGATATACAGGTTGTCTTTGCAGTCGGGCTGTACCTGCCCAAACAGAGACGGTTCTATTGTTATGCCCGATGGAAAGAGGCTTACGGGCGGATGTACATTTTGCTCAGAGGGCGGAAGCGGAGAGTTTGCGGCGGAAGTGGCTCCGATTGAAGAGCAGATAGAAGAAGCCAAGAAGCGCATCGCCGGGAAGACGGACGCAAAGAGCTTTATCGCTTACTTCCAGTCATATACCAATACCTACGGTGATATAAACAGGTTAAAAGAGCTGTATACAAAAGCAGCAATGCGCGATGACATAAAGATCTTGTCTATCGGAACAAGACCTGACTGTGTCGGTCCTGAAGTTATAGAGATGCTTAAGGAGCTTAAAAAGATAAAGCCCGTATGGATAGAACTGGGACTTCAGACCATTCATGAAAAGACCGCACTCGAAATTCACAGAGGCTATACTCTGGATGTGTTTGAGGATGCGTATAAAAGGCTTAAGAATGCGGGAATTGAGGTCATTGTTCATGTCATAATAGGGCTTCCCGGAGAGACCAAGGAAGATATGCTTGAAACGATAAAATATCTTTCTGATCTGCAGCCCGTTCTTGATGGCATTAAGATACAGAATCTTCAACTTTTAAAAGGGACTGAGATGTATGAAGATTACAAAAAAACCCGGTTTGATGACAAAAATAAGTATGCGTTCATGTCAATGGAGGAGTATACTGATTTTGTATCGGCTTGTATAGCTCTTTTACCTAAAGAGACGGTCGTACATCGTATGACGGGCGACGGGCCCAGAAGTTTACTGGTTGAGCCCAAGTGGTCTACGGATAAGAAAAGAGTTCTTAATATGCTTACCAAGAAAGTGGGAATATAGGATGAAAAAGACATTTTTAGCAGCGAGTTTACTTCTTACTATGTGCCTTGGTGCATGTGCTTTCGAACCGGGCAGTACCAAAAATGAAAAAGTATACGAAGTTGATGAGAATTTCAAGATAGATCCCGGCACACTTTCAGTGACGGCGCTTAAGACATCCGCAGAAGATGCGTTTATTCTGGAGACCGAGAACCATACCTTTGTAATGGACACAGGTATGAACAGAAAAGGCAAAAAGCTTGTCGAGATCCTGAAAGAGCACGGCGTTGAAAAAGTAGACGCCATCATAATCTCTCACTACGACAAGGATCACGTCGGCGGAGCCGACAGAGTTATCGACAATTTCGATATCGGAACGGTCTATACTACCTACAGATCCAAGAACTCCGAAGAGATGGCTGAGTATTATGCGGCTCTTAAGAGAAAGAATCTGGTAGAGACCGTAGTTACCGAAGAAACCACATTTGAAGCGGACGGAGTTACGTTCACGATCTATCCGCCCAAATCTAAATCTTATGTAGAAGATGTAAGCAACAATTCATCACTTGCGATGAGAGTCGTAAACGGTAACAAATCGATGCTTTTTACCGGAGATGCGCTTGATGAGCGTATCGCAGAGCTTGTTAATACGCCCGGACTTGAGAGCGATATTTTAAAGGTTCCTCATCACGGCAGAGAAAAGGCGGATTTTGAGACATTTGTTAATTATATTAATCCCGAATACGCCGTTATCACGTCAAGTAAGAGCGAGCCTGCCGCACCGCAGGTCGTTGAGGCGCTTGAGAATAAAGGCGTCAAGATCTACTACACAAGAGATGATAAAATCATATTTACGATAACCTCAGACAATATCGAGGTTTCACGCTAAGAAACAAGTCAAACAGGGACGGAATGGCAGTTCATTATTTTCTTGATTGAACCGTCATTTTGTCCCTTAGTTTTTGCTTCCATTTTCCCTTTAAAAATAGTAGAATTATAGCGTTATGGATTTGTTTGAATATATGCGCGAAAACAACATGGAAAAAGAGTCTCCGCTTGCCGCAAGAATGCGCCCCAGAACCCTTGACGAAGTCGTGGGACAGCAGCACATTATTGCCAAAGACAAGCTTCTTTATCGAGCTATTTCTGCAGATAAACTTAGTTCCATAATTCTTTACGGTCCTCCAGGAACGGGAAAGACCACTCTCGCCAAGGTCATCGCTAATACGACCAAGGCGGAATTTACCCAGATAAATGCCACCATAGCAGGCAAGAAAGACATGGAAGAGGTGGTAAAAAAGGCCAAGGACAACCTTGGCATGTATGGAAAGAAGACCATACTCTTCATAGACGAGATACACAGATTCAACAAGGGGCAACAGGATTATCTCCTTCCTTTCGTTGAAGACGGCACCGTGATACTTATAGGTGCTACAACCGAGAACCCTTATTTTGAGGTGAACGGGGCTCTGATATCAAGATCTGTTATCTTTGAGCTCAAACCGCTCACGGCAGATGATATCAAGACATTGCTTAACAGGGCAGTAACCGATACAGAGCGCGGAATGGGTAGCTACAAGGCAGTTCTTGAGCCAGACGCGGCAGATTTTTTGGCGGATCTTGCAGACGGAGATGCAAGACATGCGCTTAATGCCATAGAACTTGGTATTATGACCACCGAGCGCAGCGAGGACGGTCTTATACATATAACCAAAGAAGTTGCGGAAGAATGCATTCAGAAAAAGGTTGCCAGATATGACAAAGACGGCGACAACCACTACGATACGATCTCTGCATTCATAAAGAGCATGAGAGGTTCCGACCCGGATGCTGCTGTTTACTATCTTGCAAGAATGCTTAACGCGGGAGAGGATCCCAAGTTTATCGTAAGACGTATGATGGTCTGTGCTTCCGAGGATGTCGGAAACGCCGATCCGCAGGCACTACAGGTTGCGGTAGCGGCTTCGCTTGCAGTTGAGAGGCTTGGTATGCCCGAGGCGCGCATTACACTGGCGCAGGCAGCGAGCTATATTGCTACGGCACCAAAGAGCAATGCTGCGATCATGGCGATAGATGAAGCATTGGAGGCAGTACGGGATACAGGTAATCTTCCGATACCTCCACACCTTCAGGATGCTCATTACAAGTCCGCAGCCAAGCTCGGACACGGCATCGGATACAAATACGCACATGATTATCCTGGCAACTATGTCAAACAGCAATATCTTCCCTATGAGCTTAACGGCAAGGAATTCTACAATCCTTCGGGGAATGGATATGAGAACAAGATAAAAGAACATATGAAAAAATTAAAAGGACAAGGAAAGTAACAGATCCATGAAAAGAAAAAAGCGCAGATTGCGTACAGGGAAAAGAGCCCGCCGGAATAGAAGATTGGTAATCCTGACAGGTTTAGCTGCACTAGCTGCGCTTGTTTTTGTGGTGGTTATGATCGCCACGCTTGTCGTAAGAATGAAGAGATCGGAAGACGGTCTTGCAGATGAGCCCATATTGGAGGCTTCATTGGAGGAGCATGAGACCAGACAGGTTGAATATGTCAATCCATCAATATTAAAAGATATTGTGGAGGGAGGTAAGTCTGTTTCCAGAGCGCTTTCCGAGAGACCCGCTACAGTTGATATGACTCCCGAGAATACTGCGGAGTTTGCAAATATCGGTAGCTGTACTATCGTAGAGGGCGGTAAGGTTGAGATTGCCGTTACTTCGGAAGGAATTCCAAGGAGCGACGACAAATACTACTATCTTTTTGAGCAGCCGACATATGATGATGAGTTCTCGGCGGAGCTTGAGCCTATTTCCAAGATATATAAGGGTGACGATACATCTTTTTCCATAGACCTTAAAAAGGGAGCGGCCGATTCAAGACTCTTTTCAAAATTCAGAGTTGCTGTTAAGAAGGACGGAGAATTTGTCAGCATCAGCCATCCCAAGTATATTACCAATCCCGGAGCATGTGCGGGAGGTAACTATGGCGGAATGTCACACAATTCAATAAAAGGAATACTTCCGTATCCGCTCAGACTTTCGGAGCTTGCGGATCTGGGTGTCAATTATTGTTCGTACAATATACCGCTTTCGCATATCCTTACCACATCAGGCGGAATTGAGTATTCCTATGGCGGTGTTACCTATCATTTTAATGCTCAGGTCATGAACAATTACGACGATCTGTTCAGGAAGCTCAACAGCATGGGAATAGACATCGCTGCGATCATACTTAATGATGCCAGCACCGCTGCTTTCCCTGAGATAACACATCCGAGTGCACGAAGCGGATCGACCGCTCCGTATTACATGTTTAATGCATCCGACGAAAGAGGCGTTAAGGCATGTGCGGCGATCGGAAGCTTTTTGGCGGGCAGATATTCCGGCTCGGGACACGGCAATGTCAGCATGTGGATAATTGCCAACGAGGTCAATGCCAGAAAAGAGTATAATTTCATGCAGCACGTAGACGTTGGAACTTATACCGCTGCATATACAAGGGCGTTCAGAGTCTTTTACAATGCGATAAAGAGTCAGAATGCGGGCGCCAAGGTTTACATACCTATAGATCAGAGATGGACATATAATACTGAGAAGACGGGCGATTATGATGCCAAGGACGTTATCGATATCTTTGCCGATTCAATATCGGCTCACGGCAATATCGATTGGGGACTTGCGGCACATCCGTACTCTTTCCCCAACGGAAATACGGCGTTCTGGAATCCGTCCAAGCATGTTAATCACACAGAGAGTACTCCTTGTATCACAATGGAGAACATTGATGTCCTTACCGGATATATGCAAAAAGAGCATATGCTTGATACACAGGGAAGAGTAAGGTCAATTATCTTAAGTGAGGTCGGATATTCTTCGACTTCCGGAGAAGCCGTTCAGGCAGCTGCTTTTGCTTATGCCTACACCAAGATGGTGCAGAACGGTCATATAGATGCGCTCATGCTCTCCAGACAGGTGGATGCCGGCGATGAGATCGCGGCTCTCGGACTTGCCCTCGGACTTGAGAATACCGGAGGTGGACACAAGATGATCTACAATGTATTCAAATACATAGATACCGATAAGCGAAACGAGGTAGTGGCATTCGCTTATGATATAGTAGGAAAAACGTTCTAGAGGAGAAGACATTATGAACAACGCAGAAAAAGCACTTAAGATGCATGAAGAATGGAATGGAAAGCTTGAGATATTATCCAAAGCAAAAGTTAATTCAAAAGAGGATCTTGCAATAGCGTACACACCCGGTGTTGCTGAGCCTTGCAAGCTTATCGCAGAGGATAAGAGCCTTGCTTACAAATATACGATAAAGTCCAATACCATCGCTGTAGTATCAGATGGAAGTGCGGTTTTGGGACTCGGAAACATTGGTCCTTACGCAGCAATGCCCGTTATGGAAGGAAAGGCGGTTCTCTTTAAGGAATTCGGCGGAGTTAATGCTGTTCCGATCTGCCTCGACACACAGGATACTGAGGAAATCATCAAGGCAGTTACATACCTTGCTCCCGGCTTTGGCGGAATCAATCTTGAGGATATTTCTGCACCGAGATGCTTTGAAATAGAAGAAAGACTTAAAGAAAAACTCGACATTCCCGTATTCCATGACGATCAGCACGGAACTGCGATTGTTGTTCTTGCGGGTATCATCAACGGCCTTAAGGTAGTCGGAAAGAAAAAGGAAGATTGTAAGGTTGTTGTAAACGGCGCGGGAAGCGCAGGAATAGCGATCACTAAGCTCCTTCTTCGCTACGGCTTTAAGAACGTTACAATGTGTGATAAATCAGGTATCCTTCATAAGAAATCCGCAGATCTTAACTGGATGCAGGAGAAGATGATGGATGTGACCAATCCCGATCAGCAGACGGGAAGCCTTGCGGATGCACTTAAGGGAGCTGACGTATTTGTCGGCGTTTCCGCACCCGGTATCGTGACCAAAGAGATGGCTCAGGGAATGAACAAGGATGCTATCATGTTCGCCATGGCCAATCCCGTTCCCGAGATCATGCCCGACCTTGCCAAGGAAGCCGGAATCAGAGTTATCGGAACAGGAAGAAGTGATTTTCCCAACCAGGTAAATAACGTTCTTGTATTCCCCGGAATCTTCCGCGGAGCGCTCGAAGGCGGAGCTAAGCAGATAACAGAGGAGATGAAGCTTGCGGCAGCAGAGGCTCTTGCAGGTCTTGTTGCGGAAGATGAACTCTCTGATGTAAACATTCTCCCTGCAGCATTCGATCCCAGAGTTGCGGATGTTATTTCGGCAGCAGTTAAGGCACATATTTAATTTGGAGGCATCACTGTGAGTTCACAGTATCTTACTTTATATAAGATGATCGTTCTGTACATGCTAAAGCGATGTGAAGTACCGCTTAGCAAGGCACAGATATACGATTTTATCTTAGAGAACGAATACACTACATTTCTGACACTGCAAGAGGTCTTTTCCGAGCTTGCGGTGTCAAAGCTCATTATAGAAAAGACGGTAGCAAACAGAACCTTCCTTGAGATCACATCGGAAGGTGATGAGACACTTAAGTTCTTCGGAAACAGGATCAATCCTTCGATCAGGCAGCAGATAGATGAGTATCTTCGAGCCAACAGTATGAAGCTTAGAAACGAAGCTTCGATACTTGCGGATTACAGGAAAACAGGCGACAACGAATACACAGCTCACCTCGTTGCCAGAGAGAATGGTCAAGACATAGTCGAGCTGAACTTCCCTGTTCCAACGGAAGAGATCGCACAGAGTATCTGCAACAACTGGCAGGAAAAGAATCAGGAGATTTATCAGTTCCTTGTTTCACAACTTATGCTGTGAATAAGTCTTACCAAAAATAAGCATAAAATAACAAGTACATACATTCATAATTAAATGCCATGAGACTAGAATAATTCATATAAGAGATTATATGGGAGGTCCATGGCATGAAGTATGGCTATTTTGACAACGATAATAAAGAATATGTGATCGACAGGATTGACCTGCCGACATCCTGGACAAATTATCTCGGCGTCGAGAAATTTGCCACAGTCATAAATCATACGGCCGGCGGCTATTCATTCTACGATAGCCCCGAGTATCACAGAATCAGTAGATTTCACGGAAACAGCATTCCGATGGACAGACCGGGATATTATGTATATCTTAGGGATGCCGATTCTTCCGACTATTTCACAATTTCATGGCAGCCTGTAGCAAAGGCGCTTGATAAAGCTAAATATACCTGCAGACACGGCTTATCATACACCGTTTACGAGTGTGAATATGACGGCCTTAAGTGTTCTCAGAAGATGAGCGTTCCGTTATCCGAGAACGTTCTTTTATGGGATGTCAGGGTAAAAAACACAGAGAATAAGGTCAGAAACCTTTCTATATTTTCATATCTTGAATTCTCATTCCATTCAATAGCAATTGATAATCAGAATTTCCAGATGAGTTTGTACTGCGCGGGAGCTTCATATGAAGACGGAATAATAGAAGAAGATCTTCATTATGAGCCTGACGGATTCCAGTACTTTGCTTCAAACTTCGATCCCGACGGATATGATTGCGAAAGAGATGTTTTCCTCGGAATGTATCACACAGAAGACAATCCCGTGGCAGTCGAGACCGGCAAATGTTCATCTTCGGAGCAAAAGGGCGGAAATCACTGCGGAAGTCTTCAAAAGAACTTTAGCCTTAATCCCGGTGAAGAAGTAAGATTTATCTTCATGCTCGGAGAAGGCGACAGAAGCGAAGGAAAAAGAGTAAAAGAAAAATACAGCGATCTTGCCAATGTAGACAGAGCCTACGAAGAGCTCGCAGAGTATTGGGATAAGAAAATATCCAAGCTTGTTATCGATACTCCCAGCGAAGGCATGAACACAATGATTAATACATGGACTTTGTATCAGTCCGAAATCAACGTTATGTTCTCAAGATTTGCTTCCTTCATAGAGCTTGGAGGAAGAACGGGACTCGGCTACAGAGATACGGCTCAGGATGCTATGACGATACCGCATTCCAATCCCGAGAAGTGTAAAGAGAGAATAATGCAGCTCTTAAACGGCCTTGTTTCCGAAGGCTACGGCCTGCATCTTTTCGATCCCGTATGGTTTGAAGAAGAACCCGAATCCGATGGCTTTAAGTCACCGACTGTTATTCCGGTATCTGCAAGCGACAGAGTTCACTCCAAGGAAGATGCCTGCGCAGATGACGCGCTCTGGCTTGTTCCCGCTATTACAGAGTACATAAAAGAGACGGGAGATCTCGGATTTGCCGACATGGTACTTCCGTACGCGGACGGCCCCGAGGGAACAGTCTATGAGCACATGAAAAAGATCCTTGATTTTTCCGAAAGAGAAGTCGGCCAAAACGGCGTGTGCAAGGGACTCAGAGCAGACTGGAACGACTGTCTTAACCTTGGCGGCGGAGAGAGTGCAATGGTAAGCTTCCTTCATCACTGGGCACTTACTCATTTCATAGAGCTTGCGAATAAACTCGGAAAAAGCGAAGATGCAGAGCACTACGGCAAAGTTGCCGATAAGCTTAAGGTATTAAGTGACGAAGTCCTCTGGGACGAAGAGTGGTTTATAAGAGGTATAACCAAGAACGGTAAGAAGATCGGAACCTCCAAGGACGAAGAAGGAAGAGTACACCTTGAGTCCAACGCTTGGGCTGTACTTTCCGGAGCAGCAACGGGAGCCAAGGCTTTGAAGGCAATGGAAGCTGTTGATAAATATCTTTTTACCGAGTGGGGAATCCTGCTCAACACACCTCCGTATACCAAGATAGATCCTTCTATCGGATTTATAACCAAGGTGTTCCCGGGACTTAAAGAAAACTCATCGGTATTTTCTCATCCCAATCCTTGGGCTTGGGCAGCAGAGTGTGTTCTCGGAAACGGAAATACCGCAATGAAATTTTATGATGCGCTCTGTCCTTATTATCAGAACGACAAGATAGAGACAAGAGAAGCCGAGCCGTACTCATATTGCCAGTTCATCATGGGACCTTCACATAAACAGTTCGGAAGAGCGAGACATCCGTTTATGACAGGTTCCGGCGGATGGTCATATTTCTCGGCAACAAGATATATTCTGGGAATCAGACCTTCGTATGATGAGCTTGTGATAGATCCTTGCATACCCGATATCTGGGCAGGCTTTAAGGTTGAAAGGATCTGGCGCGGCGCAAAATACTCGATTGAGATAACAAATCCCGACCACGTTCAAAAGGGAGTTAAAAAGATCATATTTGACGGCGAAGAAGTGGATAAGATACCGGCTTGCGAAGCGGGCACCGACCACAACGTCAAAGTTGTAATGGGTTAATTATGAGGAGGATGATAAAATGATCAAATTCGGTACAGGCGGATGGAGAGCCATCATAGGTGATGAGTTCATAAGAAGTAACATAGAGCTTCTTGCTAAAGCCCTTGCAACCAAGATGAAAGACGAAGGCGTTGCATCAAAAGGAATAGTAATAGGATACGACAGGAGATTCCTTTCAAAAGAAGCTATGCAGTGGTCAGCACGAGTTTTTGCAAAGGAGGGAATAAAGGCATATCTCATAAACAAGTCTGTTCCCACACCCGTAGTTATGTTCTATGTTATGAAGCATGAGCTTTCATACGGAATGATGGTGACCGCCAGCCACAATCCCGCTCTTTATAACGGTATAAAAGTATTTACCGCAGGCGGAAGGGATGCTGATGAGATCCAGACAGCACAGATAGAGGAGTATATCAAGAAAGTCGAGACAGGCGACCCCGTTGAATATATGGAATACGATGAAGTCAAAGAGGCGGGGCTTATTAACGAGATCTATCCTCTTAACGAATACATCGACAGCATAATATCAAGAATAGATATGGATGCCATCAAGGAAAAGAGCCTTCGAGTAGTTCTCGATCCTATGTACGGCGTAAGTGAGACGTCTCTTCGAATAACTCTTCAGACAGCAAGGTGCGAAGTTGAGACTATTCACGACAGACACGATACTCTTTTTGGAGGGAAGCTTCCCGCTCCTACCGCAGCTACGCTTCATCAGCTTCAGAACGTTGTTGTGGACGGACACTACGACATAGGAATCGCAACCGATGGAGACGCCGACAGGATCGGTGTCATCGACGATAAGGGCAGATTCCTTCACCCCAATGAGATAATGGCTCTTTTGTATTATTATCTCGAAGAGTTCAAAGGCTGGAAGGGTCCTGTTGTAAGAAATGTCTGCACAACGCACGTCCTTGACAGAATGGCTGAAGAATACGGCGAAAAGTGCTACGAGGTTCCCGTTGGATTTAAGCATATATCGGCCAAGATGAATGAGACGGATGCCGTTATCGGCGGAGAGTCATCGGGAGGTCTTACCGTACGCGGACATATCAAGGGAAAAGACGGTGTGTATGCCGCAATGCTTCTTGTTGAAATGATCGCGGTTACCGGTAAGAAGATGTCAGAGATCATAGAGGACCTTGAGGAAAAATATGGAAAGATCGCAATGGAAGAGAATGACTACCACTTCACTCAGGAGAAGAAGGAAGAGATCATGGACAGACTTCTCATCAAAAAGGAGCTTCCGGAATTTTCCTTTGATGTGGATAAGGTAAGCTATCTTGACGGCAGCAAGGTTTACTTTAAAAACGGCGGCTGGATAATAGCGAGATTTTCAGGTACGGAGCCGCTTCTTAGGATTTATTCCGAGATGCCCGACACCGAAGATGCCAAGAAGCTATGCAAATTATACGAGGAGTTTTTGGAACTTAAACATGAATAATAAAAAACTATTTGACACTTTATACAAGGATTTCCTATCACCCGAAAATCTGGCAAATATATCATCTGACAAAACCTATGAAGAGATGACACTTATGCTGGATTCCTATGAGGAAAACAAAGAATTATACATCCCCGAAAATATAGTATATGATTATTATAAAGGAGATTTTGAAACCTTCTTAAAAGCAGTAAGAGCGGTGGATGAATCCTGGGCTGACATATACAAACCCACTGACAGGATTTACTGTGGTTTCTGCGGGGGCAGAGTAGTCAGCTTTTGTATGATCGAAGATATGGGAATGTATGAGGAAGACGGTATTACCTACAAGGTTGGAGGCCCCGGATGTGTCGGAACAATCCCGGGCTTCAGGGAAAAAGGAATCGGTCTTAAGATGATCGATAAAGCAACCGTGATACTTAAGGAGCTTGGCTATGATATAAGCTATGTTCACTACACGGGAGTCGCACCCTGGTATTCCAAGCTTGGATATAAGACCGTCCTCAAGTGGAACAAAGAGGGTAAATGGGAAAGCGTGAGGGGTTAAGTAAAAAGAAGAGAGGCTTGTTTAGGGGTAAGCTTGGCTTATCCTCTTTACAGCGCTCTCTTTTTCTTATATTCATGGCATCGTGGATACTTCCGATCGCGGTGTTGTCTGCATTTATCTTTATCCAATATCAGGATGCATATGTAAAAAGAACAGAAAGAGAAATGGCGAATGAAGCCAAGGTCTCAGCTGTACTCATTAAATCTCAGATTGACGATGCAAGCTACAAGCTGCATAAAGAGTCGGTCGGAGGTGAATGGGAGAGACGCTCGCGAAATGAGAAATTCCTTATTTGGGCAAGATCCGAGCTAAACAGGAAATTCTACATGGACGGGCATTATTCCTGTGTTGCGCTCTACTATGAAGACGGTGAATCGCCGAGCGCATACGTCGGAAAGAACGGCTACGAGTATGATAAGTACATAAACTATATAGAGCCGGTGATCAAGGATAAGATTGATAGAAAAGAAAAGGGAACAAAGGTGGTCGTTGCCAATAACAGGATATACCTTGTTCAGAATCTTTTTTATTCCGCTTATGACAGACGCTATGCCACTATAGTCGCGGGGCTTGATAAGCAAAAGCTCTTTGCGGATATTCCGATAGACACCTCAAGCGCCATCTATATTTCTTTTGACAATGAAAAAGAATTTATTACCTACAGGGATTCGGATAAAGAGATCGAAGAAGATAAGAAGGAAGTGCTTGAGTATCTATCTTCCGGAAAAGACATCTATAGGAGAAACTTCAATATAATACCTTATTTCAGAAGGTACTATGAGGGCTACAGATGTGCTACCACCAGCATGTATTATGAGATGCAGTTCTTTTATCTGCAGAATTCAAAAGACCTGTATTATGAGCTTTTTAGGATCAACATCATCGTATTTATCACGATAATAGGAATGATACCGATCATGCTGCTTTCCTATTACTACATGAAAAAGAATACCGAGTATACCCAGAAGATGATGACGAAAGATGCGCAGATAGCGGCGCTTCAGGCGCAGATCAATCCTCATTTTCTTAATAATACTTTGGAGATGATGAACTGGCAGGCGAGGATGTCGGGAGATGTTGAAGTCAGCAAGATGATAGAATCGCTGGCTACTGTCCTTGATTCGGGCATCAACAGAGACAACGATACGCTGGTCAGATTGGCCGATGAGCTCAGATGCGGAGATGCTTTTCTTTATATCATGAGCATGAGATTCGGAGAAAGGCTTAAGGTTGAAAAGCTTATAGACAGCACGACGCTTGGAACTTACGTGCCGCAGCTTATCTTACAGCCGATACTTGAAAATGCCATCAAACACGGTGTTGAGAGCGTCAACAGAGGTACCGTGTGGCTCAATATTTTTGAAGAAAACGATGAACTTATAATAGATGTTATCAACAGCGGAAAAGATATTTCGGATGAGGAAGTGGACAGGATCAGAAAGATCATAAGCGGAGAACTCAAGCTTAAAAAGAGTGAACCGGGAACACATACTTCCATCGGTATCTACAATGTGAACAAGAGAATAGAGCTGATCTTTGGGGAAGAGTACGGACTTAGCGTTAGCAAGTCCGGCGAGAACAAAATGCAATTCAGAATGGTCATGCCTATAAGAAAAGAGGGATGAGATGAAGAAAGTTGTCATCATAGATGATGAGCCCATAATCGTACAGGGGTTGTCAAAAAGTGTAGATTGGGCCAAATACGGCTGCGAAGTGGTAGGAACTGCGGGAGACGGAGTTGAGGGAAAAAGAGTTATCGAAGAGCTACATCCGGATATTCTTTTCCTTGATATCTGTATGCCGCAGATGGACGGACTCACCATGATCGCGGGACTTAAGTCGGAATACTCGGATATGCAGATCGCTATTCTTACCGGATTTAGAGATTTTGAATATGCGCAGAAGGCGATCAACCTCGGAGTGTCCAGGTTTTTGCTAAAGCCGTCCAATATGGATGAGATAAATGAAGCCATAGCTCATATGGTCGAAAGATCGGATAAGATAAAAGGAACAAGCAGTGACTCTTCTGAAGACGGAGAGTCGGAAGAGGCAGTAGCCGATAACTTCATCGTTAGAAATGCTCTCAGCTACATAGAAGAACATTATAACGAGAAGATTCTTTTGTCCGATGTCGCAGACAAGGTCTATGTGAGCCAGTGGCATTTAAGTAAGCTTCTTAATAAGGAGACCGGCAAGAATTTCTCGGAGATACTCAATACCGTTCGTATCAAGAAAGCTTCCGAGCTGTTAAAAGATCCTTCGAAGCGAATAAGCGATGTCGCGGAGGAAGTCGGATTCTTGGATGTGGCCCATTTTTCAAGGGTTTTCAAGAAGGTAAAAGGCATATCCGCAAACGAATACAGAAATCACACAAAATAGTACAAAAATGAACAAAATGGTGCCGTGACTTAGGGATTTGCAGACTCTACAATATTCTTAGAGAAGTAAAAAAGGGGGCTGCAAATGTCTAAGACTAAAAAACGAGCAAGTCTAAAGAAAACTATATTTCTGACAAGCATGGTCTTGCCGGGAGCAATCTGGTTTTTTTTCTTAAGATATCTTCCAATGGCGGGAATTGTTCTCGCGTTCAAGAATTATAAAGTTTATCCCAAAAATCCAACATTCTGGAATAATCTGATGCATTCTGCGTGGTCAGGTTTAAAGAATTTCGAGTTCTTGTTTGCCACAACGGATTCCTGGATATATATAAGAAACACTATCTGTTATAACGTTGTATGGATCGCATTGGGCCTGGTGATCGCAGTTGCTTTCGCAATCATGCTGCATGAGCTTACCAATAAGTTTGTGGCAAAGACATACCAGACACTTATGTTTTTCCCATATTTCTTAAGCTGGGTTGTAGCAAGTTATTTCCTGCTTGCATTCCTTGATCCCACAAAGGGACTTATCGATCATTTCCTTATGACCAAAGGTCTTGAAAAGATAGACTGGTACAATACGCCGAAATATTGGCCGTTTATCCTGACGATATGTAATCTTTGGAAGAATATAGGATATTCATCAATCCTGTATCTGGCAGCCATAACCGGAATCGATACGACGCAGTACGAAGCGGCGGCTATCGACGGAGCTACCAAGTGGCAGCAGATATTCTACGTGACAATTCCTAACTTAAGACCGATGATCTGCATTCTTCTTATCATGAATGTCGGCAAGATCTTCAATTCCGATTTTGGTCTGTTCTACACGGTACCTCTTAATTCGGGATCTCTTTTCTCGGCGACGCAGGTTATCGATACCTATATTTACAGAGTTTTGACGGCAACCAATAATATCGGAATGTCGACGGCGGGAGGTCTTTTGCAAAATGCCGTAGGCTTCGTGTGCATTATGTTTGCCAATAAGGTGGTAAAAAAGATTGATGAGGACAGCGCACTGTTCTAAGGAGGATATATGGCTAACGTTAAGACTAAAAGAAGAAGGATAAATTCCATATCCGTTCCGGCAGAAATAATATGCCATATCGTGCTTATTCTGTTCTGTCTCTTGTGTATCGTGCCGTTTGTGTTTGTAGTGATCATCTCTTTTACATCGCAGGAGAGCATAAGAGCGATAGGATATTCGTTTATTCCCAAGACGACGTCGCTGGAAGCATACAACTATGTTATGAAGCTTGGAGATCAGCTTTGGAGATCGTATTTTAACAGCTTCTTTATAACTATCGTCGGAACGATACTTACGATGCTGGTTACAATCCTTTACTCCTACGGGCTTTACAGAAAGGATTTCAAATTCCGAAAGTTCTTTACCTTCTGGGCGTTCTTTACAATGCTCTTCGGAGGCGGCCTTGCACCTACATATGTTGTTTGTAAGACGGTTCTTGGACTTTCAGACAGCTACTGGGCAGTAATAATCCCGATGCTCCTTAATCCGTTCAACATCATTGTTATGAGGACTTTTTTCCAGAGTTCGATTCCGGAGGAACTCATAGATGCAGCGGCGATCGACGGGGCGGGAGAGTATACGACACTGTTTAAGATCATTATTCCCATTTCCAAACCTGGAATAGCAACGGTCGGTTTGTTATCGGCACTGGCGTATTGGAACGAGTGGTTCATTCCAATGCTTTATATAAGAGAAGCCAAGTTCTTCCCACTTCAGTATCTGCTTATGCAGATGCAGACCAAGGTGGATTTCCTTGTGAAGAACTCATCCATGATCGGTGCGGAGGCGAGCAATATCGTAAGCGATCTTCCGTCAGATTCACTCAGGATGGCACTGGTTGTTCTTATCGTAGTTCCGATTGCTTGTGCGTATCCTTTTTTCCAGAGATACATTGTTTCGGGACTTACGATCGGTTCGGTAAAAGGATGATGTTAATGATGCACGAGACGTGCTTTTAAAAAAGGAGGGTTATATGAAGAAGAAACTAATGGCAGTATTGTTATCATGTACTATGGTACTGGCTGCAGTCGGATGTGGGGCTTCAGGAGGTGCAACACAAAGTTCGGGCGATGCAGGAGAAGCAGCTCCCTCAGCGGAAGCAGCAGAGCCGGCAGCACCTGAGGAGATTGATGCAGCTTCTCTTGATCCCGTTACTCTTAAGATGTACTTCCACGGAAGTAACGTAACCGATGACAGCAAAGTGCTGGAAGAGGTTAACGCATATCTTAAAGACAAGATCAATGTTACTCTTGAGCCTATCTGGGGCACATGGGGTGATTTCGATCAGAATGCGGTGCTTGCGCTTCAGGGTGGAGACGATATTGATATTTACTTTACATGCTCTTGGAGTGCCGATGAGTACAACAAGTTTGCAAGAGACGGTTACTGGGTAAGACTTGATAATCCCGAGAACAACCTGATCGAGAAGTACGGACAGGATCTTTGGAAGCTCCTTCCCGAAGTTCTTATCAACGGTGCTACTATCAACGGTTCCGACGGATACGGCGTTTATGCTGTTCCCGGATACAAGGATATCGCTACTCAGAACTGCTGGGATGTTAACGTAGATCTTTTGGAGAAATACGGATACACACTCGATGATATCAAGAATACCGACTACTATGGATTTGAAGAGATCTTAAAGACTGTAAAAGAAGGCGAAGGAAACGACTTCTATCCTCTTCTTATCGAGGGTGCGGTTCTTGAGAGAATGGTAGACAACACTATCATCGTTACAGGTGACAGCGCAACAGGTAACTTCATGTCATACTATCTTGATCCTACAGACGTTTCAAAGCCCGGCAAGTACGGCAACAAGCTTGTAAACAAGTTTGAGACAGAGGAATTCAAGAAGTTCGTAGATCAGACAAGAAAGTATTATCTTGAAGGCTTCATCGATCCTGCAATGGGTAACAAGAATCAGGCCAACGATACAAGAACAAACAAACAGCTTTCAGGTGAGTACCTCATCGGAACACAGTCATATTCACTCGGATATGAGCTTCAGGCTTCACAGGAGAGAGGAATCCACGTAGAGATGGTTCCTTGCACAGACGCTTATGTTGATACAACATCTTCACAGGGCGCTATGATGGCTATCTCAACAGCTTCCAAGAATCCTGACAGAGCTATGATGTTCCTTAATCTCTTAAATACAGATCCTACACTTATGACACTTCTTAACTACGGTGTACAGGATATTCACTATACCAAGAATGATGACGGAACAATCACATTTACAGATAAGAGAGCTGATTATCAGCCTTGGACAAACGGTGTCGGCAACGTAACAATCCTTCCTCCTACAGACGCTCAGGGCACAGATTTCTGGGATGGATTTAAGTCATACTACGGAGCAGCAAAAGAGATTCCTATTCTCGGATATGCTTATGATTCTTCACAGGTAGAGGCACAGATGGGTGCCGTAGCCAACGTTGTTGATGAGTACATGCTCTCACTTTGCACAGGAACAGTTGACCCCGAAGAGAAGCTTCCTGAGTTCCTTAAGAAGCTTGATGATAACGGAATCAAGGGAATCATCGATGATGCTAACAGTCAGCTCGATACATTTATGGCGGCTAAGGGACAATAAAGCGGTCGCGAGGCTGAATTAAATTGAAATAATACTAATGATAAAAGTTCCACCTCATGCTTGCATGGGGTGGGATTTTTGTTTGAGATGTATATACGCTTTAATGATATACGGATTGCTCCACAGCTAAAGCTGTTTTCGCAATCCTACAATAATTCAGAGTGTCGTACCTTTTAGTTTTATTGATATACGGATTGCTCCACAGCTAAAGCTGTTTTCGCAATCCTACAAAAATTCGGAATCCGCGTTATCACGCTACTTCCTCATTTTTGTTAGGGTCGTAAATTAAAAGCAGTCCACTTTCATGCGAGCATGAAGTGGACTGTTTCAATTACGACACCTATATCAATAAAGCTGCTGACGGGAATCGAACCCGTGACCTCCGCACTACCAATGCGACGCACTACCGACTGTGCTACAACAGCTTGGGACTCATCAGAGCCACGAACATTATTGTAGCAATAGAATATGGCATTGTCAATTGAAAAATGGGTGGACCGTAAGCTTAGGTCCACCCATCATTTTTATACGTCTGTTCCTATTACTGACATGTAGTAAGAATAAAGGTTCTTGTACGTTGAACGGTTGTAATGAAGCCCGTCTGAAGCAGAGAATCCGTTCTGCTTAAGGAATGAATATCCGTCGATCCACTTGATACGAGGATCAAGCTCTGCCTTAAGTCTGGCATTAAATTTCTCAATCTGATCGTTGGATACAGTAGAGCAGTCGCCTACGGGAGTTACTGCAGCGTAGTAAACCGTAATTCCCTGTGCCTCCCATGCATCAATATTGCTGTTTACAAGCTTGATGTACTTGGAAGCATTGGCAAGGTCATTGACACCGAAGTTGATGACCATTGTTGTGCCCGCGCCGGCGCTTGCCTGAATCTGAGGCATTGCAGTGTTCTTAAACCAGTTGTAGCCCTCGCCGACCTTGGCTACATAAGCTTTATCATTGGAACCTACAGCCATCTGAAGCTGAACGGTTCTGGAATCACCTACGAAAAGATAAGGAATACCGGGAAGATTCTGTGACACGTAATTACCTATTATATATGCAACAGTGTCATTGTAGCTGATCTCATACCAGCCGTTGTCGGTAGTTCCTGTAACTGAAACACAGTTGCCCCAACCGAGTTTGCCGATGGGATTGTACTGTGTGCCCGCACCGTCGCGCACGTTGACGGTTTCGGTAACGTACATGGTAACGGGAGTTTCTAACTTAGTAACTGTAAAAGGTGTGGAAACTTCATAGGCAGCTGCATCCTCAGGCTGTTCAGCGACAGGTGCATCGGGCTGCTGTTCCGTAGCGGGTGCTTCCGTAGTTTCCACGGGAGCGGCTTCAGGAGTTTCTTCTGCAATACATACTGTTCCGTTTGCCAGAAATCCTAAAGCGAATATCATGGCAAATGCTGCTACAAAGGGACTTTTCGCTATTAAGTTGTTTGTTTTTTCGTTAGTTTTTTTCTTCATAACATTAAATTCCATAATTCCTAAGCATTGTACATGATGATCAATTTGATGTCAAATTTGACTATAAAGTAACAAACTTTTATAATAAATCAGTTGAATAAAAGGTAATCGAATAGGAGATATTATGTGCGGAATTATCGGTTATATTGGTAAGAGAAGTACCAAAGAGATACTTCTTGATTCACTTGAACTTTTGGAATACAGAGGATATGACAGTGCGGGAATAGCTCTTTTCCCCGGTGAGGCTGATGCACCTTTAGTTAAGAAGGTTGCGGGTCGCGTGTCCAAGTTAAGAGAGATCACTGCGGCAGATACGGAAGAGGCATGCGCAGGTATCGGTCATACACGTTGGGCTACACACGGCGGTGTCAGCGATGCCAATGCTCATCCCCACAATCAGGGCAGAGTAACTCTCGTGCACAACGGAATTATAGAGAACTACAAGGAGCTTGTTAAGGAATACAATCTTAAGGATAAGCTCGTTTCAGAGACAGATACAGAGGTAGCAGCTGCGATCATGGATCACTTCTATGACGGAGATGCAGAGAAGGCTATCAGATCAACTATCAGCGTATTAAAGGGAACATTTGCTTTCGCGGTTCTTTTTGCGGATCAGCCCGGCAAGATCTATGCGGCTCGTAACGTAAGCCCTATCGTTGTTGCCATGACCGAGCACGGCGCTATGCTTGCTTCAGACGTAGCGGCTCTCGGTGTTCACGCCAAGGAGTACGCTTTCCTTCCCGAGTATCACATCGCATGCCTTTCATCCAAGGGAATCGTGGTACACGATGAGAAGAAGCACGAGGTACCTCTCCAGCTTATGACTATCGACTGGGATACCAGCCGTGGCGGCAAGGGCGGATATGCTTTTTATATGGAAAAAGAGATCCACGAGCAGCCCGATGCTATCAGAGACACTATCATGCCTCATATAGTAGAAGGAAGAACAACATTTACAGCTGAGGGTATTCCGCATTCTCTTTTCAGAGAAAATCAGAATATTATCGTAATCGCCTGCGGAACAGCTATGCATGCGGGACTTATCGGACAGCAGCTCTTCCATACACTTGCCAACATCCACACCGATGTTGCGGTTGCTTCCGAGTTTACTTATACCAATCCTGTTATCAAGCCCGGTACTCTTGTTATCGCTGTTTCTCAGTCAGGTGAAACAATCGATACTCTTGAGGCTATCAAGTATGCCAAGAAGAGAGGCGCCAAGGTTCTTTCTATAGTTAATGTAAAGGGATCTACAATTGCCGATAACAGTGACTATTGCATTTACACACAGGCAGGCCCTGAGATTGCGGTTGCAAGTACCAAGGCATTTACAAGCCAGATTTCGATATTCTATCTGCTTGCCATTCATACCGCAAGACTTAACGGTATGCTCGAGCCCGAAGAGATGAAGGCGTACCTTGATGAACTTATGACTGTTCCCGATGCTATCGAGCAGATTCTTGAGAAAAAAGAATTTGTAAAGAAGATGACAAACAAGTTCCTTCACGCAGATAACGCATTCATGATCGGCAGAGGACTTGATTACTCTCTTCTTCTTGAGGGATCACTTAAATTAAAAGAAATCTCATATGTTCATTCAGAAGCATATGCTTCAGGTGAGCTTAAGCACGGAACGATCGCGCTTATCACAGACGGAGTACCTGTAGTTGCTCTTGTAACTCAGAGCTTACTAGCATCCAAGGAATACTCCAATATCAGAGAGGTGCAGTCACGTGGTGCCAGCATGATCCTTATTACCAAAGAGTCTCTCTACAAGGATATGAACATCCCCGAGGATGACACATTTATCCTTCCCGAGATGAGCGATATGTTCATGCCGTTCACTGCAGCAGTTGTAATGCAGCTCATCGCTTATTACACATCTTACACCAAGGGCTTTGACGTTGATAAGCCGAGAAACCTCGCTAAGGTTGTTACGGTTGAGTAATAGAGGATATTGGATAATATAGATCATATCAAGCCATAAGAGCGAAATATTCACTCTTATGGCTTTTTATTTTTCTTCTTTTATAAAACTACACGCAGAAAAGACTTTCAAATGAATTTGCGTGCTTGTTAGCAAGTTGGTGGATGACATTTATACTGCGCTTGATATCATGTATAATAAAAAACACGCTTTATAAACGATAGAGGAGATGATTATTTGGAACAGATTCTTATTGTTGAAGACGATATGACGCTTAATAACGGCTTGTGCCAGGCACTAAAAGATAATGACCGACAGATCGTATCGTGCGAGAGCATAACGGAAGCCAAAGAGCAACTGCTCCTTGGCATGGTTTCTTTGATTCTTCTTGATATAAATCTTCCGGATGGAAACGGAATAGATCTGCTAAAAGAGATCAAGGAAAAGAGTCCGCAGATTCCGGTTATCCTGCTGACCGCAAATGATACCGACAAAGATATTGTTGCCGGATTGGAACAGGGCGCCGACGACTATATAACAAAGCCCTTTTCACTTGCGGTGCTTAGAGCAAGGGTTAATACGCAGCTTCGAAAGATAAAGCCCGATAACAATACGGGGAAATATGTTGATGAAACTTTTGAGTTTGATTATAACAATATGATCTTCACTGCATATGAGCATCAGATCGAATTGTCCAAGACCGAGCAAAAGCTTCTCAGAATACTGACAGACAACGCGGGAATAACCGTAAAAAGAGAAGCTCTTATAGACAGGCTTTGGACCGACGGGGCGGAATATGTTGATGAGAATGCACTTTCCGTAACTGTTAAAAGACTTAGAGACAAGCTCTCCGCTCAAGAAAAGATAAAGACAATCTACGGAATAGGCTACAGCTGGGTAAAAGAGAATGGATAAGCTTATATTTGCATTTGGAATTCTTTTGATCATAATCGCATTTATCATTGTTATAACGGATAAGCTTCGTACAAAAAGAATTCTTGATTCAATTGAAAAGATGCTTCATTCAGCGGTCCGCGGTGAGTTTTCCGCTGATTCTTTTGACGAGGGAAGACTTTCCAAATTAGAATCCGAGCTTTCCGATTTTTTGAGTTCGTCTGCTCTCTCCGCAAATAATATCCGAGGTGAACGAGATAAGATCAGATCGCTGATATCCGATATTTCACATCAGACCAAAACCCCGATCGCAAATCTTTTGTTATACAGCGAGCTTTTGGAAAACAGTGAGCTTTCCGATGTGGAAAGATCCAATGCGGAAGCAATTCATGAACAGGCCGAGAAATTAAGGTTTCTGATAGACAGTCTGGTAAAGCTGTCAAGGCTGGAAAACGGAATTCTTTCGCTTGAACCGAAAGAGACAGCATTATATCCTTTGCTGCAAAACGTAGTCAGGGAGTTTATGGAAAAAGCCGAAGCTAAGGGCCTGTTACTTGAACTTGCAAAAACGGATTCAGTAGCCGTTATCGATGAAAAATGGACACGGGAAGCAGTCGCGAACATCGTTGATAATGCGATCAAGTATACCGAGAAGGGAAGCGTTAAAATAAGCGCTGTAGATTATGAAATGTTCGTGCGAGTAGATATAGAGGATACCGGAATAGGAATTCCCGAGGAGGAGTACTCCAAAATATTTACGCGTTTCTACCGCGGAAAGGCAGTAAAACAAAAAGAAGGAGTGGGAATCGGACTTCATCTTGCAAGGCAGATTCTTTCGGGAGAAGGCGGTTATATCAAGGTTGGTTCCAAGGAAGGCGTAGGTACTGTCTTCTCTGTCTTTTTACCAAGATAATAAAATATGTCAAAACTGTAAGAATTCACTTCGCTCTGCGAAAGAATCCTGAAAGATTTGTATGGGATAATCATCTGTGTAAAGGTATGAACACTTTATGCAGATGATTTTTTTGGAGGAAAAATGGAAATATTACATGTAACCGACTTAAAGAAGACATACGGAAAAGGGGACACGGCGGTTGAGGCTCTAAAGGGCGTTGATCTTTCCGCTGAAAAAGGTGAATTCATTGCGATAGTAGGAACGTCGGGAAGCGGCAAATCCACACTTTTACATATGCTGGGTGGACTTGATCGCCCTACATCCGGAACGGTCTCTATCGACGGAAAAGATATTTTTACTTTAGAGGATGAGGAACTTACCATATTCAGGCGCAGAAAGATCGGCTTTGTTTTCCAATCTTTTAACCTGGTACCGATCCTTTCGGTTTATGAAAACATAGTGCTTCCCATAGAACTTGACGGAAATAAGCCAGATAAAGAATTTGTTGATAGGATAATCGATACTCTTGGATTATCAGGCAAAATAAACGCTTATCCGAACGAGCTTTCCGGCGGTCAACAGCAGCGAGTTGCAATTGCAAGAGCGCTTGCTGCAGCGCCGCAGATAATATTGGCGGATGAACCCACCGGCAATCTTGATTCCAAGACAAGTCAGGACGTTATGGGTCTTTTAAAGGTAATGGGAGAGCGCTTTTCCCAGACGATCATTGTTATCACACATAATGAAGAAATTGCGCAGATGGCGGATAGGATCATCAGGATTGAAGACGGTCTCGTTGTGACTAAAGAGGTACAGGCATGTTAAAAGATAAAAGAGCAAAAGGTCCTGCTGTAGGCAATGGAAAAGTAATACGTAAGCTTGCTTATAAATCGGTAAAAGCTAATTTCAGGAAAAGTCTTGTAGTGATCGTTTCGATCGCACTTTGCACTCTTATGTTTGCAACGCTTTTTACGATTGGAGGAAGCATAATAAGTAAATTTCAGGAGCAGGCCTCAAGACAGGTAGGTTCCAAGAGTGTCGCCGGAGTAAAGTATCTGACCGAAGCTGAATACGATCGCCTTGCTTCCGACGATAAGTTAAAAAGCGTATCCAAGATGATACATATCGGAACTGCTGTAAACGATGAGCTTAATAAGCTATACACCGAGATAGTTTTTTTAGATGCTCCTTGCGCCCAAAATAGTTTCTGCTATCCCGAAGTAGGACGCCTTCCGGAAAAAGAAAATGAGATTTCGGCAAGCAGCTTGGTTTTGCAGGCTTTGGGAATGAACATTACATCAAAAGAGGACTACGAGGAGCTTTTGGGAAAGACGGTCTCCATAAAGATTGAAGGGAAAGACAGCGTTTTTGATCATGAATTTGTGATAGTCGGAATCCATACGGGCGACCGCGCCTCGCTGGCACAATCGGTTTTGGTATCCGAAGAGTTTCAGAAAAAATATGCTCCCACGCCGACAACCTCTTACTATGATGAAGAGGTTCATGAGGGAACGAGGGCGTCTTTTGGAAGAATTGACGCGGAGGTTGATTTCTTTTTCCCTCTGGCTTTTCAATATCAGCTTGATAAAGCTGTTGAAAGAGACGGGCTTCCTTCGAATGTGGAAACCGGTGTGAATTGGGGATATATGGGTTCGAATATGGATCCTTCCACCGTTATCTTTACGACTATATTGCTTCTGACCATTTTTTTGTCGGGATATCTTATTATAAGCAATATTTATCGTATCAATGTTTACACGGACATTCGCTCATACGGGCTGTTAAAAACTGTGGGTACAAGCAGTAAACAGCTTAAGAAGATAATAAAATGGCAGGCAATCTTTCATTCAATACCCGGAATAACAGCAGGTCTCATAGGAGGCCTTGCATTCGGAAGCTTGCTGCTTCCGCTGATTATGAAGATTCTGGCTTTTTCCGAAACTACTGACTCTCGTGCCAGCGTAAATATATGGATACTTTTGTTCTCTGCGCTTTTTTCATATATTACCGTGAGGATATCTGTAGGAAAAGCAGCAAAGACAGCATCAAGAGTAACCCCGATAGAGGCGGTCAGATTTACGGAGAAAGATAGAAGCGGTAAAGGCAAAAAAAGAAAGAAAAAAGCATCATCATTTAACGTCTTTGAATTTGCTTTAAGAAATGTCCTCAGGGAAAAGAAAAGATGCTTTTTTGTGGTACTTTCGTTGTCACTTTCTTTGACGGTGTTAACCATCGTATATACCATGCTTGTTGGTTTTGATGAGAATAAATTCGTCGCTTCTTTTGTGGCAACCGATTTTTCCGTTGCGGATTATTCAACGGATAGCCTTGCCGTTTCGGTGAATTGCTACGATGGGGTTACCGAAGCTTTTTTGGACAAGATAAAAAAACAGGATGGAATACTTAACATCGGAAATGTCTATGCGCAGGAGTATTCTATGCAGAAGCTTAATGAAAGAGACTTCGCAAGATTTAAGGAACGTCTGCTCGATAACGAAAACGTCAAAACCCCGATGCGTGATATGTACATGGCATCCACTGCCGAAGCGGGTGAAGCTTTTGATGAAAACAATACTATTGCGCGAATATACGGAATGGATGAATATCCCATCAGTACGTTGAATATCCTGCATGGCACGTACGACGCCGAAAAGTTTAAAACCGGAAAATATATTTTGGTAAATGAGTATTCTTACGGCAACGAATCAGGAGACGATCCTTTCCCGTATTTCCTGCCGGGAGAAACGGTTGCCGTAAATAATGACGATGGAGAGATCAGAGAATACGAGGTAATGGCAACGATGGACATTCCTTATGCCGTTAGGATACAGGCGTATACGGATATGGATGTGGCTTACGTGCTTCCTTCGGAGGAATTCCTGGATTTCTTTGGAGACAGGATGCCTATGAGAACTCTTATAGATACTACGGATGAAGCGGAGCCTTCATTGGAAAAATGGATGGATGACTATACAACAAAAGTTGAGCCGTCACTTACGTATTCTTCAAGAGCGGTTTATAAAAAGATGTTTTATCAGGTCACCAATATGTTCAAGGCTGTAGGAGGTCTTTTGACGATCATACTTGCTCTTATAGGAATTTTGAACTTTACAAACACCATTGTGACATCGGTTATCTCAAGAAGGCTTGAGCTTGCAATGCTTGAAGCAGTGGGAATGACAAAGAGCCTTCAGAGAAAGAGTATTTGCCTGGAAGGCATTATATACGGAGGCTTGGCGCTGGTATTCGGAGCACTTTTCAGCAGCATTATTTCAATACTTTTTATAAAGCCGATCGAAGGAGAAATGTGGTTCTTTACATACAGATTCACGCTGTTTCCTATTTGCGTTATTTTGCCGTTTCTGATCGTTGTAATGCTACTTATCCCGTATATTGTTTATAAGAGGGCAATGCGGGAAACGGTGATCGAAAGACTAAGGCTTGCCGATGCATAGGATGATCTTACTTCGCAAATACCTGTATCTGATAGCAATTGCCGTTGTAATTGGTGAGGAATCCTCCGCCGTAGTATTTCCAGTAAGGCTTTAGCATGTTCTCACGGTGGCTGTCACTGTTTACGTATGCTTCAAAGATATATTCAACGTATTCGTCGCCGCTGTCGTTTTGGAAATCCCAATCATCGAGAATTTTGGCTATATTTTCGCTTCCGCGCTCATATTTGTTATTAAGTCCAAGCTCGTTGTATACGGTCTTGTAGCTCTCTCCGTTAGGTCTTGTGTGGTCAAAATTGACTGGGAGCTCATAAAGGCGCACATCGGCTACGTCAAAAAGATCGTCGTTTAATTCAAGAGCGGACAAACCGTTCTCTTCCCTGAACGAATTGATCTTTTGAAGCATTATGATGTCATAAAGATCGGGTGGATTAGATGATCTTGCGTATGCGCTTCCCTCAAAAGCAAAAACAGAACATGTGATAATAAAAAGAGCAAGGATTATTCGTAATGTCTTTTTCATAGCTTACACCTATTTGTGCCTGACTATGATGTTAGCTGACTGTAGTTACGATCCCCATTTACAAACTTTTTTCTTATCCTAGATTAATGATAAGGTCGTTTTTGTACCCAAATCAAATAAATAAATAATAAAAATCTATAAACTTTTTAGACAGGAGAAAAAACGCCGGAAAAGTCAAGACTTGTTATTTACTTGGGTGTAAGGCATTATTATCTTAGTTGTGTGAAAATTGCGGGTCAGATCCGTGATATATAAAAAGAAACTACACAAAAATTTAGTTAAGTTGGGAGGGACTCATGAATAACGTCATAATCGGACAGTCAGGTGGGCCTACGGCCGCTATCAATGCGTCTGTGGCCGGCGCTTATGTACGCGCCAAGGAACTCGGAGCACCAAAGGTATTCGGTATGCTCCATGGTATTGAAGGTCTTATTAACGGACACATCGTCGATCTGGACAATTATTTGTCGGATACGACCAATGTGGAACTGCTTAAGAGAACGCCTGCAGCGGTGCTCGGAACATGCAGATACAAGCTTCCTGTAGCAAGTAAGAATGAAGCTGACTACATCAAGATCTTCGACGTTCTTGAGAAGAACAATATCGATATGGTTTTCTATATCGGTGGCAACGATTCAATGGATACAATCATGCAGTTGTCGGATTATGCAAAAGAAAAGGGTAAATCCCAGCGTTTTATCGGCATACCCAAGACAATAGACAATGATCTTCCTATCACCGATCATTGCCCCGGTTTTGGTTCTGCAGCCAAATATATAGCGACCAGCGTAAAAGAGCTGATCCGCGACAATCAGGCAGCTGACAAAAGAAATCCTGCGACCGTTATCGTAGAGATCATGGGAAGAAATGCGGGATGGCTTGCGGCAGCGGCATCTTTATCCAAATCTGATGATTGCTCGGGACCCGATGCAATCTTTCTTCCGGAGAGACCTTTTGACATGGACAAGTTCATGGAGCAGATGAAGGAACTCTCTTCCAAAGGTAAGCCCGTACTTATTGTAATTTCAGAGGGAATCAAACTTGCCGACGGCACATATGTGTGCGAGCTCGGAGGCAAAGTTGCAACGGATACATTCGGTCATAAGCAGATGAGCGCAGCTTGTAAGGTACTTGCCGACAAATTAAGTGCAGAGCTTGGCTTACGTACAAGAACCGTTGAGCTCAGCACTCTTCAGAGAGCAGCTTCTCACATGGCATCACTTACAGACGTAAGAGAGGCTTATCAGTGCGGCTATGAAGCTCTTAATGCTGCCGTTGCGGGTGAGACCGGCAAGATGATCATCATGAAGAGAGCTATGTATCAAGACTTCGGTAAGGAAGAGTGGAGCAGTGATTGCCCTTACATCTGCACTTACGGAACCTACGACATACACTCTATCGCCAACTGCGAGAAGATGATCCCCGATGAGTGGATAACACCCGACGGATGCGGCCTTACAGAGCAGTTTGACAAGTATGCCCGTCCTCTTATCTTCGGCGAGATGATGCCGATCATTTCAGGCGGACTTCCCAGACACCTTGTTATCGCTGAGGCTGTGTGAGATTACCGGTAAATTGAATTACGGATTGAGTTAAGTGGAGAGCTCTGAGGAATAAGTCCTCAGAGCCTTTTTTTTATTACAAATGTTAAGAAAACCTGTTGTTCATAACAAAAAAAACGTCGTTCATCACATTGATGTTGTAATTGCTCTGCAAGGGCTGGTACGCTAAATAAAATAGAATATTATGGAGCGTGAGAATGAATAATTTACTATTTGTGACTGGATGTGCCTGGATAATATGGGCACTATCAAAATGGAAGGTATTTAATTTTATATGGGAAAATAAAGTAATCAAAGTTTTTGGTTGTATTTTGGGGGCTTATAATATGTTTTTGGCTTTTTTTGCCAAGAGGCCAATGGGCGAATTGCTCCTTTTCATCGACTTTGTCCTTGTTTTTGCATTAGATATTTACTTTTTTATGATCAGATTGAAAAAAGGCCAAAAAGGAATTATGAAGATATATCAATTAGTGCTCGGATCTATCTTTATCATTACGGCTTTATGGATGCTTTGGCCTGATCACAGAAGAATTTATGTGGGTGTAGCTACGTTAACAGGTGCTATGATGATGATTACCGCGCCGTTTCAAGAAGGTATAGAAAAATTGAATAAAGAAAAAGCATAACTATTTAGCCTGAATTATATTTCTGGATAACGTTTTAAAACTCCGCGGAAATTTTCCGCGGAGTTTTTTGTTGATTTAAATCACGTTTAACGTTTAACGTTAAAAAGTTTGTTGTTCATAACAAAAAGACCGTCGTTCATCACATTGGTGTTGTAATTGTTTTTAAATGATTGATACGCTATAGAAAATCGTTAATTTTTTATTGGTTCATAGTTAACAGAAAAACCGGTAAAGAAATCAGTATTGACGAAAAAAAGGAAAGTGAGGAGAACTGTAGTATTATGGAAAATCTGATCATTGTTTTCATTCATGTTATTTTATTGGCCCTATGGCTATTTACAATGTGTAAATTTTGGAAAAAAATACGTGGAAAAAAGCATAATTATGAGCGCATTGAAGATGTTTATGAAATAGCTTTGTTTGATATATCCATAATTTTATTACTCATGTATGTGGCGATGATGTCTTTTGGAGTGGGAGTATGGAGCTGTGTTTGTTTGGTCGCGGCCATATGTTTAAGCGCTGTAAATACAAATATAAAGCAGGTGATGGATTAGGAATGGAAATAGCATTTAACGTTTAACGTTAAAAAACTTGTCGTTCATAACAAAAACTTGTCGTTCATCCCATTGTTGTTGAAAAACGTTTTCGGACACATTAAGCTTGGGGTGTAAGGATTTAACGCCTTACCATAACATTATGGGGGAAGTCAAAACACAATGAACAATTAAATGTGCATGAATAACAAAGTCTCTAACATCATTATTGATATAAGTGGATAAAACCAAAACTACTATAACCTGATTATTATTTTTATCCATAATGTTATGCCAAAAGCGGGCCGGAGTATGTCGTGATACTCCGGTCTTAATTAAACGGATTGGACGGGGGAAATGCAAAAGGATGAGAGTACGGTCAAGGAAAAATATATGTTTGAATCCATATATGAATCTTTGGCCAAGGAAAAGCTTAGAAACTTTTACAAGGATGTATGTGTTCTGACAAGCCGCTACGAAGAGACCGGCGGAGAGTGCGTTAATATCAGAAGGATAAAGAGACAGTTCAAGGAATATCTCAAGGGGGAAATAAGAGATATCAGCCAGTCACTTCTTATCACGGATATAAACGAGCAAAGATCGGGGGTTTTGGAATTCTGGGATCTTAACCCGGATTCACAATATAAACAGTATATAGATCGCTTTTTTGAAAAGTACTACTACGAAAGATTCATTGCCAAGTATAAGCTGTGGTATGAAAAAGTCCATAGGACCATGGATCTTGCCTATGCGTATCTTTTGGGAGTGATAAAGAATTACCTGACCGATATAAATAAACTTGTAAAAAAAGGTCTTGTAAAAGAAGCTGAAAAAACCATTCTTTCGGAAGTTGAATTCATAGGAGATAAAAGAAACAGCGGGAAATGCACGGTCAGATGCAAGATCAATGAAGACTATGTTATTTACAAACCCGAGAGCGGAAGAATATTTGAACTTTACGGTAAGCTTATAAGACTTGTAAGCGCCGATGACGATTACAAGATTTTGAATATGGTTCAGGGAAACAAGTATTTCTGGGCTGAGCATCTTGATAACGATAATTGTGATAAAGAGAGCGAGATAAAAGAGTTTTACAAAAATGCAGGATATATGCTCGCTGCAGCGTATTTGATGAATGCAGTCGGCATCAGCGAGGAAAAGATATACTCCGTAGGGAAGTATCCCGTGATGGTTGATGCAGAGACGATTTCTTCGATGAATCTTTTTTCAAAAAAGATGACCAAAGGGAAAAAGCTTTTTGATAGATCTGTATTTAAGACAGCGATCATTCCTATGCATTACAGCAGGGAAAACAAAGATATAATAGAGCACAACGCTTTGGGAGATGTGATATTTGTTGCTCGTTCCGAGAGTGATATAACAGATGAGTTCACGTCCAAGGCAAAAGAGCGATGGGAAGTCAGAAAATACAAAGGAAAACATACGCATTTACCGAAGTTGTCCGGCGAAAGCGTTCCCGTATGGGAGTATGTTGATGATGTTATAGAAGGGTTTGATGAAGGCTATGACAATATCATGGATAGCCTCCCTGCTATATATAAGCTTTTAAAAGATTATGAAAATACCAAGATAAGAATAAGTTTAAGAAACCGCGAATTTTATTCTCAAATGCTAAAAAAGCTTAATTCACCTGAGCTTTTAAAGGATAAAGAGACTACGCAGGATTATATAAAATTAGTTTTTACAGACAGCAGTATAGATGAGTATTCGCTTAAGCATGAGATACAGCAGTTGATGAGAGGTGATGTGCCTTATTTCACAACGCTATTAAAGGACAGAACAGTCTATACCCAGGAATGGGACAGGGCGCTTAAAAGACGCTACGAATCTCCGTTAGAATGCATAATAAATAAGCTCGATGATTTTTCTAAAGAAGATAAAGAAAAACAGATTGATTTTATAAGGAGTGCATTTGACTACGATCACTGCAGCTTAGCTTACTTTGATAATGACAAAAATATAGAAAGTGTGGTGAATGAATGGATTCTATAAAACACGGCATTACAGTCCAGAGACTGGCATTTACTTTTGCTTTGATCGTGGCGTTACTATTGTCAGCATTCAACAGAAACGAAGGTTTGATAGAAGGATTTTATATATCGAATTATGTTATATTATCAGCCTTTTCTCTGATGTTTATTTACAGGATTCTTTTTCGGGAAGATAAAAAAAATAATTCAAGGTTTATTTTGGATATGGAGCCGCCGGAAAAGGTATTGGCGGGATTAAATCTTGTATTGGTAATAGCCTGGCTTTTATGCCAGATAAGTTACTTTCAATAAAGCAAACGATGGAAGGAGGATTGAAGAATGGGATATATTCAAAGCATATTTATTTCTTGTGCATATTGGGAAGGCGTTTGTGATGCTGTCAAAGCGCTTTTAAATGTATGATTGCGTTTTTTTATAAGGGGGATTTGTAATCAGGAGTCGATTTTTCGGCTCCTGATGTGCTATTATGGACAAAGAGGATTGAAAAATATAAATGGGGAGAGAGTAATATGTTCACAATAGCTATTTGTGATGATGATGAGAGGATCAGAGAGTTCATCCAAGATTGTGTGAATGAATTTTTTTCTGTATCAGGGGCGCAGTATAATTTTATCTTGTGTAAAAATGGGGAGGAGCTTGATAAAAAGCTATCTTCGGGGGATGTTTCTATAAATATTCTGTTTCTTGATGTTGAGATGCCGGGGAAAACAGGCATTGAGATAAAAAACAGTCTACAAAAAAATTCCGCTGTCGAAAAAATAATTTTTATAACAAGTCACACCGAAGCAATGCAACAGGCTTTTGGACTTAGGGTAGTCGGCTTTATGAATAAGCCGCTTGATAAAAAGCTTGTGTGCGAATGGATCAGGAATATATATAAGGAATACAGCAGTAAGGAAGGTATTACCTTTGGTGATAAGGTTTATAACTACGATGATATTCTTTATATAAAATCAGACGGAAACTATCTTGTTGCCAAATTGTCAAACGGAAAAGAAACTGCTTCGGAAAGAATGGGAGTGACATCTTTTTTAAAAAAGCTTGAAAATAGATTTGTCCGTATCCATAGGTCGTATATAGTTAACTTGTCTCATGTACAAAGAATCAAATACAATGAGATATGCATCGATAATGAAGAGGCTATTCCGCTTGGAAGAAGTTTTTCTGAAGATGTAAAGAATAAATATGATGACTATGTACTTGCTAAAGTTAAAGGACGTATGGGATGGTAATTTTTTTATTGGATTGTTTATTTGTTTTCTTTGATCTATGTATGTATTTGATAATATACAGATTGATATTTGGAGCTCGTTATAAGAAAAATGCGACGTTTTCGGTCGTTGTCCTTGTCGGGGTGTGTATTGTACTTAAAATATTATCTGTAATATACGCTGAACTCTTTAATATAGATTCAATTACCTTATGCTCCGGTTTGGTTCTTCCTTTTTTGTTCAAAGGAAAAACTTCTAAATGGTTGGGGCTTTATTTTCCTGTATTTGGTGTTCCTACGACTATAGCGTCTATAATAAATATTTGGATTTATTCTTTTAATACTATTTCTCAGGAAAGTATAATAGAAAGCTATTTCAATAGATTTCTTGGAGTGTTTGTGACGTGCGGACTTTTATATCTTGTATTTAGAACCAGAAGAAATTCGCGCGGAATAGAACTAAGTGCTATGCAGATAATTCTTTTGAATATTTGCACAGTTTTGGTCGGGATTGCTATTGGGGAAAAAGAGGCTGTAATAAAGCAAAGAAAATTGGTTGAAACCGAAATGTATGTTAACACGGTTATTATCATGAGCCTTATTTTCTATATTCTGGTAATGTACTCGATTTATCTTGAAAAATCGCGAATGCATGAAAGATTTGTTTCGGAATGCCAAAAAAATACATTAAATTCGCAAAAAGAGCAGATTGATGCGATTTTGGAGAGTGAGAAAAAGCTAAGATCATGCAGACATGATTTTAAGGCACACATCTATGCGCTAAGTTCCCTTGCAGAGGCCGGAGATACGGAAGGTCTTAAGAAGTATTGCGGCGGTCTTGTCGAAGATTCGGAAAAATACAGCAAGGCTATTATTTCCGGAAATGTTGCTGTTGACGGAATACTGGGACGGTGTGCCGATATGTGCGAGGAGAAAGGAATTACATTCACGTATCAGGTCGCACTTCTTAAGGAAAATAAAGCGGATGATTATGAGCTTTGTATTATCTTTTCCAATATTATGAACAATGCGATCGAGGCCTGCGAAAGCGGCGATGAGATAAGACTTGTGTGCTATCCATACAACGATGTTTTGTGTATCCTGCAAAAGAACCCGATCCATAAGGAACTAAAATATGAGAATGGTAAGCTTGTAACGACCAAAGAAGATAAAGAACTCCACGGACACGGCCTTGATAATGTAAAGACAGTTATAAAAAAGTACAACGGCCACATGGAGGTCAAAGTCGAAGACGGAAACTTTGTTGTAGAGCTGATATTGTGACATCTATATCATTTTATAAAGGACAAGAGGTTTGAACTATGGGCACAGTCCCAAAGTCCAAACCTTTTATATTTCTGAATTCATAAAAAATTTACTGTTAATTCGGTATGAAATATTAGATAATATTAGTAGACGGTTTATAGTGAAAAATATGTTGCTATTCTATGATGATATTGGAGATTTTTGAGCCCTATGTCATAGTATGGCGACGGAAATATATTTGAAGGGTTTTCGGTTCGAAAGGAGACTTTATATGGAAGGCATGAGTACTCAGGATATTCTTAACGGACAGGATTTATCTACTGCGAATGTTGACGACCTTTTGGCGGCTATGAAAGCTGAGGAGAACGCAGCAGCTGCTGCGAGCGCAGAGGCGGAAGCCGTTGAAGAAACTGTGCCTGAAGCACCTGCGGAAGAGGCCCCCAAGCCTAAGAGAACCCGTAAGAAAGCGGCTGCGCCTGCTCCGGAAGCAGTAGAAGAAGCTGTGCCGGAAGTTGCGCCTGAAGCTGCTGTTGAGGCTGCACCCGAAGCAGTACCAGAAATGGAGACAGTTGCAGAGCCGGATATTCCGGATCTTGAAGAGATATTGGCCGAAGAAAAGGCTAAAACAGCGGCAGCAGAAGCTGAACCTGATGCTGAGATTCCCACCAGCCCCGCTGAAACAGCTGAAGCCGATGCAATGGCAGCAATGGCTGCTATGGCCGGTGAAACAGCGGCTGAACCTGCAGCGGAAGCTGTTGATATTGATGCTATGTTGGCTGCAAGCGGAAGTGAAGCTTCCGGAGCGGAAATTCCTGCAGAGGAACCTGCACCTGAGGCTGCGCCTGTAGATGTAGATGCGATGCTTGCCGCAATGGCAAACGCCGAGACGGCTTCAGATGTTGATGCGCTGATGGCAGCAGCTACAGCAGAATCGGAAGCCGCAGCAGAGATGCCTGCGGAAGCGCCCGCAGACGGCGGCGCGACAGATATAGATGCTATGCTTGCTGCAATGGGAGCAAGTGATGTAGCCAATGAAGCTCTTGCACAGGCAATGCCCGAGCTTGCATCGGATGCAGCACCTGCAGAGGTTGCACCCGATATTGATATTTCCGCTATGGCGGACAACGCGTTTGATCTGGGCGCCGCACCGGCAACAGATGAGCAGGCATCTGAGTTGGAAGTACTTGGATCTGCATTGACAACAGAAGAACAGGCAGCTGAGCTTGAAGCGCTCGTAGCTGCATCGGAAGCTGCAATGCCGGCTGAAGAGCCTACACCGGAAGCTGCGCCTGATATTGCAGCTGAAGAGCCGGCGACGGAAGCAATGCCTGATATTGCAGCAGAAGCACCCGCAGAGATGCCTGATATCGCGGCAGAGGCACTTGCAGAGCCTACACCCGAAACGATGGAAATTCCCGATATCGAGGAGCCTGTTCTTGCAGAGCCCGCAATAGAAGAGCCTGCATTAGAGGAGCCTTCGCTAGGAGACGTTGTTGCGCAGGAGACGGCGGCAGAAGCGATTGCACCTGACGCCGGAGCTGCAGAAATACAGATGCCTGATGTGGCAGCACCTGAGGCCGGAGCGCCGGAAGCAATTGCTCCTGAGGCAGCAACTGCAGATGCAGCCGAGATGGATGTCCTTATGGCTGCAATGGCGGCTGCTGAGAGCGACGCTGCTATGGCAGAAAACGCAGGTCAGAGCCTTGATGATATCCTGAATGCGGAAGTTGATGCGCTCACAGAGCCTGTGGAAGAAGAGCCTTACGATTCCGGAATGACGATGGCAGATGCCGTTGCCGGAGCGGTTACAGATATAGAGAGCTTCCTTGATACCGAGGATTATGAATATACAGTAGTAAGCAGCGGTGCCAAGACTCTTATCATTATCAAGACCAATGAGAGTAACGCACTTGCGGTTACTTATGAAAACGGCGAATTCGAATCTCTGCAGCCCGGATACAGCAAGGAAGATAAGCGTGGCTACAGTGATATCATGAATGCCTTTGTCAAAGAGACTATCTCATCCGGAGGAAGCTTCGAGATCAAGAGACACAAAGGCAGCAAGTTTGTATAATGTAGAACCGATTGATTAGAGGACACTCTTGGCTTTGATTTAGAGTCAAATCATTGTTTTGTACATGCATATACCTACTTTTAGCTAATATGCATGTCATTTTTGGAAGAATTTACGTTATTTCAATCTGTCAAAAAAATGAAAAAGCATGCATTACAAGATAAAAAGAGTTAATGCATGCTTTTTTTGTTGCTTCACAGCCGAAAACATCCGATAGTCGTAACAATTAAGCATGCATATTTGAGGCAAAGGTAGATATACATGCCGATTGACGGTATTACGTAGAATTTTTGGCCGCTGTCAATTCCATTATTCCATTTATACCGGAAAACCTACTGATTCTTAAATGAATCTCGGCCCGGATTTCACAGAAAATGATAAGCATATATGCTTTTTTGAATGGATTTCTTCCCATACAAAGAGTACAATAGAGAAACTTACACTTTAGTTATGGAAAAGAGAGTATTTCAGGCAAAATATGGGAGAAGTTATGAGAGAGAAAAAAAGTTTATTCGGTGATGTTTCTTTTTACAAAAGCGCACTTGCGATAGCGATTCCGATCATGCTACAGGCGCTTATTCAGAACATGGTATCGCTTATAGATAATTTTATGGTCTCGGGGCTTGGAGATGTCTCCATGTCCGGTGTTAACGTCGCGGGCCAGATTCTGTTTATTTTTATGGTGTTTGTAAATACAATAACCATGGCAGGCGGAATCTTCTTAACACAGTTTTTCGGGGCAAAAGACAAGGCGGGAATGCAGCAGGCATTTGTATTCAAGGTATTCATGGGATTATCTGCGTTTATACCTTATTTCTTTGTTTGCCGTGTTTTCCCAAGGCAGGTGCTGTCACTTATGCTGATAGGAAACAGCCAGGCGCCGCTTATCCTCGATGAGGCGGTCAGATATATACGCATAATGTTCTTTATGGGACCTCTTATGACGCTGTCTGTCAGCATTGCAAGCTCACTGCGAGATATGGGAAGAGTTAAGGCTCCGCTTGTTGTCACGGTTATTGCGACACTGACCAATACTGTATTTAACTATATTCTTATTTACGGACACTTCGGGTTCCCCGCGCTTGGCGTAAGAGGAGCTGCGGTTGCGACCGTTATTGCAAGAATTGTGGAATTTTTGATCTTTTTAGGCATATATATTAAGGTTAAGCCAGAGTTTGCGATTGAATTCGGAAAAGGTTTTAAAGTTGACTTCAGGCTCTTTGGTGAGATACTAAAGAAGGGCGCGCTCATGCTTTTCTGCGAGATGACTTGGGTATTTTCCGAGACGGTAAATACCGCAATCTTCAACAGCAGAGGCGGCGCTGAAGTCGTATCCGGAATGTCGGCGAGCTTTGCGATAGCAAATCTCTTTTTCGTGGCATTCGGAGGAATTTATTCTGCAACAAGCGTTATAATAGGTAAGACGCTGGGAGAAGGAAATCTTGAAAAAGCGCGTGATCAAAAGAATTGGCTCTTATCCGGATCTATCGTGTTTGGGTGCCTTATGACACTTCTTGGTTTCTTTACGATAGCGCTTGTTCCCGTCGTCTACGGAAGACTTAGTCCGGAAGCGATCAGCATAACCGAAAGAATGGTAGTTGTACTTGCACTCTTCATGCCTGTTTGGGTTTATATCAACGCACAGCAGGCGGTTGCAAGATCCGGAGGCGATACCAAGATGGGGGCATACGGGGATGCGCTTGTAACCCTAGTTATATTGATCCCTATGATACTTATCCTTGGAATATACACAAGCATCGGCCCTATTCAGCTTTTTATCTATATCAAGCTTGTTGATTTCATCAAAGTTACGATATTCTATTTCTGGCTGAAAAAAGAGCGCTGGCTTAAGAACCTCGCGGAGGGACACGCCGCGTAAATACTTAAAACGGAGACATACATGGATCTTATCAAGAAATTTATACCATATTACAAACCATATATAGGAGTATTTTTGTTCGACCTTTTCTGCGCCACGGTCTTATCTGTTATAGACCTTGTTTTCCCGCAGTTTATACGGATACTCAGAGCAACACTTTTCTTGGAAGAACCACAGGTCATAATAAAGAGAATCTGGATAATCGGACTTGTTTTGTTGGTCCTGTATTTCATCAGATTCCTCTGCAGATGGTATGTTACCTACTGGGGCCATATGATGGGCGCAAAGATGGAATCGGGCATGCGAAAAGAGCTGTTTGAGCGCTTTGAAGCATTTTCTTTTTCCTACTATGATACGCACAATACGGGCGAGATGATGAGTAAGCTTGTCTCGGACCTTTTCGATATTTCCGAGCTTGCGCACCACGGCCCCGAGAACATATTTATTTCTTTTATAAAAATAGTCGGATCGATCATTTTGCTTATGCGAATAAACGTGCCGATGACGCTTTGTCTTGTCGCTGTAGTGCTTGTTATGGCTGTTTTTTCCGTTAGCCGCAACAAAAAGATGAGAGCAACGTTCTCCGACAACAGGAAGAAGGTTGCCGGCATCAATTCATCACTTCAGGATACGCTCGGCGGCATCAAGGTCGTGAAATCCTTTACCGGTGAGGAGATCGAGGAAAAGAAATTTGACGAAAGTAACCTCGCTTTCCTTGAATCCAAGAAAGACAATTACAAGCAGATGGCTCTCTTCCATTCGGGAAATAATTTCTTTGAAGGGCTTCTGTTTGTGACCGTTATCGTTGCAGGCGGCGTGTTTATCGCCAAAGGGCAGATGAGCGTAGAGGACATGGCTATCTATGCGCTCTACATCAATATCTTCATCAATCCCGTGAACGTACTTGTCGAGTTTACGGAGCAGCTTCAGAAGGGCCTTGCGGGCTTTGGAAGATTCTGCGAGGTTATGGATACAATGCCCGAAATAGTTGATAAAGAGGGGGCAAAAGAGCTTACGAAGGTGGAAGGCGTTATCGACTATGAAAATGTTTCTTTTGCCTATGGAGAAGAGGATAACGTTCTTGATCATATAGATCTTCATGTTGATAAAGGCAGAAATGTAGCGATTGTCGGCCCTTCCGGCGGTGGAAAGACAACGCTTTGCTCGCTTCTTCCGAGGTTTTACGATGTTACGGGAGGAAGCGTCAAGATAGACGGAATCGATATCCGCGACGTTACGCAGAGGTCGCTTCGCTCATTTATCGGTATCGTGCAGCAGGATGTATATCTTTTTAACGGGACCGTCAGGGATAATATCGCATACGGCAAGCCCGACGCCACATTTGAAGAAATCAGAGAGGCTGCGCAGAAAGCAGATCTTTTGGAGTTTATAGATTCTCTTCCAAACGGCTTCGATACGCTTGTCGGTGAGAGAGGAGCAAGGCTTTCGGGCGGACAGAAGCAGAGGATCGCTATCGCAAGAGTGTTCCTTAAGAATCCCCCAATCCTTATCCTTGATGAGGCTACGAGCGCGCTTGATAACGAGAGCGAGAGATATATTCAGGATAGTCTTGAAAAATTGTCGGTCGGAAGAACGACGATAACGATTGCGCACAGACTTTCTACGATACTTGGTGCCGATGAGATCATCGTGCTTGGAAACAACGGTATCGAGGAGCGCGGAACCCACAAAGAGCTTGTGATGAACGGCGGCTTGTATGAGAAATACTATCGCATGCAGTTAGGGAAAATCTAGAATGATATACGAATTGCTCCATGGCATAAGCCATTCTCGCAATTCTGCAAATATTCGGAAATCGCTGATTTGCAATGCAAACAGCTTTTTTCCTCATATTTGTTAGGGTCACTAATGCCCAAAAGTTTATTCATGCAAGCATGAAAACTTTTTGGGCATTGTGACGCCTATATCATAGTATAATGTAATACAGAGGCAAATATATGGTATCGATAAAAGATGTGGCCAAGGAGGCGGGAGTTGCTATTTCAACGGTCTCCAAGGTTTTAAACAACTATCCGAATGTAAGTGAAGCTACAAGGAAAAAAGTTAATGAAGTGGTGGACAGGCTCGGTTTTGTTCCCAACACCGTAGCTGCGACGCTTTCCTCCAAGAAAGCCGGCAGAGTGGCGCTTCTTATACGACTCGGGCAGCGCAGCAATTCAAGAGATGAGATCAATATGCAGTATATTTCAGGTGCGGTGCACAAGGCAAAAGAACTGCAGATGGATGTTATCACTGTTTTCATGTCCATGATAGAGGATATGACCGTTGCGGAAGTTACGAATTACTTTGTTTCACAGGGAATAAAGGGACTTATAATCTACGGCATGACTACCAAGGATAAGGTTCTTCATAAGCTCATTGAGAGCGGTAATTTCAAGATAGTTGTTGTTGATGCGCCCATGGTAAATGAGACGACATCATCGGTCAGCGTTGATCAGGCTAAGGCTCAGTACGATATAGCCAAGAAGACGATCACAGAGAATAAGAGCAAGAAGGTTCTCTACATTTCCGGAGATGAGTACGGATACGTCACCGGAGAGAGGCTTGAAGGAATCAAGAAGCTCTGCGATGAAAAGAAGCTTAAGCTTACTGTGAAAAACGGCAAGTTCTCCGAGCTTACGGCCAGAGAGATAACAATGAAATTTGCCAAGAACAATGACATAGTCGTATGCGCATCCGACCTTATGGCTATAGGAGCTATGAAGGCACTTATAGATATGGATATATTCAGGCCGGTATGCGGTTTTGACGGCATCATGCTTATGGGCTACGTAGGAAAACAGATGAATACCGTAAAGCAGGACTTTGCGGATATTTCAGGGATTGCCCTTGAGGAGTTGGCAGGACTTATGAACGGAGAGAAAGGCCGCAAAATAGTGGCTTCTCATGAGCTTGTGCGAATGAAATACGAGGATATAATCTATTAAAAGGTTATTTATTCAAGAATTTCAGATGATTCTTGATTTTATAAAGTTGCACTTGCAGAAAACGTTTTCCTATGGTAAAGTACCGGTATAGAGTTTTGGAAAACGTTTTCCGAAATCAATTTACCTGATTTAGAGAGGAGAAGAAAAAATGTCCAAGCACACAAACATGCAGCGTGACGTATTGGTTCTCAATCTTGAGGAGCAGCTTGACGGAATTGCAGAGGAGTTATTCGGAAAGACACTTAAAGAGTGCACAGACAAGGAGACTTACTATGTGCTTCTTGAGATGACAACGAGACTTATGGACGTTACTGAGCTTAGTAACGGTGAGAAGAAGATTTACTACATTTCAATGGAGTTCCTTATCGGTAAGCTTCTTTCCAACAACCTTATAAATTTAAGAGTATACGACAGGGTTAATGCCATCCTTGAAAAGAACGGCAAATCCCTTGCACAGATAGAGGAGTGCGAGCCCGAGCCTTCACTTGGAAACGGCGGACTTGGAAGACTTGCGGCATGCTTCCTTGATTCCATCGCTACACTCGGACTTTCCGGAGAGGGAATCGGACTTTGCTATCACTACGGACTTTTCAAGCAGGTATTTAAAGATCACCTTCAGAATGCGGAAAAGAATGACTGGATCGAGGATATGAGCTGGCTTGAGAAGACGGATACCACCTTCGAAGTTTCTTTTGGCAAGAAAAAGGTCGTATCAAGGCTCTACAATATGAACATCGCGGGCTACGATACCGGTGTTAACAAGCTTCGTCTTTTCGATATAGAGTCTGTTGATGAGAGCCTCGTTAAAAAGGGCATCGATTTCGATAAGACCAAGATAGACAAGAATCTTACTCTTTTCCTCTATCCCGATGATTCGGATGAGGCCGGTAATTTACTTAGAATATATCAGGAGTACTTCCTTGTTTCCAACGCTGCTCAGCTTATCCTAAGAGAGCAGAAGGAGCGCCAGTACGATCTTCATGAGCTTCACAATCATGCGGTTATTCAGATCAATGATACGCATCCTACAATGATCATCCCCGAGCTTATCAGGATTCTCGTTGAGGATAAGGCGTTTAACATTGACGAAGCGATAAGCGTTGTAAGTAAGACCTGCGCTTACACCAACCACACAATTCTTGCCGAGGCACTCGAGACATGGCCTCTTGCTTATATGGAGAAGGTTGTTCCTCAGCTCGTTCCGTATATAAAAGAGCTTGATAAGAGAGTTAAGGCTAAGCACAAGAACCCCAAGGTTCATATCATAGACAAGGATAAGAAGGTGCACATGGCCTTTATCGATATCCACTATGGCTTCTCAATCAACGGTGTTGCCGCTATTCACACGGATATCCTTAAGGACAGTGAGCTGAACGACTTCTACAAGATCTATCCCGAGAAGTTCAATAATAAGACCAACGGTATCACCTTCAGAAGATGGCTTATGTCATGCAACCATCCGCTTACCGATTTCCTTTCAAAGACTATCGGCGACGGCTTCAAGAAGGACGCACTTAAGCTTGAAAAGCTCCTTGATCATATTGATGAACAGGAAGTCCTTGATGAGCTCGATTCCATAAAGAAGGGCAAGAAAAAAGAGCTTGCTCAGTACCTTAAGAAGCATGAGAATATCGAGGTCGATCCCGAATCTATCTTTGATATCCAGGTAAAGAGACTTCATGAGTACAAGAGACAGCAGATGAATGCTCTTTATATAATCCATAAGTACCTTGAGATCAAGGGCGGCAAGAAGCCTGTACGTCCCATCACATTTATTTTCGGTGCTAAGGCTGCTCCTGCTTATGTTATAGCTAAAGACATCATCCACCTTATTCTTGTTCTTTCCGAGATCGTAAATAACGATCCCGATGTAAACAAGTACATGAAGGTCATCATGGTTGAGAACTACAACGTTACTTACGCTGAGAAGCTTATTCCTGCATGTGATGTTTCCGAGCAGATCTCCATTGCTTCCAAGGAGGCTTCCGGAACAAGTAACATGAAGTTCATGCTCAACGGTGCTGTTACACTCGGAACCGATGACGGAGCCAATGTTGAGATACATGAGCTTGTCGGAGATGACAATATCTACATCTTCGGAGTTAAGGCTGATGAAGTAATCGAGCATTACAAGAAAGCCGATTATGTATCCAAGGACTATTATAAAAAGAGTCCTGTGATAAAAGAGGCTGTGGATTTCATCGTAAGTAAGAAGTGCCTTGCGGTCGGTCACAAGGAGAACCTTGAAAGACTCTATAAAGAGCTTATAAACAAAGACTGGTTCATGACACTTTTGGATCTTGAGAGCTACATCAAGAAAAAGGATGAGATCTTTGCAGATTATGAGAACCGCGATAAGTGGAAGAAGATGATGCTTACAAATATCGCCAAGGCAGGCTACTTCTCATCGGACAGAACGATAAACGATTACAATAAAGACATTTGGCATTTATGATGCATTTGATCTAAGCGGGCTATCCATAGATTAAATCTATGGATAGCCTATTATATTTTATATTATACCTACTGATGCGATAGGCTTATACTCATCTCATTAAACTGGCAACTATTGGAAGGAGACAACATAGATGAGTAAGATTCAGACACCATATCGTTATGACTTTGTAGGAAGCTTTTTAAGACCTCAGGCACTTAAGGATGCCAAGGCTTCTTTTCAGGAAGGAAAGATTACACAGGAAGAGTACGACAAGATAGTAAATGATGAGATCACCAAGGTAGTAGCCAAGCAGAAAGAGCTTGGATATCACATAATCACTGACGGAGAGTTCAGAAGAACCTTCTGGCACCTCGATTTCATGTGGGGATTTGAAGGCGTTGAGCACAAGGCAACAGGAAACGGAGTTCCCTTTAACGGAGAGCTCGCTGTTCTTGATGACACATACCTTGTAGGCAAGATCAAGGCTAAGGCACATCCTTTCGTTGAGTATTTCAAATTCCTCAAGCAGTTTGAAGATGAAAATACAGTAGCAAAGTACACGATCCCTGCACCTGCACAGACTTTCCAGCAGATGATCGTACCTGCAAACTTTGAGAGAACAAGACAGTTCTATCCCGACAACAAAGAGCTTATTCAGGACGTTGCCGCAGCATACAGAGATGTTATCAAGCAGTTCTACGATGCAGGCTGCAGAAATCTCCAGTTCGATGACTGCACATGGGGAGCTATCGTAGGAGATGCCGCTAAGCTCAGATACAAATCACTTGGTATAGATCTTGAAGAAGTACAGGATCAGCTCCTTGAAGTTAATAACCTTGCACTTGAAGGAAAGCCTGCCGACATGGTGATCACATCACATATCTGCAGAGGTAACTATCATTCAACATATTTCACAAGCGGCCCCTACGACACCGTAGCGGATCACGTATTTGCCAAAGAGAATGTATCAGCTCTTTTCCTTGAGTATGATGATGAGAGATCAGGCGGCTTCGCACCTCTTTCCAAGGTATCGGATGATAAGAAAGTAGTACTCGGCCTTATCACAACAAAGTCACCCGTCCTTGAAGACAAGGAAAAAGTGATCGCAAGGATCCACGAGGCAGCTAAATACATTCCGCTCGATCGTCTGTATTTAAGCCCTCAGTGCGGTTTCGCATCCTGCGAGATCGGCAACAAACTCACAGAAGAAGAGCAGTGGGCTAAACTCAAATTGGTAAAAGAGATCGCGGAAGAAGTTTGGGGCTGAGAATAATAATCAAAAATAACAAAGCCGTACAACAAAGCACAAGTTGTTGTATGGCTTTTGTTTTACCCCGGTGCTATTATATACACATAGTAGGTTAGTTTTATTGGGTAAAAAGTAATAAAAAGGGGTTATAGTTATGCAGATTTACGTTGAGAAAAACTACGATGCTGTCAGCAGAAGGGCAGCAAATCTTATTTCCGCGCAGGTTATCTTAAAGCCTGACAGCGTTCTCGGACTCGCAACGGGTTCATCACCTATCGGTACTTATAAGCAGCTTGTCGAGTGGTATAACAAGAACGATCTTGATTTTTCCAAGGTGCGCACGGTTAACCTTGATGAGTATGTCGGACTTCCCAAAGAGGATGAGCACAGCTATCACTATTTCATGAATGACAATCTCTTTTCCAAGGTTGATATCAAACCTGAAAACGTGCATCTTCCAAACGGAATGGCCAGAGACATCGAGATGGAGTGTAAGGATTACGACGACCTTATCGCTTTATTCGGAGGAGCGGATCTTCAGGTGCTCGGTCTTGGAAGAAACGGTCACATCGGATTTAACGAGCCCGATGATCATTTCTCAACGGGAACTCATCTCGTAAATCTGACTCAAAGTACGATAGAAGCCAATTCAAGACTTTTTGATGATGAGTCTATGGTTCCGAGACAGGCTATCACAATGGGAATTAAGAGTATCATGTCCGCCAAGAAGATCGTACTTATCGTAAGCGGTTCAGACAAAGCGGACGCCCTTAATAAGTGCCTTAACGGAGTAATTACTCCCGAGGTTCCGGGTTCGATCTTACAGCTTCACAATGACCTTTATATCGTTGCAGACGAAGCAGCTATGGGGAGATAAAACATGATAATTAAGAATGCAGCTGTTTTTACCGAAGAAGGCTCCTTTGTATCAAAAGATATCTTTATAGACGGTACTAAGTTTGCGGCGGAGGGTAGCGGCGAGGTTTTGGATGCATCGGATTGTTATGCGATCCCGGGACTTGTCGATATCCATACTCACGGTTGCGACGGTGTTGATTTCAGCGACGGAGAGCTCAGCACTTTGGAGAAGATCCTCGACTATGAGGTACGTCAGGGCGTTACGACGCTCACACCGACGACGATGACTCTTTCAGAGGAAGACCTTGCGAAGGTCATGAAGAACGCTGCTTCCTACAAGGAAAATCAGGAAGACGGAAAAAGAGCTTACTTCCAGGGCATAAACATGGAAGGCCCTTTTATCTCAGAAAAAAAGTGCGGCGCGCAGAATACGAAATATATCAAAAAGCCTGATATAGACATGTTTAACAGACTCTTTGAGATTTCAAAAGGCTGCATAATGCTTTGCGATATCGCTCCCGAAGAGGACACGCCTTCTATGGATTTCATAAAAGAAATATCCAAGAAGTGCAGGATATCGATCGCGCATACGGATGCCGATTATGAAATAGCAAAAAGAGCTATAGATGCGGGCGCAAGACATATGACACATCTTTATAACGCGATGGCACCGCTTCATCACAGGAATCCCGGACCTATCGCGGCAGCAGCCGAGGACGGCGACGTTGTTGCGGAGCTTATCTGCGACGGTATCCATGTTGCGGCACCTATGGTAAGAGCGACATTTAAGCTCTTCGGAAAAGAGAGAGTGGCGCTTATCAGTGATTCAATGATGGCTACGGGACTTGCGGACGGAGAGTACGAGCTTGGTAAGCAGCCCGTTACTGTAAGAGGAAACGAAGCTAAGCTTCATGATGGAACCATAGCGGGATCCGTCACCAACCTTATGGGATGCCTTAGACATGCCGTTTTAAATGTGGGAATTCCGATTGAAGACGCAGTTTATTCTGCGACGGTAACGCCTGCAAAAGCGGTCAGATGTTATGAGTTTACGGGATCGATCACACCCGGAAAATTTGCAGATCTGGTACTTATAGATAAAAAGACATTCGAAGTAAAAGCCGTATTTGCAAGAGGAAACAAAATAATTTGATAATAAACGCCTGCTCTATATTGGTGATAGAGCAGGCGTATTTTAATTCTTAATATGTTGCCTGATAATGGCGCGAACGGTCTCTTCAAGATGCGGCTTTAGCTCGTCGAGTGATACGGGATCACCGTACATGATGGAGCTGTAGCCGGTTGAGCCGACAAGCTCGATTATAAGGAACAGCATGACTTCCGGATCGTTGAATTCATATCCGGATTCATCAAGCATCTTTTTATAGACTGCTTCAAAGTCTACTTCCGAGCCTGTAGAGGGCGAAGTGAGAGCTTTTTTGAATACAGCCCAGCTTAGATCCTTGTAGATAAACGCAAGAAGTCCTTTGTTCTTGGCAAGCTCATCAAGAACATAATCCATGATAAAAATAAGTCTATCTTCAAATGCAGTCAGCTTTGCTTTTTGCAACGCTTCATAAGCCTCCATAAAAAGGAGGCTTGATTTATGTGCGATCAGTCTGTTCTTGACGTCATATTTATCCTTGAAATAAAGATAGAATGTACCCTTCGCAACGCCGGCCTTTTCTACGATATCTGAGATCGAGGTCTTGGTGATCCCTTTGGATGTAAAGAGGTCAAAGGCGTTATTGAGAAGGTTTTCCATTTTCACTTTTTTGTTCTGATCTGCTTTTCCCATAGTTATGCCTCATGCGCTTTTTTCTACTATACCACATAATCAGTGAAATTGCCTCTTGCCATTTATGTTAGCAATTGCTAACATAAAATCCTAAAATATCGGAAGATCGGACTCATACCTATGAGCGAAGCACTTAAAAACGTGGAATAAACAGGCTTTTCGGAGCTTTGAGAAAATTCCTCAACTAAATTATTGACCAATGGTCATAAAAGTGATATACCATATTTAGAAAAATGACCATTAGTCATAAATTTAGGAGGAACATTATGAACAAGCTGTCAAAAGTGATCGTGAAAATGCGATATATCATACTGATACTGGCTTTTGCGCTTCTTGTTCCTTCCGCGATCGGCTATTTTAACACGAGAGTCAACTACGATATCCTCACATATCTTCCCAAGGATATCGAGACAATGAAAGGACAGGACATTCTTCTTGATCAGTTCGGCACAGGCTCTTTTGTGTTATATGTCGCCGAAGGCATGGAAGAAAAAGATGTCGCGAAATTAAAATCCAATATAGAAAACGTGGATCATGTCGCCAAGGTTCTTTGGTACGACTCGGTTATGGACCTGTCCGTTCCGATGACAATGCTCCCCAAGGATGTGTATGAGGCGTTTAACTCGGGCGATGCAACGATGATGTTCGTGATTTTCGATGAAGGTACTTCCGCGGATGCGACGATGGACGCCATTGAAGATATCCGCAAGGTTTCAAACAAGCAGTGCTTTATGAGCGGTATGAGTGCGATAGTTACCGACACCAAGAATCTTGCGATGGCTGAGACTCCGATATATGTAGGTATCGCGGTTCTTTTGGCGGTTATAGTTCTTTCGCTTACGATGGATTCCTATCTTATCCCGCTGTTCTTCTTACTCAGCATAGGAATGGCGATAGTTTACAACATGGGAACCAATGTATTTAAAGGCGAGATATCTTTTATCACGCAGTCACTGAGCGCGGTTTTGCAGCTCGGAGTAACGCTTGATTATTCGATCTTCCTATGGCACAGCTACGAGGAAGAGCTTGAGAAGACCGGCAATAAAGATAAAAAAGAAGCCATGGCAAATGCGATAACAGCGACCTTCCAGTCCGTTATAGGAAGTTCGATAACAACGGTTGCCGGCTTCGTAGCGCTTTGCTTTATGAGCTTTACGCTTGGACTTGACCTCGGCGTGGTAATGGCCAAGGGCGTAGTATTCGGAGTTATCGGATGCGTTACGATCCTTCCGAGCATGATACTTGTTTTTGACAAGGTTATCGAAAAGACAAGACATAAGCCTCTGATGCCTGAATTTACAAGGCTTCCCAAGGTAATAGCTAAGTTTTATCCTGTGTTTTTTGCTGTTTTTCTTGCATTATTGGTACCTGCAATCTACGGAAACGAGCATGCGAATGTTTACTACGATCTTACGCAGACGCTTCCCGATAAGCTTGAGAGCGTGCAGGGCGCGAATGAGGTTGATGCAAAGTTCGATATGAACTCGGCCTACATGCTTTTAATAGATAAGAACCTGGATGAGGCTTCGACTCAGCAGATAATAAAAGAGCTTAAGAATACCGACGGCATTCTTACTGTACTCGGCGCAGACACGGTACTCGGGCCTTCGATTCCGAGAGAATTTATTCCTGAAGATCTTTTATCCGATCTTGAGAGTGACGACTGGAAGCTGATTCTTTTGACAACAGATTATAAGATCGCTTCCGACGAGATCAACGATCAGATAGCGAAAGTCGACAGGATCGTAAAAAGCTACGATCCTAAAGCTATGGTAGTCGGAGAGGCTCCGTGCACCAAGGATCTTATAAATATAACGGCGCACGATTTTAAGGTGGTAAATGCCGTTTCGATAGGACTTGTTTTCCTTATCATCGCGTTTGTACTTAAATCGGTCTCACTTCCGTTTATACTCGTTGCGGTTATCGAGTTTGCGATATTCGTAAACATGGGACTTCCGTATTACACAGGGACGACAATACCTTTCATCTCATCGGTTGTAATAGGAACCATACAGCTCGGTGCGACGGTTGATTACGCGATACTTATGACGACGAGATATCTTTCCGAGAGAAAGAACGGACATGACAAAAAAGAGGCGACGCTTATATCTCTTTCAACCGGTATGAAGTCGGTAATTGTAAGTGCGCTCAGCTTTTTTGCGGCAACCTTTGGTGTCGGACTTATCTCCAGCATCGATATGATCGGCTCTCTTTGCAACCTTATGGCGAGGGGCGCGATCGTAAGTATGTTTACCGTATTACTTGTACTTCCTGCCATGTACATGATATTTGACAGGCTTATCATAAAGACCACGTTCGGAATGAATGGCGTGGACGTTCCTAAAGGACATATACATGAATTTATACATGATCACATGCACAGAATAGCTTAAGCGTGTTAGAGAGGTGATATTATGATCAGAAAAAATCTTATTAAATCATTATCTGTTGTGATGGCGGCAATGCTCGCGGTTATGACGGTGGCGTGCGGAGCAAACTCGCAGCCTGAGGAAGCTACAGCGGTAGAAGAAACCGCTCAGGAAAAAGAGCTTGAGGATAGCATAATAAAAAGTACGGCGGGCGCATCTGATGAAGCCGGAAAGGTAGAGACTGTGTACGTTACGGCGGATGCTAACGGAGCGGTTGATGAGGTTATAGTCAGCGAGTGGCTTAAGAATGCAGATGCTTCGGATACTCTTTCGGATAAAACAACTCTTCAGAACATTGTTAATGTAAAGGGCGATGAGAGCTACACGGACAACGGCGACGGAACACTTACATGGAATGCCAAGGGCTCAGACATTTACTATCAGGGTACCACGGCAAAAGAGCTTCCGGTTAAGATGAAGGTTTCATACAAGCTCGACGGAAAAGATATTTCTCCCGAGGAGCTTGCCGGAAAGAGCGGAAAGGTAACCATCCGCTTTGACTATGAGAATACCGACAAGCAGACGGTTGATGTGGACGGTAAGCAGATCGAAGTATACACACCTTTTGCGATGATATCCGGAATGACTCTTGATCCCGACAAGTTCAGTGAGGTTGAGGTGTCCAACGGAAAAGTTATTTCAGAGGGTGGCAATATAATTGTTCTTGGTATTGCACTTCCGGGGCTTAAGGACAGTCTTGATATCGATGAGGATAAATGGGATGAGCTCAATGAGGACGGAGATCTTGACAGTAAACTTGCAAATTATTTTGAAGTAACTGCAAACACTACGGACTTTGAGCTTGGAATGACAATAACGATGGCAAGCTCCGATGTGCTTTCTGACTTTGGCATTACTGATATAACAGAATCGAATAAGATCAATGATCTTAAAGATGACATGGGAGAGTTAAACGATGCTTCCGATAAGCTTGTCGATGCCAACAAGGAGCTAAAAAACGGAACGGGCGAGTTAAAAGACGGAGTGGGAGAGCTTTACGACGGAACTAGCGAGCTTAAGGACGGAACACTTGATTTCTACAACGGAATCGTTGCTTATACCGATGCTACAAGTAAGATAAACGAAGGTGCTTCGGCTCTTGCAGACGGTGCAAGCCAGGCACATGACGGAACTCATAAGATGAAAAAAGCTATGGATGAAGCTAAGCTTGTTGAGAATGCCAACAAACTAGCTGAAGGTTCAAAACAGGTAAGCGACGGCGTTGCCACAGTAGCCAAGATGGCTGAGAGCTTATCCGGATTGTCATCATCAGTGCAAGAGCTTGCGGGACAAAAGGCTGCTTTTGAGGCAACCGCGGCTTGGCTTCAAAACGGCGGTGATTGCACGCCTGAAATTGTTGCCTGCATGTATAAGCTTACAAACGGTGGTATTGACTCAGCTGACAAGGCTGTTGCATGGAGGAACGCACATTTAAGAGCTGTAGCTGAAGTAAATAAGCTTGGCAGTTATACGATAGTTGCAACACCTGTACCCGGTGGAGATGAGGCTCCCGAAAGAGATGTGACTGAGGGAGAGCTTAACAGAGACGGTTCCGGGGATAATACCGGAGATAATACCGGAGACGGCAACAATGGAACCGGAAGCGGCGATGACGGAAACGGAAATAGTAACGGAAACTCCGGAAGCGGAGACAACAGCGGCGGAAATGCCGGAAGCGGAAGTGAAGGCTCAGGCATTGATGGCGGCAACGGAAATGCAGGAAGTGGAGACGGTAACGGAAGCGGCGCAGGAAACAGTGATGGCGGCAACAGCGGCGATGGAACCGGCGCAGGAGACAACAGCGGCACAGGAAACGGAAACAGCGACAATGGAAATGGTAGTGCTTCCGGAACCTTAGGCGGCGACAATGGCGTAACTTTAAACACAAGCAGATCACAGCTGCCTTCGGGAGACGGAATGACCGCGGAAGAGAAAGCTGCAATGCTTGCGGGAAATCAGATAGTAGTCGGCGGAAATGGTCTTGTGAGAAGTAATTCCGGGAACATGCTTATGAGCGTTACTACTCCTGACGGAAGTATCGAATATGGGCAGGGTGAGCTGGCCGGATACGTTAAGGCGGCGAATGAGTTTTATAGCTTGATAGCGGCTGCACAAGGCACCGCAAATACACTTGGAACAGTCTTAAGTGCGATGAGCACAGCAACCGGAGGAAACACCGGCATGACTCCTGATACAGCAAAGCAATTACAGCAGCTTGTTCTCGGCGCACAACAGGTCGCAGAAGGAAACAAGGCTCTTGCAGGCGGTCTTTCACAGCTTTACGACGGAACAAGTCAGCTTGACGAAGGTCTTGGAAAGCTCAGTGACGGAGCTAAACAGCTCTCTGACGGAACAGGCACACTTGTATCCAATAACGAAGCCCTCGTAGACGGAGCATATCAGCTTAATGACGGAACGCATCAGCTGGGCGACGGAGTTAAAGAGTTATATGACGGAGTCATAGAACTTGACGACGGTGTACAGGAGCTTGTGGACGGCGTGATCAAATTTGACGAAGAAGGAATAGACAAGCTCTATGAAGTATTTGACGGAGATCTTTCCGAGTTTACCGATAAGCTTACGGCAATACAGAAAGCCGGCTCTGAGTACAAAACATTCGGCGGAGCTGCGGACGACATAGACAGCAGCGTGAAGTTCATCATCAGAACCGACGGAATAAAAGAAGCTTGACGAATCGGAATTATGAAGCTTGATGCATTTCAGCGCATCAGGATAATCATCGGAATGAAAAATGTACGCAATATAGATAACCGGCATGTAAAACAAGCTTTTCCTCATATATGCATGCCGAAAAGCTGATGAATTTTAATATAAGGCGGATGCAAAAGCATGTACTTTAAATGATTTGCTTAAAGTGCATGCTTTTTTTCTTTTGAAAGTCACTGGAATACCGATAATTTCCTTAAAAAAGGCATGTATATTTTAAGTTTTTGGCGATATGCATGTCACAGCACCGAAAACTCGCCGGTTGCAGTCGCGGTAGCATCTGAGTGATGATATAATTGATTTTATGATGTGGCACCGCTAAAGGTACTACGTGTTTTAAGGAGACAGAAAAAACATGAAGCCGGGATTATTTGTAAAAGAGAAGAAATTACAAGTATACGGACGCTCGCCGATAGGAGAAGATATCACACTTTTTCTAAGCGGAAGCGGAGTTCGATTTGTCACGGATGCGACAGATGTATGGATTGAGCTGGAGGCAGTATTTGACAGGCTTGATCTGTGGATAGAAGTATTAGTAAATGATGAGCTGTCACAGAGAAGATCGCTTGAAAAAGGCAAGAACAGGATTCATCTGTGGGGCGGCGGAGAACTTAGAAAGAACAGAGAATTCAAGATACTTAGGACGACGCAGGGATACTTTGAAGACACTGTATCATATATCAAGATTAAAGATATAGAGGCAAACGGGGAGTTCGCAGAGGTAAAAGAAAAGGATCTTTTCCTTGAATTTATCGGCGACAGCATTACTTCCGGTGAAGGCGCGGCGCTTACCAAGGAAGAAGACTGGGTTCCGGCGGTGTTTAGCTGTTCCAATGATTATGCGTATCTTACGGCAAAAGAGCTTGATGCTGATTACAACGTAGTATCACAGAGCGGATTCGGACTCTACGCTGCATGGAACGGAGATCTTACGCTTGTTATACCGCCGCACTATGAGCAGGTCGCGGGAACTCTCGGTGGAGCAGAGAACGCAGCAGCGGGCGCTCAGGATGACTGGGATTTTGGGAAAAGACCTGTCGACGCCGTTATACTTAATCTCGGAACGAATGATCAGTTTGGGTTTAAAAATTTGGAAGGCAAAAAAGAACAAGAAAAATTCTTGCAAGATTTTAAAGCAACAGCAGTCGATTTCCTTAAAAAGATAAGAAAGAACAACCCGAAAGCATATATTTTATGGGCTTACGGAATGATGGGTGCAGATATAAAGGATACAATAGAGGCAGCAGTCAAGGAATACAGCCTGGCAGCAGGTGATGAAAAAGTATCTCTTTTCATTCTTCCGCTTTGCACAGCCGATGAGCTTGGAATGAGAGATCATCCCACACTCAAAGGCCATATTAAAGCAGCAAAGGCTCTTTCCGAAGAACTTCGAGGAGTACTGTCTGGTTCCGTCGAGTGAATGTGAGAGCGGAACTTTATCTAAATACCGCAAATGACTGCGGAGAAATGGTAAGCATGCCGTTATCGCAGCTTGCTGTTCCTATAGTATAGACAGGAGTGCCCGCTACATTTGCTTTTGCGGATATATTAGCGCTGCATTCCTTGCCTGAAGGATTGATAGCAATTACAAGATTTCCTCTTCTGTAAATGAAGGGGAAATTTTCTTTTTCTGCGTAAATAACTTCAAAGGATGCATCGGCGTTAAGATCAGTGTACTCGTGCTTAAGAGCGGTAAGTCTTCGCACTTCGTTTAGCAGTGACGAAGGATCTTTTTCCTGAGCTTCTACCGTAGGAGCATCTTTCGATTCATCGACAGGGAGATAGAACTTGTCCTTGGAAGCCGATGAGAAACCGCGGTTTTCGGAATTATCCCACTGCATGGGGGTTCTTGAACCTGTTCTATGGTAGCCGCCTTCTTTGGTGCGAACATCAAGATAACGCATTCCAATCTCGTCTCCGTAGTAGATAAAAGGCACTCCGGGGAGAGTCAGGAACATTGCATATGCAAGCTTGAGCTCTTCATTTGAAAGAGTTCTTGCAGGTCTTGGTGTATCGTGGTTGCAGGTGATAAAGCTTATGAAGCCCATATCTTTTGTTTCTTCATATTTTGGAAGATAGTCATCGAGAAAACGCATGATGTCGCCGCCACTGTCTTTTTTAAGGAAGCTGTGGTCACCGCCCTCTGTCTCGTAGTCGCGGATAAGCGTGTTATAGCCGTTACCCCAGTGATCAAGATAGAAGTCCGAATGGAAACCGGAGCTGAGAGCCTGTCTTGGATTACACCACTCGGAAATAAGAGCCGCATCCGGATAATCTTTATCCATCATCTCTCTGATATTTTTCCATACTTTTCCTGTTGCGGATTTATTTTCGTCATCCTCTTTTACAAGGGAATCTGCCATGTCGACTCTGAAGCCGTCGCAGCCCTTATCAAGCCAAAAGCGCATAACATCCTTCATTGCTTCTCTTGTGGCAATACAAGAAGGATCGTCGGGGGCTTTCTGCCAGCTTTCTGTGCGATTAAGAAAGCCGTAGTTAAGAGCGGGTTGGCACTTGAAGAAGTTGAGCATATAGCAGCCGTCTCTGTCGGCTTCGCCTCCGATATAAGGGTGTCCGCCGATTCCGCAGAATGCACCGTTGGTCCAAACGTATCTGTCTGAGTATTCGTTTCTGTCTATCTCACAGCTCTTTTTAAACCACTCATGTTCCTCGGAAGTGTGGCCGGGAACAAGATCGAGCAGAATCTTGATGCCGCGCTTGTGAGCTTCGTCAAAGAGTCTTACAAGATCATCGTTTGTTCCGTATCGTGAAGCGACTTTTTTGTAATCTCTGACATCATAGCCTGCGTCCTTAAAGGGTGAATCAAAGCAAGGGTTGAGCCATATTGCGTTGCAACCAAGGCTCTTTACATAGTCGAGCTTGTCGATGATACCCTGAATATCTCCGATTCCGTCGGCATTTGTATCATTAAAGGATTGTGGATATATTTCGTAAAAAACAGCGTCTTTTAACCAGTTTGGCATTGTAACCTCCTAAGATGAAAACCGGCCCTTGATATAAGGACCGGATTGATGATCAAAGTAATTTTGTGATTTCTCCGATAACGCCCTTCATGCGCTCGTCTGAAAGACCGAAGTCCATTTCCTTGTAGCTCCATGCTGCTCGGCCGATACCGTACTTATCGAATGTCTTGCAGATGACCTTGTACCACTTGAGAGCATCTTCGGGAGTTGCTCTGTCGATAACTCCGTACTCGCCGCAGTAGAGCATTACGTTTCGCTCTTCGGCAACTTTAACGGCCTCTGCGAGATATCTGTCAAAGAACTCCGGACCGAACATAGCCTCTTTATCAAACGCTGACATGTCGCCGGTTATATGGTCGAGATGCTTGTTGTTAAATTCGATGTACTGACCGTAGGTTGAATCAAAAGGCATTCTGAACTCGGTGTCCATCTCCTTTATCCACGGCGCTCCCTGATGCGTAAAGATGAGGGGCTCATAGCAGTGGAAGTTATAGACGATGTTGTCATCATAAGGTTCCGCAAGGTCTTTTAACGCCTCGATACTGTTGTTGTAGTAACCGCCCACGAGAATCTTGATATTAGGAGAGATCTTTCTGATCCTTGTGATGCATTCTCTCGAAACATCGTTCCAGATCTCACAATATTCTTTTTTGGTAACTTCGTTGAGAAGCTCGAATGCGAGCATGTTATCGTTCTTGCCGAATCTTATCGCAAACTGCTCCCACAATTTATAAAAGCGATCCTGATACTCTTTTTTCTCAAAGAATCCGAGCTCGCCTTCGCCGCTGTCAAAGCTGTAACCGAAGGTCTTATGGAGATCGAGTACCATATTGAGCTTATTCTTTTTACACCACTCGATCGCTTTCTGAATATATGCAAAACCGTCCTCTTTGTAGTTGCCCTGAGCATCTTCAACAAGGTCGTAGTCAACGGGAACTCTGATGTGATCCATTCCCCAGCTCTTTATAACTTCTATATCGCTTTCTGTGATAAAGAAGTCATACCTTTCCTTGGTGTGGTCGCACTGTGAAAGCCATCCGCCAAGGTTAACTCCGTGCATATACCCCTTTAGTTTTTTCATATTTGCTCCGTTCCGCCGCAGGATAAAATGCGGCAAATGTTTTTCCTTTTTCCCCTTAGATAAGTTTAAGGTTTTTTGGGTGCTACTTCAAGTGAAAAAGAATAGTAGAAGCAGAGCGGAAAGAACGACGTAAGCGTTGAAGAAATGCGCTAAAAAAGGTATATTTGTTTAGGACAATATGAATTATTACATTATAAAAGGAGAAAAATAATGAAAAAGAAAGTTTTAGCTGTGATCATGACCGCAGCCATGGCTGTGTCTGTACTTGCGGGATGTACAAGCAAATATACCGTTACACCCAAAACTCCGGAGAAAGAGCCTCAAATAACAGAAGTTGAGCCCGGAAGCGGCGAGAGTACAGATGAATCAAATGCATCAGGGAAGCCTGTTACCGACAGAAGCGGCAACGCGGTAACTATTCCCGATGAGATTAATGCGATAGTTTCAATGGCGCCTTCGACAACTCAGATTCTTATTGATCTCGGTCTTGCCAATAAGATCATAGCTTGCGATACATATTCGGCAGCGAGCTACGGAGATGTTCTTACAAAAGACATTCCTCAGTTCGATATGATGACTCCCGATCAGGAGCAGATTATCGCACTCGGAGCTGACGTTGTTTTCACAACCGGAATGAGTGCAAGCCACGGTGAAGATGTTTTTGCTTCGGTAAAAGAAGCGGGTGTATGTGTTTGCGATACTCCAAGCAGCGCAAGCCTTGAAGATATCCAAAAAGACATAGAGTTTTTCGGCGCGGCAGTCGGAAAGAGCGATGAGGCTGCCAAGATCAATGAAGAGATGAGTGCTTCTATCGATGAGATAAAAGAGATTGCGGCTACAATTCCGGAAGACGAGAAAAAGACGGTTCTTTTTGAACTTTTCACTCCTTCGGGTGATACACCTACTATCTACACTGCAGGCTCAAACACATATATAAACGAGATGCTTGAGATTGTCGGTGCCGTTAATGTTGCGGGAAAAGAAGCTGAGCAGTGGCCGGCTCTTACCGAGGAAGCTGCAGTCGCTATGGATCCCCAGGTTATCCTTACTGCTGACATGTACACGGATGATGTTATCAATGTGCTTCTTACAATGAAGGGCTGGGAGAACGTTTCTGCAATTAAAGACAAGGCAGTTTATCAGATCGACAACGATACCGTAAACCGCCCCAATCAGCATGTTATCAGCGCTATGATTGAAATGGGAAAAGATATTTATCCCGATTATTATAAAGATGTTGTAGATCCTTTTGCGGGTGACAAGGCAGACGCTGCAAGCGATGCAAGCACAGTGGATGCTGCAAGCGATGCGTCATCTGAAGAAGTTGCAGAGGAGAAACCTGCGGCCTAAGGTGATTATATGAAAAAGAAAATCATGGCAGTCATAGTATTGGCATTTGCTATATTGCTTGTCTGTATCGGCATTGGTAGCGTTTCTATATCGCCAATCGAGGGACTGCAGATTATCATAAGCAAAATATTTTCCGTTTCGCTTCCCGATAGCGTGACTCCGACAAATGTTTCAATCTTTTGGGATATTCGTATGCCGAGAGCACTTACGGCATTTCTTGTCGGCGCGGCTCTCTCTGTGAGTGGTGCGATTATGCAGGCTCTTTTGCAGAATCCGCTTGCATCGTCTTATACGATGGGCGTTTCTGCGGGAGCTTCTCTTGGCGCGGCTTTTGTTATCATAACGGGAATAACCGGAACGATATTCGGAATGTTTCTTCTTCCCGTGTGCGGCTTTGCGTCAGGTCTTTTGACCGTGCTTCTTGTTCTTGCGTTCTCACTTAGGATAGACAAGAACATGCACAACCACACGATAATCTTGTTCGGTATGGTCTTTTCTCTTTTTGTAAATGCAATCCTCACTCTTGTAAGTACGCTTAACGGCGAGCATATGCAAAGGCTTGTGCTGTGGCAGCTCGGAACCTTCTCGGGACGTAGATGGATTCATGTGTTGATCCTTTTAATCTGCCTCGTACTTGGAACAATTGGAACAATTCTGTATCACAGAGAACTCGATATCATGAGCTTTGGACAGGAACAGGCGATGAGCATGGGCGTTGACGTCGGAAAGTCCAAGATAATGCTGCTTCTTTTGTCATCTTTTTTGACCGGAGCTGCCGTGTGTTTTTCGGGAATCATCGGGTTTGTGGACCTCACGGTTCCGCATATAGTAAGAAGGATTTTCGGGGCAAAGCATGCACTTGTCATACCGATGTCGCTGCTTCTCGGAGGTGCATTTATGACACTTTCGGACATGGTATCACGAACTCTTTTGGCACCGAGAGAGATTCCGGTCGGTGCTGTAACGGCACTTGTCGGAGCACCTTTCTTTGTGTGGGTTTATTTTCACGATAGGAAACAGTAATTATGGAGCAGAAGATACTTGAATGCATGGAGCTTTCCTGCGGATACGGCAGGAGACCTTCGGACAATTCCATAATCAAAAAGATCGGCTTTGATATAAAAGAGGGCGAGAGCATAGCTATTCTCGGCCCCAACGGCTGCGGCAAGACAACGCTTCTTAGAGCGCTTGGCGGAATTATTCCATACGAGGGAAACGCCTGCATCGAAGGGCGCGAGATCCGCGATATGAAGAGAAAAGAGCTGGCGTCTTACGTTTCGTCAATGACGCAGCTTTCGGGCGTGTATTTTTCATATACCGTAAAAGAGACTGTAATGCAGGGAAGATATTTGTACTGCAAAAATATCTTCGGAACTTATGATAAAAGAGATATCGAAGTTGTCGATGAATGTCTTGCAAGCACAGGGCTTGAGAAGCTAGCGGACAAGCAGATAGGTGAGCTTTCGGGAGGTCAGCTTCAGAGAGTTTTCCTTGCAAGAACACTTGCGCAGGAAACGCCGATACTTCTTCTCGATGAGCCCACCAATCACCTTGATCTTAAATATCAGGCGGAGCTACTCGATTTTCTAAACGTTTGGAAAGAAAAAGAGACCGTGATGTCTGACGGAAGACGTGTTCGCAACACTTTGATCGGTGTCTATCATGATATCAATATGGCACTTATGGTTGCGGAGAAATTTCTTTTGATCAAAGACGGGGAAATACTGTGCTTTGGAAACAAAGAAGAAGCAGTTACAGGGGAAAACCTAAAGGCTCTGTACGAAATTGATGTTGAAGCTTATATGAGTGAAAGAGCAAAACTATGGAGGAAAGAGGAATAGAATATGAAAAAACGAAATATTTTTGGCCTTTTATTTGGGCTTATATTTATGCTTACGGCGTGTAACGAAGCCACTGAGATAAACAATACTGCTGCGGGTGACAATTCTGTAGCAGAGACGGAAGAATTGACGGAAGGTACCGACGAAGATGTAGAAGAGGGTACTGAAAATGATGCATCCGGCGCAGCAAGTAGTGTTTATGTTGAAGACAGTGCTTCCAATGCGTCGACTGAAGAAAAAGCGGAAGCTAAAGATATTCAATACGATCGTACATATCTGGAAAACGTGGACGGAGAATATGTTTATAGGCTTACGGATAAGAGCATTATTGAAAAGTATGATGAACTTTACGCGGATGCTTTTGCGGATGTTGTAAAAACTCAAGAGGAAGAAGCTGCTTGGCTTGATCAGAGTGTTTACTCGGATCAAACTGTGGTTACAAGCAATCTTTTATATCAGGATACAAATGAGAGCCGGATGATGAAAACCGGATCAACATTTGAAATGGACTACGATTTTGATCTTCTAAATGTTGGATATACATATGTGGATTTAAACAGTGACGGTGTTTATGAGCTGATATTCGGTGTGCTGCATGATAAATATCAGGATAATGAACCGCAGCTAGTCTTTGAACGTGCCTACGCTTTGGTAGACGGTAAGCCGAAAAAAATCTGTGAGGGCGGAAGCAGGTGTACTTACTGGCTTGGAAATGATGGATACATTTATCATTATGGTAGCAGCGGAGCTGCCTATAGCGGAGTTTGGAGAATACATATAGATAATGTTTCTGCACCGTCAAGCAAATTTGTGGAAGATGAGTTTTTGGGTTGCTGGGGTAATTTGGTACATATAACCGAACCAATCACAGATATAGATGAATTGGCTTATTTACCTGAATATCAGATATCCGATGATGAATACAAGGCATTATCTCAAGAATGGGAAAGCAGACAAGTTAAGATAGAATGGATTCCTTTTGGTGAATACCAAAAAAAGCATTAATGTAGCGGAAAAACCCGAGCACTTTAGTCAAAGTGCCCGGGCTTTTTTGTTGTGATTATGGTAGTTTAAATAGTCTTTATAAACTGTGAGATAAAGTACAGGGCAGCGCCTGCCGCGATGTTCTCGCGTTTGTAGGAACAGAGCTTGATGAAATCGGCATTTGTATCGAAAGTGCTGATCTTGAGAGCTCTTTTCTTTATCTCGTCTAAATAAGGTTCCAGATATGCTCCGACATATCCGCCGAGGATGATGTCGCAATCAAGTATCGCGCGGACATTGACTACGGTCTGTGCTGTGTAATCCAAGTACTGTTGCCACTCATCCAATATCTTTTCATCTGTTGTGGTCTCAAGGTCCTTGAAGTATCCCTCGAGATCGTCCTGTGAAAGATTGGTTGCCGCAAGATAAGGATCTACGCATCCGTTCTGTCCGCAGTAACACTTTCTTCCGTGAGGAACGAGGGTTATATGGCCGACCTCTGCTGAACGGAAGTTGTCTCCCGAGTAGACCTGACCGTTGATTATCATGGCACCGCCGACGTTGTTACTTAGCATTATATAAAATGCATTCACCATGTCTTTGTTGATCCATTTTTCCGCAAAGCACGAAGCTTTCGCATCGTTGAACATAACTATGTCCATGTCTATGTATTTGCGGAACATATCGTAGATGTCTTCTCGGATATCCATGATTCCGCTGTAGAATACCGTCTTGTTATCTGATTGAACAAGAGCGGGGATACCGATTCCGACTCCCAAAATCTTTTTGTTGTCAATCTTGCTATCCTTGATGAATTTCTTAAGGAGATTGGCTACTTCCTTGAAGTAGGAATCCTTATATTCGAATATCAGATAGTTACGGCTAAAAGAGATTATGTTGCCGTTAAGGTCGACTACAACGCATGAGACGTGGTGTTTGGTTATATCAAGTCCCAGCGCGACTTTGGCGTCGGCACAGAGTGAATATGTTGTAGCTCTTCTTCCACCGGTCTGACCTCTTGATCCACTGACCGATATCAGTCCGAGTTCCGACAGATAATCAATGTTCTTGTTTACTGTCGGGAGGGTTAAATTCAGTGCAGAAGCCAGATCTTGCTTGGTTGCTTCCGGATGGTCTAAAAAATAGGAATAGATATTAGATGTGTTGAATTTCCTTAAGTTAAAATCAAAACTTTCCATTTATATAATCGTCCATTCTGGTTGTGAGAGAAGCCCTATCGGGCACTACATTTATATGATACCTTATTTGAAAACTTTTTGCATCTTGTTTTATAAAGTGACTTACAATTATCCCCCAATTATCTCTTGCATGTCGCTCCATGTGCTGTCGAGTGCCTCGATGACTTTTTTGTATAAAAGATATTTCTTTTCATAGTCGTCATGAGCCCATGCTCTCGGAAGAATCGGCTCACTCATGCGGCACATGTGATCTGCTGCGTCCGTGACACTCATGTAGTCGCCAACCGCGGTGGCAACAGCAATAGCACAGCCGAGAGCTCCGGTCTCGTCTACATCGACTGTCTCAACCGGAAGATTCATGACATCGGCAAACATCTGAGTCCAAGCTTTGGACTTGGCAACACCGCCTGCGAGACGGATCACTGCTTCCTTGGAATCCCTGGTGTTCATGAGTCTGTCGAGGTGCCATCTGTGAGAATAAACAATGCCTTCATATACGGCGCGCAGCATGTGATGTCTTGTGTGAGATGCGTCGAGTCCGACAAACGCCGCGCGCGCAAGAGGGTTAACATTGCTTGCTGTAAGGAAAGGCAGGAACACGGGAACAAAGTCCTTTGGCTCGAATTCTTCGCACCATTCATTCATGATGTCATAGATGCTTCCGCCGTTTTTCTTGGCTTCTTCTTTTAACTCGGGAAGAAGCTGACGGATGAACCACTCGTTGTTTCCTGCGGAAGTGGGGCTTGATTCCTCGATAAGATAATATCCGGGAAGACAGAAGATTGAATTCATCTGTACGCTTCCGTCGAGAACCGCTGTTTTGCGAGGATATTCATTTATGCTCCATGTGCCTGCGATCATGCAGATGTTCTTGTCATCTGTTACGTTGACTGCGAGTGCACAGGCGTTTATATCGAACATTCCTCCGATGACGGGTGTGCCTTCTTTTAATCCTGTCGCTTCAGCGGCTTCTTTGGTGATGTGTCCCGCGATATCTGTTGAGAGGCAGATGGGAGGAAGTGCGTCCCAGAGCTTTTCTATGCCGAATAATTTCAATAACTCCTTGTCAAAAGAAGCAGTGTGAAGATTCATAAGTCCTGTACCGGAATAATCCGTGATCTCGGCTCTTGCTTCACCTGTTAATCTGAAACGAACGTAGTCCTTACATTCAAATATCCACTCGATGTTATCCATGTTTTCGGGTTCGTTGTCACGGATCCATGCAAGAAGACATACCGGCTGACATGCCATTATGTGCTGGCAGGAGAGCTCAAAAGCTTTTTCTTCCGTTCCGTCTTTTTTCCAATCGGAATAATATTTCCATGCGCGGTTATCGGATGAGATGATGCCTCTTCTTACGGGGTGTCCGTCTTTTCCCCAGAGATAAAGACCTTTTCCGTGGCCACAAAGTCCGATTCCTGCAATGTCTGCGGGATCTATATTGTTCTTTTTTATAAGCTCGCGGATAACGGTACAGTTATCGTCCCACATCTGATCCATGTCGCGCTCTACAAAATCGGGAGCGGGCGTTATTGCTGCGGTTGCGATCGATTCTACGGCAACCTGCTTTCCCTCTTTTGTAAAAAGAGCTGCTTTTGTATTTGTTCCTCCGTTATCTAACCCCAGATAATATCTCATTGTTTTCGGTTACTCCTTTCCGGTATTGTTCTTCAATATATTTCTTGGCGTTTGTGATGTATTCTTTATAATCCATGCCTTCCTGGTACCACATTTCCATCATGTAAGGTCCGGAATAGCCCAAGTTTTCCAAGATATTAAGTTCTTTTGCAAAATCAACGCAGCCTTCTCCGAAGGTTACGCACTTAAACTTTCCTTCAAAGGTCGGAGTTACCGCCAAAGTATCTTTTAAATGAACTCCGACTATTTCATGGATTCCGAGCTCGAGTTCATGCTTTACATCGTTTCCCCAAGCCGTGAGATTTCCAAGGTCCGGATATACCGTGAACCAGGGAGATGGGATCTCGTCTTTATATCTTTTGTAACGAGTGATGCTGCTCATAAGCTCCGTGTCCATGATCTCCATCGCAAGCATTACCTGATATTTCTCAGCCATCCTTGCTGCGGATTGCAAGCCTTCCAAAAAGAGCTGTAAGCTTTCGGGAGTCGATTGTTCATAGTAAACATCGTAGCCGGCAAGCTGGATCACACGGATTCCGAATTCTCTGCAAAAGAGAATTGCTTTATCCATAAGTTCATGTGCTTTTTCTCTAATAATGGGATCGGTGCTTCCATACGGGAAACGGCGATGACAGCTAAGACACATGGAAGGTATGGGAACGCCGGTCTTATGGATCGCGGCGTGAAGCTTTTCTTTTTCTTTTTCGGTCCAATCCAGTCTGCTTATTCTTTCGTCTTTTTCATCAATGGATATTTCAACATAGTCATATCCGAGGTCCTTTGCGGTCTGCAGGCGCTGTTCCCAATCCATTTCGGGCGGAAGTGCCTTTTCATACAAACCGAGTAAGTGATTGCCCAACATGGTAGTCTTTCCTCCTTACCTGATCAGCTTGAATATAATAATTTAATTTTTAACTCATTATATAAAACGCATTTATATAACGACTTTAATTTAACACAGATTTATTTCAAAATGCAATCCAAGATTAAGGGCAAAAGATATGAAAAGAAATTGCGGTTTTTGTGTATTTTTGCTAAAAACATAAAAAGCGAAAACTTTTTTGATGTTTAAAGTTGACAAACAAAAATCCGAGTTGTATATTCGGTTTAGAAATTCGTTATAGAAAACGGTTTTACAAAACTGGAAAATGTGCACACGTTCCATAACTGCGATTTCTACATAAGACAACAGAATAGGAGGGAATTATAAAATGGCAGTTAGAGGAAGTATTCCAAAGACTATGAAAGCTTTGGTTGCTTACAGCAAGGATGACTACAGATTAGAACTTGCCTATCCGACTCCCGAGTGCGGACCCGACGATATAATTATTAAAACCGAGGCGTGCGGTATCTGTGCAGGTGATTTAAAATGTAAGCATGGGGCAGCGATGTTCTGGGGAGATGATATTCAACCTTCATGGGTTAAACCCCCTTTCATTCCCGGACATGAGTTCTACGGAACCATTGTTCAGATGGGTGAGAATGTCGAAGGATATGAACTTGGTGAAAAGATCACAGCGGATCAGATTGTTCCTTGCGGAAAATGTAAGTTCTGCAAAGACGGACATTATTGGATGTGTCAGCCACATGACATGTACGGTTTCATGTCATATACCAACGGCGGTATGGCAGAGTATGTAAGATACGGAAAGACATCTGTTATTTCAAAGCTTCCGAAGGATATGCCTTTGGAGCAGGCAGCGCTTGTTGAACCTTATGGTTGCTCCAAGCATGCTGTAGACAGAGCAGAGATCACCAATGAAGATGTTGTTGTTATTTCAGGCGCAGGAACACTCGGACTTGGAATGATCACATACGCAAGAATGAAGAATCCCAAGAAGCTTATCGTTCTCGACATGCAGGAGAACCGCTTGGAGATGGCAAAGAAATTCGGCGCTGACCTGGTATTTAATCCCGGTAAGTGTGATATAGACAAAGAGATTAAGGCTATTACAGACGGCTACGGATGTGACATTTATATTGAGGCTACAGGTAATCCCGCCAGCGTAATTCAGGGTCTTACTATAATAAGAAAACTCGGAACATTTGTTGAGTTCTCCGTATTTGGCAAAGAGACTACAGTTGATTGGTCTATCATCGGAGATCGTAAAGAACTTGATATCAGAGGAGCGCACCTTAGCCCTTACGCATATCCTTTTGTAATTGAAAACATGATGAACGGCAACTTAAAGACAGAAGGAGTCATTACCACAATCCTCCCCATTGACGAATGGGAAAAAGGATTTGATCTTGCTTCGGGACGCGAAGGCGACCTTAAGGTTGTACTTACCTTTGATTAAAAAAAGCATGCAACAATGAAATAAAAGAACCAAAGACAAAATGCAAAAAGAAGAAAGATAAGGAGAGACAGTATGAGAAAGTTAATGTCACTTGTATTGGCGGCTACAATGGTAGCAGCAACGCTCACTGGCTGTGGGGTTGACTCACCCCAGGCAGTTGGAACCCCCGAATCTGACGGACAGCAAGCGGCACCTGCAGCGGAATCCGCTTCCCCCGAAGCAGCAGCGGAAGAGTTTGACTGGAAGAAATATGATGGTGAAGAGATCACAGTTCTTTTTAGTGAACATACTTATGCAGATGCAGTTGAAGAGAAACTGGACGAGTTTACTGAGAAAACAGGTATCAAGGTTAATTATTCTTCAATGCCCGAGGGAAATTACTTTGAAAAGCTTAACGTTGAGCTCAGCAGTCATTCAGGATCTATCGACGTTTTCATGACAGGTGCATATCAGTCATGGGAATATGCTACAGCCGGCAACCTTGAACCTCTCGAGAAATACATTGGCACTACACTCACAAGCCCTGATTGGGATTACGATGATTTCATTCCTGCGGTTATCGATGCTCTTAAATGGGATCTCGTTCCCGGACATGCTGTAGGCTCCGGCTTCCAGTGGGCTCTTCCTATGGGATGGGAAGTAAATATCCTTACATATAATAAGAGAATTCTTGAAGAGAAGGGTATTGAGCCTCCCAAGACAGCTGAGCAGCTTCTCGAAGCAGCCAAGGCTCTTAAAGAGTTCGACGGCAGCGGTTCTTACGGACTTGCAGTTCGTGGTCTTCCCGACTGGGGAACAATCCATCCCGCATATATGTCCATGTATTCAACATGGGGTGCTAAGGATTTTGAGATTGAGAACGGCAAGCTTGTAAGTAAAGTTAATTCTCCCGAAGCAGTTGCTATGACTGAGTACTGGGTTGACCTTGTAAAGAACGGCAGCGCTCCTCAGTGGGCAACATACGGATGGGAAATGTGCGGAGCTGACCTCGGTGCAGGAAAAGCAGCTATGATGTGGGATGCAGACAGAGGTGGATATACTCAGAATACACCCGGATCATCCAACGAGGCCGGAAACATGGCATTCGGCATGGTTCCTTATCCCGAATCTGCAGGCAAGACAGAGGCAGATATGAAGTCTAACCTTTGGGTATGGTCAATGGCTATGAACGCTGATTCTACAAAGAAGGAAGCTGCTTGGTACTTCATGCAGTACTTCACAAGTCCTGAGTTTATGCTTTGGTCAGGCGTTGAGAAGGCTTGCACGGACACTCCTCGTACTTCGGTACTTAACAACGAAGCTTACAAGCAGTCTGTTGCAGGTGCAGAAGGATATTACGAGGCCTTCTCTACAATATCCAAAAATGCAAGTATCTTCTTCACAGCTCAGCCATACTTCACAGAGACAACAACTGAGTGGGCTAAGACCCTCCAGGATCTTGTAACGACCGATAAGTATTCTTCCGTTCAGGAAGCTATGGATCAGCTAAAGGTTACGATGGATGAACTTGTTTCCGATCTTGAAGTAGAGTAATCTGAAAGAGAAGTAAAAAACTAACACAAAACGCACGGGGGAGGCAATTTTCCCCCGTGATGTTTTGAATAATGTATGAGGTGTAGACATGACCGCAAAGAACAAGAGCAACGGTAAATCAGAACTGAACAAAGTGCCGTTTTCGACACGTGTCAGACCCTATTTGATCGTTGCACCTTCACTCATCATTACAATCGGAATCATGGTTCCCTTTGCAATGGCAATTTGGTATTCACTTACTAATTATTCTTTTAAACTTCCCACTCACAAATTCATAGGCATAAACAACTGGGTAAGTATGTTGGGAGATCCCGCATTCTGGGGAGCAGTAAAAATTTCATTAATGTACGGTGTCATTTCCACGGTACTGGAAATGCTTATAGGTCTTGGAGTCGCTATTTTACTTAATAATTTGAATAATGGGCTTTCAAAAGTACTGCGCGTTCTGCTTGTATTTCCGCTTATGATCGCACCCGTTACGGCGACGATCGTATGGCAGCTTATGTTGAACAGTTCGGTAGGTATTGTTGAAAAGCTTTTGAATATATTCGGCGTATACAACTTCCCATGGGCTGCAGCACCGGGAACGGCTATGCTGACGGTAATCATTATAGACGTATGGATCAATACCGCATTTATTATTCTGCTGGTTTTGGCAGGACTTCAGTCACTTCCGAAGTCGCCTTTTGAATCGGCTCTTATTGATGGCGGAAGCGCATGGTTTAACTTTACAAACCTTACACTTCCGATGCTTAAGCCAAGCCTTTACATAGCACTTTTGTTCCGCTTCATGGCGGCACTTCAGGAATATGCGATAATCTTCGCGCTTACAAAGGGAGGCCCCGGAAATGCGCTGATGTCTCTTTCGCTTACCGCATATCAGAAAGGCTTCAAATTCCAGAAGTTTGGTGCGGCAATACCGTTTATTCTGGTTCTTTGGCTTATTATCAACATTGCCGCAAAACGTATCGTAAACTTACAGCGTACTGCACAGAAGCAGGCCGCAGGTCTGGAAGAGTAAAGGAGGAGCAAGATGAAGACAGGAAAACAGAGAGCACTATATGTGCTTCAAAACTTCTTACTTATCGTATATGCGATATTTGCGCTCTTCCCTCTTATTTGGATGGTGCTTATAACTTTTAAGTCAGATACGGAAGTATTTACAACAACGTTTTTGTTCCACCCCACACTTGCAAACTATCAGGAAGTACTTCTTCGTTCGAACTACGCAAGATACATCCTTGACAGTGTTATAGTATCGGGCGGTGCGGTTTTGGTATCTGTAATTGTAGGTGTGCCTGCGGCATATGCGCTTGCAAGATACAATTTCCCGAGAAAAGAAGAATTGGCATTCCAGATTCTTTCTTATAAATTTGCACCCGAAATATTGGTTGTTCTGCCACTTTTCATGATCTACCAAAAAATCGGTCTTTATGACAGCTATGTGGGCCTTATATGGGTTTACCAGCTAATATCACTTCCTCTTTTGATATGGGTTGTCCGCGGATATTTCGAGGACATCTCGGTAGAGATTGAATATGCGGCTCAGGTCGACGGTTACAGCTGGTATCAGATCTTTTTCAAGATGCTGGTTCCTCTGATCAAGCCCGGTTTGGTTTCGTCAGCGCTCCTCGCCTTTATATTTGCTTGGAATTCCTTCACTTTCCCGCTCATTCTTTCAAGCAACAAGGTGTACCCTGTAACCGTTGCGATCATGAAATACTTAGGTACCGACAGTGCTCACTATGGACAGCTTGCGGTTGCTTCAACAGTATCGGCTCTGCCTGCTGTGATCTTTGCACTTTGCATTCAGAAGCATCTCGTTCGTGGACTCAGCTTTGGTGCCGTTAAAGGTTAAGGAGGACTTATGGCAAGAATACAACTTGAGAATGTCAAGAAGGCCTTCGGCAAAGTTCAGGCACTTGATGGAATCACAATTGACGTTAAAGATAAAGAGTTTTTTGTATTGTTCGGACCTGCGGGTGCAGGAAAGACAACTATTTTGAACTGTATCGCCGGAATTGCGATGCCCGAAGAAGGCGTTGTAAAATTCGGCGATGAAGTAATGAACCTTACAGATCCCGCACACCGCAACGTTGCGATGGTTTTCGAAAATTATGCTCTGTATCCTCAGATGACTGTTTACGACAACATGGCATCAGCCCTTAGAAGTAAGCTTTACAAGGCAAGTGAAGAGGAAATCGCCGAGAGAATTAAATGGGCTGCCAAGACAATGAAGATGGAGAATCTTCTTGAGAGACTTCCCAGCCAGTTGTCAAACGGACAGAAGCAGAGAGTAGCGATGGGACGTGCGCTCGTTCGTACACCCAACGTATTCCTTATGGATGAGCCTTTGGCACACCTTGATGCCAAGCTTCGTAATTCTATGCGTACAGAGCTTAAGGAAATGCAGGCAAATCTCGGATCTACTTGTATCTATGTAACACATGACTTTATGGAAGCAATGGCGCTTGGCGACCGTATCGCCATTATCAATAAAGGTAAGATCGTGCAGATAGGTACGGGTGATGAGATCTACTACATGCCTTGCAATGAGTTCACCGCACAGCTTATGGGCGAGCCTCAGATCAATATTTTTGAGGCAACAGTTGCAGCAACAAATGATGGATTTGATGCAAAGATCAATGTATGCGGAGAAGAGATCACTCTTGCTCTTCCTAAGGATGACAATGTTTATTCCAAGATCAAGGAGCAGGGAATGGTACGCTGCGACATCGGTATCCGTCCTCAGAATGTTAAGTACTCTTTTGAACCCAAGGAAGGTTATTTCAAGAGCACGGTCTACAGCTATGAGAGTATCGGAAATAAATCTGTTATCGTTGCAGAGTGCGGAGATTATCAGCTTCGTATGATCGCCCCCAACGGTCTGAATGTTGAGATCGACAGCGATGTTTACATTAAGCTCGAAATGGATCATATAATCCTCTTTGACTTTGAGAGCAAAGAATATATAGTTCGTTACGATGAGGCAAGCTTTATTGCACTCGCTGCATCAAAGGAGGAAGAATAATGGCCGGATTGACACTTAATCATCTTTATAAAAGATATGATAATTCAGGTAAAAAGAAAAAGATCAAGAATGATTTTGCTGTAAAGGATCTTAACCTTGTCTGTGAGCAGGGAGAATTTGTCGCATTACTCGGTCCTTCCGGATGCGGAAAAACAACTACACTGCGTATGATCGCAGGACTTGAGGAGATAACTGACGGAGAGATCTTTATCGGAGACAGACTTGTAAACAAGCTTCATCCCAAGGACAGAAATATCGGACTTGCATTCGAAGATTACGCGATGTATCCGCCTTTAAACGTATACGGAAACGTTGCGTTCAACATGAGAGCAAAGGGCGTGCCCAAGGAAGAGATCGACAGGAAAGTTCGCGAGATCGCTCCTCTCATGCAGATAGACGACCTTCTTGATAAGATGCCCGTTAAGCTTTCGGGCGGACAGAAGCAGCGTGTTAATATCGCAAGAGCAATCATCAGAGAGCCCGAGCTCCTTCTTATGGACGAGCCTTTGTCACACCTTGACGGTAAGGCACGTCAGGCAATGCGTACCGAGATCAAGCGTCTTATCAACAAGATCAAATGTACAACGGTTTACGTTACACACGATCAGCTCGAGGCTATGTCACTTGCTGATAAGATTGCTATCATCAACTTCGGTGTGCTTCAGCAGTTCGGAACACCTACGGAAGTTTACGACGATCCCGCCAATGAGTTCGTTGCATCATTTATCGGTGAGCCTCCTATGAACATTTTGGAGACTACCATTATAAATAAGGACGGAACATTCTTCTTTACATTCGAGGATTCCAATCTTCAGATCGCGGTTCCCAAGAGATACTACAGTGTAGTAAGTGACGGATTCCGCTGCAAGATGGGCGTTCGTCCTATGGACGTTCTTATCGGCGGACCCGATTCACAGGGAACTTCCGAAGAGATCGCTACTTTTGAGAATCTCGGAGATGAGAGAAGAATAGGTGTCCGCGTAGGCGACGTACTCATGATGCTTATCACGGAAGATGAGAAGCGCTACAAGAGAGGCGACGTTATAAAGCTCGAAGTTCGCGAAGAAAAGACACACCTTTTCGATATCGAGACCGGTGATCGTATTAGAGAAAAGAACTGATAGGGAGGAATTGTGATGAATATAATCTTAAGCGTAGCTTCTATAGTATTACTTTTGCTCCTTGCTTGGCAGATCTGGGGCTCTGTATGGAACATCATCGCTATCGTACACAGCTTGTTCAAGGACTGAGAAGGATGTATTATTTTAAGAAAAGTCCTAAAGAATAAAGAAATATCAAGGACAAGCGGAGATGTAAGATGTTAATTGAGAAAATTATTGAAACTGCAAAAGATGCGGGAGACATAATGCTTAGCGCAAAGCGCCCAAAGATCATGGAAAAAGAGGGTCATGCAAACTTCTGCACCGAGACTGACGAAAAGATTCAGGCTTTTTTGATCGAAAGACTTGAGAAGATCCTTCCTGAGGCGTCATTCCTCGGTGAGGAGGACGGACAGGATGTCTTCGAAGAAAAGATGAGCAGTGGATATTGTTTTGTTCTCGATCCTATTGACGGAACAAGTAATTTTATTTTTGAATACAGACCCTCTGTGGTTTCGATAGGTCTTTTGAAAGACGGGGAACCATATATGGCTGTAGTCTACAACCCTTATGATGAGATGCTTTTTTCCTCTGTTATTGGGCAGGGGACTTACATGAATGGTGAAAAGATCATGTCCTCCGATAGTCCCCTGTCCGACTCCCTGGCGGTGTTCGGAACAGCTCCTTACTACACTGAGCTTAGGGACAAGTCATTTGAGATGGCAAAAGAGCTACTTCCCAAATGCGTAGACCTCAGAAGGTCCGGTACGGCTGCATGGGATATGTGCTGCACCGCGCTTGGAAGAACGAGTTTATATTTTGAACTTAAGATCCAGCTCTGGGACTACGCCGCAGCTGCGCTTATCGCATCGGAAGCGGGCTGCAAGGTTACGGATATTGAAGGTAATCCGCTTTCTTACAGGGGCGCAACTTCATGCCTTTGTATGGCGAGAGGAGTTACGGAAAATCCGTTTAAGTAATCATATAAAAAATCTTTGGTGATTTTTTACCTTGATTTTTTTTAAGCAAAAGTGTATGTTATATGTGTCCATACAACTGGCGGATAAGTGGGTAACCACGAGGGAGTATGGAGAATAATAATGAATGTCGACCGCCTGGGCAACCGCTTTTTGTGGTTTCCCAGGCGGTTTTTTTGTGCAGAGCACTTGGCGAGGTATTGTCGAGCTTAGTGCGAGCCACACATGTTCACTTAACAAGGTTTTTTCGAGTTTAGTGAAGCATGTGATTCATTTAAATGGAGGACAGATATGGTTAATTTACAGGAAGAAATCTCACGCACCACTTACCCCGGAAGAGGCATCGTTATCGGCCTTACAGCTGACGGCAAAAAGGCAGCATGTGCTTACTTCATCATGGGAAGAAGTGAAAATTCAAGAAACAGAGTATTTGTAGAAGACGGCGAAGGTATCCGCACTCAGGCATTCGACCCTTCCAAGATGGAAGATCCCAGCCTTATCATCTACGCTCCCGTAAGAGTTCTCGGTAACTCAACTATCGTTACCAACGGCGATCAGACAGATACAGTTTACGATCTTATGAAAGAGGGCAAGACTTTTGAGCAGGCTCTTCGCACAAGAGAGTTCGAGCCCGATGCGCCCAACTACACACCTCGTATTTCCGGCATCATGAACGTAGAGAACGGCAAATACGATTTTGCTATGTCAATTCTTAAGAGCAACAACGGAGATCCTTCTTCTTGCCATAGATTTACATTTGCTTACGAAAATCCCAAGGCAGGCGAAGGCTATTTTATCCATACATATATGAAGGACGGAAATCCGCTTCCCAGCTATGAGGGTGAGCCTACACTCGTTAATATCGAGGGAGACATCGATACATTCACAAACAATGTATGGAACGCACTCAACGAGGATAATAAGGTTTCATTGTTCACAAGATTCATTGACATCGAGACAGGTAAGTACGAGTCAAGGATCATCAACAAGAATAAGTAATTATTTGTAGGAAAATAGGAGAAAACGGTATGAACGAAATAGAACTTAAATACGGCTGTAACCCCAATCAGAAACCTTCCAGAGTATATATGGAGGACGGAAGCGACCTTCCCATAAAGGTGCTTAACGGAAGACCCGGATACATCAACCTTCTTGATGCACTCAACGGATGGCAGCTTGTTTCTGAGCTTAAGAAAGCAACAGGACTTCCCGCAGCAACATCTTTTAAGCATGTATCACCTGCAGGTGCCGCTGTCGGAACACCTCTTTCAGATATTGAGAAAAAGATCTATTGGGTAGAGGATCTCGGTGAGCTTTCACCTCTTGCCAATGCTTATGCAAGAGCACGTGGCGCCGACAGAATGTCATCATTCGGAGATTTCATCTCACTTTCGGATGTCTGCGACCTTGATACTGCAAACCTTGTAAAAAGAGAAGTTTCGGACGGAATCATTGCTCCCGGTTATACAGATGAGGCTCTTGCGGTTCTTAAGGCTAAGAAGGGCGGCAACTACGCTGTTATCGAGATTGATGAGAACTATGTTCCCGCTGCTATCGAGAAGAAGCAGGTATTTGGCGTAACTTTCGAGCAGGGACACAACTTCATCGAGATCGGTGAGGACATGCTCACAAACATCGTTACAGACAACAAGGAACTTCCTGAGTCAGCTAAGATCGACCTTATCATTGCACTTATCACACTTAAATATACACAGTCCAATTCTGTTTGCTACGTTAAGGGCGGACAGGCTATCGGTATCGGAGCAGGACAGCAGTCAAGAATTCACTGCACAAGACTTGCAGGTTCCAAGGCTGACAACTGGTTCCTTCGTCAGGCACCTCAGGTTCTTAATCTTCCTTTCCTTGATACCATCAAGAGACCCGACAGAGACAATGCTATCGATCTTTATATCGGTGCTGATTACATGGATGTTCTTGCAGACGGCAAGTGGCAGAATATCTTCAAAGAAAAGCCTGAAGTATTCACAGAAGAGGAGAAGAGAGCTTGGCTTGATAAGAACACAGATGTTGCTCTTGGTTCAGACGCATTCTTCCCCTTCGGAGATAATGTTGAAAGAGCCTTCAAGAGCGGCGTAAAGTACATCGCTCAGCCCGGCGGATCTGTTCGTGATGACAACGTTATCGAGGCAGCAAACAGCCACGATATGGTAATGGCATTCACAGGACTTCGTTTGTTCCACCATTAATTCAAAAACCCTGAAATGCTTTCTTTCGCATTTCAGGGTTTTCTTTTGGTTACATGAGCTTTTCGTCGTAGATTGCCCTCTGTCCGCCGACGTATTTCGGGCGGTGGCGGGCACATATTATGGGAGCGGCTCCTATTTTACGAAGAGAGATGCGCATAGGTACCACTACGTGGTGCATGTGCATTCCTATCATGGTGCCGCCTATATCTATTCCGGCGTCAGCCTTTTGGTTGATCGACTCTACAAGAACGGGATCGTTAAATCTCTGATAGCATACGGTTGCAAAGGCTCCGCCTGCATGATTGGGCTGAGGTATTGCGTTGACCTGCTCAAAACCGTATTTTTCCATGACTTCTCTCTCTACAACAAGAGCTCTGTTGAGGTGCTCGCAGCACTGAGCTGCCATAAATATGCCGTTCTCTTTAAGGACGGGGACTATTCCGTCAAATACCGCATTGGCAGAATCAAGGTTTGTTGCGGTTCCTATCTGGTCGCCAAGGATCTCGCTTGATGAGCAGCCTACTACAAATAGGCTTCCCTTTGTAAGTCTTGCGCCTTCAAGGATCTCGGTCACAGCTTGTTTGCTTTGAGAAGTGATTTCGCTAAAATCCATTTCTTTTGCCTTTCTTATTGTTTTATTCAAAATCGAATCTTTTAAATATCTTAAGAAGCCCTGCCTTATAGCAAAGAAGGAGAGATCCGACAACTCCGAGGAGTGCCTGTGCGATCTCGTAAGGGAGCTTTATCATTGCATATTCAAAAGTGCTGTATACATAGGTCTTTCCAAGTGTATAACCAACTACCATTATAACCGCACCGATGAGGGTTGCAACAACTGATGCTGCAAAATGCTCTTTTTCCCCTTTGATCATCTTGGAGTGGACTATAAGAGAGATCACAAGAGCCTGAAGGCCATGTGTTACAAGCGATACAAACATTGGAGCGGGATAAAAGAGAAAGTCTCCGAGGAACGATCCGATACCGCCTACGATAAAAGCAGCTACAGGATCAAGGAGTATCGCTGCTGTGCATATTATAAGGTCGCAGAGGTATAAGTGGCCTCCGGGGACCGGTATTCCAAAGCTTGACATAATGATGTTGAGCGCCATAAAAAGGGCTGTTATCGTGATCCACTTTACGTGATCGGAAGCTTTTTTGTTATTAAGAGCTTGAGTATTCTGTGTCATCTGAATTCTCCCAAATAATGATATTGCGCAGCTATAGGCTCGTAGCGACATGCGGCCTATATATTCTCGTACGCTAGCATAGAATATACTACATATCTGGTATCAATATAATAACCAATTGCGATTATTTTTTTAATACCAGTTTATGCGAGTGATAATGCGGAAAGTGCGTTAGTTTACCAGATGATAAGTGCGATTGCAAGATATGAGTAGTGAGATGTCTTTTTATGATATTAAAATAAGCAATGTGGGATGCGAAATCAACGCATTTCCATATTCTACAGCCCGAAGAAAGGAACGTCTTATGAAAAACTGCAAAGTCGGAATTTTGGGAACAGGTGTAATCAGCAGAACATATGCCGGAGACATCAAGGAATTCTACAAGAAGCTGGAAATTGATGCGTGCGCGGATATAAATACTGAAGCAGCACAAAAATTCTCCTCCGAGTTTGGCATACCGCGCGTACTCAGTGTTGATGAAATTCTAGAAGACCCCTCAATTGATATTATTATCAATCTCACACCTCCACAATTTCATCTCGAGTTATCAAAGAAGATATTGAGTGCCGGTAAGCATCTTTTTTCCGAGAAACCGTTTGCGGCTACATTGGAAGACGCAAGGAGCATTCTGGATCTGGCAAAAGAGAGATCTCTCTATGTCGGATGTGCTCCCGATACCTTTCTTTCCTCGGGACTGCAGAGCGTAAGGCATTATCTTGATGACAATCTTATAGGTAAGCCCTTTTTTGTCACAGCCAATATGACTACCTTTGGCGTTGAGACATGGCATTGCAATCCGAGAGCTTTTTATATGAAGACCGCAGGCCCTATCTACGATATGGCGCCGTACTACATTTCGGCGATCGTTTCGCTGCTTGGACCGATCGACAGTATAACGGCGCTTAGCTGCAAGGGGCAGGAAGTTCGCCACATTTATGTTGGTCCCGATGAGGGAAAAGAGCTGGTGCCCGAAACAGATACGCATTATTCGGCGGTCATGAGGCTTAAGAGCGGAGCGGTAGTAAATCTTAACGTAAGTTTTGATATATACAGATCGAACCTCCCGATGTTTGAGATATACGGAAGCGATGGCACTTTGACTTATCCCGATCCGAACTTCGGCGGCGGAAGTCCCAAAATATACAGAAAAGAGCAGTTCACCGATACCGTTTATAATAAGAGCGAGGACACCGTTAAGAGAAGCGAAAGCTTTGTGACGCTTCCAGAGCTCTTCCCCAGGGTAAAAGATTATTCGCGAGGCATAGGTGTCCTGGATCTTGCAGATGCGATAGAAAAGGGAAGAGACCCAAGAACAAGCGGAGACTTCATCTTACATGTGACTGAAGCGCTTGAGGGCATAATAAAGTCAGCAGATAACAACGAAACCTACAAAATGACAACCACATGTGAAAGACCCGAGCCGTTAAAGCCCGGAACGAACATGGGAGAGATATGATCAAAGCAAAAAGGAGAAAGGTATGAAACTTGGAACGTCGTCACCTCTTAAACATGACAGCCCTGCACAGTGGGCCAAAAGACACAGAGAACTCGGACTTGAAGCTATCAATTTTTCACCTACATGCAAGGACGATGATAAGCTCATAGATGAGTATGTAAAGGAAGCAGCCGCAAACGGCCTTACCATCGCGGAAGTCGGTATCTGGAGAAATACACTGGACCTTGATGAAGATAAAAGAAAAGAGGCTATTAAGTACAGTATCGGTCAGCTTGAGCTTGCAGACAGGATCGGCGCACGCTGCTGCGTAAACATCCTGGGATCAAGAGGTGAGCGCTGGGACGGAGCATACAAGGACAATTTTTCAAAAGAGACTTGGGAGCTTGGAGTAAAGACAATAAGAGAGATAATAGATGCTGTAAATCCAAAGAATACATATTTTACGATAGAGCCCATGCCTTGGATGGTTCCGACGGGCCCGGATGAGTATTTGCAACTTATGGAAGATGTAGACAGGGACAGATTCGCGGTACATCTTGATCTTTTTAACTGGATGACAACTCCTAAGAGATATTTTTTCAACGAAGAATTCATAGATGAATGCTTTGAAAAGCTCGGTAAATATATAAAGAGCTGCCATATCAAGGACGTTAAGATGCAGGATGATTACACGATCTTTTTCAAAGAGACCTATCCCGGAAACGGAGAGATCAACATAAAGCACGTCATAGAAAAAGGCCTTGAATACGATAAGGACATGACCTATATCATTGAACACCTGGTCACCGATGAAGAATATCTAAGAAGTGTTGAATATGTAAAAGGCCTGTTTTAAGCATATAAAGAGTAATTGTGACCCATTTGGAAATGGGTCACTTTTTTACGAAAAATTTTCGTAAAGTATGATATAATATTCATGCGTGCACGTTATTTTGTTTCCAAATAACTAATGAAACGGGGGATTTTGTTTCATTGGTTATGGAGGCAGGGATTATGAGGAAAAAACGTGATTCTTTGATGTCGGAAGAAAGATATCATATCGATGAACTTACGGGGCTGCACAGTCTGACCGGTATCCTTGAGCATCTTCAGGGACATGGGGAGTTTGCGGCTTGTCTTAATACGGTCATCATCTATATAAATGTCATGAATTTCAAGTCTTTTAACCAAAGATACGGCTTCTCGGGAGGCAATGACTTCATAAAAGGCATTGCAATGGAGATTCTCGGAGTGTTCCCCAATGAGCTGGTTGCAAGGGCAAGCGGCGATCATTTTATAATTCTGTCCAATTCACTTATGCAAAATGAAATAACCGAAAGGCTGGATAAGCTGCGTGAGATAGTTCATAAGTATGAAAAAGGCCTTGTTATGCGTATAAAGGCGGGAATTTATCTTGCAAGAGGAGATGAGGAAGATCCCGTTGTCATGATAGACAGGGCGAAGGCTGCCTGCGACGATATCATAAGAGTTTATGACCGCGATACCAATTTTTATTCGAATGAGCTTGAAAAGAGAAACAGGCTTAGGCAATATGTCCTGGATAACTTCGAGACAGCTTTTAACAACAGATATTTCAAGGTTTATTATCAGAAGGAAGTCAGGACGCTGACCCGCAATGTGTGCGGCTATGAGGCGCTTGCCAGGTGGATGGATCCGGAATTTGGAATTATCTCACCCGGGCTTTTTATCGAGGTTTTGGAGGATGTAAGGCTTGTTCATAAGCTGGATACCTATATTATAGAGCAGGTATGCGCGGATCTGCGAAAAGATATCGAGCTCGGACATAATGTGGAACCGGTGTCCGTTAACCTTTCAAGGCTTGATTTTGAGCTTTGCGATATTCTCGGAGAAGTTGATAAGTGCAGGGAAAAGTATGACATTCCAAAATATCTTTTGAATATAGAGATAACAGAGAGTGCGGTCGCTTCGGGCGCGGACTTTCTGGGTGATCAGATAAAGAGCTTCAGAAATGCGGGATATGAAGTTTGGATGGACGACTTCGGCGCAGGCTATAGCTCTTTTAATAACCTTAAGTCCTATGATTTTGATGTCGTAAAGATCGATATGAACTTCCTTAGGGAGTTTCAGACCAACAAGAAATCAAGGGTAATCCTTGCAAATATCGTGGATATGGCAAAAGAGCTCGGGATCCATACGATCGCAGAGGGTGTGGAGACTGAGGAGCAGTACGAGTTTCTTAAAAGAATCGGCTGTGAGAAGCTGCAGGGCTTCTTGTTCGGAAAGCCGGAGCCTCTTAACGACAGCGGTGAAAAGGTTACAAATGTAGGCGAACACTGTGAATCTATGGAGATAAGGAACTACTACGACAAGATCGGAGAGATCAATCTTCTTGGAAATACACCGTTACGACCCAAGACCATGGAGGTTTTCAACAACCTTCCGATAGCGATCCTTGAGGTCGATGAGAATGAAATGAACATGCTCTACATGAATAATGCCTATGTTACCTTCCTTAATACGATTGGAATCGCGAACATGGAAGAAGTAAACAAGAGGCTTAAGAATGTTGAGCTTCCCGATGTTAAGGGGTTAAAAGAGATAACACAGAAGGCGGAAAGCTCTCTCACAAGTAGGGCGGAAGCCGATTATATAGCAGGCGGAAGCGTCGTCAATTCCAAGGTGCGTTTCATATCGAGGCAGGGAAACAAAGCGTCTTTTGCCCTTGTATCAAGGAATGTGACGTTGTATAGTGACGGCCATCTTGCCGACAGCGTTCAGGCTGCGATGGCGCATATTTTTAATCAGTATTTCAGGGTGGATATTTTTGACGATGAGGGAACCGTGGAAAATATCTTCCTTAAGGGCGAACAGATAGCAATCTCCGATCGTGTTAAGAGCGCAGATAAGGCGGTAAAAACTTACGCGGAGCTATTTATCAAAAAGTCGGAGATCGAGCGGTTTATAAGCTTTTATGATATGTCGACCGTTAGGGACAGGATAAAAAAGGCCGGAACGGATTATCTTGTGGATCATTTCCATTCATCGTCGCTTGAAAACGCAGGCAGAATGCAGATGTACATGATTATGCCTTTCTATTATAATAATAAATGGAAGTATATCTCATGTAGCAGATATGCCGACGAGATGGTGGGAACCAATTAGGATCCCGCGTAAGGATGGCTTTTTTAGATGCTTAGGTTTTGTTTTGGGGCTTCGGGATCCGGCAAGAGTACCGGACTTATAAAAGAAATCATAGACAGAAGTTTGACTGATGTCGGGACTGATTATTTACTCATAGTTCCCGATCAGTTTACGATGCAAACTCAGAAGGATGTTGTTAGAATGCATCCTTCACATGCGATAATGAACATTGATGTATTGAGCTTTGGGCGCCTTTCACACAGAGTGTTTGAAGAGACGTCAAAAAGCTCTTTTTCTGTGCTCGATGATGCCGGAAAGAGCCTTGTTCTTAGGCGTGTTGCGGATATTCTCGGCGACAGACTGAAAGTTATAGGTAAAAACATGCATAAACCGGGCTATATCGATGAGGTTAAGTCAACAATCTCTGAGTTTATGCAATACGGAATAAGTGATGATGCGCTTGCGACTCTGGAAAACGAGAGTGGCAAGAAGGCTGCGCTCAATTCAAAGATCAAAGATCTCAGACTTCTTTACAGCGAATTTCTACGCTACATCCAAGGAAAATTCATAACTACAGAAGAAACACTTGATATTTTATGCAAGGCGATACCAAATTCTTCCTTGCTAAAAGATTCGGTGATCGTATTCGACGGCTTTACAGGCTTTACCCCCATTCAGTACAGGGTAATAAAAGAGCTTATGAGAGTATCTAAGGAAGTCTGTGTTTCTCTGACAATAGGCCCCGAAGAAAATCCGTACGCCCCTTCTTATGAGGAGCAGGAGCTCTTTATGCTGACCAAGAAGACCGTTCTTGACCTTGAAAAAGCCGAGTATTCGCTTTTAAAAGAGACTTCCGTTATAGCTGCCGGAGGACCTGATTTTGAGGCGTGGAGAAATATAAGAAACGCCGAGATGAGCGGAAAAGAAGGCGGAGACATTTTCATTAAAGACAAGGAAGTAAAAAGGCTGGAAGGTAATCCTGCGCTTGCATTTCTTGAGCAGAATTTATTCAGATACAACTCCGGGAAATATACGGACAAACAGGATTCCATACAGCTTTTCGAGGCGCAGACGCTCGAAGAGGAAGTTCGCCAGACTATGATCAAGATACGCTCGCTTGTTACGGCCAAGGGATATGCGTACAGGGATATCGCTGTGGTATGCGGTAATCTCGGAAGCTATGCCAATCTTATAAAAAGAGCTGCGGCCAAATTTGATATTCCGGTTTATATTGACCAGAATACGGGGCTTATGCTTAATCCCTTTATAGAATACATAACAAGTGCTATCAATATAGTGATTTCAGGATACAGATATGAAGACGTATTTCACTATATGCGAAGCGGCATGACGGATTTCTCCAAAGAGGATACGGATCTTTTGGAGAATTATGTTAGAGCGCTCGGAATCAAGGGTAGGAGTGCATGGGAAGACAGATTCATGCGCAGAATGCCTGCGAGATTCAGCCAAAGAAACCAAAGTGAAGATACCGAGACCAAAGAGCTTGAGCTTGTGGAAAAGCTTGAAGGTATGAGAGCTTTGATAAGTGCTCAGTTAAAGCCATTGTTCGATGCCAAAGAAGGAACGGCCGTAGAAATAACGGATGCTCTTTTAAAAATGATAGAAGAGAACGCCTGCAGCGAGAAGCTACTTCGATATAAAGAGAAATTTGAAAAGCTTGGAGATATCGCCAAGGCAAAAGAATACGATCAGGTTTACGGAAAAGTCATCGATATACTGATGCAGATTTCCGCGCTGATAGGCGAAGATAAGCTTGATATTAGGGAATATAAAGATATTCTGAGTGTCGGTTTCGGGGATATAGAAGTCGGAACCATTCCTCAGGATGTGGACAGAGTAATAGTCGGAGATATCGAAAGAACAAGACTTAGAGAGATAAGAGCGCTGTTCTTTATGGGCGTTAATGACGGTTCAATTCCATCAAGTACAGGTGGCGGCGGTATTCTCTCTGATATGGATAGGCAATTCCTTCTTGAGCTTGATACGGGCGTTGAGCTCGCACCTACGCCAAGACAGCAGATGTATATCCAGAGACTATATCTTTACATGAATCTCACCAAGCCTACAGATAAGTTGTATCTGTCTTTTTCGGAGCTTGATAATGACGGAAAAAGCGTGAGACCCGCATATCTTATTTCTAAGATAATGTCTCTCTACGAAGGAATGGAAACAGACAGGCCCGAGGATGCACCTTTTGAGGAACAGACTTCTTGTATAGGTGACAGTTTGGGGAACCTTGCCGAGCTTATGAGAGAGTATTCTCTCGGCATTCTTGGCGATAGGAAAAAGACAGAGCTTTCTACGTTATATGAAGTCGTGAAGAACAAAAAGGCCGAGAGTGAAAGCGATAAAGATTCCGGTATGGAGAACATGAGCGAAGGCTTTGTACAAAAGCTTACGGAAGCGGCCTTCAAACATTACGAGGACAGACCTCTAGCCAAGAATATCGCACTTGCTTTGTACGGGGCTAATCTTGAGAACAGCGTAAGCCGTCTTGAGAAATTTGCTTCCTGTTGTTATGCGCATTTCTTAAGATATGGTCTCGGACTTTCGGAGAGAGAAGAATTTGATTTTGATTCATCGGATCTAGGTAAAGTATTCCATGAAGTTCTTGAGAAGTATACAGGCGAGATAATAAGGCAGAATATATCATGGAAAGACCTTTCCAAAGAGGAATCAGACAAGATATTAAATCAAGCTTTAACAGAATGCATAGATGCATACGGAGAAACGATCCTTTTAAGTAACGCCCGTAATGAATATATGGCAGAACGTATAAAAAGAATACTCACAAGGACTGTGGACACGCTCAAATACCAGATTTCAAAAGGAAATTTTGAACCCGCACATGTTGAAATGGATTTTAGGGAAGCGGGTAAGATCGAAGAGATAAATATTGCACTCACCGAAGATGAGAAACATAACATAATAGAGAGCATGAATCTTCACGGAAGGATTGACCGAATTGATCTATGCGAAGATTCGGATCATGTTTATGTAAAGGTCATTGATTTTAAATCCGGTGGAAAGAAAATGAGTCTCGCCTCATTATATTATGGCCTTCAGCTTCAGCTTGTTTTGTATATGAATGTTGCCAAGGCTGTAGCCTCGAAAAAAAGCGGAGGAAAGGAAGTTGTTCCTGCGGCAATATTGTATTACCACGTGGAAGATCCCATGGTTAAGGGTTCCGCTGATTTACAACCTGATGTTATCAATCAAGAGATAATAAAAGAGCTCAAGACGACCGGCCTGGTCAACGAAAACAGGGAAATTATAAACATGCTCGATGGCAGCATAAACGGGGCATCTGACGTTATCCCGGTCGGATTTACCAAGAGCGGAGATATAACAGCGGCCTCAAGTACCGTTACAAGCGAGGATTATTCTGCTATTTCAAGATTTGTGGATAAGAAGATCCGTGAGTTTGGTAAGAATATCTTAAACGGAGATATCAAGGTCAATCCGTATGAGATGAATAACCGTGATGCTTGCAAGTATTGCAGTTATAAAGGAATATGCGGTTTTGATGACAAGATACCCGGATATTCCAAGAGAGAGCTGGATCTTGACGATAAAGACGCAATGGAGCGTATCAGAAATGAAAGTTGAGTTTACCAAAGAACAGCAGGCGGTAATAGACGCCAGAAAATGTAATGTTCTCGTATCGGCAGCCGCCGGATCAGGAAAGACGGCTGTTCTTGTCGAGCGCATAATTCAAATGATAAACGAAGGCGTTGATATAGATCATCTTCTCGTTGTTACCTTTACCAAGGCCGCAGCATCTCAGATGAAGGAGAAGATCACACTTGCGATTCAGGAAAAGCTGGTATCGGAACCTGACAATAAGCATCTTCAGAAACAGGAGACGCTTATTCATAATGCGCAGATAACCACGATAGATTCTTTTTGCCAGTATGTTATTAAGAATAATTTTAATTTCATAGGTCTTGACCCGTCATTTCGCGTAGGCGACGAAGGAGAGTTCAAACTTTTACAGGATGATGTGATGTCTGACATGCTTGAGATCGAATATCAAAAAGCCAAAGAGGGTTTCAATGATGATTATCTGTTTTGCATGGACTATTTCGGTACCGGAAGCGACGACAAGAATGTGGAAGAGTATATAGAAAAGCTCTATCGCTTTTCAATGAGTATGCCTTGGCCAGAGGATTATCTTAGCGAAAGGGCGCACGACTACGATATCGAAGGCATGGATTTTGATGAGATTCCCTGGGTAAAAGAGTGTGTTGCAATAGTTAAGAGAATGCTTTCGGAAGCCGCTGATAAACTTGCTACGGCGCATGATCTTACATTACTTCCGGACGGCCCCTATATGTATGGAGAACTTCTTGAAAAAGAAGCGGAAGCGGTATCCAAGCTGACTTCATGTGCTTCCTATGATGAGCTGTTTGACGCTGTCAGAGGAATATCTTTTGACAGGCTTCCTTCCAAGAAGGATGACAGCGTATCTCCCGATAAGAGAGAGGCCGCCAAAGATCTTAGAGACAGCGCCAAGAAGGATATCAAGAAGATTGCTGAAGAATATCTGATGCTTCCTTCGGATATGGTCTGCGATCAGATGAAGCTGTGTGACAGAGCGGTTAAAGAACTCTGCAGATTGACGCTTTTGTATAAGCAGATGTTTGATGAGAGGAAAAGAGATGAGCTTTTGATAGACTTTTCAGATATGGAACATTTTGCACTTAATATACTAGTGGATCACGAAACGGGAGATCCGACTCCTGTAGCTCTTGAATACAGGGATTTCTTTAAAGAAGTTTTAATTGATGAGTATCAGGACAGCAATAACGTACAGGAGCTTATTCTTAAGGCGATTTCCGGAGAAGAGGCGGGCGTTTCCGAGAGGTTTATGGTAGGTGACGTCAAGCAGAGTATTTATAAGTTCAGACTTGCAAGACCGGAGATCTTTATGGAGAAGCTTGCGACCTACAGTAAAGAAGCGTCTGCGAGTGACAGAAGAATAGACCTTCACAAGAACTTCAGAAGCAGAAAAGAAGTTCTGGAAGGGACCAACTATATCTTCAGAAAGATAATGGGAAGTGACCTTGGAAGTGTAGAGTACGACGAGGACGCAGAGCTTGTCACGGGAGCGGATTACCCCGAGGCTTCTTTTGACATGTCTCCCGAGCTTATATTGATAGACGATCCGAGCGGGGAAAAAGAAAATGAGGCTTATGCGATAGGCAATAGGATTCATGAGCTTATGCGCGAAGATAAGGAGCTTAGGTATAAAGATATTGTTATTCTTTTAAGGTCTCCGTCGGGATGGGATGATGTGTTTAAAAAAGCTCTTGAAGAGCAGGGAATCCCGTCGTATATAGAGTCAAAGAGCGGATACTTTGATGCATGGGAAGTGTCGGTACTTCTGGATATCCTTTCCGTGATCGACAACCCGACATTGGATATTCCGCTTGTTTCCGTGATGCATTCGCCAATCGGAGATTTTTCCGATGAAGAGCTTGCGCTTATTAAGATTGCAATAAATGACGCTGTCGAGGACTCTTTTGACGAGCCTTTATATATTGGAATCAGGAAACTTATTGATAATAGTAAGCGGCTTGAAGAAGGTCTGGAAAGTAAGTTATCGGCGTTTGTTGACTTTATCGAAAAGCTTAGAGACATGTCCGCATATACACCCGTACATGAGCTTTTACAGTACATCATAGATGTGACGGGCTTTGAGCTTACGGTCAGCGCCATGCCTGCGGGTAATCAGCGAAGGGCAAACATTGAGCAGCTTCTTTCGCGCGCCGAGAACTTTGAAAAGACGAGCTTTAAAGGGCTTTTCCATTTTGTCAGATATATTGAGCATATCAAGGTTGTGCAGGTTGATTACGGCGAAGCCGGAATAATAGATGAAAACGCTGACGTTGTGCGTATTATGAGTATTCATAAGAGTAAGGGTCTGGAGTTCCCTGTTGTGTTCGTTTCGGGGCTTTCCAAGCAGTTTAACAGAATGGATACAAGAGGAGACCTTATTGCGGATATGGACCTCGGAATCGGCGTGAAATGCATCGATTCCAAACTGCGCGTCAAGTCAGAGACTCTTAAGAGAATGATAGTTGCGGATAAGATGAACACGGACAGCCTGGGAGAAGAGCTGCGTGTTCTCTATGTTGGGCTTACAAGAGCCAAGGAAAAGCTTATAATGACGGCTTCAATGAAGAAGCTCTCCGATGCTTTGTCAAAAGAGATAAAGAAGCAGGCAGAGCTTTCGCACGGAGCATCAAACGGCATAGAGCTTATACCTTATTCCATGAGACTTGGAGCTTCCGGATATATCGATCTTATCTTGCCTTCGCTTATAAGACATCCCGCGATAAAAGATATTGCGGAGAAATATGGGCTTTCCGAGCTTATCTCAGACAGATACATGGACAATAATCCTGATATTCCTGAGTTTTGCGTAAAATCCGTAACTGTGGACGAGATTCTGGCCAAGATGGAGGCTGAGAGCATAAAGGCACTGATTCGCCGCGATGATATTTCGGCTTATTACGATAAAGACCTCGCGAGCAGGCTTGAAGCTAAATTAAATGCCAAATACGGGCATGAATATCTGAAAGGGCTATTTACCAAAACTACCGTTACGGAGCTTAAAAAGCATATCCTTGAGGAGATGGGTGAGCATTTTACCAAGGAAGAGGAATACGGAGTTGTCTGGGATGAAGGAAAAATGGGCCTTACAGGCGCAGAGCGCGGAACGGCGTATCATAGGATCATGGAGCTTCTGGATTACAATGTCGGAAACGATGAGAAGGCACTTAATATCTGGCTTGAGGATTTAGTGACCAAAGACAGGATAACAAGAAGCTATCTGGATTGCCTCGATATAGAGGATATTGTCACATTCCGCAGCACCGACCTCGGAAAGCGAATGGGAGAGGCATTTAAAGCAGGGAAGCTGATGCGTGAGAAGCCGTTTATGATGGGAGTCCCTGCAAACGAGCTTGATAATAAATTCCCTCAGGATGAGATGGTGCTTATTCAGGGAATTATCGACGCCTGGTTCTTTGAAGGCGACGATATAGTTCTTATGGATTATAAGACGGATCACGTGCGCGATGACGCGGAGCTTATAAAACGCTATAAGATACAGCTTGATCTGTATAAAAGAGCACTTGAAGCATCTACCGGTAAGAACGTGAAAGAGGTATATATCTATTCTTTTGCTCTGGGCAAAGAGATCAAATTATAATAAAAACAAAAAAGGCAGCCGAAAGGCTGCCTGATTTTTTGATGATTATTTCCACTTGTTTATGTCTTTTTTCTCCAGGATGACCATGAGAAGGTTCTTGTCGGTAAGCTTCTTGGTGGGGCTTATATATCCCCATTTACCGCCTTTTTCTTTGACGGCTGCAACGTTCATGTTGTATTTTTTACGAAGATCAAGATCTATAAGGCTATGTCCGAGCCATGTGGGCTTTGGCTGAAGCTCTACCATGCAGAGATTGTCATCAAGCTCGTAGTAGTCGTGTATCGACTGTGATGCGAGGATCCTTGCGGAGCGAACACCACCGTCTTTCTCGGGATTTATTATCTTGTCTGCACCGACTCTTTTCAGTATTTTTTCCATACGAGCGGAAGATGCCTTCGCGATCACAAGCGGAACATCTTTTTCTTTGGCAATCGATACGACCATTATGCTGGCGGCGATATTTCCGCCCATTCCGGTTATTACTATATCCATGTTCTGAAGGCCGAGTTCCAGGACTTCGTCTTCATTTTCAAGGTTTGCGCAAACCGCGGAAGTAACCTTGGATGATATGTCCCTTATAATCTGTTCGTCTTTGTCTGCGACAAGGACGTCTTCGCCCATTTCATACAGGCTTTTGGCAACGCTGCATCCATATTTTCCAAGTCCCAAAACAGCTATTGATTTCTTCATTTAGTCATTTCTCCTTCTCTTTTATCCTACGTAAAATACGCCATCAGAGTATTTGATATTGTTCTTGCTTGATCCTGCTCTTGAGAAAAATGCAACCATTGATATTGGTCCGGTTCTTCCAAGGAACATTGCGATAATGATTATTATGCGCCCGGCGACGTTAAGCGAGGATGTGAGTCCTCTTGATAGTCCGACCGTTCCGCATGCACTTACAACTTCGAAGAGCGCGTCCTCCATAGGTACCGGATTGACCATGGAAAGGAGGATGGTAAGAATCAACGTGGCAAAAAGGCTCACGAATACAACCGCAGCCGCTTTTCTCATTGAATCGACGGATACGCGGCGATTGAATATCACGTTCTCATTTTCTTTCCTTACGTATGATCTGACATTCATAAAGAGAAGAAATACTGTGACAGTCTTTACACCGCCTGCTGTTCCGACGGGTGAGCCGCCAATGAACATAAAGATATAAGAGACAAGACAGGAGGCTACAGAGAGACCTTCCTGCGGAACTGTGGTAAATCCGGCTGTTCTTAACGTTATCGATTCAAAGAGGCTGTTAACGAGCTTTCCTCCAAGGCTTAAACTTCCAATGGTTTCACTGTTGTTCCATTCAGTTAAAAGAAATATGATCATGCCTCCGAAGATGAGAGTAAGCGTAAAGCAAAGAACGAGCTTACTGTGTTCGGAGAGTCTTTTTATTGCGGTTATAGGTGAAAAACGCTTAAGAAAAGCTTCTTTTATCACGTGCAGGATATCAAACCATACGACGAAACCAAGACCTCCCAGAACAATGAGAAGCATGGTCACAATCATTACGGTCGGATTACTTCGATAGTTCATAAGGCTGTTGGGACCGATGACATCCATACCTGCGTTGCAGAAGGCGGATACGGCGTTAAATATTGATATCCATAGGCCTTTAAGGACGCCAAATTGCGGGATGAATACGGTCGAATATAGGACAGCGCCGATTCCTTCCGTGATGAAAGTTCCTTTTATGACTCTTGTCAGGAACTTAAGAAGCTTGGTTCCCGAGCTTAGGTTAAAAGAGTCTTGAAGGAGAAGCCTGTCTCCCAGAGAAAACTTTTTGTGAGTTATGAGCATCAGCATCGAAGCCATTGCTATCATTCCCAGACCGCCCATCTGTACTAAGATAAGGATAATAAGCTGACCGAAAAAACTCCAATGCGCAAATGTATCCACAACTACGAGTCCCGTAACACATACGGAGGTTGTTGCGGTAAAGAGCGCTGTCAGAAAATCCGTAAACGTTCCGTCGGCGGAAGAAAAGGGGAGAGTCAAAAGAACTGCTCCTATAATTATTGTTAGTAAGAAGCTGGCCGGTATTATGTGCGTCGGCGACAGCTTTTTTGATGTTAATGATGAAAAATCTATCATGTGAATCCCCAAGATAATATATTATCACGACGTTTGAATAGATAAGCGTCATGATAAAGGTAAGACTTTTTTTGGTAAATGTCAATAAATATGCCAGTTTTGAGCGTTGGTTGTTATTTTTTGTTGAAGATACTATAATAAATCTGGTTATATAAAAAATGAAAGTGTGGCAAATTTCCGTATTACCAGTTTTGGAGAGTAAACATGATAACTTACAATTTTGATAACGTAAAAGGCCCGTTATATCTGTATGTTTATAAGAGCATAAAAAACGATATCCTGTCGGGAAAACTAAAACCGATGGAGAAGCTTCCTTCCAAGCGCTCTTTTGCCCAGAATAACGGGATCAGCATTATTACCATACAGAATGCGTATGATCAGCTTATCAGCGAAGGATATGTTTATACACAGCCCAAGAAAGGCTATTATGTAGCGAACCTTGAGAAAATGCCGAATGTGGCGACGGACGTCAAGGTAAATTACGATATCAAGGTTCCTTCAAAGGATACGTATGAGTGTGACCTTTCAAGCAACAGGGTTAATCCGGATAATTTCCCTTTTTCCATCTGGACGAGGCTTTCAAGAGATGTCATGTCCAACATGAAAGAGGAGCTGATGCAGATATCGCCGACTGCGGGAGTTATGGAACTGAGGGAAGCGATCGCAGAGCATCTTAAATTTTTCCGCGGTATGCTGGTGGATCCCAATCAGATAATCGTAGGTTCCGGAACGGAGTATCTTTATGGTCTTATTATGCTGCTTCTCGGCAGGGACAAGAAATATGTGATTGAGAATCCGGGATATAAGAAGCTTGCGGATATCTACAAGCAGAACAAAATAGACTTTTCCTATGCGTCACTTGATGACAACGGTATTACCGTAAAAGAGCTTGAAAAGAGCAAAGCGCAGATTGCCCATATCTGTCCCAACCATCATTTCCCGACAGGTATAACTATGCCTGCGAGTAGGCGTTATGAGCTCCTTGCATGGGCAAATGGTGGGGACGGAAGATATATCATTGAGGATGATTACGACAGTGAATTCAGAGTGACGGGAAAGCCGATCCCGCCGATGTTTTCGATAGATGCAAATGAGAAGGTTATTTACATGAATACCTTTTCAAAGTCTTTGTCACCTACCATCCGTATCAGCTACATGATCCTTCCGGTGCACCTTGCCAACAGGTTTTATGAGACCATGTCTTTTTATTCATGTACGGTATCAAACTTCGAGCAGTACACCCTGGCAAAGTTCATTTCCCAGGGCTATCTTGAAAAGCACATAAACCGCATGAGGCTATATTATACCAAGCAAAGAAGAAGACTTATGGAGATTATTGAAAGAAGTGCATTAAGAGATAGGTGTCGCATCCTTGAGAATGATTCAGGACTTCATTTCCTGATCATGTTGGATACCGACAAGGAAGATGCTGAGATAGAGAATAGTCTTAAGAATAATGGGATCAAGATAAAAGCTCTTTCAGATTATTATTTTGTAGATGGTGCAAAGAACCAACACTGCTTTATCATCAATTATTCAAATATGGATGTAGGTAGTATCAGGGATACACTTAAAGAGATAGCAAAAGAGCTTTAAGTATATGCCGAAGGAGCAGTTTGATATAAAGAATATAAAAAGGTTGCGATGTTTATTCGCAACCTTTTGTTGTATTGTATTGAAAAATAAATTACAGAAGCTGAATTCCGTTCTTCTTAGCTTCTTCAACCATCTCATCGGGCCAGATAGAGCACTGAACCTCACCGATGTGAGCTTTTCTGAGGAAGAACATGCAGATTCTTGACTGACCGATTCCTCCGCCGATTGTGTAAGGGAGTTCCTTCTTAAGGATTGCCTTCTGGAAAGGAAGCTCGGCTCTCTCTGTGCAGCCTGCCTTTTCAAGCTGGCTCTTGAGTGATTCCTCATCAACACGGATACCCATGCTGGAAAGCTCAAGTGCAATATCCAGAACAGGGAAGTATACGATGATGTCGGCGTTGAGCGCCCAATCGTCGTAGTCGGGAGCACGTCCGTCGTGCTTCTCGCCTGATGCAAGGAGGTCACCGATCTGCATGATGCATACAGCGCCCTTAGCCTTGGCAATATAATACTCACGCTCCTTGGGAGAGTACTCGGGGAACATGTCCTCAAGCTCCTGAGTTGTTATAAAGAAAATATCCTCGGGGAGGATCTCCTCTATGTAATCGTACTGGATAGACATGAATTTCTCAGTCTTTCTGAGTACCTTGTATACGTCCTTTACCGTCTCCTTAAGGAAATCGATATTGCGGTCTTCTTTATTTATAACCTTTTCCCAGTCCCACTGGTCTACGAAGATTGAGTGAATATTGTCAGTAACTTCGTCGCGTCTTACGGCGTTCATATCTGTATAAAGTCCCTCACCTACGTTGAAGCCGTACTTCTTGAGTGCGTATCTCTTCCACTTTGCAAGAGAATGCACTATCTCTGCGGGACGTCCGTTGTCATTGAGAATATCAAATGAAACGGGTCTCTCTACGCCGTTCAAGTTATCGTTAAGTCCCGATTCGGGTGTTACAAACAGGGGTGCTGTTACTCTCTGAAGGTTGAGCTTGTTGGAGAGCATGCCCTGAAAGAAATCTTTGACAGTCTTGATGCCCACCTGTGTGTCGTGAAGATCAAGAGCCGATTTGTAGTTCTTGGGAATTTTAAGGTTTTCCATAATCTCTTTTGCCACTTTCTTATATAGTTTCCTTACCATAAGAATATATATATCCTATGATAAATGTTCCACAGTTTATTAAATCGCTTTTTCCTTCATATTGCAAGAAAAAAATTGAGATTTACAACTCATGGTTGACAGACTTGGGACTTAGTGATAATACTATTATCGATAATCAAATTATCAGTAATCAAACAAGAGGGGAAAATATGTCAGTTAGAGATACCAGTATAGATCCAAGGCTCCTTGACAGTGCCCGCAAGGAATTTATGGAAAGAGGTTTTCTTAGGGCTGAGCTTAAGAGGATATGCGATAACGCCGGAGTCACAACCGGGGCGGTATACAAGAGATATAAGGGCAAGGAAGAGCTCTTTTGCGCAGTAGTTAAGGACGCGCTTAATGTTATAGAGGAGTATATATTTACCCGCATGGATCTTGATCTTACGCCGCTTTCGGATGATGAGATGCATGATATGTGGGATATGACTCCGGAGAAAACCATGGAGATGTTTGATATTTTCTGGGATATCAGGGAGGATCTCATTATTCTTCTTGATAAGGCGTCGGGAACTGCCTATGAAAACTTTATCAATGAGTTTTCCTGCCGCATGACTGATTCCTATTACAGATATTATAAGGAGACCAAGAAGAGAGGACGGGCAACTGCCAATATAACCAAGTCCGAGATGCACGTTCTGTGTACAGCTTTTTGGAACGCCATATATGAGCCCTTTGTTCACGGTATGTCCCGTAAGGAGATAGAAGAGCACTGCAGGATCATGTGTACTTTCTTTAATTGGCCGGGAGTTATTGGCCTTAAGTGATTTCTTTTGAATAAAGTTGATTTTGAGCCGTCTTTTCAGGCGGCTTAAAAATAGATCATGTGTTAGCGGTTGCTAACCAAGGAGGAGGCTAAGATGTTTAAAAAAGTGGCTCCGTACATCGGAGAGTACAAGAAGTACACAGTTTGGGCCGCTATTATGATGTCCTTTGGAATTTTGGCAAGTGTTGTGCCGTATTTATTCCTTTATCAGATAATAGCGCCACTAACAAGAGGGGAGAGTGTGAGCTTATCATTTGTGATGATGAGAGTCTTGGGTGTTGCGATCTGTGAGATCCTATACTCCTTTAGTTATGTTCAAGGACTGGAGTTTTCCCATGTGAGTGCATATAACACTCTAAAGAATATCCGTATCTCTTTACAGGGTAAGCTTGAGAAGCAGTCTCTTGGAAATATCGCAGAGCTGGGAACAGGCCGTATCAAGAAGGTTTTTACCGACGATATCGATCAGGTGGAGCTTCTTTTGGCACATGCGGTTCCCGAGGGAATTGCCAATATTGTCATTCCTGTTCTGATCCTTGTGATCATGTTTGTGCTTGATTTCAGGTTGGGACTTCTTTCGCTTATCCCGCTTGTTGTGGGCGCTGTTGCCATGTGCATTATGATGAAGGCCGGATTTACCATGATGAATGACTATTATGAGTCAGCTGCTCACATGAACAACACTATCGTTGAGTACGTCAACGGTATGGAGGTTGTGAAGGTATTTAATAAGGACGGGGATTCTTACAAGAAGTTCGGCGATGTTGTAAGGAACTATCGTGACTTTACCATCAAGTGGTACAAGGTATGCTGGCCCTGGATGGCGACGTATTCAAGCGTAATGCCTTGTATCGTTCTTTTCATGCTTCCTGTAGGTTCATTAATGATCCTTTCGGGAGCGCTTACGCTTGATAAGCTTGTGCTTGTTATGTGCATGTCTTTCTCTGTTGGACCTGCCTTCCTGAAAGCACTTAACTTTGCGGGCAAGTTCCCTCAGCTTGAGTACAAGATCGATGAGCTTGAAAAGCTCTTGGAGCGTCCGCCTCTCAAGGAAGGAAAGAATGGCTTCAAGGGTGCAAATACAGATATCTCTTTTGAGAATGTCAGATTTGCATATGAGGATACTGAGGTGCTTCACGGTGTGAACCTTGAGCTTAAGCAGGGTACGACCACTGCGCTTGTAGGTGAGTCGGGAAGCGGGAAGTCAACACTTGCAAAGCTACTTGTTCACTACTACGACCTGGACGGTGGATCCATAAAGATAGGCGGTCAGGATATCACGGACATGACCATCGAAGCCCTGAACGATCAGGTGTCTTATGTTTCGCAGGAGCAATTTCTTTTTAATACATCTCTTTATGAGAACATTCTTATCGGCAAACCCAGCGCTACCAGAGAGCAGGTGCTTGAAGCCGCTAGAAGGGCTCAGTGTGATGAGTTCCTTGAAAGACTTCCGGACGGTATTGAAACCCAGGCCGGCGACGGCGGTAAGCAGCTCTCGGGTGGTGAGAGGCAGAGGATCTCTCTTGCAAGAGCAATCCTTAAGGATGCTCCTATTATTGTTCTTGATGAGGCAACAGCCTTCATGGATCCGGAGAACGAGGACAAGTTAAACGCTGCCATAGACGAGATCATCAAGGACAAGACGGTTCTTGTTATCGCGCACAGATTGTCCACCGTAAAGAATGCGGACAAGATCTGTGTTATGAAGGAAGGAGAGTGTATCGCGGCGGATACCCACGACAATCTCCTTACAACCTGTCCCGAGTACAAGAAGTTCTGGGATGCGTCTGTCAGCGCCAGCTTATGGAAGATAAAGGAGGCATGATCTCATGTTTAAGATACTTCAAAGGATTATAGGTATTACCGGTAGATTTAAAGGAAGAATAAGGGCTTCATATATAACATCTTTCATCAAGGGCGTTATGATGAAGGCACCTTTGATACTGTGTTATTTGGCCATCAGCTCTTTCATGCAAAATACAATGACCAAGGATAAGTGCATTTACTACGGCCTTGCTCTTTTGGCTTGCCTGGCTCTTCAGGGAGTGTTCGAGTATATAACCAATATGTTGATGTCGGCAGCAGGCTACATGGTGTTTGCGGATATCCGCTTGAAGTTGGGTGACCACCTTCGTAAGCTCCCTATGGGCTATTTTACGGAGGGCAACATCGGTAAGATCAGCTCTGTTCTCTCAACGGATATGTTATTTATCGAGGAGAACTGCATGGGTGTTCTTGCTGAGATCGTTTCATTCATGATCTCTCAGGGACTGATGGTGGTGATGATGTTTGTAATGGACTACAGGATGGGTATCATGGCTCTTATCATCGTTGGTGCGTTCCTCATTGTGGGCAATTACATGTTAAGGACATCTATGAAGCACTCCGTAGTCAAGCAGGAGGTCAGCGAGGATCTTACTGATGAAGTGATTGATTTTGCTGAGGGAATCGGGATCATCAAGACATACAACCTGCTTGGAGAGAAGTCTAAGAGACTTACCGATGAGTTTGAAACAAGCTGCAGGGAGGCTATCGGCTTTGAAAAGGCCTACAGTCCCTGCGCGAGAGCTCTTTATCTCACTTATGGAATCGGAACCTCAATAATGCTGGCACTTTCGGGATATCTGTACAGCATAGGGATCTTCACACCTGAGTACATGGTGGGAATGGTGTTCTTCCTATTTGACCTCTTTATTTCCATCAAGGCTTACTACGGTCACATGCCAAGGCTCACAGTTACCTCTGCCAGTCTCGACAGGATCGATGAGGTGTTCGCTGCCGAGGAACTTAAGGACCTTGGGACAAAAGAGCTTCCGGCTGCGGGAAATTCTGGCTCTGTTGACCTCGCCGGCGATGTAAGCGAGATCGAGTATGATAATGTAAGCTTTGGCTATACACAAAAAGATGTCCTTAAGGATGTTTCCTTCAAGATAAAGGCGGGCGAAATGACTGCGCTTGTAGGTCCTTCCGGTGGCGGTAAGTCAACGATAGCATCCCTTCTTGCTAGATTTTGGGACATCAAAGACGGCCATATTCGCGTTAGGGGAGAGGATATAAGAGATGTATCTCTCGGAAGCCTTATGGACAGCATCAGTATGGTATTCCAGAGAGTGTATCTGTTCCAGGATACCGTTTACAACAATATTGCCATTGCAAGACCCGACGCTACCAGAGAGGAAGTTGAGGAAGCAGCCAAGAAAGCAAGATGTTATGACTTTATAATGCAGCTTCCCGACGGCTTTGACACTGTGATCGGTGAGGGCGGAGCTTCCCTTTCAGGCGGTGAGAAGCAGAGGATATCGATTGCAAGATGTATCCTTAAGGATACGCCTATCGTTATTCTGGACGAGGCAACAGCCAGCGTCGATGCAGACAATGAGCGCGCTATCCAGGAAGCTATCTCAGAGCTGTGCAAGAACAAGACTCTTCTTGTAATTGCTCACAGACTCAAGACTATCGCCGACGCGGACCAGATCCTTGTTGTTTCAGACGGCGAGATCGTTGAGCGAGGCACCCACGCTGAGCTCATGGACAAAAAGGGCACCTATGCCCATATGGTCTCACTGCAGGCATCTTGATATTTATATGAATTAGCTTTAAGAGCATCGAAAACGGGATATTTTCCCGCTTCCGGTGCTTTTTTACTTGTATGCGCAGGCTTCGGTGCTTATAATGTTAAATTACAACAATAGTCCGAGAGAAAGAGGATAACTATGGAAATAAGATACTGCGAAGAGAAACCTGATCTGGAAACATATTACGATCTCAGAGCTTCTGTGGATTTTAAAAACTTCTGTCCCGAGCAGTCTCAGAAAGCTTTGGATAAAAGAGATTACTTTATAATAGCAAAAGACGGCGAAAAGGCCGTAGGCATGGGGAGCGTTGTCGGAGACGGCATGTACTGCACGATTGTTGATGTCACGGTTAGACCCGAATATCAGGGAAATCACATAGGCGCAAGCATAGTTAATAAGCTTGTTGAGCTGATACAGAACAATGCTCCTGAGGGCGCGAGACTCAGCATTCAGCTCATCGCTGCCAAGGGAAAAGACGGCTTTTATAAAAAGCTTGGTTTTGAAGCGCTTCCCGATGAAAATGCGGGCCCGGCGCTTAGGAAGTTGATCTATACATAATAATCAATTAGGACAGCTATGAAGGGGAGAGAAAATGAAGGTTGTAATTATCAGACACGGAGTGGTTGATTATAAAATGAACCGGCGGTGCAACTCCGAGGAATTTGATCAAGATGTAAAAAAGTATGATGAAGCACCGATTTTACTGATGGAATATAATGTTCCCACCGGAGATTATAAGTCTTATTATGTAAGCTCTTTATCCAGAACTCTTGCAACTGCCAGAGATATTTTCGGAGATAAAGAATACATTTCAACTGAGCTCCTTGATGAAGTTCCGCTATCTTCAAGTATAAAAACAAACAAGAGACTGCCTTTGGCATTTTGGAAAATTTCATCCAGACTTCAATGGCTTTTTAACAGCGAAAGGCCGAAAGAAGGCAAGAAAGATACTGTAATAAGAGCAAACAAGTTTATAGATGATATCATTGTGAAAAACGAAGACTGCGCAGTAGTTTCTCATGGTTTTTTTATGATCACTCTTTTATCTGAAATGAAAAAGAGAGGCTTCATGATCCAAGGAAAGGCGGCAGGCTATGAAAACGGTGAATATGTTATATGTGAAAAGTAAAAGAGATTCATATTGATTAATCTGTGATCGTAATATTACTATAACCTAAGAAAATATATGAAAAACGAACTATACGAAAACATACAAAAAATAGATACGGTAAGAGCCATTCTCGTCGGCCTTAATACAGACAAGAGCGATGACGAGTTTGAGCGCTCGATGGATGAGTTAAAAGAGCTGACTAAGGCGATAGATATCGAGGTTGCGTCAGTTGTGACACAGTCTCTGAATTCGCCCGACAACAGCACGTACATCGGAAGCGGAAAGGTGCAGGAGATAGCGGCCGCGCTGGATATCCTTGATGTAAGTATCATCATCTTCAACGATTCGCTCTCGCCCATGCAGGTCAGAAACCTAGAGAAGATCCTGGATACCGAGGTTATAGACAGAACGGGCCTTATCTTACAAATATTTGCCAAAAGAGCAAAAACAAGAGAGGCAAGGCTTCAGGTTGAATCCGCTCAGCTTCAGTATATGTTGCCGAGACTGGTCGGAATGGGAAAGACCCTTTCAAGACAGGGCGGCGGAAGCGGAAGACTTTCCAACAAAGGTTCCGGCGAGAAACAGCTTGAGCTTGACAGAAGACGCATCGAGCATCGAATGAGCGAGCTTAGAAGAGAGCTTGAGAATGTGGAAAGAGAGCGCAACACGCAGAGAAACAGAAGGCTTAGCTCACCGATCGGAAGAGTTTCGCTTGTCGGATATACCAATGCGGGCAAGTCCACGATCATGAACAATCTCTTAAGGCTTTACGGAGGCGAAAGCGATACCGACAAAACTGTGCTTGAGAAAGATATGCTCTTTGCGACCCTCGATACTTCTGTAAGAAAGATAGAAGCTCCCGGGCACAGACCATTTCTTTTGACTGATACCGTAGGATTTATAAGTGAGCTTCCGCACGCACTCGTAAAAGCCTTTAAATCGACGCTTGAAGAGGCTAAATACGCAGATGTACTGTTGCAGGTCATCGATTTCTCGGATCCCGAGTACAGATACCATATGGAGATAACAGGTAAAACTCTCTCCGAAATAGGCGCAGGCGACATTCCGGTTATATATGTGTTTAATAAGTCGGATATCGTAAGGCAACAGCAAGAGGAAGAAAACATGCTTGTTATGGATGTTCCAAGAGCGATGGATGACAGAATATACATTTGTGCCAAGGACGATGACAGTCTTGAAGAGCTTGTAAGCCTTATAGAAAAGAAACTTGGCGAAAAAGAAACTGAATGTGAGCTTCTTTTTCCTTATTCCGAAGGCGGAACGATCAGTATGCTCACCGAAAGAGGTGTTGTAAAAAACACGGAATACCTTCCCGAAGGAATAAAAGTTGTTGCGACTCTATCACATGGAGACATGAGCAAGTATGATAAATATTTGACATAATGATGATAAATGTGTGCAATTCCGCTACACGAGCGGGCTAAGATGGCTCAACGGTAAGGATTAACGGTTTTGAACACATAAAATTCACAATTTTTTCAACATATAGTCACTTTTTTCCATTTACAAATCGGCCGACACAAGGTATAGTCTTATAAGTTTTAGATGTAGTTTTCTTTTGCAAATAAGAAAGGAAGTGACGATTGTGTTGAGACAGCTGATAAAAAAGAATATCGTGCTTAGACCCAGCCAGGTCAAGGAATTTGTCAACGCAGCAACAAAATGTGACTTCGACGTAGATATATACTATAACAGATATGTTGTTGATGCTAAATCGATCCTTGGAGTTTTCGGATTGGATCTTACACAAACTTTAACTGTTGAATACAGCGGCTATGATAAGGAGTTTGAGAACTATCTTAATACTCTTTCAATTGCCAGCTGATTCATATAAGCAGTACAAAGGTAACCGTTCGCGTGCCGGACAGTACCAGGAAGTAAAGAAATAATTGTTCATTGTGGTAGAAAAGCTCTCCATGGTATAAAATATGCCATGGAGAGCTTTTCGTTTATGGTGATACAGATTTCAGTCCGCAGACTTGTGGAATTTATCTTAAGAAGCGGAAATATAGACAACAGAATACATCAGGTCTCTGCAGATGCCATGCAGGAGGGCGGAAGGATCCACCGCATGATCCAAAAGAGCATGGGCGCGGATTATCACGCCGAGGTTCCTCTCAAATATACCCACAATACAGGCAGATACGAGCTTGTTATCGAGGGAAGAGCGGACGGAATCCTTGATAAATACTTTGATGATGAGAACGCTTTTGATCCCCAACAGTCCATGTTTGAGGGCAAAAAGAAACAGATGCCCCTTATCGATGAGATAAAGGGTACATACAGAGACCTAGCCAAGATGAAAGAGCCTGTGCCGGTACACCTGTCACAGGCTAAATGTTATGCTGCGATATATCTTATGCAGAGAGGCTGCCCGTCCGTGGATGTCAGGATGACTTACTGCAATATGGACACCGAAGAGATCAAATACTTCAACCGGTCATATACAGCTGATGAGATTATAAAATGGTTCAATGACCTGATAAACAAATACCTTAAGTGGTCTGATTTTGAATATGAGTGGGAACAGACAAGAACGGCTTCCATCAAGGCAGTGCAATTTCCTTTCCCTTACAGGGAGGGGCAAAAAGACCTTGCGGCGGGTGTTTACAGGACTATCGTTCATGGTAAAAAGCTCTTTTTGGAGGCTCCGACGGGCACCGGAAAGACCATAACTACGGTATTCCCAAGCGTAAAAGCAATGGGAGAACAGAAGGTCAGCAAGCTCTTTTACCTGACTGCAAAGACAATAACAAGAACCGTTGCGGAAGAGGCTTTTAACACTTTAAGAGAGCTTCAGAAGCTTAGATTTAAGACGGTTACGATAACCGCAAGGGATAAGATATGCTTCCTTGATGAAGGGGAGAGAAACTGTAATCCGGAAGCCTGTCCCTATGCAAACGGTCACTATGACAGGATAAATGATGCAATCTACGATCTTCTGACCCACGAGGATAATTTCGACCGTGAAAAGATAGTTGAGTATGCCTATAAGCACGAGGTTTGCCCATTTGAGATGTCTCTTGATATGAGCCTTTGGGCAGATGGTGTTATCTGTGATTACAACTACGTATTCGATCCTTTTGTGTATCTTAGGAGATTCTTTGCCGACGGGCTTAAGTCTGATTATGTTTTCCTTGTAGATGAGACGCATAACCTACTCGACAGAGGAAGAGAAATGTACAGTGCTTCTCTTAGAAAAGAGAGCTTTTTGGAGCTTTCGCGCATTATAAAAGAGTTTCATCCCAGAATTGCGGGGCATCTCGATAAATGCAACAAGGCTCTTTTGGCGCTTAAAAGAGAGTGCGACGGTTGCAAGGTACTGACGGGAATAGACGGCTTTATAAATCCGCTCAACAGGCTTTCGGGCATAATGTCGGAATATCTTGAAGATCATGCCGAAGGACCTTGCAGAGAGGATATATTGCTGTTTTATTTTGATATCTCAAGGTTTCTTACCATATATGATAAAGTCGACGAAAACTACGTTATCTACAGTGAGTTTAATGAAATGGGAGACTTTATCGTGCGTCTTTCTTGTATAGATCCTTCTACGAACCTTTCGGAGTGCATGGCAAGAGGGCGCTCGTCTATCCTCTTTTCCGCAACGCTTCTTCCGATACGTTATTACAAGAAGCTGCTCGGAGGAACGGATGAAGACTATGAGATGTACGCCAAATCGGTGTTTGATCCGAGGCGCCTCGGGCTCTTTATCGGAAAAGACGTAACGAGCAGATATTCCATGAGAAGCTACGATCAATACAGAAAAATAGCTTCGTACATAGACAATATTGTCAGCGCAAGGGGCGGAAACTATCTTATTTTCTTTCCGTCGCATCAGTTTCTCGACGAAGTTCTCGATATATATGAGAGCGAATACTTTGATCCCGATACATCCGAGATTGTTGTGCAAAAGAGCTATATGAGCGAGGATGCGCGTGAATCATTCCTTGACAGATTCTCAGAAGGTAACAACCTTGATCTGTCAAAAGTTATAAACATGGACATTGAGGTTGAAGAAGATAAGAATATACTCGGCTTCTGCGTCATGGGCGGAATATTCAGCGAAGGAATAGATCTTAAATACGACAGTCTTATCGGAGTTATTGTTGTGGGAACCGGAATCCCGCTTGTATGCAACGAACGAGAGATCATAAGGGAATTCTTTGAGCAAAGAGGTGTAGACGGATTTGACTATGCTTACAGATTTCCGGGGATGAACAAGGTACTTCAGGCAGCAGGAAGAGTCATCAGAACGGAAGAGGACAAAGGAATAGTTGCGCTTCTTGATGACAGATTCATGCAAGGCAGTTACAGAGCGCTTTTCCCCAGAGAATGGTACGGATGCAGATCGGTTTCGACCAATGAGGTCAAAAATGTCATATCCCGCTTCTGGAGCGAGTTCCAGGATTAAATATATGTCAAAAACAGAAAATAAACAGCAAAAATGCAGATTTAGGTTTACATAAAACACTATTTATATAAAATATGTAAACCGAACAGTAGTTCAAATTGTGCAGCATTGATACTCAATAACGTAATTTGTCAGACAAGTGATAAAAAAGTCTTAACAAAACGACAGTGCTGTCATGTGGATAACTCTGTGGAAATTGGGGATTAGTTGAATAATATGTTTCTAAACGCCCCATGGCTTGGGCGTTTAAAAAGCATTAAGAAAGTAAACGAGAACCGGTGCAAAAATATTCATCTGACTGATACAGTCAATGATAATATGTAAACCATAAAAATGACCGTCACGTGTGTCAGTTAGCGCTTTTTCGCTTGCTATGGATATTGGAATTGCTGTAAAATTTCTTTATAGCTCAAATTTAGAGAGTTGGAGTTGGGGTATGAACATACTGGATTATGACTTAGAAGTTCAGGCACTGAACAAGGAGCTTTTAACTGCCAGAGCCAATATGTCCGGCAGCTACATAGCCATATGTAATAGATTGATCAGGAAAGCCAAGGAGGTTGATGACATTCCTCTTTTAGGCTATTCCTATTATTTTCTTGCGGATGCGTATTATATGGTCAGCACCGAATACCGCAAATTCAATTCAAGTCTTCTTAAGGCGATGGAGTATCTCCAGACATGCGGAGAAAACATGTATCTGGCAAGATGCTACAATCTTCTTGGTATTGATGCATTAAGTCACGGCAATTTCGAATTATCCCTTGATTTCTTTATGAGCGGCGTCAAACTTTGTAATGATGACGAAGATGAACTTAGTGCCGTTTTCGGACTATTGGAATATAATATAGGTCAGATCTACTATGAGATAGGAGAGGTCAAGAAGGCTCTTCCTTATATTCGCTCTGCTTACAAGCATATAAGGCGAGATAAGAAGGACAGCTTATATTACAGAAACCTGCTCTTTTGCTATTGCTTCCAGGCCGATTGTTATATGCTTCTTGATAAGCCCACATCCGTTAAGAATTGTCTTTTGGGGATAAAGAGGCTCGAAGACGATCCCAAGGTAAACAGGGAATACTTTCAGGATATCCCCGTTCTTGATATCAGGATGAGAGGCAATTATCTGCTCGGAAATAAAGAGGAGTTTGAGAAGTACTCCGATATTCTTTCAAGGCTTATACAGACCAACAAGTTCCCGCTTGATTGTGTTGAAGATATTTTCGGAATATGTCGTTTCTTTATGAGGATCGGAAGAGTCGATGAGGTTGTCTACATCGTCAAGAATATAGAGAGATCCATCAACGACATGAACATCTCATATCTGAAAAAGAAACACGCCAAGCTTAAATGTGAGCTGTACAGCATGATCAAAGATGAAAAGAATAAGGTCAAGGCTCTTGAGGAGTTTTACCTTTATTCTGTTGCGCAGGAAAAAGACAGTATTGTAAACTACAAGTTCTTTACCGATATCAGGACCAAGCTCTCTGCAATCGAGCAGGAGAACTACAGACTTCTGAAAAGAGCCGAGACGGATTCGCTTACGGGACTCGGCAACAGATACGGACTCAATAAATACGCGGATGAGGCTTTTGAAAAGGCATACAGTGAGCAGAAGTCTCTTGCGGTCGAGATACTTGATGTCGATAATTTCAAGCAGTATAACGACACCTACGGACATCAGGCGGGCGATGTTTGCCTTAAGAAGATTGCCGAGGCCATAGCACATAAATGTTCATCAGACAAAAACATTCACGCATTCAGATACGGCGGTGATGAATTTGTTCTCATATATGAAAATATGACGGATGATGAGGTCATGAACCATGCAATGGAGCTTAGGGACAGAGTTAATGAGCTTAAGATCGAGAGTAAGGCGCAAAAAGAGGGTAATATAGTGACCATATCTCAGGGAATACGCAATTCGATTCCCCGTGAGGCTACTAAATTGTGGGATTACATGTATGCGGCAGACAATGCTCTTTATGAGGTAAAAGAGCATAAGAAGGGCGAGATCGTTATGCTTCATAAGGCGGTCATATCTCAAGAATCGCTTGAAGAAGCGCAGTACAGCTAAGCTTTGTAAGCTGCGACATTATATAGAATTAGGTTTTGAAGGGATTTCTTTGTAAGTAAAAGGGTTATGAAAAAAATAAAGTGGACAATGCGTCAGGCTATTCTGGGGCTGGTTATCGGGTGCACACTGTTTGCAATCGTCGCTCAGACGGTTGTTTTTGAAGTTACCTCGAGGCAGCAGATAAGGAGAGAAAGTCTTTTAAGTAACGACGAAACTCTTCAGAGAATAGAAACTGAACTTAATTCTTATATTCACAGTCTCATCGTCAAGATGCAGACTATCTATACCGAAACCGAGCTTATCTATGATATGAGAAGATATCATGCCGGTCGAAATAATCTTCCGGATTACTATTGGGATGCATGGCATTTTTCGGAAAACAAATTTGAACCTTCCGATCAGCTTCTTGCCTTGTATATCTATGACAACGAAGATAATCTTATAAGTTCCTGGAGAAAGCAACCTTATAAGTATCCGAACGATCTCTATGAAACGGATCAGTATGTTAATGTTGCGCATCTAAAGAGCTATCTTAAATCCGACGACTATGCGGTGATGCTTTCCGGCTATCACAATGATGAGGCGGGGCAGGACGTGCTTCGTTTTTGTCTTAAACTTCACACCTATGACGACACAAGATCTCAATACGGATATCTGATCTGTGATTTTAATGCGCAGAATTTCTGCGATATTATGAGTAAATACATTTCATCAAGAGATGTTTATGTGTGGCTTCAGCCTATGGGAGACGGACCTATCGCGCAGGTTGGAAATACGACAAAAGAAGAGAGTAAGATCTTTACGGACCTTACCAAGGTGATCGCTACGGCGTCCGGTGATTTCCCGGAATTTGATGATGAATACGGCTCTTTTTACTTGAACAGAAGATCTTCCGAAAAATACAATCTACACATAGTTATGTTGACTCCACAGTCTCTAATGCTTCATACTCAGAGCGCACTTGCGCGTACGCTGATAATAATTGCGGTTGTCATATTGCTTGTGACGCTTCTTGTGGGAACCAAGATCTCGGGATATATCTACAGGCCTGTGGAGGAGCTTAGTAATACCATCATTCAGATCAAGGAAGGCGATACGGACCTTAGAGTCGGCAGAACAACCGGCTGGAGCGAAGAGCTTAAGGTCATGGGCGAAGAGTTTAACGAGATGCTTGATCGGATACAGAAGATGGTAGAGGAAGAGTACGAGGCCAAGGTCCTGATGGAGAGAACTCAGTACAAAGTTTTGCAGGCTCAGATCAATCCTCATTTCCTTTACAATACGCTTGACACCATGAGCGGAATCGCGGCTTCACAGGACTGCACACTGGTCAGCGGACTTTGCCAGTCGCTTTCTGCTATATTCAGGTACAGTCTAGATATTTCCGACACGCAGTCGACGCTACAGCAGGAGATGGCGCATGTGCGCAACTATCTCTATGTTATGGACGTAAGAAACGGCAATTCCGTAAAGTACACTTATCACATAGAATCTGATACACTAAGGGACAATATTCCGAGAATAACACTTCAGCCGATCGTGGAAAATGCTCTTCAGCACGGCCTTAGAAAGAGTAGGCGCAAAGACAAGGAGCTTATCATATCGGCAAGACATGAGGACGGAAAGCTTCTTATAACGATTGAAGACAACGGCGCCGGAATGGATGCCGATGCTATGAACAAACAGCTTGAAGAAGCTAACATCGGAAGAATCGAGATGGGACGTTCCATCGGAATCATGAATGTAAATGCAAGAGTCAAGAGCGTTTACGGAAGAAGCTACGGAATCCGTTATGAGAGCGATCCCGAGACCGGAACAAAGGCGACTATAGCACTTCCTATAGTTCAAAGCGCCGAAGAACCGGAAACGGATGAAGGTATAGAGCAATAAAGGAGCATTTTAATGGGGTTAAAGTACAAGGTATTGGCGGCAGACGATGAGCTTTGGAGCCGTGAAAATATAAAGAGGATGCTTCCGTGGGAAGATTATTCGATAGAGTTTCTTGAGCCTGCATGTGACGGCGAGGAGGTGCTCGAGAGAATTCCCAAGGAAAAACCCGACATAATCATTACGGATATCAATATGCCGTTTCTTAGCGGTCTTGAACTTCTTGATAAGATTAGCAGTAATTATCCCGACATCATAACACTTGCAGTCAGCGGATATGATGATTTCCGCAAGGTTAAAGGCGTGTTTATGTCCGGCGGAATCGATTATCTCCTTAAGCCCGTAAGCAGGGAGCAGCTTGTCGATTCTCTGAGTAAGGCACTCAAGACACTTGAAGAGAGGGAAAAAGAAAAAGCGGATAAAAAGGACATTCTCCTTAGAGAAAACTATGTTTCGTCGTTTCTTGAAGACGATGAGTTCTCATCTCTTTTGAACGGAAAATTATTCAGACCCGGAAAAGAGTTCCATGTGCCCAGCACCAAGGTTTTTTCCGAGATATCAACGATACTTGTTAAGTTTCACAATGTTGAGATCCTCAAGCAGAATTATGACAAGGACGTTCTCAGAATGTCCTACAGCCTTAAGGAGAAGCTTCGTGAGATCATAGACAATGAGCGCATTATAGTATTTAACTATACCGACAAGGTTAATGAGTTTATTATCGAGCTTAATGCTACTCCCGCAAGGCTTCGTTTTATTGCGGACAGGATACTTGAGGCATTTCCCATTGAGGAGCAGGGCCCCATAACCATAGTTATTCACGACAAGGCAACGTCGCTTGACGATATTGCCTCGGTTTATCGTGAGATGATAGCAGACCTTGTTACCAGACCGTTTGGGAAACAGCACAGCATAGTTATGTGCACGGGATCAAAGAAGATCTCGGATCTTCAGGAGAGATACAACAGCCGAGTGGAAGCTCTTGTTGCGGAGAGTCTTGGTAAAAAAGATATCGCGCAGGCGAAAAACGTTATCATGGAGACCGCCGGACTTAGTAAGTGCGAAGGCCAGAATTGGAGTCTTTTTGAAGTGACGCAGTTTACGACAAGAGTTCTCAATACCATTGCCGATTCCGATAAAGGTGATGACACAAGGCTTTTCGAAGAGGTTCAGGATGCCATAAACTACGGCTTGCGCTCTCTTAATATAGAGATAATCATAGATAATATCGAGCTTGCGCTTCAGATCGCATCGGGTTCCGAGGTTTCCGAAAGCAGCTCTATCAGTGAGCAGGTGGAAAGTATACACGATTACATCGAAAAGCATTATATGGAGCGCCTTTCGCTTGCCGATCTTGCGGAGCAGTTCTTTGTCGAGCCAAGCTATCTTTCACGTAAGTTCTCTCAGAAATACAATGAGACCATCACTGCATTTATCACGGGATGTCGTATGAACAGGGCAAAAGAGCTTATGAAGGATGATAACAATAAGCTTGAAGCCATATCTTTTGAAGTAGGATATGATGACTATAATTATTTCAGCAGAGTGTTCAGAAGATCGGAAGGCGTAAGCCCCAGTGAATATAGGAAAAATCTGAGCAAGTGAAGAAATTTATAAATTAAAAATAAAGCCGTTTTATCGATATTTCATAATTGAAGCTAACACAATTTGCTATAATTTTAGGTGAATCGTCGTACATATTATGGCAGATATGTGGAGGTTTTCTTATGGCAAATTCTTATGATTCTCTTGTGTTCACAAACGATAATTGTATTGGATGTAATAAGTGCATTCACGAATGCAGTTGCATGGGAGCATGCGTTTCTTCGGAACCCGACGAATACGGGAATTCCAGAATTGAAGTAGACGGTACCAAGTGCGTTGCGTGCGGAGCTTGTTTTGACGCATGCGAACACGGCGCCAGAGAATATCATGACGATACGGAGCAGTTCTTTGAAGACCTTAAAAAGGGCGAGAAGATATCTCTTTTGCTTGCACCTGCCTTTATGGCAGATTACTATGACGAATATGAGAAGGTCCTTGGCGGCCTTAAAGCCCTCGGTGTTAACAGGATCATCAGCGTATCCTTCGGAGCCGACATAACAACCTGGGGCTATATTAAATATATTCAGGAACATAATTATCTTGGAGGCATTTCACAGCCTTGTCCCGCGGTGGTTGGGTATATCGAGCGCTATCTTCCCGAGCTCCTTCCCAAGCTGTTCCCCGTGCAAAGTCCTATGATGTGTGCTGCGATCTATTGCAGAAAAGAAATGGGTATTACGGATAAGCTTGCGTTTATCAGCCCATGTATAGCCAAAAAGAATGAGATAGACGATCCAAATAACCACGGATACGTCAATTATAACGTTACTTTCGAGCATCTTATGAAATATGTGAGAGAGAACAATATATACGGAACGCCAATAAAAGATGAGATCGAGTATGGACTCGGATCGATATATCCTATGCCGGGCGGACTTAAGGAAAACGTATATTGGCTTCTTGGCGAGAATGTGTTCATAAGACAGATGGAAGGCGAAAAGCGCATGTATCATTTCCTCCACAAGAATGAGGATGTGATCAAGAACGGCAAGACACCTTTCCTGTTCATTGATGCACTTAACTGCGAGAACGGCTGTATATGCGGAACGGGAACCGATCCCGAGTTAACGGACGGCGACGGACCTCTTTATAATATTTACAAGATCAGAGAGGGAGTCAAAAACTTTGAAAAGAAGAACGCCTGGTCCAGGAAAATATCGCCTGAAAAGCGCATGGCTGCATTGAATAAGCAGTTTGAAAAGCTTAATCTAAGCGATTATCTAAGGAAATATACCGACAGATCGGCAAGCTGTAAGCATAAGATACCGACCGAGTCTGAGCTTAATGCCGTATTTAACGATATGAACAAGAAAGACGAAAGGGCAAGAAGCATCAACTGCTCGTGCTGCGGCTACGATACCTGTAAAGATATGGCGACGGCCATCTTTAACGGCTTTAATCATAAGGAAAACTGCGTTCATTATTTGAAAGACCTTGTTGAGTATGAGAAGATAGAAGCTCAGGATATGGTTAATCAGGAAAAAGATATATTGGGCAAGCAAAAAGACGATATCTTATCCACTGTTAATACCATTAATAGGAGATTCACGGATCTCAACGATTATATAGGAGACATGGTCAAGGGCAATGACAATAACGCTAAAGAGAGCTCGGCTATCTCTTCGGACATCGCAAGAGTTTCGGATTTCTGTAATACTCTTAATGATTCCATCAAGCGTATTGTTGAACACTTGGAAGAGCTTGTTCAGAATAACGACAAGGTTGTTGATATTGCAAACCAGACAAACCTTCTTGCTCTTAACGCAAGTATTGAGGCGGCAAGAGCGGGTGACGCAGGTAAGGGTTTTGCCGTAGTTGCAAGCTCCATAACCAACCTTGCGGCTGACAGTAAAGGAACCGCAGAGGGAAGTAGCGAAGCCAACAACAATATCAGAGAGGCGGTTGACGTGATCGCAAACGAAACAACCCAGCTTCTTGAGATTGTTGAAAAGGTAACGTCAAGAGCGCAGAATCTTGCCGATTCAACAGGCGAGATCTCCAAGTCGACAGAAAATGTCTCAAGTATAATGGAAGAGGTAAAAGAACAGCTTGGCACCTTGGCGCATAATAATGAATAAAGAGGAGCAAAAAATGGAGAATGAAAGAAAGTTTGGAACCAAGCAGATCGCTATCACGGCAGTTCTTTTGGCAATCTGTATCATAAGTCAGGTATTCAAGAACTTAAGTGTATTCATCACGGGGCCTATAATCAACGCATGCATAGCACTTGCGGTGCTGATGGTCAATCTCCCATGCGGAATCGTGCTAAGCATCATAACACCAATCACTGCGTATTTTATCGCGGCGAGTCCTGTTATGGCAGCGGTTCCCGCTATGATAGTTTTCATCATGCTTGGAAACATCGTATTGGCTGTGCTGACGGAAGTTTTGCTCAAAAAGCCTTTTAAACACGGGGGCAATGTTTTTAAGATTCCGAACATGGTAAAAGCTGTGCTAATATCTCTTGCAAAGGGAGCATTCATGGGACTTACCATTTCGCTGTGGCTTCTTCCCACGTTTATTCCCGCGGAGAGTCCGCTTCGCGGAAAGCTTCCGGTATTCCAGAGGACCTTTTCGCTATATCAGTTCCTTACCGCGTGTATCGGATTTGTTTATGTATTCATTATTTATACCGCTCTTAGAAAGTCGGAAACAAATTTTCAAAAAAGTGATAGTTAGTTTTTCTAAATCGTGCTAATTAAAAAAAATCTGAGTTGATACAATAGCTTCGTAAACAGGAATAAAATTTCACTCCTCCTGTTTGCGAAGCTAATTTTTTTATCGGAGGGGATATAAGTGTTTAAGAGAAAGAGAACTGCAGCTTTTATTGCAGCGGCGATGATGGGATTTTTGATCGTATTGTCCGGCTGTAAAGCAGATAAAAAAGCTCAGATTGACACCACTGACGGTATCACCAATATTCTTGATTATGTGACGGTTGATTTCAGCGGCAAGAACGGTGAAGGAACCGCATTTGTAAATGTTGATTATGACGGAATCGAGACCGAAATGGTCGGTGGCGAGGACAAGATCAAGGAATTTGAAGATGTGGGAGATCTTGCCGAGCTTACCAAATACATCAACGCGGTTTCATCAATATCACTCAGCATAGACAAGAATTCGGGTCTTTCAAACGGGGATCAGGTAGTGGTAACGGTATCATACGACGAGACAGCGGCGGCGTCCGCAGGCGTTGTGTTCGGAGATGAAACAAGTAGATCTTATGAAGTAAAAGGATTAAAGAAATAACATGGGTTCCAAATCAGGTTCGCGGATGGCACGAACCGATTTATATATTCATTTTTCTAATTTCCAAAGGAGGGTTATAGATCTATGAAAAAGAAATTCAAAAAGTTGGGAGCACTGCTCTTGGCAGGAACAATGGCTGCATCATTGATGGTAGGTTGCGGACCCGCAGCCGGCGGAGCAGCAACAACAACATCTGATGGAGCAGCATCAGGCGACGCAGCACCTGCAGCATCAGGCGACAACATCACGATCGGTGTATCAATCTGGAGTTCAACCGACGTTCTCGGAAGCCAGTGTAAAAAGATCGTTGATAAGGCAGCTAAGGCAAACGGAGTTGAGGTTCAGTATGTTGACCAGGGACACGTTTCAGAGCAGGTTACAGCATCTGTTGAGCAGCTTTGCGCAGCCGGATGTAAGGGAATTATCATTTGTAACTCAGCTGATTCAGAGATGACATCCGCTATCAATACATGTACAGAGAACGGCGTATATATCGCACAGTTCTTCCGTATCATTTCAGAGGAAAACAGCCCTGAAGTATATAAGACAGCTTGCAACTCAAAGTACTATGTAGGCGCAGTTCATGAGGATGAGGTAACAAACGGATATACACTTGTAAATCTCCTTCTTGAGAACGGCGACAGAACAATCGGACTTGAGGCTTGGACAGTTGGTGATGCTACATTCCAGCTTAGATGGAAGGGCTATCAGCAGGCTATCGATGAGTGGAACAAGGCTCATCCCGATGATCAGGCTACAATGACTGAGCCTGTATATGCTAACACATCTTCAGAAGAAGGTGCTGCAGCAGCTATGTCACTTTACAACTCAAATCCCGGCATGGACGCTCTTATCGTAGCCGGCGGCGGTGGAGATCCTCTTGTAGGTTCTATCGGTGCATTCGCTAACGAAGGTCTCACAGGCAAGATTGACGTTGTATCAACTGACTTCCTTGATGATCTTGCAGATCAGCTTAAGTCAGGCGGCATGTTCGCAGAGTCAGGCGGACACTTCTGCGATCCTCTGTTCGCATTCTTCCTTGTTCTTAACGCAGTTAAGGGCAACTACGTAAAGGAAGAGGGAACATTCGGTTACGAGATTCTCTTCCCTTACCTCTATGTATCATCACCTGATGATTATGCTAATTATGAGAAGTATTTCGTAAATGACGATCCTTACACAGATGAGGAGTTGGCTGAGATGGCAGGCTATAGCTTTGAAGACCTCAGCAAGGCAGCTTCAAACCTTTCAATCGACGATGTTATTTCTCGTCACAGCAACTAAGAAGCGTATACATTTTTAGAGAAGGGTATACAGCGTAAAGCAAAAAACTAAAAAATGCCGTATTTTCCGCCATCCGGGGAATACGGCATATATTTAAAGAAACAGCAGTAACAAACCAAAGTACAACCAAACAACACATCTATAATCTATAACAAAACTCTTGCGGGAGGATTTTATGAGTAAGTTTCAAAAATTCAAACAGAGCCAAATTTTCGGGCTTCTGATTTTGATCTTGATCGCGTTTGCTTTTTGGGCAATTTTCAAGACACTTGCACCACAGACATTCGGCGATTTTAACAGATTAAAAACCTATTTAAAAACAGCACTGATCTACGCGGTCGGAGGCTGTGGTCTCTATTTTATATGCGTAATGGGACCTTTTGATATGAGTGTGGGCGCAAACATCGTGCTTTCATCGGTGCTTGCAGTAAATATGAGTAATCGTTTCGGTTATGTGGGACTTCTTATTGCTCCGATGATAAGCGGAGTGCTTGTAGGTCTCCTCAACGGACTTGTATATATTAAGCTTAGAATTTCATCACTTATCGTAACAGCGGGATTGTCCCTTGTTTATGAGGCACTTTCCATTTATGCTACCAATGAGAAAAACGTCATACTGGGATCTGCTTACAGAGCCTTTGGCGATTATCCATGGAATCTTATATTGGCACTCTTCGCATTTTTCCTTTGCGGATTCATTCTTAAGTACACCAAGATAGGAACTTATACCTATGCTATCGGCTCCAACGAAGTTGTTGCCAAGAACATGGGTGTTAATGTTGATAAATACAAGGTTGTAGCATTTGTACTCTGCGGACTTTTCGTTGGTATCGAATCAATCCTTACAATTTCATACGGAACTTCCATGACAAGTGAATCCAACCTTGCATCTATGGCACGTAACTTCCCGCCTCTTATGGGAACGTTCTTTGGACTCGCATTTAAGAAGTACGGACATCCGGTAGTTGCTATCGTGATCGGTGAGTTTATCATCCAGCTCCTTTTCCAGGGCTTCGTTGCTCTCGGAGCTCCTACAACCGTTCAGAACATCGTAACCGGTGTGGTTCTTCTTGCAATCGTAACTATGACCATCAAGCCTATCAAGGGTGAAGTTGTTAAATAAGGAGGAGAGACATGAGCGAAGTATTACTTCATGCCGAAAAAATCGATAAGAATTTTGGCGTAACGCATGCCATTGATCATGTCACTCTCGACTTTTACAAAGGAGAGATCCATGCACTGATCGGCGAAAATGGCTCCGGTAAATCCACATTTACTTCCTGTCTTACGGGAATATATCACAAGGATACCGGTAAATTTACATTAAACGGAAGAGAAGTAAACGCAAGAAATCAGGTAGACGGAAACTATCAGGGCGTTGCGATCATCGTTCAGGAGATTGGAACATTGTCGGGACTTTCCGTAGCCGAGAATATCTTCTTGGGAAAAGAAGATGAGTTTACCAAGTGCGGCGTTAAGAACACCAACGCTATGAACAAAAAAGCACAGGAGCTTCTTGATTCCTACGGCTTTGGCTATATCAAAGCAGGAAACCTCATTGATAAATACAACTTTGAGGACAGAAAGCTTATTGAGATCGTAAAGGCGACTCACTTTAAACCCCAGATCCTTGTAGTTGACGAGACTACAACGGCTCTCGGAGAAAAAGGAAGAAAAGAACTTTTCAAGGTTATGAAGGAGACCAAGGATGACGGAAGATGCGTTATCTTTATCTCGCACGACCTTGATGAAGTAATAGAGCAGTCCGATAGCATCAGCGTTCTTAGAGACGGTGTTTATATCGATACCGTAAAGAGCAGCGAAGTTACTACGGACGATCTTAAAAAACTCATGGTAGGACGTGAGATGAGCAATAACTACTATCGTACGGACTACGGTGAGAAGGTATCGGATGAAGTGGTCTTAAAGGGTGAGCACCTTACGGTACCGGGAGAAATCAAAGATTTCAATATAGAACTGCATAAGGGAGAGATCATAGGAATAGGTGGCCTTTCCGAGTGTGGAATGCATGAAGTGGGGAAAGCTCTTTTCGGAGCATCTTATTACAGAGAGGGAAGTGTTACCCTTTCGGATGGAACCAGGATCAATGACATCAAGACAGCGATCGACCACAGTATAGCTTATGCATCCAAGGACAGAGACAACGAGTCGCTCGTAATAAATGACACTATCCAGGATAACATCTGCCTTCCTTCTATTGAAGATCTTAAGAAAAATCACATCCTTTTCGGTAAAGATCAAAAGGCTTTTGCAGAGAAGTTTGCTAAGCAGATGAGTACCAAGATGGAGGGAGTACATCAGTTTATGTCAGCTCTTTCCGGCGGTAACAAGCAGAAAGTCGTGCTTGCAAGATGGATCGGAAAGGATTCGGATATCGTCATTCTGGATTCACCTACAAGAGGTATCGACGTCAAGGTTAAGGCCGATATCTACCAGATGATGGATACAATGAGAAAGAACGGTAAGTCAATAATCATGATCTCAGAGGAAATCTCAGAGCTTCTTGGTATGGCTGATCGAATAATAATAATGAAGAACGGCCGTCAAAGCGGCGAATTTAAACGTTCGGAAGATCTGAAGGACACAGATCTTATCGCGAACATGGTATAAGGGAGGCCGATTATGGAAAATGAGAAAAAAATAAGTGTTCCTTTCATGGAGCGGCCGATCGTCAGAAATGTAATGCCTTTTGCCGGTTTTATGTTTATCGTCGTTCTATTTGCAATACTGACACAAGGACGTCTTTATACAGTAGGAAATCTTAAACTTTTACTGTCGCAGTCCTATGTACTTCTTATAGCGTGTGTGGGCGTATTTATGGTTATGACCATGGGTGGCCTTGACTTCTCCCAAGGCTCCATGCTTGGTGTATGTTCCGTAGTGGTATGCTATTTATCTAATTACAACATAATACTTGCCATCCTTTGTGGTGTCATCACAGGTGGCTTGATCGGACTGATCAATGGATTCTTTAATGTAAAGAGGAAGATTACATCCTTCATTGTTACAATATGCAACATGTACCTCTTCCGTGGTGTTGTAGCCTACGCCACGACAAAGACTCCCGTATACGGAGTTTCCAATATCACCTCATATAATACACTTGGATTTAATCTGACCTTTACAATCCTGATCTTGGTTGCGGCATTTTTCGCATTCCAATACACAGGACTCGGAAACAGACTCAAGGCAATCGGCGCCGGCGAGACAGCTGCAAGATTTGCAGGTGTCAGAGTAGAAAAAACCAAGATGCTGGTTTACATGGCAGCCGGAATGATCACTGGCCTTGCGGCATTTATCAACAGTATCAAAGTTGGTTCCGTTACCTCCACCGCAGGAAACCAGCTTGAGACTCAGATAATGATAGCTCTGGTTCTGGGCGGAATGCCCGTTAACGGTGGTGCTAAGGTTAAGTTCTATAACATTATCCTCGGCGCACTCACATACAAGATCCTTACCGCAGGACTTGTAATGATGAAGATTGAGCCTAAGACTCAACAGCTTATAATGGGTATCGTATTCCTTGTAATGGTTGCTGTATTCGCAGACAGAAAGACAGGAATGATAGTTAAGTAACTGATATAACCAACCAATTAACCAAAAAATAAATAACCATAGCCTATACAATATAGTTTCATATTAACTACGAACATCACACGACGGCCGGAACCTTTCAATGGGTTCCGGCCGTTTTTAAGTAATCACCAGACTCGGTTTTTTCGAGTCGTGGTGTACTACTTAGTTCTGGCGAGCGAATGCGAGAGCAGAACTTCTTTTCAAAAAGTTTTGAAATTTTTGTTAAAAGTATTGCAATAATTCAAAACTTGGTATAAAATACAATTATTAAGAAAGGCTTCACAAAAGGAGAGAGTATCTTTATAGGTGGAATATAGGGGAATAAATATGATATGGCTCAGATTCTTATGCGCAAAGAACCTGAGCCATATCATACGAACGGTAACATTGGTTGGGGGAAATGTGAAGAGCAACTAATGTTGCACGTCAAGAAAAATGCTTATAAATGGATTCTTTAGTTTAAAAAATATAGAAGGAAAGAGACGGGGAAATATGAATAATAAGGAAATCTTAAGAGAAAAGATGGGCAGACTGGTTGCAGAGACCAAGGCTGCCAAGGAGCTTGTTGATTCTGCCGATGCAGGTTATCTGGAGAAGTACAAGGACAGTATGGAGACAGTGATCAGGCTTATCGACAGTGATACGATTCCGACTTCCGAAGGCGGAGTTATAGGGGCGACAAGTGCGCTTTCGGAGCGTAACAAGCTATCCTCACTCATCAGTCTGTACGACGCTGCGGCTGATGTAGATCTTTATTACAGTCAGAATTGCAAAACTTGGGCTGTATAACCTTAGGGTTATGCCGCCGATTTTTGCGTTTTGGCAAGCGGATACACTTATTATTCGAACTTTAAATGAGGGAGAGGGAGAGGTAAGTAGAATGAGAAGAAAGAGAATCGCCAAAATAATAGGGACGGCGGCGCTTTGTTGCTTTATGGCAACAGGGTGCGGAGACAGGAAAGAGCCTGATATTACTGCGCAGGATGAAGTATATGTTATAAGTGCGCAGGATAAGATAGCCAAAGGCAGCACTACAAGAAGTGCCGGGGCTAATATATCAGGTGCTTCTAAAGATGCCGTTAAATCCGATAAAGAAGGCATATTTGCCAAGGCTTTTGAAGAAGGAGAAGTAGAAAATAACGGAAGCTACTTTGTAAGAGTCGGCGATAAAGTATATTATCGAGTTTTTAATACAGAAGGTATCGAAAGACCTACCTTGGGCGGCAGTATAACAGAAAAAGACGAGGCGGTTCAGGCCAAGATCATGAGCTATGATCTGGATAACGGCGTGAGCGAATGCGTCGGAACAACATTCGGAAACGGCAAGATGTTTGCTGTGACCGACGGATTTGTTTTTTCTGAACCCAGCAAGGAAGGATCTGTTCTCAGTACGATAGGAGGACCCGACAAAAGGCCGTATCTCGTAGGTTCACCCGTTGCGGTTTCCGATGACGGAAAAGGAATCGTGACAAGCGAGCATATTGAAGAGGACGGATGTCAGGTAGGTGTTGTTCATATTTATTATGACGGTGAAGAGATTGCATCCATAGAGGACGGAGAAGGATACTATACATCCGTGTTCGGATATGTGGGAAACAATCTTTTTGTAATGAAGAACTGCTATGAAGACAAGAAGTATTTTGTATCTTCTTATGATGAAACCGGAAGCTGCACAGATTACGGTAAGCTTGATCTTGCGGCAAATGACTTTGTATATGAGCCAAATCCTGAATTCGAGCAGCTTATCAGTAAGGGAGACGATGCATATATTATGCTCGGATACTATGAAGGAAGCGGTCATTATTACGCGGGCTATGAAATTTACAAAGTAAATACGGGACTTAAGGACAGTCTTTCTTTCGTTAAGATAGGAAGATCGACAGAAGCAAGCAGCTTTGATGCTCCCAAGATCTATTTTGACGGAAAAGACAAACTGGCTATGGCTGATCATCTTGGCGGAGAGGTTGTACTTTCCGAAAGCGAGACAGGAGATCTTGTTTATTACAGTAAGCCTGATCACCCAAGCGTACTTATGAAATCCTTTATTTCCGAGCCTACAAGCAGCTCACAGGCTCACTACGTAGACGAAGCCGTTGTTTTTGGTGACGACGTCTTCATTATCACAAATGAAATAGAAAGAAACGCAGACGGCGATATCGGCTGGCGCGAAGCCTACGACATCACCGAGATTGACTACCTTCACATCCCCTTCGGAGATGATGAACATGACGGAAGAGGACTTGCATTAGACAAAGACAAACTGGAAACACTTGATTTTGAAGAATAATATAGAGTAAAGAAAGAGCACGGGATATGTCAGATCATTCACTATACATAGACACTTTTGTATATACCGGAATTGTTAATGAGATAAAAAACAAGGCTTCTTCATGTCAATTGGCGGAAAAGCCTCTTGAAAGTATCAAGACATGGGGAGGCACTGATGTCGGTAAGATTATGAAAGAAGTTCTTGATAGTGTTTATGCAACAGAAGAGCTTTATAAAAAGCAATCTTCATATTCGCTTCCCGCTGCTCTTTTTAAGTTAAGAGACAGTGTGGTTAATACTGACAAGGCACTGAGCAAAAGCATAAAGGTTGAGCAGGACAGTAATGGGGAATAAATATGAAAAGCATAAGTGAAATGGAGCAGGAAATAGAAGAGCTCGAGGAAAGGATAGATAAATATAACAAAATTATTGAAGAGCTTGAGAAAAAACGCGATGAAATAAAAGACGAAAAAGATACCATCAATAATGATGCATATGATCCCGAGAAAGATTATGACATGACGAGAGCTTCCAAGTGGAGGGGAAAACGCGAGGAAGACGCCAAGGATCATCAGGATAATATAAAAGAAAAGACTAAGAACGGACAAGATGAAACGGATCAGCTCCTTGGTGATATCGAGACAGCTATCGCAAATCTTAAAGAAAAGATTAAGGAATGTAAAGCAAGGATCAGACATTTAAAGCACGAGATAGAGAAACTGCAACAGGCGAACGACCAAGAGCAATAAGGAGAGAGTATATAATGGGAAGGAGATATGACGCCGAAGAGGTGTCAGGTTTCATGGGCGATTTGTGTAGCGCTCTTAATGGGTACAAGTTTAGTGCCTTGGATCTTGAATTGGCCTACAATAAATACGCTAATAACGGTACATTTAAGGGGGTTATGGCTGAAACGGCAAAAGGATGTATCGACCGTAGTCAGAGAAGGCTCCATAAAGAGAATCTTGTAATACAGAACAAGGTTCTTTCCAGGTTTAAGGACACTAAAGACTTATTCGAAGATATGGTTGATTCCTCGCCGAAAGCAAGGATAGATACTGACATTCTCGAGAGCGTAAAAAAGGATTTTCAAGGTTATAGAAAAGTTGTCACCGAACATGGGGCAAACATTGAAAATATAGCCGAATATCTTCAGGATAACTTCTCGGAAGAGTGTGACGTTGATTTTACTCAGCCAAGCTATCAGGACGCAAGAGATGCCTATAGTGCTTTTTCCGGTCCTAACGGCTATATTGATAAGACTATCAAGAAGTTTGAAGAATTTGATACTGATGCCTGTGAGGCTCTAAACAAATCCGGTATAAAGGCGTATATTTACGATTATCAGCAGGCTTTAATACAAACCGGGAATAAACTTCTTGGAATTGATCCTAAAACGCCGGAGGTGGATGACACTTCACTCAATGCTATTGCAACCGGTGCGGCGGTTGGTGCGAAGGCAATGGTTGCCAATGCTGAAAATGGAGAGAACGGTAATACAACTAATCTTTCTATTCTTGATAATCCCAAAGTTGATAAATGGCTATCTCCGGATTATAAGTTAACTCCTGAGGAGGTAGCAGAAGCTAGGAAAATAGCGGTTAAAGAATTTGATAGTTTTGAAAAAATGAATGGTAATAAACCTGATTTTCAAGATGATGAAGACAAGGAACGCTATGAAAAAGCTTGTGCATTGTATAATAAATGTTCTCCTACCATATCGTTTGGTAAGGGACTTTTCAATATGTTTAGTAATGCAGCTGCATTTGCAGGATATGCAGCTTCGGATATTATTTTCGGGGGCGTTGGTGAAATCGGCGCGACAATGATAGATAATACATTTGGGACGAATACATTATCAGGTGTAAAAGATATAAAAGAAAGTTTTGAAAGTTATATAGGACAAGAAGATGCTGTACGAAAACTTGCAAATAAAAATGCAAAGCTTCAGAATTCTGATGCGTATGAAACAGGCAACTTCACAGCTAAGGCGATATTGTATTTTCTTACAGAGGGATATTTTGCATCTGTTGCAGCAGGATTGAAAGTAAGTGAGTTTGCGGCCACTCAGGTTGCGGAAAACTTGCAAGATCTGATGTTAGACACCACAGACGTGTATAATGGACTTGTTGAAGATGGCAACTTATCCGGTTCCGATTGGGCTGTTTTGGGATCCAATGTCTTGCTGAACGCGATGAACAATTTGGCATTTGCGCAGCTTAATGAAGTCGTGGATCTCTTCAAAGCTAAATATGCGGTAGATCCCGTTGTTGTTAAGAAGGTTGGCAATGCTGCAGAAGAAGCAAGTGATGCGACAAAAGCAGCAGGGAAAGCTGGTTCAGCAAAAGGATTAGTAGGTTGTGATTTTGAGGAATACTTAACTAAAGAAATTGGAGGAAATGGTTCCTTTAGTGTAGGAGGACGAGAATTTGATGGCGGTCTAGGCAACCGTTGGTGGGAAGCAAAATCCGGACAGTATTGGGATATGCTAGAAAAGAATCCTAGTAAGATGACAAAATTTAAATCAGATATGGGTGATAGATTAAGAATAGCAGAACAGAATGGTGCTTCATATGAATTGTTTTCTAACACTCCCATACCAGACTCTGTAAAAACATGGCTTACAAAGAAAGGAATAGTATTTACTGAAATACTAGATTAGGTGATTTAATATGGCAAGAGAAGCAATGATAGAATTAAGGTGCATTACTGAATCAAAAGATATTGTTTATTTGATAGAGTCATTATGTGACGCTGGATGGAAGGTATTTAATAGTAATGAAAAAATAGAGTATTTACCACTTGGCGATGATGAAGATTTTTGTTGGCGCGAGGATGGTATTACAGAAGATGAGCTTAAAAAAATAATCTCATCTAAACAGAACAATAATGAACTATGCGGAGTGAATCTGTTTTATGGTGGGACTGATTATGGAATATCAGTACTAGCTAGAAATATTGAAGAAGTAATGATTTCTATCAATATCAACAGGAAAACTATAGATGAAAGAAATGAGTCACTAACAGATATTGAATGGTATTTTTCAAAGATAATTAAGGTGCTACATGAGGATACATCGCTACGGATATCGTACAAATTTGAGGATTATATTTAGTAAGCTGGTAGCATGATAGAAAATGGAATGGATGAATGATATTAGTGAAAACGGCAAAGTATTATATTTTCTTAGTTTAATTGAGCTAATCGTTGATAAAATAAAAGATCCAGATGCATACGATATAGCAAAGAATGCTATAGAGAAGTCATGGGAATGGATATTAAAAAAGAATGTATCTGCGGATGATCTATATTCCTTCTTAGAAAACATAGATGAAAACGATATATTATCACACTTACAGATGGAAAAAGACAATTATAAAGAATGTGTACTCATGTGCATAGCAGATGCATTGGCATGTATATCTTATGAAGCATATACATATGAAAATGCAGAGTACTTTCCTGAAACTATTGAAACTGTAGGTGAAGATACTGTAGATGAATTTAATAATACATTTATCAAAGTGTATGGATCAGATCAAATTATGAATGATATCAAAAACTATTTGATGGCTCATCATTCTAAGTTTAACAAGAATGATATAGAAAGAGAATCCATCTATGCTTTTATTCATGAGAAATTAAGTGAATAAAGCAAAAGTAGGGTTGAAAAGTGAAAACAGGTAATTAGTATGAGCCTAAAGAATATAACTATAGTTCTATGGGGGACGCCAAAGAGAACTGATGATTGGATAGAGTGGTATGAGAGAATAAAAGAATTGAGCGCTAAAATGGGACACCCAATTACGCATCTGGGTATAACCGGTATTAAGAACTCATCCTCAAAAATTGTTACTGTTTCCAGAAAAGAAAGACAGATGATTGAATCAATAAAAAATGGCGAGGTGCTCGATAGCCTTTCATGTCTCTCACTTCCAAAAGATTATAAAATAGCCGCTTTTGATTATGATGTGTTTTTTATTCGTAATGAAGCTTATGTGGCAGCAACAATAAAAGATGATTACTATAATCCTACTGTCGAATCAGATGTTATTTCGATGATAAAGGACTATGTTGATGATTATGAAGGCGAAATCTTTAGCACATCTGTGAAAGAAGTTCCGTTTTTATATGTAGCTACGAAAGAGAAAAATAATCTTGATACATATGAGTTGATTAAAACAATTGATAGGAAATGATGGACTGGTTGGATAAACAATACGAGACAGCAATAGGAAAACTACTATCTGATATGTTACCTGTTGAATGGATGCGATTTACTATGTTTTATGTAGATGACATATACAATGGTATTCCGATGTTGGTTTTTAGATTGAAATCTGAAGACGGAAATATGGAAAGCTTGCAGAAAAGCATAGATGCTTTTTCGGGAAATGAAAAGTGGTGTGTGTTTATGAATCCATTTTCACGTAAAGGAAATTACATTCTTTCAATCGAACCGATAAAAGAAATGTATTTGGAAGGATATGATAAAGGCGCTCCTTATAATGAGAAGGATTATTTCGGTGAAGATGAATATAAGGCGCTATGCGAGCGCGCTGTTTGGGATATTCCGATGCTCCTTGACCACATTGGTAAAATAAAACAAATTTGACAAGATAACGTGTTTCTTGTTATTCTGATAAACGATTATAGTTTTAAAGGTTGTGAGAAAGAGGAGTACATATTTTTCACGGTCTAAAGAGAATGCATCTGCGGCTTGCCGCGCTGAGAGGATGCAGGCCGGTGAGGTATGGAAGGTAGCTTTTGAACCGGACACCCAGAAAGGAATGAAAGAATTCCATTAAGTGTCCCCGCGTTGTCTGCGTTATCGGACATGGCATTGAATGATGCATAATGAGGCAGAGCATATGCTCTGTGAATTAAGGTGGTACCACGTTATTAACGTCCTTAACAGAATTATTCTGTTAGGGATTTTTTTGTGCAGAGCACTTAGCGAGGTATTATCGAGCTTAGTGCGAGCCATGGGGATGTACTTAACGAGGTTTTTTCGAGTTTAGTACATATCCCAATAGTTTTGAAGAAGGAGAATTGTTATGAAGAAAGAACTCGCCAAGACCTATGATCCCAAGGGTATCGAGGGTCGCCTTTACTCCAAGTGGGAGGAAAAGAAATATTTCCATGCAGAGGTGGATAAGACCAAAAAACCTTTTACCATCGTGATCCCGCCCCCAAACATCACAGGTAAGCTCCACATGGGACATGCTCTTGATAACACAATGCAGGATATCCTCATTCGTTACAAGAGAATGCAGGGCTACAATGCGCTTTGGCAGCCGGGAACAGACCATGCCAGCATTGCGACTGAGGTTAGGATCATCGACACTCTCAAGGCTGAGGGAATCGATAAGAGAGATCTTGGCAGAGAGAAGTTCCTTGAGAGAGCTTGGCAGTGGAAAAAAGAATACGGCGGAACAATCATTTCCCAGCTCAAGAAGCTCGGTTCTTCATGTGACTGGGACAGAGAGCGTTTCACAATGGATGAGGGCTGTAACGACGCCGTTACCGACGTTTTCGTTAAGATGTACAACAAGGGCTACATATATAAAGGAAGCCGTATCGTAAACTGGTGTCCTATTTGCAAGACTTCCATCTCAGATGCTGAGGTTGAGTACGAGGAGCAGGCAGGTCATCTTTGGCATATCAAATATCCTGTTATAGATGTAGACGGAACAGTTTCCAAGACTGAGTTCATTGAGTTTGCTACAACACGTCCCGAGACTATGCTCGGTGATACAGCTGTTGCGGTTAACCCCGATGATGACAGATATAAGAGCTTCAAGGGCAAGAAGGTACTTCTTCCTATAGTAAACAGAGAGCTTCCTATCGTAGAAGACTCTTATGTTGATATGGAATTCGGTACCGGTGTAGTTAAGATCACACCCGCTCATGACCCTAACGACTTTGAGGTAGGAAGACGTCACAATCTTGAGGTTATCAATATCCTCAATGACGATGCTACCATCAACGCCAACGGCGGCAAGTTTGAGGGCATGGACAGATATGCCGCAAGAGAAGCTATCGTAAAAGAGCTTGATGAGATGGGACTTCTTGTAAAGATAGAAGATTACTCTCACAACGTTGGAACACACGACCGTTGCCACACAACCGTAGAACCTATGGTAAAGGCACAGTGGTTCGTTAAGATGGACGAGCTCATCAAGCCCGCTGTTAAGGCAGTAAAAGAGGGTGAGATCAAGCTTATTCCTCCGAGAATGGAGAAGACATATTTCAACTGGACTGACAATATCCGCGACTGGTGTATTTCCAGACAGCTCTGGTGGGGCCACAGAATCCCCGCTTACTACTGCGACGACTGCGGAGAAGTAGTTGTATCAAAAGAGGCTCCTACTGTTTGCCCTAAGTGCGGCAAGAACCACTTTACACAGGATCCCGACACACTTGATACATGGTTTTCTTCAGCTCTTTGGCCTTTTGAGACTCTCGGATGGCCTAAACAGACTGAGGATCTTAAGTACTTCTTCCCTACAGACGTACTTGTAACCGGTTATGACATTATCTTTTTCTGGGTTATCAGAATGATATTCTCAAGCTATGAGCAGATGGGTACTTACCCCTTCAAGACAGTTCTTTTCCACGGTCTTGTAAGAGACTCGCAGGGTAGAAAGATGAGTAAGTCTCTGGGTAACGGTATCGATCCTCTCGATATTATTGAGAACTACGGTGCTGATGCTCTGAGACTCACACTTATTACAGGTAACGCACCGGGTAACGACATGCGTTTCTATAACGAGAGAGTTGAGAACAGCCGTAACTTTGCCAATAAGGTATGGAACGCTTCAAGATTCATTATGATGAACATGGGAGACGACGAGAAGAGCGCCATTCACCAGCCTGCGCCCGCAGGTCTTGAGCCTGTTGATAAATGGATCCTTTCCAAGCTCAACAACACAATCAAAGAGGTTACGGACAATATGGACCACTTTGAGCTTGGTATCGCTGTTCAGAAGGTTTACGACTTCATCTGGGATGAGTTCTGCGACTGGTACATCGAGATGGTTAAGCCTCGTCTCTACAATTCAGATGATGCCGATTCACACAAGGCAGCACTCTGGACACTCCAGACAGTACTTATTAACGCACTTAAGCTCCTTCACCCTTACATGCCTTTCATCACTGAGGAGATCTTCTGCACACTTCAGGATGAAGAGGAATCCATCATGGTTTCCGAGTGGCCTGTTTACAAGGATGAGTGGAACTTTGCAGCCGATGAGAAGGCTATAGAGACTATCAAGGAAGCCGTAAGAGGAATCCGTAACGTTCGTACTCAGATGAACGTTGCTCCTTCCAGAAAGGCCAAAGTATTTGTTGTGAGCGACAACGATGAGGTACTTGATATCTTCACAACAGGTAAGCTTTTCTTCGAATCACTTGCTTATGCTTCAGAGTCAGTATGCCAGAAGAACAAGGACGGTATCGCAGATGACGCCGTTTCGGTAGTCCTTGCTGAGGCAACCGTTTACATTCCTTTCTCTGATCTTGTTGATATCTCTGCGGAGATAGAGAGACTTACCAAGGAGCAGAAGAAGCTTGAGGGCGAGCTCAAGAGATCACAGAACATGCTCAGCAATGAGAAGTTCCTTTCAAAGGCTCCCGCTGAGAAGATCGCAGAGGAAAAAGAAAAGCAGCAGAAATATCAGCAGACCTACGACCAGATAGCAGAGAGACTTAAACAGCTTCAGAAGTAAAGCTTCAGAAACAATAATTATGAACAAAGAACTAATAAAAGGAGCGGCAAGCTTTATCAGCCGCTCCGATAAAGGTGAAAAGATTTCCGTAGCGGAATGCGAGGCATATCTTAATTCGATTCCGAGTTTTACGGATAAACATACAATGGAAGATACTGTGGCTTTTCTTGAGTTTTTGGGAAATCCCGATCAGAATATGAAGATAATTCATGTAGCGGGAACCAACGGAAAAGGTTCGGTTTGCAGCTATCTTTCGTCTATACTTATGAAGGCCGGATATTCTGTCGGCATGTTCACATCGCCGCATCTTGTGAAGGTCAACGAGAGATTTTGCATTGACGGCAAGATGGTATCCGACGGAGTGTTTACCGAGGTTTTTGTCGAGACCTTAAAACGCGTGGTTGAGTATAATCATAAGGATTACTTTCCTACATATTTTGAGTTTTTATTCTTTGTAGCGATGATTCTTTACGATGTATACCCGGTTGACTACCTTATTCTCGAGACGGGGCTCGGAGGAAGGCTTGATGCTACCAATTCGGTTTCGAACCCTCTTTTGACAGTGATAACAGAGATCGGATACGATCACATGCAGTATCTGGGAGAGACAATTCCCGAGATCGCCGGAGAAAAGGCAGGTATAATAAAGCCTTGGGTACCCGTAGTATTTTTTGACAAGCAAAAAGAGAGTACCGAAGTCATTAAACAAAAGGCTTTGGAGCTTGATTCAAGAGCTATTGTCGTAGAGAAAAAGAATATTAAGGACGTAACCACTGTTTCGGAAGATGAAGGGAACAAATACATTGCTTTTTCGTATGTTTCCTTATATGATAAATATGTTGATCTAAAGCTTAACACTGAAGCCAGATATCAGGCTGAAAATGCCGCTCTTGCAGTAACCGCGGCTGAGATCCTTAGAAACGAAGGAGCGAACATTTCTGAACTTGATATCAGAGAGGGACTGATCAGTACCAAGTGGGAAGCGCGTATGGAAGAGATTCTTCCCGGAATTTACGTTGACGGAGCCCACAATGTGGATGGAATAGAAGCTTTTATCGACAGTGCATCCAATATTCCTTCGCAGGGTCGTAAGATCCTTTTGTTTGGAATAGTAGGAGATAAGCAGTACAAGGAGATTATAGACAAGCTGCTCGTTTGCGGCGAGTTTGATTCAATCTTTGTGGCTGTTCTTGAGACGAACAGATCGGTTTCTGTATCCGATCTTAAGAGTGCTTTTGAAGAATGCAAGGAAGAGCACGGTATAATAGGACTTCCCATCAAGTATTACAGCAATGTTCGAGATGCGATCACGGACATCATTACCGTAAGGAAGTCCGGAGACACTGTATTTGCAGCCGGATCTCTTTATCTTGCAGGACAGATCAAAGCGATGTTATAAAAGGGGAAATCCAATGCTTAATTTTGAAGAGGAACTTAGAAAGTTTAAACCTAGTCTCGAGATTGAAGATGCGGAAGATATCATCTACAACAGAGACCTTGACGATATGTCGGATGTTATCGTAAAGCTTCTTAAGGATGCTAAATCGGAAGCAGACAACAGTAAGAGGAGCAGATAATGGCTACCAGCATATATAAGAAGCTTGTGAGCTTATCCAATGTCTTTTACAATGAAGGACTGGAAAAGGCCTCGGTCAGAGATCTGACTGGAGCCATGGAGTCACTTCATCAGAGCCTTAAGCTCGATAAGAACAATATAAATGCACGCAATCTCCTGGGACTCATATATTATGAGACCGGTGAAGTCGTTGCGGCGCTCTCCGAGTGGGTCATCAGCAAGAACCTTCAGCCTGATGAGAACATTGCGGATGAGTACATGGACATGGTAAGAAACAGCCCATCCAAGCTTGAGGATATTAATCAGACAATAAAGAAATTTAATATTGCACTTAACTACTGCCATCAGGAAAGTCTTGACCTTGCCGTAATTCAGCTTAAGAAAGTTCTTTCGCTCAATCCCGGCTTTATTAAGGCACACCTTCTTTTGGCACTTTTGTATTTGAAGGCCGGAAATTGGGACAGAGCCAAGGTTGAGGCCAAGAAGGTCATCAAGCTTGATACAGGCAACACTCTTGCAAGACGTTATCTCAAGGAAGCTGACAGCATGCTTCTTCCCGGAGAGAGCGGCAAGCTTGTTTCGGATATTGCTTCAAGCGGAAATGATGAGGTTATCAGATACAACAGCGGTAATGAGATGATCATTCAGCCGCTTAAGAAGTCTGCTCTTACAAGAACAGGCTCCATCTGGGGAATCGTGCTTGGTATCGCGCTCGGAGTTGCGGCATCATGTTTTCTTATACTGCCTCAGAGAATTGAGAGTATTACCGCGGGCAATAAGGAAAAGATCGCGAATATCAGCGAGGAATCCGATGCAAAATCCGCCAAGCTCAGTGAATATGAGCAGAAGATGGCATCTATGGACAAGCAGATAAAAGATCTGCAGGCTCAGGTAGACAGCTATGAAGGAGTTGATTCTACATCGGCATCCATGAACTCACTTATGAAGGCTATGGATTGTTACGAGAAGGATTCATCCGATATAGAAGGCATCGCTGCGGCGCTTGAAAACGTCGACCTTGATGTTATCAGGGACTCTGTGTCTCCTGAATTTTTGGAACTATACGAAACTTTGATGTCTAAGGTGGGACCTTCACTAGCGACATCTTATTACAACACCGGATATGACGCTTATAAGGCAAAAAAGTATGATGAAGCCATTGCCAATCTGTCCAAGGCGTATCAGTATGACAATACCAATGTGAATACGCTTTATTATCTGGCTAACTCATACGCGGAAAATGGTGATATTGATAAAGCCAAGGAGAAATACGACGCTATCGTGACGGATTTCCCGAATACCAAGACCGCTGCTGCGGCGCAGACCAAGCTGGCTGAGATCAATAATTCCGGCAACTAATAATAGGAAAAAATGGGGAAATGATAAACTTTTCGGATCTAACTTTTATATTCAGGTTCTTACCTGTATTTGTAATAGCATTTTATCTTACTCCCACCAAGTTTAAAACGTGGACGCTTCTTGTAGGCAGTTTGGTTTTTTATGGAGTGGGAGATATAAGGATGCTTCCGGTACTTCTGGGAGCAGTTGTTGTCAATTATCTGTTCTCGCGTGCGATAAGGGGCGCGACCAAGAAGAAGCTTCTTCTGGCCTTTATTGTGGTTATCGACGCTCTCATGCTTGTGGAGTTCAAGATACTCGGTCAGATGGTAGACAACTCTCTTATGCCGCTCGGAATCAGCTTTTTTGTATTTAAGATGATTTCCTTCCAGGCAGATACCTATATGGAAAAAATCACAGAGGACCCTCCGTTTGCGGATGTTGCTGCGTACTTTTGTATGTTTCCGCAGATTCTTTCGGGTCCCATTATGCGTTTTTCCGATTATGACGACAATGATCTGATCGGTAAAGATGCATATAAGCCGGAGCTTAAGACGATCCTCTCCAATATTGAGGACGGACTTAAGTTTTTTGTGCTGGGTCTTTTTATGAAGGTCATGATAGCGGATCATCTTTCAATGCTCTGGAACGATATAGGAACGATCGGCTACGAGAGCCTTTCGACTCCGCTTGCGTGGATAGGTGCGGTTACTTATTCGATGCAGCTGTATTATGATTTCTGGGGATATTCTCTCATGGCTGCGGGAATCGGTGTTATGATAGGATTTCCGTTTGTTGTCAATTTCGATCAGCCGTACAGAGCAAAGAGTGTTTCGGATTTCTACAGAAGGTGGCATGCGACTTTGGGCTCATGGTTTAAGGATTATATCTATATTCCCATGGGAGGAAGCAAGGTCAAGGCGCCGAGGATAATATTTAACCTTCTTGTTGTATGGCTTATTACAGGATTCTGGCATGGAATAACTTTAAATTTTATTCTGTGGGGACTCATTCTTTTTGTTATTATAGTAAGTGAGAAATTTATAGTATTTAAGCTTCTTCCGAAGTGGCTTGGATTCATTGTCGGTAAGCTTCATGTCTTTGTGCTTATCCCGCTTACCTGGGTCATATTTGCAATCCCCAAGATGGGTATGATGGAAGATTATTTCTGCAGATTATTCCCGTTCTTTGGTGAGGGTATCGCGGTTAACGGCAGTGATTATATAAAAAAACTCGGACTTTACGGAGGATTTCTTTTACTGGGACTTATCCTTCTGATTCCGGGAGTATATGGATTATTTGAGAAAAACAGGAAAAAGCCTGTGGTCACGATTATTTTGTTTGTGATCTTCTGGATATGCGTTTACAGCTTGTCCAATTCCGCAGGCAATCCTTTTATGTATTTAAGATTTTGAGGAAAGAGTAATAATGAAACTACTTAAGTATTGCCCGCTGCTTTTTGCAACAGCGGTGGTTTCAATAATTTTATCGTGTTTGACGTTCGCCCTTAAGGACGAGCTTTACGGCGACTATGCAGAAGGCTATGACTCTGCAAAGATGCCGTTCTTTAGCGTTATGATGAAAGGAATGGCGGACGGAGTTTTCCCATGGGACGGCGTTGCCGATATCAGAGCGATAGATGAGAAGTTCCTTGCGGGAAGACAGAGTGAGGAAACTACTGAAACGCCGACGCAGGAAACAGTAACGGCCAAGGAGACTGAAGAACCACAACCGGTACAGGAAACAGAACCTGAAGAAACTGATATATCGGGCAATGACGTCTCAGGCAATTCGGATATTTCGGGAAATGATATTTCAGGTAACTCAGAAGAAGAGGAAGGCTACGAATTCTGCGAGGTTACGGATGATTATTTCGAAGACGCCGTATTTATCGGAGATTCAAGAACGGTAGGCCTGTCTGAGTATGTAGAGGCGCTTGATACGAAAGCTACGTTCTATTCCAAGGTATCGCTTACCATCTATACGGTGCTTGATAAGCCGTTCCTTAAAATGGAAGGTAAAAAAGGCAAGATAACCGTTGACGAAGCACTCTCCGAGAATCAATTCGGCAAGGTTTATATTATGCTCGGACTTAACGAGATGGGAACCGGTAATATCAATACCTTTATTACCAAGTACTCCGAAGTTATAGCAAGGATCAGGGAGCTTCAGCCTGATGCGATCATTTACATTCAGGGAATCATGCACGTTACCGCCGATAAGAGTGATAATGATAAGCTATTCAATAACCCTAACATCAATGAAAGAAACGAAGCATTGTCTCAGCTTGCCAATGATGAGGATATCTTTTATATAGATATGAATGAGTCGGTTGATGACGAAGATGGAAATCTGATAACAGAGATTTCTTTTGACGGAGTCCATCTTAAGGCCTCTGCTTACGAGAGATGGCATCAATATCTTTTGCAACATGCGATTGTAAAAGAATGATCGGGAGTGATAAAATGGCTAGAGAGATGAGTTTTAAAATGGAGCGCCCGGGACTGCTTAAAGAGGGCGACCATGTGACGGTTACCGAGGGAGTGCTTCCCAGTAACTATTACTATACGATAGATCCGTCACTTGCAATGTCGGGTAATTTTCCTTTTCGTGAGCGTATGCTTGAGAGGGAAGGCGTTGTGACCAAGGTTGAAGAGAATGCAAGAGGCTTCTATGTGACGGCTGTTTTCGGTCAGGATAATTAAAGGCTGCCCGGCGGGAATGTTCCGCGTTTATAGGGAGCTGTTTTAAGGAGGATATATACATGCAGTATGTAAGTACAGACAAGGCACCGGCAGCAATCGGACCTTATTCACAGGCAATCAAAGCGGGAGATTTTCTTTATGCTTCGGGACAGATTCCGATCAATCCCGCTACAGGTGAGATAGATACAACAACAATCGAGGATCAGACAAACAGAGTATGTCAGAATATCGGCGAGATACTCAAGGCAGCGGGAACAGACTTTGAGCATGTTGTAAAGACTACATGTTTCCTCGCTGAGATGGGTGATTTTGCCGCATTCAACGGCGTATATGAAAAGTATTTTACAAGCAAGCCGGCAAGAAGCTGTGTTGCTGTTAAGAAGCTTCCCAAGGACGTTCTTTGTGAAGTAGAGATCATTGCATATCTTGGTAAATAAGAAGAGGCACTAATGAAGTATAGATTTGTTGCGGGAGTACTGGCTCTTTCCACAGTGCTTACAGGCTGTGGCTCCATTACGGCAGGACGCAATGTCAACTCAGGTTTTACTCATATAGAGAACTGCGAGTATGCGGATGCACTGGAGAGCTTTCAGGCTGCGCTTGACAGCGGAGAGGACGAATGCCTGGCACGCAGAGGTATGGGCATAGCATATCTTAATAGTTTTGAATACGAGCAGGCGGCTGAACAGCTGCTTGCTTCTCTTGCTGCAGATGAGGGAATAGTTGACGACATGGATTTCGACACCAACTATTACCTCGCGGAAGCTTATATGAAGCTTGGAGAGTACAACAAATCCAAGGAAATCTATGATGCCATTTTGGCTCTTCGTGAAAAAGACAAAGACGCGCATTATTTAAGAGGCGTTTGTGAACTCGCCGCGGGCGACCATGACAGCGCGTATTCCGATTTTGCAAAAGCAATGAAGCAAAGCCCCAGAGACTATTCTTTGATAATCAGGATCTACAAGGCTCTTGCCGAGTACGGATATGAGGAAGAGGGAACGACCATCCTGCAGAATGCTTTTGACGGCGGAAGCGAGTATATGAGTAACTACGAGAAGGGTCAGGTGTCTTTTTATCTGGGTAACAACGCAGAGGCACAGAACTTTCTTGAGGCTGCAAGAAGTGAGAGAGATCAGGAAAAAGAGCCTGTGGTACTCCTTCTTGGCGCAACAGCGGAAAAACAGGGTGATTACAACTACGCGGTGAGCGTATACAAGACATATTTAAGTGAGAAGTCCGACAGTGCCAAGGTCTACAACCAGCTTGGTATGTGTCAGATAAGACAGGGCGATTATGAAGGCGCGATAGAATCCTTTAAGGAAGGTCTTAATATCGGGGACAAGCCGATGAATCAGGCGCTTATGATCAATCAGATCACGGCATACGAATATATGGGCGAGTTTCAGGTGGCGTCATCCATGATGGATGAGTATCTTAAGATCTATCCCGAGGATAGTAACGCGGTCAGAGAGAACGTCTTTCTTTCTACGAGGTAAAAGATATGAAGGTATCGGTATATAATGATTGGGATCATGTTGCCAAGGCGGAAGCAGCAGGGGAAGAAGCTGTTGTCCTTGCCTGGGACGGAGAGTACAGAAAGGGCGATATCATTGAGTTTTCGGGGATAGAGCCCGGTGATTTTTATGTGGTAAAAGTAGATGCCGCAGTTGATGAGGCATTTTGTTTGATCGAGCAGGATACGATTTTGTTTCCTGTTCCTTTTTATGAGAAAAAAACAAGTTATAACCCGCTTGCTTTTATGGGAAACAGACATCTTGTTACCATCAGAAAAGCAAGAGACTATGAGATAAACAGCTATAAGAATCTGGCGCTCAATCCATTCGACCAGCATGAATTTGCAGGTGTTTATCCTCATGCAAGCGCCAACGTAGAGACAAGAGGCGAGGCTGTTTTTGCCGCAAGAAACGCTATAGACGGATGCATTGCGACACTTTCACACGGCGAATGGCCTTATGAATCATGGGGAATAAACAGGCAGGATGACGCGGAGTTCACACTTGATTTTGGAAGAGAAGTGTCTTTTGACAAGATAGTTCTTTATACAAGGGCGGATTTCCCGCATGACAACTGGTGGACCAAGGCTACCTTTGAGTTTTCTGACGGAAGCACTGAGACAGTTTCCATGGAAAAGAAGGTTCAAGAGCCGCATGTGTTTGATATCTCAAGAAAAGGCATCAGATGGCTGAAGCTTGGTAAGCTCGTTAAAGCCGACGATCCGAGCCCTTTTCCTGCGCTTGTTCAGATTGAGGTGTACGGCACCGAGAATTGAGGTGGGTTATGACCGTAAATACAGTCAAAGGTTATCTGTCTAAAACATCCGGCTGCGCGGTATATGCCGGATATCCCGATATTTCTAAGCGTGATGAATGGGAAGCATTTCCCATAGAATTAAAAAGAGAAATCGTAAAAAGAGGCGAAGAGGCTCTTTTGGAGCCTTGGAGCGAGCTTTTGGTATCTGACTTTCGAGAGTTCTTCAGATCCGGAAATCGTGTGAGATTTGAAGATAAGTATTTTTCCAGAAGAAGAAAACTGAACAGTTTGGTCATGGCGGAGTGCGTTCAAAACAAAGGACGTTTTATTGATGCTATCCTTGACGGACTCTATCTTATTATGGAAGAGAGCTCATGGTGTCTTCCGCCGCACAACAGTCATGTAAGAGACGGACAAAACGATGCAATGCCCAATGTGGCGAGACCCGTTATAGATTTATTCGACGCGGAGTCCGGAGCGGAGGTCGCATTCTGCGAATATCTGCTCAGACCTGTCTTTGAAAAGATAAGTCCGAATATAAGCGAGTATGTAAATTACAGGCTTGAAGAGAGGATATTCGTGCCGTTTTTAAATGAGCATTTTTGGTGGATGGGAAACGGCAAGGAGCCCATGTGCAACTGGACGCCGTGGTGTACTCAGAATGTGCTTATCTGTGCTCTTACAAGGAGCGCGAATTATTTTGATGAAGATAAAAGAAGAAAATTTTTGGAAAAAGCGGCAGCTTCCTGCGATTATTTTCTTGATGAATACGGAGAGGACGGCTGCTGTAATGAAGGTGCGCAGTACTATTCGCATGCAGCGCTGTGTCTTTTTGGTTGTCTTGAGCTTATGGCGGGAGTTACAGGCGAGGCGTTTGCGGGAATATATTCCGAGAAGCTTATTAAGAATATGGCAAACTACATCGTGAAGATGCATGTGGCCGGAGATACATATATTAACTTTGCGGATTGCAGCGCGCATCCGGGAAGGAGAGGCGCAAGAGAGTTCCTGTTCGGAAAAAGGACAGGTGATGATGTGCTAGCGGGCTTTGCCGCAGAAGATCTTAAGTCGCAGAGTATGTATGCAAGACTTATTCCGGATGAGATCAATCTCTTTTACCATGTGATGCAGGCATTTGCTTACAAAGAGATGACTGAGTATAAAGGAAACGGCGACAATATAAGACCAAAGGATTCTTGGTTTGAAAGTACGGGGCTTATGGTCGCAAGAGACAATGTATATACTCTTGCCGCGAAAGCAGGGAATAATGCCGATAGCCATAATCATAACGATGTCGGTTCTTTTACTATATACAAAGACGGAAAGCCTTTTGTTATCGACCTTGGCGTTGGGACTTATACTGAGAAGACCTTTTCCGAAAGGCGATACGAGATATGGACGATGCAGTCAAAGTATCATAATCTTCCGACATTTACAGATGAAAGCGGCGCGGAAATCATGCAAAAGCCGGGCGCAGAATATGTGGCTCGAAGTGTTAAGTGTGAACTTGGAGATGCGCCTATCGGAAAAACAAGCGGCGAAGGATCGGGAGAGGTCTGCAGCCTTTCCATGGATATCGCATCTGCTTACGGGGATGAGAGGATCGGAAGCTATCACAGGATCGTGACGCTGAATAAGGGCGAAGATATCACTGTTACCGATAAGTACGACGGTGAGCTTAAGGCTTTCGTGAGTATCATGACGTATGAAAAGCCTGTTTCGGATGAGCATGGCATGCGTATTTCTGTGGGCGAACTGGGATGCATAGACCTAAGCGGCGGAGTGGTTACCGATATCGAAGAGTGCCCCATAAACGATGCGCGCCTTTCAATGGCATGGAAGCACAGCGTATACAGGGTTGTTATCGAGATAGACGATGCACATGAGCTTTCTCTTTTGATCAGGTAAAAAAGAGTAATAGCAAAAAAGTCCTGTTTTCTGAAAAGAAAAACCATCAAAATTTAAACTGTAAAATGATACGATTATTGTGGCGCGGAATTTATATAAAAAGAATCTGCGCCACAATTTGCATAGGGGTTATGCGGTAAGAGAAGGGAATGGCATGAGAAAACTTACAGAAGACGAGAAAAAGTGGATAGATACTACGCTTAAAAAAATATCAGTCAAGATGGAAGAAGTCACCAAAAGAAATCTTGATAAGATCCCGTATACAACAGATAAATACGGGCGATTTGACGACAAATCGGGTAAGGACATATGCTGGTGGACCAACGGCTTTTGGGGCGGCATAATGTGGCAGCTGTACAAGCTTACAGGAAATGAGATGTACAAGAAAGAGGCAATAGGAGTTGAGGATAAGCTTGATGAGAATCTCATGAATATTGAGGGACTCGATCATGACAACGGGTTTAAGTGGCTTCCTACGTCCGTATGCAGATATAAGCTTTTTAACAACAAGGAATCCTACAACAGAGCAATGCTTGCCGCTACCAACATGGCGGGAAGATTTAACATGGTCGGCAAATTCATTAGAGCTTGGAACAACTGGGACGACGTCGACAGAAGGGGCTTTGCGATAATCGATTGTATGATGAATCTGCCTCTTTTGTACTGGGCGAGCGAAGAGACGACCGATCCCAGATTTGAAATGATTGCAAGAGCGCACGCGGATACGGCAAGAAAAGTATTTGTTCGCGATGATGGTTCAGTGAATCATATAGTCATCTTTGATCCGGAGACGGGTGAGATTGTCGGAAAGCCGGGTGGACAGGGCTATGGCGAAGGCTCGTCCTGGACAAGGGGTCAGAGCTGGGGAATCTACGGCTTTACGCTCAGCTATAAATATACGGGAGATGAGAAGTACCTTGATACGGCCAAAGAGATCGCTAATTACGTGCTTTCACAGATACCGGATTCTTGTCTTATCCCGATAGATTACAGACAGCCGGATGACATTAAGCTTGAGGATTCAACTGCCGCAGCGATAACGGCTTCGGGGCTTATCGAGCTTTCGCAGGCAACAGGCGACGATGAGCTTTCCGACAAATATTTGGATGCTGCTTTTAAGCTGCTTAAAACTCTTGATGAAAAGAGAATAAGCTGGAGCGAAGATACGGATAACCTTCTGAATAACTGCGCAGTCGACTATCACGGCGACGGACATAACATGTCGATCATCTATGGCGATTATTATTTTATCGAAGCTATGATGAAGCTTGCCGGCGGCGCGCTTGAGATCTTTTGACGAAGAAAAGATATAGCGGAGCATGGCATAACAAAGCGGAGGATACTTATGGTATTTGAACCGGAGTTTACGGATTATGAACTGAGCCCGTATACGGGACTTACGAGAAAGAGCTGGATAGAGGCCGCCAAATATCTTCTCGGGGGGATATTCGGAAATATAGAGAGCGCGGATAAGCCTGTGGTCATGCCGCGCTACGAGACTGTCGTTACGTATCCTTCAAAAGATGCGCCTATGTGGAGATTTAAGGCGGAAATCTTCGAGGGGCTGACCAGATCTTTTTTTATCGCAGCGCCGCTTATCTGCGAAGAGCCCACGCTTTCTCTTAACGGGATAAACATAAGAGATTATTACAGGGATCAGGTTTTACGTGCCGTTACGCCGGGAAATGACAATTACGTCTACAACTATTCCGACATGAAAAAAGAAAACGGCGACGAGTATGCGATATACCAGCAGACGGTCGAGACCGCGGCTTTAGTGATCTGTCTTTTTATCTGTAAAAAAGAGATCTGGGATACCTATACACAGGAAGAAAAAGACAGGATCGCGGCATTTCTTTCAGACTATGCTCACAGCTATACCGTTCCGCAGAACTGGCGTCTTTTTAACATGCTTGATCTTGCGTTTTTATACATGAACGGCTATGAGATTGATGAAGACATCATGCGAGATCACGCTCAGAATATCTTGAACTATTATGTCGGGGACGGTTGGTACAGAGACGGGCAGTCTTTTGACTATTATTCATGCTGGGCTTTTAACATGTACACGGCCTTTTGGAACAATTGGTACGGCTATGAAAAAGAGCCTTTTATCGCAGAGAAATTTGAGGAAAACTCCAATAAGCTGATGGAGACTTATCCCGACTTTTTTGACAGGGACGGCTTTACCAATATGTGGGGCAGGAGCGGCATTTACAGAAACGCCGCAACAAGTGCTTTTGACGGCAATCTTATGATGAGAAATTCCAAGGCGGATCCGGGACTTGCAAGAAGGATCTGTTCGGGATCTCTTTTGCAATTTATTAAAAGAGACGACTTTCTTATAAACGGCGTTCCGACGCTTGGCTTCTACGGCCCGTTTACGCCCCTTGTGCAGAGCTATTCATGCGCCGAGTCGCCGTTGTGGCTCGGAAAGGCCTTTCTGTGCCTGCATCTTCCAAAGGACCATCCATTCTGGACTGAAAAAGAAAATAACGGAACATGGGATAAGCTTAATAAGAATGAGACCAAGGTGACTACGCTTAACGGCCCCGCTCTTTCTTTTGCCAATCATGAAGCAAATGGCATAACTGAGCTACGAACGGGCAAGGTGGTAAAAGAAAAAACGGATGAGCACGGTATGTGGAATTATTCCAAGCTTGTCTATAATTCTAAGTTTCCGTGGGAGAGTGCGGTAAGAAGAGACGTCGAATCGCAGCAGTATGTTATTGGATATATCGATAAAAAAACATGTGAGATTGAGGATAAAAATGTTCGGATGCTCAAGGCGAATGCGACCTTCTGGCACGGAGAAAAAGACGGTGTTTTGTACAGGAGACAGTTCTTTGATTATGAATTAAACACTGAAACTCACTGGAACACAGCCATGAATCTTGCTGACTTTGCGGTTCCTTACGGAATCATGCGAGCAGATAATATACGTATGTACAGAAATCCTATTACCATAACGCTTGGTGCATTTGGTTTTCCGGATAACGGAACTGAGGTGATAACAAAAGCTCAAGGTGATTTCAAGGCGGTGATCCTTAAAGGACATGATCATATCGGTAAAGAAAAGCAGCTTTGCTTTACGATATTTGACGGATGGGATGAGATCGAGATCATAAACAGTACCGGGACCAATCCCGACAGCGAAAAATCAATAGTTCTATGCGCTAAGACCAAGAGAGAAAAGCAGTACGGTTATGAGAAGTATTTTTTGATATCTCAGGTTATAACCAAGGAAAGTCTTGAAGACTTCAGTGATGAGGACATATTCCCGATTGAGCGGATCACATATACGGATACTCAAAAATGCGGCGGCTACGGACCTGTCACAATAGCGCTTAAAAGCGGAGAAACGAAAGTTGTTGATTTCTACGGAACAGAAGGAAATCTCTCGCTTTGAGCGGCTTTCTTTATGCATGAAAATCCGTTGACAGTGTACCTTTGATTTTGTAAAATAATAACGCATGCTTTTATAAAAAAGCTAATTATTGTTGGGAGGGTTTGTATGTCCAGAAAAGCTACGATTACGCAGAAAGAGATCGTGAATGCGGCATTTAAGATTACAAGAAAGGAAGGCTTTGAGCAGATAACGTCGAGAAAGCTTGCGGCGGCAGCCGGATGTTCGACACAGCCTATTTTCCGTATTTACGAGAATATGGATGCGCTTAAAAAGGACGTTTACGATAAGGCAGCAGCTTACTACGAGGATTACTACAATGAGTGCGACAAGAGCCATGAGGTTCCTTTTGTTGACCTTGGCCTTGCTTACATTGGTTTTGCACAGAAGTATCCTCATCTTTTCAGACTTCTTTTCATTTCCGAGCAGGGACCCGAGAGCAAGACTATGTATGATCTTGTAAACGGTTCTTCGGAGAATGTCGTTAAAGAGATCAATAAGGCTAAGGCCAAGGGAGTTGCCAATGCACAGCAGCTCTTTATGCAGATGTGGATCTTTATCCACGGTGCAGGCTGTATGGCAGTCACAGGGGATTATGATCTTGATTCCGAAACTTCAGTTTCCATGCTTGAATCAGCATACAGGGCGTTCAGTCTATGAAATTCGAGAGCGATGTTGATGTAATAACCAGAATAAATGAATGCTATTCAAGGATGAGTAAGGGCAAAAAGAACATTGCCACATACATATGCGATCACTATGAGCAGGCTGTTTTTATGACGGCTGCGGAGCTCGGTAAGATCGTTGGAATGAGCGAATCTACCGTTGTGAGATTTGCCATGAGCCTTGGATACGAAGGATATCCTGCTTTTCAGAAGGCACTTTCGGTATGGGTTACGGACAAATTCGGTTCTGTTGAGAAGGTGGGCCGCAAGTTTGGTAAGAGCAACGAAGGAGAGATTCTTTCTACAATTCTGCGCTCTGATATATCCAATCTCGAAGATACGATAAACAGTATAGATGTAGCGGCATTTAAAACAGCAGTTGATATTATTTTAAAGGCGAAGACCTTGTATATCGTCGGAATCAGAAGCTGCGAGCCGCTTGCGGACTTCTTGCATTTTTATCTCAACATGATAAGAGGCAACAATGTTCTCATAAAGACAACTTCCGTTACCGAGATGTTTGAGCAGATGCTTAGAATAAGCGACAGAGATGCGATCATCGGAATAAGCTTTCCGAGGTATTCCATGAGGACTTTAAAGTGCATGGAGTTTGCCAATGACAGAAATGCCAAGGTGATCACCATCACGGATTCAGTGCATTCTCCGATGAATCTGTATTCGTCCTGCAATCTCCTTGCAAAGAGCGAGATGGCTTCTATCGTTGATTCACTTGTTGCGCCTCTTAGTGTTATAAATGCGCTTGTGGTCGCACTTTGTATGAGAAAGCCCAATGAGGTCAAGGCGGATCTTAAGATGCTTGAGGAGACTTGGAATAACTATCAGGTGTACCTCAATGACGAGATTGATTTTGCATCCGACGATCCAATGATGCTTGAACCGCTCAGAAAGAAGAACAATTGATGAAAAGAATTGCAATTATCGGCTGCGGTGCAGCCGGGATGATGGCGGCGCTTGCTGCTGCGAATAGCAGCGTGAGCGTCACTATTTTTGAGAAAAACGAAAAGCCCGGAAAGAAGATCTACATCACGGGAAAGGGCCGCTGCAATGTGACAAACGCCTGTGATCAGACGGATTTTTTTGAGCACGTAAAAAGAAATCCGAGATTTCTTTACAGTGCTTTTTATGACTATGACAATACCGCCGTTATGGACTTTTTTGAAAGTAACGGCTGCAAACTGAAGATAGAAAGAGGCGACAGGGTATTCCCCGTTTCCGACCATTCTTCGGATATCATAAGAACTCTTTTTAACGCCGTAAAAAAGGCGGGAGTAAAGGTTTTGTTTGATACCGAGGTCCTTTCTGTCGAGACAAGCGGAGGAAGCGTAAGTGCCATAACCTATGCGGACAAAGCGGGTTCTTCCAAAAAGGGCGATGCTCCGATAATGCGAGAAGAATTCGACAGCGTTATTGTTTGCACGGGAGGAGTTTCATATCCTTCGACGGGTTCGACCGGTGACGGATACGATTTTGCCAAGTCGGCAGGTCACTCGGTAAAAGAGCCGAGACCCTCGCTTGTTCCTTTCGAAACAAAGGAAGACTGGTGCAGAGAGCTGCAGGGACTGTCACTTAAGAATGTCGGACTAAAGCTCTTTTTATCCAGAAAAGATGAAGGCAAAAAAGGCGGCACTGAAGATAATAACAAGAATGCCAAGAAGAAAAAGCCTGTGTATGAGGGCTTTGGAGAGATGCTTTTTACACACTTCGGAGTAAGCGGACCGCTTGTTCTTACCGCAAGCTGCCACTATGAAAAAGACATGAAGGCGGAACTTTTACTTGATCTTAAGCCCGCACTTTCCGAGAAGCAGCTTGATACGAGAGTACTCAGGGACTTTGATGAGGGACTGAACAAACAGTTTAAAAATGTTATCGGATCTCTTTTCCCTTCAAAACTTGTTCCTGTTATGATACGCTTATCCGGGATAGATCCGGAGAGACCGGTTCACGATATCACCAAAGAGGAGAGACTTGGCTTTGTAAGGCTTATCAAGAATCTTCCCATAACCGTTATCGGAACGAGGAGCTTTAACGAGGCTATCATCACAAGAGGCGGTGTGGACGTAAAAGAGATCAATCCGTCCACGATGGAGTCCAAGCTTGTCAAAGGGCTTTTCTTTGCAGGAGAAGTGATTGACGTTGATACTGAGACCGGCGGTTTTAACTTACAGGTTGCATGGTCAACGGGACATCTTGCCGGAACATCTGCCGGAGAAATATGATTTTAGGAGTTAAAAGAAATGAGTAAACAGATTGCGATCGACGGACCTGCGGGAGCGGGAAAAAGTACAATAGCAAGGCGCGTGGCAAAGAACCTTGGATTTATATATGTGGACACGGGAGCAATGTACCGTGCGATGGCTCTTTTTATGATAAAAGAGGGAATCGGAGCGGACGAGACCGAAAAGATCGTTGAGAAATGTAAAGTTGCAGACATTACCATCAAGCATGAGAACGGTGAGCAGATGGTATTTCTTAACGGTGAAAACGTAAACGGGCTTATAAGAACCCAGGAAGTCGGAAACATGGCTTCGGCGATCAGCGTCATCGGATACGTTAGGGAAAAGCTTGTTGAGCTTCAGCAGAAGCTTGCGGAGACTACGGATGTTGTCATGGACGGAAGAGACATCGGAACCGTCGTTCTTCCGAATGCCGAGTGCAAGGTTTATCTTACCGCAAGCTCTAAGGTAAGGGCGGACAGAAGATTTAAAGAACTTACAGAAAAAGGAATTGAGTGTGATATCGATGTGATCGAAAAAGAGATCATCGAGAGAGATTACAGAGATATGCACAGAGACATTTCACCTCTTAAACAGGCAGACGATGCGGTCTTGGTAGATTCATCGGATATGACGATCGATGAGGTGGTTGATAAGATCATTACTCTTTACAAGGGATGATACATTGCCGCTATATGAGCGGTAGGAGATGATTATGGAAGTTATAGTTGCCGAGCATGCGGGCTTTTGCTTTGGAGTTACCAAGGCGGTTGAGACCGTATACGATCAGATAAATAATAAATCCGGAAAAAATATCTTTACTTACGGTCCCATTATTCACAACGAGACTGTTGTTTCCGACCTTGAAAAAAAGGGTGTTAAGGTCATAGAGTCTGTCGATGAGCTTAAAGGTGTGACGGAAGGGACGATCATCATCCGTTCCCACGGCGTGACTAAGGAGACCTATGAAAAGCTTGCGGAAACCGGGCTTGAGATAATGGATGCCACCTGTCCTTTTGTTAAGCGTATTCACAAGATCGTGGAAGAGGAGAGCGAGAAGGGAAAGAGCATAATTGTAATAGGTTCTGCCAATCATCCGGAGGTCGAGGGAATAGTAAGCTATTCAAAAGGCGAAGTTTACGTGGTCGACTCCCCTGAAAGTGCCGTAAACTTTGAAGGAGACAAGACCAAAGATTACACAATAGTGTCCCAGACTACATTTAACAAGAATAAATTTCAAGAAACCGTTGAAATCTTTAGGAATAACGGTTACAATATTAATATTGTGAATACTATATGCAACGCTACTGAGGTACGCCAGACAGAGGCCGAAGAAATTGCTTCCAGAGCCGATGTAATGATAGTTATTGGTGGCGCGCACAGTTCTAACTCCAGGAAACTGTACGAAATATGCAGCAAGAAGTGTTCCGATACATATTTTATTCAGACACTGGATGACTTGCATTTAGATATAACTAAAGCGGTTAAGCTAGTGGGGATTACCGCCGGGGCATCAACCCCAAAGAACATTATTGAGGAGGTTCAGAATTATGTCAGAAGAAACTTTTGAACAGTTGCTTAACGCATCTTTCAAAACAATTCATACAGGGGAGGTTGTTGAGGGAACTGTTATTGACGTTAAGCCTGACGAGATAATCCTTAACATTGGTTACAAGTCCGATGGTATCTTGACCAAGAACGAATATAGCAACGATAACAGCATTGACCTTACAACTGCAGTAAAGGTTGGCGACACAATGGACGTTAAGGTCCTTAAGACCAACGATGCAGACGGACAGGTTATTCTTTCATACAAGAGACTCGCAATCGACAGAGGAAACAAGAGAATCGAAGAAGCATTCAACAACAAGGAAGTTCTTACAGCCAAGGTTGTTCAGGTTCTCGAGGGTGGTCTTACTGTAGTGGTTGATGAAGTCAGAATCTTCATCCCCGCAAGTCTTGTTTCAGACAGCTATGAGAAAGATCTTTCCAAGTATCAGGATCAGGAGATTCAGTTCGTTGTAACTGAGTACAATCCTAAGAGACGCAGATATATCGGTAACAGAAGAATGCTTGTTACAGCTGAGAAGGCAGAGCAGGCTAAGAAGTTGTTCGATACTATCAAGGTTGGCGATGTCGTTGACGGCGTAGTTAAGAACGTTACTGATTTCGGTGCATTCATCGATCTCGGTGGAGCAGACGGTCTCCTTCATATCTCAGAGATGAGCTGGGGACGCGTTGAGAGCCCTAAGAAAGTATTTAAGATCGGCGATACAGTCAAGGTTCTTGTTAAGAGCATTGACGGAAGCAAGATCGCTCTTTCAAGAAAGTTTGACGACGAGAACCCTTGGAAGGATGCTACTGAGAAATACGCAGTAGGCAACGTAGTTAAGGGTAAAGTTGCAAGAATGACTGACTTCGGTGCTTTCATCGAGCTTGAGGCAGGAATCGATGCACTTCTTCATGTTTCTCAGATTGCTAAAGAGCATGTTGAGAAGCCTTCAGATGTACTTAAGGTAGGTCAGGAAGTAGAAGCTAAGATCGTTGATTTCAACGAGGATGAGAAGAAGATCAGCCTTTCAATCAAGGCTATGTTCGCTCCCGAGAAGGAAGACGAAGCAGCTGAGGAAGAGGGCGATGTTGTATCAGTAGATATCGACAAGGTTATCGCTGAGCAGAACGAAGAGAACTAATAATTTAGAACAGTAGAATTTTTGCACGGGCAGCAAATCTTTTTGCTGCCCGTATTATAATGCTATGAAACAACTTACTAGAACGCGAACTGAATATATTGATATTGCGAGGGGCACCGTAATAATCCTAATGCTTATAGGACATTCGGGCGCCCCGAAGCTTTTAACGCAGCTTATATATGGTTTCCACATGCCGTTTTTCTTTATACTGTCGGGACTTCTTTATAACAGAAGCAAATGGGAAGAAAAAGGTTTTAAAGAGCTTGTTGTAAGTAAATTCAAGGCTTACCTGATACCTTATTTTATTCTGTGCGGAATAAATATAGGACTTGAGCTTATCTATGATCTTGTTTCGGGCTACAGCTTTGATGAGTTTACGCAGGAAGGCGCAAGAAGCATTTTGTGGGCGCTTTATTCCTACAGTACGAAAGCGAGAATGGGCACGAGCGTACCGCTGTGGTTTTTGCCTTGCATCTTTTTAAGTACGATAGTGGTATGGGCTGTTTTTAAGATAAAGAACAGGGCGCTTAAAGTCGCTATGTTTGCAGGCTTTTGGGCAGTTAATATAGCTCTTAATATGATAAAGAGTCCGATCCTTCCATGGCACATGGGATTATCGCTTATCGGTGCGGGCTTTATGCTTGTGGGATTTTATCTAAGATTTATTTTTGATAGATTGTTTTCCGATATGTATTCTTATGAAAGTTCAAGTAAGACGGACGAGGTTATGCTACTTGGTCATTTAAAGAGGACATTCTGTTTTGCGACTTTTATGCTATCTCTTGTGACTGTATTCGTGCTTTGCACACTTGCTAACGGCAAGGTTGACATCAATTTAAGAGAGTTCGGTAAGTATCCGGCATTGTTTATTTTGGGGAGCATTTCAATGTCGGTGTTCGTACTTCTTTTGTTTAAGAACGTGATTAGGAAAAGCGCGGTCCTTAAGTTCTTTGGACGCAACACCATAGTGATCATGGGCTTTAACTACACGATAAATTTCTATAGCAAGATCTTTTGGCAAAAGAGTGTTCTAAAGGGAATGGTTTCTTATAACTGGATTGTGGTATGCATCTTTGATCTAATCTGCTGCGCAGTCCTGATAAACGCAAAAAAACGACTTGATATGTACAGAGCACTGAATGCTGCATCTTGAAAAATATAAAAACGCTTATTAAAAAGGAGAAGTAAACAATGAAAAGAGTGAGATTATTACCGATACTGGGGCTGTGTTTATGCCTTGTCGCTTGTGGTAGCAGTACATCTGTGTCTAAGATCGAAAGCGTAGCCGCGGGATCATCGGAAAGCACAGAAGGAATAACTGTAGCCACGGAACAAGCGTCGGAAGCGGACTCCATAGATGAAGCGGTTAATTCGGGAAATGCGCTTTCAACAGAAGAACCTTCGCAGTATGATATATGGAGGGACTATATCGACGGCAGAGATAGATCGGAGATCACACTTGATGAAGAGTCTGAAAAGCTGTATTTGGGATTTATCAGTGGGGAAATAGAGGCAGAATGTTCAGAGGACTGCAGTGAATACTGCGAACAGTTTGGTTTATCCTTCGGGCAAAAAAGCTACAAATTGCCTGAAATTGAAAGAATGATAGACATTGATCGTACCAAAATACCGTACGATGCGGAGTACTTAAGTGAGAGATATATTGATCTTGGGCTGGATGGAAGCTATGAACTATTGGTGGATTTTTATGATGAAGAAGATCCACATGGATATGGCTTAAGTCTGATAGTAAAGAATTTTAGCGGAAAGCTGAAGATATGCTATATTCAGGACTTTTGGGCCAGACAATCCGCAGTCATAACATATTCCGGAATGATATATGTATCAGGCTCGGGCGGGGCTATGACTCACGGAGGATTTAACGGATATCTTGATGCTGAAGGAAAGTATCATTTGTGGTATGAGTGGGATTCATATGGATACGAAACATATCATGAGAGGCCGGATGAAGAGATAAATATTAATGGGGTTAGGATTGGCGGAGATGACATTAGAATGTTCATCAATTCATATACTTTTTATGATGATAAAGAGTACGTAACTATAAATATTGAGTACATTAATCCTGATAAGCAACGTGATGAGAATTCAACAGATTTAGACGAAGCCTATGAAAAAGCCGTTGAAGTGTTTATTGATCCGGGAAAGAAGCTTTGTACCGAAGAAGAGATAGGGGACATTAAAGAGAAATATCGTAAGAAGCTCGGAATCTCCGATGAAGTATATACGTATGGGGATGAACTGATGCCGGAAGACGACTAAGCATGTTTTCTGCAATAAAGGTTATTGTATTCTAATAAATATATATGAGATGCCGTTTATAATTATTTAATTTTACATACATTTCACTATATTATAAAATGGTATTAGATTCTAAAAAGTACAGACCGATCAGGAGGGGTGGCATCTATGGCATACGATTATGAGTGGTTTAAGAAAGCGGTTTATGATCTGACAAAGATTGATCTTAATGCTTACAAAGAAAAGCAGATGAAGAGAAGGATCGATACACTGATCGGAAAGTATGACGTCAAAGGATATGACGGATTTGCAGAGCTTATCAAAAAAGACAGAGAAGCACTCGATGCTTTTGTTTCGTACCTTACCATCAATGTCTCCGAGTTTTTCAGAAATGTGGATCAGTGGAACCTTATGGATAAAGAGATGGTTCCGGAGCTCATGGGTAAATTCGGAAAGAACCTTAAGATATGGAGCGCTGCATGTTCAACGGGTGATGAGCCGTACACGATAGTTATGTTGCTTTCAAAGCATATGCCGCTTAATCAGGTGAGCATACTTGCTACGGATCTTGACGCCGTTGTTCTTGCGAAAGCAAAAGCGGCTATTTACGATAAAAAAGAAGTTGCAGGAGTCCCGGAGGACTTTAAGAAAAAGTATTTTACCGAGACGGAAGACGGTAAGATGAAGGTGTCGGATGAGATCAAATCAAGGGTTACCTTTAAACAATCAGATCTCCTTCGCGATCCTTATCCAAAGGATCTTCACCTTATCGTCTGCAGAAACGTGCTTATATATTTTACAGAGGAAGCCAAGGACGAGATATTCAGAAAATACTATGATTCACTTGCTCCCGGCGGAATCCTCTTTATCGGAAGCACGGAGCAGATAATCAATTATAAAGAAATAGGCTTCGTTCGTAAAAACTCCTTCTATTACGAGAAGCCTAAAGCCTAATAGTTTTCTCCTAACTCTACATCTAAACAGAGCAGCGGCTCGGGTGGCATATTCCCCCGGGCCGCTGTTCTGTTTGAAATTAAGTGGCACTCAGTCCGCTCAATCTTTTTTTATGTAATCATATTTCAAGTATCTTGGCCATAACGTGAGAGGCATACAAGCTCATTGCGAAACGGCTCTTTTTCATATTTTCGTTTAGATCGAAGTAGAAGTTTTTATCTTCGTAGTCTTTTTTGAAGAAAGGAGCAAACACGAGATCCCATTCCTTAAGGAACTGACCTTCCTTTTTGGTATAGCAGGTCTCGGGCTTTGCCTTCTCGCGATACGCCTTGTCTACGAATGAAGCGATAGACTTATGTATTGCCATATCTTCTTTTGGAAGATAGAAATAATCTTTGTAGTTGGAATAGAAGTACTTAAGCTCATCCTCGTATAGAGGAAGTCTCAGAGTCGCTTCACTTCCGTTTGTCTTTAGATAAAAGCCTTCGTAGTTGCCGGTAAGCGCACACGGAAGCGCCATAGCCATGCTTAGCTTCATGAAGATTTCTTTTCTTGAATTGCCGTCCATGTCGTCATATTGATTGGCCTGAACCTTGACGGCCTTGACGGGGAGCTTGGAAACCCAGTCGGAACAGTATTTCTCGTCATCGATATCGTCATCCGTTCTTACCGATACCTTGGGGAGATTTTTGAACATCGCGAAGAACGTACTGTATTGGAGCATCGGAAGGATTCCGAACATGCCCTTTACGTCTTCAAAGTTGTGCAAAAGAAGAAGCTTAAGCGCTTCGGGATTTTTGCTCTGTTCGTAGTTTTTATAGATGGGGATCAGTTTTCCGCCGTCGTATTTATCTTCTCTGTTGATGCCAAGATAGAGCTCGATTGTTTTTTGCTTACAGTCCATGAGCCCGAGCTGTCTTTTGTACGGACCGATCTTTTTGTATATATCGATTGAATCCATACTTTCAAAGGCATCGGGAAGATTGTACTTTTCGAGCTTGATTTTTATATAAGGAAGATCAAATCTGTCACCGTTGTAGTGCAGGATTTTCGTAAAGCCTTTTGAAAAATCCAAAAAGGCTTCCAGGATCTCTTTTTCCTGATTGATATCCTCAGCAAAGAACTGAGTTATCTGCCATTTTCCGTCCTTATAAAAAGACAATCCGATAAGATACAGATCGGAGCTTCGAAGTGATAGTCCTGTTGTCTCTATATCGATAAAAAGGATATCTTGATTGGAACATCCGAGTATCTTCGGAAGAGAATGTACTATGTGGTCTTCACTAAAGGTCAATGCTTCGTTTGTCTTGATCATGATAAAAAATCTCACTTTCCGAAATCGCCTACTACCATATTGTATCACATTTCCTCTTAAACTTTTTTTCGATTTCTCAGCATTTTACCGTGAAAATATAGTATAATTATATTGTTAAATTTTTCACCCGATTATTCTTTTCGGGTACACATCTAAAATATGAAAGAAGGGTAGGAAATGGCAAGAGGTACTTTTAAGGGCGGCATCCATCCTTATGAAGGCAAGGAACTTTCTAAGGATAAGCCCATTAAATCAGTGCTACCAAAAGGTGACTTGGTTTATCCGTTGTCTCAGCACATCGGTGCACCGGCCAAGGCAATTGTCGCTGTTGGGGATCACGTTCTTACAGGACAAAAGATTGCGGAAGCCGGCGGTTTTGTTTCGGCACCGATTTACTCAACCGTATCAGGTACGGTTAAGGCTATTGAGAAGCGCAGGCTGGCTACCGGCGCTATGTGCGAGAGCATCATCGTAGAGAACGATGAGAAGTATGAAGAGGTGGAGTTTAAGCCACTCAAACCATACGAGGAGATGACAGCGGAGGACAAGATTGCAGCGGTCAGAGAGGCCGGCGTAGTAGGAATGGGAGGAGCAGGATTCCCTACTGCGGTTAAGTTTTCTCCGAAGGAACCGGACAAGATTGACTATGTTATAGCCAATTGCTCGGAGTGTGAGCCTTATCTTACATCTGACTACAGACGTATGATAGAGGAGCCGGAGCTTCTTTTGGAAGGTCTTAAGATTGCTGTCAGTATTTTCCCCAAAGCCAGAGGTATTCTTGCGATAGAGGACAATAAACCCGACGCGATCGCGAAATTCCAGGAATTAACTAAAGATGAAGAGAAGATAAGCGTTAAGCCCGTCAAGACCAAATATCCTGAGGGCGCTGAGCGTATGCTTATTTATGCGGTTACGGGAAGAGAGATCAACTCTTCGATGCTCCCTGCCGATGCGGGATGTATCGTTGATAACGTTGATACTCTTTGACCTTGATGTTCCCACAACCAAGACGGCGTCAGCTCTTACATGCCTTACCAAGGACGAGGTTTCTGCCCTTGAACCGAGCGCATGTATCAACTGTGCAAGATGTGTGGAGGTATGTCCGGAGAGACTTATCCCCAAGAACCTTGCCGATGCCGTTGAACACAACAACGAAAAGGCATTCCTTGATATGTACGGAATGGAATGCTGTGAATGCGGATGCTGCAGTTATATCTGCCCTGCAAGACGTCAGCTCACTCAGCTGATCAAGGGTATGAGAAAAATTCAGCTGGCTAACAGGAAAAAGTAAGGGAGGGACATTTTTAATGAGTGATATGAAAAGAGTGTCATCCAACCCGCATGTAAGAGCAAACACTACCACATCCAATATCATGATGTGGGTTGTAATTGCGCTTTTACCGGCTGCAGGCTTTGGTATTTACAATTTCGGGCCGGATGCTCTGATTATTCTTTTGCTGTCCGTGGCTTCTTGTGTTTTATCTGAGTTTATCTATGAGAAAGCCATGCACAAGCGTGTAACTATAGGCGACCTTTCGGCGGTTGTAACAGGACTTCTTTTGGGAATGAACCTGCCTTCAACTGTACCGTTCTGGGTACCGGTACTTGGCGGTGTATTTGCGATCATTTTGGTTAAGCAGCTCTTTGGCGGACTTGGCCAGAACTTCATGAATCCCGCACTCGGCGGAAGATTATTCCTCGTGATATCTTTTCCCGCCCTTATGACCAACTTCGTTACCGATACATACACGGGAGCAACACCGCTTGCTAACCTTAAGGCAGGCGCTGATGTAAATATCATGGATATGCTCATCGGTAGAACGGGCGGAACGATCGGAGAGACTTCAATGCTCTGCATTGCGCTCGGTGCGATGATCCTGTTTGCGCTCGGAATTATCGACTATGTCATTCCGTTTACCTACATCATCACATTTGCAATATTTGTAGGCCTCTTCGGAGGATACGGATTTAACTGGGCTTATATCTCAGCACACCTTGCAGGTGGCGGACTTATGCTCGGTGCCTTCTTTATGGCTACCGACTATGTGACATGTCCCATAACTCCAAAGGGAAGATATATTTACGGATTTATCCTTGGAATACTCACCGGCGTGTTCCGTATTTTCGGTTCCAACGCAGAGGGTGTTTCCTATGCGATCGTAATAGGCAACCTTTTGGTTCCGCTTATTGAGAAATTCACGATTCCGAGAGCATTCGGAATTAAGAAAACTGCAAAGAAGGAGGCGAAGAAAGCATGAATGATGCAAAGAGCATGATCAAAAACGCCTTGGTTCTTTTTGCTATAACTCTTGTTGCGGGAGTGTTGCTTGGACTGGTTTATCAGGTTACCAAGGACCCTATCGCAAAACAGGCTAAGCTTGCGCAGGACAAGGCCAATATGTCGGTATTCGCCGATGCAACAACTTTCGACGACGTAGAGCTTAATGCTGACGGAGCAGCTTCAGCGGTTTCGGGATTTACAGGTGTTACCATCGAGGATGTAAAAGAAGCTAAGGATGCATCCGGAGCACCTCTTGGATATGTTATCAGAGTTTCATCCAAGGGCTATGGTGATTTCATCACATACACAGTCGGAATTACAAACGAAGGAAATGTAAACGGAATCTCCATTATCTCAATCGCCGAGACTCCCGGACTTGGAATGAATGCCGAGAAGGTAATAGTTCCTCAGTTTGAGAACAAGCAGGCACAGCAGTTTAGCGTAGTTAAGAACGGACAGCTCACAAGTCCTTCTTCTCAGATTGAAGCGATCTCGGGCGCTACGATAACTTCAAGAGCGATAACCAACGGAGTTAACGCTTCAATCACATATTTTGAGAATGTTTTGAAAGGAGGACAGTGATGAGTGACAATGTAAAAAAAGGAGCTTTGGGCTTCAAGCAGGATACTCCGGCCGAGAGATTTTTTAACGGCCTCATTGCTGAAAATCCTACTTTAGTACTTATGATCGGTATGTGTCCCACTCTTGCGGTTACTTCATCCGCGATCAACGGACTTGGAATGGGACTTGCAACAACATTTGTTTTGGCATTAAGTAACGCGGTTATCGCAGCACTTCGTAAGACAATCCCCGCTACAGTCAGGATTCCGTCTTTCATAGTTGTTATTGCTTCCTTCGTTACTTTGGTTCAGCTTCTTATGCAGGCTTACGTTCCCGCACTTAACAGCGCACTCGGAGTGTATATCCCTCTTATCGTTGTTAACTGTATCATCTTCGGAAGAGCGGAAGCGTATGCAAGTAAGCATGGAATCATACCTTCTTTCTTTGACGGAATAGGAATGGGAATCGGCTTTACCTGTGCTATTACGACAATCGGTCTTGTAAGAGAGTTTATCGGTGCCGGCACGGCATTTGATGTACAGATACTCGGTGAGGGAACTGTTGTACCCGGAGCCGTAGGTGCTTTCCTTTCGGGATATAAGCCCATCAGCATCTTTATACAGCAGGCCGGCGCATTTATAGTTCTTGCATTCCTTATTGCGACGATGAACAAGATCAAAGCAAACGCAGCAAAGAGAAAGGAGGCTGAATAATTATGGCACAACAGATTATGAGCCTTGTGGGACTTATGATATCAGCCTCACTTGTTAATAACGTAGTACTTAGCCAGTTCCTCGGACTGTGTCCTTTCCTTGGTGTTTCCAAGAAGACCGACACCGCTCTGGGAATGGGAGGAGCGTGTGTATTCGTTATCACACTTGCTTCTTTGGTTTGTAGCATTATTTATAAGTTTATTTTGAATCCTTTGGATCTTTCTTATCTGCAGACAATAGTATTCATCCTTGTTATTGCCATGCTTGTACAGTTCGTTGAGATGGTACTCAAAAAGTACGTTGTTTCATTGTACAGAGCCCTTGGTGTGTATCTTCCTCTTATTACCACCAACTGTGCGGTTCTCGGTGTTGCTCTCAACAACGTAACAGACGGCTATTCAATCTTACAGAGTACTGTGTGCGGATTTGCAACAGCTGTAGGTTTCACAATTGCGATAGTTATTTTGGCAGGACTTCGTGAAAAGATGGAGTACAACGACATCCCCGAGTCATTTAAGGGAATGCCCATGGTACTTCTTACTTCCGGACTCATGGCTATTGCATTTACCGGATTCTCGGCTTTGAAGTGAAGGAGATGAACTTATGATTATTGGAATAATCATTGCAACGGCGGTTGTAGCAGGCGTTGGAATTGCCATCGGTATTATCCTCGGTCTTGCAGACATGAAGTTGCATGTTGATGTTGATGAAAAAGAAGCAGCTATTCTGGAAGTTCTTCCGGGGAATAACTGCGGCGGATGCGGATATCCGGGATGTTCGGGATGTGCTTCGGCTATCGCAAAAGGCGAGGCAGCCGTATCACAGTGTCCCGTAGGAGGTGCTCCGGTAGCAGCTGCCATTTCGGCTATTATGGGCGTTGAAGCGGGCGATATGGCTCGTAAGGTTGCTTTTGTACATTGCAACGGTAACTGCGATAACGCTGAGAAGAAATATGATTATGTCGGAGTAAGCGATTGCAGACTTATGTCACAGGCGCCCGGAGGCGGAGCAAAGACCTGTTCATACGGTTGTCTCGGCGGCGGCTCATGCGTATCCGTATGTCAGTTTGATGCGATCCACATCGTAAACGGTGTTGCCGTAGTGGATAAAGAAAAATGTAAGGCCTGCGGAAAGTGCGCTGATATCTGTCCTAACCACCTTATCGATCTCATACCTTACGATGCACAGGAAGCAGTTGCATGCAAATCACAAGATATGGGAAAAATCGTTAACTCTTATTGCAAAGTGGGATGTATCGCTTGTCATATCTGCGAAAAAAATTGTCCTGCGGGAGCAATAACAGTTGATAACAATGTGGCCTCGATAGACCAGGAAACATGCGCACATTGCGGCGTTTGCGTGGCAAAGTGTCCAAAGAAGGCAATAGCCTCATTATAAATTTTGGTAAATTTATACTTGCATTAATTATTTTTTAAAGTTATTATTGTACCCGTTACTGTTGTTGTTTAACAGACGGAGGTACGATAATATGGGCGAATGGAAAATTGCCTTTGATAGGATAATGGATCAATTATATAATCATCCCGAGGAAATGAGGGAGAGACTTCTCAAGAAGTACAATGACCCCGCTTACGAGATGATCGGTCGTCCTAAGACCGGAATTGAAAAGCTCAAAAGTATGCATGCATAAAATGCTATAAGGGCTGTCACACAGTTTAGTGTGGCAGCTTTTTTTGTGCCCGGGCCGCGAAGCCATATATCCTGAAATGCTTGTATTCGGCGATGTATGGCTTCGTGTTCGGGTAAAGATTACTTGATGATGAAAAACTTGACATAATGATTACCCAAATGTTAAGATGAACTGTCGAATTCGAAAGCAAATTCATGCACATAATAAAAAAAATAAGGAAAGGGAAAACTATGAAGACAAGAGGGACAAAAATACTTGCAGGTCTTATGACCGCCGGAATGCTTGCTGCAACAGGTGTTGTGGGCATTCAGTTAATGGGGGTAACAACCACTGAGACTGTTGAATTTAAGATGAAGGATAATGAATACGGATTAACCAATTCGGGGATGTCCGAAAAATACACAGGTTTCAGGAGCTTTAAAGATAAAATAGATAGCCTTCCGAAAGGATATGGATATACAACCTTTTGGATGAAGGGATATGATAAAGAAGTACTTGCTATTGCAATTCCGGATAAAATATATAATGATCGTACAGCATCTCATGTAGAGATATATATTATGAGGAATGGATATGTTTATTGTGTAGGAGAGATAAATGGTTTGACGCATTCATTGCGAAAAGGATCTGGAGTGCTTTATGCTGTGGGGGAAGCATCAAGTAATCCGACAACTACATTTAATGAAACATATCTTATTACACCTAATCAAAATAAATTATTTATTAAGGATTTTAGTCGTTGCACATGGTGTACTGATGGTTGGTTTTATGATGGATATGTTACTAATTCAAACACTCCGGGGGTTAATGTTATTGACTACAACACAAGCGATGGTAGTCAGATTCCGAAAAAAGCTACCGGAAACGATATTACTAATTATGAGCCTATTAAGTTTACAATAAAATAATAAGTTCTAACAAATATGTTTAAGGCTTCGCATGGATGATTATATCTATGCGGAGCTTTATATTTTTCCATAACATAATGCTGCCTTTCGTAAATCTTAAGAATCTGAACAAGGAATTTTCAAAAATTCGCGTTACAATAATTTCTGTCGATGATCAATCTTATCATCGGATATTAATGTCGTAAGTGACATTCTTACATCATATGCGGCTGCAATTTACGCAGCGCATCATTCTCGGCTGTTCGCCGAAACATTCCACTATTTGTTTTTTATTTAAAGCGCAGGAATAAACAATACATTACGCAGCCTCTTTATGAGGTTCATGCTATAATAGGAGAAAGAAAAAATGCAATTGGACCATTATTCAAAGCCTTCATAGGGAGATTACTATTGATGCGCTCTGCATTTTGGATGACGGATCTATATGTAATATAGAGATGCAAAAGGGTGATGGAAATGATGATATAAAAAGGACTCGTATTAATTCCCTGCAACCAGCAAAGCAGTTAACTATTTCAAAAACACCAAAGGAGGAATGAGTAAAGTGTGCAAATCCGTTGAGTTATATGCAGAAAACTATGCTAAGAAATACGCAGAAGAAGTAGCTAAAGAATCCTTTAACAATGGAAGAATAAAAGCTATCACTGACTTCTTGTCAAACGGCGGAACAAAAGCTGACGCCAAGAAAATGCTCAATGCCTCTGCGAAAGAGATTAAAGAAGCAGCATCAAGACTTATAAAATAGTTACAAGTGTTAAATCCAAGGCGGAGGTAACAAAGACATATATGAGACAGTGGGAAATAGAAATTTAAAAAAGAGATTTCACTAACGATGCGGTGAAATCTCTTTTTATGTTACGTTTTGCGGCGCACGTTTCTATGCAAATTACCTATTCATAAACGTCCGTACATTTATTCCGTTAACTTCGATATGATCGTCAACTGCGATGACAAGGCACTGCCTGCCGTCGACGATGCGGGATTCTACAAGGTCAGTCCTGTCGGGCTTAACCTTGATGACTACGTTAGGTGTCTCGATATCGAACTTGCGAGTATGTGCGATATTGCTTGCAAGAAGCGGATAGTCCTCGTCTCCGGCGCACTTAATATAAGTTTCGTCGAAGTAGCCGAGTCTTTCATCAGATACGCCGCTGTCATGAAGGAGCTGCTTCACATCACTCTTTTTAAGCTCCAAAGGCTCCGGATCGTCAACGTGATCGTCTATCATCTCATTTAAGTTATCATGAATATTTTTCATGATATCGTAGTCGGCATCTTCTCCTATAGTATTCTGCACAACCGCATCAAAGATGTCTTTTTGCTCGGGAGCGGAGATGGGAGCGCGACCGCCGAACATCGCTTCAACAAATTCAGGCTGAAGATCTTCGGGCTTTTTTGTAAAATACAGCATGTTGTGGATGTCGGTATCTCTTTCTATAAATGCAGGGAAAAGAAATCCCTTCACGGGACCATCCACTATCCAGTCGCGGAATCTTTCCTCAATGACATTTTTGGACTCATTATAACCAAGACCTGCCTTGGAAAGCTTAACGGGACAGATGCTGCAAAGGATATAGTCATAAACCTTCTCGGAAGCATCCTCCATCTCGATACCGTCCGATGTTACGCCGGGAATGTCATAGACAGCGTGAACGAGAATGATATAGTAATTTTCTCCGTTGATATAATTGGCAATGATCTTGTCGTAGCACTCATCCACAAGCTCGTCGTCCTTGAGCTGTGAGTTACGAAGAGTCAAAAGAAAGTCCTGAGTACCTCCGGGCTGTTCTTGGTCAAGAGGGAACTCAAGACTGATAAGATTTTTACCAAATGTACCTGATAAAGTGTGTTGGAAGATGTCCAGATATTTGAACATTTCCTCTTCGGGAATCTGGCCGAAAGCCTTTCTGAAAGTAAATAATTTGTTCTTGTCATGATCAACGTAGCAGCCGCAAATGCTGTCAATGGTGCATCTGTCGGGCGTAAACTGCTTCTTGATCTCCAGTGTCTCCTGTTTGTTCATTTGTAACCGTTATTTTCCTTTATTCATGAATTTTTCGCACATATCCAGCGCAAACTGCACGGGATAGAGCTGGACCATAACCGAATCGATCAGATCGCCGATTGTCATCCTAAATGCTATTTTAACAAATTTATCGTAAGTAGTATCAAACATTTTTTCAAAAACTTTTATACTGTCCACATCAATCTGATTAACGACGGGAGTACTGATGTCTGTGGGAACTCCGAGCATGGAAGATAAAGATGTGGCGCTGGTGCCCATCATCTGATTCATGGCTTCCGAAGCAGCCGAAAGATGCAGGTCTGTGATCTCACCTGCAGTATTGGTGCCGTCTCCGCCCATCATAAGGTCGCACATAACCTTGACATCATGCTCTTTTAGGATAAAGACATTGTTGCCTTCAAGTCCCTTCACATAATGGATCTGGACAAAAATGCACGTGTTTTCATAGTCATCAAGAGCTTCGCTTCTTTTGATGACTCTAACGTTAGGAGTAGTTATATCAACCTTTTTGTTAACCATGAGACTTAACGTTGTGGCGGAATTACCCATGCTGATATTGGCTATTTCGCCTATGGTATCGATATGATCACTGCTAAGTAAATAATCTTCCACAGTACACGCCTCCTTCGTCATTATATGATATATGAATTGCTCAATGGCATAAGTCATTTTCACACCTATATCATTAATATTTTAGTTTATATTCTGCTTCCTTGTAAAGGTATCTACACGATATATCCTTAAAGCTTTATTCTTTTTTTAGATAAAAATAATTTGACGTATAGCGCACAATTTTTGGACTGCCCCCATTCCCTAAGAGAATACTTTACCTTTGCGAATTAACACCTTATTATAGAGTTATGGCTTTTGAAATTGGGAGAACATCATGATATACACAGTTACATTTAACCCTGCGATAGACTACGTAGTCCGTATGGGAAGCGAGCTTTTGCCGGGGATGACCAATCGAACGGACAGCGAAGAGTGCTATTTCGGGGGCAAGGGCATCAACGTATCCTCCGTTCTTAAGAATCTCGGGCACGAGAGCTGTGCGCTTGGCTTTGTCGCTGGATTTACGGGCGATGCGATCATTAAAAGCGTAGAGGAACGCGGCATTAAGACCGATTTTATCAAGCTTCCGGATGGGATCTCCAGGATCAACGTCAAGATCAAGGGGGCAAAAGAAACTGAGATTAATTCTCAGGGACCGAATATCCCTGCGGATGCGCTTGAAAAGTTATATGATAAGATAAAAGAGCTTTCGGACGGCGATATACTGATACTTGCGGGCAGCATACCTGCGTCGCTTCCGGATAACGTATATGAGAATATAATGAGTCTTGTGGATGACAAGGGCGCCATGGTTGTTGTCGATGCGACAAAGGATCTCCTCATCAAAGCGCTTAAACACAAGCCCTTTCTCATAAAGCCCAATATTGACGAGCTGGGCGAGATCTTCGGAGAAACTCCGAAAACCGATGAAGAGATAGAAAAAAGAGCCAAAGAGCTTAAGGACATGGGCGCAAGAAATGTTCTGGTATCCATGGGAGGAGACGGGGCGCTTCTCGTTACGGAAAAGGGCGATACGCTTAAAAGAACATGTCCAAAAGGTACGGTAAAAAATTCCGTCGGAGCAGGGGACTCCATGGTAGCAGGCTTTATTGCGGGCTTTTTGAATAACGGATACTTCGAAGAAGCTCTTAAGATGGGAATTGCAGCGGGATCTGCGACGGCATTTTCGGACGATCTTGCAGACAAAGATATGATTGAGAAAGTATATGGGGAACTGTAACTAATGGCATAATCAAACAGGCTATGTGGGAATATCCGGACCTCTACCCGCATACGCGATCGGGGCAATCAAATGTACAAGGGAATCGCCGCTTCAGGCGGCATCGGAATAGGAAACGTCTGTGTTATCAAGGAGCAAGAGCTTAAGTACGACGCAGTTATAGTTAATGACGCTGCGGCCGAGAAAAAGAGGCTTGAGGGAGCTCTTTTAACTCTTAAAAAGATCACCAAGGAAGCAGCAGAGTCTGTGAGAAGCCGCATTGGTTCAAGTGAAGCGGATATTCTTGACGGACATGTTCTTATGATGTCCGATCCTGAACTTATAAAACCCGTGATCAAGAAAATAAAGGAAGGTTTAAGCGCTGAGGCCGCAACGGAGGCTGTTCTCGACGGTTTTATCAAGATGTTCCGAGATATGGACGACGAGCTAATGAGCCAGCGAGCTGCGGATATAAAGGATATTAAGACCGGACTTTTGAAGACTCTCATAGGAGTTAATGAAGTTGACGTTGAGAATGTTCCGCAGGGTACGGTCCTTGTGGTAAAAGAGCTTACACTTTCCGTGACAAGCCGCATTAACAGGGAAAACGTTGTCGGAATAGTCACCGAGGAGGGTGGTATCACCTCGCATTCTTTGATACTTGCCAGAGCACTTGAGATTCCGACGGTTCTCTCGGTAAAAGAGATCACGTCGCTTGCAACGGATAAGGACACCGTGATCGTAGACGGAAGCCACGGAAACGTGATCCTTAATCCCGATGATGAGACCTATTACGAATATATTGCCAAAAGAGAAGACTATCTAAGGCGTGAAGAGCTTCTTTCCACCTATAAGGATAAAAAGACAGTTACCGCGGATGGTATAGAATGCAGGGTTTGCAGCAATATCGGAAGTCCCGGCGAGGCGGTCAGGGCCTTTGAATACGGCTCTGAAGGAATCGGACTGTTCAGGTCGGAATTTCTTTTTATGGAAAACAATCATCTTCCTTCCGAAGAGGAGCAATTTAACGCATACAAGGAAGCGGTGAGCGCAATGAAGGGGCGCCCTGTCGTTATCAGAACGATGGATATCGGAGGCGACAAAGAGATTCCTTATCTTAACCTGAAAAAAGAGAGCAATCCCTTCCTTGGATTTAGAGGCGTGCGCTACAGCCTTGGCAATAAAGAGAGTTTTAAAACGCAGCTTCGCGCGATTATGAGAGCCGGTGCCTTTGGAAAGGTCAAGATCATGGTGCCTTTAGTGACCTGTCTTGATGAGCTCAGGGAAGTAAGGATGTTGGTAAAAGAGATCGCGAGGGAGCTTGACGCCGAGAAAACGCAGTATGGCAGAGACGTTGAGGTGGGCTGTATGATAGAGACGCCGTCCGCTGCGCTTATTGCGGACATACTTGCGAAAGAAGCAGACTTTTTTTCTATAGGTACGAATGATCTGATACAATACACGATGAGCGTGGACAGAGGAAACGGCGATGTTTCGTATCTGTATTCCGCGCTGCAGCCTTCGGTGCTCAGAAGCATTAGGAATATCATAGAAAGCGGTAAGAAAGCGGGGATACCCGTCGCTATGTGCGGAGAAGCCGCTTCAGACAGCCTTATCCTGCCGCTTCTTATATCCTTCGGGCTTGAGGAGTTTAGCGTTAATCCTGCGGATGTGCTCAGAACCAGAGCAGCGATTGCAGGATGGAGCAAAAAAGACGCTGACGAGTTGGCGGAAAAGGTGCTTTTACTTGATACGGAAAAAGAGATCTTAGAAGTGCTTGAGAAGGCTGCTACGAAATAAAAAAGGATAAACGGAATATAATGGGACATTTTTACTTCATAAGACACGGGCAGACGGTTTGGAACGTTGAGAATAAGATCTGTGGGGCGACGGATATAGCGCTCACGGAGCTTGGACACGAGCAGGCAATCGAGACCGGAAAGAAAATACTGGAAGAAGGAATCCATGCTGATGAGATCCTTACTTCACCTCTTGTAAGGGCCAAGGACACTGCGGCTCACATATCGGAGGTCACGGGAATCCCGTACAGGATTGAGCAACGACTGATTGAGCAGAATTTCGGAAGATATGAATCGACCCCGAGAGACGGTCTTGAATTCCATGAAGCCAAGAAGCACATGGCAAGCAGGTTCGGAACAGGCGAATCCATGATGCAGCTTGCGCAGAGGATCTATAATCTTCTTGATGATATCAAGAACGACGACAAAACCTACATTCTAGTAGCTCACAACGGAATCGCAAGGATTGTCGAGTCGTATTTCCGTGAGATGGACAATGAAGAATTTTCGTTATTTGGTATAAAAAATTGCGAAATACGCAGATATGATTTTTGAAAAAGGCAGAGAATGTGGACACAGAATGATCACATTCTCTTTCTGTTTGTTACAAAAAACCGTCGTTCATAACAAAAACAACGTCGTTCATAACATCACTATTGAAATTGCTTTTTCAAATGGGTTATTATGCGGTTAACACGAAGATCGCGGCTTCGTGCAAACGCTTATAAAAGGAAAGTCTTAAAAGGAAAGAGGGACGTTCATAGATTAGAACGGATAAGGTATGTGATAGAACATGATCGCATACCTTATTTTTATTCTAATTGTTACGAAAAAACGCTGTTCATAACAAAAAACCTGTCGTTCATCCCATCGCTGTTGAAATTGCTTTTAGGAGCAGTTTATTATTTAAATAACACACGAAGTCGACGACGTGAAAAACTTATAAGGAGGAAGGGAAATATTAAAAAAGAAGAGTATTTCAAACAAGATGAAAGTTGTAATTGCTTTAGCTTCTGCAGGGGTATTGACATTAATTCCTTTTGTGGGGGTATGTGCGTGGGACACAGTTAATACATATCTATTGGCAAATTGCCCACTTAGATCAGAAGGATGGGATGGTGGAAATAAAATAACTGACATGTATAAGAACGATACGATAGTGTATTACGCTGATAGATTTGGTAGTGATTCGGAATATAACTACATAAAGCATAATCCCACGAATAAGTATGGTTATGTCGACCACAATTACGTATATTATTGATTATGCTATAGTACGGGGAGCTTAGCGCTCCCCGTACATCAAAATGGAGATAATATGTACAAGAAGATTATTATACCTATATTGGCTTGTGCTTTGATGATTGGCGGGTGTAGTCAAAAAACAACCATTACTTCGGATGGAAAAGAGCAAATAGTTCTGGCGGTGGTGGTTGATGATGAGAATATGGTAATAAACAGTGAGATTGAAAACCAGATTGAGCTTTTCAATGATAATCACGAAGGTTTTGAGATAGTTACTAAGAAGTATATTAGGTCTGATGACGCATTAACTGATGGAGTGCATCAATTGCAGCGTGACATAGTTTCCGGTGAAGGTCCTGATATTATAGATTTTGACTTTAATTATAGTAAAGCAGATATTATCGGAAAGTATACAGAAGATTTATATGAATATCTTGATGCAGATGAAGGTATAAAAAATGATTTATTTATGAATGTTGTTGATGCTTTTGCTGTAGAAGGAAAACTTTATGCTATCCCGACTTCTGTAAAGCTTCATACTTTTATCGCCGGCAAAAATAAAATATTAAATGATGATAATTTGGATATTGATAAATTACTGGATATATTTGAACAAGCTGAAAATAAGCATCCTATGAGAAGCACAGATAAAATAGGAGTATTGAGTTGTCTCTTGTATAATTCTCTGGATGATTATATAGACTGGGAAAACGGAACTGATTTTTTTAACGGTAAGCAATTTAGAAGATTACTCGAATATGCCAACACATTTAACTATGAATATGATGAAAATAATAATTTTGGCTATGATGAGTGTATTGCCTTTGAAATAACGATTGGAGATGTTATTGATACAGCATATGCAGAAGGATCGATAGGTACAGAAAATATAGCATACATAGGATTCCCGAATAGGAGTGGAAGCGGAATACTTGCAGAAGCATGTGGAAGCACACTGGCAATAAGTATGGCCAGTAATTATAAGAACGAATCTTGGGATTTTATAAAACAGTTTTTTTCTGATGAATATCAAGAGAATAAAGGAAGAGAAATGGCTCTTTCGTATAGAAAAAGCATATTAAAAAAACAGATAGAGGATGCCAAAAAAGTTGAATATAGTAATGGGGAAAAAATTCAAAAAGGTACTTATACAATTGATCGTTCTTATGAACAATACCCAATTTATTCAATTACCGATAAACAAGCTGATGACATGTGGAATTTAATGGGTAGTGTACACAGCTCGTCCTTGGTGGATGAAAATGTATATACAATAGTGCTTGAAGAAGCGGATAAATATTTTGCAGGGCAGCAGTCTATTGATGATGTGATATATGGAATTGAGAACAGAGTAGGAACATATATAAGCGAAAAGGGGTGAGGGAATGAATCATAAGGATCTCAAGAATATCCTGATCTTGGCAACAGCGGCATTTAGTGTGATCGCGATGGGGATCGCTACCTATGTGTTTATGGCACATGTGGGAAAAAGATACACTGAGAGCATTGTTACCTATCCCAAGAACGGAACGGAGAAATCTGTTTTTGCTTCCAACGGAAAAGATTCGTATTTATGTTGCTCTGAAGGAGAGAGATTTGAGGTGTACTACACCGACAAAGATTCTTTTACCAAACTCCCTTACGAGTGCCCTGAGAACAAGAGAATAATCCGCATGGCTGTAGATGATGAAGGTAACTGCAGCATGCTTATATACAGCGCCGAAAGCGAGATGGTTGATGGGGCGCTTCTTAGTACGCTTACAGGGGAAACTACCGAGATTGACGTTATTGATAAAAAAGGAGAGATCCTTAGCAGAACCGATGTGAGCGCTTATCTGACCAATGAGAATGTTCCTAATAGTTTTGAGACCCACGATTCAATTTACTACGCAATGGACTGTGCGGGCAAAGCCGTGGTCGGCTCAGTACTTGACGGAATGGACAATGTAATGTCCTATGATGTGGACGGTGTTGTGACTGCTGTGGATGATTCGAATGACGAGATTGTTTCCGTAGTGCTTGAGGATGATATCAGCTTCCTAAAGGCCATTGACGGTTCGGGAAAAGAGCTGTGGAAAGAAGAGCTTCCCAAGAGTGCATGCAAGTACGGAATCTGCGCGCAGGCTGAAGATAAGATATATTTATATAACAAAGAACTTGGCGTTTATGCCTATGATATGAACAAGAAAAAGATCATTTCTATATATAAAAGTCCCGAAGTCGCTTTGGGCGCGGGGATAAATGACGACAATATCTGTATTTTGTACGAAGACGAGGATGATTACGAGCTTCACTTTATCGAGCCTGATAAGCTATAATAATAGCATAGGAGGGTTACGGTATGAAGAAAAAATTACCACTGGCAATTCAGATCTTTATCGCACTTGTTCTCGGTATCATTGCGGGTCTGCTTTTACAGGGGCACGCTGATTTTGCGGAGAACTATATCAAGCCGTTCGGCACGATATTCCTTAATCTTGTTAAATTTATAGTTGTTCCGATAGTTCTTTTCTCTATCATGTCGGGAGTTATTTCCATGCAGGATATCAGAAAAGTCGGATCTATCGGAATAAAGACGATCATCTACTACTTATGTACGACGGCGGTTGCCATAGTAATAGGATTGGTCGGAGGAAATGTATTCAAGGGATTTTTCCCGGTGCTGCAGACCTCGGAGCTTACTTACGAGGCATCGAGCAGTGCACCAATCATGGATACTATCATCAATATTTTTCCTTCTAACTTTATTATGCCGCTTTCCGAGGCGACCATGCTTCAGGTTATTGTAATGGCAATACTTATCGGCTTTGCCATTATTCTGGTTGGTGACGAGGCTGCGCCTGCGGTGAAAGGAATCAATTCATTCAATGCGGTATTCATGAAATGCATGGAAATGATACTTAAGCTTTCGCCTATCGGTGTGTTCTGCCTTATCTGCCCGGTTGTGGCAACAAACGGAAGCGCGGTACTCGGATCGCTCGCAATGGTACTCCTTGCAGCGTATATCTGCTATATACTCCACATGGTCATTGTATATTCAATCGCAGTTAGAACTATGGGCGGAATGAGCCCCGTTAAGTTCTTCAAGGGCCAGCTCCCTGCGATGATCTTTGCATTCTCCAGCGCATCAAGTGTCGGAACACTTCCCATCAATATGAAGGGCTGTGAAAAGATGGGCGCAGACAAAGAGATCACATCATTTGTGCTTCCTTTGGGAGCAACGATAAATATGGACGGAACAGCAATCTATCAGGGCGTATGTGCTATCTTCATCGCATCCTGCTACGGAGTTCAGCTCACATTCCCGCAGATGCTCACGATAGTTCTTACAGCAACGCTTGCATCTATCGGTACAGCCGGCGTTCCCGGCGCGGGCATGGTAATGCTTGCGATGGTGCTTACATCCGTAGGCCTTCCCGTTGACGGTATCGCGCTTGTTGCAGGTATCGACAGGATCTTTGATATGGGTAGAACCGTAGTAAATATCACAGGTGACGCTTCCTGCTCGCTCGTTGTAAGTAATTTGGAAAAGAAAAAGGGTTGACATGAAATTGTCTGCCAATTATACTTGGATTTAATATTTTTCAGAAAGAAGATTCGAAATGGCATTATTACTCGTCAATAATTACAAAACAGTCACTACCAATCCCGTGAATCCACAGGGGACTGATTTTGTATATTTTGATGAGGATGTGCATATCTGAGAAATATTTTAACTGCACATGATTATTGATATATGGCCTCATCAAACTTTACCGGTTTGATGGGGTCAAATTATTTTTACAAGGAGGAGCTATTATGAAGTATGAAGCGGAAGAGATAACACTTAGGGATGGGCGCAAGCTTACAATTAGGAGCGCCGAGGAAAAAGATGCTGAGACGATGCTTGAGTATATCTACAAGATAGCGGAAGAGACGCATTATATGATCAGATATCCCGAAGAAGTGCACGACGATCTTGAAGATGAGAAGAGGATCATAAACGAAAACCTCAATGATGACGGTTCGGTGTTCCTTACTGTTTTTGACAAAGACAGAGCTGTAGGCAACGTTTGTGTTTATCGAAATAGGAACAATTATAAGCTTAAGCACCGCTGCAATTTCGCGATAGCTCTTTTTCAGGAGTTTTGCGGTGCCGGCCTTGGCGCAATTCTTATAGACAGAGCAGTTAAGCAGGCTAAAGAAATGGGCTTTGAGCAGATGGAACTTGGGGCATTTGCGGACAATGAAAGAGCGCTCGCTCTTTATAAAAAGATGGGCTTTAAAGAATACGGAAGACTTCACAAAGCTTTTAAGTTAAAGGACGGGAGATATATCGATGAAGTTTGCATGGTAAAGGAGCTTAATTAATGGTCAAAACAGTAGGAATAGTGAGTCTCTCACGCGGAACCATAGGAGAAGATTTTGTAAAGCATGAGGTAGAGCTTGGGACAAAGCGCCTTGAAGAAATGGGACTTAAAGTGAAGTTCATGCCAAATGCCCTCAAAGGAATAGAATATTTGGAAGCTCATCCCGAAAAGCGCGCGGAGGATCTCATTGCAGCTTACAAAGATCCTGAGATAGACATGATTCTTTGCGCTATAGGCGGTGATGATACATATCGCCTGTTACCGTATCTTTTTGAGAACGATGAGCTTAAGAATGCAGTAAATGACAAGATATTCCTTGGCTTTTCCGATACGACGATCAATCATTTTATGCTGCACAAAGTCGGCGTAAAGAGCTTTTACGGACAGTCGTTTCTTGCAGATATATGCGAGATGGACAAAGATATCTTGCCATATACCAAGAAGTATTTCACAGAGCTTATAACAACCGGAAAGATAAAAGAGATCACGCCAAGCGATGTCTGGTATGAGAGCAGAACTAATTTTGACCTTGATCAGATGGGAACGGCGCTTCCAAAGCATGAAGATAACGGCTTTGAACTTTTGCAGGGAGAAAGCTCTTTTGCCGGGGAGATATTAGGCGGATGCATCGATTCCATATATGATATCTTTAACGGTGAACGCTACGCGGATATGCCTGTTCTTTGCAGCAAATATGAGCTTTTTCCTTCAAAAGAGGATTGGAAGGGAAAGATTCTTTTGCTTGAATCAAGTGAGGAGCAGCCTTCACCGGAGAAATATCGCGCCGCTTTACAGTATCTAAAGGACTATGGAGTCTTCGATGTAATAAGCGGAGTCCTTGTGGGAAAGCCGATGGACAGGAAATATGAGGAAAAATACAAGCAGGCGCTTAAGGAAGTGATAGCAAACGAGAGCCTTCCGATTGTTTGCAACATCAATATCGGACACGCGCTTCCCCGATGTATAATTCCTTTTGGAGTGAAAGCTGTAGTTGATACATCCGATCGGAAAATGGTAAAATTCACTTGGCAGTGATAACTAAATAAGCAATAGTAACACGCGTTATCAAATGAAAAGAAAACCTGCAAACCCCGTAGCTATGCGGATGCAACTGCCGGTTGACAAACTTCAAAGCACAGTTTGTAGTGTGCAACCGATCATTTTTGTAAGCTAAGATCATCCAAAAACAAAAAACACATCGAGCTCGAAAACAAAAATCAGATTCGAGGTCGAAAATCAAAAAACAAAATCGGAGGAAAAGAAAATGATACTTGCGGACAAGATTATCAATGAAAGAAAGAAACTTGGATGGTCACAGGAGGAACTTGCAGATAAACTTGATGTTTCAAGACAGTCTGTATCAAAATGGGAAAGCATGCAGGCAACACCCGATCTTAACAGAGTACTTAAGATGGCTGAGATCTTCGGTGTAACCACAGATTACTTATTAAAGGATGAGATCGAAGAGATTCCTACCAATGTAATAGTACAGGATACTGTTTCTACCAAAGAGGAACTCAGAAGCGTTAGCATGGAAGAAGCAAATACATACCTTAATCTGGTTGAGGATACTGCACCTAAGACAGCACTCGGTGTTTCATTATGTATAGCATCACCGGTATTTCTTATGTTCCGTTCGGCTTTTGAATCTATTGGAATTATGAATGATGCAGCTTCAACGGTTTTCTCACTGTCGGCACTTCTTATAATGGTAGCGATTGCTGTTTTCATTTTCATTATGACCGGCAAGAAGCTTGATGTTTACAAATATCTTGAAGAGACCAATATTGAAACTGCTTACGGCGTTGACGGAATGGTAAGAGAGAAAAAGAGCAGATTTGAAGGCAAACACTCTATGTTTGTAGCAATCGGCGTTATCTTATGCATCGTTGCTGTTATTCCCGTATTTGCAACCGCGCTCTTTACAGATGCACAGAACGAGCACGCTACAACATATGCGGTTGGAGTTCTTTTGTTAATAATCGCAGCCGGCGTTAACATGATAGTAAGAGCAGGAAGCATCATGGATTCTTATAAGAAGCTTCTTCAGGAAGGTGATTACACTCCCGAAGGTAAGAAAGTTTCAAAGACTGTAGGCAAGATCGCAGCAATCTACTGGCCTATAGTTGTAGCAGGTTACCTTGGATGGAGCTTCATCACAATGAGATGGGATACAACATGGATCGTATGGCCCGTTGCAGCAGTGCTCTTCGGCGCAGTGACAGGTATCGTAAGATCATTAAAAAAAGACTGATAGTAAAAATTAAGAATAAAGATTGTAAAGATCACGGAAAAAGGCGTTTTCCGTGATCTTTTTTTATTGCTTTAAATTGTTAAGGTGTGTAATATATATTTGTAACGTTTGGCGTAAAAAAGAAAAAGAGTGAACGGGAGTGAAAAAATGGGGATTAATAATGGAGAAAAGTAATGAGATGGAATAGCATATTATTGATGTTATTTACTACAATACTATTATGTGCATGTTCTTATAGCAAGCAAATGGATAGTCATGAAAACACTGTGACGATAGGTGACAAGAATGGGTATTTAATATTAGAAGCAAAGCCAATTGACGATGTTGCTGCAAGTGAAGATAAATTCAAAGCATTTTTCGAATTGTTGGATTCGGATTCAGATGATGCAACGATAATTGCAGATGGATATGGCAGCTCTAATTTCAGAGACAAAATAAAAATAACTAGGATATCAGATAAAAATGGTTATGTTGAATATGCTTTCTCTAATGATAAAGTAAAAAAATTTAGCATAACAAATAAAAACGAGATGTTAGGACAAAATGCAGAGTATATCCAGTTTAAGGACATGAATTCTGATGGAAATGATGAAATATTGGTATCATATTATACACGAAATACCACTATATATGAGGTGAGTGAATTCTATGTATATAGTGTTGAAGGTGATGAATTCATTCAAATAATGTCTTACAATTATCATGCAGATTCCGAGGACAACATCGCAAAGCTATTAAATGATAGTGATTATAAGAGAATGCCTATAGCGGATGTTAGCCTCTCAGAAAATGGATTATTACTTGCGATTGATGATGGAAAGAAAGTAGATGGTGTGTATTATCCCAAGGGATATAGTATACTCATCAATTCGAAATAAAGTTGTGAAAAAATATATTTCTTAAGCTTTTAAATGCAAAATATTTAATGAGTGTATAAATAAGAGATAGATGATGAAGATAGATATTAAAAAAGTATTAATTTTAGCATGCATATGCATAAACTTAATTGGATGTGCTATTGATAAAAAGATTACAGATAATCGTAATACGGAAGTAGAAGAATATAATAATGAAACATTAAGTGTAGAATATGAAGAACAATCTGAAATATCGACTGATGAAGAGGAAAAAGTTGAAATAGAATGTGAAGATGCCGATGTAAATGCAGAAATATCAAATACAGTACTTCTTGATGAAGGGAAAAAAATAGAACACGCTGAATGGGTTGACGAAGAACAAAGTTTATACCATGTATCTGTTGGTCGTACAAAAGAGGAACCTGACGAATACATGCATTTGGAGGACTATTTTTTTGCCAAAGAGAACGGAAAGGTAATTTCATTAAAAGTAGATTATCCTTCAAAAAAAGCTTCTAGGGACAGTGATAGATATGTATTTGAAGCGTGCGATTTTGATGTCGAATATGTAGATGTAAGTTTTGACGGACATAAAGACATCGTTATCTCACTTGGCAGTCAGAGCTCAAGCGGAATGAGCGTGTATTGTGCATACGTTTATGAAGACGGTGAGTATGTATATAAGAAAACATTCGAGGAAATCTCGAATTACAGAATAGATGAAAATAAGAAGGTAATTACCGGAACTTACAGACATAGTTATATTGAACATGTCGTGGTAACGTACGAATATAAAGATAATGAATACGTTTTGATATCAAAAGAGATTGTTTCGAATTATACGGAGGAATAGTGTTATTAAACGGATGTATGTAAAAATCAAATATCGAAAATGTAGATTATTCTAATGCGCATATATCTTCAGACGCGGCATGGTCGGGAGATACAACCATATTCGGCTCATACGACAAATAAGCTACTAAAACGGACGGTATAAAAATTGATGAATCGGCGTTTCCCGATAAAATTTTTCGAGGATATATAAGAGAATTTGTTGACACGGATAAGGATGGCTTTTTATCGAAAGAAGAGATAGATTCGGTTAAACAGATATTTGTTCGTGCAAGCGTAGATGAAAGGTATCATGATATAACATCTATTAAAGGTATTGAGCTTTTTACTGAGATTGAAGAATTATCAATCACGCGTACCAGCGTAACTGAGTTTGATCTTTCCAATAATAAACTGACTTATTTGCAATGCATAGATACTGATAATACGAGCATTGATACCGGTTTATTCCCGAAACTTCGCGACCTTCAGATAGGTGGGACTAAGATAGATTCAATAGATTTATCTAATAACCCGGAATTGGAGGCACTGGATGTTTCCGATACAGTGATAGGAAACCTGGATCTATCAAATAATCCAAAATTAATGGCAGTATGCTGTAGTAACTGCGATAATTTGTGCAGCCTGGATTTGAAAAATAATCCTCATATTCAGGAAATAAGTATTGATTATAGCGGGATTAGTAAGCTTGATGTTTCCGGTTTTTCAGAAATAAACACCGTAGTATGTGACATGGATGATGAAATATTAGGTTGTGACGAGAGGCTTATTTTAAGAAGGGATAAATGATGCATTGTGAATAATAACCGGATAAATAGATGCGTGGCGAGGGAATGATAAATAGTTCCTAAAGTTTATATGATGAGTATGGAAAAAAGACTAAAACAAAAAACTAGAATAATTACATTTGCAATAGTTCTGGGCGCTTTATTTATAAGTGGTTGTAATAATACAAATGATAGTAAAAATGAACCATTTGATTATGGAGAATTAGGAGTATCAGAGTATAAATATCCCGAAGAGTTTGCTATAGGTGATAATCTTAGAGCTATGCTTGAAAACTGCGCAATTTATTACACGGACTATGATAACAGCAATGAAATCGATGCAGAGTGGGAACAGGGCTTCATACATAATTTTTGTCAAAATTCATGGTTTGGATATGATTATCTAAATAGTATTGGTGATAATGGCGGATTAACGATCAGCAAAGAACAGGTTGAGTATATTTATAATTCGTTTTCGGGTAATTCAGCTGAGTTTATGTCTTTAACTGAGGGAGAGGATATTAAAATAGATGAAGCTTCGAGTGGCTTCTCTTATGCGGAATTATTGGATTACAAAACTGAAGATAATGGAGATGAGATCAATCTGAGCGTTACGTTCAAGATTTCCAATGCTGTAGATGGCGACATAGAAAAAGAGGGAAAGGTGACGCTGATAAAAAATCCCTATAGCTGTTTTGATGGTTATAGCGTAAAAAATTTTCATATAAGCTAAATATATAGATGTTGAAATTTTGAGGCTAAAAAATGAAAAAAGCAAGCATTTTAGTTCTATTGGGAATAGTGCTGTTAAACGGATGTATGCAAAAGACAACAGACGGTATAAAGGTTGATGAATCGGTGTTTCCTGATGAAATATTTCGAGGATATATAAGCGAATTTGTTGACACGGATAAGGATGGTTTTTTATCGAAAGAAGAGATAGATTCGGTTAAACAGATATTTGTTCGTGCAAGTACAGATGAAAGGTATCATGATATAACATCCATTAAAGGTATTGAGCTTTTTACTGAGCTTGAAGAATTATCAATCACGCGTACCAGAGTAACTGAGTTTGATCTTTCCAATAATAATAAACTGACTTATTTGCAATGCATAGATACTGATATTTCGAGCATTGATACCGGTTTATTCCCGAAACTTCGCGACCTTCAGATAGGTGGGACTAAGATAGATTCAATAGATTTATCTAATAACCCGGAATTGGAGGCACTGGATGTTTCTGATACAGTGATAGGAAACCTGGATCTATCAAATAATCCAAAATTAATGGCAGTACACTGTAGTAACTGCGATAATTTGTGCAGCCTGGATTTGAAAAATAATCCTCATATTCAGGAAATAAGTATTGATTATAGCGGGATTAGTAAGCTTGATGTTTCCGGTTTTTCAGAAATAAACACCGTAGTATGTGACATGGATGATGAAATATTAGGTTGTGACGAGAGGCTTATTTTAAGAAGGGATAAATGATGCATTGTGAATAATAACCGGATAAATAGATGCGTGGCGAGGGAATGATAAATAGTTCCTAAAGTTTATATGATGAGTATGGAAAAAAGACTAAAACAAAAAACTAGAATAATTACAT
>NZ_RAIQ01000018.1 GCF_003625475.1 Butyrivibrio sp. X503 | reverse complement strand
TTATCAAGGATAACAACAGGCTTAATAAGCTCTGCAGGCTTATCCTTCATAAGCTGAAGTGCCTCCGGGATATGCTCCCAACCATGGAATACATGAGTAGAAAGCTTGCTAACATCGAGCTTACCTGAAGAAACAAGTGCTCCAAGCTTCTCCATACGAAGTCTTCCACCGGGCATAAGTCCACCTGCAAGGAGCTTGTGTCCCATACCAACGCCCCACTCTACACGAGGGATTGTGATATAGTCACCACTTCCAAGGTAGTTAACGTTACCGATCTTGCCGCCTGCTTTAAGTGCCTTAACAGCAGACTCAAATGTCTGAACGCCGCCACCTGCAACAACAACTCTGTCTACGCCAACGCCGCCTGTCATCTCAAGAACCTGATCTTCGATAGTTCCGTTCTTGTAGCTGATAAACTCATCTGCTCCGTAGAACTTAGCTGCCTCAACACATGTAGGACGAGTTCCTACAGCGATAATGCGAGATGCACCACGAAGGCGAGCACCTGCAACACTCATAAGACCAACAGGTCCGATACCGATTACAAGAACAGTATCACCGAACTGAACATCTGCGAGCTCTACACCATGGAATCC
>NZ_RAIQ01000017.1 GCF_003625475.1 Butyrivibrio sp. X503 | reverse complement strand
GGTCGGATAACTGGGGTGAAGTCGTAACAAGGTAGCCGTAGGAGAACCTGCGGCTGGATCACCTCCTTTCTAAGGAATAGGAATGAAGTAGGGAGTTGCATTGCTGTCTAGTTGTCAAGAAGACAACAAAATTCTTCCGGTGGCGATGCGCTATGGGGAAACACCCGTACCCATCCCGAACACGACGGTTAAGACCATAGCGGCCGAAAGTACTATACTGGTAACGGTATGGGAGGATAGGTGGCTGCCGGATCAAATGGGGGTGTAGCTCAGTTGGGAGAGCACCTGCCTTGCAAGCAGGGGGTCATGAGTTCGAATCTCACCATCTCCATTAGTCAGCTTATGCTGATGAATTGTACCTTGAAAACCGAATACTGAAAGAAAGATTTTAATCAGAAACTACGATTAAAAGACATCGAAAATCCAGAAACAATCAAGATTTTAGTTTTAGATATAAAGTGATAACGCTATATCACTTATATCAGAGAATAGTTATCGAAAGATACGACTGATTCTATACAGCTGACCACTTACGAAAGTAAGGGTAATGGTTAAGCTTTATAGGGCGCAGGGCGGATGCCTTGGCACTAAGAGCCGAAGAAAGACGTGATAAGCTGCGAAAAG
>NZ_RAIQ01000015.1 GCF_003625475.1 Butyrivibrio sp. X503 | reverse complement strand
GGATAAGCCCTCGACCTATTAGTACACATCAGCTGAACATGTTACCATGCTTACACCTTGTGCCTATCTAACCTCGTACTCTCCAAGGGGTCTTACTGCATACGCAGGGATATCTCATCTTGAGGGGGGCTTCACGCTTAGATGCCTTCAGCGTTTATCCCTTCCGGACGTGGCTACCCAGCCTTATGCACCTGGCGGTGCAGCTGATACACCAGCGGTCCGTCCATCCCGGTCCTCTCGTACTAAGGACAGCTCCTCTCAGATATCCTACGCCCGCGCCGGATAGGGACCGAACTGTCTCACGACGTTCTGAACCCAGCTCGCGTACCGCTTTAATGGGCGAACAGCCCAACCCTTGGGACCTGCTACAGCCCCAGGATGCGATGAGCCGACATCGAGGTGCCAAACCACTCCGTCGATGTGAACTCTTGGGAGTGATAAGCCTGTTATCCCCAGGGTAGCTTTTATCCGTTGAGCGATGGCAATCCCACTTTCATACCACCGGATCACTAAGTCCTACTTTCGTATCTGTTCCACCCGTCGGTGTCACAGTCAGGCTCCCTTCTGCCTTTGCACTCTACGAATGGTTTCCGTCCATTCTGAAGGAACCTTTGAGCGCCTCCGATACTCTTTCGGAGGCGACCGCCCCAGTCAAACTCCCCGGCAGACATTGTCCCCGGACCAGGTAATGGTCCTTGGTTAGAAGCCCAGCATCATAAGGGTGGTATCCCAACAGCGACTCATATGCAGCTGACGCCACATACTCATAGTCTCCCACCTATCCTGTACATATAATACCGGACCCCAGTATCAACCTGGAGTAAAGCTCCATGGGGTCTTTCCGTCCTGGCGCGGGTAACCAGCATCTTCACTGGTACTTCAATTTCACCGGGTGCATTGCCGAGACAGTGCTCAAATCATTACGCCTTTCGTGCGGGTCGGAACTTACCCGACAAGGAATTTCGCTACCTTAGGACCGTTATAGTTACGGCCGCCGTTTACTGGGGCTTAAATTCAAAGCTTCGATTGCTCTAACCTCTCCTCTTAACCTTCCAGCACCGGGCAGGCGTCAGCCCATATACCTCACCTTTCGGTTTCGCATAGACCTGTGTTTTTGCTAAACAGTTGCTTGAGCCTCTTCTCTGCGGCCTGATTGCTCAGGCTCCCCTTATCCCGAAGTTACGGGGACATTTTGCCGAGTTCCTTAACAATGCTTCTCCCGTCGGCCTTAGGATTCTCTCCTCATCCACCTGTGTCGGTTTACGGTACGGGTTGTATATACACAATAGTGGCTTTTCTTGGCAGTCATATCTGATGCTTCACTACTTAACTTCGTTCCCCCTTGCGGGACCGGTTCTTCCTTCCCCGGCTCATCCCTTTTGCCTGCGTCCCCACAGTTCTGATATATACAAGTGCAGGAATATCAACCTGCTGTCCATCGCCTACGCCTCTTCGGCCTCAGCTTAGGTCCCGACTTCCCCAGGGCAGATCAGCTTTACCCTGGATTCCTTGGATATTCGGCCTGAAGGATTCTCACCTTCATCTCGCTACTCATTCCGGCATTCTCTCTTCACAGCGCTCCGCTGCTCCTTTCGGTACAGTTTCTACGCCCCTGTGAATGCTCCCCTACCGATCATCAGTACCCGTAGATACTGACAATCCCTAGGCTTCGGTGTCGTGTTTCAGCCCCGGTAATTTTCGGCGCAGGACCTCTCGGCTAGTGAGCTATTACGCACTCTTTGAATGTGTGGCTGCTTCTGAGCCAACATCCTAGCTGTCTATGAAATCCCACATCCTTTTCCACTTAACACGTACTTTGGGACCTTAGCCGTAGATCTGGGCTCTTTCCCTTTTGACTACCCAACTTATCTCGTGCAGTCTGACTCCTGTGCATCACCTACTTGGCATTCGGAGTTTGATAATCTTTGGTAAGCGGTGAAGCCCCCGCGGATATTCAGTGCTCTACCTCCAAAAGGCTCGCTACAGGGCTAGCCCTAAAGCTATTTCGGGGAGAACCAGCTATCTCCGAGTTCGATTGGAATTTCTCCCCTATCCACAGCTCATCACCACCCTTTTCAACGGATGTGTGTTCGGACCTCCACAGCCTTTTACGGCCGCTTCATCCTGTCCATGGATAGATCACCCGGTTTCGGGTCTATGTATAAAGACTATACGCCCTTTTCAGACTCGGTCTCCCTTCGGCTATTCACCTTAAGTGCTTAACCTCGCCTCCATACATAACTCGCCGGACCGTTCTACAAAAAGTACGCGATCACACTAATTGCTTATAGTGCTTTCGCAGCTTGCAGGCACAGGGTTTCAGGTTCTCTTTCACTCCCCTCCCGGGGTTCTTTTCACCTTTCCCTCACGGTACTGTTCGCTATCGGTCACTAAGGAGTATTTAGCCTTACGGGGTGGTCCCCGCATGTTCAGACAAGGTTTCACGTGTCTCGTCCTACTCTGGATACTGTCTCGCTTTGTCCGCTTTCGTATACGAGGCTTTCACTCTCTATGGCAGGGACTTTCCATTCCCTTTCTACTAGCAGACTCCATCGATTATACAGTCCGAACCCCAGGGAGCAAGCTCCCTGGTTTGGGCTCTTCCGCTTTCGCTCGCCGCTACTTACGGAATCACTTTTGTTTTCTCTTCCTCCGGCTACTTAGATGTTTCAGTTCACCGGGTTCCCTCTACATACCTATGGATTCAGTATGCAGTGACAGAGGTCTTCTCTGCCGGGTTGCCCCATTCAGATATCTGCGGGTCGAGCGCTTATTTGCAGCTAACCGCAGCTTTTCGCAGCTTATCACGTCTTTCTTCGGCTCTTAGTGCCAAGGCATCCGCCCTGCGCCCTATAAAGCTTAACCAT
>NZ_RAIQ01000014.1 GCF_003625475.1 Butyrivibrio sp. X503 | reverse complement strand
AGACCAACAGGTCCGATACCGATTACAAGAACAGTATCACCGAACTGAACATCTGCGAGCTCTACACCATGGAATCCTGTGGGAACCATATCGGAAAGCATACAGGCATCTTCAAGTGTCATACCCTCGGGCATGTGTGCAAGGTTACCGTCAGCATCATTAACATGGAAAAATTCAGAATCAAGACCATCCTTGAAATTAGAGAATTTCCATCCGGCAAGCATTCCGCCTGAATGCATTGAGTATCCTGCCTGTGCTTCAAGTGAATTCCAATCGGGTGTGATGGCGGGAACAAGAACCTTGTCGCCGGGTTTGAAATCCTTAACCATACTACCAACTTCAACAACTTCAGCACATCCTTCATGTCCGAGGATCATATTGTGACGATCTCCTACTGCACCTTCCCATACTGTGTGTACGTCGGATGTACAAATAGCGATCGCAAGAGGACGGCAGATTGCGTCCATCGGGCCGCAAGCCGGGCGTTCTTTTTCAATCCAGCCCACCTCGCCGATTTTCAACATTGCAAAACCTTTCATACTACCTTCTCCTTTTCTGTAAATTTTATCTGTGAATTTTTTAACAGACCCAATACATTTATCTATATTATATAGGAGTATGGCAATCGTGTCATCAAAAATTATCAATAATGTACATCTTTTTTGATGGCAGGCCATAAAAATACTGTGATTTTGCCTTTTCTACAAAGTATAGTTTCCCCTTTTGCAGTATTCCCTTAATGCTTAGTGTAGTCTCAGTTTTCAATTGGAATTATCGTCTCAAGAATCGCAAGGACAACTGCCATCATCGTTCCCGCGAGATTTCTGAATGTAAAATACGCATGGTCCATAGAATGCTCCCTCGCTCCAAAATACCATACAAAGGGAATAAGACCAGCGAATAACAGCGTAGACACTACCGCTGCATTTACCTTTATTCTTCTCCTATTCTTAATGGCAACAACCACTGCCGCAATAATCGCTATCATCAATACCATCAGAACCGGCACTATAAACAGCATCCTGAAGTTTGCAAGTACTGTTTCAAAAAAGCCGTAGTGAACCTCTCCGTTGCCACTTCTGTAGATCACCTGCTCAAGACCTTCCGCAAGAGCATTCTCTTTTCCCCCTGAAAAAACAGTTCCGACTACCCACTTAAGTCCCCACATGCCAACGTATCCTACTCCCCAGAAAGCAAGATAAGTGATGACCGCAAGGATACCCTCCTTAGCGGAGGTCAGCAGCTCTTTTTTCCTTAAGATCATATAGGTCAAAAGAGGCATCAAGAACGAAACTATCGGATATGTCAGGAAGTCAACGTAGACCACGATTATACCCACAAGCAGGAAAAATATGGGAGCATCTTTTTTGACATCGATCCTGTCACCAAACAAAAGCACTGTAAGGAGCGCAAGTAGCGTAACATTCATAACTGCGGCGTACTGGAAATTCATGGCGCAGCTGACGGGATTAAGAACCGCAAGAGCGCCTGTAAGCGCAATTCCAAGCCTCATGTTCCCGGTCTTACATACTGCAAGCTGCATGATAACCGCGATCATGATCAGCTCAAACAGGAAGTTCAGAATCCTCACGCTGTTAAGACTCATAAGGAAAAGAAGCGGCTTTAGCGGCACAAGATAGCCGTGCCAGTACCTTACATAGTTAAAGATAAAGCTCTCACCCTCGTAATCCGTAAGCTCCATCACTGCGTCGTTGTTGACACCCTTGTAGTCGTGATGGGGAACTATTGCCGCATTCAGAAATGGATTGCTATCGTCCTCGGCCGCCGGGTATATCGCATTGGCGAGGATAAATGTAGCATCCGTATAATCATCAAGCATTGTATATTTGTAGCCCTGAGACCACTCAGGGTTAGTTGTGACACCCTCGTACTGCCCAATGGAGTTCCTGACATTATCCCTGATCCTGGGTGTCGGAATCGCATAGGCCGCCACCAGGAGCAGATAGCCCAGGATTGTGGATATTAGGAGGGTTAGTATTGTTCGTTTAATAAGTGTTTTGATCATTGATTCAGAAATCTTCTCCAACTTCATCTATCTTTTCTTTTAATATCTTAATATTATACACTTTTCCAAAGCACATTTTCTTGTAATATGATTCTCATCCTGACTAATTCCGAATCGGATTCGGAATTAGTCAGAACGTGCTACTTTCAATCTACTAACCCCCATAAATACTGCAAGTGAACCCAGGTATACTACGCCACCCATAACTATCTTAACCATCAGCGCAAGTATCTCATTGGAAACCTTAGGAGTATACTGCCATAACAATACAAACATCAGCACTCCGGCAATCACAAACGGAAGCGAATTCAAAATATTTCTTCCGATATTGGCTTCTTTGAAAACGCAGACAGCTTGAACGATGCAGACGGTTGCGTACGCAACGAAAGTTCCGATTGAAGCTCCGACCGAGGCATACTTAGGAATAAGTATCAGATTTAAGATCAGATTTAAAGTTGCTCCCATTATCAAAGAAAAAACATATATCTTATCTTTTTTTCTCGGAATAAGATACTGCGTTCTGATAACATTAGCAAAGGCTTCGAACATGCTTCCGGGAAGAATTATATAAAACAAAAAATTGCACTTATCAAATCCGGGTCCGTAAAAGATAGGAACAAATTCTTTCGAAACAGTCATGATGCCAAAGCATATCGATGTAGCCAGAAACATCGCAACTATAATGGACTTATCAAAAGTGCTCTCCATGCTTTTCTTACTGTCACCTCGCGCTAGCATGTTGGACATTCTGGGTAGCATTACAATTCCAAGCGCATTTACAAAAGCCATTGGGACTCTTATAACATTCTCAGCACTGTGATAATATCCAAGCTCAGAATCCGTCGATAAAACACCAAGCATGATCTTATCCATAGTTCTGTAAATGCTGACTGCAACCACAGGAATAAACAAAACCAGATTGGGCTTTATATGTTTTATCACGCCTTCGGCGCTTACTTTGCAAAAAGAAATCTCATTATTTAGTAAGGGAATTACAACAATCTGATTCAAAAGCATTCCGCCGCTGAAGAACAGCGCGTATAGCCACACGTCTTCAGGTCGTTTTACAAATATAAAAATACAGACCATCGTCAATATCTTGGTCAAAACATCCCTTGTAGAAGTAACCTTGAACTTCTCCAATCCATACAAGCACCAGTTAACATCGATAAGAGAAGAAAAGACATATATCCCCATCATAATGCCCAGCATCTTGTTCGGCGCCAATGTCAAACTGTAGATCGCATAAACCGAAAAAAGAATCACTCCCAGAATAAACTGAAAAGAATAAATCTCCCAGAAAGTTTTTGAAAGTTCTTTTTTATCATCTTTCACATAAGCAATAGTTCTGTTTCCGTAATTATTCAGACCAAGCTTTATGAAAATCGTAAAATAAAAAGCTACCGAATACGCATAAGCATACTCACCAAGCCCATCTGCCCCAAGCACTCTCGAAAGATAAGGCATGGTAACAAGAGGCACCAGTATGTTTGATAATTGGTAGATAGAGTTAAATATGAAATTTGTTTTTGTGGAAGATAATTTACTCATATAATCACCCTACCAAGATAGTTTAATCCTTGAAAAGATTCCCTTTCTTTCATGGCTCAAGCTATCTCTCTTATACAATGGATAGGATAATAAAAGCAGAAATAAATTTTGTGACATCGAAAAAAAGTTATTTTCCATTATTCCGTAAATTGCATATAAGCACAGTATCTCGACAAGCATATACTGTCTCAAATCTTTAAGCATGATCATTGTTCCTATGTACAAAGCAGAAAACAATAAAAGTACGATTACACCATACCTCATAAGAATACTCATATACGCATTGTCCAACCAAAAATGATAAAACTTGCCAAGAGCCGGACGATTTACTATTAGCTGAACATCCTGACCAAACAGCTTAACTCCATAATAATTCAAAGTCCTGTGGCAATGAGAAAACCTTCTGGACATAAATACATCCAATCGCTTAAGCATTGGATATTTAGAAATCTGCATAAACGACAATATCAAGCTTAAAGCAATACACACTACAGCTGTTACTATTAGATTCCTCATCATCCTCTCAAATTCAATACCAAATTTCTGCATGAGAATATGAATAAAAGTAATTACAGCAAGAATAACAAGTGCATAGAAAGAAGTCTTGGAATTGGCTACTTTATTAACAAAAACTGCCGCAATAACTATAATACTCCAATCAATTATATTAAATCTCTCACGTCTGATATAACATCTGCACACCACTAGGAGAAAAATCCTTACTCCTAACATATTAGGATGACTGAAACCCAATGAGTGCCTCAAAATAGCCCCTCTATATAATGTAACCTCCGTAATAAAACCGTTGGCAAAAAAATAAAACACCACCAATGTCATAATAAGTTCTGTATAGTATGAAATTTTGGCTGTCTTATCTATATCAATATATTTTGAAGCAACCACAAAAATCCAAGTCGACATAATAGTATTATGTCCCGAATTCAAAGTACCGAGGATAATTGGTAAAGTAATAATAGCAATAAAAGCAAGTTCCTTAATCTGATATTTCTGAAAAAATACTATCTGAAGCAAAAGCAAGCATAAAATAACATATGCCATAGTGTCGTTTATATCTTTTATCTTCCAAATAAATATCTTATCCAAAGTTGAGCTAAACAATACTTCGGTTGAAAACCATAATATCAAAATAAAATATATGAACTTCTGTCCAAATACTTCTCGCTTTCCCATCAGTGCTCCCTAGCTATTATTCTGAACATATTACTATCATCTATCGTTGATCAATTATTTTTTATTCCATATTCACTATCCATCCCTTTACGGCTCAAACAGAGCCACTTCAGATTTTATTTAATAGTACCTTTCATATTCGAATCATATATCTCAATTATTTTAGGGTATACGCTATCCATTTGGAGATTATCTACTGCATATTTGTATCCATTTTCTGCAATCACCTCAACTGCTTCAGGATTGTGAATACAAAAAGATATTTTATCTGCCAGTTCTCCGGGATTACCTGAATGATACAGTAGTCCGGTCTCATTATCCTTGATCAATTCGCTTGTGCCACCTGTGTCTCCCCCGATCACTATACACTTGTTTAGCATCCCCTCAATTGTAGTCCTACCAAAGGCTTCCAATGTAGAGCATGTACATAAACAATTATAATCCCCAAGATTTTTATATGCGTCAGGAATAAAACCATCAAAAAAAACTGACTTTCCGATTTCAATTCCATTCTTCGAAATCTCTGTTTTTATTTCATTTAAATACTCACTATCTTTTTCAGCCCCAATAAAATGAACCTCACATATATTTCGATCTTCTTCCGGTAATAACGCTAATGCTTGCACTAACTCCAGCTGACCTTTTTCTCTTAAAAAACGTCCTAAAAGACATATTCTGAATTTGTCTTTAGGCTTATTTTTTTTCTTATCCCTAACAGTGGCAACATCAAAGGCATTGTAAACAACTTCTATGTGAGGAGTAAAAACTTTCTCATGAAATCTTTTTACCGCACCGGAAACAGCAATAATTTGACACGATTTATTGATCACATCTATAGCATGTTTGCTATCCGCAAATTCCAATGATAAACCTCCCTCCAAGAATTCCCTAATATGCCAAACGACAGGAATTCCCAGATCATTTGCTACTTCTGCACACATTCCACTAGTCAATCCATTGATATGTACTATATCTATTTTCTTATTTTTCAACACTCTTCTCAGTAATAATAAATCAATCGGAATTAAAACAGCTCTAATAGCCATTTTGATCAAATATGTCATTTTTGACACACGCTCATTGATTCTCCTGACCCAAAGCCGTCTTTGAGGAACAACAACCGTTTCGATCGCCCTATTTCTTAATTGCTCATACAATGTACCTTTCTTCTTTAATAATGCCACAACATGATACTCTGAATTACACTCAATCCATTCAGCCAATCCTAAAAAAGAATATGCAGCACCTGCAGTCATCTCTGATACCTCTGTAGCCAGCATCAAATTGTATTTTTTTTCTGCCATATACTTACGTTTCCTTCTCGATCACAGTTCAAATTTACTCTTCTGAGGTAGTAAATGATCCAATTGCTCATTTATCGCTTTCTTATAACGCATAAATGTCTCATAAGAAATATCTGCGTCATTTATACATATAGCAGTACCTTTTGGACTACGCATATAATCGATACATTTATTGAATGCATCCTCGTCGGTTAAAACAAAATTTTTTCCAAATCCTGCTCTTCTTGGCCAAAATTCGCCTGCTGCTATCTGCCAATTCCTCATTGTCCAATGTGAATAATCAAATTTCGTTCTATATCTATTGTGACAAGTGTCCATGAGCAAGTCCGCTTCTTTTTCCCATAACGTATCAAATGTAGATTTTAAATATGAATATGGTAGATGAATCTGTCTGATTTCCGGAAAAGCTTTGCATGGTAATAAATACAATGTTTTCAGCATCTGCTTTCCATACAAGGGTGTAAACCATTTACTGAAATTTCCAAAAATCGACTTCTTCATTTCAAAATACTTATTGATTATTCCTGTGGCTTGTAAACTCGAATACAGTTCCATCTTAGTAGGCGACACAGAATGAATATGAAGAAATGCTGAATCACAAGGAAGCCCATGAGAAAAGAAATCTGTGGGCTCTGCCTTTTTTATTAAAAACATGTCATCATTAAATAATACAAATTTTTCTGATAGCTCAGTAATCCTATTAAGCATCAACTCAATTGGATTACTGTTGAAAGTAGGCAAGCAATCACTTGGCATGTAATCCTTGTGGTTAACTATCTTAAGCTTCGGATGATCTGTATTTAGCCATGAAGGAATATGTCCACAGGTTATAAAAAAAATATTATTTACCCAAGGAGCAAACGCCTCAACTCCTCTAAAAAAATACTGGAGATTATCCCAGTTTCGATACCTCGTTTCAGACACATCATCCTGAGTCGACGGAACAAATTTCTTTTTATCTTCAAGCCAATTTGGGTCTGTTTCATCCACCCACAATATCACAAAATCAATCTTTTCTGGTTTCATAATTCACTTGCCTCTTAACTATCTCATCCCAAAACTATTAGTTTATTGTCTCTATCTCAGGTTTAAATCCAACTCCTGAGTAGAAAGATCGTACTACAATCTTCATTTTGCCAAGCTTATCTTTTTTCTCTCTAAGCAAGATATACTGCAATATATAATATTTTCATTCTCTAACCCATTCCGTTATCTTTTTCTCAGTTACTCCCCATTCAATACCACTACAATAATGAATATTATCGCAATACCTACATGCCGGTACAAATGTAGCCATTTTTTTCATTATAACTTTAGGATCATCGCACTTATAAATGTCTATATAGTCATTTTCAGTAATTTTAATATCTGTACCAAAAAAATTATTGAAAGTAAAAAAGTTGGGGATAGTCTCACACGTATACAATTTTCCATCTTTTAAGGTGATGCATTTATTACCTTTCCCGCACAACTGATAACTAAGTCTAGGATTCTGTCCTCCCCTAATATCAATAGGAGTCATGTACATAGTCTTAAGAACATCTCCGGATTCAAAAGCATACTCAAATTTCACACCTTTTTCTTCAGCATAAGCCTTAGCACCATCATAATCATAAGGTATGGGATACTTAGTTACGTATAACAAAACATTATTTTTTTTCAATCCATCCCAAAAAGCATCATCTTGCTTAAGTAAAAGAGTTCCATTTGTAATTATCCGGACTAATGCATTGGGAAATAGTTTTCTTGCTATACTGCAATAGATTATTATGTCCTTGTTAAGAAGCGGCTCTCCCCCCATCATTGTAATCCATTCAACATCATCGCCAAAAATGTATTGTAGTCGTTCCAAATCTTTTGTGTAACTATCTATACTTAAATAATTAACTTCAGCAAGACATGAAAAATTATCACAACCCTTACAATTCAAATTGCAATGATCTATTACATGTATTTCCACTCTGAGTTTTTTCTTTGGTTTTTTTGGGTTAAATATTATTCTCATAACCTGCCACACTCTATCGGGAATGTAGCCTTTAATTATATTTCTGATTCTCCCCATAGTAATTCCCTCATTTTAGTAATAAATTTCATAAAGTCAATCTTGTAGAAAGTCTACTATAGCACTATCTATTTTTTCTATCGAAGGATTAAATCTAGCCCCCTCTATATATCCTGTAATAAGTGTATTTATCTTTTCTTTTTTTTGCTCTCTTTCTGATAACACAATACTAAAAAAGGTATACACAAATTTTGCTAAAAGATAAGCAAATCCAGGTATTCCCAACTTTCTATAGCAATGTACATCATTTCTGTACAAGGTCTTATATCGATACATTCTATCGCTTGTATCTTTAACTATGCTTGCCTTCCTGTTTACTTTCATTGCATGCGTTACTTTGCATGCCGGAACAACATATATAGGATATTTCTTCCCTACTCTGCTACAAAATTCATAATCTTCTGTATATATGAAATATTCAGATATTGGAAGTCCAACCTCTCTTACTACTTTCGCGCTAATGAACATAGAAGCAAGAGAAACCATGCGGACTTTCACAAAACGTTTTTGGTAGTCTTTATCCTTCATAAATCTGAATAAAGTTTTCTTTTGGCGATTAGATTCGCATATGCTTCCATCTGTCCAATATGCCGCCCCTGACAGAATTCCCCAATCACCATAAAGTTCCTTATCGGCAATGAGTAGCTGATTCAAAGCATCTTCATGTGGAAATACATCGTCATCCATCACCCATATATAATCATGTCCTGATATAATAGCTTCTTTTATTCCTCGTGAAGTTCCTGCCGCGCATCCGGTGTTTCTGTCCAGTTTTATATATTTAATATTATTCAGTGAAAAGACTGTTTTAAATAATTCCTCCGTTCCATCATCACTTCCATTATCTACAACGACAATATCGCAACTTGCATTCTTTTGAGCCAGGATTCCATCTATACACTTTTTCAAAAGATCTTTTCTGTTATATGTAACTACAACAGCACATACCCCGCCGTTTCTCATCTAAACCTCATTTTTATATTTTTCATAAAACACTATTATGATCAAATTTGCACCTAAATACTCGCATTAATTATACCCTATATATTGTATTTTTGTCATAGCAAAATGCGCAGATTTTGTGCCAATCTGCGCCCTATCTATATCTCTTTTCCTTGCTTTATTATCACTCTTCTCCGTTTTCGGACATTTTTCTGTAAATCAAATATGAGTATGTCGATGGAACGAGGATCATAGCAACGAATACCGGGAGCATCACATAAATTCTCCATTTAAAAAAGCTGCTGATCATTATGAGAAGTCCGCCAACCACCCAGATGAAACCTGCAAGCCTGTGCGTTTTGTTCCAGTTCTCTTCATTGTCCAGTGTCCATGGCAGTTTGATCCCCATCATATAGCTTTGCTTTGTCTTGGGTAAATAGTTTCCGATGAAAACAAATAACAAGCCCACAGATAGCGGAGTAACGACCTGAACATAAGTCTCTATTTCAAATCCCGATGCGAGAGTTGCACTTGAACAAATTAGTGAAACCAACGGGATGGACCAGAACACAACGGTCTTGAGCTTTGGACTCATGTTCTCATACTTAGGGTCGAGTCTCATCAAAAGAGGAAGCGAGATATTCACAAGCAGCATCACCGCGGGAAAAACTATTGCGCCTACAAGTTTACTTTCATATCCGTTGGGCTTGCCCGATATATCCCAATGCGTAGTCAGCTGTTCAGGCAGGCTCGGATACAGTATTATTCCGACAATTACAGGGATCAAACACACCATAGATGTAATTATTAAAGTCTTTTTATTTTCTTTCATTAGTCTCGTCATCTCCTTTCAGATCGGATATCCACAACATGACTTCTTCAAGTACCGAAGCGTTGAGACTGTAATATATAAAATTCTTTTGCTTAGACTCCGTTATAAGCCCGGCTTTCTTAAGCTGAGATAAATGATGCGATATCGTAGCTCCCGTCATATCAAAATGCTCACATATATCCCCTGCGGATAATGTATTATCCTTGAGCAAGTTCAATATGGTACGTCTTGTAGGATCAGACAGAGCTTTCATTGTTTCGTTAAAGCCCATCCCATGCACCTCCACAGTATTTAGATGTTTATCTAAATACAATATAACCCCCATGACACCTCATGTCAATAACTATTTCGAAATTCATCTAAATACTTTTTTGCATAAAACTTTTTGAGCAACAAAAAAAGAGAAGCAACTGCTTCTCTTTTGATTTTCCGACTTATTCCTCAATATGCTCTGTCAAAGCAATTCCGTCATTTTCAGCCCTAAACTGCTCATAAGAGCTATTCCAGTCAGCGTATGAGGCATCACCTGCATGACTTTCGAGAGCATAATTCTGCATGAGATATTCGCCCATATAATGAGTCAGCTTGGTGGCACCCTGTATGTTCACATGGTCAGCATCCGACATATCCGTGGCATAGTCGATCACACAATTGTCCATAACGGTAAAATCAATAAACGGAACATTGTATTTCTGCGCCGTAACAGATGCCGCATTTATTCTCGCCTGCTTATCTTCACTGTTTACTTCGGGAGAATGAACAAACACAACCTGTATACCTTTTGCCTGAAGCTCCTCTACAGTCTTTTCCAGATACGTAACACCTTCGGTCTGTGTAGCCGCCTCATCAATACGGAATTCATACTCCGGTCTTTCAAAGACTGTATACTCATGATTTGTAGCATAGCCCCTTAACTTTGAATAATTCCTCGAAAAGTCATCCGCAGTAAGTTCCGACCATCTGTCATGGTAGATAATAAAATCAAATAAAAGTTCATGTCTTGGATCTGAAGGATCCAGTGTATCATAGACCGCTTTCACCTTAGTCAAAGAAAGCGGAAATCTGTCCCACGCAAGATGTACGCTGTACATATCCTTGTACTTTTCAGTCTGACCATATTGGCTGACCTCGATAACAACCACCTTTGGAGTTGTATATTCGAGTGCATTTTTAATTGTCCAGTATGTCACCGGTAATCTCTCGGAAGTATTTCCAAAATTGTATGAAGTAATACCGCACTCATCCCACATCTGAAGCGGATTTATCATAAGTTGCATATTGCTGCTTCCGAAAAAGAGGACATCAAAATCATTTTCCTCTCTGAAAAATGCCTCATATTTTTCATAAGCATCTTTTCTTTCGAGTACCTTTGATGCATACATAACCATCATTGCAAGCAAAACAATACCCACTACCGCTTGCGCGAAAGCCTTTATCGATTTTGATTTCATATTTTAAAAGCCTCCATAAATGAAGTCATCAGCATTATAAGATGATCCGTAGATTCCAAAGATCAAAGTTATCATTATGATACCTGCAGTCAGTGCATATCTGAAAAGCCATGGCTGAGCAGCGATGCGCTCTCGTATATGCACGCCTTTTTCCTGTTTTACGCTGACAACATACCAAATGATCACTCCGACGCCAACCACAAAGAAATCCTTGTAAGTAAGGCTGTACATTTCAATATCTGTGATAACCCTATACCAACTGAAATTATGGATTATCCGGGAAAAGAGCCTCTGAAATCCATTAAAAGAACCTGTGATAGTGAACAATTCTCCGATTGATATCAGTATCCATGTCCTTGCTCTTCCAAACAGTTTCATTGCATAACTGTCCCTATCTATAGAAAAGCATCGATCCAAAAATGAAAAGAACGGTTCAAATATCTGGGCGCTCGCCATAATAAAGCCATGCCACAATCCATAGGCAATGTATGCAAAACTGAGTTCATGCCAAAGACCGATCAGTAAAAATGTAAAGACAGATACAAAGCCTGCCGGAATTGTTCTCCCTAAATGCGCATTTTTCTTTGAAAGCTTTGAAGAGAGACGTGCATATGTTTTGGACAAAGCAAGCGGATAAAAAACATAGTCCCTTATCCAGTTGCTGAGTGAAATATGCCATCTATGCCAGTATTCACCGATTGTCGTAGCAAAAAACGGTCTATTGAAGTTTTCCGCGAGACGTATTCCGAACATCTCCGAAATACCTCTAACCATATCTATTCCGCCAGAGAAATCAGCGTACAGTTCGATATTGAATAAGAATACCGCCACAACTACAAGTGAGCCTGCAGGCGCATCGGTATGCTCGGTAATTTCGTTTACAAATATTGCAAGTCTGTCTGCTATGACCAGCTTCTTAAACAGTCCCCACAGAAAAAGCCATAGACCGGATCTTATCTGTACGAAATCAAGGCTATGTCTTTCAAAAAACTGGTGGTGAAGTTTATCAAATCTGTTGATGGGACCTTGAACAATCTGCGGAAAATAAGATACAAAAAGCGCGTAATGTAAGAAGTTTCGTTCAGCTTTTACATCGCCTCTGTAGACATCGATAAGATACCCTATCGACTGAAATGTATAAAAAGACATTCCGAGAGGAAGGATAAGCCAGCTATACGGGAGATATTTTTTGCACTTGAATACCATCAGCATTCCAAAAGCGATAGTAACAATGATAGTCAAAAGAATTCTTTTCTTTTTGGAAACCATACCTTTAAAGGCTTTCTTCTCTTCTTTTGACCATATTTCTTTATTTTCTTTTATGCTGCTCTTTTGAAAGTCCGAAAGCTGTTCAAGCTTTATTGCACCAAAAAAAGTCATAACAGTGGTAATAACCAGAAATACCGAATAGATTGGGGTTGTATACAAATAAAAAGCCAGACTTCCCACTAAGAGAACAATCCACTGATGATTCTTAAATACAGAATAATATGCTAATAAAAGTACAGCTACAAACACCAAAAAAGAAAATGAATAAACCATTTTAGTTAATCTCCGGATAATAACAAAATCTTATTCTAGCTCCGCCAGTTTTTTTCTGTCTATTTTTGCATGAGCATTCATGGGCAATTCCTTCATATAGACAAATTTATTTGGAAGCATAAAAGCAGGAAGCGACTTCCTTATCTGCTTAATAATGATATTATCGCATTCCGAATCGGCGCTGTAATAAAGGTATATCATTTCCTTAGACTCTTTATACACAGCACATGCCATCTTTATCTCATCGATAGCGTTGACAACCGTCTCTATTTCACCCATTTCGATACGATGTCCCATATGCTTGATCTGATGATCTTTTCGGCCTACATAATATAGATTTCCGGATTCATCATAATATCCAAGATCTCCTGTCCTGTACATCAGATCTTTATAAGCAGTCACCTCAGGATCCTGGACAAAAGCAAGCTCTGTCTGCTCAGGATTTCTGTAATATCCCAAAGCAAGACAAGATCCCTTGACGCATATCTCGCCTCTTTCGCCTGCTTTGCGTATCCTCTGCATAGTATCAGGATTTATCAGGAACATTTCCGTGTTGGCAAAGCTGTTTCCTATGGGAATATTATCTGTGTCATTTAATCTGCCTTGTATTATATAACTGCTGCAGTTACAGGTAATCTCGGTAGGGCCATACAGATTAACAAAAGTTGCATCTTTCCAATAATCCATCAGATAATTGAGACATTTAATAGGCATTACCTCTCCGGAAAACATTACCAGAGAAATACTGTCGGGAATGCACTCATCAAACAACTTAAAATTCTGAACTATTCTGAGCGCAGATACTGCCCATATCAAAACATTAACGTTGTTTTCCTGCAAATACGGCAATAATGCCGCAGGCATAACAAAATAACTCTTGGGTACAATAACCACTGTGCCACCCAGATTCAGACTATTATATATATCCTTTACGGAAACATCGAAATCAAACGGAGCCTGATTTGCCATGACAGGCTGATCAGGAAAAGGAAATTCTTCAGCGAATCTGTGTACAAGATCAATGACACTTCTATGACTTACAAGAACGCTTTTGGGAACTCCGGTCGTTCCGGATGTAAAGATTGCGTATAACGGATCTGTATCGATAACAAGCTTTCTTACTCTATCAATTTCTTCACAATAGTCCTCATCTAACGCTTCTGCCTGTTCAACCAAAGAGTCAAAAGAGTCTGCCTCTACCGGAAGTTTTCTGGTAGTAGCCGAAAGACATCTTGCAGGCTGAAGTGTCTCAAGCATTGCCTGTATTCTTTCTACAGGAAGGGTCGGATCAATCGGCACATAAAAATTACCGCTGTATACGACCGAGAGAAAAAGCTGGAGGCTCTTGATGTTCCTATCGATAAAAACCGCAACGGGTCTGTTTTTTTCAAAAGACTCCATCTGAGCATTTTTTCGTATCACAAAAGCGATCTTTTGACATCTGATCAAAAGATCGTTGTAGTTTATCGCTTCATCTTTATCCTTAAAAGCCACACGTTCAGGATATTTTGCAGCACTGCTCTCCAAAAAGCTTAATACATTATACTCATTCATAACATCATTCCTGCATCTTTTGGATCATATCCCACATTGCTTTTGCACTGTTGAAATTCTCGGGTTTTAATTGAGATACGTTTACCTCAATATCAAATTCTTCATTTATGGCATTTACAATATAAATAATATCGAAAGAAACAAGTATTCCGTCATCGATAAGAGCTTCCTCGTTTTCAAAATCCACATCAGGTCTTGCTTCGTTTAATATTTTCATCAATTCTTCCATTTTAAATATCTCCTATTATTTTAGTTGTACTGATGCTCACGCATTTATTCCATAAGTCGGATCACTGTCTCTGAGCATTTTACATGAACCGTCTGCTTCCTTGATATAAACAGCCGGAAGATCTCTGCTAAGGAACAGGTATATACCCTCAGTAATTGAGTATGCACCAATGCTTTCAAAGATTAACCTGTCACCAATCTGCGGCTTTGATATCATAACCGCTCTCGCGATCATGTCATTAAAAGAACATAACGATCCGTAAAGATCACAAGGAACCGCTTCGTTATCATTCTCCCTATCCATCGTGATAATGGGAGTTTTCATAACCATGTTCTGTCCATAATAGCTTATATGGTTTCTGCCACCGTCAAGAATGAGTATCGGAGCATCAGGTGTACCTTTAACATCAGCAACAGAAGTAACATATTCACCGCACGAAGCAACGAAAAATCTTCCCATCTCAAGGTTTACTCGATAGCTGTATTTTGCATCAGCTATATACTTCACCAGCTCTTCGTATACAGTGTAATAGTTATCAAAATCATCACCTACAAAATACGGAACTCCAAGTCCGGGGCCATACTCAAGCAATTCAGGTTCAAAGCCATATTCACTCTTTAATCTGCCAATGAATTCTTCAAGTAATTTAAGCTCTGATTCGATCTTACTGAATTTCTTTTTCTGAGTGCCTGTAAAATAATGAATCCCGAATATATTAACACTCGGATGATTATCCCGATTCTTTATAATCTCTTCAATACAGTGCTCATCCATACCGAATTGTGCGCCATTGGAAAGCCTCGGGAGCAATCGGATTTGGATATCAGTCTTTTCTACCTGCCTGACGATCTCATCATACTGATGCATGGATTCGGCAGTGAAAACTCTTACGCCATATCCAAGGGCATCTGAGATCATCCCTGATTCCTTGTTGACACCCGACAAAATAATTTTGTCCGGATCAACTTTGTAGTGCATGCATATTTTCAGTTCGCCCCAAGAACAAACCTCAAAATGATCTACTAACTTGTCAATATATGGAATAAGAAAAGGATTCGCCTTAATTGCATAACAAAAACGCAGGTCATCACTTGTATATTTCTCTCTAATGTCATACAACTCAGTAATGTGTCTGCGTAATACACTCTCATCAAACAAATAATAGGGAGTTTTCAGTTCAACGCCGCCATTTGTCAATTATATTCAACTCCTTCTTATAAATAACCAAACAAAAATCTATTTGTTTGCAGCGTTAACATTATATCATTATCCAATTATTTTGTCATATTGCTATGATACAATGTATTTTGAAAAGCTTACCCAGCTAAAAAAACAAACAAACAAACAAGAGAAGCGAATAACGCTTCTCTTGTTTACTGCCGGCGACCGGGATCGAACTTTTCGGGATTCCACAAAGCCGCAGAGAAAGGGGACTAGCCGACCTCGTCTCTTTTATGGACCACTTTGTGGACCACTTTATTACTATTTAAAAATATTTTCATCTAAAAGGAATTGCTCTATTCCAAGATAGACAATTCCGTTTTCATCCTGCCACGGCTTTAGATAATCCCTTACAACCACAATCTTGCTGAAAGAATCTGGTATACGCTTTAAAGAAGCAATCTCCTGCTCTTTTTTCTCCGGATCCGCTATGGACAATGCCGATTGTACATAGAATCTTTTTTCACCTTTATTAACAACAAAATCCACCTCAAGTTGTTTCCGAACTTTCTTTCCATCAGGATCCTTCGTATTATATTCTACCACTCCGACATCAACATTCATGCCTCTTCGTATCAGGTCATTGTACAGCACGTTTTCCATAATGTGGGTTTCCTCCAGCTGTCTGAATCCCAGCCTTGCATTCCGAAGCCCAAGATCCGTGTAATAATACTTTGCCGGAGTCCCGATATACTTCCTGCCTTTTACGTCATATCTAACTGCCTTTTTAATCAGGAATGATTCTTCAAAATAACCGATATATTTTTCAATCGTTTCAGAGCCAATGGCAATTTGCCTCTCACTCTTAAAAGTATTAGACAATTTAGTCGGATTGGTGAGGGAACCAATTCCCGATGCCAAAATGTCCAACAGAATAGACAGTACTTCCGCATCATTCTTTATTTCATGACGTTCCAAGACATCTTTAATATATGTCCTATCAAAAAGATCTTTCAGATAACGGCTCTTTTCTTCATGTTTTTCAAGCGCAGTTGCAAGAGGCATGCCTCCGTAAGTGTAATAATCCTGCCATGCACCGCGTTTGTCGTCCTCATATTCATTATAGAATTCCGCAAAAGAAAGGGGATACACCCGTATCTCATCACCTCTGTCCCTAAACTGCGTCAGGATATCGGAAGACAGCATTTTGGAATTACTTCCTGTCACATATACATCTGCGTTTTTCATTTGCATAAAGCCCAGAACCACATCAATAAATGTTATCTTGGCATCTGGATTATCTACATAGGGATTTTGTATTTCGGAAACAAACTGAATCTCATCTATTAGGATATAATACTTTTTTCCATCTTCGGTCATACGTTCCCTGACGTATTTATCAAGTTCGATCGGATTACGATACTTTGCATTCTCCAACACATCCAATGCCAAAGCAATGATATGGTCCTCTTGAACTCCTTCACTTATAAGCCAATCGCGGTACAACTGAAAAAGCAGGACAGACTTACCGCTTCTGCGAAGCCCAGTTATTATTTTTATCCGTCCATTGTCCTTCTTAGATATTATCTTGTTCAGATATTGTTCCCTAGGATACATGCGCAATCACCTCATGATTTTTTTGCGGATAACCGCACTTATTTCACATATAGCATATCCCTATCCTCCCGCATTGTCAATTTCATACATGATTTTTTTGCGGATAACCGCATTTTTTCATGCGCCGATGTGATATATAAAAAAGCATCTTATATCCATTCCTATCTGTTTTCTTCAAGGAGCTTTAATCCCTCATCCAGGTCATACCCAAGTATTTCCTGAATCTTCTGAAAATCATACTTCTTATGCAGATTATCAAGAACGGCTGCCAATTCCTTCTTGCCATGCTTATGAATGAACATTGCCATAGCTTTCACTGCATTTGCATCACTTCCATTTGAATAAAAGCCTATCATACAGCCTGCCAGATTATCACAATCATAACACCCATCAAGGCCTTTTCCCTTACAACACGTAGCGTTGGGGCAAGTTCTGTCAGGGCAGCAGGTCGCGTAGGAACAAGTATTATAGGATGTCCTACAGCCGCCACACCATTCTTTCAAAAAGCAATGATTACAGGAAAGTCCACAGTATGCTATGGGATCTACGCCTTTCCTTGCCTTACGACATAGCTCGTTCTTAATCCGGCACATTGCTTCGACGTGCATGATCCAGTGTCTGGAGAAAGGCATCTGAATCAGTCCTTTAATATCCTTTCCGCACCAATAATCGATCAGCCAGAATGCATCTTCATCCTTACTAACTGTTCTGGTTTCGATAATCCTTTCCCTGTCATCATCAGTAAACTTCCTCTTTAGGTCTTTGTATTGCAGATCTTTAAGCAGCTCATTTGTTGAATCCATCACTGTCCTGCAATAATCATACAAAGCTCTCACATCGAGTTTTGCAGAAAACTCCGCGATTTCCTCTCCTTTCAGCTCATTGCCTGTGGTGATGATAGGACTGTTTATCCTGTGAAGCCAATCATCCGTAAAGAGGATTTGACTGTCCTGCGATATCAGTGTATGTGCCACAATATCCTCAATCCGAAATATATGCCACAGGGAATACCCAAGAGTCTTGCTGTGATACCCCTTCGCTCCTGCAAAAGGCATCAGGTAAAAGGCTTCTTTCGGGTATGTATTAACAATTGATGTTATCTGACCAAAAAGCTCTTCTCTTAGCTCAAGCAGAACTTTAATCCCTTCATCAAAGCTCCCTTTCTTTCCGATCAGAGATTGCATTTTCTTGTTTTTTTCTGACCATTCCTTATTCATATCGATTCACTCCTTCAGCAGTGCGTACATCTACACAGTACCCCTTATGAAACCATCCCACTTATATTATTAAGCCTACCATGTAACACTAAAAAAGTCCTCACCCACACAGATAATATCCCAAATTTCACTGAATCTATATGAAAACGAATCCTTTGTTTTTAATACAAAAAAGAGCTGTAAACCCAGATAATATTTAAGTTTACAGCCATTTTATTACTGCCGGCGACCGGGCTCGAACTTTTAGTGGTCTCGCAAAGCCGCATAGAAAGGAGCTTCGCCGACCCCGCCTTTCTTTTGTACCAAATTTGTACCACTTTCGTATAGCTCAAATCCTCTTGAATACTGAATAAAATGAGAATATGGTTGTACCACTTTACATGAGCCCTTCATAATATGATTTTATCATTTCCTGAGATACTGGAACTTTATAGTCCTTAAGCTCAGCGTAGATCAACTCGGTCAGTTTCAATAGATTTGTCAATCTCCCTGAACCAGTGCAACAATCTTATTGCACTCTAGACTGACATTCACTATGTAATCCAATACATTTTGCCTATCCTGCGGACTAAATATACTATTCATCTTAATCATCAACTCCTTCTTATCAAACCTATGAAATCAGCCAACTCCATCTCACCCATTTCCTGCTTATCTGCTTCAGCGTCACGCTGTCTGATAGATACAAGATGACTAGCCTTTTCTTTTTCCCCGACTATGATCATATAAGGAACCTTCTGCATTCTTGCTTCACGGATCTTAAAGCCAAGCTTTTCATCGCGATTGTCAAGCTCTGCGCGTATCCCTTCCTCATAGAATTTTGCCATGATCTCTTTTGCATAATCGTGGTATTTATCAGATACCGGCAACACTTTAGCCTGTACTGGTGAAAGCCAAACGGGGAACTTTCCTGCATAATGCTCAATCAAAATCCCCATGAAGCGGTCAATCGAGCCAAATACAACTCTGTGAAGCATGATCGGTCTATGTTTCTCGCCGTCTTCACCAATGTAATCAAGGTCAAATCGCTGAGGAAGCTGGAAATCAAGCTGTATTGTTCCGCACTGCCATGTTCTTCCAATGGAATCTTTTACGTGGAAATCAAGCTTAGGGCCATAGAAAGCGCCATCACCTTCATTGATCTTATATGGTTTTCCCACTCCTTCTACTGCCGCCTTAAGAGACTCTGTCGCCAGCTCCCAGTCCTCATCACTTCCTATTGAATTCTCCGGTCTTGTGGATAGCTCTATCTCATAAGGAAATCCAAACTTGGAATAAACCTCATCTATAAGTCTCATAACACCCTGAATCTCAGATAAAACCTGATCTTCACGCATAAAAATATGTGCATCATCCTGTGTAAAGCATCTTGCCCTCATGAGGCCGTGCAGAGTCCCGGACTTTTCTGCTCTGTGGACAATTCCAAGTTCCCCACATCTGATTGGAAACTCCCTGTATGAATGAGGCTTTGATTTATAAACCAGCATGCCTCCAGGACAGTTCATGGGTTTGATGGCATAATCCACATCATCAACGCTTGTCACATACATATTATCTCTGTAATGTTCCCAATGGCCTGACCTTTCCCAAAGTGACTTTGTCAGCATTATTGGTGTGGATATCTCCTGATAGCCTTCACGGACATGGATTTTTCTCCAGTAATCAATCAGCAGATTCTTAAGTATAAGGCCCTTTGGGAAATAGAAAGGAAGTCCAGGGCCTTCATCCATCAATGCGAACAACTCCAGCTCTTTTCCCAGTACTCTGTGATCCCTTGCCTTTGCCTCCTCAAGCTGATGAAGATAATCATCCATCATAGATGCCTTTGGAAAAGAGATTCCGTATATCCTTGTAAGCATCTTATTATGTTCATCCCCACGCCAGTATGCCCCTGCAACTGAGAGGAGCCTGACTGCCTTTATGTGACTTACATTAACGATATGAGGGCCAGCACAAAATTCCGCGTAGTCGCCCTGTTTGTAAAAAGAAATTACTTCGCCCTCAGGAAGCTCCCTTATCATCTCAAGTTTAAACGGCTCATTTGCATTCTCCATATAGAAAAGAGCGTCTTTCTTAGGCAGCTCATACACCTGAAGTGACAAGGATTCCTTGATGATTCTGCGCATTTCTCCTTCTATTGCACCAAGGTTTTCTTCGTTAAAAGAAAAGCCAAAATCAAAGTCATAGTAGAATCCATTTTCAATTGCTGGTCCTATAGCACACTTTGCCTGTGGATAAAGCCGCTTAACAGCCTGTGCCAGAACATGGGCACTTGTATGCCAGAAAGCCTCCTTTCCCTCCTTTTCATCAAAAGATACTTCCATTACCTGACCATCTCTTTGTAATACTTTCATAATGTGTTGCTCCTTTCGTAAAAAGAATTATTAGTATCTGCAACAACATAAGAAATAGTGTCAAAAAATAAAAAAGCACCCAAAAGATCCACTGATCTTAAGGGTGCATTATGCACGGTTCCACCTTAACTTTTTACTTCAGATTCTAACAAATCCTATCCTTTGACGCAGGCATACGGCAACGCTTACTGTTGTTCAGCATTGCAGCTCAGGAATGGTTTTCGTCTGTTATCCTCATAAATGACTTCCACCAAGTGTCACTCTCTCTGGATGATTCATCACAAACTACTCTTTCCGTCAACGCTTTTCTTATGTTATTGAAATGATTCTAGCAAAGATCATCTTATAATGTCAACACTCACTTCTAGCATTCTATATATTTAGTCATTCCACGGCTCTTCGAAAATCCGAATCTCTCATAAAAGCCTTCCTTACCCTCTGCAGCAGTAAGACCAACGCTTGTGAAATTCCCCTTTTCAGTGTGTTCTGCTATATATTCCAAAAGCTTATTTACTATGGCAGTTCCAATTCCTTTGCCTTGATACTCCGGAAGTACTACTATCTCCTGAAGATACCAGTACATAACTCCATCGCCAACAAGTCGCCCCATTCCAACTACTTCATCATCTACTAGAGCCACCACATCATAGAGATTATTCTTAAGCGCTCTTTCGACAAATTCTGTCGGTCTTTCTCTAAAACCTGCAGAAATCTTCAACCTAATAAAATCTTCAGCCTTAAGCTTATTTTCTAAGAGCTTATACTCTAACATAATGAAACATCCCCTTTATTCATAATTTCAGAGTTGCAATCAATTCCTCTCCATCCATTTCGCCTGTTTCTTCAAATCCAAAGGATGCATAAAGTTCCTTCGCTACTACATTCTCAGGCTCATAAGACAACCAGCAGTAATCCGCCTTTCCACAGGGAAATGTCCTGATAAATTCAAGCGCAAGCTCGACAGCTTTTCTTCCATATCCTTTATGCTGATACCTCTGATCTATCATCAGCCTCCAAAGGTTGTAATTGCCATTCGCGATATCCGGTGCATCATCCCAGTAATCGTCTTTGTCAAAACCAATCATAAGAAACCCCACAAGCTGCTCATCATCGTATATCCCAAATGGAAAAGCATAACCATTTGCAGTTATAGTCGTATAAGCTTCTATGATACTAACGTCATTACTGGCAACAAACTCTCTTTGATCTTCTTGTACAGAAAGCCTCAGAGCATCCCAGACATTTTTACCATTTATTTTCTCAAGTCTTACCATAGTGCATATCTCCTCATATGTAACAAAAATTACCAACGCTTCATATTCTTTTCAAATTTCTCAGAATATGCCTTTTTCAGCTCATCAGCAGAAATACCATAGCAAAGCATGACGTCATTGTAATACATGAGAACATCAGCCATTTCTTCAACAAGGTCTTCTCGTAGTGAAGGATCAGTAGAAGCCTTGCTTCCGCCATTTTTCTTCACAATATCTATAACTTCGCCAATCTCACCCACCATCCAAAGAAGCTTATTCTTCCCAGTCTCAGGCCCAATAGGTTCCCATTTATCTTTATACTTTTCTTGAAGTTGTTTCTGCATTTCCTGCATTTCATTCATTGTAAAATCCATAGCTTCTACCTCAATCAAACTAACATTCTTTTTGTATCATAATCCCACAGTATCCAATATAACAAAAAAGAGAAGCGCAATCTACTTACGCTTCTCTCTTCATGCCGGCGACCGGGATCGAACTTTTGGGGATTCCGCAAAGCCGCTAAGAAAGGAGCTTCGCCGACCACCCACTATTTATGGACCACTTTGTGGAACCATTTGATTGATTTCAATTACGCCAAAAAGATGTATATTATTAATCTTTAACAGGCTCTAAATCCTTGAATAATTCATTATCAAAAAAATCATTTATTGATATCCCTAATGCATCACAGACTAACTTAATTGTAACTATACCTGTATTTCTACTTGTTCCATATATTATATTCTTTAAAGTCGTGCGGGGCATTCCTGCTTTTGTCGCGAGTGCATTTATTGTTATGTCATTTTCTTTACATAAACCAATAATTCTTTGTCTTACAGCATCTTCTATAGTCATTCCCCTCACCTCTTTTATTAGAGTACAAAAGGAATAAAATAAATGTGGACTTTTAAAAGTCCATATGCTATAATTCATCTCGCAATCAGAAAAAAGTACACTTATGAATACTTTTCTGTTTAATTATATACTGGGCAAAATTAGAAAAATCTAATGACGCAAAGCTATAGGGTCCGCAAGGATAGCCAGTTGCACTCAATGTATAGCGATGCGGTAGTATCGCTATTTTTGTTTTATCAACATTTAAGAAAAAGGAGACACCTAAAAATGAAAAGAATAATAGCACCATTATTAGTATTCTTGCTATCTTTCACACTAATAGCATGTGGAAATAATCAAAAAAAAGATGTAAAAAATGCTTTGGTGGAAAATGGACTTTCTTCGGAAGAAGCAGATGAATTTGTAAATGAATTCTCTGAAGAGGATCTTGAATATCTAACTGAAAATTACGAGGGAGAACAAGATGAATCTGAAGCTTCAGAAGATGAAGATATCAAATCAACATACAATGAAAAACAGTTTGAACCTTGCGAAGAAATCATCAATGCTTCACTTAAGGATGCTTATGTTCAGATAGATGATGTTCTTCTAAAAATGGATGGCTCAATGACTATAGGCGAAGTAGTTGACCTATTAAAACAAGGCGTTGATGGCGAGTATTACAGTTTTTCTGCAGAAAGATCTGATGAAGAATTTCAATTTGATACAGCACTCATTGCTAAAAATGAAGATATGTATATAGTAGTATATAAAAATGGTAAAGAATATGCTGAATTAATGGCCTTCTTTGACGAGGGACAATCTGAGGAAAGTGCTATTCTTGTTAAGAATGCATTGTTTGTTGATTTACGTCCATTCGCAGTATATGACCCAAAATGCTTAGATAATATTTTTATATTTAAAGGAATGCCTTTTAACGGTACTGGATATGACTATACAAGCATTGAAAACTTAATTCCTCCGGAACTTGCACCGCCAGAGAAACTTTTAGATTCTATCTATTTTGACGATGATTGTTTTCAAGTAGTAGCATGGGACAATAATCCTCTTCCTAGCGGTCGTAGATGTAAACGTCTCTATGATTTTCAAATTGATATGTCTACACAACAATTAGTAAGAGTTTATATGCGTTGTGATAAGATCATGACACCATTATCGACACCATAATGATATAATAATAAAAAATTTTTTTGATTTATATAAAAAAGCATATCAAAACAATTATAACGGCTATGCCTCAGAATTCTCTGCGGCATAGCCGTTAGTTTATTGGTTTATATATAAAAAGCAATTTTTGACTTTAACTCTTCCATCCTTATCTATCCAGTCATAAATTACGATTCACTGTTGCATCAACTCTAAAGGCTGCAGGAGTAAAAACTGAATATTTGCAGAAAACTTTAGGTCATTCTAATAGAGCTATGACAGAACAATATATCTACGAAACTGTAGAAGAACCAGACGATATTGAAAATCAGCTCATGAAAGCATTAAGCATCGAATTATGATTATGCATAAATCATGCATAACATTTCACGAAATTAATTTGGTGTAAATGCAGGTGTGCCAAGGGATGGACCTCTTTTGGACCAAGATGGACCACTTGCATAAAACAAAGAAAAAAACTGTAAACTTAGATATACTCTAAATTTACAGCTAATCACATTACTGCCGGCGACCGGGATCGAACCGGTACGGGTATTACTACCCACGGGATTTTAAGTCCCGGGCGTCTGCCAGTTCCGCCACGCCGGCATCTATCATATGATAAATGATAAAAAATACGCGATATGCGCAAACATATCGCGGATGGGGCCTACAGGGCTCGAACCTGTGACCCTCTGCTTGTAAGGCAGATGCTCTCCCAGCTGAGCTAAGACCCCTTAAAAATTAAACTGGGTAATAAAACAAAAAATGGAGCTTCAGGGACTTGAACCCGGGACCGACCGGTTATGAGCCGGTTGCTCTAACCAACTGAGCTAAAGCTCCTGAAAATAAAAGTGACTCCGACGAGAATCGAACTCGTGTTACCGCCGTGAAAGGGCGATGTCTTGACCGCTTGACCACGGAGCCTTATTTTAAGACCGCAGTTACAGTCTTCACTTTTTAGCTCCCCCTGTCGGACTCGAACCAACGACACTTCGGTTAACAGCCGAATGCTCTACCGACTGAGCTAAGGAGGATTATTTCCTTTATTGTACCTTCAAAACCGAACACTGAATATTTCCAGATTTCTATACACCTATATAGGATAAGCCCTCGACCTATTAGTACACATCAGCTGAACATGTTACCATGCTTACACCTTGTGCCTATCTAACCTCGT
>NZ_RAIQ01000013.1 GCF_003625475.1 Butyrivibrio sp. X503 | reverse complement strand
TTCAACGCATCGTAATAATCCATTGACAGTTTGGCATCGTAAAATTTTCCGTCGTTGAATCCCATCTTTTATTCTCCTTGTTATAAACGTTTTATGTTTAGTTTTTCCGGTAATCTTTGCTTTCCGTATCGTCACTTATCCAATCTGAATCATAAACTCCATATCCGATATTCGCATCCTATCACCGTTATGAATCTGCATAAACTGATTCGAATTAAGTCGTATATCATCTACTGCCGTTCCATTACTGCTTCCCAGATCGGCAACATACCATCCGTCCATTGTGTGCCTGATCTTGCAGTGATGTCTTGATATTGTCGGATTCATGCGTAATACACCGTCGCAGTCATCCGCCTGACCGATAACAAACTCATCCTTGCATATAAAAAGAGTAAAAGCTCCATATGTTCCATCATATACAAGCTCAATACTGTTTTCATCAGCTTCACTTTTGAGCCCGTCTATCGTTATCAATGGCGCTTTCTCAATTACATATGCAACAATATCATCCGTTTCCTCCAAACCTTCCTTAAATTGTAAAAGAGATCTATTCTGATTGTTTTCCGCCATGCCTGCAAGCAAAAATGCTTTTAAACGGTCTCCCCATTTTTTTCTGTCAGGAAGCTCTCCTGCATTGTCAATAGGTATAAGCGGAAATCGATACACATTTTCCTGTCTGTCAAAAAAAATCGTATCATCAGATAGATCTATATATGTATTATCTAAAAAAGCACTCTCGCTACACACACGTAAAAGCTCCGAAAGAGACTTTATAAGTATCGCCGTTTTGGAAATATTGATACTTGTTGGTGCCTCCTTCACCAGATTGTCTGTAGCACAAATAATGCTGTATTTTCCGTTGTAAGTAATCTCTCGTATAGGCAACATGTATTCTTTTTGACGAAGCACAGATTTTATTCCAAGATTGGAGACACGGTCTCCTTCCGAAATCTCATATAATACATGATTTTTAAAATACTTCTTCTTCATATCTGTATCCTCTGTTTTTACAAAATCGCCTCTGCTGTATCTCTTAGTATTTTGTTTTCAATTAATTCTTCAATACCGCCCGAAATATCTTTTATCTTTTCACAGATATTCACTCCGTACATCGAATGAACTTCATCAGCTGCATCATCAGAATGGTATATTATAAGGCTGTTCTCTCCTACCTCTCTTGTATTTTCAAGAAGCTTTTTCAGTTTCCTGTCGGAGCTCTCTTTATTATCCGTTATAATGATCACACTCTTACTGTTCTCAAGTCTTGTAATACTGTCAGCGTTAAAACCATAGGGGTGATCGATCACTATCTCATCGTATATTTCCAATCCTTTTATTATTTCCGCAAGCTGAAAAACTGTAGCAGAAGACATTCCGTACGATGACAAAAGATGTTTGAACTGCGGTATATAATCAAAGTTTTCATTCTTTACCAGTTTAGAAAAATCGCCTGTTATCCCTTTGGACACGGCATTTAAAATAAGTGCCTCTTCCTCTTGAGAAAAAGCATCTTTTTCTTTCATAACATAACTAAAATCCTGAAGGTTATCCGCAGACAGATATAATACTTTTCTTCCAAACTTCACAAGTTGTCCGGCAATGGTTAGTGCTGCGATTGTTTTAATCCCGGTATCGTCAATACTTACTATGTCATGCACTCTTGTCTTGCCGTTGTTAACGGAACCTCTGCTGCGCCTTTTGTAACCCGATCCCAAGATTTTAAGAATACCTTGTGCTCCCGCATACTTGCTTATAAGATATGCGCCAATAGCATCCGTCTCAGTTACAACATATAATCGTCCTACCGCTTGGTTAGACGGAATATCTATCTGAATTTTTTCATCAATGATCAAAGTATCTATCTTATGTTGCTTCTCAAAAAAGCTGGTAAGGTAATCTTTGTCTGTTATGATATCCAGCTGATACTCTTCGGATATTTTTCTTGCGAGGGTTCCCAATACGCTTACTACATATTCCTCATCAAAGCTGATAAACAATAAAGTTTTCATCAATTACTCCACATATATTACCGATCCGTTTCTTATCCCATATTCATTAAGCATGGTGTCTCCTCTTAGAAATCCTATCGGATTCTCCATCCTTAGGTAGCATTGCGTGGGATCGTCCATATTTATTCCCAGATTAAAGCCTTTATTTAACCCAAATATAAGTTCATTAGCAGTTATGTTTAGCGGTATCTCTATATCAATACCGATTTCATTCTGGTTTATCTTAAAGATCACAATCGCCTTATCGTCCATTTTTTAGTCCCGTATATTTATCAGATTGATGCCAGTTCGCTTTCAAGCGCTGAAATTTCCTCTTCATATCTCGCTATCAATCTTTCTATCTGTGCTATAACCTGACTTATTCCCGACTCAAAAAATCCTACATCTCCTCCGGTACTACCTTGCTTGCCTTCTCCGCGTTGTTCACGACTACCTGTCCAATGCGCAATATCTTCCGAAACCGTAAGATCATATTCCGTCTCGGGTTCATGTACTTCGCCGCTACTTGCTTCTTGCTTTCCAAGCAACGCGTCAAGAAATTCTCTGAGTCTGTTTATTTTTGCTCTGAGAGCAGCTATAGCAGCTCTTATTGCAGCTCGTCTCTCTTCTCTTCGTCTTTCTTCTTCCGCAGCTGCATCATAGTTATCCATTTCATAATCTGACATAGCTTTCCTCCTATAAGTTTTTGTAAGTCCGGACAAAACGCCCGGACTTACAAACAGTTGATCATGACTTCACATTATAATTTGAAGCAAGCTCTTTATCGGTGTTAACAGTATTTGTTGCCATCTTCTTAGCACCTTCACCAAATCCCATTACTTTCATTGCCTGCTTTATCATAGTAGGGCTTATCGTTGATGTTACAGAGTGGAATTTCAACTGATTATCGCCTACCATTCCCTCTGTGCTTGCCCTTTCGGCTTCAGCATCAACCTGATCTAAGAGGGTCTTATATCTCTCTCCAAGATCATAAAATTCTCCACCTAACTGATTAACTCCATTTACATCGATCATATGATCCATTAAACTCATGTCTTTTCCTCCTTTTATGCCAGTGTTCCACCTGTAGTAGCGCCTTCGTAGCATTCACGTATAATATTGCAGTTAGTTTTTCCAAGTTGTGCAAATCCACCTCGAGTTGAAAGAATGTGGTTATGTGTCATAGCTATATTATCAGCAACTAAACCAGCTTTTTCCTCCATATCTCGAATCAATAAATCAATCTGCTCCAGCTCCGGACCTGTTACACTTGCTTGGGCTTGCGCTCTCTTAGCCTTTGCCTCCTCGATCAACTCCAACAAGCCATTGTGCTTTAATTTCATGTTGTCCGCAACAGAAGCTAAGACGCTGTCATTAATACCAACTACGCCTGCTACTGCTCCTGCTACTGCTCCTGTTACTGCAGAGCTAACACCATCAGTGCCCATTACATTACTCATTCGTTTTTCTCCTTTTCCTTTTATTTATTTTTGTTATGACGTAATAGTTTTGATCTTATTTATTACGCCTGTTTCTATGTAAAATGCATCTGTCTTCTCAAGCTTCTTGCTATTCTTTTTCACAAAGGAGATAGGTAACTCAACAGGTTTTATGAAGCCTGCATTTTCAAACATGATATGCGTTGCTTCTTGCGAAATCTGTTTAAGTATCTCTCCGGATTTGAAACTAATAGCAATATTCTCAAGATTGGAGTGCACAATACAAGCCCGATAACCTCTAAGCTTGCTGACAATAACCTCATACCTCTGAAAAGCTTCAGCGTCTTTCAAAATCATATCTGCGGACAACTGCGAATTTATAATAAGCATCAGCATCGGTTCTTTGGCTAATGAATCCGGATCTTCTTCCATTTCATCATATCTTCTTCCAAGTTCCTCTGATATTTCTCTGATATATTCGCAAACCGTATTTGCAGATATCGTGTATCTAACTGTTATATCGAGTTCCTGCGCAAATGCCAGTTCTCTGGAAACGCTGTCTACTACATATAATTTAATGGGAGCTGTATCATTGTATTTGTTAAGCCTCTCTAGCATAGACTTGATAAACTCAAATCTTCCGGTTTCCTCTCTTCCCATAATTGAGAATAGAGTTGATTTCATCAAATACAAATATTCAGGCTCGATTGTCGAATAGTTGATACCAATGGGTATCTCATATTCTTTAATGTGCTCAAGCTGACTTCCGTATGTTTCCTCCAGATATTTTTCGGTAACGTCTTCGGGAATAGTCGGGATTCTGTAAGCATGATTGTTTCCACACTTGGCATTAGTCTCTTTGACAAATTCCTTGATCTTATCGATTTTCTCAATTTCTTTCTTTGCATCGAATGACAGATACGTCTGAAACTCTCTTATCTGGCCATCTATTGTTGTTATTGCTCTTCCTGCAACTTCATCAGGTTCTAACCTGCATCTGTCAAATATATTTCCGTATTGACCTGAATCATTACAGTAATAAGCTATTTTCCTTCCGAAATTAGTAAGCAGTTTAAAGCCTATTCCGGAAGAAGTTGGATTGGTAACTATCACAGATATACCAACTGCCAGACCATCCTGACAAAGATTAAGGAATCCCTCTTCATAATCCTCGTAGACCGATCTTAGCGCGGAATAATTTTCCATAACCACGATAATCTGTGGCAGTTCTTTATATCCCGCTTCCCTATATGACGAGAATGAACTAAGTCCCATGTCTGCAAACAGCTTCTGTCTTTCATCTATAATTGAGTCAATTATAGAAAACAATTGTCGCAGCATTGTATCATCTTTAATTGTCACAACACCGCCCACATAGGCAAGTGACGAAAAATTTCTAAGAATCATGGATGCAAAATCAATGATGTAGATCGATACTTCATCTGCGCCATAGTTATCCGTAATTCCTCTTACGATAGTCTGAATAAGATTAGTCTTTCCACTAAGAGCAGATCCGATAACAAATGTATTCTCTTTGGTAAGGTTAAGAGAAATTACTTCCTGCGCCTGGTTTTCCGGATCGTCATATATTCCTATCGGAACTATGACATCTGTATCCTTGACGCTTTCATCCTTACTCTTATAAACTATGTTTTCTTCAAGAGGCGGCAAACAGATAGGTGATAACTTTTCTATTCCGTTATTTGCACAATGCTCGGCTATATAATCAACAACCGCATCCAATTGCGTTAATGTTGCATCCTCTTTTTCCGGCTCCTGATGATAAAAGACTCTCCTTTTACCGACGAGATTTACCATTGCCAGATCATATTTACTTTTCTGATCAACAACTCCGACTCCCGCAGGAGCTCCGCTGTAAGCGGATTGGAGGAGCTGGAATATCTCGTTGTTGCCGACTTCAAGATAACATCGACCGGGTTCTCTGATCTCTGCGGCAAGCGGGGATTTAAGTACTTCGTTTGAATCACTCCTGTCTTGCACTTTAAGGCAGAGCTTAAATCTTGAGTTGCTCCAGATCTGATCGTTTACTACACCGGCAGGCTTTTGCGTCGCAAGTATGAGATGTACTCCCAAGCTTCGACCTATACGAGCCGCGCTTATAAGCTCTTGCATGAATTCAGGCTGATCAGCTTTGAGCTCGGCGAACTCGTCGACAATAAGAATGAGATGCGGAAGCGGAATTTTTACTTCGCCTTTTTTATAGAGGTCAATGTAATTATCTATTGCATTGACTTCAGCTTCGGCAAATAATCTCTGCCTCTTCATCAGTTCCGCTTTTATAGACATAAGCGAACGGTTAACCTGCTTACCGTCAATGTTTGTAATTGCTCCGTTAAGGTGTGGAAGCTTTTTAAACTGGTTGGCCATTCCACCACCCTTAAAGTCGATGATAATAAATCCGACTTCATACGGATGAAAATTTGTACACATTGATAATACATAAGTTTGAAGAAGCTCTGATTTTCCGGCACCTGTCGTTCCGGCTACAAGACCGTGAGGTCCGTGACCTTTCTCATGTATATCCAGGCACACTTTGCTACCCGAAGCATCTACTCCTATAGGAACCGCCATTCCATCAAAGATCTTGGCGGATGCCCATCTTTCACCCACTCTAAGATCATAGGGTGTCAAGATGTTGTAGAGCTGGAAATATGATATATTCTTTGTCAAGGTGCTTTCCAAGCTGATCTCATTTATATGAACACATGCAAGCTTAATAGCTGCATCTGCCGCCTGCTTTAGTGTAAGCTCAGGATATTCGAAGCCTTGCATCTTGACTGCATCTGCTGCCTCTTGGATAAATCCTCGGTTTCCGTCACTGTCAAGATAAACGAGCTCATCACACGCTTCATGAAGAAGTTCTTTATGTTCATCAAAGAACAAAAATGTAAATCCTAGATCCTTAGCTCTTTTTATATAATTGGTAATGGGATGTTCGATTAATTCTTTAGACCTATATGCAAATACAATATAGTGAACAGATTCCCCATTTTTTCTTTCCGTTGAACTCGAATTACCGGAGTTTTCTTTCGCGGATAATTCGTTATACATCTTATCAAGTACGATCTTTTTACTCTCGGTATCGTACATGATATTTCTGACACCTCTGTCTGACAGGTTCTGAAGCCATCTGGTCCAGCTAAAATCCTGTACATCTTCCTCATGCATAAGAAGGTAAAACTTCACGTCATTGAAGAAGTGCTGTCCTGCCAAGGTAAGCATCATATTGCGAACCAGACTAAGAAGCTTGGGACGCTCTCCTACAAAACCTATCGCGTTGACATTTTTTAGATGAAGAGCTATGGGCATGTTTTCCATCGTCTCATACTTATCATGAAGCTCCTTGGGATACTCCATTAGCGGATCTGTCGTATCCAACTCTTCCTGCTCTCTGAATGCAACCTGGTTTATTGCTTTTACTTTTCCAAGACCAATGGGAACATCCAAAAAATCTTTATGATCCCTGGCTTTTTCAAAAAGTCTTGCATCAAAATTCTGAATCTGATTAACCATCTCTTCAGGAAGGATGTTCATCTTTTGAGCAATAACGCGTTCTTCTTCACGTTCTTTTTTTATCTCATCGTCTTTTTTCCTTATGTATTCGTTATATACCTCAACCCTTCTCTTGTTCTGCTCTTTGACTTTTTTTCTATTTACAAAGAACATAACGATCGACATTCCGGCTGTACATCCGTACATAAGTCCATACATTATCATATATGCGTTTCCGCCGGATCCGCCGCCATACATCCTACTTCTCATCGCCATCATCATGAACATCATGATGAGCATCGGGAACATGGTTATAAGTGACAAAATCGATTGCTGCTGTGCTTCAGCTTTAGGCGGAATAACATTTATTCGCTCTTCCGGCTGTAAATACTGAAGTCGTACATTCTTGATAAACTCAGGATACTTGAACTGGTTGTTCTGTTCCTTGATTATATAAGCCTTTAGGTTGGTCTCCACAGTTCCGTCGGATACGGTGCAAAGCTCTCCGTCTATTGCGTAAAATGATATTCCGTATACTGTCAAAAACTGCTTGTTTTTAAGTCGTAAAGCATTTCCTTTGTAAGTGATGCCATTGATCTCAGCGCCATATTTAAGATCTGAAGTATCTACCAGATACCCGTCTCCGTCTTTTCTTATGACACATTTCTCATCTTTGATATCCGAGTTATTTATCTTGATATCGCAGTTTTCTCCGCCTATGGTAATTACCGATGTTTCTCCGGTTTCTATGCGAAGCGCATAATCTTCTTGGGCGGCTCCGAAATCCAATGAAAAATTCAATCGGATGGCAACTATATCTGTTTCTTCATAACAAATACTCACCCTGTCGCCCGGCGAAAAATCATGCATATATTCTTTACTGCCGTTGGCATTGAGAATATAATTTCCGGACTGGCATACCATAACGTAGCTTTTTGCCTGCTTCTGCAATGTGACTTTAAAGTCGTCCGAAAAGAATCCTTCGGGCAAACGGATCTGTGCTTCCTTGCACGTTCCTATCACAATTGTTTCAACATCTTCGGGAATGATCGTTTCTTTATATAGTTTGTTTCCATACACTATGAGTTTGTATCTGAGTGTATTACTTTCTATACTCGAATTCCTCATTTGCCAGTCTTATTATGTCCCCTTTATTAAGCATCCTGGACTCATTAGCCCCGAGCTTAGTTCCATTTACAAACGTACCGTTCGTAGAATTTTTATCTACTATGCATACTCCCTGCGAATTAACGGTAAATGCTGCATGTACTCTGCTAATTGCGCTGTTATCGCGTATGCAATAATCAACATGAAGTGAATCTTTTCCGATGGTTGTTTCTGCTTTGCAAAGAAGAATGTTGTCACCGGTCTTCTTTCTGATAAGTGTTCCTCCTTTAACCGAACCACTCTGTCCCTTGTTGATGATTGGTCCTTCAGAAAGAAGTGTTGTACTTGAGTCATCTTCTTTTGAAAGCATATTGGTCTCCATTCCGGTTCCGCCGCTCTGGTTAGTGTTAATGTTTCCTGACGGAACTTTGGGGAACGGTCTTTCTATCTCGTTTTTCTTAGCCTTCTTTGCTTCCTTCTCTGCCTTTTTCTCTGCTTTTTGTTGTGCAATTTTTTGTTTTTCTTCTTCGGTGTGAACTACTTTTTTACCGGCAAGAAGAAATACTACCGCTACAATAATCGCTACCAAAAGCACACAAACTGCTATGATAACCGCGATCAACCACTTAGGTGTCGGAGCCGGTCCCGGTTCCGGTGGCGCGGGTGGTATAATAATTACTGAAGTTTCGGTCGATGCCTCTATAGCCGGTTTAATCGTTCCGGGCGTGAGTTTGTTGTATTCAATTCCGAATGCATCCAGAACATCGACAATCTCTGTCGAGTCAATTGCTACGGAGTATTGTCCGTCCTTTTTGAGGACGTTCATTCCAACAACATCGCCGCTTTCATTTACGAGCGGTCCGCCACAGTTATTTGCACCTACTTCCGCATCATGAGTGATAACATATACATCATTTAAGCTGTGAATATTGTTAATCTTTCCTGATGATATGATGACATCCTCTTTGTCATATTTAGCAGGATTCGCATCATAGCTTATTGCATCCGGAAATCCTATGGAATGTACACGATCTGTTGTTTTATATGGCAGATCATTTGTATATCCGTCATCCGATGTATATATCGAAAGCGGTTTTCTGTTTGCAAGATTCTCGCTGAGTGAAAATACCGCAAGATCCAGCTCGTCGCTTTGTTGATACAATGAGCAATCTATCGACATATCTTTTGTTACTACGACTTCGTATGATACATTGTCGACTTTGTCTTTTAAATCAGCCTTGCTGACACCAAAGCTTCTGATTGCTGCTTTTCTAGTATCTTTGTCAGCCACAATTCCTTGCTTACTGGTTATAAGATACTGCTTGGCATTGTCCCCTGTTGTTCCGACAATGAAGCCGGTCGATCCTTTGATGATGTGACTGTTGCCATCATCATCTTTGTATACGCAGTTTATCTGGACTACACCGTTTCCGGCGTCCACAGCATTTTCTACTGTCGAAACTGCATATTGTTCTTCTTCGGTCTCCTCTTCGTTTCCTTCGGGATAGTCTGTTTGTTCTGCTGAAAGATCAATGCTCGCCATATCCTCCGAGCTTCCGCTTGTTGCAGCTTCGGATTTTTCCTCTGCTGCGTAAATAGTCATCGGACTTGTTGCGATCAAAAACGCTAATGCAATTGGCAAAAGTTTAAATAGTTTCTTCATTGCTCTCTCCAGCTAACTCTTTTCTTTCTGCTGCCTTATATTATTAACACAACTCGAATTTCAATTATGTTGCACATCCGCAAAACATTTTTTAATAATTTTTTATCTTATCTAATCTTTCTTCTATAAAGCAATACACTTGCTCCCGAAACAGTTACAACCGATGCGCCTGCGAGAATGATGAAGAGTACTCGCTGGAGGATGAACGGCTTGGGAACCGGTGTGGGATCAATTTTGTCATCGCCACCGGAGCCTTGAACGTCTGCACTTGTTACCAATACTCCTGCGATAACCTTAATCTCTCTGTTGCCGGCATAATCTTCGGCGATCATGGTAATTGTCTGTGCCTCATTTGATTCATTGAGAGTAAGGCTCATGTCCTCACCACTGTCGATTGCAAGCTGATCGTATGTCTTAACTGCTTTTCCATCCAGATATACGATAAGACTTTCTACACCCATGTTGTCGTTAGTATCAAAATTAAAGCTATGAGCTTTTTCTTTATAATGAGTGTTCTCTTCAACGCCTGCAGTTACAATACTTGGTGACGTCATGTCGATCGCAAAGCTGACCTCCGCATCTCTGGACTTATTGTCTTGAACATTGGTTGCTTCATCTTTAGTAAAGATTGATACTGCGTAAAGTCCATCTCTTTGGAAATTATCCCTTTTAATCGTATATGTATATGTGTTCCAAGAACCGGCATCACCGCTATGACTAACATTGTAGTTCTTTCCGCTTTCGAGAGTTATAATCTCGCCATCTTTGGATATATCTATTTTTTTCTCTACGATGGTGTCAATATTTATCTCTTCAATAACAACGTCCTGCGGCTCGTTGGTGTAATACATTTCATTTAAAGTCTTTGTACCTGCAGATATAACAAATACAGATCCGTGACGATTTACTGAGAAAACAAGTTCTTCTTCAGCTGCGTTTCCGGCCATGTCGTACACGTTTGCTTTAAGAGTGTATTTATCGTCCATCGACTTATCATGCGCAAAGTCGCTGTAGTTCACGATAAATCCATCCTCTGTAGGTGTAACGCTGTTCTCTACTGTTACCACGCCGTTGTTTGCACCTATAAGAACAACATTTGATTTCTCGATATCAATGTACTTATCACCGTACTTTACGCTGGGTGCTACTTCCGAGTTGTTGGCTGACATGTTCTCTACGCCTGAGAAGGTTACTTCAGGAACAGTCTTGTCTATGATAAACACATCGGAAATATAGTTCTCTGCCTTGTTACCTGCAAGGTCGGTACAGTTAATTACGTATCCGTAAGTTCCGTCCTCATCAAAGGTAATGCTTGCGATGTTCTGATCATCCGATGAACTGAAACCGCCTACTGCAGGAAGTGCTCCCACATCGCTAAGAGGCTGTGTTGTGACCTCTACAAGCTTATCGTCAAAAGACATCTCTTTGATGTTTACAGATGCTATTCTTGTATCTTTGTAGAAGTTGCCGTTGGCTGCAGGTGCAGCGTTGTAATTAATCTGTATTACGGGCGCTGTCTTATCAATGACAAATTCGGGCTCGGATTTTTCTTCCGATTTGTTGTGAGCTTTATCTTCACTCTGACAAGAAATCTCGTACTGGCCGTCTTTTTCAAACGTTACTGTACTTGTGTATGTGAAAGGTCCTGTCTGAGTCCATCCGCCGATTTCTGCCGTGCCGTATTTTTCCTCTACCTTAAGTCCTGCCGATTCCTCTGAGAATGTGAAGTCAGTAACTGTTACAGTTGCTGTTCTTGTCTCGTTGTAGTACTTTCCGTTCATAGGATCGTTCTTATCAAAAGTGATCTCTACTTCAGGAATGGTTGCGTCAACAGTAAACTTTGCTCCTGTCTTCTCGGAATGATTGCCCGACATATCATATGCTTCAACATAAACGTTATAAACTCCGTCGCCGTCTGTCGTGAATGAGAGCGTATGCTCCTTATCTCCAAGGTCACCACTGAAATCGCTTAAAGGACCAAGGTCTGTTTCGGCACCGTACTGATCTACTTTCTTAATTCTAACAACTGACTTCTCTTCATCGAGCCACTTGTCGTCAATCTTAACAGTCACTCCTACATTTGAATTGTAGAAAGTGTCTCCTCCATCTGAAGGTTCTGACTTGTCATAAGAGATCTCAATATCAGGAGCTGTGTTATCGAGAATTAAGTATTTGAAGAAAGCGGTAGTTTCGTGAGGCGTTGGATAGGTTGTATCCTTCGCATATGTTTTTACGATATACTCACCATCTTCACTTGTACTAAAGTCATAGGTTACCTGACCGTCTTTATCGTTTTTGCTGAGTTTAGGCGTAAGGTATGTATACCCTTCCTCTTTTTCATCGCCGTTAGGAGTAAAATCGATAGACTCTTTATCAAGCTGCCTATCGGTAACTGTTACTGTTCCTGAGAGCTCACCTGAATAGAATTTATAATCTCCGACCTCTCTCTTTTTTCCGCTTGATGTATAGACGATCTGAGGCGCCCCCTTGTCGACATTGGCTGTGCCTTCTATTTGTTGTGAATCGTCTGCGGTGTTTCCGGCTGCATCCGAAATGCTAACTATACGGATTGTATAGCTTATCTCTTCACCTTCTTCTGCCGTTAATGTATGACTGAATACAATGTATTCTTCATCACTCTTTCTTCTGTCTCTCTCGTGAATGTTTTTTTCGAAAAATTGAGGACTCTCATCCTTTGATGTTTCTACCATGTAAACAATCTTATAGAATCCGCTTACATCCTTACCATCTGCTTCACCGTCACACTTTGCAGGGACTTTGATAAGCATGTCAACATTTTCGTTATAGCTGTGATTTCCATGCCAGTCACGGCTTCCTTGAATGCCATCATCCGGCTCAATAATAATTTTTGCAGAAGGAGCCGTATTATCGACCCAAGCAGTCTTGGTATCTAACTCTTTTGCTTCTGTATCTCCGTAAAACAGAACGCTGACTTTATATTCTGTTTTACCTTCTTTATTCGTCGGAAGCGGAATGTTTTGATCTATCTCAAACTTCGTGTGTCTTAATTCAGACTGTGCTGTTACATTGCCATCAATTCCCGTTACTGTAATGGACTGAATCTTTCTGGAAGTTCTTCCGTCAACATTAATTAATAACTGGCCATTTTCTACCTCTGAATGCCACTCTTCATCCTTTGATTCACCATTTCCTGTTTGAAGAGTTACTTCAAGATTATCTTCTTCTCCTGCTTCGTAGTAGCATAATGCTTTAGGAGAAAATTCTGCAGCTTCCTGTTCGTTGCCTGCGCGGTCTTTTGCTACAATCTTCTTTAATATATAATTTCCATGATGTCCGGGATTCCATGTATATGTATTCTCTGCACCGGAATACATCTCGAACTCCTCGTCCTCACCATCATAACTTGCTACAATATATACTGAATCAATACCTGATTTATCATCGGTAACCTTAGCGGTTACACTTAATTCCGAATTATTTGTTGAATAAGCTGTAAGTCCTGTCTCGTTGCATGTATAGGTATGTACTGTCTCGCTACCAACCGTTATATCTGTTATTGTCGGAGCCGCTTCATCTTTCTTCTTAACCGTGATCTTAAGTGTGTAGCTATTTTCACCTTCGTTAAGATCATTGAATTCACATACTATTTTTTCGTATGACGAATCAGGATTATGTGTAACGTCAGCTCCATCGCACGTAACGTCGGTAACCTCATACCACTCGTCTATGTCATAATAAAAAGAAGCTCTTGCCGTAAGTTTGTCATCTTCTTCGTTTACATCCGTAGTAGTATATTCCCCACCTCCGGGATAATACCTGTCGTTATCTCTGGGATTATATCTTCCCTCAAAGAGTTCAAAGTCGGATTTGTCATTCTCCGGATCGGAGACATCAAAAGAAATGATGACTTTGTTCTCCTCTTCGTCATCCTCTTCGTCATCCTCTTCATCTTCCTCAAGGCCTTCGATTGGTGTGCCTTTAATGAGCTTTGCATTATTGAACATTTTTAAGCCAAAGCCTTCCGGAGCAGCCTCTTCAATGGGATTACCATTCTCATCAAGCGCTACTTCTTCGCCGCCTTCTTTGGGCTCGCCTTCTGCAGGCTGTCCGTCTACGGGCTCACCGTCTGCGGGCTGGCCTTCACCGTCTCCGAGATTGTCAGTCGCAGGCTGAGCATCTGCTGCGGGCTGAACGTCGTCTCCTGCAGGCTGAGCATTGTCATTTGAAACCTCTTCGGTATCCTCAGGCTGCTCGGCAGTTTCCTCGTCGACTTCGGGTTCTTCTGCGGGTTCTTCTGTGGGTTCTTCGATTGTGACATCGTCGGGTTCACCGGCGTACACAAGGTTAGACTCCATTGTGTTAATTAGAAATGTGAGAGCTAAAAAGACCGGAACGAGTCTTTTTAGTACGTGAGACAATAAGTTATTCTTTTTCATGCACTCTCCTCCAACAAAAAATACGGAAAAACTGTTTTTAACTATCAAAAATGCCGATTAGTTCCCCTCTAAACTTATCGGTAATTAACATTATAGACACATTTGACATCGGATGCAACAGTTTTTAACAAAATAATTAAAATTATTTTGTTAGGCCATATTTGTTATGTGTTAATGTGATTATTGTTGTTACATATTTTGACCGTTTGGGTTAATTGTTAAGTTTTTCCTCGTCCACCCGGAAAACCACGAAAAACCCCTAAAGCAGACTGTAAAAAGTCTTCTTTAGGGGTTTTTAAATCTAAACCATAGTGTGACTTTCCGCTTTTATTACATCGCGGATATTATTTTTTGAAATTATCGGGAACATGCGAAAATAGTCCGCCCGTTGTAACAGATTGATCCTGATCATTGTCAGTATTCTCGCCTGTTTGCTCCTTTTTTTCCTCTTCGGGTTCCGCAGTTGTCTCGGTTTTGGGCTGTTCGGAAGGAGCTTGTTCGTTTTTCGCTTCTTCTTTCTGCTTAACCGGAACGTTCTCTCCGACTCTTGCGGATTCGGGTCTGGTCGCATAGAGTCTCTTGCTCCTGTTTGCTTCCTTCTCTTCTTCCGTAGGTTCGGGAATATTCTCCGCTTCGCGGTAGATCTTCATGAACTCTGCGCCTGTGATAGTCTCTTTCTCGATAAGGAACTCAGCGATCTTATCCATGGTATCAAGGTGCTCACTGATGATCTTCTTAGCTCTTTCATAGCACTGCGCAAGAAGATTCTTAACTTCTTCATCAACAAGAGTTGCTGTTTCGTCACTACACTGAAGAACTCTGTTTCCATCAAGGTACTGATTCTGAATGGATTCAAGCTGCATAAGTCCGAATCTGTCACTCATACCAAGCATTGTGATCATGCTTCTGGCCTTGGCTGTCGCCTTCTCAATATCACTGAACGCGCCATCGGTTACTGTATTAAAAATAACTTCTTCCGAAGCTCTTCCTGCAAGTAGAACCGTGATCTCATCAAGGATTTCTTGTTTGGTATGAAGGAAGGTCTCGTCTTCGGGAACCGGAAGCACATATCCAAGTGATCCCTTTGTTCTCGGAACAATTGTAATCTTCTGAACCGGCTCGGCGCCGTCAAGAACTGCGCTTGTGATCGCATGTCCGACTTCATGATAAGAAACAATCTTTCGCTCTTCCTTGCTGAGAATCTTATCCTTTTTCTCTTTTCCTGCAATTACCTGCTCCAAGGCTTCCATAAGATCCTGTTGATTAACGCATTCTCTTCCGGCCTTAACTGCATTGATGGCACCTTCGTTGATCATGTTGGCAAGATCTGAACCCACAAGACCACTTGTAGCAAGTGCCATTGCCTTAAGATCAACCGTCTCGTCCATCTTGACATCTTTGGAATGAACCTTAAGGATCTCTTCTCTTCCTTTAAGATCGGGTCTGTCAACAATGATTCTTCTGTCGAAACGACCGGGTCTAAGGAGCGCTTTGTCGAGAATCTCGGGTCTGTTGGTAGCTCCCAGGATGAGCACACCCTTGGATGAATCAAATCCGTCCATCTCGGAAAGGAGCTGGTTGAGTGTCTGCTCACGCTCTTCGTTACCTCCGCCGTACTTGCTGTCTCGGCTACGACCGATCGCATCTATCTCATCTATAAATATGATACAAGGTGCATTCTTGCTTGCTTCGCTAAAGAGGTCTCTCACACGGCTTGCTCCGACACCGACATATAGCTCGATGAAATCGGAACCTGCAAGTGAATAGAAGGGAACCTGCGCTTCTCCGGCAACTGCCTTGGCAAGAAGTGTCTTACCTGTTCCGGGAGGGCCAACAAGGAGCGCACCTTTGGGGAGCTTCGCTCCGATCTTGACGTACTTGGAAGGGTTATGGAGGAAATCCACGACCTCTACCAAAGACTCTTTTGCCTCATCCTCACCTGCAACGTCCTTGAACGTCACGCCTGTTTCTTTCTGTACGTAAACTTTCGCGTTGCTCTTTCCTACGCTGAGCGGCCCGCCGCCTTTTCCCATTTTCTTGAAAATCATGGAAAGAAGGAACCACATAAGCAGGATCGGCACAACGTACTGCAGTATCACGGAAAGTATTACTCCGGAATTGTCGGGTACTTTGCTGCTTACTTCTACTCCGGCCTTGAGCATTCTGTCTGTCAGGATGCTGTCTTCCTCTGCCTTACCTGTGTAGTAAGTAACGGTTGAATTGCCTGTCCAGTATGAATATCCCGCGCCAAGCTTATCATTGTCCTTGGATTCCTTGGGATAAATGTCTATCTTGTCATAATCAATGACGATCTTCTCGACCTTACCGTCATCAACCATTTGAATAAATTCATTGTAGGTTATCTCTTTGTTGGTATTATCTGAGAATGCCCTGAGGAAGTAGGACATGCAGACCATCGTGACAAGAGCTGCCACCAATAGAAGAATTATATTCTGTCTTCTCGGTGAATTGGATCCGCCCCCAAGCGGATTATTATTTCTCTGATTTTGATTGTTGTCCATTATATTTATTCCTTATATTAATATGCTATACTATGTATTGTATAGTGTACAATTTGATATTTCAATTGTAGAACCTAAAAGTTTTATTAAATAATTTGGATTAGCATCTAGATTTTCAACCGTTATATCTATATAATAATAACTTGTTTTTATATATAAATATTGTCTCGTCAAGAAATCAGGAGGAAGTTAAGAAATGGCTGTAAAGTATATTTTTGTGACAGGTGGTGTCGTATCAGGACTCGGTAAGGGAATCACCGCCGCTTCACTGGGAAGATTGTTGAAGGCTCGTGGCTACAAGGTAACCATGCAGAAGTTTGACCCCTATATCAACATCGACCCCGGAACGATGAACCCCGTTCAGCACGGTGAGGTTTTCGTAACCGAAGACGGCACAGAGACTGACCTCGACCTTGGTCACTACGAAAGATTTATTGACGAGAATCTTGATAAAAATTCCAACGTTACAACCGGTAAGATTTACTGGTCAGTTCTTCAGAAGGAGCGTCGCGGCGACTACGGCGGACGCACCGTACAGGTTATCCCGCACATTACCAACGAGATTAAGAGTAAGTTTTACAGAAACTTCACTGATGATGAGACACATATCGCAATTATAGAAGTAGGCGGAACAGTCGGAGATATCGAGAGCCAGCCCTTCCTTGAGGCGATCAGACAGTTCCAGCATGAAGTAGGGCGTGAGAATGCAATGCTCATCCTCGTTTCACTTATTCCTTACCTCCGAGTTTCTCAGGAGATCAAGACCAAGCCCACACAGTCAGCTGTTAAGACTATGCAGGGAATGGGTCTTCAGCCCGACGTTATCGTATGTCGTTCCGAGATCGCTCTTGACCAGGATACCAAGGACAAGATAGCTCTTTTCTGTAACGTACCGAGCAATCACGTTCTTCAGAACCTTGATCTTGAGTACCTCTACGAGGCTCCTCTTGCTATGGAAAAAGAGCGTTTGGCTCACGTTGCATGCGAGTGTCTGAACCTTGAATGTCCCGAGCCCGATCTTACGGATTGGAAAGCAATGGTTGATACTCTTTACTCATTAAGTCATGAGGTTAAGATCGCACTTGTCGGTAAATACACTCAGCTTCACGATGCTTACATCAGTGTTGTCGAAGCTCTTAAGCACGGCGGTATTTCCAATCAGACTGCTGTTGATATTAAATGGGTAGATTCAGAAGAAGTTACGGAAGAGAATGTTGCTTCCATTCTTTCGGATGTTGACGGTATCCTTGTTCCCGGTGGTTTCGGCGACCGCGGTATCGAAGGTATGATCCACGCCATCAAGTATGCCCGCGAGAACAATGTTCCTTACCTTGGTCTTTGCCTTGGTATGCAGCTTGCGATCATTGAGTTTGCAAGAAACGTTATCGGATATAAGGATGCTCATTCAATTGAGTTTGATCCCAACACAACACATCCTATGATAGCTCTTTTACCCGATCAGAATGGGGTTGAGGATATTGGCGGAACACTTCGTCTCGGTTCTTATCCTTGCGTACTTGATAAGGATTCCAAGGCGTTTGAGCTCTTTGGTTCAACAGATATCACAGAGCGTCACCGTCACAGATATGAGGTTAACAACGACTACAGAAACGTACTTGTTTCAAACGGCATGAAGCTTTGCGGTATGTCACCCGACGGAAGGATCGTTGAGATGATCGAGCTTCCTTCCAACGATTTCCACATGGCAACGCAGGCTCATCCGGAGCTTAAGTCTCGTCCCAACAGACCTCATCCTCTTTTCTCGGGATTTGTTAAGGCTTCTCTTGATCACGAGAAAAAGCGCTAATCGATTATAGCCTGCACGCCTTCGTTCATTGCTTTGATCGCGGTATCAATATCGACTTCTTCATTCATGATGCGGTCGTGCTGTTTGTTCAGAACCGCTTCAATCTCGGAGGATTTGTCGATTGCAGGCATTTCGAGATATGTATGACTTGTAAAAAGAGCTTCTTTGGAAGCTTCATCACTTGGAAAACCATCCATCCCCGCTATGAGTTCAACGATTGTTTCGTTGGTCATTGCGGGGATGTTTCCTGTTCGGGCCATTATCTTGGCACCTTCTTCCCCGCTTACAAATTTAACGAAATCCCAGGCTGCATCTTTATTGGCTGCTGCCTTTGGAATCGCAAGTGCGGTTATGGTAGAAAGAGTCGAGCCGGGCTCTACGCCTTTAGCATGAGGATACTTAACTATTCCCCAGTTGGCACAATCCGTATACTCTCCCTCTTTTATCTTATTAATAAGTGTAGCAATAAACCATGAACCCATATTCATGGTCGCAACGTCGCCCTGCGCAAACGCGGCGGAATAATGGAGACCGCGCGTTTTGAGTGTGGCGTAGTCCATACACACTTTGTCTTTTTGCTGTGAAAGGACCATCTCGTAATATGGCTTGGTAAACTCGTAATTTCCGTCTACTATAGTGCTCTTTCCGTCCAGTATCCCGTTAAGCTGCACCGTGGATCTCCAGGTGTGATAGTGGGCGCCGTATACCTTTTTCCCATCAAATGTCCCCGTAACTTTTCTGCACAGCTTGTCGTAATCGTCCCAAGTCATATCGTTGGTGGGATAGGGGACACCTGCCTTGTCAAAAATATCCTTATTATAATAGATCACCCATATATCAGAACGGAAGGGCATCTCATAGAGCCTGTCGTTCATCTTAAGCTGGTCCGTCACTCCGCTGTAGCACGTAAGATCGACGCCGTCGGCTTTTATATATTCTTCGAGTGGTTCGAGAACGCCTTTATTTACAAGTGTCACATAGCCCGGAACGTCTTTTACCGTAACAACGTCATAGACCGCGTCACTGTTTGCGAGCTGTGTTCCGAGAGCCGTGCTGTAATCCGCCGATCCAAGATCGACCATTTCAATTTTTATTTTGGGATTTTTCTTGGTATATGCATCTGCCAAAGCCTTGTAATATTCCGAATTTGACGCATCCCAGAGCGCCCATTTAAGCGTAAGGTTACCCTTGTCGGAAGCTTCGTTTGTCTGTTCCGATGAAGAGTTATGCTGCGCTGCGCTTTCGGAAGTATCTGCCTTGCCGGCGCATCCCGTTATCTCAAGAATTATCAGTGAAACCGTAAGCAATAACCCTAAGCTTTTGTTTCTCATGTTTTTGCCTCCACCCTCTATAAGTTCCCCATAATTGCTTGTTTAAATATCGATCTTGCTTCTGATATAATCGCGCGGACTGTGTCCGTCTACTTTCTTAAATACTTTTGAAAAATAATATGCCGATTCAAAGCCAAGAGCATCGGCAACCTCATAGATCTTCATGTCCCCCGAAAGAAGCATCTCTTTGGCTTTCTCAATCTTCTTGGTATATACATATTCGGAAAAACCGGTCTCCATCGTCTTTTTAAACAGGACAGAGAGGTACGCGGGCGAAAGTCCGAACGCTTCCGCAACTTCATTGAGCTGAACCTTTCCGCTTAGGTTGTCGTCTATGTATTCCTGAATCGTCTGTATGAGCTTGTCCTTACCGGATCTTCGGTTGTTTCCGACTATCTGATCAAAGCGGCTGATCGGATTTTCTTCATCGGAAGAAGCAAGCGCTGTCAGCGCTTCGTCACAGGAGACCGCGATATCCTTAGTCTTTGTGACAGCAGAGCCGACGCCGAAAGTAATCGTACTCTTAAAATAGCCCGTGATCATTGTTCTTGCGTTATCAAGCGCATCCGTGATCTCATCCATGGCGATCAATGTATCCGTATCTTCAGGGAAAAAGAAGACAACTACAAAGTGCCTTAGATCGACCGATACAACGCGGCTTAAGTTGTGATGCTTGGATAATATTTCTTTTGCCATGCTAAGGCTTGATGTGTAAATATCCAGTGTCTCGGGCACGACTTCCGCATTCGGGCTCTCCACTGCAATCTCTCCGTACACTACGGTAAATTTCTTTTTTTCGAGATCGACTCCGAGCTCGGTTGCTTCTTTTTTCATGTCTTCATCACTAAGATGCGAGCTGTTAAAAATGAGCCTTAGAAGGAATTTCTGTCTGAGGTCATCAAGCGAAGATCCTGTTCCTGCGCTCATTTCCAATCTCTGAGGCGCGGGATTCGAATTTTCTATTCTCTTTATCGCCTTGGAAAGTGCCACTCCGAGCGTCTTTGGTGTAAGCTCGATCTTAACGAGATAGTCCACCGCATCCCAGGAGAGCGCCTCTCTTGCCATATCGAATTCTTCGTACGCCGAGAGAATGATAAAGGCGGGCACGTTGCCGAATTTCTCATTGGATTTCTGAAGCAGCTCAAGTCCTGTCATGACGGGCATTCTTATGTCCGCTATGACAATATCGGGCTTTTCTTTTTCTATTATTTCCCATGCTTCCTTGCCGTTGGCCGCCGTCGCGATCACTTCGATGTCGTCCGAATGCTCTTTGGAAAGCATTGTTTTTAATCCTATCTGTACAAGTGGCTCATCGTCCACTATCAGTAATCTGTACATTTATCGAGTCTCCTTCGAAACGATGGTTACTTTTTATCTTCTTCGTAGTCCAGGGGAAGAACAAATCTCATTGTCGTGTATTCCCCGAGCTTACTGGTTATCTCTATTCCGTACTCTTCACCGAAGGTGTATTTGATCCTTTGGTTAACGTTGTAGGTTCCCACCTGTTTAAAGAATTCGGTGGATGTTTTGCTCTCTCCGTTAAGTACGCTTTCAATCGCTTCATCACTCATTCCTACACCATTATCGGTTACTTCGATCAGAAGCTTGTCGCCTTTTTTTAATGTATGAATGACAATCTTTCCAGAGTTTCCCTTTGGTTCGATTCCGTGGAATATCGCGTTCTCCACGATAGGCTGAAGCGAAAATCTGTTTATCTTTTTATCAAGGAGGCTCTCGTCATCCGTGATGTAATCCAGCGATATCGTTCCGCCGTACCTGTATTTCATGATGGTAAAATAGTCATCGACGAGCGCAAATTCATCTCTTAGTGTGATGAGGTTCTCCGTGCCTTTTGCAATGTTCTTCATAAGTCTCGAAAGCGCGGTCGACATGTCCGCGATTCCGTCGGAGCCTTGAATTGTCGCCATCCATTTGATGGTGTTCAGTGTATTATAAAGAAAGTGCGGATTTATCTGGGATTGAAGTACTCTGTATTCCAGATCCTGTTTGGCTTTCTCGTCGAGAAGTCTTTTTTCCATGAGTGCGGATACGTTCTCGGCAAGGTTATTTATTCCCTTTCCGATATCACCAAGCTCATTGTCCCACTCTATCTTTTCATCTCTTGAAAAGTCTCCTGCGCCTATTAGATCGAGTCTGTCTACAATCTGCAAAACAGGCTTCGTTATCGTTCTGTGAAGAAGAAATGTCAGCAGTGCTCCGGCAAGGACAATGATCTGTACGATCATGAAGATAACAAGCCCATAGTATTTCATTCTGTTTCGGAGCGCTTTCTCAGAAGGCAGATACGATATCTCCCAATCGCAGGATGGCATAACATACGAGATAACTTCGCCTTGTTTATCGGCACGAATCAGGTTCTCCCCGTCAAATTTAAAGGTGTTTCCACCGCTGAAGGTGATAAAAAGAGCTTCATCATCCTCAAGATTAAAGCTCTTTAGTTTAGAAGTTATCCGGCTTTCGGGAATGTCCATGTAGATCCAGCCGATTGTCTCGTATGAAGAGGGGCTCTGAACAGTCTTAAATACAGGTATGACCTCGTCATTTCCGCTGTTCATAAGAGGATTGATTATCGGTCCGATCCAGGTATAACCACGAGTACTTATCAGATCGGAAAAGTATTCCGATTCCATTATCTTGTGTGCGGTATCGGCAACACTCTGAGTATCTCCGCCTGACAACGACTGAAGATACTGATCTCCGCTGGGAGTAGATACAATAATCCTGTTTACTATATCTCTTACTCCCACAATATTGTATTCGTTATTGAGGTGATCCCATGTCGTGACAGAGAGTTTTCTTCCGGCCTGTTCGTTCGTGGCATAATAATTCTCTACATTAAGAAGATAGCCCCCGAGGGTGCTGTCGAGGCAGACCCAGTTGGCAAATGTCATGGCAGCGCGAATCTCGTCGTCAATCTCATTTCCAAGGAGCTGTATATTGGTAAGGGCAGCCTGCTGCTGATTCTTTTTAAGGTAGCGAAAAGAAAGGCTGAAACTAGCCGCAGCTACTAAAAGCGCGAGTATCAGTGCAAAACCAAGTGCCCATATTATTATCTTATTTCTAAGTGTATGTTTTTTCGTGCGCATATAAGCATTATAGCACGTTTGAGCGGTGCTTTATATGTCTATCCCTGCCTCTTTTGCTGCTTCTATTGCGAGCTTTACGGCTCCCATAATTCCCTGATCTCCGCCAAGTGAAGCGGGAACTATATAATTATCAATATCCTGAAGTTCTTTGGTATTTATGTAGTCCGAGAGCTGCCCAAGTGTCTTTTTTCTTATAAGTGGAAAGAGCTGTTCCTGATTCATAACGCCACCCCCAAGTATGATGATCTCGGGGCTTAGGGTAACTATGAAATCGCAGATTGCCTGTGCTATATAATAGCTTTCAAGCTCCCAGACTTCGTCGTTTTCTGCTAGGTCAAAAGCCTTCTTGCCCCACCTGTCTTCTATCGCAGGGCCGGATGCCATTCCCTCAAAACAGGTTCCATGATACGGACATTTTCCTTTATAAGCATCACCTTCTGCAGGCTGCAGCTTAATATGTCCAAGCTCAGGGTGCAGCATTCCGTGAAGGAGCTGCCCGTTTGTCATTACTCCGCCGCCTATGCCTGTTCCGATGGTGATATAAAGTGCGTTTTTCTTATCACGCGCGCATCCCCAGGTTATCTCGCCAAGGAGCGAACCGTTTACATCGGTATCAAAGCCTATGGGAATATTGAGCTCTTTTTCGAAACCTCCGACAATATCATAATTTCTCCACTCGAGCTTTGGAGTGGAAGTGATAAAGCCGTAGGTTTTGGATTCTTTATTTAGATCTATAGGCCCAAAGCAGGCTATTCCGAGCGATGCAATGTCTTTTCCCTTAAAGAAATCTATCATTGCGGGAATTGTTTCTTCAGGACTTTTTGTCGGTATCGTAACCCTTTCAAGGATCTCGCCGTTCTCGTTTCCGACAACGCAGATCATCTTGGTTCCGCCCGCTTCTATTCCTCCGTATAACATATGCTTACCCCTTTTTCCTTATATTATAGCAAGTTCTGTACGTGTGGGATATGTACTAAATTCGAAAGTACCTCGGCAAGTTCTTTACGCAAAAAAAGACGCTGTCGAGAAAACAATCTCGGCAGCGCCTTGGTAATTCGATATTTAAACTTCAGATTAAAGCTGAGGGCCTGCAGCAACAAGTGCCTTGCCGTCTGCGTTTCCTTCGTACTTCTTGAAGTTCTTGTTGAATCTCTGTGCAAGATCCTTAGCCTTAGCTTCCCACTCAGAAGCATCAGCGTATGTATCTCTGGGATCAAGGATTGCAGGATCAACTCCGGGAAGTGATGTAGGAACTTCGAAATCGAAGATCGGGATCTTCTTAGTCTCAGCCTTATTAACATCACCGTTAAGGATAGCATCGATGATTCCACGAGTATCCTTGATGGAGATTCTCTTACCTGTTCCGTTCCATCCTGTGTTTACGAGGTAAGCCTTAGCTCCGCTCTTCTGCATCTTCTTAACGAGCTCCTGAGCGTACTTTGTAGGATGAAGCTCAAGGAATGCCTGTCCGAAGCAAGCTGAGAATGTAGGTGTAGGCTCTGTGATTCCTCTCTCTGTTCCGGCAAGCTTAGCTGTGAAACCTGAAAGGAAGTAGTACTGAGTCTGCTCAGGTGTAAGGATTGATACAGGAGGAAGTACTCCGAAAGCGTCAGCTGAAAGGAAGATAACGTTCTTCGCATCAGGACCTGCAGAAATCTTGTTAACCTTCTGTACGATGTTATCAATGTGGTTGATAGGATAAGATACACGAGTGTTCTCTGTAACGCTCTTATCCTCGAAATCGATCTTACCGTCTGCTGCTACAGTTACGTTCTCAAGAAGAGCGTCTCTCTTGATAGCGTTGTAGATATCAGGCTCAGACTCCTTATCAAGTCCGATAACCTTAGCATAGCAACCACCTTCGAAGTTGAATACGCCGTTGTCGTCCCAACCGTGCTCGTCATCACCGATGAGGAGTCTCTTAGGATCTGTTGAAAGTGTTGTCTTACCTGTTCCTGAAAGACCGAAGAAGATAGCTGTGTTCTTACCTTCCATATCTGTGTTAGCTGAGCAGTGCATAGAAGCCATGCCCTTAAGAGGAAGATAGTAGTTCATCATTGAGAACATACCCTTCTTCATCTCTCCGCCGTACCATGTGTTGATGATAACCTGCTCACGGCTTGTGATGTTGAATGCTACGCATGTCTCAGAGTTAAGGCCAAGTGCCTTGTAATCGTCAACCTTAGCAAGTGAAGCGTTGTAAACTACGAAGTCAGGCTTGAAGTCTGCAAGCTCTGCGTCTGTAGGCTGAATGAACATGTTCTTAATGAAGTGAGCCTGCCAAGCAACCTCTACGATGAAACGAACTGCCATACGAGAATCCTTGTTAGCGCCGCAGAAAGCGTCAACAACGAAAAGTCTCTTGTTGCAAAGCTCGTTCTTAGCGATCTCCTTAACCTTAGCCCATGTCTCTTCTGTCATAGGGTGGTTGTCGTTAGGATACTCTTCTGATGTCCACCAAACAGTGTCCTTAGAATTCTGGTCCATAACGATGTACTTGTCTTTAGGAGAACGTCCTGTGTAGATACCTGTCATAACGTTGACAGCACCAAGCTCTGTGTCCTGACCTTTCTCATAACCTGTAAGCTCAGGCTTCTTCTCCTCTTCATATAACATCTCATATGAAGGGTTATGAACTATCTCAGTAGTTCCTGTGATGCCATACTGACTTAAATTGATTTCTGCCATCTGATTGACCTCTTTTCTTTATAATATTATCTTTGGTATAAAAAACCAAAATTTGCGACCGTTACTTCATTTATACTACAAAGTCAAATTTTTATCAAGCGCATACTCGTTACTTTTCATCAAGTAAAGCCTGATAAATTTCACGTTTTCCGACACCTCTGTCCGCCGCAACTTTTTTCATTGCATCTTTATGCGAAACACCCGCATCCTCATAGAATTTCATGTGCTCTTCGATGCTCATTTCCTGCCAGGATTGTCTCTTTTCCTCGTCCTGCTCTTCAAGGCTCTTTCCCTCAACGACAAGTACGTACTCCCCTCTCGGGTCATTTTCCTTGTAAAAAGAGATTGCTCCTTCCAGAGTAGTCGGTGTTATATCTTCAAACTTCTTGGTAAGTTCCCTGCAAAGAGTGATCTTCCGATCTCCCAAAGTCTCGTATAGGTCATCAAGAGCCGCCTTTAAATGATGCGGAGCCTCATACAATATGATCGTTCTGCTCTCATCCTTGAGGTCTTCGAGGATTCTTTTCCTTGCTTTCTTATCATCAAGAGCCGGTAAAAATCCCTCAAAACAAAACCTTCTTGTCGAAAGTCCGGAGAGCGTAAGCGCCGTGATACAAGCCGCCGGTCCGGGGAGCGATGTCACTTTGATCCCTGCCTTTTGGCACTCTCTTACAAGCACCTCTCCGGGATCGGATATGGCGGGCGTTCCCGCATCCGTAATAAGAGCAACGTTCTGTCCTTGCTGCATCTTTTCTATAAGGAAAAGAGCTTTATCATATTTGTTGTACTCGTGATAACTGGTCATCTCTGTGTGAATATCGAAATGATTTAGGAGTTTAATGCTGTTTCTGGTATCCTCCGCAGCTATCAGGTCAACGTTTTTTAATGTCTCAAGCACCCTAAAGGTCATATCATCGAGATTTCCTATGGGTGTCGCGCATAGATATAACATTCCCTGCATAATTAATACCCGTATATGTCGTAAATTTCCTGTGTGTATTTGCCGGGCGCATCATAAATGATGAGCGGCTTTTCTACCGTAAGTCTTGATCTTCCACCTCTGGCTCCTTCTATGAGGACCATGTTGGGCTCTTTGTCCACATATGGATACACAAGCTTCATCCTCTTTGGCTCAAGCTTGTAATCATGCATCATTACCATGATCTCGGCGAGTCTGAAGGGTCTGTGCACCATGTAGAACTTTCCTCCGGGTTTAAGGCACTTTGCTGCTGCCTTTATCACATCCTCGAGGTCACAAAGTACTTCATGCCTTGCGATCGCCTTGGGCGCGTCGGGATTTTTAAGTCCGTGCCCGCCTATCATGTACGGAGGATTACTCGTAACAACATCAAAGGAGGCAGCCTCAAATAGATGCTCTGCCTCCTTAATATCACCTTGAACTATTTTCACGCGCTCTTGGAGGTCATTTAGGATTACACTGCGATCGGCCATGTCCGCGCTCTCGGGCTGTATCTCAAGTCCTATCAGCTCTTTTGCCTTAGTCTTAGCCGCCATCAGTATCGGGATTATTCCGGTTCCGGTGCCAAGGTCAAGTACTCTGGCTCCTTCCTGTGCCGTCGCAAATCCGGACAAAAGAACTGCATCCATGCCGAAGCAAAATCTCTCCGGATCTTGTATTATCCTATAGTTGTTCCTCTGGAGCTCATCCAGTCTTTCACCGGGTTTTAGATCAATTGTCCCCAAGCTTTGACTTTCCTTCCTGTTTCTCAATCTTCTCAAGCTTTTCGAGCTCTTTCATTTCTTCTTCGTCTTGAGAATTTTTCTTGTTATTGTTGTTCTTTTTCTTAGGTTTCTTCTTAATATTGGTTATCTCATCAAGCTTGTACTCGTGAACTTCCTTCTCATCGTCGATATCAACAAGGATCTTGATGGTCTGACGAAGGATGTTAACGCTTGATACCTCGCCTTCATATCCGTCATTGGCAGTACAGATATCGCCTACGCTGGGCATCATGCGGTTGAGTTCTTCATATACGTCCTCTTCGTTCTTGAGACAGCACATAAGTCTTCCGCAAACACCCGAGATCTTGGTCGGATTAAGTGAAAGGCTCTGTTCCTTGGCCATCTTGATCGAAACGGGAACGAAGTCTGCAAGATATGAATGACAGCAAAGTGGTCTTCCGCAGATTCCGTAGCCACCGATTATCTTGGTCTCATCTCTTACACCGATCTGTCTGAGCTCGATCCTTGTCTTGAATACTGCCGCAAGGTCTTTTACCAGCTCTCTGAAATCGATCCTGCCGTCGGCAGTAAAGTAAAAGAGGATCTTGTTGTTGTCGAATGTATACTCCGCATCTATAAGTTTCATCTCAAGGTTGTGCTTTTTGATCTTTTCAAGACAAACCTTAAATGCTTCTTTTTCTTTTTTACGGTTTTCTTTTTCCTGTTCGTCATCCTTGGTGCTGGATGTTCTAAGAACGGTCTTTAAAGGCTTGACCACATCTTCGTCGGGTATTTCCTTGGGCTCGGAAACAACGGTTCCGTACTCTACTCCTCTTGCTGTCTCAACAATTACGTGATCACCTTTTTTGATCAAATATTTTCCGGGTGAAAAGAAATATATCTTTCCGGCAGTTCTGAATCTAACGCCGATTACTCTTGTCATAAATACTCCTTTATGCCGATAAGCATAAGCTCAAGGGCAAGTTCTATATTAACATTGGATTTAATGCGATTCTTCGCAGTCTCCATGATTTTAATGATTTTATCAATATCCTGATAACTACATTTTGATGTAACACTACTAATATACGCTATTTTATCTGTGAAAATCAAGTGTTCCTCGTTGTCCGTAGCCTTGTAAACAAGCATGTCTCTGAACAAAAAGTACAGTACATCAAGGAAATCTTCTAGGTTTTTGTCATCAATTCCCTTCTTGGAAGTTTTTTCTTCCTCCTCGGAAGGGGAGAGGATTGTTCTGACTCTTTCGAGCATATCATGTATCTCAAGGTGCGGAAGCTTGCCAACCAGCTCAATGGTGCTGTTCTTAAGGCTCTCAAATCTCTCATTTGATGCAAGCTCAAGCGCTTTTCCTACGTTTCCTCTGGCAAAAGAAGCGCAAAGCATGGCCTTATAGTCCACAACATGGCACTCTTCCATAAGATATTTCATTATGGAATCATCCTGTGCGGGTTTCATAGGCAAAACTATGCATCTGCTTGTGATTGTCGGGAGAAATGCATTGATATTACTTGTAAGAATGATGATAACTATATATGCGGGCGGCTCTTCAAGCGTCTTAAGGAGCGCATTCTGAGCTGCGACCGTCATTTTTTCTCCCTCGGGAATGATATATATTTTGTGTTTGCTCTCGTACGGCTTTATTACCACGTCGTCGCGGAGCTTAAGTCTTATGTCGTCTACGCCGATACTTCCGGGCTTCTCGTGGGTTATCGTGATGATATCCGGGTGCGAATCGGACATGGCCTTTATGCAAGACGGGCACTTGTTGCAGGCTTCAATATATCCGCCGACTTCCTGCCTGTCCTCACACTGGAGTGCCTTGGCGAATATCCTTGCTATATACTCTTTTCCCGAGTTATTCTCTCCGGAAATGATATATGCGTGGGATATCTTGTCTGTCAAAAGCGCATTCTGCATGTGCTCTTTCATCTGAACTTGATCTATGATATTGGCAAAATCCGCCATCTTCACTCCCTACTCATGTAAAAATATCAAGCAAAAGACCTTCTATCTGGCCTATCTTGGCAAGGATGCCTATGTTGTCTTTTTCATCCTTGACCAGTTCCTGCGCAAGAGCATCAAGCTCATCGTCTACCTGTCTGATTATACCGTAAACTCTGTGTCTTCCTTTTCTGTCGAGGAAGTTCTCTCTTGAAAACTCGTGTGATCTTGAAACTACTTCATTCAAAAAGTCCTTGATAAGAACTCTGTACCTTTGCATGTCTTTGATATCATTGCGTTTGGAAATACGCTGTCCCTGCTGAACGATATCCTGCATCATCATGTTAAGGCGCTCTGCGAGCCCAGTATCTTCAAGCTTACTTGTAAGCACGAATTTGAAATCCCCGGCCGTATCTTTGACCTGTTCGGGCTCGGGAATCTGAGTTGTCGGGCTGATATTATTTATTTTAATATCCATGCTTCGCACCTCGTTCCTATTGTTCGGGTTGATACATATATTTTATCGTATTTCTCGATTTATGTATTCAGTTATTTCTTTAATACAGGTTTCAATGGCTTCGTTGTTCTTGAAAGCCTTGGTCACGCCTGCATTTTGCAATTTTTCTTCGGCAAAATCCTCTTCATCGGCAAGAAAACGTCTGCACATCTCGTCATATCTTGGGTGTTCCTGCTTATCTTCTCTGTGCATCGCTCTAGTGAGTCGGATCTTGGCGTCAACATCGATAAGAAGCGGTATTACATTCTCTTTTCCGAAGTAATCTCTTATGTAGCAGTATGACTCAAGCGTGCCTATCATCAGATAATTGCCGTTTGCAAGGTCAATCTGGCCGTCATCCACGGTAAAATATCGCCACTCACCGTAATTGGTATGATAGGTCCTCTCTTCAATTATCTTGCCTGCGTTTTTGAGTTCAAGGTATCCGTTCTCATCCTTAAAAAAGTACTGTACTCCGTCAGTCTCGCCGTCTCTCATGGGACGCGTTGTGTACGGAATTACTTTATTAAGCTTGAGATCCCCATTTTTAATGAGCTCTCGGTAGATCGTATCCTTACCCGATGTGCTCTTTCCCATCAAAAGAAATATCTTTCCCATTAATTAAAGTTCCTCGACACGAATCATATTGGTTCTTCCGGGGATTCCGAGAGGAACTCCCGCTGTAAGCACGACTTTATCGCCGTCCTTAAGGTATCCGCAGCGCTTCGCTGAGCTTACGGCCTCTTTGAAGAGTTCGTCTGCGGTATCTTCCTGTCTTATATGAAGCGGTGTTACGCCCCACATAAGGTTGAGCTGTCTGCATGTAGTCGGATTAATTGTACATGCGATGATCTGGCAATTGGGTTTGTATCTTGAAACCATTGCGGCCGTAAATCCTGACATTGTGACTGTAATGATTGCATCTGCATTGAGCTCTGCAGCAATATTACAGGTTGCATGTGAAATTGCAGTCGTTGAATCACCGGGTGCGTAATCTCTTTTACGAAGTCTTCCGACGTAGTCGATATCGGCCTCTGTACGCTCCGCGATCCTTGCCATTGTCTTAACGGCTTCAACCGGATAATCACCCGATGCGGTCTCTCCGGAAAGCATGATTGCCGTTGTTCCGTCGTAAATAGCGTTGGCAACGTCCGTAACCTCGGCTCTTGTCGGACGGGGATGATGTATCATGGAATCAAGCATCTGAGTCGCTGTGATAACGTACTTTCCTTCCGACTCAGCCATTTTTATCATGTCCTTCTGAATAACAGGGACGTCCTCAAAAGGAACCTCGACACCCATGTCACCTCTTGCGACCATGATTCCGTCAGCTTCCTTAAGAATTTCCTTGAGATTATTGATTCCCTGAGTGCTCTCTATCTTAGCTATGATCTTCATGTGGCTGTTCTTGGCGTTTAAGATCTCTCTGATCGCAAGTACGTCAGCCGCTGTCCTGACAAAAGAAGCAGCTACAAAATCAAAGCCCTGATCGCAGCCAAACTCGATATCGCTCTTATCCTGTGCGCTAAGATATGGCATTGTAAGCTCTGCTCCGGGAACATTAACGCCTTTTTTATCAGAAATAGGTCCGCCGTTAACTACAGTGCATACTATATCTGTGTCAGTTACGTCTTCAACCGCAAGCTCAATAAGACCGTCGTCCAAAAGAATCGTCATTCCTTTTTTGCAGTCATTTGTAAGCTCTTTGTATGTAATGGAAACCTCGTCCTTGGTTCCCTGAACGTCTCTTGAAGTTAGTGTGAATTTCTGACCGGCTTCAAGCTCTTCTTTGCCGTTTGCAAAGTCCTTGAGTCTTATCTCAGGGCCTTTTGTATCAAGCATAACAGCAATAGGAAGATCAAGTTCCTCGCGAAGCTTCTTTATCCTGTCATACTTTCTTTTATGCTCTTCATGTGATCCGTGTGAGAAATTAAAACGAGCCACGTTCATGCCTGCGAGCATGATCTCGCGAAGCTTCTCCTCGCTCTCACTGGCGGGACCGATAGTGCATATAATCTTGGTTTTTCTCATACTTATCCTCTCTAACTAACGTATTACCTTTAAAAATCTACTATAACCTTAACGCCGATCTCGGCGCCTACTTTTTTATCTATATTTATTATACCTTGAAGATTGAGATTCTTGTCATCACAGTTCTTAATCTCAGCAACTATTTCTTCCGTAAACATTTCCCCCGGAACAATTATCGGAATTCCCGGCGGATACAGATTTATAAACTCCGCAGAGATCCTTCCTTCGGCGTTGTCTATACTTATTTCCTCAAACATTCCATCCCAAGCCTCTGAAAGCTTGATCTTACAAGGCGGAATTTCGCGGGTCTTGATGGCTTCCGCTCTGTCCGGATTCTCTAAGAGATTACCTTTTTTTCTTTCTATATTGCTCTGTTTAGTCTCTTCTATCTTTGTATCTATATCTTTTAAGGCTGCTATTAGCCTTTCTATTCCTTCCTTCGTGTCGCTTCCGGTTATAATGGCAAGAGCTGTTCTCGTGCCCGCCATTTCAAGCTGTAAAGCATATTCCGTACGAAGTATATCATATATCTCTTGTCCTGTCATTGTGCCGGATGCGTCTGTTATCAGTACTTTACAGGGATCGTCTATCTCATCGGGTCCGGGGATACGGATGTTTCTAAGTGCAGCTGTTTCTGCCGCTAAATAATTCCTGTAACCTAGGAGCTTATCTATATATTCCGCTCCGTTTTTCTCCATTTCTTCCATGCATTGTTCAATAGAAGCCATGAGTATATATGACGGACTGCTGGACTGATAGATCCTAAGATATCTTTTTAAAAGATTCCTATCTATGAGTTCTCCGTTTATATGAATAAGCGCAGTCTGTGTCATGGACGGCAAAGTCTTGTGAACACTGTGGATCACAATGTCAGCTCCCTGAGTTGCCGCACTTTCGGGAATAGAAGCATAGTCCTTGCTTGTTTTTTCGCTTCTATCGGTATCAGATGGTCTACCAAAACCAAAATGCGCTCCGTGAGCCGCATCTACAATAAGCGGAATATTTTTTTCTTGGCAAAGCGCTGCAATTTCGGCGATATCTGAACACTTTCCCTCATACGTCGGAGAAGTGATAAATACAGCCGCAATATCTTTTGACAGGTAAGGACGTATGTCCTCCGCGGTGTAAGCCTCGGGGATTTCTAATTCGGTATTTATCTTATAAGGAAGATATTTAATATCAAGATTTCTGATATATGCGGCGTGATATAAGGCTTTATGGCTTCCTCTGGCTGCAAGTATTGTTCCTCCCATCGAAGCCGCAGTAGATACGGCGCTTAACACACCGCTTGTGCTACCGTTTACAAGAAAGAACGTTTCCTTGGCGCCATAGAGCTTATTTGCTCTTCTCTCGGCATCAAGAATCAAACCTGATTCGTCGTGAAGATTGTCGAATCCGTCTATTTCCGTTATATCACAACGAAAAGCACCCTCAAATGGGGTGCTCATACTATTTCGCTTATGTCCCGGCATATGGAGAGGATAATTATCGCTTTCCGCCAGCTTTATCAGCTCATGATATAAATCATGCATAATTGATTCCGATCTTTCCTTTTCTTATTTTAAGAGTTTCCAAAGTGGAACTGTATTTATCGGCAAGACATACTATCCACGCCTCTCTGCATCTTGGCAGCTTAACAGTAAGCGGCCACATGTGCTTTGCAATAATATCTTTCTCACGCTCCGTGAGCGGATAGTCCTTAACAGCATTCTTAAGCGCAATTCCGGGATGATAGAAACCGTGAAGCTTAGGGTGGATATTGCCCGGCGCTTCGGCATCATGCCAATCATATAAGAAATAATCATGTAAAAGTGCTCCTCTTACAAGATCACGTTCCTTACATTTAAGCCCAAAAGTGCGATTGATCTTAAGCGCAAAAAGCGCAACATGGATACAATGCTCATAAACCGTCACAGTGCCATGCTGAATGTATTTCTTGAGACCCTGATACTTCTTAGAAGAAAGAACTTCTTCGCCATACTTATAAAGAAGATCTCTATAAGTCTTGTCACTCTCTATCTCGTTGAGGAGCTCCGGATCAAAATCATCGGGATTATAACTCCTTACATCAAGTAATGTTTTTAATAATAACTTATCTTCTTTTTCTAAATGATACATAATTCAACCTTTTATAAGACACATAAAACTCAAAAATCTATTCCTAATACGTTTCGTTAACATAATATCGGATTTATCATGAAACCATATTATCACAGAACGAATAAAAAAGAATAAAAATCATAAAAAAACTCAGTAAACATTTTGTCCACTGAGTAGCTAAAATCTTTTATAAAATAAAAAAGATGCCTAGAGTCGGAATCGAACCAACGACACGAGGATTTTCAGTCCTCTGCTCTACCAACTGAGCTATCTAGGCATATAGTAGCGGGGACAGGATTTGAACCTATGACCTTCGGGTTATGAGCCCGACGAGCTTCCAGACTGCTCCACCCCGCGTCATTATAAATCCGCACCTCGTACGAATTATTAAATTGGGATTTCCACATCATGTGGTCACCCATGGCTCGCACTCATACTTGCTAAGTGCTCTGCACAAAAATGGATGGCGGTGGATTCGAACCACCGAAGCAATTTGCAGCAGATTTACAGTCTGTCCCCTTTGGCCACTCGGGAAGCCATCCATATAGAGCCGATGAGCGGACTCGAACCGTTAACCTGCTGATTACAAATCAGCTGCTCTGCCAATTGAGCCACATCGGCTTACACTCGAATAGTGTAAAGAAGAAAAATGGGACCTACAGGGCTCGAACCTGTGACCCTCTGCTTGTAAGGCAGATGCTCTCCCAGCTGAGCTAAGATCCCGTTCAAAATAAAACCAGTAATATGAAATTGAGCGACCCGAAGGGGGTTCGAACCCCTGACCTCCGCCGTGACAGGGCGGCGCTCTAACCAGCTGAGCCACCGGGCCAAATTAAAGGTTTTTGTACCTTCAAAACCGAACACTGAATATTTCCAGATTTCTATACACCTATATAGGATAAGCCCTCGACCTATTAGTACACATCAGCTGAACATGTTACCATGCTTACACCTTGTGCCTATCTAACCTCGT
>NZ_RAIQ01000012.1 GCF_003625475.1 Butyrivibrio sp. X503 | reverse complement strand
CACATTCCTTGGCCTTTGGCAGAAGACCACATCATAAGTTTATATTCTTTATCAAAACGTGTATGCTGTTGAATATAAACTTTTTGTATGATGTTTTCTACATTTCTTTCAAACGTCCAAATAATCCCGCTTTCTAGTCGTGTATATTTAAATCCCTTTTCATCGAGTACTTTACCTATTATTTTTTTTATTGCCCTAGTTTTATTCATAAAATAACCTCAAATCTGAAATAATTAATTATCACATCCTGTTATTGCTTTCATGACTTTGTGAAAACCATCTAACCATAAATATGTTCCTGCTGCATATAATCCAAGCGCAACACCATCATCTAAAACTCCAACTACTGTTCCATCGTCAAGTATCAATACTGAGCTCGGAATAAAACATGAAATCCCTCCAACCATCTCAACTAAACCGAATGTGCCATAGCATACTCTCGATGCAACCTTACATACTTTTTCCTTTATGTCAGATTCTTGTTTTACTATGCCCATCGCATGTTTATATTCTTCTTCAGGAACCTTGTCAACATCATAATATACCATTCCGTTTCCGTCAGAATGATATGTAATAGCAGAATTTTTTATAAACGGCGAATAGACGACCGTTTCAGGGATGATTTTTGTACCATTAAAAGCAAGTTCATTTAAGCTTGTACTTCCAAATTTACCGATTGACTTTCCTAATCTGATATTATTATTTATTCCTTTGACATAACCTGCTAATTGGATTTCACCCAAAGTCAGTCCATTCGTAGTAGAAACCGTGTTAGTAGCCGGGTTTTGCGATTCCGGCTTTATTTCGTAAACACTATAAATATTTTTGGATTTCATAACAACATCAGCTAAACCATTTCCTGTCTTTGTTCTTCCTGCACCTCCACCTTCTATAAATACATTTGTATGCACCGTATTATCGGAAGAACTATACCTTACAGTAATATCTGATTCAATGGCTATATGTGCAAATATACCTTCAAGCCATTTTGGCATATTACCATCTAAATCGATAAGTACAATTGGATTTCCCCAACAATAGCCATAATGATTTAGCGTGAACGGGCTTTCCACAAATCCCTTTACGTTATCTTCTGATTGGAACCTTCCTGCGTCAGGGCTATAGTATCTCGCTTGAGCAAACTTTAGTCCTGAGATATCATCCTCCTGATAACCGGTGAACACAAACGGCTGAATAATATTTCCGTTTGTTGCATATGCGTGTTTCTTCTGCTTTCCTGTAAACGGATCTATATTCCTTCCAAAGTCATCAAAAGCATATGATGATACAATGCCGTCCGTTCCGGTCATATACATAGGAGAGCCAAGTTCATCCTGAAGGTAATAGTAGTTATTACCTTTCTTGGACATTGAAATAACGTTGTTGTCATAGACAAAGCTCTCTTTTTCACCATTTACGGTCCTTTCAAGAAGGTTATAATACTCTCTTGAAAGATCGCAGAGATATTCTATTCTCTCCTCAGGTCTTGTTGACGATACTCTAAAGCCAAGACCGTTATATTGATTTGTAAGCTCTCCCTTAGTTGTATCAACAACCTTTGAGAGCATATTCGTAGCATCAAAAGTAAAGGTCTTCTGCAGGAGACCGTTTACGAATTCTTTTGTCTGATTTCCTCTGTTATCATAGTCGTAAGTCTTTATGTTAGTCTGAGAGTTAGTAAGTTCCTTAGCTTCCGTAAGCCTGTCGAGAACATCATATGAGTAAGATGTCTTAGTATCATTTTCAGTCAGACTCTTTCTGTTTCCAAAGGCATCATATTCATATAAAGCCTTACGCTGTCCGTTAAGCGTTGAGCTTGTAAGGCGTCCTATAGGATCATAAGTGTACTCATATCTTCCGGATACAGCGTCCAACCCTCTTCTGTTTCTTTCAATTCCATTTATAAGTCCTGTATTATCATAAGAGTAGAAGTACTTATCAAGAACGCCTTCCTTATCCGAACTGATCATGGATTCAAGGTTTCCGCCCGGAAGGTATGTGTATCCTTGTGTTATGCCATTTGCAAACCTCTTTTGAGAAAGACGCCCAAGCTCATCATAAGCATAGGTTGTCTCTTCACCATTTCCAATAACGCTCTTAAGCTGATGTTTTTCATCATAGTTATAAGAAACCACTCTTCCATCAGGATATGTGAGCTTTGTCTTTTCACCTGTAGCTCCGTATTCATAAGCTACGGTCCTGTTCAGATAGTCTGTGACCTTTGTGATTCGTCCCAGAATATCATTCTCAAGTATCGTTTCACCCAGCCAGTCATTTATCTTATTTAGCTGGCGTAGTTCGTTATAAGAAAACGCCACTGTTCTTCCATCTGAGTAATTAACCTTTGTTACCGTGCCGGTCTTATCATACTCATATGTAGTCGCATAGTTATCCCTATCAGTCTTTGTCACAAGCCTTCCGTACTGATCGTATTTAAAAAGCTCTTTCTGACCGAGTGCATCTGTGACTGATGTAAGCTGTCCCGAAAGGTCATAATCATATATAGTGACATGACCGTCTTTTCCAACTGTAGGGAAGATATCTCCGTTTCTTTCTTCATCGCTTATGCGGCCTTCTTCTCTGTGTATGCTCTTTAGGTTATCCAGAGCATCATAAGTATAGGCTGTCTCGTTACCAAGGGCGTCAACAACGCTCTTAAGGCGGCCTGTAGGTGTATATGTATAGAGGGTTGTATTCTTACCATCAGAAACCTTTGTGGCTCTTCCCATCAAATCGTACTCATACGATACGCTGCGGCCATCAGATCCCTCTACACTTTGTATCCTGTCAAGAACATCATAGCTGTAATCAATCTTGTATCCGTCAGCAAAGGTTCGTGATATCACTCTTCCGAGTTTATCGTAAGATAATTTCTGCTCAAGTCTGTCACAGAAATAGATCGCACTGAGGCTTCCGCTTATATATTCAAATCTTCTTATTCTTCCTGCGGCATCTGTTATGCTCTCTATATCGCCAAGCTTTGTATATGTGTAAATTGTACTGTTACCGAGAGCATCAGTTTCTTTGGTAACTCTTCCAAGAGGGTCCACTTCCCTTGTATACTTATTGCCCAGAGCATCTGTGACTGCGATAAGATTATTATTCGCGTCATACTCATAACTCTTGGCATTTCCAAGTGCATCAGTCTCTTGGATAATATTTCCCAGCGCGTCATAAGAAAGATTCTTAATCTTTATATCGCCATTGTACTGCGCTATCACGTTGTCATTTTCATCATAGTCGTATGAAGTGCTCCTGTACTCAGGATCGATTACTTTAACAAGTCTCTTTAAAAGATCATACTCATATCTTATAGTTCCGCCATTCGGAAGCTTGACTGTCTCTTCATCCCACACCTTGTTATAGGTTATCCTTGTCTTTCTTCCGGCTTCATCGGTATATTCACAAGGCTTTCCAATGTTGTTATATTCCCAAGTCTTAGCGGTATTGTCAGGGTTCTCGACCTTTATAAGCTTTCCTGAGTTATTGTATGAGTATCTTGTCTCGTTTCCGATAGGATCAGTTACCTTGATAATTCTATCCATAAGATCATACTCATAGCATGTTTTAGCACCAAGGGCATTACTTGTAGAGATGACTCTTCCAAGCTCATCTCTTTCATAGAACGTCTCTATCCCCTTATCGTCTTTTACATAGCAGATATCGTTATTGTCATCATAATCAAGGTGCGTAGATGCCCCTTCTGCGTCCTCTATCCTCTCTACCTGCCCTATCTCGTTATAATAGAGCCTGTTTTCTTCCATAAGAGGGTTGATAACGCTTACCAGCTGACCATGCTCATCATAAGAATACTTATATGTACCGCCGTCAGGCCCCTTTACAACTATTGGCTTTCCTTGTGCATTATAAGTGATATTTGTAATATTACCTTTTGCATCGATCACCTTTGTAAGATGGCCTCTGTTATCATAGCTAAACTTGGTCGTATAGCCTCTCTTATCGGTAACAGAAGTCTTCCTGTTCTTTTCATCATAAGTAAATGACTCAGATATATTCTGCTCCGGATATCTTGTTCCTATATGGCGGCCATATTCATCATTAAGATATTCTGTCTTAAGGCCGTTTTGCTCTGTAATCGTGGTTATAAGCTTCTCGTCATCATAATCAAAAGAAACTACGCCTCCGTCAGGGAAGCTCTGCTTAACAACTCGGTCTCTATCGTCATACTCATTTTTTAGGAAGGTTATTCCTCGAGGATTATCGACTTCATTTATGATGCCGTTATCGTCATATCCGTATCTTCTCTTAGTTCCATCGGGATAGGTGACGTTTGTAAGCAGAAACTCTCCGTTAATTTTTATATATTCATACTTAACGTTTCTTCCCGTATTATCAGATGCGCATGTGATAAGTCCGTTTTCATCAAGATCAAGCGCGATAAATTTAAATCCGGCGCGGATACCTACAGGGAGCCCTTCTTCATACTCTATCCTTGCAAGCTCTGATACTGAATTACCAAAGGATGATAACTTTCCGTCTTTATCAAACTTCGTATATGATCCGTCATCCTGCAATAGTCTGTACTGATCTTCTGATTCAATAAGTCTTCCGCTCTGACCATGAATTTCTATATACTCTGTTTCTTTAATTTCAGACAGATCTGTCTCTATATGAGAAGTTTCGTTTATCTTTTGATAGATTCCCTCATGTCCGTCAGAAAAGACAATCCTTATATTCGCATCTGCACTATCGTTTTCTTTAGAAAGATGCATGTCAAAAAGGCTCATCCAGCCAATGCCGAAAAAGCCGCACTCTTTACTCTGCGCATTATAAAATCTTCTTAGAGATATGGGATATATTCCGGTGATATTCAGATCTTCTCTGTCATTTATATAGTTACCATTATTGACATTGACGGGATCCGAAAATAATGACTGACAGCCCGAAGCACAGCCCAAAAGATACTTCTTAAGGCCCGCCACAATAGGTGCATTCATGACCCCGACAGTTGCATTTTTAGCTGTAAAATCTTTTAGCTCCTTAAGGGCACCGCCGACCTTAGTTGCTATGAGGCTAAGAATGCTTTCCTTCATCTCAGGCTCAAAAGTCTCCATCTGATCTAGTAGCGCTGCTTCTTCCACAACTGTCTGTATATACTGTTCTATATATTGTTCAAGTCCTGACCTGTCTACCATCGCGCAGGCTTCCAGATCAAAATCCTCTACTTTCTTAACGAGCTTATCAAGAAACTCCCCACTACCGGAAAATTCTTTATATACGTTTCTTGCTTTATGATAGCTAGGTATGGTTACACTACCGAACTCTTTAAAGGCTTCTTTTAAATATTCTGCCTTTCCTTCTATCTCAACGGAATTAGGATTAAGTATTTCTTTTAGTTCATGGAAAAAATTTTTGATTATTTTTATCTGATCAGTATCAATGCGCGCAACGGGAGACCCATCGACCGTCTTTTTGAAATGCTCATCTATTGCAACATACAGTTGTATGAGTCTTTTCTGTATGTCGTGCTCGCGAGTACTAAACTCGACCTGCACATCCTTTATGAATTTCTTGGAAGCATCGGCCGCTAGACCTATGTAAGTAGTATTATCTATATACCTTCCATAGGCGGTGTCTGCTATATCAGATTTACTGGTGTATATTCTTACACTGTCATCAAGATCAGTGATAAAATCGTTTACTTTCTCTGAATCGTATCTCTTTCCCATTATTTAATTACTCCCCTTGTGCCGGTTGACTTGCTTCTATAAGTGAATCTCTCTTAGCTCTTAGCTCATCTATCTCTTCTTCAATGCGTCTTATTTCTTCTTTGATATTTTCTATGAGCTGTAATATATCCTCAAGTAGCTGCGCGGTCTCATTTAGGCCTTCAGAGGTTCTGGTGTCTATCTCATTCCGATAATCCTCGCCATCTCTTTCGCGTTCCCCAAGCCACTCTCCGTTTCTTGTCATGTCATAAGCACAAGCAGGCTTATAAACGTTGTTTTCTATATTCGTTTTTCTTTCGGATACATAATCATATGCATCCTCAAGTTCGCTAATCTTGTCGTAAAGCGCATCTCTTCTATCCTTAAGCTCTTGAATGCGATCATTAAGTTCATCTATGCTGCTCATTATTTTTTCCCCATTATTTGTTCATTTCAACTTTAAGACTCTTACTTGCAACTTCATCAACACGGATCATACCGTCTCTAAGCGTCAAAAAAGCTCTAGGTAAAGATCCAGAAGCTTCTTTTCTGTACTCTTTTGATGATTTGTAAACTTTCTTTAATATTTTTTCCATTTTAAGTCCGACATCCGTATATTGCCAAACCTTTACCGACTTAAGCGGAGACTCATCCAAAACACATTCGGATGTAGAGTGTTTTATATCATTCACAATATTCGTGAAGATTTTAGTATCCATAAATACTTTATTCTCAGACATTCCTCCACCTCTTTCCATTTATTATAAACATGTAACAATTTATTAATATGTTATCACGCTTACTTATTCCATTCAATACATATAATTCATTTCATATAGTTTTTTACGTACACATAAAAACACTTCGACGCCCTGCATATGGCAGGGCGCCGAAGCGTATATGTTTATTGTTCATTGTTATTTATTTTGATAATAGGAAGTTTTTGATGCCCTTAGGCTCACGCGGCTGATGTAAATACATGTAGCAGCGCTTCTCACTATTAACCTTCAATGTCTTTCTGGATAATTTTTCGAGCCCCTTAGCCAATACATTCTTTTCCCTCATTGCAAGATCACCTCCTTATATTACAGTTCTTCTGTTTTAATAGCCACGGTACGGGAACAGCTGATCTCGAGATTGCCGTTTCTTACGCGCATCTCATCTATCATGCTCTTGGTGGAAGCACCTGATTGCATGATGATCTTGTAGCTCAATCTATATAAACTTCCCATTCCGTAGGTACGAACTTCCTGTAATTCAGATCTGGTAGTGTACTTTGCAAGTATATCATCAAAAATACCTTCAAAATCCAATCCTTCCGGAATTGTGATTTTAAGCAGCTTCTCGTTCTCTCCGATATGGAGACTGTTGAGAATCACAGTCACAAGTGAAAGGATCACAACAAAGATAACGGCAATACCAATGTATCCCATACCTGTTGCAAGGCCCGATGCCATAGCAAGAAAAATACTTGTTATCTCTTTGCCGGCTCCCGGTGCCGAACGAAACTTAACCAGAGAGAAAGCTCCGGCAACAGCTACTCCGACTCCAAGGTTACCGTTAACCAACATGATAATGATCTGCACGATCGCAGGTAGCAGTGATAACGTAACGAAAAAGCTCTTTGAATAGCTGTTCTTAAGTGTATACATAAATGCTATAAAAATACCGATAGCAAGTGATGCAAAAGTAGAAACCAGGAAGGTAACCCCCGTAACCATCCCGTTTGTCATAATGGACCCAAATATATAGTCTGCTGTCATTGTTTTTTTCCTTCTGTCTTTTATTATAGTATTGCCGATATTCAGTTTTTATACGGCGGTGCTCATAGCCACAAATCTGGGCTCGTTGCCGCTCTTGTAATCGATATAACCTCTTCCATACTTAGAAAATGAAGTCTTTCGAATATTTAGCTCATCCAAAATCCTTGCAAGTTCTACGGACATCGCTCCAGCGATCTTAAGTTCCATAAGATGCTGTCCGGGCTCTAGAATATCCTTGCCCACATTCCCCTCTTTTAACGATAATTTGTCCGTTCTCCATCTGATGTTAGTATCAAATGTGATCCGAAGATCCGGATCATTAATCCCCTCCATTGCGATCCTGTCATAAGAAATCGCCATCGCAGGCACTAATTCCCCATAGTGCTTCCTCATATAATCAATCTCAGTAGATATCTGCGATTGATTCTCAAGCTCTTTACCTTTTACAAGATAATCAATTGCTTCCGAATAAGGCATTGAGATCCTTCTTTTGTAGACAACCCCTTTATACTTTTTCTTGATCTCAATAAAAGAATTGGTGTCGTCTGTGGCTACGCCATATGAACGCAATCTGAGCTTTTCCTTGTAGATAGGCTTATCAAGAGAGTTTTCGATAAGAGCAAAATCCGGAGTATCAAAATAGATATTCAGGATAGCCGTCTTACCGTAACTATCTACCCTAGCCATACCTTCAAGTCGTTTTCTCAGTGCTACATATTGCATGTCGTCCAAAAGATATTTGACCTCGATCCTCTCGAAGACATCTTTGTAACCCGCCATATGTACCTCCTTCGCTCGAGCTAAAACCCATTATAAACGTTTTCGGAGGCCATATTTTCATGTTGTAAAAAATACGGATTTTTATGTAATTTTTAATGAATTCCATATAGAATTGCGACTACCGTGAAGTCTTCGATATTGTCTTTTATCTTCACTTCGCCGTCGTAATACTTAACTGCTTTCTTTACGGAAGACAGGCCTATTCCGTGGTTTTCCTTATCTTCTTTGGTAGTAAAATAAGCCCCGTCGCTTCCTCTTCTCTTTTCGCTTATACAGCTGTTCTTAATACAGATATGAAGAATACCCTTTTCATACGATATTTCGACTTTGATATATCTTATATCCTGTGCCACCTTATAGCATGCTTCCAGGGCATTTTCCAAAAGATTTCCCAGTATGATAACAAGGTGGTCGCTTCTGAATTCAAGCTTGGCGGGAACAAATACCGTAGCGTCAAAATCAATCCCGTTTTTCTTGGCTATCTTATATTTATGATTGATAAGGGAATCAATGATAATATTTCCGCTTCGCGATATTTCCTCCGCATCTACATTTATTCCGTCTTTTAGAAGCCTTTCGATATATTCGCACGCTTCATTGTTATGGCCTTGCTTTATCATCTCAAAAAGGCCGGTGAGATGATTTTTCATATCATGTCTGGTCCTGCGGATCTCGGAATAAAAATTCTCCTGATCGCTTGCCTGCACAGAGCAAAGCTCAAGCTGCTTACAATAGAGCCTGTTCTCTGATTTCAGCTCAGCGTCCAGACTGATCTGGTCGTATACCTCGAAAATAATATAATTCATGAGCAAAAAGAAACAACCCGATATTATCGCAAAATCAGAATATATCGGCTGTCTTGATGCTATAAGAAATATCCAATTCATAATAAAGACGCTTATGATCGGAATTATCAGAATTATTGAATATTGTCTCAGTGGAACATCCCTGAATCTTCTGTCCTTTTTGGTGTTTTTAATGACTATTTCTACGATCAACATAAGAGATTCGGAAACAAAGCTTCCGGTTTTATAGATACTGTCCATGTCTATCCCTATTGTCGTCATAATGATTATGGTTGCCGCTTCAAACAGCATTCCCATAGTGCACATAATAAAAGCGAAAAAAGCGCATCTTTTAAATGAAGCATCATATGACGCCAAGCCCACAGCGACAATAAACAGGATGTTTCCGCTCACCATAAGCCACGGACTTAGGACCTCATTATAGTGATTGGTAAAAAACGTGAAAAGCATGAATAAGACCATCAGGCATTTGCCTAAAAATTTATTGTTCTTATTCCCGAGAAAGATCTGCATAAATTTTTGCAGTATCAATATATGCAAAAAAGCAAGAAATACCTCTACTGCAATCCAAAAATTCCATATCATATCCCCACCACCTATACATTTTCTATACATCCCATCTACTCTACATTAAAACATTTTCTCACCCCATTATGCAACACGCGTTTTCAAAAGCATGTCAAAATGTGATATACTACGTAGGAAGGCATCGAAAACGATTAAGCCCTCAAGTAAACACATACCCATCCTACAAAATTAACCATTACATAATGATAATAACTTGAAGGAGATAGGATATGTTAAAAATAGCCATATGCGACGACGACGTAAAACTGGCCGGATGGCTGGAATCTCAGGTTAACAATGAATGCCTTAACAGCGGCATACGCGCCGATATCGATATTTTCTATGACGGTCTTCCACTGGTAAAGAGCTTTGAAGAAGGCAAAGACTACGATATTATCTTCCTTGATATCGAGATGGAAAATATGGATGGTATTTCAACCGCCCGCAGCATACGTAAGTTCAGTAAGGATGTGATCCTTATCTACATATCGGGTTATGATAATTACCTCAAAGAGCTCTTTGAAGTAGAACCCTTCCGGTTTCTGTCCAAACCCGTTAATCTTGAAAAATTCAAATTGTATTTTAACCAAGCTCTCGGAAAGCTCGAAGAAAACGAAGGCTTCTTCCAATACATATATAAAAGAGAGCTTATTAAAGTTCCGTTCAAAAACATCGTTTATTTTGAAAGCTCCAGCAGACTAGTGCATATCCATCTAAGCGACGGATCCGTAAGACAATTCTACGGCAAGATCAATGACATAGAAAAAAGCATCGAGAGCAACCGCTTCTTTTTCCTTAGGATTCATCAGTCTTTCCTCATAAACTATAAATACGTAAAAAGAATCAGCTATTCATACGTGATCATGCATGTGGGAAACGATGAAGTCGAGCTTAAGATAAGTGAAAAGAAACAAAAAGAAATCCGCGATAAAGTGTGCAACATCGCGGTAGCTCAAAGCAAATTTGAAAGCACGGGTTGTCCGAATCACAGGGATTAATAAAAAATGGAATATCTGTCCAAGAAACTAACAGACTATATACTTGAGAAAAATGTAATAGATAAAGAAAACTACGAAATATACAAATACGGTTTCGAATCTTTCCTCGAAACCGCGTTTTGTTTTGCATCAGTTCTTGTCATTGCAGCCTTTATGCATGCGATCCCGCAGGCGCTCTTCTTCTCTTTCTTTTTCCTTATGATGCGCTCATACACGGGAGGTCTTCATCTTAAGACCTTCAAGGCATGCTATGTCTCTTCATGTCTTATTCTGGTCGCATGTATCCTGCTTGTAAAAAACCTTACGGTAAATCCGTATCTTTCCATAGCCATATATGGCGCTTCCGTACTTGCGATCGTTCTTCTGGGGCCCGTTGATCACCCAAACAAGCAAGTCGACGAAGAAGACAATAAGCGCTTTATGTTTAGATCGTATATCATACTTGCGATAAGCGCCGTTACCGCAGTGATTCTTTTTATCATTAAGAATCATTCTTATCTTTTTCTTGAAGGGATAACCTTTGCCTTTACGGCTGTAACGGGCTTTCTTGGAAAGCACTTAAACAAATACACGGTCGCATAAACACCTAAATACAGATCAGTACAAAGCGATCCTTTCTTTAAGCTCAGCGGCAAATCTATCAGCCACTTCCTTAGGCGCTACGATCTTTACTCCGCTTCCCAGTGCAAATATCCAGCCAAAGAACTGATCGCTGACTGCGACGTCCGCAACCGTCTCGGAATATCCTTCTTCACTGCTTTTTCTTATCGTAATGTCTTTTCCGAATCTATCAAGAATGATCCCGACCATCTCATTTTTAAAGCGAAGCTTTACGCCGGTCTTTTCTCCGCCAAACATACCAAAGTTCATTCTTGAATAATCAGCCATGTTTAAAGAAGAAAAAGCTTCTTTCCCTTCTCGTTTGTCTTCAAGATGAACGATCTTTCTCATCTTATCCACTCTGTAGTGCTTGATCTTTGAAGCTTCGCTGTCAAAGCCTATAAGATAATAATTCTCGTCATCAAACGTAAGAGCCCAGGGGCTTATCTCATAGAATCCGTCTTTCCTCGGAACCATCTTTTTATCAAGATTCCACTGAAGGTACTCAAATCTTATCTTCTTGTTATGAGCTATGGCATTGTGAATCTCATCGACCACGTAATATATACTTTCGTTCATGGTCTTGATCCTGCCCTGAACTACAACCTGCCTTCGAAGCTGCATGGCCTCATGCTCACTTCCAAGGCTTGTCACTTTCTTTATAAGCTCTGAAGATTTCTTTTCCGTGATAAATTTGGATGACTGAATGGAATCGACTAGCAGCTTAAGCTCGGCAAGTTCAAAATGCTTGGAGCCCACATGATAATAAAAATGTCTTCCTTCCTGCTCACCTATCACATCTATGCCGAGAACTCTGAGCGCCTCCATGTCATCATAAAGACTCTTTCTGTCCGCAGTCACACCGTAAACTTCAAGTAATTCCTGAATCTGAGGCATTGTCAGATAGTGCTCGTCATCAGTTTTTTCAACCATGATCTTTGCAAGATAATACAGCTTAAGCTTTTGATTTGCCCCCTTTGGCATAGCACCCTCCCTGATTACTACGTATCAGTAATCGATTATCTTATTGATAAGATCCATTTCATCGCCGCAATACTTCACATACACATCGCTCATAGCATCTCTGAATTTCTTCTTTTCGGACGGAGACAACGTTGTCACTTTTGTTCCGCTCTCGATAGCTTTTTTCTTGGAACGTTCTTCTCTCTGTATCCAAAGCTGTCTCTCATAAATAGCGGACTCTTTGGCACATTCCAGGATTATCTCTTTGTCGGAATCCGAGAACATGTTCCATACCGCCTCGGAACAGATCTGCATCTCCGGAACTCTGACGTGCTCATCGACAGTATAGTACCCCGCAACCTTGTAGTGATTCATCGACTCATATGACGGCCAGTTGTTCTCGGCGGCATCAACAAGTCCCTGTTCAAGTGCCGAATAAACATCCGAAAAAACAATCTCGACCGGGTTGGCTCCAAGAGCAGATATCATATCTGCCATTATAGCAGATTCCTGTACTCTTATGTTCATTCCCTCGCAGTCCTCAACGCACGTTATGGGCTTATCGGTACTGTAGAAATTTCTCGCACCGGCATCATACCAGGAAAGTCCCACAAGATCGTATTTTTCTACTTTATGTAAAAAATCATCTCCGATATCACCTTCAAGAACTCGCCACATGTGCGCGGAATCATCATAAAGATAAGGCAAAAGAAGTACATTCATATCCGGGATTTTCTCGGCGAGCTGAGATACGGAAACTCTGGCAAAAGCGATTCCTCCGTACTTCATCTGCGTGATGGCCTCAGCCTCACTTCCAAGCTCCGCTCCGTACTTAATCTGAATCTTTATTCTTCCGTTCGTTCGCTCATATACAAGGTCTGCAAATTTTTGTCCGCCAAGCGTCGAAGGATAATTCTCGGACTGGTTCTCTGCATACAAAAGAACGTACTCGGGAGCATCCTCTTTCTTTTTTCTGTTATCCAAAAACCACATAACCACAACGACAACAGCTCCCGCAAGGAGAAGTGCCGATGCGATTATCCATCTCTTTTTCATGAGCCCAATACTCCGTTTCTGTAATCACTTGGAGTCTTTCCCGTCATTCTCTTAAAGACCCTGGTAAAATAATTGGCGTCGCGATATCCGGCTTTGCAGCTGATATCCTTGATATTTATCGCAGGATTAGAAAGAAGCTCTTTGGCCTTTCCGATCCTAAGTTCATTTAGATATACGATAAAGCTCTTTCCGAAATTCTGCTTAAAGAGCTTGCAAAAATAAACATCCGAATAGCCCAGAACTCCCGCCACATCTTGAAGAGAGATATCCTCCATATAATGTTCGTCAATGTAGTTCTTGGCTTCTCTTACTATTATATTTGACTTTATGCGATCCGAATCGTCTTCCGTTATATCAAAGACAGTTGACGCATCCCCATCACCGGGGCCTTTTTCCTTGTTTTGTTTCCTTATTCTGTCTTCAATACTGAAAGCTTCTTCAAAAACTCCGATAATATCTTCATCGGATCCGGGCTTTAACAGATAGTCAAGTGCCTTAACTTCAATTGCCTTTTTTGCATAGCTGAATTCATCAAAAGCCGTCAGGAAAATTATGCTGCAATCGGGATCAAAAGCCCTGATCTCCTCTGCGGCTTCAAGCCCGCTCTTCCCGGGCATCGCAATATCAAGAAGTGCAATAGAGCAATCGTTTTTCTTAAACTCATCCACCGCTTCAAACCCGTTCGTCGCAAGAAAAACCTCAACCTGCTCCGGAAAAAAATCATTTATTTTCTTATGTATAACCTGTCTTTCGATAGGCTCATCATCTGCAATAAGTACTCTGTACATCAGTTACTCTCCTTGTTACGTAAGTTTGACCTAGTCAACATCGCCCGAAAGATATGGAATAGTCACCGTTATAGTTGTTCCTTCTCCTTCCGAGCTTATGATCCGCATGTCACTCTCATCGTACATGCCCTTTATTCTTCTGTAGATATTTCCCATTCCGATTCCGACACTGTTATTATCACTGCCGCCAAGAGATTTGAGTATCAGATCAAGAGTCTCCTTACTCATTCCTCTTCCGGTATCCGTAATAGCTATGACCAGTTCATCGCCTTTCTTGGAAATATCAAGCGAAACGCATCCACCCTCAATCTTGGGTGAAATGCCGTGTATTATACAGTTTTCGATTATAGGCTGAAGTGTAAACGTCGGCACCATAACATTATCGGCATCGACCTCGCAGTTTACTTCGTATTTAACTCTATCTCCGAATCTCATCTTCTGAAGATACATATAGTCTTCGGCGACTTTAAGCTCCTGCGACAAAAGCACCTCTTTGGCCTGGTTCTTTAAGTTGTATCTAAACAAAGACGAAAGAGCTTTTATCATCTGCTCTGTTGTGCCCGCCCCCTCAAGATTGGCCATTCCGCCTATAACATTCAAGGTATTAAAAAGAAAATGCGGATTGATCTGATTCTTTAAAAGCTCAAGATTCATCGCATCAAGCTGCTTTTCCGCTTCAAGAGTTTCTACCTCCTTGGCATGAAGCTTATCAAGCGCTTCTCTTCTTTGCTCGAGCGCTTCGATATACTCGCCCGTCGCATACTTCATCTTGTTAAAAGCCTTGACGAGCTCGCCCAGTTCATCCTCATTGTCCGCCTCGACATCATCAATATAAAAATCATTGGCGGCAATTCTTCTCGATGCGTTGGCCAGCTTAAGAACCGGCTCCGTTATAGCTTTATTCATCATTCGGGAAATCTCAAGAACTGCGGAAAAAAGAAAGATACTAAGCGTAACAGCTATCAAAGGAACCGCAAATACAGTCGGAATGAGCTCTCTGTACTTGGCGTTTCCGTCTTTTAACGTAAGATCAACAAACTTCTGCGCATAACCTATAAGATAATCCTGCATGGTATAAACAGCATAAAGTCTGCTGACATAGTCATATTTTTGAGTTTCTGCATCAACAATCTCATCCCTGTATTTGCAGTAAACATCATAACAGGTCCTTAGAGAAAAGAGCTGAGCATATCTGTTCTCTCCCAGCCTGTCATAATCAAGCGGAACGGCACTAAGCGCCTTCTTTGTCGCTTCAAAAGAATCAAGAAGGGCCTGCCTGTTTTCTAAAGAATTGTTGTTTATATATGCATTAAAAAGATCTTTCTCTTTATCAAGATTCGCAACAATCTCTCCGCCCTTTGAGTTATCCTCCATTATGTCGTTAACGTCAATAACGAACAGTCTTATTAAGATCGCATCAAAAACAATGGCAACCAGGATTGTCAGAAAAACGGTTCCCGTAAAAAGAGTTATCTTATTTTTGATAGTGATCTTTTTCCAAAACGACTTAATCTTACTCATAATCTCAAAAGAAGGCAGCGTATAGTTACTTTGAAAGTATTATATCGCTGCCTTCATTAAATTTCTATTTATCTTTTTTATTTTCGAATCTGTTTGCACAGAAATTCGTAAAACTCTTCCTTCTCATCACCGAGAATACGGTTTGTGAGCATATAACCGTAGCTTCTTCCTGACATAACAATGATCATATTGGTCTGCTTGATCGCATTGGATATCTTATTCCACATAATATCCTCATGACGACCTTCACTGTCTACATGAACACCCTTTTCGTCAAACATAAGCTCAACTCTTGCCGGGAGATTCTCAAGCTGCTTAACGCTTCTTCCGTAGATTGCAAGCGGCTGAATAACAGGAAAAAGAAGACATCCGATGATCATAAGGGCTCTTATAAAGCCATCGGTTTCTCTCCAAAAATGAAGTGTCATCATGATCATAGCCACAGTAAATACCACATTTATAACACCTATAAATGAGCGATAAGTACGAAGCATCGATATGAAAAAAAGATCCTTAGGTTTAACATCCGAAATAAATCTGTATTCCATATTACTTCCCTTTACTTAGTAGCAAACAGATTAGGTAAAAACAGGCTTATCTCAGGGAAAAACGTGATAAGCATAAGTACAATTATCATGCACAGATAGAAAGGAAGCGTCGCCTTGACAACCTTCTCCATCTTAACCTTACCTACGGCAGAACCGATAAAGAGAACCGCACCTACAGGAGGCGTAAGAAGTCCGATACCGCAGTTAAGGATGATCATGATACCAAACTGAATCGGATTGATTCCTGCGGTATGTGCAATAGGAAGAAGGATAGGTGTGGCTATCAAGATGATAGGCGCCATATCCATAATACATCCGAGTACAAGAAGTATCAGGTTAATAAGAAGTGCTATCAAGAACAGATTGTTTGTAAGTCCTCTGATGGCATTCGCCGCAAGATCCGGTACATGAAGAGTCGTAAGGCAGTATCCGAACACACTCGAAGTCGCGATCAGAATAAGCACGATGGAAAGTGTATCAATGCACTGCTCCAATGTCTTCCATAATCCCTTGAGATCTATTCCTTTATAAATAAACAAACTTACAATAAGGGAATAGATAACTGCTATGGCCGCCGACTCGGTTGCCGTAAACATACCTCCGACAACACCGACGACAACGATCACTACTGCCGCAAGAGCCCAGAACGATGTGCAAAGCTGCTTTAGGAATTTAATAATGTTAAACTTATCTCCCTTGGGATAATGTCTCTTTTTGGAGATGATATAAGATCCCACCATGAGAGATATTGCAAGAAGTGCTCCGGGAATATAACCTGCAAGGAAAAGACTTCCTACGGAAACTCCGCCTGCGCTCATCGCGTAAATTACCATGTTGTGGCTGGGAGGGACCAAAAGTCCCTCACACGAAGATGTGATCGTAACAGCCGTTGAAAAATCGTCGTCATATCCCTGCTCAACCATCATAGGAATAAGAATACTTCCGAGTGATGCAGTATCAGCCGCAGCCGATCCCGAAATACCGCCGAAGAAATATGATGCGACGATATTTACCATAGCCATGCCGCCGGTCATCCATCCGACACAGGAATCTGCAAGAGCAATCAGCTTTTCCGATATACCTCCGGTACCCATAATACATCCCATTGTGATGAAAAAAGGTACCGCCATCAAACTAAAAGAATTGATTCCCTTAACCATATGCTGACAAACGGTTGTAAGCGGGAGTCCCTGATATAACAAACAAAAAATTGAAGATAAAGCTACTGCATACGCGATCTGGAACCTCAGCATAATCATTACAAGAAAGCTCACAAGCAATATTACAATAGCCGTAGTGTTTACTGCCATTACTTATTCTCCTCCTTTAATACTATGCTTTTAATATGGTTATAAAGAGATTCAAGCTCAAAAACAAACATCGCGATTCCCGCTACAGGTATCGGGAAATACAGCCAAAATCTGGAAAGGAAAGGCAAACTTACATATGTGCCCTTGCCTCCGATAGTCATGGCATACTTCCAGCCAACAAAGATCATCACAAATGAAAGTGCAAAAACGAAAAGATCGTTTAAAATATCGAGCGCCTTCAAAAGCGACTTCGGAAAATATACATCCAGTGCTGTCATACGAATATGTGCGCCACGCCTTATAGCAAGAGCGGCTGACAAAACAGCCATATAAGCCATAAGCGAAAGAACAACTTCTTCGCTCCACGCAGGATCGTGAATCATGGGATTAAACCTACTTAAATATCTGCACGCAACACTCACACTCGTGATCAGGATGTCCGCAATAAGCAATATCTTGCAGATAAAGAGCATAACCTTATAAGTCATATCATATATAGGTTTGATCTTATCAACCTGTTTAAAAATGCCTTCCATAAAAAATCCTCTTTCCTTACTTCATGTCAACTATCTTCTGATAGAGTTCTTCCTGTCCCTTTGTGTTCTCTTCGATAACAGGCTTAACCGCTTCCTGCCAAGGAGTAATATCCTCAACTTCGACGATATTTACATTTTCAGCCTTGAGCTGCTCAAGTACTTCCTTTTCCTTATCTTCGGAAATTGTGCGGTTGTACTCTGATGCTGCCTTTCCTGCTTCAACAAGAATATCCTGCTGATCGGGTGTAAGCTTGTTCCAAGCTTCGTCTGTGATAACAACCTGAATTGCACCAAGTGTATGTCCGTCAAGGATCATGTTGGGAGCAACCTCAGGGAATGCTTTTGACTTGTAGTTGGCGATAGGCTGCTCAGCGCCGTCAACAACGCCTGTCTGAAGTGCCTGATAAAGCTCGTTGAAATCAACAACTGTAGGTGAAGCGCCAAGTCCCTTTACAAGACCTGTCATAACGGGATCTTCCGAAACACGAAGCTTCATGCCCTTGAATGACTCGATACCAGTAATCTCATCCTTGGTAAAGAAATGACGGAAACCTTCCTCTCCATAGAAAAGGCCTCTGATTCCTGTGCCTTTTTCTGAGGGCTCAAGAAGGAATTCCTGCGCAAGCTCAGAATCAGCGAATTTCCAGAAATGCTCACGACTTACAAAAGTATAAGGAAGTGAAAGAAGCATTGACTTCTCTCCGCCATAGCTTGTAAGAGCAAAAGCTGAAATTCTTGAAATATCGATTGTTCCGCCGCCGCCAAGCATTGTGTCGAGTACGTCTTTCTCTGCACCGAGAACTCCGCCGGGCTGAAGATCGATAATGATAGATCCGTTGGATCTCTTCTCAACCTCTTCCTTGAACTTCTCATCAGTCATTCCAACGATAGTATCAAGGTTGTTAACCTCTGCCATAACAAGAGTGATAGCATCGGCTGCGGGTGTAACTGTTTCTGCTCCGGCTTCTGCTTCTGCTGAAGTATCATCAGCTGCAGGTGTTTCTGTAGCCGCAGATGCCTCTGAAGGAGCTGCAGATTCCTCAGGAGCCTGTAGTCCGCAAGCTGTCATTGAAAGAACAGTTGCTACAGCTAAAAAAGTTGCGATAATTTTTTTCTTCATACCATAACCTCCCAAATTTGAATAATAAAAAATGACATTGTCGCTTTTCGACAATGTCATTATAGGTTATAGCTATATTACAAAAAATCGGACATTTTTAAGAATCCTAGCACATTCTTAATAAGTTACATTTTCCTACATCAAGTAAGATCTGTCGCCGTGAAAACAGGATTGGGATTGGAAAGTCCGTCATCCAAAGGCTCGTTCTGAATTATGATCGCAGGATCCTGATCAAAGAGTTCCTCTGTCTTGGCGCCGCCTGTGGTCTGTGTATTGGATACAGGCTGTCCATTCTGAACCTGTGTATAAGGCTGCTGCACATTCATATTGTTCTGATAACCCGATGCCTGCTGTGTGGGCGTCTGGTTAACCGGCTGCTGTACATTCTGCGCTACGTTCTGACCAAACTGCTGTGCAACGCCCTGGCCGAACTGCTGTGCATTCTGTGCAACACCCTGATTAAACTGACCAAACTGCTGCTGTGAGTTCTGCGCAAAGTTCTGGTTCATCTGACCGAACTGCTGAGCGTTCTGCGCAACATTCTGATTGAACTGACCAAACTGCTGAGCAGCACCCTGATTGAACTGGTTAAACTGCTGTGCTGCACCTTGGCTAAACTGCTGCATGTTCTGCGCATAGCCCTGATTCATCTGATTAAAAGGCTGCTGCATATTCGGAGCCATTCCTGCCTGCATTCCCATAGCCTGCTGGAACTGTGCGGGATTAGCCTGCTGCATAGCCTGCATATTTCTTATATTGATTGCTTCCTGTGCCGTAACTCCGGGAATAAGAGGAGTATCTGTCTTGGACATAAGCTTGATCATCTTGATGGCACGAACTACCATGAAAATCTCAAGACCGATAAATGCTAGAAGCAAAATTTCCATTTCGGCCATAAGACAGAAATCATAGAAACCATGAATGGCAACGGGAATCCAGAATGCCTTACGGAGATTCATCTTCATTCCCTGAATGTTGCCTCTAAGCTCGTTGCCCTTTGCAAGTCCGTAGTACACACCCATGAATACACCGAAGATACAATGTCCGGGTACGGATAAGATTGCTCTCATAACTCCCACATGGAATCCGCCGGGAACAACATACAAGATATTCTCAAGAGTAGCGAAACCAAGTGATGAACATACGGAATAAACAATACCGTCAAAAGAGAAATTGAACTCTTTATTATTCCATGTGCTCTTTTTAAGTACAAAGTATTTACCGCCCTCCTCGGCAACACCTACAACAAAGAATGTCAATATGAACGTATAAATAAGATTGCTTGTATTACCCATAAATACAATATTGAGCAAAAATGTACCAATCTGTTCCATGAACATCGCGGAAATCGTTGTAAGAAGTCCAAGGAAAAACACCAATGCCATAAGACTGAACGGTTCTTTCTCGACATTGTCTGCTTTGTAGATAACATAAAGTAACACTGCGGCAGGAAGAACTGCCAAAATTGCTAAGATCGTCATTTAAACATCCCCTTTACTTTTTTCATACAAAATAGTTCTCCAATAATGTTAATATGTTCGTAAAGAAATGTCAAGACATAAAAAGGCTGCCTGCAAATAATTTTTCGCAGACAGCCCTTAAATAACCATATTTCTGACAGCTTGCAAAAGTGTCAGATTTCTTCTACATAATTAACAAATTCTTGTGCATTTAGTATATCCAGGATTTCCTTGTGAGAACGTCTTCTGTCAAAGTCGATATCCACAATAATAGCGGCATCGGAAGATTGCAGTGTCTTTTCCTTGCTCTTGGTCATACTGCTTATCTTGCAATTCTCCGCAGAAAGCGTCTGTATAAGTTTGTTAACGCCCTTGTTCTTGTTGACTTCAACATATACGCTCATGTACTTACTGTTATCTTCTACGCGATGACTTAAGTGAAGAAGTATCACATTTGCGATCATAACAAGCGCAAAGCAGACAACTCCGATCACAAGATAACCGCCTCCTATAGCCATTCCCATGCAGGATGTAACCCACAAAGAAGCTGCGGTCGTAAGTCCCTTGATCTGCTGTCTTCCTGTCACAAGGATAGTTCCGGCACCGAGGAAACCTATACCGCTTACAACTCCGGCAGGAATACGGCTGACATCGGCGCTAAGTTCAGGAATCTGCGCAAGGTAAATGTTAAGAGCCGTAGCAACAGCAGAGCCCAAACTAACAAGAGCAAAAGTCTTGATTCCGGCGCTGTGTCTTTTGACAATTCTCTCCCAACCGATGAGGCTGCCGAAAAACGTCGCGATTATAAGCCTTATTCCAACGGCAATATCGCTTGAACTCTCCAAAAACTCAAGTACATTTAAAGCTTCATCCATTATGTTTACTCCGTTCCATCTTATTTAAAGTGCATAGAGAGTATTATCCTCAAAGCTAAGGAATACCTCATCTCCGACACTGTAGATCTTCTTATTCTTGGGATTGTACTCCTGAATCTTAAGAAGAGTATCTCCGACAAGAATATGATAATCCTGGTATGCGCCCATAAAGCATGAATACTTAACACTTCCTTTAAGTACTCCGTTATCTCCAAGTATAGCACCTTCCGGCCTAAGTACAATACTGCAATCCGCTCCGGAAGAAAGATTTCCCGTTGCACAGCTTATCTCCTGCCCGCCGATCTCGACGCGGTCCTGAGCTTTAACCTTTCCGCTTAGGAAATTAGCCTCTCCGATAAAGTCAGCAACGAATTTATTGTTGGGATAATAATATGCTTCCTGAGGAGTTGAGATCTGCTCTACAATACCGCCGTTCATAATGATGACCTTATCTGAAATAGCCATTGCCTCACTTTGGTCATGTGTTACGTATACAGCCGTGATTCCCGCTTCCTGCTGGATTCTTCTGATCTCTGTTCTCATTGAAACTCTGAGCTTGGCATCAAGGTTTGACAAAGGCTCATCGAAAAGAAGTACGCCGGGTTCAATTACAAGAGCTCTTGCAAGAGCAACTCTCTGCTGCTGTCCACCTGAAAGCTGATTGGTCATACGGTTTTCCATGCCCTCAAGTCCTACAAGTCCGAGGATATCCGTAACCTTGCGTTTAATTGTTTCTTTGTCCATCTTGCGAAGCTTAAGTCCGTAAGCTACGTTATCAAAGATGTTGTAGTGAGGAAGAAGCGCATAGCTCTGGAAAACCATAGCCGTGTCACGCTTATTGGGAGTAAGAGCATTGATAGGCTCGTTTCCCAAATAGATCTCACCTTCATCGGGACTCTCAAAGCCCGCGATCATACGAAGCGTTGTTGTCTTACCGCATCCTGAAGGACCAAGGAGTGTTACAAAACTTCCGGGTTCAATTTCAAGATTAGCGTCTTTTACCGCATAAAAATCTTTTCCTGTTTTGGGATCTTTATAAATTTTTGAAATGTGTTCAAGGCGAACACCCTTTTTCTCTTTAGCCATTTTACACCTCTTTCATTAATCGTTTGTCTGTACTCTGCGGCTTGTTCCGAAATACTTCATAAGTATGTTCATGATAAGCACCGCACTGTAGGTTATGAGAATAAGAATTGACGCAAACGCGCAGGCAATTCCGTATGCACCCTTCTCTGCAAACTCATTGATCTGTACGGTAATGAGCAGGTACGAAGGTGTAACCAAAAGAATGATCGCACTGATAGCCGTGATGCTTCGTACAAACGAGGTTACGAATCCGCTAAGGAAGCTGTCCTTAATAAGAGGAAGCGTTACCGTCATAAATACCTTAAAGCTGTCAGCGCCCATGTCGTAAGCCGATTCTTCAATGCTCTTATCAATCTGACGAAGAGCCGAGATACCGCTTCGTGTTCCGGTAGGAAGGCTTCGAACGATAAATACGATAACAAGGATCGCGCCTGTTCCGTATAAGCCCTGAAGGATTCCGCTTCCGAAAAGTCCGCCCGAGAAACCTCTGATGTATCCGATACCAAGAACCGTTCCGGGAACAGCCATGGCAAGCATTGAAACCGCCTCAATAAATCCTTTGGCTTTAAACTTTCTCTTTACAACAAGATAAGAAATGATCATGGACAAAAGAGCCGTAATAGGCGCGGAAATAAGTGACAGGATAAAGCTGTCCTTAAATGCCTTGAAGCCCTTGTATTTCTTGAATACCTGTCCGAACCACTTAAATGTCAGGTGGAAATCATATCCCCATGTACGGAACATTGCTCCGAAAGGAACACAGATATACATGAGAATAACGAAGATCGCAAGTGCCGAGCAAAGAATCGTAAGAGGAACGGTAACGCTCTTGTCGGTGATGAGCATACGCTCTCTTGATGCTTTTCCCGAAAGAGTTGCCGTGCTCTTAGCCTCCAGGTAATACTTCTGAACAACAAACATAAGGAGTGTTATTCCCAAAAGAACTACCGCCATCGCAGCAGCGCCCTGTTTGTCGTACGCACCTGTGATCTGAAGATAAATTGTTGTTGCAAGTGTATCGTATGAACCACCGATGATCATCGGGTTTGCGAAATCGGCGATCGACTCGATAAAAGTAACGAGGAACGCATTTCCGAGTCCCGGAAGGATCAGTGGTAATGTAACCGTATTAAATACCTTAAATCTGGAAGCGCCCATATCTCTTGCCGCTTCCTCCAAGGAAGGATCGATATTCTTAAGAAGACCCTTTAGCATCATGTAGCAAACCGGGAAGAACGTAAGGGTCTGAACGATCGCGATTCCCCAGAAGCCGTAAACACTGTTATCGTAAATCTTTAAAAGGAAACGGGTGATGATGCCTGCCTTACCGAAAAGCATGATCATCGATAATGAAAGTACAAATGGTGGTGAAACAACGGGAAGCATGGAAACAACTCTGAAAAGACCTTCCATGAATCTTGTTCTCAGTTTTACATACACCTCGACATAGGCAAACAAAAGACCTATGAGAGCCGATGCTATACCTACAAGAAAACCTACCTTCAAGGTGTTTCCGATAGCGCGTCTGAAATTCGGGAGCGCCATAACACGCTTAAAAGTATCTAATGTTAATCCCGTCTCTGAAACAAAACTGTCCACAAGCAAAATAGCAAGCGGATACAGAATAAACACAGTCAAAAAAACAATCAAAAGCGCAATGGTCGTCACCATAATGGGATCGGCCATCAGCTTCTTCCTGTCAAGGCTGGCACTTTGACTCTTTGCCATTGCGTAAGTCCTCCTTGTGTAAAAAAGTGCTGGTTGGAATATAAATGGAGCGGATCTATAGTATGACCCGCCCCATAATGCATTTAAGATTATTCAGTCTGGAAACGATCGTCTGCAGCGCTGCCAAGTGCGTTCATAACTTCTTCGATGTACTTGGGAGTGTTTTCTTTTGCATCCGCAAAGTCATATTCCATAACGTTCTCGGGATCAAGGCCGAACTGTGCTGCTACTTCGGGCTGCTGTGCGTTGTCGAGTACAAGGAACTGGTATGAACCGTTCTGTGCTGCAAGCTCTACGCATTCAGGGCTAAGAGCATACTCGATCCAAAGCTTAGCTGCATTGGGATGCTTAGCTCCCTTGAAGATAGCTGTTGCACCAACTTCGAATGATGTTCCTGATGAAGGAATGATAAGTCCGATGTTGCCGTATCCGTTATCAACGATCTGTGTGATACCATCGTGAAGGAAGCCGATTCCGACAACACACTCACCTGTACCAACATTCTTAGATGGGCCTGAACCTGACTTTGTATAAACCTCAATGTTCTTATCAAGATCTACAAGGTACTGGATGCCCTCGTCATGACCATACTTCTGGATCATTGTGTTGATAACAAGCTTAGCGGTTCCGGCTGTGTTGTAGTTTGAAAGCCAGATAAGACCTTTATACTTGGGATCAAGAAGATCCTTCCAATCCTTGGGAGTATCAACGTTCATACGCTGAAGCTCATCAACATTAACCATGAATCCGAGGATTCCTTTATAAATTCCATACCAATAACCATCAGCATCGCGATACATATCGCTCAAAAGATGGCTGGCATTCTGTGCATCATATGCCTCAAGAAGTCCTTCGCTTGCAGCAACATTGTAAGGATCGGTTGTGCCGCCGAACCAAACGTCACCTGAAGGATTGCCGTTCTCTTCTTCTATCTTACTCTGAACCTCACCGGTTGAAAGTCTCTGATATGTAACCTTTACTCCGTAAAGCTCCTCAAAGTGCTCGCAAGCAGCTGCCAGATACTCTTCTTCGCAAGAACCGTAAACAACAAGCTCGCCCTCTGCCTTTGCAGCTTCAATAAGTTCATCTAAATTGGCTGTGTCACCGGCAGCCTCTGTAGCTGTCTCCTCTGCAGGCTCTGCTGTTTCAGGTTTCGCCTCCTCAGTGGGAGCTGCCTCGGGCGCTGCGGGAGTGGAATCAGCACCACATCCTACAATACTGAGCGCCATAAGTCCCGCCAATACCATTGCTAGTCTCTTTTTCATTATCCTTCTCCTTTCATCAAATAAAATTTGATAATACTATTCTAGAAAAAAGACTCATCCATAAATACCTATATTTCTGTTTAGTTATCCGATTTTCTGAACAAAAAAATGAACCTCCTATAATCCAAAGGTTCATTTTTCATGATATCGGTCCATAAATTCCGGCAGAACCGGGTTTTTCCTTCAGTTCAAAAACTCCGACGGTGCAACTTCCGTATAGCGCTTAAAAACAGTGCTGAAATGCTTATAATCGGAAAATCCCGTCATATCCGACACTTCATATACTTTGTACTTGCCGGTCTCGAGGAGGCGAATTGCCTGCTGAACACGATACTTATTAAGGAAATCAAGATAGCTTGTACCTGTGGCCTCTTTGAATTTACGCGATAAGTAACTTCCCGATACTCCAAGCTGCTCGGAGAAAAGCTCGATACTTATCTTCTCCGCATAGCGCTCCTTCGTGGCATCAAGAACATACTTTACATAGTCATTGTCTTTATCCTGCTTGATAAAAACAGCATCGAGATCTTCGGCAGACTTTTGCTTCTTGGAAAACTCCTTGAAACGATGCTCTTTTTCAATCTCTCCGATTATCTTCTCTATGTCTTTTTTTAGCTCATCCTCCGAAGCTGGCTTCATAAGATATGCGGATACATCAAGATCTATCGCCGCTTTGGCGTATTCAAAATCCGCATAGCTTGTAAGGATGATGCTCTTGAAATCGCCTATTCCTCTTTTCTTGGCCTCCCTTATCATTTCTATCCCGTCCATAACAGGCATCATGATATCCGCAAGAACAATATCGGGCTCAAGCTCTTTTATCTTATCAAGCCCCTCTTTTCCGTTGCAGGCCTCTCCCGCGATGGTGCACCCCATGCCCATCCAGTCCATCGTATATGCAATTCCTTTTCTGATGATATCCTCATCTTCAACGATCAAAACTCTGTACATTTGTAAAATACCTCTATGAACAATAAAAACTCTTACTCGGCAACGCGCTTTGGAACCGTGATCCTTACAAGCGTTCCCTCGTTCTTTTTACTTGAAATATCAAGTCCGAAATCACCGTTATACATAAGACTTATCCTTCGATGGATATTGTAAAGACCGTAGTGTGACGATGTGTTGTTTTCCGCCTTGAGATTGGTCCTTATCTCTTCAAGAAGCTCCTCATCTATTCCTGCGCCGTCATCCTCGCAGATAAAGATCAGTTTCTCCTGCATCTGGTAACCTCTGATACTTACCGTAAGCTTCTCCTGACCGTTAAAGCCGTATTTAACGGCATTCTCCAAAAGAGGCTGTATAAGAAGCTTAGGTATCAGACAGTCCATAATATCATCCTGAACTTCTATCGAATAGGCAAATCGCTTGTTAAATCTGATCTGCAGGATATTCAGGTAATACTGCAAATGATCGAGGTCCTCTTTTACCGTGACCTCTTCCCTTACTTCCTTGATACTGTAGCGCAAAAGCCCCGACAAAGAAACTATCATCTTGTCGGCAGCGACCGCATCAATCCTGGCCATGAACCTGATATTATCGAGCGTATTAAAAATAAAGTGCGGATTAAACTGGCTCTCAAGCTGCTTAACCTGCGAAAAAGCAACGTTCTCCGCAAGCTCTTTATTCCTGCCTATCTGCTCCTTAAGGCCTTCAAGCATCTCGTTAAAATCGTCACCGATTATCTGAAACTCCTTGCTACTGTGAATATCGAGGTTGACGTCGAGCTTACCTTTCTGAACCTCCTCAAAAGCATCTTCGATCTTTTTGATATCTCTTGTATATCTCACAGAACTTATGGCTGTGCTCTTTACCGTGATAAGAGCGATCGCAAGGAATATGACCACGATAATGGCGATTATGGCCCATATCATATGAACGCTTCTGTTGACGTCGTTCACAGTATAGACGATCAGTCCCTTTTTAAGCTCCGTTCTGTACGAATAATAAAGATTGCCGTCCAGTTTAACAAAGCCGACTTCCGAGCTTATCGTATTATCTATCTGTCCAAACTCATCCTGCAGCCCTCTGGTATTTGCCGTATAGACCCATCCGTGCTTGTCCGTTATGATAACGTATCTGTTCTGATTACTGATAACGGACGACATGACTTCTTTTGGAATAATGTACACCACCGCAGCCTGTAATCTGCCGCCTTCATAAATGCCTTTTGAAACGCAGAGATTGCCGCTGTACAACGTAACCTTTGTCTGTCCTTTATAAGTACTTATCACATTCCAGACTCCCCAGTTCGAATACTCGGACTGCGTAAGAAATACAGGTACATGATCTTTACTTGAAAAAAGAGCTTCCATCGAAGGTGACATTATCAGAAGATTTCCGATGTCACCGTACTCCGAGGTATCCTCATACAGTATCCTAAAAACATCATTCTTTGATACATCATAGTTTTCTTTTTTGAGCTTGGCAGCGACCTTATCAACCATGCTGCAGTATACATCAAGCTTTCCGGCTATCTCTTCGCTTGCCGATTTGTTTTCCTGTTCATTGGATGATGCCATAAATGTGAGCCAGGAAAAGACAAACAGTATCATCGCAGCCATAACGATCGCAGCGACGGGTACGATAGAAAATCTTATAAACGTTCTTCTTATGTTTTCCTGAAAGGAACGCACTTCTTTAGCCATTGTCGTCCTCCTTCCGGATCCTGTTAAACTCTTCTATCCACTTGTCTTTATTTGCGATGACTCTATTTCTGTCTACGGGAAGATTGTTTATCTTATACCTCGGGACAACAAGGATCGAAGATTCAACGTCTCTTCTCACGGACCTTCTTCCGAGGTCACTCGCCATATATTGCTGCGCATCCTTGGATGTCATAAAGTCCACAAATTTCTTAGCATTTTCAAGTCTTTTTGAATTCTTGGATATATAGATCCCATCGGGAGTCATTACAACTCCCTCATTCATATAAACAATACTTACATGCTTATCGCTTTTAAGCATGGTAACAGCGGCCTCTTCAAAAGTAAGACCGACCGCATACTTACCGTTGGCAACACCCTGATAAACAACAGATGAACTCTCAAGAAGATTACCGTCAAGCTGCGAAATAAAGCTTTCCACATAATCCCAGCCGTTTTCGGGATCTCCGTCTCCCATCGCATAGAGCATATTAACAAGGTGCTCAAAAGAAGACGATGATCTTCCGGGATCCGCAAAAGCTATTTTACCTCTGAGAGCGGGATTCAAAAGATCCTTATATCCCAATATATCAATGTCTCCGATGAGATCGGTGTTGACCATAAGAACGCTGGGCACATCGGAAAAACATGTCACCGCGCTGTTCTCATTGGTAAAGGTATACATAAAATCTTTTTTGTTGGGAGTTTCGTACGAATAGAAATTATCTATGTAAGGGCCGACCGAAAGAAGCGATCCGCCCCACATAATATCTACATTATCATCATTTACTATGCTGTCTATCGCTGCGGACGTTCCCATGCTTTTGAGGTCCACGGTAATGTCCGTCTCATTTTCAAATTCCTGTATAAGAGGGATCATAAACTCGATAGGATGCGGCGAAACGACAACAAGCTTATCGCCCTCCTCTATCTCATAGCTTCTTCCTCTCCAGTCAATATATATGACAAGCGCAGCCACCAAAATTACAAAAAGAGCTGCTATACCCCATTTTTTCATACCCCAAGATCCTTATCCGTTTTTGAGCACCTCTACAAAATCCTCTTTCGAAAGCGGAACCGAGAAGTAACTTCCAAAAACATAATCAGCATAAATATCCTCTATCATATCATAGTATTCCTCAGTTTCTACTCCCGTAATAAGAACCTTTTTTCCGAGCTCTTTTATCATATCCGCTTTTTTACCGAGAGTGATGCGACCTTGCGACATTCCCATCTTATCTATGAAAGATTTCATATTGAGGATAACTCCGTCAAAGCCGGGAATATTGTCGTCCTTATCGTCAAGGTAGCTTATCCTGTAATCTCCCAGGAACACACGAATATCACTCTTTTTAAGCTCAGTCAGAGCATAAGCTGCGCTCTTTCCGTCCGCGTCAAAAATATTCTGGCTGATATCTACGGCGATACCCGTAACATCAATATTGTACTTAGCTACAAGCTTGGTAATGGCACTCGTCATATCTTCATTTAGTACCTTCTTGGAAAGCGCATGTATAAGCATCACGTCAAAAGAGCCTGATACAGCCTCTTCAAACTCGCCGTCAAGGAAATCAAAGATATCCTCTATCATCATCTTTTGCATAACTTCTTCAAGATTATATTTCTCGGCAACACTTATAAGCTCTTCAAAAGACACTTCACCCATATCGGTATCTTCAAGCGTAATAAGAGCCTCCGCACCTCTTAACTTAAGGTCGCTCTTGGAATAAATGGGTTTATATTTTACTTTAAAGCGCCTGCTGTTAATGCCTCTTACTATAGCCTTTTCAACATCAATCCTTCTCTTTACTTCATCAAGATCATGCCACATAAAAATGCTTCCGTAGTCGTTGTCGCTTATCGTCGATTCTCCCAGAAGCATAATGTCTTCCGTACTTGAAAACATATCAGGACAGCTCACACAAAGGATAACGGGATTTACGTATATCTCCTGCTTCTTGACCTTAAAGCTCTTGTCAAACCTTGTCTTTACATTAAATATAAGTTTCTTAACTTCCTTCTCTCTGGCCTGCGGGCATATTATGTAAAAGCAGGATATTTCATCCGTGTATACATCAAATTTCTCCGCCGCGGTAAAAAGATACTTCGCTATCTCCTGCTTAACGAGTTCAAAACAGTCATATCCGACTATTGTCTGATACAGCTCAACATTCTCAATCCTTATACAGATAACATGAAATTCTTTTTTAAGGAAAATATTCTTATCAAGATCGGTCATAAGAGCATTTCTGTTAAAAAGACCCGTGATCGAATCCGCTCTGTCATCGTCTTTTTCCAGAATGATCATGATTCCCATAAGTCCGACCGCTTCGCACAAAAGCTCGCAGTTAAATGCGGGGAACATCATCTGAACCACTATTCCGACAACCGCAAGTGCAAGGAAATAAACAAGTGAGATCTTTTTTAACTTATCGATATTGGTCCAATAGATCACCAGCGTGACAATACAGAAAACAAAATACAGTGCGCTGATAACATAAGCCACATAAACTAGCGGACCTCTGTGGAAAATAAGATCCGAATTTGCATAGAAGGTTATCTTGGTAAAAGGATTGGAAAAAACAAGCGCTTCAAGTACAAATACGGGAAGTCCCATGATCCAGAAATGCTTCTTGGTCAGCCTGTGATAGATTCCGCACACTCTTATAATGTAGTAATAAAAGATGGGCATCATAAGAAAATGCGTGGAATAATAGATATACTTAGGAAAATAGCACAAAGTTATCCTGACAAAATAAGGTGCTGAGGAAGCATAAGAAATTGCCGAAGTCATTCCCATAAGCGAATCTACAAAAACAATAATTAAGAGCGCAATAATAAGACGGTTCCTAGCATTCTTTTTCTTCCTGATAACAACCATACATAAAATACTTGTTAAACTGACTGCCAGAGAAGCTATCAAAAAATTAAGGCTTCCCATCAAAATACCTTCAAGCATATATTTTCCCTTTTGTGTTAAAACTATAGCTCATCAAAAAATATAGGTCCGTCTTTGTCTATATTTTTGCCGCTTCCGTGTGCCTTAAACAGCTTGTCCAGATCTGCTATTCCGTCTTCGGTTCCGGCCTGAATGACTCTTGCATTCAGAGTAACTATCTTTCCGCTGTAAGTCCAAAACTCCTTGAATCTATCGTATATCTCGTCCGCCACCTTCTTGGCTTTTTTCTCCGAGATCTCGGGGCATACGACAAAAAAGCTGTTGACGCCGACTCTGTATACGTCAAACTTATCATTTATTGATTTAAGGAACTTAACCACCTCGCTAAGTATCTTTTCATAATCCGCGTATGTAAGAAGTCTTCTGAGTATTTCCTCATTTAATATGTCTATGAAAATTACATCAAAGGGCCTCTTATATTTAAATGCGATCATCATGTCATTTATAAGGGCATTTCGGTTATACGCCTTGGTCGTGTAATCCCTTCTGTCATCGTCGTTTTCAAGGATAACCATCATTCCCATCGCGCCTATAGCATCGCACAAGAGCTCGCAGCTTATATTGCTGAATACCATCTGAATAAGCGTTCCGATAAGAACAAGGACATAGAAATAGATGATCGCGATCTGCTCAAGCCTTTTAAGAAGATCCCAGTACAGGAAAATGAATACCGCAGACAAAATAAAATACAGACCGCCTATGATGTAAACGACATAAACGCCCCATTCTCTCGTATATACAAGATTGTTGTCTATGGAATAAATAAGATGGAACCATGGATTTGTAAGGATCATGAACTCCGATATCAAAAATGGAAGATGAACCGCGACGGATCGCCAGCCTCTGATCTTGTGTTCAACGCCGCATTTAAGCATGGTATACCTTGCTATAATGGGCGCAATGGCAAAGTGCGTCGCAAAATAGAGCATCTCGTTAAGATTGCGAAGAAACAGCGCGGTTTCATGTGCCATATCGTAACCGCGTATAATTTCGCCATAGATGGCCGAAAAAGCATCTATGGCGAGAATAATGATCAATGAATTAAATAATCTGTTTCGTAGCTTTAATCTGCTGGGAATTATCAGCTTGTAAATGATGCAGGTCACACTGACAATAAGTGCCGACAGGTTATAAGCAATTACCCCAAATGTCTGATCACTAATCATAACGCTACCCCACGTCGCGTTTTCTTATCCCACGGGAATAAGATCTCTGTACCACCTAAGTGCCGAAAGATATGCTTCAAAAACTTTTTTCATATCCATGTTTCCAAGAATCATAAGTCTTGAAACTTCTGTCCAATCCGCGTCCTCATATCTTCTGATAAATTCAAGAACGGGCGCAAGCTCTCCCTTTCCCTCAAGGAGCGCACTTCTGACGTTCTTGGATACAACTACCATATCAAGAGCTTCCTCCATGGTCTTCTCAAGCATGATATCCAGTGCCGAGAAAAGTCCCATAAGGAACAGCTCCGGAGCCTGCATCGCCATCTCAAAGGTTTCAGCGAGATTCTCTGCGAATTTAGCTCTTATCATAACAAGCCTTGTGATCTCCGAAGGCTTATCGGCACACAGCTCTTTTGTAACGGCTGTGTTGATCCATCTCTTTAACTCTTTCTGACCGAGCATTGCTGCAGCATGTCTGATAGAAGTGATCTCTGAATTAAGCGCCATTCTGTTAACTATCTCAAGAAGTGAGATAACAAGCGCAGGGTCTTTGCCGATAACGTCTGCCGCATCGGTAAGATCGTAGTCCGGCGCATTTACTACATTAAGAAGTTCGATATAGTTGACCTTCAAAGGATTAACCTGTTTCTCGGAATGCTTGATGGGCATTCTGAAGAAGCCGCCTTCGTACAGGTCATAGCCGCCATCCTTGGTAAGCATCTCATAATCTTCCTGAGAATCAACGTTGACGGCGCAAAGTTTTATGTTGGGATATACATTACTGAAATAGATCTTAGCTTTGCTTATATCTATCTTGGTGTGATTAAGGAAAATATAATCACACTGCCTTAAGATCTCCCTATATGGCTCAAAACTCGATATAGGAAGCTTTCTGATCGCAAGCTTATAGCCTTGCTGCTTTAACTCTCTTACTCTCTTGATATAATTCTCTTCGGGTAAAATAGAGTTGTCCATCAAAAGAACAACCTTATTTGCAGGAACAGTACACTGAAGTGAAATCTCAGCAAATAACGAAAACTGATTTATCGGAACAAATACTTCTTTTCCGCCTGAAAGAGTACCGACGCCCATGCTGCTGACAACTTCAAGCTCATGAACCGTGCCGGCTCCGTCAAATCTCGCTCCACCCTCCATTTCGGGGTTTAAAAAGTGGTTTTCCTTTCGAGCAAATACTGAATAAGCACACACTGACATTTTCTCGTCAAACAAAGGAATCAACGTCGCAAGCATTAATTTCTCCTTTCTCGTTTACACAAGATAAATTACCACTCATTAATATTTTAAACCATTATTGTGAATTAACCAAGAATTTTTATATATTATTTCGTTATTTTTCGTACGTAGTTCTATCAATGATAAACTTGGGTCTGCCCTTAACTTCCTCATATATTTTGGAAATATAATAGCCGATGATACCAAGTCCCAACATGATAGCCGAGCTTGTAAGACACTGAAGTATTATGACCGTTGTAAATCCTTCCTTGGCTGTTCCCATGAAGTATCTTACCAAAGCTTCTATTATAGAATAAAGGCCCAGTACAAAGACGAGTATTCCGAGAAGAGTTACTATCTGCAAAGGTGCGGAAGTAAACGATGAAATATTGGTAATCGCGTACTTAATAAGAGAACCCGTACTCCACTTGGAAGTTCCCGCTTCTCTTTCTCTTACGTCGTATTCAACTTTGGTAGTCTTGAATCCTATCCATGAAGAAAGCGCTCTGAAAAACGCATTCTTTTCATTCATGTTAAGAAGGACATTTACAGCCTTTCTGTCCAAAAGCTTAAAGTCCGAAGCCCTGGACATATCGAATCCGATGGCATCTGTCATGATATTGTAAAAGCTCTTGGCCGCGAATCTGTGGAAGCCGCTCTCTTTTCCTCTGCTGGCCTTAACACCTTCCACGATCTCATACCCCTGTTCCCAGAGTCTGTACATCTCAACGATCTTTTCCGGAGGATGCTGAAGATCGCAGTCGATAACCACAACGCAGTCTCCCTTTGCTTCATAAAGTCCTGCAAAAATAGCAGACTCTTTTCCAAAGTTCCTTGAAAAGCACACGCCCTTTACACACGTATTCTTCTTGGCTTCATCCTCTATAATGCTCCAGGTATTGTCCTTGGAACCGTCATTAATAAAAAGAAGCTCATGTTCAATTCCGGCTTCTTTCAATATCTCATCTATTACCACCGATGTCTTGGGGATCATTTCTTCTTCATTGTATGCGGGTATAACTACAGAAAGCACTGATTTCTCCTCCGATCAAAAGAAATATATCTGTCGCTCATTATACCATATATACTGGTTTAAGCGGTTACATTGTGATAAAATTTTAATATATATAACTAAATAAAATGTATTAATAATTCTTTTTGCGAAAGGAATCAAATAATATGAATGCTGAACAATATCGTAGAGCAAACAAATGCAGCTTTATTGTATGTATGATAGTTCTGGCTTGCGGACTGTTTCTGACCGTGTTTTCTTTTGCACATAACGGACCGAGCTTCGGACGTATCTCCATCATACTGAGCACCGCCGTTTCCGCCGTTATGATCATCATTGGAAACTACAAATTCAGCACGGTAAAAGCCGGCTCCATTCTTATCATGGCAGGCGCAACACTCTTTTATCTGGTATTTCTTATCGCGGAAGACAACATAATAAACTTCGCATTCGGACTTCCGATACTGATATGCAGCATCATCTATCTAAACGTAAGATTGTGCCGGGTCGGAATATCCGCCATCTGCTTTTCCTACGTAGTTCTTGTCATAAAGACATTTATATCAACGGGCGGACTTGACGTTAATCTTCTCCCCGTGTTCATCACCCTGGCTCTGGCCTTTGTGGCAAGCCTTTCGGTCGTAGGTCTTCTCACAAGCTTTAACAGAGAAAACAATCTTGTCATAAGCTCCAATGCCGAGAAATCTCTCGCAACAGGTAACAGCATGGCTGAGATTGCAAACAGCATAACCGATCTGTTCAATTCATCTCAGGAAGATCTGATGAGCCTTCAGAATATCATAGAAGCTCAGCACTCCGGAATGAATGATATCGCAACCAGCATGGAAAGTACAGCGCAGTCCATAACCAATCAGGCTGAAAAGGTACAGCTTATCCAAGAGCAGACAGAATCTACGGAAAAGCACAGAATCGAGATGTCATCCGCATCCAAGAGCACTCAGGAAGCCATCACCGAAGGCGTAAGGGTTATCGAAGACTTAAAGACCAAATCGGAAGATGTTTCAAAAGCAAGTAAGATCACCGTTGATGCTACCCAGGCAGTTATGAATAAGGTTGAGGAAGTTCAAAACATCGTCGGATCGATCATGTCGATATCAACTCAGACCAATCTCCTTGCTCTTAATGCAAGCATTGAGGCCGCAAGGGCAGGCGAAGCGGGAAAAGGTTTTGCGGTTGTTGCAAATAATGTCCGCGAGCTTGCGGCTGAGACCAATACAGCTTCTACCGAGATCACAAATATCATAAACGAGCTTAACGAAGACGTTCAAAAAGCTATCGCAAGTATCGATGATACGGTAAATACCGTAGGCGAGCAGAACGAAATGATAGAGTCCGTCGGCGAGAGCTTCAACAGTATAAATGAAAACGTAACCGAAATGCTCTCACGCTTTGCTGAGATCGCTGAAGGAATGAAAGCCATCGCATCATCAACAACCAAGATAAATGACAGTATCTCCAATCTGTCCGCCACAAGCGAAGAAGTCGCATCGCTTTCAAATGAAGGCGCACAGGCTTCGGAACAGGCCGTTGAGAAATTCGAAGCATTCAAGATGATACTCCTTAATATATTCCAGGAAGCAAACAAGCTCAGGGATATGCATACAAATTAAGCTATTAAGGTAAAAAGAATCTGCGGCATTGGGATAAATTCTCAATGCCGTATTTTTATGTCAGTAATTAATCGGTATTTCGTTTATAAAATTTTCATATTTATTGACACAAAAAGGTTAACTTTTTTGCCAAAAATACGATATAATAATAGACAACAGATAAATACTGCATTGTAATTATCTGACTATTTACGGAAGGAGGAAATACGTGTATGACAGCTACATACGACATCAAAACAGAAGTAATGGACTGCATCCGCAAGGATTTTGATAATGAATATTATCCCGATCCCGAGAATGTAGCTCGAGCTACCGGATTACCATTGGGTATTGTTTTTGATATGCTCATAGAGCTAAAACATCAGGGCTGCCTTGGCAAGCATTGATCATTTATAGATGAATGAATGGAGATTACAATGGAAGATCTGGTAAATTAAAGGTCCTATGCACGAATATGTGGCATAGGACCTCTTCTTTTTTATTCACTATTCTATTTATCATTCCGATCAAAGCATCTCTACAGATTCATGAGAAAAGTCTGCCACGCCTTCGTTATATAGCTTTTTTACAAATTCGATCGCTCTTCTTCCCGATTCTTCGATCGGAACATTAACGCTGTAGATATACTCTATTCTGTCTCCGCTTGTAAGCACAAAATTGACCTGCGTTCCGCTGATCGTACCGTCTCCCAGATCCATGGGTTTGACTTCCACCGAACTTACTTCTTTGACTACTCCTTCACCAAAAAGTACTCTCATAGCGTTACCTCCTTACAATTCGTGGTATCATTATTTTATCATCAAATAATTGTAATTGCGATACTCTTTGGACTTTTGGCTTATATATGCTATACTAATAAGTGTGTTAATAAAATCGTAATAAGTTATAGGAGACTATTATTCATGAATATATGCAAAAAATTGGGCTCTTTAGCCGTTATACTTACAGTTAGTACCGTATCTCTTTTTGGTTGTTCTTCTGCAGACAGAACTGCTGCAGAGGAAACCGTAACCGCGTTTCTTGATATAGTAAAAAGCGGAACTTCCGAGAACATCGAGCAATACGCATCCGAGGAAGTTACAAGCGGCGAATTTGTAAAGACGTTTGACAACGAGTTTCTTATCAAGCAGCTTAAAGATGGTTTTGAGACCGAAGAGATTGATGCTGAGACCAGTGCCAAGGTCGATGAATTCTTCGGAACCATTTCCGGAATGGTCAGCGGATATGAGATCAGCAAAGTCACAGTCGATAAAAAGGGCAAGGCTACTGCAATAGTAAAGATCAACACTGCTTTCCCCGTTAATATTTTCGGAAGTGACGAAACGACGCAAAAGATACGTGAAGCCGCCGAAGCCTATCACGCCGAGCACGACGAAGAGATCAAACAGCTCTATAAAGATCTGGGCGACGAAGAAGCCGATAAACAGCTCTATAATAAGCGTGTTCAGATAGCCATGGATACCTATGCTCAGATTATTTCGGAAGCAACACCCGAGACCTATGCAATGGTTCTTTCTCTCGAAAAGAACGCAGAGACGGATTCATGGTATGTGACAAGCGTTGAGTCATTTGACAGCTCCGTTAATGGAAAGACAGAGACCGCAACAGACACAGCCACAACCGCAGAAAGTAATTAATTTAATAACTACTATAATAAATCAAGGAGCTAAGGCAATTGATATGATCAAATGCCCCAGCTCCTTTTTATTGCTTTAACATGATCTTTTTCAGATCATCACTCTTCTCTAAGACAATCTTCAAGCACCTGTATAAGCTGCCCGGGATTTAGAAAAAACAACTCTTTTGGCACCGGCGATCTGATCCGTATAGAGTTCTTGCAATAGAAATAGGGCGGTCAAATAAGACCGCCCATAAATTCAAATTAAGGCTGATTATCAAGGATAACAACAGGCTTAATAAGCTCTGCAGGCTTATCCTTCATAAGCTGAAGTGCCTCCGGGATATGCTC
>NZ_RAIQ01000011.1 GCF_003625475.1 Butyrivibrio sp. X503 | reverse complement strand
CTTTAAAGACAGCGTTTCCGTTGTCATATAATGCAAGAATCTCTTTATCCGGCTCATGATTGTATGCCCAACTCTCGACTTTTTTACCACAACCGTTAAGAGTAAGCGTAGCAAAAACCAGTATGCCAACAAGCAATGACTTCTTTAGATTTTTCATGTTGCTGCCTTCTTTTTGTTTTCTAAACCTCACGGCATAATCTAGTATATATGATAAAAAAATATGATTGAAGGTAAATCTTTTACCTCATCAAGTACTTTTTTTACTTCTTGACGATAAAAGATAATTTTGTGCTAATTTTTTTGTGCAGAATGTATGTTAATACTTTAACGCTTTAGAATTGCGCTCGGGATTATTGATACTTTTATACATAATGCACATTCTTTTACGTCAATCTGACAAGGCGGCGTTAATAGAAAAAACCGCATAAAAAAACACAGGCATTTGCCTGTGTTTAAAATATCCGTCGTTATTAAATACAATTATATCCCTTGTTTATAAGTATATTTTCAACCTGCTTGGTGTCATCAGTGTGGATAACCATAATGGGAAGTCCGGATTCTCTGTTAAATGAAAGATATGTATAATTAACGTTTATATTGCTGGAATATAGGGTTTTAAGAATCTTGTCTAAAGATCCGACTTCATCGGGACACTCAACCGCAAGCACGGGAGTCGTTTTACAAATATATCCGGCTTCACTGAGAACCTCCAGGCTCTTTTCAGGATCTGAAACGACCATCCTTATAATTCCATACTCTGCAGAATCATTGGTAACCGAGCCAAGAATATTCACCCCACTGTCACACAGGATTCCTGTAATATTCTGAAGGCATCCCTTTTTATTCTCCGCGTATATTGAAATTTGTTTTAGCATTTTTCATTCTCCTCACTATGCCATTCGGCGTATGCATGTATTCTAACATTATGACAAACTCATGTCCAGCAAAAAAGCGAGACAGCTAAGCTATCTCGCCATGAATACACCATCATTCTTCAAAAGCTTTCTTAACTGCCTGTAATACGTCTGATTTCGTAAAAGGCTTTACTATAAAATCTTTAGCACCTTTTTTTATTGCCATTACGATCATATTCTCATACTTCTGATCAGAGCACATAAGAACTTTTGCCTTTGAATCAATTTTCATAACGGCAGTAAGCGCGTCTATTCCATTCATCTTGGGCATATTTATATCCAAGATCATTAGATCCGGTTTCTTTTCCTTATATAACTCTACCGCCTGCTCTCCCGTAACCGCCTCACCCACAATCTGAAATTCTTCGGGATCTAGCGCAGACCTAAGCATTTCTCTCATCAACGTAGTATCATCAGCAATCAGCACTTTTTTTCGCATAACGTCTCCTTATATGATGCAAACACTTATCGCAATAAAGTTCTATATACTTAATAATAACACATAAGTAAACGTTTTTTACAGCATCATCTATTATTTTGATAATCTGCCTGTCTGATCTTTGCTCTACTGATCTTTCCTGTAGACGTCCTTGGAAGCTCATCTACAAACTTGATAATTCTGGGATATTTGTATATAGCCACTCTGTTTTTTACAAATTCCTGTATGTCTTTGCTGAGCTTTCCATCATCAGAATATTCTTTATTTAATATGATACTTGCCTTTACGACAGCTCCTCTGTTCTTAGAAGGATACGCTGTAACCGCACATTCAAACACCGCCGGATGGCGCATCAATATATCCTCAACCTCAGAAGGCCCGATTCTATATCCGCTGGATTTTATAACATCGTCATTTCTTCCGATAAAATAAAAATGTCCGGTGTCGTCAATTATTGCTTTATCCTTGGTATGATAAATTCCACCATTCCAGATTTCTTTGTATAGCTCTTTGTCACCAAGGTATCCTTTGAAAATACCTATTGGTCTTTTATCATCTTTGGGAACGATAACTATCTCTCCCTCTTCTCCGACAGGAACAGGATTATTATCTTCATCGACCAATTTTATGTCATAAAGAGGTGATGCACATCCGATGGTACCCATTATTTGTTCGGATCCTACTTGTGTACATATCTGAAGAGCCGTCTCAGTCTGGCCAAATCCCTCTCTGATCGTAAGTCCTGTGAGTTCGGTAAATTTTTTGGCTATTTCCTTGGGCATGGGCTCACCTGCAGTTGTAACATAACGCAAGTTATTTAAATTATATTTGCTAAAATCCTCCAAAACAAAATACTTATATATCGTAGGAGGAGCGCAAAAAGTTCGTATTTTTTCTCTTTCCAGAAGCCTTAACATATCTCCGGCATAGAACTGCTCATAATCATAAACCATTATCGCAGCGCCCATAAACCACTGTCCGTACAACTTCCCCCAAGCAGATTTGGCCCATCCCGAATCTGCTACGGTAAGATGAAGCCCGTCTTCCTCAACACCATGCCAATTTTTTGCTGTAAAAATATGTGCAATAGGATATGAAAAATCATGTATAACCGCCTTGGGCTCACCACTTGTGCCTGATGTGAAATAATAAAGCATATCATCATCAACATGAGTTGCTACTCTTTCAAACTTATCCGAAGCTTCATCCATTAGTTCGTCAAAAGACATCTTGTCTTTATATTTATCGCCAACCACAAGTTGTATGGAGTTGATTCCATCAAGCGCCTCATCAACTTTAGAACAGATCTGATCCGAATTCACGCAAATAACCACTTTAGCACCAGCAAGCGTTACTCTTTGCCTTATATCTTCTGCCGAGACCATGTGAGAGGTCGGTATCGCAACTGCCCCAAGTTTATGAATAGCAATTATACTGATCCAGTATTCAAATCTTCTTTTTAATAGAAGCATAACCGAATCACCGCGTTTTACTCCGAGCTCCTTAAGCATATTTGCCGCCTTATCAGACAATTCCTTAATCTCTCCGAATGTAAAACGTCTATCTTCTCCTTCAGCGCTTCTGTGAACAAGTGCAAGTTTATTCGGTTCTTCTTTTGCAAATCTGTCAACTACATCATATGCGAAATTAAAAGTATCATCATATTTTATAGCTATATCAACAATACTTCCGTTGTCGCTTTTTATTTCTTTATAATAATCCTGGTATATTCGAGCCATCTTTCCACCTAGTATCCGATATTTCTGAATTTCTGATATCTTTCATCAATAAGCGTATCTTCATCTTCTTCACAGAGCCTTTTTAATTCCGAATAAATATCTTCGGCAAGCCCTGCAACATCATCTTTTTTGCATATTTTGTCGATCAGTCCTAGCTTGTATAGCTTTTCAGATGTAAGAAAAAGTGCATCTGCAACCACGTCTGCTTTTTCTGTACTTTTCCACAAAATATTAGCGCAGCTCTCAGGAGAAACCACGCTAAAATAGGCATCTTCAAGCATCCATATTCTATCGGAATGACTAAGCGCAAGCGCTCCGCCGCTTCCACCTTCGCCTATTACAACAGACAAAATAGGCGTTTTTAAATCCGACATTTCGTACAAATTTTCTGCAATGGCTCGTCCTTGTCCACGCTCCTCGGCGTCAACTCCGCAAAAAGCGCCGGCTGTGTCTACAAAGCATATTACAGGTCTGTGAAATTTCTCGGCTTGCTTCATTAGTCTTAACGCTTTCCTATATCCTTCAGGGTGAGCGCTTCCAAAATTATGAGCAATTCTGTCCTCTGTATTTTTACCCTTTTCGATACCTATAACCGTAACAGGCATATCCTTAAGCATTCCGATTCCGGCTATTACTGCGCCATCATCTCCGAAATACCTGTCGCCGTGAAATTCCGTAAATTCTTTTATTGTACCGTTTATGTAATCTACTGCCGTGAGTCTGTCTTCGCCTCTGGCTCCCAGCACTATATCGTAATCTTTCATAATAATCCTCTTGGTTTATGATTAGCAGTTGTGCATTCTGAGAAGCTTTTCAAGATAGCTCTTTTGCTGATCTCTGGGAACAATAGCATCTAAGAATCCGCATTCCAGCACACTCTCCGCCTTCTGAAATCCCTTTGGAAGAGCACGATTAAGCGTCTTTTCTATAACGCGAGGTCCGGCAAATCCTATTCTTGCGTCGGGCTCAGCCAATGTTATATCGCCAAGCATAGCAAAACTCGCATCAACCCCTCCGGTAGTAGGATTTGTCAAAAGAGCTATGTATAGATTCCCCTTATTGCTGTGGCGCTTAACAGCCGCCGATACTTTGGACATTTGCATAAGGGAAATCATGCCTTCCTGCATTCTGGCACCTCCGGAAACCGTAATGCCCACAACCGGCAATGATTTTTCCGTTGCATACTCAAAAAGACTTGTTATCTTTTCCCCTACAACGGCGCCCATTGAACCCATCATAAAATTTCCATCCATAGCGAAAATACAGCTCCTGTGCCCGCCAATCGTCGCTTCTCCGCAAATTACGCCTTCAAATTCCCTGCTCTTTTCCTTGGCTGCTTGAAGTTTGCTGTCATATTCCGGAAAACCCAAGATATTTTTGGATTCATATTCCCTATTAAGCTCTACAAAGCTTCTTTTATCCGTAAGCATGAGTATTCTTCGTCTTGCCCTAACCGTAAAATAGTGGCCGCAATTGGGACAAACAAAATTATTTTTTCTTATCTTTGCTACAGAAACATCTTTCTGGCATTTCTTACAGGTTACTTTTCGACTTCGAATCCTGTTTCCACTGTATTCCAGCTCATTATTCGCTTTTAAAAAAAGACTTCTTAGTTCCATTATTTATAAAACCTTTTGGCATATACCCGTGTCATAATTTCCAACAACAAATTTGCCGTTCTCCATAAATTTCATATGCATCTCGCGGTTATTTTCGACGCCTACAAGAACAAATTCAGAAAGTGCGCTCTTCATCTTTCTGATTGCACCGTCTCTGGTATCCGCGCATACAATTAGCTTACCAAGCATTGAATCATAAAATGGTGTCACTTCATAATTCTGATAAAGAGCAGAATCAAATCTTACATCTACACCGCCCGGTATGTGCAAAAGCTCAACTTTTCCGGTAGCCGGAGTGAAATCCTTGGAGTTTTCAGCGCATATTCTGCACTCTATTGCATGCTTCTTGTGAGCAATATCTTTTTGATCAAAAGGAATTTCTATTCCGGCTGCTGTTCGGATCTGCCATTCCACAATATCTATACCGCATACCATTTCAGTGACCGAATGCTCAACTTGGAGCCTTGTGTTCATTTCCATAAAATAATACGCGTTATCTTTTACGAGAAACTCTACTGTTCCTACCGTAACGTATCCTACAGCTTTAGCAAGCGCTTTCGCTGATTCATACATTGACTGTCTAAGTTCTTCCGACAAAACAGGTGCCGGACACTCTTCTATAAGCTTCTGATTTTTTCTCTGCACTGAGCAATCCCTGTCGCCAAGAATAACTACTTTTCCACTCTTATCGGCAAGAATCTGAACTTCCACATGCTTAACGTTTTCAAGATATTTTTCCATAAAAACTGCATCGTCAGCAAAAGAGTTTTTGGCCTCTTTCTTAACCTGCTCAAGCGCAGAAACCAACTCGTTTTCTTCTCTTACCACGCGAATTCCTTTTCCGCCGCCGCCCGCTCTTGCCTTCAGGATAACGGGATAACCTATTTTCTTGGCCCATTTGATCGCGTCTTTGTCATTCTTCAAAATATCGCTTCCGGGCGTAATCGGGACCCCAGCATATTTTGCAACTTCTCTTGCAACCTCTTTTTGTCCCATCTTCTCCATAACTTCTGCACCAGGGCTAATGAGAGTAATATTTTTTTCCTCACACCTTCTTGCAAATTCCGGGTTCTCTGAAAGCATTCCATAACCCGGATGAATTGCTTCTGCACCGACCGCCTGTGCCAGAGTTATTATCACATCCATATTAAGATAGCTGTCTTTTACAAGCGGACCGCCTATGCAATAGCTTTCATCTGCCATCTCGACGTGGAGCGCATCTGCATCCGCATCGGAATATATCGCTACTGTCTCAATACCCATTTCTTTGCAGGCTCTTATAACTCGAACCGCTACTTCACTACGATTTGCAATAAGAATTTTAGAAAACATATTATGCCTCCTTACTGTCACCTTCGCCTGTGATCGCAAAAGAGAAATCACCGCTCATGCACTTCTTACCATCAACCGTAAGCTCACCATGAAGCACATACATAGGATGAAAAGACCTGATAAGCTTAGTATCTATCCTTACCCTGTCTCCGGGCTTGACCATATTACGGAATCTCACTTTGTCAAGCCCCGTGTAAACGGGGATACAGCCTTTTTTGTTCATCATTTCTTCGAACATAATACATGCAGACTGTGCCATCATTTCACACTGAATAACTCCGGGAACAATAGGATTTCCCGGAAAATGGCCCTGTAAAAAAAACTCATCTCCTCGAACCTGATAATATCCCGTGGCAGTACCATCTTCGTTCAAATATGCCTCATCCACAAGAAGCATTGGCTCTCTGTGCGGAAGTATATTCTTTAGTTCTTCTCTGTTCATAAAAACCTCTTTTATCCAATAACAAAAAGCGTCTGGCTGTATTCAACAAGTGTCCCTTCTGTAACACAAACAGCTTTTATAACTCCGTCAGCAGGTGCTTTTACTTCGTTCATCATCTTCATTGCTTCGATAGTGCAAAGAACATCTCCGCTTTTCACACTGTCACCAACTTTAAGCGCAGGTCTGTCTCCGACTGCAGCATAAAAGATTCCAAGAAGCGGTGCTTTTACCGGAGTTCCTTCAACTGTTTCCTGCGCATCGCCGCTTTCTTTTTTCTCTGTCAAAGCAGGCTCGTCCTGCTTGGTAGACGCAACCGGAACACTCATCGAAACCGCCGGTGCCTCTTTCTTTAAAAAGAGCTTAAAATCGCCCTCTTCAACCGACAATTCCGTAAGATTTAATTGTGAAAAAAGCTCTTTATAATCCTGTAATGAATTCATATCGGCCCTCTCTTATTTAACCTTCTTAAACGCGATACAAGCGTTATGTCCACCAAAACCAAGAGATGTGCTGATAGCACATGTAACATTGGCAGAAACTGCTTTGTTCGGAGTATAGTCAAGATCCAACTCTTCGTCTTTTTCCTTGTAATTTATTGTCGGAGGAATAATGCCCTCTTCAAGAGCAAGAACAGAAGCGATAGCCTCTACGGCTCCTGTTGCTCCCATCATATGTCCTGTCATGGATTTTGTTGAACTCACATGAATATCGTATGCCCTTTTTCCAAAAACATCTTTTATTGCTTTTGTTTCCATTGCATCGTTAAGGTGTGTTCCTGTTCCGTGTGCATTGAAGTAAATCTCTTCATCTGCGCCAATCTGCGCTTCCGAAACAGCAGCTCTAATCGCACGGACAGCTCCGTCTCCTTCCGGATCAGGCGCTGTAATGTGATATGCATCCGCTGTATTTCCGTATCCCACAACTTCCGCGTACATCTTGGCTCCGCGCTTTTTGGCATGCTCATATTCCTCAAGAACAAGTATTCCTGCTCCTTCTCCCATTACAAATCCGGCTCTTCTCTTATCAAAAGGAAGACTTCCGCAATTGGGATCATCTGAAAGATTTAGCGCCTGGCAGTTAATAAATCCAGCCATAGCAAGCTCATTTATTGAAGCTTCGCTTCCTCCTGCGATGATAGCATCAGCATATCCATGCTTTATTGCTCTATACGCCTCCCCCAATGTATGTGTGGAAGTGGCACACGCTGTCACGATAGGAAGCGTAGGGCCTTTTGCACCAAACTTTATCGAAACCGCACCTGCAGCCATATTTCCGATCATCATGGGAACAAAGAATGGTGATACCATCTCCGGTCCTTTTTCATTAAGCTTGTTTGTTTCTCTGATAGTTGTATTTATTCCGCCGATTCCGGATCCGATATACACACCGAATCGCTCTTTATTAAGATCGCTTTCTAACAATCCGCTCTGTTCAACGGCCTGCTTTGATGCAGCCATAGCGTACTGCATGAAAAGATCAGATTTTCTGATTTCCTGAACCGTATCATAATACTTCTTCGGTTCAAAATCTTTTACTTCCGCATCAAGACTAACCTTGAGACCTGAAGCATCGAATCTCTTGATCTTATCGATTCCGCATTTTCCCTCTTTAAGACTGTTCCAAAAACTATCTATGTCATTTCCCACCGGGGATATAACGCCCATTCCTGTAACTACTACTCTACACATACATGCCTCCATCTACTTTAATTACTTCTCCGGTTATATACGATGAATTATCACCAGCTAAAAACAACGCCAGCTCAGCTACATCATCCGGGGTTCCAAGTCTTGTAAGAGGAAGCTGTGACATGAGTTCAGATACCTGCGCTTCACTTAGTTCCTCTGTCATTTCGGTAGTAATATATCCGGGTGCAATAGCGTTGCACCTTACATTTCGTCTGCCGTATTCTTTTGCAACAGACTTCGTGAATCCTACTATGCCGGCTTTTGATGCAGCATAATTCGTCTGTCCCTTATTTCCCATAAGGCCTACGACAGAACTGATATTAATAATGTTTCCATGGCGCTGCTTTACAAAATTTCTTATAAACGCTCGCGTGACAAACATTGTTCCTTTCAAATTGATGTCAACAACATCATCAATATCCATAACACTAAGACTCGGTAGAAGGTTGTCCCTAGTTATTCCTGCATTATTTACAAGTATGTCAACCTTGCCCAAATCGGCTATTATCTCTTCCGATACGGAAGCAACCTGCTCAGCATCACGAACATCACAAACATAGAGCCTTGCATCTGCTCCAAGCTCTTTCATTGTTTCTATTGCTTTCTGCGCTCTTTCACTATCTCTTGTGGCAATAATCGCAAGTGATGCACCGTTTTGCGCAAATTTATTAGCAATGGCGTTTCCTATTCCTCTCGTTCCACCTGTTATTACCGCAACTTTCCCTTTAAGCATTATTCTTTAATTCCTCCGTTGTAAGCTTCAGTGAATCCAAATCACTTACGTTATAGATCTTGGCTCCCGGAATGGTTCTTTTAACAAATCCTGATAAAGTCTTACCCGGGCCACATTCTATAAATGTATCTACACCGTCTTGAGCCATGTTTGTTAAAGTCTCTTCCCACTTTACACTGTTTGAAATCTGCTCAGTAAGCGTCTCTACAACTTTTTCCCTTCCATCGGGATAAGGCTTAGCTGTTTTATTAGCATAAATAGATATATATGGCTTATTTATGTTATATAACTTTTCTGACTCGAGCTCTTCTTTTAGTCCTTTAGATGCTTCAGCCATATATGGCGTATGGAATGCGCCTCCTACAGCAAGCTGAACGAAACGAACTTTCTTTTCCGTAAGAACCTCTTTTAGCCTCTCAATATTCTCGGCTTTTCCGGAAACCACAATCTGCCCCGGACAATTAAAATTGACAGGATACACTTCATATTCTTTGCAAAGCTGTATAAGTTCTTCCTTATCCATCCTCATGACTGCGATCATGACCCCGTCAACTTTCTCTGAGGCAGTCTGCATAAGCTTTCCTCTTTTGCATACAAGCTTAAACGCTTCATCTGTTGAAAGAGTTTTTGACGCAGCCATGGCAACAACTTCCCCTAAGGAGAATCCTGCAACCGCATCTGCCTTTATGCCGTTCTTTTCGAGCGCAATCGCGCCGGCATAATCCGCCAAGAAAAGGCAGGGCTGTGTGTTCTCGGTTTTTTTCAGTTCCTCTTCTGTTCCGGAAAACATCTGCGTTAGTGTTCCGGGTCTAATCCCTTCGGCGCTGTCAAAAAGACTCTTCACCTCCGGAATGTTCTCATACAGATCCTTTCCCATTCCTGCATATTGACTGCCTTGTCCGGCAAATAAAAAAGCTATTTTACCCATATAATCTCCAAAATCATGCACCCATCAGTGCCGCTGCTTCATTACAAATGCTAGTTATAATCTCTTCACAAGTATTCTCGCTATTAACAAGACCTGCGATCTGCCCACACATACAAGAACCATATTTAACATCGCCTTCTATTGCTGCTCTTCTGAGTGCTCCGGCGCCCATTGTTTCAAGTTCTTCCTGTGTTGTTGAAGGGTCAGTTTCTTTCTTCTGGAACTCTCTGGTCATACGATTCTTAAGAGCTCTGACCGGATGTCCTAATGTCTTTCCTGTTACGATCGTGTCTCGATCCTTGGCTGCAAGAACCTTTTCCTTGTAGTTGGCATGAACATTACATTCTTTTGCCGTAAGGAATCTTGTTCCCATCTGAACAGCCTTAGCGCCAAGCATATATGCAGCCGCCATTCCTCTTCCATCTGCAATTCCGCCTGCCGCAATAACCGGAATGTTTACAGCATCCACAACCTGAGGAACAAGTGCCATGGTTGTAGTCTCTCCGACATGACCCCCGGACTCGCACCCCTCAGCGATAACTGCACTTGCACCCATTCTCTCGACCATGACAGCCAAAGCCACGCTGGCAACCACGCAGATGACCTTAATGTTTGCTGCTTTAAGCTGATCCATGTATTTTGCAGGGTTTCCTGCGCCCGTGGTAACGACAGATACTCCTTCCTCGCATACTACTTTTACTGCCTCATCAATGAATGGGCTCATAAGCATCAGATTTACGCCGAAAGGTTTGTTTGTCAGCTTTTTGGCCTCTTTAATCTGAGCTCGCAGCTGTTCTCCGTTTGAATTCATGGCTGCTATAAGCCCCAGTCCTCCGGCGTTGGAAACTGCCGCTGCAAGCTGCGCATCGGCAATCCACGCCATTCCTCCCTGAATAACAGGGTATTCTATTCCTAGTAATTCACATACAGGATTCTTATTCATTTCAATCCCCTCCAGACAGATCACTGCTTCTCGATCAACTCAACAAGCTTATCAATAGTTGTAATCTCCTGAGAAAGCTCTATCTTACAATCAAGTTCTTCCTGCATCTGCATTACAAGCTCCATGATGTCAAGTGAATCAAGACCAATATCTGTGAATGTGTCACTTGACTTGATCTCTGATTCTTCCTTATCAAGATACTCTGCGATTATACGAATAATTGTTCCTTTTACGTCCTTCATTTTGTTTATCTCCTTTTAATTCATCTCTTTTTTCCAATATCTACGCTCATGACATAAATAATGGGTTGTTTAATCTAAATTCTTTGTTACAATAATCTTGGGGCTTACCCCCAGGTCAAGGAAAAATTTTATCAATTTTACGAGGGTTTTAATGACAACTTTTCAAAATAATCAAGATGACGATTTAGAATACACACTCACTGTGAGCCAGTTTGCAAAACTATGTGGTACAACAAGAGATACTCTTCGCTACTATTATGAACAGAACATTATCAAACCACGAGTGGATCCCGACAATGGTTATCACTACTATTCTGCGTCTCAGATTAGCTCTTTCTTTTTCATCTCAACAATGAGGCAGACCGGGTGTTCAATTAAAGAAATCCGTAACATCATCTACAATTCTTCCAAAGAAAGTATCACTGATCTTGTAAACTCCAAAATAACAGCAATGCAAAGAGAGCTTTTTTCCATAAACAAAAAAATCAGTGCTCTTCATCTTGGCATGTGGATTTTGGATAAATATGAAGATCATGGGCCCGACAAACCTTATATGGACATTTTTCCAGACATAAGCGTTACTACGACCAAGATTGAAAACAAAATAGATGCCTATCACGCCGCAGACATTGCACGAGATATTTCCGTCCATATGACCAGAGTAAAAGACGATGATACGCTCTCCACCTTCCCTTCTGGCGTTACTATGAATTACAACGATCTGATAAAAAAGAATTACGTATATAACAGTATAATCAGCTTGTCTTTCCTTCCTGCCGACAACACTGACTCTTTTCCTCTACCAAGCTCCAAGGCAGTTTGCTGTTACCACGACCATCACTCACCTATAATAGAAAGAACCTATCAAAAGATGGTTTCATATATAAAAAAGAACAGGCTAAAAGCCTGCTCTGATCTATATTCTATAAGTCTGATCAATTTATATAACAAAGAAGAAACGCATTCCTATTTTAAATACTTATTTATATGCGTCGAATAAATACATTATGTCTCAGAAGGAACTGTAGTCAAAAGAAGTTCGGCTTTTCCTTCTATAGATACCACCCCTGTATTTGCTTCAACAAACAAAGACTCTCCTTTTTTTACCCTTATCTTTTTGTCCCTTGATGAAACAGCACACTCTCCGTCTATTGTAAGTATGCTGACAAAAGAATCTGCTCCTACTTCTTGTTTATAACCTTTTCCCTCTTCTATTACTACTCTATCAACACAGAAATAATCACAGATGGCAACATGTCCGTCTTTGGGAACATATTCTTCAGGTCTTGTTAGCTTTGTAACATCGAGCGCTTTTGAGATATGCAGTTCCCTTGGCTTTCCGTCTGCACCTATTCTTCCATAGTCATATATTCTATATGTGACATTAGAGTTCTGTTGGATCTCAGCAAGCAAGATACCCTCGCCTATTGCATGAAGCGTCCCCGGCGAAATAAAAATCACATCGCCTCTTTTCACATATCTTTTATAAAGAACTTCAGTCAATGTGTTGTCTTTTATACGCTTCTCAAATTCTTCTTTATCTATCTCTTTTTCAAAACCCTGATAAAGAAACGCATTTTCTTTTGCTTCGAGAATATACCACATCTCAGTCTTCCCATACTGATTCTCATGTACCATCGCATAATCATTGTCGGGATGCACCTGGATAGATAATTTCTTTTCAGCATCAATAAGTTTTATAAGTATTGGGAAATCTTCAAATCTCTCACAATTGCCACCCAATATAGTCTTTTTTTCTTTTACAAGCTGCGACAACGTCTGCCCTTCTTTGATATCATCTGTTATTAATGATTGTCCATCTTTGTGGCATGATAAGACCCATGCTTCCGCGCAAACATCTCCTTCATATTCAACACCATATTCATCTGTGAGTCGATGTCCCCCCCACAAATAATCCTTACATGCTGGTTTTATTTTATATATACTCATTATTGATATTCCTTTTTCTTACTATCCTTACTGCATTATATACATAATTTGTGTATATGTCATTCTATAATTAGGATATAGATTATCTCTTTTTTTCATGTTATACTACACTGTCATATAATTTATTTAGAGGATTTATTATGAATAAAGAAAACAAGATGGGCGTTATGCCCGTTAAAAAACTGATATTGACAATGTCTTTGCCGATGATGATATCTATGCTGGTACAGGCACTTTATAATGTCGTAGACAGCATTTTTGTTTCCAGGATTGCTGGCGATTCCATTAAAGCAGGCGAATATGCTCTTACGGCCGTATCTTTAGCTTTTCCAATGCAAAATCTTATGATCGCTTTGGGGTCCGGTACCGGAGTAGGAATCAATGCACTCCTTTCCAGATCTCTTGGTGAAAAGAAATTCGAAAAATCTAATTCTGCTGCAAATATGGGTATTCATATAACATTTATAAATTACCTGATCTTTTTAGTTATAGGTCTTCTCTTTTCAGCCTCGTTTATTCAACGCCAAACCGATTCCGCTGTAATTGCATCCTATGGCGCAACTTACTTGCGCATTATAAGCTGCTGTTCCTTAGGTCTTTTTTTTCAAATGACTTTCGAAAGACTTCTTCAATCTACCGGTAAAACTTTTTACAGTATGATATCACAGGCAACCGGTGCGATAATCAATATCATTTTTGATCCTTTGCTTATTTTTGGAATAGGTCCATTCCCTATGCTTGGAATTGCAGGCGCTGCCATTGCTACTATCTTAGGTCAGTTCCTTGCAGCCTCTATTGGTCTTTTCTGTAATCTGAAATATAACAAAGAAATTCTTATTTCATTTAAACAGATAATAAAACCGGATTTTGACACTATCAAAGAGATAATGTTTGTTGGTTTCCCTTCTATCTTGATGATGTCAATCGGTTCAGCTATGACTTTCATGATCAACCTTATTCTAGGTATATTCTCTTATACTGCAATAGCTGTATTTGGTGCTTATTTTAAACTCCAGAGTTTCTTCTTTATGCCTGTATTTGGACTTAATAACGGTCTTATACCTGTTCTTGCTTATAACTATGGTGCCCGTTATAAAGATCGTATAAAGCAGGCACTCCGCTTTGCTGTTTTTCTTGCTGTTTCAATCATGGTCAGCGGAACCATAGTATTTCAGCTTATTCCTGCCACTCTTATAGGTTTTTTCACTTCATCAGCAGATTCATCGGCCGATTTGACTGCAATTGGCATTCCTGCGCTTCGCATAATAAGTCTTTCTTTCCCTGTCGCAGGACTTTGTATTGCCTTAGGTTCTGTTTTTCAGGCTTTTTCTAAAGGATTCTATTCCCTGGCGGTTTCAGTCGGAAGACAGCTTCTTGTACTTGTTCCTGTAGCGTGGTTACTTGCTCAGACGGGAATACTCAACCTCGTATGGTTTGCTTTTCCCATAGCTGAGGTAGCTTCGCTTACTATCTCTGTCATTTTGTTCAGAATACTCTACAAAAACACTATTGCAACACTTTAAAGATATAATTCATGCGGTTTTTCAGTATTGTGCACTAAAAACCGCTATAAATTTTGGCGATTTTTCGAGTTAAAACCCTTGTAAGGCGCATAAAAACGTTGTAAAATCTTGTTTAGTAGTAAAAATACTCAATTTGAGGGAGGTATTATACCATGAATAAGACAGAACTTGTTGATGCTATTGCAAAAGAGACTGGTCTTTCTAAGAAGGATTCAGAGAAGGCTGTAAAGGCTTTCACAGACGCTGTTTCAAAAGAGCTTAAGAAAAAGGGCAAAGTTCAGCTTGTTGGATTTGGTACTTTTGAGACTGCTAAGAGAGCAGCTAGAACAGGTAAGAATCCTCAGACTGGTGCAGCTATCAAGATTCCTGCAGCTACAGTTCCTAAGTTTAAAGCTGGTAAGGCTCTTAAGGATGCTGTTAACGGCAAGAAGAAATAATCTTATTTGTATATAATTAAAGAACTGTAAAAGGTAATTCCTTTTACAGTTCTTTTTTTGTTTTCATTTATCTATAATTCTTACTTTCTCTTCTTTAGCCTCTCTTCAAGTGCCTTGTGTGCTTCGTAAATATCCATATTTTCGCTCATATCTTGCTCTATAAGGCTTCTAATGTATTTAGTAGCTGACATATTGGCTGCCTTGGCCATATGCTCAACATAATCCCTATATCCTCTGATATCAAGCAGAAGGAATTTCTCCTTTTCATATCGACTTGTTTTTTCTTGCTTATCGGCTGCTACTGTCCTTTTTTCTTTTGTTGCTGAGTTTTGTCTTAAAATTTCCTCTACCATTTCTGTTGGCGTGGGTTCTGGCTTTTTCTCTTCTTTTATTTTTTCTAAATTTGCCTTCTGAACTGTAGGTTCTTCCGTCTTTTCAGATAATGTAATAGCTTCTTTGTCTATTTCAGCCTCTATTTCTTTTACATTATTATTGCTATTTACACTTGCTTCCACATTATTCTCTATGCTTGTTTTTTTCTCATTTTCCTCTTTAATAGGAGTCATTCCTGCAAATAATCCTTTACCGGTCTTATTCACACTCTTTTTTAAAAGATCCGCTTTACTTGCCATCACTTATCCTCCTCTAAAAATTCATCGATAAAATCATCATAGTCTCTTGCCGCTGAAGAACCGCTTGCATACTCAAACAGATCCATTCTCATTGTTTGTGCTTCCTCGACCGATACATTTAATCTTATCCTTGATTTATATACCTTCGTTCCAAGTAGTTTCGCCTTTTCTTCTATATCTCCGATCCAAATCTTTGAATTAGCTGTTTTTCTTACCTTAGTAACAAGTATCCCGTCCACTTTTAGTCTATCGTTCGTATAATCATGTATTTGTCCAATGAATTTATAAAGCCTTGAAAGACCTTGCAAAGAATATGCACCCGGTTCAAGAGGTATTATTACCTCATCCGCCAAGGTTAATATATTCATAAGTACTACACCCAGCGCCGGGCTACAATCAAATACACAGAAATCATATTCCTTGTTTAGTTTCCCAAAAGCTTTTTCCATCAACCTTTCACGGCCTATATTATTAAATGTCATATCCGCCGATGCAAGATCTATTCCTCCAACGATTAAGTCCAAATTTTCTGCTATTGGAATAATTGCTTTGTTAATATCCTTTTTAGAAGATTTCTTGTCTACTTCAGATTCCATTACTTCAAAAAGCTTTGCGGGAACATTTCTATAGAAATAATCTTGTTGTTCCTCCGATAATCTTTCTATTTCTTCAGGATCTGGATCTATTTCATTAAGATCGATTCCGGCTGTCATAGATAGATTCTCCTGCGGGTCCGCATCAACAACCAATACCTTGTATCCTCTTTTAGCTAAGCCAACTGCCATCGCATAACTCGATGTCGTTTTAGCTACACCACCTTTTTGATTACTGAACGCTATAATTCGCATATCTCCTCCTGTAAACACATATCTTCTAAATGTTATATATCATATATGTCGCATCAACATTATATACCCATCTGCGTGCACATATAATTCATAATGTATATGTATTATATAACATTATTATATCTTTTCATATAATAAAATTTATATATTATTATTTATCAATATGTTCTATGATTGATATTGCTGATATATTTTATCTTTATTATCTATTCTATATAACATATCTGTTTTATTTGTATTATACATGCTCAATATAATCATTGTATATTCATTACATGCCTCTAATATATATTTAATATTCATGTTATATATTGTATATACCAACTCATCTCCCTTTGATCACTGGACGCACCTATCATATCCAAAAGATATCATGTTTACGGCCCAGTTATGATACATGTATTAAATAAACAATATATGTTATATAGCTTTCGAAATTAGGCAATGACAAAAAGCTATCAAAAACTATTAAATATCGTATCAATATGATATATCATAAAGATGTTATATATATTGTATTGTATATATAGTCGGAATAGTTAATATATATGTGATGTGTTAAATAGCAAAGATATGTAATATGATATAAATATTATAAAGATAGTAGATATTGTAAATACTCTAAATATATGATAGAGTATAAATGATATAAATAGAAAAAATATAATGTATAAAAAAATAACTTATAGTGTCCCCAAAAACAACGATACAAAGCTGAGGCGTTTACATATACTTTCAAAAAGTATCAATAAAACAAGAACAAAATAAATCAAGTTATAGAGCGATTTTAACCAACACCTCTTAGATTACATAATTGGATCTGCCCCCATATTATTGAATATAATTGATAATAAAAATCAAATAAAGCAAAATCATGTTGATGCAATAAATGTGTGGCCTCTAAATTGTAGTGTTTATGCAGGATTCAAGGGTTTGATAGTAAAACGTTGAAGAATAAAAAGCTAAGTATTGCAAGTCCTCTTGCGAAAGCCAAAATTAATCCAGAAAAGAATGATAGTAAATAAGGCTGTAGCAAAGAAGAAAACAGAACTTATTAAAGGAGGATATAATAACATGTATAATTTAAATAAAGAGAGCATTATAGCAATAAATTAATGACCAAAACAGTCATAGGTTATATAATAGGTGTTATTTATTGAGTCATTAATACTACTTCAGTTTTTTATCCAAAATATTAAAGAAAACTGTTTCTTTAAATCTCCTATATTAAATAGAATAAATAAATCAAGATAAATTCGATATTATTATATTTAATTATAATATTTTTTGTTATTTATAATAACGTAAAAATAAGACGAAATATCAAAGAGCCGTTACTATAGTTAACAGCTCTTTTTTTGTCAAAAAAATTGATAAGGAATAATTATATGTAAGTATTTCTATTTTATTAGAATCATATTAGGTAGATCTATAAAAGTCGTTTTGTTTTTATAAAGTAATGAATGCTTTGGGAGGATTTTTAATTATAAAGCTAACCACGTTAGATTGTTGTTTTTTAGTTTTTATTTATAACTACAATTGATTATTAATTAATATAAGTGATAAATTCAGTAAAAATCAGTATCTCCGCAGATAAAGGGGATGCAAAAGGGAAGGTAAAGCAACTAAAAAAGGAATATGAGGGTAACAATAAGGGGATTTAAGGTGATAAAAAAGGGAAGAAGAGACAATAAGAAAAAGTGTCTATAAAGAGTATGAGAAGATAAGATAAATGGAACATAAGGTGACCAAAAAGGGAAGAAACTATTTTAAGGCTGAGGACCAGATTAAATAGTATAAAAACAAATCAAAACTGGAAATCAAAAATCCTATTCAGAAAGATGAGTGTACAAAAGGGGAATAAAGGTGACTAAAAAGGGAATCAATTTGAATAAGGGCTACCGCTTGATGAAAAAAAGTAGTAGAGACCTGAAATGAGTATAAAAGTGACCAAAAAGGGAATAAACAAGCGTGTAAAACAAGGATATAGTGATCTGTGAGGATTATAAAATAAAGAAAGAGACGGAATTTAAATAATAAAGATGAAGTAAATATGTTCAAAATTATTTTTGCGGGAGAAAATAGGTATAAACGGTGACTAAAAAGGGAAAATAAAGACCGAAGAAGTCAAAGCAAAACGGTCAAAAATTTGAAAAGCGCATAATAAGGGGGACCAAAGTGACCAAAAAGGGAATAAAAACATTGACTAGAGGACTCAATGCAAAAAAACAAATTATAGCGGTATAGATTGATCAATACCCCAAAATATAGTAAAAAAAGCTTGAAGGTGAACGAAAAAGGAATATAATAGAGTTAAAAGTAGCACAAATGGGAACGCCTTTACTATAATAGGTGAGTAAAAAAGGAACGTGCATTAACTTGTAATATAAAGATAGGGGAAAGTATGCGTGAAGAAAAAAGAGAGCAGCTTATTTTGAGTAAAACTTATAACAAGTCAAACGAGCTGATCAATGCCATGGGTAAAGGAACGGCGCTAAGCCAAAAGCTATTTGCTATAGGGATGCAACATATAAAAGTAGATGATACGAATAATGTTGTAGCGACTATTTATGGAACGGATTTAAGAAAAATGTTTAAATCAAGTTCCGGGTCGTTATATGAACATATAGAAGCATTATGTGACAGACAGATAAAAGGCGCCACAATTTTCGATTGGAATCTTTTGATCAAAGATAAAGAAAATGGAAAAATTGAGGCTCATCAGGTTGTTACTGATGCATCATTTAAGAACGGTACGCTGACACTTCGATATAATAATTCTTTGACAGATAAGATAGTTAATTTGAAAAAGGGCTATACTGTTTTGAGCTTGGCAGAAACACTAAGCTTGAAGAGTGTTTATTCTTTGCGCTTATATGAGATGCTTAAATCAGCATTGGATTATAAGAGTGCAATAACTAAAGGATCAGGCGAGCAGGTTTTCGAGTATGATCTTACTGCGCTAAAATTAGACCTGGGAATCATAAACTCGGGCGGAGATAACAAGATAAAGACAGAACTTGAAAAAGAGCATCCTGATTATGACAGAGTAGCGGAGCTTGTTGAGAAAACCGGACAGACCAAATATAAAGAATACAAAATTTTTAATAGAAATGTACTATGTAAGGCCAAAGAAGAATTAAATAAAAAGACTAGCCTGATGATTGATTATGAGCCAATAAAAAGTGGAAGGAAAACAGTTGGAATAAGATTTTATGTTGATAAGAAAGGTAATGAAGAAAAGATCAACATAAATAAAGAGATTAATAAAGATGAAATCATGGATGAGCTCATAGAGCTTATGATGGATTATTTTAAAGTTAGAGAAATCAGAGAGATAGCTGAAACTGCAGAGTATGATGTTGAAAAAATAAAAAAGGCATATGAATATATGCTTAATTACAACACAACAGTTGAGGTTCCGGTTGCGTTTATGATTGATTGCATTAGAAACGAGTACTATGCAAATGTTCCTAAAAAACAGGTAAGACCAAAGAATTCGTTTAATAACTTTGAGCAAAGGGATGATTATGACTTTGACGAGTTGGAACGAAAATTATTAGACAACTAAATGTTATATAGCATATATATGACATATACGGAGGACAAATGGAAAAAATAGTTGCCAAGCTGCTGATTTATGGAGATTTGCCGGAAGATTCAATTCTTATGGAACTTTCGCGCGTTTCAAGAGATCTTCATAGTAATAATTACAGTAAAGAAGATCTTATTTCAAGATGCTTTAAGCAGGTAAAAAGACTTTTGGAGTTGGCTACAGAATGTGCGTTTGATAATAATCTATGGCAAAGCTATCTAACATATCTTTTAATTATGGATGAAAATCCGTTTAGCCTTACCTGTGAGAAAGTCGGAAGCAGAGAAGGAAGTGTTAATCATTTTGCCACCAGTGATTTTCATGCATTTAGGGAACTATTCAATTATGATTTTAGCGAAATAGAAAACACACTTGAAATTGATTGTTTTTCCTGTATTACAAATTACAAAGCGATTGAAAAACCCGAACTTATGTACAATAAAAACGTTAGTGAGAAAGTAGGCTTCCTTGCTGGCAATTTAAGAAAAGCAGATTCAGATGAAGCTTTTTTTAAGGGAGTAACCGAGTTTTACAAAAAAATAGGTGTTGGAGCCTTTGGATTGAATAAAGCATTTAGACTGCGCGAGCAGAGCGATGGAAAGATAGAGTTTGTTCCCATTAACAACATGGATAGAGTGGTTCTTGATGATCTTGTGGGATATGAGATACAAAAGCAGAAACTTATTGCCAATACAAGAGCTTTTGTTGAGGGGAAAAAAGCTAACAACGTCCTATTGTTCGGTGACAGCGGAACAGGTAAATCAACAAGCATTAAAGCAATTGTTAATGAATTTTATGGGGACGGTCTTAGGATGATAGAAATCTATAAGTATCAATTCAGACAATTATCCCAGTTAATATCGCAGATAAAGAATAGAAATTACAAATTCATTATCTATATGGATGATCTTTCTTTTGAAGAAGATGAATCGGATTATAAGTTCCTAAAAGCTGTAATTGAGGGTGGAGTTGAAACAAAACCGGATAATATCCTAATATATGCAACTTCAAACAGAAGGCATCTTATTCGTGAAACGTGGAATGATAGAAGGGATGTTGAACAAGACGGTGATATTCACAGATCCGATACTATGGAAGAGAAACTATCGTTGGCGAACAGATTTGGTGTCACGATAGGATATTACAAACCATCAAGACAAGAGTATTACACAATAGTAAAAGAGCTTGCGGATAGAAGTGGAATAGATATTACCAATGAAGAGTTATGCCTTGAAGCAGACAGGTGGGAATTAAATCACGGAGGAGTTTCAGGCAGGACAGCTCAGCAATTTATAAATCATCTTTTAGGAAAATAAAAGCCTCTTCATGTGAAATGTGAAGAGACCTAAGGATTCCATTTTAAATTAGGACAGTCAAATGCACATCCTTGCAGTCGTTCATTACGAACTTCACAGGCGGCATTTCTGCAATCCCTACATTTGAAGGTATAGTGATATGAATAACGTTTTTTGCATGCTTTGCAGCAGAAAGCCATTCCGCTGTTTCGCGCAATGAAAGTTCGTCCGCAGCCCATACAGATTTTTACAACATTATGTGGCATATGCATTCTCCTATAGTATTATTATCTCAGATATCATTATATAATCAATAAAATGATGATAAAATGACAATAAAAATAAGAACAAGAGAAAAGAAAAAATGCATGAGATGAGTTATATATCCAAGATGGTTGCTCTTGCTATTGGTGTTGCAAACGAGAACAACGCATCGAGAATAAAAAGCATAACGGTTCAGATTGGCAAAACAAGCGGAGTAATGCCATATTACATGCATAAATACTTTCCGATAGCTTCAAAGGGAACCATTTTGGAAGGATCGGAGCTTATTTGCGAAGAAGTAGAAGTAAAAGCATTATGCGAGGAATGTGGAAATGAATACTATCCAGATAGGAGTAATGGGTATTTGTGTCCAAATTGCGGCGGAAGAAAAGCACATATTATAGAGGGAAAGGGAGTAATCCTAAAGAATATTGCTATAGAAGATAAATAACCGATATATGTTATATAACATACAGAAGAGGCAGTGAAATAGCCTCTTTTTGAGTGGAAAAGGGAAATACATGACAAAAATAGATTTGATAACAGGATTTCTTGGTTCAGGAAAGACTACTTTTTTGAAACCCTATACAAAATATTTTTTAGAAAAAGGCGAAAAAATATGTATCATAGAGAATGATTTTGGCGCAATCAATGTTGATATGGTACTTTTAAAAGATATTGCCGGAGAAAATTGCAATATCGAAATGATAATAGGCGGCGACGGAGCACAGGCTCATAAACGTAGACTTAAGACAAAACTAATTTCTATTGGAATGGCTGGTTATGACCGAGTAATAATAGAACCGTCCGGAATATTTGATCCGGATGAATTGTTTGATACGTTGTATGAAGAACCTCTGGACAATTGGTATGAGATGAATAATATCATTTGCATATTAGACGTCGAACTTGATGATGAATTGTCAAAAGAATCTAGGTTCATACTTATGTCTGAAGCAGCATGTGCCGGGAAAATTGTTTTAAGTAAATTAAATAATGAAAATTTTTATAGAAAAGAATTAGTAATCAGTATTCTTAATGATTCTATGAAAGAGTTTTCGTGCAACAGGAAGATAGACAAAGAAGATGTTGTTGCCAAGGATTGGAAAGAATTAAATTGTGAAGATTATGCGTTAATTACAGCCGCTGGGTATAAGAAGGCAGAGTATGTAAAAGAGACGGTTAGTGAGAGCATGGCATACCAAACGTTATTTTACTTTGATTTTTCCATGTCCAAAACAGAATTTGAAAAAGTGGTCAAAGAAATGTTTGACGATCCCGAATGTGGAAGAATATTTAGGATTAAGGGATTTATAGATACAGGAGAGGAAAAGAAAACAGAGATAAATGCTACAAGAACAAAATTCATTATCGGAGATACGGAAACAGATAGGGCAGTTTTAATAGTTATAGGCGAATCACTTAATAGAGAGCGTTTAAAAAAATATATCGGTGAACCATCAATCTGAATAGGTGCAAAACGTTAATAAGTATAGTATAATTCATGTTATAAGGTTAACATTTTGACTGTATATGGGAGATGGAAATGACGGAATACAGTAAAGAAGGGAAAATCACATATTCTTCTTTTGATAGCATTGAACCAAACGATGTAATATATATGCTTAAGGATCTCCCGGACGCATGTTGTATTTTTAAGGTGTTAACAGATCCATTTGGCACAGTAAAGGATATGTTGTTTCTTTTTGCAAATGAAAAGTATTCACAACTTGTGGGAATTCCGGTAGAGGATCTTATCGGAAATACATATTATAAGACTGTACCAAACCGAGATGAAGATTGGATAAAGTATAGCTATCAAGCAGCTATATTAAGGCAGTCCTCCAAGGTAAGAACGTATAATACCCAATTTGATAAATGGCATGAGTTTTGGTCGGTTCCGGTATACAAGAAGGGTTTCTGTGCATTTGTTTTCCATGATGTTACCGGAGCAAAGAAAAGCGAAGATAATATTAAGCTTGCTTCTAATACAAGTAAATTGATAATAGATTGCGCCACTGCACTTTCATCTGCAGAATTTGGAAAAGGCATAAAAAAAGTTCTTATGCTGCTTGGTAAAACAATTGAAGCGGACAGAGTCGGTGTTGTGGAAGTAAAAGATAAAAAAGTTACGGACACGCATGAATGGATTAATAATGCGGGCGCAAGAACGTTGAATTTACCGGGCAGAAAAGCCTTTGAAGAGGTTGATGTTATATCTATATGGAATCAACAGCTCGGAGACAAAAACACAGTGCTTGTAAATGGAAGTGCTGATATCAGCAAGATAGATGAAGATGTTTATTACAATATATTGGATGGAAGTATTTCTAGATACAGTGTTTCAGTTATGAGAGACAATGATGAAATAATCGGATATCTTGTTGCGGATAATTATGCTGAAGATTTGCCACTAAATGTCGGAGAAGTAATGGAGTCGGTTGCCATCTTTATTTCTTATGAGATGAGAAATCGTGCATTAACAAAAGAGATGACTTATTTGGGAAGTCATGATGCTCTTACGGGACTGGGAAATCGTTATGCTTTGAATCAGACACTTCTTGTTTTATCAGGGGTATCAACTAAGGTGGGTGTTTCCTATCTTGATATAAACGGAATGAAGAATACGAATGAAACAGAGGGCCATGACGCGGGCGATGAACGCATTAAGAAAACGGCCGATATTTTTGCGTCTGTCTTTAAGCGGAAGTATTGCTACAGAATAGGTGGAGATGAGTTTCTGGCAATAATACCGGAGATAGCTCATGAGAAGTTTGATACGTTGGTAAGTAAACTTAAAGCAAAAACAGAAGATATTTCTGTTGCTATAGGAGCTGTCTGGACAGAAGATTCAAAAGAAATAAATCTTGCCGTCAAACAGGCAGATGAAAGAATGTATGAGGATAAAGCTTCATACTATAAAGCGCACGGGCGTAGACATAGCGATAAGATTAGTAAGGATTAAAACAAAAATATGAAAGGTCAAAACTTCTACATATTAAAGAAGCTTTGACCTTTTTACATTACTATATATTAGGCAAGAGATGCGGTAATAATTGACATTGAATAAACTTCAATTGCATTACAACCACGAGAAAGATCATTAATTGGTGCATTAAGACCTAAAAGAATAGGTCCATATGCCTCAAAATTTCCCATACGCTGAGCAATTTTGTATCCAAGGTTTCCGGCGTTGATGTCTGGGAAAATAAAAGTATTTGCATGTCCGGCAACAGGTGATCCGGGAGTTTTCTGTTTTGCAACCCTTGGAGACACAGCAGCATCAAACTGCAGTTCGCCGTCTATGGGGATGTCAGGATATTTTTCCTGAGCTTTTTTAGTTGCATTTTGCATTTTAGTTACTGTATCATCTTTTGCTGATCCTTTAGTAGAGAAAGAAAGGAATGCAACTTTTGGATTAATTCCAAATCTCTGTGCACAATTAACGGTCTCACCACAGATTTCAACAAGCTCATCTTCTGAGGGATTAATATTAATACCACAATCCGCCATAGCGATTACTTCATTTTCTCCTGTTGCAGAAGGGCGAACCAAGATGAAGCAAGAAGAGACTATGGTGTTTTCGGGTTTTGTTTTTATAATCTGTAATGCTGGGCGAACAGTATCCGCAGTAGAATAAGTTGCACCACCAAGCAAGCAATCCCCATAACCCATCTTTACGAGCATAGTACCAAAATAGTTCGTCTGTTTAAGAATAGGAATAGCTTTTTCGGGAGTCATCCCTTTGCTTTTTCTAAGTTCACAGAATGCATCTACCATTTCATCAAATTTATCATATGTTTCAGGGTCTATTATTTTAGCACCCCTAATGTTATAGCCTGCATCTTCAGCAGCCTTAATTATTTCGTTTTCATTGCCTAAAAGAATTGGTTTCAAAAAATTTCCGGCAAGCAATCTTGATGCCGCTTCAAGGATTCTAGGGTCTGAGCCTTCAGGAAATACAATGGTTTTAGGATCAGCCTTGAGCTTTTGTATCATATCTCCAAATCCGTACATTTATTTTCCTCCTTGTATGTTACAGGTTTTTGTCAATTTGTAAGCGCATACATATTTTAGTCCCAGAACAATTAAAATAATTTGATTTCGCTCAAGTTTTACATTAATATATTAGAATAAAAAACATACGAGGAAGGCTACGTTATGAATATGAATCCAATGATGTTAATGCAGCTTCAGCAAAGACTGGGCATTTTTCAAAATGATCATCCCAAAGTAATGCCGTTTATCAAGGCTGTTGGTGAAAATGCAATGCAAGAAGGAGCTGTTATTGCAATGAAAGTCACTACAGCAGATGGAAAAACAATTGAATCAAACATTAAAATAAATGCGAATGATGTCGAAACCATGAAAATGTTTATGGATATGGGAAAGCATTAAGATCAAAAAACTTTTTCATAAAAACCATCTTTTTGTTTAAAACCAACTTTAGATAGATAGGCTTTATGATAAGTATCCGAGCCGCGATAAGTCATGGACCGTATTCCTTCATCCGGAAGTTTTGATATCAGGAATTTACCTATAGAGAAATCTCGGTATTCCGGAGTAGAATAATCAAGCATTATGTCTAAGTTGTTATTCTCAAGTTTTCCGAGAAGAACTCCTGCAGGGTTACCTTTGTGGCATACAGCATATCCGGTATCGGCTGTTGAAAAGTCAATAGAGTTACCCGGAAAACATTTTTGAATATCATCTTTATGGCATTCTATAAAGTGGCGAATAATGGAATCATCTTTTTTTAACTTGATAAAATCATATTCGACTGCGGTATTGCTCATTTTTATAAGATAATAGATGTTGATGAGAACCAGACAGAGATTCATAAGTGCTGTCGGATAGGAGTGGATAATAAAGGCATATATTGTAAAGATTATGCTTCCGATAGAGTTAATGATTCTAAGCTTAACTACAGAGGCCATTAAAAAAGAGACCAAAACAAGTGCAGAACCAAGATATCCAATGGCTTCTATGATCATATTTGTATTCATGGTTATACCTCTTTTCATAAATAATAAGTGTCAATGGTATGATATCAAAAGATTACAGGTTGTTCAAATTATGATAAAATCTTATTGTATAATTCGATAATAAGTTACTGGATTTATGGAAGGAGATTTCTATATGGGAGATACCAGAACTGATCTAATAAACCAGCTTGCAGCCAGTATGGGCGCAGGGGATTATGCAAAAACGAGATTTGAGGAGTCGAGGTATGATGCGGATACCGGGACGCTTTATTGCGATGGGTATGTAATTTCTAAAACGGTTATCGATGAGGCAATACAGCATTTTAATCTTATGCAAAAGAAATGTGATATGAACGATCCGGCATCCAGACACATGGCAATGATATACAAGACCGCTATTGAAGGAATAAAAAGATTAAAAGAAAGCAAGTCTGATACAACAAGTAAGTAAATTAAACGCCGTGAAGAATATAATCTTCACGGCGTCATTTTTATGCCTTAGCTAAAAGTAATTTTTCCAAGAATGCAAGTCTAGCACAAACAGTAAAGATATTAGCAGCCTGTTCAAGCTCTTCCAGAGGCGGAAGAGAAGGTGCAAATCTAATAACTGAATCATCGGGATCCATGTGATAAGGGAAAGGAGCTCCAGCGGGAGTTAAAATAACACCTGCTAGCTTTGCAAGCTCGACAATTCTTGAAGCTGTACCTTTGGGTGCATCATAAGTAATGAAGTATCCGCCTTTAGGGCTTCTCCATGAACCACATCCAATTTCGGAAAGATCACGGTCCATTGTATTTATAACAAGTTCAAATTTAGGACGAAGAATTTTGGCATGCTTTTTCATGTGTGCATCCACAGATTCAACATCCATAAAGAATCTGGCGTGACGAAGCATGTTTACTTTATCATAGCCGATTGTTTGTACTGTCAGAGTCTTTTTAAGCTCTTGTCTGTTGGCGTTATTGCACGCTATAGCTGCGATTCCGGCACCGGCAAAAGTAATCTTTGAAGTTGATGCAAATTCAAAGGCAAGACTTGGATTATCAGCTTCCTCGCACTCATGAAGTATGTTGAGAATCTTGCACTTTTCTTTATATAGGTGATGAACAGCGTATGCATTATCCCAGAATATTCTGAAATCCTTTGCGGCGGGCTTTAGGTTGGCCATTCGGCGAACAACTTCGTCTGAATATACTATGCCCTGAGGGTTTGAATACTTTGGAACGCACCAGATTCCCTTAATAGAATCATCTTTTGATACTAAGTCTTCGATCATATCCATATCGGGGCCATCCTCGTTCATGGGAATGTTGATCATTTCAAAACCGAAGTGCTGGGTAATGGCAAAGTGTCTGTCGTAACCGGGGACGGGGCAGAGCCATTTTACTTTATCAAGCTTGCACCAAGGGGTGCATCCCCCAAAACCAAACATGTATCCGCGAGCGACTGTATCGAACATGATATTTAAAGAAGAGTTGCCACATACTATTACCTGCTCAGGCTGGCAGTCCATTATTTCAGCCATAAGATGCTGTGCTTCAACAATTCCTTCCAGACAACCATAGTTTCGCGTTTCAACGCCATTCATGCATTTCATAAGGGATTTGCCGTCTAATATATCAAAAATAGGCATAGAAAGGTTGAGCTGCTCAACAGATGGTTTTCCGCGGCTCATATCTAGCTTGAGACCTTTGGCTTGCCATTCTTTATACTGCTGAGAAAGAAGCTCTTTTTCTCTCAATAATTCCTCTGGTGACATTTCGCTGTATTTTTTCATAATTCATCCTCGTTATTGTATACAAGTATTTTTGCATAAACCTAACGATATTATTACAACATCACCTCGTCAAGTCAAGGGGAAATCTCATAAGGATATTAAAATTTTAGTAGATAAGGAGATCAGAATAGTTCGCTTGCGGCAGAATGCACAGCACTATTGACTTTGAGATTCATTTCATCCGAAATAGTAATTCTGAGCATGTCAATAACGCGGTTATCGATAGAATAACCAAGCCTGGATGCGTGTTCGCGAAGAGAATCTTTTCCGGAAACAGAGTTTCCCGGATGCATAGCTGAATTGAGCATTTTCATAGTTTGGAGAGAATCGTAAACCTCAGTAAAATCGGAACCGAACTTTGCTTTAGTTTCATCATCCAGGAGATTGTTATTAGATGAAAGATTGTCTTTAAGATATGCACTTGTTATTCTGTCTACGGAAGACAGGAAGTTGTAGTCCATCATATTTCTATTCCCTTTTTGTTTTGTTCTTTCATTAATATCGGCAAGGATTTTCTAATCATTAGTCTGTTTATATATTTTTCCAAAAAAGAAAAATACAGAGCTTAATCCGCGAATATCAGTATGTATTCGCGGATTTGCAGGGCATATAATCATTTCAACAGTAAAACAGTATCTTATATGGAGGATAAATATATGGGAAAAAAATTATATAAAAGCTATGAGCGAAAAATATGTGGTGTATGTGGCGGAATAGCAGAATACATGGATGTTGATCCAACTATAGTTCGTTTGATATGGATTCTTGCATCCATTGGTGGTGGAATCGGTATTCCGGTGTATATCGCGGCGGCGATAATAATGGATGATAAGCCGGATTGCATTGATCAACATGAATTGTAAGGAGAATTCAGACTATGATTACGATTTTATTTTTTGTTATGTTTTTTATTATATTTGGAAAAATGATCGGATTCGCGTTGAAGGCTTCTTGGAGTATTTTTAAAGCGGTGATGTATCTTATCTTATGTCCATTTATATTAGTAATGCTGGTAGTAGGCGGGTTGATTTATGTGGCATTTCCACTGCTGATTATCATTGGAATTATAGGAATTCTTAGAAATGCATAACTGAGTATGTATGTAAAGTACACCCATCTTCACGAACTAAGGAAGCAATGAAGATGGGTGTTTTTATTATTTATCATATTCGTCGTATTCGTCATACTCATCGTATTCATCATAGTATGGTTCCGGGTCTTCTTTTGGTTTTCTGACAAACAGATATAGTAGTTTGCTGTTGTGCAGCACAAACAGGACAACTAGGATGAAAAGATGAGTATAGAAAGAACCTAATATATAGTAATTCCGCTCTAGGAAATACCCCAGATTAAAGCCTAGTAAACTTAGTGAACCTGAGGTCAGAAGTCCTAAAATAAGAAGCGGAGAATGATAAATTGCGCTTTTTAAAGCGTGGAGAAAATCCATAAACGATGCATCAAAGTAAACAAATCTACCTACCATAAGGCTTAAATAGTACATCATTACCGGGCCATATACCTTTGCCTCGCCTTTTGTATAGTTTATAAAAAGCAGGATGATAATAACATAAAACATACCGAGCATTCTAATGGAAGCTTTTTGTTCTTTAGAAGGTAATTTAAGAGGAATGACAAACTTGTCTATTATAGTATTTGCAACGCAGGATAGACAGATAAGCAGAAGTAATATAAAATCTTTGCTGCTTTCCCATGTTTTTATGAACTCATCAAATCCATAGTATTTGCCGCTATGACCGGTTACTATGGAATATACGTGGTTAACTATTATATATGAACAAGCGAACATCATTACTGACGTGGCAGAAATCATCATTTCAATAAAAAGTTGAATGTTGAGATGGAAATTTTTGAAGAAAAGAAATTTTTTTTCAGCTGAAGATAGCTTTCGCTTTTTTCCGGATTCATTAGGAACATAAGTCAACTTGGTTCCAACATATATAAGTAGTACACAGAGTGTTATTCCAACTATAGTCATGATTAGGAACAATAATTTCTGGAATAGGGTAAAATTTGGATTAATATATTTTTCTAGTGACATGGTATGACTCCTTTTATATATATGCGTTAAAAATGATTATATAAAAATCTTTCCGTTTAGAAAAGCGTTTATTTTTGTTTTAAGAGTAAAAGAGAATCAGCTTATCTGATTACATTCATATTGATGTAAATAAGTAAAAAATGCTATATACTAAGATATAGGCGGTCAGTTGCCGGAAAGGAAGATTGCGTATGGAGTATTGTGAATTCATAAATGGTCTTGAAGTTTTGGCAACATATAGCGATGAGAGCGTAGAGAAAATTTTTGTTCCATTTTTAAAGAAGCTTGCAGAAATCCATGATAAAAAAGGAAATCGCGCTATCGCAATGATCGCGGCACCGCCCGGAGCCGGAAAGAGTACAATGGCAAGTTTTCTTGAATTTTTGGCAAAGGACGTTATTCCCGGCAAAACGGTTAAAGCACTTGGAATGGATGGCTTTCACAAAAGACAGGAGTATTTGCAGTCGCACGCTGTATATATAGATGGAGAAAGGGTCCCGCTTGTTGAGATAAAGGGTGCGCCTATTACTTTTGATTTAAAAAAGTTAAAGTATAGTATTGAGAAAGTAGCAAGAGGAGAAATTTGTGGATGGCCGGTTTATGACAGAGTATCACATAATCCTATAGAAGATAGGATAAAAGTTGATGCTGATATAGTTATATTGGAAGGAAACTATCTGTTACTTGACATAGAAGGATGGCGAGACCTCTCTTCATATGCTGATTATACGATGACGATCATAGCAGATGGAGAGCAGCTTCATGATAGATTGATAGCCAGAAAACGTGCCAGTAGTGGATTTTCAATGGAGAAAGTAAAGAAGTTTGTTGAATTTAGTGACATGTCAAATGTATGGTTATGTTTAAGCAGAACTAAGCCTGCCGATATGCAGCTGGTCTTAGATTCTGATAATCAATATTCGCTAATTAGACGAGAAGGAGAGTAATCATGGCAACAACAAAGAAGACAACAACATCAAAAAAGAGTACTTCCGGAACCAAGAAAAAAACCGCTTCGAAAGCAAAGAGTATTGCTGCAAATAAAACAAAAAAGACCGGGACTACAACAGCTACAAAGAAAGCTACGGGATCTTCTGTAAAAGTTACTACGGCGGAGAAGAAGCTGCTTGAGCTTTACCGTGCCGCTGATGCGGATACTAAAAAAGCTGCAGTTGCTCTTCTTAAAGGAGAAAAAAGTCAACTCGGAGGTATATTAGAGTCTATTCTTGAAAATAAGACTATAATGAACACTGTGACCAGTCTTTTTAAATGATGATTTAATTATTTCAACAAGCCGTGTGAATACACGGCTTGTTTGTGCATGTGCTGGATATATCATATTTTAAAAGGAGCAATGTTTATGAAACATTATATTATCGCAAAATTCATAGAAGGCGTTGACTGGAAAAGTCATATGGAGGAAATCAAGGAATTATTTGAAGGATCCACAAAGATTGAAGGCGTTTCGGATGTTAGGATTTATCAGTCCTGCTCAGAAAGATTAAACAGAGCGCATGTTATGATTGAATTGCAATTATCCCCGGAAGGGCTTGAGAATTTTGACAATTCTACCATACACAGCGAATGGAAGTTTAGATTCGGAGAGATGCTTGAAGGAAAGACAATTTTTGATTGTGAATGAGCATAAAATTTCATAGCTGATCAATAAATATAGATAGTGTAGAAAAATAAAACAAACCGCACATATCATTTCGCAAAATTTCTGTTTTACGAAATGATATGTGCGGCTTCTATTATACATATACAAAAAGCAACAGAGACTTATTGATCTGTATATGAATAGACTTCTCTTTTTGCATTCTGATAATTGATTCCGGCTCTATCAAACAGTTCTGTTATGGTAACAAATTCATATCCTTCCCTAAGCAGGGTCGGAATAATTGTATCAAGAGCTTCTACAGTGGCGTCATTTCCTTCAAGATCATGAAGAAGAATAACTGCTCCGTCTCTGGCGCCTTCTATTATCAGCCGTGCGCGTTCGGAAGCAGGAACTTCAGGATCCCAATCAAGACCATTGTAGCCGCTTATGAATATTAATGGAATTGTATCCATCATAAGATCGTTCACATAGATATAGGGAGGCCTGAAGAACGTAGGCTCTTTCCCGGTGTATTCAACAATTCTTCGAGAAGTTTCCTTAATCTCGGCGAGAATTGTTTCTTTGTTGAATTCCCGCATATCGGAATGCGTAAGCGAATGGTTCTGAATATCGCATCCGTGTGCGATTTCTTCTTTGATAATATGCGCTCTCTCAGGAGTCATGTTTTCTCCTATTAGGAAAAAAGAGGCAACAACTCCATATTTCTTTAATTTATCAAGAACTTGTAATGTTGTTGTATCGGAAGGACCATCATCAAAAGTAAGTGCGATATATTTCTTGTTATCCATGAAATTAGCCTCCATTATTGTGCTGATACGTTAGCTTTCTCATGCCATATTACTTCTAGAGAAGGGGTTCTGGAAGGCACCGTAAGAGCAATATCATCAGTGACTCTGTTAAAAGAAGAATTGCAACCGTGAACATTTCTTTTAAACACAGGAGTTCCGTCACCTTTAAGAAAAGCCGATACGTACTCCTTTATAGAATGTATAGGATAGGGGAAACTCATACCTCCCATGTCATCTTGTGTAAAATTATGAATGTCCGATCCTGCTGAAAAGAGAAAATTCCGGTCATTCGCGTATTGGTAACCTAGAGCGTCTTGCCAGTCAGGGTTTCCTGCATTAAAAATTTCAGCTCCATCACATACTTCTGGAGTAAGATGAATTGCCTTTAGATATCCTCTTTCTCTGTATGGGTGAGCTTGAACCATTATTCCACCGGCGCTGTGAACCGCTTGGTAAACTTCAAATCTGTCTCTTTGCATAATATCGGGATTGGATAGAAGCCAGTCTTCGTCTACACCGTATATTAGATATTCATCTCCGTCAAAATTATACTCTATGCCAAAAAAGACCGCTAAGTCCTTATCTTTGGCAGCTTCAAAAGCTTTTTTGTAGCCAGCGCAATAAAGAGAAACTCTTTTTTCCCAGGGAAGATCTTTAGGAACGGCACAATTTCCATTAAAAAAATGGTCTGTTACAATAATACCGCTGTATCCAAGGTCTATCATGTAGTCAATATAGTCCTTGGCTGGAGTGTTTGAACATGCGCTTCCTTCCATAGTATGTAAGTGTGTTTCGTAAATGTATTCCATGATGTCTTTATTTTATTTACTCTTTCTATTTTGCCGGAATAGACTATTATCTGTTTGGATTGAGCAGATTCTCACATCCATAAGGTGCATTGACCAGATTATTGTTTCTTATGCTGCAAGTCGCGTTTCTGCAATCTCTGCATCTGAAACTGATGTGATTTCCGTATAATCTTTTGCAGTTAAATGAGCAAAAAACCTTTCTCCCTTCGCGGGCTGTAAATGTTCTGCCACAGTTAATACATATCCTTTTTACATTATTAGCCATAATAAAACCCCTACTCAGTTATATATCATAAATACATTATATATAATATGTGTTAAAACACATTATTTCCAAATGCGATAATTACCGGATAGTGCAAGGAATGCAAACAAGTATAAGCAATTATCGTAGTATCTGCGAACGCCTTTTCTAAGAGGCTGATTCCAGAACCATTCAACCCATTTTTTTGCAGTAGAAAAATCACTGTTTTCATTGTCGCTGTATGGAATAGTCAATGCACTTTGAGCCATTGTTGCTATTAGCCCAACAGGATGGAGAACGGGTCTTTCTAGAGGCGTTCCGTCAACTTTGTATGCGCATCTTGCCGCTTCAAGATCGGTTTGAAAGAAATTCATCATCTTTAACGGAATCGAATATTGCCCTTTATCGATTCCAAACCATTCGGCGTCTAAACCGATATTTGCAGCTGTTCTATAGGCGTCGCTGAAAAAGTCACCGAATTGTCCCCAAGGTAATTCCTTATTCATTGGACTTCCATCAAAATTAGCATATTCGGCGCTTAATCCCGTCACAGGATGACACGCTGTTACAAGAAAGTTTCTGCTTGCTTCAGCAGCTTTTCTGAAGAATTCTCTATCTTCTTCATATGCCCAAAGAGCAAAAAGATCATAAAAATGCGGAAGATGATAGGATGGATCAGTAAAGCCAATTCCCGGAACGAATAAAATCTGATAGTTATCCTTATTCCACATGGGAGTGCCTACTCTTCCGTTTTCTCCTTTGTGAATGCATGAATGAAGAAGATCTTTGGCTTCTTTGCTATATTCAAATATTCCGTCCCGATCGCCCCATCTGTGTGAAGCAAAAAAGAGTGCCATAGCATAAAATTCTTCTCCGTCGGGAGCAGGTCCGTCGGCATTTTTCTTACCATCTGTTTGACAGGACCAAGCAAAATAGCCTTCATTTTCTCCTTCTGTCATGAACATGTAGGTTTTTGACCATTTCCAAATCCGATCGAATTCTTCTTGCATATCAAGTTGGACGCACATCATCATTCCGTAAGACATGCCCTCTGTTCTGGCGTCATTATTGCCGGTATCCGTCAGATACCCCATATCACCGCTGGTTTCATGATATATTCGTTCTTCTTCATCATAGAAAAAAGTATGTACAATCTCTTTAAGACGTGAAGAAATCTCATCTTCTGTCTTTCCAATCTCTTTAAAGATGTTTCTGTATATGCCTGATTCAAATGCACTCATTATATAATAACCTTTCGATTTTATTGATCTATTATAACAATTACTTGGTTGAAATATAATCAGAATAGCTCATGCCGGTATACTTTTTAAAGCATTTACTAAAATAATTGGGGTCCGGAATCCCAACTTCTGCGGCTATCTGATACATTTTGATATTAGATTTTGCTATTTTTACCGCTTTTTTCATGCGCAAGTCGTTTAGATACTCTACAAAGTTTTTTCCGGTGTCTTGCTTAAACTTTCTTGATAGATAACTGGCGCTGAAGCCAAAATATTGTGCAAGAAAAGTCAGATTAAGCATTGAATCCGTAAAGTTATCTTCTACGTATTTTTTAATAAGTTCGGTTGAGTTATTTTCGTCTGAACTCTCTGTTTCTATTTCTGCCTTAGAATCTTCCCAAGAGTCTTTTGATTCATCTAGCTTCTTTTTTGCCCGCTCAAGTACATCTGAAATCTCTGCTCTTACCATGGGTTTAAGCATATAATCAAAAACAGGAAGGCTTACGCATTTTCTAGCATATTCAAATTGATTGATAGCGGTCATGATTATGATGATCAGATTTGGATATCTGTCAGTTGCGGTTTTGGTAAACTCTATTCCGTCCATAAAAGGCATGGAAATATCAACAAAGGCAATATCCGGCTTTACATCGTCAATAATGTTTATAGCTTCTATACCACTAGCAGCTTCTCCGACAACCTCCATATTAAGAGTATCCCATTTGATGCCGGCTCTCATGAGTTTACGTGCAGACTCTTCGTCGTCAATTATCATCACCCTGTATGTTCTGTTCATGTCACTTTACCCCATAATGGCTCGCGTACGGAATGATAAATTCAATTTCCGTATACTCGCCGATTTCGCTGTTTATCTTTACCACGTCTTCTTTATCATAATAGATTCTTATTCTTTCTATTGTACCCCATAAACCAAAACTTTCTGCGTCGAGTTCATTTTGATTTATCTTTTTTCTGGATAGAATCTTTTCTATTTGATCCGCATCCATGCCGACGCCTGTATCTTTAACGCTCAGGTGGAGTTCGTTTTCTTCAATTCGGCTGGATATTCTTATTATACCTCGTTCGCCTTTTAAGCGTATACCGTGATAGATACTGTTTTCTACAAGTGGCTGTAGGATCAGTTTTGGAACGATGAAATTCTCGGTATCCTCAGAAATGTCATAGATATCTTCTATAATATCTCCGTATCTAAGTTTCTGAAGCGAAATATAATCTTTAACTATGCATACTTCTCTGGACAAGGGAATTTCCCTGTCTCCTTTACTTAGGAAGTTTCTGTAAAAGCTGCCAAGTGTTTCAAGTGCATCGTGTACCCTATCGGCGCCGGCATCCATCGCAAGAAAACCTATGGTTTCTATGGAATTATATAAAAAATGCGGCTTTATCTGCTCTTGGAGCACTCGCATTTCTGCTTTTTGAAGTGTTTTCTCTTTTTCTATAAGTGTAGCAATCAGTTCGTTTACATGGTCGATCATGCTGTTATAATCTGTCTTCAACATGTCGAGTTCGTTACTAGACATATCTATGTTGATTTTTTTAAGATGTCCGGAGCGTTTGTTTCTTTCCATTGAACTTGAAAGCTCAAACACTGGATCTGTAATATTCTTCTGAATAAATCTGGCTACATATATTGCCATCAATATAAACACCACCAGCAAGAAAAGTAATGCGTATATAATCTTGTATGGAATGCCTTCCGATCCGTACGAAGAAACTTTGAGAATAACAATCGGAAGATTGCTTACATTACATCCTGATATCAGGATCCGCTCATGATCAAGGACATCATTCTTATGCACTATCTGAGCGGAATCAAATCCAGTTTCAAAAAAAGGAACCAGCTCTTTATTTCCTGCCAAGTATGTACCATCGATTCCCATTATACATATATCGCTGTAATGTAGCTGATTTAGCATCTTTTGATATACCGAAGCGGATATATTCATTAACATAAGTCCGCGTCTACGCTGAGAGTCAATATCGTATATAGCTCTTCCAACAGTCACAACAGGCTTGTTATCCGCTCTTGTAGCTATTTTATTACTGTTAAGCGAGACCACAGCTCGTCCTCTTCCGTTGTAGATATCTTTTTTCCATATATCTTGTTCGATCAGAGGATGGTTATATTTATATGAAAATCTATCGGTAACTACTCTTTTCATATCCTCGCGAAAGACAATAACCGAATCCACGCCCTCTTTTACATTAAGAATACTCATAATTCCGTATCTGGCGTCATTGATCATTCCGATATCTACATCGTCTGTGTCTGCCCTAAGAAATGTTACTAGTCTTCCTTCAGTCATGATAAGTCTTGAAAGGTCTATATAATTCTTGGTTTCGGAATAAATATTATTGGAGAGTGTTTTTATTACGCTCTCTGCTTCGCGAATTCCATATTCTTTTCTCTCTTTTTCAGTAATGTAATATGTGGAAATCAGAAAGGAAACAATGGCAATAAAAATAATCCCAAAGATAACCTGCTTAAGACTGGATGACAGGGATGTTCTCTTGCTATTGTTATCATAGAATTGTAAGAGATTTTTCTTTATGTTCATATATCGCCCCTCAAAACTTCCTCCACATAATACCTCTTAAAGATAACATTTTTCACCTTTTGTTGCAAAAGAAAAAGAGCTTGGCTTTTATCTTTCGCCAAGCTCTAAATTGTATAAAATTATCAGCCTTTTACCGCACCAGCGATAAAGCTATCCTGAATTTTTCTGCTTAAGAAAACATATACTATCAAAGTCGGGAATGTTGCGATTACAAGAGCCGCACCAATCGGACCCCAATCTGTTGTATATGCACCTGACAAGGCTTTAATACCTACAGGCAATGTTCTGTGTTTAGAGTCGGAAATGAAAACATTGGCAAACATGAACTCATTCCAACACTGAAGGTATGAATAGATACCTACAGTTGAAAATGCGGGTTTTGTAAGCGGAAGTATAATCTTAAAAAACGTTCCGAATAATCCACATCCATCAATTCTTGCAGCTTCATCAAGGTCAATAGGAATATCGACCATAAATCCTGTACATATAAGAATTGCCATTGACAATGCAAAAGCTGAATATGGCACGATAAGTGTTGAATATTTGTTGAGCCAATGAAGCTTAGATAAAACAACATATACCGGTACGATTGAAGCCTGAAGTGGAATAGTAAGTCCGAGCATAAAGAATGCGTTGGTATACTTATTAAGCCTCGAAGGAATACGAGTAATCGCGTAAGTGGCCATCAATGCTGCCATTAAAGAAATGGCAATTGCCAAAGTTGTAACCAGTAAACTGTTTGCAAAATACAGTGCCATATTTCCCGTCTTAAGGGCTGAAACGTAATTCGACCACAACCAGTCCTTAGGGATACCTATAATGTTTTTTCCGAAAATTTCATCATTGGATTTAAGAGAAAATGTAAACATGAAGTAAATAGGGAATAAGTTTACAAGTGCCCATATTCCAAGAAGAATATATGCTAACGATTTTTTAAACTTCATTTTTATTTATCCTTTTCCTTAAATGCAGCGCTTATCAATAATGCAAACGCAAAGCAAAGTGCTATCAACATAACCGTGATTGTACTACCCATACCATACCTGTTTCTCAAGAAAAGCATGTTCTCAAGCAAGGTACTGGGTACTTCTGTTGACTGGAAGGGTCCGCCTTCAGTCAAAATACGTACAAGGTCGTAAGTTTTAAGTGAACCTGTTACCGCGAAAATTACGCTTACTTTTAAAATCGGCTTAATGATCGGAATAACAATGTACTTATCAACCTGCCACTTTGTTGCGCCGTCAAGCATAGCTGCTTCTCTTAAGTCTACTGATACACCTTTAACTCCGGCGTACATTAAAAGCATATGGTAGCCGATGTACTGCCAAATAGTAGGTACAACGATACTTCCAAGCGCTGTTCCGATTTCGCCCACCCATACATGCTTATACTGACTAAGATGAACAAAATCAAGAAATCTGTTTAAAAGACCGTAGTCGGGATTATATATTTTCAACCAGAGCTGACCGATAACAACGGTTGAGATCAACACAGGCATAAAGAATATTGATAAGAATACCTTTTCGCCCTTTGGCTTTCTTCCCAAAAGAAGTGCCAGCGCCAACGAAATAGGCAACTGTATAAACACTGAGAAGATAGCTATGATCATTGCGTTTTTCAATGACGTTATAAATTTGATCGAACCATTGGTAAACAGCTCTACGTAATTGGCAATTCCAATAAATGTTCCTTCAGAAAAACCATTCCAATCAAATGTACTTCTATAGAGTGATACTGCTATAGGAGCAATAAGAATGCTTATAAAAAGTGCTAATCCGGGAAGAAGGAATACGAATATGGTCAAATGCTTTTTTATGTTCTTGTTTCTTCTTTCCCTTAATATTTCTTTACTTACAATATAATTATTATCAGACATTATTATAACCTTCTAAAATAATACGATCCTTCCGTCTTCCCCATGGGAAGCACAGGAAGGATCGTAAGTAGCCTAAGCTAAATCTTTTGTTTTATGTTATCGAATATCTTTTGCTAATCCTTTGATGAATGCCTCACCATCAACCTGGCATCCATAAACCTGATCTACATATGAAAGATATGTATTAGCTGAATCAGCATCCATAGCTGTATCTCCGAAGAGAACGTATGTATCTGCATTTGAGCAGATCTCAGCAACTGCCTGTGTGAGCTCATTTACAGAGCTTGTGTCACCATAAGGTGTCCATGCAGGAAGTCCGCATCCATCAAGATATCCATAGTGGCAAATAAGCTTACCAAGCTCGAAAGTATAATCAGCTGCTCTCTCAGCGTTAGGTGAAGATGCTGCAACAGCAAGTGTATCTGAAGGTCCACCGATCAACTGACCAAGCTTAGCCTTATCAGCGTTAATTACAGGGAACTCGCTAACCTTTACCTTAGGGAAGAACTCTGCATTGTTTGCGAAGTCTGCACAGTTCCATGTTCCGTTCATGTAGAATGCATATTTACCAGCCATGAAGTTGTTCTTAACTTCATCGTTTGTAAGGCCGATTCCTGAAGGATCAAAGTATCCGTCTTTAACAAGCTTCTGGAATGTATCAACAGCAGCACCAACATCTGCATTGTCCCATGTTTCTCTTCCAAGGAAAATGTCGTTAAGTGCATCTGCGCCTGCGCTCTTCTCGATAACAGACTCAAGATACTCAGTTACGCACCATGTCTCTTTTCCTGCACATCCGAAAGGAATGATTCCCTTAGCCTTAAGTGCATCACAGCACTTAATGAACTCTTCATATGTTCCGGGGATTTCCTCATATCCAGCCTCTTTTAAGAGATCCATGTTAGCGAAGAGACCAACGATGTTCATTGTTAACGGAACACCATAGTGCTTTCCATCATATGTTGTGTTTCCGAGCATAACCTCAGGAAGCTCGCTCTTGTAATTTTCATAAGCTGCATCAAGGCAATATACCTTTCCTGCTTCTACGAAATCACCAAGGAATGCACATGACCATGTAAAGAAGATATCAGGCATTTCGTTAGCTGAAACAGCTGCCTTAATCTTTGTCTTGTAAGACTGGTTCTCAAATGCCTCCCATTCTAATGTAATCTCAGGGTACTTAGCCTGCATATCAGCAATAGCTGCTTCATATGCATGACGGTTTGAATCACTCTCTGTAGCGATACACCACATCTTAAGAGTAATAGGCTCTCCTGATGCTGCACTCTCAGCGGCAGGTGCCTCTGCCTCTGCTTCAGCAGGTGCTTCTGCTTCTGCTTCTGCCTCAGCGGCAGGTGCTGCATCACCTGAATCTGTAGCCGGTGCTGTAGATGCGGATTCTCCACATGCAACAAGTGAAAAAGCCATTACACCCGCCAACACGGTTGAAACTAAACGCTTCATTTCCATATCATACCTCCCATTATAAAGTTTGTTTTGGTGACATTGTCACCTGTTCTATCGCAAGCATCTCTGCTTTTGATTCCCATCACTTCTCCGTTGTATGGACCATTGGCCAAGGATATTCGATAATGAGATTATCTCCGTTTACAGTGTAATAAAGAAAAGCATCCTCAAAACGAAAATCCGCATCATACATGAGTTTTATCTGTCCTGCAGCTTCATCGACCGCGTATTGTCCGCCAAAACTATTATCTTCCATAAATCTTCCATCGTTTGAAAAAACAAAAGATGAATTTCCATTCTCATGGAGCCAATATCCAACAACCCCTTGCTTGTCCTCCGCTGAAAAATCAATGCTGTTTCCGTTAGCGTCAGTTCCCTCGCAAGCCGTATATTTTTCTTTTTCATACAGAACAATACCTTCTTCATTGGTATCGTAATGCATTTTGAGTTCATTGCCGTCTTTACCGGTCAATGTTATAAACTCATCATCTTTGATATATTTGCATTTTTCATCTTTAAAGACAGCGTTTCCGTTGTCATATAATGCAAGAATCTCTTTATCCGGCTCATGATTGTATGCCCAACTCTCG
>NZ_RAIQ01000010.1 GCF_003625475.1 Butyrivibrio sp. X503 | reverse complement strand
TACATGCCTCTAATCAAGAAAAGCCAAAAAGAGGCATGTAAAAAGAAGCAAATCCACATGCCTCTAATCAAGAAAAGCCAAAAAGAGGCATGTAAAAAGAAGCAAATTTACATGCCTCTAATCAAGAAAAGTCGAAAGGAGGCATGTAAAAAGAAGCAAATTTACATGCCTCTAATCAGGAAAAGTCGAAAAGAGGCATGTAAAAAGAAGTGAATCTACATGCCTATAATTAAGAAAAGCCAAAAAGAGGCATGTAAAAAGAAGTGAATCTACATGCCTCTAATCAAGAAAAGCCAAAAAGAGGCATGTAAAAAGAAGCAAATCCACATGCCTCTAATCAAGAAAAGTCGAAAAGAGGCATGAATAAAAGCCCAAAATAACATGCCGTAAATCGGGAAATTGCGAAAAGAGGCATGAACCGGAGGTTGCTTGCCTTATTTATACACTGTAGAATGATCAGAGTAACGCTGTAAGCTATAAGGAAAGAAGGATAACACAAACGCAATGAGTTTCTCAGATATACGTAACGGCAGATGGTACTATTCTCTACCTAAGACAAGCCCTGATTCCAATGGAAACATCGTACTGATAATGCAATCATCTGTTGGGCCTGTTGAGGTGTTTGAGTGCGGGCTTGATTCTGACATGAAACCTTATGAGAGTTATGAATGGCTGGAAAATGACTTTTTTGCTGATGATAATTATTGTAAGGAGATCAGTGAGGAAGAATTGTTTCATCACATCAAAAAACTCATGGAATTATTTGAATCAAACAATATACATGAAGGCGTAAAGGCCTATGAAGAAATACTGATCTGGTTAAAGGAAAGAGGAATATGCGAAAACTAAACGATCGTGAAAGAAGATGGACTCATGCCGAAATAGACCACGGATCAGTAACGCAGGAGGAATGATTCATGGATGAAGATTTGCTGGAAGAATTCATTATAGGCACTTTTCTATTTGGGGACAGGCTGGATGATATTCATATTATTCGTTTAGCTGAGCAGAAAATTGCAGGAAACGAAATCTCATATTGTACATATGAAGAAGATGATGAGGACTATAAAGAAGGCTATGTGTCGGTTTTGCTTTTTAAGCCCTTTATAGAAGATGATGTTGTTTTACATATTGAGAACAAGGTGTTTTTTGATAGATTGATAAGTGTTTTGAGAAAAAAAGTTGCGGATAAAGAAGAGCTGACGAAGGTTGAGAAATATTTTTTGCAAATAAAAAAGGACCTGAAACTATCATAACAAGAAGAGGCAAAGATGAATATATATTTGGGAGATGACGTAAGATCGGTTGATCCCGCTGACAGGAACGTTGAATTAAATGATGAGTTACTGGTATTTCTTTCCAAGATCTCAAGGGGCGCAGAGCCGGATCTTTCGCCGATCTGCAATATAGATCCCTACGCGGATGTAAGCTTGAATGTAAGCGAGGTAAAAGAGATTGCTAAGCTTTGTGAGACAGTGATCAGAGACAGGCTACTGGATGATCATGAAGAGGCAGAAGAGGGATATTGTATCATCAGCGATCTGATGGAATTGGCGAATGAAGCTATAGCCATGAATTGCGGGCTGGTGTCGATAGGAGACTAAGACTTGGCGGCGGAGCGCAGCCGCATCCCAAGCGAATGGCGGAGGGCCTCGGCGGGCGCAGCCGCATCTCACACCTTGACAATATCATGAAGTAGTACAATACTTTGAATAATACTTATGACTACTTTATGAGGAGAGAATGATGAGAAAACTACTGGTTGTCGTTGATATGCAAAAAGACTTTGTTGACGGAGCGCTCGGAACCAAGGAAGCGCAGGCGGTGGTGCCTGCCGTTGTTAAGAAGATAGGCGAGTATGCATCCGAAGATATCTTCGTTACAAGAGATACACATCAGTCTGACTATATGACCACTCAGGAGGGCAAGAACCTTCCCGTTGAGCATTGCATCGAGGGAAGCGCGGGCTGGCAGATAGATGCCGAAGTGCAGAAAGCCCTTGATTCCAAGAAGGACGCAGACAAGATAACATATGTAAATAAGCCTACATTTGGATCTGTTGACCTAGCAGCCAAGATAAAAGAGATCGCTGCAAAAGAGGAAATTTCTGTAGAACTTATCGGTGTTTGCACCGACATCTGCGTTGTTTCGAATGCTCTTTTAATAAAGGCCAATCTTCCTGAGATAAATATCAGTGTAGATGCTTCCTGCTGCGCGGGAGTAACTTCCGACAAGCACAAGGCAGCGCTTGAGACCATGAGCTCTTGTCAGATTGCAATCATAGAGTGAGAACCAAGCCACAGACTGTGGGGTTAAATCGCAAACAATTGTTGAAAAAATTAATGCAAATGTCCGCGTTACGCGGACATTTGTTTTTTTGCCCAAAACTTCTTTTGAAACCCAAAAAGATTTGGTCAATATTTTACATTGTCTTTGGAATTTATATATGTTAAGTTGTGATTATAATTTTTTATTACTTTACTATGAAAAAGCGGAGAATAATAAAATGGCGCAACTTTGGGGCGGTAGATTTACAGGAAGTATCAACGAACTGGCATGGAATTTTAACGCTTCCATCACGTTCGATAAGAGATTTTTGGAAGTGGATGTACGAGGCAGCAAGGCTCATGCGACAATGCTTGCCAAGCAGGGCATCATCACTGAGGAAGAGAGAGACCTCATATTAAAGGGGCTTGATTCGATCCTTGAGGATGTCAAGGCAGGTAAGCTTGAGATCAGCACCAAGTATGAAGACATCCACAGTTTTCTTGAGGCTAACCTCATCGAGAGAGTGGGAGATGCCGGCAAGAAGGTACACACGGGACGCAGCCGTAACGATCAGGTTGCACTTGATATGAGACTTTACGCAAGGGGCGAAGTCGAGCACATGGCAGGACTTCTTAAGAACATGCTTGAAACGCTCGACACCATCATGAAGGACGGCATCGACACTTACATGCCGGGATTCACACACCTTCAGAAGGCACAGCCCGTTACACTTGCTCACCACGTGGGCGCATACTTTGAGATGTTCAAAAGAGATATCTTAAGGATGAAGGACATATATAATAGAATGAACTATTGTCCTTTGGGAGCAGGAGCACTTGCAGGAACAACGTATCCTCTTGACAGAGAGTACACGGCGCAGCTCCTTGATTTCTACGGACCGACGCTCAACAGCATGGATTCCGTATCCGACAGAGATTACCTTATAGAGTTCTTATCAGCGCTGTCTACGATCATGATGCATCTTTCAAGATTCAGCGAAGAGATCATCATCTGGAACTGCAATGAGTACAGATTTGTAGACATAGACGATGCGTATTCAACCGGAAGCAGCATTATGCCGCAGAAGAAGAATCCCGACATCGCGGAGCTTGTAAGAGGTAAGACAGGTCGAGTGTATGGCGACTTGATGTCTCTTTTGACAACTATGAAGGGCATTCCGCTTGCATACAACAAGGATATGCAGGAGGACAAGGAGGCGGCATTCGATGCGATCGATACAGTTTCTGACTGCCTTACATTATTTGCAGACATGCTAAGAACTATCAAATTCAATAAGGAACCGATGGAAAAGAGCGCGATGATGGGCTTTACCAACGCTACTGATGCGGCAGATTACCTGGTAAATAAGGGAATGCCGTTTAGAGATGCGCATTCTGTTATCGGAAGACTTGTTCTTTATTGTATAGATAAGAAGTGCGCGATCGATGATCTTGAGTTAAAAGAGCTGAAGGAATTCTCCGAGCTTTTTGACGAAGATATCTTTGATGCGATCAGCCTTGAGACATGCGTAAGCAAGCGTCTTACTATCGGAGCTCCCGGAGCGGATGCGATGAAGAAGGTAATAGAGCTCAACGGCAAGTTCCTTAAAGAGTTCGAGATGCACTGATAAACAGGCAAATATATTTTTTCACATAAAGGATCATATTTAATTTTAGGAGGAGTAACAGTATTATGAGTAACAAATTGCAGGTTGCCGTACTTGGCGGTACAGGAATGGTCGGACAGAGATTCATCTCTATCCTCAACAATCACCCTTGGTTTGAGGTTAAGACAATCGCAGCCAGCCCTCGTTCTGCAGGACAGACTTACGAAGAGGCAGTAGGAAACAGATGGAAGATGGATGGTCCTATTCCCGATTCAATCAAGAACATCGTTATCAAGGACGTTACTGATGTTAAGGGCGTTTCTGAGGACGTTGATTTTGTTCTTTCAGCCGTAAACATGTCTAAGGATGAGATCAAGGCTATCGAGGAAGAGTACGCTAAGACTGAGACACCTGTTGTTTCCAATAACAGTGCACACAGATGGACACCCGATGTTCCCATGATCATCCCTGAGATCAATCCTGAGCATATGGATGTTATCGAGTTCCAGAAAAAGAGACTTGGCACAAACGCAGGTTTCATCGCTGTTAAGCCCAACTGCTCAATCCAGAGCTACACACCCGCTCTTACAGCATGGAAAGAGTTTGAGCCCTACGAGGTAGTAGCTACAACATACCAGGCTATCTCAGGTGCAGGTAAGAACTTCGAAGAGTGGCCCGAGATGGTTGGCAACGTTATTCCTTTCATTTCAGGTGAGGAAGAGAAGTCAGAGAAAGAGCCCCTCAGAATCTGGGGTAAGGTTGAGAACGGCGTGATCGTTCCTGCCGATGACGTTAAGATCACATGCCAGTGCATCAGAATCCCTGTTCTTTACGGACACACAGCTGCTGCATTCGTTAAGTTCAAAAAGAACCCTACAAAGGAGCAGCTCATCGAGAAACTTGAGCAGTTCTCGGGACTTCCTCAGAAACTCGAGCTTCCCAGCGCTCCCAAGCAGTTCATCCAGTACATGCAGGAGGACAACAGACCTCAGATCACACTTGATGTTAACTATGAGAACGGTATGGGCGTAAGCATCGGAAGAATCCGTGAGGACAGCGTTTACGATTGGAAGTTCGTTGGTCTTTCACACAACACACTTCGTGGTGCTGCAGGCGGAGCCGTAGAGTGCGCAGAGCTTCTTAAGGCAAGCGGATACATCAACAAAAAGTGATAAAAGTATAATGATGGAAGCGCAAAGATCAGAAGATTTACGTTTTTTAAACAGATACTATGAGAGCGGATTATCCAATATTCTTGTTGTCTACGGACACAGGAATATTGAGCATTCTGCTCTTTTGTCCAAATTTACGGAAAACAGAAAGAGCTTTTATTATTCTGCTCGCTCCGCATCTGAGAGGGAGCAGCTCTTTTTGTGGACCGGAGAACTTAAAAGTAACAGGATCGCCGTCAAAGACGATCCGACTTACTCAGATATCTTTACAGCCTGTGCGGAATCTGCAGGCAAGGCTCCGTTTATTTTTATTGTCAGGAATTTCGAGAATATCATTAAGACAAGCCCCGGTTTCATGGAGTCGCTTGTAAGCTTTGTAAAAGAGTATGGCAGATACAGGCAGATACTCGTTCTTCTTGTGAGCCACGATATCAACTGGGTCGAAAACAGCATGGTCGGACAGATGGGAAGCTTCGCTGCCGATATAGTCGGATTCAGGAAAATCAAACCTCTTCCGTTTTCTTCAATGAGAGCATTCTATCCCAAGATGAGCTACAAAGACGCGGTTCTTTCGTATTCTGTACTTGGCGGTCAGACGGCTTTATGGAGATACTTTGACGATTCTTTATCCTTTAAAGAAAACGTGTGCAAGAATATCCTTGATCCTTCGTCATATCTTTACGGAGAGGCGCTCAGGCTTACATCCAAGGATTTAAGAGAGACGTCTGTTTATCACACGATCCTGTCCGTTATGGCAAGAGGCATTAACAAGCTCAACGATATTTATCATGCAACGGGCTTTTCAAGAGCCAAGATATCGGTTTATCTTAAGACCTTGATTCATCATGATTTTGCCAGTAAGGTTTATTCATTCGGAAATGCGGGAAGAGAGAATGTTGTAAAAGGAGCCTATAAGATAGAGGACCCTTTGCTGGATTTCTATTTCAGATTTATCTTCCCAAATGAAAGTAGTCTTACGCAGATGCCTGCGGAGCAATTTTATGATATATTTATATCGGCAGGAATGCAAAGCTACGCATCGGAATATTTCAAGACGGTATGTCGCGAATACCTGTACAGGTGCATGGACAGAGGAGTTTTTCCGTTCGATGTATCTGAAGAGGGTGAGTGGATAGGAAAATCCGGCAATCTCGATATCATCGTACAGAGCGATACCGGAGATACCGCCATTGGAATGTGTTTTTGGCAGAAACAGGCGACTCACGCCGACTTGGAGAGCCTTTGGTCCTGCGCACAAAAAGCAAGACTTGAGGGAGATTATTTCTATCTGTTCTCAACGGTAGGGTTTGACGCTTGGCTGATTGATGCGTCGATGAAGCCTGATTCCAAGCTGAGACTCATAGGTATAGATGAATTGACGAATGGCTAAGAGCGTTTACATTGCTGAAAAACCTAGTGTTGCCCAGGCTTTTGCCTCGGCGATGAAGATAAATTTTTCCAGGAAAGACGGTTACCTGGAGTCTGATGATGCTATCGTAACGTGGTGCGTCGGACATCTGGTAACCATGAGCTATCCTGAAGTCTACGACGATAAGTACAAGAGGTGGTCGCTCGACACACTTCCTTTTATCCCACAGAATTTTAAATACGAAGTTATAGGGAATGTTTCCAAGCAGTTTAGGACCGTGAAAGGTCTTTTGACCAGAGACGACGTCGATACGATATATATATGCACCGACTCGGGACGCGAGGGTGAATACATATACCGTCTCGTTGACATGCAGGCGGGCGTTACAGGTAAGACGCGTAAAAGAGTCTGGATCGATTCGCAGACCGAGGATGAGATCCTGCGCGGAATACGAGAAGCCAAGGATGACTCCGAGTATGATAATCTCGGCGCTTCCGCTTTTCTTAGGGCAAAAGAGGATTACCTCATGGGTATCAATTTCTCCAGGGCTCTGACGCTGAAATATGCGTATTCCATCAAGAATTACCTTAATCTTGATAAGTGCGTTATTTCGGTCGGACGAGTAATGACCTGCGTTTTGGGCATTGTAGTCGACAGGGAAAGAGAGATACGAGAGTTTGTAAAGACGCCTTTTTACCGCGTGCTTGCGGGCATCAATATCGGCGGAAAAGAGTGTGATGCCGAGTGGAGAGTTACGCCCGAATCTTTCTACGACAATTCGCCCAAGCTCTACAGCGAGAAGGGCTTTAAGACCAAAGAGGATGCGCAGGAGCTGATAACGTCTCTCGGTGCTGTTCCTGTGGAAGCCACAGTAGTTAAGTGTGAGAAGAAAAAAGAAGTCAAGAACGCGCCGCTTCTGTATAACCTTGCGGAGCTTCAAAATGACTGCTCGAGATTTTTTAAGATAAATCCCGACGAGACGCTGGCTGTAGCTCAGGAATTATATGAAAAGAAACTGACGACTTATCCAAGAACCGATGCGCGTGTAATGTCTAGTGCCATCGCCAAGGTCATCAGTCAGAATATAAAGGGACTTACTTCGTATGAACCGTGCGCCGTGTTTGCCAAGGCAATCCTGCAGCATGAGTCCTATAAAGGTATTGAGAAGACAAGATATGTCAACGACAAAGCAATTACAGACCACTATGCAATTATTCCGACAGGCCAGGGATTGTCGGCGCTTCAGAGCTTAAGCCCAACGTCGGCCAAGGTCTATGAGATAATAGTAAGGCGTTTTCTGGCCGTCTTTTACCCGTCAGCGACCTACAGTAAAGTGGCGCTTTCACTTACCATGGACAGTAAGGAACACGAAGGCAAGATCGAGAGCTTTTTTGCAAACTTCAAGATATTGACTGCCAAGGGATATCTGCATGTTATGGACTATTCCTTCTTTAAGGACAAGGCCAAGAATAATGATGACAAGGACGACAATAAGGAGAGCGAAGAGGAGACCGTGACCGATGAGGAACTCTTCGAGCACCTTCAGAAATTAAAGAAGGGCGACAAGCTCCCCGCAGAGTCTTTTAACCTAAAAGAAGGCGAGACTTCGCCGCCCAAGAGATACAACTCCGGAACGATCATCCTTACGATGGAGAATGCCGGACAGTTTATCGAAGATGAGGAGCTACGCGCTCAGATCAAGGGCTCGGGAATCGGAACGAGTGCGACGAGAGCGGGTATACTTACTAAGCTCGTCAACATTAAGTACCTTAATCTTAATAAAAAGACCCAGATAATCACGCCCACACAGATGGGAGAGATGGTCTATGAGACCGTTGCGTGCTCGATGAAGCCCATGCTCAATCCCGCGCTTACGGCAAGCTGGGAGAAGGGACTTACCGGCGTTGCAAACGGCGAGATCTCGGAAAATGAGTATATGACTAAGCTCGACGACTTCGTAAGTAAGAGGACGAACCTTGTTAAGGACAACGATTACAGAGGTCTTTTGCGTTCAAGGTTTGACTACGTTGCATCAAATTATAAGAGCACAGCTAAGAGCGGAGCAAAGAAGGCCGGAACAGCCAAGAAGTCTGCCGGCAAGAAGGCTTCCGATAAAGTAAAGGAGAATTAAAATGGAAGAATTTAAGATTTCAAATATGTATGATCTGAACGAGACTATCGCTGCGGATTTCATGAAGACCAAGGAGTATCCGTGGGAGCTTCTTGCAGGGATCAAGGATTATATCATAGAGCTCGGAAACAAGCTTCCCGCAGATAAGTTTGAAAAGCGCGGCGAGAATGTCTGGGTTGCAAAGAGCGCGAAGGTTTTTGACTCCGCTTATATCGGCGGACCTTGCATCATCGATGAGGACGCGGAAGTAAGACAGTGTGCGTTTATCAGAGGAAGTGCGATCGTTGGAAAGGGCGCGGTTGTAGGAAACTCAACAGAGCTTAAGAACGTAATCCTCTTTAATAAGGTTCAGGTTCCTCATTACAACTATGTCGGAGATTCGATCCTCGGCTTTAAGTCACACATGGGCGCAGGCTCAATCACATCCAACGTTAAGAGCGACAAAAAGCTTGTTGTTGTTAAGAACGGAGAGAACGACAAGGTAGAGACGGGGCTCAAGAAAATGGGAGCTATGCTCGGAGACAACGTTGAGGTTGGATGCAACAGTGTTCTTAACCCCGGAACGGTGATCGGAAGATGGTCCAATGTATATCCTCTTTCTTGCGTAAGAGGCTGTATTCCTGCGCATCATATCTTTAAAGATAAGGATCACATTGTAGAGAAAACGGAAGACTAAATATGCAAGCATGTACGCATTTTGGACTTATGACGCCTGTATCATGTTAAAATAATAACATTACCATTGAAATATGCGCAGTTTTATGTAAAAATAGGTTTTGGCGAATGTGTTTGGCAACTCTTTTTTGAGAAATATACGTTTGCCATCTATGACCGTGCTTGGCAGGCACATCTATGGTCAGTCTAAACAAATCAGGTAGTAAGTAATGAATAATTACTTTACAATATGAAAGGAGATTTTCACATGATTTACTCAACAGAGGTAAAGAATATGTGTCCCGTAACACAAGGGGTACATCATGGCGCTGCCCCTATTCCCGAAGAGGCTAAGTGGGTTCAGTCCAAAGAGGTTAAGGATATTTCCGGCTATACACACGGTATCGGCTGGTGTGCACCTCAGCAGGGTTGCTGCAAGCTTTCACTTAACGTTAAGGAAGGTATCATTCAGGAGGCACTTGTAGAGACAATCGGTTGCTCAGGAATGACACATTCAGCAGCTATGGCATCTGAGATTCTTCCCGGACTTACAGTTCTTGAGGCTCTCAACACAGACCTTGTTTGTGACGCTATCAACACAGCTATGAGAGAGCTCTTCCTTCAGATCGTATACGGAAGAACACAGTCTGCATTCTCAGAGGGCGGACTTGTTATCGGTGCAGGTCTTGAGGATCTTGGTAAGGGTGCTCGTTCAATGGTTGGTACAACTTACGGAACACTTGATAAGGGACCTCGTTATCTTGAGCTTACTGATGGTTACATCACAGAGGTTGCTCTTGATGAGAACGACGAGATCATCGGATACAAGTATGTTAACTTCGGCAAGATGATGGATTTCATCAAGGCCGGTGATGACGCTAACACAGCTATAGAGAAGGCTAAGGGTCAGTACGGACGTGTTGCTGACGCTGCCAGATTCATTGATCCCAGAAAAGAGTAATTGAAGGTAAGGAGGAATATAAAATGGCTTTATTTGAATCATATGAAAGAAGAGAGCCCCAGATCCTGGCTTGCCTTAAGGAGTATGGGATTTCTTCAGTAGAAGAGTGTAAAGATATTACAATGGCTGCAGGCATCGATGTTTACAAGCTCATCGAAGGTATTCAGCCTATCTGTTTCGAGAACGCTAAGTGGGCTTACACAGTAGGTGCCGCTATCGCTATCAAGAAGGGCTGCCGCAAGGCTTCTGAGGCTGCTGCTGCAATCGGTATCGGTCTTCAGGCTTTCTGCATCCCCGGATCTGTTGCAGACCGTCGTAAGGTTGGTCTTGGACACGGTAACCTTGGTAAGATGCTTCTTGAAGAGGATACAGAGTGCTTCGCATTCCTTGCAGGTCACGAGTCATTCGCTGCTGCTGAGGGTGCTATCGGTATCGCTGAGAAGGCTAACAAGGTTCGTCAGAAACCCCTTAGAGTTATTCTTAACGGTCTTGGAAAAGACGCAGCTCAGATCATTTCTCGTATCAACGGTTTCACATATGTTGAGACTCAGTACGATTATTACACAGGCGAGGTAAAGGAAGTATTCAGAAAGTGCTATTCTAAGGATGCTGATTCACCTCGTGCAAAGGTTAACTGCTACGGCGCTAACGACGTACAGGAAGGTGTTGCTATCATGTGGAAGGAGAACGTTGACGTATCTATCACAGGTAACTCAACCAATCCTACAAGATTCCAGCATCCCGTTGCAGGAACATACAAGAAGGAGCGTACAGAGGCAGGCAAGAAGTACTTCTCAGTTGCTTCAGGCGGTGGTACAGGACGTACACTTCACCCCGATAACATGGCTGCAGGTCCCGCTTCTTACGGTATGACAGATACTATGGGTCGTATGCACTCAGATGCTCAGTTCGCAGGATCTTCATCAGTTCCCGCTCACGTTGAGATGATGGGTCTTATCGGCGCTGGTAACAACCCGATGGTTGGTATGACTGTTTCTACAGCCGTTTCAATCGAAGAAGCTGCAAAGGCTGGTAAATTCTGACCTTGATTACTTGGTGAGGTTCTTTCGAACCTAGTAAGCAAGGTCGTTCGATCGAGCACGAAGTGCGAGAGTCGAACTTCTACTGATAATAAAATCCCCGGAGGATTTTCCTCCGGGGCTTTTTTTATCGTCTCTTTTCAGGATGCGCCTTATAGAATTCATTTTTATCTTTGTACATCCGCTCATCGGCATATCTCATGGCGAGCCTTAGTTTTCCTTCGGTCTCGTCGTGATAATAGCCTATGGCGAAGCATAGCCATTCGGGATCGCTTGCAAGTTCGCGTAGCCTGTCAACTTTCTTTTTAAAGTCTTCTTCGCTTCCGTGAGTGGAGATGATCGAGAACTCATCACCGCCCGCTCTGTAGATATTGTCATCAGGGAATACTTCCTTTAGGATATTTGCGGCTGCTACAATAAGCTTATCACCGGCGTCATGTCCCTGATTGTCATTTATTGTCTTGAGGCCGTTAAGATCACAGAATGCAACGGTAAACGGTCTTGGATCGAATTCCATCTTAAGAGCAAGCTCGTCAACGTCTACGTTCATGCAGTTTCTGTTCTTTACGCCTGTAAGGATATCTACATTACTTAAGTATTCGAGTCTTTCAAGGAAGAGATGATTGGCAACTTCTGCGGATAAGAAGAAGGAGACCATCTCAATTGTTTCTTTTACGCGAGTTACGCTTGTTACATCAAAGTTGGTGATATAGAGGAAGCCTATTATCGAACCTTGATGGATAAACGGAACCAGGCATAAGCTGAAAATTCCATAAGGCTTTAATGTGGCAATCCATTCCGGGGCAAGGGATTCATAATGTGCCAGATCATTTTCGTCCTTTATAATGATGCAATTTGATGTTTTGAATAACCGTTCCCAGCTTGCTATGACAGAGAAGGGAACCTGTTTGAATATCTCTTTTAAGCTTACGTTCGGATCGTCCACCGCACCGCTTATTACTTCGTATTTTTCAAGATCGGCTTGGTAACTTAAAACACTGGCTGCGTTTGAGGCTGTATATTCACGAATGTAACTTGTTACAGTGTCCATGCTGGAGTAGAAGTCCTTCTCATTTCTAAGCTCAAGACAAGTTCTTATAACGAAAGAAGCTATATCGGGAGATACGTTTGAATATTTATTGGTGTCCATCTCCTTGTTGAGAGTGTACATAAACTGACAATATGCTACATTCGGCTTTCTTTCTTCATCGGAAACTTCTATCGGAATCATGTAATCCTCAGTCCAGTAGCCGTACATCATTGTTGTATCGACATAGGTATGAATAGGCTGCTTTTTCCATGCGGCTCTGTAGCAGAAATCTTCAAATTTCGGCTCCTTAGGAACATTTATTGTATATTCGGCGCCTTCCATTTTTTTTTCAAGCTCTTTTACTTTCTGAGCCATGTCTTTTTGATTATCTTCTTCGTTTTGGAAGAACATAGCCATGCAGTCCATGATAAATGATTTGTTTATGGCAAAATAACGCATCTCTTTAAATTTGCCCTCACCGTCAACTTCAACCTCAAAGATTGCAGCTGAAGGCGTTATGGCATTGACTGCAGCTTTTAATCTCACATAAAGATCATTACTCATTTTGCATACCGTCCTTTTGAAAACTCTTATTTAACCATATCGGGATAGTTATAATAAAACTCTTCGTTGAACTCGCGCTCGTATTTGTTTGCGTAGCGCATTGCCGAATGAAGTGCTCCGTCTGTGTTGTCTGTGTAATATCCGACCGTGAAATAGATCCACGCGGGATCTTTGGCTTTTTCTTTAAGTCTCTTTACCTTTTCTTCAAACTCTTTTTCTGTCGAGCTAGTGGAGATAATGGCAAATTCATCACCGGATGACCTGTAAATATAGTCATTTTTAAAGGTGTCCTTCAGAAGCTGAGCTGCTTCCTTAAGGAGCTTATTTCCTGCCTCGTGTCCGCCGTCCTTGTTAACTGTTTTAAGAGTGTTGAGATAGCAAAAAGCAACGCTGAAAGGAATCGGCTTGATGCTAAGCTGAGCCGCGAGCTCATCGACCTTGTTGTTCATGGCATTTCTGTTATAAACACCGGTTCTTGCATCGATAAGGCTGAGGCTCCTGAGCCTTTCTATAAAGATGTGGTGAGCGGTCTCCGACGAAAGGAAGACGGAGAGTAGTTCGATCGTATTCTTTATCTTGGTTAAATTCGTCACATCAAAGTTCGTGATATAAAGATATCCGATTATGGTGTTCTGATGTATGAACGGAACGAGGCAAAGGGTCCTGACATCGTTATCTCGAAGGGTCCTGACCCATTCGGGAGCCTTGGATTCATAGTACTGCATATCATCTTCGTTTCTTATAACAATGCAGTTGGTATCAGCCACCAGTTCTTCCCATGATTCTACAATTTCATAAGGAACATCGGAAAAGATATCTCTAAGGCAAACCTCGTTATTTTGCACGTTTTCGGAAATGACATCGAATTTATATAGATCTCTTGAGATGGTCATTATACTTGCGGCATAGCTGTCCGTGAATTCACGGATATCTTTGGTTACCGTGTCCATCTTGGTATAGAAATCATCGTCTCCTCGTAGTTTTAAACAGGTTTCGATGACAAATGTCGCAATATCGGGTGCAATAATAGAATATTTGCCCGTATCCATCTCTTTTGTCAGAAAATATGTCAGTTGGCAATAGCCGATATTCGATCCTTCTTCATGAACGATCGGAATAGTGGAGTTCTCGGTCCAGAATCCGTAAATCTTTCTGGTGTCGAGATAAGCGTGATAAGATTCTCCTTCAAATGCCGCCTTATAGCAAATGTCTTCAAATTTAGGATCTTTTGGAAAATAGTCCGTGTAAAGCTTTCCTTCAACATCCTCGTTGGTCATGCTGAAAGAATCATTGGCGGCAACAACTTTTATGTCTCCGCAAACTCCTTCCCCCCTACGCTCAACCGATAATATCGCGCACGGGGCGTTGCATAAAGAAACATAAGTTTTGAAATTATCGTATGTAATCGGTATCGACAATTTTTTATCCTCCGAAAAACAGACTACGCATAATGCAACACTATATATATATGATAGTCTTAAATTCACTAATAATCAAACATTAAAGTGATAAAAAAACATAAAAAAACATGAAAACATAATAAAAATAGATTTTTTGTGAAAAAAACTGTATAATACGAGTAATATACAGGGGAAGGGGGCATCTTATGAATATAATGTCTACACCGGCTGCTTTCTGGCTGATACTCACTGTAATCTTAGCTGTTATTGAGCTTGCTACCGTTGGACTTGTGACTATATGGTTCGCGGCGGGATGTTTTGTTGCGATGTTTTTTGCGGCATTTGGAGCGAGTATTCCGGTGCAGATTGCTGTTTTTGCAATTGTGTCGATAGTGAGTATTGCGGCGGTAAGACCGCTGGCGGCCAAGTACCTAAACAATAACATAGAGAAAACCAATATCGATTCGGTAATAGGGAAGAAACTGATCGTAAAGACCAAGATCGACAATCTCGAAGAGACCGGTAAAGTCGAATATGAAGGTTCTATATGGCTTGCCAGATCCGAGGACAGTAATATCACAATCCCTGAGGGGACCGAAGTTACAGTCGTAAAGGTCGAGGGCAACAAGCTTATCGTAAAAAGAGATTTTATGTAAAAAATAATTACTTATATACAAGGGAGGAAAAACCATGACATCATTTACTTATTTTATTGGAATAGTAGTCGTTCTGGCTATTATCATACTTGCAGCCAACATCAGGATCGTGCCTCAGGCACATTCATTTGTAATTGAGAGACTCGGAGCTTATAAGGAGACTTGGGATGTAGGTCTTCACTTCAAAGTTCCTTTTATAGACAGAGTGGCAAGACAGGTGGACCTCAAGGAGCAGTACTGCGACTTCCCGCCTCAGCCCGTTATCACACAGGATAACGTAACAATGCAGATTGATTCCATCGTCTTCTTTAGAATTTCAGATCCCAAGGCTTACGCTTACGGAGTAAGAAATCCTATCGGAGCCATCGAGAACCTCACAGCGACCACACTTCGTAACGTTATCGGTTCACTTACACTCGATGAGACACTTACATCAAGAGATCAGATCAACGCACAGATGCAGGATGCGCTTGATATCGCTACCGATCCTTGGGGAATCAAGATCACAAGAGTCGAGCTTAAGAACATCAATCCTCCGGAGCAGATTCGTGACGCGATGGAGAAGCAGATGAAGGCTGAGCGTGAAAAGAGAGAAAAGATCCTCTTCGCGGAAGGTGAGAAGCAGTCACAGATCACCGTTGCAGAGGGTGAGAAACAGAGTAAGATCCTCCAGGCTGAGGCTGATAAGCAGGCAACAATTCTTAGAGCTGAAGCTGAGAAGGAAAAGAAAATACGAGAGGCAGAAGGTCAGGCAGCGGCTATCAAGAGCGTGCAGCAGGCTAATGCGGAAGGTATCAAGATGCTCAAAGAGGCAGGTGCGGATGAGTCCGTTCTTACACTTAAGAGCCTTGAAGCCTTTGAGAAAGCTTCTGACGGACAGGCAACCAAGATTATCGTTCCCTCCAACATTCAGGGAATCGCAGGTCTTGCAAGCTCAATAAAAGAGTCTTTGAAGTAACCCGGCTCTTTACGGGCTTATAACAGCCATGGCCGATACTGACCATAGGTTTATACATGAACAATAAATATAAAACAAAATCACAAATGGTCCTATACTTCCTCAAGGGAAGCGTGATCTTTTTTGTAATAAGCATGATATGCTCGGTACTTGTGACATTTTTTGAACTCGTAAGTCCGAAATTCGTGCAGTATACGGTTGATTTTCTTCTCGTGGACGCTGCGGACAGCAGCGTCCCGAGTTATATCGATCACGTGATAAATATGCTTGGAGGAAGGGACTATCTGAGAGTACATCTTTATCTTATGGCGCTTGTTGTCGCAGGATGTGCGATAGCAACGGCTCTCTTTAGATATTTATTCAAGCTTTTTAATTCAATAGCGGCGGAGAAATTTACAAGGCGAATGCGAGATACTCTTTTCGAGCACATCATACGCCTTCCTTTTGCATGGCATTCGGAGAATCACACGGGAGATATTATCCAGCGATGCACTTCCGATGTCGATACCATCAAGAATTTCGTATCCGAGCAGATGATCAATCTTTTTAGGATCACTGTAAGGATTGCTGTCGCAATGTATTTTATGCTCGGAATAAGCGGCTACCTTACGATATTCTCGGCGGTTTTTATTCCGATCATTGTGCTGTATTCTTGTCTTTTTCACAGAAGGATCAGTAAGGGCTTTGAAAAGGCTGACAGTGAGGAGGGAAGGCTTTCCGCAACAGCTCAGGAGAACCTCACGGGAGTGCGCGTCGTTCGTGCATTCGGAAGAGAAGCCTATGAAAAAGAGAGATTTGAAACGCAGAACTATCACTATACAAATCTCTGGATCGACCTGATCCGCACGTTGTCTGCGTTCTGGGCATCTAATGACCTTATTTCGGGTCTTCAGGTTATGCTCGTGACTATCATAGGTGCCGTGCTGTGCGTTCAAAACAGCATCACGGTCGGTGAATACATAGCTTTTGTTTCACTTAACGCGATGCTCACATGGCCCGTAAGAGCGCTCGGAAGGATCATCTCCGAGATGAGTAAGGCGGGAGTTTCGATTGACAGGCTTCGTTACATCATGAATTCCGAAGAGGAAAAAGACAGTGAGAATGCGGTAGAGCCTCCGATGAGCAGGGATATTGTATTTGATAACGTATCGTACAAATACGGAAACGGAACGGAGGATGTTCTTAGCAATGTCAGCTTTAGGATAAAAGCGGGCACGACCTTCGGAGTTCTGGGCGGAACGGGCTCGGGTAAATCGACGCTTATGTATCTGATGGACAAGCTATACGATCTTCCGGAAAGCACAGGAGATGTCGAAACGGCAGAGAATTCCGGCAGGATCACGATAGGCGATGTCGACATCAAGGATATCAAGCGCAGCTACCTACGGCGCAACATCGGCCTTGTGCTTCAGGAGCCTTTTCTTTTTTCAGGTACGTTATCCGAAAACATAGCGATAACACAGAGTGACGCGAGTTTCAAGGAAGTTCGTGATGCCGCCAAGATTGCGGATCTTGATGAAGCGATACGTAACTTTAACAAAGGCTATGAAACGTACGTCGGAGAGAGGGGAGTGACGCTCTCGGGCGGTCAGAAACAGAGGACCGCGATCGCGCAGATGCTTATGGGTAAACCACCTATTATGATCTTTGACGATTCGCTTTCCGCAGTTGATACAAGGACGGATGCAAGGATCAGAAAGGCACTTTCCGAGACGACTGTCGGAACAACGGTCATTCTCATATCACACAGGATCACTACGCTCATGCATGCGGATACCATTCTTGTTCTTGATAAGGGCAAGGTTGCCGAGATCGGCTCGCACGATGAGCTTGTTGCAAATAACGGAATTTACAAGAGAATATATGATATTCAGAAGCAGGGAATATGAAAAAGGAAAACAGTACAACAGGTACGAATCTTAAATTTTTCGGAATCCCTAAGCTGTATCCTTACATAAAGCCATACCTTTGGAAGATAGTGTTTATGGTAAGTCTGGGAGTTTTGAGTTCACTCCTTGATTCGTTTATTCCAATCTTCAACAAGTATGCGATCGACAATTTTGTCGGAAAGGGAACACTTAAGGGATTACCGATCTTTACAATTTTATACGTTGCTCTTTTGATTGTTTTGGTAGTTGATAACTTTGTCTGCACATACATCTGCGGACAGGTCGAGATGGGCATGGACAGAGACTTAAGAAACGCTGCGTTTAATCATCTTCAAGAGCTTTCTTTTGCCTACTTTAATCAGAACAACGTGGGTTACATTCATGCGCGTGTCATGAGTGATACCGGAAAGATTGGTCTCATGGTGTCGTGGAGAATGATGGACATTGTCTGGAACGGCTCTTTTATCGTCTGCGTTTTGATCATGATGCTAATTCAAAACGTAAGGCTTGCGCTTATTGTTATGGCGATTGTGCCGGTTACGGTCGTTCTCGCGACTTACTTTCAGAAAAGACTGATCGCGATAAACAGAAAGGTCCGTGAGATCAATTCGACCATAACGGGTAACTTCAACGAAGGAATAACAGGCGCCAAGGCGATAAAGACGCTTGTTGTTGAGGATAAGATACAGGCGGATTTTGAAAAAGATACAAAGAAGATGTTTAGGACATCGGTAAACGCCGCGCATTATTCGGCATTTTTTACCGCATCCGTTACCATGCTTTCATCGTTAGCGCTTGCACTTGTTTTGTATAAGGGCGGAATCATGACGATGAAAGAGGTCCTTGGAATCGGCACGCTCTCAGTCTTTTTATCATATGCGCTTGCGCTCATGGAGCCTGTGCAGAACGTTATCGTGACGCTTTCCGAGCTTATCACGGTGCAGGTTAACGTCGAGAGATTTTTTAAGCTGATCGAGGAAAAGTCCGATGTATTCGATACTCCCGAAGTTATCGAAAAATACGGCGATACTTTCAATCCCAAGAAAGAGAACTGGGAGGAGCTTATCGGAGACATCGAGTTTAAGGACGTTTCCTTCCATTATCCGGACGGAGATGAGTACGTTCTTGAGCACTTTAATCTTAAGGTTCCTCAGGGAACCAACGTTGCTATAGTCGGTGAGACAGGCGCCGGAAAGTCGACGCTCGTAAATCTTGTCTGCAGATTTTTTAAACCGACAAAGGGTTATGTCCTTATCGACGGAAAAGACGCAGCGGCTAGGTCGCAGCTCTGGCTTCACAGTAACATCGGATACGTCCTTCAGACACCGCATCTTTTCTCGGGTTCCGTAAGGGATAATTTAAGATACGGTAAGCCGGATGCGACGGATGAAGAGATATGGAAAGCGCTTGACCTTGTGTCGGCTTCGGATGTCGTTCGAAAGATGGACAAGGGGCTTGATGCGGATGTCGGAGAAGACGGAGATATGCTATCGACGGGAGAGAAGCAGCTTCTTTCTTTTGCAAGGGCGATACTCGCCGATCCGAGGATTTTGATTCTCGACGAAGCGACTTCATCCATCGATGTCGTTACTGAGAAAAAAATACAGGACGCCATCGGAATCGTTACAAAAGGCAGGACTTCTTTTGTCATCGCGCATAGATTATCAACAATTGTTGATGCGGATATCATTTTGGTCGTACAAGATGGTAAAATAATTGAGAGAGGTAAGCATAGTGAGCTGATGAATCAAAAAGGCTACTACTATGAGCTCTTTACAAGACAGTTTGAGGAACGGAGTTTTAACCTGATATGACGGACATTGCGGTTTTCAGCGACATACATGCCAATCACACGGCTCTCCAGGCGTGCATTGATTATGCGATGGGCAAAGGTATCACGAACTTTGCTCTTCTTGGCGACTACGTGACGGACTGCCCCAATCCGCAGAAGACGATGGAGCTTATTTATGTGCTGAAGCAGTATTTTAATACTTATATCATCAGAGGAAATCGCGAGGAGTACCTTCTGGACTATTGGAAGGAAGGAAAGGGCAATTGGAAAAAAGGCTCCGCGAGCGGCTCGCTCCTCTATACATATGAGAACCTGACGGAAAAGGATCTTGAGTTTTTTGATTCTCTGCCGAATTATATGCTATGCGAGATCAAGGGATATCCGCCTTTTGAGATCTGCCACGGATCACCCGAGAACACTGCCGAGCTTATGTTTAGGGAAAAGAGAAATACCAAGAGGATAATCGCGCATCTTAAGACTAATCTTTTGCTGCACGGCCACAATCATGTGCAGGATACATATGTCTACAGAGGAAAAAAGGCTGTGAATCCGGGATCTATCGGGATTCCGTGGTATCACGAAGGAAAGACGCAGTTCTGCATTCTTCACGGAACGGGCAAGAATTGGGAAGAAGAGCAGATTCAGCTTGATTACAACAGAAAAGAGATTATCAGAGAATTCAAGGCATCGGAGCTTATCACGATGGCACCCGCCTGGGCTGCCTCAGCAATGCACACGATCCGCACCGGTGTCGACATCAATGAGACGATCCTACTTCGTGCAATGCGTCTTTGCGAGCAGGAAAGAGGCGTCGTTCATTGGCCCGATATCCCTGAGAAATACTGGGCAATCGCCCTTAAAGAAAACTACGTGGACCTCCACGGAAAAGATATTCCGCGCGAGGCAGAAGAGTAGAAAAGGAGTGGCTAGCCACTCCTTTCTTTTGATATTATGATGATTACTTAATGCTTTTTATATTTGAATCTTTTGAATTTATAGGTCTTGGAATTCTTCTTTCCGTAATTGTTCTTTTTGTCGTTTTTCTTGTGATGATCGTGTTTGTCGTCTTTTTTGTCTTTCTTGTCCTTACCGTCACAAGAATCTTTTTTGTCCTTGTCGGTTTTGCCCTGATCATCGTTAGAAGCATCGGTGCCTGGTTCGTCGGTAGAAGCGTCGGTGCCGGGCTCGTCGGTAGAAGCGTCGGTGCCGGGCTCGTCCGTCGATGTAGCAGCTCCGGGCTCATCAGTTGAAGCATCAGTGCCGGGCTGATCCGGAGTTTCTTTTATGTCGTCAGATGAGATACTGATCGTTCCGATCTTGTTGGCGCAAAGATCCTCATCGAAGCAGTCCTTGTTTGCAAAGGCGATGCCTGTTTTTGATGTTTCGCCTGTGTCGGTGGCGTTCTTGATCCTTAAATAAACGTCCCAGTTACCGGCGGAGAGTTCCGAAGGTACTTCAAAGCTCCAGTCATAATTCATGGTTGCGAGTGACTTTAGTTCTTTTGCATTAAAGTTATCAATGCTTGAAACGAAGGTGTCATCGCCGTTTTTAAGGATTACTTCAGCTTTTTTATCTGTAAGGAAATTACCAAAGCCGGTGTTCTTGATGGCACCTGTCATAGTAAAGGTTCCGTCTGAATCAAGGGTTTCGGACATATCAGATTCTTTTACCAGGAGACGATATCCCATGTGATCGCGGATAAATTCTCTGTAAGACTTGTCGATGTAAGGTGCGAAGTCTTTCTTGTCAGCGCCGGGAAGAATGAAGTCTTCGGAAACAGTGAGCTTATCGAGCTCGCCGGCGATAGTGTGTCCGCTTTCGTTTATATTGTGAAGATATGATAAATGGGTCATGTAGAGCTCACCCATGAGCGCGGGCTCGTCGTAGATGATAGAGCCGTTGCTCTGTAGATCGGATAGGGTAAGATAAGCCATCTCACCGCCGTAAGGAACAGTGTCCATTCTCTGAAGAAGATCCGCTGCTGTCTCACGAGTGATGTAAGAGCCGCTGTTTTCTGCTCCGAAGGTTCCGACATCGGTTGAAGTACCGAGATAACCGTCGTTGTACATACCAAGTCTTGGATCAAGTCTCAGGCTGCCGTTATCGATAGCTGCTGCAAATTCGTCACCTTTGTCACCAAAGCCGTAATGAGCCATGAGGTGCTTGGGTGATCTTACGAGAACCTTGATGTTTGAATCAAGATTTGAAAGCCATGCCTTTGAAAGCTGACTGTAGTACTGAGGCTCATCGTACATTGAAGTATGCATCTCGCCCCAAGGACCGTACATTCCGCATTCAACTGCAAGCACAGTGTCTTTATATTCATTTATTACCGGTGCTAATTCAGAGATGTGCTTTAGGATAAGGTCGATATCGGGCTCAGCGCCGTTTTCACCTGTCTTGGAAGGTTCGTTTCCTGCTGTGTTATCACTTGCGTAAGAAAATCTAAGAACAATAGATGTGCCGCTGTTTCTGGCATTCTGAAGAGTTTCCTTTAATGAATTAAGAAAATCGGGATGCTCTGATAGAGATTTGTAGCCGCCGCATCCGTTTGCGGTCTGATAATCTTGGTGAGAAAAATCATTACCGTTTGAAAAATACCGAAGATCGTACATGATGCTGTACATTCCTCCGGAGGGGTAGAGGACCTGAGTGGCCCCATCGCTGACGGTGACCCATGTATACGGGCATTCACCTCTTTCGACATTTTCAAGCTCAGCACCTGATTCCTCAAGGCTGATCGTAGAGCCGAGGTTTTCGGCATGTACGGGCGCTGCACACATTACCATTGTTGTCGTGGTTACAACGGTAGACATGAACAAGCGCAGAGCGTTCGTCTTCTTTAAGTTCATATTCACTTCCTTTCCTTTTTGCGTAAAATTGTGTATTGTTACCAAAAGTATGGCTGCACTTGTGTTCCCCTTATGTAAAAAATGCACCATATATTTTCTGATTATAAAGGAATCGAGGGGAAAAAGCAAATAAAATGCCGAAAAAAGTGGCCCCTCTCGCTACCGGCCTACACAAAAAAACAAACGACAGGGAGATGATCCTGCCGTTTGTTATATGAGAGATTTTGATCTGATCAGTAGATTTTGTTTAGCGAACCCGTATTGATTTATACTGTAGTATCCAGTGATACCGATGTATCCGCTGCAGTTGTCTTTGTCGCATCCTTATCGTACTGCTTGAGCTGATTGTCAAGCCAGTTTGATTTAAGCTTCTCGTACTTATCGGCTGTGTTAACGGTGCTGTCAGTCTTCTTTGTGGTTGTAGCAGCTGCTTCTTTTGTCATCTCGGAAACCGTTTTAACGGTTTTGGGAGTCTTAACAGTCTCTTTTTCCTGAGCTTCTACAGAAGCTGTCGAACCCGTCTTGCGATACGCATCGAGCGCATTCTGATTGCCGACTTTTTTAACATACGATTTCATCAAAGATCCGTAAGATCCGTTCTTGATGCTGGAGTAGTCGGATACAAGATTGCTCATATCATTAACATAATTATATGAACCTGATAAGCTACTGAAAATGTTAGCACTCATAGGCATTACCTCCTTGCCAATCCGCTTGCGTCATGCAAACTTCAAAACCTCCGTGTTTTGATATGTATTTTAAGTAATTGTATTATGCTCCGTAAATCGTTTAATTGCAATTTCTTTATAATAAAATAAATCTAAAATAAATCTTATCGCAGGGAATAAAACTATAAACTCAAACGCGCGTAATTTATAGCATTTTAGCAGCTTTTTGAGATAAATAACAGAAAATGGAAGAAATAAAGAGTAATTAAGAGTAATAAAAAGATATAACGAGAAAACGTAGTATATCCGCGTTTGCACATACAGACCTAAATAACTAATATATGTTCTTAGGAGTTAGCACTCGAGATAAAAGAGTGCTAACAATTAAAAAGATAATAGAACCTATTATATAAAGGAGGCACCATAATGAAGTTACAACCACTTGCAGACAGAGTTGTGCTCAAGGCACTTGAAGCAGAGGAAACAACCAAGTCCGGAATCGTTCTTCCCGGAGCAGAGAAGGAGAAGCCCCAGCAGGCTGAGGTTATCGCTGTTGGACCCGGCGGAGTTGTAGACGGCAAGGAAGTTAAGATGCAGGTTAAGAAGGGTGACAACGTCATCTATTCTAAATACGCCGGAACAGAGGTTAAGCTCGACGACGTAACATACATCATCGTTAAGCAGAACGACATCCTGGCGATAATAAAGGGATGAAAGGTCAAATAATTCTGTACTTGTACAGAGAATTATTTTTATTAATATATGGAGGAAAACAATAATGGCTAAGACAATCAAGTACGGTGCTGACGCCCGCACAGCTATGGTAGAAGGCGTTAATAAGCTTGCAGATACAGTAAGAGTAACAATCGGACCTAAGGGAAGAAACGTAGTTCTCGACAAGTCCTATGGTGCACCCACGATCACCAACGACGGTGTAACTATTGCAAAAGAGATCGAGCTTGAGGATGCTTATGAGAACATGGGCGCTCAGCTTGTAAAAGAAGTTGCTACAAAGACAAACGACGTAGCAGGTGACGGAACAACAACAGCTACAGTTCTTGCACAGGCAATGATCAACGAAGGCGTTAAGAACCTCGCAGCAGGCGCTAACCCCATCGTGCTCAGAAAAGGTATGAAGAAGGCTACTGATTGCGCAGTTGCAGCTATCAGCAAGATGGCTACAAAGGTTAAGGGCAAAGATCAGATCATGAGAGTTGCCGCTGTTTCTTCAGGAGACGACGAAGTTGGACAGATGATCGCTGACGCTATGGAGAAGGTTTCAAACGACGGCGTTATCACAATCGAAGAGTCCAAGACAATGCAGACTGAGCTTGACCTCGTTGAAGGAATGCAGTTCGACAGAGGATATATCTCAGCTTACATGGCAACAGATATGGACAAGATGGAAGCTAACCTCGAGGATCCTTTTGTTCTTATTACAGATAAGAAGATCTCCAACATCCAGGATATCCTTCCTCTTCTTGAGCAGATCGTTAAGACAGGATCTAAGCTCCTTATCATCGCTGAGGACGTTGACGGTGAGGCACTTACAACTCTTATCGTTAACAAGCTTCGCGGAACATTCAATGTAGTAGCAGTTAAGGCTCCCGGCTACGGCGACAGAAGAAAAGCTATGCTTGAGGATATCGCAATCCTTACAGGCGGTAAGGTTATTTCTTCAGACCTTGGCCTTGAGCTTAAGGATACAACAATGGATGACCTTGGAAGAGCTAAGAGCATCAAGGTAGAAAAAGAGAAGACAACAATCGTTGACGGTCTCGGAGTTAAGAAAGAGATTCAGGCTAGAATCGCACAGATCAAAAAGCAGATCGAAGATACAACATCTGATTTCGATAAAGAGAAGCTTCAGGAGCGTCTTGCTAAACTCGCAGGCGGCGTAGCGGTTATCAGAGTCGGTGCAGCTACAGAGACAGAGATGAAAGAAGCTAAGTACAGAATGGAAGATGCTCTTAACGCAACAAGAGCAGCAGTAGAAGAAGGAATCATCTTCGGTGGTGGTTCAGCTTACATCCACGCTTCTAAGGAAGTTGAGAAGCTTGCTTCTGAGCTTGAGGGAGATGAGAAGACAGGTGCTAACGTAGTTCTTAAGGCACTTGAGGCTCCGCTTTTCCACATCGCCAACAATGCAGGTCTCGACGGATCAGTTATCGTTAACAAGGTAAAAGAGAGCAAGGTAGGCGTAGGTTTCAACGCATACTCAGAGAAGTATGTAGACATGGTTAAGGACGGAATCATCGATCCCGCCAAGGTTACAAGAAGCGCAATCCAGAACGCTACCAGCGTTGCATCAAGCTTCCTTACAACTGAAGCTGCAGTTGCAACAATCAAAGAGCCTGCTCCCGCAATGCCCGCAGGAAATCCTAACATGATGATGTGAGCGATAACGAGTAAAACTCATCACTCAAAAAATCAAGCACCACGTAGTGGTTTAATAATGAAGAACCCCATCACCAAGCTCGCTTGGTATGATGGGGTTCTTTGTTATTATAGTGCGCCGTAGGCGCGCTTGATTTTTTGAGTGTGCGAGCTTTACGACAACGGACGACAATAGAAACCGCCACCACAGTGAACAAGCTTACTTGCAGAACAGTGGTGGCGGTTTCTATTGTATGAGCTATAGAAAAGGTAATCATCTTATTCATAAATGTATCCAAGAATTTCTCCATATCTTTACCTCCGTCAGTGCACTTTCTTGTATAACACATTTACTGAGAATCATTCGGCACCCTAGGCATGGCCTACTCCCCAAAACTTATCACAATACCGTTTTTCGACATGCCAAACGGCTTTTCTTGCGGATATGCGTGCTCGATTTTTCCAAAAAAGCATGCGTTTCAACAGAAATGCTTGATATGCGTGCTCAGTCACTGCCGTTTTCCTCCAAATATTGAATGAAATGCTGATAATACGGGCAAAAATGACATGTCAAATCGAAGAGAAGCGCGATTGGCGTGCACGGACGACGATTCGCTTTGCAAATCTCATCGAAAACTCTCTTGCAAAACCTCTTTTGCAAAAAAATCATCCGAAAAATCCTCTTGACACTATCCTCACACCATAGTAAACTACCCAAGGCTGTTACATTACGTAACCCCGACAGTTCGTTTGCACCATCCTGTCGATAAACAAAACCAGGGCTAGTTAGGAACAGTGTATTACCATACATTCTGATAGCTCTGCGTAACTGTGCGCAGAGCCTTTTTATATCATAGGAAATATTTCGCGAGCGAAATGCCGCTTTATTCTCGGAGAATCCGTGCGCGAAGCGCCGGGCATACGCCTAATCCACGCTGCGAGCGACGAGAATCCGCTCCGAATCTAACTTCCCCTGCAACCATATACATATAAGAAAGGTTATAAAGAAATGAATATATCTTTGGGAATTTTAGAACTGATAGTGTGCTTTTACGGCGTACTTTTAATGGACAAACTATTCGGCAAATTCGGTCTCTACACATGGATGGCGCTTGCCGTTGTTTTTGCCAATATCCAGGTTTCCAAGCAAGTTGACATCGCCGGAATATCAACTGCGCTCGGTAATGTCATGTTCGCTTCGACCTACCTTACAACGGACATTCTCAATGAAAAATACGGCGAAAAAGCCAGCAAAAACGCTGTTAAGATAGCAGCAGCTGCCCTTATCGCTTACATAATCTTTGCGCTCTTTACACAGGCGTTTATACCAAATTCTTACGATACAGTAGATTCCGGAATGAAGAGTATTTTTGCCATGTCCGTAAGGATCACAACTGCATCCGGCGTCATGTTTATATTATCCAACTGGGTAGACGTTATCATTTACCAGAAGATCAAGCAAAAGACAAACGGAAAGCACATGTGGTTTAGAAACAATATATCAACCATTCTTTGCAACTGCGCAGAGAACTTCGGCTTTTCGGTTCTTGCATTCATCGGAACATTTCCGCTTCTTTATTGCCTTGAGATAGCTGTGGCCGGTTCAATTATCGAGATGCTGATCGCTCTCTGCGATACACCGTTTTTATACCTCGCAGGTATTCTTAACCGCAGCAGTGGAATTTTATTGTCAAAAGAAAATGATAATGAAGCTGTCGAATCCAAGGAGAAAGTCGCATGATCTACGATCTTGTACGCTATCAGCTTGTAGACGAGAATACAAGCTCCATGAAAAGAGAAAACGTCCTTCTTGTATCCCTTGGATGTTCCTGGGGGAAATGCGCTTTCTGTGATTATCAGGATGATAAATCTTCTTCGGTACTAGCTTGCGATACTGTAAATAAAAAAGTACTGGCGCAGGTAAAGGGAAGAGAAGTAGGCTCGAATATACTGGAAGTCACATGCTCTGCGTCATATACCGAGCTTCCGTTTACAACGCTTAATTATATTCGTGAAACCTGCAAAGAGAAAGGTATAGACACAGTTATCCTCGAAGGACATTACATCTACAGAGATGCAAATCCCTTTTTCACAGACTTCTTTGGACAATGCGGGATCAAAACAATCTTTCGCTGCGGCGTTGAGACCTTCGATGAACACATCAGAGAGGACATCCTTCATAAAGGCCTTCCGGGGGTGACGCCCGAGCAGATTGCCCGCCACTTCTCATGGATAAACATCATGTTCGGAATGGAAGGCCAGACTATGCAGCAGCTTGAAAAAGATATTGCTACCGGACTTAAGTACTTTGACCGCGTGAACCTTAGTCTCTACACTACAGTAAAAAACGGCCCCGTCCGTGACAGCTTGGCTATTGAAGCTTTTTACAACAGTGATTGTTATCGTGAGCTGAAAGAAAATCCTGCCATCGATATCTATGACGAGTGGGACGAAGAAAATGCTCATAAGGTTGGACATGATAATTAATATTTTTTGACGATAAACTCGCATGAATACTGAAAGTCGGATCGTTTGATCCGGCTTTTTATAATATAAAATTTGCTTTTTTTTAAAAACTTTGTTACAATACCCGACATATAAAATGAAATAAAAATACAATGCGCTTATAAATTTTTTTGAAATTGAAATGGGAAAAGGAAAGGGGTAATGAAAATGAAATTTAAAGCAATTATTGCATTAGTATTGTGCGGAATGATGATGACTGCATGCGCCGGTAAAGCGACTGAGCAGCAGATTGAAAACACGGATAATGTTGTGACAGAAGTATCAACAGTGACAATTGAATCTAACGAAACATCTTCCAATGTAACCGGAGCTTTCGAGGAAGGTACGGAATATTCAATTGAGCAGAATTCTTCGGATATTTATTATTCTTTTAATCCACATGTAGATGTTCCGTTGATCCATGATTCATACGGTGATGATGCATGGAATTCATTTTACGATCTGTGTGATGCCGTTAGAGACGGAGACGATGGTTTTGCGTGTGCCGATGAGGATACATTTAGATTATGTTTAGACATGATGAGAGCTTTTTTTCCGGGAGCTTATCCTTATATAGATTTGAATAATTCATATTTTTCTGATGGTATAGGTTATATCGTTTATCTGATTCCGAAGAATGAAGTTGTTGAAAAAGAGCGCGAATTTGAACAGGAAGTTGAAAATATTCTGAGAGAGTGCGTTACCAAGGACTATACGGATGTTGAAAAATGTTTTGCACTTTATGATTACATAGCACGAAACTATGGAATCGACTGGGAAGAGGATGATGTAGTAACAGGTAAAGCAGAATTTTCCGAGGATCATAAAAGTGAGGATGTCGGAATCCGCAAAGGTATTATGACTAGAAGCGGCGTTTGTGCTGAGTTTAGCGGAGTATATACTTATCTGCTTCTTCAGTGCGGAGTTGATGCAATGACATATGGTGCGAATGGTCATAGGTGGTCTTACGTAAGAATTAACGGTAACGAATATCATATAGATCCTACATGGGGAACAACCAAGAACCATACAGCCAATCTCACATATTTTATGATGACAGACGCTGAAAGAAAGGCAAATATTAAGAAAAGGATTTTTCCTCTTAAATTTAGATATAAGTATTTTAATAACTGTATGAGTTATAGCGCCGTTGATGAGAGATTCCAAGTACTTAGAGGCGGAACGTTCTTGTCTATGGATACTGAAAATAAGGTTGTTTATTATGAATTGGGCGGTGAAACATGTGAGTACCACTATGATGCCTGAGACATAAACGGAGTAAATATATTATGAGAAAAAGAAATCTATTGGCAGTATTACTTTGCGGGATTATCCTGACGGCTTGTACTAAGCCTTCGGGACCTGTTGAAAATACCGGCAATGCAACATATGAACAGACAACGGAAGATGGTAGTACAGAAGCTTCTACAGAAATTTCCGGGGAAGGAGCATCAACAGACGGTGCTTCGAACGCATCAACAGATGCATCTTCGGATTCTTCAACTGTTTCTGAGGAGTCTGTGGTTTCGGATGAGGATTTTTCTTTTAACCCTCATGTTTCTCCTAAAAAGCTTTATGATGCCTACGGAGCTGAGGAGTGGGAGACGTTTTTTAAACTGTGTGATGCCCTAAGGGCAGGTGAAGATACTTTTGAGTGTCCGAGTAGGGAGATATATGAGTGGTGTTTCAGCGGAGCGCCTCTGGATGAATATATGCCTGTAGCCAGACATAATACTGAAATGAATTTTACAGACGGATATACGGATGGCGTGGGACATATTACCTATGAGATTCCGAAAGATGAATTTGTAAAGAAGCAAAAAGAATTTGAGAAGACAGTCATGGACATTGTAAATGAAAATGTCGACAAGGATTACACTGATTTCGAGAAGTGCATCGCTCTTTATGAATACATGGTAAATAACTATGCTTATGATTATGAGGAGCTGCAGTATTGCGATGTTAGTAAAATGAATGATCTTCCTGCGGGAACATACGGTACTTACAGAACCTTCAGGGATAAAAAAGGTGTCTGTGACGATCTGAGCTCAGTGTATAACTATCTGCTTCTTCAGTGCGGAGTAGATGCGGTGAAATACGAGGGAAATGTCTTCGGAGAGGGGCATGCATGGACATACGTGACTATTGACGGAGTGGGATATTTTATCGATCCTACCTGGGGACTTCCCGATCAGTCGGGCACCGATCTTCAGTATTTTATGATGACTTCGGCGGATCGTGAGCCTGAATTTTCCGATATGCATCCTTTGACTATTTACTACGATCACAAGAATACCGGAATTGATTTTACGGCGACAGATGACAGATATGCGGTTCTTCATGAGGGTGAGTTTCAGTCTTTAGACATAAAGACTAAGACTTTATATTACAAAGTAGGAACAGAAACAAAAGAGTTTCACTACGAGTGACGGTTTTTATATTATAAGGAGATTGAGGTATGAGAAGACTTAAGCTGCTTATCTCATCTGGCATATTATGTCTTTTACTGATGTCTTGCTCCTTTAAGCCGATAAAGCAGATCGATGCTTGTACAGAGTTAGGGAGGCCTGTATATTCCGGCGAAAAGTTTGCTTTTAATCCTCATGTTTGTCCTAAAAAGCTCTATGAAGCCTATGGACCTGAGGAGTGGGAGACGTTTTTTAAACTATGTGATGCCCTAAGGGCAGGCGAGGATACTTTTGAGTGTCCGAGCAGGGAGGTTTACGACTGGTGCTTCAGCGGTGGACCGCTGGATGAGTTTTTTCCTGTGGCAAGATACTCTTTGGAGAGCGATTGCGAGAATGGCTATGCTGACGGCATCGGATATATCAAATACGCCATTCCGAAAGATGAATTCTTAAGGAAGCAAAAAGAGTTCGAGAAGATGGTCACGGATATACTTAATGAGAATGTCAGCAAAGACTACACTGATTTTGAGAAGTGTGTGGCCCTATATGAATATATGATAAACAATTACGTTTATGATTACAGGGAGTCAGCCAACAACACCTTTGAGAAAATGGCGAATCTTCCGAGAGGAACTTACGGCACGTACAGGACTTTTAAGGACAAAAAAGGCATGTGCGGCGATCTGAGTAACGTCTATAATTATCTGCTTCTTCAGTGCGGAGTAGACGCAGTGCAATATATCGGAGGACCTGTCGAAAAAAAACACGCCTGGTCATATGTAACTATAGACGGAGCAGGATATTTTATAGATCCTACATGGGGTCTTCCGGATAAAAGTCCGAACGATCTTACTTATTTTATGATCACGGCTGTTGATCGAGAGTCGGATTTCGGAGATACCATGGAACCGGTGGAGTTTGGCTATGATCATAGGAATATCGACGTGGATTTTTCGGCAGACGATAACAGGTATGCATCTCTTCACGAGGGCGATTTCGTGTCCTTGGATAGGGAAAAGAAAACGCTCTATTACAAAGTAGGTAACGAAAAAAGAGAGTACCATTATTCGTCATAGACCGCTACGCGCCAATACATGAATGAAAATTTATGGCAGGGGTTGGCATTTTTAAAAAATTGTGATAGTATGTTATTGAATTGTTACATTAATTTTACATAAAAGGAAGGAAAGATTATGAAAAGAAAGCTTATTTTACCTATAATTGCAGCAGCTATGATGCTCACAGCTTGTACAGGTGAGGCTGTTACTGAGCCTGTAGAGGGAGCTTCTGAGGAGATCAGCGCAGTTGCAAACACAGATATTTCAGTTGAGACAAAAGAGGATGAGGCAGATGTTGATGTATCTGCCGAGGCAGCTTCCGAGGCTTCAACAGAGGCTTCATCAGAGGCTTCTACAGCAGCAGATACTGCAAAGAGTTCAGACGCTGCCGACAGTAAGAGCAGTGCATCACAGGCAGATACAAAGACAACCGATTCAAAGACAACCGATGCCAAGTCAGGTGACAGCGTAACAGTTGACGGTACATGGTCAACAGGTTCCATCGGATATATGGACGGCGATGATATGCAGCCTGATTTTTATGTACAGTTTACCGATACAGAGATCAAATACGGACACAAGAAGAACGGAGAGTTCGTTCTTGATCACTCAGATAAGATCAAGTCTTCAGAGAAGACAGCAAACGGAGTGAAGATTCAGGCTGAGAGCAGCAAGGGAGTTCAGTATACATTCCAGACTTCCGAGGCTGACAGCTCAACACTTGAGTATTACGAGACATGGGAAGAGAGTAAGTTTGCCGATAGTTACAGTGGCGGCGCATCACTTAGCAAGTGTACAGATTGAGAGGAAATAAAAAATGAAACTTAGATCACTGACAGCAATTATCGCGTGTGGCTTGGTATTATGTGCTTGTTCCAATGAAACCGGCGTAGATGCAGGATTTGATTCCGAGCAGATCACAGCTGAGAACGGACAGGAAACCGGCACAGGCGAAACAGATACTGAAAAGACAGAAGATGCAGAAACTGCAGATGATACTTCATCTCAGACTTCGGCATCCGATAAGAGCGGTGAAGCGCTCTATGAAAGTTTTTTGAATAACGAGACAAAAGTTCTTGTAGATACAGAGAATGACTTTGGCGAGTATATCAGTCTAAGTGATGTCAAAGGTAAGGAATGTACGCTCGATGAGCTTAAGCAGGCAATTTCCGATGCCGTTAGTAAGGACAGCGGTATGGATGTTAAGTATGACAGTGTAAAATATTCATACATTGACTGCGGCGCGGACGGTGTAAAAGAGCTTGCACTTGACTTTAGCAACGCTGAAGAAGTACCTTATTCTCTTACTGTAGTCGTAAAGGAATATGACGGCGCGCTCAAGCTTATTTATTCAAAGGATTCATGGGATAGATACACCGTTGAATTAAATGAGTACGGTGCTATTCTCGGAAGCGGAAACGACGGATGGGGCGCTTTCTCAACCGATAAGAGCTTTATCGACGCTGACGGTGAGTATCATTTTATTTACAGAGCTTATGTAAGCGAATATGTTGAACCCGGAACACCCAGAGGAGATCTGAGGTTTAACGGAACAACACATACACTTCCTCAGGATATCAAGCTTGATGACAGCTATGCTTTCCTTAGTTTTGATTTTAATAATACTTTGGAAGACGACTCTGATAACGTATATACATATTCAAAAATTATCGAGAATGCCGGCGATGAGACAAGGAATACTTGGGAGTACTATTACGGCGTATTTAATGACGATGATTCCAATTATGACAGCAGCAATGCATTTATGCAGTTCCTTGAGGGCGAAGGCCTTAAACCTCTTACTTTGAAGGAAGTAGATAAGAAGATCGCTGACAAGGAAGCTTCAGAGGGTCTTACAGATAAGATCAATAGCGGAAGCGAAGTAAAGATGGAAGATCTTAAATAATATAATAACTTAGTTAGCTAGAGGCGGCGGAGAGTAGTATTATTCTCCGCTGTTTTTTTGCCCAAAAAACTGGTTATAAGAAAAAAACTTAAATTGACTATTTTTCTATATCCAGAAATGGAGTAAAGTTTCATTTAAATATTTTACTATTATAACGAGAGGACTTGAGAATATGAGGGTTGCAGCAATTAATGATCTGTCAGGCTTTGGAAAATGCTCGCTTATCGCGGACATAGCGGTGTTATCTGCGATGGGTATTGAGGTTTGCCCGGTTCCTACCGCTGTTCTTACTGCGCAGACAGGCTTTCCGTCTTTTTATATGCACGATACGGGAGATATGGTAGAGCACAGTAAAACAGAGTGGTCTAAGATGGGAGAGGCCTTCGACGGCGTTATTACGGGATATATTCCAAATGAGCAGATGGTCGACAGCGTCATGGATTTTGCAGATTCTTTTAACCGAAAAGATACAGTGCTTTTGGTCGATCCTGTTATGGGTGATGCCGGTAAGTGCTTTCCGAATTTTTCAGAAGGACTTATTTCCAAGATAAAAGAGCTTTCGAAGAAGGCCAATGTTATAACGCCCAATCTTACGGAATTGTACCTTCTTGCCGGGGAGGATCCAAAGAAAGCCGACATTTCTTTTACCGAGGAAAAAGACATTGCGAAGATAGCGGATATTGCCTTTAAGGTGAGAGCAAATGACGGGCAGGACGTTGTGGTCACAGGTATTCCGGGAAAAGAAAACGAGGTATGCAATCTTGTTTATTCTAACGGCGAAGCAAAGGTTATTCGATGTAAGACCAACAAAAGAAGCTATTCCGGAACGGGAGATCTGTTTGCGGCTGTTCTCATGGGAAATATCTTAAACGGAAAAGATACTGTGGCTGCGACAACGGCTGCTGCGGATTTTATCGGTGAAGCGATTGATGCGACCACAGAAAGCGACAGAAATTACGGAGTTTCTTTTGAAAAGGTTTTGAATAAACTATAAAGACTTATCGGAGGAGATTTTATTATGACAGAAAAAAACATACAATCCGGCTCAAAGACAAAGCTTATGGCACTAACGGGCATGATGACGGCAATGACCGTTATCTTTACGGCATATATTTTTCATATCCCGGTTGGTATGAATGGTGGATACATTCATTTCGGCGATTCGGTGATATACCTTGCGGCAGCTTTTTTGCCCTTTCCGTATGCGCTTATTGTGGGAGCACTCGGCGGAGGAATCGCGGATCTCTTGACAGCGCCTATGTGGACGATAGCTACGATGATAATAAAGATGCTTATCGTCTTACCGTTTTCAAGCAAAAGCAAGAGATTTTTATCAAAGCGAAATCTGCTGGCACCTGTCATAGCTTTTTTTATCTCGGCAACAGGCTATTACATTGCAGAGATGATCTTATTTGGAAGCAAGACTGCGATCATATCGGCGTTTTCGGGAAGCCTGATTCAGTCGGGCGGAAGCGCACTCTTTTTCTACATCGCGGGAGCGGCATTTGACGGCGCGGGAATAAAGAAGACTGTTTTAAAATACACGACGTAAGGAGATTTCACGATGGCAGATATTTTATATACTTACAAGAATTCGGTTTATGCGAATATCACAAATAAGTGTAATTGCAGCTGCACCTTTTGCATTAGGTCTTTAAAGGATGGCGTCGGAAGCGCCGATACTCTTTGGCATGAGAAGAATCCTTCGAAAGAGGAGATTATTAATGCGATTAAAAACTATGATTTTACGGGATTTGACGAGCTTGTCTTTTGCGGATACGGAGAGCCGACCTGTGCTTTGAATACACTTCTTGCGGCGGCTAAGATCGCAAAGGAAGAAAAGGGGCTTAAGACTCGCCTTAATACGAACGGACTTGGAAATGAGGAGAACGGACGCAATATAGTTCCCGAGCTGTCTGAGGTTATCGATAGCGTGTCGATCAGCCTAAATGCGCCGGATACGCAGAAGTATCAGGAAGTGACAAGACCAGGATTTGAAAATGGATTTGAGAAAATGATCGATTTTGCGTTAAAATGTAAGGGAAAGATAAAAGATGTGAAGTGGTCGATCGTCGACGTGCTTCCCGGTGAAGACATTGAGAAATGCAAGCGGTTATCCGATGATACGGGGATTGAGCTTAGGATAAGGCATTATAGTTAAAGCCCGGGGTGATCATTGCCTTAAAAAGGAAATGTATTTCAACGGATCACGACGGATTGTATGAAAAATACGGTTTTTCGTTTTCGCAATCATGCACAATTTTTTGAAATAATTTTTAGCGATAATTCATTTAGGGATTATCGCTTTTTTGGTGTCTAAAATAGTATAAGACCTGATGATCAATTTAAGTGGGAAAGTAAATGTTTATCTAAAAAGGAGGATAATCAATGAAAGATGGTAAGAAGATTGCATCGGGCTACGCGGGAATGACTTATAAGGAGTATTTAAAGAAGTACAATGACTTAGTAAATGATGATATGAAGGACGATTACGGCTATATAGTGAATCTAACAAAAGAGGAACAGGAACTGGATTCATTGATGAATAATATCAGGGAAGATCTCATAGGTGATAAGCATGTTTATGCTGTTAGAGATTCAGATGATCCGCCAAGAATTTTCCCACCTATGAGACCGTTTTATGAAGTCAAGGATATGATTGGGGCAGACAAGCTTTATGGAACATTTCAGAGGATGCCAAAGGGCGCAAATCTCCATATTCACACTAGCTCTACGCTAAGTGCAGATGATTTTTGGAAACTGCTCATGGATTATGACAATCAAGGTGATGGCGCCGTTGTTGTTAATTATAATAAAGATGATAAAGTTCGAAAGATTTATAAGTATACTGTTTTTTATCTAAAAAACGAAATTCCAACCAATTATAAAAGAATCAAGGAGCTTAGTAAAGAGGAGCAGAGAGAATTGCTTTCGTACCTGACCATTTCAGAGAACAGTGTAAACGAAGAAAAATATATCTGGGATGAATTCGATAAGATATTCCAGAGAGTATATCATGTTTTGAGTATAAGAAAAATTTATTATGAATACTATAAGCGTGCCTTCTTAAAGATGATAGGTGACAATACAAACCATGTTGAACTTCGATTTGGTCCAAGTATACTTAAGGAGTCAAATGATGATGAATTATCAGAAAAGGCTTTTGTACCTGATGATCCCGGCAAGGAAAAATTCGAATCAGTTGAGCTTATTTATCAAGCTTATCAAGAAGCCAAAAAATACGCTGAAGGATTAAAGAAAAGTTTTTCCGTACGTTTGATAGTTACATCGAGCAGAGGAAAGAAGAAGTCTTTGGAGGAAACAATAGCCGGTTATAAAAACGATATTGATTGGGTTAAATGCTATAGAAATACAATTATGGAAGATGGAGAACCATTTATAGTTGGATATGATCTGGTTAGCGAAGAAGATCGCGGATGGAATACCCATGATGTTTCCCAAGCCTTTTTTGATGATGAAAAACTGGTAGATGTTCCTTTCTTCTTCCACGATGGAGAGAGCTGCTGGGCGGATAATAAGAATCTTTTCTCTGCTGTCACTTTAGGCTCTGTAAGAATCGGTCATGGTGTTAACTTGTATCATTTCCCGGATGTATTGGAGGAAGTCAGGCATAGAAATGTTACCTTGGAGGTTTGTCCTATCAGTAACCAGTTACTTAAATATACTCAGGATCTGCGGATCCATCCGATTGCAGAATATATGAAACGAGGGATCAACTGTGTTATTTGTAACGACGATCCGCAGATATTCAATTATAACGGATTAGCATATGATTTCTGGGAAATATATTATTCACAGTTGATTGGTTTGGGTGCTATTAAGAGGCTGGTATTTAATTCTATTCAGTTTTCTATGTTGGGCAAACATAAGCAAGAAAAGCTTGATGAGCTTAATGATGAATGGAACAAGTTTGTAAAACAAGAAATAAAGATATTATCCCCTAAAAATTAATAGTTAATATGTGTATCCTAGCCCCCTGAAAAAGGGGGCTGTTTTTTGTATTAAGCTTGATAGAAAGCTGTAAAGCCGCGCGGAAATTGATTTTTTCTTGATATGTGATATCATGTTATATAAATGTTACATGTATTTTAATCAAGGAGAATACGCTTATGAAAAGGAAAACAGTTTTTTGTGCATTGATGATTACAATATTAACGCTTGCCGGATGCAGTGGGGAAGTTGCAGAAGGCAATGATGCGGGTTTTGAAACGGTGAATGAGACTCAGACAGAGCAGGAATCCGGTGCGGATGCAGAAGCGCAGGATTCAAGCGACGCTGAGGCTTCGGATAATACCGTCACAGATACTGAGGCTGATGGTGAGAGCGCAAGTGTTGAGAAGTCGGAAGACAGCGATACAAGTGCTGCGGAGGCTTCGCAGGAAACGGCTGACAGCAGCAAGTCATCCGATTCCAAGGAGACGGTTACCGGCTCCGATGTAGATCCCACCAAGGATTTTATGGCTGATTACAGCGCCGATATTAAGAAAGACGTGGATGCGGCAATAGCAGGAGCAAGTTCTGTTCAGGATGAGTTAGATGCGGTTTCAAAGGTTGCGGATAAGTATCGGAAATTTGCATCCAAAGCCGTGGGTCAGGCTGACATGAATATGGCATCGAATTGGTCACTTACTGTTTGGGACTCAGAGCTTAACAGTCTTTGGGACAGGATATCTAAAAGCGCGGATGCTAAGGGCAAGGATGATCTTCTTGCTAAGCAGAGAACTTGGAATTCGATGAAGGATAGTGTGATCATTGCAGATATCGGACCACGAGAAGAAAGCGGAACAATATACCCTCTTCTTTATAATGGCTGCATGGAAAATCTTACTTACAACAGATGTATCGTCCTTGCAAACGAGCTTGCCAAGATTAACGGTGACAGCTTTAAAATGCCTGAGAGAGGAATTTACGGCACATACGTCGATGACCAGGGAACGGGTGAAATATACAGCACTCTTGTGATCACACAAGGAATGGAAGGAGATAACGTTGCCAAAATAGCTCTTTACAGAGAAAAAGACTTAGAGGGCTCATTTACTGATAAGGGTAACGGAGAGCTTGAATTTACCGATAATGCATCAGGAGTAAAAGGAATAATAAAGCTTAACGGCTGGGACGGCGCTACATTTGAAGTTACACAGGGCGATGAAATTGTAGCCACCGGTGAAAAGCATACTTTTGGTATTATATTCTGATAACGGCCTGTATCGAAAAATAGTGAATATGCCGCCGAATATGCGTTATAATATTGATATATAGCGAAATGCAGGAGGGAATATGGGAGATAACTTAAAGGAACTTGAACGTGCGATCTACAACTGTTATTTTGCAGGCGAAGATTCTCCGCCGGAGCCCATTTTTGATGTGCTTTCGGACGGGATTGTAAACGGTATGGATTTCCTGGTTCCTATAGATGCTTCCGAGGAACTACTTAATATTATGAGCGGCAAAGGGAAATCAGGCGACGGCGATAACGCAGACCCTGATGAAAATATTCAGATCAAATTCAGACATCTTGTCGTGAATGAAAACGGTGAGTATTTCATACCTCTTTTTACAAGTAAAGAGGAGATAGATAAGGGCCAGCCCACGGCCTGCATAGGTCAGCCGGTGAAGACTCTTTTTGAAGCAATTGATAACTGGCCTAAGTGCATTGGATATATGATCAATCCTTGGGATAAAAAGATTGTTATTAATAAGGATATGATACATATGATCCTTGAGTATGACAGGAGCGCGTTTATTACTATCGTGAGAGGCGGAGTTTTGGACGTTCATGCGGCGGCTATCGTCAATGCCGCAAATAATACGCTTCTTGGCGGAGGCGGAGTGGACGGAGCTATTCATAAGGCTGCTGGACCGGGGCTTCTTTCTGAGTGTAGGACACTTGGAGGATGCGATACGGGTGATGCCAAGGTGACAGGTGCTTACGATATTTCTTTTGCCGATGCCATCATACATACCGTCGGCCCTGTGTACAGCGGATCCGATGAGGATGCACAGCTCCTTGCTTCGTGCTATACAAGCAGCCTTGAGAAAGCGCTGGAAGGCGGATTTAAGAGTGTTGCTTTTCCTTGCATATCAACAGGGGTGTATGGCTATCCTTTGGATGAAGCAGCGGAGGTCGCTCTTACCGCGATAACGGAGTGGCTCACGGCGCATGAGGGAATCCTTATGAATGTGTATATCTGCTGCTTTAGAGACGAAGAGCTTGATTCATATATGAAGCTCATCGGAGGCTGAAAAAAGGCTTTTTTCAGCGCTTGCCAAATAAAAGATTGTATACAAATTTTTTACTTTCATAATGAAGCAATATATAGTATTATAAGTTTACTGTACAATTGGATTTTAACGGGGAGTAGTGCGAAGACTCGCACCGCTCCCTTTTACTCGCGAAGTTTTATTTGGTAGGAGGATCGGCAAGTTGGACCTTAGCAGACAAAAGAAAGCGCCTGTCTACGAGGCTATAGAGAGATTTCGTAAGCAGAGGGTTGTTCCCTTTGACGTTCCGGGACACAAGAGGGGCAGAGGTAATCCCGAGCTTGTGAGTTTCCTGGGAGATAGATGCGTCAGTGTAGACGTTAATTCAATGAAGCCACTTGATAATCTTTGTCATCCGGTATCGGTTATTAAGGATGCGGAGGAGCTCATGGCTGATGCTTTCGGTGCAGCGCATGCGTTCATGATGGTCAACGGAACGACGAGCGCGGTTCAGGCGATGGTTCTTTCTACCGTTAAAAAGGGCGAGAAGATCATCATGCCGAGGAACGTGCACAAGAGTGCGATCAATGCGCTTATTCTTTGCGGCGCGGTTCCGGTATATATCGATCCCAAAGTTGATACGAAGCTTGGAATCCCGCTCGGAATGGAGATTGCGGACGTTAAGAAGGCGGTAAAAGAGAATCCGGATGCGAAAGCTATCCTTATTAATAATCCTTCTTATTACGGTATCTGTTCAGATATTAAGGCAATCGTCGAGCTTGCTCACAAGAATGGCATGAAGGCGCTTGTTGACGAGGCTCACGGAACGCATTTGTATTTCGGACCGGGACTTCCTTTAAATGCTATGGCTGCGGGTGCGGACATGGCAGCGATAAGTATGCACAAGTCGGGCGGAAGTCTTACGCAGAGCTCGGTTCTTTTGTGCGGAGAAGGTGCTAATGTCGGATATATCAGTAGGGTTGTGAATCTTACGCAGACTACGAGTGCAAGTTATCTTTTGCTCGGAAGTCTTGATATTTCAAGAAGAAATCTTGCGCTCAACGGAGCGGACAGCTTTGCCAAAGTAACCAAGATGGCGCAGTACGCGAGAGAAGAGATCAACGATATCGGCGGCTACTACGCTTATGGCAATGAGCTTATTAACGGCGGAAGCATATATGATTTCGATGAGACTAAGCTTGTCGTAAATACCAGAAGCATCGGTCTTACAGGTATCGAGGTCTATGACCTTCTGAGAGATGAATATGACATTCAGATGGAGTTTGGTGATCTGTCCAATGTCATGGCATATATTTCAATCGGCGACAGGCTGCAGGATATTGAGAGACTTGCGGGAGCGCTTGCCGATATCAGAAGACTTTATTCCAAGCCTGAGCAGAGCTTTTTCTCTGCGGAGTACGTGACACCTATTGTTAAGGCGACACCTCAGGAAGCTTTTTATGCGGAAAAAGAGCCTGTTTCTATCGAGAATTCAGTCGGCAGGATAAGTGCGGAGTCTGTTATGTGTTATCCGCCGGGAATACCGATCCTTTCGCCGGGTGAGGTTATCACGGAGGAGATACTTGACTACATCACGACTGCAAGGGAAAAAGGTTGTTCCATGCAGGGGCCCGAGAGTGAGGATATTTCCGAGCTTTTTGTACTCAAGTGATCATGCTTAAGTGATTTTTGATGATTAAAAAGATATAATAGTTTATAGACACGCTATATAGTTGCGTTTATAGGAGATCGATAATGGCAGAGATGGATTATTGGTTTAGCGATATGCATACCGGAAACGTTAAGATCAGCATCAGGATCAGCAAACAGCTCTTTTCCGGTAGCAGCGAATTTCAGAGAATAGACGTTTTTGACTCACCTGAGTTTGGCAAGTTCCTTACTTCGGACGGTAATATTATCTTTTCCGAGAAGGATGAGTTTACTTATGATGAGATGATTGTTCATGTCCCGATGGCGGTTCACCCCAAGGTTCAGAGAGTCCTGGTTCTTGGTGGCGGCGACGGAGGTGTTGCCAGAGAGCTTACTCACTATGAGGAGATCAAGGTAATTGACGTTGTTGAACCGGACAACATGTTTGTGGATGTCTGCAAGCAGTATTTCCCGGACAATGCGATCGGACTTGAGGATGACAGAGTTCATATCTATTATCAGGACGGACTTAAGTATCTTCGTAAGTGCGAGGATATGTATGATCTTATAATCAACGATGCGACCGAGCCCCTTGGCCATGAGGCAGGTCTTTTTACCAAGGAGTTCTACGGAAGCTGCTACAAGGCGCTTCACGACGACGGCATCATGGTGTATCAGCACGGAAGTCCGTTCTACGATGAGGACGAGGAGAGCTGCAGAGCGATGCACAGGAAGGCGTTCAGAGTATTCCCGGTTAACAGGGTTTATCAGGCGCATATCCCCACATGCCCCGCAGGTTACTGGCTCTTTGGTTTTGCCAGCAAGAAGTACCATCCGCTCAAGGATTTCAATCCTGACAGATGGGATGAGAGAGGAATCAAGACGTGGTACTACACCACGCATTTGCATAAGGGAGCGTTCATGCTGCCCAAGTACGTAGAAGACTTATTACAGGAAGAGGAGGATATGTCTAGATAACACGGTCATAAGTAAGAGGCCACTGCAAGCTTGCTTGTAAGTGGGCGAATTACTTCATGACCTGAAAAACATGAGGAATTAGTGGGGCAGGGGCCCCATGGTTTCCGAATGTTTTTAGGATTGCGAGAGCGCTTTGCGCGGAGCAATCCGTGTTATCTAATAAGAAAGGAGCATATATGAGCAGATTACTTGTTATTGGTTGCGGCGGAGTCGCACAGGTTGCAATACAGAAGTGCTGTCAGAACAGCAAGACATTTACGGAGCTTTGCATAGCAAGCCGCACGGTTTCCAAGTGCGACGCTTTAAAAGATAAGATCGAAAAGAGCGGAAGCAGCGTAAAGATCACAACAAAGGCGGTTAATGCCGATGACGTGAATGAGCTGATCGCACTTATCAAGGAGTATCAGCCTGACGCGGTTCTTAACGTTGCGCTTCCTTATCAGGATCTTGTTATCATGGACGCTTGCCTTGAGTGCAAGGTTGATTATATCGACACAGCCAACTATGAGCCTGAGGATACGGATGATCCGAAGTGGCGCGAGATTTACGAGAAGCGCTGTAAGGAAAAGGGTTTCACAGCTTATTTTGACTACAGCTGGCAGTGGGCTTATATGGATAAGTTCAAGGAGGCAGGTATCACAGGCCTTCTCGGAACAGGCTTCGATCCCGGCGTAACAAGCGTATTTACCGCTTATGCCAAGAAGCATTATTTTGACGAGATTCACACTATCGATATTCTTGATTGCAACGGCGGTGACCACGGTTACGCTTTTGCGACCAACTTTAATCCCGAGATCAACCTTCGCGAAGTTAGTGCGAACGGAAGCTACTGGGAGGACGGACACTGGGTTGAGACTAAGCCCATGGAGATCAAGAGAGTTTACAACTTCCCTGAGGTCGGAGAGAAGGACATGTACCTTCTTCATCACGAGGAGATCGAGGCTCTCGGAAGAAACTTCCCCGAGGTAAAAAGAATCCGTTTCTTCATGACGTTCGGTCAGAGCTATCTTGATCATATGCGTTGCCTTGAGGATGTCGGAATGCTTTCAACAAGTCCCATTAACTTTGAGGGAAAAGAAATCGTGCCCATCCAGTTCTTAAAGGCACTTCTTCCCGATCCCGCAAGCCTTGGACCGAGAACAGTCGGAAAGACAAATATTGGCTGTATCTTCCGCGGAATCAAGGACGGAAAAGAAAAGACAGTTTACATCTACAATGTATGTGATCATCAGGAATGCTACAAGGAGCTCGGAAGCCAGGCTATCAGCTACACAACAGGTGTGCCTGCGATGATCGGAACTGCTCTTGTTGTTAACGGACAGTGGAAGAAACCCGGTGTATACACAACGGATGAGTTCGATCCCGATCCTTACATGGAGATGCTTAATGAGTACGGACTTCCTTGGGTGGTTGATGAGAATCCCGCTCTTGTGGATTGACGCTACGTGCATAGAAGCAGCGGTTTGACTGCATATTGAAACTCTGGGAGAAAACGGATGAAGATATCGGAGATCACAACTCCTGCTTATGTAATTGATGAAAAGAAATTAAAAGAAAACCTTGAGATCTTAAGCTATGTGCAGAAAGAGTCGGGTGCCAAGATACTTCTTGCGCAGAAGGCTTTTTCCGCATATAAGACTTATCCTATGATAGGTGAGTATTTGTCCGGAGCTACGGCTTCGGGGTTATATGAAGCAAGGCTTGCAAAAGAAGAGATGGTTGAACCTTTAAAGGGGAAGCGCAAGATCGAAAATCATGTTTTTGAGCCTGCTTTTAATGATGATGAGATAAAGGAGCTGTGTGAGATCTGCGACCACATGGTCTTTAATTCACTTACGCAGCTTGAGCATCACAGAGAAGTCTGGGAGAAGAATGTCAAAAACGGACGTCTCTTTGTGGGGCTTCGAATAAATCCCGAGTACAGCACGCAGGAAGGGCATGAGATCTATGATCCGTGTGCTTCGGGGTCAAGGCTCGGAATAAGAAACACGGATCTTGGAGACATGCTTCCCAAGGGCGTTTCGGGGCTTCATTTCCATACATTGTGCGAACAGGGATTTGAGCCGCTTGAAAAGACATTTCTTGAAGTCGAAAGCTCTTTTAAACGATTCTTCCCTACAAGAAAAGGCGAAGAGGGCAAGATCAAGTGGATCAACCTTGGCGGCGGACATCACATAACCAAGGAAGATTACGACAGAGAAGGGCTTATTAAGCTTGTTAAGAGGATAAAAGATACTTACGGTATCGATGTTTATCTTGAGCCGGGCGAAGCGATCGCGCTTGACGCGGGACTTCTTGTGACGACCGTGATGGACATTGTTAAGACGGAGAAGTATCCTGTGCTTATTCTTGATACTTCGGCGGCTTGTCACATGCCTGACGTTCTTGAGATGCCGTATAGGCCGCCGCTTCGTGACAGCGGTGAAGCGGGAGAGCTTGCCAATACGTACAGGCTTTCGTCGAGGACGTGCCTTGCGGGGGATATTATAGGCGACTACAGTTTTGATAAAGAGATCGGAATCGGCGACAGGCTGTATTTTGAGGATATGGCGATCTACAGCATGGTCAAGAACAATACTTTTAACGGAATGCCGCTTCCCGATATCGATATAATGCATGATGACGGCGAGGTTGAGGTGCTTAAGCGCTTTGGTTACGACGACTTCAAGATGAGATTGTGATTTATAGGAACATATATGAAGAGGTTACATACAACACCTGACAAAGACGGTTTCTTTATGCCCGCGGAGTTTGCGGAGCATGAAGGAACCCTTATGATATATCCGACTCGTCCCGGAAGCTGGGGAAAAGACAGGAGCGGAGCGCTTAATTCTTTCGGCAGGATCCACACCGAGATCATGAAGAGGGAGAAGCTTTTTTTGGCTGTTTCTTCGGATTTTTATGATGAGGCGTGCGGTTTTTTGGAGAGTCTTTTTCCTGCGACAGGTCTTTCTCGTTCTGAGTTTGACATGAGAAAAGAAGTAATTGCGATAGATTCGGACGATGCCTGGGCAAGGGATGTCGGACCGACTTTTGTTGTTGACGGAGACGGATCGGTCAGAGGCATCAACTGGAGCTTTAACGCATGGGGCGGAGAGTATGATGGGCTCTATGCCGATTGGGATAAGGACGATGCGCTTGCTTGTAAGTTTATGGAGCATGCGGGCTATGACTGTTATGACGCTGCGCCTTTTGTTCTTGAGGGCGGATCAATCCATTCCGACGGCGAAGGAACGGTTATGGTGACGGAGAGTTGTCTTTTGAGTAAGGGAAGGAATCCGTCGCTGTCCAAAGAAGAGATAGAAGAGAAGTTAAAGATTTATCTTGGAGCGGAAAAGATATTGTGGCTTCCGAGGGGAATCTACAACGACGAGACCAACGAGCATGTCGACAATGTGTGCGCGTTTGTGGCGCCCGGTGAGGTTGTGCTTGCGTGGACGGATGACAGGAACGATCCGCAGTACGAGCTTTCTTTTGCCTCTTATGAATATCTTAAGTCGCAGAAGGATGCGAAGGGCAGAGAGATTGTGATCCACAAGCTTCCAATCCCGGATCATCGTATTTTGATCACGGAAAGAGACCTTGATAACTATGAGTTTGAAGAGGGCGAGGATTTCCGCGAGGTCGGTGAGAGACTTGCTGCGAGTTATGTCAATTACTACTATATAAATGGCGCTGTGCTTGTTCCGATGTTTGGCGGTGCGAATGAGAACAGCGATAAGAGGGCGCTGGAGATACTTAAGAAGCTGTGCCCAGGTAGGGAAGTGATTGGAATTCCCGCGAGGGATATTTTGCTCGGCGGAGGAAATATTCACTGTATCACGCAGCAAATACCGCGTGGATAATAGTCATAAATAGCTACTTGATATACATAAATAGAGTGATAATTAAGAATGCAAATAAAGGAGAGGGATGATGTCACTTACGAAAGTTGCATGTATCCAATACGCCTGCGGAGCGCCATGTGCGTCCGATAAAGAGCAGGTTGAAAACAGTATAAAGAAAGCCGCAGAGCTTGCTAAAAAAGCGGCAGATAACGGCGCAAAGATAATTCTTTTGTCAGAGCTTTTTGAAAGAAAATATTTCTGCCAGGAGAGAAGATATGACTACTATGAGCTTGCGGTTCCGATTCTTGATAATCCTGCAGTTAAGTATTTTAGTGAGTTCTGCAAGGAAAACAAAGTGGTCATGCCGATAAGCGTTTTTGAAAAGGATGAGAATGTTTTTTATAATTCCGTTGCGATGATAGACGCTGACGGCAAGATTGTCGGAGTTTACAGAAAAACTCATATTCCGGACGATCACTATTATCAGGAGAAGTTTTATTTTACTCCCGGAAATACAGGCTTTAAAGTATTTAAGACTTTCGCCGGAAATATCGGTGTCGGAATCTGCTGGGATCAGTGGTTCCCTGAGACAGCGAGGTGCCTCGCACTTGGCGGAGCTGATATTATCCTGTATCCTACAGCGATCGGTTCGGAACCGATTCTTGATGTGGATAGTTCAGGCCATTGGATGAGAACGATGCAGGGACATTCCGCTGCAAATATCATACCCGTTGCCGCAGCAAACAGAATCGGAAAAGAGGATGTTGAGCCTTGTGAGGAAAACGGCGGTCAGAAGTCTTCGTTATGCTTCTACGGAAGCAGCTTCCTTACGGATCAGACGGGCGATGTTATCGCCAAAGCAAGTCGCGACAAGGAAGAGATTATCTATGCCGAGTATGATTTTGAAGAGATTAAAAAGATGAGATCTTCATGGGGACTATTTAGAGACAGAAGGCCTTCTTGCTACGGAGACCTTGTAAAGTGACAATTGTTTGATATAAGAGCAGTGATGATTGTTTTAAATAAGAAAGAGCACAACACCTTTTGGACCGTATCAAAAGGGCTGTGCTCTTTTTTATATATTTATGTATCTACGCAATTATTTTTATGTGTTTTTTCCGCCGAAGCGGTGAGATATCAGTTACAATGGAAATTTGGTTTTATCAAGCTGCAGGCTCTACATCAGTTTCTTCACTCTGTTCAGCGTTATCCTGTTCTGAAGTTTCGCTGCTGTCCTGTGAAGCTTCATCAGTAGGTTCGTCTGTAGTCTGCTCGTCGAGAGTAGCGCTGTTTTCATCAATGGCTTCGCTTGTGATCTGAGCATCTTCCTCAGTTGTGCTTGCCTCTACAGAAGAATCCTCTACAGCCTCAATCTCTTCTTCAAACTCGGTATCTTCCTCATCGTACTCGAAGCTGCGCTTACCGAATCTGCTATTGTTGTTCTTACCATTGTTCTTGTCGTCGTTCTTACCGGAATTTCGACCGTGTCTGCCGTATTTATCATTCTTGTTGTTTTTGTCGTTTTTGTCGTCCTTACCGTTTTTGCCGTGTCTGCCGGTATTGCCGGGGTTCTTATCGCTTGAAGAATTACCGTTATAATCGTAATCGAAGAGTGTTTCGGCGTCTTTGCCTGTGTATTCTTCAAGAAGCTTGATTACTTCACCGGCACCATGAGCCTTAAGGTTTGATACACGTTCTTCAGCGGTAGTTCCAAATATTTTCTCGTAGTTTTGATCTGAAAGGAGATATCTATCCATTTGTTTGGATTCATTGTCAATTATTGTAATACCAAGGAAGTTACCCCATATCTGTCCGGACATAATAGGTTCATTATTTGCTCCGGCGAATATTGCAGTATGGGAGTGAGCATCAAGCATGAGGTCGATTTGACCTTCTATTTCATTTTTAGATATTTCTTTTACTTTTTCCGGAACTACAGCATATACATCGACGCTTCTTTTTCCGCCTTCTCCAACATCATTATGATTGTTTTTGTTTTTAACAAAATCTTTTTGCAAGCCTAAGTGTGAAAGACATACAATAAGATCTGCGTTTTGCTGCTTTAAGTCTATTACCTGTTCTGCAGCGCAATTATATAGGTCTTTTCCGGTTTTTACACTCAGTCCTTTTATGTTTTTGAGTGAGGCCTCAATTTCATGTGTGTCCAAACCGAATAATCCGATTTTTAATGGACTTTTTTCGAAAGTGGCAATAGCATTATCTTTAAAATTATATTTACCGTTATTGGTTATATTTGCATCCAGAATTTGGAAATCTGCGTTAGATACAAGTGTATTAAAAGTTCCTTCGCCTTTATCAAATTCATGGTTTCCAAGACAAGCATAATCATATCCGGCAGCATTCATTAGTTCTACTGATCTTTCCGGATGTTTGGCTTCAGATAAATATCCAAATAGTTTATAGTCTGCTATTCTTAACTTTTCTTTTTCTCCGTTAACTTTACTATCCTTTTCTTTTTTATCTTCACAGAAATCACCGGAATCAACAAGAAGGACTCCCGACGCTTTTAAGTCTTTTTCAAAATAGTTTTTTATGGCTGCAAAATAAGCAAATTGAAGTATTGCTCCATGAGTGTCGTTCGATGAAACGATAACTACTTTATTGGATAGATCATTATTATATTTTTTAGCTATTGTTTCAAGAGTGGTTTCATCTTCGGGATTAGGCGTTTGTACTTTGTAATCTCCGGTATCTTCCGCAAATGCAGAAATGGCGCTGCCGCAGAAGAGGGTGCCCGCTACTGCTAGTGACAGCAGACTTTTAAAAGCGAATTTTCTTTTCAATGTAATTCACCTCCTATGTGTTGTGTTTACGGGTTGCTGTATGTGTCAGATAGTTAAGGTGATACCGTCATCAGCCGCCGAAACCGTGTTTTCGGTTACGATTGTGATGACGCTCACGGTGATGACCACCGTTATTGCCTGAATTATCTTTGGACTGTTCGGCTGAAGAAGCGTCTGAAGATATCTCTTCAGATGATGCTTCGATATTTGCTTCGTCCTCGGAACTTGCATCGTTTGCGGCGTCTGTATTTTCAAGGCTTGCGCTGCTTGCTGCATCAGCTGCTTCGAGTTCGCTTTCGGGGAGACTTGCCTCGATAGAAGCGGAGTCTTCAGCTTCATCGATGAAGTCACGCTTGTTTTTGCCGGATCTTTTAGATGATCTGTTTGAATTGGATGAATTAGCGTTTCCTAATGTGTTATAAGTATCTTTATTGATTTCTATGTAGTATTTAGAATAGTCTGTATCAGGATCGTAATCCTTTATTTCTTTTCTGGCTTTTTCTGCATCTATTTTTTTGTTGTTTTTGGTAAGCTCTTTTACGGTATCAAGAACATATCCGATATAACCGGAAATCTGTTTGTCTTCACCGATTTCATCATAATATTTCTCGGGAATCAGAAATCTATTTTCGATTTTATATTCGCCGCTATTATCTTTTCCTATTACTACAACACCGATATTCTGGAACTGAATTCCGTTCGACTGAATGTTGAATTCTTTAAAATTTGCACATCCTGTAAATGTTGTATGTGAATGACCATCAAGTAAAAGATCGATTCCGGTAACATCAGCAAATAAATCTACACTTCTGATTCCTTCAGGGTATAGATTGTCATATTTATCGTATGTATCCTGATTGGGATTGGTAGGGGCTATGTATTTTTCGCTTTTTTTGGTATCTTTAAATACTTTTCCGCCCGGGGCATCATCAACTCCAAGATGGGTTAGACCGATAATTACATCTGCTTTTTTTAAAGCTTCTACCTCAGTCTTTGCTTTATCATGTAAAGAAGCTGCATTTTCAGAATGCTCAAATTTATAATCTTCATACCAACTATTGTTTTCTAGGGTATCGAGACCGAAAAAGCCTATATTTGCATTCTCGCCTAAAACTAAATGAGGTTTAATTTTATCCGAATATTTGCTTTTCGAAATATTAGCATCCACTATTGGGAAATCAATTTCATTAAGGATGGCATCTAAATCAGTTACGTCATCTTCAAATTCATGATTACCTAAACATATGACGTCATAACCTACAGCGTTCATTATTTTTACCGGAGCAATACCTTTTGTGCTGTTAGAAGGCTTTCCCAGTAGTGTACTCTTTTGCGTATAGCCGCCTTTTACGTCTTTGTCGGTACTAAAATCACCTGAATCTACAATAAGAACTTCAGCGCCTTTTCCTTTGAGCAAGTTTCTTAACTGCGAAACGTAGGTAAAATCCAAAAGAGCACCATGAGTATCATTGGTGGAAACAAGAATTATTTTTTCGGATAGATCTTGTTCTAATAATTTATCCAAAAAGTTGTTTTCTTCATTGCATATCCTGTCTGTGGAAATATCAAAAGATACTACTTCGTCTCCTGCCGCGAAAGCGGTAGTCGCACCTACGGTAGAACAGAACATGCTCATTGCCATTGCGGCTGTCAGCATGCTTTTAAGAAAAATTTTTTTTCTCAAAATACTTTACCTCCTTATGGTTGAATTTTTCTTGTGTTAATTCAGGATAGAATATTATAGATATGAGAAACGGTGTTTAGTTTGGAGATTTTTATTTTGAATTCTGTTTAGATATTTTTTGAATATGATTTTTAAATTCAATTACTGTAGATCATTTTAGTGTTACTCACATCTATAATTAAAGAATTCGCTTTGACGCGAATATCGAACTTTCTTGGAGCCGAAGCTCCGATGTTATAAAATACCCTATCCTTTTATAAGCGTTTTGTGTTTGGGGAACACTCGTACACCGTAGCAAAATTATAAAAACATGTCAAACAAAGGTTACGAAAAATCTTCTCGATAAATTCATGAAAACATGATAATGACTGGATTGAATTATAAATGTGATTTTTCTTTGAACAAATTTGTGGATAAAATTGTGGAAACTGTTAATAAAAATCGAGTTTCCACAATCAGAAAAATAATTCAGGATAATATTAAAAAAGATGTAGCTTTTTATAAAATTAATGGTAATATATATAAGTAAATACTAATCAGGTCAGGCTTTTGCATAAAGGGGGACAAGTGTCGGACTAATACTAATACTACCGAGAAGGAGAGAGTATGAGAAGAAAAGAATTTATTTCGAAAAAATTAGCAGTAATTTTAATGGCTGCAACAATTGTGATTGCACCGATTTTTGGAAGTATGGCAGCACCGATTGATGCGCATGCGGAGATGGATAGCGTTATTCAAGCTGAAGATCTTGGTGCAGATCCTATCCCTGATAATAATGCTCCGCTTGATGAGCCGGTGGATGAAGTTCCTTTTGGCAAGATCATGGATGTTAACAATGGCACTGTGACAAAAAATGAAGGCATTATTGAACATAACAGTGATGGTGCATATGTAAAGGATAACAATAACGCCGTAAGATATAATGACGGTCAAATTGATGAAAACAATTACGAGGTTAATAATAATACAGGTCATGTAGATAATACCGCTAAATATACAGCTATTTTTAAAAATGACGGTGAAGTAGGAGATAACAGTGGATATGTTTACAATAGCACGGGAAATGTAGATAGAAACCTCCCTACCGGAACAGTTATAGGTTATCCCGGAACGTACTGTGATAAAGAAGCGAATGAAGGTCCATATATTAACACGGTTAATATCAATTATGGCAATATTATTAATGGAGCCGGAGAAAATGATGTTATAACTATCAATGAATCTTATTCCGGACATATTGATACGGGATACAATACTGATTTTGCTGATGAATATGGCTTTTTGGGTGGCATTTCAGTCTATAGAGATCTTGATCAAAATAGATTAGGTAAAGTTCATATCATTAATAATTATGGCAAGGATGAGTACAAGGATGATGATCTTGTTCTTGTGGATAATCAGTATCATGGAGTGCAATTTGATGATATCGATAATGTGACAGCTACTTATACATGGGATGATGGGGACTCATTTCAGTTTGTAGCGGAAAAACTCGAGGATGGCGGAACTCACCACGTAGGAGTTTGGGTTCAGACCGGTGTCAATAAAGTTGATATTCCTATCACAGGAATTATTACAATTAAAGCGAACGATGGATATAAGATTACTGATGATGGTCAGACTAGCGGAGAGCTTGAGAAAATTTCATATAGCCTTGGAAAGAATGAAGACGGCTCATATACTGTTAACATCAATTCACTTAAGGGTAGTGTTCTTCTTACGCCCGAGATGCTTCATCTTATCGTTTCAGAGCTGACGGGTGATGAAGCTTCAGAAGTTAAGATTGGCGACACTGTAGTAAACCTTGATGAGATTAAAGAAGATGAAGTTATCGTAGTAAAGGAGAGCAGTCATTCTTCATCTGATAACTCAAATTCAGGAAGCGCTGCTGAGAAAGCTGCACCCGCAGGCTTCAATCTCACGGATGCTGCTATCAAGAGCATCACTGAGCAGGTTCAGAAGCAGGTAGCTGCTAACGGTAATGATATTGCAGCGCTTGAGGTTGTTGATATTTACTTTGGTGATAAGATTGATATGACACCTGATGTTATCAAGTATCTTTGCGAGAAGGTGCCTGTAGCTAAGAGATGCCATTTCGATTACAAGGATCAGGAATATGTAATGTTTATTCCTGCATTCGACCTTGTTGCACCCGCGTATGCAGAAGGTCTTGATACATTGGATAAAGAGCCCGCTCATACAGCCGGTTTCCTTAGAATCACACAGATCTTTGAGAAGCTCGGATTTGCTACTAAGGTAGTAGAAGAGCAGGAAGCTGCCGAATAATCAATGACATGAATAAATTAATAGGGGAAATACTGGGGAACACCGGTATTTCCTCTATTTTTTTATAGCAAAAACTATATGTGTGAAAGGAGAGTTATATGAGGAAAAAGAGTTTTTCTAAGAATGTTGTGGCAATACTGTTGTCGGCGTCGTTTGCGACCGCACCTGCGTTAGGCGCGATGCTAATACCTGTCAGTGCTTTTGCGTGGGAACAGCCTGTAACTTCTGACAATCCAAAAGATGGATTTGTAGAGTATGTGTCGGAATACATGGCAAATAACTATGGCACTGTCGATACCAACGATTCGTCTATTGAGAATAATCACGGCGTGATCGGCGCAGACAATCAGGATTCGGAAGTTCTGAATAATTTTGGCACGATAAGCCAAAATAGCGGATTGGTCTATTTTAACTTTGGGGAAGTGACCAATAATTTCAGACGCGGTTATGTTGCCAATGTCGGCGGAACTGTTGTCAATAATTTCGAGGAAGCCGGTGTGATCGGCGGAAGACAGTACGACGTAGAAAGCTCTTTTGACGAATCAGAAGGAACTGATAGTACTGTTGTCAATAACATTGGCGGAACTGTTGTAAACGGATATTGTTCTGATGACCTTTTGACAATAAATAATTATTATTACGGTGATATTGTTCAGGGCTATACCCGCGCTGCATCGGGCGAGAATGAGCCTAACAAAGGTAAGATCCATATTATAAACGATTTTTCCGAAGAAGGAATTGAAAACAATGATTTCATCACGGTAGATAAGCATTATCACTACGTTGATGTAAAAGATGCCGGCAATGCTGATATTATCTATGAAGGATTTACTGTTGGCGACTATAATAAAAAACATTATGCAGAGATTTCTGAAGGTTCGGAGCCTGTCAATATAACATCAACAATCACGATAAAAGCCGGGGATGGCTATGAGCTTATTGATGACGGTCTGCTTGAAGGGGATACGGGCAAGCTGTCTTATGTTCTTGATAAGAATGATGACGGTTCTTATACGGTGAGGATTACTTCGTTGTCAGGGGATGCTGAGATCTCGCTAAAAGAGCTTCATCTGGATATTATCGGAGCGTGAGCGTGTAACAGGTTTATTATGGTCGTTTTTTGACCTGATAAAAATAAAAACAAAAAGGAGAGAGTAAATGAGAAACAAAATTTTTTCAAAGAAAGCAGTAGCTGCTTTGCTGTCGACATCGGTCATGCTTATGCCGATCACAACGTTTGCGGCGGAGCCGGTTTCGGATAATCCGGAAGGCGGTTATGTGGAATTCTTGTCGGAAAACATGGTAAACAATTTCGGAACTGTTGATAAGAATGATGGTTCCATTTCAAACAACTATGGTTTCCTAGGATGGAATTACGCTCAGGAATGGGGAGTTGAAAACAACTTTGGAACAGTTGATTACAACGAAATGGGCGTGCATAACAACTATGGTGAGATAAACAACAATTACCATAATGCGCTGGTGTTTAATATTACCGGAAACGTGCTTAACAACAATGAGACTGCTTCTGTAGTCGGAGGCGCTGAATATGATGAAAACGGAGAAGCGGAAAAGGGAAGCGGAACCGTTACATATAACAACGGCGGAAGGCTCTATGCCGGTTATGATTCCGATGACCTGCTTACTGTAACCAACTTTTATTATGGTGAGGTTTTGGGAAATTATGATAATCCCACCAATGATGAAGGCGGAGAGATCGGTAAGATCCATATCCTCAATGACTTTTCCGAGGAAGGTGTAGATGCGATCGCGGATGAAAAGGGTGTTGTTGATAAGAGTTTCATCAGCGTAGATAAGCATTATCATTTCGTGGAAATCAAGGATGCCGACAACGTAGACGTGTCATATACAGGCTTTGTTTACAGCGATTTTGATGAAAAAGAGTATGCGCTTGTTGCTGAAAACGGTGAACCCGTTCAGGTCAATTCTTCCATTACGCTTAAAGCTAAACATGGATACAAGCTATGTGATACAGGAAAAACAAGCGGGGAAACAGATAAGTTTTCATACACACTTGATAAGCACCGCGATGGCTCTTATACAGTGAATATCACAGATCTTAATGGAAATGCTGAGATCACGCTTAAGGATCTGCATCTTAGTGTCAGCAAAAATCATTGAGTGAAAAGATTTTAAAACAATTTGATATTCATATGGGGAAAAATAAAACGCTTAAAAGGAGAGGGAAATGAGAAGACAGAGATTTGTTTCAAAAGAACTTGCGAGGATTTTATTATCAGCAGCGATGGTGTTTACTCCTATTGTTGCTGGCATGACAATGCAGGTGGATTCGTATGCTGCCGAGGAGAGTGCTGATGATGAGACTAAAGAGGTAGCAATGGAGGCTTCACAGGAAAATGCATCAGAAGATGCATCTGAGGCAGCGACGGAACCTGCACCTGAGGCTGTACAGGAATCCGCAACTGAGAGTACGCCGGAGACTACAGAAGAACCTGCACCTGAGACTACAGCAGAGCCTGCGCCTGATGCTGAACAGGCGACTGTTCCTGAATCAGAACCTGAAGCTGCTCCTGCGACAGGTGAATATATTGAAGCCAACTATGGAAAGATCAACACAAATTATTCTACAGTTGGGGCCAATGACGGTACGATCTTAAACAATAACGGGCTTGTTTTTACCAATAACGCTGAGATAGTCAATAACGATAAAAACGGAGTTGTTGGTGAAAATAATTCGAGGGTTATAAGTAATAATGGCGTTGTAGGCGAAAACAAGCATGATGTCATTGATAATAATAATACTGTTAACAACAACAGAGATCGCATTATCAACAACAATTATTATGTTGAATTAAATGATACGGATGCCACTGTTATCAATAACGCCGGTCGTGTTTTGTGCAATGCCGGTTATGTAGGTAATAATACTGACATAATTGAGAATAATGACAAAGCAGTGGGCAACAATTCGGCTTTGATCATAGCCAATAACGGCAGTGTCGGTGAGAACAGCGGAAATATTGTAGAGAATTATTCTGAAGCTACTATTGTTGAAGAAGGCGCTGTGCAGAATAATTATACGGGCGGTGTTGTTTACGGAAGTACACTCGATCCTGATGACGCTCGAATCAGCAGCGCTGTTGTTGCAAATAACAGAGGCGGAACGGTAGTAAGCGGAGCTAAATCTGAAGATGATCTGACTATCAGAAATTATTATTACGGTGATCTGAAAAATACGGTAGATACACCTGACGGTGAAATTACCTGCAACGGAACAATCCACATTACCAATAAGTTTGGTGAAAAAGGCGATACCGACAAAGATTTTGTTACGGTAGAGAATAGATACAACAGTGTGGAATTATATGATGCCGATAACACAGACGTTACATATGACAATTTTGTGCGGGATGATGTGGATTACACACAGTATATCCAGACTGCTAAAAATGGTGAACCTGTTGAGATCGCCGGTACAATCACGCTTAAGGCAAAAGACGGTTATTCTCTTTCCGATAACGGACAGCTTTCAGGAGAGACGGATAAGATAGCGTATGCTCTTAGTAAGAATGAAGACGGATCTTATACGGTAAACATTTCTTCTCTTACCGGGGATGTTGCGCTTTCACCTGAGATGCTTAATCTTATTGTTTCTGAGATCAGTGAAGACCACGGTGAAGTAACGGATGTAGTAGTTGATAATGGGGATACTCCGAGTGACGGCTCAGCTGTGAATAATGTAGAAAAAGAAACTGTTCCGAATAATCCCAGGAATGAGAGCGTGGAAAACATAGCTGATAATGAGGTCATGGAGACCAACAGGGGATATGTAAACAGGAATGACGGTATCATTAATGAAAATGCGGATAAAAGCGCTGTTGTGAAGAATAATTACGGAACAATTATCGATAATAATGCCAATGTTCCATTTAACTTTGGAAAGATAGAAAACAATTATTTCTTCGTTATCAATCCAACCGGAACTGTCGTAAACAATAATGAAGGCGGACAGGTATTGGGCGGAAGAACAGGATATGCCATAGATGATGAGGGTAATGGAGACAATTTCGTTATCTACAATCTCGGAGGAGAAGTGATAAGTGGCGGGCTTCCTGAGAATAACTGTGTGGTGGTTAATTACTATTCCGGGGCTATACGAAGATATGATGAGTTTATGGGAGCCGGTTATGAAGACGCTAACGCACAGCACGGCACTATCCATATCATCAACAGTTTCAGCGATGAGGAGCTTCCGGAAAAAGAATATCTGACAGTAGATTATCAGTATCATTCTGTTGAGGTGGAAGAAACAGAGAATATAGTTTTTGATTATTCCGGATTTACACAGAATGGTATGGATAAGAAGTGGTATACAGAAACCAAGTCTGTTTCCGGAGAAACACCCATTGAAGGAAAGATAACTTTTAGGGCAACTCCCGGTCACGTTCTTTCTGATGACGGACAGCTTTCAGGAGAGACTGACAAGTATGCATATAGCCTTAACAAAAACGAAGACGGATCATATACGGTAAGCTTTTCATCGCTTACGGGAAATGTATCGATCACACTCGAGGATCTTCATCTTAAAGTATCCGAAGATAAAGACGAAGCAGTTGCCGGTACTGTTGGCGAGAAGCCTATGGATAGTGTGTCCGGTGGACAGTCGGATACAGCCTCTGTTCCCGGCGTCGAGAATAATGGTCGTGGTTTGGTATACAGTGTAAATGACGGACCGCGCGTATATATTCCCATAGAAGAGAAGACCAGAGCACCCAGAGGCGGAAGTAACGCTCATTCGTACAAGGTGCTGGAGCTTGGCTTTGGATCGATTACCGATCTTAGTGTACCGGTAGTGAAGACTCTTTGCGAAGACGGTACTTTGGCTAAGAGATGCTATTTTACTTATGAAGGCAAGCTGTATGCTTTGGATATACCGGTTGTTGATACTTCTTCACCTGAGTACATTGAGGCAATTGATGCTTTGTCAAAAGAGAAAGGTAAAGCTGCAGGTTTCATGAGGGTTGCGGAGATATTTGAGAAGGTAGGATTTACTGTTACGGAAGTTGCACAGTAATAAAACGTTATGCAACACGTGTTGCAAAATGTTAACTATAATCAACTTAAGACGATAAAACAATAAACCTTGGGAAAAACTGGTGTTTCCCAAGGTTTATTTGTATCTTGGTATTTTTATATGAATCATGAATTGAAAATTTTATAAAAATAATTTTAAAAAATATTAAAATATAGTTGACAAATATAAAATTTACGTTAATATATAATCATAACAATTAACAAAGGGGCAATGTATTCAGAAGAGACGGGGGGTGAATGCAAAGCACAAACGCAGAAAAGGAGTAGGTATGAGAAGAAGTAAGTATGTTTCAAAAAAGTTAGCAGTAGTTTTGTTGTCAGCAGCTTTAGGAGTTACACCTGTAGCAGCATCAGTGGTAATGCCTGTAAGCGCATTTGCGGCAGAGGTTCCCGATACTGAAGAGGACGAGGCAATTCTTGAGTTGGAAAACGGGGATACAATGGAAAACAACAACGGAAAGATTGTCACAAATGACGGAGAGCTTGAAAACAATAACGGAGTTGTAGAAGAGAACACTTGGGTTATTGAGAACAATAACGGTACAGTAGATGAGAATCTTGGCTTTATTACAAATAATAACGAAGAAGGAACGGTAGCTGTCAATAATAAACAAATTACTAATAATTACGGTCATGTTGCAACTAATAATCTAGAGATTACAAACAACTATGGTGTAGTAGAAGATAATACTAATTTTATCTCGGCTAATTACGAAGGAGTAGTATACGAAAACCATGGCGCCGTGGGAATGCTCGGTGGTCATATTATTGATAATTACGGGCAGGTTGTAATGGTTGACGGAGATATTACCAACAATCGTGAAGGTGGTGAGGTCTTAGGCGGTTCAATTTATACCAGTGATGATCGTATCGGAAATGGTAGTATTCTCTTGAATATCGGCGGAACGGTATATAGCGGATTTAAGCCGGAAGATATCATAACAATTGATAATTATTATTATGGAACTCTCAGTAATGAAGTGGTTGCAGAGAGTGGAACTACCAATCTTAACGGAACGATCCGAATCATCAACAGCTATGGACAGGAAGCAGATACCAACAAGGATTTTGTTACGGTAGATAATCAATACCATGCGATACTTGTAAATGGCGCAGATAATATTGATGTTTCATTCAATGGTTTTACAGAGGATGAAGTTAATAAATTCCAGTATGTTAAGACTGCTGAAAGCGGAAGTCCTATAGAAATTGCCGGTACAATCACACTTAAGGCTAAAGACGGATATGCTATCTCCGATAACGGACAGCTTAGCGGCAATTATGCAGGTCTTGGTTATGGACTTAGCAAGAATGATGACGGATCTTATACATTATATATTTCTTCACTTAATGCAACTGTTGCTTTTACACCTGATGTGCTTAATCTCATTGTTTCACAGATCAGCAATGAGTATGGTGAAGTAAAGGATGTAGTAGTTAATAAGGGCGGAAGCTCCTCAGATGATAGATCGGAAAACACAGCAGAGCCTTCAGCTCCTGCAATCGTTAACTTTAATGACATTGCGATCAAGAGCATTGCGGATCAGGTTCAGGCACAGATGAACGCAGCAGGACAGGACGCAGCTTCACTTGAGGTTGTAGACATTTATTTCAAGGACAAGATATCCATGACACCTGATGTTATCAAGTACCTTTGCGAGAAAGTTCCTGTAGCAAAGAGATGTCATTTTGATTATCAGGGAGCAGAGTGGGTAATGACTATTCCCGCTTTTGATACAACTTCACCTGCATATGCAGAAGGACTTGAAGTTCTGGATAAAGAGCCTTCCAAGACAGCAGGATTCCTTAGAATTAAGGATATTTTCGCAGCATTGAAATTTGATGCTAAGGCTGTAGAAGCTCAGACAGAGGACGTAGCACAGGATTGAGACTTATAACCGCGTTTATAGATGGAAGGGTCATTATAAATGGGGAAAGAAACGCTTATAAATTCACACACACAGATAATAAAGGGGAAATATGTTTTTTCAGATGAAATAGAGAAAACTAAGAATGGGGAATGTGAGTACAGCGCAAATATGCATGCCGGAAAAACATCTTGGTTTTCTCAGAGCATACTGACAAAACTATGCAGGAAAAATTACTGATACAGAATTAAGAAAATCCCACCGGGCACCGGCCCGGTGGGATTTTCTATCCAAAACCTTTATTAGTGCTTTGTGATTTGAGATTATTTAACCTTTAATTCCTGTCCGACTTTGATGCTGTTTGCATCCTTGAGGACATCTTTATTAAGGTCGTAGATCACTGACCATTTATTTCCGTCGCCGTATACAGCAGCTGCAATCTTCCAGAGATTGTCGCCGGGAACAACAACGTATGTCTCAGCGGAAGGCTGTGTGTCGGCAGGAGCAGCTTCAGCAGCGGGTGCTGTTTCTGCAGGAGTCTCTGTAGCAGTCTCAGCTTTTGCGGGCTCCTCAGTCATTGCTTCAGGAGCAGCCTCAGCAGCTTTTTCCTCAGTTTTAGCCTCGGCAGGAGCTTCTGCTTTTTCTTCAGCCGTAGCTTCGGTAGCCTGAGTGCCGGCGCTGCCCTGAACGGCTGCTTTTGCATCAGCTATTGTAGCTGCATCGGTGTCTGCAGTGATGATCGTCTGGTCGCCGCGAACCTTGCCGTACTGAGCAGATGTAACGGTTCCGCCGAGGACTTCGTTTACATAGTCCATAACAGCCTCATCCATTACAATACCCGTATCGTACTGTGAGCTTGCGTTTACGAATGAATAATATGTATCGCCGCCTGCAGCGCAGAAATTGTTGGTAACTACGGCGTAGGTATCCTTAGGATTAAACGGCTGATCGTTGATGCTCTGAATAGTTACACGGTTTATCTTGGAAGGAGCATAGTAGGTTGACTTCGGATAAGCTGTACCCTGTGCGAAAGGCTTTGTTGTATCAAGGATAAACTTGATTCCGGAAGTCTGAGGATATCCGCCTACGGCCTCGGGAGCTGCGAATGTTGAAGCTTCAAGTGCTTCGAGGAGCTCTTCACCGGTAACGTATACAACGGCTACTGTATTTCCGAAAGGAAGAACAGTGTTGAGGTCTGCCTTTGTAACATTGCCTGCCTTAATTGTCGCTCTGATTCCACCGCCGTTTGTGATCGCAACAACGTGGTCTTTATCAACTGTTACGGCTCCGTCAGTCTTAAGAACGCTCCACTTAAGAGCATCTGTGATGAGATCGCCGAGGTTTGTTTCCTGAGTTCTGTTGCCGGGAGCTTTGTTTCCGTCAAGGAGAGTTTCGCTCTTGGCAAATACAACATTGTACTCGTTATCAATCTTTTTGATGATATCGTTGGCAACATTGAAAGACTTTACTTCAGGCTGAAGACCGTCAAGTGAAATAAGGAAATTGTCTTCAATCTTTTTGGAAGCGTTATCGATAATTACAACGCCGATGTTTTCAACCTTTGTTCCTGTAGAAAGAACAGGCTCGTTCTTGGCACCCTTAGTCATAACAGTGTGAGAGTGACCGTCCAGAATAAGGTCGATGCCTTTAGTCTTGGCATACATATCAATACTTCTGTGGCCGTCGGGAGCTGATTCTTCATCTACACCAAGGTGTGAAAGACAAATAACAAGATCGGCGCCCTGACTCTTTAATGCATCGGTCTGAGCTTGTGCACATTTGTAGATATCTGACTTTGAAAGGAAAGAGATTCCTTTGATGAGACCGGGATTAACCTTGGTCTGAGTTTCGGGAGTTTCCATTCCGAAGAAACCAAGCTTAAGTCCTGAAGCTGTGGTAAGTACATAGTTGGGATCATAAATAGGATTACCGTTTGCATCAAGAACATCCGCACAAAGAACTTTGAATTTGGCCTGTGACAGATTGGATCTGAGCTGATCGTAACCGTAATCGAATTCGTGATTTCCGAGAGTAACCACATCGTAGCCTGCTGCGTTCATGACAGTTACAGCAGTAGCGCCCTTGGAAGCACTTACATAAGGAGTTCCCTGGCTAAAGTCACCTGAATCAACGAGGATGACATCAGCGCCTCTTCCTGCAAGATTTTCTTTGAGCGAAGCAACATACGCGTATTTGCCGATCGCACCGTGTACGTCGTTCGTCTGTAAGATAATTGTTTTACCTGTAAGTTCCCCGGGTATAGCTGCGATTGTTCTGACATCGGCCGGTGCATCGTATGCAAATGTCGGTACGCTTAATGTAAAGAAGAGCGCAATAGCAAGTGCAGATGCAAGAAGCCTTGTCATTTTGGTAATTGTTTTCATACCAAACCTCCTTTTCCCTTTTATTATTTTGTATAGAAATAATTATAACTCAGCGGAAGAAAAATTACTTGGCACGTTGCCTTATTTTCTTAAGATCATCGGGAGAAAAAGTATACTTCTTGTTGCAGAAGTGACAGCATACATCAAAGTCTTTGTTTTCTTCGATCATCTCATCAAGCTCTTTTTTTCCGATGAGCATGAGAGCTCTTTCGACTCTGTCTTTGTCGCAGTTGCAATAAAAATTGAGATCGACCGTATCCGTGATCTCGATATCAAAGCCTTCAAGAAGAATATTAAGTAGCTCCTCAGGAGTTTTTTCCGCCTTTAAGATATCAGTTACGGAAGTAAACTTCTTTAAGTTTTCTTCAAGTTGATCTATCGTCGCATCGTCTGCAAAGGGCAGAAGCTGAATGATAAAGCCGCCTGCCGCGATAACCGATAAATTTTCTCTTTCTACCAGAACGCCGAGTCCGACCGATGAAGGTGTCTGTTCGGATTTGGAAAAATAGTATGTGAAGTCCTCTGCGACCTCGCCTGAATAAAGAGGTACCTGGCCTACATAAGGCTCTTTTAACCCCATATCTCTTATGACTGTCATTGTGCCTTCGCCAAATCCTCCTCCGACATTGAGATGTCCCGAAGCGTTAGGCTCCATTATTACAAGAGGGTTGATGACATAACCCTTGACGTTTCCGTGTCTGTCAGCCGTTGCGAGAGCGCCTTTCATAGGACCGTCGCCGTCTATCTTGACTGTGATGAGATCGTCGTCATTGTCCATCATCGTACCCATCATAACGGTTCCTGTCATGAGTCTTCCAAGCGCTGCGGCCGCGATAGGAGACAAGCCGTGAACTTTTCTTGCATACTCCGCAAGGTCTTTGGTTGTGGCGGCAAAAGCTCTGATCTGCGCATTTGCTGCGGTAGCTCTTACCATATAATCCTTATAAGACATAAATAAACCTCTTTCTGATTTCGTGTTGTACCTCAATATGATAATGGTTTTTGCCCGCTATGTAAATGTAATGTGCATTTATGTTTCTGTTTGATATAATAATATTGTATTAAAAAATATACGAGATTTGGTTTGTTGCTCTTGTTGGTATCGCAGCCGTGCTTACGATAATAAGCGGTGTTGAGATTACCAATACGTACACAAATATGGTTCAGGAAGAACTTTTGGGTAATATGACTGAAGCAATGAGCTATTTCAAACCTTAAATGTATAATAAGACACATTCATGCAGGGGCATCATCGGCGTGATGCCTCTGTTTTTTTCGTTATTTTCGTTTGACATAGATTTAACGCGCGGCTATAATTGACTTGTGGAATTCTTAACAATCCATTCGGATGTTGATTCCGCTTAATAATTATGAGGAGGAGCTGAATATGGCAGAAAAAGAGATTTCTCAAGCCGTCATAGGGAGACTCCCACGTTATTTCAGATATTTAGGTGACCTTAAGGAAAAGGGTGTCGAGAGGATTTCTTCTCAGGAACTCAGCGAATTAATGAAGGTTACTGCTTCCCAGATCAGGCAGGATTTTAATAATTTCGGCGGATTTGGACAGCAGGGATATGGATATAATGTCGGCTATCTTTATGATGAGATAAGTAAGATACTCGGCATCGACAAGGAGCACAGTCTTGTGATCATTGGAGCAGGGCATCTGGGTAAGGCTATTGCCGGATACACCAATTTTACCAGAAGAGGTTTTGTATTTAAGGGCGCTTTTGACAGAGATCCGTCGCTTTTCGGAACCAAGATAAGAGATGTTGAGGTTCGCCCGATAGATGAGGTCGAGGATTTTGTCCGTAAGAACAAGATTGAAATAGCCGTACTGACGATTCCAAAGGACCAGGCCGTGCCTATGGCACACAGACTTTCCGAGTGTGGGATCAAGGCTATATGGAACTTCGCGCACGTAGATCTCGAGGTTCCGAGCTCTATACAGGTTGAGAACGTACATTTATCTGACAGTTTGATGAAACTATCGTATAATATTAACAGATACGAACAAACATTAAACCCGGGTGAGAAAAAGTAATGGCAAAAGACAATAAAGTCTATATGTCTGCGCTTGAAGGGAAGAAAATTCCCATTCTGACGCTTGATAACAAATGGCATCAGCTTTTTACACAGACGGAAATGTCGCCTGAGATCAAAGAGCTGGCGGATCAACTGAATGCACTGGTCGAGAGGGATTCCAAGCTTCGAGGAGAGACCAAGGATATCAAGAAGCTCAAGAAGAAGCTTCTTGGTGAGATCGTCCCGCTTCGCGATAAGGCCGGTAAGAGTGACAATCCCGCTATCGAGAAAGAGATACAGGATAGAACAAGGCTTATCTCTGAGTGCAATGACAGGATTGATTCTTATAGCGAAGAGCTGACAGAGCTATCCAGAGAAATTTACGACGTGGATTATAAGCTTATGGTCGAGACCATGAATGTCTGCTATGAGAGGCTTCACGACAATACCGAGTACATCCTTGAGCTTGATGACTGGGTATCCAAAGTGAGAGTTGAACTCAAGAAGAATATAATCCATATGCAGGAAGCGGAGATGGAGAATTACAATCTCTATTCCTACATGCATCAGATATTTGGACCTGAAGTTATGGAGATATTTGATCTCAAATACGATCCCAACAGAAGGCATCCCATCAGAAGACCGAGAAGTGCGCAGGATGGAGAATTTGTTGAATAAGTAAGATTAGAAGGCTGCCCTCGGGCAGCCTTTTGCGCATAATATGATCTTATAAGGAAACAGTAAAGGAAAGAAAAAACGCAAAAAGGGGAAAACTACTATGAGATATGCAGTAACAAGCAGCGAGATGAAGCAGTACGACAGAAACACATCGCAGATTTTCGGCGTCCAGACCGAGATCCTTATGGAAAGGGCGTCACTTTCGGTGTGCGATGAGATAGACAGATACGCTGAGGAAAGAAAGATCACAAGAAAACGCAGGGCACTCGTATTTGCCGGAGTCGGTAACAATGGCGGAGACGGAGCGTGTATCGCAAGGCTTCTTAAGCAAAGAGGCTATCTTGTAAATCTGTGCGTTATCGGTGATCCGACCAAATGCAGCGACCTTCTTTTGATGCAGCTTAAGATCTGCGGAAGCTACGGAATAACCACTGACACTTTTTCCAATATAAGAGACAACAAAAGCGTTGCCGAATGGGATATCATAGTAGATGCAATGTTCGGTATAGGCCTATCAAGGAATATTACAGGCACTTTTGAGGATGCCATTAACTACATCAATGATTGCAAAAAAGAGAGACTTGATGACATGTTCGTTGTTTCGGTAGATATTCCTTCGGGAATAAACGCTGACAACGGCAAAGTTATGGGCTGTGCCGTGATGGCTGATTCTACCGTGACTTTCAATCAGGTGAAAATAGGACATCTGTTGTATCCGGGATGCGAATATACGGGCAAACTTCTTGTTAAAGACGCCGGGATCACTGATGAGAGCTTTTTGACCAAAGAACCGACATTCTTTTGGTATGACGATGAAGTGAAGGATATTTTACCTGAGAGGAAAAAAGATTCCAATAAGGGTACAAACGGAAAAGTCCTCGTTATTGCAGGCTCCAAGACAATAAGCGGAGCATGTATTTTGGCGGCGGGGGCTTGCCTTAAATCGGGAGCAGGTATGGTGATGGTATTTACGGCGGCCGAAAACGCCGATGCCGTGAAGACTCTTTTGCCCGAAGCTCTTCTTAACACTTATGAGGACTTCGAGCCGATATTACCCAAATTATCTGAAGCTATGAAATGGTCATCCTGTGCGATAATTGGACCCGGAATAGGAACGGACGGCAAGGGTATTGAGCTTGTAAGGACACTGTTTGAAAATTACGACAAGGATATTGTTGCGGATGCGGATGCGCTCAATATAATAGCTGATGACAAGAACTTAAGGGGGCTTGTTTCCAACTATGCGGCTGGAGGTAAGAAGCTCATAATAACGCCGCATCTTGGCGAATTTGCAAGGCTTTACAATACAAGCGTAGCCGATTGCAAGGAGCATCTTCTTGAGTATCCCAAGGAGCTTGCCAATGAGCTTCACTGCACGGTTATTTGCAAGGATGCGCGCAGCATCGTAAGTGACAGCAATGCGAAAAAGATTTATATTAATATGAGCGGCAATGACGGAATGGCCACGGCAGGGAGCGGAGACGTGCTTACTGGCGTTTTAGGTGCACTTTTAGGCTATGAGCTTACCGGATTTGAAGCGGCATGCCTTGGCGCTTACATTCACGGAGCAGCCGGCAATATCGCGGCCGGAAAGCACGGAAAGCTGTCAATGACCGCGACGGATATAGTTGATGAATTGGAGGATATCCTGAAATAAAATGCAGAACGAGTTTTTGAGAGTTTGCGCCAAGATCGATCTTTCGGCGGTGGAATATAACCTTGATTCCATGCGCGCCAATATACCTGAGGGTACCAAGATCATGGCGGTTATTAAGACAGATGCATATGGACACGGAAGTGTGGAGATCGCGAAGGACCTCGAAACAAAAGATTATATCTGGGGATATGCGACAGCTACCGCTGAAGAGGCGTTTGAGCTTAGAGATAACGGCATAAATAAGCCAATTCTCATTCTCGGATACACTTTTCCCTATGCTTACGAGAGAATGCTAAGAGAGGGGATCAGACCCACTGTTTTCAGAGCTGATATGGTAAAAGAGCTTTCGCAGTGCGCTGACAAGCTTCTTAAAGAAGGTTCGTTAAATGAGCCTGCGCCCATACATATAGCGGTCGACACAGGAATGTCCAGAATAGGAATACATCCGGATGATACAGGAATCTCTTTTGTTCTGGAAACGGAAAAAGAGAAGTCTTTAAAGATAGAAGGCATCTTTACTCATTTTGCGAGAGCGGATGAGAAGGATCTTACCAATGTAAAAGAAAGAGAGCTCGTGTTTGCGGGTTTTGTAAGTGATGCCGAAGAGAAGCTCGGACGAAAGATCGAGCTTCATCACTGCGCGAATTCCGCAAGTATAATAGCCGTTCCCGAGTCTTCTATGGATATGGTAAGAGCCGGCGTTACTATGTACGGAATGTGGCCTTCTGAAGAAGTGCCTAAGGATATTGTGGATCTTAAGCCTGTTATGGAGCTTATAAGTCATATAGTCATGATAAAAGAGGTTGCTGCGGGAACGCCCGTAAGCTATGGCGGAACGCATGTCTGCGATAAGAATACAAGGATTGCGACGATTCCCGTTGGCTACGGCGACGGTTATCCAAGGAGCCTTTCAAGCAAAGGGTACGTTCTTATACGAGGAATGCGAGCTCAGATTCTTGGAAGAGTCTGTATGGATCAGTTTATGGTCGATGTAACGGATATCCCCGAAGCAAAAGAGGGCGATGAGGTAATTCTCCTTGGAAAAGACAAAACGAGCGGAGAGGAGATATCCGCTGAGCTTTTGGGAGAAATGAGCGGAAGATTTAACTACGAGCTTACATGCGATATTAATAAGCGTGTGCCCAGAAAATTTGTAAGATAATAATAAACGCCGATGGTTAAGCCATCGGCGCATTTTATTGAAAATATTTAAATGAGTCTTTCAATATCTTTTTTTATCAAGGCATCATAGATGCCGTCTTTTTCTTTTTCCGACCGGGCAAGCTGCTCGTAAGGAACGAGAAGATTATGGCGTCTTCGCTCGTTATCTCTTTTTTCAGCGTAAGACCAGTGATTTATAAAGTGGAAGCGACTCCATCTGATATGCTCGATCTTGAGTGCGTCTTCGTCCTCGTCCGAGAGAATACCGTCTTCTTTTAATTTCATTTCTATCCAGTAATGATCGGCTCTGGCGATACTTGAGCTCTTTTTAAATCCGCTGAGTTTTTTCCACTCGTTTTCCATCTCATTTTTATAGTCGGAAGGTGCGGTTCTTTCGGAATATCTGAGGGAGTAGTCGTAGTTGAAGAGCTTGCCCTGAAGATACAGACTCTCGTTTTTAACGCTTTCTTCCGTAAGAAGATCGTCAAGAGCTCCGAAGGTAATGATCTTGTCAGAATCGTAGATATCTTCGTAGCTTGTTTCTTCTTTGAAATAGCAATGAATCTCTGCAGTCGGATTGACATAGAGGATCATCTGTATCATGTCGATGCTGTTGTTTTCGTGGCAGTAGATCACTCTGTCTATGTTCCTGAAGGAATCGCATGATTCAAACGGGCTTTCCTTATGGATTATGATCTTATCATTGTTTTCAGTCGGGAGATTACCGATGAAGGTAGCCTTGGCGCCCGTGAGTCCCCAGATATGATATTCAAAAGACTGTTCCAAAGTATAAAGGTTGTTGAGATAACCGTATTTAAAGATTGCTTCGGCAACATCATTTTCACCTATTATCGCGATCTTAAAGCTGTCGCGTTTGTGGTCGTACAGATTGTATTTTTTCCAGTAATCTCGCGCCAGAAGCTCGTTTGTATTAAAGAAGTGAAGATCGGCTTCGGATGTGTCTGTTGCCTTAAGGAGCGTGGAATCAAGCTCGGACATCATCATGTATACTTTTTGATCTTTTAATCTTGTCTCGTTCTGGCTGTAAAATGTGATATTCTTGGCATCGTCTTCAAACATCACGATGTGGTTTTTTACCTTCTCGGGACGGGAGTCATTTTTCGTAGCGTATCCGTGTTTTAAAGACGAAGCAAGGGCGTAGCCAAGGTCATTGTCTGTGTATACAACCGTTGAGTCTTTTCGTAATCTGATAAAAAAGTGTTCGATCTTGGCGTAAGCGTATTTCAGGACGCTTAAGATGATGCTTGCGGTAACGATCACGGATGTGATCTCACCGAATAATATAAAAGCATTAACGTCTTCGGATACGGGATTTACAAAGTAGACGGCGATCGCTGCATATACGAATTCCCAAAACGAGAATTTACCTGTTATATAGTAGCCGTAGCAGGATACGAAAAACGGTATCAGTGCTGCAAAATAGATAAGTGCGCGGTGCCTTTTGAAGAATTTCTTGATTATCCCCATTTTATTAAAGTCTCCTCTTTTCATGTCATATGCGTTATTTCGATAGATAAACATTATCATTTATAAGTGATTGTGTCGAGTACCAAGGCTAAATATGTTGCTCGACACGGGGCTTTATTTCGTATAAAATTTGAGAAGAAATGTTTTGCAAGGGAGCAGAGTATATCTGATGATTTCGTTATTGTCGATGGCGGCGGGAACTGTCGCAGGTCTTTTTATATCGGTGTTAAAAGCTGTTTTTTCCATGCTTTCATGGTTTTTGGGGCTTATACTTAAGCTGTTTAAATTTTTGGTTTGTCTTTTGCCCGTAACGGCTGTATGCGTGGCGCTTCTTTTTGTTCTCAACTTATTTATTCTGGTGACCGGAAACATAGGTGGGCTTATAAGCATTACCGAAAGCAGTTCGGCAAGTGAGGGTATCAAGCACGAAGCGGAGAAGCTTTTGATAATCGGAAGCAAGAATGTCATGGATACTTATATTAACGTCAAGACGTGGTGGATGAGCGAGGTCTATCCGTTTAAGGGTTCTGTGGCTTTCTTTTTCCTGATCCTATTTACTGTTATTATGTTGATTCCCGTTGCGACGGTTCTTCTTATGATCACGGTTTTTGAATCATACGGAATTGTGTTGTTTATTGCCGTGGCGATAGATGCTGTAATCTACGTGCTTAGGGCTATCCTCGGAAAATCTTTTACCGAGCAGTTTATGGGACGCTATTACAAGATGTTCCCTGAATCAGGCAAAAAACATTACGAGAAGAAGTATGCCAATTGGCTTAAAAAGGGCGGCTACGAAGAGGCTGCCAATGCAGAAGGAAAAAAACGCAGGACCGCTGACGAGTTCTACGGAGAAGATTACGAGGATGAAGAAGACTTGGACGGAGATGACTATGAAGACAGTGAGCGCGACTATTTTCGCGGAAAGCATGGTCGCAGAAGAGATCGCCGCAGATATGACAGATATAACGATGATGAATACGGTGTAGATGAATATGATGAAGAGTATGAGGAAGAAGATCCCGAGTACTATGATGAGGAAGATTACGAGGATGATGAATATAACGAAGATTATATAGAGGATCATTCTCGCCGAGGAAGATATTCCGAGAATGATTCGCAAAGTGCATCCTCCGGTGCACGGCAGACCGTGAACGTCGGATCCTTCAATTTCTTTGCCGGCTGCAACAGTAAAGAGAGCGTAGAGCGCAAGTACAAGAGTCTCGTAAAGCTCTATCATCCCGACAACATGGACGGTGATACCGCGGCACTCCAAGAGATAAACGTTCAATATACCGAAGCGAAGAAGCGTTTTTGAACAACTGACAAAAATATGATATATTTTAATTTGGTACTTTCCGTGGTTTTCGGGAGATTTTTATATTATAGGAGGACGGACTATGGACGAAGGCTTGCCTTCTGTCAGTATTTTTTTGTTTTTCATAATTCTTTTGGCGGATATCTTTGTTCACGGCTTTTGTGTGGCAATAGCGCATGTCAAAGAAGATGATGTTGAAAAAGACAATCAAGAGAAAAAGAGCATAATGAAAAGCGGAATCTTGCGTCTTTTGGAAAACCCCAAGAGACATATGTTTGATGAAGCGATTCAGCTCGTTTGCATGCTTGTAAATATGCTGCTCGGCGCCGTTGTTGTGACGGGAATAGCCAAGTACCTTATATACCTTTTCGGTTTTAAAGACAATTTATGCATGAGCGCAATTGTATGGTTTGTAACATGCTTTGTTATCGTGTTTTTTATCATGTGCTTTGGAATAGCTATTCCTGCAAGGCTTGCCGGCAGGAAGGCAAAGGGATGGGCGTATGCATGCTATTATCCCGTTAAGTTCCTGCAGATTGTCTTTTACCCGTTTGTTCTTCTGATTCACGGTTTTTCCGGTGCGGTTCTTTATCTCTTTGGAGTAAGAGGAGACGAGAATCTTGACGATGTGACCGAAGAAGAGATCAAGTCAATGGTTTCCGAAGGTCAGGAACAGGGCGTGCTTCAGGAGACTGAGGCCGACATGATCAGTAATATCTTTGAGTTTTCGGATAAAGAGGCTCAGGATATCATGACCAACAGAAACGCAATGGTTGCAATAGATGCCAACCTTACGCTTAAACAGGCAGTCAACTTTATGATGGATACGAACAATTCAAGATTCCCCGTGTATCTTGATGACATCGATCACATCATAGGTATCATGCATATAAGAGATGCGATGAAGAAGCTCTCGGAGGAGACAGACAATGACCTTCCGATCAGGAAGATCAAGGGATTGCTTCGTCAGCCCAAGTTTGTTCCCGAGACAAGAAATATCGATTCTCTTTTCCATAACATGCAGTCTTCCAAGACGCAGATGGTCATCGTTATTGATGAGTACGGTCAGACGGCCGGTCTTGTGTCGATGGAGGATATTCTTGAAGAGATCGTGGGTAACATCCTTGATGAATACGACGAGGATGAGGATTACATCAAACCTACCAAGAATCAGGGTGAGTTCATTGTCGACGGTATGACACCGCTTGAAGTGCTTGAAAAGAAATTCGAGATGTCTTTTGAGGATACAGAATTTGAGACTCTCAACGGTTTCCTTATTTCCAAGCTCGACAGGATACCCGAAGATGACGTTGAATTCAGCGTCGATGTTGAAGGCTATAGTTTCACGATTCTTTCTGTTGAAAATCATAAGATACAGAGTGTGCTTATGAAGAAGCTCCCGAAGGAGGAGATCGCAGAGCAGGACGACGAAGTTGAAATAGCAAAATAGAATTTTTACGAAAGGAAGTTTTTATGTCAGGACATTCAAAATTTGCCAACATCAAGCATAAGAAAGAAAAGAATGATGCGGCAAAGGGAAAAATTTTCACTATCATCGGTAGAGAAATCGCGGTAGCGGTTAAGGAAGGCGGACCCGATCCAAATAATAACTTTAAGCTTGCAACCGTAATTGCCAAGGCTAAGGCCAACAACATGCCCAACGACACTATTGAGCGTGGTATCAAAAAGGCTTCCGGCGCAGAAGGCGGAGTAGATTACAAGAGCATTACATACGAAGGATACGGCCCCGGCGGAACAGCTATCATCGTTGAGGCACTTACAGATAACCAGAACAGAACAGCAGCCAACGTAAAGAGTGCATTCACAAAGGGCAACGGTAACGTTGGTACTCCCGGCTGCGTATCATACATGTTTGACAACAAGGGTCAGATCCTTATCGATAAAGAAGTTTGCAGCATGTCTTCAGACGATCTTATGATGCTTGTTCTTGACGCAGGCGCAGATGATTTCAACGAGGAAGATGACAGCTACGAGATCCTTACAACACCTGAGAATTTCCAGGCTGTAGTTGAGGCGCTCGGAAAAGAGAACATTGAGACAGCTTCTGCTGAGGTTACAATGATCCCTCAGAACTATGTTCAGGTAACTGATCCCGAGACAGTTAAGTATCTTCAGAGAATCCTTGATCTTCTTGATGAGGATGATGATGTGCAGGCTGTTTATCATAACTGGGAAGAGCCTGAAGAGTAACTGAAACTAAAATTTGCGAAAAGGGGAGTTCTGAAAATGAAATTTAAGCATAAATTGCCGGCAATAATCATCTGGGTTTTATTCGTGATCGTCAATGTACTTATGGTGGCGGGATCCGGCTTTAAATCAGGACTTTTCCCTGAAAGCAATATCATTTTATATACCGCGACATTTACTGTTCTCGGTATAGCAATTATGAATACGCTCACGTATTTCCTCGGAAATCTGAGCGATTCTCTTGAATTGTACAAACTAGACAAAAAGAAAGCGTTTGACGTAATATATACCGTGCTGATGATATGTATTGTTGTCGGTGGATTTATTACCAGATTCTTTTTGCTTGCCAATTCAAACGCAGAAATTTCCGGACAACGTTCTTTATATGAGAATGCGGTCATTGGCGGAACAAATAAGGTTCCGGACAACGGTCTTTTATCTGTTACTTTTTCTAAAATTCTGAGCGGCATCTTACTTTTTACCGGCAACAGAATGTCTATAGCGTATATTTTTTCCGCTGTTTTATCATGTATATTCATAATCCTTTCGGCAATTGCCGTTAAGCTCCTTTTGGGCAAAACAGCTTCACTAGTGTACGCCGGATTTGTGGCATTTTTGCCGCCTTTCCTTGAAAGCTTTAAAGAACTTACGCTTACGACGGATCCTCTTTTCTTGTGCATGTTTGGAATAGAGCTATTGCTTGTGGCGATCTTTCTTAGAAAAGCTTCCGATAATTCGTATACCGGCAATCTGTGTATCATCTGGTATGTAATTGTCGGAGCTGTTATAGGATTTATGGGTTATGTAGATGCGGGAACTTTTATCGCAGTGCTTCCGCTTCTTATTCCTGTACTTATTTTACGAAACAGTACCGTGGGAAAAGAGCTTGTGAGATTAATATTCGTTATTGCGGGCGCAGCAATTTCGTTCTTCCTTATGATCTTCCAGGAGGGCGGAGCGGCAGGCTTTGGAACCGTTATTGGCAAGTGGTACGGATATTTCTTCCACAACGTAAATTCATATGATGCTTTCTGGACTTTTGCGGATTTTAAGCTCATTTATTTCATAATATTTATTGTGATGTCTGGAATTATTGTTGGCTTTTGGAAAAACACCGAAGTTGACAAGGTTTCACCGATTCTTTTGTCAATAGTCATTCTTTTTGCGGCAACTCCTGTTTTGGGATCGACCAGGATGAGCGGCGCTCTTATGTTGACCGTTCTATTTGGTTTTGTTATCGCTTGCGTTGCTTCGGTTATTGCGATGGAACCAGCGGATGAAGAAGAATATGAGCCTGAGGCGCAGGCTTCACTTGGAACGGGCACAGCTGAAGTTGTAAGACCCGAGCGCGATGATGAGTCATACGAAGAGCAAGAGACTGACGTTTCTACTGAATATGATGAAGAAGTAGAAGAAGATGCTGTCGAAGAACCGGAAGAGGACGCCGACGAAGAACCGGAAGAGGACGCCGACGAAGAGCCGGAAGAGGCTGCCGACGAAGAATACGAAGAGGACGTCGACGAAGAAGCTGAAGAATACGAAGACGAGGCATCCGAGGAAGAAGAGTCTTCTGAGGATATTCCAGAAGATCGTGAATTAACACTTCCCGAAATGAGAGAAAAGATGATAGCAGAAAGAGAAGAACAGATGCAGGCAGCACCTAAGGAAGAAGAGCCTTTCTTTGTACCGGAAGGAATGGTACTTCCCAAGGAGACTGAGGCAGATTCAGACGAGATAAAGCGCGAAAGACCCAAAAAGAAGGTACCGCAGTTTGAAGGTAAGATCGCGCTCAACAGAAAAGATAAAAATGATGTAGATAATAAAGATGCATCCCGTAATACTTTCAGCGATGATTTTGATATTCAGTTGGAAGAAGGGGATGACTTCGACATATAAATAAAAAACAAATGAGGGGACGAAACCGATAATGAAGAATTTAAATGTACCTGCTTACGAGCTTGTCGAGAGCAGAAGAATAGACGATCTGAATTCGGACAGCTTCGTCTATAGACATAAGAAAACGGGCGCCAGAGTAGCTCTTTTGTCCAATGATGATGAGAATAAAGTCTTTGCAATAGGCTTTAGAACTCCGCCTAAGGACTCGACGGGAGTTGCTCACATCATAGAGCACACCGTTCTTTGCGGATCAAGGGATTTCCCTATTAAGGATCCTTTTGTTGAACTCGTTAAGGGTTCACTCAATACTTTCATCAATGCGATGACATTTCCGGATAAAACCGTATATCCCGTAGCTAGCTGCAATGATACTGATTTTCAGAATCTTATGCATGTTTATCTTGATGCGGTTTTTTATCCGAATATCTATAATACTGAAAAGATCTTCCGCCAGGAAGGTTGGCATTATGAGATGGAGGATGAGTCCTCCGAGCTTACGATAAACGGAGTTGTTTACAACGAGATGAAGGGAGCTTTTTCATCCGCGGATGATGTTTTCTCAAGAGAGATTCAGGCTTCTCTTTATCCCGATACAACATATGGAATCGAGTCGGGCGGTGACCCCGATGTGATCCCCACACTTACGTATGAGGATTATCTTGATTTCCACAGGAAGTATTATCATCCTTCCAACAGCTATATTTATCTCTATGGAAATATGGATATGGAAGAGAAGCTTAATTATATTGATAAAGCTTATCTTTCAGCTTTTGATAAGATCGAGGTTGATTCCGCTATCGGAAGACAGCCTGCCTTTGATGCGCCTAAAGAGATCAAAAAGAAATATTCAGTTCTTTCTGATGACGAGATCAGCAGAAATACTTATCTTTCATATAACTGCAGCGTCGGATCCACACTTGATAAAAAGCTTTACATTGCTTTTGACATTTTGGATTATGCGCTTTGCTCAGCACCGGGAGCGCCCATCAAGAAGGCGCTTATCGACAAAGGGATCGGACAGGATGTTTACAGTGAGTATGACAACAGTATTCAGCAGCCAATCTTTTCAATAATTGCCAAGAATGCCGACAAGGAGCAGAAGGACGAATTCGTTGAGACAATAAGAGAAGTTTTGGAAAATCAGGTCAAAAACGGAATCGATAAGAAGGCTCTTTTGGCAGGACTCAGCTACGATGAGTTTAAGTACAGAGAGGCTGATTTCGGAAGGTATCCAAAGGGTCTTTTGTATGGACTTCAGACCTTCGACAGCTGGCTTTACGATGACAATCTTCCTTGGATCAATGTTGAAGCCAATGAAACTTTTGCCGAGCTTAAGAAGGAAGTTGAGGGGCGCTATTTCGAGGAGCTTATCCAAAAATATCTTCTTGATAACACTCACAGAACCATAGTTATGCTTGAGCCCGAGCCCGGCCTTTCAGCAAAAAAGGATGAGGAGCTTAAGAAGAAGCTTTCGGATTACAAGGATTCGCTAAGCAAAGAAGAGATCGAGACAATTGTCAGAGAGACCAGGGAGCTTAAAGAGTATCAGGATACTCCCGATTCTCCGGAGGATCTTAAAAAGATTCCGCTTCTTAAGCTTGAAGACTTAAAGAAAACATCCGAACAGTTTGTTTTTGAGAAAAAGAATGAGAACGGTGTGGATGTTCTTTTCCATGATATCTTCACCAACGGAATCGACTATATAACCTTTGTTTTTGATCTTAAAAATATCGAGTCGGAGATGATTCCTTATGCGGCCACCTTGAAGAAGGTGATCGGAATGCTCGATACCAAGAATTATACATATAAAGATCTTTATAACGAGATCAATATCAGGACAGGCGGAATAAGCGGAGCTATCAGTACTTACACAGACGCCGACGATCCTACTAAGTTTAAAACGGTATTTGAAGTCAGCGTAAAAGTCCTTCACGGCAATTTAAGCTACGCTTTTGACCTGGTAAAAGAGATCATTATTAATTCTCTTTTTGATGATGAAAAGAGAATTTCCGAGATCCTTGATGAGCAGTATGCAAGAATGCAGTCAGATCTTGCATCTGCCGGACATCAGACCGCGGCAATTCGTGCAATGAGTTATGTGTCACCTGCGGCTATAGTTTCGGACAGCGTGAGCGGGATCGGCTATTTCAGACATCTGGAGAAGCTAATTGCAAAGTTCAAAACAAAGGATGGAGCGAAAGAAATTACCGGTACGCTTAAAGAGCTTACCAAGGCTATTTTCAGACCCGAAAATCTTCTTGTCGATGTAACGGGAACAAAGGCCGAATACGAGGGTGTTCCGGAGCAGAGCAAGAAGTTTGCGGACAGTCTTATTACGGAAGCTTATGATAAAAAAGAGCTTGTGTTTAAGCCTGTTAAGAAGAATGAGGCGTTTAAGACTGCAGGGCAGGTTCAGTATGTGTGCCGCGCAGGTAACTTTGCGACCAAGGGACTTGTATATAACGGTGCACTCAGAGTTCTCAAGGTAATGATGGGGTATGATTATCTTTGGAAGAACATCAGAGTTTTGGGAGGCGCCTACGGCTGCATGAGCAGCTACGCCAAGAACGGCGACGCCGCATTTGTGACTTACAGAGATCCCAATCTCGACAACAGTATCAAGGTATTTGAAAATGCTTCCGAGTATCTTCGAAACTTTGATGAGGATGACAGAGTTATCCTTCAGTATATAATAGGTGCGATATCGGATCTTGATACGCCCAAGACTCCTTCAGGAAAGGGTACGTACGGGCTTACAGCTTATATGTGCAATGCCAAGATGGAGAATATTCAAAGGAACAGAGATCAGCTTCTTGGAACGACCAAGGAGACGATAAGAGGTCTTGCCGAATATGTCGATGCGTTTATGGCGGACGAGTGCCTGTGCGTTATCGGTGCAGCGGATAAGATTGAAAAGAGTAAGAAACTGTTTGATAATATCGAGCAACTTGTAAACAAGGGATGATTTATTATTCCACGGGGGAATTGATCATGAAAAAAAGAGTTGGTATTGTTTTAGCTTGTTTAATGTCTTTTGCAATTGTGATATCGGGATGCGGAAGTTCAAGCAGCGGTAACACTCAGTATTTTGCCGGCAAGAATGCGGCCCCCGAAGAAGCGGGTGGCGTTTACGAGATGGCTGAAGCGGACAGCAATGAGCAGAGCGCCGATTACGGCGAAGGCTCGGAGCCTTCGGGACAGGTATCGGATCCGACTCGTAAACTCATTACTACAGTGAATATTTCTGCTGAATCGGAGAATCTTGATGATACTATAACCAAGATAACGGCTAGGGTAACAGAGCTTGGCGGATACGTGGAATCAAGCAATATATACAACGGAAGCAGATATTCTTCGGGACAGATAGTCAGAACAGCTAATTACACGATAAGAATTCCCGCGGATAAGCTTAACGGCTTTATTGAGACTGTTGAGACCGCATCCAACATCACAAGTAAATCTTCCAATGTAGAAGACGTTACTTTGAGCTATGTGGATCTTGAGAGCAGGAAAAATGCTCTTAAGGCAGAGGAAAAGAGCCTTCTTGCAATTCTTGAATCTGCTGAAAAGATCGAAGATATTATTGCTGTTCAGGACAAGCTTTCCGATGTAAGATATCAGCTCGAGAGCATTGAGTCACAGCTTCGTACTTATGACAATAAAGTAAATTACAGTACGGTTTATTTGGGCATAGAGGAAGTAGCCAAGTACTCACCCACAGAGGAAAAGGGCGCGTTTGAGAGAATGGGCGAAGGCTTTATGGAGAGCTTACGCTCAATAGGAATCGGACTTAAAGAATTCTTTATCTGGTTCGTTATCCATATTCCTCAGCTCTTGCTCCTTGCGATCGTTGCATTTATAGTTGTATTTATTATTAAACGCAGTAATAAGAAGAATCCGGCAAAGAGAAATGCAGCATTGAAGCAGCAGGATAATAAACCTCAGGATAATACAGAAGGTAAAGATGGAAAATAATTTCAAGACAGGTTTTGTGACACTTATAGGTCGTCCCAATGTCGGTAAGTCGACTCTCATGAATCAACTTATCGGGCAGAAAATAGCGATCACCTCAAGTAAGCCACAGACCACCAGAAACAGAATAATGACCGTATACACGGACGATGAATGTCAGATGATCTTTCTTGACACACCGGGTATTCATGAGAGCAAAAACAAGCTCGGTGAGTACATGACTAAGGTCGCCAAGAGCACTCTTGATGAAGTCGACGTTGTACTTTGGCTTGTTGAGCCGAGCACCTTTATAGGCGCCGGTGAGAAAGGAATCATCGAAGAGCTTAAAGCTTGCAAGAAGCCGGTTATCCTTGTTATCAACAAGATAGATACGGTCGATAAAGAGAACCTTTCCAAGTTTGAGGATGCATACAGAAGTCATATGGACTTTGCCAAAGTTGTTCATACTGCGGCACTTCGCAGGATCAATATAGACGAAGTTATGAATGCGATAAAAGAGTTTTTGCCTGTCGGACCTCCTTTCTACGATGAGGATACTCTGACCGATCAGCCAGAGAGAAATATCGTGGCCGAGATCATCAGGGAAAAGGCACTGAGACTCATGAAGGATGAAGTTCCACACGGCATCGCCGTTACAATAGAAAGAATGCGCGAAAGAGAAGACAAAGAGCTCATGGATATCGAAGCAACGATCATCTGCGAGAGGGATTCTCACAAGGGCATCGTCATAGGAAAAGGCGGATCGATGCTTAAGAAGATAGGCAGCACGGCAAGACGCGATATAGAAGAACTTGTCGGAATGAAGGTCAATCTTCAGCTCTGGGTCAAGGTAAGAAAAGACTGGCGTGATGACAAGACTCAGCTTAAGAGCTTTGGCTATGACGTCAAAAACTATAAGTAACACTGGATTAGTAGGTAACAATAACTATGGAAGATCTGGTAATCGTAAGAGGCATTGTCCTCAAACATTCCCCTACGGGAGATTACGACTGGGTAGTAACTCTTTTTACTTCCGACAGGGGCAAGATAACCGCCTTTGCAAGAAGTGCAAGAAAACCCGGAAGCAAACTCGGAGGATGTGTTGAACCTTTTTGCTTTGGAACGTTCAAGCTTTTTGCATCAAAGACATCGTATACGATAGTTGAGGCCGACATTGATAATTTTTTTGAAGGCTTCAGACAAGATCTCGATGCGGCGTTTTACGGGACGTATCTTTTGGAGCTTGCAAGCTACTATACAAGAGAAAACAGCGAAGATGTTGGGCTTTTGAATCTCTTGTATATTTCCTTGAAAGCTCTTTTGAATGAGAATATTCCTAACAGGCTGGTCAGATGTATCTATGAGCTAAGGGCGCTTTCTATAGAAGGAGAGTATCCCGGAATTCCAGAGGGTAAAAATCTTCTTGAGGCAACCAAATACTCGATGGATTATATAGTAAGAAGTCCGCTTGAAAAGCTGTACTCTTTTACCGTTAAGGACGAAGTCCTGGCTCAGCTTATCGCCGTAACCGACGATTTCAGACGAAGGTTTATAGACAGACCGTTAAAGAGTCTTGAAATGCTTGAAGGTATCTGATACTTTATAAAGTTGAAAAAGAAAAACGATTTGGATATAATAACTTTGTTTGCGTAAAGACTGATATTTTGGAGAGAATTTGATATGACATTTATATCAGAAAAGAGAAATATGATAAAAAGAAATATGATAAAAAGAAATATAGTTAAGATGGCAGCGGTGATGTGCATTGCTGTTATCGGTGTATTGATGGGTGCATGCGGAAAGGCTGATGATACCACAAGGGTTGAGGTTTCCAAGAACGGCGCTGTCAAGAATTATATCTGTGAGAGCTTTAGTGAGCCCAACTATGATGTTAACGAGTTGACGGAGATGGTAAATACCAAGGTTTCCGATTATAACTCTGAGTATCTGACGACAAAGGTGACCGTCGATTCTATCAAATATGACGAAGAGAAAAAGACGATCAAGCTTGTTATGAATTATGAGAGCGCAGTTGATTATGCAGGCTTTAACGGTGTTTCATTATTCTACGGAACACTTTCCGAAGCGCAGGAGAAAGGTTATGAGATATCCGCAGATATGGTCGGGACGGGAGATAACAAGCTTCCCGATGATTGGAAGGAACAGTATGCCGACAAGCATGTTGTTGTTTGCGATGAAAAAGTGAAAATTAAGACTCCCTACAAGATCGAATATGCGACACAGGGCGTCAATGTCAGCGGCAAAAAGGAAGCGGTGCTTTCGGATGAAAACGAAGGTGCGATCGTGCTTCTTCTTTCAAAATAAATTACTAATTTAATTCGCAGGAATGGAGAAAGTTATGGAAAACAGTGCAAAGACAATGGAAAAAATTATAGCTCTTGCTAAGGGAAGAGGCTTTATTTACCCGGGCTCTGAGATTTACGGCGGACTTGCCAATACTTGGGATTACGGTAACCTTGGTGTTGAGCTTAAGAACAATGTTAAGAAAGCTTGGTGGCAGAAATTTGTTCAGGAGAGCCCTTACAATGTGGGAGTTGACTGTGCCATTCTTATGAACCCTCAGACTTGGGTAGCAAGTGGACATTTGGGAAGCTTTTCAGATCCTCTTATGGATTGTAAAGAGTGTCATGAGAGATTCCGTGCCGACAAGATCATTGAGGACTTTGCAGCAGAGAAAGGCATCGCTCTTGAAGGCTCTGTTGATGCTTGGAGCAATGAGAAGATGATGCAGTTCATCGAAGATAACAACGTTCCTTGTCCTTCCTGCGGTAAGCATAACTTTACCGATATCAGACAGTTCAATCTTATGTTTAAGACATTCCAGGGTGTAACGGAGGATGCCAAGAATACTGTATACCTTCGTCCCGAGACTGCGCAGGGTATCTTCGTAAACTTCAAGAATGTTCAGAGAACATCCCGTAAGAAGATTCCTTTCGGTATCGGACAGATCGGTAAGTCATTCAGAAACGAGATCACACCCGGTAACTTCACATTCAGAACTAGAGAATTTGAGCAGATGGAGCTTGAGTTCTTCTGTGAACCCGATACAGATCTTGAGTGGTTTGCGTATTGGAAAGATTACTGCATTAACTGGCTTAAGAGCCTTGGCATGAAAGAAGATGAGATGAGAGTTCGTGACCATGAGAAGGAAGAGCTTTCATTCTACAGTAAGGCAACAAGCGATATCGAGTTCCTCTTCCCGTTCGGATGGGGCGAGCTTTGGGGTATCGCCGACAGAACCGATTATGACCTCACAAGACATCAGGAGACATCAAGCGAAGATCTTACTTACTTTGATGATGTTCAGAATAAGAGATACATTCCTTACGTTATCGAGCCTTCTCTCGGTGCGGATCGTGTTGTTCTTGCATTCCTTTGCGGAGCTTACGACGAAGAGGAAATCGGAGAGGGTGATGTAAGAACAGTTCTTCATTTCCATCCCGCTCTTGCACCTGTTAAGATCGGTATCCTTCCTCTTTCAAAGAAGCTTAATGAGGGTGCTGAGAAGATCTATACTCAGCTTTCCAAGAAATATAACTGCGAGTTTGATGACCGTGGAAACATCGGTAAGAGATATCGTCGTCAGGATGAGATCGGAACTCCTTTCTGCATCACATATGATTTCGATTCAGAGACAGACGGCAAGGTTACCGTTAGATTCAGAGACAGCATGGAACAGGAGCGTGTTGCCATCGACGAGCTTGAAGCATATTTTGCCGACAAGTTTACATTCTAAGACTTTCGGATAGAAGGAGCATATATTATTATGAGACAATTTACAGCCAATGAACTGCGTAAGACATGGAAGCAGTTCTATATAGATCGCGGACATGTTGATGTGGGAGCAGTTTCACTTGTATCCGACGGTTCAACAGGTGTTATGTTCAATGTTGCGGGTATGCAGCCTCTTATGCCTTATCTTCTCGGTAAGAAGCATCCTCTCGGAACAAGACTTTGCAATGTTCAGGGATGCGTAAGAACCAATGATATCGATTCCGTAGGTGATAAGAGCCATGTTACCTTCTTTGAGATGATGGGTAGCTGGAGCCTTGGAGATTATTTCAAGGAAGAGCGTTGCAAATGGAGCTTTGAGCTTCTTACACAGGTTTTCGGTTTTGATGCGGACCACCTTGCAGCTACTGTTTTTGCAGGTGACGAGAATGCACCCAGAGACGAAGAGGGTGCTCAGTATCGTATCGCTTCAGGCTTTAAGAAAGAGAATATCTATTATCTTCCCGCTGAGGATAACTGGTGGGGACTTGAGTACGGACCTTGCGGACCCGACTCAGAGATGTTCTATATAGCAGATAAGCCGGACTGCGGTCCCGATTGCGGTCCCGGATGCTCATGCGGTAAATATACAGAGCTTGGTAATGACGTATTTATGCAGTATGAGAAGCATCACGATGGTTCACTCACACCTCTTTCACAGAAGAACGTTGATACTGGTTGGGGACTTGAGCGTATCCTTGCTTTCCTTAACGGAACCAAGGACGTATATCAGGTAGATGTTTTCGTACCTGCAGTTCAGTATATTGAAAAGAATGCAAACGTTAAGTACAACGAGGATGAGAAGACAACAAGATCTATCCGTATCCTCGCCGATCATATTCGTACATCCGTTATGCTTATCGGCGATGAGAAAAAGCTCCTTCCTTCAAACACGGGAGCAGGTTATATCTTGAGAAGACTTATTCGCCGTGCGGTAAGACATGCGAGAGCTCTTTCTCTTAACAAGGATCAGATTCTTGGAATCGCAGCTATCTTTATCGATGAGGTTTATGCAGAGAGCTATCCTCTTCTTGTAAAGAACCGCGAGTATGTTCTTACTGAGCTTTCTCGTGAGATCGCTCGTTTTGAGAGCACTCTTGAGAACGGTATGAAAGAGTTCAAGAAGATTCTTGATAAGACAAGAGAAGAAGGAAAGAAGGAGATCGGCGGTAAAGACGCATTCTTCCTTTACGATACATACGGATTCCCTGTTGAGCTTACTGTTGAGCTTGCAGAGGAAGAAGGACTTCTTGTTGATGAGAAGGGCTTTGCTGAGTCAATGGAAGAGCAGAAGCAGAAGGCAAGAGACAATCAGAACTTCTCAGCTAATCTCGACGCAGGAAAGAACGTATTCGATTCACTTGATGAGTCCGTAACTTGTGAGTTTGTAGGCTATACAGAGCTTAACGCAGATGCCAAGGTTGTTGCCATCGCAGATGAGAACGGCCTTGCCGAGGAACTTACAGAAGGCGCTAAGGGAACTGTTATCACAGACAAGACACCTTTCTACGGAACAATGGGTGGACAGATCGGTGATATCGGAACCATCACAGCTGACGGAACAGAGTTTAAGGTTGAAGAGACTATCCATGTTGCAGGCGGAAGAATTGCACATGTTGGACAGGTTGTAAAGGGAAGCATCAAGAACGGCACAGCCGTTAAGCTTTCTGTAGACTCAGAAAACAGAGCAAAGACTTGCAGAAACCATTCGGCAACTCACCTTCTTCAGAAGGCACTCAGAGTTGTTTTGGGTGACCATGTTGAGCAGGCAGGATCATATCAGGATCCCGACAAGACAAGATTTGACTTTAGCCATCATCAGGCTATGACAGCTGAGGAACTTCAGAAGGTTGAGGATCTTGTTAACGAGAAGATCGCAGAGGCACTTCCCGTTGTTACTCAGGAAATGTCTATGGAAGATGCCAAGAAGACCGGAGCAATGGCTCTTTTTGGTGAGAAGTACGGCGATGTTGTAAGAGTAGTTAAGATGGGAGATTTCTCAACAGAGCTTTGCGGTGGTACACATGTTGCCAACACAAGCCACGTGGGAATCTTCAAGATCGTATCAGAGAGCGGTGTTGCCGCAGGCGTACGTAGAATAGAGGCTCTTACAGGAAGCAATGCAAGAGAGTATTACAAGAATACAGAGAATAAGCTCAATGAGGCTGCAAAGCTTCTCAAGGCTAATTCTTCAGATATCGCTGAGCACATCAAGAAGCTTCAGGATGAGCTCAAGGCACTTAAGAGCGAGAACGAGTCACTTAAGAGTAAAGAGGCTCAGGCTGCACTCGGTGATGTTACCGACAAGGTTGAGGAAGTTAAGGGCGTTAAGCTTCTTGCAGTATCACTTAAGGGTGTTGATATGAACGGACTCAGAGATCTCGGCGATCAGATGAAGACCAAGATCGGAGAGGGCGTTGTAGTTCTTATCTCCGAGTGTGATGGCAAGGTTAACCTTGTAACTATGGCTACAGATGAAGCTATGGCTAAGGGTGCTCATGCAGGAAACCTTGTTAAGGCTATCGCACCCAAGGTTGGCGGTGGTGGCGGCGGTCGTCCCAATATGGCTCAGGCCGGCGGTAAGAATCCCGCAGGAATTGCGGATGCCATTACCGAAGCAAAGGCTGTACTTGAAAATCAAATTGGATAATTTTGCATACCACGCTTGTTATATTATTGACAACTCAACGAAAAAATGTTATAAAACAAGTGTTGCAAAACAAATGTTTTTGTAGCATGCTTTTAAAGTTTTATTTCTATTTTTCTTTTTGCAAAAGCGTTGTTTGCGATGATTTTTTATGAGGTGAGGGTGGAATCGACGGATTCCCCGAAAAGGATGCCAGGAGAGGGGCATCCTTTTTTGGTGGCATAAGAAAAAAATAAACTGTGATTCTCCAAAAGCCTTTTCTGCGCGGCTTTTGGAGAATGGGTGACTTTTATTACGCATATATTAAGGGAAAGCGGCAATGAACCCCTTTTTTTTTATCGATTTTTTGCTATATAATTATAGTGTGATTGTAGTAGGTCACACCACTTATATAATAATTGAAAAGAGATAGTTTTTATGCCCCCAAAACCACGTTTTACACGAGAACAAATGGTAGACGCAGGTCTTGAGCTTGTGCGCCAAAAAGGAGCGGATGCTCTTACTGCCAGAGAACTTGCGGATGTGCTGGGATGTTCCGCAAGACCCATCTTTACAGCGTTTGAAAACATGGATGAGCTTAGGAGTGAAGTTAAAAAAGCCGCTCGTATGCTCGTTTCAAGTTATGCAAATGAAGCGATGAAATTTGATCCCCCATTCAAAAAAGCCGGAATGCAGATCATTCTTTTTGCATCCAGAGAACCTAATCTATTCAAGATGATCTTTATGTCTTCTTTTGACAAACCCACGAGCTTTGATGAAGTATTTTCCAGCCATATCGTAGACAACAAGTTTGAAGAAGTTATTTCAAACGTTTATTCGTTGTCCTCAAAACAGGCGAGGTATCTGTTTGAGCATATGTGGATTTACACATATGGCATCAGTGTTTTGTGCGCTCTCAATCAGTGTAATTTCAGCGATGCCGAACTCAGCAATCTTCTTGGAGCAGAGTTTTTATCGCTTCTTGAGTATGTAAGAAATAACAATTTAGAAAGGCAACTTGATCCTCCGGAAAGAGTGAAGAGTGGGAATGCTTAAGGATAAAAAGATCAGATCAATAATAATAGCGGTACTTGCTTTCATAATTGTTTTTCATCTCGTCAATCTGTATTTCGATGTGAGGCATTACAATGACGCTAAGCTTGAGTACGACAAGATCAGAGAAGAAAATGTAAAAGACGTATCCGGTGAATTTGAGAAGGTTGGAGATTATCCGCGTCTTTCAATAGATGTAGATAAGCTCCGATCGGTGAATGCCGATTTTACCGGATGGCTTTATTTTCCGTATCTTTCGATCAGTTATCCCGTTGTAAAAGAAAAAGAGATCGATGAGTACATGACCAGGACCTTTGACGGCAGTTATAATAAGGCCGGATGTCTGTATGAAGATATATTGAGTGATTCGTGCTTTTGCGGGAAACACGACATTATCTTTGGTCATAACATGAAAGACGGTTCCATGTTTGGATCCCTTAAGACGCTGAACGGGACCAAGAGTAGCTTTATGACGGGAGATAATGCAAAGCTTTATGTTTATACGGATGATAAGGTTTACGAATATGAGGCTTTTGCATATTATGTGACATCTAGCGGTAGCGGCGCTTACAGCGTGGTTGCAACCGATAATGAATATGATAACTTTGTTTCTTTTATAAAAAGAAACAGCTTCATTAAACTTCCATCAGATATCGATTTTTCCAAAAGAGATTCTATACTTACCTTATCTACCTGCAGCGGAAAGGCAGGCAGCGATGGTAGATTCGTGCTTCATTCCCTTAAGACCAATACATGGGACAGACAGTGATAAATATTATCGGTTTTAAAATGCAATAGATTTGCAAATACTATTGACAAGCAGTTATGTGATTGCTAAAATCTTAAACTGCAAGTGATTTGCAAATGTATTGCATTTTTCTTTGTGCAGAAATAGTCATTCTGTATGCGATTATATATTGACGAAAGGACAAGACCGGTATGAAAAAGAGACTAGCTTTTATTATGGCTGCAATACTCACAGTCTGTGCATTCACGGGATGCGGAAATAATGCAGCGACACAGGGAAATACAACGGAGAGTACGCTTTCCAAAATGGACAGCGAAGCCGCTGAGGAAGAGGCTTCTGTTGAAGCTGTGGCTTCAGGAGACAAAATAAGCATTGTTACAACTATTTTCCCTGAATATGATTGGGTTAAGAATATTGTCGGAGATGCTTCCGACAAAGCGGAGATCACAATGCTTCTTGATAACGGGGTTGATCTTCATTCTTATCAGCCTACGGCAGATGATATTATGAAGATTGTTTCCTGCGACATGTTCATCTATGTCGGCGGCGAATCCGATGAGTGGGTTGACGATGCACTCAAGGAAGCTACCAATAAAGATATGGTTGTTATCAATCTTCTCGATGTTCTTGGCGGAAATGTCAAGGAAGAGGAAGTTGTAGAAGGAATGGAAGCTGAAGAAGAGGAAGAAGGCGAAGAGGGAGAAGAAGGAGAAGAAGAGGAAGTTGAGTACGACGAGCACGTATGGCTTTCACTTACAAATGCTTCTATTATCTGTGACGCTATAGCGGACGGCCTTTCAAAGGTAGATGCCGATAACGCCGCTACTTATACAGAGAATGCCAATGCATACAAGCAGAAACTCAATAACCTTGACGGAGAGTATAAGAGCGTAACTTCAGCAGCTGCAAACAAGACACTTCTTTTCGGAGACAGATTCCCTTTCAGATATCTTGTTGATGATTATGGTCTTGATTACTATGCTGCATTTGTCGGATGCTCAGCTGAGACTGAGGCCAGCTTTGAGACTATCGCTTTCCTTGCCGGAAAAGTTGATGAGCTTGGACTTAAGAGTATCATGACTATCGAAGGTCCCGATAAGAAGATTGCCGAGACAATCAAGAACAATACAAAAAGCAAGGATCAGAACATCCTTACTCTTGATTCGATGCAGTCTACAACATCCGAGGATGTTGCAAACGGAACAACTTACCTTTCTGTAATGCAGGCAAACCTTGAAGTGTTAAAAGAAGCACTTCAGTAAAAGTCTGAAAATAATGCTTGACGCCTAAATTTTTTATGATATAATTATTCATGTTATGTGAGTTTTTAGGCTCAGATCATAATAAATAACCCAATCAGTCATGTACTTGAAGGGACTGAAGGGAGGGTAAGAGTAGAGATGTCAACTGTAGTAGTAAAAGAAAACGAGACTTTGGATAGCGCGCTTCGTCGCTTCAAGAGAAGCTGTGCCAAGGCTGGTATCCAGCAGGAGATTCGTAAGAGAGAACATTACGAGAAGCCTAGCGTTAGACGCAAGAAGAAGTCTGAGGCAGCTAGAAAGCGCAAATATAACTAAGTCAGATTTTAAAATCCCTGGATGATTATCCGGGGATTTTTTTGTATGATATTGGCGTCAGCCATGGAGCAATTCGTATATCATATTTTATGTAAATTTGCTTTTGACCTTCACATTTATATGCTAAAATATTCTTGCTGTTTTGAAATGCGAATAAGGAAAAGAGATTATGCTTTTGTATATCATCATCGCTGCGGTTGCGGCGCTTGTTATATTATGTATCGCGGTCATCTACCATGATACTCACAACTTTGTTGTCCGCACTTATGACATAGATACCGACAAGATCGATCGCGATCTCAAGATCGTCCTTCTTTCCGATCTTCACGGCTATGTTTACGGCGACAGCAACGACAGACTTTTAAAGGCTATTGATGATATTGCACCTGACGCCGTGATGTGCGCAGGCGACATGTTCATCGGCATGAAGATCCACGGCAGGATACAGTATGAGGCAGGACTTCACGTTCTTACGGAGCTTGCAGGTAAATATAAGGTCTACATGGCCAACGGCAATCACGAAAAGAAGGTAAAGACCTTCACCAAGAAATACGGTAACTTCTACGACAGATATAAAGATACTTTGAAAAGAGCCGGCGTCATCATTCTTGAAAATGACTCGGTCAACATGGAGGATAATAAGGTCCGCATTACCGGACTTGATCTTCCTTTGGAGTATTTCAGAAAAATAAAGAAGAAGCAGATGGATACAGGTTATATCTCAAAGCTTGTCGGCTCTGCTTCCAAAGATAAATATCAAGTACTTATTGCGCACAATCCGCAGTATTTTCCCGAATATGCAAATTGGGGAGCGGATCTTTCACTTGCGGGCCATGTACACGGCGGTATAATAAGACTTCCGCTTCTGGGAGGAGTTGTTTCTCCATCGATAGCTCTTTTTCCTAAGTATGACGGCGGAGAGTTTAAGATCGGAAGTAAGCGCATGATCCTTTCAAGAGGGCTTGGAACACACACCATTCACGTGAGAATGTTCAATCCCGGAGAAATTGATGTTATCAGATTACATGAGGTAAAAGATGTCACTTGAGATCAAGCTTCAGGTGTTTGAAGGACCGATGGACCTTCTTATGCATCTGATCGATAAAAACCAAATAGATATCTACGATATTCCTATTGTTACGATCACAGAACAGTACATGGAATATATCAATGCGATGCACAAGGAAGATATGGAAGTTACCAGTGAATTCCTTGTTATGGCGGCGACACTTATAGATATCAAATGTAAGATGCTTCTTCCCAAGGAAGTTAATGAAGAAGGTGAGGAAGAAGATCCGAGAGCCGAGCTTGTTGAGAAGCTTCTTGAGTATAAGATGTACAAGTATATGGCTTACGAGCTCAAGGATAGACAGATGGACGCCGACATGCAGTGGTACAGGCAAAAAGATATCCCGAAGGAAGTTCGCGAATTTGAGGTTCCGATCGATTTCTCGGATCTTATCGGAGATGCCACTTTGAGTAAGCTTAACGCGATTTTCCAGGATCTTTTGAAAAGACAGGAAGACAAGGTCGATCCTATCAGAAGTAAGTTCGGAAACATCGAGAAGGAAGAAGTCGACATGGACGCCAAGACGCTTTATATCAAGGCATATATCCGTGAACACAAGAGATTCAGTTTCAGAAGTCTTCTTGAAAAGCAGCACAGCAAGACCGAGATCATCGTTACTTTCCTTGTTATGCTTGAGGAGATGAAGCTTGGCGAGATAGAGATCGAACAGGAAGATACGTTCGGAGATATAATAATTACTTCGAGAAAGGCAAGTTAAAAGATATGACGAGTAGAGAAGGCGCAGCTATTATAGAAGCCATTCTTTTTGCAATGGGAGATTCTGTTGAGATAAGCACGTTGTCTAAGGCAATGGAGGTTAGTGTAAGAGAGGTCAAGGACCACATCGATTATCTCAAGAACAAATATGAACAGGACGACAGCGGAATAGGACTTATCGAGCTTGATAACGCAGTTCAGCTCTGCACCAAAAAGGAAATGTACGAGTATCTAGTAAAGATAGCCAAGACTCCCAAGAAGGCGGTGCTTACCGATTCACTCATGGAGACGCTGTCTATCATCGCATACAAGCAACCTATCACAAGACTTGAGGTTGAAAAGATAAGAGGTGTAAACAGTGATCATGCCGTAAACAGGCTGGTTGAGTTCGGACTGGTAAAAGAGCTTGGAAGGCTTGATGCTCCGGGAAGACCTCTTCTTTTCGGAACAACCGAAGAGTTCCTTAGAAGCTTCGGAGTTCGCTCCCTTGAAGAGCTTCCGACAATAGGAACGGTACAGGTTGAAGAATTCAAGGCTCAGGCCGAAAAAGAGATAGATGTAAAACTTGATATTTAAGTGGTTTAAACAGTGGGAAAACGCCGAAAAAATTGTGCGTTTTCCCTTTTTTTTTGGTGCTTTTATGTTATACTATACTCTGTGTTAAGTTGCGTTCATTTTAGGAATAAGCATTACTTAAATATATTTACGGAGGTTAAAAAAATGAGTAGTTCTTCACAAGCGAGTATAAGAATCAACTCTTTGCTCGACGAAAACAGTTTCGTTGAAATTGGTGCTCTTGTGACAGCCAGAAACACAGATTTCAATCTGAAACAGGAAGAAACACCATCAGACGGAGTCGTTACCGGATATGGTGTTATCGACGGCAATCTGGTGTATGTATACAGCCAGGATGCGTCAGTACTTGGCGGATCTATCGGCGAGATGCATGCTAAGAAGATCGTTCGCCTGTATGAACTGGCAATCAAGACAGGATCTCCTGTAATCGGACTTATCGATTCAGCGGGACTTCGTCTTCAGGAGGCAACAGATGCGCTCAACGCATTTGGCGAGATTTATCTTAAGCAGGTGGAGGCATCAGGTGTTGTTCCTCAGATCACAGCTGTTTTCGGATCATGTGGTGGCGGACTTGCTTTGATTCCTTCCATTACAGACTTTACTTTCATTGAGTCATCCAAGGGTAAGCTTTTTGTTAACTCACCCAACGCTCTTGAGGGTAATTATAAAGAGAAATGTGATACATCAAGTGCTGATTGGCAGAGCGCCAACACAAGCAATATTGATGTAGTTGCCGATGAGGCATCAATCTATGCTCAGATCAGAGAGCTCGTTTCTATCCTTCCTTCAAACAACGAGGACGGAGATTCATATGAGGAGTGCTCTGACGATCTCAACAGAGCATGTGAGAATCTTGACGGCGCAGTAGCCGATCCTTCAGTTATCGCAAGACAGATTTCAGATAACGGAATTTTCTTTGAGACAAAGAGAAACTTTGCAAAAGATATGGTGACAGGTTTCATCAGACTTAACGGAGCAACCGTAGGTCTTGTTGGTAACCGTACAGCCGTATACGATGAGAATGGCAAAGAGGCAGAGAAGTTTGAGGATAAGCTTTCTGCAGGCGCATGTGAGAAGGCTGCCGAATTCGTTAACTTCTGCGATGCTTTCGATCTTCCCGTTCTTACACTTACAAATTCTACAGGCTTTGTTTCATGCCAGTGCAACGAGAAGCGTGTTGCAAAGGCTGCGGGCAAGCTTGTATATGCACTTGCAAATGCTACAGTGCCTAAGGTTAACGTTATCACAGGTAAGGCTTTCGGAAGTGCTTATGTGATCATGAACTCCAAGGCTATCGGAGCAGATGTTACTATCAGCTGGCCTGATGCTCAGATCGGAACAATGGACGCTTCTCTTGCCGCTAAGATCATTTGTGACGGCAAGGATGCAGATACTGTTTCTAAGACTGCTGCAGATTATGCACAGCTTCAGAACAATGTGAAGAGCGCAGCTGCAAGAGGATACGTTGATGAGATCATCGCTGCAGCCGACACAAGAAAGTATGTAATCGGAGCTTTCGAGATGCTTTTTACAAAGAGAGATGAGCGTCCTGCCAAGAAACACGGCACAGTTTAATGAAGGGAGCACTCAAAATGAAGCATAAATTTTTAGTTTTGGGCGTTATGCTAAGCTGCCTTCTTTGCTTTACCGGTTGTGGCAAGCAGGAGCAGCAGACGGCGCAGAACAGTGTTGATGAGAGCAGATATATACCTAAATATTATGATGAGGATCATCTAAAACAATTGGCGGATGATATCGAAGATGACTTTTTTGAAGCATTCTACAAAAAAGGTGTTACTCCGGAAAACTTCGAAGAAAAGGCATATCTGTCTTTAGTGTATGGCTATTATTTTAGCGATGAAAAGTATGAGACATTCCGAAAGGGATATGAGAGCTGGTACAAAGCTATAGATCAGATAGGATATGGCTCGAAAGACACTTTGGCTGATGATATAAACGTCGAATCGATTAGCTATGAAATGAACAATAAGGGGCAACTTGTTTTGACCGGTAGATTACATGGAACCAAACATTATGCTGATATGGTCATCTACCTTGATAACAAATTTACTCCTACCCCTGAATTACAGGTAGCTGATGTTGTCAGCATTATGAATTATGAGACTACCGACATCGGTGTAACAGCTGATAAGACAATTGGCGAGAAGCTTGAGAATGCCGGACTCAATACACTTATGGGAATGGGAATGGCCTTTTCAATCCTTATCACAATTTCACTTATCATATGCCTGTTCCCTCTGATACAGAAGCTTGGCACTAAGAAAAATGATAAGAAGACTATCGCCGAAAAGGCTATCGACAACACTGTGGGTCAGATTGCCGAGAAGGAAGATCTTTCAAGTGACGCAGAGCTTGTTGCGGTTATCGCGGCAGCAATCGCGGCATATGAGGGAAGCGGAAGCACAGACGGTTTCCGTGTAAGGTCTATAAGAAAAGTAAACAGTAATTGGAAAAAATTCTAATATAAGCATCGTACACATCAGACTTTGATGTGTGATGAAAGGAGATACAATGAAGAACTATACTATAACCGTAAACGGAAACGTATATGATGTAACAGTAGAAGAAGGCGCAGGAAGCGCAGTAGCTTCTGCACCCGCAGCAGCTCCCGCAGTTAAGGCACCCGCAGCACCCGTTAAGAAGGCAAGCGCAGGCGCAGGATCTGTAAAGGTTGAGGCCGGAGCAGCAGGTAAGGTACTTAAGGTTAACGCAAGTGTTGGCCAGGCTGTAAAGAAGGGTGATACAGTTATCACACTTGAGTCCATGAAGATGGAGATCCCTATGGTTGCTCCTTCCGACGGAACAGTTGCCAGCATCGATGTAGCTGCAGGTGATGCAGTAGAGGCAGGAACAGTACTTGCAACTCTTAACTAATGTCAGAGAATTATAAATTTGTTTAAACAGAAATGAGGATAAAAAATGGATTACGTTGTTAATACATTAACCAATCTCTGGCATCAGACAGCATTTACAACAATGTCACCGGGAAACTACATAATGGTAGTTGTAGCCCTTGTATTTTTGTATCTGGCTATTGCCAAGGGATTTGAGCCTTTGCTTTTGGTACCGATCTCATTCGGTATGCTCCTAGTTAATATTTATCCGGACATTATGGCAGCTCCCGCAAACGGTGCTGCAGGTGGACTTCTCCATTATTTCTATATCTTGGATGAGTGGGCTATTCTTCCTTCACTTATTTTTATGGGTGTAGGTGCGATGACCGACTTCGGTCCCCTTATTGCCAATCCTATAAGCTTCCTTATGGGTGCCGGCGCTCAGTTCGGTATTTTTGCAGCTTACTTCATGGCTATCGCATTCGGTTTCAATGACCAGCAGGCTGCGGCAGTATCAATCATCGGAGGTGCGGATGGTCCTACATCCATCTTCCTTGCATCCAAGCTTCATCAGACTTCAATCCTGGGACCCATTGCGGTTGCGGCGTATTCATATATGGCGCTCGTTCCCATGATCCAGCCTCCTATCATGAAGCTTCTTACAACAAAGAGAGAGAGAACCATTAGAATGCAGCAGCTTCGTGAAGTTAGCAAGCTCGAGAAGATTCTCTTCCCTGTTATAGTTACTATTGTTGTCAGCATGATACTTCCTACAACAGCACCTCTTATCGGTATGCTGATGCTCGGAAATATCTTCAGAGAGTCAGGCGTTGTTCGTCAGCTCCAGGAGACAGCTTCAAACGCACTTATGTACATTGTAGTTATCCTTCTCGGAACTTCTGTTGGTGCTACAACAAGTGCTGAGGCTTTCCTTAACAAGACAACTCTTATCATAGTTGTTCTCGGACTTATTGCTTTTGCTTTCGGTACTGCGGCAGGATGTCTTTTGGGTAAACTGCTTTGCTTTATTACCAGAGGCAAGATCAATCCGCTTATCGGTTCTGCGGGCGTATCTGCCGTTCCTATGGCAGCCCGTGTATCTCAGAAGGTTGGAGCCGAATATGATCCTTCCAACTTCCTTCTGATGCATGCTATGGGACCTAACGTTGCCGGTGTTATCGGAACAGCGGTTGTTGCCGGTACATTTATGGCGGTGTTCGGTGTATAAATATCGGACAATGATTTTTGAATAATCAGAAAGGATGATTACAGATATGGCAGATATGGAAAAGAAACCCATTCGTATCAATGAGACAGTACTCCGTGACGCTCATCAGTCCCTTATCGCGACTAGAATGCCTACAGAGGTTATGCTTCCCATCATTGAGACAATGGATCAGGTTGGATACAACGCAGTAGAGTGCTGGGGCGGTGCTACATTCGACGCTTGCATGAGATTCCTTAAGGAAGATCCTTGGGAGAGACTTCGTAAGCTCAGAGCCGGCTTCAAGAACACTAAGCTTCAGATGCTCCTTCGCGGACAGAACATTTTGGGATACAAGCATTATCCCGATGACGTTGTTGATTACTTCGTTCAGAAGTCAATCGCCAACGGTATTGATATAATCAGAATTTTCGACTGTCTTAACGACCTTAGAAACCTTGAGGCTTCAGTTAAGGCATGTAAGAAAGAGGGCGGCCACGCACAGATCGCTCTTGCATACACACTTGGTGATGCATACACAGAAGAGTACTGGATGAATATCGCTAAGGATATCGAGTCTATGGGTGCAGATTCTATCTGTATCAAGGACATGGCAGGACTTCTTCTTCCTTATGAGGCAGAGAAGCTTGTTAAAGCTCTTAAGAGTGCTACAAAGCTTCCTATCGACCTTCATACACATTACACTTCAGGTGTTGCCAGCATGACATACATGAAGGCTGCTGAGGCAGGTGTTGATATCATCGACTGCGCTATTTCACCTTTCGCACTCGGAACATCACAGCCCGCTACTGAGGTTATGGTTGAGGCATTCAAGGGACAGCCTTTCGAGACAGGTCTTGATCAGAAGCTTCTTGCTAAGATTGCAGATCACTTCAGACCTTACAGAGAGGAGTGCCTCGCAAGCGGACTTATGGATCCTAAGGTTCTTGGTGTTAACATCAAGACTCTTATGTATCAGGTTCCCGGCGGAATGCTTTCCAACATGGTTAGCCAGCTCAAGGAGCAGAACGCAAGCGATAAGTACGACACAGTGCTTGAGGAGATCCCTCAGGTTCGTAAGGACTTCGGTGAGCCTCCGCTTGTTACACCTTCATCACAGATCGTTGGTACACAGGCTGTTATGAACGTACTTATGGGTGAGAGATACAAGGTTGCTACTGATCAGACCAAGGATCTCCTTGCAGGTGAGTACGGTAAGACAATCAAGCCTTTCAATCCCGAGGTTCAGAAGAAGATCATCGGCGACAGAGAGGTTATCACATGCAGACCCGCTGACAAGCTCGAGCCCGGACTTAATAAGTTCGAAGAGGATGTTAAGCAGTGGAAGCAGCAGGATGAGGACGTTCTTTCATACGCACTCTTCCCTCAGGTTGCAACAGACTTCTTCAAGTATCGTATGGCTCAGCAGACATCTGTTGATGTTTCTGAGGCTGATACCAAGAACGGTGCATACCCTGTTTAATTCATATGAGTATATTTGTCGCCCCATGGTTAATACCGTGGGGCGATTTTTACATTTTCATTGTGTATTTGAAACGGCTGTTTTCGTTAAACAGCCGTTTTTTTCACGGATATTTAATAAATAATGTGGTAAAATTAAAGCATGAGTGAGTATAGAAGACATAGGTCCGGTAAAAAGAAGATTGATGTTGAATCACATCGTGCTGAAATCCTAGCCAAGGATGATATTAACCGTCAACTTGTCTGGCTCGATGAAGTGAACGGTTATAAGATCAGACCCGGGGTCTACAGCATGTATGGTGCAACTATGCTTAATGACTCCATCATCAACTTTACCGTATATTCCAACGGAGCAACCTCCATAACACTTCTTTTATATAAAAGAGGTGATAAGAACGCGTTTGCGGAGATTCCTTTTCCCGAGAGTTATAAGATAGGCAAAGTGTATTCTATGATCGTCTTTGGCCTTGATATTGAGAATTTGGAGTACAATTATCGCGTTGACGGTCCGTGGGAGCCGGAGAAGGGTCTTTTGTTTGATAAGAAGAATACCTTGCTCGATCCGTTTGCCAAGGCTGTTTCCGGTCAGAGAATATGGGGAGAGAAGTCTTACGGTGAGGATGAATACAGGGCCAGAGTCGTAAGGAACTATTTCGAGTGGAATGTAACGAGAAATCCCGAGATACCTATGTGCGATTCGATCATCTATGAAATGCACGTAAGAGGCTTTACCAAGGATAAATCTTCGGGTGTAACACACGGCGGAACCTTTGAGGGCATAAAAGAGAAGGCTGATTACCTTAAGAAGCTTGGTATAACAGCCGTTGAGCTTATGCCTATTTTTGAATTTGATGAAACAAGGGATATGCGAGAGCATAACGGTAGAACGCTTTTGGATTACTGGGGCTATAATACCATTGCTTTTTTTGCTCCGAATACCAGCTATGCGTGTGAGGCGGAACATAATAACGAAGGTCTTGAGCTTAAGCAGATGATAAATGCGCTTAAGGCCAATGGTATTGAAGTTATTCTTGACGTTGTTTTCAATCACACGGCTGAAGGTAACGAGCATGGACCGTTTATCTCTTTTAAGGGATTTGATAATAATATCTATTATCTTTTGACCCCTCACGGTGAGTATTACAATTTCAGCGGTTGCGGAAATACCATGAATTGCAATCACCCGATGGTTCAGGAGTTTATTGTTCAGTGCCTTAGATATTGGGTTGAGGAATACAGAGTAGACGGTTTTAGATTCGATCTTGCAAGTATCCTGGGCAGAGATCAGGACGGTGCGCCTATGGACAGACCTCCGCTTCTTCAGCGTATTGCTTATGACCCGATCCTCGGAGACGTTAAGCTTATTGCCGAGGCGTGGGATGCAGGCGGTGTATATCAGGTGGGTAATTTCCCTTCCTGGAAACGCTGGGCTGAATGGAACGGTAAATACAGGGATGATATAAGGTCATATCTTAAGGGAGATATATGGGCTGCGCCGGAAGCCGTTAAGCGCATTACGGGTTCGATGGACATGTATGGAGGATCGTATCTCGGATATGAGTCGTCGGTCAACTTTATAACCTGTCATGACGGCTTTACACTCTATGACCTTTATTCTTATAATAGTAAACATAACGAAGAAAACGGATGGAACAATACGGACGGTGCCAACGACAACAGAAGCTGGAACTGTGGCGCGGAAGGTGACACCGACGATCCGGGTATCCTTGATCTTCGTTTCAGAATGATGAGAAATGCAATCACCGTTCTTATGTGCAGCAGAGGTACGCCTATGTTGTACGCCGGAGATGAGTTTGGCAATACTCAGTTTGGAAATAATAACGCGTACTGTCAGGACAATGAGATATCGTGGCTTGATTGGAGTCTCATTGAAAAGAACAGAGATTATTATGATTATTACAGGAATATCATTCAGTTTAGAAGAAAGCATCCCTGTATCAGGAAAGATCTCGAACCGGCAAAGTGCGGACTACCCTTTATTTCCGTGCATACCGAGAATCCGGACAACGGTAACATAACCAAGGATTCCAGAGTAATCTGTATCAGATATGCGGGCTACTATGATAAAAAGGGACATGATGATATAGTATATATTGCGATAAACGCTTATTGGGAAGATATACAGATCATGCTTCCGGGAGCACCGGCCGGTTCGTATTGGACACTTTGCGCCGATACCGGAGATGATGAAGGTAAGTATTATAACAACAGGCCCAAGCCTTTGGCATTTAGAAACAAGACGTTGAAGGCTAGGAGCGTAAGCGTCTTTACCGTGGCGTACGGAGCGGAGTATGGCTGATAACAACAATGCTGACAGCAAGTTCATAGTGGGCGGTTATGAGTTCCTTAATGAGGATGATGCCAAAAAGGCTTCTATGGATGAATCCAAAATAAAGCTTTTGGAAACAAAGATAAATGCAAGCCGCCCGAGCGATATAAAAGCTGTATACGAAAAAGCTATAGAAAATAAGATATTTAAGTCGCCCATAGGCTGGCAGTATTTAATGGATCTTAGAAATAAGCTTTTAGAGAGCGGATATTCGCAGGAAGATCTTATTCCGATACCACTTAACGTTACCTTTACCAGGCATTCGGCGTTTGAAAATATTGCCGCACAGCAAAGAGTTAAACCGCCGAAGAATGAAGGCGCGGCGGATTTTGGAAAAATCTTTTCCATAATACTTAATATTGTACTTGCGATACTTGTGATCGTGATGTTTGTTATAGCTTCCAAAAGTGACAGTGATAACATTATCAACTATAAAAGAAATATAACGAATCGCTATTCGGCTTGGGACGAAGAGCTCAAGGAAAGAGAAAAGGCGGTTCGCGAAGCAGAAAAAAAACTTGGCATCGAAGCACCACAGCGGTATGATGGTGATATTGGTGATAACTAGAATTTCGAGGAGGAATAGGCAGTGGATGACTTGAAGATTTTGGTGGTGGATGACGAGAGCCGTATGCGTAAACTCGTCAAAGACTTTCTTATAAAAGACGGATATATTGTTTTGGAGGCAGGAGACGGCCAGCAGGCTTTGGACATGTTCTACGAGGATAAAGACATTTCTCTTATTATTCTTGATGTTATGATGCCCAAAAGAGACGGCTGGGAAGTTTGCAGAGAGATAAGAAACAACTCAAAGGTTCCGATCATTATGCTTACCGCTAAGTCTGAGGAGAGAGATGAGCTCCTTGGATTTGAACTCGGAGTTGATGAATATATTTCAAAGCCCTTTAGCCCCAAGATTCTTGCGGCAAGAGTTTCCGCGATTCTCAGAAGGACTAATCAGTCCGTCAACAATCAGGTTATGGAGGCCGGTGGCATAACTATCAATAAAGTTGCCCACAGTGTATTTGTTGACGGCAAAGAAGTTGATCTTAGCTACAAGGAATTCGAGCTCCTTAGCTTCTTTTTCGAGAACAAGGGAGTTGCCCTTTCCAGGGAAAAGATACTTAATAACGTGTGGAATTATGATTATTTCGGTGATGCACGTACTATAGACACTCATGTTAAGAAGCTCAGAGGAAAACTCGGAAACAAAGGCGACCTCATAAAGACGATATGGGGAATGGGGTATAAGTTTGAAACAAACCAGTAATACCGGCTACAACAAAAGCATAACTCATTCTATCCGTCTTGAGATCAGCATGGCGTTTCTTATGACAATGATCATTTCGTTCGGCTTTTGTATTATCATGAACGTTCTTTTTATGGAGAAATTCTATGTAAAGGATAAGATTGAGACTATTCATAATGCGTACAATGCAACATTGTCAGATATTTCAAACGGTATTGATATTACATCCGTAGAATTTGATAAAAAGACAAGAGAGACTTGTGACAGATATAATATCGAGATGATCGTCTTTGAGTATCCGACTAATGTTAAAGCAACATCGTTTTCTCAGCGAAGCGGTGATGCCATGGCAAAAGAATTATACAATATTCTTACCGAAGAGCCGAATCCGAACAATGAAATAACCATTATAAAAACGGATGAGATAAATAATATTACCATGCAGGTCGACAGGGATCTTGAGAGTGATACGGAGTATCTGGAGATCTGGGGAGTTACTGAAGGTAAATATATTGTTATGGTCAGAACGGCCATGCAGAGTATCAGAGAGAACGTTAAGATTTCCAACACCTTTATGGCAATGACCGCTTTTACTGCATTGTCTATCGGTGCGATACTGGTTCTTTTTATATCAAAAAAGGTTACGGCTCCGATCAAAAAGCTTTATCAGATCTCCGATGAGATGAAAAAGCTTAATTTCGAAGCTAAGTATGAAGATCAAAACGAACATAAAAATGAGATAGATATACTCGGACAGAACATGAACGAATTGTCCGAGATCCTCGAGGCGTCACTTCGAGATCTTAAGAATGCGAATATAGCTCTTAGGCAGGATATCGCCAAGAAGGAAGAAATAGATGAGATGAGAAAGGAATTCCTTTCAAACGTATCTCATGAACTTAAGACTCCGATAGCTCTTATCCAAGGCTATGCGGAAGGTCTTAAAGAAGGCATCAACGACGATGAGGAGAGCAGAGATTTTTATTGTGAAGTCATAATGGATGAAGCGTCCAAGATGAATATCATGGTAAAAAAACTCCTTACGCTCAATCAGCTTGAATTCGGTAATGAAAATGCTACGATGGAGAGATTTGACATCGTCGAGCTGGTTACCAACTATGTCAGATCTGCGGAGCTTTTGGCCAAACAGAAGGAAGCAACCGTTAAGATAGGAAATTATAAGCCGATATTTGTATGGGGAGATGAATTCAGAGTAGAAGAGGTTTTGCAGAACTATTACAGCAATGCTCTTAACCATATAGGCGGCGAAAGAGTAGTGGATATCAAGATCACAGAGAAAGAAAACAAGGTGAGAGTATCTGTGTTTAACACGGGTAGTCCGATCCCCGAGGACAGCTTGGAGCATATCTGGGATAAGTTTTACAAGGTCGATAAAGCAAGGACCAGGGAGTACGGCGGAAGCGGCGTTGGCTTGTCCATAGTTAAGGCTATAATGGAGAGTATGAATCAGGATTACGGCGTTATCAATTATGACAACGGCGTTGAATTCTATTTTGAACTCGAGACCAAATAATATGAGGGATATCTTATGAGTGCAAAAAAGTATTTGGGAGTGGCTGTTATTATAAGTGCAGCGCTGGCTCTTACGGCGTGCGGAGAAAAGTTTCCGACAATGACCGAGGAGCAGTATGACCAGACCGTGGAGTATGCGGTAGGTCTTTTAATGAAATATTCCAATAACGGAGAGAGCAAGCTTACATACGTCGATCCGGTTATTGCACAAGAGATGATCGAGCAACAGAATAAAAAGCAGGAAGAAGAGATGCATGATGCTTTTGCGGATGTTGGTCCAAGAGCTGAGGACATGTTCGAAGAAGGAAGCTCTTTTTCCTCAGGGGATGAATTTGCGGATGCGTCTTCTATAGAGTCATCCGATGGCAGCGACGTTGAAAATGAGAATGAGGCAAGCGAGGGCTCTGATGTAAATAAGGTCGACGAAAATGCCAAGCCTTCCGAAAGCGATGAAAAGAATGCGGATGAAGTCAGTGAAGGCGGTTCAGGAGAAGACTCTTACGCGGCAGATCCGAATGCGGTCGTAATGTCGGATGATGAATCAAGAGAGATAATGGATGATATCTTCCTGTCATATCAGGGATATTCCATTTCAAAGACGTACCCTGAGAGCTCCAAGAGCTATGTTGTTAATGCAGATAAGGGCAAGAGACTTCTTGTACTTAGATTCGATCTTTATAATGCGTCCGACAATGCTAAAAGCGTAAATATGCTTAAGCTTAATCTTTTGTTCCAGATTCTTTTAAACGGCAAGAACCTTGGATATACTTCGGTCACGTTCCTGCCGAACGATCTTTCTTCGTATATAGGCACAATAGATTCAAGAGCTCATGAGAGCTTGGTGGTGCTTACGCAGATAGATGAAAAGAACACTTCAAACGTCGAGAACTTGGGACTGATAGTAACAAGAGACGGCAAGGATACAAAAGTAATACTTAAATAAGACTTCTAAAGGCCGAGATCATCGGCCTTTATCTTTGTTGAAAAAAGGGAGAAGACAATGGTAAAAATAATTGCAGACAGCACATGTGATCTTTCGAAAGGACTGATTGAAAGATATGGCATCACAATCCTTCCTCTGTATGTAAGACTTGGAGACGAGGAATATCTTGACGGAGTAAACATTACTCCGGGAAAACTATATGAGTGGTCGGACAAGACAGGAGAGACGCCCAAGACGGCGGCAGCTTCCGTTACGGATATTATGGATAAGATAAAAGAAAATGGGGCGGATGAATACGTTGTGTTTACAATATCTTCATCGATGTCCGCTAACTATTCGAATTGTAAGCTTGCAGCGCAGGAGCTTGAAATGGAGGATAAGATCCGCGTGATCGATTCAGAGAATCTTTCTACCGGTATAGGACTTCAGGTGATAGAAGCATGTGAGCTTGCACGCAATGGAAAGAGCGCAGCGGAGATAGAAGAGTATATCCTGGCGCTCAGATCCAAGGTAAGAGCAAGCTTTGTCATCGATACTCTCACATATCTTTACAGAGGCGGAAGGTGCTCTGGCCTTGCGGCTTTAGTCGGCAATGCATTAAAGCTTCATCCAAGGATCGGTGTAAAAGACGGCAAGATGGGACCAGAGAAGAAGTACAGAGGGCTTCCTAAGAAGTACATAATTGACTACGTTAAAGACATGGAGGATGCGCTTAAGAATGCCAAGTCCGACAGAGTATTTATCACACATTCCGGATGCGATAAAGAGATAGTAGATATGGTTCGATCATATCTGACTGAACTCGGATGCTTTAACGAGATAATCGAAACCCGCGCGGGAGGCGTTATTTCCTCGCATTGCGGCCCCGGAACACTGGGCGTTTTATTCATAGAAAAATAAAACTTCAAAAAAAATCAAAAATTTTTGAAAATAGTTGTTGACATGGATGATACGCAGTGATATATTTATATTCGTTGCTGATGCAGACAGAAATGCCGCAAACGCAGCACTGGAGCGGGTTTTAGGCTCCTTGTACCTTGACAAATAAACAGTAATGCAACCCTGAAAAATTCCAAAAAGCAATGAGCAGGGCGAAAGATGAAATAAGCAGGTCGAGCAAGCTTGCTTGCAGAGAACTGATTATTTCAGATTTCATTTTGCGAACGCAAAAGCTTGGGAAATGCGAAGCATTTCGCAAGACCTGGTCATTACATTAAGAGAATAATTCAGAACAAAGATTTAGTAAATTAACGGACAGAACAAAAGCCAAGCTTAGTTTTGACCGGATCAACT